>NZ_CP060782.1:2585000-2757025 GCF_014489515.1 Sphingomonas sediminicola | reverse complement strand
TGGCGGAGCTTCGTCAAAGCTAAGGCGGCACATTCCGAGCAATTGACGGCGGAAACCACTCTTCAGATTCGCGAGGCTGCCGACCAGGAGAAAATCTCTCGCGAGAATGAAATCTTGATGTTGGCGGCGCTTGGAGAAACCAGGCAGGCGCTGGAGGCGGCAAATTCCACTCTCAATAAACGACGATTTGAGTCCTGGGTCCTATTCGCGCCGGTTACTCGGAACCTGCGGCAGAACCCAGGTTTCGTCGATCTCGCCGCCCGCATGGGCCTGATCGAATATTGGCGCGAGACCGGCAAACGACCCGACTTCTGCACCAGTCCGCCGACACGAAGCGAATGCACACCCCAATTGTTGGCTGCGATAAAGTCCAACTAAGGTTTCAGAGTGACGGCCACGCTGGCGAAGATGTAGCGGCCGAGCGGATCATACCATGTGGGGTAGGTGTTGGCATTGTAGGGTCCGTCACCAGCCGCCGTGTTGCCGACGACCAACGGCGGTTGGCGGTCCAGCACGTTGTTGACGCCCAGCCGCAGTTCGAACTCATTGCGAAGCCTGAAGACTGTTGCGACGTCGAAATAATCTTGCGCCCGAAGCCTCGTGTAGGCAGGACTGACCGCATCCGTCAGGTCAAACTTGGGATCGGTGGCGGCGAGCTTTACGCCCCCACGTGCCGCCACTTAAGCGACACGGTTATTCCATACGGCGCATTCCAGGTAGCTCGAGCCGTATGCTTCCAGCGCGGCTGCATGACGCATGGAGCGCCGAACAAGCCCGCGCAATCGTACGGCTCAGAAAGACCGCCATTGTCCACGATCCAGCGCAAAACGTAGCCGCCGCGAAATTCGACGTTTGCCGAACCCAGGCGACCGAGCGGCAAGAAATAGTCCGCGCTTCCATCGATTCCGCGAACTTTGAGGCTTCCGAGATTTGCAAGGCGATTGTCGACATAACCGCCACCCAGCCAGAGCGAGCCATTCGGATCGCGATGGATCCGGCTGCAGAAAATCGGACTTCCGCTGGCAATGCAGCTGTCGAGGATCGACTGCGCGCCGATATTGGAGATGGCGCTCGTCAGTTTGATGTCCCACCAATCGATCGTTGCGTTGAAATCGGGCAGAATTCGGGGCTGCAGGACGAGGCCGATCGTGTTGGTGGTCGCGGTTTCGGGTTGGAGATCTTCGTTGCCGCCAATGATCGCATTGTAATCGAAGAGCCCGTTTGCATTGGCGATTTGACCGTATTGCGCCGCGGTCACTCCGGTCAGGGCGCACTGCACTTCCGACGCCGCGGGAGTAGCGCCGGCGCAGGGATCGCGAAGAAAAGAGGTGGGTTGCGACGGAGCGAAAAGCTCTTGAGCATTCGGCGCACGGTTCGCTCCCTGCCGGCTCGCGCGAAACCGCAACCCTCTGACGGCTGTAAGATCGAGTGCCAGTTTGTAGGTTTCGCTGGAGGAACTGCTTCGAGAGTTCCTGTACCAGGATTTGCGAAATCCTCCTTCGAAAGCGAGGCGTTGCACCACCTTGTCGGTGAGCAACGGAATGCGCGCCTCGCCGAAGATCTCTTTTGTGTCGATTGAACCGTGAATGGGAAAAAAGCGCTCGCCGAGACCGGCAACGTCGCCGGCCTGAGTGAATGCATCGGGATCGAAATCGACAGTATCTTTCCGAAATTCTGCGCCGACGTTGATTGCCGAGCCTTCATCGGACCATGGACTGCCAATCCCCAACGGTCGAGTTGAACGGTGGCATTCACGTTTCCAACCTGCTCCCGGAACCACCCGGTCATTGAGGGTGGAATGGACAGGTAAGCAGTGGCCTGAGCGGTCACCCCTCCGGTTGTGAAAACATCCCAAGGCACGCAATCCGCGTCCGCGTCGGGCGCCGACGAACCGAGTTCGCGCGCGATCAGAACCGAGCGGCAGATTGGCTGCTCCGTCGAAGGATCGGATATCACATCAAGCGCTTTGCCGAGGCGCGAGATCGACAGGTTGTTCAGATATTGCCGATCGAGACTGACGCGCCCGTAAAGATAGCTTGCGTCGTAACTGATGCCGCGCCCAAGGTCGCCCTTGAAACCTGCGAGCAATCGGACGCTTTTATGTTCAAGAACGTCCTGAAGCGAGCCGCCCTCGATATTGCGCCGGCCGATCAGGAGCCAGGCCCGCGAATATGTCGCGCCCGTCACGGGATCCACGAATGGGGTCGGCTGGCCGATGGTCTCCACCAGATTTCCATTGGCATCCAGCACGGCGATCTGACCGACGTAATTGCCAGTCCGGCAAATGAGCAATCGCTGCTGCTCGGAAAGCAGCGGATTGTCGCAATTGATTGTCTCGGTGTTGAAGAAGTCTCCGGATGGACCGACCTGCCAGGATGCCCGGTCCTTCATCGCCATGATTTCGGCGTAAGCCCGAAGCGCCTCTGAAACATCGAAATTCGCGAAGCCGCCGGCTGTGTATCTTTTGTCCGGCCATTGAATGAAATGCCAGGGCGCGTAATTGAATCTGGACAGGCCGGTTACGAACGTCCGGTCGGACGTAACCTGGTAAGCATTGCCCAGATTATCGAAATAGTTGCCGGGATAGGACACCCGGGGGCCGCCGCATTCCAGAAGGGACGTCAGTCTCTGATCGAACATCGTGGCTGTGATCGGACAAGAACCGTAGTCGCGCTGATCCTGCGTGACCGCTTTGAAATGACGGTACCCGCCGTAAATCGTGACGTGCGCACGATCGTCGAAGAAGCTACGCCCGAACGCGACCGACACATTCTCGCGTCGTCCGTCCCAGACGCTGCCTCTCGGGTAGGGAATATCTTTGGCATTCAGGAGCTCGCGCGCGAACTTGTCTCGGTTGTCATGCTGAAAATAACCGACCTGGCCGTCGACCTTTAGCCCTTCGAGCTTCGTGTCGAGGATGAAGTTGACGACGCCGGCTACGGCGTCCGACCCGTAAACGGCGGCCGCGCCACCCGTCAGCACCTCGACGCGTCCGATGAGCGATGTCGGGATGCTGTTGATGTCTGGTTCGGGATGCCGCGGATCGCCCGGCATGAGGCGATGCCCGTTGACCAGCACAAGCGTCCTGACCGAACCGATGCCTCGAAGATCGACGGTAGCGGTGCCCGTCGTGCCGGGGGGAGATAACAGACCCTGCGACGGATTGACTTGTGGAAGCTGGTTGAGGACCTCCTCCACGTTCGTCGCGCCCTGGAGCTTGATCTCGCCGGCCTCGATCAGCGTGACGGGGCTTACGGCTGTCAGGTCTGTGCGCGGTATGCGCGAACCGGTGATCACGATCGGAGTGTCTTCGAGGGGTGCGGGTACGCGCTCATCTTTTGGCGCTGCTGAGTGCTGAGCCTGGTCGGCTATGGCCGCAAAGGATCGCGAGCCGTTCGTCAGCACGACGGCGCACAGACTCACGTGCCAGAGAACGGCTGCTCGCAATCGCTGTCCCCCAGGCGACAATCGGGCCGAGCTCCCCGATGTACCTCGCCGAGATGAGTCGGAGACTACACTACTTTTTCAAACCGCAACAAAGCTGATGGCCGAAGTCATCATCGTTGTAATGTCTGCTTTGGGTCGAAAGCTGCTGCTACCATGACGGCAGAAATGGGTGGAAACTGACGTTACCGAACGTCCAGCAGATCGGCATCAAACCAGACATCTTCGTGACCCGCTGCCAACTGAAACCGCCAGCCAGCCGGTAGCCCGAGATAGGGAACCACGGCCGGTAGAACTTCGCCTAGATGGTCAACGTGAATGGGCTGAAAGAAGTCATCGGAGGTCGAAAGTTCGGGGCCACCCCAAATGTACCAGCCAGTGGTGTCAGCCGCCGGAGGATGACGAAGCCCGTTGAGCGGCTGAAGGCTTAGGGTATTCAACGCCAGGCCGACCTTATGAAGGGGCTCGCTCGTACGGCATTCGACCCCGAAGCGATCACAAACGGCGGCTTGAGAACCAGTCATAATGGGAAGGCTACGCTGAACTTCCGAATGCCCGCAATGGGTGGAAAGCGGCCATTAGATGCGTTTAGCGCGTCCGCTTTAAAGCGATCTCAAACTCTTCAGACGGCAAGTATGCCGCTTGGTTCTTCAATCCGTCCCCGTCATTGAAGCCAAATAGCCGCAAATATACCGCTCCGGCTTTGCGCTTTAGCGAGACGGAAACCTTGCCTGTTCCACCGGCACCGGTGTCGAGCGTGCCAGTTACGCGGTTGCTCGTGCAACGAAGATTGTCTCCCGACGCGTCGAAGTCGCCCGCCGTTTCACCAATAGCGACATAAGCAGTGCGACCCTCGATAATTACAGTCACCTGTTGTGAGTGGGCGAATGCGCTTTGTTGTTCGGGTATCTCTCCGCTGTATCTACCGTTCCAAGCCGCACATGTGTTTGCCGAGCCGCCCGGCATACCGGCACTTGCTGCGTTCGAAAGCGAAGCGCAGCACACGAGCGCGGCGGCTAGGATCCTGTGGGTCACATGGCCTCCTGACAGCAAGGCCAACCTTAGTTCGCGATCTAATGACCGCAATGGGTGGAAGGCGGACGTTAGCTCACCATCTGCTTCGGACGAAATGCCTAGCCGCGAAATAGAGTGCGACACCCGCGCCTATCACGACAAGTCCGGCGACGGTCGCATTGTGGGAGCATTCTGAAGCTTCGATCTGAGTTGTCCCGGCCCAGCAATCACCTTGAAGCGTCATAGCCAAGCCGGCCACAACGAGCACGATGGCCGAGTAGACGACTGTGACAAAGATCACGCCCCACTTCATCCTGCCAAACTATCAGTTACCCGGATGTCAGCAATGGGTCGGCTACGGACATTAGCGACGGGCCTGCGCTCGCGTTACAGGTCTTGGCAGATCGTTGCCGACAGTCCGTTACAAAGGAACGATCAGGGCACCACTGTCGTAAACAGGTACACGGCAAAGATGACGAGATGAACTGCGCCCTGGAGTACCGTCGTTCGTCCAGTGCCCAGTGACAGCGTAGATACGATCAGAGTCAGGAAGAGCAGGACCGCACTCTTGGTGTCGAGGCCCAAGGCGATCGGTAGCTGCGCCAGAAGCGAAAGCGCTGCAACGGCAGGGATTGTGAGACCGATGGTCGCCAGTGCCGATCCGAGGCCAAGATTAAGGCTAGTCTGCAGGCGGTTGGCCATCGCAGCTCTGAGTGCTGCAACGCTTTCGGGCAGCAGGACCAATGCAGCGATTATGACGCCTACGACAGCTCTAGGAGAGCCTGTAGCTGCGACCGCATTTTCTATTGATGGCGCAAGGCTTTTCGCAAGCAGCACTACCGCGCCCAGACAAGCGACAAGCAGCAATGAGGATATGCCGGTGGCCCGATCCGTCGGCGGCACGGCGTGAACCTTCTGATCTGCAATCAGTGGTTTGTCAGGAAGAAAGTAGTCTCGGTGGCGTACCGTCTGGACAGCGATGAAAGTGGCATACAGCAAGAAGGACACCACAGCCACGAAACCCAACTGGGAGGGAGCATAGACGGGGCCAGGCTCGCTCAGCGTGAAGTTGGGCAGTACCAGCGTCAGGACGGTGAGTGCGCAGATGGTCGCTAACGCGGCGCTCACGCCCGTTTGCTGAAAGATCTGCTCCTTGTGGCGGATCGCACCTACCAGGATGCAAACTCCGACGAGTCCGTTCAATATGATCATGACGGCAGCGAACACAGTGTCTCGAGCCAGTGTGGCCGCGTTTTCGCCGCCAGCGGCCATCAATGTAATGATTAGTCCCAGCTCGATGACAGTCACCGCCACGGCCAACAAGAAAGTTCCAAACGGCTCACCCACGCGGTGGGCAACGAGCTCTGCGTGATGAACTGCGGCTAGGACGGTTCCAACAAGTGCGACGCTGAGGAAGAAAGCGTGCACGGGAAAGGCCGAATTCGCGAAATAGAGCCCCAAGCAACTGCGGGAGTAAGCCACGTCCAATGCTGCAGAAGCTTTGCCATTCCTCGCATCTAGGCGACAGAGGCACCCGCGCAATGGCTATCGCTATCCCAGGGGCAATCAGGCGCTAATGTCCGCAATGGGTGGAAAGCGGACATTACCCCACGGTCAGGAGTGAGCTATTTGCTCGTGCCGACCAGGTTACGGATTTCCGCCGTACCGTTCTTGATCTTCCACCCTAGGAACATCTTGCCCAATTCGGGAGACGCTCGGCGAGGATCGCCTTCAATGCCAATGGCGCCCAACGACAATGGAGTGCCGGCTGGCGGAACCGGAGCGCCTACGACGATCCGGTCAGGATGAACGTAGTCGGGATTCGCGGCCCAAGTAAGCGACGTGTCGGATACGCCGCCGTGCCGGCTCGGCGGGTAGCCGTTCGCTCTGAGATATTCGTCGATCTCCTTGTTCGTTTTTGCGTAAGAGTCGCTCGAGAAAAACACCCTCACACCGTCAGCGCGATGTTTCTCGTCTAGCCTACTGGCAAGTGTACGAAGCAGGGGCTGGTTCTGGTCGTGATCGCCCATGAAGATGATGTATTTAAACCCGGTTCTCACCATGCTTTCCGCAACATCTTCGTTCACTCGCGAAAATGCATCCGCGGACAGGTTCACCGTCCCGGGAAGCGGCTCTCATCCGTGGTGGGTGCAAAGGGCATGACGGGTGCCACGAGCGCGTTGCCGAGTTCTTGAGCAATGTGCTCAGCAATGTACTGCGCACGAACAAGATGCTTTCCCAGTGCGATTGCAGGACCCGTTGCTTCCGTGCTGGCGCTAGGGATGAGGACAATCGTCTTGCCAGTATGGATGGCGTCGCGGATTTCCGCTGTCGTCAGCCGCTCCATCATCACTGGAACGGTATGTGGCAACGTGGCTGAATTACCTTGCGCGGCGAGCGTCGGGCTGGCGGCAGTGAGGGATGACAGAGCAAAAGCGACGCGGACTAGACTCAACTTCATGGCCGGTCTCCTGCGGAGCGCAGAACAGGGTGTGACCGATGAGCGAAATGTCCGCAATGGTTGGAAAGCGGACATCCGCTCATGGACTCGCCTCCGCCTTTCAAACATCATCGTGCCGAGTGTCGCTGACGTACCAGGGGGCTGAGTATGGGGCAGGAGCCGGTTCAACTCCGACGCGTGCTGGATGCCGCGCTCGGGCAGCGATCGTCGTCGGTGGGTCGATCGGCCTCGGCATTCTCAGCATGCCAGGCATCATCGCCGGCAAGCTCGGCGACCCCTTCCTGATCATCGCTGCCTGGATCGCGGGAGGCCTGTTCACCTTCCTCGGAGCAAACATCTACGCCGAGCTTGGGACGGCGTTCCCCAAGGCCGGCGGGCCCTACGTTTATGTGCGGGAGGCCGCCGGTCCGTTTGCGGGCTTCGTGACCGGGTGGTCGGACACGGCGATCAGCGTCATCGCCACGGCGGCGCAAGCGGCGGCGTTCGGCCTTTATTTAGAAAACGACGTCCTCGATAGCCGAGCCGTCGCTATTGCGGAATTGGGAGTCCTTTTCGCGGTGAACTGGTTCGGCCTGAAGGTCGGAGCGCGCACCCAGCAGGCACTCAGCCTGTTCAAGGTCGGCGGTTTGGTTCTGCTGGCGCTTGCCTGCCTCGCTCTCGGAGGCGTCAAGCCGCCTTCCGACGTCCAGCTCTTCGAGCATGGTTTCGGCCTGGCCGGAATGATCGCCGCCCTGATGCTTGTCACCGAGACGTACGCCGGTTGGAATTCGGGGTCTATTTCTCCGAGGAGGACAAGGATTCCGACCGCAACGTTCCACGCGCTTTGTTCTGGGGCATCGGCGCGATGATGGGCGCTTATCTGCTCGTCAATCTAGGCTTCCTGAGCCTTCTGTCCATGTCTGAGCTTTCGTCGTCAAACCTGCCGGCGGCCGACGCGGCGCAGCGGATATTCGGAAGCGAGGCGGGAACGATCGTGACTATTTTCGCCGTCATCTCACTGCTCGGCGTCGCCAACGTCAGCGTGATGTACACACCGCGCATTCCGTTCGCGATGAGCAGGGATGGAGTCCTTCCCGCCGCCTTCGCAACGATCAACCGCTACGGTTCGCCAAGTTGGGGGCTGTTCGCCTTCACCCTACCGGCAATGGCTCTCGTGATGCTGAAGTCGTTCGACTTTCTTTTCACGGTCACCGCATTTCTGGGGGTAGCTATCAATGGCGCGGTCTACGCCGCGTTTTTCGTGCTGCGCTCGACAGCGCCGGAGATTCGCAGGCCCTACGTCGCGCGGTGGTACCCGTGGGCTCCCGGATTCGTGGTGGCGATCTCCGTCGCCCTGCTGATCGCGTCCCTGATCACGGACCCCGAGCCCGCGATTTGGGCAATCATCGCGATCGGCCTCAGTTGGCCCGTGTACCGCTGGGTGACGCTCTCAATTCGCCGATCGAAGCGAACGATCCTCATTGATTTGCCGGATTGAAGTGCAGAACGGTGCCCAATTCGCCAATGTCTGCTTTGGGTCGAAGCCTGACGCTAGGCCCTAACCGCGTTCGGCGCTCGACAGCGGGCATACACCAAAGGCCAGACCGTTGGGCCCCGCAATGCCGTGTCCCACCTGTCCGATGATCGAACCGTCCGTGTTCAATACGGTCAGATGGTCGTCGTCGACATTAGCGACATAGAGGCGCCCGTCTGGAGCCAAGCGAACATTGAGTGCACCCTTGCCTGTCGGGACTAAACGGGCTGGTTTACCTCGTTCGAACCAGATGACCCCGTTATCCACGAGCGATGGAGCAACGATTGTGCCGCCGGGAAGCGCTTCGAGGTAAATCAGTTGGCTCGCAACTGGCGCTGGCAATCGCTGCCGGACCTTTAGATCGTCAGCGTCGAGCAGAGTGACCTCGCCTTTGTTCGCCGCTGCAATCATTCCGGTGGGAGCCACACGCAGACCGCGCACCGGCGTTTCGAACGTCTGCTTGGCGATCCTCCTGCCAGTCAGAGCATCGTATTTCGCCACACCCTCCGTCCCCGCGAAGACATAAACGAAGCGCCCGTTGGGGGAGAAGACGAAGTTGTGCGATCCTTTGTCCAGCGGGAAAGTGCGCAGCAGCCGACGGCTACCGGCGTCATAAACGAGCATCGTATCGCCACCGGCTTCTGCGTTGACGAACAACTCGTCAGTGGAAGGGCGCAGTTTGACGCCGTGTGGCGCCCGCAAGGCTGAGGGTAACCTGTAGCGTCCCGTCTCCCGGGCTGACGCTAAGTCTATCCGGCTGACATGGTCACCCGGCGTTCCGATGCGGCTATCATAGTCCGTGATCCCAAACTGCGAAACGTAAGCAGTTCGACCATCCGGGCTCACCTCTACTTCGTGCGGCCAGGAACCAACCTCGACCCGCGCCAAAAGCTGCCCGTCCGGCTTCACGATGGCCAGTCCCGTCCCTTGCTCTTCAGCGGAGAGGATGCAGAAGTTCGTTGGCGATACCGCCGCAAACGCCGCAGCGATCAAGGACACCAGCATGTCAGGGTCTCCCAAGCGCGAAACCAGATCATAACTAACACGGCCGCCACGCCTGCCCAACCGATGCCTGTAGTGGCAGGAATGGGTCGGAAACTGCAGCTAGTTCAGAGCGGCGGGAATGGAAGGAAAGCGGACATCAGGTTTCGACGTCCGGCGCGGCGGTCGGCGAGTACCGCGCGATAAAGAACAGGACGGTGCCGGCGGAGAGGAACGCAGCAATAAGAGTCCACTGTTCACGGCTCGACTGGAAAGCTGCCCAGATGCAAAGGGAGAGGGCGACCCCGGCGGCGGCCCCAAGCCGCAGCGTAAATGCCTCAAGTCCTGCCAGGATGCGCAGGCGGGGGAGGGCGCCGATTGACGCGATATACCCGAGAAGCCGGGCGAGCGTGGCGCTGATCGCCAAAGCGACGAAAGTGCCGGTGAGCGCGAACAGGAGCGCTCCCAATCCGAAGAAGACGATCGAGTTCGCCGGCGTCCGCCAACGTGAAACGTGCCCGAACCACTGGGGGATGAGGCGGTCTTCGGACAAGGCAGCCGTAATCCGGCTAGCGACGGTGTGACCCGCTACGGAGTTGCCTAGCACCGACACGATGACGGTCGCCCCGATGAGGAGCGCGCCGACGTCTCCCGCATAATGGCCGGCGAGGGCAGCAAGTGGAGTCTCGGAGCCCGTGCCAGCTACCGGTGAATTGGAGTAAGCAAATTGTAGCCCGAAATAGACCATGCCGACGATTGCTAGGCTAATGAGGAGGGCACGCGGAACCGACCTTATCGGATTCTTCGTTTCACCCGCCGCGATGGTCGCATTTTCACAGCCTATGAAAGCATAGAGCGCCGCTAACGCCACGCCTTGGACAGCTGTGAATTGAGGCAAGGCGACCGGCTCCATCGAGGGGTTCGCGACCAGCACCAGGCCAGCGAGCAACACAAGCGGTGCAAGTTTGAACAGCGTCAGGGCGCCTAAGACCGACACGGCGCGCTTCATTCCAACCACATTCAGCACGGTCACTACGCCGATGATGACGACGATCGCGCACGACCGCGCCAAGCCTACGCCGAGAACAGGCCAAAAGGCAGCGGCGTAGGAAACCAAGACTGTAACGTTCGCCGCGTGCGCGACCATCCGTCCGAAATAGAAGAGCCAGCCGACTTGAAACCCAGGGAAACGACCGAAGGCATCTGTAACGAACCGCTGCGGACCGCCCGAACGGTCGGTCAATCTGGCTAGACTAGCAAAGCAGAAAAACACGCTGGCCATCAACATAGCGCCCAAGAGCATTAGCCAGGGAGCGAACGTCCCGACTGCCCGGTGGAGAACTTCTGGCAAAGCAAAAATGCCAGATCCGATCAGACCATTAACTACTAGGAAGACCACCCCGACCGTTCCAACGTCGCGGCGATATTCCTGGGAATGTTCAGTGATACGTCGCGCCTGCGATGCCACGCCCCCCCCCGAGCAGCCTCATCAGCGGCATACCAGAAGCTTCTTTGAATGTCCGCAATGGGTCGAAAGCGGACATCAGCGCGCAGCCCAGTCGAATGACCGAAGGAACTCCTCTGGTGTCGTCACCGAGGAGAATGAAATTGTCTGACAAAGTAGAGTCCAATGACCACTTCGGCGTGCCCGAGCAGCTCATCATCGACCTCATCAAGGGCAACGCCCGAGCCGGTCTGATGCAAGATGGGTGCTACGTTCCAACTAGACACGAAGTCGCGACGCAGAAACCGTTCTGGCTCACATTGATACTGTTGGGCTGGTGGTGGGAAAGCCCGGCGGAGTTGGTCCCGACCGATGAGCAAGTTGCTGAGGTTATCGCAATCCTCCGAAGTCGGCCCGATGCTGGCAGCTGGACCATTCAACAGCTCATTGCGCAAGCGCCGCCGCCGGGGCGCAGCAATTCCTGATCTGCCGCTCTAGATTGGCACGATAACAGGTATCGTATGACACCGTTCAGTGCGTGCCCCCGCACGTGACCTACCCGTCCGCAATTCCTCTTTGCACCCGTTCAGCCCGCAACCGGCTTAACCCAGAAGCAGACCTTCGTTCAGCATCGGATAAAGTCGGTACTTGGTGGAAAGCGGAACGACTGCTTTTGGGTGAGCACTGCCGGAGAGCCGACGCTCGTGGCTTCGGAGCAGGTGCTGGCTTGCCGCGCCTGTCTGTTACGCTGCGGATCGCTCGTCAGGCGGCTACCCAGATTGCCGCATGGAGCCATCAATCATCTTGAAGGCGCTCGACCAACAGGTCCACCAAGGCTCGGAGTCGGGGCAGCCGCTTGAGATCCCTGTGGAAGCCAAGCCAGTTGTCGCGGCTCGGGGATCCGAGCCGAGATCCACCACTTCGATCCCGGCCGTCGCTTCGCCAAGCGCTTTGGGGAGGACAGCGAGCCCCGCGCCAAGCGCACATAGCTGCGCCTGCATGTCGCGACTATTGCTGCGCATGGCGACATGCGCGTTCGGCAGGATCCGCGTCAGCCAGGAGACGTCCGGCATTCCTCCAAAGGCGGTGTCCATCACGATCAATGGGCAGCCTTGGCCATCGCCCGGGACTGGCGCCCACTGCCCGCGCCTTGCGTAGACAGCATAGGGCACGGTGATCAGCCTTCGCGCGATCACTTCCGGCTCGTCGAAGGCGGCGATGCGGATGACGAGGTCGGCCTCGCGGCGGGCGAGGCTGTAGATCCGGGCGTCGGTGAGCGTCTCCACGATCACGGCGGGGTGAAGATGCGCGAATTCCGCCAGGATCGGCGCCACCATGATCCGTCCGAACCAGTCTGAGCAGGTCAGGCGCAGCATACCTTCGAGCGCTCCGCTCCGGCCCGTGAGTTCGCGCGCCAAGGCCAGCGCTTCCGCCTCCATGCCCTCGGCATGACGGAGCAGGATCTCCCCTTCGTCGGTCAGAACATGTCCTGCCGCGGAGCGCTGGAACAGCGTCGCGCCGACCGCGTCCTCCAGCGCCCGCAAGCGCCGCCCCATCGTCGGCTGCGACTGCTTCAGCCGACGGCCGGCACCGCCGAGGGTTCCCTCCCGCGCGATCGCGAGAAAGACCCTCAGATCACTCCATTCGATCGGTGGGTCAGACACCATCGATCCATTCAAAAGTGAATGGACTCGGTGCGACTTTCGCGAGTTCATGTCAAACCAGAATGGGCCCATCTCCTGTCCCATCAGGAGTTCAAGCCATGCTGACAACATCGATGATCGCCGCCGTAGTCGAGGAGGAGAATGGCCCCTTCATGCTGCGCGAGCGGGCCCGCCCCGAGCCTGCGCCAGGTCAGGTCCTCGTCCGGATCGAGGCGAGCGGGACGAACCCCTTGGACACGAAGATCAGGTCAGGACAGGCCCCTCACGCGCGGCAACCCCTGCCGGCGACCCTCGGCATGGACCTGGCCGGAACCGTCGTCGCCCTTGGGGCCGGCATCGACCGCTTCCAGGTCGGCGACACCGTCTACGGCTTCGCCGGAGGCGTCGGCGGGCTGCAGGGATCGCACGCGCAATATGGTGCCTTCGATGCGCGGCTGCTCGCCAGGAAGCCCGCGTCGCTGTCGATGCAGGCAGCCTCGGTGCTTCCGCTGGTGGTGATCACTGCGTGGGAGGGCTTGGTCGACCGCGCGCAGGTGAAGGCGGGGCAGACCGTGCTTATCCAGGGCGGCGCGGGGGCGTCGGGCAGGTCGCCGTGCAGATCGCCCTCGCTCGCGGAGCGAAGGTCTTTGCGACCGACTTCGGCGACGACCTCGATTACGTCCGCGCAATGGGCGCGGTCGCCATCGACGCGAAGAGGGACGTCGCGAGCTATGTCGCAGAGCACACCGACGGGCAGGGCTTCGACCTCGTCTATGACACGGTCGGCGGTCCCGTGCTGGATGCCTCGTTCGAGGCCGTCCGCCGCTTCGGGCATGTCGTGAGCTGCCTCGGCTGGGGGACGCACAAGCTCGCGCCCCTGTCGTTCAAGCAGGCCACCTACTCGGGCGTCTTCACTCTGCAACCGCTCATCGCGGACGAGGGCCGGGAACATTTCGGCGACATCCTCGACGAAGCGCGAAAGCTCGTTGAGACGGGCAAGCTTTCGCCTCGCCTCGATCCCCGAGCCTTCGCGCTCGAAGACCTCGGGCTCGCCTACGACGCCGTGCTCGGCACCAACGGCGCCCCCGGCAGCGGGGAAAGATTGCCATCAAGATTTGGTGAAGGTCGACGCCGGCCGATCAGGCGCGGCCTTCGTCGAGTGACGCGTGAGAATAGCCGGGTTCCCATCCGCTTGCCGGCACCCGTCTGGCGGCCACAGGAGAAACATCATGAGCAAGAAGTTCGGAGCAACCTCCACGACTGACGATGTCCTCGCGGGCAGGGACCTTGCCGGTAAGCGGGTCCTGGTGACGGGCGTGTCGGCCGGCCTCGGCCTCGAGACCGCCCGCGCCCTCGTCGCCCATGGAGCCGAAGTCGTCGGCACAGCGCGAGACATGACCAAGGCGCGCAACGCTCTCACCCGGATCGGCATGAGCGACTCCGCCCTCGAGCTTGTCGAGCTCGATCTTGCCGACTTGGCGGATGTGCGGCGGGCCGCGGAGGCACTGCGCAGCGATGGCAAGCCGCTCGACCTGGTCATTGCCAACGCTGGGGTCATGGCGACGCCCTTCGGTCTCACGGCCGACGGCTTCGAGACCCAGTTCGGGACCAACCACCTCGGTCACTTCGCCTTCGTGAACGGCATCGCACCTCTCATGCGTCGCGGTTCGCGCCTAGTGGTGCTCGCGTCCTCAGGCCATCGCTTTTCCACCGTCAGCCTCGACGATCCGAACTTCGAACGCAGCGCCTATGAGCCGTTCCTCGCCTACGGCCGCTCGAAGACCGCCAACATTCTCTTCGCGGTCGAGTTCGATCGCCGGTACCGCTCGCTCGGCCTGCGCGCGACAGCGGTTCACCCAGGCGGAATCCGGACCGAGCTTTCGCGCCACATGGGCAGTGACCGCCTTCAGCAGCTCATGGACGGCATCAATGCCGATCTCGCCCGGGAGGGAAAGCCTGCGTACGAGTGGAAAACGCCCCGGGAGGGCGCTGCCACGACGCTTTGGGCCGGACTTGTCGCCGAGGCCGATCAAGTTGGCGGACGATATTGCGAGGACTGCCAGGTCTCCCCGGTAATCACCGACGAGATCATTGGTTTCGGAAGCCCGGGCGTCCGGCCTTACGCGCTTGATCCGGACCTCGCGCGGGCCCTCTGGGCCAAGAGCGAGGAGATGGTCGGCGAGGTCTTCGACCTCAGGACCGCCCGCCCGACCAACGGGATCGAGCCCCTCGCAACGGCGTGAGAGATCGCCGCGGAATTCGCACCTTCAGCACCCGCTGACGCGCGCCGCAGCCGGGGCAGCTCCTTATCCGGCGCCAGACGGAGACCTTCCATGACCACGATCACCATGCGGGACGGCACCGAGCTCTTCTACAAGGACTGGGGGTCCAAGGATGCCCCGGTCATCGTCTTCCATCACGGCTGGCCGCTCAGCGCCGACGAGTGGGACAACCAGATGATGTTTTTCCTGGGACGGGGTTTCCGGGTGATTGCCCACGACCGGCGCGGACACGGTCGCTCCACCCAGACCGATACGGGCAACGACATGGACACCTACGCGGCTGATGTGATCGAGCTCGCGCGTGCGCTTGATCTCAAGCGCGCGATCCATATCGGCCATTCGACGGGCGGCGGCGAAGTGGCGCGCTACGTGGCACGGGCAGAACCGGGCCGCGTTGCGATGGCCGTGCTGATCAACGCCATCACCCCCGTCATGATCCGCAAGGACAGCAATCCGGGCGGCCTGCCGATCGAAGTGTTCGACGGATACCGCAAAGCCGTGTCGGCCAATCGCGCACAGACGTATCTCGAGATCGCATCCGGGCCATTCTACGGCTTCAACCGCCCCGACGCGAAGCCGAGCGAGGGCGCCATTCGCAACTGGTGGCGACAGGGCATGATGGGAGGGATCAAAGCACATCACGATTGCATTCGGGTCTTCTCCGAAACGGACCTTACGGAGGACCTGAGGGCAATCGACGTTCCTGTTCTGGTCATGCATAGCGAGGACGATCAGGTCGTCCCCTACACCGCTTCGGCCCTCTTGCGGTCAAGCTCCTGAAGGATAGCACACTCAAGACCTACAATGGCCTGCCGCATGGGATGCCGACGAGCCATCCCGACATCATCAACGCGGATATTCTCGCCTTCATCGAAGGCGATTCCGCCTAGAACAGGCTCGTTGCGAGGCCAGCCAGCCAGGTAATCTAAAAACTCCCTTACGACACAGGAGACTTACGTGATCACAGCTGAAGACGCTGTCTTGGTCGAGGAAACCGGCGCCGGCCGATTTCAGGTTCGCGCCAGTTCGGGCGATCATCAGATGATAATCGACGAGCCTTTGCAATTCGGTGGCCTGGGCTCTGGCCCGAACCCCTTCGACCTTCTCTGCGCGGCGCTTGGCTCGTGCACATTGATCACCATGCGCTTCTATGCCGAAAAAAAGGGCTGGTGCCTCGGACCGTTCAGTGTTCGCATCAGTCACCGCAAGGGGTCTGCCGAAGCACGCGATCGCTTCGAGCGCGTGCTTCAGCTCGGGTCGGTGACGCCGGAGCAAGCTGAGCGGCTGCTGGCAATAGCCAACAAATGTCCTGTGCATCTCCTGCTCGAGCGCGGATCTGACGTAGTGACGTCGCTTGCAGTCTCGAGCCTTCCCGACGGGCGCACGGAGGGTCTGCACCCGCAGGTTGTCGATCAGCTTTGTAGGGAAGCCCTTAACTCATCATGCTGCTCTTGGTCGAAGCAGACATCCCAGCCGACTTACTGCCGCGTCGCGGTGCCTCCCCCGGCTACGTTCCACCACCAGCCCTGGACGATGCAGCCGTTGCTGCCAGCTTCGCTGGTCACTTCCTTGAAGCGGGTGGTTGTGGAGGTTCCGGCGCCTAGTGTCGCGCTCTTGCGAGCGGCGTCACAATCAGGCGCCCAGAAGCCGCGGTACACTGCGTTCGGCACGCCCACAGGTTTGGCCACTTGCTTCTGGTATTCGAGTTGCTGGTTACGGACCGTCCGGGCATGCGCCTCCAACTGACGCTGATAATCCGCCGCCGCTTGCTCTGCCGCCGCCTTCTGCTCCTGCTTCTTGCGTGCAACTTCCTCTTGCGCCCGCTTGTATTCCTCGACCTGCTTCTCTTGTGCGACCAACTGCTTCTCGTATTCGGCTTGCGCAATCGCAAATTCAGAATCTGCCTGAGCATTAGTCTTCTTCGGCTTGGCCAACTGGCCATGCGGAACTGAGGCGCTGTTCGTCGTCTTGAGCGCCGACCCTCGGCTCCGAGAGGTGGCACTTGAACTTGCCTGACCCGGATCCGGCGGGAAATTCGTGAGGAACGTTACTGACTTCCCGCTTTGCGCTAGGTTGCCAAGATATTCCGAGCGCATTCGCTCAGCCTCTTCCCTCGTCTCAAATCCGTCGCACCGTGAATCCCAAGGGGTCTTACCTACGCGGTCTTCGACAAATCTTTCATAACGAAGGTGAACGGAGACGTATTCGGTGTTCTCCGGCAATTCTATGACTTCAGTGAAGTAATAAGCTGACCCGACGGCCGCGTGACAATACCCGACCAAACCAGCAGCTTGTGCCGATCCACTCCAGGTGAGCAGACCCGCGGCGACACCCAACCATTTAATACGCAATACACCCCCCTGAACGCTACCTAGGACGATGATCCTACACTGCGGACTAATGTCCGCAATGGGTCGAAAGCCGCCGCTACCTCAGGGGCAGGAATGATGACTTTCGTTGACGAAAGTAAGGGGCCGAGCCGTGAGCCACCGCCCCTTAAATCATTGGTCGTATCATCCGATGCGTTTGAAATAGGTGGTCACCATCCGCGGCGTGACATTGCCTGCCCAAATGATGGTTTCCTTCATCGATTTCCGATTCTCTTCGATCGTGTAGACTCGGGTCGAAACAGGATCGCCGTTTTTGGTGAACGTCAGCACCAGAGTGTTCGGCGCCGGCTGGCGCATCGAAACTTTGTCGGCGAAGGTCATGTTGCCGGTGACCGGCACGGGGGTGCCATCTGCCGGCCCGGTTGCTTCGGCGTGCTGGCGGGAGCCGTCAGCGGCTACAATTTCGCTCTGACCTGTCCATTGATCCGCTGAGAGACGAAAATCGAGCGTAACGCTGCGTGGCCGCTCGTCGGCGGGTATACGCGAGACATCCAACGACCACTTCCCGACCAGCGGCAGCTGGTCCGGCGCGTTTGCCTGGGCGATCTCCGAGCGTTGCTCATTTTGCGGAGAATTGGCGACGGCCATCGCGATTGCGGCGATGGCTATTGGTACTACGATCATGATCAATCCTTTCGACGTTGTCCGACTGCGGTCGTCGGGCTGCGCCGGATCGTCGGTCGACGTACGTGAGCGGGATAGATCAGTATTTTTGTCCCAGATTTTCTGGTCATCCACGATGCGGGCGAGTTCACGGCTGCTACCGACTCCCGTTTTCCGCCGAGCGTCGCGCAGACGCTCGTTTATCGAAGCTTCTGATTGACCCAAGCGAGCGGCAATCGACTTCCCTGTATGGCCCATCGCCAGCAAGTGCAGGACTTCCAATTCTTTGTCGGAAAGGGAGGCGATTGCGCTGGGTGGCACATGCGAAGCGGGCATGGTTCGGGATCACCACACGCACGATCCGGCGTCTACCCAAATTTCTTGGCTTGCGCCGCGGCGCCCCAACTCCCCAGACGATCTAGCGGCTAGTGGCTAGTGGCAGCTTTGGGTCGAAAGCAGAATCGCGGGTCGAGGGGCGCGCAAGTTCCCTTGCACGCCCGCTCATTATTGATGTCGAATTCAAGCTGTGGTCCGGCTGCCTGCCTGATCAGTTCTCGACATTAGTAGGCCCAGGACAAGCGCGACTAGAAGAAGCGCTGGAACATCGCCAAAAAGGTGCCCACCCTGCATCGGCGTGCGCATCGCCTCGTACGCCATCACGCCTGCGTGGACGACGCTTGACCACACCGTGAACCAGATAAGCGACGCATTCGCGGCCGGATCTCTCGCCGCTCGCATGAGGAACACGCCAAGCGTCGCGTATATTCCCACAATCATCAGGAAATAGTCGTTCGTAGCGGGGCTGCCTTCGTGCCACGCCCACCCACTGGGCCAAACCATCGCCAATGGATAGACGAGGCAAAAGATCGCCCCGAATGCGATCAAAGCCCAAGACAAGAGTCGTTGATTGGCCATTGCAGATTTCCCCCTCGATGCGAACTTTGAAACGCTCGCGCAACGACGCTAGCACTACTTGGCGCAAAACGGCGAATGTCTGCTTTGGGTCGAAAGCGGACGCTGCTGCCTCGCAGACAATTTATCTGCGTCGGCGTAAGACCGCGATCAGGACAATGCCAACCAGCGAGAGGACAGCGCCGCGTGTAACCCAGGGGCGCTGATCGATCATGAAGCTGGAGGCGGGCCAGTTCACTAGCCCAGTGCCTTGCCCGATCCAGAGCAATCCCATGAGCACTGCGAAAATTCCGAGGACGAGGAGGACGGCTTTCATTGACATCTTATTCAGCAATCCGATGAGCGTCCGCAATGGGTCGAAAGCGGACCCTCGGCTCGTGCCCCGGAACGGCAGGAAAGCCGGCGTTAAGCCGCGATCCGGCTTCGGGCTGATCGCTTATTTCGATACATGTCCTGGTCAGCCGCCTCGAGCAGTTCGCTTGAGCGGGTGGAGCCGTCGGTTGCAAAGGCGATGCCAATACTGGCCGAGGGTTTCAACACCTCGCCCCTAAATTCGACGACGCGGCCGATCTGCTCCCAAAGTTGCAATGCAATACCTCTGGCCGTGAATTCGTGCGCGTCGTTGCCCCTGAGGATCAGAGCGAACTCGTCACCACCCAGTCGTGCACAATCATTAATGGCAGGGGCCACCGATCTGATCCGGCGGCCAACTTCGCCCAGAAGCGCATCGCCAGCTGCGTGCCCGAGCGTATCGTTGACCTTTTTGAAGTGATCGAGATCGATCAGCAAGACAGCGCAAGCTATCCCTGCGCGACGGTCCGCTAGGGCTTCCGACAGTCTCTCATCGAACAATCGGCGATTTGGAAGACTGGTCAGAGGGTCGAGATACGCCACACGCTCCACTGTCGATCTTGTGCGGCGCTCGCTCAGCGCGAAGCGACCGCCGAAACATGCAAGCGCCGCGAGCAATAGTGAGAAGATCCCGCTCAGTGTCAAAAGCTCTTCGAGCTCGAGTCTCTGGGTCCGGTTGTCGCTGGGGCCAGATGCGGCGACCAGGTCGAACTCCGCGCCGATCACCAGCGAACTCAAGAATCCAAGGAAGACGACGGCGAGAATGAGCCCGCGAACGCCGGCAATAGTATTGAACATGAAAGGGTCCTGTGAGGTGAGCCCGAGGGCGATAGACGCGAGGAGTTGGGGACCGGTGAACCTAGACTCCAAATCGGAGGAAACCCCCGAAATGCTGAACCGAGAAACTGACCGGTTTGGGTGGAAAACTGCCATTAGCTGATCGTGCCGACCCAAGCCTCTAGTCCCTCCAGATTTTCGAACGGATTGTCGTAAGTCGGGTCTTGGTCCTTAGTCTCCGCGGCTGTTGCCTTGGCCCGTGCAACAGCATCATCCACGTCAAAGGCGGGCATGATAAACGTGCCAGCGTCCTCGCCGTCGCGAGTCAGCCGCACTCGGTGCATTTTCATGCCAGGTTCGAACATCGCAGCCCCTCATGAGAGTGTGCCTGTCACGTCCAAAGTTGGCAATGGGTGGAAAGCGGACGCTTGTTAACTCGCATCCCATTCATGAACCGCAACCTTCGAGCAGTTTCGTAGCGCCAGCGGATCTTGTTTTGCTAAGCTTTGCGCTTCCTCGAGACTACCAGCGTGGAGGACGTACGCCCCTCCGCTTCTGTCAGTGAACGGCCCGGCTTGCTCCAGAAGAGACCGATCGCGCAGATCGTCCAAGAACCGGTAATGCGCGGGAATGATCTGCG
The DNA here is from genome assembly GCF_014489515.1 of Sphingomonas sediminicola. Lineage (GTDB taxonomy): Bacteria > Pseudomonadota > Alphaproteobacteria > Sphingomonadales > Sphingomonadaceae > Sphingomicrobium > Sphingomicrobium sediminicola. The sequence goes on along the minus strand of NZ_CP060782.1, from coordinate 2,736,570 downwards.
GATCGAACTCAGGCAATCGCATCGTCAGTACTAGGTATTTCATCGCATGCTGGTAGCAGTGCGCCTCATGTCTGCAATGGTGGAAAACGGACTTGAGAAGGCGGCCGGCGTTTACTCGGCGTTCGGTACCTTATGCCGAGCCATATGCGGTAAGAAATCCATCTTGCCCACGCCCAACCCCGCATTGCGCAGCAGCGCGTATGCCATTGTCACGTGGAAATAGAAGTTCGGCATGATCCAGTCTTGGATGTCATCTTCCGACGACATCAAAAAGCGGACGCCGTTCGGCAATGTCAGATCGACGACAGCATCTGGTTCCGCCCATTCCGTGGGGTCGACCTGATCGACCTTCGAGCGAACCGCGGCAATCCGTTCGCGAACCTCCCGAGCGACTGGTATGGGACCTCTTCGAGCGGAACTGTTTTTCCAGCGACTTGATTAAGTGCCAACAGCACCTGATTGAGTGCGACGCGAAACTGCAACTCCAGGGGAAACATGTCCTCGGTAAGTTTCTGCGCGAGCACATCATGCGCCATCCCCGCTTCTTCGGCCTTGCCGACTAGGTGATCCAGAGTGCCGAGCATGTTGGCGAAGACTATCCGAGCTGAATGGGCGTAAGACATCGCAGACCTTTGGCAGGGAGTTTCAGCTCGGGCAAAACTTACGGCAGCTGACGTCCGGATTGGGTGGAAAGCAGACCTTCGATGCTTAAGATGCGGAAATGAGCACGCTTCCAAGAGTCGAACGGTACCTTTAGCCCTGCTCGATGCGAGCAGGCAGCGTCAGGTCTAACGCCATGAATAACGTGCCTGCCGGTGTAGGTCTGTAATAGGCATTAACTCGTCGGAACCCTAAGCGACGGTACAGATTTGCTGCTGTTTCCATCGTTGGCAGCGTGTCCAGAACCAGCTCTGAATAGCCGCGGGATCGCGCCACTGTGATAATCGCTTCAGTAAGCGTTTTGCCAAGTCCCAACGAACGCGCTTCGGGGACGACGTAAAGCCGCTTCATCTCGCATCGGTTGGTGTAATCCAGCGGCCGCATTCCAATGCATCCCACGGGGCGATCACGATCGTCCCAAGCGACCAGCAACTCCCCTCGGGTGGCACATATTTTCCTGGCAGGTTCGCCAGCTCGCTGCTGAAGTCCTGATAATGAAGATCAGTCGGCAAGGCTGCCGCATAGCCTGCAAAGAGCTCGGTTGCTGCTTCAATCTCTTCCCTTGTTCGCGCTGGACTAATCCGAAACGGCGGGTTCACTGACAGCCCTTCGTTCTCTGTCCCCGTCTGGGCGCGGGCGGGCCGGTGTCTTCGATCGTTCGAAAACAGAAAGCCGAACTTCCGCATCAGACGAGAACTCCATTCTACTTACAGAGCAGCTTGGGAACCCATGCGGACATCCCGTCTGTCCATGGCTGATCCGTTGGGTGGATCACCAAGATCAGCGAGCGACTCACTGCCTGCCCGCTACTTTGGAGCTGCATTGGCGTGTCTTGTGGAATCACGAGCCATTCATCACCGACCATTCTACGCGCCCCTTGCGGCGTTTCAACGCAAGCCGAGCCCACCAGTTGGAAGATTGCCTTTGGACCGGAAGGCGCATGAGGGGAGATCATGGCGGGAGTCGAAGTAGTTGCTTCCATCAGCCGGGCGGTCAGATCCGGCCCGCCGGATACAGTTAGAGGTCCGACGGTGCCGAGATGTTCGCCCGTGGTGGGCCTCCAGCTCGGGTTGTCGTTGATCGTCTGGAGCAAGACTAGATTACCAATGGTGACCGTGACGCTACCTTGCAGCGTTCTTGCGGCCTCGGCGCCTTCAACATCAGAGAAGCGGTCGATGTGCCAATAAACCTGACTTGGCATGGGCCCCAGATTGATCGAGGTATCCCAGTAGCAACCGTCTGCCCGCACTCGGTTACGCGCGGGTTCCTCGCATTGGCCAAGTTGGTCGACCGATTTGTCCGCAAACCTGAAAGAGCGCTTGCTGCGAAGGCTGGGAGGCGCATCCGGCGACAACTGCGGCAAGAATGAAAGCGCTCCGGGTCGGCATTACAACAGTCTCCGGAGGCCCCAATAACCGCGAATGAACGAGGCGGCTAATAGTCGTGATTGCCGGACGGGGACGCGCTTCTGCCTTCAACGACCAAACGTTGGCGGCACCCTGCCAGCGATGGTGAGCGCGCGCTCGAAGTTGGTATCGCACTGGTATCGCAAACCGCCATATTCGGCCCAATTTGGGCAATTTCCAGCTTCAGAAAACCACAGTTTTGCGCCATTCTCTCACGGGAGCCACGCAATCGCACTGCAGAGGTCAGGGGTTCGATTCCCCTCAGCTCCGCCAGCCTAAGCATCTGGATTCTCTTAAACTTTCTGATGGCGCCAGCCACGGACCGCGTTACATGTGCCGGTCCGGGACTGCCTGGCAGCGCATGCTTCGCCCATCGTGCAAAGGAAGCTATGCTGGCATTCCGAGGGGAAGGGTTTCAGCGGCCTGATGAAGATCGCGGGTATCGAGTTGCCGAAAGACATGGCGGAGGCCGCGGAGGCCTGCCGCCCTCATTTCGTCGCAGGCGCAATTTTCAGCCTGTTCATCAACCTACTGTTCCTCGCGCCCGCCATCTACATGCTGCAGGTCTATGACCGGGTCGTCGCGACCGGCGGCAAGATGACCTTGCTCTTCATCACCATTGCGCTCGCGATCGGGCTCATGGCACTCGCCGCGCTCGACGCGATCCGGAATCGGCTGCTGGTCCGGGCAAGCATGCGCCTCGACACCTTGCTCGCGCCGAAGATCCTGAAGCGAATGATGGCGCGCAATTCCAGCGCGGCCGTTCAGGCGATGCGGGATTTCGACACGATCCGCCAGGCGATCGGAAGCCCGGTCGCGGGCGCACTGTTTGACGTGCCGTGGTTCCCGCTCTTCCTGCTGGTCGCCTTCCTGCTGCATTTCTGGATCGGCGTGCTCGCGACGATTGCGTCGATCGTGCTGTTCTTCGTCGCCTGGCGCAACCAGCGGGCCACCGCCGAGACGATGCAGGTTGCGACGCAGGCCATGGCCTCGTCCCAGGCCGCCGCGCAGACCGTCGCTCTCAACAACGACACGGTCCGGGCGCTCGGAATGGTCGGATCGATGGTCCATCGGCAGCTAGAACAGCGGGCCTTCGGGCTTACGCGACTTGCCGACGCCCAGTTCACCGGCGGCCGCTATTCGGCGACGAGCCGTTTCCTTCGGCTGTTCGTTCAGTCGGCGGCGCTTGGCCTTGGCGCACTGCTCGCGATCGCCGGCTATATTTCTTCGGGCGCGATCGTCGCTGCGTCGATCCTGCTGAGCCGCGCCCTCCAGCCGGTCGAGGCGGTGATCAGCGGATGGCCGACATTGACCAGCGCGCACGCGGCCCTGAGGCGGCTTGCGGATGTGATGGCGGGTGTGCCCGCGGAGCGAATCTACACGCGGCTTCCGGAACCCGCCGGACGGGTGGAGATCGACCAGGTCGGACTGCGTGGCCCGGACGGTCGGCCGATCCTTTTCGGAGTCTCGTTCGATGTTTCGCCCGGCGAGATGCTTGGAATCATCGGACCGAGCGGCGCCGGAAAGACGACGCTTGCGAAGATACTCGCGGGGGCGATTCCCGCCGAAGCTGGAACCGTGCGTCTCGACGGTGCCCAATATGCCGATTGGGAGCCGGACGCCCTTGCCCGGCATATCGGATATCTGCCGCAGGAACCGAGCCTGTTCGAAGGCACGATCAAGCAGAACATTTCCCGCTTCGCCGACGGCTCGGATGGCGAGGACGTCGATACGTTGGCGGTCGCGGCTGCAAAATCGGCCGGTGTCCACGATCTGATCCTGAAGCTTCCCAAGGGCTATGACACGCCGCTCGGCCCACTCGGCAATGGCCTGTCTTCGGGGCAGGCCCAGCGCGTGGCGCTGGCGCGGGCGCTCTATGGTAATCCGGTGCTGCTGATATTCGATGAGCCCAATGCCTTTCTCGATTCCGACGGCGAGGCCGCGCTTCTGCGATCGCTTGCCGGAGCGTTGAACCGCGGTGCGGCGGTCGTGATGATCGCGCATCGCCGGTCGATCCTGGCGGGTGCGAAGCGGCTGCTGGTCCTCGAAGGCGGGCGGCCCAAGCTTCTCGGTCCGTCGCAGGAAGTCGCCGCGCGCCTGTCGCAAGTCGGTGAAGGCGGCGCGTCATGAACCTGCCGGCAAGGCTCATCGCCCCGATCGTGGAGGCCTACCAGCCCGACCTTCCGGCCGACGATCCGCGCCGTGACATCCGGATCGGTGCAGCGATCGTCATCTTCTTCTTCGTCATCCTGCTCGGCTGGGCAGCTTTCGCCCCGCTCGATGCCGCAGTTCCCGCACAGGGTGTGATCGCCATTTCGGGCAATCGCCAGACGGTCCAGCACCGCGAGGGCGGCGTCGTCACCGCGATCAACATCCGGGAAGGCCAGCGAGTGAACGCGGGCGACGTCCTCATCGAAATGGCCGCGCCGGACCTCAAAGCGCAGGAACGGGCGCTGACCAGCGACTATCTGACCAATCTCGCTCAGCGCGCGCGCCTGATGGCCGAGCGTGCGGGCAGCGAAATTTCGCCCCGCCGGTCGAGTTCGCCGGCCTGTCTCCCGAAGACCAGGTGCTCGCGGCTCAGGCGCTCGCCCTGCAACGTGCCCAGCTAAACGCGCGGCTCGCGTCGATCTCCGCGCAGCAGTCCGTCCTTGGACAACGGTCGCTCCAGCTCGGCGAGCAGCAAGGCGGCTATTCGGAGCAGATCGCCTCGCTTCGCGAGCAGCAGCGGCTGCTTGCCGACGAGCTCGCCGGAATGCGCGAGATTGAGAAGAAGGGATTCGCGTCGGTCAACCGCATCCGTGCGCTGGAACGTGCGCTTGCCGATCTCAAGGGCCGCGAGGCGGCGATGCGCTCGGAAATCGCGCGCGCTGGCGAAGGCAAAGGCGAAACGCGAATGCAGTCCGTGTCGATTGAGACCAACGCGCTCGAGCAGGTTGCGACCGAGCTTCGCGACACGCAGGCGCGGCTTTCCGACGTTTTTCCAAAATTGATCGCAGTTCGAGAGCAGCTTCAGCGCGCCCGCGTCCGAGCGCCTGTCTCGGGGCAGGTCGTCGGCCTTTCCGTGTTCACGATTGGCGGCGTGGTCGCCCCGGGCCAGACCCTGATGGAAATCGTTCCTGATCGTCGTACGCTCGTCATTCAGGCGCAGGTCGCTCCGAACGATGCGGATGATGTCTACCAGGGCCAGGAAGCGCAGGTTCGTTTCGTCAGCGTGCACGACCGGACCCTTCCGCTGCTGACCGGGAAGGTGCGGACGATATCCGCCGATAGCTTCACGGATGAGAAGAGTGGTCGCTCTTTCTTCCGCGCCGAGATCGAGGTGACGCCCGAGCAGCTGCGAAAGGTCGGAGGGACGCTTGGCCACGGCCAGCTTCGGCCCGGCCTTCCCGTCGAAGTGCTGCTTAACGTCCGCAAGCGAACTGCGCTTCAGTACATCCTCGAACCGCTTACCCGGAACCTGTGGGGCTCCCTGCGAGAGCAATAATAGCCGCTTCGCGGGTGAGATTTGCACGCGCGGCTGGACGCTCATCGCGCTCTGGGGCAAAGGGGCGCCACCCACTTCGAACAGCACAGGCAGTCATGAAAGCGCGCGTCTTCGTCACCCTGAAGCCCGGAGTTCTCGACCCGCAGGGCAAGGCTATCCATCACGCGCTGGAAGGCCTCGGCTTTTCCGGCGTGCAGGACGTCCGAGCCGGCAAGCTGATCGAGCTCGAGCTGGCGGACGGCACCTCCGATATCGCCATCGAGGATATGTGCCGCAAGCTCCTGGCCAACACGGTCATCGAGAATTTCCGGATCGAGCGTTTGGAGACCGCGGCTTGAGAAGCGCGGTCATCGTCTTTCCCGGCTCCAATTGCGACCGCGACCTCGCCGTCGCGATCGAGCAGGTGACGGGCCGCGCTCCCGCGATGGTCTGGCACCGCGAAAGCGAGCTTCCGGACGGTACCGACTTCATCGCCCTTCCCGGCGGCTTCTCCTACGGCGACTATCTGCGGTCAGGCGCGATGGCCGCGCGCTCGCCGATCATGCGGGCGGTGTCCGACGCGGCCAGCCGCGGCGTTCCGGTGCTCGGCATCTGCAACGGCTTCCAGGTCCTGACGGAAACCGGACTCCTGCCCGGCGCGCTGATGCGCAACGCCGGCCTCAATTTCGTCTGCCGTCCCGTCGGGTTAAAGGTCGAGAACAGCCAAAGCCTGTTCACCTCGCAATATGATGCAGGCGAGAACATCATCATCCCGGTCGCCCACCACGACGGCAACTTCCAGGCCGATGCGTCGACGCTCGATCGGCTCGAGGGCGAGGGCCGCGTGGCCTTCCGCTACACCGAGCAGGTCAACGGCTCGTCGCGGAACATCGCGGGCATCCTCAACGATGCCGGTAACGTGCTCGGAATGATGCCGCACCCGGAACGCGCGCTCGAGCCTGCGCACGGCAACACCGACGGCAGGCGCCTGTTCGAAGGCCTGTTGGAGACGGTCGCGGCCTAATTGCGCCGTGTTACGGGAATTTGATGGCAGCCCGCCTCGCCAGGCGGAAGCATGCACAGGAACAGCCGGTCGGGCCCAGCCTGATCGACCACGATCATCCGCCGCTCGAGCGTTTCGGGACTGGTAAACACGACGACCGTTGCCGCGCGGCCCGGCTGGGCGGCGAGAAGCGCGCCTGAAACCCCAACGACGGAAACCAACGCCACACGCATTGCTTGCCCCTTTTCCCCGTCTCCGCATTGGCCGCCGCGATTGAACGCGAAATGAATGCGAAAAACTGGCGCGCCCGGTAGGATTCGAACCTACGACCTCAAGCTTAGAAGGCTCGTGCTCTATCCAACTGAGCTACGGGCGCGCGATGCGACAGTCCCTACCTGCATTGCCGCGTTTGAAAAACTACTAGTGCGAACCGTCGCGTTGCGCTTAGCTGCCGACGAACCAGCGGGGGAGCTCGAATGACGAAGAAATTGATGGCCGGCGCAGCAGTTCTCGCTGCCTTGCTCCCCGCCGCATCACAGGCGCAGGAGCAGCCGTCGACCGAGCTCGTCCTATATCCGAAGGGCCATTACAAAGGCGCAGGTTATTCGATCGCCGGCGCGTCACAATCGATGCGCGTCTTCACCGTTCGCAGCGTGAAGATCCCGGAAGGCATGGCGTGGGAGCTGTGCAGCGGCAATACCTTCACCGGCTGCACGGAATTCTCCGCGTCCGACCCGGCGATGATCATGAATGTTCGCTCGGTCCGCCCGGTCGCCGCCAAGATCACCACCGTCGGCGCAGCGGTCGGCACCGTCGTCACCGGTCCCAATCCCTCTCTCCACGGTCTTGCAAGCGAATATTTCGTCGCCCCCGCCGTCACCAATGGCGGCGCCCGCGTCGAAGTCACGCCAGGCACGTCCGAAGCCATGTCGCAGAAGGCGCGCGACTTCTGCCGAAGCCACGGCTGGCGGCAGTCGGTCTATGCGCGGCTCCAGACGATCGAGGGCAGATCGTTCCTTGCCGACGTCCTCTGCGCCGACGAATAGACGGCGCTCGATTCCAACCTTTAGTCCCAGGAGTATCCGATGTCCCTGTTGATTGCGTTGCTTGTTGCCGCCAGTCCCGCCGCCGCTCCGGAAGCAGTGGAAAAGAAGCCCGCCTCAAGTGCGAATGGATCCACGAGGTCGGCACCTCCCGCCCGCGCCGCGTCTGCGAGAAGCGCGTCGAGCCGAAGCCGGCCGAGCAGGCGAAGGAGGAACCGCAGCAGCAACTGCCAAAGTCGGAGCCGCTTAAGACGGAGTAGAGCAGATCGCTCTTCCCGCACTCTTTGTTAAATTTTTGTTAGGAGCGACTCGACGCTCTGTGTTTCCCCCGTGTCGACGTCGCTCGTCCGTCAATCAGGGGGAAGTTCATGAAGACCATGGTTCTGGCCGCGCTCGGCGCGGCTTCGATTGCGTTCGCGTCCGCACCGGCGACCGCGAAGCAGTACGTCGATTACACTCCGCAGAAGGGCTATTGGGACGTCAACGCGGTCGAGGTCGATCCCAACCACGTCGACGATTACCTCACCGGCCTCAGCAAGTCGCTCATCCCGACCTACGAGACGCTGAAGAAGCGCGGCCTGATCGACGATTACAAGTTCATGGTTCGCAGCGGCTACGTGAAGGGCTCGCCGAACGTCCTGCTGATGACCCACTCGAAATCCTATGGCGTGCTCGACGCGGACCAGGCCCGCGACCAGGCGATCGACAAGGAGATCGAGGCACTCTTCACCAAGGAGCAGAACGACGCCGCCATCGCGGGCTACGAGAAGTACCGCACCTTCATCGACAACGCACAGTGGACCGACATCGTCATGAAGAAGTGACGCGTTGAGTGGGAGCGAGCGGCCGGCAGGTCGCTCGCCTGCCCCGCCCTTCGCGTTCTACGGCGGGCCACGCGCTGCTTCCCGATGCTGCGAATTCGCTCAACTGCGCTCGGCTACTCCTTCATTTCCGATTCTTCCGCGCCGCATAGCGGGCATCACGTGCGGCCTTCGCCTCGGCCTCGGTCGGGGGAGCGGAGGCAGCCGCTTTGGCTGCATCGTCCGCCGCTTTCGCTTCTGCTTCGGCCTTCTTCGTGGCCGCCTTCTCGGCCTTGGCCTCTTCCCGCCGCTGGCCGGCCGCCTTGCGCTCGGCGGCCAGCTTCTCGTCGACTGGCGGCCTGGAACGAAATTGCTCCAGCGCCTTCTGCTTCGCCTGCGCGGACTGGCCGGCGCGGTCCTGGTATGTGCTGTTGTAGGTCATGATTGAAATGGTCTCCTGATCGGGCAGCATGCCTTTTCGCCGCGCAGGGCGGTGGGGTTCAGTGTCGACAACGCCGGACAGGCCTGGTCGGGCCGATCCGCCGGCCCGTCACGAAACGGGGCGCGGTCGCCCGCGCCCCCCTTACATGCTTCAATCGAAACGTACGAAGTCTATTCGCCGGCGCCCGTCGGGTTGCAATTCGCCCCCGGGAAACCGCCCCGCTGGCCCTCGCGGGCTGCGGGATCGCTGGGGTTGGGAAGGAAGCCCATGCTCATGAACGAACCGTAGGACTGGGTGTGGCCGCCCGGATCGACCTGAACCAGCGATCCGCCAGGCCCGATCGGAAGCCACAGGCCGTCAGGCGTGTCGTTGAGACCGGAAAAGGCACATGCCGAATTGCCGTTGATCGGCAGGTCCTTGCCACTACCGGTGATCTCGCCGGCGTACGCGGGAGTAGCCGCCAGCATGGCAGCCGTCATCGCTCCGAGAACTGCGCTCTTCATCATCACGAATTCCTTTGTGCGGAGTCTGCGACAGCTGAGTTGGTCGCAAAGGCTCAGGCGGCCGCCACCTTAACATATTTTAATCTCGCCGTCCTATAAATCGGCGTGAGTTGACCGGTGGGGTGCGGTTACTCTTCCCCCATCCGGAGCGCGGCGATGAAAGCCTCCTGCGGGATCGAGACATTGCCATATTCCCGCATTTTGGCTTTGCCCTTCTTTTGCTTCTCGAGCAGCTTGCGTTTGCGGGTCGCGTCGCCGCCGTAGCATTTTGCGGTGACGTCCTTGCGCATGGCGCTGATCGTTTCGCGGGCGATGACCTTGCCGCCGATCGCGGCCTGGATCGGGATCTTGAACAGATGGCGCGGGATGAGCTCCTTCAACCGCTCGCACATGCCGCGGCCACGCTGTTCGGCAGTGCCGCGGTGGGTGATCATGCTCAGCGCGTCGACCGGCTCCTCGTTGACCAGGATGCTCATCTTGACGAGGTCGCCCTCGCGGTGGCCGATCTGCTCGTAATCGAAACTGGCGTAGCCGCGGCTGATCGACTTCAACCGGTCGTAGAAGTCGAACACTACTTCGTTCAGCGGAAGCTCGTATTTGATCTGGGCACGCTGGTGGGCGCCGCTACCGACATAGGTCAGCCCCTTCTGGATACCGCGGCGGTCCTGACACAATTTGAGGATCGCCCCGAGATATTCGTCGGGGTGTAGATGGTCGCCTCGATCCAGGGCTCCTCGATGCTCTCGATGCGGTTGGGGTCGGGCATGTCGGCCGGGTTGTGCAGTTCGATCGTCTGCGCCGCCTCGTTCTTCGAATGGGTGAGATGCATCTTGTACACCACGCTGGGCGCGGTGGTGATGAGGTCCAGGTCATATTCGCGGGTCAGCCGCTCCTGGATAATTTCGAGGTGGAGGAGGCCGAGGAAGCCGCAGCGGAAGCCGAAGCCGAGCGCCGCGCTGCTTTCGGTTTCGAAGCTGAACGACGCGTCGTTGAGGCGCAGCTTGTAAAGGCTGTCGCGGAGCTTTTCGAAGTCCGCGGCGTCGACCGGAAACAGGCCGCAGAAAACGACCGGCTGCACTTCCTTGAATCCCGGCAGCGCCTGCGCGGTGGGGCGCTTGGCGTCCGTGATCGTGTCGCCGACGCGGGTTTCGGCGACTTCCTTGATCTGCGCGGTGATGAAGCCGATCTCGCCCGCGGCCAGCTCCTGCAGCTGCTCGATCTTCGGGCGCATGCAGCCGACGCGGTCGACCAAATGAGTCGTGCCGGCGGCCATGAACTTGATCTGCTGGCCCTTCTTGAGGACGCCGTCCATCACGCGGACGAGAATGACGACGCCAAGGTAAGGGTCGTACCAGCTGTCGACGAGCATCGCCTTCAGCGGCGCGTCGCGGTCGCCCTTGGGAGGGGGGATCTTGTCGATGATCGCCTGCAGCACCTCGTCGATCCCGATGCCGCTCTTCGCCGACGCCAAGACGGCCTCGGAGGCATCTAGCCCAATGATCTCCTCAATCTCCTGCCGCACGCCCTCCGGGTCGGCGGCAGGAAGGTCGATCTTGTTGATGACGGGAACTATTTCATGATCGTGTTCAATGCTTTGGTAGACGTTAGCTAACGTCTGGGCCTCGACGCCCTGGGCGGCGTCCACGACCAGGAGCGCGCCTTCGCAGGCGGCAAGCGACCGCGACACTTCGTATGCGAAGTCGACGTGGCCGGGGGTGTCCATCAGGTTGAGCTCGTAGCCGTTCCATTCGAGACGCACGGTCTGCGCCTTGATGGTGATCCCGCGCTCCTGCTCGATTTCCATGTTGTCGAGGATCTGGCCGTGCGTCATCTCGCGCTCGGTCAGCCCGCCGGTCCGCTGGATCAGCCGATCGGCGAGCGTGCTCTTCCCGTGATCAATGTGCGCAATGATCGAGAAATTCCGGATCTTCGTGATGTCTTTCATTTGGGTGGGGCCGCTAGCAGGGGATTGAAGCGAGCGCGAGAGCGTTGGATAAGCGCCGCTCACAAGGGGCTTGTCGATGAAGCGATTCAGCATCCTGGTTGCAGGTATGTGTGCGGCTACATGCGGTGCGGCGGTTTATGCCGCGGCGCCCGCGAAGGGCCCGCCCCCGCCTCCGCCGATTGCCAATTATTATATGGATGCGGCCACCGTCGGCGGCTTCGGCGGCATGATGGGCGGCGAGGGCCGGCCGAGCATGGCGCAGATGATGGGCATGATGTCGGGCAATGCGCCTGCATATTCGCACACGCTCGAACTGAGACTTGCGTCACGGACCAAGGCGCCTGCGGCGCCGGAGGCGAACCACTTGATCCCGCCGGGACTGCAGATGGGGCCGAGCCTTCCGCTGATCGCTCCGGCCAGTCCGAAGCCCGCAACGCAGACCTATCCCTATCAGCAGCCGAAGGGCCGGATGGTCATCTACTGGGGTTGCGGCGAGCATGTCGGCGCTGGACAGCCGACCGTCATCGACTTCGCCAAGGTTGCCGCGGGACAAATGCCGCCGGGGATGGCGAACATGGCCAATTATGCGCGCATGGCGAACATCCCGCACAGCGCCCCAGGCTATGGTGAATGGCCGAACAAGCAGGACCGGCGGCCGTTGCCGGTGAACGGCTCGCTTGTTGGAGCGCACAAGGTGGAGGGCAATTACTCACCACCGATCGCCTTCACGCTCGGTCAGGACTTCATGCCGGCATTGAACCTGCGGGAGCTAGGCTCGCTTCCGTCGGGCGCGGCCCAGCTCGGCTGGACTCCGGCCGCGAGCGCGACCGGCTATGCGCTCGCGATGTTCGGCTCGGCCCAGAATGGCGACGTGCTGATGTGGAGTTCGTCGAAGAGCGCGGCGATGGCCACGATGCTGGACTATATCTCGCCGTCCGAAGTGAAGCGCCTGATCGGCACAGGCCACGTCCTCAGCCCGCAGACGACGCAGTGCACGCTTCCGTCGGAAGTCGTCAAGGCGTCCCCCGCCGGGATGATCATGATGATCGGCTATGGACCCCAGGCCTATTTCGCCGAGGCTCCCAAGGCACCGAAATGGACGGCCACGGCCCGCTTCAAGACGGTTTCGTCGATCATGCTGGGAATGCCGCAGATGGGCGGCCAAGACGGCGCGGCGTCGGGGCAGCCGCAGCCCAAGAAAAAGAAGAAGTTCGGCATCGGCGACGTGCTGAAGGGCGCCATTCCGGGCCAGTAATATCCGTTCATCGACCTAGGCCGCCCGTCCGTCGAAGCGCCTTGCGCTCGCGAGGCGGCCCCGTACAGCTGTCGGCCCAAGTCCGAGGGGAGCCAAGAGTCTCATGAACAACAACAATCGTCTCGCCGTCCTGCTTGCGGGCGTGTCGTTGCTCGCAGCCTGCGCGACCGCACCGCGCACCGCCGAGATGCTGCCGCCGGCAGCGACCGAGGCGGTTGCACCGCTCGCTCCCGCGGAGCCCGCTCCTCTTTCGAGCCTGGTCAGCGAAGTCCAGCTCCCGCACGAATCCTTCAAGCTCGACAACGGCCTGACGGTGCTGGTGCACGAGGACCACAAGGCGCCCGTCGTCGCGTTCGGGGTCTGGTACAACGTCGGGTCGAAGGACGAGCCGAAGGGCAATACCGGCTTCGCCCATCTGTTCGAGCATTTGATGTTCTACGGATCGGACAACGTCCGCGAAGGCATCCTGCCGTTCCTTCAGAAGATCGGCGCCTCAGACGCCAACGGCACAACCTGGTTCGACCGCACGAACTATTACGAGACGGTGCCCAAGCCGAACCTCGAGCGGGCGCTGTTCATGGAATCCGACCGCATGGGCTATCTGCTCGCGGCGATCGACCAGAAGCGGCTCGATACGCAGCGCGGCGTCGTCCAGAATGAGAAGCGCGAAGGCGACAACCAACCGAAGGGCCTGGTCGAGTATGAGCAACTCGGGAACCTGTTCCCGAGGGGCATCCCTACCATCACTCCACCATCGGCTCGATGGCCGACCTCGACGGCGCAAGCCTTGCCGACGTGAAGCGCTGGTTCATCGACAAGTACGGTCCGAACAACGCAATCGTCTCGCTGTCGGGCGACATCACTGTCACCGAGGCCAAGACGCTGATGCAAAAATATTTCGGCGCCATCCCGCGCGGCCCGGTCAACAATCCGGCGGCGGCCGACGTGCCGACCCTGGCCGCACCGAAGACGATCGTGATGAAGGACCGGGTGCCGGCCGTAGAGCTGCAGCGCCATTGGGCGGTTCCGGGACTCCAGTCTCCGCAGCTCGAAGCGCTTGATCTCGGCGCGTCCGTTCTCGGCGGGCTCGCCAGCTCGCGGCTCGACCGGATCCTGGTCCGTGAAGAGAAGATCGCGACCTCGGTGTCGGCGAACATGCAGCCGTTCCATCGCATCGGCCTCATGGAAATCGATGCGACGGTGAAGCCGGGCGTCGACCCGGCGCTAGTCGACAAGAGGCTCGACGAGATCATCGCGGATTATCTCGCCAATGGCCCGACCGAGGACGAGCTTCGCCGCGCCGCGACGAAGATCGTGGGCTCATATATTCGCGGCATCGAGAATGTCTCGACCCAGAACGAGGCGCTTGCGGAAGGTCTTCTCTACAACGGCGACAGCAACTTCTACGCGCGCAACCTCCAGCGCTATGCGTCGGTCACGCCCGCAGAAGTGAAGGCGGCGATGCAGCAATGGCTCGGTCGGCCCGTGCTGAAGATCAACATCGAGCCCGGTGAGCGCCCCCCTATGTCGAGGCAACGGGGAAGAAGCCCAAGAAAGGCGCCGACATCAAGGTCGCTTCGGTCAAGCGCGACATGCCGCCGCAAGGCGCGTCGGAGCCGCTCGACTTCCCGGACGTGACGCACGTCACTTTGTCGAATGGAATCAAGCTGGCCTACGCGCAGCGCACCGCGGCGCCGCTGACGCAGATCGCACTGGCCTTCGACGCCGGCTACTCGGCCGATGCGCCCGGTCGCCGCGGCCTCCAGAACATGGTCGTCCAGATGCTCGACGAGGGCACACCGACGCGCTCGGCCCAGCAGATTGCCGAGGAGAAGGAGCGTCTCGGCGCGATCCTCGGCGCCGCCGGGAGTGCGGACCGGACGACCGTGACCTTGTCAGCGTTGAGCGCCAATCTGACGCCAAGCCTCGCACTGATGTCGGACATCGTGCGCAATCCCGCATTCGATCCGGCCGAGGTCGAGCGTGTCCGAACCCAGCTTGTGACCGCGGTTCGGCAGGCCAAGTCGAACCCGAACAACATGGCCCAGCGTGAATATATGCGGCAGATTTTCGGCGCGTCGCACCCATACGGAACGACTCCGATCGGCGACGAAGAAGCCATCAAGGTCTTCAGCCGCGACGACCTCCTCGCCTTCCAGGAGCAGTGGCTTCGACCCGACAAGGCGGAGTTCTTCGTCGTTTCCGATCGCCCGCTGGCGGAAGTGCAGGCAGCGCTCGAGAACGTGTTCGGGAGCTGGAAGGCTCCAGCGACGGCCGCCGGCGTGAAGGCATTCGGCCCTGTTCCGGCACGCGCGAAGTCACCGCGCATCGTCTTCGTCAACCGGCCGGGCTCGCCGCAGTCGGTGATCTTCGGTGGTGAGATGACCCCGCTCGATCCGCGTTCCGATCTGACTCCTAGCCTGGCGGGAAGCGATGTCTTCGGCTCCGGAACCTTCTCGCGGATTTGGAACGAGCTTCGCGAGACCAAGGGCTGGGCCTACTCGCCGTACAGCATCCCGGTGATGCGCCAGAACGCGGTTCCGTACCTGATCCAGGCATCGGTCCAGGCCGATCGTACCGGCGATTCCATCGCGACGATAACGGGCCTCCTGCAGGAGCTGCTCGGCCCGAAAAAGGTCAGGCCTGAAGAGCTTGCGATCTCGGTCGCGAGCGCCACCGGCGAGCTTCCCGGCCAGTTCCAGACCAGCGATGCCGTCCTCGCGGGGATGACGTCGAACGCGCTCTACGGCCGTCCCGACAATTATTACGAGACGCTGGCCGACAAGTATCGCGCGCTGACCCCGGCGACGGTGGATCAGGCGCTGGCCAACATGCTCGACCCGAATGCGCTCGTGTTCGTGGTCGTCGGTGATGCGGGAACGGTGAAGCCGCAGCTGGCAAAGCTCGGTCTGCCGGTCGAGGAGGTTCAGCCAAGATAAGCCTGTAGCACCGAGCATAAGGGAGCCATCGCATCGCGATGCTTCCTTACGCGAGAGATGCGGAAGGCCGGCCAGTCTGCGCCAAGCGACAGGGGTCTGACGTCACGGGATTTACTCCCGTGGCGGCTGCGCCGCTGATGTCCGGAATCGGCGGAAAGCGGACGTTCGGGAAATCCCCTATTTGAGAATGACTCGCTCGCATGAGACTACTGGCCCGGACGATAAGGGGCGCGCACGGGGGAGCCGTTGAACTTAACAGCCCTGTCAGGAAGAACAGGAGGAGCCGTGGAAAATGATGCAATCGAGATACTCGACTCCCACCGCATTATGGCCGTCTCGACCCTGCGGCAGGACGGGTGGCCTCAGACTACGATTGTCGGATATGCGAATGAGGGGCTGACCCTCTATTTTCTAATCTTTCGATCGAGCCAGAAGCTGGCCAACATTCGCAACGACCGGCGTGTGTCCTTTGCGATCGGCGGAGACGCCAGCGATCTTCGCCACGCGACCGCTGTCTATGCAGCGGCTCATGCAGTGGAAATCACCGATGCTAAGGAGCGCGCCCACGGCTGGGAAGTGCTAGTTTCGCGGCACCCTAACCTCGAGGATTTCAATCTGCCGGACAGGAGCAGGGCCGCCATGATCAAGGCTGAATGCAAGCATATGTCGGTCGTCGACTATCGGAAGGGCTTGGGCACATAGTGGAAATTTCGGTCGGCAATGACGAGACGGCTAAAACTGTCGAGACTCGAACTGAAGAATGGGGCGCGACTGCTGTAAAGCCCGGACTGCTCGGCGGAAAAAAGGGCCGCGGCTAGCGCCACGCAGATCCGGCGGATGTCCGCTTTGGGTCGAGAGCGGACATTAGCAGCGAGTGATGTTCCGCCACCTAGGCAATCTGCGCGACATTCGCCAGCGCGCAAGGTGCCGCATGATCGGCCGAGCCGTCGGAGTTAGCCGACTAGACCGACCAGGCACGTGGCGATAAGGCGTTCAGCGGCCGGGGGTCGAGAGGTTTCAATGGCCAGCGTACCAGACGTTTCGACCGAACCCGGGCTCGACCTTGGCGATTTCTTCGAGAACGGCACGATCGGGTTGCACTTGGTCGGTCCCGACGGAACGATTCTGAAAGCCAACAAGGCAGATTACGAGCCGCTCGGCTACAGCGCCGAGGAATATATTGGCCAGCCGATCATGCGCTTTCATGCCGATGACGACACGATCAGCGACATCCTAGCTCGTTTGTCCGCTGGCGAGAAGCTGGACAAATATCCCGCGCGGCTGCGTGCGAAGGACGGTTCGATCCGCCATGTCCTGATCTCATCGAGCGTTTGCTTCCGCGACGGTGAGTTCGTGAACACTCGCTGCTTCACGGTCGACGTCACCGAAAAGGTCCGGACCGAGAAGGCGCTTCGCGAAGCGCAGGAGCGGCTGGCGGCGACCTACGACAATGTCCTCGCCGGAATCGCCGAATGCGATGCGGAGGGTCGCTTCCTGCGTGTCAACGACGCCTTCGAGACGATCAGCGGCTATCCCAAGGCCAATCTACTTTCGAAGACATTGTTCGACATCACGCATCCCGACGACGTTGCTGATGAGCGCTCGCAGTTCGCGCGCCAGGTGTCGGGGGAAATCGACCATTATTCGACAACCAAGCGGTACATCCGGCAGGATGGCCGGGTCATCTGGGTTGAGGTGACCAGCTCAACCGTCGGCAATGACGACGGCTCGTTCGGCTACGGCGTGCGGATGGTCCAGGACATCACCGAGCGCAAACTCGCCGACGAGCAGAAAAAGCTTTTGCTGGCCGAGCTCAACCACCGGGTCAAGAATACGCTCGCGACCGTCCAGGCGCTGGCCGCGCACACCGCCCGGAACGCGACTTCTCCTGAGGATTTCCGCAAGCGCTTCGAGCCGCGGCTGCTCGCACTCAGCGCTGCGCACGACCGGCTGACACGCAACGACTGGCGCGGCGCGAACCTTGCCGACATCGTCGCCGGCGAGTTGACCGCCCACGACGTGCCCGGGGCAATCTCGTGCGAGGGGCCGGACATCATCCTGCCGCCGCGCGTCAGCCTGTCGCTCAGCATGGCGCTTCACGAGCTTTCGACCAATGCGCTGAAATACGGCGCGCTGTCCGTCCCGAGCGGCAAGGTCCATGTCGAATGGCGCGTCGCGCGCGATCCGTCCTCACCGTACCCGACCGGTGTCGAGCTACGCTGGAGCGAGAGCGGCGGCCCCAGGGCCACGGCGCCGGACGGCGAGGGTTTGGCAGCCGCCTGCTGCGCGTCACCGCCGCCGAGCTGAAGGGAAAACTCGACACCGACTGGGCCGCAGACGGCCTCCAATGGCGCCTGTCGTTCCCGCTCCAATCCGGTGATTTCGATTTGGGCGAGAAACAAGCGACGGCATGGATTTGATCGGCAAGCGCGTGCTGGTCGTAGAGGACGAGGCGATCCTTGCGATGTCCGTCGAGGACATGATCCACGAGCTTGGCTGCGTTGTCGTCGGCCCGGCTCTTTCGGCGGCTGACGGCGAGCAGCTGGCGCGGACGCAGGCGCTCGATGCCGCGGTGCTCGACATCAACATGGGCGAAAGCTCGAGCTTTGCGATCGCCACCGCATTGCACGAGCGGGCGATCCCGTTTGGCTTCGCGACCGGCTACGGTCGCACCGGCGTACCGGCGGAATTCGCCAGCGTGCCGGTGCTTGCTAAGCCCTATACCGGCGAGGCCCTGGGCGAGATGCTAAGGCGACTGTTCGCGGTCGGCCGCGCATGAGCCGGGAACCGATTCCTAAGTGCTCTCGTCGAGAACGAAGTGCGCCAGGCAACGCAAGCGGACCTAAGCCGCGAATATCTAAATAGGTCAAAAAGCGGCTCTCTTCGACCATGTCACTCAGAATCTCACAACTGCGCTGATCGTTCGTTGCTTTCGCCAAGCGGCGGCGATGCTCCGCCTTCGTCGGCGTGATCCTTTAGTGAGATCGGAGCGGTGCGCCTGCTGTCCAATCAGGCAGCACGAAGACGATCATTTCGATGATTATCGAATTGTAGTTGACTAATTGCTCCGCGCCTGTCATTTCGAGTTTTATCGAAAGGACAGGCTATGCGCTTGATCGCTGATATCTTTGCTCGATTGCTCGCGGTTCTGACCGAGCCTCCTCCCGCGCCTTGCTGCGCTGCCGCTATCCGCTGGTCGAACTTCCGCTAATGAAGAGCGACAATGCCGTAGGGCGCTTGCCGCCCTCGCTCAGGAAAATCGGCTCAAGTTGTTCCGCCTGCTCGTTCAAGCAGGAGACAAGGGCCTCGCGGCTGGCGCGATTGCCGACGCGCTCGGCGTTCCCAACAGTTCGCTGTCTTTCCACCTCGCGCAGCTGCGCAACGCAGGCCTGATTCTGCAAGAACGGCAACACCGGTCTCTCATCTATCGTGCCAACTATCCCGCAATGAATGCGCTCGTCGCTTACCTCATGGAAAATTGCTGTACCGGAATCGACTGCGGCTCCGAGACGGCCTGCGAAACGCCCGCTCAAGAAAGGAAATCCGCATGAAGCGTCTGCACGTCCACGTCGGTGTCGAAGACCTCAGTCACTCGATCCGCTTCTATTCCACTCTCTTTGGCGCGGAGCCGACCGTCACCAAGCCCGACTATGCAAAGTGGATGCTTGACGATCCGCGTGTGAACTTCGCGATCTCGCAAGGTAATCATGCTCGCAAGGGTATCGAGCACCTCGGCATCCAGGTCGATAATGCTGCCGAACTTTCGGAGGTCTATGGGCGCTTGAAGGAGGCCGATCGTCCCGTGCTCGAGGAGGGTCAGACGACTTGCTGCTACGCAAAGTCTGAGAAGAGCTGGATATCCGACCCGGACGGAATCATCTGGGAGGCGTTCTTCACGAACGGCAAAGCTACGTCTTACGGCGATAGCCCTGCGCTCGATACGCTGGCCAGCAGCGACTCCCAATGCTGTGCGCCGAGAGTGGCATGACAAGGACCTACAACGTCCTGTTTCTTTGCGCGGGGAACTCGGCTCGATCGATTTTTGCCGAAGCGATTTTGAACAAGGATGGCGCAGGGCGTTTCCGAGCCTACTCGGCCGAGCCAAGTCTGCAGACACCGCTTCGCGAGATTGGCCGAAGCGCCGACCAGAACGCCGGCTGACATGCCGCCTCTTGGCAGCAGGCTGGGCGCAGAAGGCGTCGGCTCGTTCTTCCTGTTCGCCTGCGTGATCGGCTCGGGCATCATGGCTGAGAATCTGTCAGGCGGGAACTACGCCGTTGCTCTACTTGGCAACTCCATCGCGACCGGTGCGATCCTCTTTGTTCTAATCACGATGCTTGGGCCAATCTCCGGAGCGCATATGAATCCGGCGGTCAGTCTCGTTGCGGCCTCGCGCCGCGAATTGCCGTGGACGGATGCCGCAGCCTACATCGCCGCCCAGCTATCGTTCGGAATATCCGGCGTTTGGGCGGCGCATCTAATGTTTGACCTTCCGGCGCTCCAGCTTTCCGGAAAAGCTCGAACCGGACCGGGTCAATGGACCGGCGAAGTAATCGCAACGTTCGGACTGGTCCTGACCATCCTGGGAACTGTGAAACACCGTCGCGAATGGGTGCCCGTCTCCGTCGCGCTGTACATCACGGCTGCCTATTGGTTCACTTCTTCCACCAGCTTCGCCAATCCGGCCATCACCATTGCGCGAAGCTTGTCGGACACGTTCGCCGGCATTTCTCCGCATGATGTTCCGCTCTTCATCGTCGCCCAGTTGACGGGCGCAGCACTCGCTTCACTTGCAGCCAGATGGCTATTCCCGACCGAAGCCTGATATCCGTTTCAGGTGGAAAGCGGACGTCAGTTCTCCCGCGCATCTCGCGAGATAGCGAATGTCGGCCGCGCCGGCAGTTTTGTAATGTTTGTGGCAGTGCGGTCTAAAATTCTGCCCCTGCAGTAACTACCTGTAGAGTTGCGCAGCGAAAGCCGCCTCCCCTCCCAATGAGGAGAAGAAAATGACGAGCCGCCCCGAAGAGCCGATGCGCCCTTTTAGCCCATTTCGGTCGGCCGCTGAGGAATCGGATATGAAAAGGGAAGCGCAACGCCGGGACGACGAAGGCGGCCATATGAGCTGCACCGGCGGCAGGATTGTGCGTAATGTGGGCGCGCGCATGCCCTATACGGTTGTCCTCACTCTGCCAGGCGGCGAGACAAGACAGCGTGATTTCCCGACGATGCAGGAGGCCGAAGCCTTCGTCCGGCGCAATACGCCTCTGCCGGCTTCCAGATCGACACTGCACGACCACGGCGAGGAAGGTGCGTGATGTGGGGATCCACCATGGATGAAGAAACCGCACATGTTATCCTAGACGCGCAGGCCGACATCATCGCGTTGCGTGCGGCAATGAAAATGCTGCTGCGCCAGACGTATGGAATTGGCGATCAGGCACTGGGCGTAATTCGCGAAGAGGCATTGGCTGGCGTTGAGAATGGTCTCGATGGTGACGAACCGGACGAGCGTGAGCGATATTTCCAAGAAGCCCTGCGCGAAGCGATGACAGATCTTCTGACACCGATGAGGGCCTGACGACTGCCCTTTTTGGAAGCGAGTGCAGATAAGCGACAGCGGACTTGCACATCGGCAGCAGCCTGATTTGATGCAGAGGCTTCCAGGGATACTTTGAGAGTGACGGGGTCCTAGCGGATAGTGCGCTTTCAGACCGTTTCTGGTGACCTCATCACGGACGCCCGCGCGGCCGCCTGGCGACCTCGAGCTCCAAATCGACGACGAGGCGTCTCAGCTCGTCAGAGGGCAAGGCGGCACAGGATGCGAGCTGGTTTTGGGCGTGCTTAATGAGGTCAGACCAGAACTTCACCGTATCGGTGTGCACCGGACGATCACGCAAACGATTTGCGCTGCGAATGGCCGAAATCAAATTGCCTTCGGTGCTACCGTGCAACTGCATCCTAGCTCCTAACTCCTTGCGACGAAGCCCCAACCGGGACCATGCCGCTCGCGCGCTGCATTGTCCTTCATCAGGTTCTTCGTCAGCTTTCGCCGCATCGTGTCGGCCCCCTCGACGCTCATGCATACGAGCCTCGTTCCCCCGCAGGGAAGCGACTTGATCGCCGAAATCCCGACCTTGGCTTCAAGACACTGAGCTACCACGAACCCTTCGCTCACATTGAGGTACATCGCCCGGCTCATTCGGCCGCCCCGCGCTTCGCCGCAGCGATTGCGTCATGGGCATTCGTGTAGCGATATCCGCCCCATTCGTAGGACGTGAGTGGAACGGCGGTTATGCCATATTGCGCAAGAAGATCGGATTGAACTTTATTGGCCGGACTTGCTGCTACTGCTTGAGGCTCTTTGCCCATGCGCGGGAAGGCTGGCTTCTCGGGTTCGCTGGCAGATCGTTCGGGAAACGCAGGCATTCTCTTCTCCATTCGAAACAGTTCCGAAGCTCTAGTCATCCAAAGCTCCCATGCCCGGCGCCGCGCGTGGCCTCATGCGAGGCCACAACTGGTCCTGGCGGGCCAGGGCTGCTCGCAGGCGTCCCGGCGCATCATCTCCGTCATCCGGGTCCGTTCGAGCTTCCCGCTCCAGCCTAAAGGCATCGACCTCGAATTGGCTTGCCACCGTCAGAAGCGCAGCCGAGCCGAGTTCGGTCCGGGAATTCCTCGCGAGCCGGCGGCAGCACGTCGCCTGTTCGCGCAACTGGTCCGCTGCCTCGTCGGGTGAGGGCATCGCGATCACCAGGCGCGGGCCCGGACGCTGTTCTTCGCGACGGCGATGAGCGCGGTGTAGGCATCGGCCATCGACTGATGCGCGCGGCGCGACTTGTCGCATGCCGCATTGTCAGCGTGAAATAATGAGACCTGTTGTCGTGTATAGAGATAATTGAGATCCATCTTTCACTCCCAAAACGTAAGCGGGAGCGCAGTCGGTCTCTCAGTCGCGCAAGCCTACCGTACAAAAATCGGCGCGATACGCATTTGTAACATAGTTCGGCTCTCAAGCCTAATAGACAGAATGATTTTCCGCTCGACTTACAATTCTAACCCAGACCTGCTACATATTTTTAGCTACCAGTCGCAATCTGACGGTTTTTGGCGCTTTGCGGCTCCTTTTTCCTTCTCTCGCAGCTCTTAGCAGACGGCGCCGACGTCCGGCGCCCTATGGAAGGAAATCGATATGCCAATTGGCACCGTAAAATTTTTCAACGCATCCAAGGGTTATGGATTCATCCAGCCTGAAGGCGGCGGCAGCGACGCGTTCGTTCACATCAGCGCGGTTGAGCGTTCGGGCCTGACCGGCCTCAACGAAAACCAGCGCGTCTCCTACGATCTTGAACAGGATCGCCGCGGCAAGATGAGCGCCATCAATCTGAAGTCGCCTGAAGAGGCCAAGCCTGAACAGGCCCAGGCCGCGGACCAGGGTGACGCCGGCGAGGCCGAGCCAGAGACCGCTCAGCAGGATCCAAGCCAGCAGGACCTCGAAGAGTCCAAGGCCTGAATCGGGCGCGCTGGATGCCGAAACTGAAATCGGTATCCCGCAGCCCTCTAGAAAGCGGCCTGGCAGCCAATCTGCCGGGCCGCTTTTTACTTTGAAAGAAGAGATCAAATTGGAAGAAGAGGTCAAAGTCGTGCGGAAGTTGAGGGAAAAGCTGACGGACGAGGGTCGACGGGAGCGCGAGAAGCAGGACGCCCGGAAGGCCGCAGAGGGCGAAGACAGGCTGGACGCGATGATCCGGCGAAGCATCGAGCTCCACGGTCCCTGATCGATCGCCTGTTTCCACAAAGCCTCCTTCAATTTGAAAGCTCCGTCATGGCTTCCGCTCACAGCAACATTCACCGGCTTCGCCCGCGGCTGCGGCTGGTGATCGACAATGCCGATCGCAGGCCTTCGCTCGAGGGCCGGGAAGGGCGCCCCGGCCATGACGATCCCACTCCTCATCCGGTCGGAGTTTAGGCCTTGGCGAAAGAAGAGCTGCTGACGATCGAGGGCATCATCGACGAGGTCCTGCCCGACGGCCGGTTCGGAGTGACGCTGGACAACGAGGTCCGGATCATCGCCTACACGGCCGGAAAGATGCGGCGCTACCGCATCCGGTCCATCGTCGGCGACCGCGTCCATGTCGAAATGACGCCCTACGACTTGTCCAAGGGCAGGATCGTCTTCCGGGAAAAGATCGCCGGCCAATCCGGCGCCCCCCGCCGCCGCCACTTCCGCCGATAAATAGAATATTCGGCATACCAAGGCTGCAGTCGGGCTCGCGATCCGCACTGCGTCGGAAGCAAGCATAGCGGTCGGGACGCGCCATTTCGTT
Organism: Sphingomonas sediminicola; assembly: GCF_014489515.1. Taxonomy (GTDB): domain Bacteria; phylum Pseudomonadota; class Alphaproteobacteria; order Sphingomonadales; family Sphingomonadaceae; genus Sphingomicrobium; species Sphingomicrobium sediminicola. Next base: position 2,712,787 of record NZ_CP060782.1, on the reverse strand, counting down.
AACCTGATCAGGACATAACCTCGACCGGCCCCGCTAGGCGGTGGCAATTCCATCCGCAAAGCGAAGGCTGAGGCGGGACTACCCGCAGGAGCCTTCATGCACCCTTATCGTCTCTTTGCTCATGACGGCCTGGGCAACTTCAACCTTATCCAGGAATTCAGCGCGCAGAACGATGAGGCCGCCGGGAAGTTCGTGGCCCGCTGGAGCGCCCGCCCGCTGGAGCTCTGGCAATCCTCTCGCAAAGTGAGGTGCTGGCCGACGCAAGACCTAAATAGTGTAGGCATAGAAACTTAAGTAATTTAAGTTCGTTAGTATCGGATCGCGGGCTTCTTGTGTGAGCAGTCTGCGCCTGAGAGACCTCGCGTGCTCCCGCTCGAAAGGGGGACGCGATGCTTAACTCCATGACGATCCTCATCTTTGACGGGAGCGGCTATTCAGGTCTGGACCTGTCTGAGGCTATCGAAGAGTCGGACGGCCGTGTGGCGGGTCCGGTAGCGACGCTTTCCGAAGCCCTCACCATCCTGGATTCCGTCGACGTTGGCGGCGCAATCGTCGATTGCGAGCTTCCAGGCGCGTCCGAAGTCGTCTTGCTCCTCGCCGAGCGCGACGTTCCGCTTGTCATTCAAACGAGCGTCGCGCTGCCGCAGTCACTGGGAGACCTGGGCGAAAGGGCGAGTGTACTGACGCGGCCCGTCGATCCACGGACTCTCCTCGAGACCTTGCTGATCGAGGTCGCCAGATCGGAGCTGCGAGCCTCGAATATGTTAGGGAAGGTCTAGACTGAGGGTCGATTCGATCCTGACGGAACGAGTTCACCCTCGATCATTCTCGCGAACACTATCCCTCGCTCTCCTGTGCCGGACTGCGGATCGATCCCCGTCCTATTGTTCGCATTGGCCGAGCGTGCGCAAGTTGTGGCAAAGGTCGGCAAGCATGCCGTGAATCGAGCGGCTGTCGCTGGTTGCAGCGATTGGGAGCGCTTACGCTCCTCGTTTCCCCGCCGAGAGTAATTTTGCCTGTCTGTCTCCTGCATTTGCGACGATCCGGATGAGTCGATCACCGCCGCGCAAAATTCGATTCCAGGAAATCTATTCCAGACCCAAACCAAGCCATCGGGGGGACAAGAATGTGGCGCAATCGGAGTTCCGAATGGGGTAGAAGGCGGACATTGCGTCGAGATCAGCCCAAGCTAAGCTGACGTGGTGCCGTTGTTCATTGGAATTGTCCTCGCAGGGGTCGTCGCGGTGTTTGCTCACGCCGTTGGACTCGACCGCGACAAAGCTTTCTACCCGACAGTCCTGATCATCGTCGGAGCCTTTTACGTGCTGTTCGCGGTCATGGCGGGTCGCGGGCCGGGTCTAGTGCCCGAGTTGATCGGCTTCGCGATTTTCGCGGGCTGGCCGTGGTCGGGTTCCGGACGAGCCTGTGGGTCGCCGCCGCCGGGCTTGCGGCGCACGGGGTGTTCGACTTCGTTCGGTACAACTGGTTTCCGGGACCAGGAGCGCCGGAGTGGTGGCCGGGCTTCTGCGGCGGATATGACGTTGCAGCGGCGATCGCACTCGCTGCGATCCTGCTCAAAGCCAACAAGCCAGCGGACGCCCGCTAAAGGCGCATCATGCCTTTCCGCGGGTCGGGAGCCCGAGCGATTCCGCGGTCAGCGGCGCTCCGGCATCCAGCAGGGCTTGCCGGCGGCCCCTGATGTCGACTCTGCGCTGGATGTCCTCGAACGGCAGAGTGGAGGCGAAGGCATCGTGCGCAAGCGCTCGCTCGACGAAACTCGCGACACGCGGCCAGCGGGCGGCGTCCGGCCTGAAGTCCGCGTAGGCGGCGTTGCGGAAGAAGCTGGCGATGGCGATGTCCGCCAGACTGAAGTCGCCGAACAGCCAGCCGCGCTCCGGTAGCTCGCCTTCGAGATAGTCGAGCGTCGCGGGAGCGTCCTCGGCCAGCACCTTGGCGATGCGCTGCTGGTCGCCCGGCTCGCTCCAGACCATCGGGTGGACGATCTTCTGGTAGAACAGGCCCCAGATGAAGACGTCGCCGAGGCGCGTGTCGGAATATTCCTCAAGCCAGCGCGCGCGGGCGCGGTCCTTCGGGTCTGCGGGAAGCAGTGGATAGCCGGGACACGCTTCGTCGAGATAGGCGCAGATCACCGAGGAATCGCTTGCGCTGAAGTCGCCGTCGATCAGGACCGGGATGCGACACAGCGGGCTCAGGCGGCGGAACTCGTCATTGCCGAAGAAGGGCGTGATCGGATCGATCTCATAGTCGAGACCCTTGAGGTGCATGCAGGCAAGCACCTTGCGGACGTAGGGGCTGACGAAGCTTCCGATGATCTTCATTTCAGCGTCAACCTGGTGACGTGGCCCATCTTCCGGCCGGGGCGAGCGGCGCCCTTACCATAAATGTGCACGTGGGCGCGCGGGTCGGACAGAAGAGCCTGCCAGCCGTCGATCTCGTCGCCAATGAGGTTGGCCATGACCACCGACGAGGCCGCGAGCGCGGTCGATCCGGGCGGAAGATCGCAGATGGCGCGGATGTGCTGCTCGAACTGCGAAGTGAAGGCGCCCTCGATCGTCCAGTGGCCGCTGTTGTGAACGCGCGGCGCGATCTCGTTGACGACGGGGCCGTCGGCGCTGGCAAAGAATTCGACGGTGAGGACTCCGACATGGTCGAGCGCCTCGGCGATCCCGGCGGCCGCAGCGCGGGCTTCCTCGACCTGATCCGCGATCACGGCGGGAGCGGGAACGGTCGACGTGCGGAGGATGCCTTCGCGGTGGACGTTGTCCGGGCTGTCCCAGAAGGTTGTGCGGCCGTCCGCCCATCGCGCGACGATGACCGAAAATTCGGCGGCGAAGTTGACACCGGCCTCGGCGACCGCGGGCTCCCCGCGGATTGCCTCCCATGCCCCTCCGCGTCGCCCGAAGAGCGAATCCAGGCTTGGCCCTTGCCATCATAGCCGTAGCGGCGGGTCTTCAGGACGATGGGGACGCCCAGCTCCGCAACTGCGCGCGCCACGTCGTCGAGGCTGGTAACGGAGCGCCACGGGGCGACGCGGGCTCCGGTGCCTTCGATGAACGACTTTTCTTCGGCGCGGTCCTGAGCGACCGCGAGCGACTTTACGCCGGGATGAAGCTTGTCCGCGAGAACGCCCAGCGGACCGACCGGAAGGTTTTCGAATTCGTACGTCGCGACGTCGACCCTTGCTCCGAAAGCTTCCAACGCCGAGCGATCATCGTACGCAGCGCGCGTAAACTCCGCGGCGACATCCGCAGCGCACGGCCGGTCGTGCGGGTCGAGGATGTGGCACCTGTAGCCTAGCTGGGCCGAGGCCATCGCGAGCATCCGGCCGAGCTGGCCGCCGCCGACGATACCGATGGTCGACCCGGGCGGAATCATTCCGGCGTTTCAGCCACCGATTGGGTTTGCTCTTCGCGATAGCGCTCGACGCGAGCAGAGAGCTGGTCGTCAGTGATCGCGAGGATCGACGCTGCGAGAAGGCCTGCATTGACCGCGCCTGCCCGGCCTATAGCAAGGGTGCCGACGGGAACTCCGGCCGGCATCTGGACGATCGACAGCAGGCTATCCATGCCCTTCAGCGCCTGGCTTTCGACCGGCACACCGAGGACCGGGAGGCTGGTCATCGAGGCCGCCATACCCGGAAGATGCGCGGCGCCACCGGCACCGGCGATGATGATCTTGAGGCCCCGCTCCTTCGCCGACGAGGCATAGTCGTAGAGCCGCTTGGGCGTGCGATGGGCGGAGACGACCTTGGTTTCGTGCGCGACCCCGAGCTTGTCGAGCGTCTCGGCGGCGTGGCGCATCGTCTCCCAGTCGGAGCTGCTCCCCATGATGATCCCGACCAGCGGCTGCGCCATCGTACCCATTTAATCCAGCCCAAGGAGTTGTGCCGTTTAGGAACAAGGCAGGGCACGCGCAACGTCTTGGCGTGGCTTAAGTATTTTCCCCGTCACAGATTCAAGTTATGTATCGGTCAGCGAAGGGGAATCTCAGATTGCCATGGACGACGTGGTCATCGACATGACCGATCCTGACACGTTGCTGGCCGAAGTCAGGCGCCTCAAGGCTGAGATTTCTCAGCTTCATGAGCGCGTGGAACTGCTCGACCGCCTCGCCCATCAGGACGTCCTGATCGACCTTCCGAATCGCCGCGGATTCATGCGTCAGCTCGAAGCAGCGATCGACCGCGTCAGCCGCTATGATGACAGCGCCGCGATGCTGTTCGTCGACATCGACGGGCTGAAGATGATCAACGATACCTTCGGTCACCAGGCCGGCGACCATGCCCTGATCCAGGTCGCCGACATGCTTTCGCAAGGCGTTCGCAAGAGCGATTGCGTCGCGCGGCTCGGCGGGGACGAATTCGGGATCCTTCTCGAACGGGCAGACGAACACAGCGCCATCGATACGGCCGGCCGGCTCGCGTCGATGATCGCCGGCCGCGAGTTCTGCTTCCAGGGAACCTGCCTACCGCTGAGCGTAGCGATCGGCATTTCAGTGATCGAGCCGCACGACCAGCCGGACGCCGTCATGGCCCGCGCCGATCTGGCGATGTATCGGGACAAGGCCGCGGCCTAAGCCGCGCGTTCACTCAAATAGAATGAGTCGCGGACGCTGAGGTCGTCGTTCAGCTCGTAGACGAGCGGCTGCCCGGTCGGGATCTCGACGCCGACGATCTCGTCATCACCGATGCTCGACAAATGCTTGATGATGCCGCGGATCGAGTTGCCATGCGCAGCGACGAGGATTCGTTCGCCGTGCTTCAGGGCCGGAGCGATCTCCGCCTCGTAATAAGGAAGCGCCCGCGCGATCGTATCCTTGAGACTTTCCGTATTTGGAACCGGAATGCCGGCGTAGCGCCGGTCGTGGCTGACGTCGTACTCGCTGTCTTCGGGAAGCGGCGGCGGCGGGATGTCGTAGGATCGGCGCCAGATCTTGACCTGCTCAGCCCCGACCTTGTCGATCATCTCCTGCTTGTTGAGGCCCGTAAGCCCGCCATAGTGGCGCTCATTGAGGTGCCAGTCCTTGGCTACCGGAAGCCACAGGCTGTCGAGCTCGTGCAGGACGAGATGAAGCGTGCGGATCGCGCGCGTCAGGACGCTGGTGAAGCAGCGGTCGAACGCATACCCGCGCTCACGGAGCAAAGCTCCTGCCCCGCGCGCCTCGGCGACGCCCTGCTCGCTCAAATCGACGTCCCACCAGCCGGTGAACCGGTTCTCCAGGTTCCACTGCGACTGGCCGTGGCGGAGCAGGACGAGCGTCGGCATCAGGCGTCGACCTTGGCCTTAGCCGCATTCTGGGCTTTGGCTTTCGTCAGTTCCGGTAAGATCGCGTGCAGAGCGTCGAGGCAGGCGAAGGCGAGGAATTTCGATCGCTCGGGCTCCAGCCGTACAACGGGTCCGGCAGGTCAAAATTGTCCTTGAACGGCATTTCCAGGGTCATGGACACGCAGCCGTAGCGCTCGGCGAGCTGGGTCGTGGACATGGACATGTTGGCCTGGCCGGGAGCCGCAAGCTCATAGCCCTGGCTAGTCTGGAAGTCGGGCGAGATGCGCTCGAGATTTTCGGAAAAGAGCTTGAACAGGCGGGTCTGCCGATCGGTGATCGACGGAATGCCCTCGAATCCCGCAAGGAAGTTGGCGGGGATCGCCTCATCGCCGTGAACGTCCATCGCGAAGTCAACGCCCGTCTCGTCCATCGCATTACGGACATAAAGAACCTCGGGACTCTTCTCGGCCGAAGGCGCGTGCCACTCGCGATTAAGGTTGATGCCGGCGGCGTTGGTGCGCAGGTGGCCGCGGCGCGATCCGTCCGGGTTCATGTTCGGAACAATGTGGAAAGTGCAGTCGCGCAGGAGCACGCGGGCGACTGGATCATCGCCGTCAGTCAGCTTTTCGAGTGCGCCCTCCATCCACCACTCGGCCATGCTCTCGCCCGGATGTTGGCGGGCATAGAGCCAGACGTTGAGGTCGCCGTCGCCGATTGTCAGGCAATCGATGTCCTGGCCGTCGAGCGACTTGCCGAGCGATTCATATCCCACGAACGGAAGCGATGCGTAGGTCGCGACGAGGTCGTGGTGACGCTCCATCGAATAAGGCGCGAAATAAGCGAGCCAGACACAGTCGGTTTCCGGCGTGAAACGGATGGTGAGGACGCCGTCGGCGTAGCTCGTCCCGTCGATACGCAGCCATTCCTCACGATCGCTCGACGCCACGGCTTTGTAGTCAGGCCAGCCGTTGGGATAGGCCGAGCCGGCGCAATTGACGATGTTCAACGTGACTTCACGGCCCCCTGCGCCCGCGACGCGGAAATAGAACCACTGGTAAAAGTCGGACAGATGGTCCTTGACGATCTCCAGGTCGGCGGAAAAACCGTCCTGCTTCACGACGCGGATGTTGCCTGCGTCGAACGCGCTCGAAATCGTCAGTGCCATAGGACCTTCTTTGGCAGTTTTCTGGAATTGCGCCGCTGATAGTGCGGGGGCGCGGATCAGGCAAACGGTCCGCGTTGGTCGCCCCTGTCGAAAGACTACGGTGACAGGTTCAAAGCGCCGCAGCTCGATCGGCTTCTAGTGTCAGCGGCTTGCGGCGACCGGCCATCGCGGCGCGGAACATCATCAGCGCGGCATAAAGAACAACGAAGATGACCATCCATCGGAGCACCTCGAGCGGCATGCTCTTCACGATGAATGCAGCGATGAAGACGGCCGGGATGCCTCCAATAACGATGCCCAGCGCGATCCGTAGATCGACATAGCCACGCAGCACGTGACGCGTGCCTGCGCCCGCTATCGTTAAGGCCCCTCCCGTCGCCATAACCGGGAAAGCGAGCCTTGGATCGAGGCCCATTAGGCTAAGCATGACCAGGCTGGGGCGTAGTGACCAATCCCGAAGTTAAGCAAGATTCCGAGGCCGAAATTCGCAAAGATCGCAACGACGGTCAGATTGACTGGGAGACTGCTTGCCGTGCCGCCGGCCGGCATCAGGTTAAGGTTGCTCATGGTATAGAGCGCTGCCGCGATCACCAAAGCAACCGCGACGATCACTTGTATCAGCCACACCTTTGCCCGAGCCACCAACGGCGCCCCGATCAAGCCGCCCAGCATAAGGGCAACGCCGCAACCGACGATGAGGACCGGATCGACGAGCAAGCCAAGAAGGATCAGGAATATAAAGGCCTGCAAGATCGAGGGCAGCGAATGGCCGACCAGCATCGTAGAGGGAATTATCCGGTCAGGAACCAAATTGCGGAATTTGAACCAGGCCATCGTGGGCGCGAATGAGCCAATGCCGAGTGTGTCAAAGAAATTGGTGATCGCGCCGAGAGCCGTCGCTTCAAGACTTGGCACGGTTCGGTCTGTAATCGCCGATCGAAGCAAGACGATCGTGAAGACGAGGCTCGCCAAAGCCAGTGGAACGAGCAAGGCAATCAACATAGCGCCCCTGCAATCGGCGGCATCGACTCCGAAATCATAACTGAAACAAGAGCATCCGTCTTGTACTTGACCAGACGATAGACGGCTCTGGCGCGACAGAGCCGCCTCCGCTAGCCATCACTCGCATGTCCAGTATCCCAGTGCTCGTAACCGGCGGGGCCGGCTATATCGGCAGCCACGCAGTCCTCGCCCTTCGCGACGCGGGCTGGCCAGTCTCCGTCATCGACGATCTTTCAACGGGCAGCCGCTATCTGCTCCCGGACGACGTCCCGTTCTACGAGGGCAATGTCGCCGACCGCGCGCTGGTCGAACGCATCTTCGCCGAGCAAGACATCGGCGCGATCATGCATTTCGCGGGATCGATCGTCGTCCCCGAAAGCGTGGAGAAACCGCTCGACTATTATCGCAACAATACGGTCGCGAGCCATTCGCTGATCTCGACAGCGGTGGATGCGGGCATCTGCCATGTCGTCTTCTCGTCGACCGCCGCGGTATACGGCGAGCCGGAGCGCGTGCCCGTCGACGAGGCCGTCGCGAAACTGCCGATCAATCCGTACGGCGCGTCGAAGCTGATGACCGAGCGGATGCTCGAGGATTCGGCGGCCGCCTACCCGCTCAACTTTGCGGCGCTGCGATATTTCAATGTCTCGGGCGCTGACCCGGCAGGCCGTTCCGGCCAGGTCGGCAAGGGCTCGACCCATCTCATCAAGGTCGCGGTCGAGGCCGCGGTCGGGAAGCGCGACCATGTCGACGTGTTCGGGACCGACTATCAGACGCCCGACGGAAGCTGCGTGCGCGACTACATTCACGTCTCCGACCTCGTGGATGCGCATTTGAAGGCGCTCGAACGGCTGATCGAGCGGCCGGAAGAGAACCTCGTGCTCAACCTGGGCTATGGGCGAGGTCTGTCGGTGCTCGAGGTGCTGGACGCGTTGGACAAGGTGCTCGGCCAGCCGATTCGCCGCGAAATGAAGGGCCGGCGCGCGGGCGATCCGCCGCTGCTCATCTCCTCGAACAAGGCGCTGCTGGAAACGCTCGATTGGAATGCTCGCTACGCGGACATCGAGACGATCCTGACCCACGCACTCGATTGGGAGCGCAAGCTGCAATCGCGGAACTGGGCTTGAGATTGAAGCGCATTTCGCTCGCGTTCCTTGCGGCGCTGCTGATCGGGGCGGCGCCGGCAAGGCCCTCCGAAGATCTTCTCGCCGCGGACCGCATCCGCGGCCATGTCGAATTCCTTGCCAGCGACATCCTCGAAGGACGCGATACGGGTTCGCACGGACATCTGATCGCCGCCAATTACGTGGCTTCGGAATTCCGCAAGCTTGGCCTCAAACCCGGCGGCGCCAACGGAAGCTATTTTCTGGACGTGCCTTTCCGGCGCGCGACCCTGGCTAACCCGCCCGCGATATCGATGACCATCAACGGGCGCACGACGAAGCTGGTCGTGGGCAAGGATGCGGCGGTCCGGCCGAACGTGACGCGTCGCGAGATAGCGCTCAACGTTCCGCTGGTTTTCGTCGGACACGGCGTCCGCGACGCGCGGCTCGGCATCGACGATTATTCGGGCCTCGACGTGCGGGGGAAGATCGTCGTTGCGCTGGCGGATTCGGTGCCTGGCGTTCCCTCTGAAATCTCCGCGCACCTGCGGTCGATGCAGGTCGAGACCGCCGGCGCGCAGGGCGCGATCGGCCTCATCGAGATCAACGACGCGGTTACTGCCATCAGCCAGGTCCAGCGCTTCGGGTCGAGGCCGGTGGTCGACTGGATCGACGCCGGCGGCCGGACCAGTCGCGGCGGGGCGGCGCAGGCGCTCGTGGCGCTATCGTCGGAATGGACGGAACGACTGTTCGAGCGCGCGCCGCGACAATTGAAGGCGATCCGCGCCGACGTCGCGGCCGGCAAAAAGGTGCGCGGCTTCCAGCTGCCCGCGACTTTGTCGATCGCAGCGACGAGCAACTGGCAGGACTTCACGAGTCCGGAAGTGCTGGCCGTGCTTCCGGGATCAGACCCACAGCTGGCGCGAGAACATGTCGTGCTGATGGGCCACCTCGACCATCTTGGGCTATATCCGGATGCGAAGCCCGGACAGGACGCCATCTACAATGGCGCGCTCGACAATGCCGCCGGGGTCGCGACGATGATCGAGGCGGCCCGCGATTTCGTCGCTTCGGGGAAGCCCCCTCGGCGCTCTGTCCTGTTCATCGCCAATACGGGCGAGGAATACGGCCTGCTCGGCGCCGGATATTTCGCTTCGCATCCGACCATCCCGGCCCAGCAAATCGTCGGGCTGGTCGATCTCGATATGCCGCTTCTGCTCTACGACTTCACGGACGTCGTGGCGTTCGGAGCCGATCATTCGACGACCGGCCGTGCGGTCGCGGCGGCCGGCTCGAGCATGCACATCGGGCTCTCTCCGGACCCAATGCCGCAGGAGACCTTGTTCGTCCGCTCGGACCATTATCCGTTCGTGCAGGCGGGAGTGCCGGCGGTATTCCTGATGACCGGGCAGGCGAACGGCGGCGCGCAAGCGTGGCAGAAATTCCTGGCCGAGACCTATCACACGGTGAAGGACGACCTGGCGCAGCCGATTCGCTGGCAGGCGGGGCCAAATTCGCGGAGCTCAACTATCGGATTGCGCGCAACATGGCGGACGCCGATCAGCGGCCGCTCTGGTATGCGGGCGACTATTTCGGGGAGACCTACGCGCCTTCGCAGCCCAAGGCTCAAAGGAAGCCGGTACGCTGAACCTTGACGGGGAAAGGGATTTTCGCCTAAGCGCCCCCGAGCGGCTGCCCCGTCGGGCGGCCTTCCTTATTTTTACAGAACGAGACGAAGAGACAGGCGCGCGCCATGAAGATTCGCAACAGCTTGAAGTCGCTCAAGTCGCGCCACCGCGATTGCCGCGTGATCCGCCGTCGCGGGCGCACCTACGTCATCAACAAGACGAACCGGCGCTTCAAGGCTCGCCAGGGCTAAGTCCCGGGGTCAAACCCTCAAATTCACGGATTTCGTACCCATCTGCGTCAACTCGGCGCGGATTTCCCGCGCTCATCTTTCACCCATCGTTCACATGGGTGAATATAGAAAGCGGGCCAAGGAGTCGTGTGATGAAACGGGTTTCGAAGGGTGCGTTGCTGATTGCGGTCGCCGTTACGGCGGGCCTTGGCTTCGCCGGGGCAGCCCTGGCGCAGCAGACCGCAAGTGGCGCCTCCCAGGCCACGCCGAAGGGCTGGAACTACGAAATCAAGGACGGCAAGCGCGTCCCGAAGAGCGGCAACCGCGTGACCAATGCGGACGGCAGCTGGCGCGAGGAGACGCGTCAGGGCTCGTGCGTGACGGTCAAGGAAAAGACCGCCGCCGGCGAATATAAGGAATCCCGCCGCTGCGATTAGCCCGCGGCGGGCTTCTTTTCCGGCTCGCGGATCGTGCAGGCCGGAAGCTTCAACTGCTCCGTTTCCTTGCAATCCCTGACCTGGACTGATCCGTCAGGACCCACGAAGATCGCGAAGCTGCGGTCGCCGGCGCAGCTTGCTGTCCACATCGACAGGTTCCCATATTCCTGGACGTAGCCGGCCTTGGTGATCGTGTTGCACTTCTTGCCGCTGTCATAGATCGCTCGCCTGAGCGCGACCTTCAGGGTCGGCTCGCTCAGCTTGTGCAGGGCATTCTGCTGTTCGCTACGGACCGAAATCGACTTCGTCGGCTGTTCGGGCTGCGGCTTTCCGCAACCCGCGACGATCACTGCGAGAACCATCACTGTCAGGAGCTGTGCGCGCATGGCCTGTCCCTTTCGCTTGGCGGACTGAAAACTACGATCCCGCGGTTCGGTTCTACCGGGAATAGCGAATCTTTACCGAAGCTGCCGCCGCCTTGGCGGTCTCGATGGCCTCTGCGGCATCCTTTCCGCCGGCCAGCGCGACACCCATGCGCCGATTCTTCAATGTGCTCGGCTTGCTGAAGATACGAAGATCGACCGGAGCGCCGGGACGTCCGCGCTGCAGCGCCTCGGCAATGCCTTCGAAACCAAACTCGTCACTCTCGCGATCCGCGAGAATGACCGCCGATCCGCCAGGGCGCGTCAGCTCGATCGCGGGGATCGGGAGCTTGAGCACCGCTCGCAGGTGAAGCTCGAACTCATTCGGAAACTGGGTGATCAAGGTGACCATGCCCGTATCGTGCGGTCGGGGCGACAGCTCCGAAAAGATCGCCTGGTCGCCTTTGACGAAGAATTCGACGCCGAAGATGCCATAGCCGCCGAGCGCCTCGACGACCTTCCGTGCCTGCCTCCGGGCGGAGAGTAAGGCGCCATCCGAAATACCGGCCGGCTGCCAGCTCTCACGATAGTCGCCGGCCTCCTGGCGATGCCCGATCGGCGAGCAGAACAGGATGCCGGCCTCGGTAGCGACGGTCAGCAAGGTGATCTCGCTGTCGAACTCAATGAATTCCTCGACGATCACGCGTGGACGATCGCCGCGCATGTTGGCGACCGCATAGTCGTAGGCGGCGCCGACCTCTTCCGCCGACTTTACGGTGGTCTGCCCCTTGCCGGAGCTCGACATCACCGGCTTCACCACGCAGGGCAGACCGACTTCCGCGACCGCGGCGATCGCTTCGTCGCGCGATTCGGCGAATTTGTAGCGTGAGGTAATGAGAGCCAGCTCGCGCGCAGCGAACTCGCGGATACCGTCGCGGTTCATCGTCAGCTGGACCGCCTTGGCGGACGGAGCAACGCGCCAGCCTTCACTCTCGAGCTGGGCCAAGGTCTCCGTGTCGATTGCCTCGATCTCCGGGACAATCACATCGGGCTTGTGGGTCTCCACCGCGGCTCGAAGGGCCTTGCCGTCGAGCATCGGGAAAACCTCGAACGCGTCGGCGACCTGCATGGCCGGAGCATTCTCGTAGCGGTCGCAGGCAATGACCCGGCAGCCGAGCCGTTTCGCAGCGATCGCGAACTCGCGGCCGAGCTCGCCCGATCCCAGAAGCATCAAAGTGGCGGTGTGCATCTGCGGGCGATAGCGGCGCCCGCATTCGTCGGCTAGACCACGGCGGTTCGCTTAGGTGGGGTTAGGATGCGTTCACTGCTTCTGGTTTCGGCAGCTCTTCTGGTTGCGGCTGCACCCCCGGCGAAACTCAAGGCACCCTCCGAAATCGTGGCCGAGGCCCCGGCAAGCGCGTGGCGCGACATCAACCCCGACAACCTCGTGGTGATGGATCTAAGGAATGGCGCTCGGGTCGTAATCCAGCTCGCGCCGGAGTTCGCTCCGGTCCATGTCGCCAACATCCGTGCCCTCGCGAAAGGCAACTGGTGGAGCGGCGCCGCGATCTACCGCGTGCAGGACAATTATGTCGTCCAGTGGGGCAATAACGAAAGCACCAGGCCGCTGCCCCCAGGCGTGATCGCGAAGCCGCCGGCTGAATATCATCGCTCGCTGAAGGGGCTCTCCGTCCGGCCGCTTGGTTATGCGGACGATTATGCGCCGAGCGCCGGCTTCGCGGGTGGCTGGCCGATCGGCTACGATCCCAAGACGGGCACGGCGAACCTTACCCACTGTTACGGTTATGTCGGCGTAGGTCGCGATCTTTCACCCGACACGGGGACCGGCGGCGAGCTTTACGCGGTGATCGGGCACGCGCCGCGCCACCTCGACCGCAACATTGCCGTCGTCGGCCGGGTCATTGAGGGAATCGACCGGCTGAGCTCGCTGCCGCGCGGAACAGAAGCGCTCGGCTTCTACAAGGACGAGAGCATGCAAGTGCCAATTTCGGCCGTGCGGCTGGCAAGCGAGATTCCGGCCACCGAGCGCCCGGCTTATCAATTCATGGATACGGGAAGCGCAACCTTCGGAGCCTATGTGAAGGCGCGCGCGAACCGGAAGGACGACTTCTTCATCCGTCCGGCCGGCGGCGTCGATCTGTGCAACGCAGCCGTGCCGGTCCGGAAAAAATCCGCCTGATCAGGCCGCCCAGGCGGCGTCGTGGTTGTAGCGGTTCTTGTGCTGGATGATCGCTGGGCCGGTGTGCGAGCGCATGCTGGCTTCGGCCAGCGGAAGTGCGGTCGTGCAAAAAGCGCATTCGGCAGACATCCTGCCGATCAGCCAGTGCGTGCGGCCACAGCCTGGGCAATGGTTGACTTCATGCTCGCGATAAACCGCGTGGTAGCCTCTGCCTGTCAGCTGTCTGACCGTTTCGGTGGTCGGCATCGTCGATCTTCCTTTCGACAGCGCTCAACGACGCGAGCGCCGCACCGGTTTCATCGGCGGCAACCAATTTGAGACAGTCCAAGGGGTATCCAGAGAGCGCTTAACGCCAAAAAGTGCGCAGGAAGCGGTGGGCCGCGCCTAGAAATCCTGACCCGTCCGCAAACCTTCGAGCGATTGCGGCGTGGCGAATTCGGCGCCAATCTTGTCGCCGGCCACCCACTTGACGACGGCGTTGGCACGGTCGCGACCGGGGAGCATCAGCCAGATCCTCGACCCGACCTCGAAAGTCGCGTGGGATTCGGCCATGAAGCCGCTCTCGGAGATGTTGAGGATCCGAGCCTCGATGCCGTTGGCGCCTAGCTCACGCACGCGCGCATCGATTTCGACCGGGAAGCGCGACATGCGCCGCCGCTCCTTCGAGTCCGGCGTCTCGCCAATGCGCGCCCTGATCATCGAAAAACTCATCTCCACGCGCGGCTACTCCAAAGCCGCCGTAAAAGTCACTCCAACCCGGCTGTCGCGCACCCAGCAAATATGCCCGCACACTCGGCCCCGGTCGGAAAGGTGCAGCGCAACCTCCTCGCCGATATGCGGCATCGCCCGAAAAATTACCATAGCACCTGAAGGAGATAGGTTGAGTAGGCGCACTACGTGCTTGCGTCCGCGAAGCTCCAGGACCGCGGTCTGCGAGACCATTTCATCGCGCGGTTCCGAGCGCTCGTCGAACATTCGGCGCACGCTGCGCGGTATCATCGAGCCATTAAGCATTCCTAACCCCACCCATCGGCGAGACCCAAGCTAAGGTGCCGGGACTTAAGGATTGGTTTGTTTCGGATTGATGATTCGAACGGCAGTGTGGCGCGCACGTCACTGGCGAGCGCCGTTCAGCCTGTGTATGGATGCAATTGCACATCATTGGGTGTCGATGGCGAGGCTAGCTGCCTCGGAACACGGGATTTTCAGGGGATGAGCGTGCAGTTCAAAGGCTTGCTGATTTTCACGGCACTGACGGCTCCGGCCGGAATGGCGCTAGCCCAGGCCGGTGCGCCGGCGGTGAAGCCCGCCGCGGCCACCGCTCAGCCGAAACCCGTTGCCGCTCAACCCGCCTCGCCGCAGCAGGGCACGTCACAACAGGCGATGCCGCAGCCGGTCCCGCAGACGGCGACCCCGGAAGCGGCGCCCGCTTTGCCGCCACCGCCGCCTCCGCCGGTCTGGACGATGGCGGACGCCAATCAGCTCCTGCTGTCAATCCTCACGTCTGCGAAGGAAGGCCTCGACCCCCGGGACTATGATTCCGCCGGTCTCATCTCCGCGATGCGGAGTAATGATCTGAACCTGATCTCGGCCGCTTCGACGGAACGGTTCAACAAGCTTTCGTCTGACATGGCTCTCGGTCACGTGCGTGGCGCCGACCGGCAGAACTGGCACATCCCGGATCCCGATCTGGATGCCGCGAAGCAGGATTCTCTGCTTCGTGCAGCACTTGCGCAACATCGCGTTGGCGAGGCGCTCGCAGGACTGCTTCCGTCGCACCCGCAATATGCGGCGCTGAAGAAGGCGCTCGAGATCACTCCGAAGACGGAAACGATGAAGGTCGACCGGATCCGGTTGAACATGGACCGCTGGCGCTGGCTGCCCCGCGACCTCGGCGAACGCTACATCATCGTGAACGTGCCGGCCTACACGGCTGCGCTGGTCGAGGACGGCGTCACCGTTTCTCGGCATCGGGCAGTCGCAGGAGCAATCAAGACTCAGACGCCGCAGCTGATGGCGATCGCCACGGGCGTTATTCTCAACCCTTGGTGGGAAGTGCCGCCGAGCATCAGCAAGGAGGTCGCCGGCAAGCCGGGCTACGTCGCGCTCAAGGGCGCCGACGGGAAGATCCAACGCTGGCGTCAGCCTCCGGGCCGCGCAACGCGCTGGGACAGATCAAGTTCGTGATGTACAATCCCCACAACATCTACCTGCACGACACGACCGCCAAGACGTTGTTCGATGCCAAGGCGCGGGCCTACAGCCATGGCTGCATTCGGACCGAGCACGTCCTGCTCCTGGCTGAAAGGCTGTTGGGCGAGGGCACCTACCCGCCCGCAGCCGATGGCACCGTGCCGGCCGCGTGGACTCCCGAGCGGGTCAAGGAAACCGTCGCCAGCAAGAAGACGGTCCAGGCCAACTTCCCCAAGCCGCTTCCGGTCTACATCGTCTACATGTCGTCCGCCGCGCTCCAAGACGGGTCGATCAAGGACTATGCCGACATCTACAAGAAGGACGGCAAGGTCATTGCGGCGCTGAACAATGTCGCCACGCCGGCGCCGTCAGCCAAGCCCGAGGACAAGGTTGCTTCGCGCTAGAGACGAAGCCGCTGCCTAGCCGCTGATCCAGCGAGCGACCGCGTCCAGAACCTCGGCCTCGGCATCAGCATTGGTGCGGCCGCTTTTGGCAACAACCTTGAAGGAATGGTCGGCCTGATCGACGAGGTGGATCTTGGCATAGCTGCCGAGACTGGCGACTACCGGCCGCAGCAAGTCCAGCTCCGCAAGCGCATCGCGGGTGCCGGAAACGAACAGCATCGGGACGCGCACATTCGCCAGATGGTCCGCGCGCTCAATCCCGGGCTTCCCCGCTGGGTGCAGCGGAAAGCCGAGGAAGATCAGGCCGCGAACGCCGGGCAACGGATCGCCGGCCTGTGCCTGCGATGTCATCCGTCCGCCGAACGAGCGGCCGCCGGCGAACAGGGCTAGTTCCGGCGCAAGCTCCACGGCTTTGGATGCCGCCGCTCGCACTGCCGCATGGGCCACTTTCGGGGAGTCGGGCCGCTTCGAGCCTTTCTCCATATAGGGGAAATTGTAGCGCAACGTCGCGATTCCTCGCTTGGCTAGCCCCTCTGCATTCCCGGACATCGCCTTGTGCGTCATTCCGGCGCCGGCTCCGTGGGCGAATAGGTAAAGCGCTTTTGCGTCGGGCGGCCGCAGGAATAGGCCCGAAACCGATTCGTCACCGACAGGGATGCTGATTGCTTTGGGCTCCATCCCGGCGATTTCTAGCCGACCGGCGCCCTGAAGTCCGCTTTCACCACAACGAAAAAGACCCCGGGACCAGGTCCGAGGCCTCACTCTCCCCGTCCTGATGAAAAATCAGGCGATTTTGTCGGCGTAGATCATGCGGCCGCCGGCGAGGCGTCGCATCACGTCCCACTGGCTGGCGCGGCTGAAGGCGAAGCACCCTTCGGAGCGGCCGAGCTTGCCGTGCTGGGCAATCATTTCCGGCTCCGCGTACCACGCATTGTGGATGACGATCGCGCGGGCTTCGGCATTGCTGTTCGACCAGTCGAGGCCCTGGACCTTCATCGAAAGGCCGTACTTACCCTCGTAATAGTCGCCGGTGGTGTAGGCGCCGTTAGAGGTGGCGTAGGACCCGAAGTCGTTCGAGAAGCGCTCCACGAAGCCGCTATGATCCGGATCGGACCCGCGGCCGTGAGCGACCAGGTGGCTTTCGACGGTGCCGTTCATCAAGTCGACCAGATGGAAGCGGGCCTCGCTGGAAGCCTTCGAAAAGTCGACAATGCCCATAAGGTCGCGCGCACGCGCCTGATAACGGTGCGAATCGAGCGCCGCCTTGGCCTTCTGGAAGAGCACCGGGTTCAGGCCGACTGGCGCAGGCTGCACCGGTGCGAGCGGCGCCAGCGGATCACGCGGAACCGGCGGCGGCGCGTAAACGATGGATGGAAGACCCACGGAGCTTGCGGCGGACGAGAGCATGGCTCCAGCCGCGCCAACCGCGCCCCAACGCAGTACTTCCCTTCGATTCAACCCCATTACCACCCCACTCAGATGAAGCAGCGGTTGTACACATCCGAAGGTTAATCTCCGATAACCGCGTTTAGCCAGTTGCTTAGCCCATCGTGCTGACAACTCGTTTCATCGCAGGACGGGCAATTTCGAGCGCCTTGCATGCGTTTTCAGTCACTGCTAATGGCGGCGCCCCGACGCAGCATACTGCGGCCGGGCGTATGGTATTGGCGCAGCTACGGGCCACAGCGACATTCTGGAGTATAGACAGGCATTTATGCAGATCATCGTTCGCGACAATAACGTCGACCAAGCGCTCCGCGCGCTCAAGAAGAAGCTGCAGCGCGAAGGCGTCTACCGCGAGATGAAGCTGCGCCGTCACTACGAGAAGCCGTCGGAGAAGCGCGCCCGCGAACGTGCTGCCGCCATCCGCCGCGCCCGCAAGCTCGAGCGCAAGCGCGCCGAGCGCGAAGGTTCGCGCTAAGCTTCCAACCCTCCTAGAATACGGGGCGATACAATGTCGGTCAGCGAAACTGCCAAGCGCCCCGAAAGCCGCGGGCGCAGCCTTGGACTGTCGCTTGCGTTCCTCCTGCTGATCGGCGCCGGCGTCGGTCTCGCCTGGCTCGGCGCAAGCCCGCTGCGCGGCGAGACAACCGAGAGCGGCCTTCGAATCCGCACCGTCGAAAAGGGCGAAGGCCCCTTCGTCCAGGCGATGGACGGAGTTCTCGTCGAATATGAGGGCAGGCTCACCGACGGGACGGTATTCGACGACAGCGCTCGACATGGCGGAGCGCAGCCGATGATCGCCGGACAGGTCATCCCCGGTTTCTCGGAAGCCCTGATGAAGATGCAGAAGGGCGGGAAGTACAAGATCCACATCCCAGGCAAGCTCGCTTACGGCGAGTCACCGCCCCCGGGCAGCCCCTTCGGTCCCAACGCCGATCTCGATTTCGACGTGCACATCGTCCAGATCGTGCCGAATGCCGCGCTGATGAACCAAGGCGGCGAAATCCCGGTCAGGCGCAACAGGCCCCGCAGCCCGAGGCGACCCCTACTCCCTAAGCGGGTGGCGGTTTCCCGCCGACGGCCTTCGGCCCCTCGCCTTCTTCCGCGGCATGATCGCGGCTGATGTCCATCAAGGCCACCTTCAACGCCGCAAGGATCGGGTCCGCGAACAGGACCCCGAGTATCCCGAACAAGGCACCCATCAGCAGCTGCATCGCCAGGACGACTGCCGGAGCGAGGTCGACCGTGCGGCGTGCGATGTATGGGATGACCAGATAGCCATCAACGTTCTGTACGAAGAAATAGATGATGATCGCCGCGAAGCCCTGATGCGGGCCGGCGCTGAAGCCGACCGCGACCATCAGCACGCCTGAAGTGATCGCTCCAATATTGGGAATGAAGGCCAGCAGGCCCGTGATCAGGCCGAGCAGGGCGGCCATGGGCACCCCGGCAAGCCAGAGCAATATGCCGGTGAAGAAACCTTCGAAGATCATCCCCAGCAGCCGCCCGAACAACAGCCTGCGCAGCGTGAACCCGACGTGCTCCGCGATCCGGTAGAATTGCTCGCGGTACCGGATCGGCAGCATCCAGGCGATTCCGCGATCGTAGATGCGCGGCTCGATCGCCAGGAAGATCCCGATCACGATCATCAGGATGACGCTTGTGATCGCGCCGAGAGCGCTTCCGACGGCGCTGGTCAGCCTGCCGACCGACCCGAGCAATTGCGAGCCGAGGTTCGTCGGCGGGCCCTTCGGCACCAGTCCCAGCGAGGCCGCGAATTCCATAAGGCGGTCGAATTGAGCGGTAACGACGATCCGCAGCGCCTCGAACTGCGCCGCTATGGTCGTGCCCGCGTACCAGAAGACCCAGCCGATAAAGCCGAAGCCGATGATCAGGGCCAGAAGCAGGCGGAAGCCGCGCCCGATGGGAAGGAAACGGCCGATCAGCCGCGCGCCGCCATCGAGGAAGACGGCGAAAATCATTCCCCCGACTATCAGCAGCAGCGGTTGGGCGAGGACGATGACCCCGATGATGAGCAGCGCGAGCCCGAACCAGACCGCGGCGCGCTTCAGCTCGCGGACGACCATGGGATCGCGGAATTCTGCTGGGCCGGGTCGCTCGACGTGCGGTTCGATAGTCGGCGGCCCTGATCCCATCGCCTAGTCCTTGTGCGCCCTCAGCGAAGTCCCGGCCCGCCCGGAACGCAACGCCTCGAACCAGCTGAACGGATTCAGGAGCTCGGAAGTACCATCGAGCGAGAAGGTGATGAACTCGGCGCGGCCGCCGATGTTCTCCCAGGGGACCGGACCGCCGAGGCCGTTCTCGGGCGGACCGAGATCGAAGCGGCTGTCGGCGCTGCGGTCGCGATTGTCACCCATCAGGAAGAGATGATCTGCCGGTACCTTCACCGGCCCGTAGTCGTCGCCCGCGCTCTGGCCGAGATCGATCGTGTCGTAGCTAACTCCGTTAGGAAGGGTCTCGCGGACGATCGGCAAGCGGCAATATGCGTTGCCGTCGGCTGCGCGGACCTGGAAGCCGGAGAATTCGATCCCGCAGGGAACGTTGATATCAACCGGCACCATCACCGGCGGACGGCGCTCCGACTTCACCGGCTTGCCGTTGATGACCAGGCGGCCGCCACGCACTTCGATCGTATCGCCGGGAAGCCCGATCACGCGCTTGATGTAGTCGTCGCTCTGGCCGGGCGGAGTAACGATGACGATATCACCGCGCTCGGGCGTCTTGCCGAACAGCCGGCCCTGCCAATGCGGGAAGACATGGAAGCTCGGCGAGACCCACGACCAGCCGTACGGATATTTGCTGACCACCAGCCGGTCGCCCTTGAGGAGCGTCGGCATCATGGATTCGGACGGAATGTAGAAGGGCTTGGCGACGAAGGTGTGGAACAGCAGCACTGCGACCAGGACCCAGAGCAGGCCCTTGATCTCCCGCCAGATGGCGGAGCCCTTCGATTCCTTTTCGGGGCAGCCGAAACCGTTGCTGGATCGGCACTCGCCTCGGGAATGGTGTCGTTCAATCAGGGCTCCAGCTTGCGGGCGTGCAGGATCACGAAAGCCTGTGCCCAGGGGTAATCGTCGGTCATCGTCAGATGTATGTCGATGGCGTGGCCGTCCGGCGCAAGGGCGTCAAGCCGCGCCCGCGCGCCGCCGGTCAATTGGAGCGTGGGTGCGCCCGAGGGCGCGTTGACCACTCCAATGTCCTTCATGAAAACTCCACGCTTGAAACCGGTGCCGACCGCCTTGGAGAAGGCCTCCTTGGCGGCGAAGCGCTTGGCGAGCGTCCCGGCGGTGGTGTGTGGGCGGGACGCGGCCTTCGCTTTTTCGACGTCGGTGAAGACACGATCGAGGAAACGCTCGCCGAACCGCTCGAGCGATTTCTCGATCCGCTCGATATTGCAGAGGTCGGAGCCGATGCCGACGATCACCGCGCCGCGTCCATCAGTTCGCGCATCCGGCGGACGCTGGCATCGAGGCCGGTGAAGATCGCCTCGCCGATCAGGAAATGGCCGATATTCAGTTCCGCGATCTGGGGGATGGCTGCCACCGGCATCACATTGTCGAACGTTAGGCCGTGGCCGGCGTGAGGCTCTATACCGTTCTTGACGGCAAGCGCCGCGCAATCGGAAATCCGCTTGAGCTCGACCGCTCGCTCCTCGCCGTCGACATGGGCGTAGCGACCGGTGTGGAATTCGACGACGGGGGCGCCAAGGCGGACGGCAGCCTCGACCTGCGCTTCCGACGGCTCGATGAACAGGCTGACACGAACGTTCGCCCGGCTGAGCCAGTCCACGTACGGGCGCAGTGTTTCGAACTGCCCTGCCGCGTCTAGCCCGCCCTCGGTCGTGCGCTCCTCCCTTTTCTCCGGAACGATGCAGGCGGCGTGCGGCTTATGCCGGAGCGCAATCGCAAGCATCTCCTCGGTCGCCGCCATTTCCAGGTTCAGCGGGAGATCGATCTCGACCATCAGCCGGTCGATATCCTCGTCGGTGATGTGCCTCCGGTCCTCGCGGAGGTGCGCCGTGATCCCCTCGGCACCGGCCTCGGCCGCCAGCTTCGCCGCACGCACGGGGTCGGGATGGTCACCACCTCGCGCGTTCCGGATGGTCGCCACGTGGTCGATATTGACGCCGAGACGGAGCGGGCTGCTCACGCGGCCGCACGGCTCCCGGGCTTGATCGCCGGGATCGCGGCGAGCTCGGGTGGAAGCGCATCGGCTTCATAGGTCGGGACGTCGATGCGGATGAGCGAGGTGTAGGGCACGCCGAGGTTAGCGCTGCCGCCGGAGCGGTCGACGATCGACGCGGCCGCGATCACCTTGCCGCCTGCTTCCTCGATCGCCTTGATCGCCTCACGTGAAGAAAGGCCGGTGGTGACGACGTCCTCGACCATCAAAACCCTCGCGCCGGGATCGATACGGAAGCCGCGACGAAGCTCGAACTGGCCTTCGGGACGTTCCACGAAGACCGCGGGTCGTCCGAGTGCTCGCCCCATCTCATGCCCGATGATCACGCCGCCCATGGCCGGCGATATGACGATGTCGATGGCATTACGGGTCTCTTCAGGAAGCCGTGCGGCAAGAGCGCGCGCGATTCTCTCGGCGCGCGCGGGGTCCATCAGAAGCCGGGCGCATTGCAGGTAGCGAGGGCTTCGCAAGCCCGACGACAAGATGAAATGCCCTTCCAGCAGCGCATCTGCCGCCCTGAATTCGGCGAGGACTTCGTCTTCGGTCATCGGCGCTCCGGCCAAAAGGAAACGAGCGGTTGAATAGGCCGCGCGAGACGCGCCTTCAACACCTGTGGATGAGGCGCTTGAGAGAGCGAAAAGCCGTGCCTATAAGGCCGCCTGATTCAAGGGGGCCCGGTCGTGGTGCTCTTGTCCCAACCCAAGTCACCGGGGTGAGAATGAAACTGATTGCATGGGCGATTGCCCTGGCCGCCGCCGGCCTGTCACCTGCAGCGGCTCAAACGCCGCAAGCTGCCCAGCCGCAGCCTGCGGTCACTGCGCCTGCTTCCGCCCAGCCGCAGTCGCCCGAGGCGGCTGCTGCCTCCACCCCAGACAAGGCCAATCCGCCGGCCGTCACGACGTCGGAGACGGGTGTCGGCCAAGCTCTTCCGGAGGCGCAGATCGGAATGCCGGTCAAGGCGGGAACGGGCCTCCAGGAGCAGGTGACGGACGTCGGCCGCTTCGCCGCCGGCTTCCACAACAACTGGCTCTTGCTGTTGTGCGTGGCGATCAGCCTTTTCGTGCTTGGCCTGCTCGGTTTCACGATGCTCCGCTTCCGCCGCGGCGCGAACCCGACCCCGTCGCGGACGTCGCACAACACCGCGCTCGAGGTCGTCTGGACCTTGGTTCCGGTGCTCATCCTCGTTGCGATCGCCATCCCATCGATGCGCCTGCTGAAGACGCAGTACACGCCGCCGCCGGCTGACTTGACCGTCAAGGTGACCGGCAACCAGTGGTTCTGGACCTATTCCTATCCCGACAACGGCGGCTTCGAGATCGTCTCGAACCAGCTCAAGGAACAAAGGGACGTGAAGCCGGGCGAGCGCTTCCGGACCGACAAGGACGGACCGCCGATGCTCGCAGTCGACGAGCGCATGGTCATTCCGGCCGGCAAGGTCGTGAAGTTCCTGGTTACCTCGAACGACGTGATCCACGCGTTCTGGGTACCGGCCTTCTGGAGCAAGATCGACGCCAATCCGGGCCAGGTGAACCAGATCTGGGTCAAGGTCGATCGTCCGGGCGTCTACTTCGGCCAGTGCACCGAACTCTGCGGAGCCCGCCACGGCTACATGCCGACCGCGGTCGAAGTCGTCTCGCCGGAGCAGTTCGACGCATGGATCGTATCGAAGGGCGGCACTCCGAAGGGCGCGAGGCCGGCAGCGACTCCGGCTGCCGCTCCAGCAGCTGCCGAGCCGGCCGCAGCGACTCCCGCCGCAGCAACTACGGCTGAAGCGCAGCCTGCCACCAACCAGGCCGCGACGGCCCAGAATTAAGAGCGGAAACGAAAGCATCATGGCCACCACCGCAGATACGATGAAGCTCAAGGCTCACGAGGCGCACGACGCGCATCATGATGCCGATCACAAGCCAGGGTTCTTCGTCCGTTGGTTCATGTCGACGAACCACAAGGACATCGGCACGCTCTACCTGATCTTCGCGATCGTCGCCGGCATCATCGGCGGCAGCATCTCGGGCATCATGCGCATGGAGCTGATGCATCCGGGCATCCAATATCTGAATCACGCCTGGCCGATCGGTGCCGGCACGGCCGCCGGGTTCGACGAGCAGCTTCACCACTGGAACGTGCTGATCACTGCGCACGGCTTGATCATGGTCTTTTTCATGGTCATGCCGGCGATGATCGGCGGCTTCGGCAACTGGTTCGTTCCGCTGATGATCGGTGCGCCCGACATGGCGTTCCCGCGCATGAACAACATCAGCTTCTGGCTGCTGATCCCCGCGTTCCTGCTCCTCCTCGGCTCGACCTTCGTGTCCGGCGGAACGGGTCTTGGTGCGGGTACGGGCTGGACGGTCTACGCACCGCTATCGACCAGCGGATCGGCAGGCCCAGCGGTCGACATGGCGATCTTCTCGCTCCACCTTGCTGGCGCGAGCTCGATCCTCGGGCGATCAACTTCATCACGACCATCTTCAACATGCGCGCACCGGCATGACGCTGCACAAAATGCCGCTGTTCGTCTGGTCGATCCTTGTCACCGTCTTCCTGCTTCTGCTGGCCCTGCCGGTCCTTGCAGGCGCGATCACAATGCTGCTGACCGACCGCAATTTCGGCACCAGCTTCTTCGATCCGGCCGGCGGCGGTAATCCGGTGCTATACCAGCACCTGTTCTGGTTCTTTGGACACCCCGAAGTGTACATCATGATCCTGCCCGGCTTCGGCATGATCAGCCAGATCATCGCGACGTTCAGCCGCAAGCCGGTCTTCGGCTACCTCGGCATGGCCTATGCGATGGTCGCCATCGGCGTCGTCGGCTTCGTCGTGTGGGCGCACCACATGTTCACCGTCGGCCTGACGATGGAAACCAAGATGTACTTCACCGCCGCGACGATGATCATCGCGGTTCCGACTGGCGTGAAGATCTTCAGCTGGATCGCCACCATGTGGGGCGGCTCGATCACCTTCGAGACGCCAATGCTGTGGGCGGTCGGTTTCATCTTCCTGTTCACGGTTGGCGGCGTCACCGGCGTCGTCCTCGCGAACGGCGGCGTCGATAACTACATGCACGACACCTATTACGTGGTGGCGCACTTCCACTACGTTCTCAGCCTCGGCGCGGTGTTCTCGATCTTCGCCGGTTTCTACTACTGGTTCCCCAAGATGAGCGGGAAGATGTACAACGAGCTTCTCGGCAAGCTGCACTTCTTCGTCATGTTCATCGGCGTGAACCTGATCTTCTTCCCGCAGCACTTCCTCGGTCTCGACGGCATGCCGCGGCGTATCCCGGACTACACGCCGGCGTTCGAGAAGTGGAACGAAGTTTCGACCTACGGCTACATGATCATGGCCGCGGGCATGGTCATCTTCTTCGTGAACATTGGCTGGTCGCTGTTCGCCGGAAAGAAGGCTCCAGATAATCCGTGGGGCGAAGGCGCGACGACACTGGAGTGGACGCTGTCCAGCCGCCCCCGTTCCACCAATTCTCGACCCTGCCGAAGATCAGCTAGGCAGGTCTCGAGCGTTGAGACAGAGACGCCCCGGTTCACGCCGGGGCGTTTTCTTTCGTGCCGAATTCGCGTGGCCTAGGCGGCGCGCGCCCGGGCAGTGCCCATCAAATAAGCCTCAGCTATCGAGCCGAGGCCTGAAATATCGTCGACGGCTGCAGCTGCTTCGAGAAGAGCTTCGTCGCCCTTCACTATCATGAACGCGGATGCATTGTGGTTCCCGCCCTGCCTGTCGCGAGCGAAACCTCGATCTCGCCGATGTCGGGTGATGTGACCCGATGCACGGGTGCTTCCGGCGCCCATTCGATCATCAAGTCGGGCAGGAAGTGCCGTCGGGGTCCCGGAAACAGGTCGTCGGCGAGAGTAATCTTCCGAATTAGAGGCTCGCCTGTCCCGGCAACCTCGATGGCCGACAGCCGCTTGATCAGCCAGCCGACATAGCTCGCCAGCTCAGGGCCGCCCGGCTCGAAGAAACCCGGCGACTCCCGGCCCTTGATATTGAACCGGACCAAGCCCTCGCCGCCGCTCAGGACCGGAAGAGACGGGGTCTGGCTCCAGTCCCGACCCGCCGTAAGCGCGCGATTGACGACCCAGTCCTGAACCCGCTCTCCAAGAATGCTCGCCGCCCGATACTGAAGGGTCGGAGGTAGCGCATTGCGGAGGAACGCCATGACATTGAGCGGAGACGGCCTGCTGCGCGACCCGATCGGCGGCTTCCCGAGATAAAGCCGGTTCAGGCGGGCCAGGATTTCGGTGAGGAAATGATCCTGGGCCCGGTTCGGCTCCATGCCATGAACGGTGAACAGCACCACCGAAGTAGGAACGCCGGACTGATCCAGCTTCTCAAGCACACGGCCCAACTGGCGGTCCGTTTCCTCGTAAATTTCCAGCAGCGCGCCGGGGGCGGCATCCGACGCAAAATCTCCCTCGACAGGCCAAAGATTATGCCCGGCGCGATGCGCTTCGTACCAGCCGGTCACGAACAACCGCCAAGGCCTCTTCATCAGGTGGAGCGTGGCATCGGCCTTCGCGCGAACGGCTGTCGTCAAATGCTCGACAATCGCGGAGCATTGTCTGGCCGTCTTCGCGACCGGCACCTCTGGCCCGATCGGCCTTCGGCCAAAACGTCGCTGGATGTCTTTCAATACCTCGGGTTGCGACGATTTCGCGTCGCCGGAGCTCTGGTAGGACCAGTTCGTAATCTGCAGGCAGGGCGCGCGCTCGTCATGCAGCCCGTGCGCGACGTCGAACGCAATCGTTGGAACGCCCGCTCTCGCGATGCGATGCCAGAAGGGCTCGACGTCGAACTCCTCGGACCAGCGAGGATCGGCAATGCGCCGATAATCACAATGCTCCGCATTCCACTGGAACGGAAAATATTGGCCGTGCTCACCGGGCGGTCGTCCGGTGAGGAACGTGGGCCAAACGCTGGCCGCGAGGTTCGAGGCCGGGGACTGAAGCTCGCTGACCACTCCGCTCTTCAGAAGCGAAGCGATGACGGGAAGCCGGTCCAGGTTTTCCTTGATTAACGGCAGGCTGACCGCGTCCAGGCCGAGCATCAGCAGCCTCGCCCCGGTCTGCGCCGAAGGTCCGTTTTGGGACATGTGCTTTTGCCCTGCCTCCCGCGCCTCGCAAGCAATCTCATCTACTGCCATACAGGTTGGCGCGCAAAGACGCTCTCGGTCGAGTTGTGCATGTCCGAAATTGGGATGGGGTCCGTGTGCGGTTGAAGATCGCAATCAAATGTTTAGTGACCGCCCTGTTGCTGTGGGTGGCGTTCCGGACCGTCGATATCGCCGCGGTCGCCTCGCTCCTTTCGAGCCTGAACCCGTGGTGGGCCTTGGTCGCCTTGCTGCTGACGGGTCTCATCATCCTGTTCGATGCGACCCTGCTCTCGAGCGTGATACGGCTCTTCTCCCGAAGAATGCCGTTCGGCACGGCGATGCTCTACAGCGTGGTAGGCTGGTTCTTCAGTAACGTCGCGCCGTCGACCGTCGGCGGCGACATCTTTCGGGGGTGCAGCTATCGCGCGTCGGGATGCCCGTCGGAACTGCGGTCAGGATTATCCTCGCCGTCCGCGTGCTTTCCTTCATCACGCTCGTGGGTGTCATCGCCGCAGGCCTCCCGATTGCACTCGAACTGCTCAAGGAGCCGCGCGACGAGCTGCTGATGATTACTCTGCTAGCGAGCGGCATTGGTGTCATTGCGGCATTGTTCGTACTGGCGCACATCCGGCTCCGCGTTCCCAGGCTCGAACGATGGGCCTTCTTCCAAAAGCTTCTGACCGTCGCTGGCGACTTCCGGCTATTGCTCACTCCAAGCCACGGTATTGCGTCGGCTTGGGCTGCAGCCCTGGCGCAGCATCTTCTACGTGTCGGCGTGCTGGCCGCTCTGGCGACAGGCCTCGGCCTGGACATCCCGCTTGCGACGCTCTTCGCGTTCGCCACCGCGGCGCTGCTGATGGCGATGGTACCGATCTCCTTCGGCGGTTGGGGCATTCGTGAGATTGCGTTCGTCTATCTGCTGGGAGCAGCCGGAGTCAGTGCCGAAGCCGCCTTGTCCCTGTCGATTGCATTTGGCCTACTGCGCGTCCTCATGGGCGTAATCGGTGGACTTGCCTGGGTCGTGGCAAACGACGGTCATTTCCACGTGGATGCGCCCTCGGCCTAGGCCGTCAGCGCGCGAAGCCGGTCCAACACTTCGGCCGGCAACGGCGGAGCCAGAACGGCCGCGATATTCTTCTCGAGATGCTCGGGATCTCCGGTGCCGGTCAGGATAACGTCCATGCCGGCCTGGTGCCGGGAAAAACGATAGGCGAGCTCTGACAGACTGCTGATCCTCGCCTCCATTGCGATCCGCTTTAGGTCCTCGGCAATTCCTGAGTTTAGAAGACCGCGCAGTGCGAACATCCCGATCGCAGCGATTCCCGCCTGTTCGGCCCGCGGCAGGACGAGGTCCGCGGCACTGTGATTCTCAACATTGAAGCCGACCATGATGGCGTCGATGCCCGCGTCCCGAACCGCTGCCCGCAACGTCTCGTGACCGGGATCCGTCAGGAACCCCTCCGTTATCCCGATCGCGCGGATCTTGCCCTCGTCTTTCATCCGGCGAAGTTCGGGCAGGATCGTCGCTGCAGCCTTCGGATATTGCCTGGGCGATACTGCATGTAAGTGAAGCAGATCGACGCGATCCGTACGAATCGCCTTGAGCGTTTGCTCGACGCGGCGGCGCACCGTGGCAGCGCTGCAAACCAGCCCGAAGCGCCGGGCTACCCAGGACGAAGCCTTATTGGCCAACAGCATATCGGAGAATGGAGCCGGATCGGGGCCAAGATGGATCTTCGTCGACAGGAGAATCGCGTTCCTTCGGTCGCCCAGACCTTCGGACAACAGCTGGTCGACGCCGCCCGTGACGCCGGCTCCGTCAAAAAAGGTAATGCCGAGATCGAGGGCATGCCGGATCAAGCGGATCGCATCCGATTTCGTGCCGCCCTTGGTCAGCCCGAAGCGGCCACTGCTCCCGCCCCTAGTCCGATGACGCTGGAAGTGAGCCCGGACTTTCCGAGTGGGACATAATCCATCGAAGCTATGGACCTAGCTCGCCGGTGGCAGCCTGAGACAACCGGCCCTCGTCCCAGAAACGGGCGAAGATGATGAACGCCAGCGCCGGAAGGATCCAGGCAACGCGGCCCTGATACCGGTCGGTCACGCCCGACAGAATTCCGCACACGGCGGCGTTGGCGAGGAGGCCGATAACGGCGACACCAACCGCCGCAACTTCCATGCGATCAAGACGCCGGCGATTCACAATCAGGAAGGCGATGCTTGCAAAGAAGGTCAGATAGACGGCCACCGTCCCAAAGGTCTTGAGGGCCGGATTGTCCGACCGCACTTGCACGATCGACGGATCCTTCCCGCCGGCCATTTCCTCGCCGAAGACTAGATCGTCCGGGCTGAATGTGAGCAGCTGGCGGGCCGTATTCCTGATCGACTGGCCGATTTGGACGAGCGGATATTCCATCGACGCTCGACGGACGATCGTGCTTTCCTCGGCGCGAATCCGCTCCATCTGCTCGGGCGTCGCACGGTAACGAACACCATTGGGCCCCCACAGAAATTCGCCGACCTTACGCGGAGGGTTCGGGCCGAACACCTCACAGATCGCGTAATGCTCGGTGGCGCAATGATCGCGCAGGTACCAGGCGCCTGGGCCATCCGCGACCGATCGGGCGAGCTGGATCGGATAGCGTTTTGGGGCGAGGCTCGCCTCTCCGAACGCCGCGAAGGACGCGCCGAGCAGCACGGCCACCGCCAGAACCATCGGGCTCGCGAACCAAACAGCCTTTCGAATCCAATCGACGAGCGAACCGCGCTGAAGCCAGAAGTTCGCAGCCGATCCCGTCACGAGCGTCCCGACGGCGATCGGCAGGTTGCTTCCGTGAGTAGTGATACAGGCTGCCACAAGCAGGACGAGAGCGATCCGCGCGGAAAGGGTCATGCGATCGTAGAAGACGGTCAGGACCAGAGAGCCGGCGATCGTGACGCCGGCAAGGACGTCCGGCGTCGCATAAGCTGCGTACCATCCTGCCGAGGTCAGGAGTGCGAGCCCGGCGCCGACAGCCAGACCCCGTCCAACCGCAAGTTTCGGAATCATCAGCCGCCGGAGAAAGGTCACGACCAGCACGACCGATGCGGCCTGAGCGACGGCAAGCGCGATCAGGCTGACCCCGGGCCCCCGCAAGATGTAGGTCGCCACGCTGTAGAGCAGCGACCGGGCGCCGCCGGATTGGGCGATTGCGCCAGCGACAATGGCTTTCGGATCGCTAGCAGCGGCCGTGCCCGCCGGCGTGGCAAACAGCGTATTCCACCAATGATCGAGGATCAGGAGGCCCGTGTTGAAACCGAATTCACCACCCCGGAGATAGCTCGCGCTGTCGGCGGAATAGAATGGAGCCCGATTGACGGCGAGCGGCCAAAGCATGAGCAGGAGCGTGACAGCGAAGATCAGGCCCTCGCTTGGCCACGAGGCGCGGCCGCCATGGTTCCGATTGTTCGCAGTCCCGTCCCCCACCCCGACGGATGTCTCACGAAAGAATCGGACCCGCAACTACTCGGAAATTCGCGACGCCTTCGTGATCTTCACGACCGGGTCGAGCATCTGGCCTTTCATCACGCCCTCTCCCTTGGTTGGCGAGGCTGGCGCTGCCTGGATCGCCTTCACGACGTCCATGCCTTCAACGACATGGCCGAACGCAGCGAAGCTGGCGTCGAATGAGGGCGCATCGCTGGTCAGGATAAAGAAGTCCGCCTTGGCGGTACCCGGCGAGAAGGCAGCCATGGAGACCGTGCCCGCGACATGCTTGATCCCCGTCTTGCTCACCGGCTCATGCTCGATCGCCGGATAGAGCTTGCGGGCGTCGCTGGTGATCCCGGCCTGGATCAGCCCGCCATTTTCTCCGAACCTCATCGCCCGGTAGAAACTTTCGCCGTTGAAGCGGCCCGCATCGACGTACTTGAGGAAATTGGCGGTTGTAACAGGCGCGTGGCTCCGGTCGAGCGCGAGGACGATGCGCCCGGCGCTGGTGTCGAGCGCGACTTTCACGACGTCTTCTGCAGGGGCGGGAGCGACCGTGGCCTGGGTCAGGGCGGGCGTCGCGGACAAGAGGCTGAGCGCAAAGGCGAATCGGATAAGCATGGCCCTAAAGTAGCGGGGGCAGCGAAGGCTTCCAGCCCGCGCGTTCGCCCTCTATAGCCGCCGCGAGTCATGACTCCCTCGATTGCGCAACCTGCCCTGCCCGCCGATTGGCGCGACCTCGTCGCGCTGACCAAGCCCCGCGTCATGAGCCTGGTGGTCTTCACCGGCTTGTGCGGACTGCTCGCGGCGCCCGTCGCGCTTCCGCCCGTCCTCGCATTTACAGCGATCCTCTGCATCGCGCTCGGTGCCGGCGCGGCCGGTGCGCTCAATCAGTGGTACGAGGCCGACCTCGACGCGAAGATGCGCCGGACGGCGAACCGCCCGCTTCCGGCGCGGCGGATGGACCGGCAGACGGCGCTTCATTTCGGCGTCGGCCTGGGCGCCTTCTCGGTCGTTCTGATGGACTTGGCCACCAACCATCTGGCGGCGCTGCTGCTGGCGGTCTCGATCCTGTTCTATGTTCTGATCTACACCGTCTGGCTGAAGCGCCGCACCGCCCAGAACATCGTCATCGGTGGCGCCGCGGGCGCCTTTCCGCCGCTGATCGGCTGGGTCGCCGCAACCGGGCAGGTCGACCTTATGCCGGCGCTGCTGTTCGCGATCATCTTCCTGTGGACCCCGCCGCACTTCTGGGCGCTCTCGCTGTTCGTCCGCTCCGATTATGCGAACGCCAACGTGCCAATGCTGCCCGTCGTTGCCGGCATCCAGAACACCCGGCTGCAGATCCTTCTCTACAGCATAACAGTCGCGATCGCGGGGATAGCGCCTTACGCCCTCGGCCTTACCGGACTGATCTACGGTGTGTCGGCCGTTGCCCTCAACGCCATATTCCTGTTTCTCGCCGTTGCCGTCTTCGCGAACCGCGCCGAAGAGGTGAGCGGAATGAAGCCGGAGCGCAGGCTGTTCGCCTTTTCCATTCTTTACCTTTTCGCCTTGTTCTCTGCCGTAGTGATCGACCACTGGGTGATTGCATGAACCCGCATCCCGAAGATGAAGTGCTCCGCCGCCAGCGCGAACGCGCGCGCCTGATGGCCTGGCTGCTCGGCGCGTTCGTGGTTCTTCTCTTCCTCATCACGGTCGCGAAAATCGGGCTGAACAAATGACCGCAGTCGCCCGCAAGAATGCCAAAACGGGGCGGCTAATGGCGCTTCTCGCGCTAGCTATGCTCGGCCTCGCTTTCGCGTCGGTCCCGCTTTACCGCGCGTTTTGCCAGCTGACGGGCTTCGACGGCACGCCGCTGCGCGCCGAGAGGGCGCCGGGCGCCATAGCCGGACAGATCGGCGTCCGCTTCGACGCGAACATCAATGCCGATTTGCCGTGGAAGTTCGAGCCGGTTCAGGAGACCGTCCGCATCGCACCGGGCGCGCGAACGCAGATCCTGTATCGCGCGACAAACTTGACGGCACGCACGACGACCGGCCAGGCGGTGTTCAACGTATCGCCCGAAATCGCCGGACCATATTTCTCGAAGATCGAGTGCTTCTGCTTCACCGAGCAGACGCTCAAGCCCGGGCAGTCGGTCGACATGCCGGTGGTCTTCTTCGTCGATCCCAAGATCCGCGACGACGAGAACACGAGGAACATCGACGAGATCACGCTCAGCTATACATTTTACCCGGTGGAAAAGCCTGAAGCGGCCCGCTAGAGCCGCAAGCAAACGAGACGAGGAAAGCTTCGCGAATGGCCGCTACGAAGAACCACGATTACCATTTGGTCGACCCCGATCCATGGCCGTTGATCGGATCGATCTCCGCGCTCTTCCTGTTTGGCGGACTGGTCATGTGGATGCACGACAACCCGTACGGACCGTTCGTGTGCATCGCCGGCCTGATCGCCGTGCTCGTCACCATGGCCAATTGGTGGGCGAACACGATCCGCGAAGCTCATGCGGGCTATCACACGCCGGTCGTGCAGCTTCACCTTCGCTACGGCATGATCCTGTTCATCGCCTCCGAGGTGATGTTCTTCCTCGCCTGGTTCTGGGCCTATTTCGATGCCTCGCTGTTCCCATCGATCGGCGAAGCGGTCGGCGGCCAATGGCCTCCGAAGGGCCTCGAGGTCCTCAACCCGTGGGGCTTCCCGCTTCTCAACACGCTGATCCTGCTGTGCTCGGGCACGACGGTGACCTGGGCGCACCACTCGGTCATCCACGGCGACCGCGAAGGGCTGAAGCTCGGCCTTCTGCTGACGGTGCTGCTCGGTCTGCTGTTCACCAGCATCCAGGCCTATGAGTACATCCACGCTCCGTTCGCGTTCAAGCAGTCGAGCGGAGGCAACATCTACGGTTCGACGTTCTTCATGGCGACCGGCTTTCACGGCTTCCACGTGATCGTCGGAACCATCTTCCTGACGGTCTGCCTGATCCGCGCATGGAAGGGCGACTTCACGCCCAAGCAGCACTTCGGCTTCGAGGCAGCTGCCTGGTACTGGCACTTCGTCGACGTCGTGTGGCTGTTCCTGTTCGTGTCCATCTATGTCTGGGGCGGCTGGGGCGCGCCGACGCACGGCTAGGGCCGAAGTGGCGGAAACCTCGCCACTCGCGAAGGCGCTCAAGGGATCCTGCCCGCGGTGCGGGCAGGGTCATCTCTTTCAAAGCTGGGTGCGCTTTGAGCCCAGGTGCCGCGCGTGCAGCCTCGATTTTGACAGCTTCAATGTCGGCGACGGACCGGCGGCTTTCCTCATCCTGATCGTTGGCGCGATCCTGACCGTCATGGCAATCTTCGTCGACCTGACATGGTCACCGCCCTGGTGGGTCCATCTCGTCTGGATTCCGGTCGGATTGGCTTTGACCGTCGGAGGCCTGCGCACCGCGAAGGCCTGGCTCATCGCGCAGGAGTTCGTCCACCGCGCCCGTGAAGGCAAGATCGCGCCATGACCCGCAAGCTTCCTATCATCCCGACGATCGTCGTGGCCGGCGCGGTCGCGATCATGATCGGCCTCGGCGTCTGGCAGCTTCAGCGTGCCAAGTGGAAGGAAGGCCTCCTCGCGCAATATGCGGCAGCGGAGAAGCTGGTCCCTATCGCCTATCCGACACTTCCCATGAGAGACGCTCAGCTCCCGCTGTTCCGACATGCGACCGGCATCTGCCTGAAGCCTGTCGGCCGCCGCACCGTTCCGGGCGAAGGCGTGTCGGGCGAGCCCGGCTTCGTCCACATCATCGACTGCTCGACGGGCGCAGAAGGCCCGGGCATGAGCGTCGCAGTCGGCTGGTCGAAGGACCCCAATGCGAAAGTGAGCTGGTCGGGCGGGCCGGTCAGCGGGATCATCGCGCCGGACAACAAGACCCGGATCCGCCTCGTCGCAGCAAGCGCACCGCCGGGCCTAGAAACCGTCGCGCCGCCGACGCTCGCTTCGATCTCGAACAATCACCGCTCCTACGCCTTCCAATGGTTCGCGTTCGCGGGAATAGCTGCGCTCATTTATGGTCTCGCGCTGAGGTTGCGCTGGAAGAAGGAACAGAAGGCTTGAGTGCGACGATGCATCGCCTTGCCAATGACCTGACGGTTGCCGTCGATCCCCTTCCCGGCGCGGAGAGCGTCGCGATGGGCCTCTACGCGATGGTCGGCTCGCGCTCGGAGCCTGAGTCCTGCTCGGGCCTCGCCCACCTGGTCGAGCATATGGTGTTCAAGGGCGCCGGAAAGCGCGGAACCCGCGAGCTTGCCGAAGCGATCGAGGACGTCGGCGGCTACATGAATGCATGGACCTCGCGCGACCAGACGACCTTCCATGGCCGCGTCCTCGCCCGCGATACGGCGCTACTGGCGGAGTTGATCGCCGACCTGGTCCGCGCGCCGCACATGGATGACGCGCACCTCGATCGCGAGAAGACGGTGATCCTTTCGGAAATCGGCGAAACCGTCGATTCGCCCGACGATCTCGTCAACGACCACCTGTTCGAAGCGGCGTTCATGAGCCAGCCGCTCGGCCGCTCCATCCTCGGCCGCGAGGAAAGCCTCCGTAACATTACCCGCGAGGATTGCCTCGGCTGGATGAACGGAGAGCTGGTGCCGTCACGCCTGATCCTTTCTGCGAGCGGCAAGGTCGATCCCGGCGAAGTCCTGAAAATTGCAGAGCGGCTTTTCGGAGACATGGAGGACGCGCCGGGGACGCCGATCGGCAGCGCCGAATTCACCGGCGGCCTGCGCAACGACCGGCGCGAGTTCGAACAGGCGCATTGGTGCCTGGGACTGCCCGGCTTGGCTGCTTCCGACCCGCGCATGCCGTCACTCGCGGTTTTCGTTCAGGCGCTAGGCGGAGGAACCTCGTCACGCCTGTTCCAAGAGCTGCGTGAGGAGCGCGGCCTGGCCTATTCGATCGGCTCCTGGAACCAGGCCTTCGCCGACACGGGATTGGTCGCGATCGGTTGCGCGGCGGACCGGAACAGGGCGGTCGAATCGATGAACCTTGCCCGGGAGGTTCTCGCCGACACGATCGAGAGCCTGACCGACGCCGAGGTCCGCCGAGCAAAGGCGCAGATGGAAGCAGGTGTGCTGATGTCGCTCGAAACCGCGCAGGGCCGCGCTGACCAGATGGCACGTTCGATCGAGGTATTCGGGCGCATCCTGTCGCTCGACGAGATGCTCGGCGATCTTCGGGCCGTCGATCCGGCTAGCGCCAAGGCCGCCGGAGCCGCACTGCTCGACGGCCGCACCGCGATCGCATCCGTTGGAGCGCGGCTCGCGGCAGTCGCCTGATGCTTGAGACTCTCGTTGCGGATCCCTGGCCGGACTGGGGCCTGATCGATAGCGGCGACGGCCGGAAGCTCGAGCGCTACGGGTCCGTCAAGGTTGCGCGCCCCGAGCCGCAGGCAATGTGGTCACCCGCGCGGCCCGACTGGGATCCGGATGCGACGTTCGTTCCGGGATCGGATGAGGAGGGCGGCGGGCGCTGGGTGCAACATCGCCCGGTTCCCCGTGATTGGGAGCTCTCGCGTGGGCCCGTCCGTTTCAACGCGTCGCTGACGCCCTTCCGTCACCTCGGCTTCTTTCCCGACATGGCGCCGCAATGGGACTGGATGCGCGAGCGCTCGGCCGATGCCGATGTGCTCAACCTGTTCGGATACACGGGCGTCGGGTCATTGATACTGAGCGAAGCAGGCGCGAGGCTTGTCCATGTCGACGCGTCGAAGAAGTCGGTCGAGGGGGGTAAGGCCAATGCCGCCCTGTCCGGACTCGCCAACCGGCCGATCCGCTGGATGGTCGACGATGCGGGGAAGTTTACCGCCCGCGAGGTTCGGCGTGAACGGCGCTATGATGGCATCTTGCTCGATCCGCCCAAGTTCGGTCGCGGACCTACGGGCGAGGTCTGGCGGCTCGAGGAGAATCTTGCGCCGTTGCTCGCCGACTGCCGGAAGCTGCTCGATGAGAACAGCCGCTTCCTGGTGCTGACCGTTTACGCCGTGCGCATGTCGGCACTCGCGATCGGCGAGCTTGTGAAGCAGACTCTGGGCGATCTCGGCGGCACGGTGGAGATGGGCGAAATGTCGGTGCGCGAGGAAGCTCGGGCTTGCTCTTGCCGACAGCCATCTTCGCGCGCTGGTCGCGCTAGGTTCGCGACGCGCGGATCGCAGCGCCGATTACGAACGGCGACGCGGCAACCAGCAGCAACGATACCGCAGCCTCCAGCAACAATGCGCCCGATGCCTCATCGCCTGTGGCTCCTGCGCCGAAGATCAACAGCGGAACGGCCAGCGGGAGCAGCAGCACGCCGGCCAGCGCACCGGCGCGCGGAAGGCCCGCCGTAAGCGCCGCCACCATCACGGCCAGCGCTGCGAGCCCGGGTGTCCCGACCGCCAAAGCAATCATTGTCCGCCCCAGCGCGGCCGGCGCGATTCCGAGAATGAACGAACTCGGCAGCGCGGCGATCAGGAGGAGTGGCCCGAAGGTTAGCCAGTGAGCCGTGACCTTTGACGCTCCGACGGCCTCTTCTGACACACCATGGATGGTCAGCTGGTCGAGGAACCGGCTGCTGCGATCCGGATCGACCAGCCGCTCGATCGGGAGAAGGGCTGCGGTCAGCGCAGCGATCCAGAGGCCGCCCGAAGCAATGCGCTCAAGCAATCTTGGATCGGGCCCTACCGCAAATGGAACAAGCGTCGCGACGACCAGGAAGAAGCCGACCGGAAGCCATGCGGCGCCGCCGATCGAGCGCCGAACATCGCGGGCGATGAGGGAGGCGATCATGCCCCCAACTCCAGATGAGTCCAGGTCCCGCCGATCGGCCCGTGAGACGCGGCCAGCACAGCTCCACCCCGTTCGAGATGTGCGGCGACGAGTTTCTCGAGACGCCCAACGCCATCGCTGTCGAGGCCGTTGAGCGGCTCATCCAACAGCCACAGCGGTGCGCCCGACGCCACCACGCGAGCGAGCGTCGCCCGCTTGGCTTGTCCCGTCGACAAGAGCCGGACTGGCACATGCGCAAGGCGAGTCAGGCCCAGCGCATTCATCGCTTCGTCGATACGTCCGCCCAGAATTGGAGTGCGCGTTTGAGGGGAAGCTCACGATCCAACGCGAGCCCCTCGTCCGCAAGCGCCAGTTCGCTGCGCTCGATCCATCCCTGCTCTGCTCGCAGCAGTCCCGCCGCAAGGCGGATCAGGCTCGACTTTCCGCATCCATTGGGTCCGACCAGGTGCAGCGCTTCGCCCGGGCCGATCTTGAGATCCAGGTCTTCGAACAGAAGGCGACCTCCGCGCCGGCATGTCACACCGTCAAATCCGAGCAGCGGCTTCATCGAACCGCTTCCTCAAGCGCGTGCATGTCTGCGTCCGACAGGCCGAAATGATGACCCACCTCGTGCACTAGCACATGCGCGACGAGATGCTCGAGCGTGTCTTCGCCGCCTGCCCATTCGTCGAGGATCGGTCGCCGGAACAGTCGTATCTTGTCCGGCAATGTCCCAGACAGATCGACGCTCCGCTCGGTCAGCGGTATGCCTTCGTAGATCCCGGTTAGGTCGAACGGGTCTTCGATACCCATCGCGTCCAGCGTCTCGTCGTCGGCGAACTCCTCGATCAACAGGACGACGTCGCGCAAATGGCCCGCGAACGGCTCCGGCAGCGACCGCAAGGCGCGGCGCGCGATCGCCTCTATCTCGTCGGCCGAGGGCGGAATTTCGAAGCGCCGCATCGCTTGTCGCATAGTGGCTTGAGTGTTGACCCCGCAAGGTTGCCGACAAGCGCTTCCTTGCCTACATGGGCGCCCTTCCAGCGATTTGCGGAGCGGTGGCCGAGTGGTCGAAGGCGCTCGCCTGGAAAGTGAGTATACGCCAAAAGCGTATCGAGGGTTCGAATCCCTCCCGCTCCGCCATCCAGTCCACGTCTCCGTGGAACAAGGAAGTGGGTTTGCTCAAAAATGGCGCCGAACTGCGCCTTTTCTGCCTCCCTACGGTACTGAGAGAGTTCAACCGGGTCGCGAATCAGCGGACGTTCGTATCCGCTTTCTCTGCAGGCTTCAGCGGCAGTACGGAATTGAAAGGTTGCGCGTTCGCTGCGAGCGGTAATCAGCCGCAGATGACCCTTAGACGCGCACCGACGCCGGCAACAGCCGCCATCGTGCTTCGTAACAGCTGAAGTGCGTGGGTTGCGTTGACCGTGGCGGGAACGGCGCTCGCACCGTTGAGAAGATGATCGCGGTTGAGACATGCGCCCAACACTAAAACAACTTCCCGTTCCGTATCCTGCTGTCGGAGCAACCGGTCGAGCCGAGTCCAGATTTCCGGACCCGCGAGACCAGCCCATGCGCCATTCGCGTGGCGAGTCCGTGCGTTGACAGTGCCTTCGCCACCCGGGCCCACCCAGGCTTCCGACCAGAGGTCTACCTGCCGCGGCCGCGCTGGCGCGAATAAGCTGAGCATCCCTACTTGCTTCGACGCTTGGCCGCAGACATCGTGAAGCTTGGAGGCCGACACCCATGCGCCGTCGGCAGCCTTCGCATGAACCATCTGGACCAGCGGCCGGCCACTTCGCGTGCCCACGATGATGAAATCGCAAAACTCCCGCGTGCCATCATCACATACGACGAGCTCCGGAGCGTCGGCGATTGCTCCTACGTTCGTATCGATCCATTCAAAGACAGAATTCGGTGCCCAGCCTGCCGGCAAAGCGCTGTTTTGTCCGCCTTTCTCGCTGGTCCGTGCTCGAAGCGCAGGCTCGTGAAGGAATACGTTGCCCAGACCTATTGCGGCGAAATCAAATCCAGGACCCAAGGGGAGGCGCGGATCATAGAAGTTGCTGTCAGCATAAACCGTGTTCGGCGATTCTGTGATTACCGTGAAGGCCTGTCGAGCGTTAAGAACGTCGACGATACTGCCGCTGCGAGTTGCATCGGTGCGTCTGTAGAGCTGAGCTAATCTGGGCGATTCGAGCTCGTAAGTTCCACTTGAAGCGACGTAGCGGACTGTTCCGGGGCAAGCCACGTTGTTTGCGTCGATCTGAACTAGGCGCCTGGCTTCAAGATCTCCTGCAGCCTCAGCTTGGTCGGCGTGACACTCAAGGCAAAGGTCGGCGATCTCCACTGGCTGCGAATGCGGAATTCCCTGCCCTTGTGCGCTCTCATAATGCGCTCCGATATCGTCCAGATCGAAGAGCAGGCTTCGCGGTCGCGGATCCGCCGGTGGTGCATCCAATGGCGCGGCGAACCGGTCAAGATAGGTCGGGCCTGCCTGTTGACCGGCGATTACGGCCAATAAGGCACGAGTCCAGCCTGACCATTCAGTTAGCGAGAGCCGCGGACCAGCGTCCGCCACGCCGCCGCGGCTGAATCCAATTGCTCGCCGGACGAATCCGCCTGCAACGACCGGCGGCCCAGCCGAAGCACGTGCCGCCGTTACAGTTGATGCCACGTATTGAAATTCGTCGAGTAGGGGTGGAGTCGCCTGGAGGGCAGCCGCGGTGGTTAATCGCCGGCGGACGGCGGACGGTCCGAGTGCCGAATTCCGAGCGCCTACTTCAATTATGTTGCTATCGACCCCTTGGGTGAGCAAGCCGACCATCCTCGAGCGCGGAACCGCGCCATGCATGTGCGCGCGAGCATCCGGATCCGGATTGGGACGCGAGGTATCGAGAAAGACGATAGTGTCGCCCACTCGTTGGCAAACGAGCACATGCAGCGTTCGCTCAAGGAAATAGTGGTCCTGTAACAGCGGGGAAGAGTCGACACTCGTGAATAAGATCGTGAGAGCGTCCTCACTTTCCTCGAGCAGTGTGTAGGGATAGCTCGCGTCAACAAAGCGCCTTTCGCTGGCGGCCCGCAACGCAGCCATGCTGAAGCCGGCCGAGGCGCGCCAAAGCTGACAACGCTGAGGAAGTCGAAGAGAAGCCAGTAGTTCGGCCTCGCTCCCGGGACCATGGACGAAACGTTCACGAAATTGGCGATCAACGTAGAGGATGTCAGGCAGTGTGCGGTCCAGTTGCCCGGCGATCTCGTCGAGGCCGCGCAAGATGCCTGCTTTGGTCAGCGTAGAGTCGTACCGGAGATATCGCCGCCAACTTGACGCCAAGAAATCGTTGCTATGATCAATGAGCAGCGCGGTCGCTTCAGGTACTCGCGCGGGGTTGCGGATTACGCGCCCAATTTGCTGCACAAGGGCACGTGCGGAACCACGCACATCGAAAAAGGCCACTGCTTGAAAACTCGGGCCGTCAACGCCTTCGAGTAACTTATGCTGATGCACCCACACGGCCGGAGCGTTGTCTGCCTCTGGATCGGG
The DNA here is from genome assembly GCF_014489515.1 of Sphingomonas sediminicola. Classification (GTDB taxonomy): domain Bacteria; phylum Pseudomonadota; class Alphaproteobacteria; order Sphingomonadales; family Sphingomonadaceae; genus Sphingomicrobium; species Sphingomicrobium sediminicola. The sequence goes on along the minus strand of NZ_CP060782.1, from coordinate 2,672,230 downwards.
TGGCTGCCGCACCTCCCAAGGCTCGCTAAATGCCGGGGAGAAGCGCTCGTGCAGGCAGACGATCCCTGCGGCACCGAGCGCGTGATGACGAACGACGTTTCCGATCTGGCGAACGGTGTCCTCACCGTCACAACGAATGATCAGTTTCCGCTGCGTTGAAGGCGGTTCGCCAAATTGTTCAACGAAAATATCGTAGACACTTTGGACGAACCCTTCCTGAGTTGCGAGCGCAGCGGGATCTCCCTCGACTACAGCGACGCGACGCAGAATATTCGCCGCCACCAACTCCTCATAGCGTGTCACATGCAACGCCTCGGAATCGAGCTCGAACAACTTTAAATCGTTGCGATACGGCGTGGCGGTCACCAGCACTGTCTGCGTCTTCAGGCCGCGAATGGTTTGACTCCACGATCGTGCCGGCTCGTAATGCCCCTCATCGACGAATATGGCATCGCACCAGTCGGCCAACCGATCGTAGGTGACGCGCTTCTCCTGTGAGCGCGTCAGATCGTCGATCAATTGAATCGTCGAAACCAGGATTCCGCGGTCAGGAAGTTCTGCCAGATCAGCTGCGGTCGAAACGCACTTTACAGCCTTGGGCAGGACAGCTGCATCGAATCCGTGGCGCGGAAAAAAACCCCGCTGCCCGCCCAATTCTCGCGCAAGCTGATCGCGAATTGCGGTCCGCGGCGCTAGAACCAGAACCCGCTCTGCGCGGGGATGCCAATGCGCCGAAACCCCGATAATGGCGGTCTTTCCACCTCCAGTAGGAACATTGATCAGCGCCGCCCGTCCAAGGGCAGCGGCGGTTCGCCGGCGGTTGAGATATGCGTCAATCGTTCCGACGGCGGCGGCTTGATGCGCCCATAGATTCAACGCCTCCGGAAATTCCATCCCATCCCCTTGAGTGCCATCTAGCGAGATCGTGATGCCCGCTCGATGCTTGGGGCGCACGTTCAGCATCGCTTGTATGTCTGAGAAGTAGCTCGGTGTTAATGACTTGACTGTGTAGGTGCCGTTAAAGCCCCGGAGGGCCGGCGAGACGGCCACCCCGAAGCCAAGCTCTCAGCGGCAAGCACTTAGGCCGATCAGTCCAGTGCATGCTTCATTTGAAGCCACTTCAATTTGGATCTCAATCTGGTGGTCCGAACAGCCAGTTCACGACTACTTTGAAGAGCGACCTTTTGGGATGTGGTCGCGGGGGAGTAGTCTCTCCGACTGGCGGCGACACGATCTCAGCGGCCGCTTCGAGCGGCCGGCCATAATATGCCGCCTTCGCGGCACGATCCCTGGCCCACTGTCGCTCGATCTGAGCCTTCGTCCACGCGGCCGCCCAGCGCACCTTGCCACGGTCAATGACGTAATGCGACTTGCACGGGAGAGACCAGCTCCCGACAGACGGGGACAGTGATACGCTTTCACCGTCGTAGGTCATTCGCCAATCCGTCGGCGTCAAAGGGGTCACGATTTCTTCCCCGCAGCCGCAACAGCAACAATGGACCGCCGTTGCATACGGAATGCTTACGTACAGAACGCCCGGCTGTAACTTCTCCGGAACCTCCTCCACAAAGGAGGGCTGCAAACGTTCGACACGTTCCATCAGGCAGCGCTGCTGAGGAGCAGGTTGCCATCAGTGGTGTAGGTCATGTGGTGTTCGCCTTCGAGGTCTCGGTAGAAACCTCTCAGCTTCTTCCATTTCACGACCGCGAGCACCGCGTTCAGGGCATTAAGGTCTGCGACCTGGATATTGGAGGCGTAAACGTCTCCGCCATCGGACTCGTCCAGTGAGACGTTCGCCCTGAAATGGTCCCGCCGTTCAGGCGTACTCGCGGTAACTCTGAGAATCCCGCCAAGCGTTCCCTCGTCGAGCTCCAGGCCCATGCCAACGTCAAGGAAACTTGCTCCAATACTCTCAAGCCGTTCGACGACTGCTCTTTTGGCGGCGCCTGCGTCCATGCAGACGAACGCAAACGTGATGTTCTCGAGGGTATCGGCGTTACCTTCATCGAGAAAATGGTCGTGCGCCACGATGCCCTTGCGCATGGCGCCATATATTGATGCGAAATATGCGACCTTTTTCGGCGCCTCACGCAAAGTGTCCAAGGTCACCGCACCGGGCGCTCGGAAAGCGTTGTGCTGAAGAAGTACGTCACCGTCAAAAAGATGGATTTCCCTGACGGGGGTCTTGGCGACGAGATCGAGTACATAGGAGCCTGTTCCGCCGAGCCCGATAATCGCTACGCGCTCGGCCGATAGCCTTTCGGCAAGGGCGCCGATCCCGACCCGGTTCGATGCTGTCTCCGTATAGTGAAAGACGCTATCCTCTTCCTCCTCCGGCTCGCGAAACACGCGCGCGGAAACCCCGTCCTCAACGAGGGCGGCGGGCCCCGACAAGATGGCTGCGTAGGTCGTCATCTTGTGATGATAATCGCGATACCCTTCGACCGGCTTGCTCGAGAAGGAGTGCTGCGCGACCACACCACATCCAAGATCGTAAGATCCGGACTGGTGCCGGATCTGCTCGATAGGCGAGCAGTTCGCCTGACATGGATATGCACCCGCGAAATGCACGACATGCGTGTCAGGCCGCTGAGTAAGGTCACCAGCGAGCGTCAATGATGAGATGATCGTACCCCGGCGAACAGTGCCGCTGGCGTCGAGATAGGGAACGTGCCGCATGAGCAGCAGTCCCCAACAACCTCGACATAATAGCCTTCATCCCGAAGTCTCTTCAGGTCGGCGTTACGACTGAACAGTTCGCGTGACATTGAACACGGTTCCCTTCTTCACTTCGACGACACCCCCTGCCGCAAGGTCGCCCGAATGAGGCTTCGACTGGGCGTGCCGGAACGTCATCGAGAAGACGGCGTTCGCGGTCGTATCGTTGGGAAAGGCGATTTGGACGATCTGCTCGAACGTCACCTCTTCCCCTGGAACGGTGCGCGTACGGCCGTTCACAATGATCTCGGTCTCGTCCGGTTTGCGTCCGGGCTCTTCGAGCGGACCTGCGGGATTGATCGCGGGTGACATCGGGCATTTCTCCTCGGCGCGATTGCCGTCTGGAGCTATATAGTAGCTATTTTTTAGCTATTCAAGAGCCATATTGAATTTATTTCACCTTGATTTTATGATCAGTCAGACTACGTCGGCAGAAGGAGAAAACCGATGTCGAAGAGAACGATGACCCTCAATTTGTCGCCAGAGGAGATGGATGTCCTGGAAGCGCTCAGCCTCAAGAAGGACCTCAGCAAGACCCTTCTCCTGCGCCAGGCGCTCCGCCTTTATCAACGTGTCGAGGAGCGCCTCGAGCGTGGCGAAACCCTGTTCTTCGAGGACGAGGCGAAGAAGCAAAAGGCGGAGATCATGATGCTATGACGCCCCCGGGTCCCAAGAGCATCTCCCAGGTTGCGTTGATGGACGCCGTCTCCGGTGCCGGCGTGCCGGCGGAATTTTGGCAGCCAATCACCGACAAGAACCTCGCGGACTGGGAAGCGCATTGGAGACCCGCCATCCAGGAGCAGTTGGTTCTGTTGAGCGACGCGGGCGTCGAGCGCCATCTCTGGCCGCAGAGCCGCGAGTGGAATTGGCGCAAGAAGCATAACGCCCTTGGCTCCTCGCTCAGCAATGAATCGGCCGCAGTCATGGCCGCCGGCGTGACTCAGGGGATGATGATCGTCGATCTCGATTTCAGGGCCCGCATCGAAGAGCAAGCCCGCCAGCACATGGTCTATATTGACTTCCTCGAGGTCGCGCCCTGGAACCGAAGAACCCTGACCGGTGGAGCGCCGCGGTACGTAGGCATCGGCACGCTCATGATCGGCAAAGCGATCCAACGCAGCTTAGAGCTCGGGTTCAAGGGCCGGATCGGCCTCCACTCGTTGCCCCAGTCGAACGACTATTACGCCAACCAGTGCGGCATGCGTGACTTGGGTTCGGATGCTAATTACAACAAGCTGAGATACTTCGAGATGACTCCCGACATGGCGGAGAGATTCTTGATGAGGGGCGAGCGAAGTGGCCGATAGGATCACACCTGAGTGGTGCCTCGCAATGGCGCACCTCGAGATCGGTCACGAAGTCGGTGCCGGCCTCACCGCCATCGACCCGGTTCCTGACGAAGACACGGAAGGGTCGGATGAGTCCAGACTTGCGCTTGGCCGCTTTGTGAGCCTCGCCAGGCGTGGCCGGGGCATGTCGATCGATACGCTCGCCGAGCTGACCGAGGTCGATGTTGGCGAGCTCCTCAGCATCGAGCGTGATGCGCACCATCTGCCAGACACCCGCACCCTTTACCAGCTCGCCCAGATATTCGGCGTTTCGCAGCACAAGCTGATGGGGCTTTCCGGCCTCACCAGGCCCAAAGACCTTAAATATGTTGATGAGGCGATCCGCTATGCGGCGCTTTCTGAATCGGTCGCGCGCCTCACAAAGGAAGAGCAAGCGGCTCTTGACGGGCTGATTGCCGTCCTCAGCGAACGCAAAGGCAAATGACAGGCGTCGCAGGGTGGCCAAGGGTATCTTTCTCAAGGCGAGAACCGCTGCCGACATCGATGAACGGATCGGCCTAGTCCTTGACCGGCTCGGCAACCCCGAGCCGCCCCTCAATCTTAAGATTGTCCGCTCGTCGCTGAAACTCGACTTTGGATACTATTCCGCCACCGACGAAGGCTTGCTTCAGGAAACGGTCGCGAAGCTGCGTGTCGCCGGCAAGCAGGTGCTCCTCAATCCCATGTTGCTGGTGAGGGCGGTCCGCAAGCTCGACCTTCGCGCCCTCTACCTTCCGGATCAGCGCCGAATCCTGCTCGACAAGGACCAGCCGGTGCTCAAGCATCGGTGGAACGAGGCCCACGAGGTCGGACATAGCCTTCTCCCGTGGCATCAGGGCGCAATGCTCGGTGACGACGATCATTGTCTCATCCCCGCCTGTCATGCGGAGCTCGAGGCGGAAGCTAACTTTGCCGCGGCAAAGCTGCTTTTCCTCCGCGATCGGTTCCGGCTAGAAGCGCGCTCCCTCGAACCTTGCTTCAAAAATCTGGAGATCCTCGCGGAGCGCTACGGCAACACCAAAACTTCAACTTTCTGGCGGTGCATCGAATACTGGGGCGAGGAAGTGCCTATGGTCGGGCTGATCACCGGCCATCCCCATCCGTCGATGAGAAAGGCCGACTTCGACCCGGACGAGCCATGCAAGCATTTCGTTCAGTCGCCTCCCTTCGCCGCGATGTTTTCAAAAATCAGCGAGAGCGATGTGTTCGATCGGATCGTCGAATATTGCGGCCGTCAACGCGGCGGCAGCCTTGGCGCCGCCGAGATTCTACTTACTGATGACAATGGAAATGACCATCGCTTCGAGTTTGAGAGCTTCTGCTATCACTATCAAACTCTGACTCTCGGGATCTATTCCGGCCCGGCCAGCTCGATTGTCCAAGTCGCCTGAGGAGTGCCCACGCGGAGGGCACCGGCGGAAGGCAATCTGGCTGTTGATTAGACGAGCTGGTTCGCTTGGGCCGACCATAGCATCGGAATATCGCGGCCAATCGTCAGTCCGGTGGTAGTCACGCCCGTGCGCTGGCGTCCCTGCAGAATGGCTCCCACAGTAGCCGGTGAGAGAAAGGCCAGACGTACCACGCGAGTGACGTACGAGGCTGTCACTCCTTCGATTCGTGCGAGCTCAGTGATGTCACATTCCCCTTGGGTGAGCTGCTTCCACCAGCGATGCGCCTTCGCCACGAGGTTGATGAGGGACGAGGAGGGTCGCGAGGCCTCGGGTGATCGGCCGTCCGAGTGGACCAACCTGACGATGCCGCCACTCCGCTTGGGCCGCACATCCGCCGACAGTGTGATGGTGGGCGTGCATTCTGAACCTCGAATATTCAGCTCCGCTGCAAGACGAGCCGTTGAAATCTCCACATCGATTCTGTCGGGCAGGAGGCGCACCTGGTCGGCAAACTCAGGCAACGCTGTCTTCTGCTGCCGAAGGTCCTGAGCAATGGTATCGCACCGAGCCACCAGTGCGGGATAGTCTGCGGCACTAACACGCAGTTTTCCCGCGAGCGTCGCTGCATCATTGAACAGGCCCGCAAGGAGCTCCGTGACTTGCGCTTCGATTTCCCGCGCCGGCACGCGCATGCCGATCGTTCCTGCAATGGCGCCGTGATGCTGCAGGCTTCGACTAACGTAGTATCTATAGCGCACCTTGCCCTTGCAGGCGTGCACCGGGATTAACGGCTCTCCGTCGTGGTCAAACAGTTTGCCGGACAATGGACTCGGATTGGCGGCGCGGGCGCATCGCATGCCCCGAAGGTTGGACTTCAGCCGCTTGTGGACCTCGTTCCAAAGCGCTCGATCAATGATGGCAGGGTGCTGACCATCGTAAGTTTCGCCGCGATGCTCGATGTCACCGACGTAAATGGGGTTCTTTAGGATGTGATAGATCTGCCCGCGGGTGAACTGCCTGCCACCGAACCTGCGACCGGCGCCAGATATTCGATCCGGTGACCTGATGCCATCGCGGACCAGCTGCTCGGCAACGACGCGGACGTTCCCGAGCTCGGCGTAACGCAGGTAGATGTTGCGAACGATCGCGGCATGGTCATCGACGATGGCGAGCGTACGCCCGTTCGGTTGATAGCCGAGCGGTGGTGTGCCCCCCATCCACATTCCCTTCGCCTTGGATGCGGCGATCTTGTCGCGGATACGCTCGGCGGTGACCTCGCGCTCAAACTGGGCGAATGACAGCAGCATGTTGAGCGTTAGCCGGCCCATGCTCGTCGTCGTGTTGAACGACTGCGTGACCGAAACGAAGCTTGTGCCTGCCTTGTCGAATGCCTCCACGAGCTTCGCGAAATCGAGAAGCGAGCGAGTGAGCCGGTCGACCTTGTAGACGACGATGATGTCGATCTTGTTTGCAGCTACATCGGCGAGAATCCGTTGCAGGGCAGGCCGCTCGAGCGATCCGCCGGAGAGTCCTCCATCGTCGTACCGGTCGGGGAGCAGCGACCACCCCTCGCTCGCTTGGCTCAGGACGTAGGCGGCGCAGGCTTCCCGCTGGGCATCGAGGGAATTGAAATCCTGCTCGAGACCGTCTTCGCTCGACTTGCGCGTGTAGATGGCACAGCGGGTCTTCTTCATGCCGCGACCTTCTGCTTGAGGCCGAAGAAGGCCGGTCCCGACCAGCGCGTGCCGGTGATCGCCCGCGCAACCTCGCTCAGGGATCGCCAAGCGCGGCCATTCCAGTGAATTGTGCTACTGTCGTCCACGTCCACCACGTGAACGGCACCGTTCCACTCGCGCACGAGCCGCATGCCGGGCTTGATGTCACGGGTCTGCGTCTTCGCTGCTGCGAGCTGGGCGAGCCGTTGCTGTGTCTTTCTCGAGAGGCCGCCGTAAGCCTTTGCTTGCAACTCGTAGGCGAGTGCCAGCCGGAGCAAGCTCGGGCTGACCTTAGGCACCACGGCGCCGGTCACCTGTTTCCACCGCGCGCGGACTTGCGCCGGCGACATTGTCGCCAGCGCTTCCACTTCTTCTTCCACAGACCGCCGCGTCATGCGACCTCGGCGATGCGGTAGCAGGTCGCATCGTCACGCTTCGTCTTCTCGACGACGTGGCCCTTCTTTCGCAGGCCTGTCAGCGCGGCGCGGGTCGTGTGCGGCAACCAACCGGTGGCGGTCACTAGATCGTGGAGGGTCGCGCCGTCGGGGCGCCGTAGCAGCCCGAGAACTAGCTCCTTCTTGCTGCCCTTGCGAACCTCTTGGACACTGTTCTTCTCGTTCTTGGGTGTGCTTCCGTCGCCGGCGTGAGGCTCCGCGCCATCTGCCGTCCGGTCCATCAAGCACCGTCCTGCGGCGGTAATAAACACGGCGATTGGCTGGTCGTCTTGTTCGCGCCAGGCGAAGCGCCGATCGGTGGCCGGCCCTTCCTCCACGAGCGAGCGCTTGAGCAGGAACTGCACGGCTTTGCGCACTCTATCCTCGTCTTTGGCGATACTGTCGACGACGGGGAACAGGCCGCCGTCATCGCGCTGCGTCGCGGTCGAGAGCAAGATCAGCTGAAGGTCATTGAGCTTTGGGTTGTTCGTCATGGGTGGTCTCCTTGGGACCCACTCCAGTGCCGGTCCCACCACCGAGAGCCCTGCCGGTCAGCCGGTCAGGGCGATGCAGCCGCTCGGCGGCCGCGATTCACACGAACAGCAATGCTCGGCTCGAACCTGAAGTCGAATGGAATATTCTTGAGTGGCGCAAGTCATGCGCAGGCGGCGAGAGAGTCCCGTGCCACTATTCAACGGCGGTACCCACCTTATGATGCGTTGACGGATATCGGCGATGCGGCCCGACCATCATGGAGTAGATGTTGGCGACTAATTATCCCCTGGCCTTCGAGGGTCTTCTCAAACCGCTGTTGGCCAGCAAAAAGACAATCTCTGTAGACAAGCTCTTCGCATCGCCCGACCTTGGTACGGTCACGAAGGCCACGAAGCTAAAACACCTGAGAGCTTTCATCAGCGACAAACCGAAATACGTCGGGACAGTTGAGGGCGTGCTACCGGCTGACGCCGTCTTGTTGGAAGCTATCGAACAGCGGCTCGGGCCAAGATTGCCGAGAGTAACATTGTCCAAGCCAATCAAGAGTGCACGGACATTGTAAGATCGGCGGCAGAGCCCGTGGTAGCGACCTTCGTTGGAGAGTCCCTGTCTCGGTATGTCTCGGGAGGTAAAATCGCTTCGCCGATGGCTGACCTGGTTACTTTTCTCCTCGATGACTACGCTTCGTTTTCACGAGGAGCCGGGAATGGTCTTGTCTCCACAGCGGGCCGGATGAATGAAAAGCTCCTGGTGGCTTGCCTAGAAGAAAAGGGCCTGAGCCACGGCGCAAACTTCACAAAGACAGGCACGAACCTGCAGGGAGATATCGTAATTCACTCGAAGGCTGGAGCGAAGAAGAACCTGCACGTCGAGGTGAAGAGTCACCACGCGAGAGAGCGCCTCCTTCGCGGGCTTAACGACATTACAGGTGAAAAGGTCGGCGCTGGCTACTTCGTGGATCCAGCTGAATTTGGGCCGGGCCGAACACAAACGCTGCTACAGAGCCAAGCTGCGGCAATCTACATGCCAGACAGCACTCTCAAAAAAGTCGATCAGAATGCCCTGGCGATGAAGACGAACGCAGCAGTCGCCTTTGGCAGCCGGTTCTATCGACCGCTCGAGCAGTTCGCGACCGATATGCAGGCTTTCTCGCAGACGGGCGCGCTTCCCACGTACTAGATCCGGAACTGGCAGCTCGTGTGCCCGCGGGCGGTCGATCCGGTATCGCCAGTCACCTACCCGACGTGTCGATCGCCTTCAACCGAGCTCCAACAATGACCACATTCGGGGCAAGAATAGTCGTTATCCGTCCGATCGTATCTGTGATCACGCTCGTGTCGCATTTTCACCTGCTTTTTGTCCTCGACCCAGCATGCAGGGCAGTGAGGGATCGCGATGTCAGAGCGAGCGCGGTGTAGGCGGGAAAAGGACTCGATGAGCTTTGCTTCGAGTGACAGGAGCTCCTCCCTGATCTCTGTTTCGACGCGGGCATACGCAGCCTTTTGCAGCTCGGACCCATCGAACGGGTACAGGTCTTGCCAGTCATGTCGCCGTCGGCACGCGATAAGCCATTTCTGGGCCGCGTCGGCGGCGATGTCTTCCGCATCGTAAAGCAGGTCGGAGGCCAAGGACTCCACCGCGCCGTTCATTCGCGTCTCCCCGTCTTGCCCAATGGCACCGCGTCACTTGCGGAGAAGCGACACTTCGAGTGAATGAGGACCGACACGATGAATGATCGCGTGGTCGCCCTCGCTGGCGCCAGTACGCTTGAAGAAATCAGCGACCGCGCTTCGGTTGCGAAAGATCATCTTGGTAGCGTCGATATCGGTGTCGACGGTCTCGCCCGGTAGAAACGACACGGTGAGGTTGTCTCCGGCTGACTCCGAGTTACTTCCCCCGAGCGAGCCGGCTGGCACCAAGTGCTTTGCAGCCCTGACATAGATGTGGTTGTTCCTCATGTTGCCGGCCGTCAGGGGAATGAGCACACCTGCCCTGTCATTGATACTCAAGTGATTACTCCGTTGATGTGCGTTCCGCAGATCGGGCCGCACTAAGCGCCTAGCTTCTTTACGCGCCGGCTCTTCTTCGGCTTTCCGCCTAGATCGGCGGAAACCTGCAGCAAGCGTTCGACGTGGAAGTTAAGTTCATCGCGGTCGAGCGTTGCAAGAGGCAGGCTTGCCATGGCAACCACTTCTTCCTTTCCATCGACCTCCCGCAGAGCGACCGTAGTGGCGTGCTCCCAAGCCCCCGACATCATTTTCTTGAGTACCGCAACGCTCGGCCTTGCACCGAGCACCATGACCGGGGTGACTAGGTTCACTACCGGGTTTGCAGGTGCTGAGCTCGGACAGTCCTCGACAGTTATGAACTCGCCCTTGGCCTTGCCTGAACGGATACCGATGCGGCCGGAGGCCTCGTCGAGCTCGACCTTGTAACCGGCTTCTTGGATCCTCGCCTTGAGCATGACCATGTAAGCAGGTGGTTCGACCGCTTTCTCGAGCGCCTTGTTCCCGGCGATCGTGACCAGCTGATGCCGGGTAAGGTCACCTGCTATCCGGCTCGTTTCGACCTTGACCTCGACTGCCTTGCCGGCCAGCAGCCGCTCGCCAATCTCGAGGACCGCGTCCATTCGGGCGGCGGGTGTCTTTAGAGCCTCGTCGGCGCGAGAAAGGCCAGCGAATGCATGCACCGCCGCGGTTACAAGGGCGCACACCATCGAGCCCGCCTCGAGGTTCTCTTCAAGATCGTCCAGACCTGAAGGCTCGTGCGAGAGGATGATTGCCAGAGCAGCTCGCCGCCCGATCTTCTCGTTATCGGCCAGGCTCGGAATGTCGATCTCGGCGTCTATGACTTTCTGGCATCCCCGGACCCAGGACTCGGCCTCCGCGCCGAGGCTAATCACGCTAGCCTCGATATCCGCCAGGAACTCTCGGCGATCGAAGCCCTTTTTCCCGAAGCGCTTGCGCAGTGCTTCCACCGCCGCACTCCAAATGCTCGAGTCTAGACTCGACGAGCGTGGCTCCAGGGCATGCAGCAAGCTCCGCGCGTTTTCCGCTATGCCGTTTCCGGGATCCTGCAGGAACCGACGAAGCGCATCGTCGAACTGGCTACCGGCCAGGAGAGAAACCACGCCGGCCCCGAATCCGCCGAAGAAATCCAGGTCGGTTCGCCGCGGATTGGCCAACGGCGACTCGATGTTGAACTTGCCCGGCCTTTCAGGCTCGTCGGTTACCGGCCATTTCACGACCTTCTCGACGAGGCTTGTCGCGACGTCGGGAAACGCATCGTACGAGGCGACGAAGTTTGCGAGAGACCCATCATCGCGGAAGCCAACCCACTTGATGTTGGTCACCCTTACAGGACCGGGGAAGACTGCCGGCTGGCCATGCTCTGGCGGGGCCCTTCGCGGGGGATCGCCACGATCACCCTGTCGCCGGGCTCACCTTCCGAAAGAGCCCATGTCGGCACGGAATCGTTGAACCCAAGAAGGCCCTCACCGGCCGGGGACTGGAAGTCCTTGGCCGCGTCTTCCTTTAGGGAACCGCCAACGTAACCGGATGCCAATGCAAGCGCGAAATTATCGGCGTGTAACGGCACGAGAGCCTCCCAAGCGGAATCCCTACGATCGCCTCGCGGCTCCAGGTCTAGCTCGAGGGAGCGCGTATCGTCCGTCACTCGGCTGCCTCCACTTCTTCGAAATTGTCGTTCGCCTCGATCATCGTTTGGAACTTGCCGATGCTCTGGTCGAGGGGCCAAGCCCGACGTATCGACACAGCTTCGTTGAGGGTCGCGGAAGAAGCCTTGCCGAAGCAGGCAACCCGGCCGCTGGATCGATGTCCTTGAACACGAGGTAGAGTTCAGAGCGAGCACGAGAGCTCATGACGTACAGGGTCATTCTCTCGTTGAGGAACCCTGACGTATCGAGGTTCATGCCCTCCATCCCCAAGAAGAACACGATGTCGAACTCGAGCCCCTTGGCGGACTGCGCATGTAAGAAGGTGATCGTGTTCCCGCTGTCGAAATCGAGCTTGTCGTCAGTGTGATCCTTGTCGCGGCTTAGGTACATTTGAAGCCGCGGGGCTTCTCCACTCCGGAGAGACGGGACTTCACCTGGTTGTAGGCCCGTTGCACTCCGCGCTTTCCGCCGCAGACGATGACTCCTACTTGCTTGCCCGGGTTCAACTTGGCCTTGCGGACTATGAAGTCAGCAATGTCACGGTCGTTCGCTGCAAAGACGACCTGCGGATGTTCTCCATCGGCGTCAGGGAGCTCGGAGATCCCGCTCTCGTTGCCGACCTGGAAGTGCCTGGCAAACTCGGCGATTGGCCGAGTATTTCGGAAGTTCTTCTTCAAGACGAAGTTGCGATCTTCCACGCCGGAAATGAAGAGATTGTTCCGGATGTCCTTTATCCGGCTATTCCGGTCAGCCTGGAGTCGCTGGTTGTCATCCGCGAAGATCGTCACCTGGGCCGGGACCCCTCTTGCCTCCAGCTGCTTCAGGATCATTCCGAGTGCCATGTACATCTGTGGTGGAAAGTCTTGGCCTTCGTCTACGACGAGGTGGCCCCAGGAGAACTTGGCGCTCGCGCCGTTCTGACAGGCATTGAGGACCCTCGCGCAGATCTCGTTCCAATCGTGGGTCCAATTATCTCCTACGACGGTTGGTATCCCGGTGCGGGTTGCACCGTACCACCAGCTATTGGCCCACGAGTGCATCGTGCTGACGTCGACATCTGGCGCGACATTAGAGCGGGTGGAGGTGTACTTGGCCAACACCTTGTTGAACATGATCACGTGCGGTTTCTGCCCCAACTTCTGGAGCTTCTGGGCACGGTGAAATGCCATAACGGTCTTGCCGGTCCCCGGCGGCCCAACCACGAGTATCGCGCCATCGCCGGGCGCCTCCCCGTATATGCGTCGCTGCTCGCGGTCCAAGTCACTCAAGGAGGGGAAACGCATTCCTATACCTCCAGCACGGGGCTGAAAAAGCCGACTGGCTCGCTCACGCCTCGACCATTTTTCCGGCCATCGCCGGAAACGAGGACGCGATCGAGAAGAACATTCGAGAAGGTGCAGCTCGTCTCCGCAACCAACGAGCAGGCGTGGCAAGCCGCGCGGTTAAGCCCGTCAACGCCTTGCGCGTCGAGTTCACGGCAAACGGGGTCCCCGAGCACCACTGGCTACGAGATACTGCCCGGTAGATGACGTCTTCCAGTCTGTCTGGAGCCCCATCTCGCTTAGGCCTCCCATCGAACCCTCAGCGTCCGAGTCCGCCGTATAGATCAGTAGACCGGCATAGGGCTCTGAATCGGTGCCGCAGTAGATGCGCTCTCTGAGCGAAGTCGACGAATACCCGCAGTCGAAAGACAACTGGTTCAAGAGCAAGTGCGCGAAGGTGTGCACCATGACGAAGGTGGGGTTCGCATTGAAACCCATCCTTCCCGGGAGCCCGAGCTTCTCGGCGGTCACGAGGTGCGATGCAGTGAACTCCTCGATGGCTTCCTTGTTCACCGTGCGCCACTTGTCGATTGCCGCGTTGGAAAACTGCAAGAACACGCCTTCGCCGAGCACCATCATGGCGGGCAACCAGTCTGGTTGCGGGCGCCCGAGCGAAGGCGAGACCATCGCGTGTTTCTCGGAGACGTTTCGACGCTGAAATCCACGGAACGCACGCACTTCGCGAAGGCGCTCTACCCTGACAAAGCGCTCGAAAAGGCCATCGAGCTTGAAGCGGGAGGTTGGTTTCGCTGGACGTGCAATTAGCCACCGACCGTCCTGCCCTCCGGGGTTCGCCAAGACCGGAAACTCGTCGTCGAGAATGCCCTGCTGGCTGAGCTCCTCGATCGAGCCTCCGGGTGGATCGCTTTCGCCAGCGGAAATGTCGGCGGTGAAACACGCGATCGAATCGTCGCTAGGCATTCCGACCTCGCGACCACGAGCTTCAACACCATCTCTAAAGGCCTGGATGGCGAGCGTCGTGTCGCCCTTGTTGAATTCGACCAGGTTCGATGCCGATTGGACAAGGTTCTGGTAGATCTCGTCAGACCGCAGCTTTTCCCACGAGTCCTTTTCCGCGTCGCCGTCGATATCGAGCGCGGAAACAACCGACGCATAGTGAAGAGAACTCGATCCCCGTGGCTCCATGTAGAGAGGCGCGGGAGCGACGGGGTTCTTCTTGTTACCAGCGTCGATGCACGACGACGTCGCCTCTCCGGGTTGGTAACCTCGGCATTTCTGCGGAAGCGCTCCATCGGCGATACCCTCGAGATTGCCAGATGCACCACAGCTGCAGCGTATGAACATGCTCGAGAAATCGCCGCCGCTCTTCCCCGTAACTTCGAACCTCAACCTCGAGGTCGAGCGCGCGCAGGCCCCCTGCTGCGCAGGCTGGTGACCGCGGTGCGCCCACCAGTACCAATCAATCTCGTCTATGTGCCCGTTGTCGCAAGCGGCGATGAAGCGCATCGGGACAAGGCGCGCGTTCTTGCACTTGCCCCCGTCGCAGGTAGGCCGCGGAAGCGTGCCATCTTCCTTGGCCAACTCCTTGTCCTTGTCGGGCGTCCACTTCGTCATCTTCCGGCACTCGGGCAGAAGTGCCAATGCGGAAAGCGCAAAATCGCAACGGACTCGATCGGCTTCTTCAGTTGACGCGGCCGGACCCGGTCGGTGAGTGAGCCGACCTCGATCTTCTCCAGGTTGTAGCCCCGTGGCCAGCTGCCGGTCCCGCGGACGAAGAACGACTGGCCGTCGATCTCGCAAAGCGAGCCGACCCCAAAAGGAGTGATCAACTGGGCGCTACGAATGCTTGGCTTGGGCAATGCCGACGTCCTCCAGTATGATTTCCTTGTCGACGTGCCTCATCGATTGCAGCGTGAACCAGCCGGCTCCGTCTATTTTCTTATTGTCATAGCGAACCAGGAGATGCGGGCGCCTTTGCTGGCTCGCGAAACAGTATTGCAGCCCCTCGACCGAGCGGGCCCAGCCTGCCCATTCGGCGACTTTCTCGGCCAACTTGCTCGAGATGCGCTCCCTTTCTTCGGCTTCTTGCTCGCCGTCATAGGCATCCAAGAGTCGCTGCTCGAGACGTTTGATCGCAGCCGCTATCGAAGGGCGAGACGGGTCAAATTGGTTGGCGGCAGAGTTCCGTTTTAGTCCAGCTCCGTGCCGAACCACTGTCACCAACGCGGCATGGAGTCCGCGCTCGATTGCCGGCAGCGCCCCGGGCGTCACGCTGGTCGGTTCCACGAAGCTGTAAAAGCGCTCGTGGTAATCGCGGAACGCCTCGTAGTGCGAGCGATCCCTCGGCTTGCTCGGCGAATAGGAGGCCACCACGAGGCCGGGCACTACGCCTCGTCCGACGCGGCTCGTCGCCTGGATGTATTCTGCACTGAGCTTCGGCTGCCCGTTGACCATCATCAGGCCAAGGCGATCGATATCCACGCCAACCGATATGATGTTCGTACAAGGCACGACATCGATCGCAGGCTGCTCCGGGCTATGTCGGCGCGCCAGTAGCTGCCTTGCCCTTGGAACGGGCGTCTCCGCGTGCGCCTTCAGCTCCAAGATGTCGAAGTTGGAGGGTCGCTCGAGCGGCTCGTCCGAGGCATAGACTTTCATCCTCGTCGGGATCTCGTCCCGCGTCGCATTGACGATCCGGCCGAGCTCTCGCTTGCTGTTGTGGTAAGCAACCAGCGTCCAGTAAGAATCCGTCTCGTCGATCGAAAGACCTCCCTTCTCAGCGAGCTCGTAGGAGGACTGCAGCAGCGTGGCCATTGTCCACGAGGCAGCGACCGTCGAGCGAAGTCCCTGCGCCATGACTCCGGCGTAGAGACGCGAACGCTGCTTGTTCCCGGTGTCGAGCTTCGAGAAAAACGAGTCTTCTGCACGCAAGCCGGGCGAGGGGAACACGGCCGAAGGCCGGCCGTAGATCCTGCGGCACTGGACCGAGGCATTCCTGATCGTCGCCGTCGAGGCGATGACTTTCGGCGGCTTCCCATGGGTGGCCATCACCGTCTCGAACGCGGCCTCGTAAATCCCGGCGAGGGTGCCCAGGGGCCGGATATCAGGTGAAGCTCGTCCTGGATCACGAGCGACGGCGGAGAACGGTCGGTGCCAACACCGAGCAAGGCACCGCCGTTTTCCTTCCAAGGAATCATCGCGAACTTGTCGATAGTCCCGAGCAGGAACGAGGGTGGCGCGCGGAGCAACTGCTCGTCGATGAAGTAGACGGGCAAGGCCTCGTGAAACGCGCAGTCTTCTTCCGGGCACCGCGTCACGAAGCTATTCGCAGTGGCGAGGAAGCCGTAGTAAGACTCGTCCGCGCTACCATCCGGCTTCGCCTTCCTACTCTCGGGCACGAGCAGTGTCCCGCACGAGGGGCAACTCTCGATTGGAAAGGGATTGACGTCGCGAGGGCGAGCCGCGTCGAGCAGTTCTTGCGTCGGCGCAAGGGCACCGTCCTCGCTGCCCGCGAAGGAGTTGGGCTTACTTCTCCACCGACGAAAAGCCCGATCGAGAACTCGTCGTCACCCAGGGAATTGTCACCATTCGTGGCTACTTCCCGCCTGATCATTTCCATGGCGCAGATCATGCCGGCGGTGCGCTGGAACTGGTCCGCGGTCAGGAACCGGTACGTGTAACGATTGATTACGCCGGTCCCCCGCCTGCCTTTCCCTCGACGATACGCCGCCGGAAAAGCTCGAAGGCCGAGACGAAGAGGTACGCCTCGGTCTTACCGCCGCCCGTAGCAAACCAGATGACATCGACGAGGTCCCTGTCGGGTAGTTCCTCTCCGGCGAGGACGGGAGCACGAGTAGAAAAAAGGCCAACTGGAATGGGCGCCACTTGGCCGTGTTTTGAAAATAATCGATCGCGTCGGTATCCGCCTTTCCCAGGGCGAATGGCCCTTGCAAGCCGTCCTTCCTGCCGCGCCCTGACGCTCGCGCCGAGTGTGACATGGCCATGAGCATCGCGCGGTTTGCTAGCATGAAGCAGCGAGCGGCATCCTGGTCGCCACGGAGAATCTCGATGCCCTGCCGCATCCGCTCGGCGCTACGACGGCATCGCCGCAGCATCCTCTCGGCATCGCTCGCCAGCTCACCATCGATCGAGATCTCCGCTTGGCTGGCGATCCACTCGTCATAGAAGTCGACGAGCCCGGTCAGCCGCGTAGTCAGCTCGTCGCCGCTCAGCTCTCCGCTCGCCAACGGCGCAACCCTGAACAATTCTTCGTCCGGGAAAGTGTGCTGCACCCCGTCCTTGGACACCGACAGGTTGTCGAATACCGGTCGCCAGACGTGTGCGGTGGGAAGGGCCTCGGTCTTGACCCAGGGGCAACGGCCATCATCGACCTTCCAGTCGGTCGCAACGCCGTGCCCGACGGCGTAGGGTCTTTGCTCACCATAGATAACGCGAAGCTCACGCTCTTCGTCGGTAGGAGGCACGTACCTAGCTGCCGGGTACTTGAGGACCTGGCCCTCGACGGCCTCTGCCAGGATCGAGACTTGGTAGAGCGTCTGTTCGCTCGACCTGGCGTGCTTCGCCTCGCCAGAGTTAGAGACGCTTATCGTAAGTAGAACGTCGTCATCCGGCAGTGTCCTGGAAAGGACCTCGAGGATAGCTCGTTGCTCGAGGATCGCGGCCGGCTCGAGCCCTGCTGCACCTACCTCGTGGACCGAAGGCTCCAGTTTGCGACGTTGCCACCGCTGGTTACGCCTGCCCTGGGAACGCTCGCTAGTTTCTTCCGGCAAGGTCTCAACGGCAACATCGGCTGCCTGCGCATTTTCACGGGAGCCTGGCTCTACAACGGGAACGTTCTCGCGGCTTTCCCTGCTGGCTTCCTCGCCCTCTTCTAAAGGCGAATAAACCGCGGCTTCGACCTTGATCCTGATCCTGCTGCCCCGGGCGACGCACAGTGACATGCCCATGGCAGAAGGGAGCATGGCATTCGACATGCTGAGAGGATCTTCCGCGTCTTCGTCCGATGCATCTTCAGCCTCGTCACCGCCAAGATCAGGCGCGGTTTTCTCGGCCCGTGGGAAGAGCATGCCCATCATGTATGCGAGGCTCATGCGACCATCGATGATCTCGTCTGCGTGGGTGCCGCTGGGCCCCGGTTCTCCGAGGCCTGGGCCGATGAGCCTAGCTCGCACTTCCTCGAGGATCTTGTCCCTACCCAGCATTCACTTGTCCCCCTGCCTCGACCCAGCTGAAGCAGCTTTTTCGGTGAGTTCCGTAACCGAGCTTCGCGTGGCCACGAGCACCAAGGCGTGGTTCGCTCGCGAGATGGACTTGTACGCGCTGGAAGCGAAATCTTGGCCTCCCAGACCGGCGACGCAGACAAGCGGTCGCTCGAGCCCCTTGAAGTCCTCGATCGTCGCGACGAGGACGCAATCCCGTGGCTTGCCGCCCAGGGCCCTCTTGCTCAGCGCTTCCGCTCGCACGTTTTTCGCAGACAGAAGTTCGACGGCGTTTTCGGCGTCCGCCGGACTGCAGACCAGGAGCGCGATCGAATTGCGCGGCAGCTGGTCGTCATTGCTCAGCCACTTGCGGACCGCCAACGCGGCCTGTGGCAAGATCTCGCTCTCGTTTTCGACCAATTGTAGATCGACTGTGCCACTGTCGGGCCGGCTGCTCGGCTTGCCGACGTCGGCTCCTGCGAGAAGCTTGATAGCCTCGACGATTTTCCCAGCGTTCCGAATGTTGTTCTTGAGGCTTGTAGCGACCCCGTGGATCCTCAAGTACCCAAGGCAATCCTGGTCGACAGGAAAACTCGGCGAGACCTGGTAATTGGGATCACCGAACCAGCGCCACCGACCCTTTTCCCAGCCTCCCTCGAGAACGCTCTCGACCAAGTCGAGACATTCAAGGGAACAAAGATCTTGCCCCTCGTCGACGATCAGCACATCCCACTTTTTCCCGTCGTCTACGAACTGCGAAACCTCCTCGATCGCCGCGACGGTGACATTCTCGGGCAAACCTTGGTTCGCCAGGAAAGTAGCAAGGTAGTGGCTTCTCGTGACGAGGAGCACTGAGCGGCCTTCTGCTGCCTCGTAGCGAGCGCACGCGGCGGCGACGAAGGTCTTCCCGGTGCCAGCCCCGCCCGTCACGAGTATCCTGTCGTTGTCGGAGATCGCGTCGAGTTTCTCGTACTGCTCGTCCGTGAACTGGTAGAGCCGCTGCTCCACGTCGCGGAGTTGACTGTTCAGAGAAGGGACCTGTTCGAAGTTCGGTCGCAATGAACCGGCGATTGCCCTTACCGTCTGGGGCGCGAGGTCAACGGGGCTGCGTTGCTTCGAAGCCCAGTGATCGTAGGCCCCGGCAAGGAACTTCTTGAAGCTGTTGTGTCCCTTGCACTCGTCTTCGTAGGCCGTGATCTCGTCGGGTGCTCTGGCAAAAGCGTCGACCCGTCGCTCGCGAACCTAGGGATGTCCGTGAACACGACGGCCCATCCGCAAGGCACGCCCTTTAATTCCCGGTAGAATTTCGGGTGCAGGTAGTTCTTCTCGAGAGAAAAATAGGCGGACTTGGCCTGCTCAGCCGGCCCCTCCTTTTTCCGGTTCGTTTCGCCCTTGCGGTTCGTGAACTCCCAGATCCCGTCCTTGCAGGCGACGCGTCCGCCCTTCACCTCGAGGAGGAGTATTCCCCGGCGACTGATTAGGAAGAAGTCAGCCTCGCCCCAGCGCTTGTACTCGTGGTGGCCAATGTTGAGTGAATGGAGCCCGATATCGTACGCACTGAAGTCGATTTCAGCGAGGTAGCCGAAGATCGTCCGCTCCGCCGCGGAGTCACAGCTTAGTACCTGCGACGGAATAAGTCTCATTGCCCCCAACACACCAAGCCATATCAATCAAACGCCCCGAGCTCGGCCCGATTTCATTAGGTAACGACCGTAAGGTCGGCAAGTCCGCTCGCTTCTATATCAGCGTTTGCCTTGATGAGGCGGTGCGGTCCGTTCCGGCGCCGCGGCCGGGGTGCAATTGGGTGGCCTGATCGGGCAAACCCGTCCAAATCCGCGATGGGCCGGAAACCCCCTGGACTTCGGCACGACTACCGGCCATGGTCAATTCAACGGATGACTCAAGGAACCAAGTGCCAATCATGAGTGACGCTACGGGATTGACGATGGTCGACTTATTCGCCGGCTGCGGCGGGCTCTCGCTGGGATGGAAAACGCCGGTTTCACGCCGGTGTTCGTCAACGAGCTCAACGAGCACGCGATGGCGACGTACCTCGCGAACAGGCACCACATCGTCGGTGGCAAGCCCTTTGCCGAACAAGCACACCTCCGCTGTCACGACGCCCACGATCTGCAGGGCGAGCGGCTGAAGAAGATGGTCGCGGACCTCGAGGCTCTCGGCCTCGTATTTCCGGCAGAGAAGGAAGCGAAGAGCGGGAAGGGCGGCAGCACTCTCGACCTGCTTGCCGGTGGACCACCATGCCAGGGCTATTCCGGCATAGGTCACCGTAGGTCCTACTCGGTCGACAAGAGGACCTTCCTTCCAACCAGCTCTACCAGCGCATGGCGAAAATCATCCGGCGCCTGCGGCCACGGATCTTCCTGTTCGAGAACGTCCGGGGCCTATTGACGTCCAAGTGGACTAGGGACGGCGAGCACAGGATCTGGGACGACGTCCTCGCGGAGTTCCGGCGCATCCCGGGTTACCACGTCCGCTGGACGCTAGTCCGCGCCGGCGATTACGGCGTGCCACAAAACCGGCCACGGGTCCTTATCGTCGGCATCCGCAAGGATGTCGCAAATGCCAATCCAATGATCGACCTTAAGGGCGACCCGAAGAAAGAAGACGCGGTGAAATGCGGCTTTCTGCCAAAGCCGGAGCCCTCCGACTGTCCAGACCTTATCGACCTCCTCGACGATTTGGTCGATCCGAAGATGGACAAGTACTTCGAGACCGGTGTCTACCCGCCGGGACGCTTGGTCACGACAGAATACCCGCGTCCTGCAACTACGCCGGAGCAAGAGGCCATGAGGGTCCCGGCGCCGAAACACGAGCACCGGCGCTCGGGCGAGGTCACCGACCACGAGTACTCCAAGCACGCCCCGAACATCGTCAAGAAATTCCGGCACATGATCGACAACGAGGGCGAGATCCCCGAGCACGCGCGCACGAAGAAATTCGCACAACGCGTGCTGCCCAAGAGGTGGGCAAGAAGGCCCGAGCATCACCGCGACGTCGCTTCCCGACGACTACGTGCATTACGCCCAGCCGCGCTCGCTCACGGTGCGCGAGTGGGCGCGGTTGCAGACGTTCCCGGACT
Source organism: Sphingomonas sediminicola (assembly GCF_014489515.1). Lineage (GTDB taxonomy): Bacteria > Pseudomonadota > Alphaproteobacteria > Sphingomonadales > Sphingomonadaceae > Sphingomicrobium > Sphingomicrobium sediminicola. Next base: position 2,650,871 of record NZ_CP060782.1, on the reverse strand, counting down.
GGTATCGCTTCGAGGGAAAGCGGACGACCGGCGGCTTGCGCCGAGCAGGCAATCCCCGCGAAGGGAACTTCGACCGGGAGGTCCCGAAATACACGCAGATCGGGAACGCGGTGCCGGTTCGCCTGGCGGAGCGCGTCGGGGAACACTTCAGGCGCATCCTCGAGGCATCATCGGCCGGCAAGTGATGGCACCGTAGACACTTCGCTCGTCCGCCCGCTAGCAGGGCGGAATGAGCCAGTTGTGCACCGCTTCCCTCACCGAGACCGCCGTTGCGTGGACGGTTCCGTGCTGAGCCTGTCCAACCGCGACGTCGCCGCGACCCTGCGCGTGTTCGCCGGGCACGGGATCGACTGCGCCTTCCTCGTTCCCACCGCGACCGGGCTTGAGAAGTCCATCATGGACGCGACGGACGGGGTCCGCGCCTGGCTTCGCGAGCAAGGGATCCACGACTACTCGGGCAGCAACAGGGGCCGGACGGGAAGGTGCTGGTCGGCACCGTCCTGTTCTCGCGGGGTGAGGTGATCGAGACGAGCACGTCGTTGTACCGGCCCAACACGAAGCAGGGCGACCCGCGCGTCTGGTTCGCTTCGCTGGCGAAGTTTGCTGGCCCCGGTGACCTGTTGGCCATCTGCGCTGCCGGCAAAAAGCTCCTCGTCGTCAACACGTCGCAAAGCGAGTTTCCCTTGCTACTCGATGACCGCGCCTCGCCGTTCTGGCGCGCGTGGAGCGCGGAGCGGCCCACGCCGGAAGCGGTGGCCAGGCTGAGCGCGGCCGAGGCAACCGCGCTCCTTCTTGATTCCACTTCGTCGACCAACCGGGCGGCCCCGTCGCCTTTCTTTGCGGCAATAAAGAATGTCCGTGCAGCGGGTGCAGCGCCAGCAGGCCCACTATCGCGAGAGGCACTGGAGTTGTTGGCGATGCTCAAGTCGGTGGCTGCGCGCGGTTTCGTGCCCACCATGAGGCCAGGCGACACAGGCGTTGGCTACACGCTTGAGAGCCTGCTCGGCATCAAGTGCAACAGCAGCAAGGCACCTGATTACAAGGGCATCGAGATCAAGGCCGGTCGCAAGGGATCGCACGAGAAGGGCCGGACAACGATCCTTTCACAGGTCCCGGACTGGAGCATCAGCCGGCTGAAGGGGTCGACCGCCATCCTGAGGGAGCGAGGCCGCTTTAACGAGAAGAAGGGACGCAACCAGCTCTTCCACGAGATGTGCGCCTCTACGTGTAACAGCTACGGGCTCGTGCTCGAGGTGCAAGGCAGCGACTTCTTGCACCAGTCGTGGACGGACGGGACCCAGGTCGTCCGGGACGCGACTTGGAAGTTCGAAAAGCTTTTCTCTCGCCTCGCGGAAAAGCACGGGCAAACCTTCTGGGTGAAGGCGGATACCCGTGGAACTGGTGCGACCGAGCAGTTCCACTACGTCACGGCGCGGTACACGTCGGGGGTCAGCGAGGCGAGGTTGCCGATGCTGCTCGAGGCCGGCGTGATCACCCTGGACTACACGATCAAGGAGACGAAGACCGGCGCGGCGAAGGACCAGGGCTACCTGTTCAAGATCAAGCAATCGGACCTGCCACTCTTGTTCAAGTCGCCGCTGGACTTCGAACTCGCCGCGTGAGCCTCGCGGACAGCGTTTCGTCTCCCGGGGCGGCCACGTCCGGCAAGAAGCGCCGCGCGCCCAGGGACGTGGACGCGCCGACGCGATCAGAGAAAGCCAAGCTCACCCGCCTCGCGGGAGACCTCGCGCGGTGGTGGGCGACGAGCGGCCGAGACTACCCGTGGCGCGCGGACGAGGCCGGCACCTACGAGAGGATCGTCGTCGAGGTCTTGTTGCAGCGTACCACCGCGGCGGCCGTCTCGCGGTTTTACCCGGCTTTCGTACACCGGTTCCCCGGCTGGCACGAGCTCGCCGACGCCACGCCGGAAGACCTCGAGGAGTTCCTAAGGCCACTCGGGCTGTGGCGCAGGCGGGCGGCTTCCCTGCTCGGCATAGCAAGGTACGCCGCGGGCACGGGTGGAAAGTTCCCGTCGAACCCGGCCGAGCACGCGGGGATCCCCGCGGTCGGGCAGTACGTCTCGAACGCGGTGCTCATGTTCCAGCACGGGAAGGCGGCGCCGCTGCTCGATGTTAACATGGCCCGCGTGCTCGAGCGGGTCGTTCGACCGCGGCGGCTCGCGGACATCAGGTACGATCCCTGGCTACAGGCAGCGGCCAAGTGGTTCGTGAGGGGCCGCGACCTAGCGAGACCAACTGGGCGGTCCTGGATTTCGCGGCGCTCGTGTGCAAGGCGCGCAGGCCACTGTGCCAGGAGTGTCCCGTGAACCGCTACTGCGCCTTCTTCCGCCGCACGGCCGAGCAGGAAGCGCCTGGGAAACGGTGAGAGAGGAGGACTCCTGCGGCTAGTCGCCGAGTGATCCCGCGTACCGGTAGCCGTTGCCGGAAAACCGGAAGCCAGGCGGTAATTGCTTCCCCAGGTAGCGGGCCGCGGCGTCTCCGCCCGCCGGGTGCCCGACGAACCCCAGCCGTCCTCGCAACTCGCGCTCGTACCCGGGGAAGTTCGCCCGCGTCGCGGGACGCCACTCGGTCGGCTCGAAGACAGCGACCACGGTCCGGTCCTTGGTCGCGAGCACGTACTGCACCTGCGACGCGCGCGACGGCGAGACTCGCCAGGCGTAGCGCGCGGCATCGTACGCGCCGAGACGCGGATAGCTCTGGTTGATGCTCACGACGAGCAGCGCGTCGGGCGTATCTAGCTCGACGACGTCCGGTCCCTCGTGCCCCGCCGGCATGCCCGCTCCACCTTTCACCATGACGCCGTATAGGGCGACTGAGCGAGGTTTCGGAAGCGCGTAGCCGTCGTCGCCGCAACCGAGGGAAGGAGGAGCATGAGTTACTACCACGGCCGCCAGGACCTAGTCGCCTTGCCCCAGGACTTGCAGGACTTCGCATGGTCGGCGCCGATGCGTGACCTAGCGGCAAAGGTCGGCGTGTCAGACGTGGGCCTGAAGAAGCTCTTGAAGTCGCACGGCATCATCACCCCGCCGCAGGGCTACTGGAACAAGCTCCACGCCGGAAAGCCTGTGCCGAAGTGCCCCAAGGTGGCGTCGCGGCGTCCCGGCGAGGCAGGGCGCGTACGTCTCGATGCACGGTTTGCGGAGGTCGTGCACTCGGTCGAGCCGCTCCCGTCTTCGGGACCGTTTGCCTCGGCCGCCGTACCGGGAGACCTCGACGCCTTGTACGAACAGGAGCTTGAGGCGATTGGCCGCGTGGCTGTCCCGAGAAAGCTCGAGCGAGTCCACCACGGCCTGACGCAACTCTTCAAGCAGGAGGAGCGCCGACGCGAGAAGTTCGCTGCGAGCGGCTGGTCGTGGGATGCGCCGAAGTTCGAGTCAGCGGTCGACAAGCGGCGCTTGAGGATCCTGAACGCGATTTTCATGGCGCTCGGGCGGAGGGACATGCTGCCGGCGCGCACGAGCGCGACGGCGAGATCCATGCGTCGGCGACCATAGGCGACACGCGTGTCGGGCTCAGCATCGGTATCGCAGTGAAGCATCGGACAGTGCGCGAGTTTGGACGCGACCGGCCTGCACCGGACCTGCCAGCGTCCACGCCGCTCACACTCGTGATCAACGCCAACCTGGACGGGAAAGCCGTCGCTCGGTGGGAGGACAACAAGGGCAAGGACCTCGAGTCCATGATCGCGCCGATCGTGGCGAGCATCGTCGTTGCCGGCGAGGCTAACTTCCGACGCGGCTTGAGGCAGGCCGAGGAGTGGGCGGAGCAGTCGCGGCAGTGGGAGGAGCAGCGCCGGCGGGAGCAGGTCGAGGCCCGTAATCGCGAGCGGCTAGGGCGACTGCGAGAGAGCGCCGAGCTCCTCCGCCAAGCCGAGGAACTGCGCGCGCTAGTTGCGCGCGTGCGCGACGCGGTAGTCGCCGGCTCCGTCGGCATCCATCAAGCGAGCCTCGCGGCGTGGGAAGAATGGGCGTCGGCGGAGGCGGACAGGCTAGACCCCGTCCTGTCGGGCCAGGTCCTGACGCACCTCGAGGAAACGTAGGGTCGGGCTGCACTCAATCAGCAGTGGGCCAGCCGACCGCTCGGATCGAACCGGGGCAAGCGTATGGCCTGTCCGCCTCGAAGCATGGCGCAGCTCAGGTCCGTTGCACCGACCGAACACCAGGCCGCGATGCGGTTGTAGGTCGTACCGGTCGGTTGGCACTCCACCGTTCGTCCACTGATCAGCCGCTCCAGGGCCGCCTTTGATCGCAAGGGGTCACCGGGCGCGCATGCACGGCGGGGTTGGCAGGCGCCGGGCATCTCGGGCGCATCGATCGCGGCGAGCCGGATCCTCGTACCGTCGGTGCAGCGAAAGGTATCCCCGTCATGCACGTTGGCAACGCGGCAGGAAAACCGCGGCCTGTCCCCGGCCCATTGCTGCGCATGGGGCGCCGCGGCGGCGAGCAAGAGTAGCAGCATGGTCGTCACGCGGCACCGCGCATCGAGGCAAGCCCGTCCGAGTAAGCGCGGTCAAAGGCAGCCTCGAGCCGTGGATTGGCGCCGCGAAGGGCATCAACCACCTGCTTGGCCCAGTGGAAATAGTCCTCCCTGCGCTGCAGCGGCCAGTCGGCGGGAGGCGAGGTGGCGATGTCGCGCAGATTGCTGATCTTGTCCGCCAGCTTCACCAGCTTCGCCGCGTTCGACTTGTGCGCGGCCCTGGCGACCTGGAGACGCTTCCGCTCTTCCTTCGCTAGCGACTTGTCGTCGGTGACCTCCGCCACGATCCCGGCGACCCGGCTGCCGAACGCGCGCTCGAGTTCTTCCACCGTCGTGTCGGTGTCCTCCACGGTGTCGTGGAGCAACGCGGCAACGAGCACCTCGGGATCGTCGACATCTCCCTCGGAGACGAGGATGTTCGCGAGCGCGAGCGGGTGGTTGATGTAGGGGATGCATCGGCATCCTTCCTGCGCTGCATGCGGTGCTTCTCGGCCGCGAAGCGGGCGGCCTCCAGGACCAGCGCCAAGTCCGCTCGTGCTGTCACAAATCCCCCACCAAGCTCGCTCGACAGAAACGACCCACCAGCCGCGAGAGTAGCCCGCGCCGATTGTTCCGGGTCTTGGCTACCTCGATAACTGGTCTCGGGCCCGGCAGCTGGTTTTCCTGGACCGATGTCCCGACGAGGACGCCGTCGCGGATCTCGAGGAAAATGTCCCGTTCGTACCGGCTCCCGAAGCCTACATGGATGTACTCGAGCAGTTCGCCGTCAGTCACTCGGAGAGTGCCCGAGTACCACTCGGCGAAAACCTTGCCGGTCGTGCCAGGGAAAAGCGTCGCCAGTGACGCGGCGGAGCCGTCATGCAGGGTCGCCTCGAGCTTTTTCAGGTAGAGGCGGTCATCCGCGATTTCCCAGCTCGCGACGTACCCCCGCCGGTTCGCGGTGTGCGGCCACCGGAAGATGCCTGCGTTGCCCGTCTCCTGGAGCCAGGGCTGGAGCGGGAGACTGCAGAGCGGGAAAATCCGCCCGTCGTAGGACAGCCGATCGCGGACCTGGGCTGTCATTGACGCTTGGATCCTCGCCGTCCGCTACACCTCACGGGCGCTAATCCTCGTCGTGTTCAGCGCCAGCTCCCCGTCGCAGTAGCTGAGCTGGATTTCTGGTCCGTCGAGCGCCGCGACGAGCCTCCTAAGTGTCGCTCCGTTCGCCGCGATCGGGGATGTCCAGGTCCCTGACCCGGGTATGTCCATCGCTGCATCGCTTGACCTGACCGACAGCCCGTCGCTCGAGGCCGCGAAGATCACTTCCCGTTCGAACTGGATGCCCTTGCGCCGCAGCGTCGCTCGGCGCCTGGCCGTACCGATCGCGGCCACCAGGTCGCGCTTCTGTATCGTGATGTTCCACGTCGCTTGGTCCAGTTCGGCCATACGCTACTTGCCTTCACACCGTCGCTGGAGAACGCTGACGATAAAGTCAGGGTGGCAAGTGAAGCTCAATCAGCATTTGCACGCAAGGTCCGATTGGCAACCTGCAGCCGATTGTTGCAAGCGAATTAGATTTTAGCTAAAAGCTAATTGCAACGAACATCGCGCGGGGAGATTCAGCGTGCGGACTAGTGACATCCTGACTCGCATTCGGCGCGCGATAGAGAAGTCGCCGAGGAACGGTTACGTCGCGGAACTTCACGTCCAGGCCATCAAGTACGCCGAAGAACTCGAAGGGGTGACCGGGAGGGAGTTCTGCGAGGCGCTCGGCATCGGGCCGTCGTTCGGTACCGAGTTCGCCAAGATGCGGAAAATTGCGCCGCGACTTAAAGCTGCCGGCCTCGATGTTGACCGCCTTTGAAGCGAGCGATCCGCGCTCGCGCATTTCAGGCGGTCCTGAAGTTGACCGTGAATCTACGGGGTGTTTTCTATGAAAGCGCAAAGCGGGGACGTCATGCCGATAACAGCGGACCGCGGGGGAGTGACTGCGAACTATTGGTACGAATCTGGCATCAAAGTCGACGCCGCGGTTCAGAGTGGCGATGTCAAGCTGCGTTTCAAGCTTGATTCGAAAGGGGCGGGACGACAGACGTGCGGATAAACATAGATCCCGCGAGCTTCCAGCAAATCATCGATTGCATGTTGGAGTGTGAGTTCTCTCACGCGGTGAATGCATTCGCCAAGTCGCTCGTTCGGAGAGATAAGGCGCGCGCAGGCTGAGGCGAGCAAACGCACGGTTGCCTAGAAGTCAGCCCAAAATGACGCTCTCCTGCGCGCCTGGGTCCCGCAGGTCCAAATTCAGCTGATGACTTGTCGACTTCCCCATGATGTACGCCATGTGGCTAAGTGATCACTGCCGCTGGCGCCCTGTAAAGTGGCGCCTCGTGGGTCAGGTACTGATCGCGCGAATATTGGTAGCGGGATAGCGTATCGGAGGATCTGCGGCCGCTTCGAGGAGAGGTTGGTCGTGCCCGCACAAGTCGCGCAACACTCGGACGTTCAGGAGACTTTCCGGACGGTCTTCGAGAGCGTCAATCTGCCCTACTTGGCGGTGGACGTGGATCGCGTGGCAGAGGCAATCCGCGATCACGGGCTTCGGGCGGAAAGTCATTGTTCGATCCCGTTGATTGGATCGGGAGACCGTCGCGACGGGCTGGTTGGCTCCTGGCGAGGCTTGTTGCGCCGGATCGATCCGCCGGAATGGGTAATTGCAGCGATTCTCGACACGCCTACCATGGGAGCGCAGATTGCAGCATCTCGGCCGGTAATTCGCAATTGCAACGACGTTCCGTACTTTGCGATCTCCGAATCGAACGATGAGCTAACTTGGACTGAGGAGACGATTTGGCCGATCGCCTACTCATCGCTGCTGCGCCAGTTAAAGTCGCTCGTCGACCTACATCAGGTCCGAATTCAGGAGATCCTGAACCGCCGCCTTAAACAGTATGAAGAGGCGGGTTTGGCGAGAGAGAATGTCGGCCTGTTTGATGAAACCACGCGCATTCTACCTACCGATTTGCATTACGCATTCGCTTCGTTGGGCGCTTGGCTCGGCGGGGCGATGAACGTCCAGTACTTCGCTAGCTATGCTGTCGCGCCGCAGCTGCGCAATCCGGAGTATGCGCTAAGTTGCGCGGCGGCGATGGGCTACACCCGCGCCGAGTCGAGAGACCTAGATAATGGCGGCTTAGTGGCCGTGCCCATTGCGGTAGCTCAGCCGCTGATTTCGACCCAGGGAGACCCGACAGTCTTCGGAAGCATTCCGGTCAACGAGTTCAGCGCTGCCAATCCGCCGCACGTTGCCGCACTTAAGCGTACTGGCATCGATCCCAAGCATCCCGGATTCCTCATCGATCGACACTATCGAGGCACTTTTCTCGGCCGGGCGATTGGGGATGACGCGCTGTATGGAGCGCGAAACGTTCTCAGGGACCACTTCGAAGGTTTTTACCCCCGGCGCCAGCGCGACGACCTAATTCGCTGTCGTCAGTTTTCAGTCCCAGTCTACGAAGTGGGATCGATTGAAGAAGCTCGAGAAATCGTCGCGCAGATCCCAATTCACGACGAGGAAAACGGAATTTTCTTTCGTGGCCAAACCGGCTTTTACACTCTGGACCGGCCCCGCCGGGTCAAACGTCTTCTGTTCGGCAATTCGTGTGCGATCGAGCCATCATTGCCAACGTCGGCATCACGCCATCGGCACGAGTACGACCCCGCTCACTTTTCGTTGCGTTTCTTTCTTGAGCACCATGTCATTCCGGAAATCATGGATGGTGAAGATTGGAAGGATGCCTGGCGCGCCTCCGTAACGGACCCGGAACTGGCGATCGATTATGCAATGATGGCATTCGCCCAGCACTATGGTCTGCCATCGCACGGCCTAGACGTGACGACGAGTCTGGACGTCGCGACATGGTTCGCGACTCAGAAGTACAGCAGTGCAGGCGGCATCGCGCAGTACAATGTACTGGAAGCATCGGGGTGGCCGAAGAGGAGGCGTGAGTGGCCCACAGTGTTTGTGTTTCAGAACGTCTCGTGGTCCCTGCAATGCTCTCTTCAGGACTGCCGGGAACTCGAGGCGTTTGGCCTACGCGCGCTTCGACCGGAGCGGCAAAGCGCGCGCTTTTTCCTCGGTGGGCACTCGGAGCATCGAAACCGCCTCGCTGAAACGGCGGTCTGTGTGCTTCGTTTGAAGCCTGCCAGCTACGAGACGACGTGCGACTTCGGGTACCTCTTTCCGTCTCCAGACGAGGATCCGGGATATCGCGCGATGCTGCGGTTTGCAGAGCAAGATTTCTCGGCCGGCGTTGGTCACTACGTGAACCGGTTCCATCCTGATTAGCGCATACGCAGCAATTCAGCGATCCATGCGCGGGACATCACGCCATAGCTCCTACCCTTGGGTTTGCATTTATTGCCTCACTATCAGATGAAACTGGCCCTGGTGTTGCGTAGAGGGGCACGTTCTTTGGACAACGAAGAGAAGTACAGGCAGCTCACGGAGGCTGCTGATTGGGCTGGCATTTGCGCGTTAAACGGCGTTGCGCTCGACGCATTCGGCACGAAGAAGGAGCTCGGTGTCCTAAGGGAACACCTTGAACCCGGCGAGATTGTCTTTGCCCTGACTTCGGGCATCGTGAAGCACAGCGAGACTTCCAATTCGTCGGACTGGGGTTCCAACACGTGGCTGATCGCACTTACCAACGAGCGTTTCCTGTTCTTGGATTGTGCGCTGCTGACGCGATCCGTCGACGTGCAAAGCATCCGGTTGGACCGGGTCCAGGCGGTGTCGAGCTCCCAGGGCTGGGTGCTCGGCAAGGTCATGATCGATCTCGGCAGCCGAATGGCCGTCATCGACAACTGCCAGAAGGCAACGGTCGCTGTCATCGGCGACTTGGCCAACAAGCTGCTGCGTGAGCGTGAGAACGCCAGGTCACCTGCCCCAACTCGGGGAGGAGGCCCAAGCGACGACGATCCAATCGAGAAACTCGAGAGGCTGGCAGCACTCCACGCATCCGGTGCGCTGACGGACGGGGAATTCGCCGCCGCTAAAGGCAAGCTACTCGGGCTCTGACGAGGGGGTTCGAACCCCGCTTGACGTAACGTCGATTGTCATGCGCCTAGCATCCCTTCCCGCGAGCCGAGATAGGGTCATAAGAGCACGGCGTATCGACAGTACGGTCGCAGGAGCCGGGTCACGCGGGGATGTTTTTCGGAGGCATCCCCCGCATCGCGTAGAACGCCAGCAACCGTTTCCGGGTGGCAGTTCCATCGGAGATCCCGAGGAAGCGGACGGCATTGCCGTAGAACACGCCGTCGATTTGTCCGGACGTTAGCCCTGCGTCCGCTAGGAGCGCCGCGACACGCCCAGGGTAGCTAGGTGGCTCCGGATACGCGCGTTCGATCCCGAGCATGACCCAGTCACTGCCGAACACGAGGTGACGCGCCTCAGGGTCATACGCCAAGTACTTCTTCAGTCCCTGGACGGCTCTCCGCCGATAGTCTTCATGGAACAAGTCCGAGAGATAGCTGAGGTCGGCGAACAGCAGGGCATCCGGGTTGGCTTGGACGAAGCGCCCGAATGCCGCTTCCCATGTTTTCTCGAACGGCATCTCGTCGTTCGGACAGGCGGCCGGGCCCTCGCCGCTACTTCGGTCGCGGAAGCGGCCGAAATGGCCGAGCAGGACGCGCAGCGCAGGGTGCCTGCGGATCACTGGGAACCAGTAGTCGGGGTCGGCGCGCCGGCCGTAGCCGCGCCGGCTCCCGTTTGACGCGGCCGCGTGCGCTAGGACGGGTGCATCGAGCTCGAGGCAGAGCGACCACAATTCGTCCAGCGAACGGTCGATCTCGGCCCCCGCTTTTTGCGCGCTGCCGAACACGGTGCGGACGTGTTCCGGGAAGTCCTCCCCCGAGGTGCCGTTCCCGGAAGCCCGGAAGCCCATCGGCGGATAGAGCTTGATTCCAACAAATCCCTGGCGGGTTAGCGCGTCTTTGGCTAAGTTCAGCGGGTCCCAGGAACCGTCAATGACCGGCAATCGGTTCCGGTAAAGTGCACGGCGCAGGGGATCGAAGGCGACGTAGCCGTGCACGGGAGGTAGCGACGGGTCGCTCGCGACTTGCCCCATGGCGTTCGCCTGGTCGACCAGCGACGAGCGAAGCGATTGTCCGAGCCAGTTCGAATAATCGACCAACGCCGGGCACAGCAACGCCGCGTCGTAGCCCCCCGCGGCGTGCGCCTTCGCGAGTGTGCGGGCCAAGGTAGCGCGGCGTGACCGGAAGCTCCTCAGCCATTCGACGATGCTGCCGATGCTGGGCTGTGGAGCCGGGCCCGTCGGGCACGTGGCAAGCGCGCCGCTTGCGCCAAGCTCGCGAAGCGCCTGTTCCGCCTGCAGTTGCTCCTTGCGCAGTTCGCTCTCATTCTGGCGACCGAGAGACGGGGAATCCTGGACGAATGCACCCGCGCCCTCTGCTTCTCCCTTGGCGCTGATGACGCCGCGCGAGACGAGAGCCTCGATCCTCTGGAGCGATTTCAAAAGGATTTTTTTCGGCAAGGAGGAGCCTGGCTCGACGCCGAGCATGCACTGCTGGATGAAGGTTGCCGCTGGGAGGTCGGTCACGTTGAAGACGTGGCAATGTGCGTCGACCATGCGACGTCGAGGGGCCACGAACGCCATGCCGGCGGGCCGGGTCTTGCAGGCCGCCAGCATTGCGCCGGCGAGGGCCGCTAGGGCGCCGATTGAGCCCCGACGAGTCCAGCGGCGCGGACTCGCCGCATCCTCTTCAGTCCCATCTCCTGCACGACCCGTTTGACCGGTGTAGTCATGGACGACCGGAGGAATTACGGAACCCACGAATGCTTCCCCTTCGAACTGGGCCTTGATCACCGTTTCCGCTGATCGACGACCACGGCGATCTCCCCGATCGTCAACTTGCCCGGCCGTTTTAGGCGCGGCACATTTCCTATCGGTCGCAGTAGATCGAACGGGATCACGCGCACGTCCACCCGGCTCGCGTCCGCGACGGCCGCGGTGATGTCGATGCGATGCGACACGCCCGCAGCCTGCTCGTGCGCGTGGCCCGCGGGGCATCGTGTGCCAGCCCGAACAGGGGATGGTCCCGACATAGTTCGGCAGGTCGCGGCTCGGCGTCGCCCCTGCGGGTAGATTGACATACACGTCGTATCCTACCGCCGTGACGCCGGTGAGCTTCAGTCCACGAAGCTCGAGGATCACGCGGTGCCCCTTGCGCTGTGCCCGCGTCGAGAAGAACTGGCTGGCAGTAGGCGCGGCGACCGGCAGCTCGACGTGAAGCGGGACCGTGTCTGAAAGCGCCCGTCCGACGCTGCCCGTGCCGGCTTCCATGGATTGCACTTCGAACTGCCTGCTCGGCGCGGCGAGCCCGGCGCCGATCGCCTGCAAGCTCAGCCGGTGGCATGCCGGGTCGTCCGAATCATACCGGAGATCGAGGTTCGCTCGATCGAGGTAGAAGCGTCTCTTTTCTTTCTTCTGTGATCCGTCGGCATCGAAGAAAATCCATGGCTTCTCCTCGAACCACGGAGCCGGCGGCAGCGTGCCCCACGTACGGTCTGGCAGGCACTCCCACGCCGTCCACATGCGATCGATATTCGTGTGATGCACCCAGAAGATGGGGTCGAAGGCGGCGGTTGGAACGGACGCCATCAGGCCGCTCGTGCTGCCCTGCGCCTCTTCCATTTCTGGATCACCAAAGCCGATTGCACCGCCTATAGCGAAGTGGATCAAGTCGTGCGGGGCCTGCTCGGCGAGACCCCGCGTGCGGGGGTCGCTGTCTGCCACGCCGCCGGCGAATCCCGCCCGTTCAATGGCGCCGAAGAACCGCTTCTCTGCGAGCGCCCGCGCGCCGTCGGCGACCTCGGGAGCAAGCTCGTAGAGGCCGGACATGAAGGCGATCTCGCGACGCAGGTCGTAGAGCGGGTTCTGCGGATTCCCATCGGCATCCGCGTCCTCATCACCAAAGAGAGCGGGAAACCGGCGTTGCGAAGCGTCCGCGTAGTTCCAGTAAGGCAGGGCGAAATCGGCCTCGCCGGATGCCTTCCGCAGGATGCGCTCGAAATAATAAAGATACGCGCGGTGCCAAAGGAGGAAATTCGCGGAGTTCTCCCCGTGATGCGGGCACTTGTTCCAGAACTGGCGTGCCTGTGCCACGTTCGGATCGCGCTGCTCGGCGGCATCCATGGCGTCCTCGCGCACGGCGTGAATGGCTGCCTGGAAGAACCAGCTTTCGGGATCAGATGGCGGCTTCGCCTTCATCGCGGCGACACCGCGCTTCAGGGCCGAGACCATTCGAGCGTCCTGCGAGAAGCTTTCCAGCTTCATCCTGGTCGGCGCGGCCTGTGCCCTGGCGCTGCCGCCGAACGAAGCGGCGACCAGGACTGAGCATCCTGCTGCAATCGCGGAACGGCGATCGAATAGCTGTGAACCCCGTGAGAATGAATTGCCTTGGTGGGCCACTGTCGTTTCCCCCTCTCGCGCCGCTCAACGGTCCGCGACACGTGCGCACCTGGATGGCCGCTTCGGCCGGACGCTATCCGGCCAGTTCCGCGTACAAAGCTGGTTTCTTCTGCTTCACGTCTTCGAGAATGCTATCCAAGCCGACGGCCTTGTTCAGCTTGTCGGACGTGCACTGGTTCGCGGCGTCGGCCTTTTGGAAGCCGAGGTGATGGAGCGCGATCATGTTCCCCTGCATGTCGAAGACCGGCGCTCCGGATGCGCCAGGCTCGGTATCGCACCGGTGAGTGATGTCAGGGCCGGTCGTCCGCGTGAGCGGGTCGGTCCACGCACGGTACGAACGGGACTCGATCATGCAGTTCGAGCTAAGGAGCTTGGCCCGGCATTCCGCGTGGTGGACGACGAAGACCTGGTTGTCTGCCGGCAGCTGGCGGTTGATTCGAACGGGTATCGCGCGCCCGGTTGCAGCGCCTGGCCCAACCGTCGGACGTACCCGGAGGAGCGCGTAATCTAGTCGCTGGTCCGCCTGGAGAACCTGGGTCACAGCGTACTGCCTGCGAGGCGCCGAGCCTTCTTGCCAGCCGAGGTCGATGATGCTGTTTTTCTGGACTTGGTCATTCCAATAGAGTGACTCGGGCAGCGTCGTCGGGCCGCCGCAGTGCCAGTTCGTGATGAAGATGTCGGACGTTAGCATCGCGCCCGAGCAGCACCAGGTCTCCTTTTGAATGACTCCTTGCGCATTAGGGAACTTCAGACCCGTCACCATCATGCCGACCGCTTCCGTGGCACGACGATAAACGGCCGCGGAGTTGTCGAACGGGTTCGTCCAGCTGGGTGAGCCTGCGACTTGGCTCGAGAAGACGTTGGTGCCGTGGCTGTCCTTCGGCAGCGCCATCCCCCAGCAAAGCGGATGGTGACGCCTGGGCCGCCGCCGACCAGCTCCGCTGAAACCTGTGACGCCTCGAGGCGGCCGGTCCATTGTATTGCTGTCCCACCGTTAGCGAGGCGGAAATCCTGTTCGCTCAAGATCGAAAGGACCCGAAGCCGCGGGTCGCGGAGCACCAGCGTCCATCGCTGGCCGGCCGGGCTTGTCGCCTCCAGCTGGAGTCGAACGGCGATCGCAGGGTTAAGCAGGTCTGGCACGATCTTGCTCGCGGTGCGACTTGGTTCACTGGAGCCACTGAGTTGGGCGTTGGGATCGAACCACTCCCCGAAGGAGGTCGTGAGAGCCTCACCACCACGGCAGACGCCAGCAGCGCGCGAGACGCCGTGTTCGCCCGGCAGAACCGCGAAAAGCGCTGCGGGGACCGCGAGCGCCAGGCTAAGTGCCGTCATCCGCATGGCGGGTCGGCCGCAGGCAGGTTAGCGATGATGACATCGACGAGATCGGAGAGGACAAACGACTGTCCATCGCAGGCCTGTAGGCTGATGGGCTGGGCTAGGGTGAGCGGACCCTCCCGACTGATCTCGCCAAGCCTATCGGGGTCGTGGTCGTCGGCGTACATGTCTTTGTACAAAACGAACTGCGGGGGACCCCGTCTCCCGTTATCCGCACGATGCGCGCGACACTCTCGGTAGAAATCGGCAGCGCCGCTCCGCTGCTTCTGCGGAAGCGGACCACGTCACTAGAAAAGGCACGTAGCACGATTGGCTTCCATTCCGTCGGGTCTTGATCCAGGTCTTCGACGGATCGAGTAACGCCAAGTTTGGATCGATGATGCCGGTCGCCACGCGCTTGTAGTCGCTCGTCCCGTTACCCTGGTAAATTGGCCAGGAAGTCGTCTGGATCCGCTTCTTGGCATATTCCACCGAGCCGTAACTATCGGGCCAGCGGCCCATCATCTCGGCGACGACACCGGCGGCGAAGGCGGCCGCTTGTGATGTCCCGTTGAAAGCCCCGACACCTTGCGCACTAACCCAGCCAAGCATCGGGACGCCCCCGGGAGCCGCGACGTGGACGTAATGCCCGTCCGGCGCGGAATAATTCGCCTTTGACCACAGGCGCGGCGACGACCGGCTGCATTTTTCGCAGGCGGTGACAACGAGCACGTTGCGCTGGTCGCCCAAGTTTTGCGGGGACATCGGAACACCGGGCGACAGGGGGATCGGTGCCTCTGATTGTCCCGCAGAAACCACGAGCATCGGCTGGGCCTGCGAAATACGGTGCTCGAGGTCCCGTTCGAACCGACGCGAGAGATCCAGTTGTCCTTCACTCACCATGCTGGGGGGAAGTCGGAAAACCGCGTCGCCACGAGGTATACATGTGGGGTAGAGTACGCGTTATCTGCCACCATTTGGTACGCCAGGTCGGCTTCTTTCCCCGGGATGATCCCGAGGCCAGTCGTGGTGTTGGAATTGACCCGGACGAACTCGAACGGCTTGATCGTTGAGGTTGGGGACACGCCTACGAAGCCGTAACCGTTGTCACGGCTGGCGATAATGCTGGCCAGATGGGTTGCGTGGTCGCGCTCGGTCGGATTGACCCATCTGCAGCGCCATCCGCCGGGGGGAGAGGGACTGCTTGTCCCTCGACCGCGCCAGCGAGATTGGGCGTGGGATCGATCGCGAAATCGATCACGTAAACGCGAGTAGCCTTGCTTCCCGGAGGGCGCTGCGCGACCAAGGCAGCCGCATCTGCGTCGCTGTCGAGATAGTCTAGGCGATAATTAACCGCGGTAGGCCTCTGCGGCTGCGTGCCGCACTCGGTCTGGTATTGGAGCGGATCCCTGTAGGAAAAGGCAGTTGCCGGTGATGCTTCGAAGGGATCGAGTTCACCCGGACGTTGAGCGTTTTCAGCGGATACAGGCGTTTCTCGAGCCTTGCCTGAATGTCCGGGTTCCCGGCGAACAGGACGAGTTCGTAAGCATCGTAAGATACCAGTTCTGTGTTTGGACCGACCTCGGCGGATCCGATCTTGAGCGAGGTCCAACCTTTCTTGATCGTGGCGCTCCTGGCCTGCTCTGCCGCGACCGACCTGGCGAACTTTTGAAAGGTTCTATACTTCCGCAGCCACACGTCAGGTACGACCATCGTATCGCCGATGCTGAGGTGACCGCGTGAAGGCAGGAGCTTAGGGTTGAGGACGTCCAAGGCTTTCATGAGCTCGCTAGTGCACGCCGGGTACCCGAGCTTGAGCACGATACGGCAAGGGTCTTCCTTCTCGGCGACGACATGGCGCGTGGTGGGGATCACGCCCGCGTCCTCGACAAGGCCGAGGACGACTTTTCCAATGTCCGTCGCGACGTCACCGCCCTCGAACGAGACGATGACATTACCCGGTGTGTTCCTGTCCGAGAGTGGCCGCTCGGTTGGCTCCTGGCCTAAAGGCGGAACTGTCGAAGCCGGCTGAGCATCTATCGCTTGGCTGCACAGGAAAACGGCAGTCGCGAAGAGGAATGGACGAGCGCGCATGGTCACGCTCCGTACGCGGTGCGGTGACCGGCGCGGTCGCTGGCTGTGAACACCATCTGCATGGTCCCGCCTGCGCCGCACAGGTAGTGCATGACGGACTTGGGATCGTAGGGCGTAAGTGCTCGCCACTGGTTGTCTTCGAAGTAGCATCCGGCCGGTGCACGGTTGTGCTCGTGCCTGTAGCCGAGCACGTGACCAAGCTCGTGGCGCAGGATCCCGTCCCGACTGATGTCCGTGGTAAAGAAGTCGGGTCCAACCCCGAGATAGCGCTTGAAGGCGGGATCGTTCGCAAAGAATGCAATTGCAAGGTAGTCGTATCCCTCGGGATCGTAACGGACCACGAACGTAGGTCCGCTGCCGTCCTTCGGTCGATAACCGGCAGTGGCCGGGGCCTTGCGGAAATGGACGCCGCACGTTGGACAGACGTTTTCCCAGTCCCGGGCAGCCTTCGTGAATGCCTGCTCGGCGATCCGGCAGTTGTCGGCCGATTCGAATGTCCGGCAGTCGATCGAGTACGTCAGCGTTCGCTTGGGCCGTGCCCAAACTCCCGGGCGACCGTCGGGCCGAACTTGCAGGAGTAGCTCACCCTGCCGTGCCGGCGCCTGCAGTGAGCGGTGTGCGAAGAGCATCGCCTGGACCTCGTCACGCCCCAGCAGCATGTCGCCTTCCCAGACGTAGTACCGTCGCTCAGTCCCTTCGTCGTCGAAGGTCACTTGTGGAAGACCCGCCAGCATCTTGTTTAGCGCCGCTGTGTCGATCGGGTTCTGGTCCGCGGCGGTGAGATCAGCCTTCGAAGCCTTCTGCGGTGGATTCTGCGCGGAACCGTTGCCGGCTGCCGCAAACAGCAGCGCGCCCACCACGGCCGCCGGTAATCCGTGCTTCAAAGCGACTTGAGATACTCGATTAGCGCCCATCTCTCAGGCTCCTTCAGGGATGCGTTGTCGTAATCGTGGCCCTCGTTGCCGTTGCCGGGAACGGCCTCGTCCGGCGTGGAATGGGTGACGAACTTGAAGGGATTGTCCGGCGCCTTGGCGGTCACGTATCCAACCTTTTCCGGGTCGAAGCGACGCGATCCCACGTAGAATTCGCTGGGACGTAGCTTCTCCGGCAGAAGCAGGTCGTACAAGGTCGGCACTGAGCCGTTGTGTAGGTACGGAGCCGTGGCCCAGATCCCCGTAAGTGGCCGTGCCTTGTACCCGAGGATGGGGCTATCCGCGGTCATGCAAATCTGGCGCCGTCGTGCGCGATCCCTTCCGGGCTCCACGAATGCACCGGTGGGCGGGACGGGTCTGGCGGCAGGAGCCGAGTTAAAGATCGCCTTCACGGCTGCCGCCACGAGCTCCCGCTTCTGTCCGGCAAGTTCACCCTTTACGACGGTCTCCAGCACGCGGGACGTGGGCTCGACCTCAGCCAGTGGCGCGCCCGAAATGACGTCGCGCTTGGTCCCCTGAAGGACACCTGTCCGGATCTGGTAGGTATAAGCGTTGCACGCCATCCAGATATCTGTCCCAGGCGGTGTGTTGCCTGCGATGCCCGGTCGGAACAGGCTCATCTTTGCCTCGAAGCGTGTCTTGAGATCGTCAGCGGCTAGCGGCGCGTGACAGCTCGCGCACCTTTGAGAGAAGAGCTTCTGCCCGGCGGCCCACAAACTGCCTGCTCCGGTGTCGATCGGCTTGAGCGGCCAGGGCGGCGGGCGAAGCCTGCCGAGCAGCCGTTCGAGCTCGCTGAGCCGCTGGACCTGCACGCTGGAGCGATAGCCGCCAGCACCGCCTCCCGAACGCAACGCGACATCGCCGAAGACCCCGTCACTTCGCCTGAATTGCGGCCGAGTGCGCCATAATCGAACGAGTGTCCTTCCGGCCCCAGCCTCTGGTTGCTGGCAATGCCGTTCCACTGGACGCGGTCGGACTGCGACGTGTTCCAGATGAAGGGGTAGCTAGTGGGCGCGGTTGACGGGTTCAGGATCTGGTTCTGTGCCCCGACGAAGAGCGCGACCTTGTTGTAGATGTGGCCGAAAGCATCGAGCCGTCCGTTGCCGAATTGGGGCTCTTGGCGCGTCGCCGCGCCACCATGGTTCGCGAGAGCCACGCGATCCTGCCACGCGATTAGCTTTGTGAGGGCCCTCCTCAGGCTGTCGCGGTCGGCCCGGGCAAGGGCAGGATCATCTCGGCGTGGGAGAACGCTCGCCGCGAAACGCTCGAACTTCGCCGCATCATCATTCGTCGAGTGGAGTGCCGCATCGAGCGCTTCGATCATTGACTGGAAGTCAGCGAGAGTAGGTCCGCCATCAACCCGGATACGCTTCCAGGCCGCGCTGCCGTCTCGTGTCTTCTCAGGTAATTGAAGCTCGGCCGTATGACAGGCCGAGCAGTTCATGCCGAGCCACGCCTCGTCGTTCCGCTGGCCCTCGAACCACTGGAGGTCCGAGTAGGTAAAGCCATCGCCCTTCTGGCGGTCAATCGCAAACCCGACGGGCAGTCTGCTGAGTGAGGTTGGCTCCGGTGGCAAGTAACCGAACCGGCCCATATTCGCAGGATCGAAGAACTTTTCCGTTCCGTTGGCTGTCTCTAGCGCCTTCGCCCACGTGTAGGGCAGCAACCGGGACCCCTGGCTTTGTTCGTACCAGAGGTCGCGGTCGGCCTGGGACCAACCCTGTCCGAGGTCTTCATCCGCGGAGGCACGCGACCAGACGCACGCCGTGCTCGTTAGCACGGCCGCAACGAGGGCAATCCGGGAAAACACTTGAAGATGTACGGAGCTTCTCACGGCGCCACCTGTATCCGCCGCGCCGCAAGAATTAGCTCGGGCCCGCCTCGCCAGACTTCAATGAAGCTCATGACGGCGACCTCCGGATCGACGGTCCAAAGCTCGCAATTGGCGTTTGTGCGCGACGACCGGTGCTGAGCAATCGCGTGCTCATGGCCAAACACCCCCGATGATCACCGCCCCATGGTGATCGTGGTTACTCGCGATTCGGCGGAAACATTTATCCCGCTCTTCGGGTAACTTAGCAATCCCTCGCCATTTTCTAACCCGGTTCCTCGTGCACCGTTGAATATAAGTCTTACAGTGAAACTGTTTAGTTGATTGCGAAGATTACTTCCTGCGGCGACTCTATCGTGTCTGCATTCGAGACCAGTTTCACTTGGTGGCATTGAAATGCGTGCCCGTTTGACGGATACGTTATTGATCAGCGTGCCGAACTGCTGACGCCCGGCTGCTCGTACAACCGGGGGAGAGTGTGCAGGGCCATCTAGCTAACTGCGGCAATATCGCGGGAGGGCATGCGCACGGTGCCACCGAGTATCTATGCATGCAGCGTTCTGCGTGTTCCTGTCCCTGGTCTGGACCGGAACTGTCTCCGCGCAAGCTCTTGTTGCCCGAGCGACCGCGTAAGCCGCAACGTCGTCATCCGGTCCGCACCGAGCAGGGCCTCGCCCGCGGTCGGAGCACTGACGCGCGGGGAATCGCTGAAGGTCATTCGCGAAACCGCGCGGTGGCGACAGGTCCGCATGTCGGATGGCAGCACCGGTTACGTTAGCAAGGCCTGGACCATCGTGGTCGGTGGCCCCGCTATCACCGCGCTCGGGAGCCCGACGAAATTACACATGATCGACGTGGGCACGGGCCTCGCGCTCTTCGTCGAGGGCCAGGCTGGACCATGATCTACGACGGCGGCTCGCAGGATGACGCGGCAAAAGGCCCGAATAATCGCCTGCTGGCCTACCTCCACGCCGTCCGGCCCGAACTCAGGACGATCGATCACCTGGTGCTCAGCCATCCGCACGAGGATCACGAAGTCCTGCTGCCGGATGTCTTCGACCAATTCGACGTTCGAAATGTCTGGGACAGCGGCCGGGTGCAGCAGACGGTCGGTTATTGCCGCTTCCTCAAGAAGGCATCGGCTGAACCAGGGCTGATCTACCACGGCGCCGTCGCCGACGCGCCGCATCGCGTCCGTTTCCAGGCGGGCTCGTGCACGGGCGATGTCGTGCTCGCTCGCACCCAGGCAATCACGTCCGGGGCCGTGTCACTCAGCGCAAATAGCCAGTTCGTCGTACTCAATGCCGATTCCTCACCGCATGCGGATCCGAACGGCAACAGCTTGGTAATTAGGCTCGACATCGGCTCGCGGCGCGTCCTGCTGATGGGCGATGCCGAGGGTGGTCAAAGAAGGCCTCTGGGGCGCTTCCGGGTGCGAACTCGATCGAGGGTCGCCTGCTGCGGGACGACCCCGGGCAGTACACGCCGACGTCCTGGTTGTCGGGCATCACGGCAGCCTCACGTCGTCGAGGCTGCTTTTCCTGGAGACGGTGGGGCATCCGTTTACCTGATCTCGTCCGGGCCGCACGAGTACGGCGGTGTCGTGCTGCCGGACCCGGAAATCCGGGACGAACTTGACCGTCGAGGCGACCTATACCTCACCACGGTCAACGACATTCAATGTCTTACTGCGACAGCGAAGATCGGGCGGGACAAGGACGGCAAGCCGGGCGGCTGCACCAACGTCGTTGTCACCATCGGCCGGGCAATTTGCTCGCCGCCCGCTACTCGATGGAGGGTGACTGACAAAGACGGGAGCGGGGAGACACAAATGTCAAAGAGCGTAATGATGCTTCTGGCCGCGTCGACAATGCTCGCTGGTTTGGCGGCGGTCGGTAGTGGCCAGCCGGCCGAGGCCCTTCAAACCGTCACCTGTGCCCGCTTCCCGGCGCAGGCCAGCTCGGCTTTCCGCGCAGGAGTGCCCCCTCTAAAGTGGCGTACCGACCTTCCCACCGCTCTCGTGCCCACCGTGCATCCTTGGGAGCAGGTCGATTTTCGTACCGACTGGCTCAACTACATGGCCGCCGTACTGTCAGAGGTGCAGGCGTCCGGCCTCAAGATACAGGACAATACCGTTACCATGGCGCCCGGCGCCGAGTGGTGGATCGCGCCGTGGATGGATTACGGACCGAACGGCCGCGAGGCTCAGCTGGGCCTGACGAAGGAACGCGGTCCCGACGCCGGCGACCTCTCGCCGCAGTCCCCGACGGGGCCGCAGGTGTGGGCGATTGGGTTCTACAACAGGGAAGGAGCGAAGGCCCTTCACGACATCTTCGCTGACCCGTGCAACCCATCGCGGCCGCAGCTGGGCTGGACGTTCCCAGCTAAGACTGTCTCATTCAAGCTACTCTTCACCGACGCGGCAGTCCCCTACTTGGCGGGTGCCCGAAGGTGCGGGCGTATATCGACGCGGCCGGTTCGTCATCTAGCTCGCACCCTCCTTCCACCCGGACGAAACGCCAATTGCAACTGCTGCAGATGGACATCGCGGTGCGTGACCCACGCGCGCCGTTCGGCTGGCTGTTTGGACCTTCGTGTGGCAGAATAACCAGAGTGGTCTGTATGGCGATCTCACGCCCGTCGGACTGATGTGGGGCAATGACCCCCAAGCCACGGCTCCTGCTCTTGGCGACTTCGCCCAGCTGCCGTCAACTCGCCTGAATTCCGAACTCGCCGGCATCGTGTGGAAAGGCGAGGACCCTTGGCCAGAAAGGC
This sequence comes from Sphingomonas sediminicola, assembly GCF_014489515.1. GTDB lineage: Bacteria > Pseudomonadota > Alphaproteobacteria > Sphingomonadales > Sphingomonadaceae > Sphingomicrobium > Sphingomicrobium sediminicola. The sequence continues at coordinate 2,628,958 of NZ_CP060782.1, read as the reverse complement.
CGTGGCCAGGTTTCCAGGGCCGGCTTAACGGCCCCGCCGACAACCTGCGCTCGTCTTGCCTCTCGTGCCACTCGCTCGCGCAGTGGCCTCGGTCACCGACCCTAAGCATCGTTCCGACCCCGGCGAGCCGGTACACGATGGCGGGCCTAACCGATCCGGCACGCAGAGATGAGCTCCGCACCAAGTGGATGCGTGATGTCCCCGGCGGGCAGCTAATGAATCCGCAAGAGGCAACCCCGGGCCGAACTGGGGTGGAGCGACACCGTTCGACTACTCGCTGCAACTGGAGGCATCGTTTAGTCGCATGTGCTCGGCCTGTCGGGATGGACGGCTCACGGGTCCAACGCCTGCAATCTGCCGAGTGGCGGGGCTGCGGCAGCGGGTTGCTAGCGCCAATTGTCCTCCGATCTCCCCCAACGCTTTCGCCGCTCCCTCGTCGGCAGAGAGCGAGCCGCCTCGACAATGATTCCGCACTGCGAATCCACGAAAGGGGAAGGTTATGTCCTATAAGTTCGGCGTCTGGGCCTGGGGCTTCGTTCTCGTCGTTTGGCTGGTCTCGGTCGCAGCGGCGTTGATCATGCCGGACTCCGCGTGGTCGGAGAGTCTCCGGAAGCACGACAGCGTTGCCGCGGCAGTGACAGCCGTCTTGGGCGTCATTTGGTCGTGGTTTCTTCAACTAGAAAGTCGGCAAAGCTAAAGAAGGACGCGCGCGATCCCCACTGCTGTCGCGGCTCCCAAGCCGAGGGTTTCGGAGGAACTGAAATGCGGCGCTTTGTTAAGCATGGGCTTCTCATTGCGACACTTGCGATCGCAATTGTACTGCTTGGCTCCCTATACCTTCTTCGGTCTGTCCAAGAGGCAGTACCTACGGCGTCAACCCCCGCCTCCTCCAGTATTCCTCGTCCAAATGTGTTCACGGGCAACGATCCCCACGACGTGGTTTCCTGTAAGGTGCTCCGTGGAGAACGCGTGTCGCGGGCCGACTGCAGCCGCGCGAGCGAAATCAGCGCTAGTCTTGAAAGCGGTAGCGGCGCCGTTGATCATCCCGAAAGCATGCTGCGCGGTGAAACGGCAACCGTCAGTTTTGTGGTTTCGAGTGATCCCGAAATTGCGCCTGTTTCTGAGCTGCTTGGTTCGAAGCCGAAAAAAGAGGTGCAGCTTAAGATTGGGCGGAGAATGGCCGCGCGACTTACGGGTGATGGTTTCAAAATCGAACCCGAGGATCTTGTGGCTCGTGACTTGTACGTGGGGCCGGCGGCTCGGTGGGAGTGGCAAGTCACTGCCTTGAACGCTCCTAGTCATCGACTGATGTTGAGCGCCTACGTGATCATCGAGACACCGAACGGGAATAAGGACATGTTGCTCCGAACCCTGCAATTGCCCTTGGCCGTGAGAGTCACGTGGGGTCAACGATTTGACGATTTTATGGACTCTACGGAGCATCGCTTGAAAAGGGCGACGGCCTGGGTCCAGTTGGTCATCGGTCTCATCGCCATGCTCGGAACGCTGGCCACGGCGCTCGGACTCAGGAGACTCTGGCGGTTTCTCAGAACAAGACGGGCGCTCGCGCGGGGAAAGGAAAGCGAAGTCTCTTGAAGTGGTTGGACTTCGTTTCCTTATCAGACCGGGTCAGCGTGCCGTGAACAGGGACGGGTGCGGCTCGGCGCACCCGTTTGCTTCACTTCAAGAACGCGGCCTGTTGACGAACGTTTTGCTTCTCTTTGAAAACCGACCTTGGCGGGAGAGGCCTGTTTTTGTGAACGCGTTCAACTTAAAGTAAACGAGCCGAATCGCCCCGTGCAGCGGGAGCTTGTGCCAATGCGTCATCTTCCTGCTTTCCGATCCCACCTACGGGTGTCGACAAGTTATAGAGCGGGCCGGAGCGGCCTTCTTTTCCTTGGACTGGCCGGGTTGTTGGCCGCGCCAGCGGAAGCTGCGTCGAAGACTTACGAGCTTGGTTATTTCCTACCCAAGACAAGGGCTGGGGCGAAAGTCGCGCAGCGCCTGGTGCGCTGTCCCGGAAGTTCTCGCGAGCCGAAATTCGAGACCACGGTGGTGATAGCAAGCAAGACCGTGGCCGATCCCACGCTTATCCGTGTCGACGCCCGCAAGGGCATGCTTGCGAAGCGAACCACCGAGCTGAAACTTCGTGCCGACGGAACGCTCGAATCGTTCAACGCGACGAACGAGGGCCAGGGAGGTGTCGTCATCTCTGCCCTCGTAAAGGCGGGCGCTACGCTCGCGAGCGGCGGCGTTGTCGGAGCGATGGAATCCCACCCGAGCAGTTTACCGTTCGACTGCACGCAAGAAGCCAAGGAGGCGCTGAAGGAGCAGGAGCGCCTGAGAGAAAATATCCTCGAACTGGAAAGCGCAATTGCTACGCCAGACGCGCCTGTCGCGGCCATTTCGACGGAGCTAGCGGCGCGACGCGCGGAGTTCCAACGGATTTCGGACCTGCTTACGGTAACCTCGAGCGGCCCGCCAATCGATCCAGCAAAGGGCACGCTTGGCGGATTTGCTCACATTCCGAGGCCAGACATCGCGTCGTTCTTCGACCTTTCGACACCGGCCGCGAAGGCCGCCTTCGAAAGCTACCGTGTACGCCAGGTGGGACAGCAGGGTTTCGGCATTTCCTGGCAGGCCGACAAGCCAATGGCTACGGCGCTTCAAACCTCCATGACATTTCCGACCAAGGCGGTTCCCGGTCTCGTATATCGTCGCGCGGTGCCCGCGGCCATTTCAGTCTTTCCCTGCAGCGGTCCTCCAAGCGTCACCGCCGTCTGCGCGAAAGACGAGTCGAGTACGCTTGCGCGAACACTGAGTGCGAATGGAAGCGCGTCCTTTCCGCAACTCTCGGGTCTTTTCACGATTCCCATAGGCAGGGGCGGCCTCTTCGGTAGCGAGGAAGTGGCCGCTGAATTTGATGCCTCTGGTGCGCCGACCCGCCTCAAGTACGGCTCCGATCCGGGCGCAGCTGCGATTGCGGGCGTAGTCGACACAGCACGCACCACCTACGCTTCGCTCGAGAAGGCTTCGGCCGCGGAGCAGCAGGCTCAACTCGAGGAGCTCAAACGTCGCAAGGAAATCCGCGAGCTCGAGTATGAATTGTCGAAGCCTGTCGCCGAGTGAGTCCAAGGGATATGAAGTCGTTGCTGCTAGCAACTAATCGCCGATTGCTGAACATGGACCCGCGCCAGTCCTCCAGGTTTGCAACCGCGTCCAGTTCGCGCGACGATTAGGCCAGGTGAGGGAGTCGAACCGCGTTCACGTAACGCCGGTTCTCACGCTGAGTTGGCGAGCCGGGCACATCCGCGATCCTCATACGGGCCCCGGCGCCCGGGAGCCGCTACGGTTCGGGATCGTCAGGCACGGTTCTCTCGAGGTAATCGAACAACTTCTGAACAACCGCGTCACCCTCTCTTTGGTGCTGTTCATAGGTATCTTCTGGAGACGGCGCGCCGTGCTTGTTGAACATGCAAAGGAGTCGCTCCAGGTCGCGTACGTTGCCCTTGGCAAGAACCGTGTGGAGAGTCTTGCGGAGAGCGGCCTCCAAAGGGCTAACCAGGACTCTCCGGCCGTCGAGGACCATTGGGATCCGCTCATCGCGGATTTTCGCGATAATCTCTGCATCGGAAAGGCGCTTTCTCTTCCGGCCCTTGGGATTGCCGGACTGGCCCTTCTTGAAGCGGTGTTCAGGTGGAGGCCTGCAGTATCCGACCTTGTACTCGCGCTCGTCAGCCACGATCGCGACCCCCGTGCTCGCCGCCCGAGCGATCGTCGGCTAGGATGTCGTTGAAAGTGCGGCCAGAACTCTCGAGGACCGCGTCGCGTCCAGTCCAAGATTGCCACCTGCGCACGGCGAGGTCGACGTAACCCGGATCGAGGTCGATCCCGACGCACTTGCGTGACGTGATCTCCGCGGCGACCAGGGTCGAGCCAGATCCCAGGAAAGGGTCGAGCACGGTGTCGCCTCGACTGGTGCAGTCGAGAATCGCGTCCATGATCAGCTCCTTGGGCTTCGGTGTTGGATGGTCTTCCAGGAGATCGCCTTCGACACCCGTGCGCGCGAACGTAAGCGCGCTCGGGTATCTCCAGACGTTGCTGCGGTGACGACCGTTCTTTCCGAGCTCGACATTGTTACGGAACTTCCGACCCGGTGCCGCGAAGATCAACACCAGCTCGTGCTGTGATCTAAGAAAACTGCCCATGCCGGCGCGGTCCTTGACCCACACCGCCATGTTGATCATCGGGCCGAATACATCTTGCGCAACCGACATGAGGAGGCTCGCCGACCTCCAGTCGATACAAAGCTCGATGACGGCTCCAGGTTCGGCGCTTACTGCCATGACCTCGCACCAGGTCCGGAAAAAGCGCTCAAGTTGCTCGGGATCTAGATCGCCTGAGGCCTGGACGAACTCCCTGTGCGCCCGCGTTGTAACGAAGCCTTGGACCGGGCAACCATAGGGAGGATCGGTGAAGACCATGTTGGCCGATCGACCCTCCAGGAGACGGGCGTAGATCTCTGCATCGGCCGCATCTCCGCAGCCGACGCGGTGGTCGTCGAGCAGCCAGACGTCCCCCCGGTTCGACACGATGCTTGGGATCGGCGGCAGCGTTTGTTCGTCCCGGCTTGAGCCGCGCGTGTGTGCAGCCACGGCGCGGTCGATCTCGGCCGCCTCGAAACCGAGCTCGTCGAACTCGAGGCCAGGTAGCTCCACCTCGAGATCCATGACGAGTGCACCGAGCATCGCCTGGTCGAATTCGCCGAGTTCATAAAGACGGTTGAGGGCGAGTGACATCGCGTGGCGATCGGCAGGGGACAGGTCATCTGCATAGAGGACTGGCAGCTGCTCGATGCCGAGCTTGCGCGCAGCGATCACGACGACGAAGTGCCCAAGGACGCAACCGTCCGACGCGATGAGTAACGGGATCCGGACACCGAACCGCTCGATGATCCGTTGCGCTTTTGTGACCTCCCGGGCCGAATAGCGCCGTGGATCACGCTTGCACTGCCACAGTTTTCCTGTCGCCCACCAGTCGACTTGGGCTTGGTAATTTTGGCGCGCTCCAGCACCATCGCCAACGGCGTGTTGTTTGATAGGTGACATCGATCTTCCCCCGTGATCCCGGCGTGACGGGCGCAGTCTTTCCTGCGCGCTGTCTTCGTGACGGCGATCTCAAAGTCTTAAAAGGTGGCGCCTTGGCGCCTGCTTTCACCGCGCTCCCGTCTCCGGTGAGCTCCGTCCTGTGCACCGTCCCCGGCGCCGCTCTGGTGAAGATCAGTCTATCCCGTCCCCGGTGGAGAACCGATCCGCGTGGCAGTGTCGACTCGGGCGACACGCTTTGTCCAGTCCCCCACCTGCGGCTGATTGTAACTCGATACACATCCGGGTCGCTTTTCCACCGCGCCCTCGCGGAAACCCTGTCGTAACTGCTTTGATCTAGAGGGCACTGCATGACTGCTCACACTCCAATCGTGGTCAGCGGCGAGCCAGACGTCTGGCACGACACTGCTCGCGACGTGAACGCCTGGCGAGGCGAGGCCATCCAGCTGTTCGCCAGGGCTGAGCTCAGCGTCAGCGAAACCCTCCAAATGCTTCGCGCAGGGGGTGAAGGTCGCCTCCGGCGCCTCGTCGGACAGAGGTTCGATGATCTGGCTGCGGCGTTGGAGAAGCTCGGCAAGAAGGGCGCAAAAGCGTCCAACGCGCTCGCCCGCTTCCGAGAGCTAGAGGAGCTCCGACCTTTCCTTTGTCACGGCGTGGCCAAAACGGCGATTGATCGCAGCGGTCACTGGATAGCCGTCTTGAAGCTCGTGGATCTCCGCGGCGGTGTGGCTGATGTACTGACTAGGGTCATCGAGGAACGCGACGCTGAGACCCTGATCCAAGACCTCGGACAACGGACCCGAGAACTGACTTCCGCGCTTCAGTCTGTCCGGTCGAAGCTTGGATCGAGCGCGCCGGTACTTTGAACGAGGCGCCGGGCGGCATGCTTGTAACCCACAGCGCTGCTTTCGCTGTTCGACACAAGCCCATTCCCTGTTGAGCCTGAAAAATTTCCCTGCTTACCGTATCAGGGTATTGCCGTCGCGAGTGGCGAGAACGTCGCGAGAATTCTGCAAGAGTGGCGGGATTTCGAGCCGCTGATTCTTCGTTTTCCCTGCAACTTGTGAGGAATCAGGGAAATGGCCGGTAGAGACCAGTTCGCAGCAGACTGTCCGCTCCGCCACTTCCACCTTTGGCCGGCATCTGCTTGAAGGCCGCGTGGCCGGCGTATGGAATTTCGCGATCGATCGGGGCGGGACTTTCACCGATGTGATCGCGTGGGACGACGACGGACGATTCCGCACCGAGAAGTTGCTGTCCGAGAATCCCGATCAGTATGCCGATGCTGCTATCGAGGGCATCCGCCGCATTCTCGCCGCTGAGGATGGCGCGCTCGGCGAAGTCCGCATGGGCACTACTGTGGCCACCAATGCCCTACTCGAGCGCAAGGGTGACCGCGTCGCGCTGGCGATCACACGCGGGTTCGGGGATGCATTGCGCATCGGATACCAGGCTCGGCCAGAGATCTTCGCCCGGCACATCGTGCTGCCGGAGCAGCCCTACGAAACGGTCGTCGAGATCGTCGAGCGCGTGGGCGCGGACGGGGAAATCATTACTCCGCTCGACGAGGAGGCTGCTTGGGCAGCGCTGAAGCAGGTTCGCGAGAGCGGCATCGATGCGCTCGCGATCGTGCTGATGCACGGGTGGAAGTTCACGCAGCATGAGGGCCGGGTTTCAGAGATCGCGCGGGAGCTCGGCTTCACTCAAATCTCGGTCAGCCATGAAGTCGCGCCGCTGATCAAGCTGATCGGACGCGGGGACACGACCGTAGTCGATGCCTATCTTTCGCCAATCCTCCGGCGTTACGTCGACCGCGTCGCCAGCGGCCTTCCGGCAGACACGAAACTCCAGTTCATGCAGTCGAACGGCGGACTGACCGATGCAAGCGCCTTCCGCGGCAAGGACGCGATCCTGTCGGGGCCGGCGGGCGGAGTGGTCGGCATGGTCGCGGCGTCGGGCGAACAGCGGCTGATCGGCTTCGATATGGCGGTACGTCGACCGACGTTTCGCACTTTGCCGGGCATTACGAGCTGGCGGACGAGAGCGTGGTCGCGGGAGTCCGCATCCGCGCGCCGATGATGCAGATCCACACTGTCGCCGCAGGCGGCGGTTCGATTTGCCGGTTCGACGGCATGCGCTTTCGTGTTGGGCCGGAGTCCGCTGGCGCGAAGCCCGGACCGGCTTGTTATCGCGGCGGCGGGCCGCTGACCGTCACCGACTGCAACCTGTTCCTTGGCCGCATTGTGCCGGAGGAGTTCCCCGCGGTGTTCGGCGCCGCGGGCAATGAGCCGCTTGATCCGACCGCGTCGGAGGCGAGGCTTCGGGACGTCGGCGGCGACGTCGAGAGAGCGCTAGGCCGGTCCATGAGCCTGTCTGAAATCGCGGAAGGATTCCTCCGTATCGCGGTCGACAACATGGCGAATGCGATCCGGAAAATCTCGATCGCGCGCGGCCATGACGTCACCCGCTACACGCTGGTGAGCTTCGGGGGGCGGGCGGGCAGCATGCGTGCCGGGTCGCGGATACGCTCGGGATCGAACGCATCTTCGTGCATCCGCTCGCGAGCCTGCTCTCGGCCTACGGAATCGGCCTCGCCGACGTGAAGGCGATCCGGGAAGCAGGAATGGTCCAACCTCTGGCTGAGGATTTCGAGGAGGCGTTGCGGTCGCTGGAAGCAGAAGCGACTGAGGCTCTTGCCGGCCAAGGAATTCAGTGCAGCCGGATCGAATTGCATCGACGGTCGCGGTTGCGGCTCGCAGGCAGCGATACGACCCTCGAGATCGAGATCGCGCCGAAAGACGAGATGCAAGCCGACTTCACCGAGCTGCACCGCCGGCGCTTCGGCTACGTCGACGAAACGGGAGAAATCATTCTCGATGCGCTGATTGTCGAGGCCGTTGCTCATAACGGCACCGAGGCGATCTTCTCGCAGTCACCGGGAGCAGGCGCTCAGCCGCGTACGGTTGGAGACTGGCAGGTCTATGACCGCAACAGCCTGTCCGGCGACCAGCAGGTCTCAGGCCCTGCCCTCGTCACCGATCGATCGTCGGTCACGGTCATCGAGCCCGGCTGGAGCGCCACGCGCTCGAACGACGGGACGCTGGTGCTTACACGCATGGGTCCTGTCCGGCGCTCTCAAGCGATCGGCACCTCCGCCGACCCGGTGATGCTGGAGATCTTCAACAACCTATTCATGGCGATCGCCGAGGAAATGGGCGTTGCGCTTCAGTCCACGGCGACGTCGGTGAACATCAAGGAGCGGCTCGATTTCTCCTGTGCCATGTTCGACGCGGAAGGCGCGCTGATCGCCAACGCACCTCACATTCCGGTGCACCTCGGATCGATGGGCGAGAGCATTCGGACCATCATCGAGACGCGCGGCAATGCCAAGGATGGGCGCGGAATCCGGCGGGGCGATGCCTACGTACTGAACGACCCATATCGCGGCGGCACGCATTTGCCCGACATCACTGTGATCGTGCCAGTCTTCCACGGCGACGAAGCCGAGCCCTCTGCCTTCGTCGCGGCGCGCGGGCACCATGCCGACATCGGCGGGATCGCACCGGGATCGATGCCGCCGGACAGCCGCACGATCGACGAGGAAGGCGTGCTGATCGACAACGTCCTGCTTGTCGACGAGGGGCGTTTCCTTGGAACCGAAATCCGCGCGCTGCTCGGCTCCGGCAAATCGCCAGCCCGCAACATCGACCGCAACATCTCCGACCTGAAGGCTCAGCTTGCGGCCTGCATTCGCGGCGCGGAAGTGCTCGCGGCGACCGCTCGCGATTACGGTCCGGAAGTTATCGCGGCTTACATGCGGCACGTACTAGCCAATGCCGAGGAGTCGGTGCGGCGGCTGCTCGACCGGCTCGAAAACGGCGCGTTCGAGTATGAGATGGACAATGGCGCCCGCGTCGCGGTGAAGATCACCATCGACAAGCCGACGCGCTCCGCGACGTTCGATTTCACCGGCACGAGCAATCAGCTTCCCGACAATTTCAACGCGCCTTATTCGATCGTCCGCGCGGCATCGCTCTACGTCGTTCGTACCCTTGTCGACGATCCGATCCCAATGAACGACGGCTGCCTGCGTCCGATCAAGCTCGTCGTGCCGGAAGGATGTATGCTGGCACCGCGATACCCGGCCGCGGTCGTCGCGGGGAACGTCGAGACCAGCCAGGTGGTGACGGACACGCTCTTCGCCGCCACCGGCAAGCTCGCGCCGAGCCAGGGCACGATGAACAATTTCACCTTCGGCAACGCGCGCCACCAATATTATGAGACGATTGCCGGCGGGTCGGGCGCCGGCCCGGATCACGATGGGACGAGCGCGGTTCAGACCCATATGACCAACAGCCGGCTAACCGACCCGGAAGTGCTCGAGACCCGCCTTCCGGTGCGGCTGGAGCGGTTCGCGATCCGACATGGGTCAGGTGGAAGAGGCAAGCACACCGGCGGCGATGGCGTGATCCGCGATGTCCGCTTCCTCGAACCGATGCGCGCGAACATGCTCGCCAATCGAAGGCGCGTCGCACCGAAGGGACTTGCGGGCGGGAGCGATGCCCTTGCCGGACGCAACTGGGTCGAGCGCGTGAACGGAAGCATCGAAGAATTGACGGCTACGGATGCAGCCGAGATGCAGGCTGGCGACCGCTTCGTCATCGAGACACCGGGCGGCGGCGGTTATGGAGCGAGCGAATGAACTACTGGCCGTTGCTAGGAATCCTGCTGGTCGTCCTCGGCTTTGCGCTTCGGATGAACCCAATGCTGGTGGTGACCGGCTCGGCGATCATCACCGGCCTGCTTGGCGGAATGGACCTTGTGAAGGTCATCACGACTTTCGGGAAGGCGTTCAACGACAACCGGATTATCGCGATCGTGTGGATCGTGCTTCCGGTGATCGGCCTCCTCGAACGGTATGGACTGCAGCAGCAGGCGGCGCGGGTGATCCGGAGCATAAAGGCGGCGACGGTCGGAAGATTGCTGCTGCTCTACATGCTCGTCCGCCAGGCGACGGCCGCAATGGGACTGACGACGGTTGCCGGGCAAGCTCAAACGGTGCGCCCGCTCGTCGCGCCAATGGCGCTGGCCGCGGCCGAACAACAGCTCGGCGAAGTGGACGAGCCGACTGCCGAGAAAGTGAAAGCCTATTCCGCCGCGACGGACAATGTCGGCCTGTTCTTCGGCGAGGATATCTTCATCGCCATCGGCTCGATCGTCCTGATCCAGCAGACGCTGGCGACGTATGGTTACAATTTGTCGCCCCTACATCTGGCTCTGTGGGCGATCCCCAGCGCCGTCGCCGCCTTCCTGATCCACGGCACACGTCTCATGCTGCTCGATCGCAAGCTGAAGCTGGGCGGCAAGTGATCACGCTGCAATGGCTATATGCGCTCGCGGGAGCGATGTTCGCGGCCTTCGCGCTGCTGAGCGTGTTCGACCGTTCGAATCCGAAGCGGTTGGGCAATGCCGCCTTTTGGGGTCTTATGGCGCTGAGCCTGCTCACTGGCGACTTCATCGGCGACTTCGGAAATGGCCTGCTTGTGTTGGGCCTTGCCGGACTTGCCGGGTTCGGGTTCCTCGGTCGCAGCCATCCGGCCACCACCAGCGATGAAGAACGCGCCGCCTTTTCGGTGCAACTCGGCAACAAGCTGTTCCTGCCGGCGCTGATCATTCCAGCGGCCGCGCTGATCGGGACGTTGGTCTACAACTACACACCGGTCGGAAGCCTCGGCTGGATCGAGGCCAAACGCGAGACCTACGTCTTCCTCTGCCTTGGAGCCCTGCTGGCGCTCGGGACTATCTACCTCTGGCTGCGTCCACCGGCGGTCGCGCCACTTCAGGAAGGCCGCCGACTGATCGATGCGATCGGCTGGGCCGCCGTCCTGCCTCAAATGCTTGCGGCGCTCGGCGTGCTCTTCGCAGCCGCGGGAGTTGGAACGATCATCGGCGACATCACCGGCATGGTTATTCCGAAGGGCAACATCTTCGCCACGGTGCTCGTCTTCGCGTTCGGGATGGTCCTGTTCACGATGGTCATGGGCAATGCCTTCGCGGCCTTCCCGGTCATGGCCGCAGCGATCGGGGTCCCGCTGCTGATTCAGGCGTATGGAGGCGATCCCGCGGTGGTTGGAGCCGTGGGAATGCTCGCGGGCTTCTGCGGGACGTTGATGACCCCGATGGCAGCGAACTTCAATCTCGTCCCTGCGGCGCTTCTTGAACTGAAGGATCAGTACGGCGTCGTGAAGGCGCAGATCGCAACGGCATTGCCGCTGCTCGCAGTGAACATCCTGATCCTGTATTTCGCCGCCTTCCGATGAGTCGTTTCAGCCTCGATGCGGACACGGCGGCGCGCTTCGCCAGGATTGCGCTCGGCCACGTGCGGCAGGAATATCCGCACAAGCTCGACCATGTGCTTGGGGCAGACGAGGACGCCCTACCGCCCCACGTCCTGCATCCGATCTTCTTCGGAAGCTTCGATTGGCACAGCTGCGTCCACGGCTGGTGGACGCTCCTGACCCTTCGGCGCCTGTTCCCGGACACAGACGAAGCGCGGGCTATCGAGAGGCTCGCCGACCAGAGCTTCACTGCGGAAAAGGTCGAGACCGAGCGCGCATATCTCGACCGGCCGCTCAGCCGCGGGTTCGAGCGGCCTTATGGATGGGCCTGGCTTCTGCAGCTTCACCTTGAGGCGTCGCGGCATCGCGATGCAAACTGGGCTTACGAGCTGGAACCGCTAGCTCGCGCGTTCGCGGACAGGCTCCGGGATCATCTGGGCGTGCTCACCTACCCAATCCGGGTCGGCACACATTTCAACACGGCGTTTGCGTTGGTCCTCTCGCTCGATTGGGCGGAGCGGTTCGACGAGCCGCTGGCGGAGGCAATCCGTGAGCGGGCGAAGCATTGGTTCGGCAACGACTGCGACTGCCAGGCTTGGGAGCCGGGCGGGGACGAGTTCCTGTCGCCGGCGCTGATCGAGGCATTGTGCATGGCTCGCGCGCTGACGGAGCCGGAATTCCATGGCTGGTTTGGGGGTTTCCTGCCGAAGCTCGACACAGGCGAGCCGGCGACCTTGTTCATGCCCGCCGTGGTCAGCGATCGCAGCGACGGGAAGATCGCGCACTTGGACGGATTGAATCTCAGCCGGGCATGGTGCTGGCGGAGCCTGGCTCCGCTTCTGCCGGAAGATTCACAGCAGGCCTACGACACGGCCGAAGCGCATCTCGAAGCCGCGATGCCGCATGTCGCGGGCGATTATATGGGCGAGCATTGGCTGGCATCGTTCGCCTTGCTGGCCCTGCTGGCTAATGACACTTGAAGCGGTCGAACGGCTCGTGACAGGCGTTGCAGCGCCACTGCGCCTTGCAGGGAGTTGATCCGAAGCGGCTGACCTCGACCGTATCGCTCGATCCGCATTGCGGGCATTCTGCCGTCGTTGCCTCGCTAGGAGGTGCGATCCCATAATCGTGCAGCCGCTGGCGGCCTCGCTCGGTGATCCACTCCGTCGTCCACGGCGGGAAGAGCACGCGTTCCGTGTGAAGATGTTCGAAGCCGGCCGCATCCAGCGCCTCGCGGACGGCCCGCTCGATCGCGATCGTGGCCGGGCAGCCCGTGTAGGTCGGCGTGATCAGGACTCGGGAGGATTGTCGGCCAGGCCGCGAATGATGCCGAGATCGGTGACCGAGACGACCGGGATCTCCGGATCCATCACCTCATCGAGCACGGCCATGACCGCCGCCTCGTCCAGCATCGCCACATCGATCACGCCGATGAATCTACACCCGTTCGAGTGCGAGAGCGATTCCCTGTCCGACGCCAATGCACATGGTCGCGAGGCCCAGCTTTCCGCCGTTCCTTTGTAGTTCCTCGGTCGCGGTGAGCGCGAGGCGCGCGCCGGACATTCCGAGCGGATGGCCGAGGGCGATGGCGCCGCCATTCGGATTTACGCGTGAGTCGTCATCGGCAATGCCGAGCTTGCGAAGAACGGCCAGGCCTTGAGCCGCGAACGCTTCGTTGAGTTCGATCACGTCGAAATCGGCGAGCTTGAGGCCGAGCCGCTTGGTCAGCTTTTCGCTCGCAGGTGCAGGGCCGATACCCATGATCCGCGGCGGTACGCCCGCGACTGCGGCGCCCAGAACGCGGGCACGAGGCGACAGGCCGTTGCGTTTCGCCGCTTCTTCGGAGGCGATGATGAGCGCGGCAGCCCCGTCGTTCACGCCTGAAGCGTTGCCGGCGGTCACCGTGCCCCCGGGGCGAACGATGGGGTTCAGCTTGCCGAGAGCTTCGAGGGTCGTCGCACGCGGATGCTCGTCCCGATCAACGATTACCGGGTCGCCTTTGCGCTGCGGGATCGGCACGCCGACGATTTCGGCAGCGAGGCGGCCGTTCGCCTGGGCGGCGGCGGCCTTCTCCTGGCTTCGAAGCGCGAACGCGTCCTGGTCCTCGCGGCTGATCTGGAAGTCCTGCGCGACATTCTCGCCGGTGCTCGGCATTGTGTCGTCGCCATAGGCCGATTTCATCTTCGGATTGACGAAGCGCCAGCCGATGGTGGTGTCGTACATTTCGGCTTTGCGGTCGAAGGCGCTGGTCGCCTTGGCCATCACGAAAGGCGCCCGGCTCATGCTTTCCGAGCCGCCGGCGATGATCAGGTCGGACTCCCCGCTCCGGATCGCCCGCGCCGCCATGGCGACCGCGTCGAGGCCCGAGCCGCATAAGCGGTTGAGCGTGACGCCGCCCGAGCTGTCGGGGAGACCCGCCAGCAGACCGGCCATGCGCGCGAGGTTGCGATTGTCTTCGCCCGCCTGGTTGGCGCAACCGTAGATCACATCGTCAAGCTCACCCCAATCGACCCTGGGGTTGCGCTCGATCAGCGCCCTGATCGGGATTGCTGCGAGGTCGTCAGCTCGAACCGACGAGAGCGCACCCGCATAACGCCCGATCGGCGTGCGGATCGCGTCGCAAATGAAAGCGTCGATCATCCCGCTCAGATCACCCCGCGGCGCATCTGGTCGAGCTCGATGCTCTCGAACAGAGCCTTGAAGTTGCCCTCGCCGAAGCCCTCGTTGCCCTTGCGCTGGATGATCTCGAAGAAGATCGGGCCGATCACGTTCTGGGTGAAGATCTGCAGAAGCAGGCCCTGGCCCTCGGTTGGCGCACCGTCCATCAGGATTCGGCGCTTCTCGAGCTCCGGAATGCTCTCGTTGTGGCCTTTGATCCGCTCGGGAAGCATCTCGTAATAGGTGTCGGGCGTGTCCTGGAAGGGAATACCGCGGCCGCGGATGATATCGACCGCCTGGTAGATGTCGGTCGTTCCCAGCGCGATGTGCTGGATGCCCTCGCCCTTATACTCCCGGAGGAATTCCTCGATCTGGCTCTTGTCGTCCTGGCTCTCGTTGAGTGGAATGCGGATCTTGCCGCAAGGGCTGGTCATCGCCTTGGAGAACAGGCCGGTTACCTTCCCTTCGATGTCGAAGTAGCGGATCTCGCGGAAGTTGAAGAGCCGCTCATAGAAGTCGGCCCAGGTTGCCATGTTGCCGCGGTTCACGTTGTGCGTGAGGTGGTCGATGTACGTCAGCTTGGAGTCCGCGTCGGCCATCCGCTGCTGCCAGTCGGGATGGAAGTCGAAGTCGACCTCGTAGATCGATCTGCCGCCGTAGCGGTCGACGAAGAACAGGCGCGAGCCGCCGATGCCCTCGATCGCCGGAATGTCGAGTTCGCCGTCGCCCTTCTTCACCTCGACGTCGGTCGCGCCAAGCTTGAGCGCGCGCTCGTGCGCGGCCTTGGCGTCCTTGACCCGGAAGGCCATTGCGCAGGCGCTGGGACCGTGGGCCTTTGCATATTCCTCGGCGTAGCTGCCGGGCTCGGCGTTGATGACGAAGTTGCAGTCGCCCTGCTTGTGAAGCGTCACGTTCTTCGTCTTGTGACGAGCGACCTCAGGAAAGCCCATCTTCGCGAACAGCGAACGCAGAAGCTCGATGTCTGGCGCGGTATATTCGACGAACTCGAAGCCGTCGGTCCCCATCGGGTTTTCGAGGCCCAGCGGACCCTTCTCGGCGACCTGTGTTGCCATTGGAATCTCCTTCGCGGCCCAACTGCTCCCGCAGCCGTTCCATTGCAAGGTTGGAGCGTCGAGGCGTAGGTTCCGGCCCATGAGCGACGAAGCGCCGGATGGCTGGAGCATCGAGGAAGGCGGCAAGGCGCTGATCCGGACCCTGAAGTTCAAGGATTTCAGCGAGGCGTTCGCCTTCCTGACCCGGGTCGCGATGCATGCCGAGAAGGTCAATCACCACCCCGAATTCACCAACGTGTGGAACCGGGTCGACTTGCGCCTGACCAGCCATGACGCAGGCGGCGTCACGGAGCGGGACATCAGGCTGGCACGGGCAATTAACAGGTTGGGAGGGGAGAATGAGAATGCGCGCAGTGGCGCTTGGCTTGTTCGCGCTGTCAGCATCCTCTGCGATCGCCGGGTTCACCCGCCGGAGGTGGAGCAGCAGCTATCCTTCATCCTCGGCGACTGGACGATCAAGGGACTGGAAGCGAACTACCGCGACCATTGCACCTGGTTCGATTCGAACAGCTTCATCGTCTGCGACACCAGCGACAACCGCCGCGGCAACCATCACAGCATCGCGATACTCGGCTGGTCGGCGGAAGAAGGCCACTACACCTACCAGCAATATGACGATTCCGGCCGCGGCCGCACCGAGCCGTGCTACGCCAACGACCAGAAGGGCCTGACCTGCCTTGGGCAAAGGCAGACCAAAGACGGCCTTGTGCAAACCCGCAGCTACATCTGGCCGACAGTGACGGGCCTGGGGATCCGGCAAGAGAAATCGATCAACGCCGATTCTTGGACCGACGTCGGGCAAGTGGCTTACATCAAGCGCTAGGCGTGGTCGTCAGCAGGGAATCGCCGCCGAGCGAACGGTAAAGGTCGACGAGGTTTGTCGCAGCTTCCAGCCGGCTGAGGACGAGCGTCCGCTGGGCGGAATAATAGGATCGCTGGGCGTCCAAGCTTCCGAGAAAGCTGTCGATGCCATTCCGATAGCGAGCCTCGGTCAGGAGGTAGGTGTCGGCCGCAGCCTCGCGCTGAGCCTGGCGAGCGCGGAGTTGCTCGCCGATCGTGCCCCGGCGCGCCAGTGCGTCCGCAACCTCCCGGAAGGCCTGCTGGATCGTGCGCTGGTAAGTTACGACGGCGGCAGCCTTCTGCGCCTCAGTTAAACGGACGTTCGCTCGTCCGGCTCCGGCCTGGAAGATGGTGTAGGTCGCGTCCGCTCCCGCGCTCCATGCAAAAGAGCCGGTGCTGAATAGCCCGGTCAGCGCGCTGCTCGCGAAGCCAAGCAGACCGGTTAGCGAGATGCGCGGAAATAGTGCGGCGCGAGCAGCGCCGATCTGAGCGTTGGCGGCGCGCAGCTGGAATTCGGCCTCCACGACATCGGGACGGCGGAGAAGGATTTGCGAGTCCAGACCGGCCGGCAGTTCAGCGACGGTCGGCGCAGCCTGGTCGATTGAGGCAGGAAGCAGCGTCGGATCCACCTCTGCACCGACAAGAAGCCGCAAGAGGTTCACGTCCCGCGCGAGCGCCGTGCGCTGATCGGCAGCGTCCGCCTTTGCGTTTTCGAGGACCTGCTCGGCCTGGCGCAAATCTGTCCGTGGAGCGATGCCGCCTTCAAGCCGAGCCTTGGTCAGCTTGACGCTTTTTTCTGCGCTGGTGACCGTATCCCGGGCAATGCTGAGCAGGCTGCTGTCGGCGGCGTAGGTAAGCCACGCGTCGGCAATGTCCGACACGAGGGCGAGGCGCGTCGCGCGCGCGGCGGCTTCTGTTGCGAGATAACGATTGCGCTGGACGTCGGTCAGGGAACGAAGCCTGCCGAACAGATCGACTTCGAAGCTGGGGATGCTGAGTCCGGCCTGGTAGCGCGCAGACGTATCGGAGCCGCTGTCGGCCCCCGTCGCAATGATTCCGGCATCGACCTGCGGAAACTGTTGTGCCCGTTGGATCCGGACCTGCTCGCGGGCAGCGGCGATGTTCGCGGCGGCAACCGCGAGATCGCGATTGTTCACGAGCGCCTGCTCGATCAATGCCTGGAGACGCGGATCGCGGAAGATATCGCGATACGTGACCGCAGGCAGAGTCGCCTCCGACTGGTGCAGATAGGCGTCGCCGGTCGGCCAGGCTGCAGGGACGGCCGAGTCCGGCCGGACGTAGGCCGGCTGCATCGACGCGCAGCCGGTCGCCAGCAGGACAATGGAGGCAGCGCTTTTCCTCAAGCGGTCGCAGCCCGGCGCCGGCGAAAGCGCTCCCTGGCCGCTGCAAAGCCGTCGCGGACTCCGCGGCGGACGAGAACGAAGAATAAAGGAATGTAGAAAATGGCGAGGATCGTCGCCGTCAGCATCCCGCCGATGACCGACGTGCCGATGGCGATGCGGCTGTTGGCTCCGGCGCCGGTCGACAACGCCAGCGGAAGGACGCCGAAGATGAAGGAGAAGCTGGTCATCAGGATCGGGCGCAGGCGGATGCGGGCGGCTTCGAGCGCGGCGTCGATGACCCGCATGCCCTTCTTCTCACCCTGCTCGGCAAATTCGATCATCAGGATCGCATTCTTCGCCGCCAGCCCCATCGTGGTGAGCAGGCCGATCTGGAGATAGACGTCATTCTCCAGCCCGCGCAGCGTGACCGCGAAGATCGCTCCGACCAGCCCCAAGGGAATGACGAGCAGGACGGCGACCGGGATCGACCAGCTTTCGTACAGTGCGGCGAGGCAGAGGAACACGACCAGCAGCGAGATGGCGTAGAGCAGAGGCGCCTGTCCGGACGACAGACGCTCCTGGTAGGACTGGCCGGCCCAGGCGACGCTCGTTCCCGGAATCTGGGACGCGAGCCGCTCCATCTCGTCCATTGCCTCGCCGGAACTGACTCCGGGAGCCGGCTGGCCCTGGAACTCGGCGGCCGGGACGCCCTGGAAGCGCGTCAGGCTGCTTGGAGCCGTGTCCCAGCCCGCGTCCGCGAAGGATGAAAAAGGCGCCATCTCTCCACTAGACGAGCGGATGTACCATTGGCCCAGGCTGGACGGGTCGGCGCGATAGGGCGCGTCGCCCTGGACGTAGACGCGCTTCACCCGACCCTTGTCGATGAAGTCGTTGACGTAGCGCCCGCCCCAGGCGGTCGACAGCGTGTTGTTGATGTCGTTCTGGTTTAACCCGAGCGCCGTCAGCTTCTGCTGATTCACGTCGATCTTGTAGGTCGCGACGTCCGGCAAATCGCTGAGGCGAACTGACGCCAGCTTGGGATTGGCATTGGCTTCCTGGAGCAGCCGGTCGCGGGAGGCGAGGAACTGCTCGCGGGTCATGCCCGAGCGGTTCTGGAGTTCCATCGTAAAGCCGCTCGACTGGCCGAGGCCACGGATCGCTCCTGGAACCAGCGCGAAGACCTGTGCGTCGCGGAAATTGCGGAAGGCGCTCGATGCACGCTCGACTATCGCGTCGGCCGTTTTCTCCTTGCCGGGCCGGTCGTCCCATGGAACGAAGTTCAGGAAGCCCTGGCCAGTGTTCTGGCCAACGGCACCGCTGCCTCCGCCGCCGCCCACCACCGTGAAGAGGGTTTGGACGTTCTCTCCTTCATGGTCAGAAAAATATTGCTCGATCTGTCGCTGGACCTCGAGCGTTCGCCTCTGCGTCGCTCCGGGGGAAGGCGAACCTGGATGCTCGCCGCGCCCTGGTCCTCGGTCGGTAGGAAGCCCGTCGGCAGGCGATAGAACATGAGGATAAGCGCAGCGACAACCAGCGCATAAATGCCGAGGAACAACCACTTGCGGTCGATGACCTTTACGATCGTCTCGCGGTAGCGGACGACAAGCCGCTCGAAGCCGGTGTTGAACTTGCCGCGAGCGAAATGAATGAAGCTGCCAATTGCCGGCGCCTTGCGGTCGATCCAGCTTGGGCCCTCCGGGGCCTCCGAGCGCTGACGAAGCAGGGTCGACGTCAGTGCCGGGCTGAAGATCAAGGCGACCAGCACCGACAGGACCATCGCGGAGATGATCGTCACCGAAAATTGCTGGTAGATCACACCGGTCGAGCCGCCGAAGAAGGCCATCGGCAGGAACACCGCCGACAGCACCATCGCAATCGCCACTAGCGCGACCTGGATTTCCCTCATGGATTCGATGGTCGCCTCGCGCGGCGTCATCTCCGGATTTTCATGGAGAAGGCGCTCGACGTTCTCGACGACGACGATCGCGTCGTCCACCAGCAGACCCACCGCCAGCGTCAGGCCGAAGAGGGTCAAAGTGTTGATGGTAAAGCCGAACAAATAGAATACGGCGAACGTCCCGAGCAGGACGACCGGAATGGCGATCGCGGGGACCAGCAACGCGCGCCAGTTCTGCAGGAAGACGAAGATGACGAGGATAACGAGGATGATGGCCTCGATCAGAGTCTTCACGACTTCGTTGACGGACAGCTTGATGAAGTCGGTCGTGTCGTTCGCGTAGGCGAGTTTCAGCCCTTCGGGAAAATTGGATGAGAGCTGCTGGACGCGTGCCTTCACAAGCTCGGCGGTCTTCAGCGCATCGGCACCGGGCGCCAGTGAGATGGCAATGCCCGCGCCGGGGTGGCGATTGACCCGGACGATCGCCGCATAATTCTCCGCACCAAGCTCCACCCGCGCGACGTCACCGAGCCGGACGCTCGCCCCGGTCGGATCGGTCTTGAGGACGATTTCCTCGAACTGCTCGGGCGTCTGCAGCTTCGACTGGGCCGTGACAGTCGCGTTGAGCATCTGACCCTCCGGCGAGGGAAGGCCGCCGACCTCGCCCGCCGCGACTTCCGTGTTCTGCGCCTGGATGGCGGAGACGACATCGCTCGGCATGAGCGAGAATGCCGCGAGTCTTTGCGGGTTGAGCCAGATGCGCATCGCGTGCGGCGCGCCGAAGACGTTCACGTCGCCGACTCCGGGGACGCGCGACAGCGGGTCTTGGACGTTGGACGCGAGGTAATCCGAGACGTCCATGTTCGTGCGCTTGTCGGTCTCGTCATAGAGCGAGACGATCAGCAGGAAGTCTGGGTTCGACTTGGTGACCCGGACGCCCTGCTGCTGGACCTGCGCGGGCAAGCGCGAAATCGCCTGCTGCACCTGGTTCTGGGTCTGAACCTGGGCGGTGTCGGGATCCGTGCCCTTCTCGAACACGACCGAAATGTTGACCTGTCCGCGGGAGCTGGACGTCGAGGTGAAGTAGAGCAGCCCGTCGATACCGGTTAGCTGCTGCTCGATGATCTGGGTGACGCTATTCTCGATCGTTTCCGCAGACGCACCCGGATAGCTTGCGCGGATGTTGACCTGCGGCGGGGCGATGTCCGGATATTGCTCGAGCGGCAGGCCACGGATCGCCGCGATCCCGGCGAGCATCACGACAATTGCGAGAACCCAAGCGAAGATCGGCCTATCGATGAAGATTCGTGACAAGGGCTAACCGCCTCGCCGGCTTTGACCGCCACCTTGTCCCGGCTTGCTCGGTTCAATCTTCTGGGGGCGCTTGCCGGAACAGGCTTGATCGGAGCGCCGGATCGAAGGTTGTTCGTTCCCTGCGTGATGACCTTGTCACCGGACTCCAGGCCGGAGGTTACTACCCACGCATCGCCATACGTGCGATCCGCGAGGACCTTGCGCCTCTCCGCCTTGTTCCCTTCACCGACGACGAAGACGAAAGCTTCGCCGCCGATGTCGCGCTGGAGTGCCTGCTGCGGGACAAGGAACACCGCCGTGTCGACAGCCTGCGTGAAGAGCGCCTGCACGAACATGCCGGGCAGAAGCACCCCCTGAGGGTTGGGGAAGCGGGCGCGGAGCGTCACCGTCCCAGTGCTTTCGTTGACAAGATTCTCCGAGAACTGGGCCGTGCCCGTGTAGCCGTAGTCGCTGCCGTCCTCGAGCTTGAGCCTGACCTGTGTGGTGCCGGGCGCGACACCGCCGGCCGCTAGCGAGCGCCTCAATGTTGTCAGGTCGGCGCTCGACTGTTGGATATCGACATAGATCGGGTCGAGCCTCTGGATGACGGCCAGCGGTTCGGCCTGGTTTGCGGTCACGAGTGCGCCGACCGTCGAGAGAGAGCGGCCGATCCGGCCGCTGATGGGGGCGGGGATGCTGGTGTAGCGGAGATTGATCCGCGCCGTGTCCAGCTGCGCGCTATTCTGCGCGACAGCCGCGCGGGCCTGCCGGGCCTGAGCGGCGGCGTCGGTATAATCCTGCTTGGAGATGGCCTCCATCTCGGCAAGCGGCTTGTAACGGTTCGCCCTGACCTGCGCAGCGTCGAGCGTCGCCCGCGCAGCGGCGACGTTAGCCTGCGCCTGGTTGACCGCGGCACGGTAAAGGCTGGGATCAATCTGGTAGAGCGGCTGGCCCTGCCGGACGTACGAACCCTCGGTGAAGTACCGGCGACGAATGACGCCGTTAACCTGCGGTCTGACTTCCGAAGATTCGAAGGCGACCGTCCGTCCGCCGAGCAGGCTCTGCACCGGCACCGAAGTGCGCTGCATCACGACGAAACCTACCTGCGTCGGTCCGCGCTGGCCCTGGCGATCCTGCGCATCCGACTGGTTGCAGCCGGACAGAACCGAGAGGGCGACCGCCAGAGCGAGGAGGGGGCACTCTTGCGAATCACAATCACCCACAGCCGTCTAGGGTCGTATGTTATTGCCCTCAATCGCGTTCGTCGAAGCGGGAAGGTCGTTGGTGGAGGAAGGCTGGCCTTTGCGGAATGTCGTTTCGGCGCCGATCGAAGCGGGAACCGCACTCAGCAATTGCCCGTTCATC
Organism: Sphingomonas sediminicola; assembly: GCF_014489515.1. Taxonomy (GTDB): domain Bacteria; phylum Pseudomonadota; class Alphaproteobacteria; order Sphingomonadales; family Sphingomonadaceae; genus Sphingomicrobium; species Sphingomicrobium sediminicola. The sequence goes on along the minus strand of NZ_CP060782.1, from coordinate 2,607,046 downwards.
CTATAACTGAGATATGTGAAAACTATGAACCTCCGCACGATCAGCGTCGCCTATTATTATCCCGACGAGGTTGGGATCGGCTGACGCGCGCCTAGTTCAGACGACCAACCTCGACCCGCTCGGCATCCGCCCGGCGGGTTTTTTATTGCCCTTCGAGAGGAAACCGAATGCTTCAGGAGACGATCAGAAAGGACCGACCAGCGAGGAACTGGCAGGACTATGTCGTCCCGCAATGCTGGGAAGCGTTTACACAGGATGATCACGTTGTGTGGGACTTGCTGTTCGCCCGCCAGGTCGATCTGCTCGGATCGCGGGTCGTCTCGCAGTTTCTGGAGGGAATCGACCTGCTCCGGCTTTCGCACCCCGGCGTCCCAGATGTCGAAGGCCTCAACGCAATTCTCGAGCCGCGCACCGGTTGGCGCGTAGTGGCAGTGCCGGGACTGGTGCCGGACGATATCTTCTTCGCGATGCTGGCCGAACGGATATTCCCGGTCGGCAACTTCATTCGAACGCGCGAGCAGCTGGACTATCTCGAAGCGCCGGATTGCTTCCACGACATGTTCGGGCACATCCCGATGCTCGCGCATCACGATTTCGCGGAGATGGTGGAGCATGTCGGCCGGCTCGGGATGGCGGCTTGCGCCGCGGGCGAAGGAAAACGCGCTGCGCGCCTTTACTGGCACACGGTCGAGTTCGGATTGGCGCGTGAGCATGGAGAGCTGAAGATCCTCGGCGCGGGTCTCGCCTCGAGCTTCGGCGAGGCGCATTTCAGCTTGGAAAGCGATGGAGTCGAACGCGTCCCCTTCTCAATCGAGCGCGCCGTCAGAACCGCTTACAAGCACGATGCCTTCCAGCCGCGTTATCTCGTGTCCGGCTCGCTCGAACGGACCATATGCGATGTGCTTTCGCTGAATGCGCGGCGCCTTCTGTCGCTGCCGTTAGAGGGCTAGTCCAAGCGGCCCGCGCCTGGCCTGCTTGCCGTCGCCCCGGATTGGGATCTGCAGCAACGCGACCAGGCCCGGTGAATTGTCGAACAATGCCAGCTCTCCCTGGTGAAGGTGGGCGATTGCCTGCACCAGCGACAGTCCGAGACCGGCGCCCTCCTCGCTCCGGCTTGGATCCAGCCGGCCAAACCGGCGGCGAGCTTCGTCCCGGCGTTCGACGGGTATTCCCGGGCCGCGATCTGTCACCCCCAGCTTCAGGGTCGAATCCTCATCGTGGACGAGAACCGCGATCTCGCCGCCCGACGAAGCATATTTGATCGCATTCTCGATGAGGTTGCTGAGCGCCTGAGCGAGCAGCTGGCGATGGCCAAAGACCGGAACGACGACCGAGCTGCGGTCGAGCCGCATGGCGGCACCGGCCTCCTCGGCGACGGGCTCGTACATTTCGACCAGTTCGTCGGCGAGCTGCGCGGGGTCGAACCAGCTGAACTGGTTCTGGCTGGTGAATGCCTCGGATCGCGCGATCTCAAGTGCGGTCGTCAGGATCCGCATAAGCGAATCCGACTGGCGAATGATCGCGCCGAGCATCTGATCGCGTTCCTCAGGAGTGTCGGCAGCGAGAGCCGCATCCGCGGCCGCCCGCAGCCTTCCGACCGGCGATCTCAGGTCATGCGCGAGGCTGTCTGTGAGCATCCGCAGTTCGCTCATCAACGTCGAGATTCGATCGAGCATGTGATTGATCTGGCGCGAGAGCCGTTCAAAGGAATCGTTGCCGCCCGACAATGGCACCCTGCCCGACATGTCTCCGCCCCCGACCCTGTCGGCTACACGGACGATGTCATGGACGCGCTGATCAACATATTGGCCAAGGATCGCGCCGCAGAGCAGGCCAAGCAGGACCGAGACCGCGAGAGCGACCACCAACGATCGCTCGAGCGTCTCGCGAAGGCTAATTCCCGCGGAGACCGTACGGCCGGTAAGGAGCCATTGGCCGCCGGCGATGGGCCGAAGGTTCACGGATGCCTCCAGCATTGAAGACTCGCCCTTCATCCGGAGCACCGCTGAGCGCGTCTTCCCGAAGGAGGACGGGGCCGGCGACAGGATGGCGTCGACATTGCCTTCGAGCGGCTTTCCCGACCGATCGAGAACGGCCACCGCCACCTGCGGGTCGCCTGCTTCGGTCGCTTCCAATACCTCCCGTTTCAGCGCGGCCGTTCCGCCCGCCCTATAGACCTGCCCGAGCGCTGCCGCCTGCTCCGCGACCTGGTGCTGAAGCGTCAGCACGATCTCGTCCCGGGTCTGGAAGTGGATGAAGCCGATGATGAGCAGGTTCGACGCAAAGGCGAGCAACCCCGCGAGCAGGGCGATTCGGAGCTTCGTCGACATTTCCGCCGGAATCCTAGGCTTCGAGCATGTAGCCGGCGCCACGCACTGTGTGCAGCAACGGCCGATCGAAGCCCTCCTCAAGCTTTCGCCGAAGTCTGCTGACGTGAACGTCGATCACATTGGTCGCCGGATCGAAATGATAGTCCCAGACCTGCTCGAGCAGCATCGTGCGGGTGACGACCCGCCCTTCGTTCCGGGCGAAATATTCAAGAAGCAGATATTCGCGAGGCTTGAGGTCGAGCTTCTTGCCGCCGCGCTTCACGGTGCGAGAGAGGGGGTCAATGACGAGGTCGCCGACGGTGAAGCGAGGATCAGTCGCGACCCTCGCCTCGCTCCTGCGCAACAACGCATTGGCCCGGGCGAGCAGCTCGGCGAAAGAGAAAGGCTTTACGAGATAATCGTCGGAACCACACTCGAGGCCTTCGATACGGTCTCCGACCGATGCCAGCGCCGACAGGATGAGCACGGGAGTCTCGATTTTCGCGGCTCTAAGCGCCCGAAGCACTGAAAGCCCGTCGATTCCGGGCAACATGCGATCGAGGATGATCAAATCGAAGCTGCCGTCGATCGCGCGGTAGAGGCCGTCCTGGCCGTTCGTGACCTGCTCGACCGAATGGCCTTCCTGCGAGAGGCCGCGGCTCAAATAGCCCGCGGTTTCTGCATCGTCTTCAATGATGAGGATCTTGCGGCCCATTTGGCACTCCGCCAGCTGCATACGACGCCGCTTACCGGCCCGGCAAGGCGGGGTGCCGCCCGGCGCGAGGGGCATGGGGAAGCGCCGGGCGGCTCGGGAAAATTGCGGTGTCGGTTACTTGGCCTTGGTCTTGGACTGATCGTCCTTGACGTTCGTCTTCGATTTTACGTGGGATTTGTGGACCTTGGCTTTCTCGGTCGGAGCTTTAGTGGTCGTTGCGGCGGCAGCCGGCCCGCGAGAAGGCCGAGTGCCACGAACGATGCAATGAGATGCTTGGTCATAATGCGTGTCTCCTATGCCGGCCGGTGCTCCGGCGGAACCAGCAGATAAGAGAGCTCGCGTTTCGCCGCTGTGGCCCGATCATTAAATCTCGTTCATCCGTGGCGCGGCAGCTGCGCTGGAATGCGCGCGGATGACTGGTATAGCCTCGCAGGCATGGCCGACGACGACACCCTACCCGAGTATCGCACCGGGTCCGACTCCCGGACTTTGCGCGACGCGCTGGGGTGCTTCGCGACCGGCGTGACGGTCGTCACCTGCTTCGATTCCGATGGAAGCCCGATGGGCATTACGGCGAACAGCTTCACATCCGTTTCGCTCGACCCGCCGCTCCTCCTCGTCTGCATCCACAAGCATTCGGCATGCGCCTCGGCGCTTCTTGCGTCGGAGCATTTCGCTGTGAACGTACTGCAAACGTGGCAGCAGCCGGCCTCGATCCGCTTTTCGACGCGGCAGGAGGACCGATTCGGCGCCAACGACTGGTCACGCGGTGAGTTCGGAGCGCCAGTGCTGCAGGAATCGCTCAGTGTGTTCGAATGCGAGCGCAACGCGGTTCATGAGGGCGGCGACCATCACATATTGATAGGCCGGGTCGTGAAGGCGAGCTTCAATCCCGAGCTCGACCCTCTGCTCTATTTCCGCGGCAAGTACCGGCGGCTGCACTTCGACTAGTCGACGATCAGCTCTTCCGGGTGCTTCACGAACCGCCTGACGATCAGGACGATGATCCCGCCGACAATCAGCCCCGCGACAGCGGATCCCAGGGCATAGAGCAGCCATTCGACGACCGGGCCCATCAATCCGACGGCTTCCCCGGCATGGGCCGACCAATCGTGGAGTGCGTGCGGGATGAAATCGAGGATGTGGAGCTCCTCCAGGCCGTGGAGAAGGATTCCGCCTCCGACCCAGAGCATCGCCGCGGTGCCGATGCCCGATAGAGCGCTGAGCATCTTGGGGACGAAATGGACCAGAGCGTCGCCGATCTTCCGCGAAACGGGGCTGCTGCGTTCCGCCAAGTGAAGGCCGATATCGTCGAGCTTCACGATCAGCGCCACGACCCCATAAACGCCCGCAGTGATCGCCAGCGCGACTGCGACCAAAGCGAACGCAGTCGTTGCTAACGTCAGATGGTCGAGGCTGGCCAGCGCGATCGCCATGATTTCCGCCGAAAGGATGAAGTCGGTGCGGATCGCCCCTTGACCTGAAGCGCTTCGAGATCCGCTGGATCGGCCATGGCGTCGACCAGCTGTTCCTCATGATGGTGGTCATGAAGAAGGATCTCCGCGATTTTTTCGGTCGCCTCGAACGCGAGATAGGAGCCGCCGATCATCAGAAGCGGCACAATCAGGAAGGGCGCGAAGGCGGTCAGCAGCAGCGCGGCGGGAAGCAGGATCAACAGCTTGTTCTTCAAGGACCCGACGGCGATCTTGCCGATGATCGGCAATTCGCGTTCCGGCGACAGGCCGACCACATAGCGCGGCGTTACCGCCGTATCGTCGATGACGACACCCGCGGCCTTGGTGCTGGCCTTGCCGGCCGCGCCGGCGACATCGTCCAGCGACGAAGCGGCCAGTTTGGCGATGGTGGCGACATCGTCGAGAAGCGCGATCAGACCTGATGGCATATCCGGCGCTTAGGCGAACTTGCGGTTGGCGCGCAATTCGCGCAGTGCCGCGGCCATGCTGGGACTGGATTTCATCAGGGCCGAACGCGCGGCGGTCGAGAAGGCAATCGAAGCGAAAGCCGTCGACCTGAACGTTGACGAACTCCTTTCGCTCGACGCCGAGGTGCGGCGGCTTAAGACCGAGATCGAGGCGCTACGCGCCCAGCGCAACACGATCAGCGCCCGCTTCAAAGACGTTGCGCCCGACGAGCGCGCCGAGCTTGGCCGTCAGGCAAAAGAAGCCGGCGCCCGCGCGGGCGAACTGGAATCCGAGTTGGGAGAGAAGGACGGCGCGCTGAAGTCTCTTCTGATGCGCGTTCCGAATATCCCGTGGGACGGCGCTCCGATTGGGCCCGACGAGACATTCAACACTGTCGTCCGGCAGGAAGGCGTAGTTCCGAAGTTCGACTTCGAGCCGCTGGATCACGTGGCCCTAATCGAACAGAACGACTGGGCCGATTTGTCGCGTATCGTCCAGGTGTCGGGATCGCGACAATATTGCCTCAAAGGCCGGCTGGCTCTGCTCGAAACCAAGCTCATGGGTTGGGCGCTTGAGCGGATCACGGAAGGAGGCTTCACGCCGATTACCGTGCCGTCGATGGCGCGCGAGCAGGCCTTCCTCAATCAGGGCCAGTTCCCGGGTCACAAGGAAGAGACTTACGAGATGCCCGCCGATGAGCAGTGGTTGGCGGGAACTGCGGAAGTGGCTCTGACGTCGCTCCATTCGGGCGAGATCATCGAAGGCGACAAGCTGCCGATCCTCTACGCCGGCTATTCGCCCTGCTTCCGCCGCGAAGCGGGTAGCGCGGGCAAGGACGTTCGCGGACTGCTGCGCGTCCATCAATTCGTGAAGGTCGAGCAATATGTCGTCTGCGATGCCGACGACGCCGTCTCCGCGGGCTGGCACGCGCGCCTTCTGGAGCTCGCGGAAGGCATGCTTCAGGCGCTCGAAATTCCCTATCAGGTCATCGAAACCTCGACCGGCGACATGGGCCTCGGCAAGTTCCGGATGAACGACATCGAGAGCTGGGTGCCGAGTCTCGGCAAGTATCGCGAGACGCACAGCTGCTCCACGCTTCACGACTGGCAGGCCCGCCGCGCGAACATCCGTTACCGCGGAAGCGACGGAAAGGTCCGGTTCGCGCACACGCTGAACAATACCGCGCTCGCGTCGCCCCGGATCCTCGTTCCACTGCTGGAAAATCACCAGACAGCGGACGGCCGGGTTAAGCTCCCGAAGGCCATGCAGGAACTGATCGGGGCGAGTACCTCTGAGGTGAGATGGACCGGCGACGATCGGCCGCCGAGAGGCTCCAAGCGGCTCGTCGAGCTGGGATGGAACGTTGCGCAGCTGTGGCAGGGCTTCGGCCCGCGCGGCCCGATTGGTCCGGTCGAAGGTCCTCACGTCCTGGTAATCCCCGGGTTCCTCGCAACGGACCGGACAACCTTGCCGCTGCGAAAGGCCTTCGCCCGCGCCGGATGGCGCGTTCATCCGTGGGCGCTCGGGCTAAACACCGGAGTCAAGGAAGACACGCTTCACAAGCTGGAAGCGTGCGTCGATTCCATCGGGAGAAAGAAACCGATCCTTCTCGTCGGTTGGAGCCTCGGCGGCCTGTTCGCGCGAGAGCTCGCCCGTCACGCGCCGCACAAGGTCCGCGCGGTGGTGACTTTGGGATCGCCATTCTCGGGCGACCTTCATCAGAATAACGTCTGGAAGCTCTACGAGTGGGTCTCGGGACACAAGGTGGAGGATTCACCGATTCCGCGAAACACCGCGAAACCGCCCGTCCCCCACCTCGCGCTCTGGTCACGCAGAGACGGGATCGTTGCACCCCGTTCTGCCTATGGCCTGGAGGGCGAGCGCGACGAGGCGGTGGAGCTGGATTGCAGCCACATGGCCTTCGCCGTGTCGCGCCGCGCGGGTGACAAGGTGGTGCGCGAAATCGACAGGTTTCTGAAAAGTCACGAATAATTCGCACGGAATTATTGTTCCGGTAACGCAAAGACCCCATCTTGGCGTCATGAGGTGGGAACGAACTCCCGCGCCGCTCGGCCCCTCAACGGGGAACGGGCTCACTCATCCCGACGATTTGGCCCCCCTGCATGGCATCGCGTGCGCGAAGTCGCGTGGCATCTTCCGCGCATGCTCGCAGGCCTTGGACCCCTCGGTCCGCGTGGCCCCGAAGACGGTCCACCCGCCTTGGTCATCCCCGGCTTCCTAGCCACTGACCGGACGACGATGGACCTTCGCCGCGCCCTCGCACGCGTCGGCTGGCGGTCGCACCCTTGGCTGCTCGGTCTCAACCTGGGCGCCAAAGCGGATACGCTCGACCTTCTCGGGAACCGGCTTTCCGAATTGGAGGACGATCGTAGGGTTCTGCTGGTCGGCTGGAGCCTCGGCGGGATGTTCGCCCGCCAGCTGGCCCATCGCTTTCCAGGCAAGGTCCGCGCGGTGGTGACGCTCGGCTCGCCCTTTTCCGGCGATCTCAAGACCAACACGAACGTCTGCGAATATTATGAACGGATTGCCGGGCACGACGTCTATGAACCACCCTTCCCGCACATCATGGACAAGCCACCGGTGCCGACATTGGCCCTGTGGTCGCGGCGGGACGGAATCGTCGCTCCGAGCGCAGCCCGAGGGCGCGATCACGAACGCGACAAGGCAGTCGAGATCGACACCTACCACACGGGCTTTGCGGTCCATCGGCCGGTGCTGAGTCAGGTGGTCAACGAGATCCGCATCTTCCTGTCGGAAGCCGAAGGCCGTCCGCCTGCCCTCCAGCCGATCATGGTTGCTGGCTCGCTCTCCAGGCGCTGAAAGTCCCTTCGTGAGTCGCAGGATTGACTCCTCACCCTGACTCGCGAGAAAAGAACAAAAGCAGAACATAAACGTTGCGAGTCGTGTGGTTGGAGGCCTTTCCCTGGTCGCCGGCGGCGGAAGCCGTGCGGCCGAAATTCACCAGCTCCCCAGCGGGCTGGGTGAGCGCTGGCACGTGCCCGCGCCGCTCAGCCCCACCTTGTCGGAGCTGTTCGCGGCGAGCCCGCGCGATGCCGGCTGGGCAGGGTTCCTGCTGGCGCAGGCCGATCGAGCCAAGCCGCTGCTGTGGGTGCAGGACCGCATGGCGATCATCGAAAGCGGCCGTATCTACCCGCCGGGTTTGGGTAGCGTCGAGCTCATCCACGTCGAGGCGCGGGACGCGAAGCTCGCGCTCTGGGCGATGGAGGAGGGCTAAGATGCTCCGGCCTGTCCGGAGTGATCGGCGAGCTGTGGGGCGATCCCGCGGCGCTCGACTTCACCGCGACGCGGCGGCTCGCGGTGGCGGCGGAACGTTCTCGCGTGCCGTGCTGGCTGGTGCGGCTGGCGGGAACCGCGAACCTCAGCGGCGCGCGAATGCGTTGGAGGATCGCAAGCATGCCCAGCATCGCCAATTCCTTCGATCCGCGCGCGCCCGGTTCGCCCGCCTGGGAGACGGAGTTGTTTCGCGCGCGCGGCTATCCGCCCGGCCGCTGGGGCGTCGCGCATGAGACGGGTACTTTCCATCTGGCTGCCGCATCTGGCCGTGGAACGCTGGGCGAGGTCGAGCGACTTCGGGCCTGACGATCCGGTCGTGCTGACGGTCGAGGGCACGCACGGGCCGATCATTCATGCCGTAACCCAGGCCGCTGCCGAGCGCGGTGTGCGGGCGGGTTCCCGCCTGACCGATGCACGGGCGATCGATCCCGCACTGATCGCGGTTCCGGCCGATCCGGCTGGCGACGAGGCGTTGGTTGAGCGGCTGGCGCGCTGGGCGGGGCGATGGTCGCCTCTGGTCGAAGTCGATGGCGCGAACGCGCTGCGGCTGGATGTCACCGGCGTCGCCCATCTGTTCGGCGGCGAACGCAAGCTGGTGGCGGAAGTGCAGACGCGGTTCGCCGTAGCCGGGCTTACGACCCGCGTCGCGATGGCGCCGACTGCCGCTGCCGCCTGGGCGCTAGCACATTACGGCGATGCGGGAGCGGTGATCTGCGGGAAGGACACGGGCGCGAAGCTCGCCGATCTGCCGGTCGCGGCATTGCGATTGCCCCCGGAAGCGACGCGGACTCTGGAGCGGCTGGGGCTGAAGACCGTCAGCATGTTGGCTGGAATTGAGCGCCGCTCGCTTGCCCGCCGTTTCCGCGATGCGGACAATCCGGTCGACGCGCTCGACCGCGCGCTTGGCCGCAAGCCGGAGCCGCTGACCGCCATACCCACTGCCCGCCCTCCGCGCGCCTTGCTCAAGCTGGAAGAGCCGGCGACGCACCCGGAAGCTCCGATGCAAGCTCTCGAGCGGCTGATCCCCGATCTCGTCCAGCAGCTTGAGCGACGGCATCTCGGCGCGCGTCGGCTGGCGCTGATCGGCTTTCGGGTCGACGGCAGCACTGCAGTGGCTTCGGCCGCGACGAGCATTCCGAACCGAGAGCCGACGCATCTGAAGCGACTGATCGCCGACAAGGCGGCGGCGCTCGATCCCGGATTCGGCTTTGACGCCTTCGTGCTCGAAACGAGCTGGGCGGAGAATTTATCATCGTCGCAGGATAGCCTGATCGAGGAACCGTCAGGGACGCGAGAAGTGGCACGGCTTGTCGACCGGCTCAGCGTGAAGCTTGGACCTGAAAAGGTTCGGCGTCCCCAGCCCCATGAAAGCCATTTGCCCGAACGCGCAAGCGGATGGCGGCCGGCGCTTGAGAAAACTGAGCCGGTCGGCACAGCACCGACGCCGCCAAGGCCGCAACGAATGCTCGACCGGCCGGAAGCGATCGCGGTGGTCTATGCGACGCCCGAAGGCGTGCCGCGCCGCTTCGTCTGGCGCCGCGCGGTCCACGACATCGCCCGCGTCGAAGGGCCGGAGCGGATCGCGCCCGAATGGTGGCGAGAACGGTCGACGGCGCGTCTGCGCGATTACTACCGCGTCGAGGACCAGGCCGGCCGCCGTTACTGGATTTATCGCGAAGGACTGATCGGCGACGGCCGCGGCAGTCTGCCCGAGTGGTACATGCACGGACTGTTTGGCTGATGCCCGAGTATACCGGCTTTTCGCGGTTGAAGCTGGTGCGGACCGGCGACATGCCTCCGCCTCCAATCGCGCCGTCCGCCTACGTCGAACTAGGCGTTAGCTCCCCTTTCTCCTTCCTGCGCGGCGCATCGGATGCGATCGAGCTGGTCGGAGCCGCCTTGTCGCTGGGCTTCGACGCCATCGGCATTGCCGACCGCAACACGCTGGCGGGTGTCGTACGGATGCACAGCGCGTGTGACGCGGTCGGCCTTACGCCGCTGATCGGCTGCCGGCTCGACCTGTCCGACGCACCGAGCCTGCTCGCCTATCCGATCGACCGCGATGGGTACGGACGGCTGTCGTCCTTGCTTTCACTGGGCAAGATGCGGGCTGACAAGGGTGAATGCGACATCAGCCTTGTCGATGTCGCGGAGCATGCTGAGGGCATCGCCTTCATTGCCTGGCCGCAGGACGATCTCGCTGATTTCGAACAAGAATTGCCGCGCCTCCGTGAAGCTTTGACGTCACTGCGTCACGTTGCGGCGACCTGGCTCTATCGCGGCGACGACAGTGCGCGGATCGAGCGGCTCGACCGCATCGCGCGGCGTCACGGCTGTTCCATCCTCGCCACCAACGACGTTCTTTATCATGCGCCGGACAAGCGCCCGCTGCAGGACGTGATGAGCTGCATTCGCGAGAAAGTGACGCTGACCACCGCGGGTTACCTGCTCAATCCGAATGCCGAGCGGCACCTGAAATCCCAGGCGGAAATGGCGCGGCTGTTCGCCCGTTGGCCGCACGCGATCTCAGCAACGCGTGAGTTCGCGGATGCCCTCCACTTCAGCCTGAACGAGCTTCGCTACGAATATCCGCGCGAGACGGTGCCTGACGGGCGAACACCGCAGCAGCATCTCGAGCATTTGACCTGGGAAGGCGCGCGCCGGTTCTGGGGCGACAAGGTCCCCTACAAGGTGCTGACCCAGCTCAATTACGAGCTGAAGCTGATCGAGAAGCTCGACTTCGCGCGCTACTTCCTGACCGTCCACGACATCGTCGCTTTCGCACGCAACCTCGATCCCCCGATCCTGTGCCAGGGGCGCGGATCGGCCGCGAACAGCGCTGTCTGCTACTGCCTGGGAATCACCGCGGTCGACCCGGCGACCAGCGACCTCTTGTTCGAACGCTTCATTTCCGAGGAGCGCCGCGAGCCCCCCGACATCGACGTCGATTTCGAGCATGAGCGGCGCGAGGAAGTGATCCAGCACATCTACGAAAAGTACGGCCGCGACCGTGCCGGGATCGCCGCGACCGTCATCCATTACCGCCCTCGCTCGGCGATCCGCGAGGTCGGCAAGGTGATGGGGCTGAGCGAAGACGTCTGCGCCGCCATCGCCTCCAACTATTGGGGCAGCATGGAGGCCGAGGTCGCCGAGGAACGCGCGAAGGACGCCGGACTCGACATGAACGATCCGCATCTCAAGCGCGTGATGAAGCTGGCCGAGCAACTCATCGGCATGCCGCGCCACCTGTCGCAGCATGTCGGCGGTTTCATCCTGACCGAGCGGCCGCTGACCGAGACGGTGCCGATCGGCAATGGTGCGATGGAGGACCGCACCTTCATCGAATGGGACAAGGACGACATCGAGGAGCTCGGCATCCTCAAGATCGACGTGCTCGCATTGGGCATGCTGACCTGCATCCGCAAATGCTTCGACCTGATCGACCTGCACGGTGGCGAGCGCTGGGAGCTGGCGACCGTCCCGCAGGAGGTGCCCGAGGTTTACGACATGCTGTGCAAGGGGGACTCGCTCGGCGTGTTCCAGGTTGAGAGCCGGGCGCAGATGAACATGCTGCCGCGCCTCAAGCCGCGGAAATTCTACGACCTGGTGATCGAGGTCGCGATCGTCCGGCCGGGACCGATCCAGGGCGACATGGTCCACCCGTATCTGAAGCGGCGGGCTGGCAAGGAGCCGGTGACTTTCCCCTGCCCCGATCCCACGCATGGCGAGCCGGACGAACTGGAGAAGATCCTAGGGCGGACGCTCGGCGTGCCGATTTTCCAGGAGCAGGCGATGAAGATCGCGCTCGATGCGGCGAAATTCAGTTCGGAGGAGGCGAACCAGCTGCGCAAGGCCATGGCGACCTTCCGCTCACGCGGGAACATCGAAGTGCTTCAGGACAAGATGGTCGGGCGGATGGTCGAGCGTGGCTACGACCCCGATTTCGCCCAACGCTGCTTCGACCAGATCAAGGGCTTCGGCGAATATGGCTTCCCCGAAAGCCACGCGGCGAGCTTCGCGCACCTCGTCTACGTGTCGAGCTGGCTGAAATGGAAATATCCGGCGGCGTTCGCCTGCGGCCTGCTCAACTCACAGCCGATGGGTTTCTACGCGCCGGCACAGATCGTACGGGATGCGAAGGAGCATGGCGTCGAGGTGCGCGCGGTCGACGTGAACTACAGCGATTGGGATTGCACGCTTGAGGATGGCGCCTTGCGGCTGGGTTTCCGCCAGGTCGAAGGATTGCACCGCGACACGGTCGAGCGGTTGGAAAGCGCGCGCGGGAAGCGGCCCTACGAGAGCGTCGAGGACTTGCGGACCCGTGGCAGAATGCCGGTCCATGCGATCCAACGGCTGGCCTCGGCCGATGCATTCCGTTCCATCGCCCTCGATCGCCGTGCGGCTCTATGGGATGCGCGGGCGCTCAAGCAGGCGCCGGACCTGCCCTTGTTCATCGCGGCGGAAGCGCGTGACGAAGGAGCGGAACTGACACGGGCGAAACTGCCGACCATGCCGCTCAGCGAGCATGTCGTGAACGACTATCAGACCATCCGCCTCAGCCTGAAGGCGCATCCGATGGGCCTCCTTCGCGAACATTATGCAGCACAGAAGTTCATCACCGCCGACAAACTTCCCGGCGTCCGAGACGGCAAGCACGTGTCGGTGGCGGGGCTGGTGCTGATCCGCCAGCGGCCAGGCAGCGCGAAGGGCGTTTGCTTCATCACGCTGGAAGACGAGACGGGCATCGCCAATCTCGTCGTCTGGCCCGACGTGTTCGACAAGCAGCGCAAGATCGTCATGGGCGCGCGGCTGATGTGCGTTCACGGCATCATCCAAAAGGATCTCGACGACGGGGTAATCCATCTGGTCGCTCGAAAGCTGGAAGACCACACGCACATGCTGCGCCATTTGAGCGACGAGCTGATTCCTTCGACCCTCAATCAGGGTGATGGCGGCGGAAGCTGGAGACCTCCAGCAGCCGCGCATCCGCGCGATGTGGATGTCATCCCAAAGAGCCGCGATTTCCACTGACGGGGCGTTCAAACTCGCTGTCGGACGGGGTTAAGCCGTTCATCCGGCAGCAATTCCAGCGCACCATTCTTGCCGCAAACAATGCGTAATTGGACGCCATGAAACGGATCTTGCTCAGTATTGCAGCGGTTGCCGTGACGCTCGGAGCGTCCGGTCCCGCGAACGCGCAGGCCCTCGAAGGGAAATGGGCGAACGCGAAACGAAGCGTGATCGTCCACGTCGCGAGGTGCGGCGATGCCTATTGCGGAACCGTTAGTTGGGCATCGGCGAAGAATCGCCAGAAGGGCGCCGAACCTGGCACGCGCGTGCTCAGCGAACTCCGCCCCACAGGCGGCGGCATCTACAAGGGAAAGGCGTTCGAGCCGAAGCGCAACATCCACGGCTCCGCGACCGTGCGGCAAGTCGGGCCCGACACGATGGTCGTGAAGGGCTGCGCGGTGATCGGCCTGTTCTGCTCCGAGCAGCGCTGGACACGCGTCAGCTAAGGAACAGGCCGTCCTCGCCGGTGACCCCGCCGCCGAGCACCGCTACTTGAAGCTCCGCCATTTCGTCGGCCCAATATCGGTCTGACGTAAAGCGCGGCGTGATTTCACGCACCTTCGCGTGAATCTTCTGCAGCCTTGGGCTGGTCTTGAGCGGCAAATGGAAATCCACGGCCTGCGCAGATGTCATCAGTTCGATAGCAATCACGCCCGCGGCGTTGCGCGCGATCTGCGCCGCCTTGCGTCCGGCAATCGGAGCCATGGACACATGATCTTCCTGGCCAGCCGAAGTCGGGATGGTGTCGATGCTTGCCGGATGAGCCAGCGATTTGTTCTCGCTGACGAGAGCAGCGGCGGTCACCTGCGTGATCATCATGCCCGAATTCACGCCGCTGTCCTCGGTGAGGAAGGGCGGGAGGCCGCTCATCTTGGGATCGATCAAAACCGCGCTGCGGCGTTCGGAGATCGAGCCAATCTCGCACAATGCCAGCGAGATGATGTCGGCCGCGAAGGCGACCGGCTGCGCATGGAAATTGCCGCCTGAGATGGCGATGTTTTCGTCCGGGAACAGGATCGGATTGTCGGTTACCGCGCCGGCTTCGATCGTCAGCGTCCGCGCGGCATTTTCAAACAAATCGAGCGCGGCGCCCATCACCTGTGGCTGACAGCGGAAGCTGTACGGATCCTGCACCTTGCCGCAGCGCGTATGGCTCGCTCCGATCTCGCTACCGTCGAGCAGGTCGCGGATGGCGGCGGCGACCCGAATCTGTCCGGGCTGGCCGCGCAACTCGGAAATGCGCGAATCGAACGGCTTCACGCTGCCCTTCAGGGCATCGACCGAAAGCGCACCGGCTGCGATTGCCGAGGCGAACACGCGCTCGCCTGTGAACAGCGCATCGAGCGCGATCGCCGTCGACGCCTGCGTGCCGTTGATGAGCGCTAGACCTTCCTTCGGTCCGAGCTGAAGGGCTGCATGCCGAGCTTCTTGAGCGCCGCTTCCGACGCAAGGACTTCTCCGCGGACATCGATCTTGCCCTTGCCCATCAGCGCGGAGATCAGGTGTGCGAGCGGCGCAAGATCGCCCGATGCGCCGACGCTTCCCTGCGACGGAATGACCGGCATCGCATCATGCTCGAGAAGCGCCTCGAGCGCCTCGATCACCAGAGGACGAACGCCGGAATGACCGCGACCTAGCCCGAGCAACTTCAACACGATCATCAACCGGGTGACATGTCGCGGCAGCGGATCCCCGAGACCGACGCTGTGCGACAGGATGAGGTTGGTCTGGAGCTCCGCAAGCCGATCGTCAGGAATGCGCGTGCTGGCGAGCAGGCCGAAGCCCGTGTTGACGCCGTAGACCGTCTCGCCCCGGCAACGATGCGATCCACCGAAGCGGCTGCTTCAGAGACACGCTGCATCGATGAGTCGTCGAGGCGCGCGCTTGCCCCTGCCCAGATGCGACGGAGCGTCGCGAGGTCGATCCTCGTCGGGTCGAGCTTCATGCGCCCACCATGGGCAGGTCGAGGCCCTGCTCATGCGCGCAGTCGATCGCGATGCGATAGCCCGCGTCGGCATGACGCATCACGCCTGTACCCGGATCGTTCCACAGCACGCGCTCCAGCCGCCGCGCGGCATCGTCCGTGCCGTCGGCGACGATCACCATGCCGCTGTGCTGCGAATAGCCCATGCCCACGCCGCCGCCGTGATGCAGCGAGACCCAGGTCGCGCCGCCTGCGGTGTTGAGCAAGGCGTTCAGCAGCGGCCAGTCTGAGACGACGTCGCTACCATCCATCATGCTTTCCGTCTCGCGGTTGGGCGAGGCGACCGAGCCGCTGTCGAGATGGTCGCGGCCGATGACGATGGGCGCGCTGACTTCACCATTCCTGACCATCTCATTGAAGGCGAGACCGAGCTTGTGGCGCTGGCCGAGGCCGACCCAGCAGATGCGCGCCGGAAGACCCTGAAACGCGATCCGATCGCGCGCCATATCGAGCCAACGATGGAGGTGCGGATCGTCCGGGATCAGCTCCTTCACGCGCTGATCGGTGCGGTAAATGTCCTCCGGATCGCCGGATAAAGCGACCCAGCGGAACGGGCCAATGCCCTTGCAAAAGAGCGGTCGGACATAGGCCGGAACGAAGCCGGGGAAATCGAATGCATGGGTGACGCCCATGTTCTTCGCTTCCTGGCGAATGTTATTCCCGTAATCGAACGTCGGAACGCCCATTTCCTTGTAAGCGAGCATCGCTTCGACATGTACGGCAATGGACGCCCGCGCGGCGTCGGCGACCGCGATAGGGTCGCGCTCGCGCATTTCCTGCCACTTGGCGACCGACCAGCCCGCTGGGCAGTAACCGTTGGCCGGGTCATGCGCGCTCGTTTGGTCAGTGAGCGCGTCCGGGCGGATATCACGCTTCAGCATTTCCGGAATAATCTCAGCAGCATTGCCGAGCAAGCCGACGCTGGTTGGCTCGGTCGCCTTGGCGATGATGTCGAGTGCTTCGTCGATGGTCGTTGCGCGACGGTCGAGATAGCGCGTCTCAAGCCGTTTCTCGATGCGGCTTTCCTGGCATTCGATGGCGATGCAGTGCGCGCCCGCCATGACTGCCGCGAGTGGCTGCGCACCGCCCATTCCACCAAGGCCGGCGGTGAGGATCCACTTGCCCTTGAGGTCGCCGCCGTAATGCTGACGGCCCATTTCCGCGAAGGTCTCGTAGGTACCTTGGACGATGCCCTGCGTGCCGATGTAGATCCACGAGCCCGCGGTCATCTGGCCGTACATCATGAGCCCGGCGCGATCGAGCTCGTTGAAGCATTCCCAAGTCGCCCACTTGGGCACGATGTTGGAATTGGCGATGAGGACGCGCGGCGCATCCTTGTGCGTCGGGAAGACGCCGACCGGCTTGCCCGACTGCACGAGCAGGGTCTGATTCTCCTCCAGCCGCTCGAGCGTCTCGACGATCTTGTCGAAGCATTGCCAGTTGCGTGCAGCGCGACCGATCCCGCCGTAGACGACCAGGCTCTGCGGATCCTCGGCGACCTCGTCGTCGAGGTTGTTCATCAGCATCCGGATGGCGGCTTCGGTGGTCCAGCTCTTCGCCACGATCTCGCTTCCGCGGCGCGCGCGGATGTGACGGCTGTTGTCGCGTCGATCGGTCAGTTCTCGACTCCCCCGTAAACTCGTCTTTCAGGCCCCGGCAGGCCGACCCAGTAGCCCAGCTCGGCGAGGCTTTCGAGCCGCCAAACGCAAAGGTCCGCAGCCTTTCCGGCAGCGATGCTTCCGACTTCATGTGCAAGACCCAACGCTCTCGCCGCATTGATCGTCATTCCGGCCAGCGCCTCTTCGGGCGTCAGGCCGAAGAGAGTGCAGGCCATGTTCATCGCCAGCGTCGGCGAGAGCATCGGGGACGTTCCCGGGTTGCAATCGGTGGCGATCGCGACGGGCACCTTGTGCTTGCGCAGAAGCTCCACCGGCGGCTTCTTCTTTTCCTGGAGCGAATAGAATGCACCGGGGAGGAGCACCGCGACCGTGCCCGCTTTCGCCATTGCCTTCGCTCCGGCGTCGTCGAGATGCTCGAGATGGTCGGCAGACAATGCTTTATGCTTCGCTGCCAAGGCGGCGCCGTTCTGGTTCGACAATTGCTCCGCATGAAGCCGGACCGGGAGGCCATTCGCCTGTGCGGCGGTGAAAATGCGCTCCACCTCCTGCGTGGTGAAGGCGATCTTCTCGCAGAAAGCATCGACGCTGGTCGCCAGCTTCTCGCGGGCCGCGCGCGGAATCAGTTCGTCGGCAATCATCGTCACATAGTCTTCGCGGCGATCACTGTACTCCGGCGGAAGGGCATGAAGCGCGAGCAAAGTCGGGACGATCCGTACGGCCTCACTCGCGGCTAGAGCCGCCGCGCACCGCAGCATCCGAAGCTCACCTTCGACGTCGAGCGCATAGCCCGACTTGATCTCGACGGTGGTCACGCCGCCCTTCAACAAAGCGTCGAGACGTAGCGCGGCGGAGGCCAGCAACTGATCGTCGGAAGCGGCGCGTGTCGCCTTTACCGTCGAGGCAATTCCGCCGCCGGCCTTGGCGATTTCTTCATAGGTCGCGCCCGCACGGCGCATCGCATGCTCGTCCGCGCGAGTGCCGCCGAAGATCAGATGCGTGTGACAATCGACGAGCCCAGGAGTGACCCATGCGCCTCCGAGCGCGACGACCTCTTTCGCGCGAAAGCCGGCGAGCTCGGTCCGCTTCCCGACGCGCAGGATTCGCCCGTCCTGGATCGCGACCGCCGCATTCTCAATCAATCCGAGCGGGTTACCGGGCATGGGCTCCATGGTGGCGATACGGCAGTCGACGAGGAGGCGGTCCCACATGGGGCTGCCCTTAGGCGACTGCTCTTGCTACGGCAAAGGAATGAGTGGCTGGCCGAACCTTTCCGAGCTTCTGGTCGCGAACAATGCCCACGCGCCGGTCGGCCTAGTCGGGGCGCCCTTGGGCGTCGGATCGGTAACACCCGGGCGCTGCGACCTTGCGCCTGAAACTCTCCGAAGAACGCTTCGGCGCATCGGACGATACGACATTGAGAGCGGGCGCGAGATCGCCACGCATATTGCCGATTACGGCAATGCTGAGATTGCGGGACTCTCGATCGAGCAGGCAACGGGCCCAATTCGCAATGCAATCGGCTCCAGCGCGTCAGTGCATGCGCTCACATTGCTCGTAGGAGGCAACAATGCGGTGACGCGGCCCGGAGTTTTGGGGCTTGGACTTCCGCTGGAAAAGATCGGCCTGATCACGCTCGATGCGCATTTCGATATGCGCGAAACTGCCGAGGGTCTCAGCAATGGCAACCCCGTTCGCGCGCTGATCGAGGACGGGCTGCCAGGAGCGAACATCGCCCAGGTCGGTCTCGCGAGTTTCGCCAACAGCAAGAAGATGCACGACGATGCGGTCGCTGCAGGCAATCTCGTCATCACGATGGGCGAGGTCGCACTCAACGGAATCGAGCGAGCAATTGAACGGGCCTTGAACCATGTCGAAAATTGCGAGGCGATAGTCGTTGACTGCGACATCGACGTGATCGAGCGCGCGCAATTCCCCGGAGCGCCCGGCGGCCGACCCGGCGGGATGGCGGCGACAGACTTCTTCAAGGCTGTTCGCCATTTGGCGTCCGTGCCGCGCGTGCGAGTCATCGATCTTACGGAGTGGGATCCGCCGCTCGATGCGACCGACCTCAGCGCACTGACCGCGGCTCGCTGGGTCGCAGAGTGCCTCGCGGGCTACGAGCTGCGCTGAAGCTCCGCCGCTTTCCGGCGGCCGAGGTCAGACAGTGTCCGGAAGGTAACCGAGAAGCGAAGCCTATCGCCGGGCACGATCCGATGCTCCCAGTCGTAACGAGCCTCGCCGGATAGGAGATAAGCAGAGCGGGGCTCGACCGGCAGGTTGAATCGCCGGAAGCCCGTCTCAGCTCGCTGCCGAAAGCGAAGAACGGCGGGCGTGTTCAGGGAGATTCCGACTACCCGATCGAACACGCTTCGATCCTTATGCCAGCCGATGCCGGCACCTGCGTCATATCGCGCGACAAGTGCATGGGCGATCTCACTTCCCGCCAATAATGCCGCCTTGTCGCGGAGCGGCTCTAGCCAGGTGGGAATGGGTTCCGCGGGCTGGAAGCTTGCGTCGTCGAAGTCGTAGCGCCACCCGTAGCTTTGCGTCTTGCGGTTCCCGGTCCAGCCCTGAAACCGGAACGGAGCGAGATCCATAGCTTCAAGCTGGACGAGCAACTCCCGCTCCTCGTCGCGGCTGATGAATTCCTCGCGATAATCCATGCCGGCGATCAGCGGTTCTGCAAACAAATCGGTCTGCATCACAGCCCAAACAACTCTGCAATTTCCGATGGCTTCAGTTCCGGCGCGAGTTGCTCGAATGTGCACTGTTTCGGCGCCTTGTCCGGACGCCGGCGAAGCAGCGCGGTACCGTGCCGGAAGCGCCGGCCGGTGACCTGGTCGTAGCGGACCTCAACGACTAGCTTCGGCTTGAGCGGCTTCCACTGGCCCGTGCGCTCGGTGTTCCAGCGGCTCGGCCCGCCGGGAGCGTTGCCTGTGAATCCGGGCGGCTCGATTAGAGCTTCGAGTTCCTTCGTCAGAGCGGCCCGCTCTTTTGCTGCAATGGCGGAGGTGAAGCCCACATGGTGAAGCAGGCCTCTCTTATCATAAAGGCCAAGGAGCAGCGAGCCGACCTCGCGCTTCTTCTCCCCGTAACGGAATCCGCCAACCACGCAGTCTGCCGTTCGCAATTGCTTCACCTTGACCATCGCGCGCTCACCAAAGCGATACGGCTGGTCGAGGTGCTTAGCGATCACGCCATCCAGTGCACCGCCGCTGCGCTTGAGCCAGCCAAGCGCAACATTGCGATCGGCTGTCGCAGGTGAGAGCAGAAGGCCATCGACGGCATTTTGCTTGAAGAACTTCTCGAGAGCCTCTCGCCGGGTGGAAAGCGGCTGCTCATCGAAGCTTTTCACACCGACCTGCAGCACGTCGAACAGCATGAAGAGCGCCGGCGTCTCCTTCGCCAATTTGCGAACGCGGCTCTCAGCGGGATGCAGGCGCATCTGAAGCACCTCGAAGTCCAGGCGGTCCTCTGACGGGATGACAAGCTCGCCATCGAGAACGAATTTCTTTTCCTTCACCTGCGCGAGGATCTCGATCACCTCGGGGAAATATCGGCCTAGCGGCTTGCCAGAACGCGAAATCATTTCGACCCTGTCGCCGTCGCGCCGGGCGATGCAGCGGAAACCGTCCCACTTGGGCTCGTATTGCCAGCCAGCTCCTTCCGGCAGTTCGGCGGCGAGCAAGGCTTCCATCGGAGTTGGCACGGAATCTCGGAGCATGACGTGTGAACGATTCACATAGCCCGCCGCTCCAAGGCCGTTAGCTTGTGCAGTGCAGCAAATACGCGGGGTGGCATGGCCGGCGAGCTCACGATCGACAGCGGGGATACGGCGTGGATGCTGATCTCGACCGCGCTGGTGATGATGATGCTGCTGCCTGGGCTGGCACTCTTCTACGGCGGGCTGGTTCGCGCGAAGAACCTGTTGTCGGTAATGAGCCAGGCGCTCGGCATCGCCGCCGTCGCAATCCTCATGTGGATCGGGTGGGGCTATTCGCTGGCGTTCGCCGGAGGAAACGCACTGATCGGGGACCTGTCGAAGGCGGGCCTCTCCGGCATTGACGGCGCGAGCGCCTGGGCGGTCCCGACGGCTGGGAAGGGCATTCCAGAGCTGGTGTTCGTTGCGTTCCAGATGACCTTCGCTGCGATCACAGCCGCGCTTATCATCGGTGCTTTGGCCGAACGCGTGCGCTTCTCGGCGATTATGCTCTTCACGCTTCTGTGGCTCACGATCGTCTACGCGCCGCTTGCGCATATGATCTGGGCGCCCGATGGATTCCTGTTCGCGTTCGGGGCGATCGACTTCGCCGGAGGTACGGTCGTTCATGTGAACTCGGGGGTGGCTGGGCTCGTCGGCGTCTACTTTGCAGGATCGCGGATCGGGCATTTGAAAGAGGCAATGCCGCCCCACTCTCTCGCGTTGACGATGGTGGGCGTCGGGTTGCTCTGGGTCGGATGGTTCGGATTCAATGCGGGGTCGGCACTTGAGGCGAATGGATTGGCGGCGGTCGCAATGGTGAACACCTTTGTGGCCCCGGCCGCGGGAGCGCTGGCATGGATGGGCGCGGAGCGCGTCGTGTCGGGAAAACCAAGCATGCTCGGCGGGGCTTCCGGCGCTGTCGCCGGATTGGTCGCGGTCACGCCTGCAGCGGGGATCAGTGGGCCGATTGGCGCGATCCTGATTGGCGCGATCACCAGCGTCGCCTGTTATGGCTTCGTCGGATCACTCAAGAACCGGCTTCGGTTAGATGATAGCCTGGATGTTTTCGGCATCCACGGCATTGGCGGAATCGTCGGCTCGATCGGCACGGCATTCGTGGCGCTTCCTGCCCTGGGTGGCCATGGTGCGCAGGAATACTCCCTCGCCTGGCAGCTGCTGCGGCAGGTCGCCGCCGTCGGAACCGCAATTGTCTGGTCTGCCGTAGGATCGGCCTTGTGTTTCGCGGTTGTGCGAAGGCTATCGAAGCTCCGCCACGATCGCGACAGCGAGCGCGAGGGCCTCGACATCAGCGATCACGGCGAGCGCGCCTACAATTATTGAGGCGCGTTAGATCCCCTGGCCGCCCGACACTTCGATCCGTTGGCCGGTGACCCAGCCGGTCTCTCCGA
>NZ_CP060782.1:0-2577500 GCF_014489515.1 Sphingomonas sediminicola | reverse complement strand
GCTGCGCGTCGTTCCGGGGCCCAGCGACATTAATGCCAACGGCCATATATTTGGCGGCTGGGTGCTTAGCCAGATGGACATCGCGGGCGGAATCACCGCGTCCCGACGGTCGCAGGGGCCAGTCGCGACCGTTGCGATCGAGAGGATGGAGTTCATCGCCCCGATCCACCTGCGCGACGTCATCTCCGTCTACGCCGAGGTGGAGCGGGTCGGGCGAACTTCAATGGCGGTCCGGATCGAGGTCGTCGCCAGCCGCGATCGCGGTGCGACGCAGGTCCCGGTTACCGAAGGTCTCTTCACCTTCGTCGCTCTCGACGAGAACAACCGCCCGCGTCCTATCGAAGCGGCCTGAGCCAAGAAAGCAAAGACCCCCTCGCCGTACATCCGGGCGAGGGGCCTGCCGTGCCTTTCCGGGGAGTGGGTGGAAAGGCTCTAGAACTCGATCTGAGCCCGGGCCGCGAACGTGTCGGCGCCAAACTTGCGTTTGTTCGCCGGCTTGTTCGGGTCGACCAAGCCAAGCGCGCGCGGACCGCCCGTCACTTCCACGTGGCCGTACTGCGCCATGAAGCGGACCCAATCGATGGGATTCCAGATCAGGCTGGCCTGAAGACCCAGCTGCTTGCCGCCGTTGACGTAGAACGGCGCGGCGTAGGTGGCGCTGCTGTCAACGCGGTCGCTAAGATCGACATAGTCGACGCGGCCGTTGATCTGCAGGGCGCCCCAGCCGCCGTCGTTCCACGGCTTGAGCACCTTCGTGCGATCCCACTTGCCACCCTTGTAGGCGCGGGTCTCGCCGGTGAGGAAGTAGCCCAGCTCGAAATATCCGCCCAGAACGACGGATTACCATTCAGCGCGGTGCCGGTCGCAACATCGTTGTCATTCGGATCGGCGTTGGTCGCCGCCAGCTCGGCCGCGGTGAAGGTATTACGCACCCAGACCTTCTGCGCTTCGGCCGCAACGTGCAGGCTCTTGTGGATCGCGGCAAACTCGACGCCGAGCGTGTCGTCACCCGACGATGCGAGCGTGCCCGTATCGATGAAACGCTGGTCGGTGATCTGGGTCAGCGGACGCGTACGATATTGCGCACCCAGCGATTCCTGGCTGTTCGACCGGTGCTGGAAGTTCGCGCCGACATGGAGGCGGGTCGAACCGAGCGTCGGCGTGTACAGGGCACGCAGTGATGCCTGCCAGCCGGTGCGCGTGAAGCTCGCGTCATTGATCGGCGTCGAGAAGATGCCGGCCTGTACGAGGTAGCTGTCCGTCGCCTTGTCCGAGAACTGCAGGCCGATGCCCAGGCGGCGGTTGTAGTTGAACGCATCGGTGAACGAGGCGCGCTCGAGCATGCTTCCCAGACGCGAGCTCGTCATCGTTTCGAGGCTCGAATAGGGATAGAAGTTACCGACCGAGACCTGCAGCGGCGCCTTCTCGAAGTCGTAGGTGAGGATGATGTCCTCGTAGTCGACGGTGCCCTGGGCGAAGTTGAATTCGACCTTGTATCCGAACCGGCCGGGCAGCGTGCCTTCCGCGCCGAACACGAGGCGGCGAGCGCGGCTGTTGAAGCCGAGGTTCTGGAAATTGAGGCCGCTGACCGTTCCGCGGCGCTCGTCGCCGTCAGGGAACCCGACATAGCCCGTGTCGAACTGCGCGAAGCCCTTCGGCTTGAAGGTGAAGCCGGTATCCTTGTCGGCGAACTCAGGCCCGCCCTTCCACGAAGGAACCGCCTTGGCCTGCTGCTTCTTCACGCCCTCCAGCGATTCCTGAAGCGCTTCGACTTGGGCCTGCAGCAGCTCGATCTTTGCCTGCAGGTCGTCGACCTGATTGGTGTTGGCGATGGTTGCGTCGGCCGTGGCGTCGGATGCGTCCGGGGCCGTCGGCTCTTGAGCGGCTGGTGCTTCCTGCGCCGCGGCCTGGGCCGGCGCAGCGAATACTGCTGTGCCGGCGAGCAGCGCGGCGATTACGAACTTGCGAGTCATTCTATTCCCTTTCCCCGCCTCTTTGGTGAGGCCTCAGCGCCGGCTTCCCGAAGGGGCCGGCGCCGTCATGGACGATCAGTTTGTGTGGCGGAACGCTGCTACTTGAGGCTCGCAAAGTTGAGCGGAGCGAGGCCACGTGCAGCCATTTGCGAGCGGGCCCGCACCTGTGTCGGCGACGCGATCATACCCGCCTGGCGAAGATATCCGTTCGGCCCGAATGCGCTCTCCTTGGTGAACTCGGCGACGAAGGCGCGGATCGCCGGGATCGCACCGACGTGAGCGTTCTTCACGTAGACGTAGAGTGGGCGAGCACCCGGATACTTGAATGAACTGATCGAGTCGTAGCTCGGCGCGACGCCGTTGATGGAGAGGCCCTTCAGCAGGTTCGTATTCTCTTCGAGGTAAGAATAGCCGAAGATGCCGACGGTGCCGGGGTTTGCCTCGAGCTTCTGGACGATCAGATTGTCGTTTTCGCCCGCCTCGATGAAGGCGCCGTCCTCGCGCATCGCGGTGCAGATGGCCTTGTACTTGATCTCGTCGGCCTTCTTTACCGCTGCCATGCCGGGGTTGCTGTCGCAGCCCGCAGTCATGATCAGCTCGCCGAGCGCATCACGCGTGCCGGACGTGGGCGGCGGCCCATAGACTCGGATCGGAAGCGCCGGCAGCTTGCCGTTTACGTCCTTCCAGGTCTTCGCTCTGTTCGGCTTGCCGAACGGCGTCTTGGCGAGTGCGAGGTAGATGTCGCGCGTGGTCAGGTTGGCAAGCGGCGTACGCTTGGACGTTGCCAGCGAAATCCCGTCGATGCCGACCTGGATCTCGGTGACCTTGGTCACCCCGTTTGCGGCGCACTGCTTTGCTTCAGAAGCCTTCATCCGACGTGAGGCGTTCTCAATGTCCGGGAAGCGCTCGCCGACGCCGGCGCAGAACAGCTTCATTCCGGCGCCGGTCCCGGTCGATTCGATGATCGGCGTGCCGAGGCGACCGTTGGCGCGAGCGACGCGCTCGGCAACGATCTTGGCAAACGGATAGACGGTCGAAGAGCCGACGGCGCGCATCTGCGTGCGGGCTTCAGCGGCAGTGCTGGCGGTGGTTGCCATCAGTGCGACCCCGCCAGAGCCAAAATCTTGGAAGACATCTGAATAATACCCCTTGGAATGGTCGGCGGCTCAGCCGCGACAATCATTCTCTAGGAGCGTGCAAAGACTCGAAAATGACCGGTTTGTTTCAGTCTCGTGACGAGGTTTTCGGGTGACTCTCAGGCCTCGGCGTCGAGCGAATAGCCCGCCGAGCGGACCGTCCTGATTATGTCCTTCTGCCCGCCGTCGTTCAGCGCCTTGCGGAGACGGCGAACGTGCACGTCGACCGTCCTGAGATCGATGTCGGGATCGTGCGACCAGACCGTGTCAAGCAACCGCTCGCGCGAGAAGACGCGGCCCGGATTCTCGAGAAAATGGCGGAGCAGACGGAATTCGGTCGGGCCCAGGGAAACGGGTTTGCCGCTTCGACGAACGCGATGAGCGGCAACGTCCATCTCGACGTCCTCGTAGCCAAGCTGCTCGGCGGCAAGCGCCGGCCGGACACGGCGAAGCACGGCTTCGACACGAGCGACCAATTCGCGCGGGCTGAACGGCTTGGTGACATAGTCGTCCGCGCCGGTCTCGAGGCCGCGGATGCGATCGCTCTCCTCGCCACGAGCGGTGAGCATGATAATCGGAGCGTTTGCGGTTTCGGAGCGACGACGAAGCCGCCGGCAAACTTCGAGGCCCGTGATCCCTTCGATCATCCAGTCGAGGATGATGACGTCCGGCGCCTCTTCCGCAGCCAGCAACAGCGCTTCCTCGCCGTCACCCGTGCGACGGACATCGAAGTCCTCGCGCTCGAAATGCCAGATAAGAAGCTCCGCGAGCGCACGATCGTCCTCGACGAGGAGTAGCTTCTTCTTCGTCATGTCGTTTTCCGACGCCGCTTCTTGCTGGGCTCAACCATATGCTCGCCGGTCGCGGCGTAATAAACCATCTCGGCGATGTTCGTCGCGTGATCTCCAACCCGCTCGAGGTTCTTTGCCACAAACAGCAGGTGGGCCGATTGGCCGATATTGTGCGGGTTCTCCATCATGTGCGTCAGCAAAGTGCGGAAGATGGAATCGTAGAAATCGTCGACCGCCTGGTCGCGCTCGCAAACCCGGACGGCGCCCTTGGCGTCACGCTCGACGAATGCCCGAAGCACGTCCGTGACCATGTCGGTCGCGATGCGTGCCATTTCCGGAAGCAGCGAGACTGGCTCGATGTCACTGGCGCCGTCCAGCAGTGGGACCCGCTTGGCGATGTTCTTGGCATAGTCGCCGATGCGCTCGACGACGCCGGAGATCTTCAGCGCCGCAACGGCATCGCGAAGATCGCCCGCCATCGGCGCGCGAAGCGCGATCAACTGAACAACGCGCTTCTCCGTCTCGATCTCGAGGCGGTCGATCTCCTTGTCGCGCTCGACGACCCGAAGCGCTCCTTCGGTGTCTCGCTCGATCAGGCAGCGCATGGATTCTCGGATCGCCTGGTGGGCTAGCTGGCCCATCTCGCTGATGAGCCCGCGCAGGCGATCGATATCCTCGTCAAATGCCTTGAGTGTGTGACCGGTCTGTTGTTGCATCGTCTCTGCTCCGATCAGCCGTACCGCCCAGTGATATAATCCTGGGTGCGCTGTTCGCGCGGGTTGGTGAACATGTCGCTGGTCTTGCCATATTCGACCAGCTCGCCGAGGTGGAAGAAAGCCGTGCGCTGCGAAACGCGCGCCGCCTGCTGCATGTTGTGCGTGACAATCGCGATCGCGTAGCGGCCGCGAAGTTCGTGGATCAGCTCCTCGATGCGAGCCGTCGCTATCGGGTCGAGCGCCGAGCAGGGCTCGTCCATCAGGATGACTTCCGGATCGACCGCGATGGCACGCGCAATGCAAAGGCGCTGCTGCTGTCCACCGGACAGAGCCGTGCCGCTCTCGTTCAAGCGGTCCTTGACCTCATCCCAAAGACCGGCGCGCTTCAGCGACTTCTCGACGGTCTCGTCGAGCTCGGTCCGCGACGCGGTAAGTCCGTGGATGCGGGGACCGTAGGCCACATTCTCGTAAATCGACTTTGGAAACGGGTTCGGCTTCTGGAATACCATTCCGACCCGGGCCCGTAGCTGCACCACGTCCATCGCCGGCGCATTGATGTCCTCACCATCGAGCTCGATCCGGCCAGCGACGCGCGCGGACGGGATCGTGTCGTTCATGCGGTTGAGGCAGCGAAGGAACGTCGACTTGCCGCAGCCCGACGGGCCGATGAAAGCGGTCACGCGATCGTCGTGGATCTCGATCGAGACATCCTTCAGCGCCTGCTTGTCGCCGTAGAAAACGCTGATGTCCTTTGCCCGCATCTTGGGTGCCCGCTTGGTCGTAACGTGCGGCTCCTCGTCGGCGTGCAGCGGGACCGGCGGCGCGATCGTCGGGGCTTTCGTGGTCGTCATAAGCATGGGCCTACCAGCGTTGCTCGAAGCGGTTGCGAAGATAGATAGCGAGCCCGTTCATCATCAGCATGAAGACGAGCAGAACGATGATCGCAGCGCTCGTCTTCTCGACGAACGCGCGGTCGACCTCGTCGGACCAGAGAAATATCTGGACCGGAAGAACGGAAGACGGATCGGTAATGCCTGACGGCGGGACCGCGATGAAGGCGCGCATGCCGATCATTAGCAGCGGTGCGGTTTCGCCGAGCGCACGTGCCATGCCGATGATCGTCCCGGTCAAGATGCCCGGCAATGCCAGCGGCAGCACGTGATGGAAAACGACCTGCATCTTCGACGCCCCGACGCCGAGCGCAGCTTCGCGGATCGAGGGCGGGACGGCTTGAATCGCGTTCCGGCCGGCAATGACGATGACCGGCATGGTCATCAGCGCCAGCGTCAGGCCGCCCACCAATGGCGCGGAGCGCGGCAGGTGCATGAAGTTCAGGAATACGGCGAGGCCGAGCAGGCCGAAGATGATCGACGGAACGGCCGCGAGGTTGTTGATCGAAACCTCGATCATGTCGGTCCAACGGTTCCGTGCCGCGAATTCCTCGAGGTAAATCGCGGACAGCACTCCGACCGGGAAGGCTAACGCCATCGTCACGACGATGGTCAGGAAACTACCCTTCAGCGCGCCCCAGACGCCGGCGGTCGCCGGGTCGGTCGAATCCGACATCGTCAAGAAGCCGAGGCTTAGTCCGCCCGCGCCCTTCCACAGCATCGTGCCGAGGAGAAAGGCCAGGAAGGCAAGCGAAATGCCGACGGCCGCGAAGCCGAGCAGCTTGAACAGCCGCTCCGAGCGGTAGCGTTTGCGCAGCCGGCTTTGCATCGCATCGCCGGTCCAGCGAGTGATGGCGGCTTCTGAAGCGACGCTATTCATAGGCTTCTCGGTATCTGCGCACGACGGTCAGAGCGATCAGGTTCAGGACCAGGGTGATCAGGAAGAGCACCAGGCCGAGCGCGAAAGCCGCCAGCGTCTTGGCGCTGTCGAATTCCTGGTCACCGGTCAACAACTGGACGATCTGAACGGTGACCGTCGTCACGCTTTCGAACGGATTGGCGGTAAGGTTGGCGGCTAGGCCGGCAGCCATGACGACGATCATCGTTTCGCCGATTGCGCGGCTGACGGCGAGCAATACACCCCGACGACGCCCGGAAGCGCGGCGGGGAGAAGAACTTTGCGGATGGTTTCGGACTTGGTTGCGCCGAGCGCGAGGCTGCCGTCGCTCATCGCCTGCGGAACGGCGGCGATGGAATCATCGGCCATCGAGCTGACGAACGGAATGATCATAATGCCCATGACGAGGCCTGCGGCGAGCGCGCTCTCGCTGCTTGCCGATTCGATGCCCAGTGAGATTCCGACTTCGCGGATCCAGGGAGCGACAGTCAGGGCGGCGAAATAACCGTAGACCACCGTCGGGACGCCCGCGAGAATCTCGAGCACAGGCTTGATGACCGCCCGTGCCCGCTGACTGGCGTATTGGGTGAGATAGATCGCGCTCATCAGACCAAGCGGAATCGCGACGATCATGGCGATGATCGCGCCGATCAGGATCGTGCCCCAGAAGAGCGGGATCGATCCGAACGCGCCCGACGAGCCGGCCTGGTCGGCGCGGATCGCCATCTGCGGGCTCCAGGACAGCCCGAACAGGAAGTCGGTGATCGGCACCAGCTGGAAGAATCGCAGGGATTCGAACAGCAACGACAGGACGATCCCGAGGGTCGTGAAGATCGCGATCAGCGAGGCGCCGATCAGCAGGCCATTCATCCAGCGCTCAACCGACGTCCGCGCCCGGAACTCGCGATCACGTTTCCGCAGGAGCAGGACGCCTGCAGCACCGAGCGCAATCAGTATGGCGGCAATGCCCCCAATCAACGCATAGCGGCCTTCCGCTTCCGCTACGCGAGGCGCGAGTGACGTCGATTCCGGATTAAAGCCGGTTTCGATCTCATGGTGAGCAATTTGCCGCGCCTCATCGAGGATCGAATCGCGCTGCATCTCGAAGTCGGGAAGCGCCTTGCCTTCGGGCTTGATAGCACTGCCTGGTCGACGAGCCGGGTCTGCATGGGAGACCATGCGGCGAGCACTAGTAAGGCGGGCACCACGACCCAAAGGGCCGCGTGAATGCCGTGGTAGACGGGAAGCGAGTGAAGCCTTCCACCCGCGCGGAGCTGCCGTGCCCTGTTGAACGCGATCCCGCCGACCGCCGAAGCGATCAGCAGGACCACGATCAAGGCAATTCCGAGCGTCACGGCCGGCGCTGGCGAGGCTTACTTCAGGGTCGCCGGGTCGAGCGGCTTGAGCTCGGTGGCCTGCTTGGCAGCAGCTTCCGAGTCTGCTCCAGCGAAGGGAACCAGTCCACGCTTCTCGAGCGTACCGCCCTTGCCCCACGCCTTCGAATAGGCTGCGACAAAGTCACGCAGGGCCGGCTTTGCCGCCAGGTGCTCGCCCTTCAGGTAGATGTAGAGCTTGCGGGCGCCCGGATAGGAGAGGTCGGCAATCGTCGCTTCCGTCGGGGAAACGCCGGCAATTTGAACAGGCTGAACCTTGTCCAGATTCTCTTCGAGGTAGCTGAAGCCCAGCACGCCAATTGTGCCCGGCTCGGCGCTGACCTTCTGGACCAGCAGATTGTCATTCTCGCCAGCCTCGACATAGGCGCCATCTTCGCGGATTTTGGTGCAGACGTCCTTGTGTTTCTTCTCGTCCGACTTCTTCAGCGCTTCCATCGCCGGATCGGTGTTGCAGCCCTTCTCAAGATAGAGATCGGCGAGGCTGTCGCGGGTGCCCGACGTCGGCGGTGGGCCAAGCACGCGGATCTTGATGGCCGGAAGCGCCGGATTGACGTCCTTCCAGGTCTGCGCCGTGTTCGGGCCCTTGCCGAACGGATTGGCGGCAAGCGCCTTGTAAATGTCGGCTTGCGTCAGGTTGGCGAGCTGGCTGCCCTTGGCTTCGATGAACGTCAGTCCGTCGATGCCAATCGGGACCTCGATGATCGTCTTCGCACCGGCGGCGACGCATGAGTCATACTCGCTCTTTTTGATGGCGCGCGAAGCATTCTCTATGTCGGGGAAGTTCGCGCCGACACCGCCGCAGAACAGCTTCATGCCCGCGCCCGTGCCGGTCGATTCCACGACTACGCTGACATTGGGATTATCGCGCTGGAACTGTTCGGCGACCGCGGTCGTGAAGGGATAGACGGTCGAGGAACCGACCACCTTCAGCTGTTGTTTCGCGGCCCCGCCTTCGCCGCCGCCATTGCTTCCACACGCGGCAAGCGCCGCCGCAAGCGGCAGCGCAATCATCATCTTGTTCACTTGCGAACTCCCATTCGGGCCAATTTCGAAATCGGCCCTAGCGGCAGTTCAGCGACCTCTTCGCGACTCTTCTGTTACACTTCTATGACAGCGATCCCGCAGCAACCGGCAGCAGGACGTGCACGGTCGTGCCCTTCCCGACCTCGCTCTCGATGGTCAGGCGGCCTCGGTGTCGCTCGACAATATGCTTGACGATTGAAAGGCCGAGACCCGTCCCGCCGAGCGACCGGCTGCGGCTCGTGTCGACCCTGTAGAATCGCTCGGTCAGTCGCTGGATGTGCTCCGGCGCGATTCCCTCGCCCTGATCGACGATGCGGAGGTGAACCATTTCGTCCTCGAGCGATGCCGAGACCTCGACCGGAGTTCCTGGTTCGCCGTACCGAAGCGCGTTGGTGATCAAGTTGTCCAGCACCTGGAGTATCTGCACGCGATCGGCCGCAACCGGAGGCAATCCAGGCTCTATCTTGCAGAGAAGCGCCGACCCGCGTTCGTCGGCCATCCGCTTGGCGCTTTCGACCGCTACTTCGATCAACTGCTCGAGATCTACGGCCTCGGTCGGGGTCGTGAACTTTTCGGCCTCGATGCGGGAAAGGGAAATGAGGTCTTCAACGACCCGCTGCATTCGGCGAGCCTCTTCGTGAACGATCGCCAGAAACCGCCCTTGCGTCTCGCCGTCCAATTCGCCGGTATGTTCACGAAGGGTCTCGGTGTAGCCGATCAGCGTAGCCAGCGGCGTCCGCAACTCATGGCTCGCATTGGCGACGAAATCGACGCGCATCTGCTCGGCGGCACGCGCTTCGCTTCGGTCGATCAGGCGGACGAGTATTGCGCCGTCCCCAAGCGGCGCGATTCGGGCGAGCCAGTGGCGGCGTGACCCGCCGAAGCCCGCGGCTTCGATTTCTTCGGGCCCGGTCAACCCACCCCGAACAAGGCGCTCGATCAGCGCCGGATGCGGCAGTACCTGCCGAACGTCAACGCCCTCGATCCCGATGCCGAGAAGGTTGCGGGCCGCGGCATTGCTCATAACGACGGAAGCGCCGCGGACGATGATTGCGGCCTCGGTCAGGCCCTCAATGAGCTTTCGGCTCTTGTCCCTGTTGAGCGTGAAGATCACGCGGCGGGAGCGATGTCGCCTTCATCCTGGGACCGGGGACGTCGCGCGCGACGGCGGGGGCGGGCCTCAATGGCCTCCTCCTCACCCTCGTCATTCGCGCTTTCTTCGCGCCCGATCGCCGGCGGAAGAACATCCATCGGAATCCGCTCGTCGGCGCCATTGCCGCGCTCGAGGCCGTTGCGTTCATCGCCTTCGTCGCGGGGACGATCGTTGCGCGAGTAACGGCGCTGGCGCTCCTGACGCTCCGGGCGCTCGGCACGGTCGCGGCGGTCGTTGCGCTCTGGACGCGTGGCCTGCTCTTCCTCGATGTCCGAATTGTCTTCGCCGGACGTCTCCATTTCGTCGCCGTCGTCCTCGTCGAGTTCGTCGTCGCGCTGGCGACGCGGATTCTGTTCCTCGAAACGGGCACGGCTTTCGCTCAGCACGCGGAAATAGTGCTCCGCGAACTGGAGGTAATACTCGCTCTGGACGCGATCACCGGCGAGTTGCGAATCGCGCGCCATGCTCTTGTACTTTTCGAGCAGCTGCGCCGCGTTTCCGCGCTGCCGGTTGTCCTGACGGTTACCTCCGGGTTGTCCCCGAGGCTTTGTCCCCTCTGACCCCACGACCGCGCCTGCGGCCGCCCTGACGATTATTGATCAAATGCCTACTTCCTTAACAAGAAGCTTTCCCCTTCACCTGAGACTGCCAGACCAGCACGAATTCCACGTGCCGGGCCTGACCCTCTCGTTCCGAACTGTGTCTCATGGACACGATGCGAACGGCCGATTGCGTCGGGGTGGAGCGGGATCTGCTCAGCTTTCTCTCAAGGGAGCGAGCCCGGTCCTGACTTAGATGTAGTGTCGGAACAGGCGGATGCCAAGCGAATTTCTAAACACTCCAAGTTAGCAGCAGCGCCCTTGCCCGGCCGGCGAGGTCGTTCGCGATCCGGGCGGAAAGCCCATCGCGAGCGAGAAGCCCCGTCACCGCCTCGGCCTGATCATGGCCGATCTCGACGGCGGCGAGCCCCCTTTGTTCAGCAGCCGAGGAAGCTGGGGTGCCAATTCACGATAGGCGTCGAGGCCTTCCTTGCCCGCGAAAAGTGCCTCGTCCGGCTCATATTCACGGACTCCCGGTCCAAGTTCGGCATCTTCCGCGACGTAGGGCGGATTGCAGAGGATGAGGTCGAACCTCTCGCTGATCCCCTTGGCCCAGTCGCCTTCAATCAACTCTACCCTGGGCTCGAACCCGAGCCGCCGCGCATTTGCCGCCGCATAGGACATGGCCTGCCGCGAGACGTCGACGCCCAGACCGGTCGCACCGGGCCAAAGATCGAGGGCGGCCAACAGAAGCGTTCCGGGACCCGTGCCGAGATCGAGGATCCGCTTCGGCCCATCCGCGCCTTCGAAATGCTCGAGAGCAGACGAGATCAGAACCTCGCTGTCCGGCCGCGGGATTAGCACCCCGGCCCAACGTGCAGCTCGATATTCCAGAAGGCGCGCCGGCCGGTGATGTAGGCAACAGGCTCCCCAACCTTTCGCCGATCGACCATCTGGAAAAAGCGGTCGGGAGCTTCGCGCTGGGGCGGCGACAGGATCAGCCTGTCACGGTCGATGTGGAGCGCCTCGGCCATCAGCAATTCGGCGTCGAGGCGAGGCGTGTCGCTGACTGGTCCCAGTTCGTTGGTCGCCCGGGAGAGGGCTCGGGGATGGTCGTCACGCTTGTTCGAGACCGGCGAGCCTCTCCGCCTCGTCCTCCGCGGCCAGCGCGTTGAGAAGTTCGCCAAGTGCCGGCCCTTCGAGAATCTCCGGCAACTTGTGCAGCGTCAGATTGATCCGATGGTCAGTCACCCGGCCCTGCGGAAAATTGTAGGTGCGGATGCGCTCGGAGCGGTCACCCGAACCGACCATCGACTTGCGGGCTCCGGCGCGCTCGCTGGCGAGACGCTCTCGCTCCATTTCGAAAAGGCGCGTGCGCAGAACCTTCATCGCCTTCGCCTTGTTCTTGTGCTGCGACTTCTCGTCCTGTTGGATGACGACGAGGCCGGTCGGCAGGTGGGTAATGCGCACCGCGCTGTCGGTGGTGTTGACCGACTGACCACCGGGACCGGAGGACCGGTAGACGTCGATGCGCAGGTCCTTGTCATCGATCTGGACGTCGACATCCTCCGCTTCCGGAAGCACGGCAACGGTCGCAGCGGAGGTGTGAATGCGCCCGCCGCTCTCGGTCGCCGGCACGCGTTGAACCCTATGCACCCCGCTTTCGAACTTGAGTCGAGCGAAGACGCCCGGTCCGATGATCGAGGCGACGGCTTCCTTGTAGCCTCCGACGTCGGACGCGCTCGCGGAGATCAATTCGAACTTCCAGCCCTGCGACTCCGCGAAACGCTGGTACATTCGGAGCAGGTCGCCTGCGAAAAGCGCGGCCTCGTCGCCACCAGTTCCCGCGCGGACTTCGAGCATTGCAGCGCGCTCGTCGGCGGAATCGCGAGGCAGGAGCTTGATGGCCAGGGCGCGCTCGGCGTCGGGAAGCTTGTGACGGATCTCGTCGGCCTCGGCCGCAGCCATCTCCTTCAGCTCCGCTTCCGCCGCGGGGTCGGCCACCATCCCGTTCAGGACTTCGAGCTCGGCGCGCAGACGGCGGACTTCGCGAGCAGCCGCAGCGACGGGCTCGATCTGCGCATATTCCTTGGACAGGCGCACGAAGTCGTCCGGCGAGAGGTCGCCAGCGGCCATTGCGTCGGCAAGTTCCTGCTTCTTCGCCTCGATGGACGCGATACGCTCCGACGAAATCTGGGTCATTTGCGGATCGCATCCCCGATCAGGTCGAGCGATACCGCTCGCTGCTCACCAGTTGTGAGGTCCTTGAGCTGCGCCTCTCCGCTCTCGAGCTCATTGTCGCCAAGGATTAGCGCATATTTAGCGCCCGACGCGTTCGCGCGGCTCAGCCGCTTTTTCATGTTGCCGCGATAGGCCATGTCGGCGGCGATGCCCTCGCGGCGAAGTCCTGCCACGATTCCTTGCGCCGCAGCCTCGGCCTTATCGCCGAGCGGCACGACCGCCACGGTCGCCGCTTCCGGCTTGGGCGCATCGATCATCATGCCCAGCCGCTCAATTCCGGCCGCCCAGCCGACGGCTGGCGTATGCGGACCGCCGAGCGCCTCGATTAGGCCGTCATAGCGGCCGCCGGCGATCACCGTCCCCTGCGCTCCAAGCCGGTCGGTGACGAACTCGAAAGCCGTGTGACGGTAATAGTCCAGCCCGCGAACGAGGTGCGAGTTTCTTACCCACTTCACACCCGCCGCATCGAGGCCGGCCGTCACCTGCCCAAAGAAATCGGAAGCCTCACCGGTCAGATAATCGTCGATCGAAGGCGCGGCGTCCGCGATCGGGCGTTCCTTCGGATCTTTCGTGTCGAGAATACGGAGTGGGTTGCGCTCGAGCCGGGCCAGGCTGTCCTCGGACAACGAATCGCGATGCGCTTCGAAATACTCAATCAAAGCCGACCGCCAGGCATCGCGCGTCTCCGCATCCCCAAGCGTGTTGAGCTGAAGCGTCACGCCTTCGTGGATGCCGAGTTCGCGCAATAGCTGGTCGCCGAGCGACAGCAGTTCGACATCCGCAGCGGCCTCGCCTGCCCCAATCACTTCGGCGTCGAGCTGGTGGAACTGGCGGAAGCGGCCCTTCTGTGGACGCTCATAACGAAAGGCCGGTCCGTGCACCGCGAGCTTCAGCGGCGCGAACTGCTGCCAACCCTCGCTGAGATAGGCCCGACAGATGCCCGCCGTGAACTCCGGACGCAGGGTGATCAGCTCGCCGCCGCGATCCTCGAACGAATACATTTCCTTGGACACGACGTCGGTGGTCTCGCCGATCGTGCGAGCGAAGACGGCGGTCTGCTCGATCACCGGAACCTCGACGCGCCTGAAGCCGAACAGGCGGCGGACGCGATCGAACGCGTCGACCACTGCGTGGAAGCGGTCGGCCTCTTCTCCTAGCAAGCTCTGGGTCCCGCGAACGGGCTGGGGCGTCGTCATTGCGGGGGACTTAGGCGGTGAGCTTCAAGCCCGCAATCGCCGCCACGATTGCGAAGATCAGCAATATGCGGACGGTCGCCGCAGGCTCGCCGAACCAGAGGATGCCGACGATCACCGTGCCGACCGCGCCGATCCCGCCCCAGACCGCATAGGCCGTTCCCATCGGGATCGAGCGGGACGCAAGCTCCAGCAAGCCCATGCTGATTGCGACCGAAGCGAGAAAGGCGATCGTCCACGGAGCATTCCTGAAGCCATCGACGAAACGCAGCGACGTCGTGAAGCCGACTTCGAATACGCCTCCCAGAATGAGCCAGAACCAGGCTATGTTTCGCCTCCGCAACCAACTTGCCGATTGTAGGTTCTGCGCTCATGGCGAGCAGTGGCATGAATATCAATCGTATCGCCCCGTGGCGTTTCCTCTTGTTCTTCGCGATCCTGATCGCCGCCTGGATCGTTGCGATCGGGCGGGCGCAGTGCTTTCGCGAGGTCTGCTGATCGGGTTCGACGTCGCCGCAATCGCTTTCCTTGCTTCCTACGCGCCGACGTTCCGATTTGACGCGAAGCGCATCCGCCAGGAAGCAGCCCACAACGACGCCAACCGCGCAATCCTGCTCATCCTCAGTTTTGTGCTCACCATCATGATCCTGGCCGTGCTCGTCGGCGAGCTCGCTCAAGGCGGGAAGATCTCGAGCCTCGACAAGTTCATCGTCACCGTCAGCCTCATTCTGGTCTGGACGTTCGCCAACGCAGTCTACGCGCTTCACTATGCTCATCTCTATTACACGGCAGACGATGGCGGCCGCGATTGTGCCGGCCTCGAGTTTCCCAAGATGCGCGAACCGCTGATGGCGGACTTCGCCTATTTTGCCTTTACGCTTGGTGTTGCGGTCCAAACCAGCGACGTGGCGATCACGTCACCACACATCCGCAAGGTCGTCACCGTCCATTGCGTGGTCGGCTTCTTCTTCAATCTTGGTGTGCTTGCGTTGACGGTGAACATACTCGGATCCCGCTAGGTCGCGACCTCCACTTCACCCGGCGCAGCAATCTTGCTCCGGGCGGCAATGATACATCCTCCGACGATCATGCCGGCACCCGCAACGGTGTAGAGAGAGACCGGTTCTTGGAAGACGATCCAGCCGAGCGCAGCGGCCCATAGGAATGCGCTATATTCGGTCACTGCGAGGTAGCTCGCCTCGGCACGCGCATAACCCCAGGCAAAGAGCATGGCGCCGGCCGTCGACATAGCCGCAGCAATGACGATCCACGTCCACCAATAGTCCGATGGCCAGTCCGGCAGGCCCGCGAACGGAATGACCGCCAGCCATAGGACCAGAACGGTCAGCGACTGGAAGAAGGTGATCTCGAGCGGCTTGGCCGCCAGCGCCTGATGCCGCATCAAGACGATGTTGCAGGCATAGCAAAGCGCGGAGCCAATGATGGCGACGCTACCCATCAGGACGTCGGGACCAAGCTCGGCCCGCGCTTGCCCCAAGACAATAACGAGAACCCCGGCAAAGGCCGCAACCGAGCCGCCGATGGATCGTCCGCCGATTTTCTCGTGCAGGAAGAGCGCCGCGAGCATGAGTGCGATTAGCGGAGCGATAAACGTCAGGGCGATGGCTTGGGCGAGCGGCACCCGGCCGATTCCCCAGAAGAAGAGGAACGCCATAACGGTAACGATCAAGCCTCGCGCAACGTGGATCCTGAGCGTCGACCGACTCGGCCATGGAAGGCGGCGCGGGAGGTAGAGGCTCCCTGAAAGAATGAAGCCGACGACCGACCGCCAGATGCTGACAGCGTAGATCCCTATCGCCAGCACCAGCGCCTTCATCACAGCGTCCATGACCGACAGGATGCCGACTGCGGCTAGCGCCGCGAGAAAGGCCTGGACGGGATGTTGGGCGACGCGATTCACGCACCGCCCTTAGCCATGAGCGTCGGCTAGCGCAGCACCATATAATCGCCGCGCATCTGCACCTCGCCCATCCGCGACAGATAGGACTGGCCGAGAAGCGACAGCTCCGAACCCTCGAGGATTGCCCCGCGGACATCGGTCACCTTTTTCCCGTCCACATCGACCTCGTGCAGCATGATCGGCTTGCCGCGAATCGGGCCCGAAGCGCCCTCGCCAATATATTCGAATTCGGCCGGATTGACGGGAATGCCGATGCGCTGGGCGTCTTCAACGGTGAGGGCGACACCGCTTGCGCCGGTGTCGACCAGGAAGCGGACGAGTTCGCCGTTCACTTTCGCGTGGACGTAGAAATGCCCGTTGCTTTCGCGCTCGAGGACGGTCTCACGGGCTTGGCCGTCATTCTGCGGAACGGAGGCCGGTGCGGCTGGCGGGCGCTTGGACGTCGGCACGGCGAGGCCGATCACGGTTCCGACAGCAATGAACGCAAAGAGAGCTCGGTACATTGAGCTGCAATTTAAGCGCAACTCGTCAGCAATTGCTTAAACTCGCGAAGATGCTGTGGTGATTACAGGTCTGCGTCAGGCGAAGACGGTGCGGGCTGCGAGGCATCATCGATCAGCAGCGGCGGCTCCGACGGCTCCATGGTGCCGGCGAGCGCTCCGCCCAAAATCAGAATGAACAACAGCTTGGCCACGGCGCGACAATGCGCCCAACAAGGTGAAAAAAGGCTGAACTTTACTCGGCTGCGTCGAGAGTCTCGTCGCTTGCGGACGCCGCCTCGATTTCCGCGGCCTTGGCCTCGACCAGCTTCACGATGTGCTCGATCATGTCCTCGTCGCGAACATGATGGTCGGTGACTCCCGACAGGAAGACCATGTGCTTGCCCTGGCCGCCACCAGTGATGCCGATGTCGGTCTCGCGGGCTTCCCCTGGACCGTTGACGACGCATCCTAGCACCGAGAGCGACATGGGCGTGCGGATATGCTGGAGCCTTTCCTCCAGCGTCTGGACCGTGCGGATCACGTCGAAGCCCTGCCGCGCGCAGCTTGGGCAGGAGACAACACGAACGCCGCGATTGCGGATGCCGAGCGCCTTCAGGATCTCGTAGCCGACGCGAACTTCTTCCTCCGGCTCGGCGGAAAGGGATACGCGGATCGTGTCGCCGATCCCTGCCCAAAGCAAAGAGCCGATGCCGATCGATGACTTCACGGTGCCACCGATCAACCCGCCGGCTTCCGTAATGCCGAGGTGCAATGGACAATCCACTGCGTCTGCTAGCGCATGATACGCAGCGACCGCGAGGAAGACGTCGGACGCTTTGACCGCGACCTTGTACTCTCGGAAGTCGTGATCCTCGAGAATTCGGATGTGGTCGAGCGCGCTCTCAACGAGGGCCTCGGGGCACGGTTCGCCATACTTTTCGAGAAGGTCCTTCTCGAGGCTTCCGGCGTTCACGCCAATGCGGATCGCGCAGCCGTTGGCGCGAGCCGCCGCAATCACTTCCTTAACACGGTCTTCAGAACCGATGTTGCCGGGATTGATTCGCAGGCAGGCCGCTCCGGCGTCCGCCGCTTCGAGCGCGCGCTTGTAGTGGAAATGGATGTCCGCAACGATCGGGACGTTCGCCGCGCGGACGATCTCCTTCAAGGCCGCCGTGCTGTCCTGGTCGGGGCAGGAGACGCGAATAATATCCACGCCTGCATCCTCGCAGCGTCGGATCTGATCGATCGTGGCGCCCGCATCAGCAGTCGGCGTGTTGGTCATTGTCTGAACGGTTACGGGCGCATCTCCGCCCACCGGAACGGAGCCGACCATGATCTGACGCGACTTGCGGCGCGCGATATCTCGCCACGGGCGAATTGAGGACATGGCGGCGCATATAGGGCCTGCCGCCGCTACGGCCAAGCGAGGTCCGAGGACTGATTCGCGTTAAATTCGCGGAAATGGTAAGCGATTTAGCGGAGTTGCGAGGGCAGCGATGACGTTACTTGCCCGGCCGTCTGAGTGGATTCATCCCGACCGGGATGCAGCTTCGGCGACGCCCTTCGCCGGTGGCTCGAAGCACTATTTCGCATTCCTCAGCTACAGCCACCGCGACGAGCCGACAGCGCGCTGGCTCCATGATGAGCTCGAGAAGTTCCGCGTGCCCGGCCATCTGGTCGGCCGCGTCACCGATCACGGTTCCGTACCTCGAAGGCTCACCCCGATCTTCCGCGACCTAAGGGAGCTTCCTGCGTCGGATGACTTGGGCCACGAGATTCGTGCCGCGCTCTCGACGTCGCGCTTCCTGATCGTAATCTGCTCGCCGGCGGCGGCTGATTCCAAATGGACCAATGCCGAGATCGAGGCCTTCAAGCGCGTGCACCCCGAAGGCTGCGTCCTCGCCGCGATCGTGGCCGGCGAGCCCTTTGCATCCGAGCATCCGGGCAGGGAGCAGGAAGAATGCCTGCCGAGGGCGCTCCGGTTCCGGTACGATCGACGTGGACGTCCGACGCCGAAGCGAGCCGAGCCACTGGCAGCCGACCTTCGCGGCGATGCCGAAGTCAGACGCCTGGGATTGCTCAAGCTCGTCGCAGGAATGCTGGGCGTCGGCCTCGACGATCTCATCCGTCGCGACGAAGTCCGGCGGCAGAAAAGGCTAGCCTTGCTGGCTGCCGCATCCCTCGCGGGAATGGTGGTGACGAGCGGACTTGCTTACACCGCTATCCAGGCACGCGACGCTGCTCGCGATCAACGAAGGCAAGCCGAAGGTCTTATCGGCTTCATGCTCGGGGATCTGAAGAACAAACTGGAGCCACTGGGCCGTCTCGATGTCCTTGACAGCGTCGGGGCGCGCGCGCTCGATTATTACCGGCACCAGGACACAACGAGCTTAAGCGACGAAAGCCTGACCCAACGGTCGAGGGCGCTGACCCTGATGGGACAGATCGCAAGCAGCCGGGGGACGTGGATGGAGCCTTCCAGCGCTACCGTGAAGCCTTGGCAGGCACCGCCGAAGCCTTGCGTCGATCGCCCAACGATCCGCAGCGAATTTATGAACACGCGCAAAACGTCTTCTACGTGGGGACGTTGCCCGCCTGCGGGGCATGACGAACGAAGCTGAAGCGGCGATGCGCAACTACAAGGCGTTGGCGCAGCGGTTGATCGCGACCGACCCTTCGAACCCGACCTGGCAAATGGAAGGTATTTACGCCGATACCAATCTCGGAATCCTGCTGATGGAATCGGGTCGGTATTCCGAAGCGGCATCGGTGTTCGAGAACTCGCTATCCGACCGCGAAAAGCTGGCCGCGAGCGCTCCGGACAATGCGCAGTACCGCAAGGCGCTGATTGAGGTCCTGGCGTGGCTCGGCGACGCGCGAGAGAAGGAGGGCCGGCTCGACGACGGCCTCGCGCAGCGGGAACGCCAGATCGTACTACTCCAGCCCCTCATCACCAATCCGAACAGTGACGCGGAGTATCGCCGTCAAGCCGTCGTTGCGTACCGCGCGGCGGGTCGGTTGAACGC
Source organism: Sphingomonas sediminicola (assembly GCF_014489515.1). Taxonomy (GTDB): domain Bacteria; phylum Pseudomonadota; class Alphaproteobacteria; order Sphingomonadales; family Sphingomonadaceae; genus Sphingomicrobium; species Sphingomicrobium sediminicola. The sequence continues at coordinate 2,558,124 of NZ_CP060782.1, read as the reverse complement.
CGTTCGAGGAAACCTAGCTGCCGGCATCCAGCAAATGCGCACTTCGGTGAACATTGGCGACGCTCTCCTGAAAGCTGAGCCGGCAAATACGGACTGGGCGGCGATGACCGCTTATTCGAAGCTCGAGCTCGCCAAGTTCGATTTGGCGGCGCGAAACGTCGACGAAGCGTCCGCGCTTGTTCGATCCGGTTGTGATTCCGCGGACAGGCTCGTTTCAAAAGATTCAACGGTTGTTCTCTGGCGCATGGATCTGAGGAGCATGTGCCTCGAAACAAAGATTCGCGCGGCCGTTGGGCGAGGCGCGCTGGCGGAGGCGCAGGAGCTCTCCGGCCAGCTGAACGGACTTGCGCAAGGCGAACTCGCGAGATCGCCTTCGAGCGACGCGCGGCTTGTCCTAGCCAATGCCTACCTCTTGCGGGGCCTGGTCCAAAGCTCGTCCGGGGATCGGGCAGGAGCTCGCGACGCATTTGCGAGTGCATTGCGGTCATGGCCCGCGGAAGCGTCCGACAGGCCGGCACTGATCGCCCGCAAGGTCGTGATCCTGAAAGGATTGGGCCGACGGGAAGAGGCGGGAGGCCTGGCCGCACGGCTGGATCGCATGGGCTACGGCGACCCCACCTACAAGCGCGACCTTTCAATTGTTGGGTAAACGAAAACGAGAAGAGGAGCTCGGTCATGGCAAAGGACGTGAAAGTCGAGGCCAAGAAAGGCGACAAGGGCCTCATCGATTGGGAAATCGACGGGAAGAAAGCAAAAGTCTCGCGGATCGAATTCGATAAGGGCGACAACGACGTGCTGGTAGAGTTCAAGCTTCAAGACACAACCAGCCGGAAGCTTCGCTTCGATACCGAGCAGCCGATCTGGATTCACGAGAATGCGGACGGTCAGTGCCCTTCCCCAGGAGCGACTGACAAGCAGATCGAGGTCGTGAGCTGCGATGACAACACGCTGAAGCTCGTCAACAAGAACGACAAGGAATCGATACTTCGGTATCAGCTGAACTTCGTCGACCAGGCCAATAAGGCCGAGCCTTGCGATCCTGAGTTCAAGAACGGCGGGACTAGTGCGCAATAGGAGCGAGCGATCACTGCGCCTGAGCTGAACCTGCACCAGTCGGGTCGTCGCCGTATGCGGGAGTGCCCACCATCGCTGCCGTTCGTCCTTGCGGTTGGGGTGACCGGCCACCGAAGGGATGCCCTTGCCGCGGATGCGGTTGAGGCGCTGAAGAGCCGGCTGCGCGACGTTCTCGTGGCGATTGCGGCCACGGCAAATGACGTGCGGCGCGCGAACTGCGAGTTCTTTTCCGATGCACCGCTGCGGCTGCTATTCGTCTCGCCGCTGGCAGACGGGGCCGATCAGATCGCCGCCGCAATCGCGCTGGAGCTCGGTTTCGAGCTGCACGCAATCCTTCCGTTCGAACGCGACCGATATCTTGAGGACATGGCGGAAGCGGCCGGCCGCGCCGAATTCGACGCGCTACTCTCGCGCGCGTCCTGCGTGCTCGAGCTTCCCGGGCACACGAGCCATTTGCTCGAGAGCTACGTCATGGCCGGGCGTGCAACGGTTGCTCACAGCGATCTGCTAATCGCCGTATGGGATGGCCTCCCGCCCAGGGGGCGCGGCGGGACTGGCGAAATCGTGCGGCTAGCTCATGACCGAGCGACACCCACGATCCACGTTCCGATTTCGGCCTCGCAGCCAATTACCCTGAGATGGAGCGCCTTCGAGCCCGCCGTCATTACAAGCGCCGAAGACACGGCGAACGTTCGAGGCTTTTCCAATGAAGAGTTGAACGACGTTCTCAACGCGCTGGTGACCCCGCCGCCAGGCGCGCAGGAGCGTAACTTCATCCACAAGTTCCAGAGCGAATGCCGGCGGAAGGTGAAGGCACGGATCGAATATCCGCTTCTACTCGCCGCGACCGGAGTATCGCGCTTCCGCCGACAGCACTGGCGAGCCGATGCGGCGTTCGAGCAGTCCCATGCCGAATGGCGGAGCTATTGCGACGCATGCGAGCGAGTGCAGGCCGTCAGCGCGCCGCTCACTTCCCTCCAGAATTGGTACGAGTGGGCCGACAGCCTCGCCACCCATTTCGCCCAATCTTACCGGAGCGGGCACGTGTTCAATTTCGTGCTGGGTGCGCTGGCCGTACTGCTCGCGCTGACCACATTGGTCCTTCCCGACGCGAAGAAGTATCTTGCAGTCGCCGAGCTCATCGCGGTGCTCGCGATCCTCTTCAACACCTGGTTTGGCACCAGGCAGCAATGGCACCGTCGCTGGCTCGATTATCGTCAGCTGGCCGAGCGTCTTCGGCCCATGCGCAGCCTGAAAATGCTTGCCTTGGCGGCGCCGGACCCACCCGGAACCAGCGCAAATCCGGTCGCTCGACGGTGGATCGACTGGTATGCAATCGCGGTGTGGCGGGCGATGGCTTGCCCTTCCGGGCGGCTCACGCAGGATAAGCTCAAGATCCTCACAGAAACGATCGCCGAACATGAGATCACCCCGCAAATCGACTACCACCGTTCGACCGCGCGGCAGGTCGAACGGCTCGACCACCGTCTCGAGATATTCGGCTACAGCCTGTTCGCCCTCGCGCTCGTGGGCTGCATCGCCCTGCTCATCGGGTTCGTGGTCGATCCGGCCTGGGTCAAGCACAACAGCAATTGGTTCACCCTCCTGTCTGCAGGCCTCCCGGCCATCGGCACTGCAGTCTTCGGCATCAGGGTCCAGGGCGACTATGTAGGGAGCGCGGTGCGATCGGAGCAGACCGCGCAGGTCCTGGAACAGATCGTCGATCGCCTGGAGCGGGAGCCTGCGAACCTTCCGCGGGCGGGAGACCTTGTCGAACAGGCCGCGCGAGCGATGCATGCGGATCTCGACGAGTGGAGGCTGCTGAACCAGCAGCACGATCTTTCGGTCGGCTAGTCGATCAGCCCTTCTTGGGGCGGCCGCGCTTGACCGGCTGTGGTGGCTCCAATTTCACGCCGCGGGCCTTCAGCGCCTCTCTAAGCAGGCATTCGACTTGGCTGTTGACGCTCCTCAGGTCGGCGGCGGCACAGCGCTCGACTGCGGACCAAAGGTCCGGGTCGACCCTCAACGGATATGCCTTGCGCTCGCCGCCGCCAGCCATTTTGACCTAGGTGTAGAGCGTGCCGGTGTTCACCACGGGCTGCGTGTCACGCTCACCGCAGAGCACGACCATCAGGTTCGAGACCATGGCCGCCCGCCGCTCGTCATCGAGGTGGACGACCCTTTCTCGGACAAGGACGCGAGCGCCATCTCGACCATGCCCACCGCGCCATCGACGAGTGTCCGGCGAGCCGCGACGACTGCCTGCGCCTGCTGACGACGTAGCATCGCGCCGGCGATCTCAGTCGCATAGGCGAGGTGCGTGAAGCCACATTCGTCGATCGTGATTCCGGCGACCGCAAGACGCGCGATCAGCTCCTTGCGAAGCTCGACCCCGACCTCGTCGTGGTTGCCGCGAAGGGTGATCTCTTTGTGCTCGAAATCGTCGTACGGATAGCGCGAGCCGATGGTGCGGATCGCCGCTTCCACCTGGACCTTCACGAACTCCCTATAGTCGTCGACGTCGAACAGGGCCTGAGCCGTATCGACCACGCGCCAGACGATCTGGGCTGCCATTTCGATCGGGTTGCCGCGCAGGTCGTTGACCTTGATTCGCTCGGAAATGAAGTTGACCGATCGGACCGAGACCTTCTTGCGAATCATCCATGGCCACACCCAGCGGAGGCCCGTTGCACGATCCGTGCCGCGGTAATCCCCGAACAAGGTGATCGCGGAGGCCTGGTTGGGCTGCAACATGAAGAATCCTGGCGCGATGAGCAGCAGCGCGATCGGTCCGAGGAGCACCGCTAGGACCGGCGCCCAGCCGGCCGCGTAATTGCTCAGATTGTAGGCGCCAAAAGCAATGAGAAGGATGTCGAGCAACAAGAGAAACAGCATCAGGTAGCCGCTGGATGTTGAGGCCGCCCGCTCCCGGCTGGCCTTCAAGGCGGTGACATTGTCAGCCACGAGAACCTCCCTGTTAAAGTGATATCAAAATAATATCGCACTCAATCTGAGTCAATCCGACATCAGCGACGTGGATTTGGAACCCGTCGGTGGCTAGGAACGCCCCCATGACTATCTCCTGGAAGCTTGTGATTCATGGCGGCGCAGGTGCGATGCGCCCGGTCCATGGCGACGAAGATCATGAAGAGCGTGCGCGGCAGGGATTGCGCAATGCTCTCGAGGCGGGGTCTGCGATCCTGAACAACGGCGGAAGCGCGGTCGACGCGGTCGAGGCTGCTGTTCGAGTGCTGGAGGACGACCCCTGCTTCAACGCCGGACGCGGAAGCACCCTCAACGCGCAGGGCATCGTCGAGCTCGATGCCGCCATCATGGACGGTGAGGATCGCCGGGCCGGCGCCGTTGCAGGAGTCCGCACAACCCGCGCGCCGATCAGCCTGGCGCGCACATTGATGGAGCGCGGTCCGCACGTGTTCCTCTCATATGAAGGCGCCGATCGTCTCGCGATCGAGGCCGGGCTCGCGCAGGTCGACAACAGCTGGTTCGTGACCGGCGAACGCCGTCGGCAGCTCGACGAATTGCTCGAAAAAGGCGGCTTCGACGCTGACGTCAAATACGGAACCGTCGGCGCGGTTGCGGTTGATACGAACGGGCATGTGGCCGCCGCTACATCGACGGGCGGACTGACGGCCAAACAGTGGGGCCGGATCGGCGACTCGCCCCTGATTGGCGCCGGCACTTACGCCGACGACCGCTCCGCAGCGGTTTCGGCGACCGGCTCGGGCGAATATTTCATTCGCGCCGTCGCCGGCCATCAGTTGGGTGAACGAGTTCGCCTGGCCGGAGAGACGCTTCAGGACGCGCTCGACGGAACGCTGGAAGACATTAAACAGCTCGGCGGATTGGGCGGACTGATTGCCGTCTCGCCGAGCGGCGATTGTGCCTGGGGATTCACGACACGCGCCATGTATCGCGGCGTCGCTGGCCCGGAGATGCAGAAGGTCGCGATCTACGCTGAGGAAGACATGCGGTAGGGCAGAGCCCGCCGCAGCCAGTCCAACTCCGCGCCGATTGCCCGCCGCTCCTCGACCAGGAACTGCTCGACCGCGTCGCGGAATCCCGGATCGACGATGAAATGCGCTGACTTGGTGACCACTGGCTCGTAGCCGCGCGCAAGCTTGTGCTCGCCCTGCGCACCAGCCTGCACACAGGTCACACCATTCGCGATCGCCCACTCGATCGCCTGGTAGTAGCAGAGCTCGAAATGAAGGAACGGGACCTCGTCGACCGTTCCCCAGTAACGGCCGTAAAGTGTGTCCTGGCCTATGAGATTCAGGGCGCCGGCGACCGGCTCGCCGTCGCGCATGGCGAGGAACAGGAGCAGCTTGTTGCCCATGCTCTGGCCAATGAGGTCGAAGAATTTGCGGGTCAGGTAAGGCCGTCCCCATTTGCGGGAGCCGGTGTCCTGGTAGAAGCGCCACATCCAGTCCCAGTCAGCCGCGCCGATCTCGGCACCACGCAGAGTTCGGAACTCGAAACCATGCCGCGCTGCGTCACGTTCCTTGCGGATCGCCTTGCGCTTGCGGCTGGTCAGCGCCGCAAGAAAGTCTTCGAAACTGCCGTAGCCGCGGTTCCGCCAATGGTACTGGATGCCATCCCGGATGAGCCAATTGCGCCGCTCGCATTCGGCGACGCCACCCTCATCGATGAAGGTCATATGCGCCGATGAGATCTCATTTTGGACGACCACCGCCTCGGCAGCCGCAAGCAAGTGCTGCGGCTGGGTGCCGAGCAAGCGCGGCCCGGGCACGGGGGTGAAGGGAACGGCGATCTGAAGCTTCGGGTAATAGGTCCCGCCCGCGCGCTCAAAGGCGTCGGCCCAGCCATGGTCGAATACATATTCGCCCTGGCTGTGAGTTTTCAGATAGGCGGGCGCCGCCGAAATCAGACGGGAAGATTCGTCCTCGACAAGGATGGCCGCAGGCGTCCAGCCGGTGCCTTTGCCGACGCTGCCCGACTCCTCGAGCGCCGAGAGGAAGGCATGGCTTACGAACGGGTCATCGCCCGAAAGCCTGTCCCAGGCGTGGCTGTTGAGACCGCTCACCCCCGACGCCAGTTTGGCAATTACTTCCGATTCACGGTCGGCCATCGGCTTCCCAGATAAGGGCATCGGCGTGAACCTGCGCTTGCGCGCGCTGCTCGGGCGATCGTATCGTCCAGCTGTAGACTGGCATCCGCTCCCGTTCGCGGGCGATCCATGATTTTCCGAGAGAAGTACGATCCACGGCGAGAAAATCGGGATCGGCAAGCCAGATCGCAAGGCTGCGTTGCAGGGGCGAAAGGTCATCGCGAACGACAAGTCCGCGCCGAACGTCAGGCATGTTCGTCTTCAAAAGCCTCGCCAGGCGAGCATCGAAGCTCATCACCCCAAACGGACCGGCGTAGCCCGCGAGCGCACGCCGTAGTGCAGGCACCCAGCGCCAGATATCGCTGTCGACCTTCACTTCCAGCAGCAGCGGAGCGTCGCCTTTCACTAGCGCGAGAAGGCTTTCGAGGGTCGGCAGTGGGCCCTCACCGACCTTGAGCTTCTTTAGCTCCTCATGGGTGGATTGGCCGATGCGAAGCGGACTGCCGCACATGCGCCAGGCATCCGCGTCGTGAAAGACGAGAATCTGGTCGTCGGCGGTAAGCCTCAGGTCGCATTCGATGCCCGCGCCAAGCTCGAGCGCTGCGGCGGACGCGATCAGGCTATTCTCGGGAAAGCCAGAGCCGTAGTGCAGGCCCCGGTGCGCGAACCCTTTCGGGCCCGGCTCGAGCGGGTCAGGCTTTGACCGCGACGATCGCATCCACTTCGACGGCGACACCCAGGGCAGGACCGCGACGCCGACGGCGCTGCGCGCGTGCCGGCCGGCCTCGCCGAACACTTCCTGCATCAGCTCGGAAGCACCGTTCGCGACTTTCGGCTGGTCGGTAAAGTCAGGCGCGCTATTCACGAACACGCCGAGCTTCACGACCTTCTCAACTCGATCTAGCGAACCGAGCGCCGCCTTCATCTGCGCCAGGAGCATGATCCCGCAACGGCGCGCAGCCGCGGTTCCACGTTCCAGGTTCATGTCTTCGCCAAGACGACCTTGAATGAGATTCCCATCTTCGGAGAAGCTGATCTGGCCGGAGATGTGAAGCAGGCCGCCTTGCTCGACCGCCGGGACGTAAGAGGCAACGGGGGCTGCGGGCTGCGGAAGGGTGATGCCGAGTTCGGCGAGGCGCTGGTCGATGCTCATGGCCGCGCCTCAACACCCGCTGGCGCTTCTGGTCAACCCTCGCGGTTAACGGTGAAGCCGGCCCAGCTCTGGCTGACCGGCATCAGCTCGATCGTGTTGATGTTGAGGTGCGGCGGCAGGTTGGCCAGCCACCAGAACAGGTCCGCGAGGTCTTCCGAGGTCATCGGCTTCATGTTTGCATAGAGCGCGTCCGAGGCAGCCTTGTCCCCTCCTGTCCTCACAATAGTGAACTCGGTCTCGGCCATGCCCGGCTCGATCGAGGTCACCCGGACACCGGTTCCGGCGAGGTCGCAACGAAGGTCAAGCGAGAACTGGCGGACGAACGCCTTGGTCCCTGCATAGACCGCTCCACCTTTGTAGGGATACGTCGCAGCGACCGAGGACAGGTTGATGATCTGCCCCTTGCGCTCGACCAGCTTCGGAAGAAGCACGCGAGTGAGCGCGACCAATCCCGCGATATTTGTGTCTAGGACTTCTTCGATCCGCTCCCAATCCGTCTCCGGCATCGGGGTCATTGGTGGCGCCAAGCCCGCATTGTTGAGCAGGAGGTCGATGTCGCCCCAGGGCGGCGAAAGATTCGAAAGGCTTTCGACGGCCTCGCGATCGCGCATGTCGATTTCCAGCGGCAGGAGGGCGTCGCCCAGCTCTTGCTGAAGCTCTCGGAGCCTCTCGGCGCGACGGCCGGTGCCGATAACTCGCCATCCGTCGGCTGCAAAGCGCCTTGCCGCGGCCTGACCAAATCCCGCAGTCGCGCCAGTAATGAGGATGGTCTTGGTCATTTCTTCTCCGAAAGCTTGTCGAGGATCCAGTCGGTGGCGGTGGGCCAGTCGTCGATCCGCGCGTGGGCGTGCTCGGCCATTGGAACGGCTCCCGCAACGCGAGGCTCCGCGATCATGTGAAGCCGCCAGACCTTGGGAGCATGTTTCGCGACCGAAGCGTGATGCATCGGCAGATCGTCGACGAACACGGCTCCCGAGGGACGGCGCTTCTTGAGCAGCTGCTTCACCGGCGCGCCCTTGCCGCCGGTGTTGCAGATGACGTCATGGCGTATGCCGTGGCTTGCAAGCTGCTCCACGCGCCAGGGATGCGCCTCGTTGCCGAGGTTGGTGAGGATGACGATGTCCGCGGCCTCGCCGATCCGGCCGAGCGCTTCTACTGCCCCGGAACCAAGGTCTGGCGGTGCATTTCCCCGCGAAAGAACGCGTCGAGCAGGATCCAGGCCTGGTCGAGCGCAAGCGACTCGCCTGTCTGGACGACGGTCATCGCCTCGGACCAGCGGCCGGTTTCCAGCTCGAAGCGGACACCATGCTCCGCCTCCAGCCACTCGGCGAAGTGGCTGACCATATGCAACAGCACTTCGTCACAATCGGTGATGAGCAGCGGCCGCTTCACGCTTCCAGGTCCTCCCGGGCTGCGACCAGCTCCGCCGGCTTCACGCCCATCGCATCGGCTACATCGATCAGGTCGGGTTCGTGCGCTTCGAGGAAGCGCAGCAATGCGGCAAGCAACGCCGGCTCCGCAGCCTGGAGGCGCAACTCCTCTGTGTCGATTCCGGACAGGTCGAGGAACCGCCGGGCGCGGCGTTCGTCGGTCAGTGTGGCGGCAAGCGCGGAGAGCGCGAGCGTCTCAGCGTCATTTGTCGAGCGAGCCCGCATGGCTTAAGTCGTTGCTAGAGAGAGTGGGGGAATATTCGGTTGGCCAAGATCCTGATTGTCGAGGACAACGCCCTCAACATCAAGCTGTTCTGCGATCTGCTCGCAGCGCATGGCCATGAGCCGCAGGCCGTGACCGACAGCCGCCTCGCCCTCGACGCAGCGCGCGAGTTCGTTCCCGACCTGGTGATTACCGACATCCAGCTCCCGCACGTCAGCGGGCTGGAGCTCATTCAGCTGATTCGCGCCGACGAGGCGATCAAGGACGTGCCGATCATGGCGGTCACCGCATATGCGACCGCAGGCGACGAGGAGCGCATCCGCGGAGCGGGCGCTGAATCCTACGTGACGAAGCCGATTTCAGTCGCGCGGTTCGTGCAGGAGGTGGACTCACTGCTCGCGCGGAAAGAGCCGGTAACCGCCGACGCGTAAAGCGCCGGCAGCGGCTTACTTGATCTTCGCTTCCTTGAACTCGACGTGCTTGCGCGCGACCGGGTCGTACTTGCGGAAGCTCATCTTCTCGGTCTGGTTCCGAGGGTTCTTCTTGGTAACGTAGAAGAAGCCCGTGTCGGCCGTGCTGACGAGCTTGATCTTGACGGTTGTCGGCTTGGCCATCGCGCCTATCCCAAATGCTTGAAACGAAGAGAGCGGCGCGCGAGGCGGCCGCTCGATCGCCGGCGCAAATGACTGGCCCGAGCCGTTTTGTCAAGAAGACGCGGCCGCGTAACACGCTCTTAACCATCATCGGTGAAACTGCGCTCATGGCTCGGGCACGCAAATCTGACTCGCTAAGCGACGTTCGTCAGCAGCTCGGTGAGCGCATCGCCGACCTGACGAAGCGCGCGACCCGACTGTCGCCGCTCGATATCCACGCCCAGATGGACGCGATCCGCGAGGTTGCGGCGATCAACGGGTTTGCCGCGCTCGAATGCCTTGCGCACCGCTCGGCACAGCTGGCGCTTCTGCCCGGCCACCGCGTTTCGTTGCAGTGCTGCCTCGAACATATGGATGAAGCTCTTTCGAGCAATCGCAGCACCGACACGAACGCAATTCTCGCCGCGCTTGCCATTCGTCTTCACTAAAGTTTCGGCACCGCAACGCCATTGAGGCATTGTGATGCCCGATGCGCGCCTTCTCCCAGCTGCTGGACGACCTCGTCTACACGCGCTCGCGCAACACCAAGCTCAAGCTGATCGGAGATTACCTCAAGGAAACGCCCGACCCTGATCGGGGATCGCGCTCGCCGCGCTGACCGCGACGCTCGACATTCCCCATGTAAAACCGGCTGCCATACGCGGGCTGGTCGAAGAGACGATCGACCCGGTCCTGTTCCGCATGAGCCGCGACTATGTCGGCGATTCGGCGGAGACGATTTCGCTGCTCTGGCCCAATGCGGCAGATGGCGAGCCGGAGCTGGACGACGCTACCGTCAGCATTTCCGCCGCCGTCGATCGCCTTCGCTCGGCAAGCAAGATGGACGCGCCGAAGGTGCTCGCAGAGATGCTCGACCATCTCGATGCGTCCGGCCGGTACGCGCTTCTGAAGCTGGCGATGGGAGCATTACGCGTCGGCATTTCGGCCCGGCTCGCAAAGCAGGCGCTTGCCGACGCCTTCGGGATTGACGTCGAAGCGGTCGAGGAAGTCTGGCACGGCCTCGCTCCGCCCTATCTGGAGTTATTTGACTGGGCCGAAGGCCGCGGGCCGCAGCCGACTGCGCGCGACGTTCCGGTTTTTCGGCCCTTCATGCTCGCCCATCCGCTCGAAGAAACGAAGGTCTCGCTCGACGACTATGCGGCGGAGTGGAAGTGGGACGGAATCCGCGTCCAGATCGTGCGGACAGCGGGGCAGACGCGCCTCTACAGCCGGACCGGCGACGACATCAGCGGCAGCTTCCCCGAGATTGCCGAGGCCTTCACGGCGGAGGGAGTTCTCGATGGCGAGCTTCTCGTTCGAGGCACCGATCAAGGCGCTGCCGATCTCCATGGCGGGGCGGCCGCCAGCTTCAACGCGCTCCAGCAGAGGCTCGGCCGCAAGAACGTCAGCCAGAAGATGCTCGGCCAATATCCGGCGTTCGTGCGTCTCTACGACATATTGCTCGAAGGTGCCCGCGACCACCGCGAACTGCCCTGGTCCGAGCGGCGCAAGCGGCTGGAGAGCTTCGTCCCGACGCTCGAAGCCGAGCGGTTCGACATCTCGCAGCTGATCAAAGCGGCGAACTTCGACGAGCTGGAAGCTCTCCGCGCGGGTGCCCGCGACGCGGCGATCGAGGGCATCATGCTGAAGCGTCGAGACAGCCCCTATGTGGCGGGTCGCCGGGCAGGCCTCTGGTACAAGTGGAAGCGCGATCCGCTGACTGCCGATTGCGTGCTGATGTACGCCCAGCGCGGTTCTGGAAAACGCTCAAGCTATTACAGCGACTATACCTTCGGCTGCTGGAACGAAGCGGGCGAGCTGCTTCCCGTCGGAAAGGCCTATTTCGGTTTCACTGACGAGGAGCTGCGCTGGATCGACCGCTGGGTCCGAAGCCACACGATCCAGCGCTTCGGCCCGGTCCGCGAAGTCGAGAAGAGCCTGGTGTTCGAAGTCGCCTTCGATTCGATCCACAAGAGCACTCGTCACAAGTCCGGCCTCGCCATGCGTTTCCCTCGCGTCAGCCGTATCCGAACGGACAAGCCGGCGAACGAAGCCGACCGCATCGAGGCCCTGCTCGCCATGGCCACTTGAAGCGATTGCGACTCCCGTTACGGTCACGCACCGAAGGGGAGAGTTGCATGCTGAAACTGTTAGCCGCCGTCGCGGCGCTGACCGCCGCTTCCACTGCCAGCGCCGAAACCTACGCAATCCAGGCCGGACGTCTGATCGTCGATGCCGCGCAGCCCGCACGCGGAGCGTCGACCGTGATCGTTGAGAATGGGCGGATCGCGCGGATTGAGAACGGCTTCGCTGCGCCCGCCGGTGCGACGATCGTCGACGAGCGCGGCCGCACGGTGATGCCGGGCATGACCGACGTCCACGTCCACTTGACGCAGACCTCCGGGACACCCTGGTATGCGTACTTCACGAAGAAATATTCCGCTCCTTACGCGACCACTCTGGGCCTGACGCATGCGCTGGAAATGGCGCGCGGCGGGTTCACCACGGTCCGCGATCTCGGTGGCGATGCAAGCGCAGTGACCGCGGTTCGCGACGCGGTAGCGGAAGGACGCTTTCCGGGTCCGCGCATCCGAGTCTCCGGCGACCCTCTCTCGATCATCGGCGGTCACGCGGACGCGGCGACCGGTCTCCCGCCCGAGTTGGCGCAGGCCGTGAACGACGCGCACTTGAGCCCGGCCGTTTGCACCGGCGTCGAGCAGTGCCAGACGGCGGTTCGCAAGCTCGCGGCCGAGGGCGTCGATGTCATCAAGATCATGGCAACTGGGGGCGTCCTCGATCCGGGGGCGATGGGCCTCGAACAGCATTTCAGTGACGCCGAGATGAAGGGCATCGTCGAGGCGGCCCACGCAATGCACCTCAAGGTGGCCGCCCACGCTCATGGCGCGCAGGGAATCCTCGCCGCCACCAACGCGGGCGTCGATTCGATCGAGCACGGCACCTTCCTCGATGCCAAAGGCGCTCAGGCGATGAAGGCGCACGGTACCTATTATTCAGCGACCCTCATGGCGTTCAGCGGAGTCCAGGCGCTGATGGGCAGCGGCAAGCTGCCGCCCGAATCCGAAGCCAAGGCGCGGCAGACCTTCGCCGTCTGGGGCAAAGGGCTGAACCTCGCCTATCGCTCCGGCGTGAAGATCGCCCTCGGTACCGACAGCGCTGTCGCTCCTCACAATCAGGCCAACAAGGAACTTGAGCTGATGGTAACGAAGGGCGGGATGACTCCGCGGGACGCCCTGATCGCTGCGACGAAGGGCGGTCCGGACCTTCTCGACATCTCAAGCGAGACCGGGACTCTCGATCCCGGCAAGTCAGCCGACCTGATTGCAGTCGAAGGAGACCCGTTGGTCGATCCGACCGCTGTGCAGCGCGTCGGCTATGTCATGGTCGGCGGCAAGCCGATCCCGATGAAGGACTGACCGAAGCATGCGTTCGTCACTATTGGCGCTGAGCCTCCTCCTCTCCACCACCGCCTTTGCCGCCGATACGCCAGCCCCTGCCGGCGATGCCCCGCCAGCGAAAGCGAAAGAGGAAGCCGCGAAGCCGGATCCGGATGTCGCCGCCGCAAGCGTCGAGGAAGACGCCCAGCCGAAGAAGCGCTCGATCTCGATGCGCGACCGGTCGCTGAGCTACACGGTCACGCCTGGTCACCTGACGATCCGCGACGATGACGGCGCGCCCAAGGCGAGCATGTTCTACGTCGCCTACACGGTGGACAACGGGCGCGGTCCCGTTCGGCCAGTGACCTTCCTGTTCAATGGCGGGCCGGGTTCGTCGACCATGTGGCTGCACATGGGCAGCTTCGGGCCGGTGAAGGTGGACGCCTCGCTTCCCGAAACGGTTCAGGGCCCTCCGTTCCGCTACGGTGCGAACCCGGACACGTTGCTGGACGTCAGCGACCTTGTGTTCATCGACGCGCCGACGACCGGGCTCTCGCGGCCATTGGGCAAGGCCGAATCGAAGGACTTCTTCGGTGTCGACAAGGATCTCGATGCGTTCGGCCGAACCATCCAGCGCTACCTGACCAAATATGGGCGCTGGAATTCGCCCAAGTTCATCATCGGCGAAAGCTACGGGACGACCCGAGCGGCGGGCCTATCCACCGCGCTCGCGGACCGCGGCGTTCAGCTCAACGGCATCGTGCTCGTCTCGACGGTGCTGAACTTCAACAGCTTCAACGGCGATCAGTCGATGGTCAACTTCTTGCCGACCTATGCGACCAACGCCTGGTATCACGGCAAAGTCGCCGAACCGAAGCCGGACCTGATGAGCTGGGTGGCCGAGGCGAAGGCGTTCGCCGCCGGCCCTTACGCCGCCGCCCTACAGAAGGGCGCCGCAATCACCGAGGCGGAGAAGCAGTCCATTGCACAGCAAATGGCGCGGCTGACCGGCCTGTCGGAGGCATACATCCTTCGCTCGAACCTGCGCGTGAATCCCGACCGTTTCGAGCGCGAGCTCTTGCGGGATCGCCGCCAGATCATTGGCCGGATCGATTCGCGCTATGTCGGCACGGACGCCGACGCGGCAGGCGAGAAGCCGAGCTACGATGCACAGGCTGCGGCCATTACCGGCGCCTTTGCCGGAGCGCTGAACGACTATTTGTTCCGCGACCTCGGCTACAAGACGCCGCTCAGTTACCGGCCGAACAATTACGCCGGCATCGGCGAGGACTGGAACTTCCAGCACAAGTCGGTCGAGGGGCAGCAACTCGCAGTCGACACAAGCGCCGACCTCGCTGCGGCAATGCGCGGCAATCCCCGGATGAAGCTGCTTTCAGTGAACGGTCTCTATGACTTGGCGACGCCATTCTTCGGGGCTGATTATGACATCGGCCATATGGCGCTGGAGCCGCAGATCACGGCGAACATCCGCTACACTTACTATCCGGCGGGCCACATGATGTACACGGACCCGGGCTCTGCACGGCAGCTCAAGGCCGACCTCGCGGATTTCTACGCAAGCGCTCAATAGGCATGAAAAAGCCGGCGGGACTTGCGTCCCGCCGGCTCCTCTGCCCCCTAGGAGCTGTTATTCGCTGACCGGTGCCAGGTTCACCGCGGCATATTTGCCGCGACGATCCACCTCGATCTCGAACTCAAGTCGGTCGCCTTCGTTGAGCGTCGGCATGCCCGCACGCTCAACCGCCGAGATATGCACGAACGCATCCGGCTGTCCGTCGTCGCGCTGAATGAAGCCAAAGCCCTTCATCGCGTTGAAGAACTTGACGACGCCCGTCGCCTTTTCGCCAGTCAGCTTCCGCTCGGGCGCGCGCTCGGCCCGCTCGACCGCCATCGGCTCGCCATCGATTCGCAGGTTGGTCGCGGAAATACGCCCACCACGATCGACCAGCGTGAACTCGAGCGGCTGACCGTCGGCCAAATCAGTTAGACCGGCCTGCTCGACAGCAGAAATGTGCACGAAAACGTCTTCGCCGCCATCGTCACGGACGATGAAGCCGAAACCCTTCTGCGGATTGAAGAACTTTACGACGCCCTTGCCTTCGCCGACGACCTGGGGGGGCATTCCGCCGCCACCGCCGCCGCCGCCACGAAAGCCGCCACCGCCACCGCCGCCACGGAAACCACCGCCTCCGCCACCGCCGAAGCCGCCGCCACCGCCGAAGCCGCCGCCACCGCCGAAGCGATCACCGCCTCCGCCGCCGCCACCAAAGCGATCGCCGCCGCCGCGGTATCCACCGCCGCCACCGCCACCGCCACCGCCGAATCCGCCGCGGTCTCCGAAACCGCCGCGCTCGCCGTAGCTGCTGCTTTCACCACCGAAGAAATCGTCGCGCTTGTCACGGCCGCGACCACCGCGGTCCCCCTTACGCCCTCTATCGAAACCCATGCCCGTCTAAAATCCTTTGTGCCCACAATGTCTTAAAACCAACGCGCTGGGCCCAAAGAGCGCAACCGGTCAGGCGCATGATTGCTCACACACTGTTCAGCACCCTACAGCAAAAAACTGTGTCTCTCCAGTGATTCCAGCGCGGAACCGTGACATGGCCTCAAGAAGTGCGGCGCAAGGTCTGCTAAAGGGGGAGCGATCCGAGCGTAATGAAAGATTTTTGGGACGAGTGAATGAGCATCCATTTCCATGAAGAAGACCTGCCCGACGGCCTTAGCTTCGAAGGGGCGATTGCCGTCGACACGGAGGCGATGGGGCTCCATCCGGCGCGCGATCGGCTATGCCTGGTCCAGCTGTCTGACGGCCGCGGGGACGAGCACCTGGTCCGATTCCGCAAGGGAAGCGCTTACTCTGCGCCAAACCTCAAGGCGCTTCTCGGCGATCCGAACCGCCTCAAACTCTATCACTTCGCCCGATTCGATGTGGCGATGATCCAGGCCTACCTCGGGTTCATGGCCGCGCCGCTGTACTGCACGCGAACGGCGTCCCGTCTGGTTCGGACCTATACAGACCGGCACGGCCTCAAGGACCTTGTCCGCGAGCTTCTTGGCCACGAAATTTCCAAGCAGCAGCAGACCAGCGACTGGGGTGCACCGGAGCTTAGCGATGCCCAGCGCGAATATGCCGCGAGCGACGTCCGCTACCTGCATGCGCTGAAAGAAAAGCTCGACGAACGCCTGGTTCGGGAAAAGCGGGTTGAATTGGCGCAGTCCTGCTTCGATTTCCTTCCCCATCGTGCCTTGCTTGATCTGGCCGGCTGGCCGGAACAGGACATTTTCGCTCACGACGGATAATCGATGTCGGACCTTGCCAACCAGGAACGCGAAGTAAAACAGCGTTGGGCGGTGCCCGGGAGCTCGCACGACAGGATCGTGCGGTTCGCGAAGGTCGCGCTCCCAAGTGCTGTCGGCGTCGTGATCGCATTCCTGGCCATGGCGCCGCTCGACAAGAGTGGGGACGTGAGCTTCATCCTCGACAAGAACCAGGTGGAGAACGCTCCCGAGCGCATGCGCGTGGAGCAGGCGCGCTATGTCGGCCAGGACAATAACGGGCAGAAATTCCTGATCGTCGCCAACCGCGCGCTTCAGCGAACTTCCGAGCAGCCGATCGTCGACATCTGGGGAATGCTCGCCCGCTTCGGCCTTGCGCAGGGGCCCGTGACGGTTGCGGCGAACCAGGGCCAGTACAATCTCGACCAGCAGAAGGTGACGGTCCAGGGCCCGGTTCGGGTTGCCGGCCCAGAGGGCGAACAGCTGGTGACGCGCGACGTGACGGTCGACCTCAAGCAGAATGTCATGACCAGCGACGGCGGCGTGGCGGGCCGAATGGAGCTCGGTCAGTTCGAGGCGTCACGCCTTCGCGCCAACCTGAATGACCGAACTGTGGTCCTGGACGGCGGCGCTCGCTTGAAAATCGTGCAGGGGGCAGTCAGATGAGACCGATGCGCAGATTGCCGCTGATCCTTCTCGCCCCTGTGGCGCTCGCCACGGCGGCAGCGGCCCTCGCCCAGTCGCAGGAGCCCGTCTCGGCGCTCAAGGGACACAACAGCAACGCGCCCGTCGACGTTTCCGCCGACCGGATCGAGGTCCAGGACCGCGCCGACCGCGCAATCTTCGCCGGCAACGTGAAGGTGAGGCAGGACGAACTGAGTCTCGATACTGCCCGACTGACGGTCGCCTATACGAGCACGGGCGGTGTCCAGATCAAGCGGCTCGATGCCAGCGGCGGCGTGACGGTGCGCAGTCCGTCCGAGACCGCGCGGGGCGCTCTCGGAATCTACGACCTCGACCGAAAGCTGATCACCCTCGTCGGCGATGTCGTCCTCCAGCGCCAGGGATCGCAGATCAATGGCCAGCGGCTGGT
This sequence comes from Sphingomonas sediminicola, assembly GCF_014489515.1. Classification (GTDB taxonomy): domain Bacteria; phylum Pseudomonadota; class Alphaproteobacteria; order Sphingomonadales; family Sphingomonadaceae; genus Sphingomicrobium; species Sphingomicrobium sediminicola. The sequence goes on along the minus strand of NZ_CP060782.1, from coordinate 2,540,738 downwards.
GATCGATCTCGATACCGGACGCGCAGTGATCGATGGTGGCCCTGCCGGCGTCGGCCAAAGCGGCGGCCGGGTGACCGGACATTTCACCGTCCCTCAGAAAAAGGGCGGCTGATCCCGTGAACGAAGCCGTCACCCTCCCACGCGCGGTCATCGAGCCGGCGGCGGCGGTTGGCGGCCTGGAAGTCCGGTCGATCGCCAAGGCCTATGATCGCCGGGCCGTCTTGCACGATGTTTCGCTCGATGTTCACCGCGGTGAGGTCGTTGGCCTGCTCGGCCCGAACGGCGCAGGCAAAACCACCTGCTTCTACTCGGTCATGGGCCTGGTGAAGCCGGACAGTGGTCGGATCTTCCTGGACGGCCAGGACATCACCGAGCTGCCGATGTACCGGCGAGCGATCCTTGGGCTTGGCTATCTTCCCCAGGAAACATCGATCTTCCGCGGCTTGACCGTGGAGCAGAACATCATGGCGGTGCTGGAAGTCGCGGAGCCCGAGCCGCACGCCCGGCATGACCGGCTTGAGCAACTGCTTGGAGAGTTCGGGCTGACGCGCCTGCGCGATTCCGCCGCGATGGCCCTGTCTGGCGGCGAGCGTCGCCGCTGCGAGATCGCCCGCGCCCTCGCGGCCGACCCGTCGATCATGCTCCTTGACGAGCCCTTCGCCGGGATCGATCCGATTTCGATTGCCGACATCCGCGAATTGGTTCGGGAGCTGAAGAAGCGCGATATCGGCGTGCTCATCACCGACCACAACGTCCGCGAGACGCTCGACATCGTCGACCGCGCCTGCATCATCTACGATGGCCAGGTGCTATTCGCGGGGACTCCGCAGGCACTCGTCGCCGACCATGAAGTTCGTCGACTCTATCTCGGCGAGAGCTTCGCGCTTTAATTCTTTGCCGCTAGTCTCTTAGCGCAATGGCGCTCGGCCCACGCCTCGACCTTCGACAAACTCAGGCACTCGTCCTGACGCCTCAGCTGCAGCAGGCGATTCGCCTGCTGCAATTGTCGAACCTCGAGCTCGAAGCGGTCATCGCGGAGGAGATATCCAAGAACCCCCTCCTTGAGGCGGCTTCAGGCGGCGACGACGAGGGCGGCCCGCCCCTGGATGCGGATGCCGAAGTCGCGGTAGATTCCTCCGACGAACCAGCGGTCCCCGGCGCCGATGAACTGATGACTTCGTCGGACGGCACGTCCGATCAGCCGCTCGATTTCGACTGGGACAGCGAAGCGCTGGAAACCGACAGCTTCGCCGATGTCGTTGTCAGCAGTGGCGGCGGTGACGAAGACGGCCCGGATTTTGAGCGGATGGAATATACGGCGGACTCGCTGTCCGAACATTTGCTCAACCAGCTTCATGGCGCGTCAGGCACGGTCGGACAGCTCGCTCGGGTCATCGCAGAAATGCTCGAAGAGACCGGCTATCTGGACGTGCCGGTCCGCGACATTGCCGAAGCTACGGAGGAGCCAGTCGCGGTCGTCGGGGAGGCGCTCGGGCTCGTCCAAAGCCTCGATCCGCCCGGGGTAGGCGCTCGAAATCTCTCCGAATGTCTCGCGCTGCAGGCCAAGGCGGCTGACCGCTACGATCCGGCCATGGCGAGGCTGATCGATAATCTCGATCTGCTCGCCAAGGGCCGCATGGCCGACCTCAAGCGCATTTGCGGGGTTGACGACGAGGATCTCGCCGACATGGTCCGGGAGCTTCGCGCTTACGATCCAAAACCCGGCTGCCAGTTCTCGAGCCGGGGAGCTGAAAGCGTTTCGCCGGACGTGTTCGTCCGCCGGACTCGGCTTGGCTTTGCGGTCGAACTCAACCAGGCGACGCTTCCGAGGCTGCTGGTCAATCGCCGCTACTATCAGGAGCTGAAGACCGGACCGCAGGACAAGAAATCGCGGGCTTGGCTCAGCGAATGTCTGGCCAGCGCGAACTGGCTGGTGAAAGCGCTCGATCAGCGCGCCCGGACGATCGTCAAGGTCGTCAGCGAGATCGTAAAGCGGCAGCAGGGCTTCTTCGAGAAGGGTGTCGCCGCGATGAAGCCGATGACCCTGCGCGAGATTGCCGACGCGATCGAGATGCACGAATCCACGATCAGCCGGGTCACCTCGAACAAGTATCTGCTTTGCGATCGCGGCCTGTTCGAGCTGAAATATTTTTTCGGCTCGGGCGTCGCCTCGACCGAGAGCGAGGGCGAAGGCGCTGCTGCCGAAGCGGTAAAAGCGGCGATCCGCGAGATCATCGAAAGTGAGGCCGATGTGCTGAGCGACGACGCCATCGCCGGCCTGCTCAAGCAGCGCGGCTTCGACTGCGCCCGCCGCACCGTCGTCAAATATCGGGAGTCGATGGGGATCGGCTCATCCATCCACCGCCGCCGCCAACGGAAGATGGCCGGCGCCGCCTAAGGCGAGAGCCGCGCCCAGATTGGCAGATGGTCCGACGCGCGCCGCGCCGAGGGACTCATGTGCACGCCGGCCGCATCGATCCGCAATTCCTTGTCGACTATGATGCGATCGAGCGCCGCCACCGGGTGCCGCGAATGGAAGCTCGGCCCGGTCGGAGCGATATGGAAATGCGGTTCAAAGTCCCTGAGGCAGCCCGCCGCTTCGCGCCACTCGTTGGTGTCGCCCATCAGGATGGTGGGCATTTTCTGAGGCCGCTTTGCCACGGCCTCAAGGATCGCCCGGATCTGGCGCCGTCGCCACATTCCGGAGAGATCGAGATGCATGCCGATCACCCGGACGGGCCTCTCGCCGATCAACAATTCAGCAAGCACGGCCCCGCGCGGCTCGAATGTCGGAAGCTCAAGCGCCGCACAGTCGAGCACGCCGACATGCTGCTTCACGAGGATGGCGTTGCCGTGCCAGCCCATGTTGCGCGTGTTGATCTTGAGCAGCGCGTCGACATGCTTTCCGCCCGGCATGCGGTCCAGAACGCGCCGGTGCTTCACTCCGAAGAACACCGGCCTGTACGTCCCGTGATCGTCGATCAGCTCGTGCGGCACGGCCGCGCCGCGTCCGCCGAAGCGCTTGTCCGCTTCCTGCAGGGCGACGATGTCGGCATCCATTTCGTGGAGCACATCGAGCACGCGCTGCGGGTTTCGGCGCCGGTCGGTGCCGATGGCCTTGCGCACATTGTAGCTTGCGACGGTGATCGACGATTCAACGGTCACGACTGTGGCAACACCGGGCTCGCCAAGGCAGTTCTCAACGGAGCCGAAAAAGCGGAGCCGATCCGCGAATTCGGAAGGCAATCTCCCGCGTCGCGGAAGCGATAAAGCAGCTCTTAATCTCTTTCGGAAGCATTAAATGGGTTCCTCGTTCAGTCCTAAAGCGTGAAGGGCGCGCTCGCGCTCGAAAACGCGGTGGAAGCGAGAACCGTTCATTTCGAGGCACGGAATTCTCGCCACGCGCATGCGCTTTGTGATGATCTCTTGCGCAAGATCCGATCTGGCCGCCAACTCGGCCTTACTGACGTAACGCTCCGCGAACGCTTCGAGCGACCGGCGCGTCACAGTGTGAGATTTTGTGCGATTACGCGACGAAGGATAAATTTCCAGGAAGCCGGCCTCTATTAATCGATTAACGGCCCAGTCCCCCATCATAAGCCTCGCGCCGCCGTCGTAAATTGGTAGGCCGAACTCGACTTCATATTGCCGGTAGTCCCAACCCAATTGCTGATCCCTAACGAGCAGCCCCGCCAATCCAGCTACTCCTTTCAGCCGGCCCTCACATTCAAGCTGACCGTCCTGAATGGCTCGAACAATCTCAGCAATGCTCTGAGATCTACGGGTAATTATTGAAACGAGGTCATCCGGCTGTTCTGAGAAGGTCGGCTTCCCTTCTGCAGCCGCAGCCACGAATGCGCGGGGCGCCCTCAGATCGAACAGGTTTGCCTTCGTAGACGTCTTCCCGCTCACGCGCTGAAAAACTCCACGCTCGGCCAGTTGGAGCACGACTTTCCAACCGACACCCAACATCGCGGCGAGTTCATGTATGGTGCCAGTATGTCCGATCTTCAGCCTGACTGATTGAATCAGCTTTGCATCCAGCATCGCCGCCGGAGACCAATCCTCGACTTTTGTCTCGGTAAGCTCCGCGACGATTTCGGCAACCGCCGCCTCAGAAACCTCGTTTAAGAGCGCAACTTCACTTAGCGAAAAGCGCAACGGCTGCTGACGATTATGACGTGCCACACCACGGGCGCGGTTCAGGACAATCTCCTTCCATAGCCTCTCAAGAGCAGACATGAACGGCAACTCGCGGCGGTGTCTGCGTATGCGCTGTTCATGAAAGTGCGCGAGCGGACCAAAAACGCGCGAAAAGCCGTGACCCGCTCTCCGCGCGGCTTTCTCGCCGATGACCTGACAAAGGTCTCCGTCAGCGTCTAGCAGAAGGTCGAATGCCTCAGATGACATCCGCATGATCTCGTGAGGCGGCAGGTGTCGTCCAACATCCAGATACGGAGCGTCACTGAAAAAGAGACCAACTCGCAGACAAAGATCCGAGAGGGTCTGAAGATCATATGGGAGAGTCCAGGACGGCCTCGGAGAACCCATAAGGTAGCCAACAAACGCCGCGTCCAACGTTGCCACTTCCGCTTGGAGTTCGGAGCACCGCGCCAAATTTGCCCCACAGACACAAGACTCGACCCGCACTCTGCGGGTTTGGAGCTGGTCTCCACAGCCCGGGCATCGGGAAATCAAGGGCCGCCGATGGAGGGGCAGCCTATAAAGGAGAGGGCCACCAGAAACGACGATAGGGCCTGCAGTCCTCCGGCCCTCGAGGTGCTCAAGATCGTTGGCCAAACACTCGGGACAGACTGAATCGATGAAAGCTCCTCCGGGATGAGGAAAGCGCGTGTGGTCTGTCAGCAGGATGGAGTTCAGGATGATTCCGCGATCAGTGGACAGCGGCGTTCGAGCTTTTAAGGTCTCCAAATCCTGACCCGAAACGTTTGCGAGCGCGATCAGGGACTCTTCCCGCCATGGCGAATTCATGACGTCGCCTTTCGCGCCAGCTGTATTCAAAAAGTCGGTGACATTTTGATAACCGGCCCGCCTCGCTAGGCGGCACCAGATGGAGGCGGGAGCCTCGTCCGCTCGCTCCCGTATGTAGAGAGGGGCCTTTCGTAAGAGATGTGGTGGTCTCTTCCGCAGATGTGGCCTTGGGGTTCCCATAAGACACTCCCATTGATCACGATGTCGTTGACCCGCTCGATCGACTGCTCGCCACCCGTCCTAGAGACTCAGTTGACGGCAATCCTGCAGTCGGAAAAATGTTTGGCGAACGCTCGGTGGGCCGAACGCAGGGTGAACGCCTCGTCGGTCCGCGAAACCTATCACCTGCTTGGCTGCGATATGCAGCCTCTCGGCGAGCTGAGCTGTAGTTAGATGCTCTGCGAAAAATGCCTCTACATTCTCTCGGCACAGCTTTCGCCCGTGTCGCGCCAGCACGCCCAGCTTCACCAGTTCAAGTAGGGCTTGATGATGCGCGCCGAACCTTTGACTGACGTCCTTAATGGTCCACTCGGATGCCCGTTTGAGGCTCACGCAATCCTCAACGCTGACACGGAAGTCGCTCAAGCCGCCGGTCGCAGTCAGCCGCGTGCAGCGGACGCGACCTGCAATGATGCCGTGGCAAATATTGGCGAGCGACACCGCGCGATTTCGGCACACGTCCGATAGAAGACCAGTTTCAGACGGAAGGCTTTGATATGTTGGGAGGCTGCTTACCCACCTCCGAGCCATCTCGGGACATGGGCGACCCAGATTATTCTTCAGGCAAAACTCGGCAACGAGTTGAGCAGCTTGCCGCTTGCCCACGCCAAGGACTTGGGTCGCGCTCTCGGGCTGGCGCGGCGGCAGTGAATCGGCAATCGACGCCTCTATGGCGAATGCCACACCGCGTCGGGAGCCCCGAGGAATGGCGTTGGCCTCCCTCAGCAGCGACCTTGTCGTCTCGTATGATCGTCCTAGTCTTCTAGCCAGGCCGGTGACGCTCACGGTTCCTAGGGGCGGTCGCCCACGTCGGCACTCGTTCTCGGCTATTATGCCGTGTTGGACCGCGTGCCGCTCAATCGCGGCAAGAAGCTGTTCTGAGAAGATCGGCCCTGCGCTTTGCTCGTCCGTCTCGGTATAAAGTCTGCCGTAAGCCTCTATGAGGCCCGAGCCTCTACGACCTCGGCGCTTTAAGAGACTGTCCAGAAGCAACGGGATCGAATCGACCCAATTTTTGGCGATCGTCCATCCGCGGTCCGCTGGCGTGCAAAAATCTCCGACAGCTTCGATGCCAGCATCGGAAGCGGCGAAGCTCAAAATCCTCACAGCACGAACCGCATGCCGATAGTCGAGCGCATCGAGTAGCTCGCAGCTTAAGCGGTCGCTGACTCCAAGCCGGCCGGCAAGATAGTCGCTGCAAACGGAGCGAGCGGTCGCGAATAGTCTGCAGGTCAACCGGGCGCCGCACGCGCAATAAAGCAGTGACGGGTCGGACCAACGCTGCCGCCGGCCGCAGGCGGAGCAATCGTCCGTCAGGGCGCAGCCATGCTCAGGACAAGTGGAAATCGATTGAACGTCCCAGTGGAAGCGATGACAGGCCCAGGCCCGGTCGTCGATTCCAAGAGATCGCGCTCGTTCGAAATCGCCGTTCAGACAAAGCTCACACCGCCGTCGGAACGTAGTGGACCAATCCCCAAGTCTGATCAGCTCGCCTCGGAGCTCGACTAGACGGCCTGTCGGTCGCCTTACCGGAGACCACTTCATGAGCTGCCCGGATCTAGGCCTGCTCGAAACGCAAATTCATCGACGTTCATTCCCTTCGTGAGATCGTGCAGTGAAAATCGAAGGCGGCGTCGAAGATCTCGGAGGGCCCGATAACCCATCCTGCCCGCTAGCCTGACGAAGGCGCCATGCGCCGGCTCCATTAGCCTTGGCCGGAGCCTGAGGGTCAGAGCCCGTGACACCTACGAGCTTTTGCCTTTTCCCTTGGCTCCTATCGTGGCGTTGTTCACCGCGGGCTTCGCATTATCCCTCGCCTTGCGCGCTCTTTCGGCGTGAAGATCATCCCACAGGATTTTCAAGCGAGCCGAGGTGCAGAGAAAAGGATTGTCACTCAACGGAAGAGGTTCGGCCGCATCAATGGTTTCTGCGTCGCAATCGAATTCGATCTCCTCGTCCTCGTCGCCCCGCTTGAAGGCGACGTAAACCTCGCCGAGGAGTGCAAGATCGATCTTGGCCATCTGCCTCATGTGAGCACGCCTCAAAGCCTCGACCAAGAGCTTGCTGACGAGGCCAACCTGCCCCCTGACGCGAGGTAGAGTCGCTTGCTGAAATCCGGCGAGTTTATGAGCGATGGTTCGGGCAACCCCATGTTCTCTTCGAACAGCCCGAGCATTGAGCGGAAGTCGGTCTGGCCCTCTCTAGTGTTGAAGCGGTAAGGATCGAGGTTCAGATCCACCTCTTTCCGTCTCTCCAGGCCCCAGCCTTTGTGGAGCTGCTGAATCTCGGGAGCTCCGGCAAGCACGAGCTGACAGTCGAGGCTGTTCAGAAGCGACACGAGAAACTTCGCCAATATTGGCGCTTCAGAGCCAAAGATGCGGTCTGCCTCATCAATGGCGATCATGAGAACATCGTGCCGCCGCGCGAAATTAGCGATCTCGTCTACGATACGGGCGGTATTCCAGTTGGCGCTGGGCTCATGGCCCATCGCCATGAGTATGGCCTCGACGAGACCCTTGCGAGTGCAGGGAAAAGGCATTTCGACCAGCACTACGGGCATCATTCGACCGTCGATTGTCTCAACGTCGGGAAAGTCGCGCTTGTGCTGCTTGAGCAACGTTGATTTCCCTGCCCCAGGGAGGCCTGTGACGATGAGCAGATGCGATGGCTGTGAGGAGCCCTCGAAGAGCTTCAGACTTCGTGCCTGGTGCAGGCGTAGACGTTGCAAGCCATGGAAGAGCAACTTGTGCTGGACGATACTTTGCTCAAGACGGCTGCTGGCGATGGTGGCTTCGAGTTCGCCAGGTGCGTACCCGACCATCATGATTTAGCCCGCCAAAGCTTCATGCGTTCCTCAATGAGGGCTGCCAGCTCATCCAAAGATTCCTCGTCGACTTGTGGCAAGCCAACTTGGTCAGCGTTCTTTGCTCTAGGCTCAGGTGAGACGACGCGCGACGGTTCGCAAGCCGCTGCAAGCTCGAACGAGTCATCCTCCAACAGGGGGTCCTGGTCGTTGGCGATGACTTGGTGCTCGAACCCCGGGACCGGGGTCACCAACGTCCCAAGGTCCCGTACTTGGTCCATTTGAGCAGATATTTATGAGTGCTGTTCCGCTTGTATTCTCCGTTTTGAAGCGCCGCACTCTCGCGCTCTAAGCGGTTCTTGGCGCGAGCGAGGGTGGCAACCTGGATCTCCGCACCTTCGCGGGTCATCTGGCGCGCTTCGTCGAGGATGATCTTGAACTGCTCTCTGGAGACGCCGCTCATGACCTCGCGGTTGGCATTAGGTATCGTGATCCAGTGGGGCACGCGGCCTGTATCATCCAGAAGACGGATATATCCCCAGTCGGTATCGTCCCGATGAACCCGCCAGACCTTGCCAGGTCCGTGCCTCTTGCGAAGCCGCTCCATTACATCTTTGTCTAAGTACCATTGCGGACCGATCCGGATGCCATCCGACCTGATCCGACAATTGAAGATCTCGCCAGTGATGAGATGCACTTGCTCTGGGTCACGAGCCAAACGAATGCCGTAGCGCGAGGTCAGAACCTGCCACGCCATGTCAGGCGTCGTACCCCTTCCGTAGCGCTCTTCGAGCTTGGGATGCGGTCGATGATGATAGCGATCGACAATCCAGCGGATGAGCCGCTTCGTGAATTCGTCCTTATCTAGACGAGCACTTTTTGCTGATCGGTAGGCCTCGACGTCGTTAAACTTCGTTGCGCCGTCCATCAGGTCAAAGACGGCTATACCCATGTACCCGAACAGCCGCTCAATAGCACCTTTGAGCCAAGGGCTGCGACCTGGAAGAGGGACCGGAATGATGTCTAGCGCAGCGCAGGTCGCCTTGAAACTCGCGCATTTGAACTCCTTGCCCTGATCACTGATCAAGTATTTGGGCACTCCGAAGCACGCCCATTTTCGTTTGATGGACGGGAACGTCGAGAGATCCTTTGGATAAGCCGAGTGGGCAATCGCTAGGCGGACGGAGTGGTAGCTCGGCGGCTGGAAGGTGATGTGAATGCCGAGAACGCATCTCGTTGCCCTATCGAGAAGGACGGTAATCCACGGCCGACCGGCAATCCGCCCGTTCTTGTGTATCAATATGACGTCCACCAAGCAGTGATCGATCTCCACCTCATCGAGCGGGATGTCGGGTAGGTCCTGTGGAATGAAAATGCCGTGCTCGAGGAAGGCCTTCTTCCGGCCCTTGCGTGCTATGCACTGCTCTTCAGGCGTGTAGAGCCTGTCGATGTAATCGCGAAAGCCTCGATCAGACATCAGCTCGGTGGCGGGCAAGCTGCTTTCTTCGACACAGTCCTTGTACACCTCCCAAGCGGCCGTGGATGGAGGTCGCAACAACGTCATGTAGACTTCGTCGATCGCCTTCTTGGCATAATGATATGTGTCGAAGCCTGACCGATCCTTGGCCTTGTAATGGGGCTACGGCAGCCTCTGCGGTGATAGCTCGGAATGAGAGCGCAGATGTCGCGTCCGGCATCCCGCCAATCGCCGTACCAGTTCTCTATGGTCCGGGCAGAAGGCTGTTTCACCCGCCGGTGCTTGACAGCTGGCCCGTCGAAGCTCTCTCCCTTCCGGTGGGTCCTAGAGCTATGGATTATGAGCGCCGCGTTCTTCTCTTCTGCCTCCCAAGCTTCGAAGTGGGCGGAAAAGGTCTCGCCGCGTGCCGAGAGGCAGGCGGCCCTGATCGTCCCGCAAACAGGGATGCGCTGGTCGACTTCTGACACATAAGCCAACCGCCGAGCCGCTTCTCTCCTGACGTGCGCCGGCCAAGCGGTAAAGGCCGACTGCAACATCTCGACCTTGTCAGCTTGGAGGCTGTCGAGATTTACGGGCCAATGCGGAACCTCCGCCGTCCATAAGCCTGCAACACCTCGCCGAAGGAGATGGTCTCGGGCTCATCCTCATCCTTGCCGCTCTTGAGCACGCTGATGCCCGCCTTCGTAACCTTGAGAACACGGCATAGCGGCGAAGACATGCCGTCCAGGACGAAGCAGTCCCCAACCTTCAGTCGGACCGGCGCACTCATCTGCTACTCCAACTGCCACAACAACTCGCGCGTGATAATCGATGCGAATTGTCGATTTGTCAAAGTATCAAAATGCCGTTTTCCGATGTTCTAACAATGAATGAATGCGTATCGGTTTGTTGTGGAAGTATTGTGGATGTTCTAATGAATAGGTTCTGGAAATCTTCCTGATGATTCGACACATTCGTTGTTTCAGACTCAACAAGTTCCTGCGCTAGCAATTTGGGTTGATTAACCTCGGTGTCCTGTTCTTCTTTTCCAGAAAGATCCCGTTTGCCTCAGAAATCATCTCGGATAATCTTTTGGGTCCAACGATCTTCTGCGATCAGGAAGGAACGCCGCCTACGGCGGCGCGCGTTCCATCAGGCGAGCCCTGCTCAACCGCAGCCATCCTCTCCGTCCGGCAGAATGCCGGGTTCATCGAGCCCTCGGACCCGATTGGCCTCGCCTTGTTACTGCGCCGCTTGAGCCCGGGCCTGCGATAGCTGCGCGCTTGCCTTTGAGATACGTGAGCGGATCAACGTCGGGTCGAGCCGTGCGAGACCCTAGCCCTGCCTCTTCCCGGACAACGAGCAGATCATCCTAGCGTCTGCTTTCGACCCATTGCGGACATTAGCTTAGCCACCAGAATAGTAGCGCACCGAGGCAAACGATAGCGACGGCCAAGCAACCACGGCCAGAAACCGGCTTGCTGTCATCGCATTCGCCGGTGTCGGCAAAGCGCCTGATTTCAACCCGCTGCTTTCGGCCATATTCGGCATCTTTCGCCCTTATGTCCGCGTCCGCCAGGAAGTGATGGACGATGTGAGGGCAGTCCTGATTGGGGTGATTTTCGAGATCGTCAGAGAGCTTCGTGCAGAGGTCCTCAACGGCATGCCAATCAACATTTGGTCGCTCTTCTTCGTTGAGAATAGCGATTAGGCGCTGTCGGAGCGTCGCCGTGTTCATCAGCGAACCTTATGGAAATGGTGACGACGCGCAATGTCCGCTTTCGACCCAAAGCTGACATTAGAAGCTAGAAGCTGACGCATATCGACAATGGCTGAGACCAATGCAAACTTGAACGCATGATCTGGGTTGCACTTGCCGCTCAATTGAGCGCTCCGGTTCCCATCGATTTCCTCAAGTGGTGGTCGCCCGATGACATGCCGGCCTACCACCAGATCAACGGGGTCACGCGCTGGCTGACCTATCGAGTCACGGTGAAGCCCGACGGCTCAATCCAGGCTTGCGACGTCGAGATCAGCAGCAATGACAGTTACCTCGACAGTCTGTCTTGCAACATCATCAAAAAGCGTGCGAAGCTGGCACCGGCGAAGTGGACCGACGGATCACCCGTCCAGGGTGTCTTTCGAGCCGGAGTGACATGGGCGGTCGGAGACGATCCGCCTCCGAACCTCAGGCCGCCTGACGTTACGGTTAAAGTAGACCAAATTCCCAAAGGGGCTCGCTCGTCGGGCTATGCCAAGGTGATGTTCGCCGTTGATGAACACGGTCGCGTTTCTGATTGCGTGGAATATCCTGAAAACGAGCGGCCGGAACTGGTCGATGCAGCCTGTCAGGCAGTGATTGAGAGCTACAAAGCCACAGCGGCCGCAGGACCGAATGGCTACGCCGTACGGTCGGTTCAAAACGCTGAAGTTAAGGTATCGAAGAAGTGACTGCCGTAGCGATGGCGAACCAATTCGTTCGACTCGATTTGAGCAAGCGCCAATGTCCGCTTTCCACCCATTGCGGACACTACAGGCAGCTGCTGCCGAAGAAGCAAGCGAACACGATTATCCCGTAAAGAGCCAGCGCAACTAAGAAGGGTAGCGTTATTAGGAGCCAACGCCTTTGGCGCTTTCTGTGCGCCAGGAATACTCCCAGCAAGGATGCCAAAAGAAAAACGATGAAGGCGAACGTGAACATTTTTGTCTCAATCGCAGGGAGGCGTTAATGTCGTCTTTCCACCCAAAGCGGACATTCGCGGAATAATCACGGGCAAGCGATAAGGCGCCATAAGACTGTAGCAGTCACGCAACTCGGCTGACACGGCCCAGACCTACTCTGTTCCATATCAAGGAGGCGGGAGGGTGCCGTGTCCAACAGTCTGCCGAATGATCTGATCGTAGGTCGGAGTGCTTCCGCTGCAGGGCGACTGACGCCTAAGTGGATTGAGGAACCCATTCACTTCGAACCTCATCGCCCAAGACTAGTATTCCGCACCGTCTGGATCTCCGACACGCATCTTGGGACTCCTGGATGCAATGCGGAGATACTGCTCGACTTCCTCAAGGCGATCGAGTGCGAAACCCTTTACCTCGTCGGCGACATCATCGACGGCTGGCAGCTGCGAAAGGGTTGGTACTGGCCGCCACGCCACAACGATATCGTCCGTTGCGTGTTGAAGATGGCGAAGCATGGAACGCGGGTCATCTATGTTCCCGGTAATCACGATGAAGTCTTCCGCGACTATATCGGGCTTCACTTTGGCGGCGTCGAAATCCTGCCCGAAGCTGTGCACGTCACGGCAGATGGGCGGACTCTGCTAATCGTCCATGGCGACGAATTTGACGGCGTCGTCCTCTATGCGCGCTGGCTCGCGTTCCTTGGCGACAGCGCATACTCAATGCTGCTCAAGCTGAACGCTGCTCTCAACCGCTGCCGCCGGATGATAGGCAAGCCTTACTGGTCGCTGTCAGGCCTCCTGAAAAAGAAGGTCAAGAATGCCGTCCAGTTCATTTCCAGCTTCGAGGAGGCTGTCGCACGTGCGGCGTTCGAACGCGGCGCTAACGGCGTCGTCTGCGGCCACATTCACACTGCCGAGGTCCGTCAGATCGGCGACGTCACTTATTACAATGATGGGGACTGGGTGGAGAGCTGCACCGCTCTGGTTGAGCACGCAGACGGGCAGATGGAGATTCTCAACTGGGCCGAGCGCAAACGGAACGAAGCTAGCGCGGCAGCCCCCATCCCTCGAATCAGCTAGCCGCAGCGTGAGGATCGCGATCGCTACCGACGCCTGGCGTCCGCAGGTAAATGGAGTCGTACGGTCGCTCGATACGACCGTCGAGCATCTGCAGCGCCGCGGACATGAGGTGGTCGTCATCGAGCCGGGCATGTTCCGGACTATCCCGTGTCCGACTTATTCCGAAATTCGCCTCGCGATCGCTTGCGGGCGGCAGGTTTCCGCAATGCTCGACCGGATCGCACCTGACCGTATTCATGTCTCGACCGAAGGTCCGATCGGCTGGGCGACACGCAGCTGGTGCTTGAAGCGCAATCGTCAATTCACGACCGCATTCCATACGCGCTTTCCCGACTATGTTTCGATCCGGACAGGCATTCCGGCCGAATGGATCTGGAAGGTGATGCGGCGTTTTCACGGCGCGGCGGAACGCACGTTCTCGGCGACAGCAACGCTTGAGAGGGAACTCAACCGGCACGGAATTGCGCAAACACATCTTTGGCCGCGTGGTGTGGACCTCGACCAGTTCAGCCCCCACATCTGTCCGCATCCTGCATTGTTCAGGCTTCCTCGGCCGCTGCTGCTCAACGTCGGGCGGGTATCAGTAGAAAAGAACATTGGGGCTTTTCTCGACTGCAATGTGCCCGGAACGAAGGTCGTAGTCGGTGATGGGCCAGCGCTCGAAAGCCTGTCGCGGCGTTACCCCAAAGTTGTCTTCATGGGCGCGATGCACGGCGCGGAGTTGGCGTCTTGCTATACGGCGGCGGACGTATTTGTGTTCCCAAGCCGGACGGATACGTTTGGATTGGTCAATATCGAGGCATTGGCATGCGGCGTGCCGGTCGCTGCATATCCCGTTCCAGGGCCGCTCGACATTATCGGAGAAGACGGCCGAGGCGTTCATGACGGGTCTCGTCGAATTGGGGCGCTCGATGAAGATTTGGGCGCCGCAATCCATCTCGCTCTCACCGCCGACCGGGGCGCCGCGGTCGCTGAAGGTCGGCGTTACTCTTGGGAGCATTGCACAGACCTGTTCGAAACAGGCCTCGCAAGCGAAACATCGCAACGCACTCCCGTTCGCGAAGCGGCCTAGGTAAGCGTTTTGCCAATCTGGGGAGCCGATGAGACTCGGTGAGGAGATCGACGCAAAGTCATGAGCCGGCGTGGGAGGGGGACGACGCCCCACCATCTCAAGGAAATTGGGGCGAGCTCCTCTGGAACTTCGGCCGGATGATTGGCACATTCCGGAAACGAGGTCCGCTCGGCCCGTTGCACGGACAGCCTGTGCTGGTGATCCCGGGCTTCCTCTGTAGTGATCAGACCACGTTTTCCCTTCGACGCGAACTCGCTCGCGCGGGATTCAGGGTTCATGGCTGGAAGCAAGGATGGAACTTCGGCGCAAAGCCGGACACGATCGAGATTCTTGCAGCAAGGGTCGATGGCCTTGGCCACGATCGGCCAATAGTCATTGTGGGCTGGAGTCTTGGGGGTCTCTATGCTCGCGAGTATGCCCGTTATTACGCTGCAAACGTAAGGGCGGTCATAACCCTCGGCACCCCTTTCTCCGGTCATCCAAAGCAGAACAATGTCTGGCGGCTGTACGAGTGGGTAGCCAATCACAAGGTCGATGATCCACCGATTCCGCGGATCACTGATAAGCCGCCCGTTCCACACCTCGCGATTTGGTCCAGGCGCGATGGGCTGATCGCACCCCGGGCAGCACGAGGGCTTGATCATGAGCGCGACGCGCAGGCCGAGCTTGATTGCCATCATATGGCATTTGCAATCTCTCCCAGAGCGGCGCGCGATGTGGTGAGGGAAGTCGAACAGTTCCTGGAAAGTCGCGAATGATACCTTTCGTCTCGCAACTTTCATCCATCGGTCATGGCTGCGCCTTGGTTTTGACTGAGAAGAGTCTCGCAGCGCGTCCGCAAGCGAGGAGCTGGGGTTGGAGCACTGGGTCGAAATTTTGAGGCGATGGGTTCGCCTGCCGGTTTCGGTCATGGCCTTGGTCGTTGAGGGTGCTCTGCATATCTTGTTCGTCTTCGGGCCGGAGGTCGCATTTCTTTGTTTGCTATTGCGAATTGGTGGCCCGAGACCCTCTGCGGACTGATAAATGATTTGAATATTGGGGAAATCGGATTGTTCTAATGAGCAATAAGACTGTCGTGCTGGTCGCCCTTTTAGCTTGCTCTTGCGCGAAGGGGGCGCCGGAACCAGTAGCGCCTCCGCCTCAAAGAGTGGCTGAGCTCGCAGGCCGACTGCCGGTGAAAAGTCAACGCTGCATCGGGGTCGAATCGGGTCGGGTCTTCCGCATTTCGAACTCGGATCCCCACGTCCTTCTTTATGAGGAGGACAAGGTGATTTGGGTTAGCACCCTAGAGGACAGTTGCGGATTTTCGCCGGGTCAGACGGTGATCCCGGATTCCAATGCTGCCTATTACTGTAAGGGCGACCTTGTCCGATCTGGTGAGCAGGTCACTCTTCTTCCGTTCGGACGCATATGCGCTCTCGGAAATTTCACTGCTTTCAAGTTTGGGCGTTAGGCGCGCCGTCAGGAGCGGATTCTCTTGGCGATGAGTGAAGTTTCGAATTGCACCTCGCCTCCAACTTTCATCATTCGGTCTCGCGCGTGTCACCTGTCCGAACGGCGATCTGAAATCGCCCGTCCGTAGCTAATCTGCTTTCCAAGCAGAGGAGTAAGGCGATGCCTACCGGTCCTTCCACCACCGTTGATCCGTTCCTGCTCGCTTCCGAGCCCAACGTGCGAATCGTTTCGATCGCTACGACTGGTGATGCTCTGCCGGGCGACGGCGTGTTCGGTGGAATCCCGGATGGCATCGGCGCATTCGACAATGGCGACGGCACGATCACCGTGCTCGTCAACCACGAGCTGGGGTCGAGCGCTGGACTGGTGCGCGACCACGGATCGACCGGCGCCTACGTCGACAAGCTCATTATCGATGCGAATACCCTACAGGTCGTCGGCGCTGACGATCTCATCAAGACGGTGATGAAATGGGACGACGCGACCGACAGCTATGTGAACGCGACGACCGCCTTCAACCGCTTTTGTTCGGGCGACTTGCCGGCGACTTCAGCACTCTTCAATTCGGCGGATGGCCTGGGCACTCAGGTGCGAATCTATCTTACCGGCGAGGAGAACACGCCCGAAGGTCGTGCGACCGCAACGATCGTCACCGGTGCGAACGCCGGAACGATCTACGAGCTTCCTTCTCTTGGCAATCTCGCGTTCGAGAACATCGTCGCGAACCCCTACGCGCAAGACAAGACGATCATTGCCGTAAGTGACGATAGCAGTCCTCCGAACGGCAACGGCCAGGTGTACATTTACGTCGGCCAGAAGCAGTCGACGGGCACCGAGATCGAGAAAGCGGGCCTTTCGGGAGGCGATTTCTACGGCATCAAGGTCACTGGGGTGACCGCCGAGTCAAATGGCAGCCCGATAAGCGGCAGCTTCACTCTCAACGAAATCGGAGCCAGCGGCGACGTCAGCAACATGACGGGCGCCCAGATCGAGGCGGAGAGCAATGCGGAAGGCGTCACGGCTTTCCTGCGGCCGGAAGATTTCGCTTGGGATCCGGACAATCCAAGCGTCGCCTACTTTACGACGACGAACAGCTTCTCCGGCGTCTCGCGTGTCTATCAGCTGACGTTCAACGATATCACCAATCCGACGACCGGCGGTACAATCAAGGCCGTAGTCGAGAGCGACGATCTCGGCGGCCACATGTTCGACAATCTGACGGTCGCAGACGGCAAAGTCATCGTCCAGGAGGATCCGGGCAATAACGCCTATGTCGCCCGGGTCTGGGAATATGACATCGCGAGCGGTGCCGTCAGCGAATTGGCCCGCTTCAACCCGGCGCAGTTCGTTGTCGGTGGAGCGAACTTCATCACTCAGGACGAAGAAAGTTCCGGCGTCGTCGATGTCACGTCGCTCCTCGGCGACGGCGACACGCGAGCCTATCTACTCGACGCTCAGGTTCACGCTGCAACGGGGAATCCGGCCACCGTCGAACAGGGCCAGCTGCTTGTCATGTATGTCGACGATCCATTCCTGATCGGTGGAAACGACAACGACAATCTGTTCGGAAGCGCTGCTGACGAGACGCTCCGCGGCAACAACGGCGACGATTGGGCACGGGCCGGTTCAGGGAACGACCTAGTCTATGGCGGCAATGGCAGCGACCATCTCTCGGGTGACGCAGGCAACGACCAGCTCAATGGCGATAATGGCTCGGACGAGCTGATTGGCGGAACCGGCAATGACCAATTGAGGGGCGGAAACGGTCCCGATTATTTCGTCTTCGATAATCGAGCCGAAACCGGGAACGACCGGATCGTCGACCTAGGCAACCCGGACCACCTCCTGACGACGGTGCAGCTTGCCGATGGGAACGGCGACGGGATCATCGAGCTTGGCGCCGGCGGGACGCTCGGCCTCTTCGGCTCAAGCAGCGTGGAGATCACGGGGGCGACCGCCCTTCGTTATTCGGGAACGACCGAGCTCGATGGAGCAACCTATTATTCCTACGACCTTGCGGGCGCATCCGCCTCGCCAAAAGCGGCTGTTCGGGTATCCGGCAACCTGGATTCGCTGCACTTGATCGATGACTCGGTTATCGTACTAAACGCGAACTTCGGCCACGTGTTTGGCGCTTACGACCATCTGCTCTAATCGGCGAATTACGGGGGAGGGAAGCCTCCCCGCAGCCTTCGGCAACGCTATCGCTAACTTTGGGTAAGGTCTTCCACCGCAGCAGAGTGCGTATCTGCACGCCGGGGTTCGTTACTGGAATGCTCGACAAAAGCATGCCCCCGCAACGGGCCCCGCTTTCTTCTCCGCGCCAGTGACTTGCTCGAACATCGTCAGGGCTACGGGATTGCGATCGTGCTGCTCCGGTGACCGGGGATTAGCTTTTCCAGAAGAGCGGTTGGCGTTTCAGATGTTTGAAGCGTGTCTCGACCGTCTTGAGCTGCCGCGATCGAGTGGTCATTTCCATTCTGCCCATCTCGCCAAGACCAAAGTAGGCAACAATTCGCCGACTGACTATCTCGTCGTGGATCAGGCCGAGACAATCCTGCATCTTCTCCAACGAGGAACCGAACTTGCTAACCTGTTTCCTGGCAAACAGCGGCGCAAAGAAGTCCACGGCATATCGCATCCTCTTGAGGCTTATCCGAAGCCGATGAAGTCGCGTCGGCCCTAGGTCGCCTAGCCCTTTGCCCTTCCGTAAGACTTTTCTCCAGGCGGCGTTGAGCCGACGGGTTGCGAACTTTTCGATGGAAGCCGACGCGGCATCCTTCCGCCAGTTTGCCGAGACGGTCCATTCGACAAGGTCCAAGAGCATATCGCGAGACCTTTGAGCCATCAGCGTCCCGATAACTTGGTCATATGCCTTGTCGCGGGCCGCCGTCAGCTTCCGGCGGGCGTTCGCACTTAACTCGGCCCGTGAGTGTCCAGGAAAACGTCGAGATTGCGAGCATCACCGAAGGGGCAATGAATCCGCGCAATTCCTCGCGGAGCGGTTCGAGCGATCCCTGCTGAATCGCCGGCCTAAAGAAAGTGAACGCCGACCGAAGGCGCCTTATTGCGACGCGTGCCTGGTGAAGCGCGTGCGGATCGCGTTGCTCGATTATCAGCGTTTCGTTGAGGCGAAAATGCCGAATGCATTCATAAACGATCGTTGCAAACGCCTGCCCGGCATCCATCTTCTTACGGAGATCAATTGCTCTCGCCTTGTGTTCGTGACCAAAGGCGCCTCTTGCGAGCATCCGGCCCCGCTCTTCCTTGCTGAGAACACCAACGTGAAGCGGGACCACCCGGCCAAGCTCCTGAGCGATTGCGAATAGCGAAGCTTGCTTCCCTTGCCTCAATTCGAGCTCGAGCTCGTGGAGAGGGGCCTCTTTGCCATCGGCGCGAATGGACCCGGAGTCCAAGGCTACCTCGACTATGCTGCCATCGCGATTGATCAGCCAGGTCGTGCGTTCGACCTCGGACCAAACCACAGGCTTGGCGTCGCGGGTCAGTTTCTTTATCTTGCCCAGAGGCGTCTGTCTCAGAGCGTCTGGATCGGGAGCGATTTGCTCGACCCGCGCTTCCCACTCTCTCCGATCGAATAGACCGGCAGATCCCCCGTTCGTCTTGACCGTCTGTGTGAAGCTATTGCCGTCATCGCGCACGCGGAGCGAATAGCCTGCCCGATACGCGTCGCTGTCGTCCGTATCGAAATAGATCGATCTTTGGACCTTGGTTCGATGATCCGTTTTCGACAGGAGAGGGTGGCGACGGGCCTTCTTGGCTGCGCGACCGTCTAGTTCAAACTTGAGCTCGACCTCCCCGTTGGTTCCGTGCTTCATCGACGCCCAATTCGCAAACGGCTTGAGGCGTTCCTATACAGGGTTAGCGGTACCCTGTATCGAAGCATCCATGACGACGAGCCAATCGAACGTCTGCGCGGCCGGAGACTGCTCAAAAGAGGCAGTGATCAAGGATTCAGGTAGCGCCTACTGCGGAAACCATGCGCTTCAACGACACCGAATCCGCGTTAGAAACGGAACGCGCACCAAACATCTTGAGCGCTACGAACGGTGATCTCCAGAGCGTGGTCCACACGAGGTTCTTCCAGTTTTCGACGTCCTATGCCTAGCAAGGATGCGACGCCGAAGGAGTGCCAGCAATTGCCGTCGATTTTTCGGAAACTCGCCAAAGAGACCCTGGAACGCGAAAGGGCCGCGAGGTTCTTCCAAATCGCGCGGGAATACGAACCGGCAGTCGAGCGGCCGGAAACGCCCGTCTCCGCCGGACATTCCGCGCTTAGCGAGGCCTAAGGAAGACAATTGTTGCGCGGACGTCAGTAGTAATCGTTCTGTCCCAAAACTTCCTCAGATTTGGACGTGGTTGACG
This sequence comes from Sphingomonas sediminicola, assembly GCF_014489515.1. Lineage (GTDB taxonomy): Bacteria > Pseudomonadota > Alphaproteobacteria > Sphingomonadales > Sphingomonadaceae > Sphingomicrobium > Sphingomicrobium sediminicola. Next base: position 2,520,597 of record NZ_CP060782.1, on the reverse strand, counting down.
GCGCGATGAGTCGCGAGGAGTGTCGAAGTGGTAATGCAAACGGGAGCTTTGCCGTGGCGTCTAACTAAGGGCCACAAGCCAGAGGTTCTGTTGGTCACTGCCCGCCGATCTGGCCGCTGGACGATACCCAAAGGTTGGCCGATGATCGGCAAGTCGATGGCCGATGCAGCTGCCGTCGAAGCCTTTGAGGAGGCAGGGATCAAGGGCATTGTCCGCAAGAAGCCACTTGGGAGCTTCCGGCACACAAAGCGAAATTGGCTCGGTAACGTAGAAGTGGACGTTCTCGTCCATCCATTTGCCGTCGAAATCGAACTGGAGGATTGGCCTGAAAGAGGTCAACGAGAACGGCGCTGGTTTGCTCTCAAAGAGGCTGCGTCACTGGTAGAATCTGGCGAACTCCAGGCCTTGTTGGTTGGGCTTGATCGAGAGATCAAAACCGGAAGGTTTCAATCAGGCCCAGCCTAGCGCAGAGCGGTTTTTTGAATGGCAGCAATTGGAATCTATAGCGCCAAGGGAGGTGTGGGAAAGACCACACTCGCGGTGAATCTCGCATGGGCGAGCGCAGTATTGTACCACCGTCGCACTCTACTTTGGGATCTCGATCCTCAAGGTGGGGCGTCGTACATTCTCAGGCAGCAAAGCGCGGGTAGTGACCTATGCTCGCGGATCGTCGAAAAAGACGATCTGCCATCGATGGCCAGACGAACAGGCTATAAGAAACTTGATATCCTCCCATCCGATCCATCTCTTCGAAACTTAGAGCGTCGATTCCAGGATCTTGGAAAACGGCGGCGGCTAGCGAAAGCCACCGCTGACTTATCGCGAGACTACGACAGAATCATCGTGGACTGCTCGCCCGGCCTGACCGAAACGTCGGAGCAGATCATGCGAGCAATGGACCTGATCCTTGTACCAGTAATTCCAGCGGCTCTGTCGAGACGAGCGCTCGACGTGATCAGCGAACATCTCCGGAGGACGAAGGGCCCACAAGTTAGATTGATTCCACTCTTTTCAATGGTCGATCGGCGACGACAAATTCATATCCGGGAGTTGGAAGAACATCCCAATTGGCCGGTCATTCCAATGGCGAGCGCGTTTGAACGCGTTAGCGAGGAGCGGGCGCCGATAGGCGAGCTTCTGCCCCGATACTCAATGCCGGTGGAAATCACGGCACTCCTATGGCGGAAGGTCGAGCGAGTGCTTGCCGACCTTCGTTCGGCATCGCGCTAAATTCCTCGCGCCTCAACCAGGCCCTCCGCTGACGCTGCAATGCGCCTTTCGAAATTGTTCACGGATGCTCTGAGGGCTGCAAAGATGGACAATGGAATGCAGGAGCGGATTAAGTATGTCAGGTTTAGTTGACAGCTCCTTTGATCCCGCGTATGTCAGGTATTCCTGACACTAAGGGAGAGCGTCATGCTTTTCTATCGAGCCTCGAACGGTCCACGCGAACTATCTATACCGCTCCTCCGAGTTCTGACGGCAACGTCACTTGTCACCTATCCGGCTGGTGCTTTGCTCTTGGCGACCGGACCTGACACACTTGCGAACAGCATTGCAGGCTTTGGGTTGGTTTCCGCGGGTTTGGTCTCATGCATGCCCGTCTTCAGTTCTTCAATTCAGCGAATAGTGGGAGAAGAAGTGAAGGCGCTCGACGAGTTCGAGCTTCGGCTCCGTGGCCGCGCCATGGGTCTCGCGTATGCGATCTTCACTGGACTAGCCCTCGTATCAGTCCTCTATTCCGCCATTGCGGCCGACAAGGGCTTCTGGTTCCCCAGCACGTACGACGAGTTTAATGGCGTGTTCTGGGGCGTGTTTCTTTACGCTGCAGTTCTTCCGGCGGCGATCTTGAGCTGGCTCGTTGACCAGTCCTTCAACCAAGAGTGATCCGCACGTTGAGAAACAGCGTAAGAGAACTGCGCCTTCAGCGTGGGTTGAGTCAGGCTGAGTTAGGCGAACGTCTCGCCGTCTCCCGGCAAGCCGTCAACGCCATCGAGAACGGCAAGCATGACCCGTCGTTGTCGCTCGCGTTCAAGATCTCGCGCTTGTTCGAGCGCCCGCTGGAAGCGATCTTCGGGGACGAATGAATATGCTGGCCATTTGGCGGTGGAACCCACCATGGCCCTAAGGCCATCTGGATTGGCTAAAGGCAGCGGAGCAATCCGAGGGGATGCCCCTGAAGATCATCCTTCTGGTCCTCGCGCTGACGCAGGCGGGGCGCCATTGCTTCTCTTCTTCGACGGCTTCGATAAGGGAGCGGGGCGTCCACCAACACCCATAGTGCCCGCGAATTACGCGTTCACGATTTGGGGAATCATTTACGGGCTTGGGGTCGTGTACTCGGGAGCGCAGTTCTTTTCGACGCGCGTCAGCCCATTGCTGCAGCGCATCTTCTTGCCAGCGAGTTGTCTATTCCTGCTGTCGACCGTCTGGCTCCTGTTCGCGAGGTTCGGCCCATTCTGGGGAACCGTTCCAACCATTCTGGCGATGCTCGGATTGGCCGTTTACGCCCTTCTCGCTGTTAGTCCGGACGATGATGAGTCCCGGGCATTCGCCGACTGGCTGGCGCTTCCACTGTTCGGCCTCTACGCCGGATGGCTGACCATTGCGGTTTTCGCCAACTTCACGGAGATCGCCGTCGATCTAGGCTTTCCGTTTTGGGGCTTAAGTTTGCCGGCCTGGACTATGCTGGCGCTCGCCACGGGAACCGTGCTTGCCGCTTGTGTCGCTTCAGCGTCGCGCGGCAATGCATCTTACGCAGCGGCGATTGTCTGGGCATTGATCGCAATTGCCGTTGCGAACAGCCGTGAATGCCGGTGGACGATAGTGACGGTGAGCCTCGTCGGTGCTGCTATCGTGACGGGCTGGACCTATGCAGCTCGAAGGCGCGCAGCGCGACTTCCGGCAGCAGCGGCATAAAATGGAAATAGCCAGCCTATTGTTGCGCACCGCATACCTGGTGAACATCGCTATACTCGTACCAGTCGTGGCCACTCTGTGGTTCGGCCCGGCCCAGCGGATCCTAGGGCCAGAGGTCGTTGGGTCGCGCATGCTTCGGCTGCTGATCGCAGCGCTATGGGCCGGGATTTTGGTCTGCTCGGCGATCGGGTTGGCTTGGCCCAGAGCGATGGCGGGCGTTCTAGTCCTACAGGTCGTCTACAAGTCGCTCTGGCTTGCGACGGCGGCCGCCAATGCGTGGCGCGCGGGCGAGCCGATCCCGTGGGGGCCGACGATTACTTTCATCGCGATTGTGCTCACCTGGCCGATCGTGTTGTTCCTCAGCTGGCCAAGCCTGCTCCAAGGATGACGCACCAGCTCCCAATTACGGCGATTTACGCTGTCCCGCTGGCCTTGCTGTTCTTGGTCCTGAGCGTCCGGATCATTCTCATCCGCCGACACAAGCGAATAGCGTTTGGATCGGGCGGGGATCCAGATCTAGAACGGCGTGTCCGGATCCACGACAATTTCGCCGAATATACGCCCTTCGCACTCTTGCTTCTAACGCTTGCCGAAAGCGCTGGCAGCCCGCCATTGTGGCTGCATCTCGCTGGCTCGTCCCTTGTGATTGGCCGGTTCGCTCACGCCATTGGACTCTCCCGACCAAGTACAGATGACCTGGGGCGGATCGTCGGGATGACCGGATCGCAAACATCAATCCTGATCACGGCCATTCTGCTGTTGATGACTTGGTCGTGAGAAATATCGAGCCGAATGTGCGTGTGGGGTGGAATGCAGACAATGGCGGTCACGTGGTTGTCATTATGCCGTGCCAAGGGGCTACCGAAAATGGGGCCGCCACGATGGAAACCTATAACGTCCTGTTCCTTTGCACAGGCAACTCCGCTCGCTCCATCCTCGCGGAAGCTATCTTGAACAAGGAAGGCGCAGGCCGCTTCCGAGCCTTCTCGGCGGGCAGCTATCCAAAGGGCCGAGTCCATCCCGAAGCTCTCCGGCTCCTGGACGAGTTTGGTTTTCCGACGGGCGGGTATCGCTCCAAGAGTTGGGACGAGTTCGCAACCGAAAATGCGCCCCCGCTCGATTTTGTGTTCACCGTTTGCGACAACGCGGCAGGCGAGATTTGCCCCGTTTGGCCTGGACAGCCGATGACGGCTCATTGGGGCATTGAAGACCCTGCGGCAATCGAAGGCGAGCGCCAGGCAGAGGCGTTCCGCAATGCTTTCTACGCCCTTCAGCGGCGCATCGGGTTGTTCCTTGCTCTCCCGTTGGAGAGCATCGATGAGATGAGCTTGAAAACCCATTTGCGAGAGATTGGCAGGACTAGCGACCAAGACGCTGCCTAGACCAAAGCCTCGAATGTCCGGAATGGGTGGAAAGCTGCCATTAGCTACTCGGTCGCTAGCTCCGCTTTGGCAGCGCCGGCGGCTTGGCGTATCTGCTCCTCACTCCGGTAGTTCGGAATGCGTGCTCGCTCCTCCGGAAACGGTGAGAAGTAGACGACTTCATCGAAGAGCCGTTTGAAGGCAGTTTCTTCTCGCGGCGTCAGATCGCGCTGGTCAACGTCGAGGTTGAACGCTTGTTCGAAGTTGTCACAGAACAGCGTGGTGTCGATCCTGCCACCGAGATAATCGGTAAGCAGCTTGTGGAGCACTTCACTGCCCTTCCAGAGCGGCTGTAGCGTCATCCATCCAGCATCAGACAATCCGCCAATGTCCGCAATGGGTGGAAATCTGACTCTTGCCGTAGAAGGTTTCGAAACCTCCTTTGCTTACGTGCTGATACATGCCCGACAAGCGATACTCGGATGAACTTGAACATGCGTTGGCTCGGCATGACACCGACGAGATGATCCAACAACTCGACGCATATGCCGCTTATTTCGCGGCGGGTGAGGGTGAATGGACGGACGATTTTTCAGAGATAATAACCTGCCATTCCGACGATCCTGAAAAGGCTCTCGCATATGTGGCGCTAGGTGCTTCGCGGTCCGATGAGCCGGTGTTCTTGGCGCAGCTTGCGTGTGGACCACTCGAAGACGTGTTACGCGACCCTTCCTCGGAGCTTTTGGCTCGGATCGTAGCGGAAGCACGAAAGTCTGCGCGATTTCGTTGGTTACTCAGCCATCCGTTCAAAGTCGCGGTGTCGGACGAGGCTTGGGCAGCAATCGAGAGATTTCGAATGACTGGTCCCCATGAAGAGCCATCGCCCGACTCTCTGCCGCCGAGATCATCCTAAAAGGCTTCACGACGTAATGTCTGCTTTGGGTCGAGAGCGGACGCTAGCCGCCATCCGTTTGCAGCCGATAAGCCCCCTCACGACCTTTATCAGCCGCCGCACCATTGTATTTCGTGAGCCTCTCGGCAGTTGGAGCGTCGGCGGGGAAGAAACTCTCGATCGTGATTTCCGAAAGGGTGACGTCGTTGGCAGTGCCAAATATGGTTGTGGTCGAGAGGAACGAGAGCTTGCCTAGTGGAGAACTGAAGATCAGAGGCGACACGAAGTCCGACAAAGTATGTGGGTTGTCGGAAGCCGGCGCAGGGTAACTCCTCAATTCCTCCAGAAGTTCTTCAAGCCTGGAATCTGCGCTAGCGCGCACTTGCTGGCCGAGGCGATGCAGAACGTGCGCTTTCCACTCCGACAGATTGAGTATCCGTCCGGCGAGACCGTCTGGGTGCAAGCTTAAACGGAGCACGTTGGCATTCGGCGAGAGCAAATAATCGGCTGCACCCACCATCAAATGTTGAACCGCGGCGTTCGCGTGAAGCAGGTTCCAGTAACGGTCCACCGCCAAAGCCGGAAACGGCATGTGGCAATCAATGATCCGTTCGACCGCCGCGCGTGCTGCGCTGAGGACCGGGTCATCGAATGCTCGCTGCGGATAGTCAGGCGCGAAACCGGCTGCCAGCAAGAGGCTATTCCTCTCGCGGAGGGGAAGTTCGAGCGTTTCAGCAATCCGTAGGACCATATTGCGTGAGGGCATTGAGCGGCCGGTCTCAATGAAGCTCAGATGTCGGCTGCTGATCTCCGCTTCCAGGGCAAGATCCAGCTGGCTCATGCGCCGCCGCTTTCGCCAGTTCTTGAGCTGGTCGCCGAGCAGTTTGTCGTGAGCGGTCATAGCTCCTTCTCGTCGAGAGGACTTCTGGGCGCCATTACTTCCCAGGTAATGGATTGCCGACCGTAAGTCGCAGATTTTGCTCCACGCATTAGTCGTAAGGAGATTGGATCATGCAACTTTCATCGTTTCTGCGCACTGTCTTGAAGCTGGATGCTGCAAGCTGCCTCGCGATGGCAGCGTCGCTGATCGGCACGGCTGACTTGCTCAGCCCGCTTTTCGGGCTTCCCATCGCTATGCTGACCGAGGCGGCGATTCTGCTCGTTCTCGTCGGCCTCTTCATTCTTTGGCTGGGGACACGCGAGCGGAGTTCACCCACGCTGGTGCGAGTTGTCGTGTTCGGCAACGTTGGTTGGGCAGCCGCCAGCTTCGTCTCGCTCGGACTAGTCCCAAGCATTACCGGCTTGGGCTTGGCGGCCGTCTGCGGGCAGGCGGTCGCGGTGCTAGCCCTCGCAGCGCTTGAGTGGCGTGGACTGCGTGAGTCCCTTTGGGCCTCGCCAGCCTAGAGACGTCAGGGGAACTGCCTGTCACTAATCGCAATGTAGGCCCGGGCTTGAATGTGCCCGGGCCAGACATGCGCGGTTCTGAATGTCTTCTTTGGGTGGAAAACTGACATTCGGCTCTGTTCCGCAAACCTCTTTCTTCGACCGCGCCTTCGTAGAAAACCTCATCGGTCCGTCGAAACCAAAGCTTCGACCTCACTGAACCGGCTATGGTCCAACGATTCCACGTGAAGCAGGACGGTTTATTGGAAGGAGCAATGACAATGGCAAACAGCTGGGTCAAAGCCGCGCGAAGCGCAGCCGGGATCGTGATTGGCTATTTGGTCTTCGTGGCCGGTGCGTGGTTCGTACAGGAAGCCGTACTAGGTGGGGTCGGCTACCATGACAGCCTGAACACCATAGCTCTTGCCGGAGTCTTGACGCCGGTGGCAGCGGCGGCTGGTGCGATCGTCACCGTGAGCATCGCCGGCAGGCATCCCTGGCTGCATATCATGCCTATGTTCATACTGATCGGCGTGGAAACGACCTATCTTTATACACAGGGACGCGTCGATGGTCCGCTATGGTTCGAAGTCGCAGCGGGAGCCTCGCTGATCGCAGGTGGCGTGATCGGAGCCCTGATTTGGCAAGTCCTGTCGAAGCGGCTTTGGAGGCCCGAAACAGTTGGATCCTAATGTCCGCTTTGGGTCGAAACCGGACATTAGAATTCACGCCCAAGGCAGCTCCGATCGACCAAGTTCACGAAGGGCTTTGTTCGGTTTGGGAGGTTTCGCGAAGACCTTTGCAAACTCGATGCTTTGCGCCTCGTCGAGGTGAAGGATGACTAGTTGAGCCAGGGCATCGCGAAGGCTGCGACGAGGCCCAACAAGAAGGTAGTGGGAGTTCAGCGTGGCGACGACATTTCCCTGTTTCGCCGAACGAGGCGCAAGCAAGGGAGAGGTTTGGACCAGGCGGCCGTCGGGCCAGCGCTTCTTCTTGTCTCCGAAGACTCTCCCCACGAGCGTTGCGAACCCTTCAAACCTTTGAACAGCCCAATCTCGCAGTTCGGCATCGTGGTACACCATCGACATCGCTCCCTCGGGTGTCCCGCTCAATTCCCGGCGGCCTCCGCCCGCAAGTGCAGGCGGACGTTCCGAAGCGCGGGCAAGCCCCCTCAATCATCGTGACCAGCGCGGACCTGCCGTCGAATAGCGGTCCCTTGTTCGGCGCGCGGATCCATCGGTCGGCGGCCTCCCGCGGCAGGATCGCGTTCAGGGCGATGAAGATATCAAGGAGAATGGCGCCCCGCTCCAACGTTTCCGGCGAAACGTCCTGAAAGGGCTGGCCGCGGAGCGCTTGGAGGTCGGCAGCGCTTTCCAAGCCCATCAGCGCGAGCTTCTCCTCTTCAGTCAGCCTCCAGGCGCTCGCGACGCAGTCGATCATGAAGAAGAACGAGCCCGTCGAAGGATTGGTCTGGGAAAAGCCGCGCTTTCCAGCTTCGAGTTCGAACCGGTCGAACACGGCCTGCCGCGCGGCCTTGCGGAAACCCTTGAGGAGCATCCCGGCAAACAGCAGGTGGTTGCCCGACGCAACGACTTCCTCGAGGCTGACCCTTCCGCCACGCTGCGCAAGCCATTCGTCCCAATCGCGCAGTGGATCGTCGCTAGTTTTTGCGATCGACGGTCTCCGGGATTTTGGCTTCATCTTGGGGAGGTATCTCGGTTGCCATTCGGACCGAGCCAATCGCCGGTGCGGTGCTTCTCGTCGACGTGGTTATCTGAGAGAGCGCTGGAGAGCCGCGGGACCCATTCGTTGAGGGGCTTATTGTTGAGGTCGTGGAGACGATCGAAGATGACGTACGGCGTCCATCCGCCACGGCTTCGCAGTTCGTAACGATCGTAGCCTTTCCACCCCAGCATAGAGATCTGGATGGAGGAAGCTGATTCGAGCGGGCTTTCGTCGAGAAAGCTTGCGTAGCGCTCGAGCGCATCGCGCAGGTCGGTGAGTTCGATCTCAGCTGGAAAGTAGAACAGCACCCCAGTTCTCCTTCGAGTTTGGGGCGCCGGCGCAAAGCCGGGTGCTGCTAAGCCTGGGCTGTCGCTCCAGGACCGCCGCCTTTAGGCGAACCCTGGACATGCGCGGCGGCCACCCGGCCACGAAGCTCGCGACCGGTCGACAGCACCGAGGGGTTAGCAGGCCCCACCACCGCCTTTTACGGTGGCGGAAGCAGCGTCGCAGATGCTCGTCGGACGCGCAAGATGCATCCACAAAGACCCAGATTCGGGCTCTCGGAAGCCCATTCTGTCCCATTGCGTGCCGCGCGTCACATTTCGCGCAAGTCGCTGAAACGCAGCGGTTTTAATGGCTATTTTCGTTACGGATACGATACGAACTGGCCGTTTTGCGGAACGATTTCGGCAAAATCGTTCGCGATTTTCGGGGTCGACTCCGACACCGGTTTTTGGGCCCGATTTCCGGCTGAACGGAGATAGGACGATAATGACCCTTATCGCCTTTACTGGTGATTATCGTCCTATTACCCGGACCGCCGTTTCGCCGCGTTCATGGAGCCGCCAATGGCCGCTGCTTTGCCCGTTGCCGAACCGGCTCCCGGCGCCCCGGTTGCGCCCGCCGACGGCTTCCGTGCCGACCTGCTGCGCGCGGCGTTCGGCCCCGAGGTCCCCGGCGAGACCGTCCACCGCACCATCGCCGCCTTCGCCGGCGCCGCCTCGCCCAACACGCTGCGCGCGCTGCGCTCCGACCTCAAGCACATCGACGCGTTCCAGCAGCGCCGCGGCCGCCCGGCGTTGCCGCTGGCGCCGGGCGACTGCTTCATCCTCGTCGACGAGCGCGCCCGCGCCGGCAGCGCCAAGGCGTCGATCGACCGCCTGGTCGCCTCGGCGGTGCGCCTCCATCAGCTCGCCGGCCTGCCCTCCCCGGTCGACGACACGGTGCGCTGGAAGCTCAAGGAGATCCGCAAAGCCGACACCCGGCCGGTCCGCCAGGCACTGGGGCTGCGGATCAAGGGCGAGGTGGGCGACGTCCACACCGACGCGCCTCACCCTATCTCGTTGCTGGCACTGCTCGAGAGCATTCCCGCCAACCCCGCCGGCCTGCGCGACCGCGCCCTGCTGTCGTGCGCCTACGACGCCGGGCTGAGGCGCTCGGAAGTGGTCCGGGCGCGGGTCGAGCATTTCGAGCCGCTGCCGAGCGGCGAAGCGGCGCTGTTCCTGCCGCGCTCGAAGACCGACCAGGAAGGCGAGGGCGCGCGGGTGTGGATGTCGGCCCGGACGATGCACCACGTCGCAGTGTGGCAGGAGGCCGCCGAACTAACAGCGGGCTACGTATTCCAATCGTTATCGTACCGTATCTCGCCGCGCGGGCACCTGCACGAAAGCGCCGTCGCCAAGATCCTCAAGCAACGGCTCGCCGCGCATTTGGCGCCGATGGTTGAACGCGGCGAGCTGTCGCAGGCCGAGGCGGACAAGATCGTGGAGGAGATGTCGGCGCACTCGCTGCGCGTCGGCTGCGACCAGGACCTGTTCGCCGCCGGGGTCGACATCGGCGCAATCATGCAGGGTTTGCGCTGGACGTCGCCACGGCAGCCGCTGGCCTACGCCAGGCACCTGGCTCCCGCGTCATCGAAGCTCGCCGCGGTGATGCGCAACGTCCGATAAGCGCCCTTCTCAGACGCTCACAGACCGGTCGCTCTAGCCCGCGAGCGGACGTTCATCGCGTTGCTGCTTGGGCCTTCATCGCGGCCTGTTCGATCACGTCTGCTACCGCCTTTGGTTGAGTGAGGAACACGACATGGCTGCCCTTGACCTCGGTGGTGACGGCTCCAATCCGTCGCGCCGTGCTGCGCAGCAGCCTTGGATCAATTGCTCCGTCTTGCGTGGCCACCACCGCCCAGCTTGGCTTTGTCTTCCACGCCGCGAACGTCACCTTGGCCTTCAATGCCGCCATAGCGATCGGGACCTGGCTATCCCGCAGAAATGCCGCGACGTCGTTGCTTGCGTCTCCTGCAAAGCCAGCCTTGAACTTGTCCCTGTTGAGAGTCGCGAACCCATCAGCCGATTCTTCCGGGACAAAGTTCGGCGGGGGAGCGACTTCTGCATATTGGTCGAGGGTCGACTGGCCGACCTCTGGAGCGAAGGCTGCGACATAAACGAGCCCGACTACTTTCGGGTCACCGCCCGCCTGAGTGATCACGCTTCCGCCATAGCTGTGGCCAACGAGAATAGTCGGCCCGTCCTGGCGGGCGAGCACTCGCTTCGTTGCGACCACGTCATCATCGAATGAAGTGAGCGGGTTTTGCACGATGCTGACACGGAAACCGCGAGACGTCAGCTCATCATACACGCCCTCCAACCTGATCCGTCGGCGAAGGCACCATGGACAAGCACGACATTCTTGGCCGTCTGCCCGTTGGCGACGGAGGACAGGCCAAGTGCTGCAGCGGCTAGCAGAATACTTTTGGCGTTTTTCATGATCGTTCTCCTTAGGCGAGATGTTGCGATGACAAGGTAGGCTTCGTCCGAGCGTCACCCGGTGATGAAGGCGAGAATATCCTCGTTGATGATGTCCGCGTTGATGGTGGCCATGCCATGGGACAAACCGGGATAGATCTTGATCTCGCCCTTCCTGAGCAGCTCAATGGCAAGCTTGGCGCTCTGGTCGATGGGGACAATCTGATCGTCGTCGCCGTGCAGGATCAGCGTCGGAACATCGATCGCCTTCAGATCGTCGGTGAAGTCCGTCTCGGAGAAGGCCTTGATTCCCTGATAGTGCGGGAGCGAGCCGCCCATCATCGCTTGGCGCCACCAGTTGCTGATGACTGCGGGCTTCGCTTCGACGCCGTCGCGATTGAAGCCATAGAATGGGCCGGATGCCAGACCGTGATAGAAGCTCGCCCGGTCTGCAGCTAGCGCCGCACGAAACCCGTCGAACAGCTCGATTGGAAGTCCATTCGGGTAGGCGTCGGTTCTGGCCATGATCGGTGGCACCGCCCCAATCAGCACTGCCTTCGCTACGCGGCCTGCCTCTGCCCGAGCTACGTAGCGCGCGACTTCACCGCCGCCGGTGGAGTGACCGACGTGAACAACATCCCGAAGACCGAGCGCATCGACCACAGACGCAGCATCGGCAGCATAATGGTCCATGTCGTGGCCGCCCGGCACCTGCTCCGAACGCCCGTGGCCGCGCCGGTCATGGGCGATAACGCGGTAACCTTGGTTGACGAAGAAGAGGAGCTGCGCGTCCCAGTCATCAGAGGAGAGTGGCCAGCCATGGTGAAACATGATCGGCTGATCGTCCTTAGCGCCCCAGTCCTTGTAGAAGATCTGTACGCCGTCCGTCGTCGTTACGTATCCCATCTGCTTTCTCCTTCCAGTTAGTGCGATAGCGCCAGTGTTCTCTTCTAATGCCGCCAGGGCTTTCGATGATCGGGCGTCAGGCGGTCGGGACCGTCCCGCCGTCGATCGTGAACTCGGCGCCATGGATGGCGGCGGCACGATCGGACGCGAGGAAGGCCATCAGCTCCGCAACTTCGTCGGGCCGAGCCGGCCGCCCGAGTGGGATCCCGCCAAGAGAAGCAAGGATCCTGCCGGTGGCTTCCTGCTCGTCCACTTTCGCGTCGGCGGCGATCCTCTCTACGAGCGCCTTTGCTGCCTCCGTCGCGATCCAGCCCGGCGAGACCACGTTGACGCGAATGCCCTTTGGGCCGACCTCCTTGGATAGCGCCTTGCTGTAGGCGACCAGCGCTGCCTTGGCGGCCGCATAAGCGGTCGTGGACTCGGGCAATGGCAGCTTGCGCTGGATCGACCCGGTATGAATAATCGCTCCTGCGCCTTTCGCGACCATTCGGGGTACAAGTGCCCGGTCAAGCCGGACGGCACTCAGCAGGTTGAGGTTCAGCTCCCTTGCCCAATGGCTCTCCTGAAGCGCCGCGAACCCACCGCCCGGCGAATTCGACCCGCCAAGGACGTGGACGAGGATGTCGATCCTTCCCATCCGTTCCAGTGCCTGCGCGGCGAACAGCTCGACCCCGTCGACCGTCCCGAGGTCGGCCTGAACGAAGAGGTCCGAGGGGACGAAATCCGGCCGCTCGGACCGGGCTGCCGTCATCACCGTTGCTCCGCCAGCCTGGAAGCGACGAAAAGCCGCTCCGCCGGCACCCTTCGTTCCTCCGCTGATGACGACGTTCTTGCCGATGAACTCGGAAGAATCTGCCCAATGCATGGTCTTGCTTGCGCTCATGACCATCACGCCCCGATCTCAAGGTCGGCAATGCGGTCGCCGTCGAAGCGAAAGCCGTAGCGCAGGTCTACCGGACTGCCGGGGAAGTTGCCGACCAAGTGGCCCGTCACGATCGTGCGGTTGCCCTCCGTGGCTACTGCGAACGGCTCGACCGTGTATTTGTATTTCGAGCCCGCTCCTCGCTTCCAGGCAATAATTGCCTCGCACCCCTCGTAGACCTGGCCCTCATCCTTCACCGTTGCATCGTCCGTGAAGCAGGTGGCGAGGGCGTCGAGATCGCGCGCTGCGTCGAACGCGAAGTAACGCGTGATCGGGATTGGCAGATCGATGGTCATGTCGAGGTCCTCCGGCCGTGGCGCCGCACGTGGCAGCTTGGTCGAGCCTCACTTAGACGCTTGCCTTCCCTTCGATAATCGGGACAAAGCAGGACGTGCTGTTGCGATAGGAGGGACAATGTCCCGGATGGGACTGTTTGGCCTGCAGGCCGTTCTTGCAATCGCCCGGCGCGGCTCCTTCCGATCCGCCGCACTCGAACTTAACGTGTCGACGACGGCACTGAGCAATGCCGTTGCCAAGCTGGAGCGGGAGCTCGGCGTGCGTCTCTTCAATCGCACGACGCGGAGCGTCTCGCTGACCGATGCGGGTCGAAGCTTTGTCGACCAGGTCGGGCCGGCACTTCAGGACATCGGCGATGCGATGAACATCGCGCGTTCGCATCAGGAAGTGCCGTCCGGGACCATCCGCATCAACAGCTTTCCGACCGCAGCCCGTGAGGCGGTGATGCCTCTGGTGCTGCAGTTCCTCGAACGCTATCCCCAGGTCCATGTCGACATCGTCACGGAGGGACGGCTGGTCGACATCGTCGGCGAGGGGTTCGACCTCGGAGTTCGCGCGGCCGACCTGGTGCCCCACGACATGATCGCCGTTCCGCTACAGTCGGCTCGCCGTCACGTCGTCGTCGGGACACCGGCCTATCTCCAGGCCGCGGGCGTTCCCGAGGTGCCGAGCGCACTATCCCAACACCGCTGCATCTGCATTCGTCTACCAAACGGCGCGCCTTACCCGTGGCAGTTCGAGAAGGACGGCAAGACAGTGAAGATCAACGTGGGCGGCCCACTCACGCTGGACGAGGCTTCGCTGGCCCGAATGGCGGTGCTGAGCCACGTCGGCCTCGGCTACTTCATGGAGGCCGATGTGCGTGAGGATATCGAGAAAGGTCGCTTCGTCGAGGTGCTGGGGGACTGGGCCCTGAATGTCCCGCCTCTTTGCCTCTATTATCCAAGCAGGCGAAACCCGTCGGCGGCCTTCCGTGCTCTCGTCGAACTAGCGCGAGAAATTAATTCGCAGGTTTAAACGCCATGCCGAAGGCTGCAATTGTGCAATGACCCTCTGCAGCGGACGGTCCGCTAACGGCCAAGTTCGGCCTCCCAGACGCCTTAATTGCTTCCGAAGCGCAAATTATCTTTGAGACAGGTTATTGGTTGTCCGGAACAGCCAACCGCCTGAACGAGACAGACAATCGGCTGATTCCAGAACAAACCCGGCCCAAACCACTCGCAAGGCCGATCAGCATCTCTTGGATGAACTCCCGCGAGGCCCAGCGATTTCACCCACCGGCCCGTCGAAAACGCCCCAATTCCGGCTTTAATGCTTCCGCAACCGGCTTAATCGCTTCCGAAATCGTAGTTATCGGTTCCGTTGAGAGCAGTTCCTTAGACGTCCAGGTTCGCGACGCTGAGCGCGTTCTCCTGGATGAACTCCCGTCGTGGCTCGACGATGTCGCCCATCAGCCGCGTGAAGATCTCATCGGCGACATCGGCCTGGGCGACTTCGACCCGCAGCAATGAGCGGTTCGCCTTGTCGAGCGTCGTTTCCCAAAGCTGCTCGGCGTTCATTTCGCCGAGACCCTTGTAGCGCTGGATGCTGAGACCGCGACGACCCGCGGCGAGCACGGCATCAAGAAGTTCGGACGGCCGCGTGACCACAACCGTCTTCCCCTTGGTGTCGCTTTCGACCGCCTGCTCTTCGCCCTCTTCGCCTTCGACCGGCTCAGGCTTCGCCTCTTCGGCGGCACCCTTCTTTAGCGTCTTGAGCGTAGCGACCGTCGCGTAGGTAGCTGCCTGCTCACCGGCCAGGGTCGCCAGCTTCCGCGCCTCGGTCGAGACGAGAAAACCCTTCTCGAAGATGTAGGCATCGGTCACCCCGCGCCACAGACGCTTGAGCAGATAACCGCCCTCGCTGGACATTTCGCCGGACCATTGCGCTTCCGGGTCGCCGTTGTTGAGCCACTCGGCGACTTTGACGATCGCCTTGGCGCGGCCTGCATCATCGAGCTTTGGATTGAGCGCATCGTTGATCGCCAGCCCCTCGATCAAGGTCGAATCATACCTGCGCGGCGCATAGCGCATCAGCGTACGCATTCGGCGGGCGTGATCGACGAGAGTCCGGAGGTCCTGTCCAGACCGCGGACCGCTCTTGCTCTCGAATATGAGGCCTTCGAGACCCGCATCGACGAGATATTCATCGAGCGCTGCATCATCCTTGAGATAGACTTCGGACCGGCCGCGAGCGACTTTGTATAGCGGCGGCTGGGCGATGTAGAGGTGCCCGCCTCGATCAGCTCCGGCATCTGCCGGTAGAACAGAGTGAGCAGAAGCGTGCGGATGTGAGCGCCGTCGACGTCGGCGTCCGTCATAATGACGATCTTGTGGTAGCGCAGCTTCTCGAGGTTGAATTCCTCGCGGCCGATGCCGGTGCCGAGCGCCTGGATGATGGTCCCGATCTCCTTCGACGACAGCATTCGGTCGAAGCGGGCACGCTCGACGTTCAGAATCTTGCCCTTGAGGGAAGGATCGCCTGGAACTTGCTGTCGCGGCCCTGCTTTGCGGATCCGCCGGCGCTGTCGCCCTCGACCAGGAACAGCTCGGACTTGGCGGGATCGCGCTCCGAGCAGTCGTGCAGCTTGCCGGGCAATGAGGCGATGCCCATCACAGACTTGCGGCTGGCTTCGCGCGCCTTGCGGGCAGCCTCGCGCGCGGCGGCAGCGTCGATGATCTTCTGGATGATCGTCCGCGCGTGCGCAGGATTTTCCTCGAGCCATTCGGCCATCTTGTCGGCCATCAGGCTTTCGAGCGGCTGGCGGACCTCGGACGAGACGAGCTTGTCCTTGGTCTGCGAGCCGAACTTCGGGTCGGGGAGCTTCACGGAAACGATGGCGGTAAGGCCCTCGCGCATGTCTTCGCCAGTCAGACTCACCTTTTCGCGCTTAAGCACACCTGACTTGTCGGCGTAATTGTTGATCGTGCGTGTCAACGCCGCCCGGAATGCCGCAAGGTGCGTGCCGCCGTCGCGCTGCGGGATGTTGTTCGTGAAGCAGAGGACCTGCTCGTAATAGCTGTCGTTCCATTCGAGCGCGACTTCGATGCCGATGTCGTCGCGCTGGCCGGTGACCGAAATCGGGTCCGGAATCAGCGGAGTCTTGGCGCGGTCCAGATATTTCACGAAGGCTCCGATCCCGCCTTCGTAATGCATCTCGACTTCCTTCAGCTCGTCGTGCCGAGCGTCCTGGAGGACGAGGCGAACGCCCGAGTTGAGGAAGGCAAGCTCCCGGAAGCGGTGCTCCAGCCGGTCGAAGTCGAAGTCCAGGATCTTGAAGGTCTCTGGGCTTGGAAGGAACGTCACCTTCGTTCCGCGCTTGTCGGTCTTGCCGACGACCTTCAGCGGAGCCTCGGCATCGCCGTGACGGAAGCGCATGTAATGCTCTTCGCCGTCGCGCCAGATCGTCAGGTCGAGGAATTCGCTGAGCGCATTGACGACCGAAACGCCGACGCCGTGGAGACCGCCCGAAACCTTGTAGGCATTGTCGTCGGACGTGTTCTCGAACTTACCGCCGGCGTGCAGCTGGGTCATAATGACCTCGGCCGCCGACACGCCCTCCTCGGCATGGATGCCCGTCGGAATTCCGCGGCCGTTGTCCTCGACGGAGACCGATCCATCCGGATTGAGCGTGATCAGGACGCGATCGCAGTGCCCGGCCAGCGCCTCGTCGATCGCGTTGTCGCTGACCTCGAACACCATGTGGTGGAGGCCTGAGCCGTCATCGGTATCGCCGATGTACATGCCGGGACGCTTGCGCACCGCATCGAGGCCCTTGAGGACCTTGATGCTGTCGGCGCCATAGGAATTGCTGTTGGGATCGGTTGCCATGATGTCCGGGATAGGGAGAAAAACGGGAAAAGTCTCACGGAAACGCGCGTGCGCGCACGCGCGCGTGAGTCACTCCTCCCCAATATAGGAATTCTTCCGGAGATTTCGAGCTTCGCCCTTGCGCGCCAGCCGTGAAAGGTGAAGCGTGTCGCCGCTGCCCTCCCATGGCGGCGAAGCAGGGGGCAAGATGCTTAGATCCGCCGCTGTAATCGCGCTCGCATTTACCGCTCAGACCGTTTCAGCCCAGGCGCTCCGGCCCGACCAGGTCGAGTATCGGGCCCTCTACAAGGAGCTGGTCGAAACCAATACGACGCTTAGCAGTGGGAGCTGCACCTTGGCCGCAGAACGCATGGCTGCGCGTCTGAGAGAAGCCCGCCTCCCGGAAAGCCAGATCACCTTGTTTGTCGATCCCGCTCATCCGAAGGAGGGCGGTCTTGTTGCCATCTATCCGGGCACCTCGAAGACGCTGAAGCCGATCCTCGGCATCGCCCATATCGACGTGGTCGAGGCGAAGAAGGAAGACTGGGTCCGCGACCCCTTCACCCTGATTGAGGAGAACGGCTATTTCTATGCTCGCGGTTCGCTGGACGACAAGGCCATGGCGTCCGCCCTGGTCGACACACTGATCCGCTTCCAGGAATCGGGATACAAGCCGAAGCGCACGGTAAAGATCGCCCTCACTTGCGGCGAGGAAACCAACGGCGCCTTCAATGGCGCGCAGTGGCTGGCCGCGAACAAGCGCGACCTGATCGATGCCGAATTCGCGCTTAACGAAGGCGGCGGCGGGACCACCGACGGCAAGGGGAGGGTTGTCGAACAGGCAATGCAGGTCGGCGAAAAGACGTTCGCGACCTACCGCCTCGAGACTCGAAACCCGGGCGGCCACAGCTCTGTGCCGAGGCCCGACAATGCAATCTATCAGCTCGCGCAGGCCCTTGTCCGCTTGCAGGGCTACGAATTCCCGCTGGAAATGAGCGAGACGACGCGAGCCTATTTCCGCGAATCCGGAACCGGACGGAAGGACGAAGTCGGGCGTGCCATGGTCGCGCTTTCATCGAACCAGGCCGACAAGGCAGCCGAAGCGATCGTCAACAAGGACCCGTTTCTCCACTCCAATCTTCGGACGACCTGCGTCGCCACGATGTTGGACGGTGGGCACGCCAAGAACGCGCTCGCGCAGCGTGCCGGCGCCTTCGTGAACTGCCGCATCTTTCCCGGACATTCGGTCGACGAAATTCGCTCGGAGCTCGCAAAGGTCATCGGCGATGAGGGTGTAAACCTGACGGCCATCCCGCCGCTTCGCCCATCACCCCCAGCTCCGCCGCTCGATCCGAAAATCATGGAGCCTGCCGCAAGACTGGCGGCAAAATATTTCCCCGGCGTCCCCGTCGTTCCGTCGATGGCTAACGGCTACACCGACGCGACCTTCCTAGGCGCAGCCGGCATACCGACATACGGGGTGCCGGGCGCCTGGGGTGATCCCGATGGAAATGGAGCCCATGGGTTGAACGAGCGGATCGAAGTCCGCTCGCTCTACGTCGGCCGAGATTATCTCTACGACCTGATCAAGGCCTACGCGAACTAGCCCTGAGCTTGACGGCCGCCTGGGCGACCGCGCCCGCCGCGGAACGGACGCTTCGGGCGGCCGCCTTCGGGACGGTGTGCGGCATGGCCATCGGCGCGGTGCGGATGACGCTGCTGCTGCGGTCGATCGGTCCGTTGCTGGCCTGCGCGGGATGTTCCGGCCGCTGCTGACCCGAACGCTGCTGGCCTGACCGTTCACCGGAACGCTCGTTGCGCTGCTCGCGGCGCTGGCCGTCGAAGCGGCGGTCCGCCTTGATGCCGTGCGAGTGGAAACGCCGCGGCTGTTCCTCGGCCTGCTTGGGAGCGGGCTTGAGCCGCTTCAGTTCGGCAGCCGCCTGGACGAAGTTCTCCGGAAGCGGAGCAACTTCGATCTTCTGACGCGTCAGCCGCTCGATGTCGCGCAACAGTCCGCGCTCCTCCGATGAACAAAAGGCAATGGCCTTGCCCTCGGCGCCCGCGCGAGCGGTCCGGCCGATACGGTGGACATATTGCTCCGGGACCTCGGGAAGGTCGTAATTGACGACATGGCTGACACCCGGGATGTCGATCCCGCGCGCGGCAATGTCGGTCGCAATCAGGACCGGCGTCTGACCTGAACGGAACTCGGCTAGCGCCCGCTCACGCTGGCCCTGGCTCTTGTTGCCGTGAATGGCGCTGGCCGCGACCCCTGCGGCATTGAGCATCCGGACGATCTTGTCGGCTCCATGCTTGGTTCGGCTGAAGACCAGGGCGCGCTCGACCTTTTCGGTCTGCAAGAGAATGGTCAGGAGAGCGGTCTTTTCCGGCTGGTTGACCATGACAACCTTCTGATCGACGCGATCGGCGGTCTTGGCGACGGGAGTCACCGCAACCTCGGCCGGGTTCGTCAGATACTTGTCGGCAAGCTCCTTGATTGCCCTCGGCATGGTGGCCGAGAAGAACAAGGTCTGGCGCTTTGCCGGGACCAAGGCGACGATGCGCTTCAGCGCATGGATGAAGCCGAGGTCGAGCATCTGATCGGCCTCGTCGAGGACGAGGATTTCGAGATCGCGAAGGCTGAGCGCGCGCTGGTCGATGAGGTCGAGCAGGCGGCCCGGCGTAGCAACGAGGACGTCGAGACCGCGCGCGACCGTGCGCACGCTCTTCGAATTGGGAACGCCGCCGAAGATGACGCCGACAGACAGCCGCATGAAGCGGCCATAGGTCTCAGCGCTCACCGCGATCTGCGAAGCGAGTTCGCGGGTCGGCGCAAGCACCAGCATCCGGATCTGGCCCGGCTTAGGAATGTTGCGATTGGCTGCCAGGCGGTCGAGCGACGGCAGCATGAACGCCGCCGTCTTGCCGGTACCAGTCTGTGCAATGCCGAGGAGATCGCGGCCGGTCAGGACCGTCGGGATCGCCTGATGCTGGATTGGCGTCGCCTGCGAATAATTCTTCGCCGCAAGCGCGTCGAGAAGGGGCTTGGACAGGCCAAGATTATGAAATGACAATGGTAATTCCAATATGAAACGGCCGCGCAAAGCGCGGTCCGAGGGGGTCAAAAAAGCGCCCGCGTGAATTGGAGAGCAAAATCGATCGAAGCGCGGGCCGGGTCCTCAAACTTGTCGAGACCGTTCACGCCGCTTGAAAAGCGCTTCGTGCTGCAGTGCAATATAGAGGTAAAACACGAAAAGTCTAGATACGGTGGACAGCGCCCCCTTCGACATGGAGACGGCTAGCCTCTCCAACGCCGTCGAACAGCGCCGCTTCGGTCGCCGTCATCCACACCTGGCCGCGCCCTTCGAGGCGGGTGAAGAGCGCCGAGCGGCGCTTCGGATCGAGGTGGGCGGCGACCTCATCGAGCAGCAGAATGGGCGGTTCGCCACGGCGCTCGGCGACCACCTCGGCATGTGCCAGCACGAGCCCGAGGAGCAGCGCCTTCTGTTCGCCGGTTGAGGAGCGGGAAGCCTCCATCTGTTTTGCCCGGTGACTGACGAGCAAATCCTGCCGATGCGGCCCAATTATCGAGCGGCCGGCGGCAGTATCCCGGCTTCGGCTGTCGCGAAGCTGCGCCGCAAGATCGGCCTGATCCCAGCCGTCCAACTGGATTGCCGCGCGGGCGAATTGGTCGTCCGGCGCACCTTCCAGCCGATGTTCGAGTTCGGCGACCGTTCGCGAGCGCGCTCCGGCAATCGCCGTGCCATGCTCCGCCATCTGTTGTTCGAGCGCCCCGAGCCAGGACGGGTCGGGCAATCCATCGTCAGCCAGCAGCTTGTTGCGCGCGCGCATCGCCGCCTCGTATCGCGAAGAATGGTGCGCATGGCTCGGTTCGAGAGCGAGAACGAGCCGGTCGAGAAACCGACGGCGGTCGCCAGCCGAGCCAAGGAAGAGCCGGTCCATCGCCGGCGTCAGCCAAAGCACTGACAGCCATTCGCTGAGTGAGTTGACGGACGCCGGCGCGGAATTGATCCGCACCTGCCGGCGCTCGGGCGCTGACGTCTGGGTCCCTGTTCCGATCTCGACGTCGCCGAGCCGCGCGGCTACCGCGAACCCTCCGCCTCCGCCGATCCGGGCCATTTCGGATAGCGCGGCTCCACGCAGTCCGCGGCCGGGACTTAGCAATGACACGGCCTCGAGGAGGTTGGTTTTCCCGGCGCCGTTCTCGCCCGACAGCAGGACGAACCCCGGACCGGGCTCGATGAGCGCAGACGGATAGGAACGGAAATCGGTGAGGGCGAGGCGGCTTACGGGCACTTGAGCCGGTTTAGCCTCTATTGCTCGCGGCGGTCGAGAACCTCGAAATGGGCAGCGCGAGCGTCGAAGCGGGAAAGCAACGCCTGCGCCGCAGCCGGTACGTGGCTGACGCTGTAATCCTCGCCAGTGAACGCCTTGATCGCCTCGATGCTGTCGAACCACATGCAGGTCATGAACTCGACCTCGCTGCCAAGGTCGCGCTTCATCAGGTCGATGTGGCGGAAGCCGGGGATTTTTAGCGCCTCGATCGCAGGGATGACCTCGCTGCGAACAGTGCGCTCATAGGCTGCTGCATTTTCGGGTGTCGTCCACCCGCGCCAAAGACGGCAGACCGTCACACCCGCATCGGCATGAGGACGTAGAGCGCCGGGCTCTTGTCGTTCTCACGCAGAAGAGTGGGAGCCGCGGCATCGGCCAGGTGGACCTCGACCGTGTCGCCATCGATCTCGCCGAGGATGTCGAGCAGGTATCGGGCGTTGAATCCAATCTCGATTCCTTCGGAGCCGTAATCGGCCGCGATTTCCTCGGTCGCCGTGCCGCTCTCGGGCGAAGTAACAGACAGGGTCACCTTGTCGCGATCGACGTTCATCTTAACCGCGCGGGTCTTCTCGCTGGCGATGGTCGACACACGGTCGACGCCCTGCGCGAAGCTCTTCGGATCAAGCTTAAGAAGCTTGTCGTTTCCGGTTGGAATGACCCGGTTGTAGTCCGGGAACGTGCCGTCGATCAGCTTGCTGGTCAGGACAGCGCTGCCGAGGCCGAAGCGGATCTTGGTCGGCGACATCGAGACTTCGACGGTACCCTCGAGTTCCTCAAGCAGCTTGCGAAGCTCGGCAACGCACTTCCGCGGGACGATCACGTCCGGCATTCCGTCCGCTCCATCGGGCTTCGGCACGGTCACGCGGGCGAGCCTGTGCCCGTCAGTTGCCGCAGCCTTCAGCTGGTCGTCTGCCAAATGGAGGAAGATTCCCATCAGATAGTAGCGGGTCTCCTCGGTCGAGATCGCAAAGCGCGTCTTGTCGATGATCTGGCGAAGCGTCGCCGCCGGCAGCTCGAACTTGGTCGGCAGGTCGCCTTCGGCGATTACCGGGAAGTCGTCGCGCGGCAGTGTCGAAAGGTTGAATCGCGCGCGGCCTGCGGAGAGCTGCATCTTGCCCTCGGCGGCGTTGATCTCGACCTGGCTCCCTTCCGGAAGCTTGCGGACGATGTCGAACAAGGTGTGCGCGGAGACGGTCGTCGCGCCGGCCGTCGATACATTCGCCTGGATGCTTTCATCGACTTGCAAATCGAGGTCGGTCGCCATCAGGCGGATCGATCCGTCATCGCGTGCTTCGATCAGCACGTTCGACAGGATCGGAATCGTATTGCGGCGCTCCACGACCGACTGGACGTGGCTCAGGCTCTTGAGGAGTGTCGCCCGTTCAATCGTCGCTTTCATGCGTCGTCCTGCCCCAAACATGCCGATTTCGCTTCGTTTATAGCGAGCGTTCGGCTGCTTGGAAGCAGGAAAGGCTAATGCGGACCGCTTACTTCTTCGGGGCGGCCTGTGCCGACGGCGTAAGGATCGTGTCGATGTACTGAACCACTCCGTTCGAGCGCTTCTGGTCGCCGTCGACAATGGTGGCTTTCCCACCCGAAGAATCCGTCAGGACCACCTTGCCACCATCCTTGGTCGCGGTGAGGGTTTCACCGTTCATCGTCTGGATGAGTGCCTTGCCCTTGCCGTTGTCCACGGCTTTGGCGAGGTCATCGACAAGTACGGTGCCCGGCAGGATGTGCAGCGTAAGGACGCGGGTCAGTTCGGCGCGGTTTTCGGGATTGCCTGAATCCTTGAGTGCGCCTTCGACCTTGCCGAACGCCTCATCGCGAGGAACGAGCACGGTGTACGGCCCCGGACCCGCGAGGGTGGAATCCAGTCCCGCAGCATGAGCCGCCTGGTAGAAGCGTCCATTCTTGTCGAGCGCCGCGGCGATCGTCTGATCGCCCGCGGCCTTCGCGGCCTGCGCTGGCTGGTCGGGCGCAGCGCCATTGGTGGTGTCAGTCTTGTTGCAGCCGGCGACTGCAAGCGCGAGCGCGGCCGTTGTCACGGCAAACAGTCTGAAGGTCATTGCCTCCTCCATATTCATTCTGAGAACGAAATGGCCCGGCAACGCACGCCGGGCCATCTGCGATCCATATCTTCCAAAATCAGACGAGGGCCTGGACCATCGCCGTGATCAGCTGGGTCGTGGGATCGACCTGGTAAATGTAGCCGTCGCTGTAGCGATACCATGCGTCCGGACTATCGTAATATCGGTCGCGATAGGCGAACGGGACGTTGTACGCCGAATAAGACGCCGGCAGCGGCTGACCCACCGACAGTCCACCGGTCAGCAGGGACGAAATCGCCGTGATCAGCTGCGTGTCGCGATCGACCTGATAGATCGCACCTGGAGCGTAACGGTACGCGTACTCTGGCGTGTCGCGGTAATAGTCCCGATACTGGTACGGCACGTTGTAGTAGCTGTACCCTGCCGGGAGCATTTGCCCGAGGCCATAGCCGCGATCGAGAAGGGGGATGACGTCCTCGATCATGCCCGAGCCCGCATCCAGCCGGTACACATAGCCGTTGTCGTAACGATAATATTCGTACGGCGTGTCCGGATAGAACGACTGGTAATAGTCGGGCACGTAGTAGTTGGGCTGGTTGTAATACGGGAACTGCTGGCCGACGCCGTAACCGCCACCGATCAGCGGCAGCAGTGCCGAGATAAGATTGTCGCCCCGGTCGACGCGATACACGTACCCGTCGCCCCAACGATAATAATAGTCATCGTTGTCGTGATAGATGTCGCGAAGGCCGAGCGGCAGGTAGTTCGACGCGTAGAACGAAGGCAGCGCATGGCCGATGTAGTGCTGCTTCGCGAGGCCCGGAGGCACGCAGGCCGGCGACTTCTTGGCTAGGCCCGGAGGGCAGCCGACATAGGCTGCTGGGATGCCGCGATAGGCATAGTGCCGGTCCCAATCGCCGTCGCTCCAGTCGCGCCATTCCGAATGGCGACGGAAATCGTCGCGATAACGAGCGGCGTCAATGTTGTTCACGCGCGCCAGCTCGCGCCGGTCGCCGCGGACCTGACCGCGGTCGAACGCCATGCGCTGGTCGTGGCCGATCCGATCGCGGTTTTCGACGCGAGCGGCGTTGCGGCCGCGATTGTCAATGCGCGCGAAGTCGCGGTTGCCATGATTCTGGCGCTCGACCCGCTGTGCGCGGCGTTCGTTGCGGTTCGACTGGAAGTTGGCGAATCGGCGTTCACCGCCACTGCGACGTTCCATGCGCTGCGCCTGGCGTTCACCGCCACCACGCTGCATCTGGAAAGCACGCTGCCCGCCGCCGCCGCCATGGCGCTCGGCGCGCTGCATCTGCATCTGGCGGCCACCACCGCCTCCGCCACGCTGTACCTGCTGGCCTCCGCCGCCCCCACGCTGGGCCTGGGCGTTGCCACCATGTCCTCCGCCGCCCTTGTCGGGCTTGGCGGCTGCCGGAACGGCCATCGCAAATGCCGCGACACCGGCTGCAAGGATGAGCTTCCTCATCACTAATCTCCTATTGGTTCCCAGCTAGAACGGCCCTGTCACGGGCCCGTTCCACTCCTCGGGACTGAATGGGAACGTCCTACGGCACCAGGCTGAACCGCAGATTTCTGCCGTTTGCAGGCTAGGTTAGGACTTGATGTCCTGCTTGAGGCGCACTGCGGCGAACAGGTAGAAGAGAGCGGCGAGCAAGTAGAAGCCCAGCCCGTAGAGGATCGAGAACTTGAGCGAGTCCGCTCCGTGAGCGGCCTTCAGCGTATCGGACATCCAGCCGAGGAAATAGATTCCGAATGCGATTCCGATCAGATTGTTGATGAAGAGGAAACTGGCCGAGGCCGTGGCGCGCATCGATGGCAGGACGATGTGCTGGACCGCCGTGATTACCGGCCCGAGCCAAGCGAGTGCGAGCATCTGGCCGATCGTGAAAAGCAGCCATGCAATCCACAGGTTCGGAGCGAAGAGCCCGAGCGCGAAAGTCGGCGCTGTGATCACAAAGCATACGGCTGGAATGAGGGCATAGCCGCCCGGGCGCCTGGGACCGATCCGGTCGCCGACCGAGCCTCCCAGCCAGGTACCGAGCGCTCCGCCGACGAGAACGATTGATCCATAGAACCAGCCCACATCCTCGACCGCGAGGCCGAAGCTGCGGTTGAAGAAACTCGGGAGCCAGAAGATCAGGCCGTAGCCCAGGATCGACCCGGATGCGGCCCCGAATGAAAGCAGCCAAAAGCTCGGAATGGAGAACACTGCTTTCGCGACCGCGCCAAATGGCAATTCGGATTGGACGGGAGCGGCATCGAAGCGCCCGCGCTCCGGCTCGGGAACCAGCAGCTTGATGAGCAGAGCCGCGGGAAGGCCGGCGAGGCCGATGATGATGAGCGCGCTGCGCCAAGTCAGATGAGCTGCCAGCCATCCCCGGAGAAGACGCCCAGCGCCGAACCGATCGGGATTCCGAGCGAATAGAAAGCCAACGCCCTCGATCTCTTCTCGCGTGGGAAATAGTCGGAGATGAGCGAATAGGACGGCGCGATCCCGCCGGCCTCGCCGACGGCAACTCCCATGCGGGCAACGACGAGCTGCGTGTAATTCTGCACGACGCCACAAGCGGCCGTGAACAAGCTCCAGAGCGCAACCGCCGCGGCGATGATGCTGACGCGGCCCTTGCGGTCGGCCGCCCAGGCGATCGGGATTGCGATGGCCGCGTAGAAGACGCCAAAGGCGACGCCGAGCGTGCTGAGCGCCGTATCGGAAAGTCCGAACTCCTCGCGGATCGGCACGGCAAGGACGCCGATGATGTTCCGGTCGATGAAATTAAAAATGTAGGCGAACAGCAGAAGCAGGAGCACGCGGGTCCGGAGGGCGCGCTCGCCGGTCGAAGGATCAGTCATTGCGGTCGCCGCTGGCATGGCGGCGGCGGAGCGGCAAGCCCCGCCGCCGTCACTAGCATCAATAGCGGGCCGTGAACTTCAGCGAGACCGTCCGCGGTGCGCCGTAATAAACGGTGCGGATGCTACCGACGCTAGAGAACTCCTGGCCATCGGTCTTGTACGCCTTGTCACCCAGATTGTAGCCGTACAGTCCAAGCGCGAACTTCTTGCTCGCATTTTCCCAGACGATCCGGGCGTCGTGGATCCAGTATCCGTCCTGAAAAAGGCCTTCGATCTTCGTGGCCGAATTCACGAGCGTGTTGTCGACCGCCAGCGCTGCGCGCGAGCGGTAGCGCGTCTGGCCGCCAACGGTGATCCCGCCCGTGCCGCCAAGGTCGAACGTGTATTGACCGCCCAGGCGGAGCGTCCATTTCGGCGCGAAGGCCGGCGTCTGGAACGCACGGCTGCCACCGAAATTGGTGAAGCGGACGTCGTCGAAGTCCTTGTACTTGGCATCGAGGTAACCGAGCTGTCCATCGATCAGCAGGTTGCGGACAGGGGTCCACGAGGCTTCGAGCTCTGCACCCTGGATCCGCATCTTGCCGGCATTGAGGACCGACAGCTTCGGCGACGGCAGGCCGGTGACCGGATCGTCGTCGAGCCCCGAGACGCGGGCCTGGAAGTCCCTGTAGTCGTTGTAGAAGACCGAGCCGTTCAGCCGCAGCTGCTTGGCAAGCGTCGTCTTGAAGCCGGCTTCGTAAGACCAGACCGTCTCGGGATCGTACTTGGTCGATTCCGCGACGGTGTTCGCACGGCCGTTGAACCCGCCCGATTTGAAGCCCTTTGCAACGCGCGCATAGAGCATGGTCGAAGGCGTCGCCTGCCAGTCGAGGCTGACCATCGGCGAAGTGTCGTTCCATTTGCCCTTCGGAGGAACGAATATGTAGGTCGCGTTGAATGCGGGAAGGAGCGAGAAGAACGAGCTCGTGGTCCGGAAATAATCCTTCGTTTCCTTAGTGTAGCGGATACCTGCCGACAGACGCACCGTTGGAACCACCTCGTAGCTGGCGTTCGCATAAGCGGCGTAGCTCTTGGTCGTCAGGTCGTCGTCTATGGTGCGTAGGAAGCCGCTGTTTAGGAACAGCGGGCCGAGCAGGTCGTCGGCATAGGCTTCCTGGTGCGAGCCGACATTCTCCTTGAGGTAATAGACGCCCGCAACGCCCGTCAGCCGGTCGCTGGTGTAGGCCAGCTGCATTTCCTGGCTGAACTGGTCCTGGTCCACGCCGACGAACACATCGCCGACTTCGTAGCGGGTTGCATCGATGTCGATGAAGTCGTCTGTCTTGAGCTTCCGCACCGCCGTGATGGACTTCCACGTCAAATGGTCCGTCAGGTCGGCGGTGATCGTGCCCGCGAAGCCGTAGTGCTTCAGCTTTGTCGAGTTCGGGAAGCCGGGCGTGGTCTCGCCCTTCCACTTGTACTTGCCGGAGCCGACCGGGTCGGTGACGACCAGCGTTCCTCCCGAAAAGGTCGTGAGATTGTTGACCGGACGTCCAACGTTCAGCGCGGCGTCGTCCTGACTGTAGTCGGCCGTCAGATCGACGCGGACAGTGTCCGCCGGGGTAAAGGCCACGGCGCCGCGAATGCCGGCCGAATCCCGGTTGTTGTATTCCCGATCATCGTTGCGATCATCGACGAACCCATCACGCGTCGAACGCATCACCGAAACGCCGATCGCCAGCTGGTTGCTGATTGGCCCCGAAAGGTTCGCACGGACATCGATCTGATCGAACGATCCGAGCGTCAGGCTTCCTTCGGCGCGCACATCCTGGCCGGGCTTGCGCGACACGAACTTGATGGCGCCGCCTATCGTGTTCTTGCCGTAGAGCGTCCCCTGCGGTCCGCGCAGGACCTCGATCCGCTCGACGTCGAGGAGATCGAGCTGGTTGCCGCGGATGCGCGAGAGATAGACGTCGTCGACATAGACGCCGACGGCAGGGTCGAACGTTTGCAACGCGTCCGGCTGGCCGATGCCGCGGATGAAGATGTTGGTTGCGTTGGACGAGCCGCGGCCCTGCACGATGTTGAGGTTCGGTACCGCGCCCTGCAGGCCGGTTGTGTCCTGCGCCTGGATGCGGTCGAGAGCCCGCTCGTTGAAGGCGGAGATGGAAGATGGAACGCGTTGCAGCCGTTCGTCGGTACGACGGGCTGTGACGACGATATCGCCCGTTGCGGTATCCTGGCCCTCATTGTCGGTCGCTGCGGTCGCGTCCGGAGCGGGAGGCTGCTGCTGCGCTTCGGCATTGGCCTGCTCGGCAGTTTGAGCCCAGGTCGGCGTGGAAATGGCAAGTCCGGCGACGCCAGCAAGCAGCAGGCGTCCAAAGCGGTCGGCGCGAATCATCTCAGTCCCCTCTCCCGAGGCGGTAGTTGCGCCTCGTTCAACCTTGGGTCATACTGAAACCTGAACCAGCTTTCAACTTCCTTGATGGCTGGTCGATTTGGGGGACAAGGATTGGCCGGAATTCGTGACGCCGAAGGCAGCGCGGACGCTCGCAATCCCGAGGCATCCAGCCCGGCCAGCGAAGGCAAGGCTCCGCGCACGGCTCGCGGCCAGCGCACGCTGCGCAAGATCCTCGACGCAGCGCTGGAAGAGTTCGGAGAGAAGGGCTTTTCCGAAGGCTCGATTGTCGGGATCACCAGCCGCGCCCGCGTCGCGCTTGGCACCTTTTACACCTACTTCGACAGCAAGGAGGCGGTGTTCCAGGAAGTCGTGCGCGACATGTCAGCGCAGGTCCGCGACCACGTCGCTCCGGTCCTCGCCGGGTCGGCCGACACACTGGAGGGAGAAGGCCGCGCGCTTATTTCCTTCCTCGAATTCGTCCGCACGCATCGGGAGGTCTACAGGATCATCGACGAGGCGGAGTTCGTCGATCCAGAAGGCTTCAGGAAGCACTATGTGACGACTGCCGACCGCATCGCGGCGCGGCTTCAGGCCGGCAAGGATAAAGGGGAGGTCGTCGCGATGGAGTCCAAGCTTGCGACGGAGGTCGAAGCCTGGGCGTTAATGGGAATGAACGTGTTCCTGGGGCTGCGCTTCGGAGTCTGGGGCAAGGAGTCACCGGCCGAAGTCACTCGCATCGCCAACCACCTGCTGCAGAGCGGGCTGAGGCCCTAGGTTAGGTCTCCAGCCATCCGCGCGAAGGCGTGGATGTCATCCTCGTCATGGTAGAGCGCGAGCCCGATGCGCAGAACGTCCCCGCGCACGTCCGTGACGCAATTCCGCGCCATCAACTCGCCGGACCAGCGTTGGGCCTGCGGCGTCCGGAACGCGAGAAAGCGGGCATCGCCGGGCCGGTTCAATCGCTCGGCGTCCCCGAACCGGCTCCCCTCGATCGCGTCGAGCAGATGTTCTTGGAGCCGGCTGACATGCGCGTGGATTCGCGCAGTCGTCAGTCCGTTTTCCCAAAGCATGCGGCGAACTGCGTTGAACCGGTAGAGTGCCGAGGGGTCGAATGTCGCGCCCATGAAGCGCATCGCGTCCTTGCGATAGCCGACTGCTCCGGGGGGCAGTGTCAGATCTTCGAACTCGGCGAACCAGCCGGTTAGCGGCGGACGTTCGCCATAACCGGAAGGGGCATGAAGGAAGGCGCAGCCCTCCCCCGACATCGCATATTTGTAGCCTCCGCCGACGTAGAACGCCGACCTCGAAGCGACGTCGTCGAATGGGGACTCGATGGCCATGAACGCGTGATAACCGTCGACCACGACCCACGGGCCGGGGGAGCTCGCGAGTTCCGCCAACTGGTCCACGCGATCGAAGCGGCGGCCGCTTCCGAACAGCACCTGGCTCACGAAGATCAGGTCATGTTTTCCCGACTGCGCAGCTTCCAGGAAGCGATCGGAGAAAGTCTCGAAGGGCTCGACCGCGATGCGTTCGACCGTCACCTCGCCGCACTCCTCCCAGCGCGCGAATTGCCGACGCGCGCTATGGAATTCACCGTCGCTGGTCAGGATCCTAACCTGCCGATTCTGCCGAGGGACAGCGGCGACGAGCCGAATCAGGAAATCGTGCGTGTTTGGCGCGAACACGATCGCGTCGGGTGCACCGGTTCCGAGCTCGTTCGCGACATGGCCCTGCGCTTCCGGCCACACCTCGTCCATGATCCGGTCCCACTTGCGGTCGGCAAGGCGCGCTGCGTCCTCCCAACACTCCACCTGCCCTTCGAAGCTGGCGTCGGGCCACAAATGATGGCTGTGCGCGGCCATGTGCAGCCGAGCCGGGTCGGCCCCGAGGCTTCGCGCGAAGAGCGGCTTGAAGCTCAGAGTGCGGTCCTGATCGACCAGAGCTCGGGAAATGCCCGTTTTTCCAGCGTCGAGCGAAGATATGGCGCACCGGCCGATCCGCCTGTCCCCGGCTTGTTGCCGATGATCCGTTCGACCGTCAGCACATGCTTGAACCGCCACATCGACAAGGCGTCGTCAATGTCGACGAGCTTCTCGGCAAGCTGGTACAGCTCGAACCACCGATCGGCATTACGATAGATTTCGAGCCAGGCTGCAGAGATTGCCTCTTCGGAGCGGTCGCCAAGGTCGAAGCCAGCGCGTTCGAGCGCGTCGTGGCTGGCGTCACGCAGGCTTTGGCCTTCCAGCGCTGCCTTCAGCCGGGCCGCGAGCTCGGGGATATCCTTGTGATATTCGAGGAACGCGGGATTCTTGATTCCGAGCTTGAACTCGAGCTCCCGGAACTGAGCCGACTGGAAGCCGGACGATGTGCCCAGCACGTGCCGGAATTTCATGTAATCGACCGGAGTCAGCGTCGAGAGCACATCCCACGATAAGGTCATCACCGATTGGATTCGGCCGATCCGGGACATCGCCTTGTAGGCAGGCGCGTATTGATCTTGATCCACCAGCCCGATTGCCAGATCGAGTTCGTGCAGCATCTGCTTGAGCCACAACTCCTTGGTCTGGTGAATGACGATGAAAAGCATTTCATCGTGCAGATCCGACAAGGGCTTCTGGGCATTGAGCAGCTGGTCGAGCGCAAGGTAATCGGCATAGGTCATGCCGGCGGGCGTAGCGGTCATGCGCCCCGACTAGGCGAAAGCGCGGGGCTTAGGAAGATTGGCGCCTAAGGAGATTATTGGCCCTGGCGTCCCGGCAGACCCGGCTGTCGGATCGTCCCGATGTTGTTGAACAACTCTTGGAAGAAGCCGTGCGAGCGGCCGAGCGTCGGGGTCTTGTCGTTGCTCGGGTTGATCGCCGCGATCAGGCTTTCGTCGGTCTGCTCGACCGACGCGACGTTGCCGGTCGGGTCGAAACGGACATGGATGACCGTCTGGTCCGTCACCCGCGGGTTGCGGAAAGCGAAGGCCCGGGTGTCGCGCGCAACATAATACCAGTCGTTCTGGTCGAAGGTGCCGGTGAAGCTCGGCTCACCGAGGGTCTTCTCGACCGACTGCTTGTTGTCGACGCCGACCTGCACCGCGCTGGTCAGCTGCTCGTCGATCACATATCCACGGTGCTCGCGGACGCTGAGACCGCAACCGGCCAGCATCACCGCTCCAACGCAGGCGGCTACGCCGTTGAAAACCGCAGACTTCATGATTGAACCTTCTCCCGAATCCCGCCGGCGCTTGCAGAGCCGCGAGGCCGCCTCAATATGCGGGCCGCGCCCCAAGGCGCAAGCCGCAACCAGAGGAGTCCTATGCTTAGCGCCCTGTTCGCACGATTAACGGGCAATCCCAGGCGCGGGCAGGGCCTGTTCGATCTTGCCGTCGCAGAGGCGCGCCGGACCGGCTGGTTCGTGGAGGGCGAAGTCCCGGATACGGTCAACGGGCGGTTTGCAGTGCTCGCGACGATCATTGCTCTGTTTACCGTCAAGCTGGAGCGCGAGGGCGAAGCGGGCCAGGAAGCGAGTGTCGCCCTCACCGAGCGGTTGGTCGAGTCGCTCGATGCCGAAATCCGAGAGATGGGTCTCGGCGATCCGACGCTTGGAAAGCAGGTTCGGCGCCTCGTCGGCGCTGTGGGAGGCCGCGTGGACCGCTGGCGGGTGCTGGTCGAAAGCCACGACTCATGGACCGAGGAAGTGCGGCAGAGCCTCTATCTGAACGAGGCGACGCAAATCGACGCTCTGGCGTATAGCGAATCGGCCTTGCGAAAGCTGTGGCAGCGAGTGAGCGATTCTAGCCTTGAAGAGCTTGCCGACGGGAGGATGCGGTGACGGACACCTTCGCGCACCGGCTTCCGCTCAACCAGATTCGCGACGGCGAGCGTATCGATATCAGCGCCGACGAGGGCGAGCGGCGTCAGATCGCGGACCGGCTGGGCCTGCGCTCGCTCGACCGGCTCGAGGCTCATGCCACGCTCGACCGCAAGGGCGAGATCATCCGCGCGCGAGGGCGGCTGAGGGCGAGCCTGTGTCAGAGCTGCGCGGTCACCGGCGAGCCGATCGACGCCCATGCCGATGAGGCGTTCGACATCTATTTCCTGCCCGAGCCGACGAGCGGTGGCGGCTCCGACGAAGAAGTCGAGCTTGTCGAAGCGGACTGCGACGTTGTTTTCCATGATGGATCGGCCATCGACCTGGGTGGCGCGATTGCGGACACGCTGGCGCTAGGCCTCGATCCCTATCCGCGCAGCGCGGGGCGGAAGCTGCGCTGAAGGAAGCCGGGGTGCTTAGCGAAGCCGAAGCCGGCCCGTTCGCCGCCCTCGCCAAGCTAAAGCGGAGCGATTCCTAGAACGGAACGTCGTCGTCGAGATCGGTATCGAACGCCGCGGGCTGCGGGCGCTTCTGACCCTGTGAGCTGCCGCCTCCGCTGAAATCGTCGCTGTAGCCGCCACCGCCAAAGTCGCGGCCGCCGCCTCCGCCGCCTTCGCGGCTGTCCAGCAGCACGAGCTCGCCACGAAACTTCTGCAACACGATCTCGGTCGTGTATTTGTCGTTGCCGGATTGATCCTGCCACTTGCGCGTCTGCAGCTGACCTTCGAGATAAACCTTCGATCCTTTGCGTAAATAGCTTTTCGCGACGCGGCCGAGGTTCTCGTTGAAGATGACGACATTGTGCCACTCGGTCCGCTCCTGGCGGTTGCCGTCGCGGTCCTTCCACTGCTCCGACGTGGCGATTCGCATGTTCACGACTTCACCGCCGTTGTTCAGTGAACGGGCCTCCGGATCCGCGCCGAGATTGCCGACCAGGATCACCTTGTTCACGCCCGCCATGTCACTCTCCTTGTGCTTGGCGGACAGCTATAATCCCAGCGCGACCGCCGTCCAGTAGGTTGCGCCGGCTGCGATATAAGCGAGGGCGAAAAGATAGCCGACCATGAACGCAGGCCACTTCCAGCCATTCGTTTCTCGGCGGGTGACCGCGATGGTGGAGATGCACTGTGGTGCGAACACGAACCACGCCAGGAAAGCGAGGGCCGTCGCAAGCGACCAGCGTCCGCGAAGCCGGTCCTCGAGAGCGACATTGGCCGATTGGTCGTCGCCCGCATCAATCGAATAGACGGTGCCGATCGCGCTAACGGCGACCTCGCGCGCGGCCATGGCCGGGAGGAGCGCCAGCGAGATGTCGCGATTGAACCCGATCGGCTTCACCAAAACTTCGATGCCGCTGGAAATCTTTCCGGCGATCGACGCCTCGATTTGGCTTTCGCCCGGCTTTGCCTGCGGGAAGCTTGCCAGCGCCCAGAGCAGGACGGTCGTTCCAAGAATTATCGTGCCGGCGCGCTTCAGGAAGATCAGGGCACGCTGATAAAGGCCGATCACGACGTCCTTGAGCTGCGGCATCTGGTACTTGGGCAGCTCCATCATGAATGCGCCGCCGCCGCCCTTGGTGACGGTTCTGCGAAGCGTCAGCGCTGCCAGCAAGGCGCCACCGACGCCGGTCACGTAGAGCCCGAACATCACAAGCCCCTGGAGTCCAACACCCAATCCCACGGTCCGGTCAGGAATGAACGCCGCGATGATCAGGGTGTAAACCGGCAGCCGGGCCGAGCATGTCATCAACGGCGCAACGAGGATTGTCGTCAGCCGGTCCTTGGGATTGTCGATCGTCCGGGTCGCCATGATTCCCGGAACCGCGCAGGCGAAGCTCGACAGCAATGGAATGAAAGCGCGTCCCGACAGTCCGGCGCCATGCATCAACTTGTCCATCAGGAAGGCGGCCCGGACCATGTAGCCGCTCGCTTCGAGCAGCAGGATGAAGAAGAAAAGGATTAGGATCTGCGGCAGGAAGACGACCACTGCGCCGACTCCGCCGATCACGCCATCAACAATCAGTGACCGCAGCAATCCATGGGGAAGGACATCCGCCGCGCCCTGAGCAATCAGCGCTATTCCGCTCTCGATCCAGCTGACCGGAACCTCGCTCCACGCGAAGACGGCCTGGAACATGACGAACAGCACCGCGGCCAGGATCGCCGGCCCCGCGATCGGATGGAGCAGGACACCGTCCAGCCGGTGAGTCCAGCGGCGAACTGGGCTTTCGCTGACAACGGCGGCCTTGGCGATGTCACGGGCGCGGCGTTGCAATGGAATGAGATCGGACGGCGCATGCTCGTGAACGCCGCACCGCGGAGCCGAAATCATGTCGTCGAGCGCGGCCTGCAGCTCCTGGATTCCGCGCTTCCGGACAGCCACCGTCTCGATCACCGGAACGCCAAGTTCGGCTTCGAGGCGCTTCGGGTCCAGCTGGAGGCCGTCGCGCTTGGCGAGATCGACCATGTTGAGCGCGACGATCGTCGGCAAGCCCAGCTCGATCAACTGCAGCGCAAAGCGCAGGTGATTGTCGAGGTTCGATGCGTCGACGACGATAACCAGCGCGTCAGGCGCACGCTCGCCCTTCTGCTTTCCCAGCAGAACGTCCCGTGTGACCGCTTCGTCGGGGCTGGCCGGATCGAGGCTGTATGCTCCGGGCAAATCGACAAGTTCGACCGGACGTCCATCCGCAAGCGTCAGCCGGCCGGAGTGGCGCTCGACGGTCACGCCCGGATAGTTTCCGACCTTCTGGCGAGCCCCGGTCAGCGCGTTGAAGAGGGCGCTCTTGCCGGCGTTAGGGCTGCCGGCGACCGCCACGAGCGGGAGCGGGGTCATAATCCTATGCGGGAATGTTCACGCGCACTGCGCGAGCGTGGCTACGGCGGATCGCGACGGTCATCCGCCCTACGCGGATCGCAAGCGGATCGCGGCCGAACGGGCCAAGATGGAGCGGTTCGACGACGACGCCTTCGTCAAAGCCGAAGTGTTTCAGGCGGCAGGCTTCGCTCTCCTCGAGCGCGTCCCAGTCGATAGATGCGATGGACGCGCGCGCGCCAATCTTCAGCTGGTCGAGCGAGATCGACTCCGGTTTGAAGTGCGCGGTCATCTTGCAACTGATTATCAATAACGGAGGCAGAGCGCCATAGGGCGGATTACGTATTGCCTCTCCACGCTAGCGCGCCGGGTAGCGAAGACGGCCAAGGAAACGGGACACACTAAAGTGCTCCTGTCCCTTCCATTGCGCCTTGAACTTCTCGAACTTCATAACGTCTTCTATGCGGCGGTCGAGGAAGGCCGCGGTCTCGGTCCAGCCTTCGGATTGGTCGTCGAGCCAGACCAGAAGGGTCGAAGCATAGACGCCCCCAAGCGTGGCGCGTTTGGTGTAATGATTGAAATCCGTGCTCGTATCGCCGGCAATGCGCCACATCAGGTCGGCCGTCCGCCAGCCTGACCTGAGGCCGGCCGGAACGTTCTGCGGCATGGCAAGGATCGAGAGCGCGCGGCGGACTGCCTCACGCGCGGGCGCCATGATCTCCAGCCGCTTCCAGACGATCGCCCGGATCTTCTCGCGGATTTTCAGACCTTGAAGCCGCGCCGGGGTGAACCAGGCCTCGAGCTCCCGATCCACGGCCTGGATGTACAGGTCGATCTTGCCGGCCCGATCCTTCGGCATGGCGAGCCGCGCTTGTGCCGTATTGATCCCCACCTGGCCCGCGGCGGCATCGACCGCGGCTAGAGTCCAGCCGTCGAACACGGCATTTTCGCCGACGGCGAGCGCCAGCTTCTCGCGGATTTCGTGAAGTGGACTCGGCTCCGATTGCATGGAGGCTCAACTCGTCCCTTGGACGGCAGGTTGCAAGCCCCGCTGCGGAAGCCGGACGAGCACCAGGGCCGTCGCGATCGCTACAGCGCCCAACCAGTCAAACGGCTGAAGGGTCTCGCCATAGACCATCCATCCAACGAGAGCCGAGATGGCCGGCTGCGTCAGGAGCGTAAGACCGACGACCAGGGCGGCAGCGCCCCGATCGCATAAACGAGCAGCCCCTGCCCCAGCACCTGGCTGCTGATCGCGAGGACAACCACGAACGTCCAGTCGTCCGGAATGATTTTCTCTCCGAGCAGCAGCGAGAAGGGCAGGAGCATCGCGGCTCCGAAAGCGCTCGCCAGAAACAGGAGAGGCATCGGCGCCAATTTCTCTCGAGCGCGCTCAACGGCGATCAGGTAGCCGGCGTAGAGAAGCCCGGCCGAGAGGGCGAGCATGTCTCCATGAAGATTGCGGAGCGAAAGCTCGGCGCTGCTGCCCATGAGGAGTGCCGCGCCGAGCGCCGCCAGGGTCAGGGCCACAGCCTGGATGGGTGAAGGCCAGCTGCGCGCCAGCCACAAGCCCCAGCCCGCGAAGGCGAAGCTCGCCACGTTCCCGAACAAAGTCGCATTGCCGAGCTTCGTCATGTGAATGCCGGCGTGCCAGGCCGCGAGGTCGGATGCGAAGAACAAAGCCGCGAACGCAATGATCACCCCAAGCGCTCGGCCGGGCCAATGCACGGGCTGCCTTGCAACCTTCGCGATGACGAACAGGAACGGCAGGGCCAGCGACAGGCGCCAGAAGCCCGCAGCGACCGGCCCCACTTCGGACAGGCGAACGAGCCAGGGTCCGAAGGCGAGCAGACTGCTGCCGACCAGCAATGCAGGGAATGCGAAGGAGTGATGATGAGGCCGGTTCACAAGCGGTGATTAGGGCCTTCACCGTGCACATCAAAGCCGGAACTGCATGTGTCGGCCATAAAGCAGACTTATGGACTCAAGCCGCGAATTGAATTGAAAAGGAACCGAGGAAATCTATTTGGGCCGCCGACTGCTGGAGAGGGTTCACCCACAACGAAAGGACCCGAATGCCCACTCTTTTTGATCCGCTCGAGCTTGGCGCGCTCGAGCTTCCCAACAGAATTGCGATGGCACCGCTGACGCGCGCCCGCTCCAACCGCGATGCCGTGCCGAACGAGCTCATGGCCGCCTACTATGCCCAACGCGCGAGTGCCGGGCTTATAATCTCCGAAGCGACTGGGATCAGCCGCGAGGGCTGGGCTGGCCCAACGCGCCGGGTCTCTGGAACGATGCGCAGATCGAAGGCTGGAAGCTGGTCACCGACGCCGTGCATCGGTCCGGCGGACGGATCGTCGCGCAGCTTTGGCACATGGGGCGTCTCGTTCACCCCGACCTTGGCGGACGCCAGCCGGTAAGCTCGTCGACCACGACCGCACCGGACTATGCGCACACCTATGAGGGCAAGAAGCCCTACGTCGCTGCACGTGCAGCCACCTTCGAGGACATCCGCCGGATCATCGGAGACTATGCTTCGGCCGCGCGCAACGCGGTCGCCGCGGGATTCGACGGCGTGCAGATCCACGGCGCGAACGGCTACCTGGTCGACCAATTCCTTCGCAACGGCGCCAATTTCCGGACCGACCAATATGGCTGCTCGATCGAGAACCGCTTGCGTTTCATGACCGAGGTCCTGGAAGCGGTCGGCAAGGCGATCGGCATGGATCGCGTCGGCATCCGCTTCTCGCCCAACGTCTACACGCAAGGCGTCGAGGACTCCGATCCTATTCCTCTGTTCGCGGCGCTCGCAAAGCGGCTTGAAGAATTAAAGGTGCCCTGGATCGAACTACGCGAGGCGCATCGGCCGACCTCGGCGGGAGCTGTTCCGACCGAGCCCGTAAGCCCGTTCATGCGTCCGCTCTATTCGGGCAAGATCCTGCTCAACAGCGACTATGACGGGCCGAGTGCGCGAGAGCGCATGGCGGAAGGCATTGCTGACGGCATCAGCTTTGGCCGCCCGTTCATCTCGAACCCCGACCTCGTCCACCGGTTGGCGGTCAGCGCGCCCCTAAGTCCGGGCGATGTGGGCACCTTCTATTCGGGTGGTGCCGAGGGATACGTTGATTATCCCACCCTCGACGAAGCGGAAGCGGCCTAGGCCCCGTACTTTTCTCGAAGCTCGTGCAAGGCAAGGGCGGCGCGCGCGGCGTGACCTCCCTTGTCGCCTTGTCCAGGATCGGCGCGTTCGATCGCCTGGCTCTCGTTTTCCACGGTCAAGACGCCGTTGCCGATGGCAAAGCCGGCCAGCGTGAGGTCCATGAGCGCACGCGCGCTCTCTTCGGAGACGATCTCGAAATGATAGGTCTGGCCGCGGATAACGACGCCCAGGGCGACGAAGGCGCAGAATCGCCCGCTCTTCGCCGCGAGCGAAATCGCTGCCGGAAGCTCCAGCGCACCCGGCACGGCGATCGTCTCGTGACTATGCCCGGCTGCCTCGATTGCCTTGCGCGCTCCGGCGAGAAGCATGTCGTTGAGGTGCGGATAGAAGCGCGCCTCTGCGATCAGGATTGTCGCCATGACGTCAGTTCCCCGCCCTGATCGCGCGCTCTTCGACGATCTCCAGGCCGTAGCCGGAAAGCGCGACCGGCGACTGGTGCGTATTCGTAAGCAGGATCATTTGATGGATGCCGAGGGCCGCGAGGATCTGTGCCCCGATCCCGTAGCTTCGAAGAGCCGGCCCTTCGGTGGGCTTGCCTGCGCGCAGATCGGCCGAGCGCGAGAGCGATCCCGGTGCGGCCGCGTGGAGCGCGACGATGACGCCCGCGCCTTCCTTCTCGATCATCCGCATCGAGCCCTGGAGCAATCCCGAGCGCTGGCTCGCTTCGCCCAGAACGTCGGCAAACAGGTCCAGGCTATGCATCCGAACGAGCACCGGGCGGGTTACGTCGAGTGCGCCGTGCACGAGCGCGAGCTGTTCCTCCCCGGTCGCCTTGTCGCGGAAGACCTGCGCCTGCCACTCGGCGCCGCTCTGCGCCCGGAACGCGGTTGAGGCGGCGCGCGCGACCATGTGGTCTTTCTTCAGACGGTAAGCGATGAGATCGCGGATCGTGCCGATCTTCAGCCCGTGGGTCCGGGCGAAATCCATGAGATCATCGAGGCGAGCCATGCTTCCGTCGTCGCGCATGATCTCGCAGATGACCGCGCTGGGATTCAGACCGGCCAGCCGCGAGATGTCCACGCCGGCCTCAGTGTGACCGGCACGAACCAGCGCCCCGCCGGGCTTTGCGACCAGCGGAAAAACATGCCCCGGCGATACGAGCTCGTCCGGTCCGTGCGAAGCGTCGATGGCAACGGCAACCGTGCGTGCGCGGTCCGCGGCGCTGATGCCAGTCGAAATGCCTTCCTTCGCCTCGATCGAAACGGTGAAGGCCGTCTCATTGCGGCTGCGATTGTTGTTGACCATCGGCTGGAGACCGAGCGCGTCGGCGCGATCCTTGGTCAGGGCCAGGCAGATCAGCCCTCGCCCGTGCCGGGCCATGAAGTTGATCGCTTCGGGCGTCGCCATCTGGGCCGGAATGACGAGATCGCCTTCGTTCTCGCGGTCGTCGTCGTCGACCAGGATGAACATCCGGCCGTTGCGCGCCTCATCGATGATCGCCTCGGTCCCGACCAACACTTCCGTGTTTCCACGCTGAAGCAGCTTTTCCAGCCGCACCAGAGTGTCGGCCGTCGGATTCCAGTCCGTATGGCCGAGCTTGCGCAGCGAATTGGGGTGAAGCCCCGCGGCGCGGGCAAGGGCGGCGCGGCTGACCTCGCCGGTCTCGATGATGGCGTTCAGCCTGTCGATGAGAGTTGTGCTCATGAAGCGCGCACATAATCACATTGCAGTGTGATAGAAAGAAGGAACAGTGATGTTCCTATTGTGCGCGCGTGGCAAGCATCCGGTCGATGTAGCGGGCGATCACATCAATCTCGACATTGAGCTGTCGCCCCTTCTTAATATCGCCCAATGTCGTCTCATGCGCAGTGTGCGGGATGATGTTTACGGAGAAGTGCGTCCCGTCTTCGGTATCGCTAACGTCGTTGACCGTCAGTGACACTCCATCGAGGCAGACGGACCCCTTTTGGGCAATCGCGGGGGCGAGAGACCGGTCTACGCGAATTCCGATGCGGGTGGAATCGCCTTCGGGGCAGACGCCGATCACCTCGCCGACGCTATCGACATGCCCGGTAACAATATGGCCGCCGAGCTCATCGCCCATCCGGAGCGGGCGCTCCAGATTCAGGCGAGAGCTTTCGCGCCACATATCCTTCGCCGTACGTGCAATGGTTTCAGCCGAAACATCGACCGCGAACCAGTCGTCGCCCTTGTCGACCACTGTCAGGCAGACGCCCGAGCAGGCAATCGATGCGCCCAACTCCACGGTCGACAGATTGTAGCCGGTGCGAACTTGCAGGCGCAGATCGCCACGCTGCTCAATGCTGACGACTTCTCCGACGTCGGTGACGATCCCCGTGAACATGTCCGGCGCTTAAGCCTCGCGAACCCGCTCGTAAACTTCGAGCCGGTCTACGCCGAGCCGGCGGCCATCGCTCGATGCCCACTGCCCGTGCGCATCGGCGATCGCGTCCAGCCCGACATAGCCGAAGGACGACTTGCCCTCGCCGACGATGATCGGCGCCCGATAGATCAGAATCCGGTCGACGAGATCCGCCGAAAGAAACGCCGTCGCGGTCGCCGATCCGCCCTCGACCAGCAGGTCGTTGACGTCATGAAGTCGATAGACATCTTCCGGCTTTCTAAGGATTTCCCAGCCGTCGACCGCTTCGCCCCGGGTCAGCAGCGCCCGCTTCGGCGACCAATCCTCCAGACCTGGCAGGCGAACGTCGAGGCGCGGCGCATCCGCCAGATAGGTGCCGCGGCCGACTAGGATCATGTCCGAATGCGCGCGCTCCAGATGCACGTGCTTTCGCGCATCTTCGCCGGTGATCCATTTGCTTTCGCCGGAGGGCAAGGCGATCTTGCCGTCGATCGACAGCGCAAGCTTGAGGGTAATTCGAGGACGTCCGATCCTCAGCCGCGTGAGCCAGCCCGCCAGGGAGTCCCGCGCGGCCTTGCGGCCAATGCCTAGCTTCACGTCGATCCCGGCATCCCGCAGGCGCCTCATGCCAGTGCCGAAAACGCGCGGGTCCGGGTCTTTCATGGCGATGACGACCCGCGCAGGCTTGGCTTTCACCAATAGGTCGGCGCAGGCTGGGCCTCGCGGGCTCTCGTGGGCGCACGGTTCCAGCGTCACGTAGACGGTCGAACTCCTCGCCTTCCTGCCTGCCCTATCGAGCGCAATCGCCTCGGCATGAGGCCTGCCGCCCAATGCGGTCGCCCCGCGTCCGACAATCTCGCCGTTGCTCGAGACAATCAGGCAACCGACGTTCGGATTGGGCGCACTTCGCCCGCGTGCAGCTTCGCCAAGCCGCACCGCTTCAGCCATGAAGCGCCCGTCGGCGCTTACATTCCGAGCTCTTTTTCCAGCTTCTGGAATTGCCGTTGCTTCTCTTTGGCGGCAGCGTCGCGCTTGGCCTGATCGACCTTTTGCTGAGCGATGATCTCGGCATCGGTGCGATTCGAGGAATAGAGCTGAACCTCGACCACCCGCGGTGGTGGCGCGGTGTTGATCTTCGAATCGACGAGGAACTCGATGATGATGATCATCGTAACCAGGATGGCCAGAGCTGCGCCGATGAACTGCTCGCGGCTCCCATGGCGCATGAAGGCGCGAAGATCGGCAATTGCTGCGCGCGGCCCGACGGGCTTGGGGAACCAGGACATGGGTGGAATGTAGGCGCTGGCACCGGCGAGTGCCAGCGCTGGCTTCGTACCCGGCGGGTGCCTGACACCACCCGCTGGGACCGAGACGGAGAGTCGTCAGGCGGCTTCACGTCCTTTCTGCATTGCATGGACGGCAGCAGCATTGAGGCGCTGCCCACCGATTCCCCAGTCATTCTGCTGGATCTCGTTGATCTTGACCCAGGTTACGGATCGCATTGCTTCGCCTTCCACGCTGACCATGGCGTCGGTCACGCGCTCGATGAGGTCCTTCTTCTGGTCTGGGGAAAAGACGTCCTTGATGACGTCGATTGTCACGAGTGGCATTGGGGTCTCCTTGAAAACGCGCTGACCGTGCAGCGACGGGCTGCCCGATGGGTCAAAGGCGGCGTGCCCATCCAGTTCAAAGGATGAAGCAACCGACTACAGTTTCTGAAGTGGAGCTCGGCTCGGCGGACGTGTATCCGGCGCGAAGGAGGCCAGCATGAGATACGGCCAATTCTGCCCCATCGCGAAAGCAACCGAGATACTCGGGGAGCGGTGGACGATCCTGATAATCCGCGAGCTGCTCATGGGCGGCAGGCGATTCAATGAGCTTCAGCGCGGCTTGGGAGACATATCGCCGGCACTGCTTTCGGGAGGCTCAGGAGGCTCGAAAAGGATGGGCTGATTGCCCGGCGCCAAATTCCCGGCCAGCGAGGATTTGAATACTTCCCGACTCCCGCCTGCGAGGCGCTGCAACCTACGATTGCCACTCTTGGAGAATGGGGAATGTGCTGGGCGCGCGGGGCGCTCGATGACGAGGATTTCAACCTCGATCTGCTGATCCTGTACCTGGAGAGGAGCATCGATCCGGAACAGCTGCCGGGTGTCGAAACCGTCATCCAGTTCAAGTTTACCGACGTTTCGAAGCAAAAGGACTGGTGGCT
This sequence comes from Sphingomonas sediminicola, assembly GCF_014489515.1. Taxonomy (GTDB): domain Bacteria; phylum Pseudomonadota; class Alphaproteobacteria; order Sphingomonadales; family Sphingomonadaceae; genus Sphingomicrobium; species Sphingomicrobium sediminicola. The sequence continues at coordinate 2,477,514 of NZ_CP060782.1, read as the reverse complement.
CCTCGTCCGGAACGGCAGCGTCGAAGTCTGCGTCGTCCCACCGGGCGTGACGTGCACGTCTTCTTCACCACCGATGTTCGAACGATGAGCGAGGTCTGGATGGGGGATCGTAGCTACCGGGATGCAATCCGTGCCGGAAAGCTCATGGTCGAAGGGAGCCGGCGCTGACCCGAAGGATCAGCACCTGGCTCCGCCCGAGCATTTTTGCGAACTCACCGCAAACGCCGGCAGGCGGCGCGCCGGCGCTTGTCCCCGCCTAGTCCTGAAGTTCGAACCGCAGGGTGATGACCGTCGTAGTCGCCACGGCCCGTCCGTCTTCGGTCGCCGGTTTGTAACGCCAGTAGGCGATCAGGTGCTTGCGGGCCGCTTCGAAAAACGAGCGGTCAACACGACCTACGGGCTCGACGGCGGTCACCCGGCCACGATCGTCAATCGCCAGCTTCAGGCGAAGCGTAGCTTCTTCCTCGAGCCGCTGCTTGTCCGCCGGATAGGGCGGCTTGATCAGCAGCTCAGGCGTCGCGAATCGCGGACCGACACGGACGGGCTGCGAGATCGGGGTCGTAGTCGGACCTGGATCCAGATTCGGCCCGGCGATCGGTCCGAAATCCGGCTGCGGGATCGGCGTTGTGTCGATGGTCGGGCCGGCCAGGCTTGGCACCGGAAAAGTTCGCGATGGCTGGTATGGCGTCGACCTCGGCGGCTGATGCGTTTCCTTGGTGGCCGGCGGGTCCGGAATCGGCGGAGGGTCGGGCGGGATAGGAATCGGCCGGACGATGATCGGCGGATCCACAATTCTCGGCGGGACGGCCAATTTCGCCGTCATCACGGCAGCGATCAGGACTGCATGACCGCCGACGATGAACAACAGGGCATTGGGATGGCGCCGGTAAGCGGCGAAGCCTGACGTATCGGCATACACTGGCATGACCTTGACTCCTTCTGACGCGAGCCAAGTAGAATGTTACAACATTACATGTTTAACGCAACGTGAATTGCATCAGGCGGCAAAGGACCGGCTTAACGCTTCGCGGCTGCCCTCAACCTCTGAATCGCGCGATCCTTGCCCATGCGGGCAACTAGTCCCGCCATTTCGGGGCCGCTCTCGCGACCGGTGAGGGCAAGGCGGAGCGGATGGAAAAGCTCGCGGCCCTTCTTGCCGGAGGACGCTTTCAGTTCACCGGTCAACGCCCGCCAGGGCTCGACATTCCAGTCGAGACCATCGGCGACAGAGGCGGCATCGCGCATGAGCAGGCGCTCATCGTGCGCGAGTTCAGGCACATCCACGTCGCCCTTCAGAACGCCGAACCAGGGTTCGAAGTCGGAAAGGCGCTCGAGGTTCGGTCGCAGCAGAAGCCAATCCTCTTCGGCGGCTTCAGCCGGAAGCCGACTCTTCACCGCGGAGAAATCGAGCCTGTGGAGCAGGCGGGCATTCAAAAGCTCGACATCGTGCGGATCGAAATGTGCGGGCGCACGTCCGAAATGGGCGAAATCGAAATCGCTCGCGAGCTCGTCCAGGCTGGCGATAGGCTCGACCGGTTGCGATGTCCCAATCCGCGCCAGCAGCGAAAGCATCGCCATCGGCTCGACACCCTCTTCGCGCAGATGTTCGGCGCCGTACGACCCGAGGCGCTTCGACAGCTTTCCTTCCGACGCCACTAGCAGCGCCTCATGGGCGAACTGCGGCGGTTTCGCGCCAAGCGCCTCGAACATCTGGATCTGGGCCGCGCTATTTGTGACGTGATCCTCGCCGCGAACGATATGCGTGATGCCAAGGTCGACGTCGTCAATCACACTCGGCAGCAGATAGAGCCAGCTGCCATCCTCGCGCCGAACGACCGGGTCCGACAGTAATTTCGCATCGAACCGCTGCTGGCCGCGGATGAGGTCGGTCCATTCGATCGGACGGTCATGGTCGAGCTTGAAGCGCCAGTGCGGCTGGCGATCGTCCGGAAGCAACGAATCCGCCGTATTGCGCTCGTAAACCGGCGGCAGGCCTCGCCCGAGCAGCACTTTCCGGCGAAGCTCCAGTTCCTCGGGCGTCTCGTAGCATGCATAGACACGCCCGGCCGCTTTCAGCCGCTCGAACTCGCGCTCGTAGAGGTCGAACCGCTCCGACTGCCTCACTTCCGAACCGGCGGTAAGGCCCATCCATGCCAGGTCGTCACGGATTGCGTCGACAAACTCCTCCCGGCTTCGCTCCCGGTCGGTGTCGTCGATCCGAAGGAGGAACCGGCCGCCATGCTTCCGCGCAAACAGGAAGTTGTGCAGTGCCGTGCGGATGTTGCCGACGTGAAGCCGGCCGGTAGGAGACGGGGCGAAGCGGGTGATCACGCTCATTTTGGTAGCCCCGTATGGAAGAAATTGCTGATCGGGTAGCGCCGGTCGCGGCCGAAATTCCGGACGCCGATCTTCACCCCCGGCGGCGCCTGGCGGCGCTTGTACTCGGCCCTCAAGACCAGCTGCTCCATCTTCGCCACCAACTCCTCCGGCTCGCCGGTCGCGGCTGCCGTCTCGCGGACCGACATCTCCTTGTCGACCAGCGCCTCGAGGATGCGGTCGAGGTCGGAATAGGGCGGCAGGCTGTCCTCGTCCTTCTGACCCGGACGAAGCTCCGCGGTCGGCGGCTTTGTGATTACGTTCGCCGGCATCACGGGACCTTCGGGTCCAAGCGCGCCTTCGGGCCTGTTGTGATTGCGCCACCGCGAGAGCGCGAACACTGTAGTCTTGTAGGCGTCCTTCAGCACATTGTAGCCGCCCGACATGTCTCCGTAGAGCGTCGCATAGCCCACGCTCATTTCGCTCTTGTTGCCGGTGGTAAGCAGCATCGGGCCGAACTTGTTCGACAGCGCCATCAGCGCGACCATCCGCAGCCGCGCCTGGATATTCTCCTCGGCCAACCCGGGCTTCGTTCCCTGGAATGCCTCCCCAGCGCCTGGTCGAACGCGGCCACTCCGGGCGCGATCGAAATGACGTCATGACGACAGCCGAGCAAGCGCGCGCACTCGCGCGCGTCCCCGAGGCTCTCCTCGCTCGTGTACTTGGAAGGGAGCATCACGCCCCAAACCTTCTCTGCTCCAAGCGCGTCGACCGCGATGGCGGCGGACAGAGCGCTATCGATTCCGCCGGACAGTCCGAGGATCACGCCCGGGAAGCCGTTGCGGCTCACATAGTCGCGTAAGCCCACGACCATCGCCCGGTAGACGTCCTCCGGATAGGGATCGAGTTCGTGATCAGCGCGGGTGGCGCAGCGCCAGCCCTCGGCCTCGCGCTTCCATTCCGTGATGAGCAGCTGCTCGTCCCAATCGGCCATCTGCACGACGCGCTCGCCGTCCGGGTGCATGATGAAGGACGAGCCGTCGAACACCAGTTCGTCCTGGCCGCCGACGCGGTTGAGATAGGCCATCGGCAGGCCCGTCATCGTCACCCGCGACCGCACAAGTCGCTGGCGGATGTCGTCCTTGTCGAGCTCGTAGGGGCTGCCGTTAGGCACCAGCAGCAATTCCGCGCCGGCATCGGCCAAATGAGCGCAGACCGCTTCCTGCCAGATGTCCTCGCAGATCGGCACGCCGATCTTCACGCCGCGAAAGTCGATCGGCTCCGGCAGCGGCCCGGGCGCGAACACGCGCTTCTCGTCGAACGTCCCATAGTTAGGAAGCTCGCGCTTGAGCGTTCGCGCGACGACCCTGCCGCCCTCGGCCAAGATCATCACATTGTAGTTCTCACCCTCTTCGTGATGGATCGATCCGAACAAGAGCGCAGGTCCCGGCGTCGCAGTCGCATCGACCAGCCGCTCGGCTGCCTCCATCGTGCGCCGCACGAACTCCGGCTTCAGCACGAGGTCTTCCGGCGGGTAGCCCGTCAGCTGGAGTTCCGGCACCATCAGCAAATCGGCGCCGGCCGCCTGTTCGCGCACCGCGAGGATCGCCTTTCCGTTGCCCACCAGGTCGCCGACGCGCTGGTTCATCTGGGCAAGCGCGATGGTCAGGCGATCCGTCATGAGCGCGATTTAGCGTGCGCGCCGCCTCCCGCAACCTTTACGGAACCGCGACTCCCTCGCTAAGGAAAGCTTCAGCCGGGGACCTAAGCCGATGAAACTGCTCGCGGGGAACAGCAACACGCAGCTGGCCCGATCGATTGCCGACTATCTGGAAATCGCGTTGACGGAGGCGAGCGTCCGCCGCTTCGCGGACGAGGAAATCTTCGTCGAGATCCACGAGAACGTGCGCGGCGAGGACGTCTTCGTCCTCCAGTCGACCAGCTATCCGGCGAACGACAACCTCATGGAGCTGTTGATCTGCATCGACGCGTTACGCAGAGCATCGGCCAAGCGGATCACCGCGGTCGTGCCCTACTTCGGCTATGCGCGGCAGGACCGGAAACCCGGCCCACGCACGCCGATCTCGGCCAAGCTAGTCGCGAACCTGATCACGACCGCGGGCGCGAACCGCGTTCTGTCTGTCGACCTCCACGCCGGGCAGATCCAGGGTTTCTTCGATATTCCGACTGACAACCTCTTCGCTGCGCCGGTCATCGCGGCCGACATCCAGGCACGGCTGTCAAACAAGAACCTCATGATCGTGTCGCCGGACGTCGGCGGCGTGGTCCGCGCCCGTGGTTTGGCGAAGCGTCTCGACAACGCGCCGCTGGCCATCGTCGATAAGCGCCGCGAGCGCGCCGGCGAGTCCGAGGTGATGAACATCATCGGCGACGTCGAGGGCCGCACCTGCATCCTCGTCGACGACATCGTCGATAGCGCGGGCACCCTTTGCAACGCCGCGGCGGCCCTGCGCCAACAGGGCGCGGAAGAAGTCTTCGCTTATTGCACCCACGGCGTCCTTTCCGGCGCCGCGGCGGCGCGCGTCGGCGCTTCGGAGCTCAAGGAACTCGTGGTCACCGATTCGATCTGGAGCGGAGAGGCGGACGTCGAGGGCGGCAAGATCCGCCGCCTGACGATTGCCCCATTGCTCGCCGAGGCCGTGCGCCGGATTGCCGACGAAAGCTCGGTCTCCAGCCTGTTCGACTAGGCCATGCGACTGGACGTCGTCCTCAAGCGCTTCGAAACGCCCGACGAAGTCCGCGAATTTGAACTCGGAAAGTTTGAGCTGGTCTCGCTCGGCAGAATGACCATCGGCCGGGCGACCTACCAACCCGGCTGGAAATGGTCGGTCCATGTTGGCGCGGCGCTCGGAGCGACGTCCTGCCATGTCGAGCATGTCGGAATGGTCGTCTCGGGATGCGCAACCGCCGCAATGGACGATGGCGGGGTCATTGAGATGCGTGCCGGCGATATCTTCTACGTCCCGCCCGGCCACGACAGCTGGGTCGTCGGCGACGAACCCTATGTCTCGCTGCACTTCATGGGCGCGGAGGATTACGCCGCGCACGACTAAAGCCCTCAGTGCCTTGCCTTAAACAGCTGTCGCATTTATAGGCCCGCGCTTTCCAGATCATTGGAAAACCAATGGCCCGGCCAAAAGGCATGCCGTGGCGGTTGGATCATGTCGCGTCCCACGGGGCGCAAAGGAGACGAAATGCCCAAGCTGAAGACCAAGAGCGGCGTGAAGAAGCGCTTCAAGCTCACGGCGACCGGCAAGATCAAGCACGGGGTCGCTGGCAAGCGCCACCGCCTGATCAGCCACAACGCCAAGTACATTCGCCAGAACCGCGGCACCGAAGTTCTCGCCGACGCCGATACGGCGCGCGTGAAGCTCTGGGCGCCCTACGGCCTCAAGTAAGGAGTAGCGGGAAATGGCACGCATCAAGCGCGGCGTAACCACGCGCGCAAAGCACAAGCGGATCCTCGAGAATGCGAAGGGCTATTACGGCCGTCGCAAGAACACGATTCGCATCGCCCGCCAGGCAGTCGAAAAGGCAGGCCAGTACGCCTACCGCGACCGCAAGGTGAAGAAGCGGAGCTTCCGCGCACTCTGGATCCAGCGCATCAACGCCGCGGTCCGCGCGGAAGGCCTGACCTACGGGCAGTTCATCCACGCCTTGAAGCTTGCGAGTATCGACCTCGACCGGAAGGTCTTGGCCGACATCGCGATGCACGAAGGCGAAGCGTTCAGCGCCATCATCGCCCAGGCGAAGAAGGCGCTCGATGGCAACAAGGCCGCGGCCTAGCCTCAAGCGCTAAAGAACAAAAAAGGGCGTCGGGAGCTGATCCCGGCGCCCTTTTTGCGTCTTCGCCTAAGCTTGCGCCGCCCCTTCCCTCTCAGGGCGTCTACCAGCGCGTTGCGGAAGCAGGCTGATCAGCAGGATGATCGCGACCGCCAGCGCGAGCGAAGCCAATGGGCGGCTCAGGTCCAGGCCGCCCTTGGCGAGCGGCTTGTCGAGGAAGTCGCCGACCGTGGCTCCGAGCGGCCGGGTGAGGATGAAAGCGGCCCAGAACAGGAATGTGTGGGATATGCCCGTCCGGAAATAGAGCACGGCGAGGACGATCAGCATGGCTCCGAACACCAGCGCGCCGCCGGAATAGCCGAGCCCCGCATCGGCAATCCAATCGCCGAGTGCCGTGCCCAACGTCTGCGAGAAAGTGATCGTGAGCCAGTAGAAGGCTTCCGCCTTGGGCGTCGCGACTGTGTTTACATCCACGGTCCCGAGCGACCGATACCAGGCGAAGAGGGAGACGAGGACGAGTGCAAGCAGCACGAGCGAGCCGCCCGGATAGCCGACCCCGAGCGCACGATCGGCGAAGTCGGCCAGGGCCGTTCCGGCCGTCGTGGAGGCCGCGATCGTCGCCCAATACAGCCACGGATTGAAGGTGAGCGCCCTGATCTGCGCCCACACGAGCACAATGAGCAAGCTCCCAAAGATCGCGGTGCCGATGAGGTAACCGTTGGGAACCGGATGGGGCGTGGTTTCGCCCAGCCAGGTCATCGTCACGGTGTCGCCTGCTGTTTCTCCGAGCGTCGTGGCGAGGATCTTGATGATCCAGAACCCCAAGGTGATTGCGGGGACCTTCGACAAGGCTTCCTGCCGCAATTGCCGCTCGCTCATCCTCAAGCTCTCCTGGTCAAGAGCAACACAACGATGTCTCGAACAGAGAGTTCAGTCCAAGCGTTCGTACGCAGGCAGGGTCAGGAATTCGGTAAAGTCGTCTGAGACGACCATTCCGCGGAAAAGTTCGGAAGCGTCGGCGATGTTCGGGACTTCCTGAAGCAGGCCGATCTCCTCTTGGTAGAGCGCGTCGAAAAGCTCGCGCGTGAAATTGCGGCCATCGTCGAGCGGCGCGTCGAAGTGCAGCCATTGCCACAGCTGCGCGCGGCTGATCTCCGCCGTCGCCGCATCTTCCATCAGATTGTAGAGCGGCACCGCGCCTTTCCCGCCGAGCCAGGCGGCGAGATATTGCACGCCGACGCGGATGTTCTCGCGAGCGCCCTGCTCGGTCCGCGGGCCCGTGTGCAGCTTCAGCATCTCGTCGCGGCTAGGTACTTGGCTTGGCCTCTTCGATAGTTGGTTCGGACCCTGCATTGCTTCGAACGCTTCTAGGGCGATCGGAACGAGCCCGGGATGAGCGACCCAGGTACCGTCGTGGCCGTTGGTGACTTCGCGCAGTTTGTCGGCCCGAACCTTATCCATCGCAGCTCGGTTCGCTTCCTCGTCGCCTTTGACCGGGATGAAGGCCGACATGCCCCCATCGCGAAGGCTCCACGACGGTGACACGTGTCGATCAGGCGCAGCGAGTAAGCGGCGAGGAAAGCTTTATCCATCGTCATCGCCGAACGATCGGGCGTCAGGCGATCGGCGCTCCGGCCGAGGCGCTTGATCGTCGAAAAGATGTAGTCCCAGCGGCCGCAGTTCAGGCCGACGATGTTCTCGCGCAGCGCATAGAGAATCTCGTCCATCTCGAACGCCGCCGGGATGGTCTCGATCAGGATCGTCGCCTTGATCGTCCCGCGCTCGAGCCGGAGCCGGTCCTCGGTCAGCGCGAAGATGTCGCTCCACAGCGCCGCCTCTTCCATGCTTTCAAGCTTTGGAATGTAGAAATACGGACCGGAGCCCTTGGCCAGCGCCGAACGAGCATTGTGCCAGGCGTAGATCGCAAAATCGAAAAAGGCGCCCGCAACCGGCTGATAATCGACAGTCACGTGATCCTCCGGCAGGTGCAGCCCACGCGGACGGACCATTAGGACCGCGGATTTTCTCCCACGTCGTAATGTTTCTCGCTGTCAGGATCGCGGTAGTGGAGGCGGCCAAGCCAATAAGCCTTGAGGTTCGCCTGCCCCGTGATGAGTTCATCCCAGGTAGGCGAAGTCGCGTCCTCGAAATCGGCCATGAACACGCGCGCGCCGGAATTGAGCGCGTTGATCACCATCTTCGCGTTGGTCGGCCCGGTAATCTCGACACGGCGGTCCTGAAGGTCGGTAGGGATCCCGCCTACCGTCCACTTTCCCTCACGGACCTCGCGCGTATCCTCCCGGAAATCGGGAAGCTCGCCGGCATCGAACCGCTCTTGCCGCTCGAGCCTCTTGTCGAGAAGCTCGCGCCGGCGCGCGTCAAAACGCTCGTGCAACTCGGCAACAAGATCGAGCGCATCCGGGGTCAGGACGGCGCCCGCCCCGGGCACATGGCTTGGCTCGGCCACTATCCTTGGCCGGTCGATCACTGAATTCATGCGCGATTCGGCTCCACGCAAATCGAATAGCGCGTTGTCGCTCCGCAATGATCCCGAAAAGTGAGCCGTTGCCATTCGGTGCGCGCCTTCACTTCATTGTCGTAGGGTCCGAGCACCTTCTCCGTGCCGGGCTGGATCTCGCTGAAGCGGCAGTCGCTGTAGTCGCCGCCAATCACCCAATAGCGATAGGTCATTTCTTCCCTCCTACTCGGCCGCGACGATGAACTGAGCGGCTTCGGTCGATTCCTTGAGCGCGACGGTCGACGACTGGCCGCCGGAGATGGCGGTTGCGACAGCGTCAAAATATCCGGTCCCGACTTCGCGCTGGTGGCGGGTTGCCGTGTAGCCCTTGGCTTCGCTCGCGAATTCCGCCTGCTGAAGCTCGGAATACGCCGCCATGCCGCGATCGCGGTAGCCGCTCGCCAGTTCGAACATGCCGTGGTTGAGGCTGTGGAAGCCGGCCAAAGTGACGAACTGGAACTTGTAGCCCATCGCGCCAAGCTCGCGCTGGAAGTTGGCGATGGTCTGCTCGTCGAGCTTTGCACGCCAGTTGAAGCTCGGCGAGCAATTGTAGGCGAGCATCTTGCCTGGGAAGTGCGCGCGGATCGTCGCGGCGAAGATGCGTGCCTCGTCGAGGTTGGGGTGGCTGGTCTCGAACCAGATGAGATCCGCGTGCTCGGCAAATACTAACCCGCGCGAGATGCAGTGATCGAGGCCGGTGCCATCCTTGAGACGGAAGAAGCCTTCCGGAGTGCGCTCGCCGGTCATGAACGGCCGGTCGCGCTCGTCCACGTCGGAGGTGATCAGCTTCGCGCTCTCCGCGTCGGTACGGGCGACGAGGATCGTCGGAACGCCGCAGACGTCGGCTGCAAGCCGCGCCGCATCGAGATTGCGAACCGCAGCTTGGGTCGGGATCAGCACCTTGCCCCAAGGTGCCCGCACTTCTTCTCGGAGGCGAGCTGGTCCTCGAAGTGAACGCCGGCGACACCCGCCTCGATATAGGCTTTCATGATCTCGAAGCAGTTGAGCGGCCCGCCGAAGCCGGCTTCCGCGTCGGCGACGATCGGCGCGAACCAGTCGCGCTTCGCTCCGCCTTCGCTGTGCTCGACCTGGTCGGCGCGCTGAAGGGTGCGATTGATACGCTTGGCAAGCTCGGGACCAGTGTTCGCCGGATAGAGCGACTGGTCGGGGTACATCGAGCAAGCGGTGTTGGCGTCCGCAGCGGCCTGCCAGCCTGAAAGATAGATCGCCTGTAATCCCGCGCGAACCATCTGCATTGCCTGGTTACCGGTAACGGCGCCGAGCGCGCGGACCGGCTCATCCTGTTGCAACAACTCCCACAACCGAAGCGCCCCGCGGCGCGCGAGCGTGTGCTCGATCGGGAAAGAGCCGCGCAGCCGGAGCACGTCCTCCGCGCTGTACGGACGCTCGATGCCCTCGAACCGGCCGGAGGGAGCGGAAACCACGACACCGAAGTCAGCCATTACGAATCCCCTATGATCAGGATCGCAGGGAAACACGGGTTCGTGGTAAATGACGCACAGATAAGGGCAGAGACGACAAGACTAGACTTGTGTTGTTTGTAAATTCCTTCACAATCTGACGATGGTTGCACAGCGGAAGCTGTTTCTGGGGCAAGGCTACGAAGGCTTCGGCGTGAACGAGGCCTCAACCAGGCCGCCATGGCGGACGAGATCGGCATCTCCGCTTCCTACCTGAACCACCTCGAGCGAAATCAGCGGCCCGTCACCGCCGGCATCCTGCTTCGGCTGGCCGAGGCCTTCGACATCGACGTGAAAGCCTTCGCGACGGAGGGTGGTGACACGGCAGGCGCGGACCAGCTCGGCGAGATCTTCTCGGACCCGGTCCTCGCGGACCTCGGCGTGGGCCGCGCGGAATTGATTGAGCTTGCCGACAATGCGCCCGCAGTCTCGGAAGGCGTGGTGCGCCTCTACACGGCACTTCGCGAGCTTCAGCGGAGGCCTCCGGGTGGTACGGACGAGGAGGTGGCAGGCGACCCGAGAGCCCTCATCACACCCGAGACCTGGGTCCGCGACTACATCCAGGCGCAGCGCAACTACTATCCCGAGCTCGAGGAGCATTGCGAGACGCTTGGCGATTCGCTCAGCGACCCGCTTTCCGTCTCCGAAGCACTCCGCCGGCGCCTGAAGGAAGCGTACGGCGTCGAGGCGCAGGTCGTTTCGCCCGAATTGCTCGACAATTTCAGCCAGCATTACGACGCTCAGCGACGGACCTTCATGATCTCCGCGCTGCTTCGGGCCGAGAACCGAACGTTCGGCCTCGCCTACCAGCTGGCGCTGCTGGAGCTTGCCCCCTGCTCCAGCGGATGTGTGACGACGCGCGACCGCCGGACGCCGGTACCCGTGCCCTGCTCCACATGAGCTTCGCCAATTATGCCGCGGGCGCGATCATGATGCCCTACGGCCGTTTCCTCCGTGCCGCGGAAGAGCATCGCTACGCGATCGATCGGCTATGCGGACAGTTCGGGGCCAACGTCGAGCAGATTGCCCACCGCATGACTACACTCGGACGGTCCGGAGCGCGCGGCGTCCCGTTCTTCATGCTTCGTGTCGATCCGGCCGGGAACATCTCCAAGCGCTATGCCGGCGAGAATTTCCCCTTCTCCCACTTCGGGGCACCTGCCCCCGCTGGCACCTCCACGCGGCTTTCCAGACGCCCGGCCAGACGATCCGCCAGCTGATCGAGACTCCCGACGGCCAGCGCTTCTTCACCATCAGCCGGACGATCGAGCGGCCTATCAGACCCGAGCTCCGCGACGACGCCCTGCTAGCGATCGGCCTGGGCTGCGACATCCGCTACGCGCCCCGCATCGCCTATGCCGACGGGCTCGACCTTGCGAACACGCCCGCAACGCCCGTTGGTCCGGCTTGCTCGATCTGCCCAAGGATGGAGTGTGCCTACCGAGCTATGCCGCCGGCAGGGCGAATGCTGGCGGTGCATGAGAACCGAAAGACGATTTCGCCCTTCCCGTTCCTGCCCGGCTAGGGCGCGACGGGCTCCCGCTCAAGCATCGGGCGATTCCACGCCGCCAGATTGGCTGCGGCTTCGTAAGCGGATTGGAGGAACTCGCCCAGCATCCGGTCGGGGTCGGGCGCGGCTCGTACCTTCGAATAAGGCAGGACGAACTCGCCGAACGTCGTGTCATATGTGCCGTGCGCGACCCTCGCTTCTCGATAGCCGGGCGGCTCCGGATAGATGTAGCTGTAGAAAAAGGGGTCGGCCTGCGTCACGCCGCCCGCCCAGAAGCCCGCGCTGGCGACTTCGCGGCTATAGGCCTCGCGCGTGATGCGGTCCGGCAGGCCGGGAACACCGCCGGGGTGTTCCGGCGCCTTCCGTCCCGAAAAGACGCTCGACGCCAGGTCGAAGCTGCCCCACCAGAAATGGACGGGACTCGCTTTTCCTTCAAAGCCGGCACGGAAATGCTGGAACGCCGGCATGACCGCCGCAAGCGCTTCCCTGAACCTGCTTGCCGAGTCGCGGTCGTAGTCGCGTGGTGCCGTGTCCTCAGCGAACGGGATCGCTTCTGGAATCTCGTTCGGACGGCCATCGAAGCTAGACGGAAGGCCGTGCAGGTCGAGCATCGCGACGAGCCGCCGATGGAGGGCTGCAATGCTTCCCGCATTCAGCGGTAGCTCCTCACGCGATTCGTCGCTCGCCCACAGGACGATCGCATGGCGGCACAGGTCGAGGGTCAGCGTGAAGGTCCGGCCGTCGCCCGACGCGGTAGGCAAGGTGGATAGACCACGGGCGTTCGGCTGAAGCGCTACGTGCCAGCCATGGTTCGTCCACGGGGCGTGGGCGACCCGGATCTTGCCGAGCATCTGCGCCGCAAGGTGCAGAATGCTGAGCGTCTCGTGATCTCGCACCGGATCGAGCACAGGCCAATCGCTCATCGGGCGCGCCTTAGCACAGGCCTTTGCATTTTGCGCTGCGGTGCAGCTAAGGCCGCCCCATGGCGTCAGACACCGACCTTCTCGACCAGATCCGAAGCGCAGCCGACCTGGGTGCGCTCGATCAACTTCGCGTGTCCGTGCTCGGCAAGTCCGGAAGCATCACGCAGCAGCTTAAGTCGCTTGGTTCGATGGATCCTGAGACGCGAGCGGCCGAAGCGCCAAAGATCCATGCCTTCCGAGAGCAGGTCACGAGCGCCCTCGCCGATCGCAAGTCTGCTCTCGAAACTGCCGAACTCAACCGCAAGCTGGCGACCGAGACCCTCGACCTGTCGCTGCCCGCGCCGGAAACGCCGAGCGGCACCGTTCATCCGGTTAGCCAGGTGATGGACGAGCTGGCGGAGATCTTCGCCGACCTCGGCTTCGCGGTTGCCGAAGGTCCGGAGATCGAGGACCAGTGGCACAACTTCACTGCGCTCAACATGCCGGAGTTCCACCCGGCGCGCGCGATGCAAGACACCTTCTACCTCGAGCGGCATGAAGGAGAGCAAGAAGCAAAGGTCCTGCGCACCCACACCTCGCCGGTTCAGATCCGCGAGATGCAGGCGAAAGGCGCACCGCTCTACGTTATCGCGCCGGGCCGTGTGTACCGGTCCGACAGCGACGCTACCCACACGCCCATGTTCCACCAGGTCGAAGGCCTGGTCATCGACCGGGCAATCCACATGGGTCACCTCAAGTGGACGCTGGAGACCTTCCTCAAGGCCTTCTTCGAGCGTGACGACGTCGTGCTGCGCATGCGCCCGTCCTATTTCCCGTTCACCGAGCCGTCGGCCGAGGTCGACGTCGGCTACACGCTCGTGAACGGCAAGCGCACCATCGGCGGCAGCGAAGGCTTCATGGAAGTGCTCGGCTCCGGAATGGTTCACCCGAAGGTGATCGCCAATTGCGGGCTTGATCCCGACAAATGGCAGGGCTTCGCCTTCGGCTGCGGGATCGATCGCCTGGCGATGCTTAAATACGGAATGGATGATCTCCGCGCCTTCTTCGACGGCGATATCCGCTGGCTGAAGCATTATGGCTTCCGAGCGCTCGACGTGCCCACGCTCAGCGGAGGAGTGGGCGCATGAAGTTTTCGCTGAGCTGGCTGAAGCAGCACCTCGACACCAATGCCGACGCACAGACGATCGCCGACACGCTGACCGCGATCGGCCTGGAAATCGAAAGCCTCGAGAATCCGGCCGAAGCCCTGGCGCCGTTCCGCGTCGCCAAGGTGCTAACGGCGGAGAAACATCCGCAGGCGGACAAGCTTCAGGTCCTCACCGTGGATGCGGGCGAGGGCGCGGTGCAGGTCGTCTGCGGCGCTCCGAACGCGCGCGCCGGAATGCTCGGTGTGTTCGGACCTCCGGGCGCCTACGTTCCCGGATCTGACCTGACACTGAAGGTTGCTGCCATCCGCGGAGTTGAGAGCCGGGCATGATGTGCTCCGTTCGCGAGCTGCAGATCGGCGAGGAGCATGACGGCATCATCGAGCTCCCGGCCGATGCACCGGTCGGCACCTCCTTCGCCGATTATGCCGAGCTCAACGACCCCGTGTTCGACGTGAATGTCACGCCCAACCGTCAGGATTGCATGGGCGTTCGCGGAATCGCTCGAGACCTCGCTGCGGCAGGCCTCGGTACGCTGAAGCCGCTCGCAGTTCCGCAGATCGAGGGCAGCTTCAAGTCCCATATTGATATCCGCATCGAGGATTCGGAAGGCTGCCCGGCCTTCTTCGGGCGAGCGGTCCGCGGCGTCCGCAACGGACCGTCGCCTGACTGGATGCAACGCCGCCTCAAGAGCGCAGGCCAGCGGCCGATCTCGGCGCTCGTCGACATTACCAATTACGTGATGCTCGATGTCGGCCGTCCCGCGCACGCCTACGACATCGCCAAGCTGGACGGAGCGCTCATCGCTCGGTCGGCGCGCGATGGCGAGAAGGTGCTCGCGCTCAACGAGAAGGAATATGTGCTCGACCCGTCGATGACCGTCATCGCTGACGAGCGTCAGGTCCACGACATCGGTGGAATCATGGGCGGCGAGGATTCGGGCGTTACCGAGGGCACGACCGACGTGATGCTCGAGATCGCCTATTTCACACCGGACAAGATCGCGCAGACAGGCCAGAAGCTCGGCCTCACCAGCGACGCGCGCAGCCGCTTTGAACGCGGTGTCGATCCCGCCTTTCTCGCCGACGGTCTGGAGATCCTCTCTGGCCTTATCCTCGACATTTGCGGCGGCGAAGCTTCGGAGGCGATCCACCAAGGCGTCCCGCCGGTCGAGGATCGCACCGTTCGCTTCGATCGCGACCGCGCCTTCGCTCTGGGCGGAGTGGAAGTGCCGGAGGAGCGCCAGCGCGCAATCCTCGAATCGCTGGGTTTCGAGTTCGCCGGCGCGAACGATGTGCGGGTCCCCACGTGGCGGCGCGATGTCGCCGGAACGGCCGATCTCGTGGAGGAAGTCGCGCGCATCATCGGCTACGACCGCGTCATCTCCACACCCCTGCCTCGCAAAGCAGGCGTCGCCAAGCCGACGGCCACTCGGTCGCAGATGATCGAACGGAACGTCCGCCGTGCCGCTGCAGCGCGCGGGCTCGATGAGGCCGTGACATGGAGTTTCATTTCGGAAGAGGAAGCCGCGGCGTTCGGCACGACCGATTGGCGATTGGCCAATCCGATAAGCGAAGACATGAAGGTCATGCGGCCTTCCTTGCTTCCGGGCCTGATCGCTGCTGCGCGCCGCAACCTCGATCGCGGGGCGCCGTCCACGCGGCTGTTTGAGATCGGCCGCCGCTACCTCGCTGATGCTGAGCATCCGACCGCCACCTTGCTGCTTGCCGGCGACAAGCAGCCGCGCAGCTGGCAGGCTGGAAAGGCCAAGGCGTTCGACGCCTTCGATGCCAAGGCCGAGGCTCTCGCTCTTCTCGATGCTGCCGGCGCGCCCGTGGCGAACCTTCAGCTTTATCCGGACGCCGGACCGACATGGCATCCCGGCCGCTCGGCCACGCTACGGCTCGGGCCAAAGACGATCGTCGCCGCGTTCGGCGAGCTTCACCCACGGCTCGAAAAGCTGGTTGACGCACCTAAGGGCTCTGTGGCCGCAGAGGTCTACCTCGATGCGATCCCGGCACCGCGTTCGAGCGGTCACGCCAGGCCGCATTACAAGCCGCCTGCACTCCAGCCAGTAACCCGCGACTTCGCCTTTCTCGTTACATCGGACATCCAGGCCGACAATCTCGTCCGCGCAATCCGTGGAGCCGACAAGCAGGCTATTAGCGCGGCTCGGCTGTTCGATCGGTTTGAATCAGCTGACGGCCTTAGCCTGGCGGTCGAGGTTACGCTGCAGCCCGGCGATAAGAGCTTCACCGAGGCCGAGCTGGCCGAGATCTCGAAGCGGATCGTTGCCGCGGCTCAGAAACTAGGCGCTCGGCTGAGGAGCTAGTTCGAGGGCGTTGATCGCGGCGTGCACGCGTGCCTCGATCTCGTCGCGCTTCAGCCCAGCAGGAATCGCCTCTCCAACGAGGAAGTGCACGGTTCCGCTGCCATGCGGCAGGTTGCGGCCCCAGAAGCGGCCGCTGTCGACCGCCACTGGCACCACGGGCATGCCCAGGACTTTGTAGAGCCCTGCGAAGCCGGCCTGGAGCGGAGGCATTGTCCCTGAATGGACCCGTGTTCCCTCCGGGTAAATGAGCACTGGCCGCCCGAAGCTGCCGCCTCCTTGCCGGCCACAAGCATCTCGCGAAGTGCCTTAGCGCCGGCCTCCCGATCAACAGGAATGACGCCATAACGTCGCGTTGCCCAGCCGAACCCGGGCAGCCTACTGAGCTCGCGCTTCAGGATAACGACCGGCGTCCTGGCTATCCGCATCATTTCCAGCGTTTCGAACATCGACTGATGCTTGACCGCGATCAGAAAGGAGCCGTTGGGGATAGTGCCACTGACCTCCACTCGTGTTCCGAGCAGGCGCACGAACCAGTGATGAAAGTCGGTCCACGCATGCACCACCGATCGCATCGGTCCTGATCCGAACAGGCTCGCCACGAAACAGGCGAGCACGAACACTATCGTCGCCGGATAGAAGACCAAAGCGTAGACCGCCGATCGCAGCAGCGACATCACACGTCGATCCAGACGGCCGCGCGTCTCAGCAGATATTTGTTGTACTCGGCGAAGAGGGTCATGAACGACGGCTCGGTGCGGACGGCGTCGTGAGTTATCTCATACTTGCCGCCTAGCACTCGCCGGAATTCGTAGGCCGCGCGGCGCATGTGCCAGTCGTTGGTGATCAATCGAACCGACTTGTAATTGTGCCTGGCGAGCCAGCGCTGCGCTTCCTCCGCATTGGAGCGAGTGTCGACGGATTCGCTTCCAAGGTCCACGCAGCAGCGAACCAGGCTGCTTTTCGCCCCGAAGCGGGAAATCAGGTCCTTCTTCGTCACCAGCGGATCTGCGCCCGCGATCAGCACTCTTTTTGCCTTTCCCTTTTCGAGGACCGTCATCGCATGCTCGATCCGCCCTTTCCCGCCCGTGATCACCACCACAGCATCCGTGCGCACCGCGGCATCGGCGGGTCGTCCCAGCGTCACTCCGAAGAAGATGAAGCCGAGCGCGTAGAGGAGAATGAGGAAAGAGACGAAGCGCGCGATCATATGACCTTGTGCAATGCACTGAGCACCGCAAAGCGCGCAACAAGCGTCGCCAGCAAAACTGCGGCCACAGGCATCAGGGCGAGGACAACGAAGTCGCTGACACGAAGCGGAGGTCCGCCAGCGAGATCGCTTGCCATTGCCAGGCCCCCGGCGCCGATGACGATCAGAGCCAGCGCCGCAGCGAGGCCTCCCGCAACCGCGCCGGCCAGGGCGTCGAGAGCGATTTTGCGCTGAAACAGCAAAGCGACCTGCTGATCGGTCGCGCCAATCCCGTGCATGGTCTCGATTGTCGAGCGATGCGTGTCGAGCGCTCCCCTCGCAGCCAGGACGACCGCTGCAGACGTCGCTGCGGCCATCAGGAGTACGAGCGCCACGGACAGCCAGCGTAGCGCACGCAGCGAGGCGAGCAGCGGCTGAACCGTCGCCTGCTCCGCGATGAAGCGCGCACCGGGAATGGTCCGACCAAGCAAAGCGCCCACCTGCGCCGGATCAGCGGTCGGAGCCAGCTCGAGATGAACCAGGGCCGGCACGGGCAATTCCGCACCCAGCCCCCGGGACCCAGCCACTTTTCCAGCGTTTGCCGCATTTCCGCTTCCGGCACTGCCGCGACGGACGCAACGCCCGGAACGGAACGGGCTGCGCGCTCGACGGCCGCGAGCTTGCCGCCGCCCCCGTCCGGGACCTGCAGCACGTAGCGATGCTCGACGGCGCCCGCGACGATCCCGGCCGCATTGGCGAGTGCAAGTCCGGCGGCCGCAACGACCATCATCGCGAAGGTCATGATCGCAATGACATAAGGGTCGGGCCGCGCATCGCGCCGCCCGGGAGCAACCTGCGCTCGGCCTCGGTCCCCGCCAAGAAGGCCAAACTCATCGGCCGCGTACCTCCGTCGGAGGATTGCGCAGAATACCGGTGGGATCGGCCATTGAGCCCTTCTCGAGCCGCATCAGTCGGGCCCCCGGCGTCCTCGCGATCAGGCTAACATCGTGAGTCGCGACCACGATCGTGGTTCCGAGCCGGTTGAGCGCAGTGAACAAGTGCAGCAGGCGGGTGGCCATGTCCGCATCGACGTTTCCGGTCGGCTCATCGGCAACGAGCAGCTCGGGCTGGCTGATGACCGCCCGGGCAATCGCCACTCGCTGTTGCTCTCCGCCGGAAAGCGTCGGCGGACGCGCGCTCGCGCGATCTGCAAGCCCTACCCAGGCAAGCATCTCGCGGACGGGCCCCTCTACTTCAGCATCGCTCCTGCCCGCGATGCGCAAAGGCAGCGCGACATTGTCGAAGGCCGACAGATGCCGGATCAGGCGGAAATCCTGGAAGACGACCCCGATGCGTCGCCGAAAGTCGGGCAGGACATCGCGCGGCGCGTCCGTGAGATCCTGATCAAACAGCTGGATCCTTCCGCGGGTCGGTCGGCGGGCCAGGTACAGAAGCTGGAGCAGGGACGTTTTCCCTGCACCGGACGGTCCGGTCAGGAAATAGAATCCGCCCTTTGCGAGCCGGAAATCGAGGTCGCGAAGTACTTCCGCCCCGTGCCGTAACGCAAACCAACACTGTCGAATTCGACGATTGCCGACAGATGCCCGCCCCTCCTTGCCACCCGGCTTCTCGCATGGGGCCGCCGCCTTGCCAATGGCCGCACATTCCTGTTTACCCTCTGCAAACGAAGGACGAGTGTTGCGCATGATCCTGACCTGCCCTTCCTGCGGCACCCAATATGTCGTGAAGGACGGCGCCATCCCGCCGGCAGGCCGTCAGGTTCGCTGCAAGGCCTGCCAGCACAGTTGGCGCGAATTTCCGTCTGCCTCCGAGACACCTCCCGAGCCTAAAGCTGAGGCCGTTTCGCGCGAGCCGGAAGTCGGACAGCGAGAATTCGAAGCAGTTGAAGAGCAGACCGCTCAATATTTACCTGAGGATTACGGAGAGGCTTCGACCGACGAGGAGCGACTTCCAGAGGCAGTTGCGGCGTCCGCCGCGTTCGAGGAGGACGAACCGCTTACCGAGGCGCCGAGCCCTCCGCCCATCCCGCCGGAGACCGAAGTCGTAGGTCTCGCCGAAGCGACGCCGTCCCATCGGCTGGAATGGGTTGAGGAAGATGAGGATTTCACCCCCTTCGCGCCACGAGAGGCCGAGCCGAGGAAGTCGCGCGGTCGATTTCTGATCGTCGCAATCCTCGTTCTACTCATTGCCGCGATCGTGGCCGGCGTGTGGTTCCTCGCGCCGCTGGAGCTCCGTCAGCGCCTGGGCATAGCCGATGCGGGCGACACTCCGCTCCAGCTGATGATGACACACAGCGACCGTACTCAGCTCGCGAGCGGCAATGAGTTCCTGAACATCAGCGGGCGCATCATCAACCCTACGGACCAGCAGCAGAAGGTCCCGCCGATCTACGCGCAACTCCACGACGCGTCAGGAAAGGTCGTCTACAAGTGGACGATCCCGCCGCCGATGAAGACGATCCCGCCCGGCGGCAGCGCGAGCTTCAACAGCGCGGAGCTCAACATTCCTCCGGCCGCGCAGGAACTCACCGTCACGCTCGGCGAGCCGAAGATCTGATTCAGTAGAATTCGACCAGTGGGGCGGACCGGATAGATCCGTCGCGCTCGCGCACCAGGGCTGTCCGCACGATGCTTTCGTCGAAGCCCGTCGTCTCGCTGAAGTGAATCTCCGCTCCACGTATGATCCGGATCGTCGCTTGCGCCGGCTGTGCGGCGACGACGTGCATCGCCGGTTCGGCAGAGGCATTTGCGGAGATCGCGGCGAGAAACAGCGGCAACATTCCGCATTGCTAAACGCCCGGACGGTCAATGGTAAACAGTCTCTTAAGCATTCGTCCCGGCGCGGGACGAAACGGCAGCGTTGCGCGCCTTGGAATCCCTTGCTAGAGGCGCGCGCCTACCGGGATTGCGGCCGACGGCCCACTCCCCATCTTCATGACGTGCGGTCGTGGCGGAACTGGTAGACGCGCAGCGTTGAGGTCGCTGTGGCCGAAAGGCCGTGGAAGTTCGAGTCTTCTCGACCGCACCATCTGAAATCCTGAAAGAGTCGGATCGCTCCCTCCCGGGCGAGTTTCTGTTTTTGAGAATCAATAGCGGAATGGGAAGTCGTCTCGGACGACTTCTTCAGTTGGCGGACGCCACGCTCGGTATCTTCGTGACCTGGATCGAGCCCATTCGAGCCACCGATCGGTCCTCATTGACCTCGGCGGACGCATTCAAGCTGGGCAGGATTTTTGCCGCGGTCGCGGATTCTGCGCTGACGCGCACGGAGTACCGGCCGTATGGCACGCGCTCGAACAGGTAATAGCCGTCATAATCGGTCTCGGCCGTTGCGACGATCTTGCCCGCTTCGTCTAGCAGCTCGAGTTTGAGGCCTTCGAAGCCCAGGCCGCCGCTCTTGATAATCGCGCCTTCGATTTCGCCGCCGCCGACGAGCCCGATCTCGACCTCCGCAGGCACGCCCGGACGCGGAACCACGACCTGCAAGGCCTTCCTTGGAACGAGATTGGGGTCGGCGAGGCTGCTGGGATCGATCCCCACGGCAACCGGAGTAAACGTCGCCAGTCCCCCGACCAGGACCGCCCCTCGTTCGTCGGTGGGCTTTTCGGTGATGCGCGTTCCCGTCGTGATTAGGGCACCCTTCTCGAAAGGCTCCGAATTATCGCGGACGCCATTGTCGTTACGGTCGCGATAGACGCGCGCGCGCACCGCCCCTGCAGCGGCAAGTGGCTGACGCGAAAGGCCAAATCCGTGGCTTGGATCGAGCGAGAAATTCAGGTTGAACCCGACCGCGACCGATCCGTCGGTTGCCGCCTCGCCCGTGACCGCAAGCGCCATCGAGTCGAAACGCCGGATATGCGAGACGCGCGCACGCGCTCGTTTCGCACCCGCGTCATACGCAAGCGCGCCCTCCCAATCGACATGTTCGCTCGCCGACCAGTAAGCGCTGAGCTCCGCAGAACGGAAGCGCGCCTGTGGCGCGACCTCCATGCTGCCGAAGCCGCGCAGGCGAACGTTTCCGATTCCGCCCGACCCGATCAGCGCAACCTCGACCGCGCCGGGCGGCGATGGCCCGTGAGCCAGGAATTGGCGGCGATAACGCACGTCTGTGGCGAGATTGAATCGCCGAATCGTGGTCGAAAGCCGTGCGGCAGCTTCCAATTGGCTGGAATTATCCGCCTGCTTGATTAGCCGGACGTCGGCATGCGCGGGGACGACGGAGCGGCCGATGCGAAGCGGCGTGTCGACGGCCAGCTTGAAGTCCTTGACCGTCCTTCGCAGTTGCTGGCCCTGCAAATGAAAGTTGCTGGCGACCAGAGCTTCGCCGCTGACGTTAATTTTCCCGAACTTTGCAAGCACTTGCGCATGTGCCGCACGCCCGCCTCCGCTTTCCCAGGCGACGCCGGCCTCGACGAGCGCCGGACCGATCGAGCGGCGAACCGACCCTTCGACGAACGTCACGCGCTCATCTTCGATCAGCATTGCGCGCGCGATCGTTGCGACGGATGTCCGGTCGTCGATGCCGTGCTCGACGGAAACTGCCGCCTGGGCCTTTGGAAGGGTCAGCGCGTCCGGTGAATTATGGAATGCGACAACATCCCTGCCGGGCTGGTTCACGCCGGCCCAGTACCAGGTCTTGCCAGCCGGCACGTTATCCTGGCCGACGTTGATCATCTCCTCGCGCGTCCGGATCTGCCCTTGCGGCCCATAGAGGACGATGCTGACTTGGTTTTCGCCGTACAAAAGCTGAACGTCGTCAAAGACATAGCGTGACCCCGCAGTGGGGCGGGCAAATGCCAGAAGCTCGCCGTTGCGATAAAGCTCGGCCTCCCACCCGGCGGGCAGATCACCTTCGAACCGTGTCTTGTCGAACGCGGTCGGGTTGAAGAGCGGACGGTTGGTGACGACCGCGCCTCGCCCACTGGCTCCGGAGCCGCCAAGGCCGCTGTCGAGCCCCGCGACATCGCCAAAGCCGAAATGCGTCGCCTTGAGCGGGCCTAGGAGGCCTGCGTCAGGGTCCGAGCGATAGGCGCGCAGTCGCAACGTGCTCGGGACGCCCTTCGCGTTTGTGGAGAGCTTCGCATCGTAGGACATCCGCGCAACCTCGCCCGCCGCGTAGATCGACGTGCTGCGATCGACCCGGACGCCGTCGTTGGCGCGATAGGTAACTCCGGCGCTGACCACGAAGTCCAGCGCGGGTGCTCGCCACATCCGATAGGGGAGCTTCACCTGCGGGAGGCTCTTCAAGTCGAACTTTGCGGGCTTGATCTGCGCCGCACGCCGCTCTCGCTCGACCGCGAGCTCGACCGGCAGCTTCGCTTCCGATTCCAGGATCAGCGCCGAGGCGCCTGTGTTCGCCTTGATTCCGATCCCGAACCACCGCGCGAGTGCAGCGCTATCCACGCACCAGCCTTCGGGCGTCTCCCGAACCGTCCCGCGAGCCAGCTTTTCCGTGTTTTGTCCGTAAGTTGCGACGCCTGACGACGCGTCGACGACGATCCTGTTCTGCTCCTTGAACGCCCAGCCGCTGGCCTTCTTCGCGGCGAGGTCGATCTTCATCGGCACATCGAGGGCAGTCAGGAAGTCACCAAAGATGATGCACGTGCCTTCGGGCGTCTCATAAGCGCGAACGCCGTCCCCGAGGCGGAGACGGCGAACGTTTACGTCGAGTAGGAACTGGGCTTCAGGATCCGCCGACCAGCCGTCGGCAATGGGAGTGGCTGCGGGCGCACTGATCCCGCCGGCGCAGGCCAGGCCAAGCAGGGCGATCGCCCGGAGCTTCTTGCCGATGCGGAGCATCCTCCTGTCTCGCCACAGCCCCAGCGGCCTAGTTCAGGACCGCGTCCGCTTCCGCGATGGTCAGCGGGCCGGTGTCGCTCGGCTCGACATACTGGACGGTCACCCGGCCCTTTGCGGAGGACGCATATTTCTCATCGACCGGTATGGTGAGGCTGCGCTGGCCGACTTCGGTGTAGATGGCGACGCCGCGCTGCACGGCGATGGGATCCTTGATCCCCGCCTTCATCACGCGGACCTCGCCGAACGTAGAGCGCTCCCCCGCCCGGGTCAGCTCGAGGCTGACCGCCGGCTTGCCTTCGGCCTGCGTCAGCTTGACGTTCGCGATGCCGGCCTTAGCTTCGAGGTTGCCGAAACGCGCGATCACCGGGATGGTCACGCCGTAAATGGGGTCAGAGCGAAGGCGATCCCCTTCACGTCCTTGGGTGCCTCGACCGGGCTCGGCGGCGGCACCGCCCGAAACAGCAGGTGGACGCGATATTCGCCGTCGGGGAGATCCTTGGGGGCGCGGGCCGAAATGCGGATCGTTTGCGGCTCGCGCGGAGCCAGGGTCACGCGCCGGGGCGCGTAGACGATCATCGACTGGGCCAGCTGCTCCTCCGCATCCGGATCGGTCACGTCGTGAAGCATTCCGTCGGGAGTCATCCGGCGAAGCTCGACCGAGATCCGGTAAGTCGCGACATCGTCGCCGATGTTGTTGAGGATGATTTCCGTCCCGCGGCTTCCGTTCAGAATGATGCGCGTCGGCGCCACCAGAAGGTCGCCAACCCCGGCCTGTACGGCCGGCGCCCAAAGCAACATTGGAACAAGCAGCGCGGCGCGGGCCGCTACGCGGAACAAGGACATTCTATTCTCCCCACGGGTTCGTGGCGGAGAGTTGGTCCAAAATGGTTGATATCCCGCTAACCATGCCGGTTTCCCCGGCCGAATAACGGAAAAGGGGTCGCGGCGAACCGCGACCCCTTCCCTTCCGATCAGCCCTTTCGGGCCGTCAGCAGCTTACTGGTAATCAACGGTGACGTTGATGTTGCCGCTGTAGACGCCGTCCGTGGTGGTCGGCGTAATCACGATCGAGCCGCCAACGTTGAAGTTGGTGCCCGGAGCGCCCGAGTTGGTGAGCGTCGTCGTCGCCGGAGCGTTCGGCGTGAACGACAGCGTCGTAGCGTCGTTCGCGTTCGTCAGCGGGCTGGCGACGGCGAAGATCTGCACGACCTGGTTGTTGGTGCCCTGCACGTTGTACTGCGCAGAAACCGGAGCGCCCGAGCAGGTCAGGCCACCCGAACCGCAGGTAACAACGCCGGCCTGGGTCATCGAAACGGTCTCGCCACCGGCAGCAACCGTGCCGAGCGTGATCGTTCCGAAGTCGAGGTTACGAGTCGCGGTCAGCAGAAGCGGACGGACGATTTTGGCGCGAGCCGTAGCAGGCGTGCTAGCACCGACGGGTGCAGCGACGGCCGGCGTGGCGATCAGTGCGGTGGCAGCGACAGACGCAGCCAGGCACGTCGTACGAAGGAGTTTCGTCATTGAGATTTCCCCACTTGTTCCGAACCAAAAATATCGCGGCTGGTGGACCGGCGGTCCGCTCACCCGTGACTGCTGCATTAACCCCACCCGATTACGGCTTGCTTCAAGGGCATGGTTACCGAAGCGGAAAGGATTCACTCCGAAACGGAGAATATTCAGAGATATTCGACGGTAATCGGTACGTCGCCGCGGAAGTCGCCGTCGGTATTTCCTGACAGCCGGATCCTTCCTCCGAAGCGGAAGGACAGGTTTCCCGAAGAATCGAGCCGCGGTGCCGAAGAGAGGTCGGTGACGATCTGGTCGATACTGATTCGCGCTCCGTCGAGCGAGTAGAGCTCGATCCGCTCCGGAAGCTCGACCCGGATCAGTCGCCCCGGCTCTCCTCGAACACTCGCTTGGCCGACCATTGCCCGGCCGCTGATTGCCTCGACCGAGCCGCTGGCCTGGCGAGTGCCGTCGGGACGAAGGGTAGCCGTGCCATCGCCTGGGCCAACGACGACGAGGCGATCGAAGTCGAGACCAGCCTCGATCTGGAGATCGATCGGACCTTCGGCGCCCTCAGCTGCCGGCATCGTGCTCGGCTTCTCGCAGAGGCGGCATTGGGCGCGCGCCGATGGTGGCGCCGACAAGGATGCCGCCGCCGCAAGCCCGATTACAAAGAGCGCAGTGCGCGTCTTCATGGCTCCGATAGCTATTGGGCAAACCTCAAAACACGGTTAATCCGCCGCTAACGCGGCAATTGGGATAGGTGCGCCGGACGGCGAGCGCGCGGTGGGAGATAATGATGACGGTAAAGACTGGCGCTTGTCGGTAGACCCGCGAGTTTCTATCCGTCGTGGCAAGATGGCCCGCGCCGCTCCTACTCCCACCCGCAGGCCGTTAGTGACTGCGCTGAAGATCTTGATCTACGTCGCGCTCGTCGGTCTGCTTGCGCTGATCGTCTCGGTAGCCGTCGCCTACGCCAACCTCCCGAGCTATTCCGAACTCGCGAAGCGCTCCGACCTTGGCCAGATGATCCGGGTCCGGGCCGCAAACGGTGCCGTTCTGGTCAACATAGGGCCCAGCTTCGGGCAGTGGCTTCCTTATGAGCAGATCCCTCCGGAGATGCGGGCCGCGATGATCGCGGTCGAGGACAAGCGCTTCCGCTCGCATCTCGGTGTCGACCCCATCGGCGTCGTCCGCGCCGCCAAGGTCCGGATCGACACCGGACGCTGGGCGCAGGGCGGTTCGACCATCACCCAGCAGCTCGCCCGCAACATCTTCCTGACCAACAGCCGCACCTTCGGCCGCAAGATCAAGGAAGGCGTTCTTTCGCTCGCGATCGAACGGAAGTTCTCGAAGAACCAGATTCTCGAGCTCTACCTCAACCGCGTCTATTTCGGCGGTGGCGCCTACGGCATCGACGCTGCCTCGCGCCGGTTCTTTGGGCACAGCGCACGCAGCCTCTCGCTCGGCGAGGCGGCGATCATCGCCGGCCTTGTGAAGGCGCCGTCCAATTATTCTCCGACAGCCGACGTCGAAGCCGCCCGCGACCGTTCGGAAGTCGTGCTTAAGACGATGGTCGAGAATGGCTTCGTCACGCCCGAGCGCGCGGCGCAGGTCGATTCGGCTGCGGTCAAGATCCAGCCGACCACCAAGCAGAACAGCGTCCGCTATTTCACCGACTGGGCACTTCCCCAGCTCGATACCCTGATCGACGAGAACACTCAGCCGATCGAGGTCTGGACAACGCTCGATCCCAACATGCAGGCGGCAGGTGAACGCGCCATCGCTGCGAACACTCCGAGCCAGGCGCAGGGCGCGCTCGTCGCTATCGATCGCGATGGCGCAGTGCGCGCGATGATCGGCGGCCGCGACTATGTGGACTCGATCTACAACCGTGCGACCCAGGCCGAGCGCCAGCCCGGCTCCGCGTTCAAGCTTTTCGTTTATCTCGCGGCACTCGAATCCGGGATGAAACCGACCGACACGATCGTCGACGAGCCGGTGACGATCGACGGATGGACGCCGCGCAACTCAACGCGCACGAACCGCGGACCCGTCAGCCTGCGCGAGGCCTTCGCCCTTTCGATCAACACGGTCAGTGCCAAGATCGGCGCCCAGCTCGGCTTCGGGACGATCGCCGACATGGCTCGCCGGTTCGGGATCAGCACCAATATCTCGACCTTTCCGTCGATGGTGCTGGGAACGAGCGACGTCCGCCTCATCGACATGACTCGAGCCTTCGCCTCGGTCGGAAATCAGGGTGTTTCCGTCACGCCTTATGCGATTCGCAAGGTCGTCACCGCCGATGGGCGGCTGCTGTACCAGAAGGAAAGTGATGAGGGCCGGGTGCTCGTCGCGCCCTGGGTCGCGGCGGAAATGACCGACCTGCTCCAGTCCGCGGTGCTAACCGGTACCGGCCGGGCTGCGCAGATCGGGCGTCCGGTCGCGGGCAAGACCGGCACGACCAGTTCCAACAAGGACGGCTGGTTCATCGGCTTTTCCAGTGGCCTGACTACTGGCGTGTGGATGGGCCGGGATGACGCTCGGCCGGTCGCCGGCCTTCAGGGCGGCACTGCGCCGGCACGTGCGTTCCACGATTTCATGGCCGTCGCCGTTGCTCGTCGGCCCGTCGAAAGCTTCCAGACCGAAGTGCCGATGCCGGACTGGAACATCGAGGGCGAGGAAGACCCCTACGCACTCGGGAATGAAGTCGGGAGCGCGCCGCTGGTGGACGAATATGGCAACCCGCTCCCCGGCCAACCCGTCGATACCATGCCGGTGCCAGGCCAGCCGCTGCCTCAACAACCGCAGCAACCAGGGCAGGCCGGTGCTCAGACGACCGAGCAACTCGATCAGCAATGGCTCGACCAGGTTCTCCCGCCGGGAAGCACCCAGCGTCAGCCGCAGAGACAGCCGCCGCAACGTCCGCAGGTCGTCAGGCCGCCGGCCCCGACCTCACCGCGTCCTGCCGATCCGCTTCAACCGGCTCCCGATACGCCGCAGCAATAGGCGTGCCGCTTCGGCATCGCCTTCGAACAGGCGAGACTCCAATGCCTTGAACTCGCGGCCATGGTTCAGGTGGACGAGATGCGCGACCTCGTGCGCGACAACGTACTTCCGGACCTCAGGCGGCGCTAGAATAAGCCTCCAATTGTAGCGAATGCGCCCGGCCGAAGAGCAGCTGCCCCAGCGCGTTTCCGCATCCCCGACCGAGACCGCCTTAAGGGTCACTCCGGCGCGGTCCGCGGCCTCCGCAGTCTCTCGCGAGAGCGTGTCGACCGCTCTCCGCTTCAGAAACGTCTCAACCCTTCGCGCGAAGCCCTCTTCGGGTCCGCCGCAGGTCAAACGCACGTTGTCCAGGACCGGCGTTCGCCGTCCCGACGCGACCCGCTCGAGCAGGACGTCGCGACCCTCCACCGGGATGGTTGCACCTGGAACGAACGGTTCCGGCGGAAGCATCGCGCCAACCTGCGCTTCCACCCATTCCTTCTGCTCGGCGGCCCATTCCAGCGCCGCCTTGCGGTTCATCCTCAGAGGGCCAGTCAGCTTCAGGAGGCCGCGCTTCTCGTCCAGCCTTAGTCGAAGCCGCTTCGCCCTCGCATCCCGCGAATCTCCACTGGAAGCGGGAGATCGTCGTGCCGGAAGAGCGCCTCAGAGCGAGCGATCGACCACATGGTCTTCCAGTTCTTCGACGTCCTTCTCGCTTACGGTCCAGCCGCGTGTTGATTGGCGGGCTTCGTGGACGGTCTCGCGGCTTCCCGAAATCAGATAATGCCAGGCGGGAGGGGCTTACCTTCGGACCGCAGGCGATAGGCGCAGCTTTCGGGCAGCCAGTCCAACGACCCGATGCTCTTGCGATTGAGCACGACGCAGTCGGCGACCCTCTTCTTGCGATGCGCATAATCGATGCACATGCCGTTCCTGCGGTCGAGCAGCTCGCAGGCGACGTTCGTCGGGTAGAGAAGACCGGTCTCCTCGTCCTCGAGCTTGTGCAGGCAACAACGGCCGCAGCCATCGCACAAAGCCTCCCACTGTCCACGGTCCAGCTCGGACAGAGGCTTTTCCCAAAAAGGATTGGAAGAGTTTCGCGCGTCGGCCATGACAAGTTCAGACATGCTTTGCTATCGGGGCGCATTCAAGGAGCCGAGGGCAAAAGGGCAAAGAATATGAAACGGTTCGCTTTGGTCGCGCTCGCGCTCGCGTCGGCATCCGCACCGGTGGGTGCACAATATATCTCGGACGCGGAGCCATTCATCAACGCCGTGCGCGACCGAGACGGCAACAAAGTCACCGAACTGATCGAGGCGAGGCCGACGATCGTCAACACCCGCAACCTGAAGGGCGAAACGGCGCTGATCATCGCCATCTCCCGGACCGACGATTTGTGGACCAAATTTCTCCTCGGCAAGGGCGCGAATCCCAGCCTTGCGAATGCATCCGGCGACACGCCCCTGATTGCTGCAGCACGCGTCGGCTACACCGAGGCCATCGAGATCCTGCTTGCCCTTGGGGCGAAGGTCGATGTCGGAAACAAGATGGGTGAGACCCCGCTGATCGTTGCAGTCCAGCAGCGCCAGCTCGAGGCCGTGAAGCTGCTGCTCGCGAAGGGCGCCGACCCGGACAAGAAGGACTCGGCTGCCGGCTATTCCGCGAGGGACTATGCCAAGCGCGACACCCGTAGCCGCGCGCTTCTGACGGCCATCGAATCGGCCGCGAAGCCGAAACCCGCGAAGACCGAGGACCTCGACAGCTTCAAGCTGAAATAAGCTAGAAGTCGTCCCCCATGCTGGGGTCGATCTGCGCGGACAGCCGACGCGCCGCACGCCTGGCGAATCGCAACAGTTCCGCCTTTCGTCTTGCGGGAGCGAGCGGCCGATGCAGCGCCTCGCGCATCAAAGCCGCGTCATAGCGGTCGGCGACGATCAGTCCCGCCTCGTTCGGCATAAATCGCTCACCGTTGCAGATCGGCGCGAGGTCAGGCGGCACGGCCCAGAAGAACCGGTCGCAATATTCCAGGTAATCGGTCCACTTCGCATCGCTCAGCAGGTCCGCTTTCGCGACCTTGATCTCAACGATTGTCAGCGCGCCCTTTGCATCGATAGCCATCATGTCGGCGCGCCGGCCGTTCGGAAGCGGCACTTCACAGATGGCGAACAGATCCGACCGGCAAAACAACCGCGTCACCCCGCGCGCCACTTCGGCCGCGATTGGCGGCGCATCGGTAAAGCACGAATCGATTAGGGTGGCCATCGCTGGCCACCCTAGAACGAAACAAGAATATCGAAAACCGCTCTAGCGGTAGAAGATATGATTGCCGACCGATGCGACGCGCCTCAGGCGCCAGCCCGGAGACACGCGCTTGGCGTGGAAGAACAAGGCGTTACCGACAACCGAGTCCTTGAGATCCTGATCGACGATCTTGGCGATTGCGACAGCGGTCTGCCATTGCTTGCTCGCACGCGGGACCGACGGAAGCGACCGCCCGCGAATGAAGCTGAATTGGCTGCGCTGGAACAGGACGCCGCAATAGGTCGAAGGGAAGCGGCCATTCGAATTCGCGCGATTGGCGATCACTTCGCCGACGGCCAGCTGGCCCGCGAGCGGCTCACTCTTGGATTCGAAGTAGACGCCAACCGCGAGGCACTCAAGCTCGCGGCTACCGGGCTCGGAGCTGCGAAGCTGGGCCACCAGTGAGGAGAGATCGCCGCTCGGCTTGACCGGAGTCGGTGTCGCTGTCTCATCGCTGTCGGCGGAATTGGCATCTGCCGGATCGATCGTATCCGGGGTGTAGGTCGGGTTCGAGATGGGTTCGGGTACGACGATCTTCGGATACGAAGCGGTCGTAACCGGAATAATAGGTTCAGAGGACATTGGGCCTACCTGGGCCGGCGCAACCGAACTTGCGGTTGCAGCTGCGAAAACCAGCAGTGCCGATCGAAACGATACCAACATTAAATCCGAATTTAGTGCGGTTAACCGACAGACAGGCGCGTCTCATCACGTTCGAAAACGTACGATCGCGCCTGGTGTTGATTCCCCGTCTTGCGTGGCACCTGCCCCCGGCTCTTTCCGGTCGGATGGTGCCCCCGCTCTGTCTTGTCCCCTGTTTTCCCGGTGGGAGGGCAGGGGTCAACTCGAATGGATCGTTTCAGCGATGAATCGTTCCGGCTCCGCGATATCCAGTTCAATTAACCATGAATCAGCGTCGAACCGCTGCCGCCGCGCGATCAATTCGCGCAAAGAGTCGGAACCTTGGCTCTCTTCTGCTTTCTTGAACGTCCACTCGTAGGTGAAGTCGGGGCCAAGCTCGCGCTCTAGAATTCCGCGGAATTCTCCCCTTTCGTTGAGCAGGAGAGTCAGCGCACCACGATCGGGATCGCCCTTGCGAAGCACCATTGCGAATCCGCCCGTAGCCTCTGCCCGGCGCATGATCGCGGCCGCCTCGAGATGAGCCGGCAGCCGATCCTTCGTCACTCTTTGTAGCCTGACAGGCCGCTCAACGGGATGTGCGACCTCAGGAAGGTCCCGGTTCCGCGCGCGGCCTCCTCGCCATCGGGACCGATGATATGCGCGTCTGCGATCATCACTCGCCGACGGCCGCTGATCCACCTGCCCTCGGCGATGGCCTCGCCCGCACGCATCGGCCGCGTGAAGTGGAGATTGAAAGCGGTTGTCAGTAGGAAGCGGTCGCTGATGAGGCTGTTCGCAGCATAGAACGCCACGTCGTCCAGCATCTTGAAGTAGAGCGTGCCGTGAGCCGCTCCCGCAGCATGGTAGGAGGATTCCTCCACCTTGAAGCGGATCCGCGCCTGGCCCGGCCCGGTGATCTCGATTTCTGATTCAAAATGCCGGTTGACGGGGGCCGAGCGATAGAGCGCTTCGAGGCGGCGATAGTGCGCCTCGGCACCCGTCGCCGTCAGTCGCTCGACGTCAGGCGGCGTCTCGCTCATCGGCCCCCATGAGAACCGCCGCGAGGGCGTCGCGGCTGCGGGCACCGCGCATCTTCTCGAGCGTCGGCGCGTGACGCGTCACCCGGCTGATCGCGGCAAGCGCTTTCAAATGCTCGGCTCCGGCATCGGGCGGCGAAAGGAGAAGGAAGACCAGATCGACCTTCTGACCGTCGATCGACTTGTAATCGACCGGATCCGACAGGCGGGCGAACAGGCAGTAGATTCGGCTCAGCCCCTCGATCTTGCCGTGCGGGATGGCGACTCCCTGGCCGAAACCGGTCGAGCCCAGTCGCTCGCGTTCGCTGACGCTCGATAGAATCTCGCCGGCGTCGGCATCGAGGCGGCCGGCCGCGATCTGCGCGAGCTGCTGAAGCAACGCGCGCTTGTTGCCGCCCGGAAGGGACGGCTTGATCGCGTCAAAATCGAGAAAATCCGAAAGGTGCATATCTTACTCACGACCGCGGTGGAGACGCCGCCGCGCCGCCACCGATACACATATTGCAAATGTTGTCAGCCGGCGGGCGGTTCAACCCAGCCGATATTACCGTCGTCGCGGCGGTAGATCATGTTGAGTTTCCCCGATGCACTATTCTTGAACATCAGCGCATTCGTGTTGCGAAGATCGAGCAGCATGACCGCGTCGGAGACGCTGGCTTCCGGGATGTCGACCTTCGTCTCGGCAACGATCGTCGGATGCATTGCCTCGTCCTTTTCGACGGGCACTTCCGGCTGAGGCGCGAAGACCGTGTAGCCGGCATCTTCCACGAACTGCGACGTGCCGTCGGCTTTGTGCTCGCGAAGCCGCTTGGCATATTTGCTGAGCTGCTTCTCGATCTTGTCAGCCGCACCCTCGAACGCGATGTGCGCCTCGGGGGCTCGCTGATGCGCTTTCAGGACGACGTTGTTGATGACCGGGGCGACGATGTCGCAGACAAAGTCTGCGTAGGGCCCGGACTGAACGTCACGTTCGCAGCAACTGCGCGTGGAAAATATTTCTCAGCGAGTCCTTCGATCCGGCTCACGGCCTGAGTCTGCAAGGAATCTCCGACGTCGACCTGATGGCCCGTCACCCGTACGTCCACCTAACCAGCCCTCCTTTCTGCGCGGCGCGCCGCTTAGGCGCGCTGCGGCCAATGCGTCAATCGCCTCAGGCGACCGCTGCGTAGCGTTCCCAAAGTGGGCTCGCCATCTGAGCGATAAACGCACGATGCCGCTCCAGTTCCTCCGAGCTCGCAAAGTGCGGGCGCGGAACGCGGGGCTCGCGAACCGTCACAGTCGGTCCGCTAACTCTGACTTCCCTGGCGTCCGTTTCGGCCACCAGGCCAAGGCCGATCTGCCGGCCTCCGGTGAGTTCCACATAGACCTGCGCAAGCAGTTGCGCGTCGAGTAAGGCGCCATGCTTTACCCGGAGACTGCGATCCACGCCGAACCGCGTGCAAAGCGCGTCGAGGCTATGTTTGGCGCCGGGATGCCTTGCCCTTGCGAGCACCAGGGTATCGACCATCCGGCTCATGCAAACGGTCGGGCGGCCGCAAATCAGGAGCTCCTGGTTGAGGAATCCGAAGTCGAACGACGCGTTGTGAGCGACGAGCGGCGCGTCTCCTAGGAATTCGATCAGCTCTTCAACCTTGTCGGCGAACAAGGGCTGCGCCGACAGGAAGATGGTGCTGAGACCGTGGACGGCCTCCGCTTCGGATGGCATCGCCCGTTCAGGGTTGAAGTAAGCGTGAAAATGGCGGCCCGTTTCGACCCGATTGATCATTTCGATGCAGCCGATTTCGACCATTCGGTCACCACCGGCCGGATTGAGACCGGTTGTTTCCGTATCGAAGACGATTTCGCGCACAGCTCTTCTATCCACCTCGCCCGATTCCGAGACAAGACAGAATGTCGCCGACCTGCCGCTCAGTTGTGGATAGGTCGCCCCCGTATCTACCACGAAATCGGCTCGTTTGCGCTTTTCGTCGTCGCGCATCTGGCGCGAAAGGATCGCGTCGAGCTTTTTCGCCGTCATGCCGGGCCGGGACAGGACTCGCTCACGCTGGATTTCGGGCGGCGCCGAAACGACGATGATCTTGTCGAAGGCATTCTCGCCTTCCGTCTCGAACAGCAGCGGAATGTCAAACAGCAGTGCCGGCGCATCCCGGTTCTTTTCGATAAAGTGAGTTCGGGCCGACTGTACGGCGGGATGGACGATGGCCTCGAGCGCCTCCAGCTCTGCGGGAAAGCCGAGCACCTTGAGCGCAAGACGCTCGCGATCGAGGACGCCGTTCGTCACCGTCCCGGGGAATCGTTCGCCGATAGCGAAAATGAGCGCGGGATCATTGGCCTGGAGATCGCGCACGACAGCATCGGCATCGAACACCGCGACTCCGGCGCGCTCGAACATCTTCGCGACTGTCGATTTGCCCATGCCGATCGATCCGGTGAGAGCCAGCCGCATCACGACCGAACCCAATCGCAATAAGTGACATCATGACGCCGTGACGTCATCTTGCCAGGATCTCCCGCTTTCGAAGCGCTTTGAGGACCGGAATCAGCGGCATTCCCATGATCGTGAAATGCCCACCGATGATCCGGTCGAACAATTGGATTCCGCGTCCCTCGATCCGGAAGACTCCCACACAATTGCCGACTTCCGGCCACTCGGCATCCAGATAGGATTGGATGAAATCCTCGCTGAGGTCGCGGACATGCAGCTCGGCACGACCGACATCGCTCCATTCGATGGATCCGCCGCGCGCCAAGGCGACGGCGCTGTACAGCTGCATCGGCTTGCCCGAGAACAGCCGGAGATGGTCGGCGGCCTCTTCGCGGCTTCTCGGCTTGTCGAAGAGCCGTTCGTCGACGCGTACGACGGAATCGCTTCCGATCACCCAATCCCCAGGGCGATTGGAGCTGACCGAGGCAGCCTTGGCCTTCGCCAACTCCAGGGCGATCGTCTCCCCATCATCCATGCCCGCCTTAAGCGCGGCCTCGTCGACCTCCGGCCGGACAACATCAAACTCAACGCCCGCGTCTTCGAGCATCTTGCGGCGAATGGAGCTTCCGGAGGCGAGAATGAGCACGTTTCGAACAACCTTGTGGAAAACTGGTGTGGCGTCCTAGCGCGGACATGGGGACTGGCTCAACGGACGCGTTGTCCGACATCCATTTCGGTCCTTCCCGAGATTCATCCACGGAGGCGGGATTCGATCCCCAGCCTGTGAATCATGGGCAACAGGCGTCGCGACTCGCCGCCTCTCCTTCAGAGTCTGATTCCCCGCTTGTTGGCAAAATCGGGAGCCGCGCCTAAACCCCGCGTCCCGCGCCCCAACAACTACAACAATCTTCTAAGATTCTAATATATAGGGAGAGAGAAGGGTGGCCTTGAGCCCGAATGAGAGCTCTGGAGCCGGGTCGGCGCGCCAGCCGATGCTTGCCGTGCTGAACAGTGAGCGGCTCGATCCTCCTCCCGTGTGGATGATGCGCCAGGCTGGTCGCTACCTGCCCGAATATCGCCAGCTTCGTTCTGACAAGGGAAGCTTTCTCGACCTCGTCTACGACAGCGATGCCGCGGCCGAGGTCACGCTTCAGCCGCTGAAGCGCTTTCCTCAGCTCGACGCGGCGATCCTGTTCTCCGACATCTTGATCGTACCGTTCGCAATCGGCCAGAACCTGAGCTTCGTCGCCGGCGAGGGCCCGCGCCTGACGCCCCGCTGGCGAATGCAGCTCCGGAGAGCCTGCAGGCCTTCCCTGCGCGTCTGGAGCCCATCTACGAGACGGTTCGCAAGGTGAAGGCGGCTCTGGACCCTTCGAAGGCTCTGATCGGCTTTGCAGGGGCTCCCTGGACGGTGGCGACATACATGGTGGCCGGACAGGGCAGCCGCGACCAATCCGAGACGCGGCGCCTCGCTTATTCGGATCCCGCTCTGTTTCACGCGATCATCGATCGCATCGAGGAGGTCACGCTCGGCTATCTTGCCGGCCAGATCGAGGCCGGCGCCGAGGTGGTGCAATTGTTCGACAGCTGGGCAGGAAGCCTTGCACCGGCCGAATTTGAGCGTTGGGTCATCGCCCCGACCGCCCGCATCGCCGCCGCTGTCAAAGAGCGGTATCCCCAAGTGAAGTTTATCGGCTTCCCGAAGGGCGCCGGCGGAAAGCTGGGCGCATATGCCCGCGAGACCGGGATCGATGCGATCGGGCTCGACGAGACGGTCGACCCGGTCTGGGCGGACAGGGAACTTCCAAAGGGACTTCCCGTGCAGGGTAATCTCGACCCGCTGGCATTATTGTCCGGCGGAGAAGGCCTGAGCGCCGCAGTGAAGCGCATCCTTGACGCTTTTGACGGGCGGCCGCACATCTTCAATCTCGGTCACGGAATTCTCCAGGAAACACCCATCGCTCACGTTGAACAGATGCTTGCAGAGGTGAAGAAGCGCGCATGAGCGATCTCCACGACTTACTCGGCCTCGCTTATCCGTGGGTGAAGGCCGCGCATGTCACATTCGTGATCTTCTGGATGGCCGGCTTGTTCATCCTGCCGCGTTTCTACGTCTATCATCATGAGACGACGCCGGGTTCGGCCGAGGATCGTGCTTGGATCGAGCGGGAGGACAGGGTCCGTACGATCATCCTCACGCCGGCGATCATCATCGTATGGATCCTCGGGCTCACGCTAGCGTGGATCACCGATGCCTGGGCCCAAGGCTGGTTTATCGGAAAATTGGCGATGGTTGTCGGTCTGTCCGGCTATCAGGGGTGGCTGGCGAGCTACGGCAAGCGCCTTGCCGCTGGAAAGCGACCGCTCGACAATCGCACCCTGAGGATCATGAACGAGATCCCTGGCGTTGCCGCGGCGGTCATCGTCGTTCTCGTGATCGTAAAGCCTTTCTGACGCAATCCTTGCGTGCAAGCATTGACTTAGTTCATCGCCAGACATACCTCGACGCCGACGGCTAAATCGGCCAGTTCACTTCCTTTGCCGACGAACCGTTTGTCCTGGATGAGGCGTCCTGCCCATCCCGCGCTTTTTGAATAAAGCCATTCTCCACCTTCGCCCGAAGCGACCCACGAAATGCATCTCAAAGATCTCAAGAAACAAACACCCGCCGAACTGGTCACCATGGCCGAGGAGCTCGGCGTCGAGGGAGCATCCACCCTGCGTAAGCAGGACCTCATGTTCTCCATTCTCAAAGTGCGCGCGGAAACGGGCGCCGAAATCAACGGCTCGGGAACGATTGAAGTCCTGAATGACGGATTCGGCTTCCTCCGCTCGCCCGAAGCCAACTATCTCGCCGGCCCTGACGACATCTATGTCGCGCCGAGCGTGGTGCGCCGATTTGGGTTGCGCACCGGTGACACCGTCGAAGGCGAGATCCGGGCCCCAAGGAAGGCGAGCGCTATTTTGCACTGACCAAGGTCACCCAGATCAATTTCGACGACCCGGAGGCCGTCCGCCACCGTGTCAATTTCGACAACCTGACGCCGCTCTATCCGACTTCGAAGATCGAGCTCGATCCCAAGGATCCAACAGTCAAGGACAAGTCGGCCCGCGTGATCGACATCGTCGCGCCGCTCGGAAAGGGCCAGCGCGCACTGATCGTCGCCCCGCCGCGGACTGGTAAAACGGTCCTTCTCCAGAACATCGCCCGGTCGATCACCGCCAACCATCCGGAAGTGTTTCTGATCGTGCTGCTCATCGACGAGCGTCCGGAAGAAGTTACGGACATGCAGCGATCGGTTCAGGGCGAAGTGATCAGCTCGACCTTCGACGAACCGGCTTCTCGTCACGTGCAAGTCGCTGAAATGGTTATAGAAAAGGCCAAGCGTCTGGTCGAGCACAAGAAGGATGTCGTGATCCTTCTCGACTCCATTACCCGCCTCGGCCGCGCCTACAACACGGTGGTTCCGAGCTCTGGCAAGGTGCTTACCGGCGGTGTCGATGCCAACGCCTTGCAGCGTCCGAAGCGCTTCTTTGGCGCCGCGCGCAACATCGAGGAGGGCGGTTCGCTCTCCATCATCGCGACCGCGCTGATCGATACCGGATCGAAGATGGACGAAGTCATCTTCGAAGAGTTCAAGGGCACCGGTAACAGCGAAATCGTCCTCGATCGCAAGGTCGCCGACAAGCGCATCTTCCCGTCGCTGGACGTCGGCAAGTCCGGCACCCGGAAGGAAGAGCTGCTGGTCGACCAGGGCGTCCTGTCGAAGATGTGGGTCCTTCGCCGGATTCTTATGCAGATGGGCACCGTCGACGCGATGCAGTTCCTTCTCGACAAGATGAAGGATGCGAAGACCAACGAGGACTTCTTCGCCTCGATGAACCAGTAGTCCGCTCGAGCGGTTCTACCGGCTCATGATAACCGGCTTCAGCTTCTCTAGCGTCTTCACCGCCGGTGGTCTGGCCAAGCTCGGCCAGATCATCGTCGGCGACCTTACCATGGCCGGCGACAACGTCGTAATCATGGGGTCGCTGGCGTCGGGGCTCCCGGAGAAGGACAGGCGCCGGGTCCTGATGCTCGGCGTCGGCATGGCGCTGGCATTCCTGATCACGTTTGCGGTGATCGCGACGCAATTGCTCAAGGTCACCGGTCTCGTGTTCGCGGGCGGCCTCCTGCTTCTGTGGGTCGCCTACAATATGTGGCGCGAGTTGCATCCGCGGGCGACGGTCATCTCCGACGACCCGGACACGCCTGAGATCGAAGGCCCGCCTCGCACGAAGACATTTCTGCAGGCCGCAGTGCAGATTGCGATCGCCGACCTCAGCATGAGCTTGGACAACGTCCTGCTCGTCGCCTCGATCGCGAAGGAAAATCCGGCTCTCCTGGTGATCGGGCTCAGCTTCTCGGTCCTGTTCATGGGTTTTGCCGCGAATTACGTAGCTCGGCTCATCCAGCGCTATCACTGGATCAATTACATCGGCCTCGCGGTCATCCTCTACGTCGCCCTAAACATGATCTACGAAGGGTGGGTAGGCGGTGAACATGTGCTTGGCCTGAGGAACGCATTCGGGGCATAGATCGACCGCCGGAACAAAGACCTGGGATGGCGCTTGCTCCGAAACTGCCCGACTGACATCAGGGGGAAAGATTGATCGAGTTTCTGCTGACGACCCTCGCCGCGGCCGCGACGGCCGGATTCGGTGGGCCTGCCGGCATCTGGGACGCCATCGTCCAGGATTTCTCCAACATCACCGAGCCGGCGGCATTTGCGGCTTTCCTGCAGGTGCTGATGATCGACCTCGTCCTCGCGGGCGACAACGCGATCGTCGTCGGTGCCCTGGCGGCGGGCCTGACGCCCGACCAGCGCCGCAAGGTGATCATGATCGGCGTGCTGGCGGCCCTGGTGCTTCGCATCGCCTTCGCCCTCGTTGTTACCCAACTACTTCAAATCATTGGACTTATCCTCGTTGGCGGACTCCTGCTACTGTGGGTGGCGTGGAAGATGTGGCGCGAGCTTCGCCATGAGGGCGAGTCTGGCGGGTCTGAGGAGATTCTGGGGGACGAACATTCCGGGTTGAGGCCTGCGAAGAGCTTCGGCGCTGCCGTCTGGGCCGTTGCGGTCGCGGATGTTTCGATGAGCCTCGACAACGTGCTCGCCGTCGCCGGCGCCGCCCGTGACCACCCGGGTATCCTGATCGTAGGCTTGGTATTTGCAGTGATCCTGATGGGCGTCGCCGCAAACCTCATCGCCCGCTACATCGAGCGCTACCGCTGGATCGGCTACGTCGGTCTCCTCGTGATCCTCTACGTGGCTGTGAAGATGATCTACGACGGCTGGGTCCATCCCGACGTCGGTCTGGGCAAGCTGTTCGCCTGAGGCTCTGACTGCGCTAAGCGGCGCTGCGTGAGCGCCGATACGATCTTCGCCCTCTCCAGTGGACGGCCGCCCGCAGCGGTGAGCATTATCCGCGTAAGCGGACCGGGGGCACACGGAGCTGGCCGGAGATTGGCCGGCTCGCTTCCCGACGTCCGGATTGCGGCGCTGAGGACGCTTCGTGACGAAGCGGGTGGCAGGTTGGACGACGCCTTGGTCCTGCGTTTCGATCGGCCTGCAAGCTCGACCGGTGAGGACATCGTCGAGTTCCACTGCCATGGCGGTCGAGCGGTCGTGGATGCGGTGCTCAGCGCTCTGGCCGAGATTGAAGGGCTTCGGCCCGCGCATCCCGGCGAATTCACGCGCCGTGCCTTTGAGAATGGCCGGATCGACCTGACCGAGGCCGAGGGCCTGGCCGACCTGATCGAGGCTGAGACGGAATTCCAGCGCAAGTCGGCGCTTGCGATGGCCGAGGGCGGGCTGAAGCGCCAGATCGAGCAATGGCAGAAGAGAGTGCTCATCCTGTCCGCCCAGGCGGAAGCAGCGATCGACTACGCCGAGGATGACGATGTCGGCACGGATCCGACCCTCGCCAAGGAATGCTTTGAGCTGGCTCGCGAACTTGGGGAGTGGCTCGGCCGCCCGCGGATTGAACCGCTCAAAGATGGTGTCAGGGTGGTGATTGCCGGGCCTCCTAACGCCGGGAAATCAAGCTTGATCAACGCGATAGCCGGGCAGGAGAGGGCCATCGTCACCGATATTCCGGGGACCACTCGTGACCAAATCGAAGTGCCGCTGTCGCTCGGCGGCATTCCCATTTTGCTGACAGACACAGCAGGTCTACGCGAGAGCGATGACACGATCGAGCGGATTGGAATCAACCGCGCTCGTTCGCTCGTTGAAGGCGCGGATGTCCTTCTATGGCTAGGTGAGACAAAAGAAGCGCCCGGACATTCTCGCAGGATCCTCGTGCATCCGCGGGCCGATCTCGCGGAAAGGGCGACGGCCCCGGAGGGTTCGCTGGCAGTGTCGTCCGTAACTGGCGCGGGCCTGGACGAACTGCTGGCTCGTACA
Source organism: Sphingomonas sediminicola (assembly GCF_014489515.1). GTDB lineage: Bacteria > Pseudomonadota > Alphaproteobacteria > Sphingomonadales > Sphingomonadaceae > Sphingomicrobium > Sphingomicrobium sediminicola. The sequence continues at coordinate 2,437,153 of NZ_CP060782.1, read as the reverse complement.
TCGGAATTGGCTGCATCCCTGCTGCCGGACGAGGGTGCGATCGCATTGAATCGACGTCAGGCGGCGCATGTCGCCGAGGCCCAGGGAGCATTGGAAGCCGCGGCGGCGACGAACGAGTTCGTCTTTGCTGCCGAGAATGTGCGTGCAGCGCGCGTCGCGTTTGACCGCCTTACCGGGCGGGCAGGAATGGAGGATGTCCTTGACTCTCTCTTTGGTCGGTTCTGCCTCGGGAAATAGGATGTTTCACGTGAAACAAGTCGTCTGAGACGATATTTTCCCTTCGAGCCAAAATCCACTAAGCGCCTGCCGATGTTCGACGTTCTCGTTATCGGAGCCGGCCACGCCGGGTGCGAGGCTGCTGCCGCTGCGGCCCGCCGCGGCGCGCGGGTCGGCCTGGTCACATTCCGGGCGAAAGACATTGGCCAGATGTCGTGTAACCCCTCGATCGGTGGTGTCGGCAAGGGCCACCTTGTGCGTGAGCTCGACGTGTTCGACGGACTCATGGCGCGCGCGGCGGACCGGGCAGCAATCCACCGCCGCATGCTCAACAGGAGCAAAGGGCCGGCAGTGCAGGGGCCACGGTTCCAAGCAGATCGTAGGCTCTATCGTTCCGCTATGGCTGCTCTCGTTGCCGAGAGCGGTGTCGAAGTGCTCGTCGCTGAGGCGCTGGCCCTGCGGATTGAAGGTGGCCGAGTTACCGGCTTGCATACGTGCGCAGGTGTTCTCGGGTGCCGAGCGCTGGTCGTTGCAACCGGAACGTTTCTCGATGCGCGCATCTTCGTGGGCGACGAGGTGCAAGAAGGCGGCCGTCGCGGAGAGCGGGCGTCGGGCGCGTTGGCTGAGCAGGTTCGCGGGATGGGCCTAGCGCAGGGAAGGCTTAAGACCGGCACGCCGCCGCGCCTGGACGGGCGCACGATCGATTGGTCTTGCCTCGAAGAGCAGCCTAGCGATCTCGACCATTGGACGATGTCGTCCTTGGATGAGGGCATTCGCGTTCCACAACTTGCGTGCGCAATCGCCCGCACGAACGGACGCACACATGAGATCATTCGTTCAGCGTTCGACCGCTCCCCGTTGTTTGCCGGAGCGATTGAGGGCAGGGGGCCGCGCTATTGTCCGTCGATCGAAGACAAGGTGAAGCGTTTCGCCGATCGCGACAGTCATCAAATCTTTCTCGAGCCCGAGGGACTGGAGGACCATCTCGTGTATCCCAACGGGGTGTCGACGTCGCTACCCGCTGACGTTCAGCGCGCCTTCTTGCGTAGCGTCGAGGGTCTGGAGCGAGTTGAGGTCGTCCGCCCTGGCTATGCGGTGGAATATGAATTCGTCGATCCGCGGCGGCTGCGCTCTACGCTCGAAACAACGGATATCGCGGGCCTCTTCCTTGCCGGCCAAATCAACGGAACGACAGGCTATGAGGAGGCAGCGGCGCAAGGGCTAGCAGCGGGTCTCAATGCGGCAGCCCATGCGCTTGCGTTAGACAAGGTGCAGTTTGACCGACGCACTAGCTACATCGGCGTGATGATCGATGATCTGACCTTGCAGGGGGTCAGCGAACCATACCGGATGATGACCGCGCGCGCCGAATATCGGCTCGCCCTTCGCGCGGACAACGCGACTACGCGGCTCGGCATGGCCGCGATCGAAGCCAAGTGCGTGAAGGATCGTCGCCGGGATCAGATCGAGAATCATTTCGAGCGACGCGCGCGTTCCACGTGGAGCGATACTGAGGAGGGGAAGGCCGACTTCCTATACGCCCCTTATCTGGAGCGTCAGGAGCGTGAATGGGAGGCGGTTCAGCGCGACGCTCGCGTAACGATTCCCGCTTGGCTTGAGTTTGCCTCGGTTCCTGGAATCTCCACGGAGATGGCGGAACGGTTGGAGCACGCGCGGCCTGAGACCTTGGATCAGGCGTCGCGCATTCGAGGCGTGACGCCGGCGGCTCTCTCCGCCCTTTATGTTGCAGCCAGCCGTCGGGCGGCATGATCGAGAGGGTCTTGGCGGCTTCAGGCCGCGATGTTTCACGTGAAACATTCGATCGAATTGCTCTTTACGTTCGCATTCTCACTCAAAGTGCAGGGGGCAGAACCTTATCGCGCCCTCAACCCTTGGGACTATTTGGGAGCGTCACGTTCTCGATTCGGCGCAGCTAGTGCGATTCGAGCCTTTCAACGGTGCATCCTGGGTCGATGTCGGATCCGGGGCCGGACTTCCCGGACTGATCGTCGCGCTCCTAGTCAAAGGACCGATCACACTGATCGAGCCGCGCCGTTTGCGAGCCGAGTTCTTGAGTGATGTCGTCTCGAAGCTTGGTCTGGCCGATCGAGTCACGATCGAGTGCGCCAAGGTCGAGCGCGTCCAAGGAAAGTTCGACGTGATCACGGCACGGGCGGTCGCCGCGCTCGACCGATTACTTGCCATGACGGAGCACCTATCCAAGAGTGAGACGGTCTGGGTGCTTCCGAAGGGCAAAAATGCTCAGACGGAACTGGCGCAGGCGCAGGTAAACTGGCACTGTGACGTTCGGGTCGAACAGAGCTGCACGGATCCGGAATCCCAGATTCTCGTGCTGACAAGGGTGGGGGCGAAGAAATAGCGATGATCAGGGTCGCTGTCGCGAACCAGAAGGGTGGGGTCGGCAAGACCACCACGGCGATCAATCTTGCTACCGCGCTGGCCGCCGTCGGCTGGAAAGTGCTGTTGATCGACCTCGATCCGCAGGGCAACGCCTCGACCGGCTTGGGAATTGGCCAGTCGGGCCGCGAGATTTCCAGCTATGACGTGCTGATCGGCAGTGCGGGCGTGGTCGAAGGCGCCGTTGCCACTCGCGTGCCGCGTCTCGAACTGCTCCCAGCGACGATGGATCTTTCGGGCGCCGAAGTTGAGCTCGTGAGTCTCGAGGATCGCGCTCGGCGCCTGGAACGTGCCTTGGATGCCGTGCCGTCTGGGCGGTGGGACATCTGCTTGATCGACTGTCCGCCTTCGCTGGGGTTGCTAACCGTGAATGGACTGGTAGCCGCCCGGCACCTGCTCGTTCCGCTCCAGTGCGAGTTTTTCGCTCTGGAAGGTCTGAGCCAGCTTCTTCAGACTGTCGAGCGCATACGTCTTGCATTCAATCCCGAGTTGCAGATTCTGGGAATCGCGCTGACTATGTTCGACAAGCGCAACAATCTATCTCAACAGGTTGCTGACGATGTCCGCGCCTGTCTCGGCCAAGCCGTGTTCGACACGGTGGTCCCGCGGAATGTCCGGCTTTCGGAGGCGCCAAGCCATGGGTTGCCTGCCTTGATCTACGATCTTCGCTGCCCCGGTTCCGAGGCTTACGTGCGGCTGGCCCGAGAGTTGATGGGACGCCTGCCCCGCCACGCGGAGGCCGCATGAGCGCTAACAGGCCTTCTTCAGGGCTCGGACGGGGTCTTCAGGCGCTTCTCGGGGAACAGGCTTCGTCTACTGCCGCCGCCGGCGAACAGGCTCCGGTGCGCCTGGGCGGCGTCCGCGAGATCGAGATCGGGCGTATTCGCCCGAATCCTGAGCAACCGCGTAGCCAGTTCAAGGAAGATGCGATCGACGAGCTCGCCGATTCAATCGCGGAACGGGGCGTCCTTCAGCCGATCTTGCTTCGTCCTCACGGTGACGGCTTCGAGATCGTCGCCGGCGAGCGCCGATGGCGAGCTGCGCAGCGCGCCAGGCTGCACACCATTCCCGCGATCGTGCGCGAGATCGATGATTCGACCGCGGCCGAGATAGCGCTGATCGAGAACGTCCAGCGTGAGGACCTGAATGCGATTGAGGAGGCGGAAGGCTACCGCCAATTGATCGATCGGCACGGCCATACACAGGACAATCTTGCAAAGCTCGTTCACAAGTCGCGGAGTCACGTTACTAACCTACTGAGATTGCTCGATCTTCCGGATTTCGTTAGGCAATCGCTACTGCGAGGCGATATCAGCATGGGTCATGCCCGCGCTGTTGCCGCTGCGCCAGATCCTGAAGCTTTGACCAAGGAGGTCATCGCGAAGGGCCTTTCGGTGCGCCAGGCGGAAGAGAGAGCTCGCGCCGTCAAACCAGGCGCTGTGAACGAAGTTGCCCGAGCGAATTCAGGGACCGCCGGTCCGGTCGATGCGGACGTTGTCGCGCTTGAGCGGCAGCTGGGGGACACGCTGGGTCTCAAGGTTCAGATCGCGCACAACGGTAAGAAAGGCGTCGTAAGCCTTCACTACAGCAGCCTCGATCAGCTCGACATGGTTTGCCAGCGCTTATCGGGCGAGCCGATCTAATCCTCTATCCGCGGCGCGCCTGCCGGGCGATCGCGACCAATTCTTCACCAAGCGCCTCCGCAGCCGGTGGCGAATCACCGCGCATCAGTCGACGCTCAAGCGTGCCTGCTCTCTCCGAGACGCGGGCCAACCCAGCCGAGTCCCATAATGCGAGCATGCGTTCGACCATCGGCTTGTCTTTCCAGAACAGGGACTTACCGAGTGACGTCATGACGCTTTGAATCCTCTCACCCGAGTCAACACGGGCGCGAATGGGTGCGAGCATCAGCAATCGTCTCTGAAGGGAACGGACGACCGGAATCGCCTCCTTACCGCTCGCGTCCATCCGGGATAAAGCGTCGCTGAGCCGTCGCACGTCGCCGCCGAGCGCAAGATCGGCGATGCCCATGAAATCGCCGCCCAGGTCCGCGCCGACGGCATCGAGCGCCTCGCTCCCCAGGTCCTTCGGCGCGTTCGGCGATGCGTCAAGATAGAGAGCGTACTTCGCGAGTTCCTGGGAAATCATCCGCCGGTCATTCGCGCATGCGCTCGCAATGCTCGCTGCTACATCCGGCTGGGCACGCAGACCCTCAGTTCTGGCAAGCTCCACGACCAGTCGCTCGGCGTCGCGGGCATCCAGTTCGTACGATACGTGGGCGAGGGCTAGAGGGTGAGACTCCGCGACCTTCAATAGTCCCGAGGTCTTGCCGAGTTTTCCAGCAATCGCGACGACTGGGCTTTCGGCTGCCGCCGCTTCCAGCAAGGCTTCAACGGCAGGAAGAATTTCCTCGCCGGCGGGCTGGATGACAATGACTTTGGAACCGCCAAACATGTCAATGGCGCCTGCCTCGTCAGCGAGAAGTGCGGGATCGCCGCGCAACACGCCCGACGCGACGGATTGTTTGGAGGCCTTCAGAGCAGCGGCAAGCCGATCGCCGAGCGCGGAGGATTGAGCTTCGTCCGCCCCGTGGAAGAGATAGAAGCGGACCTTCGGATCAGGATCGTCGACCGAGCGGCCGATACTGCCCTTGATCGTTTTCACTGGGCCGCAGGCGCTCGCGACGCGTAAACGCTCAGCCGGGCGACGATCTGGTCGGCGACCGCCTCGGACAGGCGCTCCGCGGCGGTTTGCTCGGCGGCGACGGTTGCATATTCGGAGCTGACGACGTCGATGCCCGCATCAGATCCAGCCGTGGCGTCGAGAACGACAGCCCCGGTGCTGGTGTCGACAAGCTGGTAGCGTGCACGTAGCGAGCGGCGCTCGCGGGTGACTGCACGGTCACCGCGAATGCCAAGACCGACGATGTCGTCGTCGAGCTCGACGTTCAGTCGGTACCGGGCCTCGCCGGCTCCTGACGCCGCTAGGCGATCCTTCAGCTTGTTGAAGACGAGCCAACCAACCTGGCCCTCAATCGGGGCAACCGTCACGGACGACAGGGTTGTGGCGACCGGGCCGGTCGACCCTCCGGCATAGAGCGGCTGCAACTGGCAGCCAGTCACGGCAAAACCCGCCAACACGAGAAGGGCGAGGCCGCGCGTCATGCGACGATATTCACCAACCGGTCGGGCACTACGATCACCTTCCGCGGCGCATTGCCGTCGAGCAACCGCTGTACCTTCTCGGAAGCCAGCGCGAGCGCTTCGGCTGCTCCTCGGTCGAGCCCCCGCGGTGCGTTCAACGTGTCGCGGAGCTTGCCGTTGACTTGAATTGCGAGCGTGACTTCGTCTTCGACCAGCAGGGCAGGGTCGAATTGGGGCCACGGTGCGTCCACGATCATTCCGGTTTCACCGAGCGCAGCCCAAGCCTCCTCAGAGAGGTGAGGAGCGGCAGGCGCTGCCAGCTGAACAAGAATCCTGATGGCCTTCGAACGCATTGCCGACGGCTTCGCCTTCTCGATCGCGCTGGTCAGTTCGTAGAGCTGCGCCACGGCCTTGTTGAACTGAAGTCCATCGAGCGCCTCGGTGACCGCCGCGATCGCCCGATGTAGCTTTCGCTCCAGCGCTTCGTCCGAGCCTTCTGAAACGGCGTCACTCGACGCCAGTCGCCACACGCGCTGTACGAAGCGGGCTGCGCCTTCGATTCCGCCTTCAGACCATTCGAGATCTCGCTCCGGCGGGCTGTCGGAAAGCATGAACCACCGGACAGCGTCAGCGCCGTAGCGCGCGATGATCGGCTCAGGATCGATCGTATTGCGCTTAGACTTGGACATCTTCTCGACGCGGCCGAGAGTGACGGGCGCACCGCTTTCAATGTGAGTCCAGTCGTCGCCGTCGCGGCGGACTTCGTCAGGGCTGAGCCAGCTTCCATCGCCAGCGCGATAGGTCTCGTGCGTGACCATCCCTTGGGTGAACAGACCCTTGAACGGCTCGCTCATTCCAATCCGGCCAATGCGGTTGAGGGCGCGCGTCCAGAAGCGAGCATAGAGTAGGTGAAGGATCGCGTGTTCGACGCCGCCGATATATTGGTCGACTGGCAGCCATTGCTCGGCCTCACCACGATCGAAGGGCTTGTCGGCCGGCTCGCTTGCGAACCGGATGAAGTACCAGCTCGAATCGACGAATGTGTCGAGAGTGTCGGTCTCGCGCCGCGCCAACCCGCCGCACGAGGGGCATGAGACGTTCCGCCAGGCGTCGTGACGGTCGAGGGGATTTCCCGGCCTGTCGAAGCTGACATCCTCTGGGAGCACGATAGGAAGCTGGTCACGCGGTACCGGCACCGCCCCGCACTTGCCGCAGTGAATGATCGGAATCGGAGTGCCCCAGTAACGCTGGCGCGAAACGCCCCAGTCGCGAAGGCGGAAGGCGGTCTTGCCTTCGCCCCATCCGCCCGCCTCGGCCCGGCGGATGATCTCGGCGGTTGCCTGCTCGGTCGTCAGGCCGTCGAGAAACTCTGAGTTGACCGCGATGCCATCCATCGACTCGGCCTCTCCGACGATCGGCTGGCCGGCCTCTTCCGCGTTCGCTGCAACGACGCGTTTGATCGGGAGGCGGTATTTGGAGGCGAATTCGAAGTCGCGCTGGTCATGGGCCGGAACGCCGAAGATCGCGCCGGTGCCATATTCCATGAGGACGAAATTCGCGATGTAGACTGGGAGACGCCAGTTCGAATCAAGCGGGTGGATAGCCTCGATCGGGGTCAGGAAACCCTTCTTTTCGGCCGTTTCGATCTCGGCCGCGCTGGTGCCGCCGCGCTTGCATTCGGCGATGAATTCGGCGGCCTTCGGATCGCGAGCGGTAATCGCCTCGGCGATCGGATGCGTTGGGGCGATCGCGACGAAGCTGGCGCCAAAGATTGTGTCCGGACGAGTAGTGTAGACCTCGATCTTGTCGATTCCGTCGGCCGCTTCTGCCAAGCGAAACCGGAACTGCAGGCCGCGGCTTTTTCCGATCCAGTTCTCCTGCATCAGCTTGACCTTGTCGGGCCAGTTCTCGAGCTCGCCGAGCCCGTCAAGGAGTTCGTCGGCGAAGTCGGTGATCTTGAGGAACCACTGCGAGAGACGCCGGCGCTCGACAGGCGCGCCCGAGCGCCAGCCCTTGCCATCGATCACCTGCTCATTGGCGAGGACGGTCATGTCGACCGGATCCCAGTTGACCTCGCTCTCCTTGCGATAGACTAGGCCTGCCTCGAACAAGTCGAGGAACAGGGCCTGCTCGTGCCCGTAATAGTCGGGCTCGCAGGTGGCGAGCTCGCGGCTCCAGTCGAGCGCAAAGCCCAGCCGCTTCAGCTGTCCGCGCATCGTGTCGATGTTGCTTCGGGTCCAGGCGCCGGGATGGACTCCACGTTCCATAGCCGCATTCTCGGCCGGCATGCCGAACGCGTCCCAGCCCATTGGGTGAAGGACCTCGCGTCCCTGCATCCGGCGGAAGCGCGCAAGCACGTCGCCCATCGTGTAGTTGCGGACGTGGCCCATGTGGATGCGCCCCGACGGATAGGGGAACATCTCCAGCACATAGGTCTTGGGCTTCGGGCTCGCGGTATCGGCAACGAAGCTTTGGGCTTCGTCCCAGCGGGCCTGCCAGCGGATGTCCGCGACGGCCGGATCGAAACGGCCGGTCATATGCTCGGCCTTACCCCTGACGGTCGTGCGGCGAAGGTCGCGGGCACGGGTGAGGATGATGTCCTCAAGCTTTTGGACGGTCGCGGCGGAAACCGGAGCGTTCACCCAGGCGCCGCCCTGGTTGACCTGGCGCGAGGCCGTGACGCGAAGGGCGTCGGCGCGAAGGTCCTGGTCGAGGATCGCGACCGTGACCTTAACCCGCTCGGTCGGCAAGTTGGGATTCGAATACCAGTCGGTGATGATCACCCCGGTGTTGGCATCGGCCTGCAGCAACGGAGCGAAGGAAATGGTGTCGAGCGCGGCGCGCCAGAGATAGGCGTTCACGCCGATTGTGGTCATTCGCGACGGAGCCAGCTCGACGGGCACGTCGCGGTTGCGGGAGCAGCCCGGCGCGGCCACGGCGATGACAAGGAGCGCAGCAGCGGCGGTCTTCAGGCGGAGCATCGGCAATCCTCTTGGGCAGGGATAAAGGGGCTTAGGAAGGGGCTTATAGATACTGGATGAATAGCCGCAAGCAGCCGTGAGACCGGGATTCTGTGTTGAGTCTGCAACAATACGGCACGGAATCGATTTGCGTCATGGAACCTTCAGGCTCGCCCGACTATATCGAATTCGTAACAGGAGGTTTGAATTGCCGAGTCTCGGTCGTTCCCGGAGCGCTAAGATGCTCGCCGCGGTTTCCGCGGTGGGTCTACTTCTGTCGCCCGCGGCCGCTGCTCCGGCAAGGAAGAAAGCTCCGGCCGTCGCTGTAAGCTTCGACCCGCTTTCGACCTTCACCCCAGCGGGTGCGGACCCCAAGCTCGCCGCTTCGTTTGGCGAGCGCGGTCTGTCGCTGACCGATTTCAAGTTCACTCCTGCCGCAGCCAAGAGCCGTCCGTCCCAGGTCCGGGTGGCAATCCGGGCCCGTCCGGATGCGGCGCTTCGGACCAAGACCGAATTCGGTTCGGCCTCGCCGATCACCGCGCTTACTCCCGCCAGCTACAATCTCGGCGTGGCCGTTGGCTGGCGCCGGTTCGCAGTCGCCGGCGATGTCGCCAAGACCGACTCGCGCAACCCGGCAATCGGCAGCAAGCAAAGCGCCGTCGTGGGCGTCAGCTATTCGCTCAAGCGATTCACCGGCCGCGTGGCAGTGGGCGCTGAGCGCGATGATGATCGGGTGCCGGCGCTCCGCGACCGCGAGAACTACTCGCTGGATGTCGGCGGCGCCTATAACCTGACCCGCAGCCTCTCGCTGACTGGTGGCCTGCGCTACAATGTCGAGCGCGACCGTAATGCGGTGGTGAACGACAATCGCCGCGATAGCCAGGCAGTCTACGTCGGAACGGCGTTCAAGTTCTAAGCGCCTTCGTCGCCTAGCCAGGCGTCGATCCCAGCCCAGCCGTAAAAACCCTCACGCTCCAGTTGCGTGAAATTCAGCGCGGTCATGCCTCCAAGCGCGATCGCCGGAGCCGCTGCGGCGCGGGCAATTTCTGCCGCCTTGGCGACGCCCAATGGTTCGCGGCCGGGATGTGATCGGGTCACGAAGACAGCCGAGACAAAGACCAACGAAGCGCCTTCGGCATTTGCAGCCTCTGCTTCAGCCATCGAGTGAATCGGTCTCGAAAACGGCAGGCCGGACGATCGTGTAGGATTGTGGACGAGGTCGGCGCCGATCGATCGGGCCAGACCAGCGTCTCCTGCGACCGCAAGTGTCAGGTTCTGTCGACGGCAGAACTCCGCGATTCGTTCTGCAAGCATGGCCCGGGTGTCCGGAGGCGTTGAATGGTGCCGGAACACGATCCCGGATTCGGCCGGCAGCCGATCGATCGCGGTCCAGAGCCGCTCGCCCATCCGTTCGTCGGTCATCAGCCATGCACGCGGCCAAGGTCTCTGGCGGGGAATCATGCCGCTTCCTATAGCCGCGTGTCATGACTGCTGCCGAGCGACGACAGAAAATCCTCGACGAGATCGCCTCCGTCGCGAAGCTCGCCGGGCGGAAGGCGGCTGACGTCAAGCTGATTGCCGTCAGCAAGACCCGCTCATCCGATGAAGTCGAAGCGCTAATCGCTGCGGGACAACGCGACTTCGGCGAAAGTCGAGTCCAGGAAGCGCTTGAAAAGTGGCCAACCCTCCTGGCGCGCGATCCTGGAATCCACCTTCACTGCATCGGCAGGCTTCAGTCGAACAAAGCAACCGAGGCCGTAAAATTGTTTGACGCGATCCATTCGGTCGACCGCCTCTCCCTGCTCGATGCCTTGGTCAAGGAGGCCGATAAGATTGATCGACGACCGTCTATGTACGTCCAGGTGAACATTGGCGAAGAGGAGCAGAAAGGTGGCTGCCCGATCGGCGAAGTCGGCTCGCTGGTCCAAGCGGCGCGCTCATCCGCTTTGCCGCTCGCTGGCCTGATGGCGATCCCGCCGCTGGGCGTCGAACCCGCCCCCTTCTTCGCCTTGCTCGCCAAGTTGGCGCGGGAGCACTCCGTCGAAGGGCTCAGCATGGGCATGTCGGGTGACTTCAAAGCCGCGATCATGCTCGGCGCGACATCGGTCCGAATCGGAACCGCCTTGTTCGAGGACTAGTCCCGGCTAGGTTGCCTGCATGCGCTGGCTTCCCACCCTGCTTCTGCTTTTTGCTGTCCCCGTGTCGGCGGCAGACCTGCTGTTCGCGGGCGGCCAATGGGTCGCGCTCGACCGGGGCCACAGCTGTGAGGCTGGTAGCCGTTCACTTCGCATCGCCCAGAAGGGGAAGGTGCAGGCTCGCGCGGGCTTCGCGTTCGACGCCGCCGGGCCAAGGCGCGGCCAGTTCTTCGCGCAGCTGAGCCGAATGCCTCGGCAGGGATCGACCGTCATCCTCACCGTCGGCGACCAGCCGTTCCTGCTCGTCGCCGGGCGCGGATGGGCTTGGAGCCGCGATCCAGCGCAGGAAGCAGCCATCATCGCGGCTGTTCGCGCCGCCGGCGGAATGCGTGTCGATTCGCGCGATCAGGCTGGCGGCCGCTTCGTCGATCGCTACCTGCTGGAGGGCGCTCCCACTGCAATCGATGCCGCCGCCGCTCGCTGTGCTGGCAAAATGCAGCGCCGATAACTAGATGGGCCGCCTGCCATGAGTGCCGACACTGCCATCATGCCGATCCCCGGCCCCGTCGACCCTGTGCCCGTGCCCAGGGCTGCGACGCCGCGCGCCGACGGCAAGGCCGAGCTTGTCGGTCTCTCGAAGGGCCAGATTCGCGCGACATTCGAAGAGGCCGGGCTCGAGCCGAAGCAGGCCAAGCTCCGCGCCAAGCAAGTCTGGCACTGGATCTACAATCGCGGCGTCACCGACTTTGAGGCGATGAGCGACATCGCCAAGGCCCAGCGGCCGTGGTTCGCTGAACGCTTCGCGATCGCCCGGCCCGAGGTCGTCGAGGCGCAAGTCTCAACAGACGGCACGCGCAAATGGCTGCTGAAGACCCACGATGGCCACGAATTCGAAATGGTCTTCATTCCGGATGCCGACCGCGGGACGCTGTGCGTGTCGAGCCAGGTCGGCTGCACGCTCAACTGCCGTTTCTGCCATACCGGCACCATGCAGCTGGTTCGCAACCTCGAGCCGTCTGAGATCGTCGGCCAGGTCATGCTCGCCCGCGACGCGCTAGGTGAATGGCCGAGCCAGCCCGAGGGCCGGATGCTGACCAACATCGTCATGATGGGTATGGGTGAGCCACTCTACAATTTCGAGAACGTCCGCGATGCGCTGAAGATCGTAATGGACGGCGACGGCCTCGGCCTGTCGAAGCGCCGTATCACGCTGTCGACCAGCGGCGTCGTTCCGATGATGGACCGCGCCGGCGAGGAGATTGGCGTGAATCTCGCCGTGTCGCTGCATGCGGTGACCAAGGAAGTCCGCGACGAGATCGTGCCGCTCAACCGCAAGTACGGGATCGAGCAATTGCTGGAGGCGTGCGCGGCTTATCCGGGCGCGAACAACGCGCGCCGAATCACGTTCGAATATGTGATGCTGAAGGACAAGAACGACAGCGACGAGGATGCCCGCGAGCTCGTCCGGCTGATTCGGCAATATCGTCTGCCGGCGAAGGTGAATCTGATACCGTTCAACCCCTGGCCGGGCGCGCCCTACGAATGCTCGACGCCTGAGCGGATCAAGGCTTTCAGCAATATCGTGTTCGAAGCGGGCATTTCGGCTCCAGTCCGGACGCCGCGCGGCCGTGACATCGATGCTGCCTGCGGCCAGCTGAAGACAGCCGCGGAGCGCAAGCGCAAGGCTCGCGAGCCCGCCTGACCCATTTGCCCGCGCCTGCCTGGCGTGGCACATCGGCTTCACTCTTTGGAGGTGTGCATGGCGTTGATCGGGCGTTTCATTGAACAGATCCTGCCGATCGGCAGCATCACGATTGTCCAGGCCGACGGCGGTCGGGAGACCTACGGTCCCGGCGGCGGCAAGCACGTTGCGGTGCGCCTCCACGATCGGCGAGCGGCGCTCGAGCTCTTCCGCAATCCGCGTCTCAAGCTCGGCGAGCTCTACATGGATGGCCGGGTCACGATCGAAGACGGCACCATCCTGGATCTCCTGGAGCTGATCGTCGGGGCAAAGCCTTGGGAGAAAGGCAAGCGCAAGGCGCTAGGCAAGGGCAAGGGGAGGTGGCTGAAGCGCTTCTTTCGGCGCAATGACCCCACCAAGTCTCGGCGAAACGTCGCGCACCATTATGATGTAGGGAACCAGCTATACGAGCTCTTCCTCGACCGCGACCTGCAATACAGCTGCGCCTATTTTACAGAGCCGTCCAATTCGCTCGAGCAGGCGCAGGAGGACAAGAAGGCGCACATCGCCGCCAAACTCTATCTGAAGCCAGGCCAGCGGGTTCTCGACATCGGCTGTGGTTGGGGCGGGATGGCGCTTTACCTGAACCGCGTCGCCGACGTGGACGTCCTCGGAATTACCTTGTCCGAAGAGCAATTGAAGGTCGCGCGCCGCCGGGCCGAGGAAGCGGGTGTAGCCGACCGCGTGCGCTTCCAGCTGATCGACTATCGTCATCTCCACGGCCCCTTTGATCGCATCGTCTCGGTCGGCATGTTCGAGCATGTCGGCGCGGCCCACTACGAGGAATTCTACGCCAAGTGCCGCGAGTTGCTGACCGATGACGGAGTGATGCTGCTCCACACCATCGGCAAGCTCGGCGGCGCGGGACAGCCGGACCCGTTCACCGACAAATGGATTTTCCCCGGCTATCACTTGCCGAGCCTGTCGCAGATGTCGTCGGGAGCGAAAAGGTCCGGCTTATCGCCAGCGATATCGAGACGCTTCGCCTCCACTACGCCTTGACTTTGCGGGAATGGCTGAAGCGTTTCACCGCGGAGCGTGCGGAGGTGATCAAGCTCTACGACGAGCGCTTCTTCCGGATGTGGGAATTCTATCTCGCCGGCGGGATCGTGATGTTCGAGAGCGGCGCGGCCTGCAACTACCAGGTGCAATACATCCGTGACCGCAACGCGCTACCGATCACGCGCGACTATATGGCCGAAGCCGAGCAACGGTATCGTAAGCTCGGAGCCGCGCCCGCGAAGGGCGCCAATCGCAAGAAGACGGTCGCTCCCGAGCCCGTCAAATAAAAGGGCCCGGCGAAAATCGCCGAGCCCCAAAAAATCTTCGATCTGGACAGTCCTTAGCTGTGATGCTCTGCGCGCATGCGCTCGTGCATCTGCTTGCGCTCATCCGGGGTGATCTGGCCGTCGCGATTGGCGTCGGCCATGTCGAAGTGGCGCAAGGCGGCCGCCTGCGCCTCTTGTAGAGTGATGCGCCCATCCTTGTTGGAGTCGGCCATCTCGAACATGTGACCCGAGAAGCCGCTCATCCCGTGCATGCCTCCGGGCTTATGCCCATCGCGACGGCCGCCGCCGTCACGATCGTGCGAAGCGATGCGCTGCTCGTGCTGTGCCTGACCGGCATCCCATTCCGCGCGGCTGACGGAGCCATCTCGATTGGAATCGAGCCGATCGAACATCCGGTCTCCGCGGTCGTCGCGGCGGTCCTTCGCCCGTTCTGACCATTTACCGCGAAATGCCTGAGCGGCGGCATCAGCCTCGGCCTTCGTCACCACGCCATCATGGTTCGCATCGACCTTAGCAAAATGCTCTGCCACTTTCGCCTGAACTTCTGCCCGGGTATGCACCTTGGCCGCCATCGGCTGGGCAGGTGCTTGTGGGGCCGCGCTCGGAGCAACTTGAGCTATCGCCGCCGCAGAGGCGAGCAACATCGCGCCACCAATCCAAAGCCTCTTCATTCGACTGCCTCCTCGCAGAAAGAGCCGCGTTCGATTAACAAGCTGAAGCTGTATCGATGTTGAATGCGCCGCTGCTGTCGTGGCAAGGGGCCGTCGCGATGGCCAAGGGGTATGCTGACAATGTCCAATCGAGCGACTGCGCAATGAGGTCGGCCGGTTGAACATGACTCCCATGACCGCTGCCCCTCCGCGGCCGCTAGGCCCGCGGCCCTGGTGGGAACGCCGCAGCTTCCTTGCGGCACTGATCCTGCTTTCCGTCGTGCCTTTGCTTTATCCGCCGATCCCACCGCTCGTGGACCTGTTCGGCCACTTGGGTCGCTACCGGGTGCAGCTGGACGTCGCGACCTCGCCTTGGCTGTCGCAATATTACGGGTTTCACTGGGCGCCGATTGGGAACCTGGGTGTCGATCTACTCGTCGAGGTGCTCGCGCCCCTGTTGGGGCTGGAGCTTTCCGTAAAGCTGATCGTCCTCGCGATCCCCCTTTGACCGTGGCTGGATTCCTGTGGGTCGCGCGTGAGGTCCATAATCGGGTGCCGCCGACGGCATTCTTCGCCCTGCCGCTCGTCTACAGCCATCCGTTCCTGTTCGGGTTCGCCAATTTC
This sequence comes from Sphingomonas sediminicola, assembly GCF_014489515.1. Lineage (GTDB taxonomy): Bacteria > Pseudomonadota > Alphaproteobacteria > Sphingomonadales > Sphingomonadaceae > Sphingomicrobium > Sphingomicrobium sediminicola. The sequence goes on along the minus strand of NZ_CP060782.1, from coordinate 2,421,977 downwards.
TCGCTGTCCATGGCGCTTGCCTTTCTCGCCTTCGGTCTTTGGCTTCGGCTGGGAAGGCTGGGGAAGACCAAGCTTAGGGCATGGCTCTTCGTACCGATCTCGATCGTCATCTTCTTCACGCACACGTTCGGTTGGGGGACGCTCGGGCTGCTAGCATTCTCGGCTGAAGCGGTCCGTCAGCACGATCATGGCAAGGGCTGGCTCAAGTCCGGATTCAACGCGGCTCTGCACGCGTCGACGATGGCGCTGCCCTTGGTCTTCATGCTCGCCTGGCGCTCGGCGGCACCGGCGGGTGGCACCGAAGACTGGTTCAACTGGGATGCGAAGCTCGCTTGGATCAACAGCATCTTCCGCGATCGATGGAAGAGCTTCGAGTGGTGGTCGATGTTTGCCCTCGTTGCCGTCCTGTTCGAAGCACTTCGCAACCCTCGGCTGGGTTTTTCCCGCAACCTCGGCTTTTCTGCCTTGGTGCTGATTGCGGTCTATGTTCTGCTGCCGCGCATCATCTTCGCGTCGGCTTATGCAGACATGCGGCTTGCGCCGTTCTTGTTCGCCTTACCACTCCTCGCAATTCGATTCCGATCGGAGACGCATTACCGGACCGCGCAGGTCTTCGCCGTCCTCGGCCTGATGTTCTACGTGGTTCATATAGCGGCCGTGACTGTAAGCCTGGCGATGGCTTCCAATGACCAGCAAGCGAAGCTGAAGGCGCTCGATCACATCCCGATGGGTTCCCGGGTTGCTAGCCTGGTCGGCCAAGGTTGCCTGGATCGCTGGGCTATGCCCGCAACAGCCACATCGGCGCGATGGTGATCGTCCGCCGACATGGCTTTTCGAACGACCAGTGGACGATTGCCGGCACCAACCTTCTTGAGCTTCGGTACACGAGGCCGGGGCCATTCGCGGTAGATCCATCGGAAATCGTTCGGCCGTTCAACTGCGCAAAGCCACGCCCCTGGGAAATCAGGAACAATCAGCTCCGCGGCGACTGGACGATACATCAGGCGCTGGAGCGCCTTCCCGCGAGGACTTCGATTTCCTTTGGCTGATCGACGTGCCTCCGTACGATCCGCGCTACGTCAGAGGATTGGAGCTTGTCTGGACCGGCCCGCGGTCCGAGCTGTATCGGATTAGGCCGGCCGGCGCAGAACAGCGACCAGCGACACCCCAAAGGGAAGCGGCAGCCGCCCGATAAGTCCCGCCTCAAGCCCAAACACGCCTTTCAGAATCGAGTTCACTGGCCTGGGAGGCATTGCATCGTCTGCGCTCTCGCGCCCGGTGACCTTTCCGGCGGCGCGAACGGCTGCAATCAGCGGAAACAGGAGGCTATTGAAGGGCGACAGCAGGTCGACTTCGAATCCGCATTCGCGAGCGACATTTCGAAGCTCGTCCTTGCCGTAACGCCGATGGTGGTGGTGAGCGACGTCGTGCGCGCTCCACATCCACTTGTTCGCCGGAACGGTCACGAGAAGCTTCCCGCCTGGCTTCAGCCGTTCGCGGATGGCCACCAGGCCGCTGCGGTCATCGGGAACGTGCTCAAGTACGTCGAGCAGCGCGACCAAATCGAATTGGTCCGTCGGCCAGGCCGACAAATCGGGCAGTGCCGCGTCGGTCACGGCTCGACCCAGCCTCTTGGTTGCGAGTTCCCGCGCGGTCTTGTCCATCTCGGTCGCTTCGACGCGCCCAAATTTCGACAGCATCGCGAGGTTGTGACCGGTGCCGCATCCGATCTCGAGGATGCGGGCATTCTTTGGCGGCCGGACGATACGCTCGATGAGGTTCTGGAGAATGTCGCGGCGAGCAACGAACCACCAATGGTCCGAATCCAGCTCCGCCATTCTCTCGTAGACTTGTGCTTCCATCAATCGTCCCCGCCGATCCGCTCTCGAACGATGTACAGCGGCCGGTGCTTTGTCTCGACGAGAATGCGGCCCACGTATTCACCCAGGATTCCGAGCGAGAGAAGTTGGAGGCCTCCGAGGAACAAGATCGCGACCATCAGCGAGGCATAGCCCGGAACCTGGACGCCGAAGATCAAAGTGCGGATCGTCACGAAGATGGCGTAGAAAAGTGCGAGCATTGCGACGATCCCGCCGAGATAGCTCCAGATGCGGAGGGGCGCCGTTGAAGCTGATGTGATGCCGTCCAGCGCAAAGGTCCAAAGCTTCCAGTAATTGAACTTGGTCTGGCCGTGCTGCCTCTGTTCTCGGCGGTACGAGACGGACGCCTGGCGGAAGCCTGCCCAGGCGAAGAGTCCCTTCATGAACCGGGTCCGCTCGGGCATCGCCCGAATGACGTCGACGACCTTGCGATCGAGCAAGCGAAAATCGCCGGCATGCTCCGGGATCTTGTCGTCGCTCATCCAATTGTGAGCCCGGTAATAAAGATCCGCAGTAAGTCGCTTGGGCAGGCTATCCGTCTCGCGATCGTTGCGGACGCCGTAGACGATCTCAAATCCTTCGCGCCATTTGGCGATCATGTCGCCGAGCACTTCGGGCGGGTCCTGCAGATCGACGTCCATCGGGACAATTGCCTGGCCGAGCGCTTCGTCGAGCCCAGCCGATAACGCGGCTTCCTTCCCGAAATTTCGCGAGAAGGAGATTGCGCGAACGCGGTCATCGGCTTCGTGTGCGCGCTTGATGCGGTTGAGCGTGTCGTCGCTGCTTCCATCATCCACGAACAGGATTTCGAAGCTCTTCGCGGCAGGATCCGAGAGCGATCTTATGACGCTGCCAACGCGTTCAACGAAGGGGCCGATCGCCTCCTCTTCGTCCTTGACGGGCACGATGATTGAAAGAACGGGCGCTCTCATCCGTAAACCCATCGCCTGTGCAACGCGAAGGTGACCCATGGCGTGACGAAAATGAAGGGATGATCGGCCACCACGTCGGCCCGCCGAGTTGTTTGACCAGCATCCACACGAAGAACTGGTTCAGCAGGAAACCGATGATGTTGACTAACAGGAAGCGGGTTGCGCGGATATGCTGCTGATCCCTCGACCCGTGGCCCCGAAAGCTGAAGGCTCCGTGGGCGAAATAGGATATTCCGGAGAAGACGAGGAAGACTAGGGTCAGCGAGATCATTGGGTCGACGCCGAGCAAATCGGTCACCGCCCAGTAGCTGATCGAGAAAAGCACTGTGATGACGAACCCTGCGAACCCATAGCGCGCCGCCTGCAGCAGCACGGCGCGATGCTCTTTATCGAGTGGTAGCAGTTCGGAGAGTGTCATGCGTGGCAGTCTGCTTGCTCTGTAGCCGCGCCCCGCTACAGCAGGAAACCCTTTAAAAAGAGGCAAGGCTTGGACCGCGTTTTCGATTTGCTCGACCGCTACTGGAAATGGGTTGTGGTCGGCACCTGGCTAGCCTTGTGCACCTACTTCGTGATGGATCGCTGGAACACGATCCAGTATTTCTCGCTACCTGATACCGATGACAATATGCGGATGAGCCAGGTTCGGGCCCTGCTGGCGGGGCAGGACTGGTTCGACCTTCGCCAGTATCGGCTGAATCCGCCCTTCGGCGCTAACATCCACTGGTCCCGGCTCGTGGACCTGCCGATCGCCGGGATCATCCTAGCGCTGCGTCCGCTGGTTGGCGGCGTCGATGCTGAGCGCACGGCTATCGCGATAGCACCGATGTTGCCGCTGCTGCTGCTCCTCGTTTCGGTCTCCCTGATTACGCGGAGGCTCATTGATCGTCGCGCCTATCCGCTCGCTTTCATCACCCTCTTCTATGCCGGGTCGGCCACCGGGATGTTCATGCCGGCACGGATCGACCACCATGGGTGGCAGCTAGCGCTGCTGGCGCTGTCGGTGGCTGGGGTCGCTGATCCTAAGAGAGCAAGAGGTGGGGCAGTAGCCGGCATTGCCTCGGCAATGTCACTGTGGATCGGCCTCGAAATGGTGATCTACATCGCGGTCATCGGCGCGGCGATGGGGCTCTTTTGGGTCTCTGATGCAAATGAACGGAAGCGGCTCTCGACCTATGCCGCTGCGATGGGCGGCGGGACGGCGATCGGGTTCATCGTCTTCGCTTCGTACGCCAATCGCGCGCCGGTCTGCGATGCGCTTTCCCCGGTATGGCTTTCGGATGCCTTGCTGGGCTCGGCGTTGCTTTTCGGCCTGACAATGTTCTCGCCGGCCGACTGGAAACGCCGCCTGGCCATGGCGGCAGCGGCGGGTATCGTGGTCGCGGCCTTCCATGCATTGATGTGGCCGCATTGCCTTTCGCGGCTCGAGGGCATTTCTCCCGAGGTGGAGCGGCTTTGGCTGAGCCATGTTCGCGAGGCGCGGCCTCTCTATCGCCATGGATGGCAGACCGCGGTCGCGGTCGCTGCAATTCCCGTGACCGGCATGATCGGCTGGTTTCTTCTCGCCTGGACGCGGCGGCAGGATCCGGATCTGTTGCGGCGGATCCTTGCGGTGGCCGCACCACTTACGGCCGCGACATTGCTCCTGCTGTGGCAGACCCGGACTGGCCCGGCAGCTCAGGTCCTTGGCCTGGCTGGAGCGATTGCATTGCTATGGGCCGCGGTGCCTTGGACGTGGAAATCAAAGAATTCAGCTGTTCGCGTTCTCGGAACATTTCTGCTTGTTGCGTTGGGTCTCGGCGCGGCGGCGCCCGCTGCGAGCTATTTCTACCCGGTGAGGAAGAAGAAGCCGGTGGAGCTGGCAGTCGACAAGGCCAACCGGCAGTGCGTTTCGCTTTGGGGCCTGAAACCCGTGGCGAAGCAGCCGAAGGGCATGGTCTTCACCTTCATCGATCTCGGCCCAAGAGTCATCACAGTGACCCATCACGATGCCGTAGCGGGTCCTTACCATCGCAACGGAGATCAGATCGCTGACGTCATGAATGCATTCAGGGGCGACGAGGCGCAGGCGCATCGGATCATGGCCAAGTACCGCTCCGACTATTTGCTGGTCTGCCCGAACATGGCCTCCGCGACGATCTTCACATCCGAGGCGCCCAATGGCTTCTACAGCCAGCTCTCGAAGGGCCGCGTCCCGACATGGCTGACGCCCGTCAGCCTTCCGAAGGATTCGCCATTCCGCATGTGGCGGGTGAACCGCTAGCGCTTCAGCGCTTTTACGGCCTCGAGCGTCTTGGCGACGTGCTGGCTCCAGTCGAGATCATCGTGGACCATGACGATCCGACCCCGGCGGTCGATGACGTAGGATGTCCGGGTCGTGAGCCCAGGATGCTCGGCCCAGGCCACGTCATAGGCCTTCTGCGTTTCGACAGTCGCGGTGGCCACGGGGAAAGCACTGCGGCAGGCCTCGACCGAGAAACGTTGCAGCGTCGGAAGGTCGTCCGCCGACATTCCGATGACCCGCGCTCCCGCTTTCCGGAATTCCTTCGCCGCTTCGCTGAACGCGTGAGCCTCCAGCGTGCAGCCTTTAGTGAATGCCTTAGGGAAGAAGTAGAGCACGACCGGGCCCTTGCGGAGCTGGTCCGCGAGGTGAAGCTTGAAGGCCTTGCCGCCGACGGCACCCGTGGTGGTGAAGTCGGGTGCCTTCGATCCATTTGGTAGAGCAGCTGCTGCGGGCGTTGCCACTGCTGCGGCTATCACGAAGGCCGTTAGCCACTTGCGCATGCGACTCTCCTCTATCGGGTGATGGAACCTAGCCAAGGAACGTTGCAGAAGCCAACATCGCTCCCGTTTGTAGCTAGAGGGGTCATCGGTGCGGCGCACGAACATCGTGATGATTGGCTTATTGTTGGCGGCCTGCGGCCAACGCGACGCGGCCGAGAGCAATTTAGTACCGGCGAACGAGGTCGAGCAGGTCAACCGGGTTGTCCCACCAATTGCGGAAAGCAATGTTGTGGCAGAAGCTGTCCCGCGGGACAGTGCAACACCATCGAGCGCAAGCCCCTGCAGGATCCAGAACGGCAAGGAGATAGGCCCGAATCGTCTGAAGGCGGTGGGCACGGAGCCCTTCTGGAGCGCCGACGTGGATGGCCGATGCGTCACCTACAGCACGCCGGAGAATCAGAAGGGCATCAGGATCTGGACTAAGTTCACGGGCACTCGAGAGACAGGCGAGTGGAGCGGATCGCTCGGCAAGGATCGCTTCATTCTGGCGACGAGGCCCGAAGCGGGGTGCTCCGATGGAATGTCCGACCGCACCTATCCGATCGCTGTAACGCTGAAGATCGGAGGCGATGAAAGGCGGGGCTGCGCAGGGCCGGAGTAGCTGGGTTAGTTGCGGCCGATAAGCTGAAGCGTCGCTTGGTCTGGTCGATCGTAAAATGCGTCTAGGGCGCGTGCGAAGAGCGGGTCGCCCGATACGCGCTCGAATAAAGTGAGGCTCGATCGAAACTTCATCGCGTCGACCTCGCCAAGGACCTCAACGGCGGATTTTCTGTCGGCCCAGGAAAGTATTGCCTCGACCGCCTTGCGATAGCGGTCTCCAAGGACCGGGTGGTCCAGGTAGGCGCGAGCCTCATGAATGGACCCTATTCCATAGACGGTTGCGGTTGGGCTTCGGCCCAGTCCGGCGAGCTGCGGGAAGATGAACCAGATCCAGTGGCTCTGTTTCCTTCCGGTCTGCAATTCCGTCAGCGCAATTTCGAACGTACCTTGCTGGGCATGGACGAAGCGTTGCAGCTGAAACGGATCCGGGCCCTCAATCACAAATGAGAGGTTAGGGAAGGTTAGCGCGGGATCAACGGTCCGACGCTAACCATCCCGTGAGAACGTAGAACAGGATCACCACCGGCCCGGTCAGCAGGAGCGCTGCGACCATTCCGAGGCGGATCAGAAGTGCATCGATGCCGGTCCAGTCGGCAAGGCCGGCGGCCACGCCCATCACCTTGCCTTGGGTCCTGTTGAGAACAAAACGACCGTTCACTTCGAATTCCTTGTGCTGAGGTTCGTTACGCAATCGGGAACGCGCTGGTCGCGGTGCTGACGAACAGCATGGCGGTGATGAAAGCGGCTGCGAAGGCAGTGGCGGTGTCGCGAGCAGAAGTCAGAGCAAACATTTCAGTCTCCCTTTTTGATGTGCGGCTCGACGTGAGCCCCACGCCGCTAACAATGCAGGGAGCGTGCCAATTCGAAATTATCTTTGTTTTTCAGTAGAAGAGAGTGGCTGCTTGGCTAGCAGTTGGCGCAATTCGCGCTGACTGTTGGGAGATTTTCCCAATTGGATTGGGCCAAGATTAGGCCATGAGGGAAAGCTCAGCCGCGAAGTGAGTTCGCCGGTGCCTTGTCCGAAGAGTCCTTGGCGGCGATGGTCCGCGGATCAGTCGCCCGGCACTCGGCTACGAGCGTCGGAAAATCGAACTCGTTGTTCGTCAAAAGCGCTTGCTGAGTGCCGGCGGAGCAGGCTTCATGGGACGAATAATGCGTCGGCATCGTCGCCACTGGCGTGCACTGTGCCGAGCCGTCGGAGCAGCCCAGGATCGCGATGACGTAATAGACTGGTTCCATTTGGAAAAACCCGCTCGAGAACTTGTCCGCAAAACAGCCGAATCCCACTCCAGTTCCACTTGTTTCGCATACGTCATTTGCCGCGGGCCATACGCACTCCTACCTAGGCCCGGATGGCATCGGCAGAGGGACAGCATCAGGAGAAAGCAAAGGGTGGTTTCCACACCCTCGTGCGCTTCCTCCCGATGCTTTGGCCTAAGGGTCAGACGGAGCTGAAGGCGAGGGTAATCGCCGCGGTGGTCCTCGTCCTTGCAGGCAAGGCAGCCGTGCTGGTCATGCCCTTTGCCTACAAGGCGGTTATCGACCGCATGTCGGGTCCCGCGGTGGCCGCCGGCGTCGTGACCGGATTGGTCGCTGCCTATGCGACTGCTCGCTTCGCGGGAGTCCTCGCCGACAATCTCCGCAACGCCTTGTTCGAGAAGGTCGGTCAGGGGGCCGCCCGGCGGCTATCGGGCCAGGTGTTCCGCCACATCCACGACCTCAGTCTGAGATTTCACCTGGAACGCCGGACCGGCTCGCTGACCAAGATCGTCGAGCGCGGGACAAAGAGCATCGACATGATGCTCTACTTCCTCCTCTTCAACATCGCCCGACGATCATCGAGCTGGTCGCGATTTGCGCCATCTTCTTCGTCAAATTCGGCGGAGGGCTCGTCGCCGCTACCCTTGTGATGGTGGCGATCTACATAGCCTTCACGCGCAAGGTCACGGACTGGCGCGCACAGATCCAGCGCGACATGAACGAAGTCGACAACAAGGCGATCGGGCGCGCGGTCGATTCCCTGCTCAACTACGAGACCGTCAAATATTTCGGTGCGGAGGAGCGCGAGGCGAAGCGCTACGACGAGGCGATCGGCGCCTTCACGAACGCCGCCGTTCGAAACGAAACGTCGCTCGCGTGGCTCAACATCGGCCAGTCCTTCATCACCAATCTGATGATGGCCGGCGCCATGATCTTTACGGTCTGGGGTTGGAGCCGCGGCCAATTCACGCCTGGCGACGTAGTGCTCGTGAACTCGCTTCTGATGCAGCTTTTCCGGCCGCTGGACATGCTCGGCTGGGTTTATCGCTCGATCCGGCAGGGCCTGATCGACATGGAGGCGATGTTCGGATTGCTCGATACGCCCGCCGAGGTCGTCGATGCTGCGGACGCGCCTGCCCTTGAAGTGAAGCGCGGCAACGTTCGGTTCGAAGGCGTGCGCTTCGGGTACGAGCCGGGCCGCGAGATCCTGAAGGGCATCGATCTCGACATTCCCGCCGGGACGAGCCTCGCGGTCGTCGGGCCTTCGGGAGCGGGAAAGTCGACCCTCGCCCGTCTGATGTACCGCTTCTATGATCCGACCGCCGGGCGCATCCTCATCGACGGACAACCCATTGCCGAGGTCGCGCAGCGCTCGCTCCGTTCCGCGATCGGAATCGTCCCTCAGGACACGGTCCTGTTCAACGACACGATCGGCTACAACATTGCCTACGGTCGCGCCGAAGCGTCCGAGGACGAGATCGAAGGAGCGGCCAAAGGCGCCGCCATCCACGATTTCGTAAACTCGCTTCCGCAAGGCTATCAATCGATGGTCGGCGAGCGTGGTCTCAAGTTGTCCGGCGGCGAGAAGCAGCGCGTCGCAATCGCCCGAACTCTCCTCAAGAATCCCCGATCCTCGTGCTGGACGAAGCGACCAGCGCGCTCGACAGTCGCACCGAGCAGGCGATTCAGGAGACGCTTGAGCGGATCGCCCGCAACCGCACGACCATCATCATCGCGCACCGTCTCTCGACCGTGGTCGGAGCCGATCGCATTGCCGTGCTGGAGGACGGGAATGTGGCGGAGCTCGGCACCCACGAGGAGCTGCTCGATCGCGGCGGCCTTTACGCCGATCTCTGGTATCGCCAGGCGGCCGAGCGCGTCCTCGAAGAAGCCGCGGAAGCCGCCGAGTAGTTTCGACAAGCTCGTCCCGCACGCTATGGACGGGGCGTGAGTAGCGTTCCCGAAATCCTCCACACAGTCTTCGGCTTCGACCATTTCCGCGGGGTCCAGGAAGACGTCGTCGACCGAGTGCTTGCCGGCCGGCACACGCTCGCGGTGATGCCCACGGGAGCGGGCAAGTCGCTCTGCTACCAGCTGCCCGCCATCGCCCGCGAAGGCGCCGCGCTTGTCATCTCGCCGCTGATCGCGCTTATGCACGACCAGATCCGGAGCGCCGACGCGATTGGGCTTCGCGCCGCGTCGCTGACCTCGGCGGATGCCGACCGGGAACAGACGGTCCAGCGCTTCAAGTCGGGCGAGCTCGACCTGCTCTACATCGCGCCGGAGCGGGCGACCGGCGAAGCTTTTCGTCGCCTCATTAGCCGCACGAACCTGTCGTTAATCGCGATCGACGAAGCGCATTGCGTGAGCGAATGGGGACACGACTTTCGTCCCGACTATCGCCTGCTGAAGCCGCTGCTCGATGACAATCCGGACGTGCCCCGGCTCGCGCTGACGGCAACCGCCGACCAGCGCACCCGCGCCGACATCTTGGCTCAACTCGGCATTCCGGAGGAAGGATTGATTCTCGCCGGCTTCGACCGGCCCAACATCCGCTATCACGTCCGCCCGCGCGACGGGCTGAATGCCCAGCTTAAGACGCTGCTTGCCGGCCAGCCGGGCTCAGGTATCGTCTACGCGCCGAGCCGCGACAAATCAGAGCGGATCGCCGAACAACTCGCGGGAAGCGGAAGGCCGGCGGTGACCTACCATGCCGGTCTCGAAGCACCGATTAGGGCCCGTAATCAGGCAGCATTCGTCGAGTCCGAGGAAATGGTGATCGCGGCGACCGTTGCGTTCGGAATGGGGATCGACAAGCCGGACGTGCGCTTCGTCGCCCATGCCGGGATCCCGAAATCGATCGAAGCTTATTACCAGGAAACCGGCCGCGCCGGCCGCGACGGCGAGCCGGCAGAGGCTTGGCTCTTCTGGGGCGCCGAGGACTTCGCGCGAGCCCGCAGCCGCATCGAGCAGGAAGTCGAGCCGGTTCGGCGGCCCGCCGAGCGTGAACGTCTCAATGCGCTCGCGGCCTTCGTGGAAACGCCGGGCTGCAGGCGCGCCGTACTGTTGCGTCATTTCGGCGAGGACCCGCCCGAAACCTGCGGCAATTGCGACAATTGCCTCGACCCGCCCAAGACGATCGACGCCACCGAGGTCGCTCGCAAATTGCTCTCCGCGGCGTTCCGGACCGAAATGCGCTTCGGCGTCGCGCACCTCGCGGACGTGCTGGCAGGCAACGACAATGAGAAGGTGCGCAGCTTCGGCCACGATCGCCTCTCGGTTTTTGGGATCGCCAATTCCGAAGAACTGGCCCTGGTCCGGCCGGTCGCCCGGGCGTTGATCGCTCGCGACGCCTTGCGTGCCGATGCCTATGGCGGCCTGAGCTTCGGGCCCGGTGCGAAGCCGATCCTGAAGGGTGAGCAGGAGCTGACGATCACGTTGCCGGCACCGCGCAAGCGGACGTCCAGACGCCGCCACGAGGGACCCGCCGACCCGATGTTCGACGCCTTGCGGGAGGTTCGCCGGCAGCTCGCATCAGATGCGGGCGTTCCGCCTTATGTGATCTTCCACGATTCGACCCTGCGTGAGATCGCCGCGACCCGACCGCGGAGCCTCGCAGAACTTGGAACGGTCCAGGGAGTTGGTGCAGCGAAGCTTGCCCGCTACGGGGAAGCCATGCTCGCCGCGCTTGCGGCCAAAGAGGAAGAACCGGATGTCGCGCCAGCTGGATGAAAAGGTTTTGGTGAGTGGTCAGATTAGGCCCGAAGACGTCGCCGCGCTGGTCGGCGAGGGTGTCACCATGCTGGTCAACAATCGTCCCGATGGAGAGGAACCTGATCAGCCGCTCGGCATGGACATCGAGAAGGCCGCCCGGGCGGCCGGCATCGAATATCGTGCGATCCCGATCATCCGCGGAATCGGTCCCGCAGACGCTCAAGCCATGCAGGACGCAATCAAGGCCGCCAAAGGGAAGGTATTCGCGTTCTGCCGGACTGGCACGCGCTCATCTCTCGCATGGGCATTGGCAAAGAACGATGAAGGCATGTCGCGCGGAGACATCGAACGGCACCTCTCGGACGTCGGCGTCGACCCGACGCCGATCGCGCATCTGCTCTAAAGCGTTGGAAGGAGCCGGCGGGCGTCGGCCAAATCTTCTTCGAGAACCATCAGCCGGATTGGCATGATCGGCCCCAGCCGAACCCATGCATGTCGGTGTCGAACAGCACAGCGTCGATTCCCTCGGCCTCGAGGTTCAACCGTGCGAGATCCGCCTCGACGCGATTATCGAACCGGGCGAGCTCGACGAGGCTCATTCACCAGGGAACGACATTGCCCGCGGCGACTTCATCCGGGCGCGGAGCACGCCCGAGGATCGCATTGCGGTGCGGAAAACGGCCGAAGCGCTCGATCAGGTCGTGATGTTTCTTCGCGAAACCGAGCTGATAGTCGTCGCCTAGCGCAGTGAAGAGCTGCACCGACCAATTCTGGTCGGCGAGCACCTCGCTGTGCTGGAACGGCATGTAGAGGAAGCCCCGTTCCTGCCGCTGCAAGTTGTCGTCGAAGCCGCGATCGACCGCCGACTTCGCAATGGCGAGCGCGAGATGATCAGTCGCAAACTGTTCTGCCGAGTCGCGGAACATGTTGCGCGGAAACTGATCGAAGAGGACGATGGCCGCGAGCGCCGTCAGAGAATCCTCGAGAAACGCATCGACCGGCAGCTGTCTCTTCTCAGCCCACAGTTTCGAAAAGCGTTGGCGGATTTCGTCGTCGACTTCCGGCTCACTGCGCCACCACTGCTTCGGGTCGAGCCCGAACCAGTATGTCAGAACGTCCCGGCGCCAGTCAGTCACGCGGTTGCGGTGCCTCCGACGGTCAGGCCGTCGATCAGCAGGGTTGGCTGGCCCACACCGGCAGGCACGGACTGTCCGCCCTTGCCGCAGATACCGATGCCTTCATCCAGCTCCATGTCGTTGCCGATGCCCTTGATCCGGGTGAGAACTGTCGGCCCGTCACCGATCAATGTCGCACCCTTGATCGGCTCGGCGATCTTACCTCCGCGGATTCGATAGGCTTCGGTGCAGGAGAAGACGAACTTGCCGCTCGTGATATCCACCTGCCCGCCCCGAAGCTCTTAGCGTAGATCCCGTCTTTCACCCGCTCGACCAGCTCACCGGGATTATCGTTGCCGCCCAGCATAAAAGTGTTGGTCATGCGTGGCATCGGTGAATGCGCGAAGCTTTCGCGCCGGCCATTGCCAGTTGGCTCGACGCCCATCAGCCGGGCATTCAGCCGGTCCTGGATGTAGCCCTTCAGGATTCCGTCTTCGATCAGGACGTTGCGGCGCGTCGGAGTGCCTTCGTCGTCGATCGTGAGCGATCCGCGGCGCTGGCCGATCGACCCGTCGTCGATGACCGTGACCCCGGGTGCGGCAACGCGCTCGCCGATTCGACCGGAGAAGGCGGACGTCCCCTTGCGGTTGAAGTCGCCTTCAAGGCCATGGCCGACCGCCTCGTGCAGCAGAACGCCGGGCCAGCCGGGGCCGAGCACGACCGGCATTTCGCCAGCGGGGGCTGCGACGGACTCGAGATTGACCAGGGCCTGCGCCAGCGCGACGTCGATTGCGCGCTGCCATTCGGATTCCTCAAACAGCCGACCGTAAAGATAGCGGCCGCCCATGCCGTGAAACCCTGTTTCACGGCGATCGCCGTTTTGCGCGACGATCTGAACGTTGAGCCTCACCAAAGGCCTCACGTCGCTTCCCACGAAGCCGTCCGAGCGGACGATGTCGATGACGCTCCAGCTGGCGGCGAGTGAAACGGCGACCTGCGCAACGCGCGGATCGCGCGCTCGCGCCGCTGCGTCGATCTTCTGGCATAGCGCCACTTTCTCCGCGAACGGGATGACGCCGAGCGGGTCGTCCGCCGTGTACATCGCCTGGTTCGTGCGCAGCGGCGGCTGGGCCGGCGGGCCCTTCGCGGGATCGAGCAACTTCAGTGTTGCTGCCGCTCGATCGACAGCGGCGGCGCTGATTTCATTGGCATGCGCAAATGCGGTCGTTTCGCCAGAAACGCCGCGGAGTCCGAACCCTGAGGCCGTGTGGTAATCAGCCGTCTTCAATCGACCGTCGTCGAAACCGAACGCCTCGCTTGCCGAATATTGGAGGTACAGTTCGCCGTCGTCGCAATGGGCGAGATGCTTTGCGACCAGGTTCTTGGCGTCGTCCGGATCCAGCGCTCCATCGCGATAAAGGAATCGGCGCGGATCGGTGATTAGGGACATTGGGCAGATATAGACGTCGCGGAGGTTCCTGCCACCCCGGTCGGGTTTTGGGCCTTAGGCCTGCTTGTCGGCGGGACCGCCCTCGAGGACGAATCGCCGGTCGCAATAACCACACTCGACGAAGCCGAGGTCGGGCTCCATTCGAAGGAACACGCGCGGATGACCGAGTGCCGGCGAGACTTCGCCCGATCCGTCGCAGGCGACCTGCAGGGTCTTCACTTTGTAGACTTCCGGCGGTGGAAGCGCGTTGGCGGCCTTGGCGGACTGTTCCATGGGCTCCCGGTAGCAATCGCGGGTTGCGGCTTCAATGCGAAGGGTTGCCGCAATCTTAAATCTCTTGGCGGGCTAGGGGTATTGAACGTCTACGGTAAACGTTCCGACATAGAGCCCTTCCACCTGGTTGGCGTTGACGTTCAGCGTCCCGCCGACCTTGAATGTGAACGGCTCCTTGGCGTTGACCGTGCGGCTGTTGCTGCCATTGATCGTCCATGTCGAGACGGTCATTGTCTCGGTGCCGCCAACCCTGATGAGCGTGATGGGCTTGTTTGGGATGCGGACGATCACGACGCCCTTCACCGGAGAGACGCTCTCGAACAGGGCCGAGTAGGGATTCCCTCCGACGCTCACTACGCCGCCGGTGGTCGTCAGGACGTCCGTGCTCGGGTTCATGACCGCGGTGCCGGCAGTGGTCACGGTGAGGGCACCGAAGTTCAGATCGTTGAGCAATCGGACCTGTGCCGCGCGGCGGATATCGGCGCTCGCCTTGGCAGGCGGGGCGGCGGCCTTCGGCGCAGCAAAAGCCGGCGCCGCCGTCATGATCGAAAGCAGCCCTGCAGCAAGCAAGGTGAAGAGACGTACCGGACCCATCGCAAAGACCGCAGTAACCTTTTCCCCTCAACAGGCGTCTGACAGGTACAGTAAACGCCGCATTTACCTGTTTTATTTTGCTCAGCTTGTCCGCGGGCCGCGCTGGCCGCTATGCGAACCTGTGATGGAAACGCCTGCCGCCATTCGGATCGACTCCGTCTCCAAGACCTATGCGGGCGGAAAGCTCGCGCTCGACGATGTCAGTTTCGACGTCCCGCAGGGGCAGATTTTCGGATTGCTCGGACCCAACGGCGCCGGAAAATCGACTCTGATCAACATCCTCGCGGGCCTCGTCGTGAAGAGCGCCGGCAAAGTCCGCATCTGGGGCTTCGACATCGACGAGCATCCGCGCAATGCGAAGCGCTCGATCGGGATCGTCCCGCAGGAGATCCTATTCGATCCCTTCTTCACTCCGAAGGAGGCGCTGGAGATTCAGGCGGGCCTTTACGGAATTCCACCGGAGCAGCGGAAAACTGACGAACTGCTCGCGGCGATGCATCTGACCGACAAGGCCGACGCATATTCGCGTACCTTGTCGGGCGGGATGAAGAGACGGCTGTTGGTTGCCAAGGCGATGGTCCATTCGCCGCCGATCCTCGTCCTCGACGAGCCGACCGCTGGTGTCGACATCGAGCTCCGCCGACAGCTGTGGGCTTATGTTCGCGAACTGAATGCTCAGGGCGTCACCGTTGTACTCACCACCCATTACCTCGAAGAGGCCGAGGAACTCTGCGATCGCATCGCGATCATCAACCACGGGAAAGTCGTCGCGAACGAGCCGACGCGGACCTTGGTGGCGAAGGCGCAGGAAAAGGCGGTGGTGGTCACCTTCGACCAGGACCTTGGCTCGGTCCCGAGCCACTCCTGTTTCGAGAATATCCGACTGCTGGACGAACGAACGATCGAGATCACCTATCGCAAGGACAAGTGCAATGCGGGCGACGTCCTCGCGGCCGTCCAGCGCGAAGGCTTCTCTATCGTCGACGTTCGGACCCGCGACCCCGATCTCGAAGACGTGTTCCTCAGTCTGGTGAGCGAAAAGGCGGCATGAAAGCCACTGCGGACGTATTGGTCGTCGGGTCCGGGGCGGCCGGGCTGACCGCCGCTCTCAACCTAGCCGAAGACCGTAAGGTTGCCGTCATTGCGAAAGGCGCGCTCGGCGAGGGGGCCACCGGCTGGGCGCAGGGCGGAATCGCCGCGGTCCTGGAAGAGGGCGACAGCTTCGAATCGCATATTAACGACACGATGATTGCGGGCGCCGGTCTCAATGACCGCAAGGTTGTCGAGCATGTCGTCGAATCTGCACCGCGCGCCATCGCTCGCCTGATCGAACTGGGTGTCCCCTTCGCGACGGAAGGCGGCGGCCTTCACCTGACCCGCGAGGGTGGACACAGTTTTCGCCGCATCGTCCACGTCGCCGATGCGACCGGAGCCGCGGTCCAGCAGGCGCTGGAAACCGCCGCGCTCAGGCATCCGAACATCACGCTCATCCCCGACATGGTCGCCGTCGACCTGATCACCGGCCGGCACGCGACCAACTTCTCGACCAGCGGAGCGGTCCACGGCCTGTACGCCTACAATCGCGCGAAGAAGCGGGTCGAGGCGCTGACCGCGCGAGCGACCGTCCTCGCGACGGGCGGAGCGGGCCGCGCCTATCTGTTCTCGACCGCGCCGCGCGGTGCGACCGGCGACGGTATCGCCATGGCTTGGCGGGCGGGATGCCGGATCTCCAACATGGAGTTCATGCAATTCCACCCGACCTGCCTCTACAATTTGCAGGTCAAGAACTTCCTCATCACCGAGGCGGTTCGGGGCGAGGGCGGTCAGCTCAAGATACCCGGCACCGGCGAGCGCTTCATGCCGCGCTTCGACGAGCGTGCCGAGCTTGCGCCTCGCGACATTGTGGCCCGCGCGATCGACCACGAGATCAAGCGGCTTGGTCTCGACTATGTGCACCTCGACATCTCCCACCGCGACCCGGATTTCGTCCGCGAGCATTTTCCGAACATCTACGAGAAGCTGATTGGCCTGGGCATCGACATCACGAAGGAGCCGATTCCGGTCGTTCCGGCCCAGCATTACACCTGCGGCGGCGTGGTCGTTGACCTGCATGGCTGTACCGATGCGCCTGGGCTCTATGCAGCTGGCGAGGTCACTCAGTCCGGCCTTCACGGCGCCAATCGCCTGGCTTCGAACAGCCTACTCGAATGCCTCGTGTTCGGTGAGTCCGCCGCACACCATATCCTCGGCAATTGGGACGCGCTGACCGATGTCCCGGAGGTTCGCGGTTGGGACGAAAGCCGAGTCACCGACAGCGACGAGGAAGTCGTGATCACCCAGACCTGGGCGAGATTCGCCGCTTTATGTGGAACTATGTCGGCATCGTCCGGACGACCAAGCGGCTCGAACGGGCCAAGCACCGCATCGACCTGCTTCGCCAGGAGGTCGCCGACTACTACAGGCATTTCCGCGTCACGCCGGACTTGATCGAGTTGCGTAACCTGGTCGAGGTCGCGGACCTGATCATCCGAAGCGCGCTCTCGCGTCACGAAAGCCGCGGCCTTCACTACACGCTCGATTATCCGAAGATGGCCGCCGAGGCGAAGGACACCGTTCTGGTCCCATAGAAGAGGAGCCGGGAATGCCAGTCGAACTCAAGATCGCCGCGTTCGGAGCGCTTCTGCTCCTGGTTCACATTTTCGCCGCGGTTCACCTCAAGACGAAGCAGTACGGCCGAAACTGGAACGTAGGCGCTCGCGACGAGGCACTTCCGGCGCTCAATCCCGTCGCCGGACGGCTCGCCCGCGCTCAGGCGAATTTCCAGGAAACCTTCCCGATCGCGATTGTGGCTCTGCTGGGTGTCGTTCTTGCGGATCGCACGAATTCGTGGACCGCTCTTGGCGGGTGGATATGGCTTGGAGCGCGCATTATTTATCTTCCGCTCTACGGCTTTGGCGTGCCGGTGGTGCGGACGATCACTTTCGTGATCAGCCTCATCGGCCTTTGCATGGTGCTGAAGCCGTTGTTGTTCGGCTAGCCGCCGCTGGCATCCGTCCGACACCCTGCTAAACCCGCCCGCTCATGTCCGACGTAGAAACCGCCGAAGCGCCCACGACCGAAGCGAAGGTGACCAACCACCTCTACCTTGTCGACGGGTCGAGCTACATCTTCCGCGCCTATCACCGGCTCCCGCCGCTGACGAACCGGCACGGGATGAATGTCGGGCGGTCTATGGCTACACGGCCATGCTGTGGAAGCTCGCTGACGGGCTGAAGCAGGCCGAGGGCCCGACCCACATGGCCGTCATTCTCGATGCGTCGGAGCATACGCACCGCAACGAGATGTACGACCAGTACAAGGCGCACCGGCCGCCGCCGCCCGAAGATTTGGTCCCGCAGTTCCCGCTCATCCGTGTGGCGACGCGCGCCTTCTCCATCCCTTGCATCGAAAAGGCCGGGCTCGAGGCTGACGACATCATCGCCTGCTACGTAATGGCGGCGAAGAACGCCGGTTGGAAGGTGACGATCGTCAGCTCCGACAAGGATCTGATGCAGCTGGTTGAGGACGGGCACGTCGACATGCTCGACACGATGAATGACCGCCGCATC
This sequence comes from Sphingomonas sediminicola, assembly GCF_014489515.1. Classification (GTDB taxonomy): domain Bacteria; phylum Pseudomonadota; class Alphaproteobacteria; order Sphingomonadales; family Sphingomonadaceae; genus Sphingomicrobium; species Sphingomicrobium sediminicola. The sequence goes on along the minus strand of NZ_CP060782.1, from coordinate 2,403,770 downwards.
GACGAAGCCGCGGTCAATGAGAAATTCGGCGTGGGGCCTGAGAAGGTCGGCGAAGTCCTCGCGCTTATGGGCGATAGTGTCGACAATGTTCCCGGCGTTCCGGGCGTTGGCCCCAAAACGGCAACTCAACTGATCCAGCAATACGGCAGCGTCGAGGCCGTGCTCGCAAGCGTCGAAGAAATCGCCAAGCCGAAGCTCAAGCAGAATCTGATCGAGCATGCGGACAATGCGCGGCTCTCGCGCGAACTCGTGCGGCTGGTGTGCGACGCACCACTTCCAGAACCGCTCGAGGATCTGATCCTAAAGGGCATTCCCCGGAACCGCTCAGAGAATTCCTCGAGGATCAGGGCTTCAAGACCCTCTTGAATCGGATGGTCGGCGGCGGCTCGCCCAATACCGGCGCGACCGTTCGCAATGACGTCATAGCGGCACTCGACCGCAAACCGGCGTCGAAGATCGCCGAGCCCGACGCACCGGAGAAAATCGAGGTCGATGTCTCTAAGTACGAGACCGTTACGGACGAAGCTTCACTCGATCGCTGGATCGCGGAGGCTCGGTCGCAGGGCTATATCGCGGTCGATACCGAGACCGACTGCATAGACTGCATCATCGCCAGGTTCGCCGGGATCAGCCTGGCGACCGCCCGAACCGCGCCTGCTACATTCCGGTCGGCCACGTCGGCGGAGACCTTCTGTCGGAAACGCCGAATCAGCTTCCGCTGCAGCTCGTACTCGACCGCCTGAAGCCGCTCCTTGAAGACCGGGCGGTGCTGAAGATCGGGCATAATCTCAAGTACGACTGGGTGATGTTCGACAAGGCGGGCATCGACGTCGCGCCTTACGACGACACGATGCTGATGAGCTTCGACCTGGATGCAGGCCGGAGCTTTGGCCACAACCTCACCGACCTCGCCAAGTCGCAGTTCGAGCATGACTGCATCAGCTTCAAGTCGCTGTGCGGGACGGGTGCCAAGCAGATTACCTTCGACAAGGTGCCACTGAAGGAAGCGACCGAATATGCGGGCGAGGATGCGGACATCGCGCTTCGGCTGTGGCAACGCTTTAAGCCTCGCATGACCACCGAGCATGCCGAGCGGGTCTACAAGCGTGTTGACCAGCCTTTGATCCCGGTCATCGGGCGGATGGAGCGGCGCGGCGTGAAGGTTGACCGCGAATATCTAGCGGGGCTCAGCAAGACTTTCTCGGAAGAGATCACGAAGCTCGAAGGCAATATCTACGAAGCGGCGCAGGGGCCGTTCACGATCGGCTCGCCGCAGCAGCTCGGCGATGTGCTTTATCAGCGGCTCGGCCTCAAGGGCGGTCGCAAGGGCAAGAGCGGTCATTATTCGACGGACGTGAATGAGCTGGAGCGGCTCGCGAGCGAGGGCGTCGACGTCGCGCGCTTGGTGCTCGACTGGCGCCAGCTGACGAAACTTCGGTCGACTTATACCGATGCGCTGCAGGCGCAAATCAATCCGGAGACCGGCCGTGTCCACACCAGCTTCAGCCTGACCGGCGCACAGACCGGGCGACTGTCGTCGAACGATCCGAACCTGCAGAACATTCCCATCCGAACGGAGCTCGGCCGCAAGATCCGCGACGCCTTCGTCGCCGAGCCGGGATATGTGCTGATGAGCGCCGACTATAGCCAGATTGAACTGCGCATCGCGGCGCACATGGCCGACGTCCCGCAGCTCAAGGAAGCGTTCAAGAACCGCGACGACATCCACAACATCACGGCCGAAGAGCTGTTCGGCACCGTCGATCGCGACACAAGGGGCAAGGCGAAAACGGTCAATTTTGCCATCCTTTACGGCGTATCAGCGTGGGGTCTTGCATCGCGAATGGGCGTGTCGAGGGAAGAAGGCTCGGCGATCATCGCGCGCTACTTCGAACGTTTCCCGGGCATCCGCGCCTACATGGACGACACCCTGAATTTCGTCCGGCAGAACGGCTATACGAAGACTCTCTTCGGCCGGAAGACGCACTTCTATCCGAACATCCGCTCGCCCAATCCGTCGATCCGGGGCGGGGCCGAGCGCGCCGCCATCAACGCGCCGATCCAGGGCACCAGCGCCGATCTCATCAAACGAGCGATGGCGCGGATGGATGGTGCGCTGGCCGAGGCCGGCCTCGACGGAGTCCGCATGCTCCTGCAGGTTCATGACGAATTGGTTTTCGAGGTGCCCGACGGCCGTGAGGAGGAAGCGGCTGCCGTGGTCCGCCGGGTCATGGAAACTGCGGCGGAGCCGGCTCTCAAGCTCGACGTTCCGCTCGATGTCGAGATCGGCTGGGGCGAGCATTGGGGCGCGGCGCATTGAGCACGGCGCCGAACGGCTCGGCACCTCCCGCAGATCTCGCGGCCTTGGCTCGCGGCGGAAGAATCAACTTTTTCGGCTTCTGCGTTCGGCTGGCGGCGCGCCTACCGTTCCTGTTCATCGCCGGCCGGATCTACGGCGCCGAGGCGCTCGGCCGCTTCGCCTATGCGGTCCTGATCGTCGAGTTCGCCGCCCAGCTTGCGACCCTTGGGTTGAAGCGAGGTCTCGCGCAGCAACTCGCTCATACCGACAAGCCGCATGTATGCATCGCGTGGGACGCCTTGCTGGTCGCCGCCGTCGGTTCCACGTTCGCAATGGGCATACTGATGGTCTTCCCTCAGGCCATGTTCCCGAACAGCGAGCTGACCGGACTCGAATGGCTGCTGCCGATCACGATCATCGCGCTGGCCTGGTCGGACATCATGCTCGCCGCGCTCGCCTATCGCCACGATGTGACGTCGACGGTCCGGGCGAGGGCGATCGTTGAACCCGTGACGATCAGCGTCGCGGCGCTCGTCTGGGCGTTCATTTCGACGCGCGACGGCCTGATCATCTCCTACGTCCTGTCGATGGTCGCCGCCCTGCTCGCTTCGATCATCCCATTCGTGAAGAATTACGGGATCGCGCACGGCTGGCGGCCGGATCCCGCGACCCTCTGGCGGATGGCCAGACGCAATATTCCGGTTGCCGCGGCTGACGCGGTGGAGTGGGGATCACGCCGAATCGACATCGCGGTCCTCGGCCTGTTTTTTTCGCCGAAGGTCGTCGGCATCTATTATGTCGCGCAGAACGTTGCTTCGCTTCCTGCCAAGCTAAAGACCAGCTTCGACCCGATCCTCGGACCGGTCATCGCGCGCAACCTGAAGGAAGGCGACAAGGAAGCGGTCGCCAAGCAGGTGCGGCAGGTCGGTTTCTGGGTGATCGGTGCGCAACTCGGTGTCGCGCTCGCTCTCGCAATTCCGGGCGAAGCCGTAATGGGTCTCGTCGGACCGGCATTCGTTGCCGGTACCGCCGCCTTGGCTTTCCTTCTTGCCGCAGAAGTCGTGGCTGCGATGGCGGCGGTTAGCGAGGCCGCTCTCATCTACGTAGCACGGCACCGCAACATGCTGATCAGCCTCGCGATGCTGGCGCTCCAGGCGGGGCTCTCCGTCGTGCTGATCCTCGCGATGCGCTGGCTCGGATGGCCAGTGATGTTCCAGGCCACTGGTCCTGCCATGGCCCTGATGCTTGCCTTGGGCTTCGCGGCAATCGCCAAGTCGCGGCTGCTGTGCGGAATTCTCGGTGCTCGCGTGAATGGCTGGCGCTGGCCCTTGATCTGGGCCGCTGGCGCCGGGACTATCGTCGGGTATCTCGCGACCCTCCTTCCCGAGTGGGCCGAGTTGATATTCGGCATCCCGGGAATCCTGCTCGCCTTCGGCGCGGTCCTGTGGACCAAGGGTTTCAAGGCCGAGGACCGCGAGCTGTTCCGAATGAAGAAGGCGGATATCGAAGAGCTGCAGGAACTTGAGATTCCTGCCCCCGGGACAACCGGAGATGTCGTCCGCTAGCCTAGTGCCGGAAGTGCCGCATACCCGTGAAGACCATCGCGAGTCCTGCTTCGTCGGCGGCTGCAATGACTTCATCGTCACGGATGGAGCCGCCAGGCTGGATGACTGCCGTAGCACCCGCTTCCACCGCAGCTAGCAGGCCATCGGCAAACGGGAAGAAGGCATCCGAAGCAACCGCCGAGCCGACCGTGCGAGGCTCGGCCCAGTCGTAAGTTTCGGCGGCTTCTTTGGCTTTGGCGGCGGCGATGCGGGCACTGTCACGGCGATTCATCTGCCCTGCGCCAATGCCGGCGGTCGAACCGTTCTTGGCGTAAACGATCGCGTTCGACTTGACGTGCTTGGCAACGGTCCAGGCGAATAGGCAGTCGCGGATTTCTTCCTCGGTCGGTTGCCGCTTCGTCACGACCTTGAGCTCGTCGCGCGTGATCGAGCCATTGTCGCGATCCTGGACCAGGATGCCGCCGGCAATCACTGCGATCGTCTGACCTGGGCGCTTCGGATCGGGCAGGCCGTCCGTCAGGAGAAGCCGCAGGTTCTTCTTCTTGGCGAAGATCGCCTTGGCATCGCCGCTTGCGTCGGGAGCGACTACGACCTCGGTGAAGATCTGCGTGATGGCTTCTGCCGTCGCCGCATCGAGCGGACGGTTGGTCGCGACAATCCCGCCGAACGCCGAGACGCTGTCGCATACGAGCGCTGCGTTCCACGCCTCAAGCAAAGTATCGGCGCTCGCCACGCCGCAGGGGTTGGCGTGCTTGACGATGACCACCGTCGGCGGACTTTGGCGAAATTCGGCGACCAGTTCGAGCGCGGCGTTGGCGTCGTTCAGATTGTTGTAGCTGAGTTCCTTGCCCTGAACCTGCTTCGCCTGCGCGATTCCCGGAGCGTGCGGTCCGATCGGTTCGTAGAGCGCTGCCTGCTGGTGCGGGTTCTCGCCGTAGCGGAGCGGCATCAGCAGCCGGCTCGCGCGCGTCCACACCTTCGGGAAGCGCTCGCCCTGATCGGCGAACGCGAACCATTGCGAGATGGTGGAGTCGTAGGCTGCCGTCAGCGCATACGCCTTTGCTGCCAGCCGCTTGCGGAATTCGTATGACGTTGCGCCGTCATTCGAGCCCATCTCGCCAAGCAGTTCCTCGTAGTCAGCCGGGTCGGTGACGACCGCGACGTGGGCGTGATTCTTGGCTGCGGACCGCACCATCGACGGGCCGCCGATATCGATATTCTCGATGATCTCGTCGCGGTTCGCTCCGCGCGCGACCGTCGCTTCAAAGGGGTAGAGGTTGACCACCACCAGGTCGATCGGAGCAATTGCGTGCTCTTCCATCGCGGCCGCATGTTCGGGGTTGTCACGCACGCCGAGGAGTCCGCCGTGGACCTTCGGGTGCAGGGTCTTGACCCGGCCGTCCATCATCTCCGGAAAGCCGGTCAGGTCCGCGATGTCGCGGACCTGGTGACCGAGATCACGAAGCTTCGCCGCCGTGCCGCCCGTCGACACTAGTTCGACGCCGCGTGCCGCCAATCCCTGGGCCAGGCGATCGAGGCCGTTCTTGTCGGAAAGCGAAATGAGCGCCCTTTTGACGGGCACGAGGTCGGTCATGAACTATTCCTTGTGTGGTTCAGCTCGAACGGCGGAACTGCCAGGCAACTTCGCCGCCGATAGCGGCGACTTCGCCTTGAATCACCAACTGAGTCGTCGGGACCATTTGCCCGCGACCGTCGATCATCAGGCTTTCCTCGACGCTCAGGTTCGCTCCTCGGCACCGGAAATTCCACGGCGGCGCACCTGGCGAGCGGAGGATCGCTCCCATTCCGTCGGCAGTGATGGTCGGCTCGACGCCCGGTGCGAGATGGAAGCGGATCGCATAAGGCACGGCGTCGCGGATTTTTCGCCGACCCTTCTGGATCATCTGGTCAGCGCCGCGAAGTTCCTTGCCGTCGTTGCCCAGCATGAGGCTCCGCTTATGGACCAGGCCGAATCCGCGGACGTAGCCATCGTGAGTGGCTTCCAGACGGCTGCAGTCATTATCCTCGCTGCGGTCGACGGTGACGTCCTCGACACCCTTGCCGAGCGAACCGTCAGCAAGGATTGCGGTCGAATTCGTATCGGAAACGATCAATGTGCTGTGTGCAGCCGTCGTCCGAAGGCCTTCAACGAGATCGTCGGGAAGCGCGGTGGGGAAGGGCTGCGGACCGCCGCAATTGATGATCAGGCGCTGCGCTCCGTCGGACATTTCGAAGGCCAGCGTGGACGCGCATCCGGACGGGGCCATCTTTGGCGGCGGCGGAGGCGCAGCGTCGATCACCACGACGGTGCCCAATGCCGAAAGGCGGTGATAGCCCCAGCCGCGAGCCTGTCGCAGCGGACGAGCCCGGAGCCCGCACCCCTCGATGAGTGCATGAAGACGCGCGGCCTCGCCGGGATTTCCGCCTTGCCAGCTCGATAAGGCTCCGTCGCCCATGGTGACTCCATGAAGCGCAGCGAGCGCCGCTGCAGCCGCGGCTTCGATAGAGTCTGGAAGACTCTGCTTGGCCGCGAAATAGGCGCCGCGAAGGAGCGCCAGACGGTCGACGAGCAGCATCTGCTCGTAGGGTGTTCGGCTGATCAGGCCCCGTCTTCAAATTGGGCGGTCGAGAGCGCTCGAGCGAGGCCGGATTCGCCCCGGGCCACCCGAGGAACTCCGCCTTGGACAAGCAGCCCCGCTGCGACCAGTCCCGCCCATGCGGTGATGCGATCGATCCCGGGTGAGGCCTTGTCAGCATTACTGTCCAGGTGCCGCGCGCCGCGGACCAAGGTGTTCAGGAGTGCGGAGCGGTATCCCGAATCGCGGCTTGACAGAATGTATGGCGCGTAAGTCGTCCAAAAGAGGATACGCTCGCCCCAGAGATCGGGACGCCAGGCTTGGTCGACGCGCGTTCCGTGGGCGAGCAGCCAGCGCCCGGCGAGGGCCTCGCCGACGCGTGCGCCTTTCTCCCGCGATGCCGCGGCCGCGAGGTCCCGAAGCCAGGAAAAGCCCTGCATCCCGTCCGCGACCGGATTGCCTGCGCCGAGGCTAGCGAAATCGAGCTCGTTGAGCGCCAGGACCTCGTTGCCAAGGATGTAGCGTCCGGCAAGCATTGCATCACCGCGCTGGCGGTCGCCCTGCACGTGGTCGCGTGGAACCGCGACGAGCTTGAGCGGCTGGCGCCCTGAAGCGAACATCCGCGAAAACAGTGGACGCTTGGCCAGCTTTTGGACGACGGCATTCTGTGCCGCGGCGTCTGCGCTCATCCCTCGCCCCTGAGCGCCCTGATGTTTGAAGCGTAATTGTCCGGACCGCCCTTGAAGGCCGCCGTTCCAGCCACGAGAGCGGTTGCGCCGGCGTCAACAGCCTGCCGCGCTGTTACCGGGTCGATCCCCCCGTCGACTTCGACCTGGACGGTGAGATTCTCCTTCGCAATCCGCTTGGCTATGGCCTCGATCTTGCGGAGCTGGCTTGAGATGAACTTCTGTCCGCCGAAGCCCGGATTGACGCTCATCACCAGGACGAGGTCGATTTCCTCGAGCACATAATCGAGCGCTTTGGCAGGTGTTGCGGGGTTCAATGAAACGCCGGCCTTCTTTCCAAGGACCTTGATGCGCTGGATTGTCCGGTGGAGGTGGGGGCCTGCCTCCGGATGGACGGTAATGATGTCCGCGCCTGCCTCGGCGAAGGCGTCGAGAAAATTGTCGATCGGCGAGATCATGAGGTGAACGTCGAACGGCTTTGCGGAGTGCGGCCGAAGCGCTTTTACGACTCCCGGGCCGATCGTGATGTTCGGGACGAAATGCCCGTCCATGACGTCGACGTGGATCCAGTCGGCCCCAGCCTCGTCGATCGAGCGAACTTCCTCGCCGAGCTTCGCGAAGTCGGCGGACAGGATCGAGGGTGAAATCAGGGGACGGCCATCGCCTCGATTAAACGCTAAGTTGCCATGCGGACAAGGCGCGCGACGAAGAAGCCGTCGAGGCCGCCGTCGCTTTCCAGCAGTCCGGGCAGGATCCGGGACCAGCCGCGCTCACTCGATGTCACGAAATCGGGAAACTCGCCGGGCCTGGGCGGGGAAATCTCAAAGTCCGGATGCGCACTCAAGAAGCCGCTCACGACGTTCTCGCCTTCGCCTGGCTCGAGCGAGCAAACCGCGTAAACCAGCGATCCGCGAGGCTTGAGCCAGGTGGCAGCGCGGTCGAGCAGGCTGCGCTGTAGCTCTGCACTGTCACGAATGATGCCGGCCCGCGCGCGGTAGAGGACCTCGGGATGGCGCCGGAAGGTGCCGGTCGCCGAGCAGGGCGCATCGAGCAGGATCGCATCGAATTGCCGGTCCGATTTCCATTTGAGCGCATCGGCAGCGACCAGCGTCGCGTCCAGGCCCGTCCGATCGAGGTTTTCGCGCAGCCGCTTGAGTCGCGTTTCAGATTGATCGACCGCGGTGACCAAATGCCCGGCAGCAGCCACCTGCATGGTCTTGCCGCCAGGCGCTGCGCAGAGATCGAGGACATCGCGAGCATCTTTGGGAATCAGGCGGGCGGGGAGCGACGCCGCCAAATCCTGGACCCACCACCGGCCGCCGCCGAAGCCGGGAAGCTCCGTCACCGAACCGGCGTCCTTCAGACGAACGTGGCGAGACGCAAGCGATTTGCCGTCGACTGGTTCAGCGAAGGCCTTCGCTTCCGCGTCGTCGACAAAGCTCAGGTCGAGCGCCGGTCGCTTGGTAATTTGGCGGCGGGCTGACGCAACGACGTCATCGCCCCATGCTTCGCGCCAGCGCAGCTCGACGGCGTCGGGAAGGCGCGGCGCTTCCATCGGCGGCACGCCGCGCCTGAGCAAGGTGCCGAGCACGCCATGAACGAGCCGTCGGGGACCGCCATCGACCAGGGGCAGCGCGGTCGCAACCAGGGCATGTTCGGGAGTTCCGAGTCCGACCTTCTGCGCAAGCGCGATCCGCAGGACCATCCGCGCCTTGCTGTCGTCCGGAAGTCGTTGGCGCGTTGCGCTGTCGATCAGCGCGTCGAGGTCGGGCAGGTGCCTGAGTGCTTCGCCAGCGATGGCAACCGCCAATCCCTGGTCGGCCGGCTTGAGCGACCTAGCAGCCTGCGCGGCGGCATCCAGTGTCTGCCCGCGCCGGAGAACGGCATCGAGCATTTGCAGGGCGGCTCGTCGCGCGGGGAGGCCTTCAACGCTTGGCATCAGCCGTCCCAACGCACATCTTCATTCCATGTCCAGGACCAAGCGCCCCGAGGCGCCCGAATACCTCTCCAAGTCCCCGCCGGTTCCGAAGCCTGAACCGGCTGAGCAGGCTGGACCGCCCGACGGCGAGGAAAAGAAGCTCGATCCCACGCGCTATGGCGACTGGGAGAAGAAGGGCATCGCGATCGATTTCTAATGGACCTCTGGCCGGGGCGGACGGGCGAGCAGTTCCTGAAGAACCTGATCAACATTCGCTCGAGCGGACAACAGCTTATCAACTGCCGCGACAACCGGCATGTCGATGCCCATTTTCTCTGCCAGCCGGGCCAGCACCGGTGCGGTGAACGCCCCCTCCGCAACCGTCTTTCGGTCGCTCATCAGTTCGGTGGGTGAGCGCCCTTCGCCGATACCCTTGCCGAGCGAGAAGTTGCGCGAGCTTGTCGATGAGCATGTCAGCACGAGGTCGCCGAGGCCGGAAAGCCCTGCCAAAGTCTCGCGCTTTGCTCCGTTGGCCAGGCCGAAGCGCGTCATCTCCGCGAAGCCGCGCGCGATAAGCGCGGCTCGGGCGTTCTGGCCAAGCCCTTTGCCGTCGACCACGCCGCAGGCGATCGCGAGCACGTTCTTCACCGCTCCGCCGATCTCCGCGCCGGCGACGTCGTCGCTCAGGTAGATACGGAAGGTGGGCCGAGAGATCCGGTCGCGGAGAGCCTCCGCCAGCAACGGATCCTCAGCCGCGAGGGTGACCGCCGTCGGCAGACCCGTTGCGACCTCGTGCGCGAAGGTCGGTCCGGAGAGGACAGCGATCGGCGCGCCGGGGCTAGCCTCCGTGGCGACGCGATGGAGCAAGGCGCCGCTCCGTTCTTCAATGCCCTTTGAGCAGAGAATCAGCGGTCGACCGCATTTCGGGGCGGCCTCCAGCACCGCCCGCATGTGCTGCGCGGGAGTGACAACCAGCCAGGCATCGCATTCAGCCAGGTCGGCCAACCCGCCAGTCGCGCGCACGGCGGGATCAAGTTGTGACCCTGCTAGGAAAACCGAGTTTTCGTGACGCGAATTGACGGCCTCGACGACCTCCGGCTCGCGCGCCCAGAGCAAGACGTCGCCGCCGCCGCTTGCTCCAACTTGCGCCAAGGCGGTCCCCCACGCACCACCGCCGATCACTCCAAGCCGGTCGAAGCTCATGCCTTTACCCCCGCGCCCCGAACTTTCTCGGCATCCGGATCGAGCGGCCAACGCGCCCTCGCCGGTGCATCGAGTGAATCAGTGAGTCCACGCGCCAACCGCTCCGCGCCAGCCCAGGCGATCATCGCCGCATTGTCGGTGCACAGCCAACCCGGCGGGACGCTGAATTGGCGGCCCTGATCGGCAGCGAGCTGCTGAAGCGCCGTGCGGATCGAGCGATTGGCGGCCACTCCGCCGGCAACGACCAAAGCGGGGCAACGCTTCCCTCGAGCGCCAGCCGCGTCCGGTCGACGAGACAATCGACGACCGCCTGCTGGAACGACGCGGCAATATCGGCCGGTCGGAAATTGCCGGAGGCAGCCGCTCTTTGCACCGCGCTCTTCAGCCCGGCGAAGGAGAAATGCGGCTCGCCCGAACCCACCAGGGGCCGAGGGAGCGGTACGGCGGCTGCATCGCCTTCGGCCGCCAATTCCTCGATCGCAGGCCCGCCGGGATAAGGCAGTCCGAGCAGCTTGGCCGCCTTGTCGAACGCCTCTCCCGCGGCATCGTCGATCGTCGTCGCGAGCCGGTGGTACTCGCCGACCGATTGAACTTCGAGCAACTGGCAATGCCCGCCCGACACCAGCAATAGAAGGTATGGGAACTCTAGGTCCGGATCGACGAGGCGTGGACTCAATGCATGCCCCTCTAGGTGATTGACCGCGACCAGCGGCTTGCCCGTGCCGAGCGCTAGGCCTTTGCCCGCAAGAAGCGCGACCATTACCCCGCCGATCAGGCCTGGTCCCGCGGTAGCCGCGATCGCATCGACGCGTCCGATGCTCTTGCCGGCATCCGCAAGTACGCGCCGTATGAGATCGGGCAGGATCTCGACGTGGGCGCGGGCGGCGATTTCCGGCACCACTCCACCGAAAGGGCGGTGCGCCTCGTTCTGGCCGACAACCGCCTGCGCAAGAATCTGCCGGTCGCTCGTTACGAGCGCGGCAGCAGTGTCGTCGCAGGATGATTCAAGGCCAAGAATTAGCGCCATCTGGCGCGCCTTTGCCGCAGGCGGCGGCGCTCGGCTAGTGGCCCTGCCGGTTTGCCGCTAGCAGGGACGCCATGCAGCGGTCTCCGATTCTCGGCACGCGCGGTTCGCCGCTGGCGCTTGCGCAGGCTCATAAAGTCGCCTCCGCGCTCGAGGTAGCGAACCGTTGGCCCGCCGATTTCGTGCAGATCCAGGTGGTCGAGACGACTGGCGACAAGGTGCAGGACCGGCCGCTCGCGGACATCGGCGGAAAGCAGCTCTGGACCAAGGAGCTCGACCGCGCGCTGATGGAAGAGGAAGTCGATTTCTGTGTCCACTCTCTGAAGGATGTTGAAGCGATCCGGCCGCGCGAGATCAGCATTGCAGCTGTAAGGCCGCGTGGTGATGTACAGGACCGGCTGATCGGCGCTGATTCGATTGAATCTCTTCCGGACGGCGCGGTCGTCGGTACATCGTCGCCCCGTCGCAAGGCGCAGCTGCTCTCGATCCGGCCCGACCTGAAGATCGTACCTTTTCGGGGAAATGTTCAGACCCGGCTTGCCAAGCTCGAAGCCGGCGAGGTCCAGGCCACCTTGCTCGCGGGCGCCGGCTTGAGGCGGATCGGAATGGGCAATGTCGGAACGCCGATTCCGCTCGATATAATGCTGCCTGCGCCGACCCAGGCCGTCATCGCAATCGAATGCCGCGCGGATGACGCGCTTACGGCGGCCATGCTGACGATCGTCGACGACCACTCGACCCAGGCGATCATTCGCGCCGAGCGGGCTTTCACTGCGGCCCTTGGCGGTAGCTGCCATTCGCCGGTCGCCGCTTTGGCGGAGCTTGTCGACGGCAAAATCCGCTTTCGCGCGCAATTGCTGTCCGAGGATGGCCGCGACCAGTTGAAGGACGAGGTGGCGTTCGAGTGCGGAGACCACGAAACGCCTCGGCAGCTCGCGCTGTCGATGCTCGAAAAGTCCCCGGACTCGATCCGCTCCCTGTTCACCCCGGGATGAGACGCCTCTTCGTGTTCCGCCCGGAGCCGGCGTCGCGGCAGACCATCGTTAAAGCACAAGCCCTCGGCCTCGATGCGGTCTCGATCCCTCTGTTCGAACTTCACAAGCTGGAATGGTCGCCGCCCGAAGCGGGCGACTATGACGCCTTGCTTTTGACCAGCGCCAACACTGTGAAGATGGCGGGAGACCGTCTCGATATTTATCGCGCTCTCCCGGTTCATGCGGTCGGCGAAGGAACTGCAGTTGCTGCCCGTGTGGCGGGTCTGGGGGTTGCTACGGTTGGCGGAGGAGGAGTCGACCAGCTTTTGGGCGAGATCGATCCCGGCCTGCGGCTCCTGCATCTGTGCGGAGAGGATCGCCGGGAGCCGTCCGTCCCGGCGCATGCGATCACATCCGTCCCCGTTTATCGGGCAGCGGAAAGAGCTGAAATTCAAGGGCTCGGGCAGCTTAGGGGTCAGGTTGCGGTCCTCCATTCGCCAAGGGCTGCGAAGCGACTCGCCGAACTGGTCGATCCGACTGACCGCGCGACCATCCGAATTGCAGCAATCAGCGCGGCCGCGGCAGAGGCTGCGGGCGAAGGCTGGCAGGACGTGCGAATCGCGTCATCGCCCAATGATGCAGAGCTTCTGGCCCTCGCGGCGCGGCTGTGCGAGACTTGAGCCCAAGCATGGCTACTGCACCGAACCGCACCGGGATGGGATGGGGAAGCCGGTTACTTCTTTGCCTGGCTCTCGTCCTTGCCGGAGCCGCCGGTGCAGCCTGGGCCCTGGCCCGCTACGATGGCGCCGCTCGTTTCCTTGGCATCGGCCCGAAGCCGGCCGAGATTCGCGCTCCCGCGCGAGTAGTCGCGACCCCGCAGCCGCCCACGGCCCAGCAGGAGATGATGGCTGATGCCGCGGAGATCGCGAGCCTGGAATCGCGCCTTTCTCGGGTTGAGACCACCGCGCACCGGGTCGAAGGCTCGGCAGGGCGCGCCGACGCACTGCTTGTAGCCTTCGCGGCTCGGCGAGCGATCGACAGGGGCGTTGCCCTTGGGTATCTCGAGCCCTTGCTGCTCGACCGGTTCGGCCAGACGCATACGCGGGCCGTTGCCACGATCATCACCGGCTCTCATTCGCCGGTTCGGTTGAACGATCTAGTCAGTCAGTATCGCGACCTTGGGCCGACACTCCGGTCATCTGCGCCCGATGAAAGCAATTGGACGCAGTTCAAGCGTGAGCTCGGCTCGCTGATCCAGATTCGACGGGCCGACCGACCGTCGACCCAGCCTGATGCGCGCTACACCCGAGCCCTTTCGGCGCTCGAGGACGGAGAGGTCGACAGGGCTCTGGCCGAGACCATGCGGCTGCCCGGAGCCGCGAACGCCGGACCCTGGGTCACGCAGGCCAGGCGATATGTCGCTGTTCACCGTGCCCTCGACGAGATCGAATCCGGCGCACTTCTCGCAAGAAGCACTCCCGAAGCCTCTTAAAAGGGTTGGCAAATCGATTCCTGGATGCGATTCCTGTCATCGCGCCGGGTGGAACAGCTCGCGTTCAGCAAACATCGCTAAGCTGCTGGCGCTGTGGGATTTTGGTGGGGAGAAGTGCCGTCATGACGTCACATTGGCTCAGCCTTGGCCTGGCGATCGTTGCGCTCGGTCAGTCGGGGTCCAGCGCAATGGTGCCAGCAGCAGGAACTGCCGTTCCCCGTGCGGCGCCGGTAGTTCGCCCCGCTCAGCCAGCGCGGCCGCCGCAGGCGCCGACTTATCTCGCCAACCGCGTCGATGAGCTCGGAAAGGGATTCAACGGCCGCGTCGGGATTGCCGTCCGCTCGGTCAACGAAGGCTGGAGCACGTCGTGGAACGGGAATGAGCTGAGCCCGCAGCAGAGCGTCAGCAAATTGTGGGTTGCGATCACGGCCTTGGATGCAGTCGACAGGGCCGGGTCCGACTCGACGACCGGGTCAGCATGACCCGCAGCGACCTGACGCTTTTCCACCAGCCGATCGCGTCGAAGATTCTCGGCGGAGGAACAACGATCACACTCGGGAGCTGATGTTCCAGGCGCTGACCAAGAGCGACAATACCTGCAATGACAAATTGATGCGCTCGGTCGGCGGACCCGAGGCGGTGCGATCAATGATTCGCAACAAGGGCCTTGGTGCAATCCGCTTCTACGAAGGGGAACGCTCGCTTCAGAGCCGGATCGCCGGCCTGACGTGGAGCCCGAGCTATTCGATCGGCAACGCCTTCTACGAGGCTCGCAACGCATTGCCGATGGCCATCCGGAAGGCGGCATTCGACCGCTACGTCGAGGATCCGTACGACGGTGCGTCCGCCAACGCGATCGTGGATGCGCTTGCGGCCCTGAAGCGGGGCGAACTGCTCTCTCCATCCTCGACCGCGAGGCTGCTGACGATCATGAGTCAGACGTCGACGGGCAAGAACCGGCTGCGTGGCGGCCTCAAGCCCGGCTGGTCGCTCAGCCACAAGACGGGGACCGGTCAAATCCTCGGTTCGACCCAGGCCGGCTACAACGATATCGGGATCCTGACGGCTCCGGACGGGCGCAGCTACTCGGTTGCGGTGATGATCAAGAAGACGTCGGTTCCGCTCCCGGTCCGGATGACCTTGATGAACAACGTCGTCCGCGCGACAATCGTCCAGCACGAGATGCGCTACAGCCCAAGCATCACGCTTTAGGCTGGTTTCTGAAGTCCCGTTTCGGAGGACTGCTGGAGCGGGCGAAGGGATTCGAACCCTCGACCCCAACCTTGGCAAGGTTGTGCTCTACCCCTGAGCTACGCCCGCTCTGAGCTGAGCCGCGAGTGAAGCCGAATGGGCTTGGTCCGCAGCGGGTGGCGGGCGCCTAGCATGGGCTGGACGATTCCCGCAAGGCCCGACCTGAAGCTTGTGGCCCGCGCCCTGTCCGACCATATGGAGCGCTCCAACGACAGTGGCAGCGGGAGTGTTCGAAGCGTGGCGACCCTTGGCATGAGCGAAGCGGAACGCGAAGCGGTCGAACGCCTGAAGCGCGACGTCATCGATCCGTCGATGACCAGTCTCGTCATTCTCGATTTCTGGGCGGAATGGTGCGGGCCGTGCAAACAGCTGGGCCCGCTGCTCGACAAGATTGCCGCCGACTATGCCGACAAGGGCGTTAAGCTGGTCAAGATCGACGTCGACCAGGAAAAGCTGATCGCTTCGCAATTCCAGATCCAATCTATTCCAACGGTCTACGCCTTTTTCCGCGGCCAGCCGGTCGCGGACATTTCGAGTTACCGCACCGAAGGCCAGCTCAAGCGGATCGTCGACCAGCTGATTGCGCAGCTTGGTGTGAAGGGCGAAGCGGCGGAGCAGCAGGCGGAGATAGAACCGCTGATCGCGATGGCGGAAGGCGTCATGGCGGAGGGCGATGCGCCGCGTGCGGTCTCGATCTTCCGCCAGATCCACGACATGGCGCCCGAAAATCCGACCGTCATAGGGGATTGGCTAGGGCCCTCCTCGCGACGAGCGAGACGGACGAAGCACGCTCCATCCTCGATTCGGCGCCGGCCGACGCTGCCAACCATGCCGACATCAGTCGCGCCCGAGCCGCGCTGGAGATGACAGCGGCTGCGCCGGAAAGCGACACCTCCGATCTCGAATCCAGGATTGCTTCAGATTCCGGCGACCTGGATGCGCGGTACGAGCTCGCCGGCGCAAAAATGGCGGCGGGAGACCGAGAGGCCGCCGCGGACCAGCTTCTCGAAATCATCGCGCAGGACCGGGACTGGAACGAAGGCGCGGCCCGAGCACGCCTGCTGCAGTTGATCGAGGCGCAGGGCCTCGAGGACCCTTGGGCGCGCATTCAGAGGCGGCGGCTTTCCGCTTTGCTGTTCACTTGAACGGCAAGCGACCGTTGAGGATTCCTATCTTTCCTTTGCCGGGCGCGATTCTTTTCCCCCGGTCGCAGTTGCCGCTTCACATCTTCGAGCCGCGCTATCGCGAGATGGTTCGCGATGTCCTGGATGGCCCCGGCCGCATCGGATGATCCAGCCCCACGCACCGGAAGACGAGGGCGCGCCACTCTATCCAGTCGGATGCGTCGGCGAGATCGTCGGTGTCGAGGAGCTCGACGACGGCCGCTACAATATCATTCTCCACGGCTGGCATCGTTTTCGGATGATCGCCGAGGCAGATCTAGAAACGCCTTACCGTAACGCTGATGTCGACGCGGGCGCCTTCGACGACAAAGAGCCTCCGCCGCTGTCACTCGCCGCGCGCGCCGAGGTTGAGCGGGAGGCGCGCCGGCTGGGCGACGCGATGCGCCTTTCGGTCGACTGGCAGGCCGTGAGCCGGCTCGACGACGAGTTGCTCGTGAACGCCATTGCGCAGGTCGCGCCATTCGACGTCGGCGCGAAGCAGGCATTGCTGGAGGCGGCTACGCTCGACGATCGGGCCGATCTGCTCGTCCAGCTGATGCAGTTCCAGCGCGCGGCGGTGAACGGGGCCGAAATTCAGCCGACGCTTCAGTAATCAGATCGGCAGTCCCCGAAGCAGCAGCGGAAGCTCGCCGCTGGTCCCACGAGCCTCACTCATCAGGCGGTTCTTGAGCGGGCTTAGCCGGTCGATCATCCCCATTCCGAAGCGACGGACGGCCGATGCCGTCTTCCCAGGGATTGCATATACCCGCGTCAGGCTGTCGGTCGCGAACGCTACCGACAGGGCGTCGAGCGAGCGCCAGCGCTGGTAGCGGTCGAGCAACTGCTTGTCGCCAAGGTCGAGGCCCAGCCGCGAGCCTTCGACCAGCACCTGCGCGAGCGCCGCGACGTCGCGGAGGCCGAGGTTTAGGCCCTGCCCCGCGATGGGGTGGATTGCATGCGCCGCGTCGCCGACCAGCGCCAGCCTTTGATCCGTGATCCGCGCCGCGTGGTGGAATCCGAGCGGATAGGTGGAACGTGGCGCGGCCAATTCGGTCTTGCCCAGGAAGCCGCCCATCGCCGCCTGCGCTTCTACCGCGAACTGCTCGTCTGATAGCGACATCCAGCCTGCGGCATCGTCCACCGGCACCGACCAGACGATCGCCGAGCGATGCCCTTTATCGTCGTCGGTCATCGGCAGCAGCGCAAACGGGCCGCCTGGATAGAAGATCTCGTAGGCGATGTTGCCGTGCGGTCGTTCGTGTCGGAGCGTCGATACGACGGCCATGTGATCGTATTTCCAGCGAGCGATAGGAATGCCCGCGGCTTCCCGCGTCGGGGAATTCCGGCCGTCTACTGCGGCGAGGATCGGCGCGCTCAGCCTGCGCCCGTCTTCGAGCGAAACGACCACTCCATGCGGACCGCGATCGACCGTTTGCGGCGCGGATTTCCACAGCAGCCAGAGGTTCCGGCCCGCCTCCGCTCTAGCCTGCAGGGCAGTGCGGAGATGCCGGTTCTCGTGCATGACCCCCAACGGCTCATCGTCGTCCGGATCGAAGGACAGTCCGCCAGGCTGCAGTCCGTCGGCTACCTGGATCGTCCGGATCGGACAACCAGCTGCGGGCAGATGGTCCGTGACGCCGATCGTCTCCAGCATCCGCATCGAGCTCGACGAGATGGCGGTCGTCCGGCCGTCGAAGGCCCGGGTGGATCGCCCAACGGGGTCGGCCGGATCCACAACGATGGCCGAAATGCCGCTGGAATCGAGCGCCGAAGCCAGCGTCAGGCCGGCAAGGCCGCCTCCAAAGATGATTACGTCCGCGCGGTCCATGGCAAGTCGCACTACCGTTCCGTCGCATTGACGCCAAGGCTTCGCTTGACCGCGGACTCCGCGAAGATGCATTCTACGCAAGGATTTGGGTGGGGATAGAATGATGGCGACCGCGGCCGTGCGGACCCCAAAACGGGAGCTGGAGCCTCATTGGCGCGATGCGCTGCGCGCGTCGTTGAAGCGGCTCGCCCTTCGCACATGGGGTGCGATGCTGTTCGGGCTTGCGGTCGCGACAGCCGTCGCCCTGGCCACCCACAGCACGACCGACCCTTCGTTCAGCACGGCTGCAGGCGGTCCGCCCTCGAACTGGATCGGAAGCTTCGGCGCTTACGCCAGCGATGCCTTGCTGCTCTTGTTCGGCATGGGGTCTGTCCTGTTCCTGCCGGTCGTTGCCCTTGCCGGACTCCGGATGATGCGGCTGGAGCCGACCGGGCGGGTTGGCCGCGCACTTCTGGTGGCGGCTGCCGGAGCGATCCTCATCGGAATCGCGCTCAGCCTGACCAGCGGCTCGGCCGTCTCGGGCCTTCCGGGCGGCTGGGGCGGCGCGATCGGTCTTGGCGCGGCCTACGGAGTCGATGCTGCTATCGGTCTCATTCGCGAAGACGCGGTTGCAGGACCGGTCCGCCTCGTGGTGCTGATCCTGTTTGCACTGGCTGGCCTATTCCTCGGCTATCTGGCGCTCGGGCTCCAGGCTACCGAGAGAGCCTGGGTCACCAACATCTTCCGTCGCGAACCAAGGCCGCGAGTAGCCGCGCCCCGCCGAACGATGGAGGCCGCGGAAGATCGCTCGACGAGCGCTGCTCCGCCGAAATCGCGGCCCGCCGTTGCCGTTGCCGAGCCGCCGAGGCCGATCGCCGCCGCGCAGGCTCGCGGAGGCAAGCGACCGAGCGCCGCAGCCCAGCAGAGCCTTGCGCTTGGCGACAACTACCAGCTGCCGCTGATCGAGCTGCTGGCGTCGCCACCGGAAAAGGGCGGATCGAAGATCGACCGCGCCGGACTTGAGCGGAATGCCCGCTTGCTCGAATCCGTCCTCGAGGACTTCCACGTGCGAGGCGACATCGTCGAAGTCCGGCCCGGACCGGTGGTTACGATGTACGAGCTTGAGCCCGCGAGCGGGATCAAGGCGAGCCGCGTCATTCAGTTGGCCGACGACATCGCCCGCAACATGTCGGCGTTGTCTGCCCGCGTCGCTACGATCCCCGGCCGCAGCGTCATCGGCATCGAGCTTCCCAATCCCAAGCGCGAGGCGGTGGCCCTGTCCGAACTGATCGGAAGCCAGGCCTACGCCGATCAGAACATGTCGCTGCCGCTGATTCTCGGCAAGAACATCGCCGGCGATCCGGTCATCGCCGACCTTGCGCCAATGCCGCACCTGCTGGTTGCGGGCACGACCGGGTCCGGAAAGTCGGTCGGTCTCAACTGCATGATTTTGTCGCTGCTCTACCGGATGACACCGGATGAGTGTCGGATGATCATGATCGACCCGAAGATGCTCGAATTGAGCATGTATGACGACATTCCGCACCTGCTGTCCCCGGTCGTGACCGAGCCGTCGAAGGCAATCCGCGCGCTCAAGTGGACGGTCGAGCAGATGGAGGAGCGCTATCGCATGATGGCGAACCTCGGCGTGCGCGCGCTGCCCAGCTTCAACCAGAAGGTGCGCGACGCGAAGGCCAAGGGCTCGAAGCTCGGGCGCCGGGTGCAGACCGGATACGACGCAAGCTCGGGCCAGCCGATCTACGAGATGGAGGAGCTCGAATACGACGTCCTTCCGCAGATCGTGGTCATTGTCGACGAGCTCGCCGATTTGATGATGACCGCCGGCAAGGAGGTGGAATTCCTCATCCAGCGCCTCGCCCAGAAGGCGCGCGCCGCCGGTATCCACCTCATTATGGCCACGCAGCGACCGTCGGTCGACGTCATCACGGGCGTGATCAAGGCCAACCTGCCGACCCGCATCAGCTTCCAGGTCACGAGCAAGATCGACAGCCGCACCATTCTCGGCGAGCAGGGGCGGAGCAGCTGCTGGGCAAGGGCGACATGCTCTATATGCCGGGCGGCAAGCAGATCATCCGAGTCCATGGCCCGTTCGTCAGCGACGAGGAAGTCCGGGCGGTCGCCGAGCATTGGCGCAGGCAGGGCGTGCCCGACTACATCCAGGCAGTTACCGAGGAGCCCGAAGACGGCGGCTATCTGTTCGACGGCCAGCCGAGCGGCGAGGACGATGCGGAAACGCAGCTGTTCCGCAAGGCGGTTCAGATCGTCGCCGAAAGCCAGAAAGCCTCGACCTCTTACCTCCAGCGCCAGCTGCGCATCGGATACAACAGCGCGGCACGCCTGATCGAGCGGATGGAGAAGGAAGGTCTCGTGGGTCAGCCCGACCATGTCGGCCGCCGCGAAGTGCTGATCGACCCTGACGGGCACCCGATCTGAGGCCTCGCGAACCTGAACAACCGGGAACCGGCGGGTTCAGTCCGCATTCAATGGCCGATTGCCACACCGGCCATGAATTCCCAGGAGTTTAGTAGATGAGCTTTCCCAAACACCTAGCGCGCGCCCTTGCGCCGGTCGCGATTGTCGCCCTCGCGGTTCCCGCAGAGGCGCAACAGTCCGATATCGCCAAGGTCGAGGCGCATCTTTCCGCCGTTCAATCGATGACGGCCAATTTCACGCAGACGGATTCGCGCAATCGCGTTGCGCGCGGCACGCTGCAGCTCAAGCGGCCGGGCCGGATTCGCTTCCAGTATGACGGGAACGATCTCGTCCTCGTCGGCAACGGCAACAAGCTGACGTTCGTGGACTACCAGGTCGGCCAGAAGAACAGCTGGGATCTCAACAAGACGCCGCTCGGAATCCTGTTATCGGCCAATCCCGACATCAACCGGATCGCCAGAATCGTCCCACAATCCGATCCGAGAGTCCTCGTGGTCCGAGCCCGCGATGCACGCCGGCCGGAGTTCGGAACCCTGCTCCTAGCCTTCGTTCGTAGCCCGTCGGCGCCCGGCGGTCTCCTGCTCGAGGGCTGGACTGCGATCGACGCGCAGAACAAGCGCACGACGATCAAGCTCGACAATCAGCGCTACAATGTCGCCGTTCCGGAAAGCGCATTCGCCTATGCGGAGCCCAAAAAGCGCAGGTAATAGAATAACGTAGCGGTTTGAAACCGTTCATCGCGGCGTCAGGTTCGGCATGGTAAACGATCTACTGATCGTGCGGATTTAGCCTGGGGTTTCCCCCTGTTACCCACGGCCCGCCTGATCGCCTTGCGTGACGAACGCTTGGTCGGCCCTCGCTCCATGCCCCCGGAGCGGGGGCCTTTTCTTTGCCTCCAACACAGAACGGGCTAAGCGCGACGCGTGTCCAAGACCATCAAGATCGCATCCTGGAACGTGAACTCGGTCCGAGCCCGGCTCGGCATCGTCGAACGCCTGCTCCGCGAGGAGCAGCCGGACGTTCTTTGCCTCCAGGAAACCAAGGTCACCGACGATATATTTCCCGCCAATCTGTTTCGAAGCCAAGGCTACGAGCATCGTGTTCTGAAGGGGCAGAAGATGCACCACGGCGTCGCGATTCTCAGCCGCCTGGAGCTTCGAGATTCGGGTAGTCACGATTGGCAGGACAATGGCGAGGCGCGCCACGTCGGCGTGCGGCTACCGTGCGGTCTCAGGCTTGAGAACGTCTACGTCCCGCCGGCGGAGACATCCCTGATCGCACCGTCAATCCGAAATTCGGCCAGAAGCTCGACTTTATCGAGCGTATGACCCGTTGGTCCGAAGGTCTTCGCGAGCCGACCCTGATCGTCGGCGACTTCAACGTCGCTCCGCTTGAATGCGACGTCTGGAGTCACAGGGCGTTGCTGGACGTCGTCAGCCACACGCCGATCGAGATCGATGCCCTGACCCGGTTGCAGCAGGCGCATGACTGGATCGATATCGGCCGCCGTTTCGTCCCCGCGCCAGACCGCAACTTCACATGGTGGAGCTACCGCTCGCCCGACTGGACGAAGAACGATCGCGGTCGACGTCTCGACCACATGTGGGTTTCGCCGCAAGCGAAAGAGCGCGTGCTGTCGCATAGGGTGCTGGAGCCCTGCCGAAGCTGGGAACGGCCTTCGGACCATGTTCCCCTGATTTGCGAGATCGCCATTTGAGCCGCTCGGGGGCGGTCGAGCGGGCGATCGCTGCGTTGCGCACTGGCCGCGCGGTCAGGATCGAAGCCGGCGAGCCGTTCGTCTTCGTCTCGATCGAGACCGCCACACCTGAGCTGCTTCGCCTTCTGGATCCGGAATCGAAAAGTCCTCTGCTGATCAGCGGCAGGCGCGCCGCGGCCCTGTCGTTGGCGAACGAACGCGACGCCGCCGACCCCGCGCAACCCGTGCTCGTAGCGCGCGAGCCGTGGCTCGATCGGGCCGCGGCGATCACGCTGGCCGACCCCGCGCAGGATCTCGCCCGAGCCCCGATAGGGCCGCTACATTCGCTTCGCCTGAAGTCGCCTGACGCCGCACAAGCGGCCCTGGTGCTGACGCGAGCCGCCGGCCTTTTGCCGGCCGTGTGGCTCGTAGATGCGCCGGACGCTTCAATCTCGATCCCGCTAGACGAGCTAGTTGGCGACAACCTCCAACCGGACGTTACGTTGCTGTCCCGCGCGCGCCTGCCGCTCGACGGCATGCCAGACACGCAGATCTTCGCATTTCGTGGATCGGACGACGGGCAGGATCATGTTGCTCTCCTTGTCGGCGCGTTCGGCGGGAAGCCTCCGCTTGTTCGGCTCCACAGCGAATGCCTGACCGGCGACGTGTTCGGCTCGCTCAAGTGCGATTGCGGACCGCAGCTGAAGGAAGCGCTTCGCTTGATCGGCGCGGCTGGAGGGGGCGTGCTCCTTTACTTGCGACAGGAAGGTCGCGGGATCGGGCTCGCCAACAAGCTTCGAGCCTACGCGCTACAAGATCGCGGGCTGGACACCGTCGATGCCAACCTTCGGCTCGGCTTCTCCGACGATGAGCGGGACTACGCCCACGCCTCGGCAATCCTTCGTGCACTCGGAATTGAGGAAGTACGGCTGCTCACCAACAATCCGAACAAGGTCGCGGCGCTGGAAGCCGAAGGCATCAAGGTTGCGGAGCGCGTCGCTCACCATATGCCCGCCAACCCGCACAATGCCGACTATCTGGCGGTGAAGCGCGAAAAGAGTGGACACCTGCCCTGATCGTCTAACGGACCAGCCCGACCCCGGTCGCGAGTCCCAGAAAGAGCAGGAAGCCCATCGAATCCGTCATCATGGTGACGAAGATGCTGCTCGCAACCGCGGGGTCCGCTCCATAACGCTCGAGCGTCAGTGGAATGAGGACGCCTGCCAGACCTGCAACGAGGATGTTGAAGAGCATCGCCACGGCAATCACGCCGCCCAACTGAGGGCTTCCGAGCACGAGCGTAACACCGACGCCGATTAGGACGGCAATTGTCAAACCGTTGAGAAGCGCGACCCGGATCTCTCGACCTACCGCGCGCCATCGGTTCGATCCTGTAAGCTGGTTTGTCGCGAGGGCCCGGACGGTGACCGCGAGCGTCTGCGTTCCAGCATTGCCGCCGACACCGGCAACGATCGGCATGAGCACCGCCAGGATCGCCAGGCGTTCGATCGAATGCTCGAACTGCCGGATGACGAACGCCGCGACGAGCGCGGTGAGTAGGTTGGCGATCAGCCAGCGAACGCGGGCGCGATAACTCTCCGTCACCGGCTCGTTGATGTCGCCCTCGTCGCCCGCGCCAGAGAGAAGCAGGACGTCCTCGCTCGCTTCTTCCTGGATGATGTGGATGACGTCGTCGACGGTAATCATCCCGACGAGCCGGCTTTCAGTGTCGACCACTGCCGCCGAGACAAGCGCATATTTCTGGAAGCGGAGCGCAACGTCTTCCTGGTCCATGTCGACCGGGATCAAAGTCTGATCCCGTTTCATGATGCTGCTGACCAGCGTCGTTCTCGGGCTGCGAAGGATCGTCGAAAGCTTGCAAGTCCCGACCGGGTGGTGGTCGGGCGAGACTACGAAGACTTCCCAGAAGTCGGTTGGAAGTTCGTCTTCGGACCGCAGGTAATCGATGACCTGGCCGACCTTCCAATGCTCGGGAACAGCGCACAAATCGCGCTGCATCAACCGGCCCGCGGATTCTTCCGGATAACTGAGCGCTTCCTCGACCGCGGCGCGGTCGTCCGGCTCCATCTTTTCGAGGACGGCCTGCCGCTCGTCCCGATCGAGATCCTCGATCAGGGCGACCGCGTCGTCGGTTTCCATCTGGCCTGCGAGGTCGGCAACCTGCTGCGGCTCCATCTCGTCGATCAGGTCTTCGCGAACGAAGTCGTTGAGCTCGGCAAGGACGTCCGGGCTGATGATCCCGGCCAGAGCCTTGACCAGACCCTCGCGCTCGTCGCCGCGGGCAAGCTCGATCAGGTCGGCGACGTCGGCCGGGTGGAGTGGCTGCACCAGTTCGCGCGCGACCGCATCGTCGCCGGCTTCGACTGCGTCCAGGACCCTGTCGACGAACTCGGGCCGAAGCCGATCTTCCTCATCGATCGGCGCCTGAGCCTTCTGCTCGGGGCGGCGGTTGCGATGTTCTCGCTCTCGCTCATGCCTAAATCCCCCGCTCGACCCGTGAGGGCCGTCCTATTGCCGCGCCCGCACTGGCGCAACCCGCTTGGGCCGCCTAAATCGCCGCCAACTTTCCTCTTTTGACCGGAGCAGACCGATGGCCGACGACGAACGCCTTGTATTCAACCTTTCGAGCGGCGGCGATGTCGTCATCAAACTGCGCCCCGATCTCGCGCCCGGCCACGTTGATCGGATCAAGGAGCTGGCGAAAAGCGGTTTCTACGACGGCGTCCTTTTCCACCGCGTGATTCCCGGCTTTATGGCCCAGGGCGGTGACCCGACCGGCCGCGGCACCGGCGGCTCCAACCTTCCGAACCTCAAGGCCGAATTCAGCCGCGAACCGCACGTCCGCGGCATTTGCTCGATGGCTCGCACTCAGGATCCCAACAGCGCCAACAGCCAGTTCTTCATCTGCTTCGACGACGCTCGCTTCCTCGACAACCAGTACACCGTTTGGGGTGAGGTCGAGAGCGGCATGGAGCATGTCGACGCGCTTCCGAAGGGCGAGCCGCCGGCGAACCCGGGCAAGATCATGAAGGCCGAAATCAGGCCGGCGAGCTAAGGCGATGGACCCGAGGCCGGCGACTCTCATCACGGGCGCGTCCGCCGGCCTCGGCGTCGAATTCGCCAGGCAATGTGCAGCGCGCGGCGACGAGGTCATTCTCGTCGCGCGCCGAAAGGATCGCCTCAACAAGCTCGCCGCCGAACTCGGCAAGGCGCACGTCATTGCCGCCGATCTGGGCAAGCCAAACTCGCCGGCCAAGTTGCTTGAGGAGATCAAGTCACGCGGGCTGTGGGTCAGGACGCTCATCAACAATGCCGGTTTCGGACTTCGCGGTCGGTTCGACGCGCTGCCGCTCGATCGCCAGCTTGAGATGATTGACCTCAATATCCGGTCCCTGACCAATCTGACCTTCATCGTTATCGATGACATGCGAGCGCACGGGGCGGATCGATTCTCAACGTTGCCTCGACCGCCGCATTCCAGCCAGGCCCGAACATGGCGGTCTATTTCGCGACCAAGGCCTACGTTCTCTCGTTCACCGAAGCGCTGCACGAGGAGTGGAAGGACCGCGGGATCAAGGTGAGCGCGCTTTGTCCCGGCCCGACGCGGACCGAGTTCGGCGACGTGGCAGGGATCAAGACGCTCGGAAGTTTTGACCGCCTTGCGATGGAAGCGGAGCCGGTCGTCAGGGCAGGACTAGAAGGGCTCGACCGCAATCAAGCGATCGTGATTCCAGGCGCGACGAACAAGATCGGGGCCTGGTCGACGCGCCTGGCTCCACGCTCGACGGTCCGAAAGATTGCCGGGTCGCTCAAGTTCTGAAGGGGTTTTCTTGGGCTTCAGCCGCACCACATTGAACCCAATCACGCTGCAGCCGTTACGCTAGCGGCACGAAAATGGAGGAATGGTCGCGTGGCCGATACGGATACTCTCGAACGACCGACTACGGCCCGCGTGCAGGTGGCGAACCTTCCGCCGGCGGACGGTGGCCGTGGTTTTGCCCGGCTATCCCTCAACCTGATGAAGTCGCTCGGCCTTAACGAAGGCGACGTGATCGAGATTGTCGGCAAGCGGTCGACGACTGCTCGCGCCCTCCGACCTTATCCCGACGATGCCGGCCTCGATATCATTCGTCTCGACGGCCTGCAGCGCTCCAACGCCCGTGTCGGATCGGGCGACTATGTCGAGGTCAAGAAAGCCGAATCGAAAGCGGCGACGCGCGTGGTCTTCGCGCCGGCCACCGACAATATCCGTCTCCAGGGCTCGGCGATCGCCTTGAAGCGCAGCTTCGCGGGACGGCCGGTGACCGAAGGCGACGTCGTTGCCACGACCGGGCACCAGCGAATCGATTCAAATATTCCCGAAGAAGTCCGGCAGATGCTCAACGCGCCTGCCTTCGCGCTTCATGAGGTTCGGTTGAACGTCGTCAGCACGACGCCCAAGGGCATCGTCCATGTCGACGCCAACACGCAGATCGAGCTGCTCCCCGAATATGCCAAAGGCGAAGGCGAGCGCCGCGCGGACGTCACGTACGACGACCTCGGAGGCATGCGCGACACGATCGACGCGCTGCGCGAGATGGTCGAGCTTCCGTTGCGCCATCCCGAACTGTTCCAGCGCCTCGGCGTCGATCCGCCCAAGGGCGTGCTGCTCCACGGCCCGCCCGGCACCGGCAAGACCCGGCTTGCGCGAGCGGTCGCGAACGAGAGCGATGCGAAATTCTTCCACATCGCGGGGCCGGAGATCATGGGCTCGGCCTATGGCGAGAGCGAGAAGAAGTTGCGCGAACTTTTCGAGCAGGCCGCCGAATCCGCCCCGTCGATCATCTTCATCGACGAAATCGATTCGATTGCGCCCAAGCGCAGCCAAGTGACGGGCGAGGCCGAAAAGCGGCTCGTCGCGCAGCTCCTCAGCCTGATGGACGGGCTGGAGCCGCGCCAGAACCTCGTCGTGATTGCCGCGACCAACCGGCCGGAAGCGATCGACGAGGCGCTTCGTCGCCCTGGCCGGTTCGACCGCGAGATCGTAGTCGGCGTTCCCGACGAAAAGGGACGGCGCGAGATTCTCGGGATCCACACCAGAGGCATGCCTCTCAGCGCGGAGGTGGATCTCGATGAGCTGGCACGGCAGACCTACGGCTTCGTCGGCGCGGATCTTGCAGCGCTGACTCGCGAGGCGGCGCTGGAGGCAGTCCGGCGGATCATGCCGCGCCTCAACCTTGAGGACGAGGCTATTCCTACCGAGATCCTCGATGCTCTGTCGGTCGAACCACACGACTTCATCAATGCGCTGAAGCGCGTGCAGCCTTCCGCAATGCGCGAGGTCATGGTCGAGACGCCGTCGGTCAACTGGGACGACGTCGGCGGCCTCGATGCGGCGCGCGACCGGCTCCGCGAAGGTGTCGAGCTCCCGCTCAAGCATCCGGAAGCATTCCGCCGCCTTGGTATCCGTCCGGCCAAGGGTTTCCTGCTCTATGGCCCGCCGGGAACAGGAAAGACCTTGCTCGCCAAG
This sequence comes from Sphingomonas sediminicola, assembly GCF_014489515.1. Taxonomy (GTDB): domain Bacteria; phylum Pseudomonadota; class Alphaproteobacteria; order Sphingomonadales; family Sphingomonadaceae; genus Sphingomicrobium; species Sphingomicrobium sediminicola. Next base: position 2,376,132 of record NZ_CP060782.1, on the reverse strand, counting down.
GCGACCGCGCGCGAGAGCGAAGCGAATTTCATCGCGACCAAGTCGTCCGACCTGCTCAGCAAATGGTACGGTGAAAGCGAGCAGCAGATCGCCCGCCTGTTCGCACGCGCCCGGCAGGTCGCACCGACGATCATCTTCATCGACGAACTCGACAGCCTCGTGCCCGCGCGCGGCGCCGGTCTTGGCGAACCGCAGGTGACTGAGAGGGTGGTCAACACGATCCTCGCCGAGATGGACGGGCTCGAAGAGCTCAACAATGTCGTGGTCATCGGCGCGACCAACCGGCCGAACCTGATCGACCCGGCGTTGCTTCGGCCAGGCCGGCTCGACGAACTAATCTACGTCGGCACTCCGGACACTGCCGGCCGGCGGCGGATTCTCGCAATCCACACTGAGGAAATGCCGCTCGCCAAGGACGTCGACCTCGAATCGCTCGCCCAGCGGACCGAGCGTTTCACCGGCGCCGATCTCGAGGATTTGGTCCGCCGTGCCGGATTGACCGCGCTTCGTCGCGGACTCGAGGCGAAGGAAGTGACGATGGCCGACTTCGAGGCCGCCCTTACCGAGACCCGCGCTTCGGTCACGCCCGAAATGCTCGACGAATATGAGCGCATCCAACGGACATTGAAAAGCGAAGCGGTGCGACCGACAGGTATCGGCTTCGTTCTTCCGGGAATGCTCCGGTCACGCGGCGGCGACGGTAAGGGCTCGGACCACTAAAAGCGCGGAAGCGCGCGTCGGGACCAGATCGCCAGAGCGACGAGCAGCGCGGACGAAATTGCGAACGGCAGGTTCGGGTTGACGAGGTAGAGCGCCATGCCGAGGGCCGGTGCGGCCACCCAGCTGATGCCGTTCGCTGCCGTGATCAGCCCTGCCACTCCGCCTTGCTCCGCCAGCGGGACCGCAAGCGACGCACCGCCGGTGAAGCCCGGCCGGGTGAAGCCGAATCCGAGCGAAGCAAGTGCGAACGACAAAGTGATTCCATAAAGGTCGCGAGCGATCATGGCTCCGGCGAGCCCGATCGCGGCCACCAACGCCCCTGAGAAAATCAGGGCCTGCGGCTTCAGGTTCAGCCTCGGGATCAGGCCCCATTGTGCCGCCAAGGTGGCGGACGCGCCCGCCATCATCACGATCGCGATCGAGGCTTCCGATCCATGCGGCTCGAGGTTGAGCCGGTCGATCACGAAGAAACCGATGCAGGTCAAAGTCGCCGCCTGCGCATGGCCGGCCGCGACGCCAGCCATGATCCACGACCGAACGCGGGAGTCCTTCCAGCTTAACCTCTTGCTCCTCGGCGACGTCGCCGCGACGACGCTAGCTCCTGTCGGCTGCGAGGCTCCTGACGGATAGCTCATTGCCGCGCCATGGCCGATGCGGCGGCCATATCGATCGTTCGGAAGCCACAGAAGAACTGCGGCGAATACGGCGATTGCGATCAGCGCAAAGGCGAACAAAGGGCCGGCCAAGCCTACCAGCGGAAGGACGAACAACGGCGCGACCGCCGGACCGATGATCGTTCCAAGGCCGAAGGAACTGGAGAGCGCCGACAAGGCAGCGACGCGGCCGCCCCTTCTCGTCTTCGCTGCGAGATAGGCCTGGGTTGCGGAAGGCGTCGAACTGCCCAGAGCGCCGTAGATTGCCCGGAACATGCCGAACAAAAGGAACGTCACTCCTCCGCCGATCGCGCCGATCAGGCCGAGGTGAAGGACAGTCCCACACAACAAGCTTGATGCGATGAATCCCGACAGTCCGAGCAGGGTAAGCGCCTTGCGTCCGTGGTGATCGCTCTTCTCGGCCCAGAAAGGCGCGAGCGCGACCCACAGGACCGCCGACCAGGTGTAGGCGACCGCAACCCAGAAATCGGAGATCCCGATCTCGCGTCCTATGGCCGGCATCACCGATTGCAGCGCTGTATTGCCCGAGGCGGCGACCAGCATTGCTGCATAAAGCAGCAGGAAATGAGTGCGCGTCAGCGCGGTCGTTCCGACCTTTAGCCTCGTCGATTCCCGGAGCACGCGACTCTCTAGCAACAGGTTCGAGGCCAAGAAACCGCCGGAACGGATCAATCTTGAGGAAGAGCCGATGTACCGATGTGGTGCAGTCTGAGGGGCGCTCGGTGGGACCTGTTCCTCGACGGCTATGGCCCAGGGGGCGTTGTCGGCATCCGCAGCCGCGACCTGTTCGCCGACGGCGGCCTTGCTGTCTCGCGTCCAGTCTGGGGCCGTTTCTCTGCCGATCTCGGTGTCTGGGGCGGGTACCCGCCCGGCCTTTATCGCGTCGATGCTGGTGCGCGGATTTCGGTGCGCGTGCGCTCGAACGTGAATGTTCATCTCGACTGGCGTCAGAGGCTGGCGGGTACGGCCGAGCCGGATTCCGGACCGGCGGTAACATTGGGGGCCAAATTCTAGCCGCCGAAAACAGCCGTTGCGCTTGGCCTCAAGCCGACTTTGCCGCTAGTCCTTCGTTGCCGATGGACATCTACCTCCCGATCGCCGGCCAGTCGGTCAATGCGCTGTTGATCATCGCGCTTGGCGGGGTCGTCGGCATCCTGTCGGGCATGTTCGGTGTCGGCGGCGGCTTCCTAACGACGCCACTGCTGATCTTCTACGGAATCCCGCCGACCGTGGCGGTCGCATCGGCGACGACGCAGATCACGGGCGCCAGCGTGACCGGTGCCATGGCTCACATGCGGCGCGGCGGCGCGGATTTGCAGATGGGCGCGGTGGTGGTTGCCGGCGGCATCATCGGCTCGCTGGTGGGCGCCGCGATATTCCGTGCTCTGCAGGCGAGCGGCCAGATCGATGTCGTCATCGGCTTCATGTACGTCGTTCTGCTTGGCTACATCGGCGTGCTCATGCTCAAGGATGCGCTGATTGCGCTCGGTTATGTGAAGGCCGCCGCGCCGCGCCAGAGACCGAGGCACAATCGCTGGGTGGCCACCCTCCCGCTCCGCTGGCGCTTCTACAAGTCGGGTCTCTACATCTCCCCGCTGGCGCCGCTCGCGCTCGGCTTCGGCGCGGGCATCCTGACCATGCTGCTTGGCGTCGGAGGCGGCTTCGTACTCGTCCCGGCGATGATCTATATCCTGGGTATGCCGGCCCGCGTCGTGATCGGCACGTCGCTCGCAATCATCCTGGTTATCAGCGCGGGCACGACGATGGTCCACGCGCTGACCACACGGTCGGTCGACATCGTCCTTGCGGCGCTCCTCCTCGTCGGTGGCGTCGTCGGTGCCCAGTACGGCGCAGCGCTCGCCACTCGAATGAAGCCCGACTTCCTTCGCCTTGCGCTTGCGGTCGTCATTCTCCTCGTCGGGATGCGGATGGCGCTCGGGCTTGCCTGGCGTCCGGACGAGATCTTCACGGTGGAATATCTGTGAAGATCGGTCGCGCCTTGGTGCTTGCGATCGTTTCGCTCGCACTGATGGCGCAGGCAAAGCCCGTGCTCGTTCCGGACGTGTCGGCGCGCAGGATCGAGATCCGCTACAGCTTCTCGGGCGCCCAGCTCCTCCTATTCGGAGCGATCCTCTATCCACGCGGCCGGTTGCCGGAGCGCGCCCCGGACATCGCGGTGGTCCTTCGCGGACCGGTGCAGCCGATCCTCATCCGTGAAAAGCAGAAGATCGCCGGAATCTGGATGAACGCGGATTCGGCGCGCTTCCGGTCGGCGCCCGCTTTCTACGCAGTGGCCTCGTCACGGCCGATTTCGCAGCTCGTCGATGAGCGCACGGCGGCGATCTACGAAATCGGCCTGCAGAATTTGCAGCTTTCGCCGGGCTCGGGAGCGTTGCCGGAAAAGGCGCGCCACTTCGAGGCCGGACTGATCGATCTTCGAAAGCGCAACGGCGTTTACTACGAAAGCCCGCGCGGCGTCGAAATCAGCGAAGGCGTGCTCTACCGCGCCCGCATTTCCATCCCGAGTCAGGTGCCCGTGGGGACCTACACGGCCGAGACTTTCCTCATCCAGGATGGCCGGGTGCTCGCCGTCGCCACACGCGACATCTACATCGGCAAGAGCGGATTCGAGCGCTGGGTATCCCTCGTCGCCCGCCGCCACGAGTTCCTCTACGGCCTTGCTGCGGTGGTGATGTCGCTGTTCCTCGGATGGGCTGCCGCGATGGTGTTCCGGCGCCGCTTCTAGACCTTAAGGTAAATCTTAACCGCTCGCGCTTACCAGTTTGCTCCAGATCAAGTTAACGCGAGTTGGGGCGGATTAATGGACGAACAACCGAACCTGCAGAGTTTCGTAAACGAAATCAGCAGCTTCAGCGATGATGGCGGCGCGCAATCGAAAGCGGTGTCTGCGGCGGCAAGCCTTCAGGCTATTGGCGAGGTCGTCGAGATCGCCGGCTCGGGCTCGCGAATCCGGATGGATGGGGCGGTGCTCGCTAGTCTGCACAACCATTCCGATCCTTCGGTCGCCATGTCCGGCCAGGTCGGCAGCCAGGTAAAGATGTCAGTCGCCGGCAGCTGGCTTATCGCGAACGTCCGCACCATGAAGAGCGGCGACAACGGCGAGATCCTCGCGTCTATCGACTTCCTCGGCGAAGGCGCTCGGGATTCCGCAGGCAACATGTCCAACTTCCGTCGCGGTGTGACGCGCTATCCGATCCCGGGCGAAAAGGTTCTTGCAGTCTCGACGCAGGATCTCCGCTCGGTGTTCGCGGCTGACGACAGCCCGCACGTTGAGATCGGCACGGTCTATCCGACCGACGACATTCGCGGCGCACTCTACGTCGACCCGATGCTGTCGAAGCACTTCGCGATCCTCGGATCGACCGGTACCGGTAAGTCGACCTCGGTTTCGTTGATCCTGCACCGCATTTCGGAGCTCAGCCCCGAGGGTCACATCGTGATGATCGACCCGCACGGGGAGTATTCCGCAGCGTTCAAGGACTGCGGCGAGCTGTTCAACGTCGACAACCTTCAGCTTCCTTATTGGCTGATGAACTTCGAAGAGCATTGCGAGGTCATGCTGACCACGCATGGCTCGGAGCGTCAGCGCGACGCCGACATCCTCGCCAAGTGCCTTCTGGCTGCCCGCACCAAGGGCAAGAACGTCGAGCAGTTCGGCAAGGTGACCGTGGATTCACCGATCCCGTACCTTCTCGCCGACCTCAACGGCATCGTCGTGAATGAGATGGGCAAGCTGGAACGCGCCGGCGATACGCTTCCCTATCAGCGCCTGAAGACGAAGCTCGAAGAGCTTCGCGCCGACCCGCGATACACCTTCATGTTCTCGGGCATGCTCGTTTCAGACACGATGGGAGGCTTCCTCGCGAAGTTGTTCCGCCTTCCGAGCCACGGGCGTCCGATTTCAATCGTCGACGTGTCGGGCGTTCCATCCGAGATTACCTCGGTGGTGGTTTCGGTGCTCGCCCGCATGGTGTTCGACTATGCGATCTGGTCGCGGACAGAACCGCAGCGTCCGATCCTACTCGTTTGCGAAGAGGCTCACCGTTACGTCCCGAAGGACGAGAACGGCGGAGCCCAGGCCGTCCGCAAGATCCTCGAGCGTATCGCCAAGGAGGGCCGTAAGTACGGTGTGTCCCTCGGCCTCATCACGCAGCGTCCGTCCGACTTGGCGGAAGGCGTGCTGTCGCAGTGCGGTACGATCATCTCGATGCGTCTGAACAACGACCGAGACCAGGCCTGCGTGCGTGCGGCGATGCCGGAAGGTGCCCGCGGCTTCCTCGATGCGATCCCGGCGCTCCGCAACCGCGAGTGCATCGCCTGCGGCGAAGGCGTCGCGATCCCTATCCGTGTTCGCTTCGACGACCTCGAGCCGGAGAAGCGTCCGGCCTCCGCCGACCCGAGCTTCGCTGCCCTGTGGCGCGAGACCGGCGGCGAAGAGGGCATCATCCAGCGCACCGTCAAACGCTGGCGCGGCCACGGCCGTTGATCGGCTAGGCGTCCGCTCTGACCTGCGGACCGCCCGGTAGATAATTCCGCCGGTAAGTGGCGGGCGAGATCCCGAAGCGACGCCGGAAATGGTGTCGGAGCGCCTCGACCGACCCGAAGCCCGCTGCCGCAGATATCTCGTCGATTGAGCCGCGAGTTTGCTCGAGCAATTCTCGAGCCGCATCGATGCGAGTGTTGATCAGCCACTCGCCGGGAGTGGTCCCGGTCGCCTCGCGAAACCGGCGAAGGAACGTGCGCTCGCTCATCGCCGCCGCGCGGGCCAGCCGGCTGATGCTGTGATCTCCCGCCAGATTTGCGCGCATCGCGTCGAGCAGAGGTGCTAGCGTCCCGCGCTCCGGCACTACCGGCCGCTCGATATACTGCGCCTGTCCGCCTTCACGATGCGCCGGCATCACGAGGCGTCGCGCGACCGCGTTCGCTTTCTCGGCGCCGAAATCGCAACGGACCAGGTGAAGGAGCAGGTCGATGCCCGCCGAGCTGCCAGCTGAAGTAAAGATCCGTCCGTCGCCGATATAGAGAACGGATGCGTCCACGTTGACCTGTGGAAACCGGCGGGCGAGCGCCTCCGAGTAGCGCCAATGGGTCGCGACGGTCTTCCCGTCCAGCAATCCGGTTGCCGCCAGCACCGTTGCTCCCGAGCAGATCGACATTAGCCGCGCGCCACGGGAATGCGCTGCGACCAATCGCTCGATGAGGGACTGCGGTACTGGTGCATCGATCCCGCTCCACCCAGGGACCACGATTGTTCCGGCACTATCCAGCGCTTCGAGCCCGCAATCCGCCGTGATCGCGATGCCACCGCGCGCATGCATCCGGCCCGGTGCCACTGCTGCCGTCGAGAAACGGTACCAGTCCTCCCCATCTCCGGGCGGGCAAGGCCGAAGACCTCCGCCGCGATCCCGAATTCGAAAGTGCAAAGTCCGTCGTAAGCGAGCGCAACGACGCTTCTGTTGAAAGAGGACGGATCTTCCGGCGAGTTTGGCATGATCTTGCTGCTTATTGGCATTTACGCCACTCACCCGTGGATAGGAATAGCCTTATGTCCAGCGGATCAGAAGGAGACGATCCGATGTCCAATGGTGTCACCGAAATTCCGGCCGCCGACGCGACCAGGGCGCTGTCGCACTTCGCCGCAGCCTTCGAGTTCGAAACAGATTGCTGGGACACGCATCAGGCACTGGCGTCCGGTAATCCGGGTTTCGTGCTTCTCGACGTTCGCGGGCCGGCTCTGTTCGAGCGTGGTCACATCCCGGGGCGATCAACCTGCCTCACGGAAAGATAATCGGGTCGAAGATGGCGCAGTGGCCGGCGGACACGCTTTTCGTAACCTATTGCGCCGGCCCGCACTGCAACGGCGCCGCGCGCGGCGCGCTTCGGCTGGCGAGGTTGGACCGGCCGGTGAAGATCATGGCCGGAGGGATCACCGGCTGGCTCGACGAGGGCTTCCCCCTCGAAACTGAGTTGCCTGAAGCTTGAGTGCGATCTTAATTTGAACCCACCCGTGAACCTTCAAATCTCGCGCGCTCCGGTCAGAAACGTAGGGACAAGCCTCCGTACAGTTCGACGTCCGGCGTGTCCCGCGTAAGACCGATATTTGCACCGGTGTCGGTCTGGACGGAGTCGGACACGGCGTAAGCCAGCGCCGCATCCACTGACGCCTGCTTCATTGTTCCGGAAGGGTCGAGATTGACGTTCGTCCAAAGCTCACCGGCCAAGGTGAGCCTTGGAGCCAGCGGCCCGGCAACGTTAACGAGGTTCACGACCGCGAAGTGTCGGCCGTGGCCGTCCGCATCGGCAAGCACGTCGACTTCCGGTCCGAATGTCACGGATAAGGTTCGCGAAGCCGGAATGCTCACTGGGACGGAGACGCCTCCCTCGAGCTTGCCGTTTCCAATTGCCCGGGCAGCGGTCGGCAACTTCAAAAATGGAATGACTCCTACCTGGGTTCCCGTATCGCCGGTCGTTAGGCGATGCTTGTAGCGAACGGTCAGGTCCCCGAACCCCGAGGCCCGCGTTCGCGAAGCGGCGACTGAGAGCTTGAGCTTCGTGTAAGGTGTGAAGCCGACCTGAAGGTCCGAATGATTGGAGAGACCGAGTTTCACAACGGTCGACCCAAGTGTGATCAGCTCAGTCCGAGTTTTCTGTATCCTGGTCAGACTCCAATCGGCAACGCCAGCTTCTACCTGCAACCTGCCGGCCGGGACCGTGCATGTACCAGTCGCTTTTGCAGGCCGGTCCGCGCAGATCGGCGGAAGCGACGCCGCTACTGCCAAAAGCGCGATTCCCGCGCTCATATCCGAAGCTGGCTGCCGAGTTCGATCACCCGGTTGGTCGGGAGCTTGAAGAACTCCATCGCGCTTTCGGAGCTCTTCATCATCCAAGCGAACAGCTTTTCGCGCCACAACGCCATACCGGGCTGCTCCTTGGCCGCGATCAGCTTCTGGCGTCCGAGGAAGAAACTGGTGCTCATCATGTTGAAGCTATCGCCGCAAGACCCGATGCGGACCAGGTCGGCGGGCACATCGACCTCGTCCATGAAGCCGTAGTGGAGGATGACCCGGTAGAAGCCCTTGCCTGCGCCATGGGTCTCCAGCCTCTTCGCTGGAGGCACGTGGGGAACGTCCTCGACCTTCACGTTCAGGATAAGCACGCGCTCGTGGAGCACCTGGTTATGCTTGAGATTGTGGAGGAGGGCGGATGGCACGATATCCGCCGAGGTTGAAAGGAACACCGCCGTTCCGCGGACGCGGTGGACCGACCCCGCCGACTTGATGAAGACCTCGAGCGGAAGTGCATCCTCTTCGAGCCGGCGTCGCATCAGCGCCCGCCCGCGCGCCCAGGTCGTCAGCACGGTAAAAATCACCGCGGCAACTGCGAGTGGGAACCAGCCGCCGTCGGCGATCTTGGTGATGTTCGATGCAAAGAAGGCGCCGTCGACGATGGCGAACAGACCGATCGTGAAGGCCGCGACATAGCGGTTCCACTTCCAAACGCCGAAGATCAGGACGGCGAGCATGATCGTGGTGATGATCATCGTACCGCTGACGGCAATGCCGTAGGCCGACGCGAGGTTGGTCGACTCGCGGAAGCCGAGAACGAGCAGGACGACCATGATCAGCAGGCCCCAGTTCACCGCCGGAATGTAGATCTGGCCGGCCGCCTTGGCGCTCGTATGCTCTGTGCGAATGCGGGGCAGGAAGCCGAGCTGGACTGCCTGGTGGGTCACGGAGAATGCGCCGGAGATGACCGCCTGGCTGGCGATGATGGTGGCAGCGGTGGCGATGAAGACGAGCGGAAGTCGCGCCCATTCCGGAGCCATCAGGTAGAACGGATTCTCGACTGCTGAAGGCGTCGACAGCAACAGCGCGCCCTGTCCGAAATAGTTAAGCATCAGGCAGGGATAGACGAGCCCCAGCCAGGAGAAGCCGATCGCCCTTCGGCCGAAATGGCCCATGTCGGCATAAAGCGTCTCCGCGCCGGTCACGGCGAGGAAGACCGACCCCATAGCGAGGAATGCTAGCTTCGCATCGTGGGCAAAGAATTCGACTGCCCAGTAGGGGCTGAGCGCACCGGCGATCTCCGGATGTCGGATGATGTTCGATAAGCCGAGGGACGCGAGCGCCGCGAAGTAGATGAGGACGACCGGGCCGAATACGGCTCCGACCTTTGCCGTTCCTCGGGACTGGACGAGGAAGAGCGCGATCAGGATGACGATCGCGATCGGGATGACGAGCGGCTTTAGGCCGGATTGAACGATGGTCAGCCCCTCGACCGCCGAAAGCACGGAAATGGCGGGCGTGATCATTGCGTCGCCGTAGAACAGCGCGGTCGCGAGGACACCGAGCATCACGAGCCCCGACGCCCATCTTTTCTCGCCGAGGTTGCGCGAGATGAGGGCGAGCAGCGCGAACGATCCCCCCTCACCCTTATTGTCGGCGCGCATTGCGACCAGCACATATTTCACGGTCACGATCATCATGAGCGACCAGAAGATGAGGCTCAGCACTCCAAAGATGTGCAACGGGTCGACCGCCAGCGGGTGTGGCCCGATGAAGCTTTCCTTCATCGCGTAGAGCGGGGACGTGCCGATGTCGCCGTACACGACGCCGACCGCGCCTAGCATCAAAGCGGGCAGGGAATGCTTTTGAGCGTCGATCGGTGCATCCGCGGAAACGGCAACGGGTTGGGAAAGTGTGGCCATGATCAACGCCATGTGCGGTCCATGGTCGTAAAGATTCCATGTGGATTCCGGTACCCGGCCCTCGACGGTCGCGATCGCAGGGCGCACTTAGGTGCGATGAACCTCCTGTCCGCAAAGGAACGTTCGGCCGCTCGCCAGCTGCGCGGTTATGCCGAAGCACTGCTGATGGTCGCGACGTCGACGCTCATCGGCCTCGCAATGGCTCCGAGATGGGGCAATTCCTCCGTCGACCTGCTCTATCTCCCAGCCGTTCTGGTTGCCGGAGTGACGGCGGGGCTTGGCCCGGCGCTCGTCGCGGCGCTTGCGTCGGCGCTCGCCTACAATTTCTTTTTCACCGCGCCCCACCTCACCTTCCGGATCGACAATCCGAACGATATCGTGACGGTGATCGTCCTTTTCGCTGTTGCCGCCGTAACCAGTCAATTGGCAGCTTCGGTCCGCAGTCAGGCGCGTATCGCCGAAGCGCATGCCGCGCGGAGCGCGACCATCGCCGGTCTGGCGCGACGGCTGCTCTCCTGCACCACGGAGCAGGACATCGCCGAAGTGAGCACTCGCGAACTCGCTCAGGTGTTTGAGACCAATGCCGTGCTGCTGGCGGGGACGCCAGAACCTCGCATGAAAGCAAGCGCTCCAGCCGAGGCAAGGCTCACACCGGGCGATATTGCCGTCGCCGCGCTGGTCATCGATCAGGGTGAACCCGCAGGCCGCGGCGTGGGACGCGCAGTGCCGACCGAATGGCAATTCCATCCGATACGATCGGGACGCGCGGTCATTGCCGCGATGGGTCTTGCGCGGGACGACGGCGGCCCGCCGCTCCGGCCCGAGCAAATCCCCTTGCTCGACAGTTTGCTCGACCAGGTGGCGCTCGCCCTGGAACGCGGGCGGCTGGAGGCCGAAGCGCGGGAGTTCGCGCGTACCCGCGAACACGACCGCGTCCGTTCAACCCTGCTATCGACGATCGGACAGGACATCGCGCCATCTCTGAAGGCAATCAGCAACGGGGTCCGCGAGCTGAAGCGCAAAGGTTCGGGCGACAAGGAGGTCGTTTCCGGCATCGGCGCGGAAGCGGGAAAGCTCGATCGTTACCTGACCAACCTGCTTGCCCTCGGGCCCGACTCCGATCAGCGGCCGATCGAAATAGATGGCGTAAGCATCGACCTCTTTCGGCGCGCGGTGTTTCGGGACGGTGAGGAGATACACCTCACTCCCAAGGAATTTGCGGTCCTCGCCGAGCTGGCGAAGCATTCGGGTAGGGTTTTGACGCACGCGCATCTGCTTCGAACCGCATGGGGACCGGCACAGGAAAGCCAGATCGACTATCTTCGCGTGGCCGTCCGAGCGCTGAGGCAGAAGCTCGAGCGAAATCCAGCGGAGCCTCGACTCATCATCAATGAGCCCGCTGTGGGCTACCGCCTCGGTGCAGTAGTCGAGTCCTGAGCTGAGGTCAGGATGCCGCCGCAGGCTGCTGCGGATGCATGGGGATCGAGCGAATCTCTTTCAGCTTCGCCTTGAACGCGGCAAGCTGCGCTCCCTCGAATACCGGCCGGCTCACGAGCCGCGCGGTCAGCGGGTTGATCGGCCGGCCGCCGGCGCGGACTTCGAAGTGGAGGTGCGGGCCTGTCGACAGGCCGGATGAGCCGACATAGCCGATGACCTGTCCCTGGCGAACCAGCGTCCCCGGCTGCGCGACCATCGCGCTCATGTGCGAATAGGTGGTCATAATTCCACCTTCGTGAACGATCCGGACCTGGCGGCCATAGCCTCCGGTCCAGCCGGCACCGATCACCTGACCGTCAGCGGCGGCGACGATCGGGCTGCCGTAGGCGACGCCGAAATCAATGCCGGCGTGGAAGCGCATGAAGCGCAGGATCGGATGCATGCGATAGCCGAAGCCGGAGGTGATCCGGCCCGCGACCGGCGCCATGAGGCCGTCGGAAGACTGCGGCTGCGTGGCTCCGTCGAACCATTCGGTGTGGCCGTTGGCGGTCCATTTCAGAACCTGGACGTCGCTGTACTGGGCGCGGTCGAGCCCCGCGTAGATAAGCTGGTCCGGCTCGCCGGCCTTCCCCTTCACGACCGCAAGATCGAACCGGTCGAACGGAGCAACTTCGCCAACGTCGATGCGGGTTGCAACCGCCTTCAGATAATCTGCGGCGATCTGCGGGCTAGCCCCGGCGCCGCGCAGCGACCAGTATAGGCCGCCGGCAACGTCGCCGCCGATCCGTTCGACACCGCCGCGTTCCCCGACGAGGATCCCGACGGGCTTCGGAATGGAAATCGTCTCAGGCTTTGCGGCCATTCCCGGCATTGCCAGATCGCTGAGCTGCGCATTGTGCATCTCCGAAACTGGCGCGGCCGCCATCTTCGACGCGAGGAACGGCTCGAAACCCGGAGCGAGGAAGAATACCGTACCGCAGAGAAGCGCCAGCGTCGCGACGCCCCGGAACCAGCGGGGCCCGATTTCCTCGGAGTGCAGGTCGACGACCAGGCTGAACGGCTCGCGCGGACCGCGCTTGCCGAACTCGCGGCCGTCTTCCGCCGCCGCGCGCGGAAAGGCGACGACCTCCGCGCCACTGCGCTCTTCCGGCCAGTCCTTACGCGCCTGAAGCATCTGGAAACCCGCTCCCCATCCGAGGACGGTGATGGAGGAACACGGTTAATGACCGTTTAAAATCGCTCCCTTCGTCGAAGGATGCTTGCGCTTCCCCGGCGCGCTGCCACATTCGTGGCGATGTCTCGGCGCGACGATGCTCCGGTCCGGGCGATCCTCGGTCCCACCAACACCGGGAAGACCTATCTCGCGATCGAGCGCATGTGCGCCCATTCCACCGGGGTCATAGGCTTCCCGCTCAGGCTGCTTGCCCGCGAAGTCTACGAGCGCGTCGTCGCGCTGAAGGGCGAAAAGCAGGTCGCGCTTCTGACTGGGGAAGAACGGATTGTCCCGCCCCAGGCGCGCTATGTCCTCTGCACTGCGGAATCGATGCCGGTGAGGACGGGCCGCGACGATCGGCCTCATGAGGGACCATTCCCCGATCAGTTCGCCTTCGCCGCGATCGACGAGGCGCAGCTCGGCGTAGACCCCGAGCGGGGCACGTCTTCACCGACCGCATGCTCCGCGCCCGGGCCGCGAGGAGACGCTGATCCTGGGTTCTGACACGCTGAAGCCTTTGGTCCGGAAGCTTCTCCCGGACGCCGAGATCGTCAGCCGTCCGCGCTTCTCGACCCTCCGCTATGCCGGCAACGTCAAGCTGTCCCGGCTCCCGGCCCGGTCGGCCGTCGTCGCCTTCTCCGCCGAGCAGGTCTACGCGCTCGCCGAGATGCTGCGCCGGTTCCGGGGCGGCGCCGCGGTGGTCATGGGCGCACTGTCGCCTGCCACTCGCAATGCCCAGGTCGCGATGTTCCAGCGCGGTGAGGTCGACTATCTCGTCGCGACCGACGCCATCGGCATGGGCCTCAACATGGACGTCGCCCACGTCGCCTTCGCGGGCTCGAGAAGTTCGACGGCCGCCGCGACCGGCGTCTCTCCATCTCCGAAATGGCGCAGATCGCGGGCCGGGCCGGCCGCCATCAGCGTGACGGGAGCTTCGGCACGCTTGGCCTCGGCAGCGATGGCGGCGCGACCTTCAGCGACGAGGAGATCACGGCGATCGAGGAGCATCGCTTCCGCCCGCTCGACTTCACCTATTGGCGAAACCCCGACCTCGATTTCACCGACGTCCGCACCCTGATCGGAAGCCTCGAGAAGCGAAGCGACGATCCGCTGCTTCGGCCGGCGCCCGAAGCCATTGACCTGTCCGTGCTGAAGCTCATCGCGGAGGACCCGGCGATCGCCGCAAAGCGCGGCGCCATTGCTCGGCGGTTGTGGTCGGTTTGCGGGCTTCCCGACTTCCGCAAGGTCGGACCCATGCATCATGCCCGGATGGTCCGTCGACTCTTCTCCTATGTCGGAGAGGGCGGCCATATCCCGCACGAATGGTTCGCGGCCGAGGTCACCCGACTCGACAACGTCAACGGCGATATCGAGGCGCTGGCCGACCGGCTCGCCGGAATCCGGAGCTGGGCCTACATCGCGCACCGCGCCGACTGGCTCGCCGAGCCAACCAAATGGGCGGAACGGACGCGCGAGGTCGAAGCGCGCCTTTCGGATGCACTGCACGAGCGGCTCACCCAGCGTTTCGTCGACCGTCGCACTGCAGTGCTGGTCCGCGACATCGGCGCGCGAGGTTCGGATGCCCTGCCGGTCACGGTTGCTGCCGACGGAGAAGTGAGCGTCGGTCCCGAGCCCATCGGCCACCTCACGGGGTTCGATTTCCGAGTCGATCAATCCGCGCGGCTCGCGGACAAGAGATTGCTCCTCGCTGCAGCCGAGCGACGCCTAGGTGACGAGCTGGACCGCCGGGCAAAAATCCTGGTCGAGGCCGGCGACGAAATCTTTGAGCTGATCGTCGAGGAAGAAGGCCAACCGGCGGTTGGCTGGCAGGGGAACGTCCTTGCCCGGATGGCAGCCGGGCGCTCCCTGCTGGAGCCCGCGCTTCGGACAAGCCGCGCGCTCGACCAGCTTTCGGCCGCTCGCAGGGCTGAGCTTCGTGCTCGCCTCGAAGCGTGGCTGGACGCTCAGGTCGACCGCAATCTTCGAGCCCTCAAGAAACTTGCCGCGGCGGCTACCGACCGCTCCAGCTCACCCGGTGTTCGCGCTCTCGCCGCCATGCTTGCGGATGCGGGTGGAGTGCTGACTCGCCGCACTTTGGTCACGACCATTGCAGCGCTTGAGCAGAGCGATCGGCAGACGCTGCACAAGCTGGGCGTCCGCCTCGGCCCGCTTGACGTGTTCGTCCCGGCCCTGCTGAAGCCCGCGTCGCAGCAGTGGCGCGCGATCCTGCAATCGGTCCGTACCAACCTCCCGATGCCGAAGCTTCCATCGCCCGGAGCGGCGACGCTCAGCGAGGCGGATACGCGCGGCGCGTCGCTTGCCTACCGTCGTCTCGGCCGGCAATGGCTGCGCATCGACCTTGCCGACCGGCTTGCCAGCCATGCGCACAAGGTCCGCTCGGCCGGCGGCGACGAACCCGTCGACATGGACCTGGCGACCTCGGTCGGTCTGGACGAGGCCGGCATCGCAAAGCTCATGGAAGAGGTGGGGTTCACCCGTGCCGGCGAGGCGTGGAAATGGCGGGGTCGCCGTCCGCCGCGCCAGGACAATCGCGCGCCCGGCTCCCATGCCTTCGCCGAGCTCGCCAAGCTAAAGCGCTAGGCACTTGCGGCTCGACCTCTATCTCCACCGCATCCGGCTGGTGAAAAGCCGCACTTCTGCGCAATCCCTGATCGAAACGGGATATGTTCGCGTCGACGGCAAGCGCATCGAGAAGACGAGCGAGCAGGTCGATGTCGGAAACGTCATTGCTTTGCCTCTCCAGGAGCGCGTCCGCGTGCTGAAGGTGATCGAGCTTCCGGCGAGGCGTGGCCCGGCAGCGGAGGCTCGGCGCCATTACGAAGAGCTTGAGCCTGATCCCGGCAATTGACGGCGGGGGCGCTCGCTCTTAGCGAAATGGCGTGAAGAGGGAGTCCGACCAGCCATGACCTACGTCGTCACCGACGCGTGCATCCGTTGCAAATATATGGACTGCGTCGAAGTCTGTCCGGTCGACTGCTTTTACGAGGGCGAGAACATGCTCGTCATCAATCCCAACGAGTGCATCGACTGCGGCGTGTGCGAGCCGGAGTGCCCGGCGGAGGCGATCCTTCCGGACACCGAGAGCGGGCTCGAGAAATGGCTCGAGCTCAACTCGACCTATTCCGCCGAATGGCCGAACATCACGCGCAAAAAGGACAGCCCCGCCGACGCCGACGAGCACAAGGGCGAAGAGGGCAAGTTCGACAAGTATTTCTCGGCAGATCCCGGCGCCGGCGACTGATCTCGCACCGGATCAGCGTTTGACGATAAAGGTGTAGTTCAGCCCTATTCCGCCCGAAAGCTGGTCACGCGAACCAAGTTCACGAACGATTGGCGATTTAGCCGCATCGCCGATTAGCCGTTCGTACCGAGCATAGCCGAACAGCCCCCATCGCGGATTGAACTGGTACGACAGTCCGCTCGTCGCGGCGAGGGCGTAGATGCCGCCCTTTGGTCGGTAAGTTGGAAGGCCGGTGGCAATTGCCGCCTCGCTGTCCACTCCGAAATAAGCGCGCTGGAATCGCGCGTCCGAGACAAGGACGCGGGGCCGATCGAGAAGACGTACCGGTCCCCGTCACGCCAGATGCGGTCCGCCCCGAAAGATCCGACGAGCCCGTCATGCCCGCCGAGTCCCTTGCGCAATTCCCCCCGCAGGCGAATCGATTCGCTCGCCTGGTATTCCGCGAAGCCACCGATCTCTACGGTCGTCGCCACTTTGCCGACCGGCGCTCCGAGGTCGGAGTTCTTCCGCTTCCCCTGAATATTGGCGGACGGGCCCGCCGAGAAACCGCCTTTGGAGAAGAGCCGGATGTCGAAGTTGTCGTCCGGCGCTTCGAACGGGAAGGGGTTTGTTCCGCGGGCCAGGTCGAAATCGAATAGTGGCCGTACGTCGTAATTGTCGGCACCGATGAATGCCGGCTTGATCTGCCCACCCAAT
Source organism: Sphingomonas sediminicola (assembly GCF_014489515.1). GTDB lineage: Bacteria > Pseudomonadota > Alphaproteobacteria > Sphingomonadales > Sphingomonadaceae > Sphingomicrobium > Sphingomicrobium sediminicola. The sequence continues at coordinate 2,359,402 of NZ_CP060782.1, read as the reverse complement.
CCGACCCGTACGCGATAATCCTTCTCGTCTTGCGCCGCAGCTGGAGTCGAGACGGTGAGTATTGCGGCGCAGGCCAGGAAAGCAGCTTTCATGAGCGTCGAAACTGCCGTGCGCGGAGTTGGTTGCAGCGCCGTATCGTTGCTACAACCTCCCCCGCTTGCTCAATTCCTCGACAATGCGATCGGCGGCGGCCTCCGCCGTTAGCGTCATCGTGTCGATGACGATCTCAGCGTTTTCAGGTGGCTCGTAGGGGCTGTCGATGCCTGTGAAGTTCTTGATCTCACCCGCGCGGGCCTTTGCATAGAGGCCTTTCGGATCCCGCTTCTCCGCATCGGCCAGCGGCGTATCGACGAACACTTCAATGAACTCGCCCTCTGGCAGCATCTTTCGAACCATTTCTCGCTCGGCGCGGAATGGTGAAATAAAGGCAGTCAGCACGATCAGGCCGGCGTCGGCCATGAGCCGGGCGACTTCGCCCACGCGCCGCATGTTCTCAATGCGGTCAGCTTCCGTGAACCCGAGGTCGCGGTTGAGTCCGTGACGGATGTTGTCGCCATCGAGCAGGAAAGTGTGCCGTCCGCGCGCCACGAGCTTCTTTTCGACCAGGTTCGCGATGGTCGACTTGCCCGATCCCGAAAGGCCGGTGAACCAGAGGACCGCCGGCTTTTGTCCCTTGAGCGTGGCGTGGGTCTCGCGACTGACATCGAGGTGCTGTCGATGGATGTTCAGCGACCGGCGCAGCGCGAAGTGAAGCATTCCGGCCGCGACGGTCGCGTTGGTCAGCTTGTCGATCAGGATGAACCCACCGAGCGCCCGATTGGGCGAACCGCCGTCGACGACGTAGGGTTCGAACACGATCTCGCGGTCGGTGGCGACCTCAGCGATCCCGATCGAATTCAGCTCCAGCGTCTTTGCGGCGAGACGCTCGAGCGTGTTGACGTTGATCTCGTACTTCGGGTGCTGAACGGTCGCCGTGACCAGTTGCGTGCCGAGCTTCAGCCAATAGCCTCGGCCCGGAAGCATTTCGTGCTCGTCCATCCAGACGATGGTTGCTTCGAATTGGTCGGCAGCCTCCGGCGCCTGCGTTGCCGCGGCGATAACGTCGCCTCGCGAGCAATCAACTTCTTCGTTTAACGTGAGGGTGATGGACTGTCCCGCGATCGCCTCGTGGAGGTCGCCGTCGCGGGTTACTATGCGGGCAACCCGCGTCTGCCGCCCCGACGGAAGCACGCGGACTTCGTCGCCCGGCTTCACCGACCCGGCTGCGATCTGCCCCGCAAATCCGCGGAACGACTGGTCGGGCCGGTTCACCCACTGCACGGGCAGGCGGAACGGCTTTGCAGCATCCGAAGTCGCGTCGATCGGAACGCTGTCGAGTTGCTCGAGCAACGTCGGGCCCGCGTACCAGCCCATCCGCGAGCTCTGCTCGCCGATATTGTCGCCGCCAAGCCCGGAGACCGGAATAGCGGTCCAGTCCTTGATACCGATCTGGCCGGCAAAGACGCGGTAATCCGCAGCAATCGCGTCGAACGCGGACTGGTCGAAATCGACCAGGTCCATCTTGGTGACCGCGAGGATGAAGTGCCGAATGCCGAGTAGCTGGGCGAGATACGAATGTCGCCGTGTCTGGGTCAGCACGCCCTTGCGCGCATCGACCAGCAAGACCGCGAGGTCGGCGGTCGAGGCGCCGGTGACCATGTTGCGCGTGTACTGCTCGTGACCCGGCGTGTCGGCGACTATGAATTTGCGTTTCTCGCTCGCGAAGAAGCGATAGGCGACGTCGATCGTGATGCCCTGCTCGCGCTCGGCCGAAAGGCCGTCGACCAGCAACGCGAAGTCTATCCCTTCGCCCTGCGTGCCGTGCTTCCGGCTGTCCGCTTCGAGCGCCGAAAGCTGGTCGTCGAAGATCTGCTTGGTGTCGTAGAGCAGCCGCCCGATCAGGGTCGACTTGCCGTCATCCACGCTGCCGCAGGTGATGAAGCGCAGAAGCTCCTTGCTGTCCTGCGCCTTCAGCCACTCGGAAATGTCGGTCGCAGGGCGGTTCAAAAGTAACCCTCCTGCTTCTTCTTCTCCATGCTGGCGGTGCCTGCATCGCGGTCGATCGCCCGGCCCTGACGTTCTGACGTCGTCGTCACCAGCATCTCGGCGACGATTTCCTCGACCGTGCAGGCGGCGCTCTCAACCGCGCCTGTCAGCGGATAGCAGCCCAATGTTCGGAATCGGACCCTGCGCATCTGCGGTTGTTCGCCGTTCAGCGGAATGCGGTCGTCATCGACCAACAGGATCAGCCCGTCCCGCTCAACCACCGGCCGCTCGCCCGCAAAGTAGAGCGGCACGATCTCGATCTTCTCGCGAAGGATGTATTGCCAGACGTCGAGCTCGGTCCAGTTGGATAAGGGAAACACGCGGACGCTTTCGCCCTTGTTCTTGCGGACGTTGTACAGAGACCAGAGCTCCGGCCGCTGCCGCTTTGGGTCCCACCGATGATTGCGGTCTCGGAAGCTGAAGATGCGCTCCTTCGCCCGGCTCTTCTCCTCGTCGCGGCGAGCACCGCCGAACGCCGCGTCGAAGCGATACTTGTCGAGTGCCTGCTTCAGCCCTTCCGTCTTCCACATGTCCGTGTGCGCCGGGCCATGGTCGAACGGGTTTATGCCCAGGCGCTCGGCCTCGGGGTTCTTGTAGACAATCAGTTGCACCGCCGGATCGGCCGCCACCCTGTCGCGCAACGCATACATGTCGCTAAACTTCCACGTCGTATCGACATGCAGCAGCGGGAAGGGCAGCGGTCCCGGGAAGAAGGCCTTCTTCGCCAGGTGAAGCATCACCGCGCTGTCCTTGCCGATCGAATAGAGCATCACGGGCGGTCGGCCTCGGCGACCGTTTCCCGCATGATGTGAATGCTCTCGGCCTCAAGCCGGTCGAGATGGGTCAGCGCATGCATTGGACGCCTGATGCCGTCACAATGCATAATAGGGAAGTAGGCGATTCATTCGCTCCATCCGGAATTCAGGAGGCCATTGTGCGTAAGGTTCTGTTTGTTGCACTCTCGATCGTTGCTGGAACAGCCGCCGCGCAGGCGCCGAAGGTCAGCCTCCGCACCGACGTCCAGAAGCAGGTCGACGTGAATTTCGACAAGGGCGACACCAACAACGACAACTTCATCAGTCGCGCCGAAATCCAGGCGATGACCGCCAAGGCCCTCCAGAGCCTGGCGCCAAAGATCGAGGCCGAGTTCAAGACGCTCGATAAGGACGGCAACGGCCAGCTCAGCCTCGCCGAGTTCAAGGCCGCCGCATTCTCCAAGCTGGGTCAGAACCCGGAGCTCACGCTCCAGAAGTTCGACACCAACAAGGACGGTAAGGTCAGCCAGGCCGAATTCCGCGCGCCCATCCTCGGGGCTTTCGACCGCGCCGACCTCAACAAGGACGGCAAGGTCACCGCCGAGGAAGCAAAGAAAGTGACCGGCCGCTAAGCGGGTGGCGCCCGACGCCGAGCGGGACTAAGAACGAATCTTCCCGGGGAGCTCATCGAGCTGAGAGGCGGCATGGGGCCGCGACCCGTAGAACCTGATCCGGTTAGCACCGGTGGAGGGAAGGAGAGACTCGAATGGCGGACATTCCCGCACGCACTGAGCTTAAAGTCACCACCGGCCCGATCCGCGGATCGCGCAAGATTCATGTCGGCCCCCTCGGCGTCGCCATGCGCGCCGTCGATCTCGAGCCCTCGTCCGGAGAGCCGCCGGTCGTCCTGTACGACACCAGCGGCCCCTATACCGACCCGGCCAAGCGCATCGACATCATGGCCGGCCTGCCCGAGCTCCGCCGCGACTGGATCCGTGCCCGCGGCGATGTCGAGGAAGTCGCCCAGCGTGAGGTCCGCCCGGAGGACAACGGTCAGCTCGGCCCCGACCGCAGCGGCGGCGTCCAGCCCTTCCCCAACGTTCGCAAGCGCGTGCTGCGCGCCAGGCCCGGCGCCAACGTCACGCAGATGCACTATGCGAAACGCGGCATCGTCACCCCCGAGATGGAATATGTCGCCATCCGCGAAAACCTCGGCCGCGAGGCTGCGCTGAACGCCGCCCGCGACGGCGAGGACTTCGGTGCCGCCATCCCCGACTTTGTCACCCCCGAGTTCGTCCGCGACGAGATCGCCCGCGGCCGCGCCATCATCCCCAACAACATCAACCACCCTGAAAGCGAGCCGATGGCGATTGGCCGCAACTTCCTGGTCAAGATCAACGCCAACATCGGCAACAGCGCCGTCGCCTCCGACGTCGCGGCCGAAGTCGACAAGGTGGTGTGGGCGATCCGCTGGGGCGCTGACACGGTCATGGACCTCTCGACCGGCCGCAACATCCACGACACGCGCGAATGGATCGTCCGCAACTCGCCCGTGCCGATCGGCACCGTCCCCATCTACCAGGCGCTGGAGAAGGTCGGCGGCATCGCCGAGGAGCTGACGTGGGAGATCTACCGCGACACGCTGATCGAACAGGCCGAGCAGGGCGTCGACTATTTCACCATCCACGCCGGGGTGCGCCTGCCCTACGTCCCGCTGACCGCCAAGCGCGTCACCGGCATCGTCAGCCGCGGTGGCTCGATCATGGCCAAGTGGTGCCTCTCCCACCACAAGGAGAGCTTCCTCTACGAACGCTTCGACGAAATCTGCGAGATCATGAAGGCGTACGACATCGCCTTCTCACTGGGCGACGGCCTCCGCCCCGGAAGCATCGCCGACGCCAATGACGAGGCGCAGTTCGCGGAGCTCTACACATTGGGCGAGCTGACCAAGAAGGCTTGGGAGCACGACTGCCAGGTGATGATCGAGGGCCCCGGCCACGTGCCGATGCACAAGATCAAGGAAAATATGGACAAGCAGCTGGAAAGCTGCGGCGAGGCGCCCTTCTACACCTTGGGCCCGCTGACCACCGACGTCGCCCCCGGCTACGACCACATCACCAGCGCGATCGGCGCGGCGATGATCGGCTGGTTCGGGACGGCGATGCTTTGCTACGTCACGCCGAAGGAGCACCTCGGCCTCCCCGACCGCGACGACGTGAAAGTCGGCGTCGTCACCTACAAGCTGGCTGCCCACGCGGCCGACCTGGCAAAGGGCCACCCGGCGGCGAAGGCGCACGACGACGCGCTAAGCCGCGCCCGCTTCGAATTCCGCTGGCGCGACCAGTTCAACCTCTCGCTCGATCCGGAAACGGCGGAGCAGTACCACGACCAGACCCTCCCCGCCGAAGGCGCCAAGACCGCCCACTTCTGCTCGATGTGCGGACCCAAATTCTGCTCGATGAAAATCACCCAAGAGGTCCGCGATTTCGCCAAGCTTCAAGAGCAGAAAGCGGCAACCACCGATGCGGAATCCGGCATGGCCGAGATGAGCAAGCGCTTCCACGACGAGGGCGGTGAGCTTTACCTCCCCGCAGCCGGATGACGCCCCTCCTGTTCTTCGCTCTCGCGGCCGCCACCGCCCCGAATGCCACCCGGAACGAGCGCGAAATCCGTACCCAGCGAGCGGCCTTCAACCGGGCGCTCGCCGCCGGCAACATCCGCCGCATCGCCCCGATTCTCGCCGACGACGCGCAGCTGGTCACCGGCGCGGATAGCATGATCGTCTCCGGCAAAGCGGCGCAGCTGGCCTTGTGGACGGAGGACCTCACCGGACCTAAGCGCCGTTCCTACGTCCGCAAGCCGCTGCGCATCCGCGTTTCCGCCGTTGGTCCGATGGCCATGGAAACGGGCGAATGGCGCGGATCCCAGCTGTCGGCTGCCCGCAACTGGGCCTCGGGCGAATATGTCGCCAAGTGGCGCCGAATCGACGGCACCTGGCAGATCGAAAGCGAGACTTACATCGCGATGGCCTGTGGCGGCAGCTTCTGCCCAAAGAGGAAATGACGGGCCTGAAGAGCAAGCGCTTCCCCGCTACAAATTCCTCCCCGGCAAGCGGGAGGAATGGAAACGCCTGACGGATCGGTGCGTCCTCCGCTAACGCGTCTCGCATGACCCTGACCGACCTCCTGATTCCCACCTACCGCAACATGCTGCGCACGTTGCGCGGGTTGCTCGACAAGGCCGAAGCCCAGCTCGGCGCGGAGAAGGCGGAGGCGCTGCTTTCCGCCCGTCTCGCGCCCGAAATGTTCCCGCTGGCGACGCAGGTCCGCTTCGCCTGCGTTCAAGCCCGGGAAGCGCCGTTACGGTTGCTAGGGGAGCCTCTCGACGCCATCCAGCCCGTCCTCGACGAAGGTCGCAACGCCGGGGAACGGCCCGGTACCCTGGCGGAGGCGCGCGCACGGATCGACGAGGCATTGGCCTTCCTCGACGGTCTGCCGCCGCAGGCGCTCGACGCCCGGCCGGCCGATGTGCCGCTCGAACTCGCCTTGCCGGTGGGCCTGACCTTCGACCTCACGCGCGAGCAATTCGCGCGCGACTGGGCGCTCGGCCAGTTCTACTTCCACGTCATGGCCGCCTACGCGATCCTGCGCAGCTCAGGCGTGGAGATCGGCAAGGCCGACTACGTCCAGCACATGTTCGCTTATCTGCGCGGGGACCAGGGAATGACGGACCGGGCCTGACGTGCCAGGTCCGCGGACGATCAGGCCGCGACCCCGCTTTTCTCGAGCTGCCCGATGACCACTCTGAGCCGCTCTCGCACCTCGGCAGCGGCATCCTTCAGCGCGGGATTCTCGATCGCCTGCATCGACGCGACGGGGTCGATGGCAGCGATCTCGGTCGAACCCTCGCCCTTCGCCTGGACCACGACATTGCAGGGCAGCATCGTCCCGACCTTGTCCTCCAGCTTGAGCGCCTCGTGAGCTAGCGTCGGGTTGCAGGCACCGAGGATCGTGTAGGGCCGGAAATCCACGCCGATCTTGGTTTTCAGCGCCTCCTTCATGTCGATGCGGCTGATGATCCCGAAGCCCTGCTCCTTGAGCGCTGCTTCGGCCAGTTCGATGCCCCGCTCAAATGGAACGGGAAGGGTCGCGGCGATGTAGTAGCTCATTCCTGGCCTCGCTCTCTTCGCTTCCACAACGTGACGGCGGCGCTGATAAGGATGGGCGGCACGCCCGCTGTCCTACAGCGGCGGGTTTGAGCTCAGTCGGTCGTTCAGCTCCGCCAGCCGCTGCTTCAACGCTTCGATATTCTCAGGCGTGGCCGCCTGGAGCTCGCGCAGATCCTCTTCGTCCACGTGCGTGACCTTGCCCGTCTCGATCGCCTTCAGGAGGCGCACCAGCCGGTCCCGCTCCTCATGCCAGTTCTCCGCGCTCACAATATCCTCCGCCTCGGCTTGCAAGCATAGAGGAGGGTGGCGACGCCGCCTAGCGGACGAACCTTTTCTTCAGGTCCGCCTTGATGGACGCGCCGCCAAGATGCGCGTCGACATTGGAATAGCCTTCTTGCCGAAGGGCCTTCCGGATTTCGTCGATGCTCGTTGAGCTTTGTGCCAGCTGGAAGGCGCGTTCGATGATGTTCTGGGTTTGCATGGAGATTCCGGATGTTTCGTCACCGTCATGAACGGACGGAGCGCGCTTCCGTTCCCCTGCGCCATACTTCGGCGGCAGCCCATTGCCTTGCCCCTACTGTTGACTCTTAACTATCTTAAGCCGACCGCGAAATTGCTGGCGGCCCTAGGGGAAATGTTGTCCCGCCGGTCGGTCACTCCCTCTGCGTTTCTCAAGCGGAGGATTACAATGATGAACCTGACAAAGTGGTCCCGCGGCGCTGCCGGCGGGACGATCGCCCTGTTGTTGATGATCGGCACGCCGGTCCAGGCGGCGGACAATCCGCAGGTTGCCGCGGAAATCATGGCTCTCGCGCGTTCGCAATGGGCATCCGAGATCGCCGGGGAGCCCATGGCTCAGCAAAATGCCACGCTCGCCGAGGATTATACGGAGTTCAACGGCGACTTCCCGACCTTGATCGTCGGCAAGACGATGTCCACGCGCATGGGAGAGGTCACGCCCAACGACAAGGCGATGTTCTCCGACATGCAGAACGGCCGCGTGCAGGTCTATGGCGACACTGCCGTCCTGACCTACAATTTCGCAGGGCTCAGGCGCGCGGCGGACGGCAAGGTCGCGCCGTCTCTCGCGAAATCCACTCGGGTCTACGTGAAGCAAGGTGGCAAATGGATGCTGGTCCACGCCAACTTCGCACCGCTGGCGTCCGGGCACTAGGCCATGATCGAGGCCGGGCCGCGCTAGTCCAGGCGCGGCCCATCACGTCCTCGGCTAATTGTTCTTCAAGTGCTCCAGGGTCTCCAGCCCGCGCGCTCCGCCCTTCTGGGACGGATTGGCCGCGATGGTCTTCACCTTCGCCTTCTTCGGCTTGCGAGCTTCCCTTCCGGATCTCTGCTGTCCCTTGGCCATCCTCATTCTCCTGCCGGGCGCGAAAGCGCCGCGTGACGGTCATCCTACGTGTTCGGAAGCGCAGCTCCTACTGCGTAGCGCGAGCGCCCGCCATTTATGGCGAGGCGTAGGGCATCCCCGACCTCAGGTAGAAGGCGAGGGACCAGATGTCCTCGCTGGACAGGGACTGCTTGAACGCCGGCATTTCGGAATCGAACGCCGCGCCACCTTCGGCGACGGTCCAGTAGATGTAGGCGCTCGACCTGTCCTTCGGCGTGCGCGCGAGCCATTCCAGGTCGGCTGGCGCCGGCACCAGGAAGAAGCCTTCCGATCCGCCTCCCGCGCCGCTCCAGCCGTGGCACGACGAGCAATTGCGGTCGAAAAGCGCCGCCCCGCGCCGCATCTTCGCTTCGGTGTCGGGCGTCGGATCGAGCATCTTGTCATAAGGGGCCGGGATGCCCTGCATGATCACCTGCTGGTGGCGGCTCATGTTCGCCTTCCACCGCGACAGGTTCTGGTCCGGCTGTGCAGTCGCGGCCGCGCCAACGAACGCGAGGACTCCGGCCGACAAGAGAATGCGGATCATGCTCGCTCCTTCGCTCTGGCTTCAGGTCGCAAAGTTCATACTAGCTCGGCGGCACCATGACCGGCCATCCGGTAAGTTGCGTAGAAGAGCCCTGCATTCCTCGGTGCTATAAGCCGCGCTGTCAGCATTACTGGCGAGTCGTATCGCGGCGCCCGCCGCCGGACATTCCGTCCGGGCGGCGCCACGCGCTGCGTAACGCAGTGAAGAAACTCGGGGAGTTTCCATGTCACAACAGAATGTGCAGGCAATGCGCCGCCTCTATGAGGCGTTCAACGCTGGCGATCTCGAGACGTTTGAAAGGGGCCTCAGCCCCGACATCTTGTGGAACGAGGCGGAGAATTCGCTCTACGCCTCCGGCAATCCATACCGCAGCTTCTCGGCGGTCCGCGACGGCATCTTCGCCCCCACGGCGCGCGATTATGACAATTTCCGCTGCGACCTCGAAAAGCTGCTCGATGCCGGAGACTATGTGATTGGCACCGGCCGGTATCGCGGCAAGAGCAGGGCGACCGGAAAGACCCTGTCGGCGCAATTCTGCCACGTCGCGCACGTCGACCAGCAGGGCAAGCTCGACACATTCCAGGAATACGTGGACACGCTGCAGGAGGCCGAAGTGTCCGGCCGGACGGCGCGCGTGACCGAAGAGCTCAAGATCCCTCATCCGGTGATGTAAGCCCGCATGGGCCGCGCCTCGGCCTCGTGCCGGGGCGCGGGCCTGTTCATTCCGGATGCACGCGAAAGCAGTGAACAAGGAAAAGGCTGGCGGCCTTCGTCCTGCGGTGGCCTGAGCTGGATTCCGACGAGAAACCATAGAAACTTCCGCCGCTTAGGAGTCGCGGGAGGGATCAATGGTCGAAACGGTCAGCTTGCGGCCGAACCACTATGAATTGCTGGGTCTTACCCCGGCTGCGAGCAGCGCCGAGATTGCGCAGGCATTCGCGAAGGAGCTCAGCCTGCTTCCGATGCGCCCCTTCGGCAGCCTCGCCCAGGTCAGCCTTGCCTACGAGACCCTTCGGGATCCCATCAAGCGCGCAGCCTACGACGCCTCGCTTCGCCCCGAGACCAAACCGCAGCCGAGCCATCCGCTGATCGGCCGGCTGGAGAGCGCGCCGTTCCTGGGCGGGGTGCCGGCGAAACCGGTAGTGCGGCCTGCCGCAGTGTCGTCCTCGCCTGTCACGCCACGGCCAGAGCCCTCGGCGAACCGAGAACCGCGCCGTCCGTTAGCGAATTGCTGCGTCAGCCGCCCAAACCAGCCGTCCGCGAAATCGAGCCGACCTCGGGAACGATAACGATCACACGTTCCACCACGATGCGCTGGACCGTTTCGGTCAAAGCGAGAAGGCTTCGATCGATTGGAGACTGCCTGCTCTTGCGGGGGAGTCCTGATGCTCGCGGTCGTCCTCGGCGCCTGGACAGGCTGGGAGGCAGGCAACGCCAATGAGCAGCTGCAGCCAGAAGCGGCCGCGATGCTCAAGACCCCGCCGGCCAAGGCCCTACCGGCCCTAGATGTATCACCGGAAGCTCCGGCCCCGATTGTGGCGGAGGCGCGGCCTGCGCGGCGGACGCGTGCGCCGGTCGCCGCGGCGAGGACTGTGCGTGCTCGACCGCCGCTCCAGATCGATCTGCCTGAGGCAGGTCCGGTCGAGGCGGTGCAGGCTGACCAAGCTCCACCCGGAGAGATCGCAACCGGTCAGGCTGTTGCGGAGGCGCCGGCAGTCGTCCCGACTGCGGCGAAGCTGCCGCTCCCCAAGGCGGTGATCGCGCGCACGATCGGTCGCATCGGCTATGCCTGCGGGCAGGTCGCTTCTGCCACCGCGGTCGACGGTAGCGCAGGGGTCTTCACGGTCACCTGCACGTCCGGCCATTCCTATCGGGCCGCGCCGGTTCGCGGACGTTACCACTTCCGCCGTCTGGGCAGTCGCTAGGCGGACACGGAATCGTCTTCGCCGCCGGGCCCATTCGCCCCATGGCGCGTTCTCCGCCCGCCTGCCTCAAGCTGAAGGAACTTTATGTCCCGTCCCAATCCGGCCGCCGACTGGTCCCGCCTCATTTTCGACGCCTCGCAGTTGTGGGCCGAGGCCGGCATGGTCGTCGCGCTTCGCTCGTGGCGGATGATGGCCGGTGGTCCCGCCGCCCGGCGCGAGTTTGAACGGATGATCAGCGAAAAGGTCGAGGCTGGATCCGAGCTGACCGGCGCGCTGGCGGGCGGTCGCGTCAAAAGCCCCAAGGCGGCCGCGCGCAAGGCCCTCGGAATTTACGGAAAACGCGTGCGAGGCAATCGCCGGCGATTGGGCTAGGCCCATCCTTTCGGTTTGCGCTTCTAAGCTCGGCCCAGTCTCACCAACGCTTCGTCCAGCGCCTGGAGGAACCGCGAACGGTCGGTCTTGGCGAACGGCCCCGGTCCGCCAATCGCATCGCCTCCCGCCCGCAGGTCGGCCATGATCGCGCGGGTCGCGATGGCCCCGCCAATGCTTGCCGAAGTGAACGGCTTGCCATTGTGGCCGATGACTGTCGCGCCCGACTTGAGGCAGCGGTCCGCGAGCAGGATGTCACCGGTGATCACCACGGTCTTCGCATCTGCCTCGACAGCGATCCAGTCGTCGGCGGCATCGAACTTGTCGGACACCAGCACCCGCTCGATCAGGGGATGGCTTGGCACGCGCATGCGGGCGTTGCTAACCACCCGCACGGGCACCTCGCGCCGGAATGCGACCTTGTAGACCTCGTCCTTCACCGGGCAGGCGTCAGCGTCGACCAGGATGCGGATTGACCCGCTCACCATTGAGACCATTCATAGTTGTTGACCCGCTTCGCTCCTACTAGGGGCGCTACTATCATCGCGGGCTTAGTCGGTCAGATTCGCCGGCACCTTGCCACCGTGCGCAGCCAACTGTCGCATGACCTCCTTATGCAGCCAGATGTTCATCTCCACGCTGCCGTCCTTGGCGCCTTGATAGCCGAGCTCAGCGGCCAGCTCCTTCCGGTTCTCAAGGCTCGAATCCATGCCGAGCAGCTTCATCAGGTCGACGATCGAGGTCTTGTAGTTGAGATCGGGGTTGCCCTTCTCGCGCGAGATTTGGGCCAGCACTCCTTCGACGTCGACATGCTGGGCCGGCGCCTGAGCCTGAGGCGGCACCTGGGTCCCGGCTTGCCCCGTCGCAGCTCCGGCAGGCTGCGGTGTCGGCGCGGGTTGGGCCTGAGCAGGGGCGCTTTTGTGCCCGAAGATGGCGTCCTTGATCTTGCTGAAGATGCTCACGTCTTCTCTCCTGCTGTCCAAGGCTGAACTGTCACCTCTCCGGATGTTTCCCGGCAGTGCGCTCACCCGTGCCGAATTTTCGAAGTTCACGTTCGAGCCCGCTTCAACCGTGCCGACAGTCATTTTCACGACGTTCGGTCGACGCTTTCGGCCGTCCGTCGACTCTTGGGTGGAATAGGTCGCGGCTCGGAATAGGCGTATGATAGGATTACCTCACGGGGAGGACCGATTGTCCACGCGTCGCCGCGCCCTGATTCTCGCGTTCCTGACTGCGCTGTCAGTCGTGCCTGGCGACGTCCAGGCGGCCGACGTGCCCCCGAAGATCCGCAAGCCGATGCCTGCTCCGGCCACGCCGCCGGACGTCGCTCCGCTCCCGCCCGCTTATTTCGACCCGACGCTCGCCGTTGGCGGACAAGACGTGAAGGCGCGCAAGGTGGAAACCCGCCTGACCGTGGCGGTGCATGTCAACGGCAGCGGCCCGTACAACTTCATCGTCGACAGCGGCGCCGACACGTCGGTGGTCGGTCTTAGGATCGCGCGAGGCCTTCAGCTTCCGCTCGGAACGACGGCAATCCTGAACGGGATGACCTCCCGCAACGTCGTTGACCGCGTGCGGGTCGCCGAGTTGACCTTGGGGCCGAACACCATCCGTAACGTGCAGCTTCCGGCCTTGCGGGAATCGGATCTGGGCGGCGACGGCATGATCGGCATCGATGCGCTCACCCAGCAGCGGCTGATGATGGATTTCGAGAAGCGCCTGATCAAGGTCGAGGACGCACGAATTCCAGAGAAATCACGTCCCGGCGACATCATCGTCGTCGCTCGCCGCCAGCGCGGCCAGCTGATCCTGACGCATGTCAGGGCCGCGGGGCTGTCGCTGGATGCAGTCATCGATACCGGAACGGAGATCACGATCGGCAATCTCGCACTGCGCGACAAGCTGATCCGCAAGAACCGCGACAAGTTCATCACGGTCGCCGTGACCGGTGTCACCGGGGAGACGGTCGATCTGCAGATGGCGAAGATCGCCGAGCTCCAGCTCGGCCCGATCACCTTGCGCGACGTCCCGATGGCCTTCGCCGACGTGCCGCCGTTCAAGATGTTCGGTCTTTCGAACGAGCCGGCGCTGCTGCTCGGGACCGACATCCTGGAGTCTTTCCGTCGGGTGTCGCTGGACTTCCGTGCCCGCAAGGTCCGCTTCCAGCTCAGGCGTTGCGGATCGCAGGGCGTAGTCATCAGCACGTCACCGGAAACCTTCACCCGCATATCGGCAACGGGTGGATCGGAAATCTGCGGCTGATAGGAAGGGGCGATGAAGCACTTCTCCTCTTCTACGAAACCGGGCCGGATTATCTTGATCGGCGCCCGCAATTTCGCGCTGAGCATCTGCGCCATGCCTGGTCAGCCGCCGAACACGGTGAGATCGTCGTTGCGGGCGCGCTGGCGGATCCGGTCGATGGGGCCGTTCTGATGTTCCAGGGCGAGGACAAGTCCGTCGCCGAGGATTTCGCGCGGGCCGATCCCTACGTCGTCAGGGGCCTAATCGCACGCTGGCACGTGCGCGAATGGACGACCGTCGTCGGCGAGCTGGCGGCGACACCCGTACAGCCGGAGACGTCTTAGACTCATGCGGCTGAGGCCGGTTGCTCGCCTGCGCTACGTTCGAGCGGTGCACCCGGTTTTCTGCTATCCGCGGCGAGCTCGGCAAAGGAGGCTTGTATGCTCGATCCTGGCTTGCCGCTCGACCAGCTGAAATCCGCATATGAAAATTGGCGCCGGACAAAAGGCGGGAACCTCAATGAGGTTCTGAACCTGTTCGACGACCGGATCGAAATGCACTCTGTGCTCGAACCGGGCGTCAAACACGAGCTGGCTCGGGTCCAGACCTCGCGCGAAGACACCAAAGCATATTTTCGGGAATTGCTCGATAATTGGGAAATGATCTACTTCCCGACGGAGAAAGTCCTCGCCGATGGCGACACCGTGGTCTGGATCGGTCGCTGCCATTGGCGGAACAGGAAGGACGGAAACGTGCTCGACACGCCCAAGATCGACGTCTGGACGTTTCGGAACGGCAAGGCGGTCCGATTCTTCGAAATGTTCGACAGCCTGGGTTTTGCACGGGCCGCCGGCTTGCTCTGAACCGCCAGGCCCGTCCGCGCGTTTTTAGCCCATGATAAGGAAGCTGAAATCAGGCGAATATCGCCTCTATTCGCGCAAGAAGGGTTCGGACGGAAAGCGGCGGAATCTCGGCACCTTCTCGAGCCGCGATGCGGCAGAAAAGCACGAGCGCGAGGTCCAGTACTTCAAGCGGGGCTAACGGTCGGCCTTTCCGGCGCTCCAGACGCTGTCGGGCAAGGGCACGTCCACGCTCTGCATCTCCGCGTCCGAGGCTTGTCCGACCATCAGGCGATAAGTTCCCGCCTTGATATGCCAGTTATTGTTGGCGGCCTCGTAAGTCGCCAACAGCCTCGGATCGACGTTGAGTTCGATCTGCCTCGCCTTGCCCGGCTTTAGATCGGTCTTGGCGAAGGCTCCAAGCCGCTTCGGCGCTTCCCAGCCGGCCTTCTTCCAGTCTACCGGAGCGACATAGACCTGCGCCACGCCCTTGCCCGCCCGCTTGCCTGAATTGCGCATAGAGAAGCCGACCTTGACGGACTTGCCGTCGGGCAGCGCCGTCAATCCCGACAAAGCGAAGCTGGTGTAGCTCAGCCCGTGGCCGAACGCCCATAAGGGCTTGTAGCCCTTTACGTCGTACCATTTGTAACCGACCGTCGCGCCTTCATCGTAGGTGATGTGCATCGGCGTTTCGCCCGGCAGTCCGAGGCCCGGAAGGTCAGGGTGCGCGAGCTGGTCGGATGAAGCGGGGAAGCTGATTGGCAGGTGACCCGACGGATTGACCTTTCCGGTCAGGATTCGCGCGATCGCCGGACCGCCGCGAATGCCGGGGTAGAAAGCTTCGAGGATCGCGGGGACGTCCGAGGCCCACGGCATGAACACCGCACCACCGCTTTCGACTACTACGACCGTTTTCGGATTGGCCTTGGCGACGGCGGCGACAAGCGCGTCCTGGTTTCCTTGAAGCTCGAGATGGCCGTCATATCCTTCGCTGTCGTGCTGGGTGACGAAGACAATTGCGACGTCGGAGGCCGCGGCAAGCGCTGAGGCGGAAGCAAGGTCGCTACCGGCATCGAAGCTGACCTTCGCGCGTGGGAGTTCGCTCTTGAGCGCTGCCAGCGGCGGCGAGGGCATGAAGGTATGCTCGTCGAGCATCACAGCGCCGCCGACGGGGGTCACGTCGGACGATCCGCCGCCTGCCATCACGCCCTTGTCGGCATTGCCGCCAATGACCGCCACGGACTTCACGCCGCGCAGGGGCAGCAGGTCGCCGTCGTTCTTCAGCAGCACGAGCGATTCTTCGGCGGCCTTCTGAGAGACCAGGGCATGCGCCGCATAGTCGATCGATCCGGCTTTCACGGGGTTGTCGACCGGGCCCTTGGCGAAAAGCGCCCAGAGGATGCGCTCGACCATGTTGTCGAGCCTGCTTTGAGAAATCGCGCCCGACTGAAGCGCTGCCTTCATCGCGGGCGGAGCGAAGCGGGGGTTGTCAGTAACACAGCAGAAGCCGGTGAACTGGTCGAGGCCGTTGTTGGCCGCTGGCGCCGTCGAATGGACCGCCCCCAGTCGCTCATCACGAAGCCCTTGTAGCCCCAGTCGCCCTTGAGGACGGTGTTGAGCAGATAGTCGTTCTCGCAGCCCCAGCGGCCGTTAATAAGGTTGTAGGAGCACATCACTGAGCCCGGCGATCCCCGTTCGATGGCGAACTCGAACGCGAGGAGATCCGACTGGCGTAGCGCCTCAGCCGAGATCGTCACGTCCAGCGTCGTTCGCTGAGTTTCGGTATCGTTCACGGCGTAATGTTTGATGGTCGAAATGATCTTGTTCGACTGGATACCCTCGATCAGCGAACCGGCCATGGTGCCGGCGAGAAGAGGGTCCTCGCCGGTATATTCGAAGTTGCGGCCGTTCCTCGGCTCGCGGGCAAGGTTCACGCCGCCCGACAACATGGTGTTGTGGCCGGTCGCACGCGTTTCGGCACCGATCATCACGCCGCCCGCTCTGGGCACGGCGGGATCGAAACTCGCCGCTGTCGCAAGTGAGGAGGGAAGGGCCGTGCTTGGGATGAGGCTGTTCCGGACGCCCATCGAGGCATCGGTCTGCCATTGGTCGGGAACGCCGAGCCGCGGAACGCCCGGAACGAAACCCGCTGAGCCCTTGACCGCGCGGGTCTGCACGTAGGCCTTGAGTTCTTGAGACACGATGTCGTCGGGGACTTTCGAGATCTCGGTGACCGCCTGGTCCGAATAGCCGAAAATGAGCCTCAATTTCTCGTCGAGCGTCATTGCTTCGACGGCAGCCCGCGCCCGTGCTTCGGGCGAAAGGCCGGGGTTGAGCCAGGGCTGGCCTGCTGACGTCGGCGTTGCGCTTTCCTGTCCGCTCGCTGGACCTGCCAGCGCGATCGCGATTGCTGCAGACGCCAGAAACGCCGTGGCCTTGCTCATGTACTAACCCCCCTGAACGCCGGGCCTCTCGCCCACCAATAATTCACCAGCATGTTGAAGCGCTCGATCGCCTCGACATGATGAAACCAGTCCCTTGGAATGAAGATTGCGTCGCCGGCTGACAACTCCGCTTCTTGCGCGACGTCCAGGGCACGCGCGAACCGCGGATAGCGCTCCAGGTCCGGCGCGGTGACGTGAACCATGCTGACCGGTGTCCCGGCGGGCGTAGGATGTGCCGGGCCCATGTAGAGATCGTCCTCGGCATCTGGCGGAAAGAGGGTGAACCTGCGCCGGCCCGCCGCAACCACCGCGACATTGTCGACAGGATCGTTGTGGGTCGCGACCTTCGCGGAATTGCCGACCCAAATCCTGGGCTCGGTCCCTTGGGGAACCAGCGGCATCGGGTGGGACGCGGAGAAGCCGGGGACATAACGCTCGGCGAGCATGCCTTGCACGACCATCGCATATGGTCGTTGCTCGCCGGCCTGCTCGTGCATCGCCGCGAGGAAGGTCGATAGGTCCGCGCGGCCACGTATGAAGTTCAGCGACTTGCCATCGGCGGTGTAGTGAAAGCGACCCTGCTGGTCGGGGTCCGCGCGAAGGATCTCGACGGGTTCGTCATTCACGTGTGCGGCGAGCAAAGCCATCCAATTGCCGCCTGCATTCACCAGCGGCCAGCTCGCTGCGATTCCACGCAGAACTGCAGGTTCGGCCCGCGGCAGGATGTCTTTCCGGAATTGCTCCAGCGAGGGTTCTGTCCATTCGGAAATGGAGCGCATGGAAGAGCCCTAAACGAAAGGCGCCGCCGCCAAAATGGCGACGACGCCTTCGTTCATAACCTTCCGCTCAGATTAGAACTGATATTCGTGGACCTTTGCCTTGCTGGCCGTGCCGCCGAAGGAGATAGCCATCTTTTCAGGCTTGGCCGCAACGACCGGCTTGGTGACTGCGGTCGGCTTTGGAGCCAGCCCCAGGCGTTCGCGACGGTCGAGCTCTCCCGCGATCTTCAGCCGCTTGCGCAGGGACAGCGAAGGATTCTCGGTCGTCGGGCCCTGATAGGCGGCGCGGACGTGACGTCCGAAGTCCGATGTGTCGAACCTGTCGGGAACTTCCGTCGGCTCCATTGCGGCCGGCATCGTTGCAGCCACCGGTTGGTGGACAGGAGGGTCCCAGCCAGCCTCGGGCTCGGCCTGGACCGGGTCGGTGAGCGCGAGCTCGTCGTTGTCGATCCAATTGTGCTCGAACTCATCGTCCTCGCGGCGGCGTTTCCGGCGGACTGCCATACCTGCGCCGGCAAGGGCGAGGATCAGTGCGCCCGCGCCACCGGCAATCGGGAGTGCTTCCTTGAGTTCGGCGTCCTTTGCCGGCTCGACTTCGGCAACCGGCGCGACTGCGGGCGCAGGCTCGACCGAAGTGATCGGGACCGGAGCCGGAGCAACTTCTGCAATAGGCTCGGAGGCCGGCGCATCCACTGGCGCTGCAGCGGCCTTCGGGGCCGAACGGACGGTCTTGGCAGCCGTCTTCTTGGCCACGGGCTTAGCCGCCGGTGCAGCTTCAGGTTTTGCGGCTGTAGTCGTTTCGACCGGCGTCGAGGTTGCTTCCGGCTCGGCAGCCGGGGCGAGCGGATCGGCCGCAGGCGCTGCCGGCTCCGGTGCGGCCGCCGTTGCCTCGACGGGTGCCGTCTCGGTGCTCGGCACCTCTTGGGCAGCGAGCGAAGTTGAAGAAAGGGCAAGGACCGCGGCAATCGCGGTAGTGCCCAGGCGATACTGCTTGCGTGTGTACATCATGAAAAACGAACACGCACGGACGTTACGCGGTCGCATCGTTTCCGACGAGTCGAACCGTGGTGACGACGAACTGAAAAAACTCAATCTTCTTAATGGGTTGATGAACGGCGGTTTTCCAAATCAATCGGAATTTGTCGTATTTTCAGTAGCGTTGGTGGTGTCCGAGCCGCTCTCGTTGAGCTGATTAAGCTGGTTGCCGAGCGTATCGCTTTCCGCCCGCCTTCGTCCGCGGGAAGGACGGTTTCGTTGGTCGACATTTGCGTGTCGGACTCCATATTTGCCGCATTGTCCTGACCGCTCTGGGAGCAGGCGGCGAGCGCGACGATGCCGATTGCAGCGCCGATTCTCAGCGTGAGTTTCATTGCGCTTTCCTCTTTTGATGGGGCGACGAGATTTAAGAGCGCTCGATAGGTACCACTGGTTCCCTTCCTAGAGCGAGGGGAAGCTTTGCTTGAGGCCGTCGATCACGAACTGAGCGGCGAGCGCGGCAAGGATTACGCCGAGGACCCGAGTGATCATCGCTTCCAGCTTTTCGCCGATAAGGCGCATGATCGGTCCGGCGGCGAGGAGGGCCAGCATGGTCAGCAGCATCACGATCGTAATCGCGGCAAGAACCGCAGCGACCTCTGCAGAGCCGTCCGCGCGAGACACCCACAGCATGGCGCTGGCGATCGAACCGGGGCCCGCGATCATGGGTATCGCCATCGGGAACACCGAGATGTCCTCGGCCTCCGGAGTGCCCTCGATCGACTGGGCCCTGGACTCCCGGCGCTGGGTCCGGCGCTCAAACACCATGTCGAGGGCGATCATGAACAGCATGATGCCACCGGCGACGCGGAAGCTTGCAAGGCTGATGCCCAGTGCCTGAAGCATCGGGCGGCCGAGCAGAGCGAAGAACATCAGGATCGCCCAGGCGATCAGCGAGGATCGGACCGCCATCGCCCGGCGGTGCTTGCCGGGCGTCCCGCGTGTCAGGCTTGCAAAGATGGGTGCGCAGCCCGGCGGGTCGATGATGACCAGGAAGGTGACGAGAGCCGAGCCGAAGACCTCGATCATTCTTTGGGCGCGCTGATGTGCTGGTCGAGAATGGTGCGGTAGTCGCGGCCGTTCCAGAGCTTGGCTTCGAAATGGCGTTCGCCGGACGCGGAAACCTTCCATTCGTAAATGAGGGTGCCGTCGGCCGATCGGCCCTGGCCGCCGTCAGCGGGCGGCTTGCCGGCGATCCGCGCGGTCGATTTCACCTCTTCGCGATACGCCCCCGGAATCTTCGTCCGGCCGCCGCAGCTGGCGCGCTGCACGCGGGGCTTCTTCGGAAGCGCCATCGGCGATGCCAGCGTGTCACCGCCATCGTACGACCACTTCCAGCTCTTGCCGCTGCGCATCCAGACCGTGGTGAAATAGCCCGTCGCTTTGCCGGACGCCGAAGTCCACGGGCCACGATTTATCGCCGTCCGGCCGTCGCACGAAAGCCAGCTGTCCGAGGGTCCCCAGCTGATCGCCTTGGGCGGGTCCTTCAGAGGGGCGAGGAACTCATGGGCCCAGACCGCCTGGGGCGTAAACATGACCGCGGTTTCGTCGGCATATTTGCGAAAAGCGGTCCATTGTCCGATACGTTTCGCATCGGCTGCGAACGCGCGTTCCGCGTCGACGGCACTGATTGCGGCGGCAGCAAGCAGGAATTCTAGCATTACACTCCCTTCGGATCCGAGAGCCCCGCCCTCCGGTGCGCGGCAACAACCGTGTTCCTTAAAAGCATGGCGATGGTCATCGGGCCCACGCCGCCCGGAACAGGAGTGATCGCCCCGGCTCGCTCGCTTGCTCCGGCGAAGTCGACGTCGCCGACGAGGCGAGACTTGCTGTCTTCCGTCGGCACACGGTTGATGCCGACGTCAATGACCGTCGCACCCGGCTTGATCCAGTCACTCTTGACCATTTCCGGGCGGCCGACCGCGGCTACGACAATGTCCGCGCGGCGAACGACATCCGGCAGGTCCCTCGTTCGGGAGTGGGCGACCGTCACCGTCGCGCTTTCGCCGATCAGCAGCAGCGCCATCGGCTTTCCGACGATATTGGAGCGGCCGATCACGACGGCCTCCTTCCCGGCGATCGATCCGAGTTCCTGCTTCAGCAGATAGAGGCAGCCGTAGGGCGTGCACGGGACGAGCGCTTCGAGCCCGGTCGCCAGCCGTCCGGCGTTCATCGGGTGGAAGCCGTCGACGTCCTTGGCCGGATCGATCGCCGCAATGACCCGGGACGCATCGATCTGCGGAGGAAGCGGCAGCTGAACCAGGATCCCGTCCACGTTATCGTCGCGATTGAGCTGGTCGACGAGGTGGAGGAGCTCAGTCTCCGAGGTCGTGTCCGGGAGCTTGTGCGAGAAGCTTGCCATGCCGGCTTCGCTGGTCGCCTTGCCCTTGGACCGGACATAGACCGCGCTCGCGGGATCCTCGCCGACCAGCACTGTCGCGAGACCCGGTTGGCGACCGGTCGTGCGCGCGAATTCCGCTGCAATCCCGGCGACGCGCGCCCTTACTTCGGCGGCAGCGGCTTTTCCGTCGATGATCTTTGCGGTCATGCGCCCGAATAGGCCAGGTCCACCGCGACGCCGCTCAGAAGCATCCGCAGGATCTGGATGACGAGAAGGAGGACCAGGGGCGAGAAATCGATGCCGCCGAAATCCGGCATGACCTTCCGGATCGGCCGGTAGAGCGGGTCGGTGATGCGGTCGAGCGCGCCGACGAAGGCGCGCAGGCCCTGCGAGCCCGTGTTCAACACGTTGAAGGCCACCAGCCAGCTGAGGATGACCTGGATGATGATGATCCAGCCGAGGACCCGAAGAAGCAGGTCGGCGACGTTGAAGAGCGCAATCAGCATTGACGGGGCTTAGCGGGAGGCCCGCTGCGCCGCAATCTACGGTGCGAAACGGTTCGGAAGTGCCTCGGCGAGGATGACTGCGAAATCTCCGGCCGGGTCTGTCCACTCCGCCAATGGCGTCCACCCGCCCGCCAGAAGCAGGACCCGTGCGCCGCGCTGTCCGTACTTGTGGCTGTTCTCGGTATGGATCGACGAGCCCTTGGCGAAGGAGAAGCTCTTGCCTGAGATCGTGAACGTCACGTCCCGCCTCGCGACGAGATGCATCTCGATCCGCGACAAAATGTCGTTCCAGCGTGCCTCGTGACGGAAGGCGTCGATCGGGATGTCGCCGTCCAGCTCACGGTTGATCCGCTCGAGGAGGTTGAGATTGAAGGCGGCGGTGACCCCCGTGGGATCGTCGTAGGCCGCGATCAGGCGCTCGATCGGCTTCACCTTGTCCATGCCGATCAGCAGCTGCGCGCCGACGCCGAGCAGGTCGCGGAAGCTGCGTAGGAGGTCGGTCCCGGTCCGCGGCACGAAATTGCCGATGGTCGAACCCGGAAAGAAGCCGAGCTTTGGCAGAGCCGCGATACTGTCGGGCAGGTCGAAAGGTCGCGCGAAGTCGGCGACGACCGGCTCGACTGAGATGGACGGGAATAGGTCGGCGATCTCGGCAGCACTCTCGCGAAGATAGTCGCCGGAGATGTCGACTGGCACGTAGGCCGCCGGGTTGATCGCTTCGAGAAGCAATGGCGTTTTTGTCGCCGAGCCGGCGCCGAACTCGACTACGGCAGCCCGGCGTGGACGCACTTCGCGATGTCCGGAAGAATCTCCTTGAGAAGCGCCGTCTCCGTCTGCGTTGGATAATAAGCAGGGAGACGGGTGATCTCGTCGAACAGCTCCGATCCACGGCGGTCGTAGAGCCAGCGCGCGGGCACTGCGGGAATATAGGCCGACAAGCCTGCCAGCACGTCTTCTCGGAAGGCGGGATCGACCCGTTCAGCTGTCTCGAGCAAGCCTCAGCCCCGTGAATTGCCAGCGCGAGGCCGGAGGAAAGAAATTGCGATAGGAGGCGCGGCTGTGCCCGCGCGGCGTTGCGCAGCTGGCCCCTTCAGCACGAACTGTCCGCACATGAACTTGCCGTTATACTCGCCGACCGCGCCCTCGGCCGGAACGAAGCCTGGGTAGGAGAGGTAGGCACTTCCGGTCCACTCCCACACATCGCCGAAGATTCCTCCTCCGGGTTTCGGAAGGACAGCCTCGGCTGTGTCAAGCTGGTTGCCGAGGAAAGGATCGGCACTTCCCGCGAAGTCCTCCCATTCGGCTTCAGTCGGAAGGCGCGCGCCGGCCCAGCGGGCGAAAGCGTCGGCCTCGTAATAGCTGATGTGCGCAACGGGTGCGGCGCGGTCGATCTCGCGGCGGCCCGCGAGCGTGAACTGCGTGCCGTCGCCGTGCCAGTAGAGAGGCGCATCGATCTTTTCGCGCTGCACCCAGTCCCAGCCCTCGCTGAGCCAGAGCGTCGGAGTGGAGTAGCCGCCGTCGGCAATGAAGTCGGTCCATTCGCCGCTCGTCACCTTGCGGCTCGCTATCGCGTGGGGGTGCAGGACGACGCGGTGGCGCGGCCGCTCGCAGTCGAAGGCAAAGCCATCTTCGCTCGCTCCGATTTCGACGATCCCGGCTCGACCCGGATGAAATGTCATCGGCTCGGTCGCGAAGCAGGCGGGCGGGCCGAGCTCGGCATAAGCCGGCTCCATCGGATTTTCGGCGAAGGTCGCCAGCAGGTCGGTAAGGAAAAGCTCCTGGTGCTGCTGCTCGTGATTGATGCCCAGTTCGATGAGGTCGAGGACGTTCGGCGAGAAGTTCGGCAACTCGCGATCGAGTGCCGCATCGACCTGGGCGCGCCAGTCGCGAACTTCGTCGAGCGAGGGGCGGCTGAGCATACCGCGCTTGGGCCGTGCGTGACGGTCGCCCTCCGTCTCGTAGTAGCTGTTGAACAGGTAAGCGAAGCGCTCGTCGAACGGCCTGTAATCGGCGACATGGTCGCGCAGCACGAACGTCTCGAAGAACCAGGTCGTGTGGGCTAGGTGCCACTTGGCCGGCGAGGCGTCCGGAAACGGCTGGATCGTCGCATCCGCGTCCGAAAGAGGCGCAGCCAGATCGAGCGTCAGCTTGCGCGTGGCAACCAATCGCTCGCGGAGCGCTTTGGGGGTTCGAGCCGAATCCTCCCTGGCCATCGTTGAGCCCCTGCCACGAAACAGCGGCAGATAAAAGCCGAAGTTCTCCAAATGTTCCGCCGGAGCGGCTATTCGTCCCGGGTTCCGCCCGGCTTCCAGAGGACATCGCCGCCAGAACCAGCGGCGACTTTACGCGCGCCGACGAACAAATGGTCGGACAGGCGATTGAGGTAGGCGAGGAGGTGCGGATTAAGCGGCTCGACCTCGTTCAGCGCGACGGCTGCCCGCTCGGCGCGGCGGACGACTGCGCGGGCAAAATGCAGCGCGGAAACGGCCACCGAGCCGCTCGGAAGGATGAAGCTGGTGAGCGGCGCGAGGTCCGCGTTCATCCCATCGATTTCCTGCTCCAGCCGCTCGACCTGTACGGGGACGGTGCGCAGCGCGCCGTCGACTTCGCCCGGCGTTGCGACGTCTGCGCCGACATCGAACATATCATTCTGGATGCGGAGCAGGTGCGCACGGACCTCGCCCCCATCCATCGCCGAGATGGCCATGCCGATGGCGGCATTAGCCTCGTCCACTTCACCGATGGCGATCATCCGGAGGCTCGATTTGCTGACCCGCGAGCCGTTGACCAGCCCCGCCGTTCCGGCGTCCCCCGTCTTGGTATAAATTTTGTTGAGGCGGACCATCAGGTCTTGGCCGTCAGCCCCGCGATCCGCCTGCCACGACCAGAAGCAGGATGACGATGATGATCGCGACGGCCTGGAACAGCACGCGCTTGCGCATGTAATCCTGCTGCCGCTCGCCGCTGATGTCCTTGCCCGAAGCCATGGCTATGACCCCGCGAACGAGGACGTAGGCGGTAGCACCCATGGCGAGGATGAGCAGGATGATGAGGATCGCGTTCATGGCCCGGCTCTACTCGTCGCGAAATGCGAAACCAAGGGGAGCTTTTCGGCCAGCAGGTCTCGGGCGAGCCGAATTCCGTCGACGCCGCCCTCGCGCATGGCAGCGAGCGTCGGCGCAAGGTCGCGCTTGGCGAGCCGCCGTCCGTCTTTGTGCGTGACCAAAGGATGGTGCCGATAGGTGGGTTCCGGCAGGTCGAGCAGCACCTGCAGCAGTCGCTGGGTCGGCGTCGATGGGCGGAGATCCGCTCCGCGCACGACCATGGTCACTCCGCTTGCCGCGTCATCGACGACGCAGGATAGGTGATAGCTCGCGGGCGCATCCTTCCTCGCTAGGATGACGTCGCCAATCTGCGACGCGTCTGCATCGAAGCGGCCTCCGTCGGTCTCCGTCCACGACGGTAGGCCGGCGATTTCGAGCGCCTTGGCGGAATCTAGCCGCCAGCTGTGCGGCGTCTTTGCTCGCCGCTCCGGGTTGTCATGCAAGGGCCGACAAGTCCCGGGATAGGATGCGGCTGCGTCGCCGTGCGGAGCCGCCATCGACTGTGCAATGTCGGCCCTGGTGCAAAAGCAGGCATAGACGAGCCCACGCTCACGCAGCCGGTCAAGCGCCGCCCCGTAGTCGTCGGTCCGCTGCGATTGCACGAGGACCGGCTCATCCCAGTGGAGTCCGAGCCATTCCATGTCCTCGTAAATGCCGTCGACGAACTCCGGTCGGCTGCGTCCCTGGTCGAGATCGTCGATCCGAAGAAGAAAGCGACCGCCACTTTCGAGGGCCCGTGCGTGACCCGAAACCGCGCTGAACGCATGACCGAGATGAAGCCGGCCCGTCGGCGAGGGTGCGAAACGCGTCACAATCATTTCGACTGTGACTCAAAGGACTCTTGACGGCGAATCCGCAATCTTCGATTCTTCATGCCGTCACATCGGGTTGGCATCCGGTGGGCAACAAGGGAAGACGGGCCCGACGCGACCCATCTCCTCCTTGAGTGCGACAGGGCCGGAGACTTGTTCGTAGCGGGCGGACAGGAAAGGCCATTGCCCGCGTCATGTATCACCCCGACCTCATTCGCCATCCCGAAAGCTGCCCGGCGCTCGTCCTGAACGCCGACTACACGCCGCTCTCTTATTATCCGCTCAGCCTCTGGCCTTGGCAGACCGCGATCAAGGCCATGTTCCTGGAGCGCGTCGATGTCGTCGCGCACTACGACCGCGAAGTGCACAGCCCGAGCATGGCGCTGAAGCTTCCGTCGGTGATTGCGCTTCGCCAGTTCGTGAAGCCCAGCGAATATCCGGCGTTCACAAGGTTCAACCTGTTCCTCCGCGACAAGTTCAGCTGCGTCTATTGCGGTTCGCGCAAGGAACTGACCTTCGACCACGTGCTCCCACGCGCCCAGGGCGGCCGCACGACGTGGGAAAATGTCGCGACGGCCTGTGCACCCTGCAACCTCAGGAAAGGCGGACGCACGCCGCGCCAGGCCGGCATGCATATAGAGCTTGAGCCGATCCGCCCGACCAGCTGGCAGTTGCAGGATCACGGGCGCAGCTTCCCGCCCAACTATTTGCACCAGAGCTGGCGCGATTACCTCTACTGGGACATCGAGCTGGAGCCCTGATCGCGCTTATCGCGGCATTAACCATTCCCCCGTAGCCTCGGCCAATGGATGTCGCACCGTGGCAGAATGAGGTTCACGAAGCGGGAGCCGAGGCTCCGCGCGTCCTCATCGTGCAGCCGAACCGCGCTTATCTGGGAGTCCTGGCCCGTCGCATCTCGGAGGGCGGATATCGGGTGGCTACGGCGGACACCGCGGCCTCTGCAATGGCGGAGCTGCATCGGCTTTCGGTCAGCCTGATCCTGTCGGAGCTTCGGATGCCGGGAACCAGCGGCGTTGAGCTGGTCAGCATGGTGCGTGAGGACCCCGTGCACCGCGAGCTTCCGGTCTTCCTTGTCACCGGCAGGTCCGACACGGACGGCGCCGTGCAGGCTTACAGGAGCGGCGCGGACACGGTCATCGCGAAGCCGTTCCATTTCGAGGTGCTCATTGCCCGGATCGGTCGAGAGATCGAGCGGTCCAAACAGCTGGCCAAGCTCCGCAACGACGTTGCTGCCCTCGACGCTCGAGTGGTCGGGCGCGCAATCGAGTTGGGCGAGATGCGCGATCGCTGGCTCGCGAGCGAGGCCGAGTTGCGCCGTCTCCAGGAAAAGATTCGCTCCACCGAGGCCTAGAGCCCGGCGAGAAACTCCCGGACCTTGGGGCCGACGTCTTCGCGCTCAAGAGCGAGCGCGAGATTGGCGATAACGTAGCCGGCCTTGTCGCCGCAGTCGTGCCGGACAGCGTCGACCTTGATCGCGTGAAACGGCTGCTTGCCGATCAGCTGGGCCATGGCGTCCGTCAGCTGGATTTCTCCACCTGCGCCGGTTTCGCCCTTGCCGAGCACCCGCATGACGTCGGGCTGAAGGATGTAGCGGCCGATTACCGCAAGATTCGAAGGCGCTTCTTCCGGCTTCGGCTTTTCGACGAGGCCGAGGACTTCGGTAACCGCGCCGTCCTGCCTGCCCGGAGTGATGACCCCATAGCTGCCGGTCTTCTCGTGCGGCACTACCTCGATGGCCAACATATTGCCGCCGACCTTCTCCCAGGCTTCGACCATCTGCTTGAGGGCACCCGGCGTGCCGGACATCAGGTCGTCGGGGAGAAGGACCGCGAACGGCTCGTCGCCGACCACTTCGCGCGCGCACCACACTGCGTGACCCAGGCCGAGAGGCTGCTGCTGGCGGACCGAAACCAGCTCGCCGAAGCGGGCGCGCGACGGCTCGAGCGCCTCGAGCGTCTTGCCCTTCTCGCGCATCGTCGTTTCGAGCTCGAAAGCCATGTCGAAATAATCGACGAGCGACGATTTCCCGCGGCCGGTGACGAAGATCATCTGCTCGATGCCCGCCTCGCGAGCCTCGTCGACCGCATACTGGATGAGCGGCCGGTCGACGACCGTCAGCAACTCCTTCGGAATGGCCTTGGTTGCGGGAAGCAGGCGCGTGCCGAGGCCGGCCACTGGAAACACGGCCTTGCGAAGCTTTCTTGTCATTCGGGGGTCGCGGGTCCTACTTCGTTGGTCGGGCTTTCCTGCCCTGTCCCGGCCGGAGGCGGAGGCGCTGCTCCGCCACCGGCGGGCGGCAGGTCGAAACGATCGACCGAGCGCGGCTGCGAGCGCTTGATCAATTCGTCCACGCGCTGCGGGTCGGCATAGGTCGGCGGGGTCAGCAGGTCTTCCGCGGTCGGTGTCGTCTGGGCCATCAGCGGCTTGACCGGCAGCGGTTCGCCCTGCGCTGGTGTGAGCGGCGCCATACGGCCGCAGCCGCAAAGTGCGGCGATCAGGATTACGACGGCTGCGCGGCGGAACATCGGGAGTGGCGTAGCGTCTCGCGAAGTCTTTCGCCAGCCGCTCCAGCGCCTTGCAGCCACGGGGCGGCTTTCCTATCGGCCTCTCATGTCCATCTTCAGAACTGCTGCGCTCCTTCTCGCCCTCGGCCTCTCTGTCGCTGCCTGCCAGAAGCAGGAGGCTCCGACGAACAAAGAGACGAGCGCTTCAGATCCGCGCGGCATTCATCGCGACCAGGCGGGCAAGCCCGCGCCCGATGTCGAGCTTCGCGACGCGGAAGATGAGCCGGCAACTCTCGCGGATGCGAAAGGCCAGCCCGTCCTCGTCAACATTTGGGCGACCTGGTGCGCCCCCTGTGTAAAGGAGCTGCCGACGCTTCAGGCGGTCGCCAAGCAGAAGGGAGGGATTCGCGTCATCGCCGTTTCGCAGGACGTGGCGCCGCGGGCTCTGTCGATGCCTTCCTCGAGAAGAACAGGCTGACCGACCTTGAAGTCTGGCACGATCCACGGATGGCCTTGTCGTCGGCGTCGGGTGCCCAAATCCTGCCGACGACGATCCTTTACGATGCACAGGGCCGGGAGGTTTGGCGCTATGTGGGCGACCTCGACTGGTCGGGCGAGGAAGCTAGGAAGCTGCTGGCTGAACTGCCCGCCGCTGGAAGAGGCTGAGCAATCGTCCGTCGATCGCTGCGAGGCCAAGGGCGATAAGGCCGAGACCGGCGACATCGCGGGCTTCGATGATTTCACCAAGCATGAGCGCGCCCATCAGGATTGCTACCGGCGGTACCAGCAGGGTGACGAGCAATGCGTTGGTCGCACCCGCTGAATCGATCAGCCGGAAATAGAGGATGTAGGCGTAGGCGCTGCAAACGACCGCGAGCACGAGGATGGCGCCGAGTGCGCCGAGCGGGGGAACGGCCTGCTCCCATGGGCGATCGAACACCAGCGCGACAGGAAGCATGACGAGCGCACTCGCGGTCAACTGACCGGTGGTGACCGACATCGGCGAAACTCCAAGCCGCTTGAACCGGCGCGCCCAGACTCCCGCCAAAGCGTAGAGAAGAGCGGCGGTGACGCAGGCGAGCTGCGCGAGCACATTGTTTCCGATCGAGCCGAGCAAGTCGGGGCCGATCATCAGAGCGACGCCGCCGAATCCGAGCAGAACTCCGGCGATCTTGCGCGGGGTCATGCGCTCGTCGTGGGTGAAGACGTGCGCGACGATCACGCCCCAGATCGGCGTGGTAGCATTGAGGATCGACGCCAGTCCGCTGGCGATATGGGTCTGTCCCCATCCGAACAGGATGAAGGGAATGACGTTGTTGAGCAGCGCGAGGACGAACATCGAGCCCCAAACGGACTTCGGCAGGCCTGCGGGTTCCTTTCGCCAGGCGAGGTAGGCCCAGAGAGCCGCGGCCGCGATCGTCACCCGCAGCCAGACGTAGGTGAGCGGCGGCACAGAATGCACGGCGACGTGAATGCAGAAGAAAGCGCTGCCCCAGATCACGGCGAGCCCGATGAGCGTCAGCCAATCGGAGCGGTTCATGACGCTGCGGATCATCGCATGCGTATGCGGTCCGACCGGCGCGGCCGCTTCCCGCAGCTTGCTGTCAAAGCAATCCTGGCTGAGCTTCGTCATCCAGGAATTCTGACTGACGAGCTCCAGCGCCGCCAACAAAAGGGCGGTTTCCGCTCATAAGGTCAGCTTATCTAGTCGCGCAGCAGTTCGTTGATGCTGGTCTTCGACCGCGTCCGCTCGTCGACGCGCTTCACAATGACCGCGCAGGCCAGTGAAGGGCCGCCATCCTTGCCCGGCAATGCGCCTGGAACGACCACCGAATAGGCCGGAACGCGGCCGTAATGGACTTCGCCCGAGGCACGATCGACGATCTTGGTCGAGGCGCCGAGGAAAACACCCATCGACACGACCGCGCCCTGCTCGACGATCACGCCTTCGGCGACTTCCGAGCGTGCACCGATGAAGCAATCATCCTCGATGATCACGGGTCCGGCCTGAAGCGGCTCAAGCACTCCGCCGATCCCGGCGCCGCCCGAAATGTGCACGTTCCTGCCGATCTGGGCGCAGCTGCCGACCGTCGCCCAGGTATCCACCATTGTGCCTTCGCCGACCCGGGCACCGATGTTGACGAAGCTCGGCATCAGGACAGCCCCAGGAGCGATGTAGGCGCCGCGGCGAACGATGGCGCCGGGAACCGCGCGATAGCCCGCGGCTTCGAATTCCTTCTCGCCGAGCGCCGCAAATTTGGAGGGCACCTTGTCCCACCAGTTCGCGCCGCCGGGGCCGCCGGCGATCAATTCCATCGGATTGAGCCGGAACGAGAGCAGGACCGCCTTCTTGAGCCATTGGTTGACAACCCATTCCCCACCGGCCTTTTCGGCGATGCGCGCTTCCCCGCTGTCGAGAGCGGCGATGGCCTTGTCGACCGCCTGGCGGACATCGCCCTTCGTGTCGGGCCCGATCGCGCTCCGATCCTCCCATGCCGCGTCGATCACTTGGCTCAGGCTGCCGGTCATTCCTCATCCTCCAGTATCGTCTCGAGCCATTCGCCCACATCGGCGATGCGATGGTCGATGTAGCTGTCCTCGGCGCCGTGGTTCCCGCGCTCCGATCCATTGTCCACCCAGACGGTCGTCATTCCGAGCGTCTTCGCGGGCCTGAGGTTCTGGGCGATGTCGTCGACCAGAAGCGCCCGGGCGGGATCGATGCCGAAGCGCTCGCAGAGTAGCTCATAGCCATGCGGGTCGGGCTTCGGGCGATAGCTGCTGGCGTGGATGTCGTGCAGATCGTTGAAGCGGTCGCCCACCCCAATCGCCTCAAGCACCCGGCGCGCATAAGGCGCATCGCCATTTGTGAAGATGAATCGTCTGCCGGGAAGGCGCTGCAATGACGCCGCGAGTGCATCGTTGCGCTGGATGCGGTCGAGCGGGATTGCGTGAACGTCTTCGAGGAATTCGTGCGGGTCTATTTCGTGCGCGCGCATCAGCCCCGCGAGCGTCGTCCCATGCGTGTGGAAATGATGCTTTTGGACGCGGTGCGCCTCGTCGGCGTCGCAGTTCAGAAGACGCCGGATATAGGCGTTCATGCGCTCGTCGATCAGCGCGAACAGACCGCTCGAGGCCGGGTACAGGCAATTGTCGAGGTCGAAGATCCAGTCGCGGACGTGGCTGAATTCGGGGCGACGCTGGCGGCCATGCCGAGCGCCTAGCCCCTTTCTCCTTCCCGGCAAACCTTGCCCTGACGGTCTAGGCTGCGCGCTTCCAGAATTTCGGGGTCAGCATGCCGACAGTCGCGCGGTATTCCTCATAGTCGCGGCCGAACAGACCCCTCAGATCGCGCTCCTCGTAGCGGATGGCGATCAGGATATAGACGGACATTCCGAGTGCGAAGAGCAGGTGACCGGCGGTCATCTTCGGAATGGCCCAGAAGGAGATGAAAAAGCCCGCGTAGAGCGGGTGCGCCACCCACCGGTAGAAGAAGGGCTGACGGAGTTCGGGGCCTGGGCCTCGCGACTGCGCATGTGGAACCAGGCCTGCTGAAGTCCGAACAATTCGAAGTGGTTGATCATGAACGTGCTCAGGAGGACGACGAGCCAGCCGGACCCGAACAGCAGCCAGAGCGGAAATTCGAGCCCCGTTCCGCTAGCGTCCCAGATCACCTGTGGGATTGGGCGCCAGAGCAGGAACATTACGATCAGCACAGCGCTGGCTCCGAGCACATAGATACTGCGTTCGAGGTAGTGCGGCACGATGCGGGTCCATGCCCGCTTGAACCCTTGTCGAGCCATCACGCTGTGCTGAATTCCGAAAAGGGCGAGCAGGGCGAGATCGATAATGACGGCGACGGCGACTGGTGCCTCCGGCCCACGATCGACAGTAAGAGCCGCAAGCGGCAAATTGCCGACGAAGGCGATCAGGTAGAGGAAGGTCGCGAAAAAGATCGCATAGGCGATCGTCGAAAACAGTAGCGAAGCTGAGCGTGACATGCCGATTCCCCTTCGGCTGCGAAGCGCCCCTTTATCAGAAAATCGACGGCTTACCTATCAGACGGTGAAGCTCTCGCCGCAGCCGCAGGCGCCCTTCGCATTCGGGTTCTCGAACACGAAGCCGGCGGCGAAATCGTCTTCGCGCCAGTCCATGATCGAGCCGATCAGGTAGAGGATCGATCCGCCGTCTACGAAGAAGGTGCCGCCCGCAGTCTCGATCTTTTCATCCATCGGGTTCGCCTCGGTGATATAATCGACCGAGTAAGCGAGGCCCGAGCAGCCGCGGCGCGGCGTTGATAGCTTCACACCGATCGCGCCTTCGGGAGCGCGGCCCATCAATTCCGCAATGCGCGCTTCCGCCGCGGAGGTCAGGATGATCGCGGCCGGACGCGGTGCCCGGACTTTCGTTTCCCTATTCATTACAAATACCGCTCATAGCATTCCCAGTTCGAGCCGGGCCTCGTCGCTCATCTTGGACGGGTCCCACGGCGGGTCCCAGACCAGCTTCACCTCGGCATCGCGGATTCCAGGGACCGAGAGGACTCGAAGCTCGACTTCGTTCGGAAGGGATTCCGCGACCGGGCAGTGCGGCGTCGTCAGCGTCATCGTCACCACCGCGTCACCATCCTCGCTTATCGCAACGTCGTAGATCAGGCCGAGCTCGTAGATGTCGACCGGAATTTCCGGGTCGTAGATCGACTTCAGCGCGTCGATGACGTTGTTCTTCAGATCTTCGTTAGCGGATGCTTCGTCCGCCGGCTTGGTCTCGCCCGAGAGGAAGCCGGTCAGATAGTCGCGCTTCCGCTCGAAATCGGGCGTGACTCGAGCGCGCGGCGGTGGGCTTACCGCTTCCACTTCTTCCGTTTCGATCTTCCGCTCCTTGTTCATCCGAAGATCCGCTTCACCTGTTCTATCCCGCGCACCAAAGCCTCGATGTCCGAGCTGTCGCTATGCGCCGCGAAGCTCGCCCGCGCCGTCGCCGGAACGCCGAGAACGTCCATCAGAGGCTGCGCGCAATGATGGCCGGCGCGGACCGCGACGCCCACGTCATCCAATATGGTGGCGGTGTCGTGCGGATGCACCCCGTCGACGTTGAAGCTGACGATTCCTGCACTGTCCTCGGGTCCGTAAAGCGTCACGCCGCCGACGCCCGACAATGCCGCGCGGCATTCCGCGACGAGCGCGCATTCATGCGCGTGGACTGCGTCCAGAGTCAGGCCTTCGACCCAATTGACCGCTGCGTTCAATCCGACCGCCCCGACGATGTGCGGCGTGCCGGCCTCGAAGCGCATCGGTGCGTCGAGATATGTGGTCTTCGCGAACGTTACTCGGTCGATCATCGACCCTCCACCCTGCCACGGAGGAAGGGCGTTGAGCAGGTCGTATCGACCCCAAAGACAGCCGATGCCCGTAGGGCCGTAAAGCTTGTGCCCAGAGTAAGCGTAGAAGTCGCAACCGATTGACGCGACGTCGACAGGAATTCGCGGAACAGCCTGGCAGCCGTCGAGCAGCAGAAGCGCGCCCTTCGAATGCGCAATCTCGGCCGCCCTCTTCGTGTCGAGAATCGAGCCGAGCACGTTCGACACGTGCGCGAAAGCGACGACGCGATGCTCCTCGGAGATCATCGCTTCGGCGGCATCGAGATTGATGCGTCCATCGACGGTCAGCGGAACCGCGTCGACTTCGTAACCCGCGAGCTGCCAGGGAACGATGTTGCTATGATGCTCGAGCTGCGACAGCAGCACGCGGTTGCGGCCTTCCTTTGGAAGCGAGCGCGCGACCAAGTTGATCGCTTCGGTCGCGCCGCGCGTGAAGACGACCTCGTTCGGTTGCCCGCCAATCAATCCTGACGCGGCAGCGCGTGCGGCTTCGTAACTCGCCGTCATCGCCGCCGAGCGCTCGTAAACGCCGCGGTGCACTGTCGCATAATCGCGGGCGTAAGCGGTGGTGATTGCGTCGATCACGACCTGCGGTTTTTGCGCGGTCGCCGCACTGTCGAGATAGTGCCAATTCTCGATCGCCGGGAATTGGGAGCGAACGTCGAGCGCGCTGTTGATGCGCGTTGCGACGTTCATGCCACCCTCCGCAACGCACCGCGCGCGGCGGCGCAGATCGCCTCGCGTTGCGCCTCATCCGCGACGTTGTCCCAAAGTCCCATGACGAAGCCTTCGAGCAGCAACGCGCGCGCGCTTGCCGGGTCGAGCCCGCGCGATTGTGCGTAGAACATCTGAGTCTCGTCGAGCTCGCCGACGCTCGCGCCGTGAGCGCATTTCACGTCGTCAGCGAAGATCTCCAGCTCGGGCTTACAGTTCGCTGTTGCGCCGCGATTAAGCAGCATGGCTTTCACCGATTGTTCGCCGTCGGTTTGCTGCGCGCCGCGTGCGACCTCGACCTTGCCGAGATAGGAACCGACGGCCTTGCCGCCGAGCACCGAGCGAACGACCTGCCGCGAGCGTCCGCGCTCGCCGATGTGCCTCACGTTGGTGACGATTTCGTTGGTCGATTGACCATCGCCGATATTCGCAGCGAACAACTCGAAATTGGCGTCAGCTTCGAGGCTCACCTGGAGCTCAATGCGGCCGTAGACCGATGCGGTGTTCAGCACGAACAATCGCGCCTTCGCGCCCGCACCGAGCGCAATCGACATGCGCTTCACTTGCACGTCATCGCCGGTCGGCACCCACACGTCTTCGAAGGAATCGCCCGCGCCGATTGTCAGCGTCAGCGGCTCTGCGAACTGTTCCCAAACCGGCTTCAGCGCGTCGAGGTCGGCGTAACGCCATTCCTCCTGTTTGCGGGTGGGGAAGGGGGCGGTCATGCGCGTCTCTTCATCAGCCGGCGCAGCTTCTTGTCGCGGCGCTTCTGCCGTTCAGGAGCCATCAGCCCGTAGAGCGAATCGAGTGCGAGGCCCCGGCGACCAGGATGATGACGAGGCTTGCTGCGTAGCCGGTATCCATGAAGCGGCTGACGATGAAGTCGAGCGCGGCGACGATGCCGGCGAGGATGACGAGAAGGGTCGTGTCGGCGATTGCGCGGCCGGGATCGCCGCGTACCGACGCGACAACGATCATGAAGACGATACAGCCTAGG
The DNA here is from genome assembly GCF_014489515.1 of Sphingomonas sediminicola. Taxonomy (GTDB): domain Bacteria; phylum Pseudomonadota; class Alphaproteobacteria; order Sphingomonadales; family Sphingomonadaceae; genus Sphingomicrobium; species Sphingomicrobium sediminicola. The sequence continues at coordinate 2,324,455 of NZ_CP060782.1, read as the reverse complement.
ATGATCGCGAAAGTGCTCACGCAGCCGCCTCCGCGTAGCCTTCGCGCTCGAGTTCGTGCGCAAGCTCGGGACCGCCGGAGCGGACGATGCGCCCGGCGTTCAGCACGTGCACCTTGTCCGGCGTTACATAGTCGAGCAGCCGCTGGTAGTGCGTGATCAGGAGCACGCCTTTGTCGGGCGCGCGCATGATGCGATTGATGCCCGCGCCGACCGCACGAAGAGCATCGATGTCGAGGCCGCTGTCGGTTTCATCGAGGATCGCGAACTTCGGATTCATGATGCCCATCTGGACCATCTCGGCGCGCTTCTTCTCGCCGCCCGAAAAGCCGACGTTCACCGGGCGCTTCAGCATGTCGACATCCATGCCGAGCAGCGCTGCCTGTTCGCGCGCGAGCTTGATGAACTCGCCGCCGGAAAGTTCAGGCTCGCCGCGCGAACGGCGCTGCGAATTGAGGCTCTCGCGAAGGAATTGCAGCGATGAGACGCCCGGGATTTCGACCGGATATTGGAAGCCCAGGAACAGGCCCGCGGCTGCGCGCTCGTGCGGCTCCAGCGCAAGCAAATCCTTGCCGTCGAATGTCGCCGAACCTTCGGTCACCTCGTACCCTGGGCGCCCCGAAAGCACGTAGCCGAGCGTCGATTTGCCCGATCCGTTCGGCCCCATGATCGCGTGTACTTCTCCCGCGGGCACGCTGAGCGAAATGCCCTTCAGGATCGGCTTGTCGGCGACCGTCGCATGGAGGTTCCGGATGTCGAGCATCTTATTTGTCGAGCCTCCCGGCCGGGCAATTGAGGAGGAAGTAGCGACGCATCGAATCCATCGCGTCCTGGCGAATTCCTTCGAGCATCCGGCGGTCGTTGAGCGCTCGCTGGCGGTCCTCGATTGCGGCATCTTCCAACGACAGTTTCTTTTCGTCAGCGGCCTTGATCGGGCCCGCCTCGCGAAGCGTCGCGCGGCGCTGCGAAACTTCGAGACGCGCGGCGACAATCGACTCCTGCTCGCGGAACGTGTCCAGCAGGAACGCGCTGCGCTGCGCGGCTTCCCCCGAGAAAGCCGGATTGGCCGCCCCGCGATCGCATTGAGCGACTGCGCGGTTCAGCGAATCCAGATCGGCAGACGCCGCAACAAGAAACAACAACGGCATCATCCGACTGAACCTTCCAAACTAATTCCAAGTAGCTTCTGCGCCTCTACGGCAAACTCCATCGGCAGCTGCTTCAGCACCTCGCGGGCGAAGCCGTTGACGATCAGTGCGACTGCAGCCTCCTGGTCGAGCCCGCGGCTCATTGCGTAGAACAGCTGGTCCTCGCTGATCTTCGACGTCGTCGCTTCATGCTCGATGGTCGCGGTCGGGTTCTTCACCTCGATGTACGGCACGGTGTGAGCGCCGCACTGGTCGCCGAGCAGAAGTGAATCGCACTGCGTGAAATTGCGCACGTTCTCGGCGTTCGGTAGGACCTTCACCAGACCGCGATAAGTGTTGTTCGAACGCCCTGCGCTGATGCCCTTCGAAACGATGGTAGAGCGCGTGTTGGCGCCGATGTGCACCATCTTCGTGCCGGTGTCGGCCTGTTGGCGATTGTTGGTCAGCGCGACCGAATAGAATTCGCCTACGCTGCCCTCGCCCTTCAGGATGCAGCTCGGATATTTCCAGGTGATCGCGGAGCCGGTCTCGACCTGCGTCCAGCTGACTTTCGACCGCGCGCCGCTGCACAATGCCCGCTTGGTGACGAAGTTGAAGATCCCGCCCTTGCCCTCGGCGTCGCCAGGATACCAGTTCTGCACCGTCGAGTATTTCACTTCGGCGTCCTCGTGCGCGAAAATCTCGACGACCGCCGCGTGCAGCTGGTTCTCGTCGCGCATCGGTGCGGTGCAGCCTTCGAGGTAGGAAACGTAGCTGCCCTTCTCGGCGACGATCAGGGTGCGCTCGAACTGGCCCGTGTTTTCCGCATTGATGCGGAAATAGGTCGACAACTCCATCGGGCAGCGGACGCCCTCGGGATGTAGACGAAAGTGCCGTCGGAAAAGACCGCGCTGTTGAGACAGGCGAAGTAATTGTCGCGCTGCGGAACGACCGATCCGAGATACTGCTTCACCAGTTCCGGATATTCGCGGATCGCCTCGCTGATGCTGAGGAAGATAACGCCGGCCTTCTTCAACTCCTCGCGGAAAGTGGTCGCGACCGACACGCTGTCGAACACCGCATCGACCGCCACGCGCGGCGCACCTTCGACGCCGGCGAGCACTTTCTGCTCTTCCAGCGGAATGCCGAGCTTCTCGTAGACTCGTAGGATTTCAGGATCGACCTCGTCGAGACTGCCGAGCTTCGGCTTTTGCTTGGGCGCAGCGTAATAATAAGCGTCCTGGTAATCGATCTCGGGGATGTCGAGCTTGGCCCAGCTGACCTCTTCCATCTCCAACCAGGCACGATAGGCCTTAAGCCGCCAGTCGAGCATCCACTCCGGCTCGTCCTTCTTGGCGGAGATGAAGCGGACCGTCTCTTCGCTCAGGCCCTTGGGTGCGAATTCCTGCTCGATGTCGCTTGTGAAGCCCCACTCGTACGTGGCGAGCTTCTCGGCGGCTTCCTGCGCCTCGCGGTTGCGGACGGTGGTTTGCTCGGTCACTGCGCGAGCTCCGTCAGGCTAACCGCGCCGAGCGCCCCGCGGATTGCATTGCCGACAACGCCCATGTGCGGCTTGACCATGCAGTGCGCGTCGAGTGCGCAGTCGGTGCGGCCTTCCGAGCAGATCGTCATCGCGATCGGCCCTTCGACCGCCTCGACGATGTCGGCGAGCGTAATTTCACCGGCCGGACGAGCCAGAGCGTATCCGCCCGCGGCGCCGCGGACGCTTGTAAGCAGGCCTTCGGCGGCAAGTCGGCCCATCAACTTCTGGGTGGTCGGCAAGGGGACGCCCGTATCCTGGGCGAGCTCGCTCGCGCTGAGGCGCGCGCCAGCTTCCCGGCGGGCGGCGGCGGTCATGATCACGACCGCATAATCGGCAAGATGGGTCAGGCGCATATCAAATCGGACTATTTGTGTCCGATTTAGTGCGTTGCGGGCGAAAACTCAACCGATGTTGATGACGATGCGCCGGAGAGGGATTAAGCGGCTCGCGTGCGCCTTTACTCTCTTGTTCGACCTCTCGCCTTCGCTCTCGACGCAGAGAGAGCGCACCGGCTGACTATTGCTGGCCTGAAAATGATGCCGAAGCTGGATCCGGCCCGGTTTCCGGACTCGCTTCGTTCGACCGTCGCAGGACTCGAATTTCCGTCACCCGTCGGTCTCGCCGCAGGCTTCGACAAGGACGCCGAAGTGCCGGAGCAGATGCTCGGAATGGGTTTTGGCTTCGTCGAGGTCGGGACGGTCACTCCGAAGCCGCAAAAGGGAAACCCCAGGCCGCGGCTATTTCGGCTCGTCGAGGACCGCGCGGTCATCAACCGGATGGGCTTCAATAATGGCGGTCAGGCGGCTGCGTACGAGCGGCTACGGCACGCGACGCACCTGCACGGCGTGATCGGCGTAAACGTCGGCGCCAACAAGGACAGCGCGGACCGCATTGCGGACTATGCAATCGGAGCGCGCAATATGGCGCCGGTCGCGCGCTATCTCACTATCAACATCAGCTCGCCGAACACCCCCGGGCTTCGCGGACTGCAGGAAGAGGGCGAGCTCAGGGAACTCCTCGCGGCAGTCGAGGAAGTTCGGACCGACAAGCCGATCTTCCTCAAGGTCGCGCCCGATCTCGAGCCTGGCGACCACGAGCGAATCGTCCGGGCGGCGCTCGACCATCATGTCGACGCGCTGATCGTGTCCAACACGACGGTGTCGCGGCCGCCGCTCAAGTCACGTCACGCCTCCGAGGCGGGCGGTCTTTCGGGCGAGCCGCTCAAGTCACTCGCATCCGAAGCACTTCGAACATTCCGCAATGCCAGCGGCGGAGAAATCCCGCTGATCGCGGTTGGTGGGATAGCGAACGCCGATGATGCTTGGGAACGGATCAAGGCGGGCGCGAGCCTCGTCCAGCTCTACTCCGCAATGGTCTTCGAAGGGCCGGGAATCGGGCGCGTCATCGCTGCCGGCCTGGCGGGCCTGCTGAAGCGCGAAGGCTTCTCGAGTATCTCGGAAGCTGTCGGAACCTAAGGGCGCGGCAGAGTCAGGACGACCCCTTCGCGCCGCGGGTCCGCTCCTCCGTCGATCTCCCCGTTGCGGATGAGCACGCCGGTCAGGCCCGAATCCTCGCCCTGGCCCGGCTTCAAGTCGATACCGCGCTGGCGGAGCCCTTCGAGGATCTCTGGGGAGAACTTGGTCACCTCTCCCTGGAAGTTGGGACCACGGGCAACGAGGTTCGGGGCCGCGAGCGCATCGGCCATCGTCATGTTCCAATCGACTGACGCGACAAGCGACTTCGCAACGTAAGCAATGATGGAATTGCCGCCGGCCGATCCAATTGCGCCCGCGAACTTGCCGTCAGGCGTCAGCAGGATCGTCGGAACCATCGACGAGCGCGGACGCTTACCGGGCGCAACCGCGTTGGCCGCTGGATTACCCTGGTCGTCTACCGGCTTGAACGCGAAGTCGGTCATCTGGTTGTTGAGGAAGAAGCCGTCGACCATCCGGCCCGACCCGAAGATGCTTTCGACGGTCGTCGTCATCGAGACGACATTGCCGTCGCCATCGCGGATGATGAAGTGCGAGGTGCCTGTCGGCTCGTAGGTGGTATCGTTCGCGGCGACCTTTGCGCCCGCAGGAACGCCAGCGCTTGGAGCAGGGCCGGCGGTCGGGCCGATCAGCTGCACGCGCGACGCGACATATGCTGGATCGAGCAGCCCATCGACTGGCACGCTGGCGATATCGCCGACGTAGCGGTCGCGGTCGGCGTACATCAGGCGACTGGCCTCGGCGAACAGGTACCAGGACTGGGGATCGCTCGGTCCGCGTTGCGCGATGTCAGTGCGCTCGAGCATTTTCATGAGCTCAATAAGGCCTACACCGCTCGACGGCGGAGGCGGGACGCACATGACGTAAACGCGATAGGGCCGGCAGAGTGCCTCGCGTTTCACCGGCCGATAAGTCGCAAGATCGGCCATGGTCATCGAACCACCAAGCGGTCCGGCTCGCGTCCGCTCGACGATCCTCGCTGCGGTCGATCCCGAATAGAGCGCCGCCGGTCCCTGGCTGGCGAGGCGATTCAGGAAGTCGGCGTAAGCGGCGTTCGTCAACCGATCGCCGGCCTCGACCAGACGGCCACCCGGCCCCTGCGAGAAATAGGCGACGACGTCGGGCGCGTGGTTCTCGGCATAATCCGCGTGAACAAGTCTCGCGAGCCGCGGGCTGACGATAAAGCCGTCGCGCGCGGCCTTCTCCGCATCGCCGAACAAGCTGCTCCACGGCAGCTTGCCACGCTCCCCGTGGGCGACGGCCAGCATCCGGACTGCACCCGGAACGCCGGTAGCGCGGCCCGAAAGCACGGCCTCGTCGAACGAAAGCGGAGTGCCGTCGGAGCGGAGAAACATGGTCGAAACGGCCTGCGCGGGCGCGACCTCTCGGCCGTCGAGGACCGAAACCTTGCCGCTACGCCCGTCATAATAGGTCATGAAGGCGCCGCCGCCGACACCTGAGCTTTGCGGCTCGACCAGCGACAGCATGGCCTGGACGGCGATTGCTGCGTCGACGGCGCTGCCGCCCCGCTTCAGGACGTTCAGTCCCGCCTGGGCGGCCAGCGGATTGGCCGCGATGACGAACGGTTCCGCGGCAACGGTCCGTTCGACTTTGGGCTGGGGTGCGGGGATCGTCGCGCAGGCGGGAAGCCATGCGGAAGCGAGCAGAGTGAGCAACAAGCGAAGCGGACGCATGGCTGCCGCGCTAGCGGATGCAGGAAGCTCCGTCCACGCGCTGGCGCTTGCGGCCGTTTCGGCTAAGAAGTCCCTCCGCACAGCATGAAGGGGAGCCATGGCGCGGCAACTCGAATATTTCCCGAACCTCGTCACGATGTTCCTGACGCGATCCCGGGAGAAGGGCGATGCGCCATTCCTCTGGGCCAAGCACGGCGGGGTCTGGGAGCCGATTTCGTGGAGCGAGGCAGCGCGGCAGGTTGCCGCCTTCGCCGACAGCCTGAAGCGGATCGGGATCGAGCCCGGTGACCGGGTCATGCTGGTCAGCGAGAATCGGCCCGAGTGGCTGATCGCCGACCTCGGCATCATGGCCGCCGGCGCGGTGACGGTGCCCGCCTACACGACGAACACGACCCGCGATCACACGCACATACTTGGCAATTCCGGGGCGAAGGCGGTGATCGTTTCAAGCCAGAAGCTTGCACGGAATCTGATTCCCGCCGTGCTGTTCAGCTCGGAATGCCATCACGTCATCGGGATCGAGGATATCCGTACCGGGCAAGCACCCGGAACGGTTGACTTCCATCACTGGGACGAACTGGTCGGGGCCAGCCCGACCTGAAAGCGCTCGAGCAGCGCATGCAATCGGTCGGGCGAAAGGACCTCGCCTGCATCATCTACACCAGCGGCACCGGCGGCGCTCCGCGCGGCGTGATGCAGCACCACGGATCGATCCTGGCGAACTGCGCAGGCGCAGCGGACATCATCTCGACCGACTTCGGATGGGACGATGAGATCTTCCTGTCCTTCCTGCCCGCGAGCCATGCCTACGAGCATACCGGCGGACAGCATTTCCCGATCGGGCTCGGCGCGCAAATCTATTACGCCGAGAGTCTCGAGAAACTGGCTGCGAACATTGAAGAAGTCCGCCCGACCATCATGGTCGTCGTCCCGCGACTGTTCGAAATGCTGCGGGCGCGAATCCTCAAGACGATCGAGGCTTCTGGAGGGATTTCGCAATACCTTCTGCGCCGCGCGCTCTCGATCGGCGCGAGGAAATACGAGGATCGCCGCAACCCGCTCGACCTGCCGATGGACGGAATATTGTCGCTGACGCTTCGCAAGAAGGTACGCGCAAAATTCGGCGGGCGCATGAAGGCGATGGTATCGGGTGGCGCTCCGCTCAATCCGGAAGTGGGCCTGTTTTTCCAATCATTGGGTCTGACGTTCCTGCAAGGCTATGGCCAGACCGAAGCTGGGCCGGTGATCAGCTGCAACCGACCGTCGGCAGGGCTGCGCATGGACAGCGTCGGTCCCCCGGTAAAAGATTGTGAAGTGCGGATCGCCGACGACGGCGAGATCATGGTCCGCGGCGAGCTGGTGATGCACGGCTACTGGCACAATCCGGATGAGACGGCGCGGGTGCTCAGCGACGATGGCTGGCTTGCGACGGGCGACGTCGGCCATCTCGACGAATCCGGCCGGATCGTCATCACTGATCGAAAAAAGGACCTGATCGTCAACGACAAGGGCGACAATGTCTCGCCCCAGCGCGTTGAGGGAATGCTCACGCTCCAGGCGGAAATCGCGCAGGCGATGGTCTTTGGCGACCGCAAGCCGTACCTCGTCGCATTGCTGGTTCCCGAGGCCGAATATGCCGACAAAGCCGATCTTCAGCAGCGGCTGTCAAAGGCGGTCGACAAGGTGAATGCCGACCTCTCAGTGATCGAGCGCATTCGCCGTTTCATTATTGCCGACGAGCCGTTCACGACGGACAATGAAATGCTGACGCCCTCGCTCAAGATCCGACGTCACGTGATCAAGAGCGTATACGGCGAAAGGCTCGACGCTCTCTACGGCAAATAATCAGGTCCGTGTGTAGGGCGTGAAGTCGCCGATCGCGCAGGATCCGACGACCATTCCTGTCCTGACGTCGGCAACGTCGGCAATATCTCCGCGGCACATGCCGGGCCCAGAACTTCGGGTCACGAGCGTGTACCAGCCGGATTTCAGGCCGGAGCATTCGCCGATCAGATGGTTCACGTAAACCGTGCTGCCATTCTTGAAGGCTACAGTGCTGTTGTCGATCGTGACCATCTCGCCGCTACGATAGCTCTGCAAGCAGGTGAGCGGCCTTCCGGCGACCTTACCGGCGATGAGCTTCTGGAATTCGGCCTGGGCTTCGGCGCTGCGGGTCGCGGGTGGAGGCTGCGTGACGCAGCCCGTCAGAGCGGCGGCGGCGAGAAGGAGCGGAATTGCGCGCATGGCATGACTCCTTGTCTTGAGGTTGTGCATCCCTAGAGCGCCCGTGCAGCTTAACGGAAGCTGTCTTTCTCGCTCCGGAGACGCGCAAATTCCTCAACGTCCAATGCGCGAACGAAGGGGTTGGTTGCCCGTTCCTGGGCAACGGTGGTCGGCAGGGTGACTTCGCCACGTTCGCGCATCTCGGAGACTTGCTCCAACCGGCGGGCTACGTCCTGGTTCTCCGGCTCGGCGTGCAGGGCGAAACGGGCGTTCGCCAGCGTATATTCGTGCCCGCAGTAGATGCGGACGTCGTCGGGCAGAGCGGCAATGCGCTGCATATTGGAATACATCTGCTCGGCCGTGCCTTCGAACAGCCGTCCGCAGCCCATCGCGAACATCGTGTCGCCGACGAAGATCATGCCCTCGTCCTCGAAGTAATAGGCGACATGTCCGGCGGTGTGCGCCGGAATATCCCACACTACCGCGTCCGCGCCCGCGATAGTGACTCGGTCGCCTTCGGAAACGATCCGATCGACGGAGCTGACCTTCTGAGCTTCCGCAGGGGCCGTGATCGGCGCGCCGGTTGCGGCCTTGATTCCTTGATTGCCGCCGGTGTGATCCGGGTGCCAGTGCGTGTTCAGTATTTGGGTAAGGCGCAGGCCCTCCGTCGCGACTTCGTCGAGGACCGGGTCACCCACCGACGGATCAACGGCTGCAGTCTCGCCCGTGTCCGGATTGGTGATCAGCCAGACGTAATTGTCGCTGAGAACCGGGACCGCGCTGACCTTGAGGCGGCTCATCACCATTCGCCCGTGTTCGGCATCGAGGCCCAGGGTTCGGCCGGTGCGAGCGAGCCGCCTTTCTGAAGCAGCTCGATCGAGATGTTGTCAGGGGTGCGGATGAAAGCCATGTGCCCGTCGCGCGGCGGGCGGTTGATGGTCACGCCCGCCTCCCTCAGCCGTCTGCACGTCTCGTAAATGTCGTCGACCTGGTAGGCGAGATGGCCGAAGTTGCGGCCGCCGCCGTAACCTATTTCATCCCAATTGTGCGTGAGCTCGACCTCGCCGCCCTCGTCACCCGGAACGCCGAGGAAGATCAGCGAGAAGCGCCCGGATTCATTGTCCATTTGCCGCCGCTTCTCGAGTCCCAGCAGTTGAAAAAATGCAACAGTGGCGTCGGGATCCGACACACGGATCATGCTGTGCAGGAATTTCATTTCGCCTCACTCAATTCATCGCTATTATTGCACGGTTCGTCGACGATACTGACCGGCGATGGTGTCCGGTGATCGTCAGCATTACGACGAACGCAGGGTAACTTTCCATGATCCAGAAGCTGCAGGACAGCCGCGCCGTCCTTTTGGGCGCGGTGGGGATTTTTGCTTTGGGTTTGACGACAAGCGGTTATGCGCTGGGCGATGGCCTCCGCCGCTACAAGCTGGCCGAGCACCGAACGGTTACCGTCCGCGGCGTTTCCGAGCGCAACGTGACTGCCGACCTTGCGACCTGGTCGGTCAACTTCTCGCACCAGGGCACCGAGCTTGCCCCGGTCCAGCAAGCTGTCGACCAGCAGGCGCGCGCTGTGCGTGCCTTCTTCCTGCGCTCCGGATTCAAGCCGCAGGAGATCACCGATTACGACGTGTCCTTGAACCGTGAGCAGCCGACCGATCGCGAAGGTGAGCCCGTCGGCCCGCAAAAGTTGACGGTCAGCCGGTCGATCCAGCTTCGCACCAATGACATTACGAAGGTTCGTGGCGCCTACGCACGCCAGGCCGAACTCCTGCGGGACGGGGTCGAGCTCGTGGGAAGCGGAAGCAACGTCAGCTTTACGTTCACCAAGCTCAACGCGCTGAAGCCGGAGATGATCGCCGAGGCCAACCAGAACGCTAGGCGAAGCGCCGAGCAATTCGCGCGCGACAGCGGGGTCTCGGTCGGAAAGATGAAGACCGCCAGCCAGGGTTATTTCTCGGTCGGCGCTCGCGACGGTGAAGACTGCGACGACTGCGGTTCGTCGGGCGGCAGTTCGCCGTTCCAGAAAGTTCGCGTCGTGACGACGATCGACTACGACCTCGGTTAGCGGGCCGTAGCAGTGGCCGGCGCGGGGAGCATTGAAAGCGCTTCCCGCGCCGCCTGTCCCGACTTGCCCTTGGGATCGGCGGCGGAGGCCCGCGACCAGTAATCCCGTGCGGCCGCGAGGTCGCCGGCGAAGTGATAGACGTGACCCGCCTCGAACAGGATCGTCGGATTGTTGGGCTCCAGCGTCAGCGCCTTTCCGATCGCCTCCTTGGCAGTCACGGCGTCGTTTTCGCGGATCGCGAGCGCGGCAGAGAAATACCAGAGGAACGGGTCCTCCGAAACGGTCCGCGCGGCTTCGGTAACTTTCGAGCGGGCCATCTTGAGGTCGTTCTGCGCTTCGGCGGCGCGTGCACGATCCAGCAAGGCTTCGCCGCGCTGCTCCGCTTGCAGACCCGCCCCGGTAAGCGCTTTGTCGAGCGCCATCGCGGCTTTTCCGGGCTGATTGGCGGCGATCCACATATTGCCGGCAGCAGCCCAGAGGCGGGCTTTCTCCGCCTCGTTTTCGCTTTGCGCATTGGCGGCCTGCTCGAAGGCCTGAGCGGCTTCTTCCGAGTTGCCGGCACTGCTCGCCTGCAGCGCCCGGCAGGTGAAGGCCTGCGGGGTCACGACGTCTGGACATGCAGCGGCCGGCGCCTGGACGGCGGCAATTGCGGCGGCGATGGCAAGGATCATTCGGAAGGCTCCAAAAGGGCGGCGACGGTCCGCCGGATCGCGTCAATCTCATGCGGAGCCGAAAGCCGATGCCCGCCGCCCTTGATCACCGTCACCTGCACATCGCCTGAACGCAGCCGATCCGTGAGGCGGAAGGCAATGTCCAGCGGCACGTCCTCGTCCCGGTCGCCGTGAACCAGGCGAACCGGGCAGTGGATCGCAATTTCGGAGTCGAGCAGGCGCATCGCTTCGCCCGACTCCCAGAAACGCAGCGTCGTCAGCTGCGGTTGGTCGCCGTACGGGTTCGGCTGCTCCAGCCTGCCTTCGCGGCGGAGCGTAGTCTTTTCGGCATCCGTATAGCCCCATTCGGTGAAGTCCGGCGCGGCCGCGATCCCGACCAGAGCTGCGAGTCGCTCCGGCCGCCGCAATGCCAGATGAAGCGCGATCCAGCCGCCCATCGACGACCCGACAAGCACGACCGGCCCATCGGTCAGGCGATCAAGCACCGCGGTCGCTTCGTCGGTCCAACGCTCCAGCGTGCCATCCTCGAATCTGCCCTCTGACGAGCCGGTCCCTGAATAGTCGAAGCGCAGCATCGCCAACCCATGATCGGCCGCGAATGCATCCAGCGCGACGGCCTTCGAGCCATCCATGTCGGAAGCGTATCCGGGCAGGAAAACCAGAGTCGGGCCGCGCCCCTCGCGCTTGCGATAGGCGAGGCTCGGGCCCCTATCTTGTTCGAAGAATGCAACGCTCATTTCAGTCAGTGTGAAGCGAAGACTCGAGTCTTTCCACTCTTGTCGAACAGGACGACCTTGTACGGCTCCTTGAGGTCACCCTGTTCCATGCCGGGCGATCCGACAACCATGTCGGGAACCGCAACTCCGGTAGCCTTCGGCTTGGTCGTCAGCAGGCGCTTCACGTCGGACGCGGGCACATGACCCTCGATGACGTAGCCGCCGATCGTGCTCGTGTGACAGGATCGAAGATTGTCCGGAACGCCGAGTTTACGGGCGGTCGGACTCACGTTTTCGACGTCTCGGACCTGAACTGTGAAGCCGGCCTTCTTCATGTGCTCGACCCAATGCTTGCAGCAGCCGCAATAGGCGCTCTTAGTGACGATGAGGGTCGCCGCCGTTGCGCTTTCCGCGCAGGCGAGCAGCGCCAACGGTGCGAGACTCTAAAGATCGTGCGGCTCTTCATTTCAGTCCCTCGGATGCCCATTCGCGCCGTTGTCCATCACGATTCTGGCGGGAAGCGAAAACCATAGCTCCCCGAGTGTGAAAAGTCCGGATTGTCCGATTTTGAGACATTTATTCAGATTAAGGCATTGGCACAAATCAAGAAATTCCACATAGTTAACGAAAGTTAAACCGACTCGCGGGGGCGGGTCGCGTCGCGCGGGGGAATTATGGCCACGAACACCAGCGGTGGAACGACCAGCTCGTTCATGAACACGCCTCAGGCGAAGGACGACCTCTACAACGTCTACGAAGACAATATCTGGACGTTCGACGTCATGGCGAACGATCTTGGCGGTAACGCGAAGATCCTCTGGTCGATCGACGACTCCAACTTGGACGGCACATTCGGCGTCCCGGCCAGCGGCGACGGCACTTATGATCTCCTGAAGCAGGACGCGGCGCTAGTTCCGGAGCTGAGTGACCTCGGTGCGCGCATCTGGATCGATTCCGGAAAGATCAAATACGACGCCTCGCTCTTCAATTACCTCGGCGCGGGTCAGTCGATCTCCGACCATTTCACCTACGCGATCCGCATGTCGAACGGCACGCTCAGCTGGGCCACCGTCACGGTCACCATCACCGGTACGAATGATGGTCCGGACATCAGGCTGGTTGGAATCGACAGTGCATCGGCAGGGATTGCCGAAAGCAATTCAGGGTTAAGTGCGAATGGCACCTTGACGGTGTTCGACCCTGACACGGCGGACTCGGTCAATGTCTCGGTCAGTTCGGTCAGCGTTGGCGGTACGGGAGGCACCGGCGGTCTGACCAATGCTCAACTGCTGGGGATGCTGAGCCTTACCGGCAACAATGCGAATGCCGCAAATGGCACGCAGGGGAGCCTGGGCTGGTGGTTCAACTCTGGCAGCCAGGCGTTTGATTATCTTGCGGTCGGCCAGACGCTGGTCCTGACCTACACGCTGATTGGGACGGACGGCAACGGCGGTTCCGACACGCAGCCTGTCACGATCACCATCACCGGCACCAATGATGGTCCGGACATCAGGCTGGTTGGAAGCGACAGTGCATCGGCAGGGATTGCCGAAAGCAATTCAGGGTTAAGTGCGAATGGCACCTTGACGGTGTTCGACCCTGACACGGCGGACTCGGTCAATGTCTCGGTCAGTTCGGTCAGCGTTGGCGGTACGGGAGGCACCGGCGGTCTGACCAATGCTCAACTGCTGGGGATGCTGAGCCTTACCGGCAACAATGCGAATGCCGCAAATGGCACGCAGGGGAGCCTGGGCTGGTGGTTCAACTCTGGCAGCCAGGCGTTTGATTATCTTGCGGTCGGCCAGACGCTGGTCCTGACCTACACGCTGATTGGGACGGACGGCAACGGCGGTTCCGACACGCAGCCTGTCACGATCACCATCACCGGCACCAACGACGGCCCGACGGCGAATGCCGACACGGCGAGCACCGACGAGGACAGCTCGGTGCTGATCAATGTGCTTGCCAACGACACCGATCCGGACACGTCGGACACGCTCGTCGTGACCGCGGCGGCGGTGACCACCGGCCTTGGCGCGGCGACGATCGAGAGCGGCCAGGTCCGCTACGATCCGGGCAGCGCCTACAACTATCTGGCGGTCGGCGAGAGCGAGACGGTGGTGATCACCTACTCGATCAGCGACGGCAACGGCGGCACGTCGACCTCGACGGCGACGGTGACGGTGACCGGCACCAACGACGGCCCGACGGCGAATGCCGACACGGCGAGCACCGACGAGGACAGCTCGGTGCTGATCAATGTGCTTGCCAACGACACCGATCCGGACACGTCGGACACGCTCGTCGTGACCGCGGCGGCGGTGACCACCGGCCTTGGCGCGGCGACGATCGAGAGCGGCCAGGTCCGCTACGATCCGGGCAGCGCCTACAACTATCTGGCGGTCGGCGAGAGCGAGACGGTGGTGATCACCTACTCGATCAGCGACGGCAACGGCGGCACGTCGACCTCGACGGCGACGGTGACGGTGACCGGCACCAACGACGGCCCGACGGCGAATGCCGACACGGCGAGCACCGACGAGGACAGCTCGGTGCTGATCAATGTGCTTGCCAACGACACCGATCCGGACACGTCGGACACGCTCGTCGTGACCGCGGCGGCGGTGACCACCGGCCTTGGCGCGGCGACGATCGAGAGCGGCCAGGTCCGCTACGATCCGGGCAGCGCCTACAACTATCTGGCGGTCGGCGAGAGCGAGACGGTGGTGATCACCTACTCGATCAGCGACGGCAACGGCGGCACGTCGACCTCGACGGCGACGGTGACGGTGACCGGCACCAACGACGGCCCGACGGCGAATGCCGACACGGCGAGCACCGACGAGGACAGCTCGGTGCTGATCAATGTGCTTGCCAACGACACCGATCCGGACACGTCGGACACGCTCGTCGTGACCGCGGCGGCGGTGACCACCGGCCTTGGCGCGGCGACGATCGAGAGCGGCCAGGTCCGCTACGATCCGGGCAGCGCCTACAACTATCTGGCGGTCGGCGAGAGCGAGACGGTGGTGATCACCTACTCGATCAGCGACGGCAACGGCGGCACGTCGACCTCGACGGCGACGGTGACGGTGACCGGCACCAACGACGGCCCGACGGCGAATGCCGACACGGCGAGCACCGACGAGGACAGCTCGGTGCTGATCAATGTGCTTGCCAACGACACCGATCCGGACACGTCGGACACGCTCGTCGTGACCGCGGCGGCGGTGACCACCGGCCTTGGCGCGGCGACGATCGAGAGCGGCCAGGTCCGCTACGATCCGGGCAGCGCCTACAACTATCTGGCGGTCGGCGAGAGCGAGACGGTGGTGATCACCTACTCGATCAGCGACGGCAACGGCGGCACGTCGACCTCGACGGCGACGGTGACGGTGACCGGCACCAACGACGGCCCGACGGCGAATGCCGACACGGCGAGCACCGACGAGGACAGCTCGGTGCTGATCAATGTGCTTGCCAACGACACCGATCCGGACACGTCGGACACGCTCGTCGTGACCGCGGCGGCGGTGACCACCGGCCTTGGCGCGGCGACGATCGAGAGCGGCCAGGTCCGCTACGATCCGGGCAGCGCCTACAACTATCTGGCGGTCGGCGAGAGCGAGACGGTGGTGATCACCTACTCGATCAGCGACGGCAACGGCGGCACGTCGACCTCGACGGCGACGGTGACGGTGACCGGCACCAACGACGGCCCGACGGCGAATGCCGACACGGCGAGCACCGACGAGGACAGCTCGGTGCTGATCAATGTGCTTGCCAACGACACCGATCCGGACACGTCGGACACGCTCGTCGTGACCGCGGCGGCGGTGACCACCGGCCTTGGCGCGGCGACGATCGAGAGCGGCCAGGTCCGCTACGATCCGGGCAGCGCCTACAACTATCTGGCGGTCGGCGAGAGCGAGACGGTGGTGATCACCTACTCGATCAGCGACGGCAACGGCGGCACGTCGACCTCGACGGCGACGGTGACGGTGACCGGCACCAACGACGGCCCGGATATCCGAGCTGCAGCCGGAGACAGCGCATCCGCCACACTTCCCGAAACCAATGCGGGCCTGACGGCCAGCGGCACATTGACGGTCACCGATGCAGATACGACCGATACGATTTCTACGTCGATCGCGTTAACGACGGTAACCGGCAATGCGGGCAGCCTGACCAATCCGCAGCTGCTGGCGATGCTGTCAGTCACGCCGAACAGCGGGCTCGCTGCGAACACCGGCGACGCCAACAATCTGACTTGGAACTTCAACTCCGGCGGGCAGGCGTTCAACTATCTCCCCGCGGGCCAGTCGCTGCAGCTGACCTACACGCTGACCGTCAGCGACGGGAACGGCGGCACCGATACGCAAAACGTCACGGTCACTATCCAGGGAACCAACGACGCGCCGGTGCTGACGGGCGACTTTGCCGCCCCGATCAACGAAGGCGGTTCGTATCAGCTTACCCTGGCCGATCTCAACTTCACGGATTCGGACGATAGCGCCGCGGACGTGACCTTCACGGTCAGCGGGCTCAGCAACGGCACCCTTTTCGTCAACGGAGTAGCGCAGAGCACGTTTACGGGGCGCAGCTGGCCGCCGGCCTGGTGACCTTCACCCATAATGGGTCGGAGACGATCACGGCGGGCTTCAACGTGTCGGTCGAGGACGGCAACGAGGATGCTTCGGCGCCGGTCGCCCAACCATTCAACTTCACCGTCACGCCAGTCAACGACGCGCCGGTCAACACGGTGCCGGGGGCGCAATCGGTCAATGAAGACACAGCTAAGGTCTTCAGCACCGCCAACGGCAATGCAATCTCGATCAGCGACGCGGACGCTGGAAGCAATAACGTCCAGGTGACCCTGAGCGTCGCCAGCGGCACGTTGACGATGGGTTCGCTGGTGGGGCTGACGGTGACTGCCGGAGCGAACGGTTCGTCGACGGTTACCGTGCAGGGCACGCAGGCGGCGATTAACGCCGGACTTCAGGGCCTGACATACCAGGGCAACCTGAACTTCAATGGCGGCGACAGCCTGTCGATCGTCACCAGCGATCTCGGCAATAGTGGAAGCGGCGGAGCGCTGACGGATACCGACAGCGTCGCGATTACGGTCAATGCCGTGAACGATGCGCCGGTGATCGATGTAAATGGGCGAACACGTACACGATCAGCGGCCCCGCGATAGTAATCGATTCCTCGATTCCGATTTCCGATGTGGACAGCACTCAACTGAATGGCGCGACCATCCAGATTACGGGCGGCCGTCAGGCGGGCGATACGCTGAACTTCACGAACCAGAACGGTATTTCCGGTTCGTATAATAGTAGCACAGGATTGCTCACGCTTACGGGGACCGCCACGCTGGCAAACTATCAGGCGGCGCTGCAGTCGATTACCTTCGGCACGACGAGCCTGTCCACAACTCAACGAACCATTACGTTCGAAGTTACCGACACTGGCAACACGCCGAGTGCAACGGATACTGCCGTCGTCAATATAGCGGCAGACACAACCGCGCCGACGATAGTCAGCGAGGTCGTCACGAGCGCAACCGGCATTCAGGCTGGACGGGTCAACGCAGGCGACGTGGTCAGCGTCACGGTGACTATGAGTGAAGTGGTCAACGTGACTGGTACACCAAGACTGGCACTGAACATTGGTGGAACGACCGTTCAGGCGAATTACGCCTCTGGCAGCGGTACGAACACGCTCGTTTTCACCTACACGATTCTGGCAGGACAGACCGACACCAACGGCATCGCGATCAATGCCAACGCGCTGACCTTGAACGGTGGAACCATTCGCGACACGTCGAACAACAATGCGGTTCTCACCGCTGGCGCTGTTGGAGACAATGCCGCATTCATCGTCGATACGACGGCGCCGACGGTAGTCTCAATCACTTCCAGCCCGTCGTTGAGCGGAAATACCGCGACTTCGACCGTTACGTTCCAATTCAGCGAAGCGGTCTCCGGTTTCGATCTGTCGGATCTTACGGTGAGTCCAAACCGGGGTACGTTGAGCAATCTTATTCAGGTCGATGGCGATACTTACACGGCGACCTTCACCCGAACCAATAACGGCTCAGTCGGAATAAATGTCGGTACCGGCTATTTGGACTTGGCGGGTAATACTGGAACAGCTTTCAACTCGCCCAACCTTCCCGCCGGTGTTGCTGGCGAACCCATCAATCTCGGGCTTTCGGATCCGACTGATCAAGGGCACTCGTAACAGTCACGATTGGCAATCTGCCCGAGGGCTGGACGCTGGATGGCGGCACTCTGAATGCGGACGGCTCTTGGACGATCCTGACCACCGACGTGAGTTCGCTCACCGTGACTACGCCGGCCGACTACGCTGGTGCGGAGTTGGTCAATGTGAGCATCTCCTGGACCAATTCCGACGGCTCTACTGAGACAATGTCCTTGTCGGACAATATCGAGGCTTATGCAGCAGGAAATCCGATCTTCGCCTGGTCGGGCGACGACACGCTTACCGGCTCGGCAGGCGCGGACATGTTCGTGTTCTCCCAGCCGATTGGTGCGGACACAGTCCATAACTTCGACGTGTCCGCCGATACGATCGACCTGATCGGCTATGGTGTCAGCGATTTCAGTGGCCTTTCAATCACCGATACGGCTGAAGGTGCGTTGATCACGCTGGCAGACGGCCAATCGATCCTGCTGGACGGCGTGTCGTTGTCCTCGTTGACTGCCTCCAATTTCGTGTTCGACGTCTCACCGACGGTGACGAACAGCGGAACGATTACCATCGGCAACGGCGCAATGCTGCCGTTGAGTGGAACGATCGACAATAGTGGGACGATCAGCCTCGAATCGGCCGGCGCGACCACCGTCATGCAGCTGATCCAGTACGGCATCACGCTTCAGGGCGGCGGCAATCTCGTCCTGTCGGACAGCGCAAGCAATGTGATTTCCGGAACGCTCCCGACCGTGACGTTCACCAACGTCGACAACGTCATCTCTGGGCGGGGCAGCTCGGCGGCGGTTCGCTGACGCTGATCAATGGCGGGACCATCGTCGCGGATGGCGGGAACGCCTTGGTCATCGACACCGGGGTCAATGCCGTCACCAACACTGGTACGATCGAAGCGACCGGCCTCGGCGGGCTCGAGATCGTCGGAACGATCTCGAACAGCGGTACGCTGCTCGCAGATGGAAGCAGCATCCTGATCGGCGGGAACCTGACGGGCAGCGGTGACGTGCTGATGAATGGCATTTCGACCGTAGAGTTCGGAGCTGGTTCGTCCAACGACGTCACGCTCGACGCCGGAGCTTCTGGCCTGATTGTCTTCGATGACGCCGACGGATTCAGCGGAAGCATCTCCGGACTCGACTTCAATGATCAAATTGACCTTCTGGACGTGGTCTTTGATGCCGGCACCTCGATGAGCTTTGCGGACAACGGAAATGGTAGTGGCGTGCTAACGATCACCGACGCCACCCACTCCGTGCAGCTGGTGCTGGTCGGCGATTACCGGATTGAGGACTTCATCCTGGCATCGAACGGACAGGGCGGGTCGCTGCTGACAAACAACGTCGGAGATCTGCTCTTCCCGTAATCGTTCGATGGGTGAGCCGTGGGCGCTGGTCTTAGATCAGCGCCTCACGTTTGACGTCCGACCGAAGCAGACCTTTCGACATCCGTTGCGCGAACCTAGATAGGCGCCTCGCGTCACCCGACGAAAAGGAGCCCGCCATGAAATACCGCAGACTCGGCGACAGCGATCTTACCGTTTCCGAAATCTCCCTGGGCTCCTGGCTGACCTACGGGGTAGGGGTCGAAGCCGACAAGGCGCGCGCCTGCCTCGACGCGGCGTTCGATGTCGGGATCAATTTCATCGACACCGCTAACGTTTACGGCCGCGGCGCCGCCGAAACGTTCCTCGGCGAGGCTCTGAAATCTCGGCCGCGTGACAGCTACGTCCTTGCGACCAAGCTCTACTTTCCGATGTCGGACACCGATTTCGGGCTGTCGCGAGCGCAGGTCGAGAAGCAGCTCGATGCTTCGCTGAAGCGGCTTCAGACCGATTACGTCGATCTCTACCAGTGCCACCGCTACGATAGCGGAACGCCGCTCGAAGAGACGATGGAGGCGCTCACCCGCGCGGTCGAAAGCGGGAAGGTCCGCTACATCGGATTTTCCGAATGGCCGGCGGACAAGATACGCGAAGCGCTGGAACTCTCGAAGTCGCGCGGCTTTGCCAAGTTCGTCTCGAGCCAGCCCCAATATTCGCTCGTCTGGCGAGAGCCGGAGCAGGAAGTCATTCCGATCTCGGCCGACAATGGCATTTCGCAGATCGTCTGGTCGCCGCTCGGGCAGGGTGTGCTCACTGGCAAATACGATCCCGACAAGCCGCCGCCGGCTGGAACACGCGCCACAAGCGAAGAGATGGGCGGCTTCATCAAGCGGCTGATGCAGCCTCAGCTGCTGCGCGCGGTTCAGCGTCTGAAACCGATTGCCGAAGAAGCGGGACTGTCTCTTCCACAATTCGCGCTGGCCTGGATTCTTCGCGAGCACAATGTAGCCTCGGCGATCATCGGTGCGTCGCGGCCCGAACAGGTGCACGACAATGCCGGCGCGTCTGGGGCAACTGTAGATCCGGAACTCTTCCAACGGCGGAAGCGGTCCTCGGCGAGGCAATGGCCGAGGTCGAGCCGGCCTAGATCGCCCCCGACGCCCGGCGGCTGGGGCTTTCGAACACTTCCTCGATCGCGAGCCCGAACAGTTCGGCGATCCGGAAGGCGAGAGGCAGCGACGGGTCGTATTTGCCCGTCTCGATCGCGTTGACGCTCTGGCGCGAGACTTCGAGCCGTTCAGCCAAGTCGTTCTGACTCCAGTTCCGCTCGGCGCGGAGCACTTTCAGCCGGTTGTTCACGCGCAGGACGCCGCTTCGCCGCGAGTTACCTTGTTGACGATCGCTCCGACGCCTTGGCCGAAGAACCAGACGACGACGATCATGTAGCTGTCGACATGGCCGGCCAACTCGAAGCTCTCGAGGAAGCCCCAGATCGTCGCGACGCTGAGCGTGAACGCGCTGGCCCACAGGGACTGCCGGACCATCAGGGTGCGGATATATTCGTCCTGTTCTTCGACCAGGTATCGGCCCATGGCGGCGAAGATGCCGATGATCGGCAAGGCCGGAAGGACAGCCGCGACGTAGGCCGCGAGACCGCCAAACAGTTGGCGCTTGAAGCCGTAAACCGCCGCGATCAGCAACACGCTATACAAAGCGGTCAGCCAGACCACCCGAATGTTGTAATTCTTCCAAGCCTGCGTTCGCATGACAAGCATCCTTATCCAATAGACAAGGACGCTTTACACTATGTCAGCGCGAAGTCAAGCTAACTTGACATCGATGGTCATTGGAGCGTGAGTTCGGCCTCGCGCTCGACGCCCGACAGGAAATTCCAGAGCGCGCCAGCAAGTTCTTCGCCAGCAGCGACTGCTTCCGCGCGCTCGCTCTCCGGCAAGCGGTCGAGCAACTCGCGGCAGACGCGGCTGTGCTCGACGTCGGCGCTTTCGTGGACGCGGAAGAAACGGAGCGTCTCCTCGTCCTTCACGTCGTAGCGTTCGATTAGCCCTTCGATCTTGGCACTCGCGACTGCCGGGAACTGGCTCTCATAGGCGTAGAGCGCTCCGAGGCCCGACGCGTAGGAGCGACGCGACAGCCTGCGGAAAGTCTCGATCAGCCCGAGCGTCTCGGCGTTGAGCTGCTGCGAACGAACCGCAACCTCGTCCTCACCGAGGCCGCAGGCGAACATCAGCCACAGGCTCGCGTGATCCTGCTTGCCGGCTTCGATGCCCTCTTCCTCGGCGAGGTTCTCGGCGAGCATGCGACGACCCTCGCGGTCCGGGCACGCGCTGTGCACGGCGCTCACCGCTCTTGGGAATGCGTCGACGTGATGGAAATACTGCCGCGAATAGGCGCGAAGCGTGTCGATCGGCAGCCGGCCCTCGGTCCAGGCCTGGTAGAACGGATGGCTGAGCATGGCCCGCTTTGCGACCTTCGAATCGATCTGCGAAGAAACCGTCGTGATCATGCTGAGCCTCCTGAATGTTGAGTTTCAGCCGATAGCTTGAGGCCCGAACGTCGGCAAGACGACGCGCTGCTCAAACCAGGGCCAGCGCCGAAAGCCGGCCATAAAGCTGTGGCGGAAGCTCGCCGACGCCTGACTCGTCAGCCGTCACGGCCGCGTCGGTTTCGAAATAGCGCCAACCCTGGTGCGCCCGCTTCGGGAAGGGCGTCACTGGTTCGAGCTCGGCGGAACACACGATGTTGATCCGCCCGTCCTCGCGATCCTCGAACGCCAGGATCTGATTGCAGCCAAGCACACGGTGCTTGACGATCCAGTAGAGATTCCCGCCGACGAGTTCGGCCGAACGCTTGGGACGCATTCGCGTTGGCACTCGCAGCTGAGTATTCTCCGACCGCGCCGCAACCCGTGAGCGGAGTGCGTCGAGATCCCGGCACCCGAACGCGACCTTGGTCAGATGGAGTTGCGGCATGATTCGGTTCTACCGTCCGAAACAACGCCCGATCAACGACATCGCTCGATCCAAAACGCCGCCGTAACGGTTCGGCCCGCCGCAGGAACGACATCGGAACCTTGCCAAGCGGCGATGCATTTGCGAACGAACCGCCGTTTCCCCGCACGGAGCTTGCTTTGCCGACCTCGACTGCCCGAACCCTAAAGGGCCTCGCCGACTCGTTCGCCGTTCCGCCCGGCGCAGCCCAAGCCCGCGCTGGCAGTTCCTTCGCGGATTCCTGAAGCACCCGGTGATGGTCGGCTCGATCATCCCGTCGAGCCGCATCCTCATCGAGAAGATGCTCGGCCGGGTTGATTGGGAAAACACGAAGGTGTTCGTGGAATATGGCCCGGGCGTGGGCACGTTTACGCGCCCGATCCTGGAAAAGCTCGGCGCCGATGCGCGCCTGGTGACGATCGACACCAACGCTGACTTCACGCGCTATCTGAAGGAATCCATCGACGATCCGCGCCTGATTGCCGTCACGGGCTCGGCTGCCGACGTTGAAAATATCCTCGAGGACCGCGGCCTTCCGAAGGCCGATTTTGTCCTGTCGGGGCTTCCGTTCTCGACGCTTCCGCCGGGTGTCGGCGATGCGATCGCAAAGGCGACGTCGGAGGTTATCCGGCCAGGCGGCGCGTTCCTGGTCTACCAGTTCAGCCCGAAGGTTCGCGATTTCATCGCCCCGCATTTCGACAAGATCGACCGCGGATTCGAGTGGATCAATGTTCCGCCCGCGACCTTGTTCTGGGCGTGGAAAAAGAATGGCGAAGCGCTCGACTAACGCTCGATGAAGTTCAGACGTCGGGTGACTGTGTAGTCCATCGACGTGACCAGCCAGTACGAAATCGTCCATTTGAGCCGTCGCCATAAGGTGGCGCGTTTCTTGTGGAGCGCCGGCGTGATGTGCTCGCTGTGGTGCCGTTCGTTCTCGAAATAGCCGCGCATCGCCGCAGCGAAGTCTGCGTCATCGACCCGCAGAACGATTTCCATGTTGATGAAGAGGCTCCGGAAATCGAGGTTGGCCGAGCCGATGTATGTCACGTCATCGACGATCGCGAGCTTGGTGTGCAGTTTCGCGGCCCGATACTCGTACATCTGGACGCCACGCCTCAGCAGGCGCGAGTAGGTGTGCCGGGCGGCCGCGATGGTCGCGTTATTGTCGGACTTTGCCGCCGTAATCACGCGCGCCTTCCCGCGCCGGGCGACCCGGCCGAGACGCCGCATGAACGACCAAGGGGAGAGAAATAAGCGGCGATAAGGTCGAACCTTTTTGTAGTGACGAGTTCGCGCGCGAGTGCCGCCGGTAGCCTGTTCTTGCGGCTCATCGGGCCGCTGAACTTCCATTGCAGGGTTCCTTCCGACTGGCTGTGCCGCGTAACGATCTTCCGCAATGTCCTGAGCTTCGCGCCCTTGGTCGTCGTCCAGAGAAAGACCGAATCGAAGTAGCGGCTGGCGGGCTTGGCCGCCGGTCCGTCGATCAGGGCCCAGAGGTCGCGCCAATGCTCTTCGCCCTTGTCGGTCAGGTAGGTCGTCTCGACGTTGGCGCCGCCGATGATTGCCAGCTTCTCGTCCGCGATGACCAATTTCTGGTGATTGCGAATCAAATACCGGCGTCCGTAGCTCGGCAGGAAGAGGCAGAAGTCGCCGCCTTCGTCCGAGATCGGCTGGAAGAAGCTGGAATCCGCGCCTGAGGAGCCATAGCCGTCGAGAAGAAGCCTGACCTGGACGCCTCGCCTCGCCGCCGAGACCAAGGCGTCACGGACAGTCGTGCCGGCTTCATCTTCGGCGAAAATATAGAAGATGAGCCTGAGGCTCTCCTTCGCCTCATTGATCAGCCGAAGGATGGCGTCGAGGCGCTCGGCGCCCGTCTCGAGCATCTCCAGACGGTTGCCGTCGACCGTCGCGACGATGCGATCTACGCGATCGCCTGCGGATTTCGGCTGGCTCGCCATGCCATTGCTGTGGCGGCGGACAAGGGGCAGCGCAAGCGTTCCGCGGGCGCTCTCGCTTTCGAATCCTTGACTTTTGAACCTCCAGACCCCTAATCGCTCTCCTCTTCCAACCCGCTAAAAGCTAATTCGGAGCGCACATGGCTCGCGTCACGGTCGAAGATTGCGTCGACAAAGTCTCGAATCGGTTCGACCTCATCCTTTTTGCAGCGCAGCGCGCTCGGCAGATTTCGTCGGGTGCGGACCTGACGATCGATCGCGACCGCGACAAGAACCCGGTCGTCGCACTGCGCGAGATTGCCGAGCAGACGGTTCGCCCGAAGGAGCTCGAGGAATCGATCGTCAACAGCCTGCAGCGCGTCCGCGTCGACGAGGAGGACGAGACTGAAGAGCTGTCCTCGCTCAGTGAAGCCGCCGAGGCCTTGCGCCTTACGGCTGCGGCTCCGCCGCGTCCCACTCCGAGCGGCGGCGACTACGAATAAGCCCCAGGCGCAAGCTGTCGGGGACAAGGGAAGGGCCGCTTCATGGCCCTTTTCCTTTGGCGATTCAGTAACATGAAATGCACTGGCTAAAGAAGCAGCAGCGCAATGATGACCAGAGCGAAGACGGCACAAGACGCGATGGTAAGCTTAATGCTGGTCGCTGCGCCTGCAGCTACAAGGTCAGTTGGATCGATCGGGCTTTCTTGCCTTAGGCAGCCCGGCCCTTGTTCACAGACTCCGCGTGGGCCCGCGAAACCCAGACCAGGTCGTCGTGCCTGTTCAGCACCTTCCCGTCTTCGGATTGGACGCAGATCTTGCGGACAGGCGATCCGGTGCTCCGATTGACGAGCATGATATCAGCCGGCCTGCCGCCCCATTCTTCGCCCCACTGCCGTAGCGCCAGGACGACCGGCATCAGCGCCTCGCCCTTCGGCGCCAACGAGTAAATGACCTTGCGGCGGTCCGACGGGTCTGGGGTTCTCTGAAGGATTCCGCCGGCAACCAGCTTGGCGAGCCGGTCGGATAATATGTTACGGGCGATTCCGAGGCCCGCCTGGAATTCCTCGAAATGATGAAGTTCGTTGAATGCCCCGCGAACGATCAGGAACGCCCATTTCTCTCCGATCAGCTCAACGGCAGCGGGCAGGGGCATTGCAGCGCCTGCGCGCGAAACTCGTTGATGGCGGACCTGACCTTGCCCTGGGTCAATCCTCGCACTCCCCTCGATGAGCCAAGGTAAGCACAAACATTTACAAATGAATAGTTCTCTAGCCGACACAGTGATCGAGTCCTTTCGCGCTTGCACAAAAGAGGCGCCTCCCCCATGTTAAGGACGTGCTGAGACAGTACGAGCTGATCGAGAGGGTCCGCTCCTACGATCCGGATGCGGACGAGGGGATGATCAACCGCGCCTACGTCTTCTCGATGAAGGCGCACGGCACACAAACTCGCGCCAGCGGTGACCCCTATTTCAGCCACCCGATCGAGGTGGCCGGAATTCTTACCGACCTCAAGCTCGACGACGAGACCATCGTCACGGCGATTCTGCACGACACGATCGAGGACACGATCGCGACTCCGGAAGAGATCGAGCGTCTCTTCGGTTCGAACATTGCGCGGCTGGTCGATGGCGTCACGAAGCTCAGCAAGATCGAAGCTCAGTCCGAAAACGAGCGCGCGGCCGAGAATCTGCGCAAATTCCTGCTCGCGCTGAGTGACGACATCCGCGTCCTGCTCGTGAAGCTCGCCGACCGGCTGCACAACATGCGCACGCTGCATCACATCAAGAACGAGGAGAAGCGCCGGCGCATCGCCCGCGAGACGATGGATATCTACGCGCCGCTCGCCGAGCGGATCGGCATGTACGAGATGATGAACGAGATGCAGACCCTGGCTTTCCAAATTTTGGAACCGGATGCCTACGCCTCGATCATGCGCCGCCTGAAGCAGCTGACCGAGCAGGGCGGCGACCTCGTCAGCCGAATCGGGCTCGGGCTGCAGCTCCACCTTGAGGACAATGGCCTCCACACCGAGGTCATGGGCCGCCAGAAGCATCCCTTTTCAATCTGGAAGAAGATGGCCGAGCGGCACATCAGCTTCGAGCAATTGTCCGATGTCATGGCGTTTCGAGTCATCGTCGACAGCCAGGAGGACGCCTACCGAGCGCTCGGAGTGATCCACCAGCGCTGGCCGATGGTTCCGGGCCGCTTCAAGGATTACATCTCGACGCCGAAGCGCAACGGTTACCGATCGCTGCACACGTCGGTGATCCACGACTCGAAGATGCGCATCGAAATACAGATCCGCACTCGCGAGATGCATGATCAGGCCGAGCGCGGACTGGCGGCGCACTGGGCCTACAAGGAGAACAAGCCGAGCGCGGACCTCAAGGTCCCGTGGATCGATGATCTCGTCGAAATCCTAGACCACGCCGCATCGCCCGAGGAGCTCCTCGAGCACACGCGCATGGCAATGTACCAGGACCGGATCTTTGCGTTCACTCCGAAGGGCGAGCTGATCCAGCTACCGAAGGGTGCGACCCCGGTTGACTTCGCCTACGCCGTGCACACCGACCTCGGCGACCGCACCGTTGGCGCGAAGGTCAATGGCCGCGTGGTCCCGCTGCGAACGATCCTGGAGAACGGCGACCAGGTCGAAATCCTCGCGTCGGAAGCCCAGCATCCGCAACCGTCGTGGCTGCGGTTCGTCGTCACGGGAAAGGCACGCTCGGGTGTCCGGCGTTTCGTCCGCCACAAGGAGCGCGACGAGACCGTCGAGCTTGGGCGCAAGATCTACGACGAGATCGTCGAACGGCTTCCGGCGGTGCTCGACAAGGATGCCCTGAAGCAGGCGTTGAAGCGGTTGCAGATCGAAAGCCAGGACGAGCTGATGATCGCGATCGCCCGCAAGCGAATCAGCGACGAGCAGGTGATGGAAGCGTTGATGCCGGGGTCAGCCGGCGGCGACGTCGCACCGCGCCCTGTCGCACAGCGCACCGCCATCTCGATCAAGGGCCTGACGCCCGGAGTCGCCTATCACCTCGCTCAATGTTGCCATCCGATCCCCGGCGATCGGATCGTCGGCCTTCGCCGCGAGGACGAAGAAATCGAAGTGCACGTCATCGGCTGCGACACGCTCGCGAGCGGAGTCGATGCCGACTGGCTTGATCTCGCCTGGGGTGAGGGCTCGGACGGCGGTGCGGCTCGCCTGAGCGTGATCCTTCGCGACGTCCCCGGAGCGCTGGGAACGATGGCCGGCATCCTCGGCACCAAGCATGCGAACATCGTGAACCTGCATTTGGTTCATCGCGACGGAAGCTTCCAGACATTCCACGTGGACGTGGAAGTCCACGATCTAGCGCACCTTCACGCGATCATCGCAGCGCTTCGCGGCGCCGACCCGGTCAGCTCGGTCGAGCGAATCTAGCCTTTCGGCCGCTCCCGCGCCCCGAGCGCCGCAAGCACTGCGAGGGTGACGAGGTCGGAGGCCGAAGCCGTCATCGGCGCAATCTGCACCGGCATGTCGAGCCCGAGGATGTACGGCCCAAGAATGCTTTCGCCGCCAAGCTCGCGAAGCAGCTTCGACGACAGGCTCGCGGACTGCAAGCCGGGCATGACCAACACGTTGGCCGCTCCGGACAGTCGGCTGAACGGATAGAAGCGACGCTGCATGTCGTAATTGAGCGCGACGTCCGGCCCCATCTCGCCTTCATATTCGAAGTCGCATTTGATGCCGTCGAGCAGCTTCACCGCACCGCGCAGCTCCTCGATGTGAACTCCGGGCGGATTGCCGAACGTGGTGTAGGAAATGAAAGCGATGCGCGGCTCGAGGCCCATGCGCCGCGCGAAGCCAGCCGAACGAAGGGCGATGGCGGCGAGTTGTTCGGCGTCCGGGCGTTCGGTCACCGCGGTATCGGCGATCAGCACGGTCTGGTGGCGCGAAACGACCACGCTGACGCCGAACGGCGTCGCGCCGGGCTCGTCGTCGATGACGACTCGAATCTGCCGGAGCGACTGGCTGAACGGGCGCGTCGTGCCGGTGATCATGGCGTCGGCCTCGCCCAGCGCGAGCATCGCGGACGCGAAGTAGTTGCGGTCCTGGTTGACGAGCCGCTCCACCTCGCGACGAAGCATGCCGTGGCGCTGGTGCTTCTTGTAGATGAAGTCGACCGCGCGCCCGACGAGCGGCGAATTGCGGCTGTTGAGAACCTCATATTCCTTCGGGTTCTCGACTCCGTGCTCGCGCAGGAGGTCGTAGGTTTCCTCGCGTCCGACCAGCACGGGCGTGCCGTAGCCCGCTTCCTTGAAGGCGATGGCTGCCCGAAGAACGTTCGGCTCCTCGCCTTCCGCGAACAGTACACGCTTCGGCCTAGCCTTGGCTGTTTCATAGGCAAGGCTGAGAACCGAGACGGTCGGGTTCTGGCGGGCACGCAGTTTGGTGCGATAGGCGTCGAAATCCGTAATCGGCTTCAGTGATACGCCCGTCTTCACCGCCGCTTCCGCGACCGCCGAAGCGACGACTTCCATCAGTCGCGGATCGAACGGCGCGGGGATGATGTAATCGTGACCGAAGCTCTGGGAGCGACCTCCATAAGCCGCCGCGACTTCCTCCGGCACCGGCTCGCGAGCGAGCTCCGCCAGCGCTTCGGCAGCGGCGATCTTCATTTCCTCGTTGATTCGCGTCGCACGGACGTCGAGCGCGCCGCGGAAGATGAAGGGGAAGCCGAGGACGTTGTTGACCTGGTTCGGGAAGTCGGAGCGGCCGGTCGCGATAATCGCATCCGGGCGAACCTCTTTCGCATCGGGCGGCCAGATTTCTGGGTCCGGATTCGCCATGGCGAAGATGATCGGCTCCTTGGCCATCTTCCGGACCATCTCGGGCTTCAGCGCTCCCGCAGCCGACAGGCCGAGGAACACGTCGGCCCCGACCAGCGCCTCTTCAAGCGTGCGCTTGTCCGTTTCAACCGCGTGCGCCGACTTCCACTGGTCGAGGTCGGTGCGGTCCTTGTGAATGACGCCCTTGCGATCGCACATGATGACGTGGTCGCCCTTGACGCCCATCGCCTTGATCAGCTCGGTGCAGGCGATCGCCGCGGCGCCGGCGCCGTTCACGACGACCCGGATTTGCCCGAACTCGCGGCCCGTCAGGTGGCACGCGTTGATCAGGCCCGCCGCGGTGATGATCGCGGTTCCGTGCTGGTCGTCATGGAAGACGGGAATGTTCATCCGCTCGCGCAGCGTCTGCTCGATGACGAAGCAGTCGGGTGCGGCAATGTCTTCCAGGTTGATTCCGCCGAAGCTGGGCTCGAGCAATTCGACCGCTTCGATGAATCTCTGCGCGTCCTCGGTGGCCACTTCGATGTCGATCGAATCGACATCGGCGAAGCGCTTGAACAGCACCGCTTTGCCTTCCATCACCGGCTTCGACGCGAGAGCTCCGAGGTTGCCGAGTCCGAGGATCGCAGTGCCGTTTGAGATGACGGCGACAAGGTTGCCCTTCGCCGTGAGATCATAGGCCTTGCCCGGATCGTCGGCGATCGCCCGAACCGGAACCGCGACGCCAGGCGAGTAAGCGAGGCTGAGGTCCCGCTGCGTCGCCATCGGCTTCGATGCAATGATCTCGATCTTGCCCGGGCGGCCGCGCGAGTGGAACTCCAGCGCTTCGGCTTCCGAAAAGGTGACGTTGCTTTCCGACATGGCGGCAGCCCTTAGCGGACAGGAGAGGAAAGAGTCACGTCGAAGCCAATTGCGGAGTCGCACCGCTCGAACCGAGCGGCTACGGTTTGGCAATGGCGCGGGCGGACGCTCCCACTCCGATGATGCAGCAGTACCAGCGGCTGAAGGCCGAGGCTGGAGACGCCTTGCTGTTCTATCGGATGGGCGACTTCTTTGAATTGTTCTTCGACGACGCGAAGGTCGCAGCGAGTTGCCTCGACATCGCGCTGACCAAGCGCGGCGAATCCGAAGGCGAGCCGATCCCGATGTGCGGCGTGCCGGTACATGCGGCCGAATCCTATCTCGCCCGCCTGATCCGGGCAGGTAATCGTGTGGCGATCGCGGAGCAGACCGAAAGCCCCGCCGAAGCCCGCAAGGCGAGGGGATCAAAGGCGCTTGTCGAGCGCGCGATCATTCGCCTCGTCACACCGGGAACGCTGACCGAAGAGACTTTGCTCGAATCCTCCGCTGCTAATTGGTTGGCGGCGATTGGCAGGGCCGGCGATGAATGGGCGATCGCCGCGGCCGATATTTCGACCGGCCGCTTCGAGTTGATCGCTTGCGGAACAGGGGAGCTGGCGGCGGAACTTGCGCGGCTGTCGCCCGCTGAGACAATCGCCGATGCGCCGGTTCCGGGCCTGCGCACGACAGTAGGCAAGGGCGGGTTCGACAGCATGGCGGGCGAACGCTCGCTGAAGACCCGGTTCGGTCTCGCGACGCTCGACGGCATCGGCAGCCCGACCCGCGCGGAGCTTGCGGCGGCTGGCGGCCTGCTCGCCTATCTCGACGCGACACAGAAGGGCGCGGGCGTCTTGCTCGACGCACCCCGGCGTGTGTCGCGGTCGGCGCACATGGCGATCGACGCCGCAACCCGCGACAGCCTGGAGCTGTGCCGGTCCGTTTCGGGCGGGGTGCCGGGCAGCCTGATGGGCGAGATCGACCGCTGCCAGACGGCTGCGGGACGGCGGCTCCTGGCGTCGGACATTTCGGCGCCACTTACCGACAAGGCTGGGATCGAACAGCGCCTCGCGCTTGTCGCGTGGCTTCACGAGGATGCGCTTCGACGTGAGCGGACGCGCTCCGCACTCAGGGCGATGCCCGACTTTGCGCGGGCGCTCGCGCGGCTCACGGCTGGGCGAGGAAGTCCGCGCGACCTCGCGGTCCTTCGCGATGGTCTGTCGGCCGCCGAAGCGCTGAAGACGGAGCTGGGTGGCGAGCCGGATCGGCCGGCGCTTCTGCAAAGCCTGCTTCCGCTGCTCGGCGGTCACGACGCGCTCGTCGCCAAGCTTCGGGCGGCGCTCGTTGAAGCTCCGCCGATCGACGCGAGCAAGGGCGGTTACATCGCCGAAGGATATGACGCGGCGCTCGACACGCTTCGCTCGGCAGCATCGGACGGCCGGCGCGCCATCGCCGCTCTCGAAAGCCGGTACCGCAACGCGACGCAAATCTCTTCGCTCAAGATCCGCCACAACGCCGTGCTCGGCTATCATGTCGAGGTCGCCGCTCGGCACGCCGACAAGCTCATGGACCCAGAAAGCGGCTTCACCCATCGGCAGACGCTGGCTGGAGTCGTCCGCTTCAACTCGCCCGAGCTCCATGAAGAAGCGAGCCGCGTCGTCGAGGCGGGCGCGCACGCGCTCGCGGCAGAGGCCGCACATGCCGAGGAGCTGACCGGTCTCGCTGTCGCATCCGCCTTGCGTGTCGTCGCCACCGCTGAAGCCATCGCCCGAATCGACGTCGCGGCGTCGAATGCCCGGCGCGCGGTCGAAGGCGGCTGGTGCAGCCCGCACATCACCGACGAACCCTGCCTGGAGATCGAGGCGGGTCGGCATCCGGTCGTCGAAGCGGCGCTGTCCGACACCGGCGAGCGCTTCGTCGCCAACGATTTGAGGCTCGGCCCCGACGATCGTCTCTGGCTGATCACCGGCCCCAACATGGGCGGCAAATCAACCTTCCTGCGGCAGGCTGCACTGGTGGCGGTTCTCGCCCAGTCGGGCAGCTTCGTGCCGGCGAGCAACGCGACCGTCGGCATCGTCGACAAGCTGTTCAGCCGTGTCGGCGCTTCCGACAATCTCGCTCGCGGTCGCTCGACCTTCATGGTCGAAATGGTCGAGACCGCCGCCATCCTTTCGCGGGCGACCCCGCAGAGTCTCGTCATCCTCGATGAGATCGGCCGCGGCACCTCGACCTACGACGGCCTCGCGATCGCTTGGGCAGTAGTCGAGGCGATGCACGATCAGGTGCAGTGCCGGACTTTGTTCGCCACTCATTATCATGAGCTGACCCGCCTCGCCGGACGTCTCGATTGCCTGTCGCTGCACAACGTCCGGGCGCGCGAGTGGAAGGGCGATCTCGTCCTGCTTCACGAGGTCGCCGACGGCGCGGCCGACCGTAGCTACGGCATCGCCGTCGCCAAGCTTGCCGGGCTCCCGCCGGCGGTTGTCGCGCGGGCGAAGTCGGTTCTCGCCAAGCTCGAAGCAGGCCGCGACGCCACCGGAGGAGTCGCGGCGGGTCTCGACGATTTGCCATTGTTCGCCGCAATCGCGGAGCCGGAGCACGTCGCCGACCCGCTCGCCGTCGCGCTCGACGCGCTTGATCCGGACAGCCTCAGCCCACGCGAAGCTCTTGAAGCATTATATTCCCTCAAGCGGATAGCCACCGAGCACGGGAAATGACCTCCTCGAAGTTCGAGAACGTGCCCGACCGGCGCGCGATTATCGACCGCCGGGGAATCGCCGACGCGCTCTCCGCACTCCCGGAAGGCGAGGACCGGAACGGGTTTGCGGCCAAGATCCTGCGCGGAGCACTCGAGCAGGGACGCGCCGAGGTTGCGCGGCGGCTGGCGATAGATCCCGACCGGGGACGAGCCGCTGCGCGAGCGACCGCCTATCTCCACGACCAGATCGTCCGCCTGACCTACGACTTCGTAGCGGCAGGCGGAGATATCGAGCCGATAGCAATCGTCGGGCTTGGCGGGACCGGCCGAGGCGAAATGGCGCCGTTCAGCGATCTCGACCTGATGTTCCTGACGTTCGCGAAACCGACCGCTCGTCAGACCGCCGTCATCGAAGCGATGCTGCATTTGCTGTGGGACTTGAAGCTCAAGGTCGGCCACTCGGTGCGCTCGATCGGGGACCTGATGACGCTCGCCAAGTCGGACATGACCGTCCGCACGGCATTCCTGGAGGCGCGGTTGATCTGGGGCGAACAGGCGATCTTCGACCAGGCGATGCAGCGTTTCCGTTCGAAGATCGTGTCGGGAACGGCAGCCGAATTCGTCTCGTCGAAGCTGGCGGAACGCGACGAGCGCCACGTTCGCATGGGCGACACGCGTTACGTCGTCGAGCCGAACGTGAAAGACGGGAAGGGCGGACTGCGCGACCTTCATACGCTCTACTGGATCGGCAAATACGTCCATGGGGTGGAGGAGCCGTCAGACCTCGTCCGCGTAGGTTTGTTCACGGCGGCCGAGTTCAAGAAATTCGAGCGCGCGGAGCGGTTCTTCTGGGCTGTGCGCTGCCATCTCCATCTGGCGGCCGGACGGGCGGAGGAGAGACTCGGCTTCGATCGCCAGAAGCAGATCGCGGAGGTCATGCGCTACGCCGACCGGCCGGGAAAATCGGCCGTCGAACGGTTCATGCAATTCTATTTCCTCAACGCGAAGACGGTCGGCGACCTGACCGGAATATTCCTCGCCCAGCTCGACGAGCAGATGGGCAAGAAGGGCTTCCGCTTCGCCCTGCCGACAATCCGCCGGAGACCGAAGCGCCTCTCGGGATTCGTCCTCGATCGCGGACGGCTGTCGATTCCGAACGATGACTTCTTCGCCGAGGATCCTGTGCGACTGCTCGAGCTTTACGCATTGGCCGCGCGCGAGGGCCTGGAGATCCATCCGGCGGCGATGCGTGCGGCCGCCCGCGACGCGAAGCTGATCGACGAGAAGGTCCGCAAGGATGCACGCGCGAACGAGCTGTTCCTTGAGGTCCTGACCTGCGTCAAATCGCCCGAACTCGTTCTCCGCTGGATGAACGAGGCCGGCGTGTTCGGCCGCTTCGTTCCCGATTTCGGCCGCGTCGTCGCTCAGATGCAGTTCGACATGTACCACCACTATACGGTCGATGAGCATTCCATCCGCGCTATCGGCCTGCTGGCGGCGATCGAGCGTGGCGAGCTTCAGAAGGACCACCCGCTTTCGACGGCTTTGTTCAAGCAGATCGGGTCGCGGCGTACGCTCTACGTCGCGGTCCTGCTTCACGATATTGCCAAGGGCGGGGCGGCGATCACAGCGTCATCGGCGAGCAGGTCGCGCTCAAGCTCTGCCCGCGCTTCGGGCTCGATCCGGCGGAGACGGAGACCGTCGCCTGGCTCGTCCGTCACCACCTCCTGATGTCCGCGACGGCATTCAAACGCGATCTCGCGGACCCCAAGACCGTCGAGGATTTCATTCGCCAGGTGCAAAGCCCGGAACGGCTCAGGTTCCTGCTGATCCTGACCGTTGTGGATATTCGCGCCGTCGGGCCCACAGTGTGGAACGAGTGGAAGCGGGCGCTCCTCCGAACCCTGTTCGATGCCGCAGAGGAGCGGCTACGGCTGGGCCACAAGCAGCGTGGACGGAGCGAGCTTGTCGAAGAGCGGCAGCGCGAACTTGCTTCCGCTCTCGGTTGGAAGGCTAGCGCGGCCAGGGCGCACGCAAGGCGGCTGCCGGACAGTTATTGGCTAGCTGAGCCGCCGCAATGGCAGGTTGCGAACGCGAAGCAGGTTGCGGCGGCGGAAGCCCATATCGGGGACGCGACGCCGAACGTGGTCGCCGAGGACGATCCGGAAAGCGGTTCGACACGGATCAGCGTCTTCACGCCGGACCGCGAAGGTCTCTTCTATCGAATCTGCGCCGGACTGGCCTCGGCGGGCGCGAACATCATCGACGCGCGCATCCACACGACCCGCGACGGAATGGCGCTCGACAATCTGCTGGTGAAGGACGGGCAGGGGCGCGCCTATTCGGACCGCCGGCTGAAGAACCGGCTGGTCCGCTCGGTCGAAAATGCGCTGACATCCGAAATCGAGCCGCCGCTGCCGCATGCTCCGGGCCACGGCAAGGCCGCCGCCTTCCGGGTCGCGTCATCGGTCGCGATCGCTGAGCGTGCTTCGACCCGGACAACGGTCGTGGAGGTCAACGCCCGCGATCGTCCGGCGCTTTTGGCGGGCCTTGCGGGAGCGATCCACGGCTGCGGGCACATCATCCACTCCGCCCATATCGCGACCTATGGAGAGCGGGCCGTCGACGTCTTCTATCTGACACGATCCGACGGCCAGAAGCTTCAGCCCGACGACATTGAACCGTTGCGTTCGGCGTTGCTCGCCGCGGCCCGCGAAACGAGCGAAGCCGCAGCCGCATAGGAAAAGGGCCCGCCGTTTCCGGCGAGCCCTCCCCCTTTTAGTAGCGCTGTCGTCAGCCGCGCTCTGGCGCCGGCGGCGGCGGCGGAGGCGGTGGCGGCGGAACCGGGCATGCCTCAGTCGCCAGGATCACCGATCCGTCGGCGCAGGTCTGCGTGGCCGGCGGCGGCGGAGGCGGCGGAGGCGGCGGTGGGGTCTCGACCACCGGCGCAGCCTTTGCTGCGGCGAACCGGGCGCGAAGCGTCAGGCCGTAGGTCCGCGGCTCCGCGAGGTAGGACGAGAAGATCTGCCGGCCGCCCGGAAACTGCGGATCGGTGAACGGAGCGCCCGTTGCACCTTCCTGGAACGGCGAGTTGAACGCGACCTGCTGATAGTCCTCGTTGAACAGGTTCTGCGCCCAAAGTTCGAGGGCCCAGCGGTCATCCGGTCCGCGGACGCCGATGCGGCCGTTCACAACCGTGAAGCTGCCCTGCGTCTTCTGCGGGAAGAGGTCCGAACCCGTGTTGAATCCGCTGCTGTAGCGGCCGTCGATGTAGAACAGGCCGGAAAGCCCGCTGCCTCCGATCGGCGGGGTCCACGACAAGGATCCCGTCACGACCGTCGACGGAGCGTTCGAAACGCGGCGTCCCGGGAGGCGGCGCAGAGCCTGGTTGAGCGGCGCACCGTCGTCGGTTCCGACAAGGTCCCCACGATAGCGCGTGTCGGCGTAGGTGAAGCCGGCGTTGACGCGCAGGTCCTTCATCAGCCTTGCCGACGCTTCCAGTTCGACGCCCTGCGAGCGGACGCCGTACCCTACGTCGCCGCTGTCGCAGGCGCCTGACGTTGCGGCGGCGGGATTGTAGTTGGGCGCCGTCGAGAACTTCGACTGATCCTCGTCCGTACCTCCGAGGTCCGAATCACAACCGTTGATGTTCTGGACGATGAAGACAGTTCCATCGAAGGTGTTGAGCTGGAAGTTTTTGAACTCCTGCCGGAACAGGGCGAAGTTGAAGAGGATTCCGCCAGCCGAATATTTGCCGCCGATCTCGAACGCATCGACGGTTTCCGGATCGAACTGGAGCCGGCTGACCAGCGCCTGCGCGCCACCCTGCGACGCGAAGGTGAAGATCGGAATCTTCAGCGCCGAACGGTCGAGGTTGAAGCCGCCCGCCTTATAGCCGCGCGAGAAACTGCCGTAGAGCAGCATGTCGTCGTTCGGCTTGTAGGAAAGCACGCCCGTGCCGGTGAGCTTGTTCTCCTTGCGCTTGTCGCGGATCGAAACGCCATTGAGCTCGGCCGTGCTGTTGCCCTGGCAGCTGAGACCGAGGATGCCCTGGATGACCGGGGCAAGCGCGGCGTTGCCGATCAGCGGAAGCAGCGAAGCCTGGTTGAGCGTGCAGGCCGTATTGTCGTTGCCGAACGTGGCCGAGAATTTCTTCCGCTCGTTGGTGTAACGAAGACCCACGGTGACGTCGAAGTGCGATGTCACGTGGAAGATGTTGTGGGTGAACAGCGCCCAGTTGCGGCTGTTTTGCTTGTATGTATCGCCCGTCGCGCCGACGTCGCTCATCCCATCGAGGCGATCGATCGCGGCGTAGATGAGCGGGCTTGCTGCACCGAAGGCTGCCGGACGCGCGGCTAGACAGCCCGCGGCA
The DNA here is from genome assembly GCF_014489515.1 of Sphingomonas sediminicola. Classification (GTDB taxonomy): domain Bacteria; phylum Pseudomonadota; class Alphaproteobacteria; order Sphingomonadales; family Sphingomonadaceae; genus Sphingomicrobium; species Sphingomicrobium sediminicola. The sequence continues at coordinate 2,287,674 of NZ_CP060782.1, read as the reverse complement.
GCGGGTTGTACAACGGTGACAATGCGCTGCCAGTGACCAGGCGGCAGGTCGCGAAACGGCCGTATTGGTCGCCGAAACGAAGCTGATCCTTCAGCGTCAGGTCCTCGTCGGCGTAATAGCCGCCGACCAACCAATCGAGCTTGTCGTTGAAGGCGCGGCCGTTGAGCCGGACTTCCTGGCTCAGCGTCTCGAACTTCCGCGAAGAGCTTCCGTCGTCCGGGCGATAGAGGATGTCGACGGTGCCATAGTCGAAGTCGCCGCCCTGGTCGGCCTTGTAATGGCGCCATCCGGTGATCGAGGTCAGCTCAGCAGCGCCGAGGTCGAACTTGCCCTCGAGAGAGACGCCGCCGTCCTTGGTCTTGCCGTTATAGCCGCGGCCGGGAGTGACCGAGACGTTGCGGTTGAACCCGTCGGTGAATGCGCTGAGATCCTGGCCGAGATCTCTCAGGACCCTGATGATGTTGTTTTGCGCCGGGTCGTTGAGCCCGTCGATCTGCGAGTTCATGTCGTCGTTGACGTAAACCGCCGCGCAGCAGCGCTCCTTGCGCCACGTGTAATCGCCGATCAGGCGGAAGCTGATGTCGCTCGTAGGCTCGAACAGCAGCTGGCCGCGCGTGAACAGGCGATTGCGGTTGTTGATCGTAGTGTCGTTCGCGGCGTCGTCGTAAAAACCGTCGCGCTTGACGTAGACGACGTCCAGGCGGCCGGCGAGCGTGTCGGTAAAGCCGCCGGTGATGCCGCCGGCGACGCGCCGGAGATCGTAATTGCCGATCGTCGCTTCGCCATAGCCTTCAAAATTGTACGAAGGCCGCTTGCTGATGATGTTGATGAGGCCGGCCGATGCGTTGCGCCCGAACAATGTGCCCTGCGGACCGCGAAGAACCTCGACCCGGTCGAGCTCGCCCATTTCGTTGAGGCCAATGCCCGAACGCGAACGATAAACGCCGTCGATGAACACGGCGACCGAGCTTTCGAGGCCGGGGTTGTCGCCGACCGTGCCGATGCCGCGGATACGGGCCGAGCCGTTCGCTTCGCTACCGGTCGAGGAGACGAGAAGCGACGGGGCAAGCTGGTTGAGCTGGCGGATGTCGGTGACGCCCGAATTCGCCAATTCGCCGCCGCCGATTGCAGTCACGGCGATCGGAACGTCCTGGAGGACCTGACGGCGGCCCTGCGCGGTGACGATGATGTCGCCCGAGTCGGATTCGGACGCAGCCTGCGCTTCAGGCGTTACGCCTGCAGCTTCCGTCGGTGACGGCGCTGTCGGCTGCGGTGTGGATTGGTTGTCCTGGGCGTTCGCCGGACACGAAATGGCGACGATGCCTGCCGATAGCAGCCACACGGACTTGCGCATAATTCCTCCCCTGTGCGCCGCTCTCCCTGCGGCGTGAACAGCGAAAGCTAATCCAGGTGATGAGTCAAGGAAAGCAACGGCGGCGTTATGAGCCGCACAATCGCAACGCGTTGCTGCACAATTGCAACAGCGCTTTCGATTGATGCGGATGCCGTAGCGTCAGCTTGGCGCGACTTCGGGCGAGGCAGCGTTCTGCGGCGTCAGTTCGGACCACGATCGCGTCATCAACGCGATCGCACGATCGATATGCGCGTCGGTCGTGCGCCAGGAAGACACGCTAAAGCGGAAAGCAGACTGTCCGCGCCAGACCGTCGGCCCGAACCATATCGTGCCCGATCTTTGCGCAGCTTCGCGTATCGCGGTCGTCGATTGCTCGGTATCGGCACGCGCAACGACCTGGTTGAGCACAACGCGATTGAGCACGTTGAAGCCTGCGGCTTTCAGCCCATCGGCAATGCGCTGCGCTTGCGCGCAATGCCGCTCGACGAGCTGCTCGATCCCGTTCCGCCCGAGGCTGCGCAGCGCCGCCCAGACGGAAACTCCGCGTGCGCGCCTCGAAAACTCGAGAGTCAGGTTCTTCTGCGAATCGCTCGAAGATGTCGCGTAGACTGCGTCGCTGTTCATGCTGGCGGCGAGCGCATCGGCGTCGCGGCAGATGGCCATCGCCGCATCGTACGGAGTGTTGAGCCATTTGTGCCCGTCGGTGGTCCAGCTGTCGGCCAACTCCACGCCTTCGGTCATCGGCTTGAGCTTTTTTGAAGCCCGGGCCCACAGCCCGAACGCGCCGTCGACATGCACCCATGCACCGGCCTTCCGGGCGGCCGGAATGATCTCGGCGAACGGATCGAACTCGCCGGTATTCACCTCGCCTGCCTGCAGGCACAGGATCGTTGAACCGTCGAGCGCTGGAAGGCGCTTCGGATCGACCCGCCCGAACTCATCCACCGGCGCGACGATCAAATTGTTCGTGCCGAAGCCCAGAACCCGGAGCGTCTTCTTCACCGTGATGTGCACGGCCTCTGAGACCACGACGCGGATGGGCGGTGCGCCAACGAGGCCCTCGCCATCGAAATCCCAGCCGTGACGCTTCAGCAAAGTACGCCGCGCCGCGGTCAGGCAAATCAGCGTGCAGGCAGTGGCGGAGGTGCCGAAACCGACCGCGCTTTCGCGAGGCAGATCGAGCGCCTCTAGCACCCAACCGGCAGCGACCTTTTCCAGCGTTGCGGCAGCCGGCGAATTCGCGAACGAGGAAGCTGTCTGGTCCCAGGCGAGAACCAGCCTGTCCGCCGCTGCGGCGGCCGGAAGGGTCGCTCCCACGACGAAGCCGTAATAATTTGGCCCATTGCTCGCGACCGTCGCCGGGGATCCGACGTCGTCCAGCAGCGCCAGCGTCTCCGCATCCGGACGGCCCGTATCAGGCAATCGCTCGCTGAAGCGTTCGAGCGCATCGATCGCCGAGTCTTCCGGAAACACGCGTCGCGCATCGGCGCCGGCCACGTAGCGGCGGGCGCGTTCGTCGGCGTCCTGCAAAAGTGATAGCTCGTCCATGCTTCGAGCCCGTTGCTCCGAGCGGCCTTGGCCGGCCAATCAAAAGGCACGCGGAATCGATAAGCGGATTTGTACGAGCCGCCGGGCTACGCCGGACTTACTTCGGAGCGAGCACCATCAGCATCTGGCGGCCTTCCATGCGCGGATGCGCTTCGACCTTGGCCAGTTCGGCAGTCTGCTCCTGAACCCGGCGGAGCACGTTCATGCCAAGCTCGCCGTGTGCCATTTCGCGGCCGCGGAAGCGCATGGTGACCTTCACCTTGTCGCCGTCCTCGAGAAACTCGAAGACCTTCTTCATCTTCGTGTCATAGTCGTGGTCGTCGATATTCGGACGCATCTTGATCTCTTTGATCTCCTGCGTCTTCTGGCGCTTGCGCTGCTCGTTGGCCTTCTTCTGGGCCTCATACTTGTAGCGGCCGATATCGAGGAACTTGGCGACCGGCGGATCGGAATTCGGGGAAATCTCGACGAGGTCGAGGCCGACCTCCTGCGCCTGCTCGAACGCTTCGCGCGTAAACATCACGCCCAGGTTCTCACCGTTTTCATCGATCACCCGGACCTTCTGGGACTGGATGAATTCGTTGTAGCGGGGGCCGGTAAATTGCGGCGGCGTCTGCGCTCTGCGCGGATAGGGCGGGGGTATAGTCGAGTCTCCAAGAATGCTGTTGTAACGGGGGCGAAGTAAGCACTGGACGCCCAGTTGAAAAGTCCGGGCGCCGAAAGCGCGTCATTTTTGCCGCGACCTGTTGCGAAGAGTCGTCAGACGGTCAGCGTTTCAGGTCCGGCGGAATCGCTTCCTCGACGATCATCGAGATCGCTTCATCAACGGTCATGATCAATTGCCGTTCCTCAGAGCCGAGGCGGCGCAGGGCGACGGTGCCTTCCTCGGCTTCGCGCTTGCCGACGACCAGCAGCAGCGGGACCTTCTTCAGCGAGTGCTCGCGCACCTTGTAGTTGATCTTCTCATTGCGAAGGTCGGTCTCGACCCGGATTCCCTGGCTCGCGAACCTGGCCGCGACGTCCTTCGCATAGTCGTCCGCGTCCGACACGATGGTGGTGACGACGGCCTGCACCGGCGCCAGCCACAGCGGGAACTTGCCCGCATAATGCTCGATCAGGATGCCTAGGAAGCGCTCGAACGTGCCGATGATCGCGCGGTGGAGCATAATCGGCCGGTGTTTTTCGCCGTCCTCGCCGATGTAGGTGGCGTCCAGGCGTTCCGGCAGCACGGTATCGGTCTGGATGGTGCCGACCTGCCAGGTGCGGCCGATCGCGTCCGACAGATGGAACTCCAGCTTCGGCGCGTAGAAAGCGCCCTCGCCGGGTAGCTCCTCCCAGCCAAATTCCTCGGTGTTGCGGCCTGCGGCAGCGACCGCATCGCGAAGCGATTGCTCTGACCAGTCCCACATTTCGTCCGAGCCGAAGCGCTTCTCCGGCCGCAGCGCGAGCTTGATCGCATATTTGTCGAAGCCGAGGTCGCGATAGACGCTGTCGAGCAGGTCGCAGAATGCGACGACCTCGTCGACCAATTGCTCCTGGGTGACGAAGATGTGCGCGTCGTCCTGGGTGAACTGGCGCACGCGCATGATGCCGTGCAGCGCTCCGTGCGGCTCGTTGCGGTGGCAGCAGCCGAATTCGGCAAAACGCACCGGCAGGTCGCGGTAGCTTTTGATGCCCTGCTTGAAGACCAGGATGTGCGCGGGGCAGTTCATCGGCTTAAGCGCCATCAACTCGGCATCGCCGGACAGGATCGGCGCATCGTCCTCGGTCGACGGAATCTCGTCGGGAACGACGAACATGTTCTCGCGATACTTGCCCCAGTGGCCGGAACGCTCCCACTGCCTGGCGTTCATCAGCTGCGGGGTCTTGATCTCGAGATAGCCCGCAACGTCGAGCCGGCGGCGCATGTAGGCCTCCAGCTGGCGCCACACGATGTAGCCGTTCGGGTGCCAGAAGACGCTGCCCTGCGCCTCGGGCTGGAGGTGGAACAGGTCCATCTCCTGGCCGATCTTGCGATGGTCGCGCTTGGCCGCTTCCTCGAGCCGAACGAGGTGTTCGTCGAGCTGCTTCTTGTTGAGCCAGGCGGTCCCGTAGATGCGCGAAAGCATCGGGTTCTTGGGATCGCCGCGCCAGTAAGCGCCCGACACGCGGGTCAGCTTGAACGCGTTGGGGTCGACCTTTCCGGTCGAAGCGAGGTGCGGACCCCGACAGAGATCCATCCAGGCGTTTTCGCCTTTGCCCGACCGATACATGGTGATGGGCTCGCCCTCGGGCAGTTCCATCACCCATTCCGCCTTGAACGCTTCACCGGTGCGCTCGAAGAAGGCGCGGACATTCTCGCGAGTCCAGACTTCGCGGATCAGCGGTTCGTCGCGAGCGATGATTCGCCGCATCTCTTCCTCGATCGCGGGCAAGTCTTCGTCGGTGAAGGGGCCATGCTCCGCGGTCGGCGCGAAGTCGTAATAGAATCCGTCATCAGTCGCGGGCCCGAAGGTGATTTGGGTTCCCGGAAAGAGGTTCTGGACCGCCTCGGCGAGGATATGCGCGAAGTCGTGGCGGACGAGCTCAAGCGCGTCCTTCTCATCGCGTGAGGTGATCAGCGCGAGGCTGGAATCGCCCTCGAACGGTCGCATGATGTCGCGCACTTCGCCGTCGATCTTGGCGGCAAGCGCGGCCTTGGCGAGGCCCGGCCCGATCGCGGCAGCAACGTCCGCGGGTGTCGAACCCTCGGGCATCTCCCGTACCGAGCCGTCGGGAAGCGCGATCTTGAACATCTTGGTCATTGCAGGGCGCATGTAGCGACGGACCGCATCCCTCTCAACCGCGCAAGCATCAGCTGGCGGTTGCTGCCGACGCCAGAGTTCAGATAATCGTGCGGCAGCTCGGGGAAAGCTGATGAGTCATTGAGTAATTACGGCATTCTCACCGCCTCGCGCGGAGCCTCGCCGGTGTCCGTCCGGCTTGAGCTGAACGATCGCGAGTTGGTAGTCGACAGGTCCGGGCAGCTCGATTTCGTCCCTCTACAGTCCCTTCGGCGCCTGTCGTCAGATCCGTTTCAGCTGAAGCTTGGCCGGACTGGACGACGCGGTTGGGAGCTCCGAATGTCCGGCGCGCTTGCGGAGCAGATTCGCGGACAGGTCAGCGGTCGCCGCCGAAGACTTCGCTGGGGTGCAGCCAAAGTTTGGCACATCGGCATTTTCGTCGGGACAATGCTGGTCATCGAACTTGTGAAGGTTCCGCCAGATTGGTTGGCGCCGCTGGTGCCAGCCAGCGTAGAACGGCGGCTCGTTCCCGAAGATGTGCGATCCGACTACGGAAGCTACTGTAAATCCGCCAAGGGCGATTTGGCTTTACGAGTACTCCTCGAACGTATCGATCCCGCGATTGCGAAATCGGTTCGTATTCAGGTCGTGGGCAACGAAGGTGCCTTCCTGGTCTCAAGTCTGCCCGGCAATCGGCTCTATGTTTCGAACGCGTTCCTGACCACCACTGATCCAGAAGAATTAGCCGCGCTGCTCGCTCATGAAGTTGCTCATCTCCGAAACGGGGATCCAGTTCGAGCTGCGCTTCGGGCGAGTGGGACGATTGGCGGACTCATAGGCAGAATTGCTGGAGATCGACGACCGGAACAGCTCCTTGTTTTCTCAGAGGAAGAAGAAAGGAAAGCGGATCTGCAAGCCGTTTCGATGCTGATGGCCGGAGGTATCCGAACCCAAGCGGGCGCAGAGCTGTTCGAAAGGATGGAACAGGAGCGGGAGGCGAACAGAAGCTTCGGCAAAGAACAATATTACATGCATTTCGGCTTCGGGCAGAACCGCGCGAAACTCTGGCGGGACATTCCTGACAAATCGGCTGCGTTTTGGGTGCGTCCGGCCTTGTCTTCGGAGCAAGCGGATGCCCTCTTCAATTACTGCCATATGACCATCGGACCGAGAAAGACGCCATTGCCGACTCATTAGGCACCCCGGCCGATCCGGCCCACTTGCCAACCTTCTTTATTGATTGCAGTTTCGCCCGGCTCGGGAGGGGATCGAGTAATGGATAGCTACAAGGCGTGGCCCGCCGACGGGGACGAGCGTGCCATTCGCTTCACCGGGAACTGGCGGGAATATCTTCCGATCGCGGCGACCAATGTCGCGCTGATCATCGTCACTCTGGGCATCTACCGCTTCTGGGCGACCGCGCGCCAGCGCCGCTATCTATGGTCGCGCACGCACATCGTCGACGACGGTCTCGAATGGACCGGCACGGGGAAGGAAATGTTCTTCGGCTTCCTAATGGTCGTCGCGTTCATCCTTCCGTTCTTCGTCTTCATCCAGTTCCTGTTCCCGGCGCTCGTCGCGCGCGGCAAGGAAGCTGCGGCGGGCGGGCTCATGTTCCTGTTCTACATCGCCTTCTTCTATCTCGCCGGCGTCGCCCGCTTCAGGGCGCTTAGGTACCGGCTGTCGAGGACGTGGTGGCACGGAATCCGCGGAGGCAGCGACAATCCCGGCTGGAACTATGGCGGCGAATATCTTGGCCGCCATGCACTGTCATTCATGACGATGTTCATCATGTACCCTTGGGCAGCAACGCGCCTCTGGAATTCACGCTGGAAGGCCATGAGCTTCGGACCGCTTCAGTTCCGGGCTGACCTGACCGCCAAAGGCCTGAAAGCGCGCTGGGTATGGGTTTATATTGCGCCGCTGCTGCTCATGGCTGTCAGTGCGGCCATCGCGATGATCGTGATCACGGCGAAGCTTGATGGCCAAGAGGCAGACCCCGAGAAGATGGCCGGTCTCGGGGGCGTTCTGGGCGTGATCCTGGTCCTTTTTTACATCGTCCTGCCTCTCGCGACCCTTCACTGGTACGCCAAATTCTATCGGAACGCCGCTGCCGCTACGACGCTCGGCGATATCGAGTTCGGCTTCGACGCGACGACCTGGGATTGGCTGAAGCTGTTCCTAGGCAATATTGGCCTCGCGATCGTAACTTTTGGTTTCGGGCTGGCATTCTGGGGCTACCGCCAATGGGCGTTCATGGTGCGGCACATGCACGTGTACGGCGTCGTGAACCTCGACCAGCTGACCCGCTCGACCGTGGCTGCGCCGCGTGAGGCGGAAGGCTGGGCCGATGCCTTCGACGTTGGCGCGATCTGACCGGCGATGATCGACGGCATCCTGTACGACGGCGTCACCGGCGACCGTCGCGAGGTTCGCGCTGAACCGATTGGCGGCAAGCTCCAGCTGACGCATTCGGACGGATCGCTGGAAACGATCGATGCCGCCGTCCTGCGGCGGATCGACCGCGATCCCGACAGACTCCGCATCGGCCGGAGCGACCGCGAGGGCTGGCGGCTGCTCGTCCCAGCCGCGGCGAAATCGGACTTCGATCCGCTGCTCGGCAAGGAAGAGCGATACGGCCGATGGATCGACCGCATCGGGCTGGTTCCTGCGCTGGTCACCTTCGGCGTGATCACCGCGGGGATCGTCGCCATCGGTTATCTGTCGCCGAAATGGATCGCGCCGCATGTGCCCGAAAGCTGGGAGCGCAACGTCGGGGACGCCATCGTCGGTGACTTTGGCGACAATCGGTGCCGCGGAGCTGAAGGGCAGCGCGTGCTCGATAAGCTGGTCGAGCGGCTCGATCCTGGTGCGACGCACGGACCGAACGCGATCAGGATCGCGACCCTGGACTTCCCGATCTTTAACGCAGCCGCGCTTCCGGGCGCTCACATCGTCGTCTTCCAGGGTGCCCTGGACGAGGTCGAGGACCCGGATGCGCTCGCCGGCGTCGTTGCCCACGAGATCGCCCATGTCCGCCGGCGGCACGTTACCCAGGCGCTTATCCGGGAGCTTGGAATCGGAGCGCTGATCCGCCTCTTCGCCGGCGACGTCGGCGTGAACGCGCAGCAACTGGTCTCGCTGTCCTACACACGGGAGAATGAGGCGGAGGCGGACCGCGACGCAATCGTGATGCTGCGCCGCGCCAACATCTCTCCGAAGCCAACTGGCGACCTGTTCGTCCAGCTGGCCAACGAGATGGGCGAAGAGCCGGGCTTCACGGGCGAGTTCCTGCAGAGCCATCCACTCAGCCGGAAACGCGCGGAGCGCTTCGTCGCCGCGGCGCAGAAGGGGTCACCTATCGGCACGCCTTGTCTGACGGCGAATTCCACGCGCTCAAGCTGATGTGCCGATCGGGAGAGCAATCCTAGCGCCAAGCTTGACAAGCTTCCGCGATTGGAGGCCCTCTAGGTGGGAATTCGCGGGAGTTGCGGATGGCGGCACGGCTCGCACTGGCGGTCTTGCTAGCGGCTGCGGCGCAGCCGGTCGCACCGGCGTCCAAACCGGCCACCCGCCTGTTTTCGGAAGATCAGCCGATCCACGTGACGATCAAGGGGCCGATTTCGGCAGTCGTCTCGACGCCGGCGCCGGCACGGACTGCGAGGCCAGCCGTGCTGCAGGCAGGGGCGGAAACTCTTCCGATCCTGCTCTCGCCGCGCGGAATCCTTCGGCGGACCAAGGTCGCCTGCTCGTTCCCGCCGCTCGGCGTCCAGTTCACCGCCAAGCCTCCCACGCAGTCGCTGTTCGACCGGCAGAAAAGGCTCAAGCTCGTTACGCATTGCCGCAATCCATCCGATCACCAGCAATATGTCCTGTTGGAATATGCGGCTTACCGGATGTTCAATGTGCTCAGTCCGCTTGGCCTCCGGGCGCGCCTCGGCACATTCGACTATGTCGAGCAAAACGGCCGGGCCGTAGCGTCCAAGACCGGATTCTTCATTGAGGATCCCGACGACGCGGCAAAAAGGAATTCGCTGGCGGAGCTGCGCATCGCCGCGCGCATCGCGCCCTCGCAGCTGGACCCGGTGACGTCGGCCCGGGCGGCGATGTTCGAATATATGATCGGCAACACCGACTGGTCGATGCGCGCGGGCCCGGCAGGCGACACCTGCTGCCACAATTTCAAGCTGCTCGGGCGAGCGGCGGGTGCGCAATATGGCATTATCCCCGTGCCCTACGACTTCGACGTCTCGGGACTGGTCAATCCACCCTATGCGTTGCCCCCGACGGTCTGGGGATCGATACCGTCAAACAGCGTCGGTATCGCGGCTACTGCGTCCACAACCGCCAGGCGCTTGATGTCGCGGCTGAGTTTCGAGCGAAGAGGGCAGAGATTGTCGGGGTCCTCGGAACCGTGCCGGGCCTGGAGGGGGTCGGCAGCAGAAGGCAGCGGCCTATCTGGAAGGCTTCTTCCAAGACATTGCTACCGACGAGGATGTCAATCGGCGGTTGCTGAAGACCTGTATCAGGTAAGATCGGCGGGAGGCGCTGCCGCGGCCGGTTTCACGTCCGGATCGCAGTCGGTCATGTAGCGTTTCTTGAGGCCGCGCCGGTCGCCGTAATCGGTCACCCACAGGATCAGGAACGTGTAGTTGAACGCGATCGTCATCACGATCGCCAGCTCCAGCGCGCCGATCCCCGCCGACAGGCCGATGCCGACCGCGAGCAGGATGAACAGGGCATCGCCCGAGCTCTTGAGCGAATTGCGGAAGCGCACGGCTGCCGCGATCCCGGCGATCGAGAAGGCGAGCGCCAGCGAGTTCTGGACGATGATGATGATGCTGGTGACGACGATCGGTAGGATGATGATCGTGTCGACCAGCGACTGGTCGTAATCCTTGGGATTGCGGATCGCGATATAGACCCAACTGCCGGGCAGGGCCGTCAGCAGCGCGCCCAGTATGGTGATCGTCAGCCAGTAGAGGCTCTCGCGGAGATTGCCGATCTCGGCCGCCGCCGGGCTCGGCGCGAGCATTCCATCGAGGCCAGTGGTCCGCGGGCCGGACATCAAGGCCTCGACCCCGCCAAATGGCATATATTCGCGAAGATACGGAAATAGACGCAACGCGATCAGGACGATCGCAGTGACCGCGACATAATATGCGGTCAGCTTCGCGAAGAGACGCAGCGCCAGCATTGCGAGCATCCTGACACAAGCGAAACGAAAGAAGAAGCGCAGCCGCCTCTCGACGGCTGCGCCTTCTATTCTGGTCTAATCTCGAACTGTTCTCAGAACAGGATGATCAAAAGGATGATCAACAAAATGAGACCGCCGATACCGATATACATCGCTTGGCTCCCACTGTTTTGGTGTGGTGAGGTAACGATTCCGGGTCGAGCGAAGTTCCGGTGATTAGGTTAGCGGCAACCGGTGACGACGGCAGAGCCCTGCGCCTTGACCGTGCAGGCCGGACCGCCCGCGATCTCCACGCTCGCCACGCCGCGGGCGTCGACCTTGGCGCTGTTGCTCACGTTGAGCCGCACCTGTGAGGGGCCCTCGGCTCCGACGGTGACGTCCTTTACTGCAAGTGCGGATGCATCGAGCGAAGAGGTGCCGCGAACGATCGCGGTTAGCTTCGGCGCAGCACCGGCTAGAATGACGCTTCCGGCGCCGGCAATGCCGATCTCCATCTGGTCGACGGCGGCGTTGCCGATAGCGGCCGAGCCGGACCCCTGGACGGCGAGGTTGAAGGATAATCCCTTCACACGATCCACGGCCAGCGACCCGGAGCCGTTGACCCAGGCCGCCGACAGATTGAGGGTTCCCACGGAGATTTCGACCGGGCCGCGTCCCTCGCCTGGATACGCTCCGCCCCATGACGAGGGTTTGCCCGGATGATCAGGGTCTGACCCTGCTGGTCGACCGAGACTCCGTCGATGGCGGCGGATGATCCGCTGACCTTCGCGTAAGGCGAGACACCCGTCGTGACCTTCACCTTATAGGGTCCATCGACGCGAACGCGATCGAAGGTCGTCACGCTCAAGGTGCGCTCGGCCGCGATTGCCGGCGAAGCGAGTGAGACGAGGCAGAAAACGAAAATGGCGGTCCTGTTCATGCCGCCACTCTCGCTTGTCATGGTTAAGATGTCACTATGAGCAGCGGGCCGAGCCGGAGCCTGCCTTCGAGACCGTGCACTTGGCGCCGCCGGTCATCTCGACGTTGCCCGATCCCATGATGTCGACCGAGGCGGTCGTGCTTGCCTGACCCGCGACATCTCCCGATCCCGCAATGGAGACCGCCGCGGTTTCGACAGCGACGCCCTTGGCGTCGATCCCGCCCGATCCGGCGATTTCATATTCGGCTGATTTTGCGCGGCCGGAGCCGGCGGAAGCATTGCCCGAACCGGCAATCGACAGCTTGAGCTTGCCGACTTCGACCTTGGCTAGCTTCAGGTTTCCTGACCCCGCAATCGCGCCGTCGAAGCTGTCGCCGGCTACCTTATCAATGTTGATGTCGCCCGACCCGGCGAGCTCCGCGCCGCGCAGGCTCGGGACGGTCACGTCCAACGTTACCTTACCGTGGCCGGAGCCCCAGCTGAAGCCCATGCGCGACTTGTGGCGGATGACGAGGATCCCGTCCTTTACTTCCACTTCGAGATTGTCGATCGCCTTCTGGTTGCCGTGGGCGCGGACGCCTGGAGCCGCGCCGGTGCGAACGGTCGTGTTGTAGGCGCCGGCAAGGGCAATCCGGTCGAACCCGCCGACCTTGTAGGTCCGGTCGACCACCGGCCCGCCATTCTCGCCTCGCGCTTCGCTGCAACCGGCCATAGCCGCCGCTGCCGCTACGATTCCAAACACGATCGCCCTTTTCATCAGTACCTCCTCAAGCGTATTACCGAACTAATACACTAGGGCAGATGCGAAGGGCAAGCGCAAAAAGAAAGGGCGCGCTCCGCTTTGGAGCACGCCCTTGTTCTTTAAGCGGAAGCGAAACGCTTAGGCGTTCGCGACTTCCTTGGCCTTGTTGTGGATCGGCCATGCCTTGTTGAGGATCTCGAGGATCTTCGCCAGCGCGGCCTTCTCGTCGGTCTGCTCCATGGCGCCGAGCTCGCGGGCCAGGCGCGACGAAGCCGCCTCAAAGATCTGACGCTCGGAGTAGCTCTGCTCCGGAGCATCGTCCGGGCGGAACAGGTCGCGGGTCACTTCCGCGATCGAGGTCAAGTCGCCCGAGTTGATCTTCGCCTCATACTCCTGAGCGCGGCGCGACCACATGGTGCGCTTGACCTTGGGCTTGCCCTTCAGGGTCTCGAGAGCGTCCTTCATCGTCTTGTCGGACGAAAGCTTGCGCATGCCGACCGAGTCAGCCTTCAGCACGGGAACGCGAAGAGTCATCTTCTCCTTCTCGAACCTCAGCACGTAGAGATCGAGGCTGGTTCCGGCGATTTCGGTGCTCTGCAGCTCGACCACCCGGCCGACTCCATGCTTGGGGTACACCACATAATCGCCAACGTCGAAGCTAAGCGCCTTCGCAGCCATTGCTATCCTTTCCGTTACGGCAGACTAGAGCCGACACGTTGCTCGCATCGTCCCCCAAAACGACCCGTTCGGTCGCGGCTCCTTGCCTGTTTCCGGTTCCTGCAAAAATGGCCTTCGCTGATTGCGAGGGCCTCTATTACAATTTTATATCACAACTGATCTCGAAAAACCACCCTGAGTCGAATCTATCCACAGCGCCATCCCCATCTAATTGCTCAATTAGATCGCTAATCCCAACTGACGCGACTGTGCGGCATTAACTTCGATTAAATTGTGCAATCCCAGTCCGAGCAATCGTATGCCTTTCGGTAGTGGGTGCAGTGCCGCAAGGAGGGCTTGGCCCGCCGATTCAAACTCGCAACGCCCCAGCGTGGTTCCGAAACTCTTAGATCGGGTGATGATCTCGAAGTCCGCGAATTTCACTTTGAGCGTGACGGTCCGCCCCGAAACCGCAGCTCGCTCGATGCGGTCCCAGGCATAGCCGGCGATGCGCGTCAGCTCCGCGGCGAGGCGTTCGGGATCGCGCAAATCGTCGTCGAAAGTGCGCTCGGCGCTGACCGACTTGTACGGCCGGTCCGGCTTCACCTCCCGCTCGTCGATCCCCCGGCAGATGCGCCAGTACCAGCGGCCGGAACTGCCGAACCGCGTCTCCAGTTCTGCTAGGCTCCGCTCCTGCAAGTCCGCCCCAGTTTGAATACCGAGCGCTTCAAGCTTGCAGGCCGTAACCGGGCCAATCCCGTGGAAGCGCGAGACGGGCAAAGCGGCGATATAGGCCTGCGCCCGCTCGGGGGTGATGACGCAAAGGCCGTCGGGCTTGTTCTGGTCGGAAGCGAGCTTAGCGACGAACTTGCAATAGGAAACGCCGGCCGAGGCGGTGAGGCCGGTTTCCTCGCGGATGCGGCGACGGATTTCCTCGGCGGTTGCGCGCGCCGTGCCGAGGCCTCGCTGGTCCGCAGTCACGTCGAGATAGGCCTCGTCGAGGCTGAGCGGCTCGATCAGGTCGGTATAGTCGGCGAAGATCGCCCGGATTTGCCGCGATACCTCACGGTACACGTCAAACCGCGGCTTCACGAAGATCAGCTCAGGGCATTTCCTTTTGGCCGTGACTGACGGCATCGCCGACCGCACGCCGAACGGCCGGGCCTCATAGCTCGCGGCCGTGACCACACCGCGGTGCCCGCCGCCGACGGCAACCGGCTTACCCCTCAGTTCAGGATCGTCGCGTTGTTCGACCGACGCGTAGAAAGCATCCATGTCGACATGGATGATCTTGCGGACGGGCTTGTCGGAGTCGGCCACGCGATTTCACTGTCCTACAGCGACCCAGGAAGTCTAGGCATTACGACCGCAACTTTGACGGGGTTCGCAAGGTGACGAAGTGGAAGAAGTGGAAGACCCCCGGTTTCAATCAGTCGACTGACATGATCGTCACCCTGACCGAGCGGTCGAGCTTTGCATCGCGCTCTCCAATCTGTTTAAGGGCGCCCGATGAATATCCACGAATATCAAGCCAAAGAGCTGCTCGCGAAGTTCGGAGTGCCGGTTCCCGCCGGTTACGCCGCCATGTCCGTCGACGAAGCGGTCGAAGCCGCGAAGAAGCTGCCGGGACCGCTGTGGGTGGTTAAGGCGCAGATCCACGCCGGTGGCCGCGGCAAGGGCAAGTTCACCGAGCTCGGACCCGACGCCAAGGGCGGCGTCCGCCTCGCCAGGTCGGTCGAGGAAGTCCGCGCCAACGCCGAGGAAATGCTCGGCAAGACGCTCGTCACGATTCAGACGGGTCCGCAGGGCAAGCAGGTTCAGCGCCTCTACATCACCGATGGCGTAGACATCGCGAAGGAATTCTACCTCGCGCTGCTTGTCGATCGCGAGACGGGCCGCATCGCCATCGTCGCGTCCACCGAGGGCGGTATGGACATCGAGAAGGTCGCTCACGACACGCCTGAGAAGATTCAGACGCTGACCGTCGATCCGGCGACCGGACTGATGCCGCATCACGGGCGGGCCGTGGCGGCGGCGCTCGGCCTCACTGGCGATCTCGCCAAGCAGGCGGGCAAGCTTCTGCCGCAGCTCTACAATGCGTTCGTCGGCACCGACGCTTCCCAGATCGAAATCAATCCGCTCGCCGTCACCGACGACGGCAAGCTGCTGGTGCTCGATGCCAAGGTCGGCTTCGACAACAATGCCGAGTTCCGCCATCCGGAATTGGAGCAGATGCGGGACCTCACCGAAGAGGATCCGATGGAGATCGAGGCTTCGAAGTACGACCTCGCCTACATCAAGCTCGACGGCAACATCGGCTGCATGGTCAACGGCGCCGGCCTTGCCATGGCGACGATGGACATCATCAAACTGAACGGCGCCTTCCCGGCCAACTTCCTCGACGTCGGCGGCGGCGCCTCGAAGGAAAAGGTCACCGCGGCCTTCAAGATCATCCTCAGCGATCCCGCGGTGAAGGGCATCCTCGTCAACATCTTCGGGGGATCATGCGCTGCGACATCATCGCTGAAGGCATTGTCGAAGCGGCGCGCGAAGTCGATTTACGGGTGCCGCTGGTGGTTCGCCTGGAAGGCACGAACGTCCAGCAGGGCAAGGACATCTTGGCGATGAGCGGGCTTCCGATCATCGCTGCCAACGACCTCGGAGATGCGGCGAAGAAGATCGTCGCCGAGGTCAACCAGGCGGTTCCCGCCTGAGCATTCTGGGAGCTACGCGATGAAGGTGCTGGTCGCCGTAAAACGGGTGATCGACTATAACGTGAAACCGCGCGTCAAGATGGACGGCACGGGCGTCGATCTCACCAATGTGAAGATGAGCATGAACCCCTTCGACGAGATTGCCGTCGAAGAGGCGATCCGTCTGAAGGAAAAGGGCGTTGCGACGGAGATCGTCGTCGTCTCCATCGGCCCGGCCAAGGCACAGGAAACGCTCCGAACCGCTCTCGCCATGGGCGCTGATCGCGCGGTCCACGTGACGACCGACGAGGAGGTCGAGCCGCTAGGCGTCGCCAAGCTTCTCGCCAAGATTGCCGATGAAGAACAGCCGCAGCTGATCATCCTCGGCAAGCAGGCGATCGACGACGACAATAACGCCACGGGCCAGATGCTCGCGGCGCTTCTCGGCTGGCCGCAGGGCACGTTCGCGTCGAAGCTGGATCCGTCGGACGGCGAGGTCAGCGTCACCCGCGAGGTCGACGGCGGTCTCGAAACCGACAAGCTGAAGCTTCCGGCCGTGATCACCACCGACCTTCGCCTGAACGAGCCGCGTTACGCCTCGCTCCCGAACATCATGAAGGCCAAGTCGAAGCCGCTCGCGACGAAGACCCCGGACGAGCTTGGCGTCGACATCTCGCGCCGCCTCGAAACGCTGAAGGTCACCGAACCGCCGAAGCGCCAGGCCGGCGACAAGGTCGGATCGGTCGACGAGCTGGTTGGCAAACTCAAGGCATTGGGAGTGGTGGCATGAAGACGCTCGTCTACGTCGAGCACGAGGGCGGCCAGATCAAGGACGCCACGCTCGCGGCCGTCACCGCCGCCTCGAAGCTGGGCGAAGTTCATGCGCTCGTCGCCGGCAGCAATGTCGGCGCCATCGCGGACGCCGCGACCAAGATCGCGGGTATCGGCAAGGTCCACGTCGCCGATGGCGCGCATCTCGATCACGGCCTTGCGGAGAATGTCGCCCCGGTCGCCGCCAAGCTGATGGAGAGCCACGACGCGTTCGTCGCTCCGGCAACGACCACCGGCAAGAACATCGCTCCGCGCGTCGCCGCCTTGCTCGACGTGATGCAGATTTCCGAGATCCTGTCGGTCGAGGACGAGAACACGTTCACCCGCCCGATCTACGCCGGCAACGCGATTGCGACCGTCCGCACTGGCGATGCGAAGAAGGTGCTCACCGTTCGCGGCACTGCGTTTGAAAAGGCTGCACGCGAAGGCGGCAGCGGCTCGGTCGAGAATGTCGACGTGGGCGGCGATTCCGGGAGCAGCAGCTTCGTCGGCCTCGAAGCCTCGAAGAGCGACCGTCCTGAACTTACCAGCGCCAAGGTCATCGTCTCCGGCGGCCGCGCGTTCGGTTCGTCGGAGCAGTTCCATTCATTGCTCGACCCGCTCGCCGACAAGCTCGGCGCAGCCGTCGGCGCCAGCCGCGCCGCGGTCGATGCGGGCTACGCGCCGAACGACTATCAGGTCGGCCAGACCGGCAAGATCGTCGCTCCCGAGGTCTATATCGCGATCGGCATCTCCGGCGCGATCCAGCACCTCGCCGGGATGAAGGATTCGAAGGTCATCGTCGCCATCAACAAGGACGAAGAAGCCCCGATCTTCCAGGTCGCGGACATCGGCCTCGTCGGCGATCTCTTCAAGATCGTCCCGGAACTGACCGAGAAGCTCTAAAATCCGCTGAGAAAGGTGACGACGTTCGCGCCCAGCGCGTCGATGGCGTACCCGCCTTCCATGACGACGACGGTCGGAAGTCCGAGCGCCGCGATGCGCTTTGCCATCGTCGCGTAATCGCTGGTCCTGAGCCCGAAGTGGCTGATTGGGTCGCCTTCGTACGTGTCCGCTCCATACGAGACGATCAGCAGTTCGGGTTCATGGCTATCAATCCAATCGAGCGCCTTGAACAACGCGGGCTCGTAACCGTTCCAGTCAGTGCCGCGCGGTAGAGGCAGGTTGAGCGTTGCGCCTTCGCCCTTGCCCGACCCGGTTTCATCGGCATGTCCCCAGAAGAAGGGATAATCGGTGCCAGGCTCCGCGTGGATCGACGCGTAGGCCACGTCCGCTCGAGCATAGAAGATGTCTTGGGTCCCGTTGCCGTGGTGGTAGTCGACATCGAGGATTGCGACGCGCTTCTTGCCGGCTGCAATCGCATGTTCCGCCGCGATCGCTGCGTTGCTGAGGTAGGAGTAGCCGCCGAGATAGTCGCGGCCGCAATGATGTCCGGGCGGCCGGCAAACCGCGAACGCCGATCGCTCACCACCAAGTACAAATTCAGTCGCGGCGAGCGCCGTCTGCGCGGCCCAATAGGCAGCCGTCCAAGTACCTTCCGCAATCGGCGTGGACGTGTCGAAACCATATTGGCCGAGCAGCGCGTCGATGCGACTTAGGTTTAGCGGACGCCTACCGATGACCGGGAACGTGTAGGGAAAGGCATCGCCTTCGCGTCCCGCTTCGCGCCATCGATCGTACGCCGTCCGAAGGAACTCGATGTAGTCGTGTGAGTGGACGCGAAGGATTGGGTCCAAGCCAAGGTCAGGAGGCGCGACGGTCGTCCCGATCGCTTCCAGGATTGCATCGACCCTCCCCGGATGCTCGGCCGCGGGATGCACCCCGCCGTTGAAGAACTCCCCCGCCGGCGAGTGGGCCCGCTGCTGCTCGCCCCAAAAGCAGCGCATCAGCGTTCCGCTTTCGGCCGGGGCGCATCCGCCGGCTCGGTGAAGTCTCCAGCGAAAATTTCGAGCGCCTCGTCGCGATCATCTTCGACGACGAACGGCCGGGAGAAATAGAGCAACGCCCAGCCGCTCACGCCCGCCATGATGGATCCCGCAATCGTTCCAAGCCGGGCCGCATCGACCAGCTCCGGATCGTTCGGAAAAGCGAGCGCCCCGATGAAAAGGCTCATCGTAAAACCGATACCCGTTAGCAGCGCAGCCCCATAAAGCTGGATCCACGGCGTGCTCGGCTCCCGCTCCACGACGCCGAACCGGACCATCAGCCAGATCGATCCGAACACGCCGACCTGCTTTCCGACGAATAGCCCGGCCATGATAGCCAACGGCAACGGCTGCAGGACCTCGCCCAGTCCGTCGATGTGCACGCCTGCGCTTGCCAGTCCGAACAAGGGCACGATCGCAAGCATCACCCATGGATGGATGCGATGCTCAAGCCGTTTAAGCGGCGAATGGGCTTCGCCTCGGGCAAGCGGGATGGTCAGGGCTGCGAGCACTCCCGATATGGTGGCGTGAATTCCGCTCGCCAGCATCGCGTACCAGAGCAGGGCGAAGCCGATCATGTAAGGCCAGAGGCGGCGAACCCCGAACAGGTTCAACAGGGCCATTGCCCCAAATACTACCGCAGCGCCCCGATCGCCATGGCATCTAGACCAGCCGTGTAGACGAGTGCGATGATGATCACGGCGCCGATGTCGTCGATGATCGCAATGGCTACTAGGATAAGCTTGAGCGAGGGGTTGGCGCTCGATCCGAGCAGCGCAAGCATACCTACGGCGAAGGCGATATCGGTAGCCGACGGAATCGCCCAGCCGCGGACCAAGGTTGGATCGAACCCGGTCACCGCGAGGTAGATCAACGCGGGAATGGCCATTCCCGCAACCGCTGCGACGATCGGCAGACGACGCGCGGCCGGAGTGGAGAGACGCCCCTGGTACCATTCACGCTTCACTTCGAGCCCGACAAGGAGGAAGAAGATTGCCATCAGGCCATCGGCAATCCATTCGTGAAGCGACAGGATCCCGAAGCGCGGCATGGGCGGGCCGAATGTCGTTTCGAGCGCTGCGTGATAGCCCTCGGCAAAGCCGCTGTTGGCGAGAATCAATGCTACGGCAGCAGCCGCCATCAGCAGGAGGCCGCCAATCTTTTCCTGTTGCTGGAGTTCGCGAGCGCCGCCGGCCATCAAGGTGTCTTAGCGTTACAGCCCGACAAGAAAAGGCCCGCCGCCCTGGGGAAGGCGACGGGCCGGGGACCCCTGAAGGAGGCGTCAGGGCGACTAGTTGCCGTAGGAAATTGCGACATTGCCGTTGCCGTTGGCATTGCCGCTTCCGCTCGCACCGACTGAAAGCGAGCCGTTGTTGTGACCGGCGTTGGCATTCGCATTGCCGCTCGCCGAACCGGAGCCGCTGGCCGAGCCGCCGAGAGCGCCCGTGCCCGCACCTGTGATCGAACCGGCAGCGTTGCCGGCGCCATTCAGTGCGCCATTGAGCGAGCCGGCAGCGTTGCCTGCTCCGTTCGCCATGCCGGTGACGGACCCTGCGAGGTTGCCAGCACCGTTTGCAGCGCCGGTCACCGAGCCGGCCGCGTTGCCCGCGCCCGTTACGACTCCTGCTAGTCCGACATTGCCCGAGCCGCTTCCGCTGCCATGACCGCTGACGTTGCCCGCTGCCGACACGCTGTTCGTGATCGTGCTCGTCACGCTGTTTGCGATCGAACCGGATCCGCCGAGGGCTCCGCCGGCATTACCTGTGGAGTTCACGATTCCGCCCAGCGTCCCGTTGACCGTTCCGCCGAGCGTTCCGCCCACCGCGCCGTTGACGGCTCCGGTGACACCGCCCAGCAGCTGGGCCTGCGCGGGAGTGCCCGCAAATGCGACCGCAGCACCGGCGATCAGGATGACCTTCAACATGAGATTCTCCTTCCAATTCTGGAGGGCATTTTGCTGCCCTCAGACAAGAGAACGACGCGGACTCGCCGCTTCATCCCGGAGTTGGAATTATTTTGCGCCGACCGCTCGCGGATCGATTCGGCACGTGCCGCAGACGATACCTCGCCCGACGCGGCCTCTGCCCGGGCGCGCTTCCGAAGCGAGCCGCTGAAAGGAGCCGCTGAGAGCGAGGCGCGCAGTCGCGAGCGGAGCGGCAAAGCTCGTCCCACGAACTTTCGCATAACCCTGGCCTGGAAGCGCGGCGGCCATGTCCGCGCCCGGCGCTGCGAAATCGAGATGCGCGGCCTTTCCGGCCTCCGGAAGAGCTCGACCGCGCGCATCAACGCCGGTCACTGCAACCACGCCCGGATAGGATGCAGGGTATTGAGGCGGAGCGGCGGGGCCGTCGTTGCCGACTGCAGCCACGATCCCGATTCCGCGCGCGCGGAGGGCCTGCACCGCTCGCTGGACCAGCCGGTTCTGTGGACCGACGAGGCTGATGTTGATCACTTGCGGCCGCTTGGATGCGAGCCAGCTCAGGGCACGGACGATCGAGCTTGCCGACCCGGCAGCGCGCGAGCCGCCGTAGACGTCTGCAACGAACAGCGAGGCGCCGCGGGCGGCGCCCTGGAACGGACCCTGGTTGCCGACGATCAGCGAGGCGACCGCGGTACCGTGTCCCGTCGGCTGCGGGCGTCCAGCAAAGCCGTTCTGCTCGATCGACGCGCCCGCCATGGAGGGGTGCGATGCGACTCCGCCATCGACGATTCCGATGCGCGGGCCGCCTCCAGCTCCTGCGCTAGCGGCGAGGGCTCCTGCGAAAGGGAGCAAAGCGCCTCCCGCCGGCTCGTACAGATGGTCGAAGTCGGCCTGCAGGCCCGGGGCGACTGAGCGGAGGCGCTTCAATGCCTGCCGGGTCGAGAGGTTACGAGGGACCGATAGGGTAACGTTGCGAATTCCAAGCTCTGCATCGCGATCATCCGAAACGACGCCGAACCCTGCTTGGGACACTCTCTGGAGCGACGCTGGATCGGGATCGACGACGACCAGGACGCCGCGCCTTACCGGCTGACCGTTCCCGTCATTCTCGAGCTCGCGCGGATATTGCCGGATGAGTTCGCGCAGGCGGAGCTGGCGCAACTCGAGCAGCGTGGCGGGCGGCGCTTCGGCGAGGCGTTCGGGCAGGCCGGAGACCGAATTGAGGGTCGGAGCCACCGCCTCGCTGGCGCCAGGCTGCGCGAGAATGGTTTGGAGCACTGGTCCGGCAACCGGAAGGTCGCGTGTAGGGAGGCCTACCGGAGGCAGCGCGGGCAGGCCCACGCCCGGCAGCAATTGCGCGCCCGCGCTGCCCGCAAGGACGGCGGCGGCAGTGGCGGCAATCAGCGCTCGGTGAACAAAACTGGACATCGCGTGACCTCTTTTTATGCGTTTGGGGATGAAACGATGATGAAGCGTCGTTTCATCCGCATGAGGGCGAATGGGATCATCCGAAACGTTCGAGAACGAGCTGACGCAGCTGCTCCCGCGGCTGCGAAGGTTCGCCTTCTCCTTGAGCCGAAACGGGGCCGATGCAGACGATCTGGCTCAGGCGACGATCGAGCGTGCCTTGCGTTCCCGCGGGCAATGGGAGCCGGGGTCCAGGCTCGACTCATGGCTCTACCGGATCATGCGCAATCTCTGGATCGACACCGCCCGTGCGCGCGGGCGGAAAGAGAAGCACGAGGCGCCGGAGGAAGAAGCGCAATTCGTCGGCGAGGATCCGCGCGAAAGCATGGACGCGTCGCTCGAATTAAAGCGCGCCATGGCGGCGATGAATCGCCTGCCGGACGAGCAGCGCGAAATCGTCGCGCTGATCCTCGTCGAGGGCTTCGGCTATCGCGAGGTTTCGGAAATGCTCGACCTGCCGATCGGAACCGTGTCGAGCCGGCTGGTGCGCGGGCGCACGGCGCTGCTGGAAATGTTGGGTGGGTCTGCTGATGGTTGAGGAAGAGAAGTTCTTCGCATGGCTCGACGGAGAGCTTTCACCCGATGAGGCCGCGCGGGTCGAAGCGGCAGTCGCGGCCGATCCGGAATTGTCGAAAATGGCGGCCGAACATCGGTCGATGGCCGCCGGCCTGCGCGGCGCGTTCGGCGCCGTGGAGGCGCAGCCGGTCCCAGAGCGGCTGCAGGCGATGCTCAAAGGCGACGGCAAGGTCGCGAGTCTCACCGATGCCCGGTCCAGGCGGCAAGCGCGGCTTGCCCAGCCGTTTTGGGTCCAGGCCGCCGCTCTTGCGGCAACTCTCGCGATCGGCGTCTTTGCGGGTAGCCAGCTCGGCGGTGGGCAAGGCAGCCCGATCCACCCGCGGGACGGAAAGCTTGTCGCCGCTGCGGGCCTCGAACAGGCGCTTTCGACTCAGCTTGCCAGCGCTCCCGCGAATACTGGTCCGCGCATCGGGCTCACATACCGCGACACGTCCGGCGCAATCTGCCGAACGTTCGAAGATCGGGCGGCCAGCGGGCTCGCTTGCCGCGAGGGTGGTGATTGGCGAATCCGCAGCCTCTTCCAGGGGGCCGAGGGGCAAGCTGCTGACTATCGCATGGCTAGTGGCGGTGACCCACAGCTGATGGAGGCCGTCGATGCGTCGATCGATGGTGAGCCGTTTGATGCGGCTCAGGAGAAAGCGGCGATGGAGCGCGGCTGGCGCTAGGTGAAAGCTAGGTGAAAGTTAGGTGAAAGCTGCCGACTTCCGCAGCGTCTGATACGCCTCGATCACTTCTCCGAGACGCCCCTCGTGGCTTCGGTCGCCGCCGTTTCGATCAGGATGGAAGCGCCGTACCAATTTCGAGTAGCTGCTGCGGACCGCCTTGAGATCGGCATCTTCACCGAGTCCGAGGATGCTCAGTGCACGCTGCTCGTGGCGCGAGAAGCGCGTCGTGTCCTCGTTGTGCTTCCGTCGAAACCGGCCCGAGATCGCTTCCAGCGGATCGGCAAAGTCGCTCCAAGATGGCGCGGGTCGCTACCGGCATGCGCAAAGGCGCGCGTCGCCCGATCCCATCCCGCGATCGGCGACTGGGCTTCGGTGATCTCGTCGGGGCTCATGCCTTCGAAGAAATTGTATTTCGAATTGTGCTCGCGGACGTGCTCCAGGCACAGGAATCGCCATGAGCCCGGGCCGTCGAAATTGGCAGGCTGCAGCGGCGCCTTGAACTCGCCGGGAGCACGGCACCCGGGGACTGCGCAGCGATCCCGCGCTCCCTCGACCCGTCCATGCATTTTGGGATGACTCGATGCCACTCACTTCCTCGTTCGATCAGCCGGCATATATAGGAACCATGGACACGACCGCCACCGGACCCGTCGCGACTGAAATGCTGAAGCGCCTCGACTCGGCGCTTTCGCCGAGCAGGATCGCGCTGACCGACGATAGCGAGAAGCATCGCGGGCATGGCGGCTACAACCCGGCCGGCGAGAGCCATTTCTCTCTCGAGATTGAAAGCGAGCTATTCACCGGCAAGTCGCGCGTGGAACGCCAGCGTCTCGTCTATCGGGCGCTTGGAGAACTGATGCACGAGCGGGTGCACGCGCTCCAGATCAGAGCGCGCGCACCCGGTGAGGAATGAGGTCGCCTAGAAGGTGAACTGGAGGCCTAGGCGGCCGCCGAGCGACATCTTGCTCTGAAGCTCCTCGGCATTGACTTCGCCGGTGACCGCGATGCCCGATCCGCCGCCCATCAGGCGGAGGCCGCCGACCCAGCCGCTCGTCCGCTTTTCGGGAGTCAGCGTGAACGGATCGCCGTCGCCGAACCGCGCGGTAGTCGCTCCCAGCTTGCCGCTGAGGATCTCGCGCCGGCCGCCCTCGAGCTCGACTCGGAACCAGCCCTCGTCCGGACCGCGGCCCTGGATGATCTCGTAGCCAAGAGCGACCGTCCCAGAGGCCGAGGTCTCCGTGCTCTTGCGGCTGTCGACGGTCAGGTCGAACGCGTCGCCGCCGCCGGTCTCCGTATAGCCCTTCTCCTTGAGCGAATAATATTCGATCGCGGCGGTCGGACGGAGCGAGAAGCGGCCGAACTGCGCATCGTATGACACGCCAGCGGCGCCCGACCACATCGTGCCCTTCCACTTGCCCTTGGCTTCGCGGCTGACTGCCGTTCCGCCGACGGTGCCGTTGAAAAAGCGGCTGCCGTCGAAGTTGAGCGTGCTGGCCATCGCGCGTGCGAATGCCCGCACCGGCCCGAGCGCCCCGCGCCAGTAGGCGCCGCCCTCGTACTGGCTGCTGACCAGTTCGTTGTCGTTGATGTTGCGACTGTCCTTGCCGGAGAGATAAGCCAGGGAGAGGCCGACACTTCCGAGCGGACCGACTGCGGTTTCGACGCCGCCCGACGCGCCCCATCCGCTGATATCGTAGGACGACGACGCGCCGATCGACTTGCTGCCGCCCCAGGCAACCTGCTGCATCCAGAAGCCAAGCGATCCGCGCTTCGCGAGGGGCGCTTTCGGGTCGGTGAAGACGCGGTTGATCAGGCGCGAACCCTTGGTCGCGGTTTCGAACGCACCGCCCGCATGGTCCGGCAGCATCTGCTGCAGAGTGTTGCGCAGCGTCGCGCTGTCTTCGACGCCGAGGAACACGCCCGCGACTGCCGCATCGGAATCGGCGGCGTTGAGGACCGCGCTCAGGATCGCGCCCTCAGACCCGTTGAGACCGAGCTCGGTGGCCGTCTTCTGCCGGATCGTGACCGAAATCTCGTTGGGCGTCGACGTGACCAGGCTGCTGTCGAAGATGAACGGAAGCGATTCGACCGAGCTGGAAAGCCCGCCTGCGCCGGTCAGAGTGCCGGCCTGGAGAACTTTGTATGTTCCCGCGACCCCGCCAAGCGAGAGCAGGTGGATATCGATCGTCGATCCCGCGCCCAAGTTCGCCGCACCGGCGACGTTGTACAGGGTCTCTTCGCCGGTCGAAGAGTCGATGGTCACGCCGAGCGTCGAGCCTGCGCCGGTCGTCAGCGATGCCAGGTTCACGGTCCCGAGATTGGTCGCGTTAAGTGTCGAGCCCGTTCCGACGTTTACGGCCAGACCTGCGCTTCCACTCAGCTTGCCGTTGAAGGCCGAGGTTCCGGCGAGGGTCAGAACGTCCGTGCCGCCGCCGAAGTCGATGTCCGCCTTAAGAACGGACGTGCCGGCGAGCTGAAGCGTATCGCTGCCCGATCCGAACTGGACCGCGCCGTTGAAGACCGCGTCGCCCGACAGCGACAGGCTGTTGTTGCCGGCGCCGAACTTGGCGGTGCCGAACACCGTGCCGTCGGCAACATCGAACACGTCATTGCCCGCACCGAACAGCATCTGGCCGCTGATCGCCGGAGCCGCCGCACCAGTCGCTGCGACGAGCTGGCGGACGGTAACGCCGCCGCCGTTCGCGCTGAGATCGAAGGCAATGCCTTTGTCGCCCAGCGACAAAGAATTGGCGACGCCCAGCGACCCGCTATTCTCGAGCAGGGTGACCGTGCCGGCCTTGTCGACGATCGCTGCTGCCGTGCCGTCAGCGCCCGAGCGCGACGCGATGATCGAACCGCTGTTCTTGATCGTCGTGACGCTTGCACCGGCATCGATGAGAATGGCAGTCGAGCCGGTCGTCGTGGTCCCGCCGCCGGTCGCGGTGATCTGGCCGCTGTTTTCGATGATCGGGACGTTTCCGCCGGATCCGATACGGAGCGCCGTCGCATTCGCTTCAGAACCGGTTGCCGCAATCGTGCCGGCGACCGTGATCCCGCCGGCGACGTTTACGGCGTTTCCGAGCCCGCCGATCACCAGGCCGTTCCCGGCGACGCCCTTGTAGAGGCCGTTGCCGACGATCGAGCCCTTCATCACGATTCCGCGACCGCCGGAGTTGGCGACCGCACCAATGTTCGTCGCTTCCGTCGCCGACCCGATCTGGACCGCCGGAGCCGAGCCCAAAGTGATGATCGTCGCCTTGGTTTCCGACGCGTCTGGGATCCCGTCGTCGTCTTCGTCGGTGTCGGTGGTGCTGAGATCCTTCGGCGGAGCGTCGAACAGGATGCCTCCGGCGACATCCCCGGCGACGATCAGCGCCGATCCACCCTGCAGGAGATCGTCCGCATCGAGCTTGGACGTATCGGCCGGAACCGAGGTGTAGCGATAGCCGGTCGACTGGACCGTGCCCTGGATGGTCAGCGAACCGCCAATGTCTCCGTTTAGGGCAACGCCAACGGCATTGGCGCCCTGCACCGTGATCGTCCCCTTGGGCAACGAGACGTTGCCGCTGATGTTGCCGGCCTTGATCCCGAAGCTGTCGTTGCCGAGCACGGTGATGCTGCCGCTGCTGACGAGATTGCCTGTCAGCGGGCCATCGAGGAGGATACCCCCGGACTGATTGCCCTTGACCGAGATCGAGCCGCTATTCGTGATATTGCCGGTGAATCCGCCCAGCGTATGGATGCCCCACCGGCCCGAACCTTGCGCGAAGGCGCCGTCGAGATCGCCGTCGTTGTCGGTGTCGGTCGGCGTATAGGTCTCGTCGATCGTGATCGTGCCGCTGTTGGTGATCTCGCCCGTCACTCCGGCGTTGGCGACAACACCCGCGCTGTTGTTGGCGCCGGTGATCTGGATCGTGCCTTCATTGCGGACGTAATTGTTGGTGTTTAGCGTGACGCCGATGCCGCTCGTGGGCTTCACCGAGCCCGTCGAAGAGATTTTGATATCGCCCGATGCGCTGGTCGTTTGCGGAGTAGTGACCGCCGTCGAGATAACCGTTTCGGCATGTGCTGGAACCGCCGCGGTCGCCGCCGCAATTGCACCAAGACCCGTCGTAGCAAGCAGAAAACGCATGCGAGAAATGCCCTTTTCTTCTGCGGCGGCGAGTGCCGCTGCGTTTCGATGATGTGAGTCAGCATTCCGGGAAACGGCGTCTCCCGACACAGGCTGGTTCCAACTGATGAGGCCGACGCGGCGACTGCCACTTCGTTACGCCCCGGATGAGCGCGCCTAAGCGTCCCGACCCTGAAGCCCAGATGAACAATCGTTAAGCATGTGAAATGACAAGGAAACTTCGGCGGGTCTTTTTCGCGGCCTCATGACGGCGTAGGGCAACGCGCCATGGATTCCGTGATCTCCATGACGATCGCCCCGGTCACGCACGACCTCGGCGGATTCAAGGTCCATCGGACGCTTCCGAGCAAGCAGCGCACGATGGTCGGCCCCTTCATCTTCTTCGATCAGATGGGGCCCGCGCGCCTCCGTCCGGGCGACGGAATCGATGTGCGACCGCATCCGCACATAAACCTTGCGACGGTGACTTATCTGTTCGCAGGCGCGATCGATCACCGCGACAGCCTCGGCACGTTCCAGCGGATCGAGCCGGGTGCCGTAAACCTGATGACCGCCGGCCGGGGAATCGCTCATTCCGAAAGGTCTCCAGCCGAGGAGCGCGCGGCCGGGCCGGAGCTGGACGGCATCCAGACCTGGCTCGCCTTGCCCCAGGCAAAGGAGGAGCTCGAGCCTGGGTTCGAACACACGCCTGCCGCCGCCTTGCCGCTGGTCGAGGGCGATGGAGTGCGGCTGCAGCTGATCATGGGAGAGGGGTTCGGCATCCAGTCGCCGGTCACGCAGCACTCCCCGACGATCTATGCCGCGATCACGCTCTCGCCCGGGCGGCATTGATGATCGACCATCCAGCCGACGAGCGGGCGCTCTATCTGATCGAGGGCGATGCGACGGTCGACGGCAACCAATTGCTCCCCATGCATCTCACCTTGTTGGCACCGGGTCATCTGCCGCTGCTGACTTCGCACGCCGGCGCGCGGCTGATGCTGTGCGGCGGCGCGCCGATGGAGGGAGAGCGGCATGTCTGGTGGAACTTCGTGTCGTCGCGCCGCGACCGGATCAACGAAGCCAAGCGCGCGTGGAGGGCTGGCGAATTCATTCTCCCGCCGGATGATCATGACGAATTCATCCCGCTACCCGAGGTGCCGCTGACGGTAAGCTATCCGTGACGGAGTTCCGGCGGGTCGGGCTTTCTACAGGGGTAACCCTGAACGTTGCTGTTGCGGGTCCGGAGGACGCACCGCCGGTCATCCTTCTTCATGGCTTCCCGGAATCGCACCGGACATGGCGCGGCGTGGCGCCGCTGCTCGAGGACAGCTTCCGGCTGATCATGCCGGACCAGCGCGGCTTCGCTGGCTCGGACCGTCCGCTCGATGTCGATGAGTACGAGAGCGATAAATTGATCGGCGACATCTTCGCGCTTGCCGAGGCGTTCGGTGTCGAACGCTTTGCGCTCGTCGGGCACGACTGGGGCGGCGCGATCGCCTGGCCCGCAGCGATGCGCAACGACCCGCGGCTGACCAAGCTTGCGATCATCAACGCACCGCACCCGCTCATCTTCCAGAAGAGTCTGATCGAGGACGCGGACCAGCGCGCGGCGTCGCAGTACATCAACTGGTTCAGGGTCCCTGGGGCCGAGAAGGCGATCGAGGCGATGGGCTTCGAAGCCTTCTTCCAGAAGACCTTCATGAGCCATGTCGAACTCGCAAGCGTCTCCGAAGCGGAGAAGCAGCAGTACATCGCGGAATGGTCGCAGCCGGGCGGAATGCTTCCGATGTTGAACTGGTACCGGGCCACCAAACTTATCGTACCCCCGCCCGGCGCAACGGTTGCGGTGCCCGATTTCCTGCTTCGATCCTTTCCCATGATCCACGTCCCAACGCTCGTTGTGTGGGGAATGAAGGACCCGGCGCTTTTGCCGCTCCAGCTCGAAGGGCTTGAAGCGTTGGTGGACGATTTGACGGTCGTGAAACTCCCGGATGCGGGTCACTTCGCGCCGTGGGAAGCGCCGGATCAGGTCGCATCGGCGCTTCGGGACTTTCTCGGCTGAGCCTGCGGGGCTAAGGCCCGCGCGATGAATACCGCTGCTCGCTCCCGTTCGCGCTCCGCCGCCCGCCTTGCCGCGGTGCAGGCGCTTTACCAACAGGAGATGGAGGGCATCCCAATTACCCGGCTACTCCGGGAGTTCCACGAGCATCGCCTCGGCGCGACGATCGAGGAAGCACAGTATGTTGAAGCCGAGCAGAGCTTTTTCGACGACGTAGTCACCGGCGTCGACGCACGCCGCATCGAGATCGACGACGCCATTGCCGACAAGCTCGCCGAAGGATGGAGCCTCGATCGGCTGGACCGTCCGATGCGCGCAATCCTTCGCGCTGGCACCTACGAGCTCCTCGCGCGCAAGGACGTGCCAGTGGGATCGGTAATCTCGGAATATGTCGATGTTGCGCATGCGTTCTATGACAAGCGCGAGAGCGGTTTCGTGAACGGGCTTCTCGACGCAGTTGCCAAAGAGGCGCGGCCGGCCCGCGCGGAGTAGTTCGAGTGCGTGAATCCCAGGCGATCCAGCGCCTCCGGCGGATTGCGACCAGTCCCGCCGCCTTGGGACTCGCCGATGACACCGCCCTCCTGGATGGGTTGGTCCTGACCCACGACAGCATCGCCGAGGGCGTTCACTTCCTGCCCGCGGACCCGGCAGCGAGCGTTGGCTGGAAGCTGGTGACAGTGAACCTCTCGGACCTTGCGGCGAAGGGAGCGAGCCCCGCAGCGGCGCTCCTGTCGCTCGCCCTTTCGGGCGACGACGCGTGGGACATGAGCTTCCTCGATGGAATCGAGGCAGCTTGCGAAAGCTACGGGCTGGCGTTGGTCGGAGGCGATACGATCGCACTTCCAGCAGGAGCGCCGCGCGTATTCGGTCTTACCGCCATCGGCCGGGCTGGCGAGCGAGTACCCCTCAGGAAGGGCGGAAAGGACGGCGATGTCCTTTGGCTCATCGGCACGCTTGGAGATTCCGCCGCCGGACTGGAATTGCTTCGTGAAGACGGCGCGTCGACCGGTCCCCTGGTCGATATCTATCGCCGGCCCGTTCCTCTACTCGCGCCCGGTCAGGTTTTGGCACCACATGCGCATGCAATGATGGACGTGTCCGACGGACTGTTGCTCGATGCGATGCGTTTGGCCGAGGCGAGTGCGCTGAATGCCGAAATTGACCTCGACGCGATCCCGCTGTCGAAAGCATTCATCGCGGAGCGTGGCGAAAGCCTCGACGCTCGCCTGTTCGCCGCGACCGGAGGTGACGACTACGCGCTCCTCGTGGCAATGCCTCCGGACGTCGATCCGTTAAGTCTTTCTTTACCTCGCGGAACGACCATTGCCCGCATCGGGACTCTCGCCGCTGAAGGATCTCTTCTCTCTCTTTCAAGCGGCGGAAGTCCGGTACCGCTACCGGAGCATTTGGGTCATGAACATCGCGGCAATTCCCCTGCGCCAATGGGTGATCGCAGCTAGCGGGCTCATCTCTGGCGCCCTCACGGCACTGCTCCTTCACTAAGCCCTAAGCCGAACGCGGTTGCCAGCCGCGATTTCGGTCCATAAACACTCGCCCCGTTCGCCGTCTGCGTCCTGCAGGCGGTTCGGCATTGCCGCGAAAACGGGGAAGAATTTTCGATGAACCTCATTCTAATCGCGATCGGGTGCGGCCTCATTGCCGTGCTTTATGGCTTGTTCACGAGCCGCCAGGTGCTCAACGCGCCGGCGGGCAACCAGCGCATGATCGAAGTGGCCGGCGCCATCCAGGAAGGCGCCTCGGCCTACCTGCGCCGCCAGTACACGACGATCGGAATGGTCGGCGTTGCCGTAGCCATTCTCGTTGGAATTTTCCTCGGCCCGGTTCAGGCCGCGGGCTTTGTGCTCGGCTCCCTGCTGTCGGGTGCGGCTGGGTTCATCGGCATGAACATTTCTGTTCGAGCCAACGTGCGCACTGCGGAAGCGGCTCGCACGAGCCTGCAGGGCGGACTGACAATCGCGTTCCGCTCGGGCGCGATCACCGGCATGCTCGTGGCGGGCCTCGCTCTGCTCGCAATCTCAACCTTCTTCTACTACCTCGTCGACGTTCGTGGTCTCGCTCCGAACGACCGTGGGGTTACCGATGCGCTCGTTGCGCTGGCATTTGGGGCTTCGCTGATTTCGATCTTCGCACGTCTCGGCGGCGGCATCTTCACGAAGGCTGCCGACGTCGGCGCTGACCTCGTCGGCAAGGTCGAGGCCGGGATCCCGGAAGACGATCCCCGGAACCCAGCCGTGATCGCCGACAACGTTGGCGACAATGTCGGCGACTGCGCCGGTATGGCTGCCGACCTTTTCGAGACGTATGTCGTCACCGTCGGTGCGACGATGGTTCTTATCGCATTGCTGGTGGGCGGCACGCCGCTCCACGTCGGCGGGCTGATGACCCTTCCGCTGCTGATTGGAGGGGTTTGCATCATCACTTCGATCATCGGCACCTACTTCGTCCGGCTCGGCAAGAGCGGCTCGATCATGGGCGCGCTTTACAAGGGCTTCTGGGTCACCGCGCTGCTGTCGGTGCCTGCGATCTATTTCGTCACTCAGCTCGTCCTCGGCGACCTGAACGCGTCTGTCGGCGGCGAGCCTGCCGGCCTCGACGTTGGCGCACAGGCCAAGGTTGGTGAGTTCACCGGCGCCTTCACCGGCTGGGACTTGTTCTATTCGATGCTCGTCGGCCTCGCGGTGACGGGCCTGCTCGTGTGGATTACCGAATATTACACCGGCACGAGTTATCGTCCGGTGAAGAGCATCGCCAAGTCGTCGCAGACCGGCCACGGCACGAACGTCATCCAGGGTCTGGCAATCAGCCTTGAATCGACGGCGCTTCCGACGCTCGTCATCTGCGTCGGCATCATCGTGTCTTATCAGCTTGCAGGCCTGATCGGCATCGCCTTCGCGGCGACCGCCATGCTTGCGCTTGCCGGGATGGTGGTCGCGCTCGATGCCTATGGGCCGGTCACCGACAACGCCGGCGGTATCGCCGAGATGGCGGGCCTCGAGGATGACGTGCGCACACGCACCGACGCTCTCGACGCGGTCGGGAACACCACCAAGGCGGTGACCAAGGGCTATGCAATCGGCTCGGCGGGCCTCGGCGCGCTGGTTCTGTTCGCAGCCTACACGACCGACCTTCGCACCTTCGCGGGCGATCTCGGTGTGGCTTATGCGGACATCAACTTCACGCTCGCCAACCCGTACGTAATCGTTGGTCTCCTGCTGGGCGCGCTGCTTCCGTATCTGTTCGGCGCAATGGGCATGACTGCCGTCGGCCGTGCAGGCGGCGCAGTGGTCGAGGAAGTTCGTGGCCAGTTCCGTGACAATCCGGGCATCATGGAAGGCAGCGTCCGTCCGAACTACGCGCGCACAGTTGACCTGGTGACCCGCGCGGCGATCAAGGAAATGATCATCCCGTCGCTGCTCCCGGTGTTCACTCCAATCGTCGTTTTCTTCGTGATCCGCATGGTTGCGGGCACGGAGAATGCGTTCGCGTCGCTCGGCGCGGTCCTGATCGGCGTGATCGTGTCCGGCCTGTTCGTCGCCATCTCGATGACCTCGGGCGGCGGCGCTTGGGACAACGCCAAGAAGTACATCGAGGACGGCAATTACGGCGGTAAGGGCTCTGAAGCTCACAAGGCTGCCGTGACGGGTGACACCGTCGGCGATCCCTACAAGGACACCGCTGGCCCGGCCGTGAACCCGATGATCAAGATCACCAACATCGTCGCGCTGCTCCTGCTCGCGGCTCTGGCTGGTCACGGGGCCGGCTGAGCGCCGACCGGATCTGAAGAACGGCCCGCCCGGCACTGCCGCGGCGGGGCTTTTCTTTGTTCTCGAGCAGGCGCAGAGGCGCGCCATGGTTCACGCTATCCGGGTTCACGAGGCCGGCGGGCCTGAAGTCCTGCACTGGGAAGAGGTAGAGGTTGGCGATCCGGGACCGGGTCAGGTCCGGTTGCGCCAGCAAGCCGTCGGGCTGAACTACATCGACGTCTACCACCGCACCGGCCTGTATCCGCAGCAACTGCCCTTCACGCCTGGCACCGAGGGCGCGGGGACGGTTGAAGCAGTCGGGGAGAACGTAACCGGCCTCATGCCGGGTGATCGCGTCGCTTATGCCGGGCCGACCGGCGGCTATGCGGAAGAGCGGCTGATCGACGCCGAGCGCCTCGTGAAGTTGCCGGACGAAATTCCGTTCCAACAGGCTGCCGCGATGATGTTGCAGGGCATGACCGTCCGGATGCTCCTGCGCGGAGTCCATGCGGTCCAAACCGGCGAGACGATCCTCGTCCATGCGGCCGCTGGCGGCGTCGGCCTGATCATGTGCCAATGGGCCAGGGCCATCGGCGCGACGGTCATCGGCACAGTGTCGACCGACGAGAAGGCGGAGATGGCGCGTACACACGGCTGCGACCATCCGATCATTTACACGCGGCAGGATTTCGTCGCCGAGGTCGAGCGCATCACCGGCGGTGCGAAGCTGCCGGTCGTCTACGATTCAGTCGGCAAGGATACGTTTCTCAGGTCGCTCGATTGTCTGCACCCTCGCGGGCTGATGGTCAGCTACGGGAACGCTTCCGGGTCGCCGGACCCGATCCCGCCAAACCTGCTTGCGCAAAAAGGATCGCTGTTCCTGACACGGCCAACCCTGTTCCACTATATCGCCAAGCGCGAGGAGCTCGAGCAGTCGGCCAAAGAACTTTTCGACATGGTGCTGTCGGGCAAAGTGAAAATCGAGATCGGTCAAACCTTCCCGCTCAAGGATGCCGCCGAGGCGCATCGCGCTCTCGAAGCGCGCAAGACGACGGGTTCGACTGTTTTCACGGTCTGATGCACCACCTTCACTTTTGAAGTTTGCGCTAGTAAGGCTCCGCGACTTTTTACCGACCCGAAGAGGAAATCGTTTGGCTAAGGAAGAACTTCTCGAGATGCGCGGGCAGGTGGTCGAACTGCTGCCCAATGCGATGTTCCGCGTGCGGCTCGAGAACGGCCATGAGATCCTGGGGCATACCGCAGGCAAGATGCGTAAGAACCGCATCCGCGTGCTGACCGGTGACGAAGTGCTGGTCGAAATGACGCCGTACGACCTGACCAAGGGCCGGATCACTTATCGCTTCATGCCGGGCCGCAGCGGGCCTCCGCCCCGCCCTAGGGCGGCGGCATGCGTCTGATCCTCGCTTCCGCCAGCCCGCGCAGGCTCGACCTGCTTGCGCGCATCGGTGTGATTCCCGACGAGATCGTCCCCGCCGATATCGACGAGAGTGTCCCGGCGGGCGAGCTTCCGCGCGATCATGCCCTTCGCCTTGCGCGCGAGAAGGCCATGGCGATCGCCGCAGAGCATCCAAACGATCTGGTTCTGGCAGCCGACACCGTCGTTGCCGTGGGACGGCGCATTCTGCCCAAAGTGGAGGATGAGGCCACGCTTCGCGTTTGCATGCGATTGCTTTCCGGGCGCCGCCATCGGGTCCTGACAGGCATCGCGTTGGCGGCTCCGGGCCAACCGCTTCGTACACGGCTCGGCGAGACCATGATCGCGATGAAGCGGCTGTCGGACGATGAGATGGACTATTACGCCAGTCACGGCGAATGGCGCGGCAAGGCCGGGGGCTACGCCCTTCAGGGCTATGGCGAGGTGTACGTGCGCCAGATCGCCGGCAGCTATTCGAATGTGGTCGGCCTTCCCTTGCCGAGACACGTTTGCTGTTGAAGTCCGCGGGATATCCAATTGCCTGAATGGGTCGTCGAGCGCGGGATCGGTGAGACCCGCTCGGTACGCATCCATGCCGGTGAGATCGTCGAAGCGCGCGTCCTTCTCGAAGGTGTTGAGCCGGCCGGGGCAATTCTCGAGGGTCGGCTGATCGAGACGGGCTTCCCTGCCGTCGCGCAGGTGGGGTGTCAGCAATACCTCCTCCCCAAGGGCGCGCCTGGTGTTACCGAAGGCGCGCTCATTCGGATCGAGATCACGCGTGAGCGGATCCCAGGCATCGAACCATGGAAGAGGCCGCTGGCCCGGCTGACTGACGAACCACTACGTCCAGCACAGCCAATGGACGCTGAAGTCCTTCCGTTCCCGTCACCCGAGGATCGGCTCGAGCGAGCGGGATGGTCGGACCTGATCGAAGAGGCGCGAAGCGGCATCGTCCGGTTCGAAGGTGGTGAGCTTCGCATCTCACTGACGCCGGCAATGACGCTGATCGACGTCGATGGGCGTCTACCTCCGTTCGACCTTGCCGTCGCGTCCGCGGTTGCGGCGGCTCGTATGATCCTTCGGCACGGAATCGGCGGGTCGATTGGGATCGACCTTCCAACGATTGCTGGAAAAGACCAGCGACAAGCGGTTGGAGCCGCGATCGATGCGAACCTTCCGCTGCCGTTCGAGCGCACGGCGATGAATGGGTTCGGCTTCATTCAAATAGTTCGCGTGCGAGCGCGCGCGTCGACGTTCGAGCTGGCGTCCGACCGGGCTCCGTTTGAAGCGCGGGTGCTCCTTCGAAAAGTCGCGATGGATCGAACTGGGGCGACCTGCCTTGTCGCCCATCCGTCAATATCCGCCGTCTTCGAGCGCAATGTGGCCTGGATCGACGCCCTTGCGAGACAGATCGGCGGCGGGGTTACCTTGCGAAGCGACCAATCGCTCCCCATCCATGGCGGGTATGCGCAAAACGTCTGACTCCAAGTCCTGCCCGATTTGCCGGAAGCCACCGTCCGTCGAGCATGCTCCATTCTGCTCGCGCGGATGCAAGGACCGAGACCTCCTTCGATGGCTGGGCGGGGGCTATCGGATTCCCGGTCCCAAGGCCGATCCCGGGGTGGACAGTGAAGACCACGAAGGTTAGGGAGCGCGTCGCTTGGACGGGCGGCCCGCCGGTCACGAGAGCCCAGGTAGCTCAGTTGGTAGAGCACGTGACTGAAAATCACGGTGTCGGCGGTTCGATTCCGTCCCTGGGCACCACCCCCTGAAGCGTGTCGTAATGGGGCAATTGGGACACTAGCCTTCCCTTGCCGCCAATTTGGCATAAGCTGCCGGCTACGTCGCTGGCGGGGTTCCAATGAAAGTCGTCATTCTGGCAGGCGGGTATGGCACCCGCATCTCGGAAGAGACTGCCCAGAAACCGAAACCTATGGTCGAGATTGGCGAGCGGCCAATTCTCTACCATGTCATGTGCCATTACGCGGCGTTCGGTTTCAACGACTTCTACGTTGCCTGCGGTTACCGCGGTGAGGTCATCAAGAAGTACTTCGCCGACTTCTGCTATCACGCTCAGGACTTGATCGTTTCGCTGAAATCCGGCGACGTCGAGATGGTCGGCGGAGCACCGCCAGACTGGCGGGTCCATGCGATCGACACCGGGCGTGACGCGATGACTGGCGGCCGCCTCTTGGCGCTGCGTGATTATGTCGGCGACGGCCCGTTCATGTGCACCTATGGCGATGGTCTCAGCAGCGTCGCGCTCGACCAGTTGGTCGCCTTCCACCGGAGCCACGGAAAACTGGCAACCGTTACAGCCGTTCACCCGCCCGCGCGCTTTGGTCTGCTCAAGCTGGAAGGCGACCATGTTGCGGCATTCTCTGAAAAGCCGCAGACCGACACCGACTGGATCAACGGCGGCTTCTTCGTCTTCGAGCCGGAGATCCTCGATTATATCGAAGGCCCTGAAAGCTCGCTGGAAAGGGACGTGCTCGAGCGGATAGCCGCCGACGGCCAGCTGCAGGCCTTTCGTCATTCCGGTTTCTTCCAGCCGATGGACACGCTTCGCGAGAAGCAGCTGCTGGAGGAGCTGTGGCAGTCCGGCAATCCGCCCTGGGTCTGCAAGCCATGATCGCAGACGCTCTGAAGGCCTATTCCGGCAGGCGAGTCCTGGTCACCGGCCACACGGGCTTCAAGGGCGCATGGCTGTGCGCATGGCTGGAGCGCCTCGGCTCAAAGACGACGGGCTATGCCTTGCCGCCGGAAAGCCGAAGCTTGTTCCTCCAGGCGCGGATCTCCGACCGGATGCATTCTTTGGAAGGCGACGTCCGCGACCTTGCACATCTGCAGGCGGCTGTCCGGGAGGCCGAGCCCGAGATAGTCTTTCACATGGCCGCGCAATCCTTGGTCCGCCCATCCTACGACTTTCCGGTCGAGACCTTTGCGACGAACGTGATGGGAACCGCGCACCTGCTGGAAGCAATCCGTGGCTTCCCGTCGATCAAGGCGGTGGTGATCATCACCAGCGACAAATGCTATGAGAATGACGGACGCTCGACGCCGTTTAGCGAGACTGACCCGATGGGCGGTCACGATCCGTACAGCGCCTCGAAAGGTGCAGCCGAACTGGTGACTTCGGCCTACGCGCGTTCGTTCTTCGAAACCTCCCGCTGCACGGTCGCAAGCGGGCGCGCCGGCAATGTCATCGGTGGCGGCGACTGGGCCGTCGACCGGATAGTCCCCGACCTCGCCCGCGCGGCAGAGACGGGCGCGACTGCCGTCATTCGCCGTCCGGGAGCCGTCCGTCCCTGGCAGCACGTTCTGGAGCCGCTCGGCGGCTACCTCCTGCTTGGGCATCGCGCTGCGACGGAGGGTCACCGATTCTCCGGAGCATGGAATTTCGGTCCGTCTGAAGACGAGATTGTCCCGGTCCGCGAACTGGTCGAGCAGCTCCGCGGCCGCTGGCCAGAGCTGAAGGTCGCATATCAGTCCGAACAGACTGGGCCGCACGAGGCAGCCGTCCTGCGTCTCGACTGCACGAAAGCTCGCAACGAACTCGGGTGGCGGCCTGCACTAGGCCTGTCACGAGCGCTCGATATGACCGCCGAATGGTATCGCGAGGCAGCCGAAGGGTCGCCTGTCGCAGTCACCGACCAACAGATTGCAGCGTACGAACAGCTGCTCACCGAACAGGAGGAACGTTGCCAATGAGTTCGACGCGAGCTTCTGCGGCGACGGCAAGTCAGCCGGGCGGAGCGCCCGCCATTCGCGTCCCATACGGGCGGACCGTCCACGGCGAGGAGGAGATCGCGGCGGTCGTCGAAGTCCTGCGCACATCGACGCAGATGGGCGCGAACGTTCGGAAGATGGAAGCGTCGGTAGCGGCCCTGTTCGCCAAGGACCACGGGATCATGGTCAATTCGGGGTCCAGCGCAAACTACCTCGCGGTCGAGCTGCTCGGTCTCCCGGTCGGAGCCGAGGTAATCACGCCTGCACTGACCTTCGCGACAACGGTGGCGCCGATCGTAAAGAACGGCCTCGTGCCGGCCTTCGTCGACGTCGAACCGGATACTTTCAATGTCGACGTCGAGCAGGTCGAGGCGATGATCGGCCCGAATACCCGGGCCATGATGGTCCCATCGCTGATCGGAAACCTGCCTGACTGGGATCGCCTGGCCGAGCTCGCCGCCGCGCATGACCTGCTGGTCGTCGAGGATTCCGCCGATACGCTAGGAGCAACCCTGCGTGGGTCCAGCACGGGAACGCGGTCTCACATCAGCACGACGAGCTTCTATGGCTCGCACGTGATCAACTGCGCCGGCAATGGCGGAATGCTGTGCGTCAACAGGGACGACTGGGCCGAAGAGGCGAAGCTTCTGCGGAGTTGGGGACGAAGCTCGTCCTTGTTCGTGGATTCCGAGAATCCCGAGCATCGATTCGGGGTAACGCTCGAAGGCATTCCCTACGATGCAAAGTTCGTGTTCGAGCGGATTGGTTACAACCTGGAGCCGTCGGAGATCGGAGCTGCATTCGGGCTCGTCCAGCTTGGCCGGCTGCAGTCGAACATCGACGCCCGCGTCGCCAATTTCGACGCTCACCTCGCTTTCTTCTCCGACTATGCCGACTGGTTCACCCTTCCGCGGCAATGCGAGGACAGCCGCACGGGTTGGCTGGCTTTACCACTGATCCTGCGTGACGAGGCCCCGTTCACCCGGCGTCAATTGCAGACATATCTCGAGGGTTGTGGAATCCAGACGCGGACGGTCTTCACGGGCAATATCCTTCGCCAGCCGGGATATCGCGACATCGTTCGGCGTGAGGCTTCGGGCGGCTATCCCAATGCCGATCGGGTCATGCGAAGCGGCATGTTGGTCGCCTGCCATCACGGTCTGAGCGAGACCGATCTCGCCTACGTTCATGAGCGCTTTCGCGACTTTGCCGGGCAGTGGTAACCCATGCGCATTGCGTTCAACGGGCAGCGGCTCGCCGGCCAGCCATTCGGCGTCGGGCGCTACCTGGAATACATCCTTGGGTACTGGAACGAGCAGCTGGCTGACGGCGAGGAGCTGAGTCTCTTCGTTCGGCGGCCCTGAACGAGCGACTGGCGGGAGCCTGGCCACGCATCCGGACGGTCCTGCTTGAAAGCCGCATGCCGGGCTTGCCCTGGGAAACGCTGCGCCTCGGTCCCGCCGCCGCCGACCACGATGTGCTGTTTTGCCCGGCCTACTCGGCGCCGCTCGGCTATCGTGGACGGCTTGTTGTCGCGACGCACAGCGTCAACGAGACGGAGCCGGCTGCGCATAGCTGGCTTTACCGTCAGACTTACGCGCGGCTCTACAAGCACTGTGCCCGGCGCGCCGATGCAGTCATCGTTCCGGGTGAAAAAACGAGACGCGCTGTCGAAGAATATTATGGCGTTCCGAAAGATCGGCTTCACATCGTTCACCAGGGGGCGGACGAAGCCTTCCATCCGATGGACGACCAGCCCGGCCTGTTGTCGGCTACACGCAAGCGCTTCTTCGGTTCGGACCGGCCGTATTTGCTGTTCGTAGGCAAGGGATCGCCGCGACGGAATATCCCGATGCTGATCAAGGCATTCGCCCGCCTGCGGAAAGAAGGGAAGTGGCCGCACGGCCTGCTCCTGTTCGGGCCCTACAGGGGCGATGTCCCGCTCGAAAAGCTGATCCGCGACCTGGGTGTCGAAAACGACGTGGTCCAAACCGAAGG
Organism: Sphingomonas sediminicola; assembly: GCF_014489515.1. Lineage (GTDB taxonomy): Bacteria > Pseudomonadota > Alphaproteobacteria > Sphingomonadales > Sphingomonadaceae > Sphingomicrobium > Sphingomicrobium sediminicola. The sequence continues at coordinate 2,247,318 of NZ_CP060782.1, read as the reverse complement.
GGTCGTGGAACATCATTCGGACCTGGCGCCGATATATGCAGCCGCGGACATCTTCATTCACCCGTCGGAGAATGAAGGATGGTCGATGACCACGACCGAGGCGATGGCGGCAGGGACCGCAGTCATTGCTGCCAATCGCGGCGGTCTCGGCGAGGTTGCGGGCGGGTACGCCTACATGATCGAGCCCAGCGTCGACTCGCTGGTCGAAGCGATCCAGGCAGTGCTTTCGGATGACAATCTCCGCGCCGACCTACGCCGGAAGGCGCGCGAGCGGGGAGAAGCGCTCCGCTGGGAAAAGCTTGCTCAACAGACTTTGGACGTCGTCCGCGACGTCGGAAAACGATCGCAAAGGGGTCGCTGATGCTTGGAAAGACCGTTTGTCGCGCCTGCGACAGTACCAACATGTATTGCTTCCTCCCGATGGGCGACCATCCGGCGGCGAACGCCTTTGTCAGGCCTGAGAACCTCGACAAGCCGGACGTGCTGTTCCCGCTGGAAAGCCATGCCTGCCTGGATTGCGGCCTGATTCAGATCCCGGATCCGCTGCCGGCGGACTTCTACGTCGACTATGTCTACATGCCGTCGGCAACTACGACCATGCCGGCGCACTTCGCTGCGCTCGCGCACCAGTTCCGCGAGAAGTTGGTGACCGCGCCAGGCCAGCTTGTGGTCGACATCGGAAGCAATGACGGATTGCTTCTCGCCGCCTGCCTGGGCGAGGGCATGCGGGTTCTCGGCGTCGATCCGTCCGCGAACATTTCCCAATTCGCCCGCGATCGCGGGGTCGAGGTCTTCAACGAATATTTCACGGCGGAATCAGCCGTGCGCATCCGGGACCAGTACGGACCGGCGCGCGTGATCGTTTGCACGAACACGTTCAATCACATCGACAATCTAGACGACTTCATGGCTGGTGTGGCGACCCTGCTGGACCCCGAGGGAAGTTTCGTGCTGGAGCTGCCGCAGGCTCTCACCTGCATCGAGCTCAACGAGTTCGACACCGTCTATCACGAGCATCTGTCGACCTTTACGGCCGCTTCGCTTGTCGCACTTGGCAGGAAATTCGGGTTCAAGCTGGTCGAACTTGAGGAGCTGCCGATCCATGGTGGATCGATGCGCTGTACGCTCAGCCGAGTTGGTGAGCCCTCCGCTGCGGTCACCGCCTATCTCGAACGCGAGAAGGCAGCGGGTCTGTTCACGAAGGAGGCCTACGATCGCCATGTCGAGCGTGTCCACGCCATCCGTTCCGAGCTGATGAGCCTGCTCGAAAGGCTTAAGGGCGAGGGCCGTCGGCTTGCCGGCTATTCGGCGCCGGCGAAGGGCAACACGCTCCTCAACTATTTCCGCATCGGGCCGGACACGCTCGAGTGGATTGCTGACCGCAACGAGCTCAAGCAGGGGCGCTATACGCCCGGAATGCGGATTCCCGTCGTGTCACCGGATCGGATTGCGGCCGACCGACCCGATTTCCTGCTCATTCTCGCCTGGAACTTCAGGGACGAGATCGTGCAGCAGCAATCTGAATTCCTCGCCAAGGGCGGGAAATTCATCGTGCCGATCCCCCGTGTCGAAATCATCGGCAACGAAGGATAATTGTCTCGTCGCCAGTTTGCGTATGAAGGTGGCACGGCGATAATGTTCAGGACCATAGTCATCATCGGACTGCTTCAGGTCCTGACAATCCTTGTCCAGGTCGTCAGGGCCAAGGTGATTTCCGTTGATCTCGGCCCGGCCGGGCTCGGTTTGGTCGGCCTGACTGACCAGCTGATCATCCTTGTCGGCATGGTATTCGCGCTTAGCCTGCCGACCGTGGCGGTGCGGGTGATGTCCAGGTCGTACGGGCGTCCTGACTTCGCGCGTCAATATGCTGCCTTTCTGCAAGCAATCGTTGTCGCGTCGGTAATCGGATGCGGTGCCCTCGGCATCGCCCTACTTGCTCGCCCCGCGCTGTTCGGCCCGACGGTAGCAGCGTACTCACTCGAATTCGGAGTGGCGTTGGTCAACGCGCCGTTGTTCGCCCTCGGACTGTTTCTTCCGAATGTCCTGGCGGCGGGTTTGCGCCCGGTGGGCGCTGCCAGTCTTTCGTTCGCGATTGCCGCGATAACGACCGTTGCGGCCGGCATCGGACTGCTGTGGGGCGATATACTCGAGATCTATGTGGCTCAGGCCATCGCGATCGCCGTACTGATTGCTTGGGCGCTCATCTATTTCAAGCGGACCCTCCACCTGCCGGTTTTCGACAGGAATGCGAGCTTGATTGCCGAGATACGCGCGAGGCCGGACATCATTCCCACGGCCGTTGCGTTCTACGCGTCGCTAGTCGGCACTGCCTTTTCGCTGCTCGTCGTAAGATACGTGACTGCACATTCACTGGGGATCGAGACCGGCGGGTGGCTTCAGGCAATACTGAGCATGGTCCTCGCAGTGGGAGCGGTGATGGTCGCAATGGCGGCGCGATACCTCGGCCCACAGCTCAACCGGCCTTCGCCTATCGCCGATAAATTCGCCACGTTCGACCTGTTCCGCCGCCGCCAGCTCATGCTTCTGATCGCGATGTCCGTGCCACTGGTATTGTTCGCTAAATTCGCGCTGATCGTCCTGTTTTCATCCAAATTCATCGTGGCCGCCGGTTGGCTTCCTGCATTTCTCGTTTGGCAGTTGGTCATCATCCAGACGAACGTCCAAATGCAATTGCTGTTCGCGCTCGACGAGCTCTGGATCGTGACCGTCAAGTCGATTGCGGGATGCATTGTCTCGACACTGCTGTGCGTCGCCCTCATTCCGCATTTCGGCATGAACGGCGCCGCTGCAGCAATGCTCGCCGGGGCCATCGTGACATTCGCCCTGGGCGCGCAACGGCTGCATCGCCGTGGCTATGTGATGACCGGATCTTCGATACTGCTTGTCGGATACGCAGTCGCGGCACTGATGATCGCGCCCTATTTGGCGCAGGGCGAGGTCCTCGGCTCAATCCCGCTCAGAGTGGTCGCCTGCCTCGTTCTGATTGGGGGCTTGTGGCCATTCCTCACGCCTGATGAGAAGGTCTCGATCAGGCGCTTCGGCCGGCAGTCCGCGGCCCCTGTCGGCTGAGAGGCAATCGCCCGGTTTACTCAGCTCGCTCTTCGCCGACTGCCTTGATCTTGCGAGCCGGCACGCCGCCCCAGAGCTCCCCGGATGGAACATTACCCCGGACTACGCTGCCTGCGGCTATGACTGCATCGTCGCCAATCACGGTGCCGGGCAGGATTACACAGCCGGCGCCGATCCAGACATTGTTTCCGATCTCGATGCCAGATCGGCTTTCATCCCACCGAACATGGAAGCGAGGTTCGCCCGGCCGCAAAACGTGGTTCGCCGCAACAAGCACATTGTACTGCGCAATTCCTGTACCCGCGCCGATGCGGATCGTGCCGCCGGCCGCGCGCACATTGGAACCGACGCCGATGCTTGACCGGTCGCCGACGATCAGGCGTCCAGGCACGTCGCTAAATGGCGAGCGATGATACACCAGTATGACCGCATGCGGTCCGACCGTTACATCTTTCCCGAGCTCGATGGCGTCGAGATCGTGAAATCCGTAGTCCCAGATAGAGGTCGCATGTGCGTTGAGGGTCGAATGACGCGCGCGAACGCGATAGGCCGATATCGCCATGATCGCGCGTTGCCGCATCGGCGCGAACAGTGCGTGAAGGCCACTCGCAAGGCTCATGCCGCGCATCCTGCCGAAATTCTCGACCGGTGCCACTCGATCGTTTGAGCGAGGCCGCGGACTAGCGAGATCGTCGGCCTCCAGGCGAGAAGACGCTCTGCCTTCGACGCGTCGCCGCGAAGGTCGACGATGTCGTTCGGACGATCCGGAAGCTCGCCTAGCCTGAGGAGATGGGGGCGCCCCATCATGCGCCCAATCGTGAGAGCTATGGTACGGACCATTGGCGCCTTTCCGCTCGCGATATTGATCACTTCGCCTCCTGCATTGTCTGCGGTCGAAGCAGCCAGGATCGCCGTCACGAGATCGTCGATATGGAGCATGTCGCGCCGCTGTCGTCCTTCGCTCAATGGGAATGGCCGCTCCGCCAGCAGGGCCTCTATCAAAGCGGGGATCATGAAGTCGGTCGACTGGCCGCTCCCGTAGATCAGGGTTGGCCGCAGGGTCACGGCTTCGAAGGGAAGGGTAGGCTGGAGCGCCTCGAGCAGATGCGTTCCGGCCACCTGGCTGGCCGAATAGGCCGATCGCGGCATCTCTCGCTGCGTTTCGACAAACGGGGAAGGTCCGCTGCCATATTCTTCCAGGCCGCCGAGCCGGACCAGGCGGCGGATCGGTGCCCCGCTCGCGCAGGCGGCCTCCACCAAATTAATGAGACCGTCGACATTGACGCGAAAAGCCTCCCGGATCGGAGCCCAGCCTGACATGTGCCGGGCACGCGAAACCCCCGCGCAATGAATGATGCGATCGGGTCGAGCGCCTTTCAGACAAACTTCAAGTGCAGCCCTATCATGCAGATCGCCGGTCCATCGGCGAACTCCGCCAAGATCTTCCAGCCGCGGTGGAGTGGAATCCGGGCGAAGGAGCACATGAACCTCACGTCCTTCTGCCAGAAGGTGGCGTGTCACGTGGGATCCGATGAATCCACTCGCGCCAGTAACCAGGACGCGATTCATCGCGCGCGGCTTCGTGAATGGATTGGTCCGCGTCGAGACTTCGCCGGCATTGCTATTTTCCTGCCTCTGAGGGCGATTGGAACAGAGCAACCGGACGTTTCACTGTCAACGCGCGTCCCCCCGCGCCCTTCGGATTCCGCGCAAGTAGCTGGCTGAAGCGCTGCGTGGTTCGCAAGTCTCTCGAGGCTCTTCCCGCAAGTCCTGTTCCAATTTGAACCAAGGAAGCTGAGCCGGCTTGTCTCCAAATGCTTTCCGATAGAGCGGAGGTTGACGCCGTGGCGTGCTTATAGCTTGCTGTCGCATTCCGACGTCTTGGGAATTCAAGTGGATCGCATTCGGTCAAATCATGAGGTTTCAGGGCTTCGGAACGGTGCTGGGATCGTGCGTCTGGATCGAGACCTGGCCTGGCGAACCTTATTGTTCGCCGCGCTCCTTCTTTGGCCGCTCATCCTTTTCGGGCGCCCCGCCTACATCGCCGACAGCGCCGCTTACGTTAAGGGCGGCAAGGCATCCGTCGAATTCGTCATCGGCAAGGCGGATCTCATGGCTGGCCCCCATCCGGTCAAAGCAGGGGAGCAAATGAAGCCGTAGAGACGAGTTCGGTAGAGCGCGCACGCTCCGAAGCCGCGAGCGCCAGGGGCGTCCGATCGATCCCTTACAGCGTCCTGGCCTATCTCTTCAGCTGGCCAGCCTACACCATGATCGGCCTTGCCCTTTTCCAGACTGTGCTGGCCGCTTTCGCTTGCGCAGTCGTTGCTTCGAGCCTCGGCGTTGTTTCGAAGAAAGCCTATCTGATCCTCGGCATCACGCTGTCAGCTGCGTCGTCCCTCCCGATGTTCACTGCATTCGCATTGCCCGACGTTTTCGCCGGTATTGTCGCGGCCTGCCAGATCGTCCTGTTTACCGGTCTCGAGCGTCTCTCGCGGGGTGTTCGTTTCGCCCTGGCCGCAATCGCAAGCCTGGCCGTCGCAGTTCACGCGAGCATCGTTCCGCTGGCCCTGTGGCTATGCATCGCTGGGACGGGCGTCGCGCTTTGGCGCCGCAAATCCGAGCTGCGGCCGGCAATGCGACTGGCATGGCTTTGGGCGCCCCTCCTGGCTGGCGGGATCATCACGGTCGGCGCCGGCTTCGTCGCCTTCGGCGAAACGAGCGTCGTCGCGAAGCACTATCCCCACGCGCTGGCCCGGTCGGTCTCCGACGGACCGGCGCGCTGGTATCTGGAAAAGGAATGCCGGACCCCTCGGTATGCCGTGTGCGAGGTCTTCGGCACAAAGATCCCCACGACCGTGGGCGGATTCCTGTTCAACGATACCGGTCTCGACGGACGCGCAACCCCGGAACAGATGGACAGGATACGCGCCGAAGAGAGCGAAATCGTCTTCCGGGCCGCGCTCGCCTATCCTGGGACAGAGCTTGGGAACCTGGCGCAACACGTCGTGAAACAATCCGTCTGGTTCTGGGTGCGGCCAGCCCGGTACGGAGACCAGGTCCGTCCGGATTCATCGGGAAACCCCGATTTCGTGGAAATGGCCAACATCCCGTCCGCCACGATCTATGCCCTGAATGTGGCCATCTACGCCGTGATTGCACTTTGCACGGTCTGGATCGGCATCAATGCTCGACGCCTGACGCAATCTCAGTTGACGGCTATTTCGCTGATTATCTCGGTTCTCGCGGTCAACGCAGCTTTCTGTGTGTTGGCGTCTGGGTTGTCCGATCGATACCAGGCGCGCCTGGCGTGGATCTTCCCTCTGTTCGTCTTGAGTTACGTGCTGTCTCGGCATGACAAGGAGCGCAGCCTTTAGGGAAGGGCCGAGTGGGGCCATTGGCTCGTGGCGGTCCGCCAATCCTTACCGGCGCGTTTATGTTGTTTCGCCGACACACCATTCCGGAAAAGCGTCGCAAGCGGGTCGCGGAATCTTGTTCTGTTAAACTTATCGGACAATGAGAGCGCCACGTGCGCCCAGCAATCATGGGCCGAATAAGGGGAGTAGAATGAGAACGAACCTGCGGCAAAACCTGCTCGCGACGACCTTGCTGGTCGGCGCCAGCGCATTGGGAGCGCCCGCCTGGGCGCAGGATACGGCACCAGCCGCATCTGAACCCAGCGGTCCAGTCGAAGCCCAGCCCACGCCGTCGGTTTCGGCCGAGGGTGAGGACGTCCAGGGTGGACAGGACATCATCGTCACCGGTTCGCGCATTCCGCAGCCGAACCTCGAGAGCGCCGCTCCGGTCACGGTCGTCAACGACCAGGACGTGAAGCTCTCCGGTTCGACCAGGGTCGAGGACGTTCTCAACCAGCTGCCGTCGGTCGGCGCTGCGCAGGCGTCGGGCGTTTCGAACGGCGCAACCGGCACCGCCGAAGTCGACCTTCGCTATATGGGTGCGAAGCGCTCGCTCGTCCTGATCAACGGCCGCCGCATGATGCCGGGCGACCCGAACAGCGCGAACCTGTCGGCCGACCTTAACGTCATCCCGTCGGCGCTGATCCGCCGTGCGGAAGTCCTGACCGGCGGTGCATCGTCGGTGTACGGTGCGGACGCGGTCGCGGGCGTCGTCAACTTCATCATGGACACTGAGTTCGAAGGTATCCGCTTCGACGGCAATTGGAGCACCTGGCAGCACAACCAGGATAATCCTCGTGTGGGCAATTGTGCCAGCGTCGCAGCAGGACAGGGCTACTGTACTGGCCGGACCGTTGGCGACACGATCCACATGGCGGACATCATCAACAATCGCGGTTTCCCGCTTCCGACTGGCAGCGTTACGGACGGCCGCTCGATCGACGGCACCGTCACCATCGGCGCCGGCTTCGACGACGGCCGCGGCCATGCGGTTGCCTATTTCGGATATCGCAACACGAAGCCCGTCCTTCAGCGCGACCGCGACTACTCGGCCTGCGTTCTGCAGAACACGACTCGCGGCACTCCGCGTTGCGGCGGTTCGGCGACTGCAAATCCCGGAACTGCGGTCATCTTCGCGACGACCACGGAAGGCAGTGTCACGTCGACGGTCGCGGCTCTCGGGCCGGGAACGATTACGCCATTTGCCCAGAACCTCTACAATTTCGCTCCGCTGAACTATTTCCAGCGGCCTGACGAGCGCTACATTGCTGGCGCGTTCGCGAACTATGAAATCAGCCCGGCCTTCAAGCCGTACCTTGAGTTCATGTTCATGGACGACCGCACGCTGGCGCAGATCGCGCCGTCGGGCGACTTCGGCAACACGCTGACCATCAACTGCGACAACCCGCTGATGTCGGCTCAGCAGCTCGCGGCGATTTGCGGCAATCCGAACAACCTGATCAACGGGTTTGTCGGGAATTTCCCGCTCGCGGCTGGTGCCTCGTACAACCCGAACCCGGGTGCTGCGCCGATCAACTTCTTCGATGCTCGCGGCAACACGTACAATCAGGGCTTCTTCCAGTTGCTTCGTCGCAACACGGAAGGCGGCCCGCGTATTTCCGATCTTCGTCACCAGGCATGGCGTGGCGTGCTCGGCATGCGTGGCGACCTGTCGAACGTGTTCTCGTATGACTCGTACTTCCAGTACGGCCGTACGAACTACACGCAGGTCTACAAGAACGAGTTCTCGATTGCGCGTCTGAACCGCGCTCTCAATGTCGTGAACGTCGACGCCAATGGCGCAGTCGTTCCGGTGGGAACGGCGGGTTCGCAGATCGTCTGCCGTTCGGTTCTCGATCAGTCGGATCCGACTTGCGTACCGTACGATCCGTTCGGTGCCGGTCCGTCGGCCGCCGCCGTCAACTACCTGAACGTCTTCGGCGTCATTCAGGGCATTACCTCGGAGCAGATCGCCAACTTCAACGTGACCGGACTGCTTGGCGAGATGGGCTGGAAGACTCCGTGGGCCGAGGATGGCGTCGCGGTTAACGCGGGTGTCGAGTATCGGCGTGAGTCGCTCGAATTGAACCCCGACCAGTCGTTCCAGACGGGCGACCTCACTGGCCAGGGAGCACCAACGCTTCCGGTCAGCGGCAACTTCAGGGTCTGGGAAGTGTTCGGCGAAATGCAGGTGCCGATCATCCAGAACAGCTTCATCGATGAGCTGACCTTCAGCGCCGGCTATCGTAAGTCCTGGTACACGACCAGCAACGACCGCAAGTACGACACGGACACGTACAAGCTCGCTCTCGAGTTTGCACCAATCCGCGACATCCGCTTCCGCGGCTCGTACAACCGCGCGGTTCGCGCCCCGAACATCCAGGAGCTGTTCGCCCCGCAGTTCGTCGGACTCGACGGCAGCGATGATCCTTGCGCAAAGGTCATCACCGCCACCGATTACGGCTGTCTCGCACAGGGTCTCGTCGTCGGTCAGTCGCCGACTGCCAACCCGGCCGGACAGTACAACGGCCTGCTCGGTGGTAACCCCAGCTGACACCCGAAAAGGGCACGACGATCACACTGGGCACCGTGATCCAGCCGAGCTTCATCCCGAGGCTGGCGCTGACGGTCGACTGGTGGGACATCAAGCTGGAGAACGCGATCCAGGGTCTGGGCGCGGATGCCATCCTGAAGACCTGCGTTGCCGACTCGACGGCAAGCTTCACGTCGCCGGCCTGCGACCTGATCAACCGCGACACCGCGGGCTCGATCTGGTTGACGCCGAACGGCTACGTGAGCGATCTGCCGCTGAACACGGCGAAGATGCGCAACCGCGGTATCGACGTGAATGCCGCCTACTCGCATCCGCTGTTCAACTTCGGCAAGATGTCGTGGAGCTTCCTCGGAACGCGCATGCTTAAGGCGCGGGTCGATAACGGCCTGTCCGAGCCGTACGATTGCGTCGGCTTCTACGGTCCGGTCTGCTCGGGCGGCACGGTTGCCGCGTCGGCCCCGATCCCGAAATGGCGTCACAAGATGCGTGCGTCGTGGCAGTCGAACTTCGGTCTCGGCCTGTCGCTGGCGTGGCGCTATGTCGGCAAGGTCAAGGCTGAAACGACTCAGGACAACAACACGGTTGGAGGCGACTTCAACTATGAGCCGGGCCTGAGCGTGAAGGCGCAGAACTACTTCGACCTCTCCGGTACGTTCAACCTGATGGATCGGGTCAGCCTGCGGGCAGGTATTAACAACCTGTTCGACAACGACCCGCCGCGTATCACGGGTGGTAACGCCAACCGTAGCGGTTCGAACCTCTGCCCGGCCGGTCCGTGCAATGGCAACACCTACCCGGGTACCTGGGATGCTCTCGGCCGCCTGTTGTGGGTTGGTGCGACGATCGACTTCCTGCCTCCGAAGCCGGCTCCGGCTCCGGTTGTGCCGGCAGCCCCGCCGCCGCCGCCGCCTCCGCCGCCGCCTGCTACGCAGACCTGCCCGGATGGTTCGGTGATCCTGGCGACCGAGGCCTGCCCGGCCCCGCCGCCTCCGCCGCCTCCGCCGCCGCCTGCGCCAGAGCGCGGCTAAGCGTAACGGCTAGCCAAGAATTGGGCGGTGGGTCTTCGGATCCGCCGCCCTTTTCTTTTGCGCGCCATACCGACGGCTGAGGCTGTCACTCGTCGGCAATTGCGCTAGACAGCCGCTCATGACCGCCGTTTCCGTTCTCGACGACCAAACCGCCGCCGCAATCCGCGAAGCCATAACGGCTGCTCGATCAGGCAGAATCCCCGAAGCAGTAAGCATCGCCGAACGCGCGCTCGCCAACGGCGGAGACGTCGCCGCTCTCAATGCGATGATCGGCACTTTGCACTGTCAGACCGGCAATCTGGACGCAGGGATTCGGCACCTTCAAGCCGCCCGGCAGGCGCGCCCTTCCGACCCGGTCGTTTCCTCCAACCTGGCAACCGCTCTGGCCCAGAAAGGCGATTTCGCAGGGGCGCTCGATGCTTTGTCGGAGGATGTGGCGCGTACCGATCCGACCATGCAACTCTTGCGCGTTCGGGCATTCCTTGCCCAGCAGGTCGGCGACTATTCTGCGGCGATCCGGACTTACGAATCCATCGTCGCCGTAGCGCCAGAGGATTGGGAGAGCTGGAATAACCTGGGCAATGCCCGTCGGCTGGCCGGCGACATCGAAGGCAGCGTGGCGGCGCTCGAGCGCGCTTCGGATCTCAATTCGGCAGCGCCGCCCATCCGATTGAATTACGCGACGGCTCTTGCGGCGGTAGGCCGCGTCGACGATGCGGAAGCCCAGCTTCGCCGAATGGCGGAGGATTTTCCGCAAGACACCAAATCCCTTCGCGAGCTGCACGCAATGCTGAAGGAGCTGGGCAGGGAAGAACCGGCCCTCGAAGCGATCGAGGCTGCATCGAAACGCGATCCTGCTGACATCGAACTTCTTCTCGCGCTCGCGAGCCAGCGTCTCAACCTCCTTCACACCGAGGCTGCAGAGGAAGCCTATCGCAAGGCGGTCGAGCGTGAACCTGGCAATTCGCTCGCCAATCTGGGCCTTGCGGTGGTTTTCGAGCTGACCAACCGGACCGGCGACCTTTCGAACCTGGTCAACGAAGCTCAGAAGCGCGGAGTTGGCGAAGATGTCCTGAACTTCATTCGGGCGTTCGATTATCGCCGTCAAAAGAAGTTCGATGAGGGCCTCGCTGCGCTGGAGAAGGTTCCCGACGAGCTGGAGACTGCGCGCCGCTGCCACCTTCTCGGCCAACTCGAAGAAGGGGCCGGCCACTACGACGAAGCCTTTGCCGCCTACACGCGAATGAACGAAATCCAGCGTGGCGATCCGACCCGGCCTGAGGAGCGCGCTGCGGCTTACCGTACCGTCGTCGGCAACCAGCGGGAGACCATTTCGGCCAAGTGGCTGAAGGGTTGGCGCGAAGACGCTTCCAAGTGCGATCGTCCGTCCCCGGCGTTCCTGGTCGGCTTCCCGCGTTCAGGCACGACCCTCCTCGACACGATGCTCATGGGACATCCCAACGTCGAAGTCCTCGAAGAAGAGCCGACGCTGCTCAAGGCGTCCAAGATCCTGCCCTTCGATGCGCTTGCTGATGCGAGCGACCAGCGGATCGAGGAAGCGAGGAATGAATATTTCAAGGTCGCCGGTGAGCGCACCCCGCTCGCGCCCGGCAAGCTGCTGATCGACAAGAACCCATTGTCGATGAACGCCTTGCCGACGATCCGCCGGCTATTCCCGGAAGCACGCATCATCCTCGCGCTGCGGCATCCGTGCGACGTTGTGTTCAGCTGCTACGCAACCAACTTCAAGCTGAACGACGGCATGTCCAACTTCCTTGGCCTCGACACGGCTGCGGAGCTCTATGACCTCAGCTTCTCCTATTTCGAAAAGGCGCAGGGCTTGCTCGGGCTATCCGTTCACAAGGTCGTCTACGAGAATGTCGTCGGCGATCGCGAAATCGAGCTTCGGTCTTTGCTCGATTTCCTTGGCCTCGAATGGAGCGACGATGTTCTCGACCATGAGTCGACCGCTCTCAGCCGCGGCCGCATCAAGACCGCGAGCTACGCTCAGGTTGCGCAGCCGATCTACAGTCAGGCGGCGGGACGCTGGACGAACTTCCGCGAGCACCTCGAGCCGGTCCTCCCCGTTCTCGAGCCATGGCTAGCCAAGTTCGGCTACAGCCTGTGATCTGATGCAGTCCGGCGGCCTCGTTACTCAAGCAGAGCAGGCCGTCGCGGCGGGCGATCTGCGTCGGGCGGTGACCCTTCTCAGCGAGGCTGCGGAAGGAAGCCCGGGTAATGCCGAGCTCTGGATGAAGGTGGCTGCACTTCATCGGGCGACCGGCAGCCCCGACGCCGCGCTGGAAGCTGTCCACCGTGCGCTGACCATATCGCCGCTCGACTTTACCATGCTGCTGATGCGAGCGAGCCTTCTGCAAAGGCTCGGTCATCCGGACGCGGGACAGGCCTGGAGCCATGCCCTTGCCCAGAAACCGGACGCGGACCTTCCGCCGCAGCTCGCATCTGTCGTCGCAGAGGGCGAGCGGCAACATGCTGCATGGATCGACGCCCGGGAACGCCGCATGAAGGCGGCGATGGGGGAGTCGAGCAAGGCGCGGACGACCAGGAACGGGCGCGTATCGAGCGTTTTCGGAACAACGTGCTCGGCCGAACGAAGCCCTTTTACAGCACGCCGACGCACTTCTTCTTTCCGGAGCTTGCCCAGCGCGAATTCCATCCGCGTCTCCTGTTCCCCTGGATCGATGAGCTCGAGGCGGCGACCGAAACGATAGCGTCCGAACTTCAAGCCGTGATGGCTGCGGAGCGCGCCGAGCTCGTGCCGTACATTCAGTACGACGATCATCTTCCGCTTGCGCAGTGGCGGCCGCTCAATCGCAACCCGGACTGGACCGCAATTCACCTGTGGCGGAACGGCGAGCTGATCGACGCCAATGCTCGCCATTGCCCGCGGACGCTGGAGCTGCTCGAGAAGTTTCCGCAGCCGACCATCGGTGGCTCTGGCCCCAATGCCATGTTCTCACTGCTAGCGCCGAATACGGCGATTCCGCCGCACGTGGGTGTCAATAATGCTCGGCTCGTCTGCCACCTCCCGCTTGTCGTTCCCGAGGGTTGCTGGTTCCGGGTCGGAGCGGAGACCCGCTACTGGAATCGCGGCGAAGCCTTCGTGTTCGATGACACGATCGAGCATGAGGCGCTCAATCCAAGCAATGAGCTGCGCGTCGTCTTCATTTTCGATGTCTGGCATCCCGATCTCAGCGAGGCGGAGCGCAACGCGGTCGCGGCGCTGATCGGAAGTGAGGGCGGAGTTGGCGCGTTATGAGCGAGACGGCATCGATGGCGTCTGCGCTTTCCAGCTCTGTCGATGTCGCGGCCCTCGCCGATCTTGCGAGCAAGGCGCTGGAGGAAGGCGAAGAGGAATGCGCGCTTCCGCTGATCGAGCGTGGAGCCAGTCAGGCACGAAGCGCGCTTCTGTGGCAGTGGAAGGGGCTGCTGGAACGCTCGCTCGACGAACATGACCGAGCGCTGCAATCGTTCGAAGAAGCCGCGAAGCTCGCCCCCGGAGATGCGAGCATCGCTCACGGTCATGCGCGCACGGCCATGGAGGCCGGGTTGGACGCCCGACCGCTCTACGAACGCGCACTCGCCCTTGCACCCAAGAATGGCGAACTCCTTGTCGGCATGGCCGCTGCGCGTGCCGCCTGCGGGAGGGCGACATTGCGATTTCAGATCTGCAGACGAGGCTCGAGCGGGCACCTGCATGGTTGTACGGGCACGAGCAGCTCGCCCAACTGATGGCGACGGAAGGCCGTGCCGCGGAAGCGACGTCCTCTCTTGAGCAAGCCCTGATGCTGTTCCCCGCAGCGCAGCCGCTCTGGGAGACCCTGCTGCACGTGCAGCTCCGCCGCGGGCCTACGGCTCGCTCAAGGAGATCGTCGAACGAGCGAGATCGTCGGGCGTGAGCGCGCCTGAGTTCCAGATCTACGAGGGCATTCACGCGGCGGAGTTCGACGAGGAGGCGCAACCGGCGGCGCTCTTCGGATCCTTCCCGGAGGCAATCGACAAGGCGCTAGAAAGTTGGCGAATCCGTCACTTGCTGCGCGTCGGCGAGGTCGATGCCGCATTGCCGCTGATCGATCGCCGTTTGAAGACCGACCCGAACGCGGAGATCTGGGCCTATACGGCAACGGCCTGGCGGCTGGCGGGTGACCCGCGCTCGGAATGGCTCGAAGGTGATCCCCGGCTCGTCTCCGTTATCGACCTGTCAGATGCGCTGCCTCCGATCAAAACACTGGCGGAGACGCTGAGGGCTCTTCACGTCGCGAAGGGCGAATATCTGGACCAATCCGTGCGCGGCGGCACGCAAACCGACGGCCCGCTGCTCAGTCGGATCGATCCCGCCATCCGCCACCTGCGACGGGCGATCGTCGGCGCCGTCGAAAATTTCAAGGCGCAGCTTCCGCCTACCGACGAGAAGCATCCGCTGCTTCGGCATCCACGCGATCGACGGGTCAGATTCACCGGCAGCTGGTCGGTGCGGCTGAGGTCCGAGGGCCATCATTCCAACCACGTCCACCCCTTGGGCTGGATCAGCTCCGCGCTCTACGTCGCGCTACCCGAGCGCGGGCCGGGCGAGCGCCAGGATGCGGGCTGGTTCACTTTGGGCGAACCGGATCAGCTGCTTGGTATCGACCTGCCACCCTGGCGAAAAATCGAGCCGAAAGTGGCGCAACTCGTCCTCTTCCCGTCATGGATGTGGCACGGGACCGTTCCGTTCGCGGAGGGCGAAAGGTTGACGGTTGCGTTCGACGTCGGGGCGCCGCGCTGACGCCGTTCGTCGAAAAAATCTTTGAGGTTGAGGTCCACAGAGGCGATAATCTTCGCTTCCCCTGAGGAGGGTTCAGTATGTTCAAAGCCTTTTCTGCGTCCATGGCTGCAGCGCTTCTTGCTGGAATGACCGGCACTGCGATTGCCCAAGCAGCCGCTCCTGCGCCGCAGGCTCCCGCCCAAGCGTCGACACCCGATCCCAACGAGGTAGTCTGCGAGCGGCAGGAAATCCTGGGCAGCAGGCTCGCAAAGAGAAAGGTTTGCCATACTCGGGCCGAGTGGGCGGACCTCAAGCTCCAGGATCGCCAGGATCTCGAGCGCGCGCAAACGCGGCGGGGAATGAAGGGCGAGTAAGCCCGCTTACGCCTTCCAATATTGTGGATAGGCTTGCTTGAGCTTTGCAAGCTTGGGCCGGTCGTTCACGATTATGTACGGGTAGTACGGATTCCGCCGCATGAAGTCCTGGTGATAGGCTTCGGCGGGGAAGAAGGGGCCACTCTCGATTCTGGTCGCGATCGGCCGCCTCGCGCGCAGCTGCGCGATGAAGCTTGCTGCAATCTGCCTTTGCGCGGAGTTCTGCGGGAAGATCGCCGAGCGATAGCTCGGCCCAACGTCGGGGCCCTGCCGGTTCACCTGCGTGGGGTCGTGGGCAACCGAGAAATAGATCTTCAGCAACTGCGCGTAGCTGACCTGGCTCGGGTCGAAGCTGATCCTGACCGCCTCGGCATGGCCCGTCCGTTCGGTGCTCACCCGGTCATAGTTCGCGTCTGAAGCTGAGCCTCCGGCATAACCCGATACGACGTTGGTCACGCCTTTCACGTGCTCGAACACGCCCTCCATTCCCCAGAAGCAACCGCCGGCAAGGACGGCTGTCTCGATGGGCGCCTTGGCGGAGGCGGCGGTGGCCAACGAGAGGCACGCCGCGGCGAGGGCGCTCAGAACGGGGGCTCGGTTAGGCATCGATTTGGCTCCGGAAGGTTCTCACATCTGCCATTCGCGGCGACCAGCCAATTGGTTACGCGACTAATCGCGATCGGGTGCGCCAAGTGGAAAATAATGCCTGTAGGGGCGCCCCTCGTCGACCGCCCTGGCGACAATGGGATGCGCAAGCAGGCGGGCGCGATACGCCGCCAGCCTTGGCCGGTCTGGTCCGATTTCCTCGATCCAGTCGGCGTAGAACAGGCTGGGAGCGGCGGCGCAGTCGGCCATTGTGAAGCTCTCGCCGACGGCCCAAGGGCCTTCGCCGAGATTTGCCTCCAGCCAGTCGTAGGCCGTGTGCAGGTCCCGCGCGCCTTCTCCACTCCGAACGGATCGCGATTGGCGCCTTCCGGGCGGATCGTATCGGCTACCGGCCTTTGCATGTTGCCCATGACGTACAGGTCGAAGAAGCGGTCGAGGAAGCGGACTCGCCGCCCCGTCTCGCCTTCCGGAATCCAATCGTTGGATCCGCGATGGTGGGCATGGAGATGCTCGATGATCGTGGAGGACTCGAACACTGGCCGGCCCTCGTCGATCAGCAGCGGGAAGAGCCCGTACGGCGAGTGCCGCTTGAGCTCTTCCATATTGGCCGGATCCTCGATCATCCGATAGTTGAACGGCGTTTCGTCGGCCCATAGGGCGATCAGCACCTTTTGAGTGTAGCTGCTGAACGGGTGCCCGAAGAACTCCAGGCTCATGCGTCCTCCCGGGCCCATTTCTCGCGGCGCTCAAGCTCGGCCTCGCTCGGCTCCTTGGTCTCGAACGTGCCGGTCTTCACGTCGCCCGCCGGCTCGTAGATCGCCGTGACGACTCCCGTTCCGGAGACGAAGCTGTCGACAAGCTTCAGGCCACGCGGCTCCAGCGACCCGTCGAAGATGCTCTTTCCTTCCCCGAGTACGACGGGGAACGTCATCAGCACCAATCGGTCGATCAACCCCGCCGAGATGAGAGGCGTGTATAGCGTGCTGCTTCCCTGGATCAGAAGGTCCCGGCTTCCGCTGCGCTTGAGCTCTTCGACGGCCGCGGCCGTATCGCCGGATAGCTTGTGGCTATTCTCCCAGCTCAGCGGCTCTTCCGAATGGGTCAGCACATATTTGTTGATGCGCTGAAACCTGGCGCCGATCGGATTGTCCTGGTTGTACGGCCAGTAGGCCGAGAAGATGTCGTAAGTCCGCTTTGCCAGGAGCAGGTCGTACTCGGACCCAAGTATCTTCTCGAACGGACCCATGTCCTCGTCCCAGAAAGGCGCCGTCCAGCCTCCGAACCGGAAGCCTCCGGTCGGATCCTCTTCGGGTCCGCCCGGCGCCTGCATGATGCCGTCGAGCGAAAGGAAAACGGCGCCAGTCAGCTTACGCATCGACCTTGTCCCCGCGCAGGGCCGCCTCGATCTTTGCGACGTCGATCTTCTGCATCGTCATCATCGCCTCGAATGCGCGCTTGGCGGCCGCTCGATCGGGATTGTCCATCGCTTCGAGCAGAACACGCGGCGTGATCTGCCATGAGAAGCCCCACCTGTCCTTGCACCAGCCGCACTCGCTTTCCTTTCCGCCATTCTGGGTGATGGCGTTCCAGTAGCGGTCGGTCTCTTCCTGGTCCTCGGTCACGACCATGAAGCTGACCGCTTCATTGGCCTTGAAGTTGGGACCGCCGTTGAGGCCAACGAAGCTCTGGCCGAGAACAGTGAAATCGACGGTCAGCTCCTCGCCCTGCTCGCCGCCAGGGAAATCCGAGCTTGCCGAATGGGCCTTGCCGACATGAGTATCGGGAAAGACCGAGGCATAGAATTCGGCCGCCTTGCGCGCTTCGCCCTTGTCGAACCACAGGCAGGTGGTCAGCTTGTTACTGGCCATTTTCTCTCTCCTCAGGCCTTGCCCACGAGTGCGAATTCCGCGCCCTGCGGGTCGTTTCCGATGATGATGTGATCGCCACCCGGGACTTCGTGCGGTCCCATGGAGACAGTTCCGCCGCCGGCTTTCACCGCCTCGACCGCAGTCGAGATGGACGGGACGCGGAAGTAGTAGCGCCAGCCGCTGCTTCCGCCGGGCATGACGCCGCAGACCGCGCCGATCGTCGTCCCGTTGTGAGCGAAGAAGCGATATTCGCCGAGCTCGCCCATCGGCATGAAGTCGTCGCTCGTCCAGCCGAACAGCTCGTCGTAGAATTGGCGCGCGGCGGCCGGATCGGCCGTCGTCAGCTCGTTCCATCCGACACGCTGCTCAGCCGTCGCCGAAAAGACGTCGCTTTCGGCGTCGGGCTTATCGGCCGGCGGAATGGGCTTCATGACGTAGAAGGGATTGCCCTGCGGGTCAGCGACCATCGCAATCCGGCCCTGCGGAATATCGAAGGCGGGCATCAGCGCCTTGCCGCCCTTCGCCTCGATCTTCGAGACCGTCGGGTCGACGTCGTCGACCCCGATGTAGCCCAGCCAAATCGGCCGGGCGCCGTGCTGTCGCATCTCGTCCGTGAGGCCGAGTACTCCGCCGGCAAAGCCGCCGTCGCTCCGTCCGATCATTCGATAGTCCTGGTTGCCCGGGATGCTCTCGCTGATCTTCCAGCCGACCACGTTTCCGTAGAACGCCGTCGCGCCATCGGGATCGGTCGTCATTAGCTCGTACCAGACATTGCTTCCCTGCAGCGGCCGGGCGTGGTTGCCGTTTCGGATCTGGTGGGCGCGTCAGTCACTTCGGACATTGTCCGTCCCTTTCTTTGCGCTTTGACGCCGTTCAGGCGTTCTCGATTGTCCTGGCGGGCGTGCTGTCGAGGATCGGCTCGAAGCCGCCCCAGAACATACGTTGTCCGGAGAATGGCATGTCACCATCCGGCTTCATGCTCTCGTCAGCCATGATCTTGGCCCAGGCGTCGTCGCGAGCCTGCTTGTCCGGCCATTCGATGAAGCTGAAGACGACCGTTTCGCCGTCCTCGGCCTTCACCGCGCGGTAGAAGTCGGTGACCTTGCCATGATTCACGTCGTCGGCGATTGCCTCGACGACCCGGTTTGCGCCGTGCTCGCGGAAGACCTTCGCCATCTTGGAAGCGAGTTCGCGGTATGCTTCCTTCTTGCTCTCCGGCACCGGCACGACGAAGCCGTCCGTATATCCGCCTGTCGAGCCGCCTTCCTCGACGATCGCGTCGAAGCCGCCCATGATCATCCGCTTGCCGTCGAAGGGCATGGTCTCACCCATTTCCTTCATTCGCGGATCGCTCATCATCTTCTCATTGGCCGCGTCGCGGGCCGCCCGGTCGGGATATTCAAACCAGGAGAAGACGACCTTCTCATCGGGCTTGGCGTCGACGGCTTTTCGGAAGTCGGTCACCTTGCCTTCCGGAACGTCGCTGTCCCAAGCCTCGAAGTGACGCTGGACGCCGATCTCGTGGAACAGAGGAGCCGCGCCTGCCGCGTGCTTCCGATACTCCTCCCGCCTGCTCTCCGGGACTGGCAGCACGAATCCTTCGAAATAGGTCATTGTCCTCTCCTTCGGGTTCGGGAATTCAGGATATCCTGGTTCAGGCCGGCTGCGGCTCCGGCTGGTTCTTCGCAAAGACTTCGAGCTGGTCGGCGAGCGCGCGCTGGAAGGCGGGCCTCGCCTCGCCGCGAGCAACTAGTGCGGCGAGATTGGGGAATTGGTCGACTGTCTTTCCACCGCGGAGCTGCCGGAGCACGGTGACGAGCATCAGGTCGGCGATGGTGAAACGCCCCTCAAGCCATTCCTTGTCGCCTAGCGCATCGGACATGCATTTCAGTCGGCTGTTGAGACGTTCGAGAAACTTCGGGCGCGCCTCCTCCGTCCACGGTTCGCCCTTGTTGAAGACATTGATCATGAGCAGCGGGAAAATGGCCGGCTCGACGCTATTCAGTGAGGCGATGAGCCAGGCGATCGCGCGCATCCTTTGCGCGTGATCCGCCGGCAAAAGGCGCTCATCCTGCAAACCCAGGTGGATCAGGATCGCGCCGCTCTCGAACAGCTGAACCTCGTCGTCGCGGTATGCCGGGACCTGCCCGAAGGGCTGCTCGCAGAAATATTCGTCCGGCCGGGGCTTGGTGACGTCGAGCAGGCGAACCCGGTAGGGCCGATCGATCTCCTCGAGCGCCCAGCGGACCCGAAGGTCTCTGACCAGCCCTTGGGCAAAATCCGGTACCCAGCGATAGGCCGTCACTTCGGAAGATGCAGTCGAATCGACCGGCATGGCGTGCGCTCCTTACTCCACTATCAGCTATCAGCAGTGACGGATTCGACAGGATGTGCGCCCTGTTCGGCCATCTGTGGGTCCATCCACATCGGCTCCCAGTGATGCCCGTCCGGATCCTCGAAGCTGCGGCCGTACATCATTCCTCCCATGTCCTGCTTCGGGCCGGGATCGGCCCTTCCGCCATTGGCGGCAGCGACCTCGACGAGCTGGTCCACTTCGGCCGCGCTAGCGCACGACACGCAGAGGATGACTTGGCTGCTGCTGTGAGCGTCAGCAATCGGCTTGCTGGTGAACGTCGAATAGAAGGGCTTGGTCAGCAGCATGATGTGGATGGTGTCCGACAGAACCATCATCGCCGCAGCTTCGTTGGAGAACTTCGGCTCGTTCCGGGCGCCGATCGCTTCGTAGAAAAGCTTGGACCGTTCGAGGTCATCAACCGGCAGGTTCACGAAGATCAACCGCGCCATCTTTCTCTCCCTTGCGACTCGATTTCCTTGCCTTCTGGCCCGTGAAGTCATAAATTGCAACTGACTCGTTAGAAAAAGTAACTAAGTTGGCGAATTCAGAGGCAAAGAGACGGTACGACGATGCCTGCGGGCTGGCCCATGCGCTGGAGCTGATCGGCGAGCGTTGGGCGATGCTGATCCTTCGCGAGCTAACGTACGGTTCGAAGCGCTTCTCGGAATTGAGAGCGGATCTACCGGGAATCAGCGCCAATGTGCTGACACAGCGCCTGACCGAACTTGAAGAGCGCGGGCTCGTACGGAAGATGCGCCTGCCGCCTCCTGCGTCCGTGCAGGTCTATGAAGCGACGCCATGGGCGCTCGAAGTGGCTCCGGTGATCGGAAAGCTCGGCAAATGGGCGGCGCGCAGTCCGCTTCACGACCCGACGCTTCCGCTCAGCCACGCGGCGATCATGATGTCGCTTGAAACCATGATCGATGCGGACCGGGCGCAAGGCATGGAGGGCCTTTTCGGCTTCCGCTTCGGGGAGACGAGCTACTCCGCGAAGCTCTGCGGCGGCGAGCTGCATGTGGAGCGGCGACTGGATGCGCGGTGTGACGTGGTCATGACGACCACTCCAGAGGGCCTCGCGGCGGTGATCTACGGCGGAGCGCCCCTAGAGACGATCGGCGTCGAAGGGGACGTCGAACTGGCGCGGCGATTCGTCACGCTCTTCCCGCTTCCCGAGAAGGTCGACTAGCACCATCCATCTTATTGAGGCGCCAGCGCCCTTCCCGTAAGGGACTCCACGATGACCGAACTATCCAACGTGAAGCCCGAGAGCCGCGGCGAGACCGTAATGGCCGCACCCGACAAGATGGCGAAGATCCGCGACCTTTTCGGGATCGACAGCGACATGGAAGTGCCCGCGTTCAGCGAGGCCGACGAGCGCGTCCCCGATCTCGACCCTGCTTACGTCTTCGACCCGGACACGACGCTGGCGATCTGCGCCGGCTTCGCGAAGAACCGCCGCGTGATGGTCCAAGGCTATCACGGGACCGGCAAGTCCACCCACATCGAGCAGGTTGCGGCGAGGCTGAACTGGCCCCTGATCCGCATCAATCTCGACGCGCACATCAGCCGCATCGATCTCGTCGGCCGCGACGCGATCGTGCTCAAGGAAGGTCAGCAGGTTACCGAGTTTCGCGAAGGCCTGCTTCCGTGGGCGCTCCAGCACCCGGTTGCGCTCGTGTTCGACGAATATGATGCCGGCCGTCCGGACGTGATGTTCGTTATTCAGCGCGTGCTGGAGACCGAAGGCAAGCTGACCTTGCTCGATCAGAACCGGGTGATCCGCCCGAACCCGTTCTTCCGGCTGTTCGCCACCACCAACACCATCGGGCTCGGCGATACGACCGGCCTCTATCATGGCACCCAGGCGATCAATCAGGGCCAGATGGACCGCTGGAACATTGTCGCGACTCTCAACTACCTGCCGGCCGCGGTCGAGGCGCAGATCGTGCTCGCCAAGTCGGGCGAGTATGACAATCCGGATGGCAAGACGACCGTCGAGAAGATGATCAAGGTGGCGGACCTGTCGAGGCAGGGCTTCATCAACGGCGATATTTCGACCGTGATGAGCCCGCGGACGGTGATCAGCTGGGCGCAGAACAGCCTGATCTTCGGCGACGTCGGTTTCGCGTTCAGGGTGACATTCCTCAACAAGTGCGACGAAGCCGAGCGACCGCTGATCGCCGAATATTATCAGCGGGTCTTCGGCACGGACCTTCCCGAGAGCGTGGCCTCCAAGGCCAGCTGAACCCGAATGGCAGAGGCGATCGACCTGTTCCGGCGTGCCCTTGCTGGGGCGGCGCGGGCGATCGCTCGCGATCCGGATGTGGAGGTTGCCTTCGCGTCCGAAGCTGCGCCGCCATCAGGAAAGACCGCCCGCGTCCCGTCGCCTGGCCCCTCGATGCAGCCCAAGCTTGTCGCCGAGGCGCGCGGGGCTGCCGATTCGCTGGCGTTGCGGCTCCGCCATCACAACGACCGGCTTCATGCGTCCGCAGCGCCCGTCGACCCGGATGCGCGGGCGGTTTTCGATGCGCTGGAGACGGCACGCTTCGAGGCGCTCGGTGCGCGGACCATGTCCGGCGTTCGGAACAACCTTTCTGAACTGACCGAGGCTCGTGTTCGTGGCGACGCGATCCTTCG
Source organism: Sphingomonas sediminicola (assembly GCF_014489515.1). Taxonomy (GTDB): domain Bacteria; phylum Pseudomonadota; class Alphaproteobacteria; order Sphingomonadales; family Sphingomonadaceae; genus Sphingomicrobium; species Sphingomicrobium sediminicola. The sequence continues at coordinate 2,224,627 of NZ_CP060782.1, read as the reverse complement.
CGCCCGGAGCGCGGAGGAAGTGCCGCTTGCAACGGCGATCGGCCTCCTCGCCCGCCAACGCCTGACCGGCGATGCACCGCCTGCTTCCGCCAGGTCTGGCCTCGATCTCGTCGCGCCGTGGATCGAGGAGAAGGCCGGCGTCGAGCTCGATGCGCTTGCACTGACGCTCGACGACCAGGCCGCCTTCGCGAAGGTTGCCCGACGGCTGCTAGAGGACCTCGACCTGGCGGCAGCATCCGAGGAAAGCGAGCAGCCTCCGGAAGAAGGCGGAGAAGGCGAAGAGGGAGAGGAAGGCGGGCCCGAGCAGGGCGAGGACGAGAATGAGACGGGTCCCAGTGCTGGCGAGGCCGAGATGCGTGCCGAGCAGGTCGACCAAGAGGGCGACGCGGACACCTCGCCGCAGGAGATGGAGCTCGGCGACGACGATCTGGCCGATGGTGACGACACCGCCGAAAGCGCATTGTCCGCTCCGGCCCGTCGCAACTGGGACCTTTCCCCGGAAACAGACTACAAGCCTTTCACGACGCGCTTCGATGAGATGGTCGAGGCGGACGAGCTTTGCGACGAAGAAGAGCTGACCCGGCTCCGCGCCTATCTCGACCAGCAAATGGGCGGACTTCACAATGTTGTGACAAAGCTCGCAAACCGGCTGCAGCGGCGCCTGATGGCACAGCAGGCCCGAAGCTGGGACTTCGACCAAGAGGAGGGGTTGCTCGACGCTGCGCGGCTGGCACGCGTCGTCGTGAACCCGATGCATTCGCTCAGCTACAAGATCGAGCGCGACACGGAATTTCGTGACACGGTCGTCGGCGTCCTGATCGACAATAGCGGATCGATGCGCGGGCGCCCGATCGCCATCGCCGCAATTTGCGCCGACATCCTCACTCGGACGCTGGAGCGGGTCGGAGTCGCCAGCGAAGTGCTCGGCTTCACGACACGTGCGTGGAAGGGCGGGCAGAGCCGCGAGCTATGGCTCTCGGACGGCCGTCCGGCGAACCCGGGCCGCCTCAATGACCTCCGCCACATCGTCTATAAAAGGGCTGACGAGCCTTACCGCCATGCCAAGCGCAACCTCGGCCTTATGATGCGCGAGGGCCTGCTCAAGGAAAACATCGACGGCGAGGCGCTGCTCTGGGCACACAATCGGCTGATCGCGCGGCCGGAGGAGCGCCGAATCCTAATGGTGATTTCCGATGGCGCTCCGGTCGATGATTCGACTGCGTCGGCCAACGGCGGCGCCTATCTCGAGCGTCACCTTCGGCAGGTCATCGAATGGGTGGAGCGCAGGTCTACGGTCGAGCTGGTCGCGATTGGAATCGGGCACGACGTCACGCGCTATTACAGCCGTGCAGTGACGATCATGGATGCGGAGCAGCTTGGAGGGGCGATGATCGAGCAGCTCGCCCGATTGTTCGAAACGCCCTGACCGGACGAAGTTGGGCCCGGCGCACTACGCACACCGGGCCCCCCTCGTTACGCGACGCGAGGGATACAGTCGGCCGTGGCCGGCCTCTTTGGGCAACGAGGAAAAGGGGGAAACCTCGTCACTTGAGAGACTTATGCCCGATTCGTCCTTCACTGAAACTGAACGGAACTCGCAACATTCGTTCAGGAAATAGGCTTCCTATTGCGAGCCATTCTCAAGAAGCTATGGGCTAAACATGAGTCCGAAAATGATTCGCCTCCGCGGCCTCTGGTTCCAGATTCACAAATGGCTCGGCATCTCACTTGCCATCCTGATCATTCCGATCTCGCTGACCGGTGCGGCGCTGGTCTGGCACGACTGGATCGACCGGCAGCTCTACCCCGAGCGATATCCAGTCGCGGGATCGGCAGACCTGCCGCCCTCGGCTTATGCCGTCGGCGCCTTGAAGCTCGCGCAGCCTGGCGAGCAAATTTCCATGCTCACGTTTCCCCAAGAGAATGGCGCGGTCCAAATAACTTTGACGAAGCAGCCGGCAGGCGGGGGGAGGCCTTCGCGGGCGATTGTTTGGCTGGATCCGAAGTCCGCGCAACCGATCGAACGCGGAGGTCCTCGGGACGGCGCGCTGGGCCTGCTGCATGTGATCCACGGCACCTTCATGCTGGGACCCATCGGAAGGCAGATTGTCGGCTGGATCGGGGTTGCGATGCTACTGTCTTCGCTCACCGGCATCTGGTTATGGTGGCCGCTGAAGGGCAGCTTCGCGCGCGGACTACGCTGGCGGCGCCGGCCGGATTTCAATTCGAACCTGCATCACACGGGAGGCTTCTGGATCGCGCTCCCGCTCGCCGTGCTGTCAGCGACCGGAGTGTGGATTTCCTTCCCGGCGGTGTTCAACCCTCCGAACGGACCTCAATCAGGGCCGTCGCAGCCGCTGGCGGCACCGGCACAAAGTCCTGATGAAGCCGTCGCGGCAGCCCAACTGGTAGTGCCGGGCGAGGTCGCGTCGATTGCCTGGCCGACGGACAAGAAGGCCGCTTGGATCATATCTGTCAGAAGCGAGGGCAAGCCGGTCGAAGTGAGTGTGAAGGATTCGGACGCAGACGCATCCGTTGCGAATGCCACGCCCGAGACATTCGCGCGGACGATGCGCCGAATTCACGACGGCACCGGAATGCCGCTGCTGTGGCAGGTGGTCATCTTCTTGGGAGGGATCCTGCCGGCGGCCCTGGCGGTCACGGGGATATTGATGTGGCTGCGCATGCGCCGGCGGCGCAGAAAGCATCGGCGCAGCGCTGCGGCGTTTGCAGAGGAAGAAGCTCTGGCGAACTAGCAGCCCTGCTCGGGCTGCCGCAGGGTTAGGCCGCGGCCTGACCCTTCTTGGCGATCTCGCGCTTCAGCTTGCGGACCTTTGGCGACAGTTTGTCGTCGCTGGTCTTCAGCAGCCAGTTGTCGAGGCCGCCGACATGCTCGACCGAACGCAGGCCGTGCGTCGAAACGCGCAGCTTCACGCTCTGGCCAAGAGCATCGGAGATCAAGGTCACGTTCTGCAGGTTCGGCAGGAACGTCCGCTTGGTCTTGTTATTGGCGTGGGAAACATTGTGTCCCACCTGCCGGCCCTTGCCGGTCAGCTCGCAAACGCGCGACATGATGTTCAATCCTGATTCTTTGGGACGGGCCACCCACAAGAGGGGCCCGGAAAGCCGTGGCCCGATACCCTTAAGGGGAGACACGTCAACTCTTGCGAGGAAACCCGGACGCCAACAACTGCGTTGTGTCGGCAACGTAACAGAGGGAGCAGGGGATGCGCGCAGTTCTTCTCGTCTTGATCCTGGCGGTCGTCGCCTTGATCGTGCTGGTGGCCACGGGCCTCCTGGATATCAATCAAATTCGGCCCGCGAAGGCGCCGGAAGTGTCGGTGACCCAAAACGGAATCACCGCTACCGGCGGGCAAACGCCCGCTTTCGACGTTGAAACCGGAACCGTCAGTGTCGGGACGGACCAGAAGGACGTCTCCGTCCCGGTTCCGACCGTCCGGGTAAACGCGGCACAGGGCAATCAGACGCAGCCGGTAACCAACACCGCGCAATAATCGACGAATCGACAGGGCGGGCGGCGTGGATTAGCCGCTTCACGGTGAGTTTTCCGCTGCCCTTGCCGATGCGCCGCGCGCTCGACCTCGCCCGCGAGGCAGCCGAGGAAGGGGAGGTGCCCGTCGGAGCGGTCGTCACCAAGGACGGCGAGGTCATCGCCGAGGCGCGCAATGCGATGCGCGGAAGTCTCGACCCGACTGCGCATGCAGAGATCGTCGCCATCCGTTCTGCCGCCGAGAAGCTCGGCCAGTCGCGCCTCGACGGTTGTACGATCTGGGTGACACTGGAGCCTTGCGCGATGTGCGCTGGCGCGATGGCGCTTGCTCGCGTGGAAGCCGTCCGCTTTGGCGCTGACGACCCAAAGGGCGGCGGTGTGGTCCACGGCGCGCGCATATTCAGCCAGCCCACCTGTCACCATCGACCCGACGTGCTCGGCGGGATTGGCGAAGCCGAATCGGCGGAGCTGTTAAAGGCCTTCTTCGAAGAGCGTCGCTAAAGCCGAGCCGTTTCGTATGTGAATCGATGTTCGCTTGTGAACAAAAGCGCTGCTAGGCATTTAACGCAACGCCCATGAGCGATCCTTCCCCACTTCCCTGGTTCGATATCGTCATCATCCTCGCGCTGGTGCTGCTCAACGGCGTCCTGTCGATGAGCGAGCTCGCGATTGTCTCGTCGCGAGAGGCGCGACTGAAGGCGATGGCAAAGAGCGGGAGCAGCGGCGCCCAATGCGCACTCGACCTCGCCGCCAATCCCGGGCGCTTCCTGTCGACCGTGCAGATCGGGATCACTTTGGTCGGCATCCTTGCGGGCGCCTATTCGGGAGCGACTCTCGGCAAGCCTGTTGGCGAGCGAGTTGCGTTATTGGGGCTGTCACCCGAGACGGCCCAGACAATCGGTTTTGCGGTTGTGATCATTCTGACGACATTCGCTTCGGTTGTGATCGGCGAACTCGTGCCAAAGCAATTCGCCCTTCGTTCGCCTGAGCCGATCGCGGCGATTGTTGCCCGTCCGATGCTGTGGCTTTCGTGGCTCACCCGCCCGATCGTCTGGCTTCTCGACCGCACAAGCGCTTTGATCTTCAAGATGCTGGGTCTCAATCGTGAGTCCGAGAACACGGTGACTGCGGAAGAGCTTCACCTTGTGGTCGCGGAGGCGCAGACGGCCGGCGTGCTCGAGGAAAGCGAGCGGGCGATCATTTCCGGCATTGTTCGCTTGGCCGACCGCCCGGTTCGCGAGGTCATGACCCCTCGCACCGATGTCGACTGGGTCGACGTAGGTACATCTTCTGAGGATCTCCGCGCCGCGCTGAAGGACACTCCGCACAGCCGCATCCCTGTCGCGGACGGTTCAGTCGACAATATCGTTGGGGTGATTCAGACTCGCGACCTGCTCGAGGCGCTTCTCGACGGGCGAGAACTCAATTTGCGCGAACTTACTCGCTCGGCTCCTGTGATTCCCGACCTGATGGATGCGATGGACGCGTTAGTCGTGCTCCGGTCGGCCGATGTACCGCTCGCCTTAGTTCATGACGAATATGGGCATTTCGACGGGATCGTGACTCCGGGGAGCATTCTTGCCGCGCTTGCGGGAACCTTCGCTCACGATGTCGAGGAGGGTGAGGAGCCGGATCTGTTCGAGCGCGAGGATGGAAGCTGGTTGGTGTCGGGGGCAGCAAGCGCGGACTTGCTGTCCGATCGTCTTGGAGTGCACATGCCCCACGACCGCGATTATTCGACCGTCGCCGGCTTTGCCTTGTCGGTCCTCAAGCGGCTCCCGCAGACCGGCGAGACCTTCGCCCACGACGGCTGGAAGTTCGAAGTTGTCGACATGGACGGGCGGAAGATCGACAAATTGCTCGTTTCGCGCCCCAAGCGGCGCTCGCGCGAGCATGAGCCCGCGCAGGTCGAGCAGGACTAGAGCTTGCCGAAGCGGCTTTCGAAGCCGTCAGTGTCTCCACGCGCAAGATAGTCGGCCTGCTCGATGACACGGTCGCGTTGCAGTCGGCCGCGGAACGGCCCGAGCTGCCCGTCGAGCCGATCGAGCTCCTCCGGGGTTAGGCGCGAGAGCTGCTCGAAACGATTGTAACCGAGCGCGTGGAGCGCATCCGCGAACTTCGGGCCGACGCCCTTGATCCTGGTGAATTCATCGCGCGCTTCTCCGCCGGCCAGCGCCTGGTGAACCGGCGCTTTGATGATCTCTCCGGCAACGTCGCTCGTCGCCGCCGCGGCTTCACCTGCGAGCCCACGCCCTTCGGCCTCCGGCCTCGGATTCGACATGTGCGGACGCAGCGGCGTGGAATCGCCCAGCTGAATGCGCTGGCGAGGCCGCAGGAGCAACCACGCGACAATAAGAACGACAATCGCCGCGATGACGATCAGCCAGAGATTCCCACCAAAATCCATCACCATCTCCACTGCGCATTCGAGCGGCGCCGAAGCTCGAGCAGATACGCCAGCACCAGCCCAACGCCAAAGCTGACAAGCGCCGCAAGTTCCACCTCCAGCAACAATGGCAGCGTGAAATTCGGCGGCCGGTCGGCCCACCAGACATTGGCCACGCCCGGAACATCGTTGAGAATTCGTACCAGTTCGCTGCGCTGGAAATCGTCGGCCGGCCCGGAAAGGACGAGCGCCCGTCTGATCGGATTGCGGGGGACGACGGCGGTGACCGGTGCCATTTCCCAGTCGACGAGGACCTTGCGAGTAAAGCGCTCGGTTTGAGATGCAAAGCGCTCGCCCTTACCGACCGGAGCGTGCCAGATGGCTCCGAACGCGAGGACGAGGGCGGCCCCGCCGGCAAGCACGAGCACTCGCCGGCGCCTCCAGTTTATCGTCCTGAACTGGTTTGGCGCCCGCTTGCGGAAGGCGATTGCGCCGACGTTGACCCCTGCGACGACTGCCAGGGTCAGGACCGGCCAATAGAGATCCCAGAGAAGGTTCATTCGCTCACCGCCGGCTCGGCGCGCTCGAGCTCGCGCCACCCGATATCGCGACGGTGGAAGCCGTCAGCGAAGTCGATCTGGTCAACGGCGCGATACGCGCGCGCCCGGGCATTGGCGAACGTGTCAGCCACGGCGGTCACGGCCAGAACCCGCCCCCCCTTAGCGACCAATGTCTCTCCAGAACGCGCGGTCCCCGCGTGAAAGACGGTCACGCCGGGCACCTGCTCGGCAGCCTCGATTTCCCGGATGAGCCCGCCGCCCTTTGGCGTGCCCGGATATCCATGGGCGGCGACGATGACCGTCATCGCGTGGTTGTCCGACAGCTCCGGCCTCTGCTCGCCCAGTCGCCCGGTCGCGACGGCGTAAAGCAGCTCGGCGAAGTCGCCCTCGATGCGCGGCATGATGGCTTCGCATTCCGGATCGCCGAAACGGACATTGTATTCGATGAGCTTCGGACCTTCGCTCGTAAGCATCAGGCCGGCGTAGAGCACGCCTGAGAAAGGCGTGCCCGCCTCGGCAAGTGCCCGAACGGTGGGGCGGACAATCTCATCCATCGCTTGCTGCTCAAGCTCGGTGGTGAGGACTGGCGCCGGGCTGTAGGCGCCCATTCCGCCGGTGTTCGGTCCGGTATCGCCTTCGCCAACGCGCTTGTGATCTTGTGCCGACGCGAGCGGGACGGCGGTCTCGCCGTCGACCAGCGCAAACAGGCTCGCTTCCTCGCCCTCGAGAAACTCCTCAATGACCATTGGGCCGTCACCGGCGGCATCAATCGCGGCCTCCGCTTCCTGGCGGCTCATGGCGACGGTCACGCCCTTCCCGGCGGCGAGGCCGTCGGCCTTGATGACGACCGGAATTCCGAACTGTTTCAGCGCGTCGTGCGCCGCCGCCGCAGTTTCGATCCGAACATAGCCCGCCGTTGGAATCGCGTTCGCCGCGCAAAGGTCCTTGGTAAAGCCCTTCGAGCCTTCGAGCTGAGCTGCTGCTGCATTGGGACCGAACACGGCAAATCCCGCTTCGCGCAATGCATCTCCGACGCCGGCCACGAGCGGTGCTTCCGGACCAATGACGACGAGACCGATCGAGCGCTCCTTCGCAAGCGACGTCACCGCCGTCGGATCGCATGGGTCGATTGCGACGCATTCCGCCCACCGGGCAATGCCTGGATTTCCGGGTGCCGCAATAAGCTCGACGCAGCTGGGCGATTGCCTCAGCCGCCACGCGAGCGCATCTTCGCGTCCACCCGAACCCAGCAGCAGGATGTTCATGGATCTCCCCGAAGACAGCGGCAGCGGCCTGTTAGCCGAGGCCAAGGCCGGCGACAACGCGCCTGCGCTGTCGGTCACCGAGCTGTCGATGTCGCTGAAGCGTACGATCGAGACGTCCTACGGGCGCGTGCGGGTTCGCGGCGAGATCTCCGGGTTCAAGCGCCATGCGTCCGGCCACTGCTATTTTTCGCTGAAAGACGAGGGCGCGTGCATGGACGCAGTCGTCTGGCGGGGGAGCGCACAGGCGCTCGCGTTCCGGCCCGAGGACGGGGCGGAGGTGATCGCCACCGGCAAGCTCACTACCTACCCGGGGCGTTCAAAATACCAGATCGTCGTCGAGCGGATGGAGCTGGCGGGGAGGGGGCGCTCATGGCGCTCCTCGACAAGCGCAGACGCGCGCTTGCGGCCGAAGGGCTGTTCGACGTGGAGCGCAGGCGCAAGCTGCCCTTCCTTCCGCGCGTGATCGGCGTCGTGACGTCACCGACGGGAGCAGTGATTCGTGACATCCTTCACCGACTGGAGGACCGCTGCCCCACGCATGTCATCGTCTGGCCGGTTCCGGTGCAGGGCGAGGGTGCATCGGCGAAGGTGGCGCAGGCCATTCGTGGTTTCGGCGCGATCGAGACAGGCGGGCCGGTGCCGCGGCCGGATCTCCTGATCGTCGCACGCGGTGGAGGCTCGATCGAAGACCTTTGGGCCTTCAACGAGGAGGAGGTCGTCCGTGCTGCAGCTGAATCGCCGATCCCGCTGATTTCGGCCGTCGGTCACGAGACGGACACGACCCTGATCGACTTGGCTTCAGACAGGCGTGCGCCCACTCCCACTGCCGCCGCGGAGATCGCGGTGCCCGTTCGATCGGACCTGATGGCGCTTGTCGACGATCTGGGGCGGCGCTCGGCGTCCTGCCTGACTGTCCATGCACGGCGCGCGCGGGAGCGGCTCGACCTGACGGTGCATCGCTGGCCTAAGCCCGAAGCCCTGTTTGCACCCGTTAACCAGCGGGTCGATGATCTCGTCGGAAGGCTGCCCAGGGCGCTTGCCGCACGGGCCGCGCATGCTCGCGCGGACCTCAGCGCGGTCGCTCCTCGGCTGCGCAGCGAATTGCTCTCCGACCGGGTCTTGCGGGCGAGAGACCAACTGGCTTCCCTCTGGCGACTGGCCGAGCTCGCTCATCCCGACAGACCGCTCAAACGTGGATTTGCGCGCGTCACAGACCGGGCAGGCAAGACGCTGACCCATGCCGCAGATGCCATCGCGGCGCGCGAGCTGAAGCTGCACTTCGGCGACGGGACGGTCGACGCGACCGCTGGGGCGGCGCCAAGCCAGCCTGCTCGGGTTGAGCGCCCGCGCCGGGCACCCTATGTCGCACCCCAGCGGGGCCTGTTCGATGAGCCTGAGGAATAAGACATGCTGATGAGTGGAGCCGGACGCGCAGCGCGCCTTCACTATCTCCCCGGGACGTTTAGGGTCCTTTCGAACGGCGACCACGTCATCTGCGCCGTCACGGGCACACGGATTCCCTTGCATGAGCTTCGGTACTGGAGCGTGGAGCGGCAGGAAGCCTATGTCGATGCGGATGCGAGCGTCGAGGCCGAGAAGAAGGCCGCCGACCGCTAAGCGTCTGTCGTTGGTCGAAAATTCGTTGGCCGCAGCAACAAGATGAGTTTACAACACGCGTAATCGAGCTGCCGACTGAGCGCGCTCGAATGAATTGCATTCGATGGAGGCGACTATGCTTGTTCGCCTGTTTGCGTTGGTGATTGTCGCGGCGACCCCTGCTGTGGCGGCAACGCCGTCGGCCGGTCAACAGCAATCCAGCATGGCCAGCGACGCCAACGAGAAGATTTGCGAGAGCATTCCGGTGATCGGCAGCCGCCTCGCGAAGAAGCGGGTGTGCGCGACGCGCGCGGAGTGGGAAGAGCAGAGGCGGCAGGATCGCCAGGCAGTGGATCAAATCCAGAAGCAGATCGCTGGCCCGTGCAGCGTGGTCGCCAACAAGAATATCGGAGCGCCGTCATGCTGAGCCGTCTGGCCGTTGCGTTAGTCCTCGTAGCGTCGATGGTTTCGACGCCCGCGTTTGCGGAGAAGGATCAGGCACCTAATACTTCGACCGGTAATCCCAATGAGCGGATCTGCGAGAATATCGTCCTCACCGGCAGCCGCCTAGCGACCAAGAGGTTCTGCGGAACTCGGGCTGAATGGGCCGACCGCAAACGGGAGGATCGGGAAGCCCTGGAAAGCGCACAGAAGAGTCCCTGCGTCGTGACTCACACAGGAGCTGGCGGAAGGGCGGCCTGCTGAGGCGCCCTTGACCCTGATCCCCGGCTCGGTTCCAAGTCGGGACATGACTTCGGGGAGCATTCAGCAACATCTCGCGGAAGCCCAGCGCGCAATGCACGCGGGGCAAGTCGATAAAGCACGCCATCATCTCGATGCAGTCATCGAACTCGACCCAACGGAGCCGAATGCCCGGAATGCACTGGGGCTGTTCGCTTTGGACCAGGGGGACGCGCGAGCGGCGGCCGCTCATTTCGAAATTGCATGCGACCGGGACCCGAAGGCACAGCCGCTCTGGATGAACTTGGCGCGAGCGCATCGTGAGCTTGGGGATTCCGAGGCCGAGCGGGCGGCGCTCGAAAAAGTGCTCACGATCGACCAGCGGGACCTCTTGGCGCTGATCCGGCTGGCCGAGCTCCATGAGCGTCTGGGTGAAGAGGCTTTGGGCGCGAAGAGGTGGGGAGCCGTGGTCGCGCTCTCGTCCGGCATTCCCGACCGGTTGCCCGAACTCGAGCAGATCGTCGACCACGCGAAAGCCTTCGTACAAAAGCACCGGCAGCATCTCGCAAACGCGATCGATGCGAAGCTGGCTGACGACCTTTCAGGGGCGAGCACTCGGGACCGTCGGAGGTTGCAGGCTGCGGCGGATCACTGGCTGGGGAGGCGGGGCATCTACGCCAACCATTGCGAGGGGCTGCACTACCCGTTCTTGCCTGCCGACGAGTTCTTCGATCGAGGGCATTTCCCGTGGCTCGAACAGCTCGAGGCGGCCACGCCCGAAATCATCAAGGAACTGCAGGCAATCCTGGCAGAGCGCGATTCCGGCGTGGCGCCTTATATCTCGATGCCTCCCGGCGTTCCGCCGAACAAATGGTCGAGGCTCGACAAGTCGCTGGACTGGGGAGCCTTCCATCTCTGGAAGGAAGGCGTGCGCATGGACGACGCCTGCGCCCGCGCTCCGCGGACGACTGAATTGGTCGAGTCGCTGCCTTTATGCCGCATCGAGGGCCGCGCTCCCGCGGTATTTTTTTCGATCCTAAAGGCCGGCAGCCACATCCCCCCGCACACCGGCGTAACCAACGTGCGCAGCATCGTTCACCTGCCGCTGATCGTGCCCGAGGGCTGCGGTTTCCGGGTCGGCGGCGAAACGCGGGAGTGGCGTGTCGGCGAGGCGTTCGTCTTCGACGACACCATCGAGCATGAGGCCTGGAACCGCAGCGGTCATGACCGCGCGATCCTGATTATCGACACATGGAACCCGCATCTCAGCGAGCACGAGCGGGAAATGATCGTCCGTTTCTACGCGGCCGCCGACGAGCAGCGAGGCGTGTTGCTCTAAGCTATTCCGCCGCTTCCCGCACCGATTGCTCGGCCTGAACGAACACCAGCCCGCCATCGCCCTCGTCGACGCGTACCAGCGACCCGTCCTTGACCTCGCCCGCTAGAATTTTGTCCGCGAGCGGGTCCTGGAGGTACTTCTGGATCGCCCGCTTGAGCGGCCTGGCGCCGTAGACCGGGTCGTAGCCGACGCGGCCCAGCCAGGCGCGGGCGGCATCGGTCAGGTCGAGGCGGATCTTGCGGTCCTCAAGCAGCTTCTGAAGCCGCGCGACCTGGATATCGACGATTGGGCCCATGTGTCCCGCCGACAGGCGGTGGAAGAGGATGATCTCGTCGAGGCGGTTGAGGAATTCGGGACGGAAATGGGCGCGGACGACCTCCATCACCTGCGGCTCGACCTTTTCGGCTGGCTCGTCCTCGCCGAGAGAAGCGAGATATTGTGAGCCAAGGTTGGACGTCAGGATGATGATGGTGTTCGAGAAGTCGACCGTGCGGCCCTGGCCATCGGTCAGGCGACCGTCGTCGAGGACCTGCAACAGTACGTTGAAGACGTCTCCGTGCGCCTTCTCCACCTCGTCGAACAGGACGACCTGATAGGGGCGGCGGCGAACGGCTTCGGTCAGAACTCCGCCTTCCTCATATCCGACATAGCCTGGAGGAGCGCCGATCAGCCGTGCAACCGCGTGCTTCTCCATGAACTCGGACATGTCGATGCGGACCATCGCGTGCGCGTCGTCGAACAGGAATTCGGCGAGCGCCTTGGTCAGCTCGGTCTTGCCGACGCCGGTGGGGCCGAGGAACAGGAACGAGCCGAGCGGGCGGTTAGGGTCCTGAAGGCCGGCGCGTGAACGGCGGACTGCCGCGGACACAGCCTTGACCGCATCTTCCTGGCCAATGACCCGGGCGCCGATCAGCTTTTCCATCTGGAGCAGCTTCTCGCGCTCGCCCTCCATCATCCGCTCGACCGGAACGCCGGTCCAGCGACTGACGACGGAGGCGATGTCTTCCGCCGTAACTTCCTCACGGAGCATTGCGCCCTTCACGGCCGCCTGCGCTTCGGAGAGCTGCTTCTCCAATTCGGGGATGCGCCCGTACTGAAGCTCGCCAGCCTTCGCCAGGTCACCGTTGCGCTGCGCCTGCTCCAGCTCGATGCGGGCGGCGTCGAGCTGCTCCTTGATCTTCGCCTCGGCGCTGATCTTGTCCTTCTCGGCCTGCCAGCGCTGCGTAAGTTCGGATGACTGCTGCTCGAGGTTCGCGAGTTCCTCTTCGAGCTTCTTCAGCCGGTCCTTCGAGGCCGCATCCTGCTCCTTCTTCAGCGCTTCTCGCTCGATCTTGAGCTGGATGATGCGCCGGTCGAGGTTCTCGATTTCCTCGGGCTTGGATTCGACCTCCATGCGGATGCGGCTCGCGGCTTCGTCCATCAGGTCGATCGCCTTGTCAGGCAGAAAGCGGTCAGTGATGTAGCGGTTAGAAAGCGTCGCCGCGGCAACCAGGGCGCCATCGGTGATCCGCACGCCGTGGTGAAGCTCGTACTTCTCCTTGAGCCCGCGAAGGATCGAGATAGTGTCGGGAACGCTCGGCTCGCCGACGAACACCGGCTGGAAGCGCCTCTCCAGAGCAGCGTCCTTCTCGATATATTTGCGATATTCGTCGAGCGTCGTCGCACCGATGCAGTGAAGCTCGCCGCGTGCGAGCGACGGCTTCAGCAAATTGCCGGCGTCCATCGCGCCCTCGGCTTTGCCGGCACCGACGAGCGTGTGCATCTCGTCGATGAAGAGGATAATCTCGCCAGCGGCTTGCTTCACCTCGTCGAGGACGCCTTTGAGGCGTTCCTCGAACTCGCCGCGATATTTCGCGCCGGCGACCATGGCGCCGAGGTCTAAGGCAAGCAGGCGCTTGTCCTTGATGCCGTCGGGAACATCGCCGTTGGTGATGCGGAGTGCGAGCCCTTCGGCAATCGCGGTCTTGCCGACGCCCGGCTCGCCGATCAGCACCGGATTGTTCTTGGTACGGCGGGCGAGAACCTGGATTGTCCGGCGGATTTCCTCGTCTCGGCCGATCACCGGGTCGAGCTTGCCCTCGCGCGCAGCCTCAGTGAGATCGCGGGCATATTTCTTGAGCGCGTCGTAGCGATCCTCGGACGACTGCGTGTCCGCGGTTCGGCCGCCACGAAGCTTGTCGATAGCAGCATTGAGGTTCTGAGGAGTGAGTCCCGATTTCTGAAGTGCGGTCCCGACGTCGGTGCCCTTCGCTAGCGCCATGGCGAGCAGGATCCGCTCGACCGTCACGTAGCTGTCGCCTGCCTTCTGGGCGATCTGCTCTGCCTGGTCGAGGACGCGGATGGTGTCGCCGTCGAGCGCAGGCGCTTGCGTCGCGCCGCTTCCGGTAACGGCCGGAATCTTCGCGACCAGCGCATCGACTTCGCGCTTCGCCGCTTTGGGGTCTCCGCCAGCCGTTTGTATTAGGCCGGCAGCCATTCCCTGCTCGTCGTCGAGCAGCGCCTTCAGCAAATGCGCTGGCGCGATCCGCTGATGATGCTCGCGGACGGCGATCGTCTGGGCCGCCTGAAGAAAACCGCGTGCTCGATCAGTGAGTTTTTCGAGATCCATTAAACACCCCTCTGCCTTGGGGCCGATATGGTGTGGCCGTTAAACCACTCAAGGGACAGGATGCTAGGGCTGGGTGTCCGTTGAAACGGGCGTTGGTGCCAAAGGGTCTGTTCCGTGAGGCGCATAGACGACCTTTGCGCCGATCGTCGTCGCCGGTTCGGCGGTTGGCTGAGTCTGCGGACCCATCGTTACCGACGCCAGATCGCTCGGCTTGATGATCGCCGGGCAACTGGCAACGTTGGGATCAGCACCCCAGCGCCGGTACTTGGTCGTATCCACATGGAAGCGCAGGAAGGCGTAGAAGCCGAGCCCGACCGAATAATCCGTGCCGCGCCGGGCATGGACCGCGCACAGCTTCCGCATCAGCTCCTCGCGCGTCGTCTGCCGGAGCGGGACCATGTCGATCGCCGAATAATGCTTGTGCGCGCTCTCGGGAGCTCCACCCGCGCAGACGTTTAGATTTGGGTTGCGGTAAGCGGACACGGCCTCGACCGGGCCCACGGTTGGGACGACGTAATCCTTTATGTAGCGAAGCGTCTGAACGATGTGCGGCCACTCGGTCGTCGGCGGGACCTCGAACGGCGCTCCACCGCACCGCTGCCAGGACGTCGCCGTGCGCAGAATCTGCCAGGTCGGAAGGATGCCGGAAACACCCCATTCGGTCAGGTAGGCATTGAAGGACTTTACCGCCCCCGCATGCCTTGGTCCCGCCGCGTACCAGCTGCGGTAGCCGGGCTCGTCTTGGCCGATCGAGATGTAGTCGGCGGCGGGGTTCCAGCCGGCATGCATCGGCACCGGCACGGCATTCGAAGACGGAGGATAGACCGTCATCTGGGCAGCGGCCGGGGCCGCGACGAATAGCAAAAGGCTCACGATCCAACGCATTGCGCCCATGATACTCCTACCCGGCGGCTTGCAAAGCGCTGAATGCCAGCCCATCGTCGCAGCAATGGAGCGCCCGGTCGAAGTCGAGCTGCCGCACAAGCTGGGCCGGGAGGAAGCGCGGCGGCGTATCGCCGGCAACGTACACAGGCTTGAGGATCATATCCCGGGCGGCGCTGCGCAGGTGAGTTCCAAATGGGTGGGCGACCAGCTCAATCTCGACATCACGGCAATGGGGCAGAAAGTCGCCGCCTTGATCGATGTCGAAGAGACGAAGGTTCGCTGCCGGGTGATGCTTCCGGGTATGCTGGCGTTCTTTGCCGCGCCGATCGAGGCGGCCCTGAATATGAAGGGCCGCGATCTTCTACTGGAAGACAAGAGCAAGAAGGACTGATTGCTGCATGCGCCATTTCGCGGTCGTCGGCTCCGGCCCAGCGGGCTTTTACACTGCGGAGGCTTTGAGCAAGACGTACGGGGACAAGGCAAGGATCAACATCCTCGACCGCTATCCCGTTCCGTACGGCCTGATCCGGTTCGGAGTTGCGCCTGATCACCAGTCGCTGAAGGCCGTGTCCAAGCGCTACGACAAGGTGGCGGACGAGCCCGGCGTCGACTTCATAGGTAATGTGACGGTCGGCCGCGATGTATCGGTCGAGGAACTGCTCGAACTCTACGACGCCGTGATCCTCGCGATCGGGGCGCCGCATGATCGCAAGCTCGGCATTCCCGGCGAAGATCTTGCTGGCGTCGTCGGCTCTGCCGAATTTGTCGGCTGGTACAACGGTCATCCCGAGTTTGCCGACCTCGATCCACCGCTGGGCGGCACGCATGCGGCGGTTATCGGCAACGGCAATGTCGCGCTCGATTGCGCGCGGATCCTGTCGAAGACCCCGCATGAGTTCGAAGGGTCGGACATCGTCGGCACGCGCTGGAGGCGCTCGACGGATCGGCGATCCGCACGGTTACAATCCTCGGCCGGCGCGGACCGCACCAGATCGCGATGACCCCGAAGGAACTCGGCGAGCTTGGCCACCTGGAAGAGGCGTCGCCGGTCGTGGACGCCGCCGACTTCCCGCCCATGGAGGCCGACGATGCGCTCGAGCCGGGGCACCGCAAGTCGATCACGATCCTGCGGGAGTTCGCGGGAACGCCGGCTGACCCGGCCAAGCCGAAGCGGATGGTCTTCGATTTCTTCGCCAAGCCGCTGCGGATCGAGGGTAACGGCAAGGCAGAGCGGATCATCGTCGAGCGCACCGAGCTCGACGAGAATGGCGCGGCGAGGGGCACTGGCGAGACCTATGAAGTGCCCGCGTCGTTGGTGATCACTGCGATCGGATATTCGACGCCGCAGATGGCAGGCGTCCCCTACGACGAGCGTGGCGGAAAATTTCGCAACGAAGGCGGGATCATTGGTGACCGGCTGTATGCGGTCGGCTGGGCTCGTCGGGGCCCGACCGGGACGATCGGGACCAACCGCCCCGACGGTTACGAAGTTGCGGAGCAGGTTGCGACGGCCATGCCGGCGGCCGCCAACAGCGACCGCGCGGGCGCGGAAGGCCTCAAGCGGCTGCTCAACGAACGCGGAATCATGCCGACCGACTATGACGATTGGCGGAAAATTGAGGAAACCGAGGTGGGACAGGCCCGGCCGGGAAGTCCGCGCGAGAAGTTCGTCCGGGTCGAAGATTGGCTGTCTGCCCTCGGCCGGTGATTGCCGGGTTGCGCTTGCCGATTCCCCCATCTATCTAGCCGCGGCCTTGGCTCCCGCCGCGACCGCCGGTCGCAACTCAAAGCGGGTTCCGGTCGGGGAGTAGCTCAGCCTGGTAGAGCACTGTCTTCGGGAGGCAGGGGCCGGAGGTTCGAATCCTCTCTCCCCGACCATTCACCGCTGACGCGGATCGATGATCTCCGCGTTGATCCCGGAGATCGTAGTGCACCCCGTTAGCGCCATTGCGACGCGCATTTCTGCTTCGATCAGCTTGAGCACGTGCGTTACGCCGGCTTCGCCACGGCTCGCCAGCGCGTAAGCCCACGCTCGTCCGATTAGGACGAAGTCGGCACCGAGCGCGATCATCCGGACGACATCGAGGCCTGAGCGAACGCCTCCGTCGACGAGGATCGGGAGTTTGCCGTCGACGGCCTCGGCGATCGAGGGCAGGGCGCGAGCGGTCGACGATGCTCCGTCGAGCTGACGGCCTCCGTGATTCGAGACGACGATGCCGTCGACACCGTTGGTCACGGCTGCCCGGGCTACGTCAGGCTCGAGTATGCCCTTGATGATCAAGGGTCCGTCCCAATTTGCGCGGACCCAGTCGACGTCGTCCCAGGTAATCGATGGGTCGAAATTAGCGCCGATCCAGCCGAAATAATCTTCGAGGCCGGTGTCCTTGCCGAGGACTGGTTCGAGATTGCCGAGGCTGTGCGGCCGCCCTTGCAACCCCACATCCCAAGCCCAGCGGGGACGAGTAAGCGCCTGAATGGCGCGC
Organism: Sphingomonas sediminicola; assembly: GCF_014489515.1. Classification (GTDB taxonomy): domain Bacteria; phylum Pseudomonadota; class Alphaproteobacteria; order Sphingomonadales; family Sphingomonadaceae; genus Sphingomicrobium; species Sphingomicrobium sediminicola. The sequence continues at coordinate 2,207,313 of NZ_CP060782.1, read as the reverse complement.
CGCATCCGCGTGCCTCCCGAAAGCCCCGACCGGTGATCCCGGTAGCGACTACCAGAGACAGGAAGGTCGACGGTCAGCAGCAGGGCGCCGCACTTCGCTTCACCAGCCTGCGCGAGCCGGTCGCGGACAAAGCCTCGATCCTTGATGATGTAGAGCTGGAGCCAGAAGGGCGATTGAAGCTCGCCGGCGATCTCCCGAACGGGGCAGACGCTCAGCGACGATAATGTGAATGGAACGCCAGCCGCGCGGGCTGCTCGCGCTGCCTGCACCTCTCCTCGGCGGGCATACATTCCGGCAAGCCCGATCGGGCAAAGGCCAACCGGCAAGGACCATTTCTGGCCGAATAGTTCGGTCGTCAGATCTATCTTCGAAACGTCACGTAGAACGCGTTGGCGGAGTGTAACGTCGCGCAGATCCCGCATGTTCGCGGCGAGAGTCACTTCGTCGTAAGAACCGCCGTCAAGATATTCGAACAGGAAGTGCGGAAGGCGAGCTCGCGCAAGCTCGCGATAGTCGTCGACGTTAGCCGCCTTCCGCATTCAGCCTTCAGGTCGCGAACTTGGGATCGAGGCGATACGCTTTCCGTTTGAGCGCCGGCCATGCCAACAAGTTCGCCGCAAGCGGTAGCCCGACCGCACCCTGCTGCGCCGTGATTTCCGGAGCACCCTGTGGCGGTCTGTTGATCTGGTCGCCGGCCGAGAGGGCCATGATCTGCGCCTGGCAGGCCCGCTCCAAATAGTAGAGGCGGATGAAGCACTCGCCGACGTTCTTGCCGACCGCGAGCGTGCCGTGGTTGCGCAGGATCATCGCATTCTTCGTGCCCAGGTCCGCGACCAGCCGGTCGCGCTCGTCGAGGTCGACTGCGACGCCTTCATAATCGTGGAACGACACTTCACCGCGGATCAGCATCGCCGTCTGTGTCAGCGGAAGGAGACCTTCCTGATGGGCGGATACCGCCTGCCCCGCAGGCGTGTGGAGGTGCATCACGGCGTGTGCATCTTCTCGCGCCATGTGGATCGCCGAGTGGATGGTGAAGCCTGCGGGATTGGTGATGAACGGCGTCGGCTCGACCGGATTGCCGTTGACGTCGACCTTCACGAGCGACGAGGCCGTCACTTCCTCGAACATCAGTTGGTAGGGATTGAGCAGGAAGTGATGTTCCGGCCCCGGGATGCGCGCCGAAAGGTGGGTGAAGATGAGGTCGTCCCAACCGTAGTGGGCTACCAAGCGATAGGCTGCGGCGAGGTCTTCGCGGATCGCCCATTCTTCGTCGCTGACTTTGCCCCGGAGCGACGGGATTTCGACCGACTCCATCGGCTTCGTGTCGTTCATTCCGCGATTGATCGAGTCCACGCGGTTCATTGTGGCACCTCCTGCCGGTCCGGATGGGCGGCCGCGAAAGCCTCCAGCCGGTTCGCGTTCTCATCGGCTCGCACCAGCGTCGGGTAGCCGTCAAGCGGAACGTTGAAGCGGCGAGCGTTGAAAAGCTGCGGAACCAGGCAGACGTCGGCCGCGGTCGGCGCATCGCCGAAGAGGAACGTCCCAGCTCTCGGCGCGGCGAAAGTTTCCAACGCCGGCAAGCCCTCGCTGATCCAGTGCGCGTACCACGCATCGACCTCTTCCTGGGAATGGCCGAGCTCGTTCTTCAGATATTTGAGAACCCGAAGGTTGTTCAATGGATGGATGTCGCAAGCGACCATCATCGCCATGGCCACCACATGCGCCCGCTCGGCGGCAGGCGTAGGGATCAGGGCGGAGTGGGAAACCGCAAGTCGAGGTAGTTGATGATCGCCAGGCTCTGGACCAGCCGGTGACCGTCGATCTCGAGCATCGGAACGAACCCCTGCGGGTTCAGTGCGCGATACTCATCGGACTGCTGTTGGCCCTCGAGCAGGTTCACCGGCCGGCGCTCGTATTCGACGCCTTTGATGTTCAGCGCGATCCTGACGCGATAGGAGGCGGAAGATCGGTAGTAATCGTGAAGGATGGCTTGCGGCATGGCTGCCGATTAGCCGTTCGCACCGACGCCGTCATGCGACAAGTTCCGCGCCCTGCGCGTTTATCGCTCCATGCCGTCGACCGTCATCCGCCGTTTTCTTTATGCTCCCGGGTCCCGCGAGCTCACGGTCGAGTTCGTGAGAGGCCGCCGGTACATTTACTCGGACGTTCCCCAGAGGACGTGCAGGCATTTCGTGGCGCCTTTTCAAAGGGCGCACACTTCAATCGCCACTTCCGCGAACGATTTCCCTGCCGGGAGCTTGCTCCCGCGGACGGGGACGAGCCTAGCTGTTCTCGCCGCCCTCTTCGGTCTGAAAGATGCTTTCGACCGCATCGATCCGCGCCGAGAGGCGAACGGTTTCGCCTTCGACGTCCGCGACCAGCCCCGCCGGGATGAAGTGGTGATGACCTTCATGCGAGCCGGCACCGCTGCTGTCACGGGTAAGCTTGATCCGGTCGCCCTCGATCTTGTCGACCTTTCCGAGCGGCGTGCCCTCGGCATCAATAACCTGCATATGCTCGCGGACTTGATCCAGGCTGCTCATCCCCGTCTCCTCTTTGCTTGTGCTCGAACTGCAGGACGTAAGGCGCTCATAGCGCAAAGGTTCCGTGCCGGACATCGGAACCGCAGTCCGCGAGCTTCGTTCGTTTCGCCATAACAACAGAGTAACAGGGAGTAATGCCATGGCCGACGATCGTGACGAAGTGGAACGCACGACCGTAATCGAGACTGACGGCGGTGGCGGCGGAGGAGGCGTCCTCGCCGTGGTCCTGCTGATAATCGTCGTATTGGTCCTGCTCTTCCTTTTCCGTGATCAGCTGGGCTTCGGGAGCAAGACCGAGGTAAAGGTCCCCGACCAGATCAACGTCAACGTCAACTAGGTCGACCAAAACGCGCGGTAGGCGAGTCCCGCGCGGCTCGGGCGCAGTTCCAACAGGGGCTGCGCCCGTTTGAACTTGTCGCTTCCAAGTTCTAACGCGGCCCGATGCAGGGTACGGATCTCCGCTACATGAGCGGCTTTGGCGGCCATTTCGAAAGCGAAGCTGTCGAGGGCGCACTCCCGAAGGGCCGGAACAGCCCGCAGCGGCCGGCCTTCGGCCTGTACGCCGAACAATTGTCCGGGAGCGCCTTCACGGCACCTCGTCACGAGAACCTGCGGAGTTGGCTCTACCGCCTGCGACCGACGGCGGACCATCGTCCGTTCGTGCGTTATGAAGGCGCGAAGCTGTTTGCGCCGGGACGGTGAAGCAGCCGCTCGCGCCCAATCGCTTGCGCTGGAACCCTCCCGGCGACCTTCCTTCCGGCGCCGATTTCGTCGACGGCATGGTGACCATGCTCGCAAACCGCGATCCGTCGGATCTCGAAGGCGTAGCGGTGCACCTCTACCGGGCCCAGCGGAACATGGAGAGCCGCGTCTTCATCAACGCGGACGGCGAGCTGCTGATCATCCCGCAGGAAGGCCCGATCGAGCTGCAGACCGAGCTCGGCCGAATCGAAGCGGGTCCGGGCGACATTGCGCTGATTCCGAGAGGCGTGAGGTTCCGCGTCAGGCTGCTGGACGGCGAGGCGCGCGGATATGTCGCCGAGAACCACGGCCTTCCTTTTCGCCTTCCTGACCTTGGCCCGATCGGCGCAAACGGCCTCGCCAATCCGCGCGATTTCGAGGTGCCGGTCGCATCCTACGAGGACCGCGACGAACCGACCGAGGTCATCCAGAAATATCTGGGCAGCCTGTGGACGACGACGCTCGATCATTCGCCGCTCGACGTGGTCGGCTGGCATGGGAATTACGTTCCGTGCCGCTACGACCTGAACCGCTTCAACACGATCGGTACCGTCAGCTACGACCACCCTGATCCGTCGATCTTCACGGTGCTGACCAGCCCGAGCAACGTGCCGGGCAGGGCGAACGCGGATTTCGTGATCTTTCCGCCGCGCTGGATGGTCGCCGAGGACACGTTCCGGCCGCCCTGGTTCCACCGCAACGTGATGAGCGAGGCAATGGGGCTGATCTACGGTGAATATGACGCGAAGGCAGAGGGCTTCGCACCCGGGGGTCTGTCGTTGCACAACCTGATGAGCGGGCACGGTCCCGATGTCGAAAGCTGGAAGAAAGCGAGCGAGGCCGAGCTGAAGCCGGCCAAGATCGAAAGCACGCTCGCCTTCATGGTCGAGACTTGCTGGCCGTACCGGCCGACACAGTTCGCGCTCGACCGAGCGCAGCCCGATTATGACGAAGCCTGGCGGGCTTCCCAAAGGCGAAGTTGCGGTAATGACATTGGACCAGACGCACGATCCGAAGCTCGCCAGCTGGGTTGAGGGCGCTGAGCCCGGCAGCGACTTTCCGATCCAGAGCCTACCGATCGGAATCTTCTCGGAGGCGAAGGGTCTTCGGCGGCCCGGGGTCGCGATCGGCGATTATATTCTCGACCTCACTGCATCAGCCGACCTTCTCGATGAGGAGTGGCGCGAGGATTTGTCGCAGCCGATCCTCAACGCCTGGTTGTCGCGCGGTCCGGAAGCGCATCGCGCGTTGCGCCAGCGCTTGTCCGAAATCCTGAGCGACGAACGCTATCGCGACGATGTCGAGATAAACCTGATCGGCCAGAGCGAAGTGCGGATGCACCTGCCCTGCCTGATCGGCGATTACACCGACTTCTACGTCGGGATTCACCACGCGACGAACGTCGGGAAGCAGTTCCGGCCGGACAATCCGCTGCTTCCGAACTACAAATATGTGCCGATCGGCTATCATGGCCGTGCAAGCTCGGTACGGGCATCGGGCGAGCCGGTGGTCCGGCCCAGAGGCCAACGCAAGCCTCCGGAGGCCGATGCTCCGGAATATGGGCCAAGCCGGCGTCTCGATTACGAGCTGGAGCTCGGCATCTGGATTGGGCGGGGAACGACCTCGGCCAGCCGATTCCGATCGGCGAAGCCGGTCAGCACATCGCGGGATATTGCCTGCTCAACGACTGGTCCGCGCGCGATCTGCAGGCGTGGGAATATCAGCCGCTCGGGCCCTTCCTCGCCAAGAACTTCCTGACCAGTATTTCGCCGTGGATCGTCAGTGCCGACGCGCTTGCGCCGTTCCGCACGCCGATGCCGCCGCGGCCGGAAGGCGATCCCGACCCGCTACCTTATTTGAGCAATGATGCCGACCGTCAGAGCGGGGGCTGAGCATTCAGCTCGAGGTTACGCTTTCCACCGAGAAGATGCGGCAGCAGCGCCAGGCGCCTCATGTGCTGTCGCGCGGCCGGGCGGATTCGGCGATGTACTGGAGCGCGGCGCAGATCGTGACCCACCATTCGTCGAACGGCTGCAACCTCCAGCCGGGTGACCTGATCGGCACAGGGACGCTGTCGAATGACAGCGATCAAGGTCTGGGCTCGCTGCTCGAGATCAGCCGCGGCGGGAAGCAGCCGATCGAGCTGCAATCCGGCGAGAAGCGTAGCTTCCTTGAAGATGGCGATGAGGTGACGCTACGCGCCTGGTGTGAGCGTGAGGGCGCAGTGCGGATCGGGCTCGGCGAGTGCGTAGGACGAGTGGTCTCCGCATATTAGCCTGTAACTTTTTTGGGTGATGGCGCGAATCTGAGTTCAGATGACTGAACTTACGAACATCAATAGGCGGGCCTTCATCGGCGTCGCCGGAGCCGCCGGAGCGGCGCTGACTTTCTTGTCCGTTGGACGAGCCAATGGCGCGAGCAGGAGCTTCGAATTCGCGCTAAGCGACAGTGACTGGCGAAAACGTCTCGGACCCGAGCGCTATCGCATCCTGCGCGAGGCTGGAACGGAGCGGCCCTATTCCAGCCCGCTCAACAAGGAGCATCGACGCGGGACCTTCGCTTGCGCCGGATGCGGCCTACCTTTGTTCAGTTCGGCGACGAAGTTCGACAGCGGCACTGGCTGGCCAAGTTTCTTCCGTCCCTTGCCGAATGCAATATTGACGAGAGCCGATCACAGCCTGTTCATGGAGCGAACCGAGGTGCTGTGCCGCCGTTGCGGCGGGCATTTGGGCCATGTGTTTGACGATGGCCCAAGGCCGACCGGTCTTCGCTATTGCATGAACGGGCTCGCCCTGAAGTTCGTCCCCGCTTAGCGCTCGTTGTCCCAGATCATCGAGATGATCTTCCAGCCTTCCTCGGGTGGCGGAAGAGCTGGATAGAGTTGATTCCGCGACGCTCGGGCTCGGCATCGTCGAGCGACGTCCGCGCCTCGTAATTGCTCCAGACGTGAGCCATGTTGCCGAACACATCGATCCGGCGAGCCGTCTCGATCTCGTAGAAGTTGTTGGTCGTGAAAAAGGGCGTCGTGTTCTCCGCATAGTCGTCGAGGCCCATCATCTTCATTTCCGGACGCCCCTGCTCGTCGACCCAGGTACGGACCTGCCTCGCTTCCGGCAGGAAGCTGTTCCGCTGTCGCGACCAGTCGCGAGGGCCCGCGGGACCGGAAATCATCGCGTACATTTCGTCGATAACTGCGCCGATTTGCTCTTCGTCGCTCATGCCTTCTCCTCACTCACGCGGGTCATCGCCAGCGCAGCCAGCGCCATGACAGCGGCTGCAAAGGCCATGGTGTAGATCGGCTCGTCCGGGAAGAACGCCTTCATGATCGAGCCCATCACTGTTGCGACCAGCAACTGGGGCACGACGATGAAGACGTTGAACAGCCCCATGTAGATGCCGAGCTTCTTCTGCGGCAGGTTCGAAGCCAAGATGGCGTAGGGCATTGCCAAGATCGACGCCCAGGCGATGCCGACACCGACTTCTGCGATCAACAGCTGGTTGGCATTCTTGAACAGGAAGAAGCTCGCGTAGCCGAGCGCGCCGCAAAGCAGCCCGATGATGTGCGTCTTGACCTTGCCAATTCGACGCGCGAGGAATGGCAGGATCGTCAGCGCTGCGATTGCGGCAACGCCGTTGTAGGTCGCAAAGAGTACGCCAACCCAATTGCCGCCTTCCTGGTAGGCGGCGCTATTCGCGTCGGCCGAGCTGAAGAAATATTGCGCGACTACCGGCGTGGTGTTGATCCACATGATGAACAGGGCCGACCAGCTGAAGAATTGCGCCAGCGCGAGCTTCTTCATCAGCGGCGGCATGCCCGAAAAGTCACCGACGATGCTTGACAGCATGTTCGAAGATCGGCCGCCCTCGCCATCTGGATTCCGACGATCGATGCCAAGCCATAGGCGATCAGCAGGCCGCCGAGCAGATAGACTTCTTTCTCAAGACCGAAGGCGTCGGTGCCGGCAACAATGGCGGCGCCAGCCGCGATCCAGACGATGCTGGTAGTGAGCGTTCGCGCAGCGAGTGCACGGATGGTTACGGTCCCGTCATGCGCGATTTCACCGTCATCGAACGCGCTCACCTCTTCAGGCGAATATTCGCGGGTGGTGACGATCGTCCACATCACCGCCGCGAACAGTGCGACGCCACCGGCCCAGAAGCTGTAGCGAACGGTATCGGGGATCTGGCCAGCCCCGGCCTCATTCGCGACGCCCCAATGTTCGAGCAGGTACGGGAAGATCGAGCCAACCACGGCGCCTGCGCCGATAAACGCGGTTTGGACCGCATAGCCCGCAGTGTGTTGGTCGCGCGGCAACATGTCGCCGACAAAAGCGCGAAATGGCTCCATCGAAATGTTGAGGCTGGCGTCCAGCACCCACAGCAGCAAGGCGGCCATCAGCAGCACTTGCGATAGCGGCATGAGCAGTAGCGAAAGAGCGGCGAGTATGGCGCCCGTCAGGAAGTAAGGACGCCGCCGCCCAAGCCGGCCTAGCCAGGTCTTGTCGGACATGTGCCCGATGATCGGCTGGACAAGCAGCCCGGTCAGCGGGGCGGCGACCCACAAGGCCGGAAGATCGTCCAGGCTCGACCCCAACGACTGAAATATCCGCGACATGTTCGCGTTCTGGAGCGCGAAGCCGATCTGGATGCCGAAGAAACCGAAGGAAATATTCCAGAGCCCGGCGAGACTCTGCCGGGGTTTTTCGCTCACAGGCATGCTCTCTCCCTCATGCGCTCGCGCACAAGCTGGCAGAACAATCGGCGTTGGACAATTCGCCCGGTCAGGCGGGCCGGCTCGAGTCCCGGATCACCAGCTTGACCGGCAGCAGTTGGTTGCGTGCGGTCCCGAACTCGACGGCCTCCACGGCTGCTTCCACCAGTCTCTCACCGGCTTTGCGGGAGTCCTGGCGCACGGTGCTCAAGGGCGGGCTCGAAAGGCTTGCAGCGGGAATATCGTCGAAGCCGACGATCGCGACCTCCTCCGGTATCGCCCGGCCGAGTTTCTGAAGCGCGTGCATCGCGCCGATCGCAGCGACATCGCTGGCGGCGAACACTGCATCAAATTCCACGTTGCGTCGGCGGAGCTCATCGACGGCATCGCGCCCCGCCTGTTCGCTCGGCTCGGCATCGACGCAGAGGCTGTCGTCCGGCTCGATGCCTGCAGCCTTTAGCGCCCGGCAATAGCCGCGCCAGCGGTCGTGGAATTCCTGGAAGCCGGGGCGGACAGTGCCGATGAAGGCGACCTTCCGGCGTCCGCTCTGCAAGAGATGCTCCGTCGCATCGAAGCCGCCCTGCTCGTTGTCCGAGCCGACCGTTGCTCCAAGCTGGGATCCGCCAGTGGATCCCCAGCGGACGAAATGCGTGCCGCGATCGACCAGCCGATGAAGTAGGGGCTCTGACTGGAAGTAGTCGCCATAGCCAAGGAGAATGAGCCCGTCCGCCTTGTGCGTGTCGGCATAATCGACGTGCCAGTCGGACGAGAGCTGCTGGAACGAAATGAGCAGGTCGTACCCCGTGTCCGCGCACTTGCGGACCATCGCGCCGAGCATCGACAGATAGAACGGGTTGATGAGGTTATCGTCGGCCGTCGCTTCCTCAAAGAGCAGAGCGAGGGTCCTTGAGCGGCTGCGCCGGAGTCCCGACGCATTCTTGTCGACCTTGTAATTGAGCTGTTCTGCGGCGGCGAGGACGCGTGCGCGGGTTTCGGCGCTGACCGACGGGCTATTGTTGAGGGCGCGCGAGACCGTCGGCTGCGACACGCCGGCAAGCGCTGCGATGTCGAATGAGGTCGGCCGCCTCTGCATCTTCTCCCTCGGAGCAGATTAGGCGGGCTGAATACGTATGTATAGGCGCGGACCCCGTTCCGCAGGCTGAAACCTCTGATATCCCTCATCTTCGGGAGAGGGCTTCATGCCCAACAGGAAGTCGTCGCGGCGAAACGCCGTGAATCAGGGGAACGAAATCGATGATCATCACGTCTTCGCGCCTGCGTCTGGCCGCCGCGGCGAGCCCGCTTGCGCTCGCATTGAGCTTCGTGGCCGCAACGCCCGCAAGCGCGCAAACCGAAACGACTGAGCCGGCAGACACAACGGCCGCAGCGGCGCAGGAAACGACCGATCAAGCGGCGGCTCAGGAGCCTGCCAGCGAGGACAAGGCGATTGTCGTCACGGGCTTCCGCGCCGCTCTCGCCAGCGCCACATCCACGAAGAAGCGGACCGACCAGGTCGTCGAAGCGGTCACCGCGGAAGATATCGGCAAGCTTCCGGACAATGGCATCGGCGAATCGATTGCTCGCCTTCCGGGCATTTCGGCGCAGCGTGCACAGGGCCGCGCCAACATCATCTCCATCCGTGGCTTTGGTCCGGACTTCTCCGTGACGACGCTGAATGGCCGTGAACAGACCACGACGAATGACTCGCGCGCGGTCGAGTTCGACCAGTTCCCGTCTGAAATCCTGAACCAGGTCGTCGTCTACAAGACCCCGGCGGCAAATCTGACCAGCCAGGGCCTCGTCGGCACGATCGACCTTCGCACGATCCGCCCGCTCGATGCCGGCAAGCGCATCATCGCGGTGGGAGCGCGCGGGAGCTACGTCGACCAGAAGCTGCAGCCTGATTCTCACGACCTGGGCTATCGCGTGTACGGCACCTACGTCGACCAGTTCGGCAACGGCGATGTCGGCATCGCCTTGTCGGCGTCCTACACGAACGAGCCCTATCAGACGAAGGACTGGAATTCCTGGGGCTATTCCAACCTGAGCTCGACCGATTCCAGCCAGATCTTCAACGGAACGAAGATGTGGGTCGAATCCAGCGACCTCAAGCGCCTCGGAATCAACGGTACCATCCAGGCTCGTCTGAGCGACAATATTTCCACGACCGTCGATGCCTTCTATTCGAACTTCAAGGATCACGTGAACCAGCGCGGGTTCGAGTTTCCGGCGTTCGGCAATTTCCCGCTGACCAACGTCACCACCGAGGACGGCCTCGTTACCGGCGGCACTTTCAACAACGTTTTCGGCATCGTCGAGAACTATGCGAACGATCGCGACGCCGACCTCTATTCCGTCGGCTGGAACCTCGCGTTCGACAGCCACAGCGGATGGAGAGGATTCGCCGACCTCAGCTGGTCGCGCACCGATCGCAGCGATCGGTTCCTCCAGACGACAGTCGGTACTGGCCGCGGGCGCAGCGGAGCCTCCGACAACATCGATTTCAGCTGGACTGACGAAGGTCCTGTCTTCAGCCCGAACCTCGATTATTCGGACCCGAACATGATTATGCTCACAGACGTCCAGGGTTGGGGCTGGTTCAACGGGCCGATCAATCAGGCAGGCTACGACAACCTTCGCAAGACCCGAGACGACCTCAAGCAGGCTCATTTCGAGATCGAACGCGAGCTCGACTCCTTCCTGAGTTCAGTGAAGCTCGGCGTGAGCTATACTGATCGCAGCAAGAAGCTTCGTGCGGTCGAGGCCTATCTGACCCCGGCGGGCGGCGTGGACGAGATCGCCGTTCCATCGGATCTAATCCTCGATCCCGTGGAACTGGATCGCGGCATCGGGCCGATCCTGACCTACGATCCGCGCGACCTGATCGACGCCGGAGTGCTCGACGTGGTGCCGGCTCCCTGGGGCGACCAGAAGGCCTACAAGGTCAGCGAAAAGCTGTGGACGCCGTACGTCATGGGCGTGATCAATGCGCAGCTCGGAAGCACGGAACTGACCGGCAACGTTGGTGTGCAGTTCGTTCACACGGACCAGAGCTCGACAGGCCTGGTCGGGGCGAGCGGCGTGTCAGGACTCATCTCGAGCACGAAGAGCCGAAAGTATTGGGAAGTCCTTCCCAGCCTGAACCTGTCGTTCCGGATGCCGAACGACTTCATCATCCGGTTCGCTGCATCCAAGCAGCACATCCGTCCTCGGATGCCGGACATGGCCAACAACTTCAATTATTTCACCGATCTATCCCTTGGCGGTATCATCCGGGGTGACGGCGGCAATCCCGACCTGAAGCCGTATGCGGCGACGGGCGTCGACCTGAACTTCGAGAAGTATTTCGGGTCGAAGGCTACATCGCGCTCCAGACTTTCTACAAGCACATGGACCGCTACATCGCGAGCGGGTTCACCGCGTTCGACTACAGCGGCTATCCGCCTCCAACCAACCTTCCGCCGGTCAGCACAGACGGCATTCTGTTCGGGCAGGTCAATACCAAGGGCGGTTACATCTACGGCGCCGAGTTGGCCGGCACCCTTCCTTTCGACGTGTTCTCCGACGCGCTAGCAGGTTTCGGCCTGACGGGCGGTATTGGATACACGAAGACCAAGGTGAAGGACTTCAACGGGAATTACAGTTCGATCCCGGGCTATTCGAAGTGGGTCGGCAACCTGACCGCCTTCTATGAGAATAGCGGATTCAATCTCCGCGGCAGCATGCGCTACCGGTCGGAATATCTGGGCGATTTCGCGCTCTACAGCGGGGGCCTCGACCGGCAGGTGGTGCAGTCGGAAACCATCTTCGACGCACAAGTCGGATATGATTTCCCGACGTCGTCGATGCTTCGCGGGCTGTCGCTCTACGTGCAGGGTCAGAACCTTACCGACGAGCCTTCGAAGACGCTTCCGCAAGGTGCGAGCAACGACCTCCAGTTCCTGAAGTACCAGACTTACGGACGCCGCTTCCTTGCGGGCTTCACGTACAAGTTCGGTGCAGAGGCTCCGCCGCCGCCGCCACCTCCGGCGCCTCCGCCACCACCGCCGCCGGCCCCGCCGCCGACGCAGACCTGCGCGGATGGATCGGTGATCCTGGCGACCGACGCTTGCCCGGTTCCGCCGCCTCCGCCTCCGCCGCCGCCACCGGCGCCCGAACGCGGCTGATCTTGAGCGAACCCGGTGGCGCTTGAAGCGTCGCCGGGTCCGCGCGATGAAAGAGTGACATGAGTGAAACGGGTCAGCGCCGGATCGTCGTCGTAGGCGGCGGCACAGCCGGATGGATGGCCGCGGCCACGCTGTCTCGTTTCCTCGGAAACACTTCGATCATTCTGGTTGAATCCGATGCGATCGGCATTGTCGGCGTCGGCGAAGCGACGATCCCGCAAATACACTTGTTCATAGGTGGACTGGGCCTCCACGAAGCGGACATCGTTCGCGAGACGAAGGCTACCTACAAGCTCGGGATCGAGTTCGACGGCTGGTTGGAGCCCGGCCATCGCTACATGCATGCGTTCGGAATCGTCGGCCGCGCGGTCGGCGTTATCCCGTTCCGCCAGCTTTGGCACAGCGCGCGTTCCCACGGCCTCGCCGAGGAATTTGGCCACTATTATTTCAACGAGGTCGCCGCTCGCATGGGCCGGATGGCCATCCCTGAGGGGCCGGCGAATTCAGCGCTCGGACTGGTTCACGCCTATCATTTCGATGCGTCGCTCTTCGCGGCCTTCCTCCGCCGGTACGCCGAGGAGCGCGGGGTCACTCGCATCGAGGGCAAGATCGACAGCGTCGAACGCGATGAGCAGGGCGGTGATGTTGCTGCCCTTTTGCTCGACGGCGGGCGCCGGATCGAAGGTGACTTCTTCCTGGATTGCACCGGGTTCCGTTCACTGCTGCTCGGACAGACGCTCGGCATTGGTTTCCGCGACTGGTCGAATTATCTTCCGTGCGACCGGGCGCTCGCCGTTCCGTGTGCGAGAAGCGAAAACTTCCGCCCGTTCACGCAGTCGATTGCGCGCAAGGCGGGCTGGCAATGGCGCATCCCTCTTCAGCACCGGACCGGCAACGGCCACGTCTATTGCAGCAGTCAGATTTCGGACGACGAAGCGGCGTCGATCCTTCTCGAGCATCTCGACGGGGATGCGCTCGACGATCCGCGGCCGCTTCGGTTTACCGCTGGCATGCGCGAGCAGGTCTGGTCGCACAATGTCGTCGCGCTAGGCCTTTCGGCGGGCTTCATGGAGCCACTGGAATCCACGAGCATTCACCTGATCCAGTCCTCGATCGCCCGATTGCTAACATTCCTTCCGAAGGCTTCCGCCGGTCCCGCGGTCCGCGAAAAGTTCAACCGCCAAACGGCGACCGAGTGGGAGCAGATCCGCGACTTCCTGATCCTCCACTACAAAGCCAACCGGCGTATTGGGGAGCCGTTCTGGGATCAGTGCCGCGACATGCCGATCCCTGCCACGCTGGCCGAGAAGATCGCGCTCTTCGAAGAGGCCGCAATCATCGTGCGCGAGGACAACGAGCTTTTCACTGAGGAAGGCTGGGGCAAGTCATGATCGGGCAGGGCCTGGAGCCGCGCTCGTTCTCGCCATTGGCCGCCGCTCTCCCACGTGACGAAATGGCGGCGTATCTCGCCAAGCTCGCGGCCACTTATCGCAGCGCTGCAGCTGCATTGCCGACGCACGCCGAATTCGTCGATTCAATGCTCGCGAAGTCCGCACGACGTAAAGAGGTACACGCCTGATGCCGCTAATGATTGCGCTTGCTGCGATGGCCGCTGCGGCGCCCGCAGCCGATTACCGTGCGCGTCTTCCCGAAGACGAGGTCATCTACTTCCTGCTGCCAGATCGCTTCGAGAACGGCGATGCGTCCAACGACAGGGGTGGATTGAAGGGTGACCGTCTCGCCACCGGTTTCGACCCGACGAGCAAGGGCTTTTTCCATGGCGGCGATCTTAGGGGGCTGACCAAACGGCTGGATTACATCCAGGGAATGGGCGCTACCGCAGTCTGGTTGTCGCCAATTTTCAAGAACAAGCCTGTGCAGGGCAACAAGGGGCAGGAAAGTGCCGGCTATCACGGCTATTGGGTGACGGACTTTACCCGCGTCGATCCCCATCTCGGCACCGACGCCGACTTCAAGGCTTTCGTCGATGCTGCGCACGCGCGCGGCATGAAGGTTTACATGGACATCATCGCCAATCACACGGCGGACGTCCTTTATCCGAGGGAGTGCGAAGGAAAGGGCGAGTGCCCGTACCGCAGCATCGCTGACTATCCGTACCAGCGGCGCGGCGGCGTCAGCGGCGCGGCGATCAACCCCGACTTCGACGGGCGCGATTTCTCGAAGCTGATCGACCCCAATTACGCCTACACCATCACGGTCAAGCCGGTGGAGAAGGCCATCAAGGTCCCGGCCTGGCTCAACGAACCGATCTACTATCACAATCGGGGCGACACGACGTTCAAGGGCGAGTCCAGCCAGATGGGCGACTTCGTCGGGCTGGACGATTTGTTCACCGAACATCCGCGCGTCGTGCAAGGGATGATCGACATCTACGGATCGTGGATTGATCGGTTCGGCGTCGACGGCTTCCGGATTGATACCGCGCAGCATGTGAACCCGGAATTCTGGGCGCAATTCGCACCGGCAATAATGGCGAGGGCTCGCTCCAAAGGCATTCCGAATTTCCATATCTTCGGCGAGGTCGCGACCAGCGAAATGGACCCGGCGCACACGGCCGTGAATACGCGCGTCGACAAATTGCCGAGCGTCTTGGACTTTCCATTCGCGCGCGCCGTGATTGACGTCGTCGCGGGTAAGGCCGGCACCGACGAGCTCGCGAAGCTGTTCCGCGCCGACGCCCTGTACGAGGGTGGCACCGAGGCTGCGCTGCGCCTACCCACATTTCTCGGCAATCATGACGCCGGCCGTTTCCCTGCGCTCCTCAAGATGTTCGGGCTTCAGGCGGACAACGAAGAGCTGCTCAAGCGCGACCTGCTGGGTCACGCGATGCTTCTGACCCTGCGTGGCGTACCGACCATCTATTCGGGCGATGAGCAGGGTTTCGTCGGCAAAGGCGGCGACCAGGATGCACGGCAGGACATGTTCGCTTCTCGGGTCGCCACCTACATCGAGGACAAATTGCTCGGGACGAACGCGACGACCGCGCAGTCGAACTTCGACACCAACCACCCGATCTACCGCGAGATCGCGAAGCTCGCCCATATTCGGACGAGCAATCCGGCGCTGACTCGTGGCCGCCAAGTCGTGCGCTTCGCGTCGGAGAAGCCGGGTCTGTTCGCAGTGTCGCGCTTCGACCCAGCGGACGGCCATGAGGTGCTGCTGGTCTTCAACACGTCGACGCAGCCGATCGAGCAGAACGTCCGCGTGGAGACCGCGTCTTCGAAATTCACGACGCTCGCTGGTGCATGCCCTGCCACTTCTGTTGCGCCGGGAAGCGTACAAATCATGCTTCCGCCACTCGGCTATGCGGTGTGCGATGCTCGCTGACGAGGCGCGTATGCAAAGCGCTGCCGCTACTTCGACTGCGTGGTGGCGCGGCGCGGCGATCTATCAAATCTACCCGCGCAGTTTTTCGGATTCGAACGGTGACGGGATCGGCGATCTGCCCGGCATCACCGAGAAGCTCGATTACGTCCGGGATCTCGGCGTCGACGGCATCTGGTTGTCGCCCTTCTTCACCTCACCGATGCGCGACTTCGGTTACGATGTCGCCGATTATTGCGGTGTCGATCCGGTGTTCGGGACACTCCGTGACTTCGATATGTTGGTCGAGCGTGCGCACTCGCTTGGGCTGAAGGTCATCATCGATCAGGTCTATTCGCACAGTTCCGACCAGCATCCCTGGTTCCAGGAAAGCCGGTCGAACCGCGATAATCCAAAGGCGGACTGGTACGTGTGGGCGGACGCAAAGCCGGACGGCTCTCCTCCGAACAACTGGCAATCCGTTTTCGGCGGGCCTTCGTGGACCTGGGACGCGCGGCGCGGGCAATATTATCTGCACAATTTCCTGCCCGAGCAGCCCGACCTCAACGTGCACAATTGCGCGGTGCAGGATGCGTTGCTTGACGTTGCGCGCTTCTGGCTCGATCGCGGTGTCGACGGCTTTCGCATCGATGCGATCAACTTCGCGATGCACGACCCGGAGCTGCGAGATAATCCGCCTGCTCCAAACGGCGGCAAGCGCACGCGTCCGTTCGATTTCCAGCAGCATCTCTACAACCAGTCGCATCCCGACATCGCGAAATTTCTCGAGCGGTTGCGGGCGGTCACGAACGAGTATGGCGACCGCTTCACCCTTGCCGAAGTCGGTGGCGATCATGCGCTTGGAGAGATGCGCGCGTTCACCGAAGGCAATTCACGGCTGAACAGCGCCTACGGCTTCGATTTCCTTTATGCGGAGAGGCTGACACCGCAGCTCGTAGCGCGCGTCGCGAAGGATTGGCCGAATGACGCGGGCTGGCCGACCTGGGCGTTCGAGAATCACGACGCGCCCCGGGCGATTTCTCGCTGGGCCGACGAAGACCATCGCGACCAATTCGCGCGCGTGAAGATGTTGCTTCTCGCGACACTGCGGGGGTCGATCATTCTCTATCAGGGCGAAGAGCTGGGGCTGCCCCAGGTCGATGTGCCATACGAGCGGCTGCAGGATCCTGAAGCGATCGCGAACTGGCCGCAAACGCTAAGCCGCGATGGCGCTCGCACCCCCATGCCCTGGAAATGTGATGCGCCAGAGCTTGGCTTTTCGCAGTCGGGGCCTTGGCTTCCCGTGGGTGAGAGCCACGCCGCGCTCGCGGTCGATCAGCAGGAATCAGACTGCGGGTCTCTGCTGCAGTTCACACGCGAAGCCTTGAGGCTCCGCAACAAGCACATTGCGCTGCGCCAAGGATCGATGGAGATCGTGGAGTCAGAAGGCGACGTGCTGGTCTTCGACCGGATTGCAGGATCAGAGCGATTGCGGTGCACGTTCAACCTCTCGGATCGACCGGCGACCTATGGTGTGGCGGTAGGCAAAGCCTTCTTCAGCACGGGCAGCCTCGACGGCGGGAAGGTCGGACCTTACTCGGCAGTGATCGAGGAGATCACATGACCCTGCTTCGCATGCTTGCCGCCTTCGTCCTGTGCCTCGTTGCCGTCCCTGCCGCTGCTCAGGACGTGGCGCAGGCGGCTGCCGGATCGCGTGCCGTCGCGGGAGTCGATTCTCCTTCGGGAACGATCCATGTCGACGTGACGCTCAATCCGGAAGGCCGCGTCGGTTACAAGGTGTCGCGGCTCGGCAAGCCGGTCATCACCGAAAGCCGCCTCGGTTTCCTGTTCACCGACGCCCCGAGATGCTGCGCAATTTCGCCTTTGCTGGGCAGTCGACCCGTGGCTTCGACGAGGCCTGGGAACAGCCATGGGGCGAGTATCGAAGTGTCCGCAACCACTACAATGAGCTGACCGTCAGGTTCGACGAGAAGAATTGGGACAAAAGGCGGATGACCGTCGTGTTCCGCGTCTACGACGACGGCGTCGGCTTCCGTTACGAGCTTCCGCAGCAGACGAAGCTTGGACATGCGAACATCGCGGATGAACTCACCGAGTTTGCGATCGCCGAGCCGGGGGAGGCCTGGTGGGACCCCGCGTTCGAATGGAACCGCGAGGAGTATGTCTACAACCGCACGCCGATTGAGCAGGTCGGGACTGCTCAGACTCCGCTGACCGTTCGCACCGTGAGCGGGCTTCACCTGTCGTTCCATGAAGCGGCGCTGGTCGACTATTCAGGAATGAACCTTCGCCGCGTCGGCGGGCGGACCTTTAAGGCGGTTTTGACGCCGTCTTCCAACGGCCCGAAGGTCAGCCGCGATACGCCATTCGCGACTCCTTGGCGCGTGATCATGATCGCTCCCGATGCGCCGTCGCTCTACCGCTCCGCACAGATCATCCTGAACCTCAATGAGGCCAACAAGCTCGGCGATGTGAGTTGGGTGAAGCCGATGAAATATGTCGGCATCTGGTGGGACATGCACCTTGACCGGAAAACGTGGAATTCCGGCCCGAAGCATGGAGCGACCACCGAATACACCAAACGCATGATCGATTTCGCCGCGAAGAACGGATTCGGCGGCGTGCTGGTCGAAGGCTGGAACAAGGGCTGGGATGGCGACTGGTTCGGACGCGGGTTCGAGTTCAGCTTCACCGAGCCCTACCCGGACTTCGATATCGCCGAAGTGACGCGCTACGCACGCTCGAAGGGAGTCGTGCTGATCGGGCACCACGAAACAGCCGGGAACATAGCCAACTACGAGAAGCAGCTCGGGCCAGCGCTCGATCTTTATCAGCGTCTCGGAGTGCCTGCCGTGAAGACCGGCTATGTCGCTGACGCCGGCGGCATCCAGGCCGAAGGCGCGGACGGCAAGATCCACTTCGAATGGCACGAAGGCCAGGTGATGGTGAACCACCATCTGAAGGTCGTCACCGAGGCGGCCAGGCGGCACATCGCCGTCAATCCGCACGAGCCGGTGAAGGACACGGGCCTCCGCCGCACCTATCCGAACTGGGTCTCCCGCGAGGGCCAGCGTGGTATGGAATACAACGCCTGGGGCGAGCCCAAGAACCCGCCCGAACATGAGGCGAATCTCGTCTTTACGAGGCTGATCTCGGGACCAATGGATTTCACGCCTGGCGTCCTTAGCCTGACCGGCAAGAACAACACGCAGATCCTGTCCACGCTTGCGAAGCAGCTGGCGCTCTACGTGGTCATCTACTCGCCAATCCAAATGGCGCCGGACCTGATCGAGAATTACGAGGCCAATCCGCAGACGTTCAAGTTCATCAAGGACGTCGCGGTCGACTGGGACGAAACGCGCATGCTCGCCGGCGAAGTCGGCGACATGGCAGTCTTCGCGCGCAAGGCTCGGGGTTCGGACCAGTGGTTCGTCGGCGCAGTAGGCGACGAGCAGGAGCGCCGCTTCGACGTCGCGCTCGATTTCCTGAAGCCGGGCCAGCGTTATCGCGCGGAGATCTACCGCGACGGCGATGACGCCGACTATCGTACCAATCCGCGCTCGATCGTGATCGAGCAGAAGGTGGTAACGGCGAGGGCCAGACTTGCGATGCGCATCGCTCCGGGCGGCGGAGCAGCAGTACGTTTCGTCCCGATCCGCTGATGTTCCGACTATTCCTGGCAGTGCTGCTTTTGCTCGTCGCCGAACCCGCGACGGCAAAGGTTGACGCCGGAACGCTGGTCGATCTGGGCGTGGTTCATTCGAAATATTCGGACCCGCGTCACGTAACGGTATGGCTTCCGAGCACCTACAAGCCAAGGGGCCCGCGCCACGCCGTCCTTTACATGCACGACGGCCAGAACCTGTTCGATCCGGAAACCGGATATGGCGGCATGGAGTGGAAGGTCGACGAGACGCTCGACCGCCTGATCCGTGAAAGGAAAGTTCGGCCGACGATCGTCGTCGCCATCTGGAACACGCCGAAGAGGCTTCGCGAATATGTGCCGTCCAAGGCCTTCGGGCATTTGCCGCCGCAATACATGGATCGGGTCCGCCGCCTTTACGGCGGTGATCCGCTGTCCGACGGCTATCTCAAGTTCATCGTCAGCGAGCTCAAACCCAGGATCGACAAGCGCTTTCGAGTGAAAACGGACCGCGCCAACACCGCGATCATGGGGTCGTCGATGGGCGCGCTCATCTCGCTCTATGCGGTCGACGAATATCCGCAGGTCTTCGGCGGCGCGGGCATGGTCTCGACGCACTGGCCGTTGTTCCTTCCAGCTGACGGCGGGAAGTCGATTACCGATCAGGAATATGAAGTCGTCTCGTCCGCGTTCGAGCGATATCTCGCGCCCGCGCTACCGAACCCGAAGACGCACCAGCTCTACTTCGATCACGGCAGCGAAACGCTGGATGCAATCTATGCGCGCTACCAGAGAAGGATTGACACAATCGTCGCCCATCGCGGATATCGTCAGGGTGTAAATTGGATAAGCCGCAACTTCCCCGGTCAGGCGCACAACGAGATCAACTGGGCTTCACGGCTCGAAATCCCCCTGCGCTTCCTGCTGCCGCCGGAAAAATCCGTTCGGTCAAAATGATGCAGGCGTTGCGGCCGGTGCGAACGATTGTCACCTTGCGCGCGTGAGCGAGCGAAAGGCAACGATCGATGACGTCGCAAGGGCGGCAGGGGTCGCGCGCGTTACCGTTTCGCGGGTCCTGAACAACGAGCAAAACGTTCGGCCCCAGACGCGCGAGAAAGTGCGGCAGGCGGTCGAGGCGCTTGGCTATTCGGTCAATCAACAGGCGCGCGCACTGGCCAGCGGAGCGGGCCGAACGATTCTGCTCATCCACTCGCACGACCTCGAGCGGGAGCCGAACAGCTATTATCATTCGGGCCTTGAGCTAGGAGCGCTGCGCGCCTGCTCCGCGCTCGGTTACGATCTGGTCACGCGCGCGGTCGATCCGGACCGGGAGGACCGCAACCACCTGCTGTCCTCGATCATCGAGCGGGAGCGGCCGGCGGGGATTGTGCTGCCGCCGCCGCTGTCGGACGACGTTGACCTCCTCCTGGCAATGAAGAAGGCGGGGGTGCGCGTCGCCGCGGTATCAGCGGGGGAACAGGGGCGGGCGGTCGTTTCGTCTGCGGGTATCGACGAGCGCGCCGGCGGCCACGCGCTGGGCACCTATCTCACTTCGCTGGGACATCGACGGATCGGCTTCATCAAGGGTCCGGAAGATCATTTGGCCGCATCGCTCCGCTACGACGGATTCCTCGACGCGCTGGCTGAGGCAGGCATTAAAGCAGAGCCGTGGACCGCCTCGGGCGACTTCACCTTCAAGTCGGGCGTGGAGGCGGCAGAACATCTGCTTCGTGAACGCAAAGGGATCACCGCGCTCGCCTGCGCCAACGACGACATGGCCGCCGGAGCAATGCTCGCATTGCATCGCGCCGGAGCGGCGATTCCCAAAGACATTTCGGTCACGGGCTTCGACGATACGCCAATGTCGGAAATCGTGTGGCCGCCGCTCACCACGATCAGGCAACCGATCAAGGACATCGCCGAGCGCGCCGTTCACATGTTGATCGAGCGGGCTCTTGACGATGCCGCCTGTTACGAGGCGCTCCCTCACGAACTCATCATTCGGGAGTCCACTGCGGCTCCGGCGCAACACTCGGAAGCTTGACTCCCGCGATCCTTTGACGCACCAAAATGGAAGCGCTTCCATTGGGAGAATGGGGGCGTCGGCTTGTGCGTACATCGCGGGCAAGCCTGTACAGGGGAGAGAATCATTGATCAGTTCGACGCTGAAGGCCCGCCGCGCATTTCTACTGGCCGGCACTTCGCTCTTGCTCGCCGTTTCGTCGGAAGCTTTCGCGCAGGACACGACGCAACCGCCGACTGATCAGCCGCAGCCAGGGGACACGGCGCCGACGCCAGGCAATCCCGAGCCGACCGATCAGTCCTCGGACCAGGCGATCATCGTCACCGGCATTCGCCGCGGTATCGCGTCGTCGATCGATACCAAGCGCCGTGAGCAAGGGATCGTCGAAGCGGTTTCGGCCGAAGATATCGGCAAGCTCCCCGACATTTCCATCGCCGAATCGATCGCACGTCTCCCCGGCCTCGCCGCTCAGCGCGTCAACGGCCGTGCGCAGGTCATTTCGATTCGCGGCCTTGCGCCTGACTTCACGACGACGTTGCTCAACGGACGCCAGCAGGCGAGCTCGGGCGACAACCGAGCGGTCGAATTCGACCAATATCCGTCTGAGCTCCTGGCAAGCGTCGTCATCTACAAGACGCCCGATGCGAACATTGCCGGCTTCGGTCTTTCCGGCACGGCGGACCTTCGCACTGTCCGTCCGCTCAATTTCAAAGAACGGACCGTGGCGGTCAACGTTCGCGGCGAGCTCAACGGCGGCGGCAAGCTCAACGATGACGTCAAGAACTGGGGCGGTCGCGCGTCGGTCAGCTACATCGACAAGATCACTCCGGAGTTCGGGATCGCGCTCGGCGTCGCCTATCTCGATTCACCGTCGAGCAACCGCCACACCAAGGCCTACAATTACGAGACCTTCTGCTGCGGCATCGAGGCGAACATCTCGCCGGCGGATGCCCAGGACGCGACGTTCCTGACGGGGCAGGAGGTCTTCGCCTACTCACGTAACAACAAGCGCCTTGCGGCGATCGGCATCGCCGAGTGGGAGCCGAGCGATCGGGTCCACACGATCCTCGACCTTTACTATTCGCGCTTCAAGCAGCGCGAGACGATGCGCGGTGCGCAATGGTTCTCGAACGTCTGGGCGGACTCGCAAACGTTCACCGGTGTCACCACGCAAGACGTCGGCGGGACCGAGCTCGCCGTTACGGGCACCGCGAACGGCGTCGCTCCTCAGCTTCGCAACGACTACAATAAGCGTGACGACTGGTTGTTCGCTGCTGGCCTGAACAATGAATTCAAGTTCAGCGACCAGCTCTCACTGATCACTGACCTCAGCTATTCCCGTAACCGGCGCGTAGAGACGGTGACGGAGACCTACGCTGGCTACGGCTGCTGCGTCACCGCGGCCGACCAGAACGCAAACCGCGTATTCGATTCCATCAGTTGGGACATCACCGGCGACGCCTTCCCGCAGTACAGCACCGGCCTGGACTACGCCGATGCGAGCCAGGTCTCACTCGGCGATCGCGCTCCATGGGGCGGCTGGGGTCATGACGGCCTGTTCAAGTCGCCGCACGTCAAGGAGCAGATCTACGCTGCGGACGCCGGCCTTCGCTACCAGCCGATGAACAGCGTCATCGAGGCGATCGATCTAGGCGTCAACTTCACCCGCCGCGACAAGAAGAAGCGCGTCGACGAGTGGGACCTTATGCTGAAGAACGATCGTCTCCAGACGCTTGTCGACAGTGGTGATCTGGTCGACCCGACCTCGCTCGATTTCGCAGGGCTTGGCAATGTGCTTAGCGTTGATCTGCCGAGCGCCCTCGACCGCTATTACGACTTTGTCGAGCTCGAGGATGCGAACCACTTCGACAAGGCGTGGCGGATCAAGGAAGATGTGACCACGTTCAAGGTTCGCCTGCAGTTCGCATCTGGCGACCTCCACGGCAACATGGGCTTCCAGGTTGTCAACCAGAAGCAGGAGTCGACTGGCTCGCGGATCAACTTCATCGATTCGCCTGCCACGATTGAGATGGTGAAAGAGGGCACCAGCTACTGGGACTTCCTGCCCAGCCTGAACGCCTATTACGATATCGGCGGAGGTCATCGGATCCGCTTCGCGGCGTCGAAGGTGCTCGCGCGTCCGCGCATGGACGATATGCGTGCCAACCTGACGCCAGGCTTCAACAGCAGCGTTTGCGGCGGGAGCCCGCCGTGCGTTCCTGGCCAGACGGTCAATCCATGGTCGGCAAGCGGAGGCAATCCGGATCTGCAGCCATGGCGGGCTTGGGCAGCCGACTTAGCCTACGAATGGTATATCGGACCGGCGAGCTACATCTCGGTCGCTGCATTCTACAAGAAGCTCGACAACTACATCTTCACTCGCGTGATGCCGTTCGATTTCACAGGCTTCCCGCTTCCATCGACGGCGGCAAACATTCCCGCGGGAGTGATCGTCAGCCCGATCGGGACGGTCACCATGCCGGACAATGGTCCGGGCGGAGACCTGCAGGGCGTCGAAGTCAGCGGAGCGCTGGAGCTCAAGCGGCTCACGTCGCTACTGGACGGCTTCGGCGTGATTGGCAGCTGGTCGAAGACCACCTCGAACCTCAATCCGACCGACAATTCCGGCGAGAAGGTTCGAATTCCGGGCTTGTCAGGCACGGTCTTCAACATGAGCGGCTATTACGAGAAGTACGGCTTCCAGGCTCGCCTGAGCTATCGTTACCGCTCGCCGTACAAGGGTGAAGTGGTGCAGCTGTTCACCAACCGCGGCTTCACGCAGATCCTTGCGGACAAGCAGGTCGATGCGCAGATCGGCTACACGTTCCCGGATACGAGCTCGCTCAAGGGTCTAGGAGCGCTCCTCCAGGTCTATAACTTGACGAACTCGCCGTACCGGACACGCATTGGTCTGGACCAGGGCGGGCCGACAACTGCGGATGGAGGCACGTTCATCGAGACGTATGAGAAGTACGGCCGCCAGTACCTGCTAGGCTTCAACTACAAGTTCTAAGGTAATCATGTCTGCTTTTTCGAAGGTCCGGAAGCACCGGCGTACGCTCCTTCTTGGCCTTTCGGCATCGCTGCTTGCGGCTTGCCAGACTGCGCAGACTGCTCAGTCGATCTGGCCGGCCGCAGCGGTTCCGCCGGCCACTGCGGCGGATGCGGCGATTGATGCGCGGGTGCGGTCGATCGTTGCCGGCATGACTCTCGAGCAGAAGATCGGGCAGATGACTCAGCCGGACATCCGCTCGATCAAGCCGGACGAGGTTCGCCAGTATTACATCGGCTCGATCCTGAACGGCGGCGGCGCGTGGCCGGCCATGAACATGCATTCGAGCGTGGACGACTGGCTGAAGCTGTCGGACGAATTCTACAAGGCGTCGATGTCGACCGACATGACGGTGAAGATCCCCGTGATATGGGGCACCGACGCCGTTCACGGTCACAACAACATCTACGGAGCGACGCTCTTCCCGCACAACATCGGGCTTGGCGCGGCGCACGATCCCCAACTGCTGGAGCGCATCGGCCGCGCAACCGCCGAGCAGGTGCGCGCGACCGGAATCACCTGGGCCTTCGCCCCGACGCTGGCGGTCGTCCAGAACCCGCGCTGGGGCGGACCTATGAAAGCTACAGCTCGGATCCCGAGCTCGTCCGCAGCTATGCCGGAGCGATGGTCCGGGGTCTTCAGGGTCGGCTGGGCAGCCCCACTTCCGTCCTCGCTACGGCGAAGCACTGGCTGGGCGACGGCGGCACTCTCCACGGCGTGGACCAAGGTGAAACCCGCACGAGCGAAGCCGACCTCTATCGGACTCACTCCGCGGGCTATTACGGTGCGCTGGCGGCCGACGTTCAGACGGTCATGGTCAGCTATTCCAGCTTCACCGACACCGCGTCCGGACAGCAGTGGGGCAAGATGCACGGTAACGCGCATCTCGTCGGAGATGTGCTCAAGCAGCGCCTCGGATTCCACGGCCTCGTCGTCAGCGACTGGAACGGCATCGAGCAGGTCCCGGGCTGCACCAAATGGCACTGCCCCCAGGCGATCAATGCCGGCATCGACCTGATCATGGTCCCGGACGACTGGAAGCAGTTCATCCCTGCGACGGTGGAGGACGTGAAAGCCGGCCGTATTCCGATGAGCCGCATCGACGATGCCGTCTCGCGGATCATCCGAGTGAAGCTCAAGTCCGGGCTGTTCGACGCTTCGCCGGCGACGGGTCCGCATCCCGATGCGTCGGTGATGAGCTCTCCGGCGGCCCGCGAACTTGCGCGCGAGGCGGTGCGCAAGTCGCTCGTCCTACTGAAGAACGATGGTGGCGTTCTTCCGTTCAAGCGGAGCGGCAAGATCCTCGTTGTTGGCGCCGGTGCGGACAGCTTGCCGATGCAGTCCGGCGGCTGGTCGCTGACCTGGCAGGGCGACAATACCAAGACCTCCGAATATCCGAACGCCGAGACCTTGCTGGCCTCGATGCGCAAGTCGCTGGGCGCCGATCGCGTCGATTACAGCGCCGATGGCACCGGGGTCGATGTCAGCAAATACAGCGGCGTCGTCATGGTCGCTGCCGAGCAGCCCTATGCCGAGATGAAGGGTGACATCACCTTCCCCGCGCCGCTTCGGCACAGCGCTCGCTATCCCCAGGATCTGCAGGCACTCGATCGGGTCAGCGGAAAGGGCGTTCCGGTCGTGACCGTGCTCTATTCCGGACGGCCGGTTGCAGCGAACGATCTTATCAACCGGTCGGACGCCTTCGTTGCAGCCTGGCTTCCCGGAACCGAGGGCCAGGGCATTGTCGACCTTCTGTTCGCCGGAGCGGACGACCGGCCGGCTTACGACTTCGCAGGCAGGCTTTCGTTCGACTGGCCGGCGGGCGACTGCCTACCGCAGCAAGGCGGATACCAGTTCCGCCGCGGCTACGGCCTGTCGCTGGGCGGTGGCTCGCGTCTCGGTCGCCTCCCCGAAGCGCCGGTCACAATGGCCTGCCCAGCCGAAAGCCGGTAATCACAGACAGCCATGCACAAGATTCTCATCGTGGGCGGTGGCTCGGCTGGCTGGATGACCGCCGCGCTGTTCGGGAAGCTGTTCCAAGGGCTCTACGACGTCGAGCTGGTTGAAAGCGAAGCGATCGGCATCGTCGGCGTCGGCGAAGCGACCATTCCGGCGATCAAGAAATATAATGAGCTGGTGCAGCTCGACGAAGTCGAGTTCATGCAGCGCACCCAGGCCACCTTCAAACTCGGCGTTCAGTTCGTCGATTGGTGGAAGAAGGGCCACAGCTACATCCACGGTTTCGGGGTAATCGGCCAGGACTGGGAGTGGCTTCGCTGCCATCACTACTGGTTGCGGGCCAACCAAAAGGGGCGCGCGCGCGACTTCGCCGATTATTCGATCAACACTGCTGCCGCATTGCAGAACAAGTTCATGCATGCCCGGTCCGATATGGGCGACTCGCCGATCGGCCATATTGCCTACGCCTACCATTTCGATGCGTCCCTATACGGTCGCTACTTGCGTGGCCTTGCCGAACAGCACGGCGTCAGGCGAACGGAAGGCAAGATCATCGATGTCGGCATGCACGAGAACGGCGACATCGCGAGTGTCACACTCGAGGACGGCCGCAAGATCGAGGCGGATTTCTTCATCGACTGCTCCGGGTTCCGTGGGCTCCTGATCGAGCAGAAGCTGGAGACCGGATACGAGGAGTGGACGCACTGGCTGCCGTGCGATCGCGCGATCGCGGTGCCATGTGAGCGGACCGGTCCGCTCGTTCCCCTGACCCGCGCGACGGCGCGCGAAGCTGGTTGGCAATGGCGCATCGGTCTTCAGCACCGAACCGGCAATGGTCACGTCTATTCGAGCCGTTACATCGATGACGATGCCGCTGAGGCAGTGCTTCTTGCCAATCTTGATGGCGAACAGGCCGGAAATCCGAACCGGATCCGGTTCACACCGGGCAAGCGCCGGAAAATGTGGAACCGCAATTGCGTCGCGATCGGGCTCGCTGCTGGTTTCCTGGAGCCGATTGAATCGACCAGTCTTCATCTGGTGCAATCAGCCGCGATCCGGCTCGTTCGGCTGTTCCCGGACGGACATACCGACGAGGCGAACAGGGACGAGTTCAATCGGCAGTCCGACTTCGAATGGGAGCGGGTCCGCGACTTCATCATCCTCCATTATTGGGCAAACCAACGGGATGATTCCGACCTGTGGCGCCATTGCCGGACGATGGAGCTTCCGGCGACGCTCCAGCGCAAGATTGACCTGTGGCGCTCCAACGGTCGCATTTTCCGCGAGGACGAAGAGCTGTTCAGCGAGGAAAGCTGGATTCAGGTCTTCCTCGGCCAAGGGGTTGTTCCGAGGTCCCACGACCCCCTCGTCGGATCAAGAGCGATCCGCAGATCGAGCAATTCCTGGGCAATATCGCTTCGACGATCGATCGTTGCGTTCAGGTGATGCCCGATCATGCCGAATATGTTCGGAAATACTGCCAGGCGGAACCGGTCGCGTGATGCGGGTCGCTTTGGCGCTGAGCCTGGCACTTGCTGGATGCACTACGCTTTCGCAGCCGTCATCGACCGCCGCTGGCATGTGGCTGACCACCGCCGACGAGACGCAGAAGCTCGCTCCTCAGGCTGACCAGCAATCGGCGGGAGCAACCGCTGGCGACGAAGCGATAACGATCGACTCGTCGAAGCACTTCCAGAGGATGCACGGCTTCGGTGCGGCCATGACCGACGCTACCGCGCAATTGTTCAGCGGCCTGCCCGAGGACAAGCGCAAGGCGATCATGGAAGAGCTGTTCGGCCGTGGTCCGAACGGGCTCGGTTTCTCGTTCACGCGGCTGACGGTTGGAGCGTCGGATTTCTCGCCGGACCATTACAGCTACGACGATACGCCTGGAAATACGCCCGACCCGGCGCTGCGGCATTTCACTATCGATTATGCGCGGCGTTACGTCCTCCCGCGCACACGCGAGGCGCTGGCGATCAATCCCGACCTCAAGGTGATGATCAGCCCGTGGAGCGCTCCCGCGTGGATGAAGACCACGAAGAGCCTAATCAAGGGCCAGCTCGAACCGCAATATTACCCGGCATTCGCGACTTACCTTGCGCGAACGGTCGAGGAGTTCGGGCGCGAGGGCGTTCCGGTGTCGATGCTAACGATCCAGAATGAGCCGGATTTCGAGCCTGCCGATTATCCGGGATGCGTGTGAATCCGCCGGAACGCGCCGCGATCATCGGCAAGCACGTCGGACCGGTCTTCCGTTCACGCGGTCTCGAGACCGAGATCCTCGATTACGATCACAACTGGGACAATCCGGAGATGCCGTGGGCGGTGCTCTCCGACCCGGACGCGCGCAAATACATCTCGGGCGTCGCGTGGCACTGTTACGAGGGTGACGTCTCGGCGCAGTCGCAGGTCCACGACGCTTTCCCCGACAAGGACACATGGTTCACCGAATGCTCGGGCGGCGAATGGGCCCCAAAATTCGGCGAGGCCCTCGGCTGGTTCACAAGCAAGCTCATCATCGGCGCAGCCAACCACTGGTCG
The DNA here is from genome assembly GCF_014489515.1 of Sphingomonas sediminicola. Lineage (GTDB taxonomy): Bacteria > Pseudomonadota > Alphaproteobacteria > Sphingomonadales > Sphingomonadaceae > Sphingomicrobium > Sphingomicrobium sediminicola. The sequence goes on along the minus strand of NZ_CP060782.1, from coordinate 2,178,586 downwards.
CGCGGCACCCTGCTTTGGAACCTTGCGCTCGACCCGAAGTACGGGCCGCACAAGGGCGGTTGCGGCGACTGTCGGGGTGTCGTGACGATCGATCCCGCAACCGGGGCAATTACGCGAAACGTCGAATATTACGCGCTTGGCCACGCGAGCCGGTTCGTCCTTCCCGGGCTTATCGCGTCTCGACGGTCAGCCGCAGCGATGGGTTGAGGGCGCGGCCTTCCTCAATCGCGACGGAAGCCGCGTAGCCATTCTGTATCGCAAGTCGGGCGAGGGTCCCGTGAGCCTTGCGCTCGATGGCGAACGCTACTCGGTCGCCATGCCTGCCGGCTCCGTCGCAACATTGCGCTGGGGAGCGCGAAGCGGCCGCCAGTGACTGCGGCCGATCAGGATCGGAGAAGCACGCTTCTCGCCTTTGCGGCAGTCACGACGCTATTCTTCGCCTGGGGTTCATCACCTCGAATAACGACCCGCTGATCGTCGCGCTAAGGGCCGCGTTCAGCCTCAACTACACCGAAGCTCTTTTCACGCAGATCGTCTTTTTCCTCGCCTTTGGTCTGCTGTCGCTCCCTGCTGCCTGGGTCACCAGTCGTGTCGGGCCTGTCGACATGATCCTTGGATCTCTCTCCGTCATGGTCTGCGGCTGCCTGCTCGTAGTGCTCAGCACGAATCTCGCTGCCTTCGTGCCCATACTGATTGCGTTGTTCGTGCTTGCAGCCGGCTACACCGCACTGCAGGTCGCCGCAAACCCGCTCGCGGCCGGACTTGGCTCCCCGCAGTATAGCCATTTCCGGCTCAATTTTGCCCAGGCCTTCAACTCGCTGGGAGTTGTGATCGGCGTCCATTTCGGTTCGCTGGTGATGCTCGGAGACCCTGCAGGTACGGTCGGCTCGGACTTCATTCTGGAAGCTGGTCGGCGGAACCAGTTGCTGGCAGCGGTTGACCGGGCGTTCCTGATCATGGCTGCCCTGCTCGGCACGTTGCTTCTCTTTCTTGCGGTTTCGCGAAGCTTCCTGGTGCGAGCAGCTCCCAGAGCGCTTCCGTCACCCACTGGTATGTTCGAGGCCCTTCGATCCCGCTGGGCAATTTTCGGAGCGGCGGCAATCGGGCTCTATGTCGGTGCTGAGGTATCCATCGGCAGTATCATGATCAATTTCCTCAACCAGCCGGACGTGCTCGGAATTTCGTTCGAGGATGCTGGCGGATACCTGGCCAATTTCTACTGGGCGGTGCGCTGTGCGGGCGGATCGCAGGGACCTTGCTACTCACGCGGGTCCGCGCGGCCGGCCTCCTAGCGACATGCGGGATCATAGCCGCGCTGCTATGCGTGGTCGTCCTCGTCTCCGAGCGTGAAATATCCGGCTATGCGGCGCTCGCAATCGGCTTCTTCAACTCGATTATGTTCCCGACGATCTTCTCCCTCACGCTCGAGCGCTCTGGAGTTTCCAGCAGCGCGACCTCCGGCTTGCTTTGTCTCGCCATTCTGGGCGGGCCCTGCTTCCCATAGCGGTTGGCGCGATCGCCGACATCTTTGGTTTGAGCGCGTCCTTCATCGTTCCGCTCGGCGCCTATGCGTTCATCGCGATTTTCGCGGTTGCGGCTCGCGACGGCCGGAACGCGTTATCGCCGCAGCCGGAAATCGGCGCCTCGCCCATTCCATAAGTGGAGTAGCTCATGCCGTTTGCTTCCCTTCTGATGATGATGGCCGCAGCGCAGTCGCAGTTCACTGTGACCAATGCGTCGTACGGAGGGCCGGTCAAGCGTCCCGCCGATGCCAGGCTGGTCTGGCAGGACGAGTTCGACGGCGACCGGCTCGACACCGCGAAATGGGCCTACGACACGGCCCGTAACAAGCAGGGATGGCACAACGGGGAGCTGCAATATTACTCGGCTGGCCGCCTGGAAAACATCGGTGTGGCGAACGGCGTCCTGAGGTTTGAAGCACGCCGCGAAACGCTGGACCCCACGAAATATCCGGATTGGGGCGGCCAGAATTACACGTCGGCGAGGATCTATTCGAAGGGCGCCGGCTGGACATACGGCTTCTACGAAATTCGCGCGAAGCTGCCTTGTGCGCGCGGCACCTGGCCCGCGATCTGGATGCTTCCGGTCGATCTCAAGAAATGGCCCGACGACGGCGAGATCGACATCATGGAGCAGGTCGGGGCGGAGCCGAACCTGATCTACGCTTCGCTCCACACATTGTTGTTCAACCACGTGAAGAAGACGCAGCGCAGCGCGCAAAAACTCGTTTCGACCAGCTGCGATGAATTTCACGTCTACCAGCTTGACTGGCGACCGGATTCCATCGCCATCGGCGTCGATGGTCAGGGCATTCTCCGCGTCCTCAACGACCAGCCGGGCGGCAAAGGCGCCTGGCCGTTCGATACGCCGTACAAGTTGATCCTCAACCTTGCGATGGGCGGCGACTGGGCTGGCCAGAAGGGCATGGACGACGCGGCTCTGCCGCAGCGGATGGAAGTGGATTACGTCCGCGTCTGGCAGGTTCGGGCAGGCGAAAGAGGCTAAGCCGCCAAGAAGGTGGTATTTCGAACGTAAGGATGCTGCTCGCAATTCCGCCTTCCGAGCCTCCCGCAGAGGCAATCGTGGTCACCGGAAAGGCACTTCCCGACCCGGTGGCCGAGACGGCTTACCAGGTTGAAATCATCGGTTCCCGGCGTCTTAGCAATGCTCCGGCGCACGAGCTGGATGAGATATTGAAGCAGGTCGCCGGCTTGCAGCTATTCCGGCGGTCCGATTCCACGAGCGGGCATCCCACGAGCCAGGGGTCACCTTGCGCGTGCTCGGTGGGAACGCGTCCAGCCGCGCGCTTCTCGTGCTTGATGGCGTGCCGCAGACTGATCCGTTCGGTGGATGGGTGAACTGGCCTGCCTATGACGCCGCTGGTCTGGACGAGGTCCGGATCGTCCGTGGGGCCGGCAGCGTCTCTCATGGACCCGGTGCACTCGCCGGGTTTATCGAGATGCGCTCCGCCGCCGCGGGCAGCTTCGATGCCTCGCTCGAAGGCGGAAGCCGGCAGTCGGTGCGCGGCCATGCTTATTTGGGGAAGGAGTTTGGAGAGAGTCTCCTGGCGCTCGACGCCCAGGCGGGACGTAGCGACGGTTTCGTGCCGGTCACCGAGGCCACGCGTGGGCCTGCCGACGAGGCGGCACCCTATCGCGAGGGCAGCGTCCGCGCTCGCTGGGTCATACCTGTTGCGGACAAAGTGGAAGCGCAGCTTGGCGGGCTTGGATTTGCCGACAGCCGCAACCGCGGTCTTCCTTTCACGGGAACCGCACCCGTGGAGCCGACGCATCGCTCCGGCTAGTCGGACACGGACGGTGGCAGTGGGTGGCGCTCGGCTACGCGCAATGGCGAAACCTGCGAAGCAGCTTCGCCAGCGTCGATGACGAACGGGCAAACGCGTCGCGTGTGTCGCTCCAGGATTCCGTGCCGTCGACAGGACAAGGTGCGGGCTTCGAAATCCGGCCGCCCTCGGGCCCGGAATCGACCTCCGCTTCGGGGCAGATGCCCGCTCCACGACGGGTGAGTCCCGCGAGCTATACGCCTACGCTGGCGGTCAGCCGACCAGACGCCGGATCGCTGGCGGCGACAGTGCAACCGCAGGCTTGTTCCTCGATGCCAGTTCGGAGGGGGTTCCCTGACGGTGAACGGCGGGTCCGAATCGACCGCTGGCGGATTTCCGACGGAAGGCTTCTGGAACGCCTGCTTGCTGGTGATACCGTGACGCGGGACGAAGCGTATGGAAGCCGCAGCGGATGGCGACCGACGGCGAGGCTCGGGGCCCTAATCGACCTTGGGCACGGCGCTAGCCTCCGGGGAGCCGCCTATCACGGCTGGCGCCTGCCCACCCTGAACGAGCTCTTCCGGCCATTCCGTGCGGGGCCGACGCGACTGCTGCCAATCCCCTGCTCGATCCGGAAAGACTGTCTGGCGTGGAAGCCGGCACCCGTCTTCAGCGGGGCATCATCGACGCGTCGGTGACAGTCTTCGTCAACCGCCTTTCCAACCCGATCGCCAACGTCACGCTCGGTCGCGGCCCCGGCATTTTCCCGGGTGTCGGCTTCGTCGCCGGCGACTATCGCCAGCGCCAGAACATCAGGGCCATTAACGTTCGCGGCATCGAAGCGGCTGGGGAAGTCCGGAGCGGTCCATGGTCGATCCGGCTCGGCGCCAGCTTCACGGACGCAAGGGTTGTCGCGGACGGGGTGTCCGCGGCGCTCGACGGATTGCGGCCCGCACAGACGCCGGAAGTCATTCTCTCCGGCGGTGTCGGCTGGGAGTCGGAAGGCCGGTCGGCCTCCATCGAGATCCGCCATGTGGGCTCGCAGTATGAGGACGACCTCAACCGGAACCTATTGCCTGGAGCGACTACGATCGACGCCTTCGCTTCATGGCCGCTGGGCGACAAATTGCAGATCATCGCCCGAGGTCAGAACCTATTCGACGAGTCCGTGACGGCCGCATTGAACGACGACGGCTCGGTCGAGCGAGCAACGCCGAGGACCCTCTGGCTCGGACTGAGATTTTCCTCCCGATGATCAGGAGACGAGTTCTGACCTCGTCGCCGCCTTCATTGCCGATACGAACTGCCTGAGCCGCGCTGTTCCTTCCTTCTCACGAGCTAGCTGGACGATTGCGGATCCGCTGATCACTCCGGCCGCACCAGCGGCAAGCGCGGCTTGGACGTGTGCAGGCTTGGAGATACCGAAGCCGAACACCGGCGGCGGTGCGCCCGCCTCCTTCAATTTCGCGGGAGTGATCGATCGAATTGCGCATCGGCGTGTGTGCCGGTGATGCCGGATCGGCTCACGCAATAGGTGTAGGCCTTGGACAGCTTCGCAATCGATCGGAGCGTCGGGTCCGGCGTATTGGCCGCGGCGATGAGCACCGGCTCGAGTCCGGATTGCTCCATTTCCCGCGCGAACGGTTCCGCTTCGAGTGCTGGGACGTCGGCGATTAGCAGGCTGTCCGCACCCGCTTCCGCCGCGTCGCGCATGAAGCCTGCCCGTGCGACCACGACATTGGCGTAGGTCAGGATGCCGGTGGGACGTCGGAGTGCTTTTCGCGGAAGCCAGCGATCAAGTCGAAACAGTCGCCGACACGGACACCTGCGTCCAGCGCTCGTTTCGAGGCCGCCTGGATGATTGGCCCGTCCGCAACCGGATCGGAAAAGGGGATGCCGACCTCGATCATGTCGGCCCCGCTTTCGACAAGAGCGCCGAGCAACCTTGCGCTGGTCGCGAGGTCCGGATCGCCGAGCATGAGAAAGCCGCCGAACGCGCCTTCGCCGCTCGCTTTCAACCGCTCGAACAAGTTCGCGTAGCGGCTCATGCTGGCGTTCCGAGCAATTGCTGTGCCTGCGCAACGTCCTTGTCGCCACGACCAGACAGTCCGACCAGGAGAGCTGCAGCGGGCCGATCCTTCGCGATTTTCAGCGCATGGGCGAGGGCGTGGGCTGATTCAAACGCGCAAAGAATGCCCTCGTTCGTCGCCAGCACCCTAAACGCGCTCAGCGCTTCCTCGTCAGACGCGCCGACATATTCGGCTCTTCCGGTTTCCTTGAGATAGGCGTGCTCGGGTCCTACGGCTGGATAATCGAGCCCGGCCGACACCGACCAGGTGTCCGCGATCTGGCCTTCCTCGTCTTGAAGTACGTAGGTCTCCGCCCCGTGGAGAATGCCGGGCCGGCCGCGAAGGAGCGTCGCGCCATGCTCGGCCCCGTCGAGCCCGCGGCCCGCGGCCTCAACGCCAATCAGTTGCACGTCGTCCGACAGGAAATCAGCGAACAGGCCGATCGCGTTCGATCCGCCACCAACGCATGCGATCACGGCGTCGGGAAGGCGCCCAAGCTGAGAAATGATCTGCGCCTTTGCTTCGCGACCGATTACCCGCTGGAACTCACGCACCATTGTCGGAAAAGGATGCGGTCCAGCGGCCGTGCCGAGAAGATAGTGCGTGTTCTCGAAGCTTGAGGACCAGTCGCGGAGCGCTTCGTTGATCGCGTCCTTCAGCGTCCGTCCGCCGCTTTCTACCGGAACGACCTCGGCACCCATTAGGCGCATCCGGAAGACATTCAGCGCCTGCCGTTCGACATCCTCGGCGCCCATGTAGATGACTGTCTCGAAACCCATCAGCGCGCCGACGATCGCCGTCGCGACGCCGTGTTGGCCGGCGCCTGTCTCCGCAATCAGTCGCGTCTTGCCCATTCGCTTTGCAAGCAGTCCCTGCGCAAGAACCTGATTCGTCTTGTGCGCACCGCCGTGCAGCAGGTCCTCGCGTTTCAGATAGATCTGGCCGGGCAGATTGCGGCAGCGGGTAAGCGGTGTCGGACGGCCGGCGTAGTTGGCAAGCAGATCGCCAAGCTCGGCCTGAAAGCCCGCATCGTCCTGCGCATCGAGAAACGACGCCTCGAGCTGTTCCAGTGCCGGCACCAGGATTTCGGGAGCATAGGTCCCGCCGAACCGACCGAACCTGCCATCTAGGCGCACGCGCGAAGGCTTTCGCGGCAGGCCGGCCGGAGCGCTTCAAAGAACGCGCGCGTTTTCACGGGTGATTTCATTCCGGGCATAACGTCCAGCGCGGAGCCGGCGTCGATCGCGTAGGCGCCGAGTCGGCTTGCTGAACGTGCATTCGAAGGACCGATCCCGCCTGCAACCAACGCTTTCGGCAAGTCCGGATGACGCTGGATCAGGTCCCAATCGAAGGTCCTTCCGGTTCCTCCGTTGCCGTTGTCGAACAGGATCCGATCGCCGCCGCGGTTCGGATGCGGGCTGCGACCGACGCTCACCGCGGTCCAGATTTCGCAATCCTGCGAAAGCTGCCGCCGCAACGCCCGCACATATTCGACGTCCTCGTTGCCGTGGAGCTGTACGGCATGCAGGTTCAGCAAGGTCGCAAGGTCTGCCACGACTGATAGGGGAGCGTTCCGGAAAACCCCCGTCGGCAAAACTCCTTGGCAGCGTGCAAGGCCGGCGAGGGGCGCCGCCTGCTCGGCGGTCAAATTACGTGGGCTGCCCGGAACGAAGACAAATCCTGCAAATGTCGCTGGTCGGCCAGCTCTCACGTCGTCGGGAATGGTCAGGCCACAGAGCTTCACCCGCCCGAAGATCAGAGTGCGCGCCGCCTCAGCGGGCCTTTCCGAACGCATCAGGGCGCTGCCAACGAGAAACCCGTTCACGAGGCCCGATAGACGGTCCACATCAGCGCGGCTGTCGATACCGGACTCGGCGACCAATAGGTGGTCGCGCGCGAGACCAGCCAGCCGTTCCGTCGCCGCGAGGTCGATCGTGAGATCGCGAAGGTCGCGATTGTTGATGCCGATCAGGGGAGCGTCGAGCGCCAGCGCCCGGCGCATTTCTCGCTCGTCGTGGACCTCGACAAGCACGTCCATGCCCAATGCTTGGGCCTCGTCGATGATTTCGCGCGCTCGCTCGTCATCGAGAAGCGACAACATCACCAGGACGGCGTCGGCCCCCGAAATCCGCGCTTCGACCACCTGACGCCTGTCGATGAAAAAATCTTTGGCGAGGATGGGCGCATCAAATGCGGCGCGCGCAGCTTTCAGGTCGTCAGCCGATCCGCCGAAGAACTTGCGGTCGGTGAGCACGCTGAGGGCATCGGCAACACCCGAATATCCGCGCGCGATGGCACCTGCATCCGCGTCGCTACGGATCGCGCCAGCCGAGGGCGATGCCTTTTTGATTTCGAGGATGAAGGAAGAGCCAGGCTTTTGGATCTGGCTGATCAAGCTGCGTCCGGTCTTCCCTGCTTCTGAGCGTAGCCCGTCGAGCGCGACTCCGTCGAAGCGGCTCGAAATCTCTTGCTTTTTGGCCGAGGCGATCTCGCCAAGCACACCCACCGGCTCAGTCATTAGAGGCCTCGACATATAGATCGAGGATCTTGCCCGATTTGCCGGACAGCAGGGCGTCACGTGCGGCACCGGCCGCATCCTTGAGGGAGGCCGCCTTGCCCGCGGTGTAGAGAAGCGCAGCGGCGTTCAGGATGACGATGTCGGATTGCGCGGGAGATCCTTCACCGTCGAGGAGGATTCGAAGCCGCGCCGCATTCTCCTCAACATCACCGCCGGTGACGACGTTCAGAGGAGCCCTTTCCAGCCCTGCCTCTTCCGGGGTGATTTCGATTTCCGTGAGTTCGCCTCGCGATAGGCGAATCGCGCGGGTCTCGCCGTGAAGAGCTATCTCATCGAGTCCTGAGCCGTGGACGACGAGCGCTTCCGAGACGCCGACGGCATCCAGGGTTTGCGCTATTCGGCGAAGCATTTTCGGGTCGGCGACACCCAGCAATTGTACTGGCGGCCGTGCCGGATTGATGCAGGGGCCGAGCAGATTCATCACCGTCCGGACAGATAATTGACGACGAACGAGCGCCGCGTGCTTCATCCCAGGATGGTAGGCAGGCGCGAACAGAAAGCAGAAGCCGGTCTCGTCGAGCAGTGACCGCGCCTTTTCGGGACCGAGGTCGATCTTCGCTCCCAGTGCTTCAAGCACGTCGGCGGATCCACATCGCGAGCTGACGCTGCGATTGCCGTGCTTCGCGATCGGAAGACCGGCCGCAGCGGCAACGAGGGCTGTGGCGGTCGACACGTTGATCAGCCCCGACCCGTCTCCCCCGTGCCGCAACAGTCGGCGAACAAATAATCTGGCCGATCGAACGGAAGCGCAGCTGCCGACAGCGCGTGCGCGGCGCCGATCATTTCTTCCGCCGTCTCCCCTTTCATTCGAAGGGCGATCAGCATTCCTGCGATCTCGGCCGGTTCGAGGCGGCCAAGCACGAGCCGTTCGAACAGATGTTCGGAATCTTCGATCGGCAAATCCTCCCCGGCGAGCAGCTTCGGGAGCGGATTGGGCACGGGAACGTCGGCGGGCAGGCTGGCGACGTCAGTCTCGAAGGACTCCGCGCGGAGTTGGACAATGGACATGGAATGCTCCTGAAACAAAAAAGCCCGCCGGTGGCGGGCGGGCAGTCGATGATCGTTTGGCTAATCGATCAGTCGCGCCATCGCGCCGCAAAGGTCCAGCCGTGCCACCAAAGGGCGACGGTGCGGACAGCGGCGATGGCATTCAGGTGCGTCATCGGGCGTCTGGGTAGATGAAGCCGGCCAACCGGGTCAAGCCGCGATGGACGATTATGAAGAAGGGTGGTGCCGCTTGAGGGACTCGAACCCACGACCCCATCATTACGAATGATGTGCTCTACCAGCTGAGCTAAAGCGGCGCGCCTTCTCGAAGGCCGAATGCGGCCCTTAAAAGCGGCGCTCGCCCTAACAGTGGCATCCAGAGCGGTCAACGCAGCGCTGCCTGAACAGATAGGGTTAACGGTTTCTTCAAGCTTAGAACGCATCTTCCTCCCCGCCGAGTTGGAGGGAGTGGGGCCCAAGGGCATGGATAGTTATCGCGAATATCCGAACGACTTCGACGTCCCTCCGGCGTCCGAAGGCTCGTCGCCCGAACAGGCCGGCATCGACATCGGCAATGATGAGCGGCGGATGCACGTCCGCGCCTACAATTACTGGGTCTCCTTGCTGAATGGCCGCGACTACCCGTCGATCGAGGATCTCGAACCGGGAGAAGTCGAGGATTTCGCCGAGAACAGCGTCTTGCTCGACTTTACGTCCGGCCGCGACAATCCGGCGACGCCGTACATCGGCGTGGCAATCCGGGAAGAATGCGGCCTCGGCGAGGGCATCAAGTGCATCGATGAAGTACCCAGCCGGTCGCTGCTTTCGCGATTGACCGACCATTATCTTCAGATCATCGCCAACCGCGCGCCGATCGGCTTTGAAGCCGAGTTCGTGAACCAGCGCGGAGATCCGATTTGCTACCGCGGTATCCTGATGCCGTTCTCGTCGGATGGGGATACGATCGATTTCATTTACGGCGTCATCAACTGGAAGCGGTCGATCAGCGGTGCTGACCAGCCGATCGCGGCAGCCCTCCCGCCGGTCGAGCAAGAGCCCGAGCAGTTCGCCGAGATCGAAGCGGACGAAGACGAGCTCATCCTAGAGGACGCAATTCTCCCGGAAGCTCCTGTCTCTGAGGAAACGACCGAAGAAGAGTCCTACGCCCTCGACGCTCCGACCGTGCATTTTGCCTGGGAAGACGGCCCGCTTCGCGATGAGGAATCCGACGTGGCGATCCCGGAGATCGTGCTCGATGACAGCGCGGGCCTCGCCGATCATCTGTCAGCGGCAAGGGAAACGGCCGACGCTGTGAAGGCCGCCGACGGGCGCACCCGCTCGGCCCTCTATCGCGCGCTTTCGCAGGCCTACGACTTCGCCCTCGCTTCCGAGCGCGAGCCGGAGGATTACGCCGAACTGCTTGAGGAATCGGGCATGAAGGCGCAGGCCCGTGCGCCGATGACGCCCATTGTGAAGCTCGTCTTCGGCATCGACTACGACAAAGCGCGCCTGACCGAATTCGCGGCGGCCTTGTCTTACGGACGCCGGCAGGAGATCGCGCAGGGTGGCTTCCTCGACTTTATCGAACGGCAGGTCGGTGGCCTCAAGGCGCTCGTCGCTGCGGAGCGCCAGGCCAAAAGGCCGGAGCCGAAGGTCGATACGAAAGGCGAGGCCGCAAAGGCGAAGCTTCGCGACGCGGCCCCGATCGCACTGGAGGCGATTTCGCCGGCCTCGGAGTTCGCTCTGGTACTAACCCGTCGTCGCGCCGATGGCGGCGTCGACCCAGTTGCGGTCGTCGAAGACGAAGCGATGATCGAGAAGGCAATCCGCCGCGCCGGACTTTAATATTGCTGTTTAAGGCTGGTTCGGGGCGAGCCGGGGTTGTCCCGCTCCGAGGGCAGGTCTATAGGCCGCGGGCATCGCAAGTCTGCGGAGCCAATCGATTTCATGACCGCCCATATGCGCCTCGCGAGGCCACTCGTTTCGTCCATTCGTAAGGCGCTTACCCAAAACGCGCTTCCCGGTGAAACTGAAGGGTTTACGTCCGCCATGGAGCAGGATGCCGCGGCGTTCCTGGCATCCGTCGGGGCCCAGCGGAAGCGGGCGAGGTGGCGATTGCCATCGAATCCACCGGCGGCGAAGCCGGTCGTCGCCGCATGCGGATTGCCATCGTCAACGATGACATGCCCTTCTTGGTCGATTCGATCGCGAACACGATCGCCCGGCGCCAACTGACCATTCATCGCCTGCTTCACCCGGTCGTCTGCGTCGAGCGCGACAAGAACGGAAAGCTCCTCTCGGTCGAGCCCCTCTGCGGCGACAAGGATCGCCGAGAGTCGATGATGTACCTCGAGCTCGACCGCACCCACGCGCGCGGCCGCAACGAGCTTGTTTTGGATCTCAAGGCCGCACTTGCAGACGTGCGAGCGTCCGTCCGCGACTGGCCGAAGCTTCAGGCCAAGATGCGGGAAGACGCCGCCGCGATCGAGGATCCGGAGGGCCGTGCCCTTCTCGAATGGTTCGCGGAAGGCGCGATGACCCTGCTGGGCTACCAGGTAGAGCGGGCGACGGGACAGCCGACCGAGACGCTGGGCCTGTTCAGCATCCCGGGAGCGCCGACCGACGAGGGCGGAGCCCTCGGCGCGATGCGCTATTTCGAGCAGGGCGGCGACGTCCCGCTGATGGCCAAGGCGGAGCGCAAGTCGACCGTCCATCGCGGCGTTCCGCTCGATCTGGTCGTCGTTCCCATCCGCGAGAAGGGCAAGGTTGTCGGGATCGGCGTCCACGCAGGTCTCTGGACCAGCCAGGCGCTTGGATGGCCGGTCGAAGACGTGCCGCTCCTGCGCCAAAGGCTGGAGCAACTCGACGAGAGCTTCGGCTTCGATCCGAAAGGTCACTCTGGAAAGGCGCTGCGTCACGCCGTATCGTCCTTGCCGCGCGATCTGCTGGTCAATGTCAGCTTCGAATCGGTTCGCGATCTGGTGATGATGGCCATGTCGCTAGCCGACCGTCCACGGCCGGCGCTCCTTCTCGTTCGCAGTATCCTCAAAGGCCAGCTGTTTGCCTTCGTGTGGCTGCCGCGCGAGGAAATGAACACGCAGCGCCGCGAAGCGATTGGCGCCATGCTCGAGTCCGTCGTCGGAACCAAGATCACGAGCTGGTCGGTCGAGACCGGCGAGGGTTCGCTCGCGCTGATTCGATACACCCAGTACATCGACAATGACGCCGCGACCCCGGATTCCCAGGCTCTCGACGATCGTCTCAATGAGATGGTCCGCGGCTGGGCCCCGCCGTCGAGGAATCGCTCATCGCACGCGTCGGGGCGCCCCGCGCGACCAGGCTGACACTCACCTATGCGGGTGAGTTCTCGGACAGCTACCGGACCCGGACGAAGCCGGAGGAGGGAGCCGAAGACATCGTTCGGCTGGCGGCTCTTGCCGATTCCGATGATCGCGGTGTCCGTCTGTTCCGCCGCGACACCGACGAGCCGAACCAGCTACGCATCAAGACCTATCGCCGGGGCGAACTGATTCCGCTTTCCGAAGCCGTGCCGGTGTTCGAGAATTTCGGATTTCGGGTTCTCGAGGAAATGCCGTCCCAGGTCGGTGCCGGGGCTCAATCGGCTATATCCACGACTTCCGGCTGGAGCTCCCGAGCGCGGACGATGTCCAAGCGATTCTCGCCCGAGCGAGCGAAATCGAAGCGGCGATATCAAGTGTCTTCAGCCGCGAAGCGGAAGACGACGAGTTCAATCAGCTGGTTCTGTTTGCGGGTCTCGACACTCAGCCGGTCGTCTGGCTCCGCTCGTGGTTCCGTTACCTGCGCCAGACGGGAAGCTCGTTCGGTCTCGTCACGGTCGTTGATGCTCTGCGCCGCGCACCGCGGGCAACGGCGGCACTCGTCGGGCTGTTCACTGCACTCCACGATCCGTCGGCGAAGCGCTCGCGGACTAACAAGGCCGACAATCTCCGCGAGCAATTCGACCAGGCGCTGACCGCGGTCCGCTCGATCGACGACGATCGAATTCTTCGCCGGCTTCGCGCCCTGGTGGAAGCGATCCTCCGCACCAATGCTTTCGCCCAGAAGCCGGACGAAGCGCTCGCATTCAAGATCAACTCGTCGCTGGTGCCCGGCCTTCCGCGGCCGGTGCCGTGGCGGGAAATCTGGGTCTACAGTCCGCGTGTCGAAGGCATCCACCTGCGTGGCGGCCCGATCGCTCGCGGCGGCCTGCGCTGGTCGGACCGGCGCGACGACTTCCGCACCGAGATCCTCGGCCTGATGAAGGCGCAGCTGGTCAAAAACGCAGTGATCGTTCCGACTGGCGCCAAGGGCGGGTTCTATCCCAAGCAGCTCCCGCCCTCGACCAACCGCGATGCCTGGCTTGCTGAAGGCACCGAGAGCTATCGGATCTTCATCCGCTCGCTGCTCTCGATCACCGACAACATCGTCGACGACAAGGTTGTGCACCCCGATCGTGTCGTCATCCAGGATGGAGAGGACCCGTACTTCGTTGTGGCCGCCGACAAGGGCACCGCGACCTTCTCCGACGTCGCCAACGCGCTCGCGCTCGAGCGCAATTTCTGGCTCGGCGATGCCTTCGCGAGTGGCGGCTCGCATGGCTACGACCACAAGGCGATGGGTATCACCGCCCGCGGCGCCTGGGTGTCGGTTCAGCGCCATTTCCTCGAGATGGGTATCGACGTTCAAAGCGACCCGGTCACGGTTGCGGGCGTCGGTGACATGTCGGGCGATGTGTTCGGCAACGGAATGCTGCTGTCGAAAGCGATCAGGCTCGTCGCGGCGTTCGATCACCGCCACATTTTCATCGACCCCGATCCCGACCCGGCATCCAGCTGGGAAGAGCGCAATCGCATGTTCAACCTGCCGCGCTCGAGCTGGGACGATTACGATCGCAAGAAGATGTCGAAGGGTGGCGGAATCTATCCGCGCACGCAGAAGTCGATCGAACTCAGCGCTGAGGCGCGTGCCGTGCTCGGCATCACCGAGAAGACGGTCGATCCGGCGACGCTGATGAACTCCATCCTTAAGGCGTCGGTCGACCTGCTCTGGTTCGGCGGCATCGGCACCTATGTGAAGGCGTCGACGCAGAGCAATGTCGACGTGGGCGACCCGGCCAACGACGCCATCCGTGTCGACGGCATCGAAGTCCGCGCTCGCGCGATCGGCGAAGGCGCCAACCTTGGAATTACGCAGGCCGGACGCATCGAATTCTCGGAAAAGGGAGGCCGGATCAACACGGACTTCATCGACAACAGTGCCGGCGTCGACTGCTCCGACAAGGAAGTGAACATCAAGATTCCGCTCAACCGCGAAATGCGGGAAGGACGGCTGACGTTCGAGAAGCGCAACGCCCTGCTCGCGAAGATGACCGACGACGTTGCGGAGATGGTGCTGGAAGACAACCGGCTTCAGACGCTCGCTTTGTCGATCGCCGAGAACAGCGGTGCCCGCGGCCTCCCCGGCTATGTCCGCACGATCGAATTGCTGGAAGCGGCCGGCCGGATCGACCGAAAGGTCGAAGGCCTTGAGTCCAGCGAAGACCTGCTCCGGCGCAGCCAGGAGAACAGGGGCCTGACCCGGCCGGAGCTCGCGGTCGTCCTGTCGATGTCCAAGCTGGCGCTCCAGGACGCGGCCGAAGACCTCAAGCTCGCCGACGACAAGATGGTGGAGAAGGAACTCTACGAGGCCTTCCCGAAGCCAATGCGGAAGGCTCATGCGGACTCCATCCGCGCGCACCGGCTGCGCAATGAAATCCTCGCTACGCGCGTTGCGAACCGGCTGGTGAACCGCCTCGGCCCGAGCGCGGCTCTCGACCTGACCGAGGAAGAGGGCGCGTCGCTCGCGCAAGTGATTTCGGTATTCCTGGTCGCCGAGCGGTTGCTCGACTTGCCCAGGCTCTGGGCGGAGATCGAGGAGACGCCTCTGCCCGAAATGGTCCGTGTCGAACTCTTCGCGATTGCCGCGAAGAGCGTCCGTTCACACCTTTCGGACATTCTCCGGGCGGTTGGCGGCGAAACAAGGCCGAGCGTGCTGTGCAAGATGCTCGAGCCCGGCGTCCGCAAGATTTCCACGGCCGCGGCAAAGCTCATTCGATCGGAAGTCCGGAACGAAGCCGCAGCGCGGCGCGAGAAGCTCGTATCGCTCGGCGCGACCGACGATATCGTGAAGGGTCTCGTGCGTCTGTTCGAGCTCGATGGCATCTTCGGAGTGGCTGCGCTGGCAGCCCGCAAGAAGATGGACGAGCTCGCTTTGACCCGCGCCTATACCAAGCTTGGCGAGGCGTTGGGGATCGACTGGGCGCAACAACAGCTCGCACGCTTCACGCCCGCCGACCAGTGGGAGCGCCTGCTGACGGCCGGCCTGGAGCGAGACTTCGAGCAGCTCAGGATCGACTTCCTGTCGCGCTTTCGCGGCAAGGAACCAGACCAGGCTGTCGAGGATTGGGTTTCCCACCAAGGGCCGAGGCTCGAGCAGTTCCGCAACCTCATCGATCGCGCGCGCACGGAGGGCGCGGTCAGCGCGCCGATGCTCGCGCAGATCGCTGCCCAAGCTCGAATCCTGCTCGCCCGCTAGTGCGCTTCGCCTTTCTCGTGCCCGATCCGGATTATCCGGAGGAATGGGAATGGGCATTCGACGCCGAGGCCGATGCGCTCCGGGCGCGCGGTCATACGGTCGACCCTGTGCCGTGGACGGGGACGGGTGATCTCAGGGGTTACGACCTCGTCTTGCCGCTCGTGGTGTGGGGCTACCACCTGCAATATGCGGACTGGCTTCGGTTTCTTGATGGTGTTGAGGCAGAGCGACTGCCGATCGTGAATCCGGCCCGGCTCCTACGCTGGAACAGCGACAAGGCCTATTTGAATGAACTCGCTGCCAAGGGCATCCCGACGGTCGACACTGTAGAGGTGGAGCAGCTTAGTGAGGGCGACCTGGTTAAGGCCGCCCAGCTTTTCGGCAC
This sequence comes from Sphingomonas sediminicola, assembly GCF_014489515.1. Lineage (GTDB taxonomy): Bacteria > Pseudomonadota > Alphaproteobacteria > Sphingomonadales > Sphingomonadaceae > Sphingomicrobium > Sphingomicrobium sediminicola. The sequence continues at coordinate 2,162,669 of NZ_CP060782.1, read as the reverse complement.
GGAAGAGCTGGTCGTGAAGCCTCCGGTTTCTGCTTCTGCGACCGGAACGCACCGCATCCGCGATGCGATCCTATTCCAGCCTCCGAACGCGGCCAGCGAATGATGATCCAGCCGTTTCTTTCGAGCATCGCCACCGAAGGCGAATATGCGGTCATCCTATTCGACAGCGCGTACAGCCACACAGTGGTGAAGCGCCCGAAATCAGGCGATTTCCGTGTTCAGCCGCACCTCGGCGGCAAAACCGAGCCGTCGGAAGCGCCTGAGGGCGCCGTCGAGCTCGCCAGGGCCGCTCTTGCCGCTGCTCCCGCGGACGCGACCTATGCCCGGGTGGACATTGTTCGCGGCAATGACGGACAACTTCAGATCATGGAGCTGGAGCTGATCGAGCCAGCGCTCTTCCTCGACGTCGCCCCGCACGGCGAGGAAGCCTTCGCGAACGCCGTCATCGCTGCTGCGGAGCGGGCGAAGCTCCTCAACGCCTGAACGCCTGAGAGAACAGCCACTGGCGGATCGCCGAGGTCAGGTTCGGTATTGGCCGCGATTCGAGTCGGGCGGCATCGATTTCGGCAATCACCGAGTTCACCGGTTTTCCGGCGTCCTTTGCGGCGCGTTCCAGCGCGCCCCAAAACATCGGCTCGAGGCTGATAGAGGTCTCGTGTCCCGCGATCGTCACCGATCTCTTGACCGGGCGTCCGAGACCTTCGCCAGCAGCCATCAGTACATATGCTGCCCGCCATTGATCGACATGGTCGAGCCGGTGATGAATCCTGCGTTCTCATCACAGAGAAAGGCCACGCCGCGAGCAATTTCATCAGCGCGTCCGAGCCGGTTCACTGGAATGCGTGCGATAATCTTCTGCAGGACTTCCTGCGGCACCGCGGCAACCATGTCTGTGTCGATGTATCCAGGGGCGACTGCGTTGACGGTCACGCCAGCACGTGCACCCTCCTGCGCAAGGGCCTTGGTGAAACCGTGGATACCGGACTTGGCGGCGGCATAGTTGACCTGGCCGTACTGTCCGGCCTGTCCGTTGATCGAGCCGATGTTGACGATGCGTCCGTATCCGCGGCCGGTCATGCCTTCCCAGACGGCTTTGGCCATGTTGAAGCAGCCGCCGAGGTTCGTATCCATGACCTCCTGCCACTTCTGGTGGTCCATGCGCTTCATGGTCGTGTCGCGGGTGATGCCGGCGTTGTTGACGAGCACGTCGACCGGTCCGATCTCCGCCTCGACCTGCGCGACGCCCTTCTGGCATGCGTCGTAGTCGGATACGTCCACTTGAACGCTGGGATGCCGGTGCGCTCGCTGAACTCACGTGCGCGCTCGTCATTGCCCGCATAATTGGCGGCGACTTTCATCCCTGGTCTCGAAGGGCGACGCTGATCGCCTCGCCGATGCCACGGGTCCCGCCGGTCACAATTGCAACACGCGCCATGAGTCTCTCCCTGTGTCTCTCCGAGACGGCGCTTATGATTCTACCGTCCAGCCCGCAAGTTCGCGGCGAACGATCGCCTCAAGCATGTCCATGCCCACTGGCGAGTCATTCAGGCATTCAAGCCGCGCGAACGCTTCGCCGCCGCTCGCCAGGAACGTCTCGCTACCGCGAATTCCAAGCTCCTCGACCGTTTCGACGCAGTCGGCTGAAAAACCGGGCGCGGCGATGGCTATGCGTTTGATGCCCTGCTTCGGATAGTCGGTGAGAACCTTGTCCGTTGCCGGCTCGAGCCACTTCGCTCGCCCGAACCGCGACTGGAAGGCGATGTCGGTTGGGATCTTCAGCTGCTCGGACAGCAGCCGCGCGGTCTTCTGGCAGTGGCAATGGTAGGGGTCGCCTCGCTCGAGGGTCCGCTTCGGCATTCCATGAAAGCTGAGCAATAGCCGCTGCGGTTCGAAATCGAGAGCGGCCAACTGGTCCTGGATGCCAGACTTCAGCGCATCAATGTGTAGAGGATCGTCGTAGTAGGGCGGTAGCGTCCTCAAAGCCGGTTGCCGCCGCATCGACGCGAGCTTGCCGAACACGGCGTCGATCGCGCTGGCCGTCGTGGCGGCGCAATATTGGGGGTAGAGCGGCGCGGCCAGGATCCGCTCGCAACCCAGTTCAGCCAGGTTCTCGATCGATTGCCCGATGCCTGGATTGCCGTAACGCATCGCGAAATCGACGACGACGTCCTCGCCCAAACGCTTCTGAAGCGCTTCCGCCTGGCGCCGGGTTATTGCCGCGAGCGGAGAACCTTCCTCAGTCCAGACCTGCTTGTAGGCATGAGCGGACTTCTTTGGCCGCGTGCGCAGGATGATTCCGTGCAGAATGGGAAGCCAGGCGATGCGCGGGATCTCGATGACGCGCGGGTCGCTCAGGAACTCGGCTAGGTACCGGCGAACCGCAGCGGCCTCGGGCGCATCGGGCGTTCCAAGGTTGATCAGAAGCACGCCGGTCCGGCCATGCTCGACCTTCGGATGATCAGCGGGCTTCAATGCCGGTACTGCGCCTTGATCGCGACACGGTCGATCTTGCCCGTGCCAAGCTTCGGCAATGGCTGGTCCGCGAAGATGAAGCGCGCGGGAATCTTGAACATCGAAATGCGGGGTTCGAGGAAAGCGCGCAATTCCTCGTCGGTGAGGTCGCTGCCTTCATGACGGTAGATGACGGCGACGGGAACCTCACCCAATCGATCGTCGGGCATTCCAAATACCGAAGCCTCGGCCACCGCGGGGCAAGCATAAATCTCGGCTTCTACTTCGGCGCAAGCGATGTTCTCTCCACCGCGGATAATGATGTCCTTCTTGCGGTCGACTATGAACAGATAGCCGTCGTCGTCGAGATATCCGATGTCGCCCGTCCGCACGTAGCCATCGGACGTGAAGGCAGCGGCTGTGGCTTCCGGATTCTCCCAATAGCATTTGATGTTCGCCGCAGAGCGGATCGCAATCTCTCCGCGTTCGAACGGGGGCAAATGGGCATCACCGGCGCCGAGGATCGCTAATTCGACGAAGGGAGCCTGCGCTCGACCCGTGGAATCCGGCTTGGCAGCATAATTGCCCCAGAAATTGGAGCATCCGACCGCGTTCGTCTCGGTCAAGCCGTAGCCGAGCGCCGGCTGGGCCCTGGGAAATTCCTTCCCGAGCCGCTCGACATGGCTGACCGGCCTCGGGGCACCACCGGCCGCAATGTCCGTCAGCGACGACAAATCGTACTTGCTGCGGTCGGGTGGTTCATAAGCTCGAGGCTCATCGTCGGTACCCCGACGAAATATGTGATGCTCTCCTTCTCGATCAGCCGGAGCGCTTCACCGGCGTCCCACTTGGGCATCATCACCATGGTCCGGCTGATAACGAAGCTGTTGAGCATCACCGGCACTTCTCCGGTCACGTGGAAGAGCGGAACATTGATCAACGTCCGCTTCGACGAGGGTGCGCGATTCTCCTCGGTCATGATGCCGAGCAGGACAATCAGTCCCGTTGCATAGGCGTACACGCCTGTCGTCACCGCCAGATGCGTCGACAGCGCGCCCTTGGATTCGCCGGTCGAGCCTGAGGTGAAAAGGATCGTCGCATCGTCCTCCGCCGCGATTTCCGGCAACGGCGCTTCAAGATCGGCGCCTTCGAGCAAAGGAGCCAGAGCTCGATCGAGATGCTCGTCGATGGCAAGGGTCACCAGCGCGCAGGAGCCGCAGACCTTCTCGATCTTCTTGGCGCGCGGAACGTCGGCGATGATCAGCTTCGGGCGGACCATGTCGAGCGCATGCTCCATTTCGTGCGGCTGCCACCAGCCGTTGAGCAAAGTCGCGATGCCGCCGGCCTTGGCGATCGCCATGTAGCTCACCACCCACGCCGGGCAGTTGCGCATGGCAATACCGACGCGGTCGCCCTTTTGGATCCCGCGGCTGACCAGCGCGTGAGCAAGTCGCTCCGACCAGAGGTCCAGGTCGGCAAAGCTCAGCCGCTCGTCACCGGCAACGATTGCCTCAGCCTGGGCATTGAGAGCGCAAAATGTACGGAAGAAGGTCGGAAGGGTCGCCGGAAAGTTAGTTACGATTGCTCGGCCCTGTTCGTCCTCACCGATGATCAGCCGGCCGCCGGGCCCGATGACCCTCGCAAGCATGTCGTCGAACTTGAGATCGAGCTCAGACGGCATCCCAACTCCCCAAGGTCAACTCCTTTGCCTTTCCGGTCCGCAACCTTATGAGGCGCAGTTCATAAACGGGGAAGACCTTGGCGATACAATCAGTAATCGGCGCAATCATCTGGAGTGATCTCGGCCTCGATCCGGTCGCGCTCGATCTCGGCTTCTTCCAATTGCGATGGTACAGCCTCGCGTACCTGGCAGGCATCTTCATTGGCTATTGGTACATGCTGAAGCTGATCAAACAGCCCGGCGCACCGATGGCCCGCCGGCATGCCGACGATCTCGTCTTCTATGCAGCGCTCGGGATCATCCTCGGCGGCCGGGTAGGCTACGTGCTGTTCTACAATTTGAGCTACTACCTTCAGAACCCGCTCGACATCCTCAAGCTGTGGGACGGCGGCATGTCCTTCCACGGCGGAATGATCGGCACCGTGCTGGGTATCATCTATCTCAGCCGGAAGGAGAAGCTGAACTGGCTGCGCGTCCACGACTATGTGGCGTGCTGCGTACCCTTCGGCCTGTTCTTCGGCCGTCTTGCGAACTTCGTGAATCATGAGCTGTGGGGCGCTCCGACCAATGTCGCATGGGCGGTGCGATTCCCTGAACTCATCGGCGGGATGACCGTGCTCGGCCCGCCGCGGCACCCGAGCCAGATCTACGAGGCGATCCTCGAAGGCCTGCTGCTGTTCGCGATCCTGGCCTGGATGTTCTGGAAGACGCAGTCTCGCTACGAACCGGGCAAACTCGTCGGGGCTTTCACCTTCTTCTACGGCCTGTTTCGCTTTCTCGTCGAATTCGTCCGCGAGCCCGATGCCCAGCTGGTCGGTTTTGCGCAGTCCACGGGTCTTCACATGGGCCAGTGGCTATCGCTGCCGATGATCCTTCTCGGCGCATGGCTCATGTGGACGGCCAAGGGACGACGGCAGCGCGTCGAGCCGACCGCCGGAACGGAGAGCGTCGCCTGACGCCGCTGGAGCGGGCGCTAAGGGAGCGAATCCAGAATGAAGGCCCGATAACGGTCGAGGCCTATATGGAAGCGTGCAACGCTTACTATTACGCGACGCGCGATCCGCTCGGGCGGGACGGCGACTTCACGACCGCGCCGGAAATTTCGCAGATGTTCGGGGAGATGATCGGAGCGGCGCTTGCCGACGCATGGGCGAGGGCCGGAAAGCCCTCTGACGCGATCTATGCCGAGCTTGGTCCGGGCCGGGGCAGTCTCGCCGCAGATGCGCTTCGGGTGCTTCGGCGAGCGGGCTTCGAAGGAGCGGTCCATCTGATCGAGACAAGCCCGTACTTCGGGTTCAGCAAGGCGAGCGCGTCCCTGATGCCCAATGGCATGACTCCATCGAGGACTTGCCCGCAGCGCCTCTGCTTCTGGTCGCCAACGAATTCTTCGACGCGCTGCCGGTGCGCCAGTTCGTCGCGGGCTTCGAGCGCAAGGTGATGATTGCGGCGGGCGGCCTGGCGTTCGACCGGGACGGGGAGATCATGGAATCCTCACCCGCTCGGGATGGCGCGGTGTCCGCAATTGCCACCTGTCTCGCTCAAAGCGGCGGGGTCGCGCTCGTAATCGACTACGGCCACGAAAAGACTGCGCCCGGCGACACTCTGCAGGCGGTGCGCGGGCATCGCTACGTCCCGACTCTCGTTGATCCCGGCGAGCAGGACTTGACGTCGCACGTCGATTTCGAGGCGCTCAGGCGAGCGGCCACCGATGCCGGTGCCGCGACCACACAGGTCGTCACCCAAGGCGATTGGCTCCAACGGCTGGGAATCCAAGCGCGCGCCGACGCCCTCGCCAAATCCCACCCGAAGCGAGCGGAAGAGCTGGAGATCGCAATCGACCGCTTGTGCCATGAGGAGCAGATGGGCCAGCTGTTCAAGGTGTTGGCGATCCGCTCGCCCGAATGGCCAATCCCGGCAGGATTTCCGGAATGAACATTACCTACCGTCGCGGCGGTCCGGAAGATGCCGCAGAACTCGATCGAATCTTCGACACGGTCTTCTGCGATACTTTCGGCCACCTTTATCGGGCCGAAGACCTCAACGAATTTCTCACGAGCTTCGGCATCGAAGATTGGAGGGCGCAACTCCAAGATCCGCGTTTCGCTGTTCAAATCGCCGAAGCCGGTGGACGTGCCGCCGGTTTCGCCAAGATTGGGCCGTTGAAGCTGCCTATCGAGAACGAGCGTCCAGCTGTGCTCCTGGATCAGCTTTATGTCCTCAAGGAGCATCACGGCGCGGGGATTGCGCGTGACCTCATGGACTGGGTTTTCGATGAAGCCCGACGGCGCTGTGCCGAAGACATCTACCTCACCGTCTTCATCGACAATCATCGCGCCCGCCGATTCTACGATCGCTTCGGATTCGAGCCCGTAGGCCGGTACGACTTCATGGTTGGAAAGCATGTCGACGAGGACGTCATCATGCGGAAGGCGCTGTGAGCGTCGAGGTCTCTCGTTCCAAATTGCTCGCGAGCCTGCCCCACGGCTTCCTCGGCAGGCAGGGCGGAGTTTCCGAAGGCGAGATGTGGGGACTGAACGTCGGCTTTGGCAGCGGCGATCATCCAAAGCTCATCGCGGAGAACCGCAGGAGAGCGATCGAGGCGGTGCTGCCGGGCGCGGCCCTTGCGACCGTCCACCAGGTGCATTCGCCAACGGCCGTCCGCGTCGAACATGCCTGGCCGCAGGACGAGCGGCCCCATGCCGATGCGATGGTTACCGACCGGCCGGGCCTGTTGCTCGGCGTCCTGGCGGCGGATTGCGCGCCGGTCCTGCTTGCCGATCTCGATGCCGGGGTGATCGGTGCCGCCCACGCGGGATGGCGCGGAGCGGTCGCAGGGGTCACGGACGCGACGATCCAGGCGATGGAGCAGCTTGGCGCCCGGCGGGACCGGATCGCCGCTGCGGTCGGGCCGTGCATCGCGCAGGCCTCATACGAAGTCGACGAATCCTTCCGCTCGAACTTCGTCGGTCAAGCCGAAGGCAATGGCCGTTTCTTCGTCACCGGGCCCTCTGGTAAGCCGCACTTCGACCTCGCCGGATACGTCGTGCATCGCTTGGCCTCGGCGGGGATCCACCAGCCCACAGCGCTCAACCTCGACACCTATTCCGAGCCTGACCGTTTCTACAGCTACCGGCGCTCGACCCATCTCGGCGAGCCGTCATACGGGCGCCAGATCAGCGTGATCGGCCTGCCCTAGGCGAAAAGCTGGGCTTATCGGTTGCCTCCGCTGACTTGATTGGCGTGGGCGCCGGTCACGCGCTAAAGCGCGCCGCGACAGGAGATTATTTTTGCCTACCGAAAACGAAATCAGCGGCACGCCCAAGCGTCGCCCGAAGCAGTCCCCCACCAGCATCGGCAATCACAAGCTCAAGCCATCGACCTTGATGCTCGGCTACGGGTTCGACCCGGCCTTGAGCGAAGGCTCGCTGAAGCCGCCGGTGTTCCTAACCTCGACCTTCGTATTTGACAGCGCGGCGGACGGTAAGCGCTTCTTCGAAGGCGTGACCGGCAAGCGGCCTGGCGGCGCCGAAGGCCTGATCTATTCGCGCTTCAACGGTCCGAACCAGGAAATTCTCGAGGATCGCCTGGCGGTCTGGGAAGGCGCTGACGATGCGCTCGCCTTTTCGAGCGGCATGTCTGCAATTGCGACGCTGTTGCTGACGTTCGTCCAGCCCGGCGACGTCGTCGTCCACTCCGGCCCGCTCTACGCGGCGACGGAAACGCTCATCGCCAAGATCCTCGGCCGCTTCGGCGTGTCCTATCTCGACTTCCCGTCGGGCGCGTCACGGGAGGAGATCGATGCGGTCATCGCCAACGCCAAGGCGAAGGGCCGCGTCGCGCTCATCTATCTTGAGAGTCCAGCCAACCCGACGAACCAGCTTGTCGATGTCGAAGCGGTGACGGCCGCTCGCAACGCGGCTTTCCCGGAGGCCGAGCGTCCCCCGATCGCGATCGACAACACGTTCCTCGGGCCGCTCTGGGCGCATCCGCTCAAGCAGGGTGCCGACATCAGCGTCTACAGCCTCACCAAATATGCCGGCGGCCACAGCGACCTCGTCGCGGGCGGCCTCGTCGGCCGGCAGGGCCTGATCGATCAGATCCGCATGATGCGGAACACGATCGGCACCATCTGCGACCCGAACACGGCGTGGATGCTTTTGCGCAGCCTGGAAACGCTCGAGCTTCGCATGGAGCGCGCGGGATTGAACGCCGAGAGGGTCTGCGCTTTCCTTCGCGACCATCCGAAGGTCGAAAGCGTCGGTTATCTCGGCTTCCTCGAGGAAGGCTCCCGGCAGGCCGACATCTACAAGCGCCACTGCACGGGCGCGGGCTCGACCTTCTCGCTTTACCTAAAGGGCGGCGAGAAAGAGGCGTTCGCTTTCCTCGATTCGCTCAAGATCGCGCACCTGGCGGTGAGCCTCGGCGGAACCGAAACGCTCGCCAGCGCTCCGGCTGCGATGACGCACTTGTCGGTGCCGGACGAGCGCAAGCAGGCGCTCGGCATCACCGACAATCTCGTTCGCATCTCGATCGGTGTCGAAGACCCGGACGATCTCATCGCCGACTTCGATAATGCGCTGAGGAGCGTCTAGCGCGCTCCGAGCTCGCGGAGCAGGTTGGCCGAATATCGGATAGCAACCGCGATCCCGACACCGAACAGGAAGCCCTCGATCGCGCCGAGGCCGACCTGCGAAGTCATCCCGAAATGGGTTTCGCCGAACCAGTGGCCGAGGCCGTCAATGTTGATGGGCGAGGTGGGGAACGCCTCCGCCAGCGAGTCCAGGCTCGCGCCCATCAACCTGCCGCCGAGGAGCGGCAGGACTGCGCCGGCGATGCCGCCGGCAAGGGCAGCGCCGGAAATGGAAGGCCACGACCGCACCCGGGCGAGCGACAGGTGCGAACCCAGGCCGACCGCTCCGCCGAGGACGAATCCCTCGAAGCCGCCCCCGATGCTGACCGGCGCCTTGCCGATCATCACGCTGAATGCGTCGATGCCGAGCAGCTTCACGGCTCCGCCGACGATCAGGCCTCCAAGGGCGGCGCCGACCGCAGTCGCCGCGACCTTGGGCCCCGCGATGCGGTGAGCTGTCGCAATCCCTACGCCAACCGCGAACCCGCCTAACGCCGCCGTCAATATGTTCACCGAAAGCATGACGAGCAGAAAGGACGCCGCGCCAACCGCGGGTCTCAGCGGGTCGGGCGACGCGCCGAGGCCGTAAATCAGTCCCCCCGCGACGCCGACCAGGCCGCCGCCGACCGTGCATGCTGCCGTGAGCGAAAGTCCGCCCTGCCACCCTCTGGGGAAGAGTATCGGCCGGCCAAAGCGTGTGTGAACCTGCCGTTCCTCGACGGGCGCGATGAAGCGGTATCCATGCTTGGGAACGGTCTCGATGAATTGCGGACGTGCAGCATCGTCGCCCAGCAACCGCCGCAGGTTCGCAATGCACTGGCTCAGCGCTTCGTCGGTGACGGGAATGCCCTTCCAGACCTCGTCGAGAAAGCGATCGCGGGTGATGAGTTCTCCGGGATGCAAGAGCATCAGGATGAGAGCGTCGAGGTAGCGGCTGTTGACCTCGATCGCCTCTCCACCATTCGTAAGCCGGCGCTGCCCGGCATCGACGACAAAACGATCGAAGCTGAACTGCGCCGTCACTCTAGCTCCAGTCCTCGACCGTCCAGCCGCGAGCGAGCGCCAGCCGCGCAAGCTTCGCATGCGGGTTTACCGCCACCGCTTCGTCAGCCCATTCGAATACCGGGGCATCGCTTGCGTGGTCCGAATAAAAACGCACGTGACCCCGCTCGAAGCCGCTCTTGGAAAGCCAGTCGGAAACCATCCGGAGTTTTGCGGGCCCGTAGCAATTCTCGCCGTCGATCTTGGCGTGGACCCGCTCATCGAGGCCGATGATCGATCCGGTGCCGATCACGTCGTCGAAGCCCAGGCGTTCACCGATCGCATCGGCGTAAAGCCTGTAACTTGCGGTTGCCATCACCACGCGACGGCCTTCTGCCTTGTCGCGCTCGATTGCCGCGCGTGCACCCGGCCGGACATTGGACGCCGCGGTACGATCGGCGAAGCTTTCGACCAGCGGCTTCAATTCACGCGGATGGCGCTTGTGGCCGAGCAGCAGGCGATGGTTGATTTCCTTGAGCTTCCCTCGGTCGATCAGCTTCAGGGCATAGCAAAGCATTGAAGCGATCACGAAAGGTAGCAGAAGCAGTCGCCAAGGTGCGCTTCGCATCGCGCAGTGAAGCAGGAACGGCGTGTAGGTTGCGTGCCGCGTGATCGTTCGATCCATGTCGTAGATCGCGAAATCCACGATCATGCGCGGCCTTCAAGAATGGCCGTCACCAGCTCGTGATCGGCCGGCTTGTCGACGTCGACCGCGGCGAGGGGATCGGATAGCTCCACCACACGAATGGATAGGCCAAGCTTTCGTCCGATTCGATCCAGCGTTTGCTGGAGCGTGCGAAGGCGCAGAACCGCGCCGAGGAAGCCCGTCAATCCAAGCTTGAAAAGCATCCTCCACGCCTTTTTCCGGTTCTGCTCGTTCGATCGCCACAGCTCGAGCGTCGACCGGACCTTAGGGCTGCCGAGCAGGAACAGGTTTGCCCCGCTGTAGGCCCCGCCGCGGAAGCGAATCCACGTGCGCTTCGTCTGCGGCAGGCGTTTGAGCAATCTGTCTTGGGTCACGAGCCCGATGGCGATGTCGGCGCCGCTGGAATTCACAAGGAAATCCCGGACCATCTCTGGCGTCAACAGGGCGTGATCCGCTGTCGTCACCAGGATCGGCCATTTCGTGTCCGGATCGACGCACATGGCTTCCAGCGTAGCCGCGATCGTCTCGCCCGACGGTTCAACGGAGATACGCGGATCATCAGGCAGGACCGCGCCGATCCTCTCAGGCTGCTGCGCAAGCACTCGAATTCGATCGACGCCATCGCTCGCAAGCAGCGCCTCGACAGGCCGCAGCACCATCGGCTTTCCGCCGACCGGGATCAGCGCCTTGAGGTCGGTCCCATAGCTTTGGGCGAACGGATCAAGGCCCGGTCGCGACCCTGCGAGAACGACCGCCGTAATGCAGCTCACGATAGCCAGGACACCACGGGCTGGCCACGGTCATGGGCCGCACTCGCCTGCGCCAGCCGGACGGCATGGAAGATCAGCGAGATCAGCGTCCACAGCGCCACCAGCTCGATACCAACGTCGGGACGCCCGAACAGCAAAGCGGCGACAAGGATCACCATGTTCGGGTTCCGGCGCGCGGTGATCAGCCGAAACTTGCTGTCGATCGGACGCCAGACATGGATATGCATCTTGTCGAAGCGCCGCATGAAGATGCCTTCGATGACGCGCTGGGCGACATAGCCTCCAACGATCGCCCACAGCAGCATGACTGCGTAGACCGGCTCGATCGGCGTCCCATAGGCCTCCAGTCCGTGAATCCACGCCCACCACCAGAACGGTGGGTGGATTAGGTCGATGCCGTGGTCGAACACATTGCCCCATTTTGACGAACTTCCGGTGCAGCGCGCGAGCTTCCCGTCGACCGTGTCGAGCACCATGAAGACGAAGCCTGCAGCGACGCCTGGCCAGAAGCTTCCGATCCAGAACAGATAGAAGGCGAGGACGCAGAGGACGGCACCGATCAATGTGACCATGTTCGGCGTCATGCCCGCCTGCGCCGCCCACCTCGTCAGGTGGAAGGCAGGTCTCCGCCACAGATAGAGCGTCAGGATATCCGTCACGCCCTTGTAGGCCGCGTCATAGGCTGCCTGCTCGACCACGATGGGGTTTGTCGGATCAAGCGGCATGATGAACGGCCGTTCGCGCTTGCGGAGTTCGGAGTAACTGAGCTCGGCTGTCTCTCCGTCGATCTGTTCCAGACCCCAAGCGATCCGCCTTCGCCGAGAATCGCCTGGCTGACCGCATTTGCATCCTGTTCGGCAGCGACATTGGCGAGGACCGGATTTCCGCGAAGCATGAGCACGGTACCCGGACGCCGCGAAATCTCGCGCAACCAGGCAGGGTCCCAGGCGAAGCGCATGTTGGCGAGCACGATGTCGCGATCCGCGGCGGCAGCGTCGGCACAGTCGAGCCCCATGTTCTCGGCGAGCCGGCAGGCGCGGGTGCGCGCGTCCATTCCGAACAAGTGTGCGGAATTGGCTCCGACGGGCACGAAGAGAGGGCGAGACTGCGTTGCCATTGAGCCTGCGCATAAAGGCAAGAAGAGCGGCAAGAAAGTGGCGCTCGTGCGCTCCACTTGCCCGCCAGAGTGAATGCAGGCAGTGTCCGCGCCGCATGGCCGCGACCGCCGCATCCACCGCCGAGGGCGGAAATCCGCCGTTTCGCATTCGCGGGACGCTTACGATTACCCGCGCTGCCAGCATTCAGCGAGAGATCGACGCCGAGTCCGACCCGCTGACGATCGATTTGTCCGGCGTGGAGCGCATGGACACGGTCGGGGCCTGGCTTGTCTATCGTGCCGTGCGGGACCGGGGAGCGAAAGTGGCTGGGGCGACGCCGGAATCGCAGAGCCTGCTCGACCAGGTCGCCGAATTCGACCGGCCGGTCCAAGTTCATCCCGACGAGAAATCGAGCGTCACCCGGGTCATTGCCGAGCTGGGCGAGTGGATTGCCGAGACCGGGCGGACTCTGGTCGGGCTCCTAGGATTCTTCGGAGCGACGCTCGTTGCGATGGCGAACCTGGTCTCGCGACCGAAGCGGTTCCGCTGGAACGCGGTCATCCAGCGGTTCGACGTGGTCGGCGTGCGTGCGCTCGGCATCATCGGGCTGATGAGCTTCCTGATCGGCGTCGTCATCGGCCAGCAGGGCGCGGTCCAGCTTCAGCAGTTCGGTGCCGAGGTCTACACCATCAACCTGATCGGCCGGATCACCGTCCGCGAGCTCGGAACGCTGATGACGGCGATCATGGTCGCGGGCCGTTCGGGTTCGGCCTTCGCCGCGCAGCTCGGCACGATGAAGATCACCGAAGAAATCGATGCGATGCGCACCATCGGCGTATCGCCGGTCGAAGCGCTCGTCATCCCCCGCCTGATTGCGGCAGTGATCATGATGCCGCTGCTGGCCTTCTGGGCGATGCTGATGTCGCTGCTCGGCGGCGGAATCTTCGTCTGGCTCGACCTCGGAATCCCGCCCCTGACCTACATTCAGCGCCTTCAGGAAGTGATTCCGCTCACCGACCTGTGGATTGGCCTCATCAAGGCTCCGGTGTTCGGGTTTATCATCGCGCTGGCCGGCTGCTTCCAGGGCATGCTCGTCGAGAGCAACTCCGAAGAGGTGGGGCTTCGCACGACCACTGCCGTAGTCCAGTCGATCTTCCTAGTGATCGTCCTCGATGCCGTCTTCGCCGTATTCTTCAGCTCGGTCGGCTGGATATGAAGGGCTGCCAGCCCGTCATCGCGGTCAAGGGCCTCGCCAATCGCTTTGGCGAAGCGGTCATTCACGAGGACCTCGACCTCACCGTTTGCCGGGGAGAGATACTCGGCGTCGTCGGCGGCTCCGGCACCGGCAAGTCCGTGCTCATGCGCTCGATCATCGGTCTCCAGACGCCGGCCGCAGGCGAGATCGAGGTGCTCGGCGAGAATATGATCGGCCGCGAGGAAGACGAGGCCAAGAATATTCGCCGTCGCTGGGGAATCCTCTTCCAGAATGGCGCATTGTTCTCGACGCTTACCGTCGCGGAAAATGTCGAAGTGCCAATCCGCGAATATTTTCCGTACCTGAAACCGCCGCTCCTCGACGAGATCGCGTCGTACAAAATCGCGATGGGTGGTCTTCCGGCGGACGCAGGCCCGAAGTATCCGGCGGAATTGTCGGGCGGAATGATAAAGCGTGCGGGGCTCGCGCGCGCATTAGCACTCGATCCGGAGCTATTATTCCTCGACGAGCCGACGGCAGGCCTCGATCCGATCTCAGCGGCGGCGTTCGACGAGCTGATCGTCTCGCTCCAGAAACGTCTCGACCTCACCGTCTTCCTGATCACGCACGATCTCGACACGCTCTACGCTATCTGCGACCGCGTCGCGGTGATTGCGGACCGGAAGGTCATCGCGGTCGGAACGATTCCGGAACTATTGGCTTTGGATCATCCTTGGATACAAGAATACTTTAACGGGCCGCGTGGTCGGGCCGCAGCGGATACGGCTAAGGAGCACGCGCAAGCCTGATGGAAACGCGGTCTAACTATGTGATGGTCGGCGCCGTGACGCTCGCGATGATCGCGGGCCTGCTGCTGTTCACCGTCTGGATCGCGGGCCTGAACAACCGCACGAACAAATGTTACGACATTTACTTCGCCCAAGGCGTCAGCGGGCTCAACAAGGGTTCGAACGTCAGCTTCTCCGGTGTTCCCGTCGGGCAGGTCAGCCAGATTTCGCTGCTTCCGGACCGGCCGGAATTCGTCTGGGTGCGTATCGAAGTCGATAGTGAAACGCCGGTGCTTCAGGGCACCACCGCGCAGATCAAGGGCGTTGGCTTCACTGGCGTCAGTGAGATTCAGCTCGGCGGCGCCGTAAAAGGCGCGCGGCCGATCACCCAGCAGGGCCCGCAGGGTTGCCCGGTCGTTCCGGCTAGCTCGGGCGGCCTTGGCGCATTGCTCAACAGCGCTCCGGAACTGATCGACCGCATCCAGCGCCTGACCGAGCGGCTGACCGAGCTCCTCAGCGACAAGAATCAGAACTCCATCTCAGACATCCTCGAGAATGTGGACAAGACGACCAGGGTGCTTGCGGAACGCGCGCCCGACCTTGCTGACGCGATCGGCGATGCGCGCATTGCGGCCAAGCAGGCTGGCGTCGCCGCCGAGAAGTGGGGCGAGGTCGCCGACACGACGAACGTTGTGCTAAAGGATAATGCTCAGCCGGCCGTCGAGAATCTGCAGAAGGCGATCGCGTCGGTTCAGCGTGCCGCCGACAATCTTGACGCCATCGTTTCCGATGCGCGGCCGGGCGTTCAGAACTTTAGCAAGTCGACACTGCCCGAGGCCAACCAGCTGGTTCGTGACCTTCGCGAGCTTTCCCAATCGCTGAAGGGCGTATCGGAACGGGTCGAACAGGGCGGGATCGGCGGCACTTTGGGACCGCAGAAACTGCCCGATTACAAACCGAGGAAGCAGTGATGAAATTGTCGGCGCGAGCACTTGCTTCGGTCGCACTCGCGGTGGCCGTCGGCGGCTGCTCGTTGGGCGGAATGCTGGGCGGCGGAAAGGCTCCCGCGACGTTGCTGACGCTGACTCCCGAAGCGGCCCGACCGGCGAATTCACGCGCGCCGCGAACGCAGGCCAGGCGGTGACCGTACAAACTCCGGTCATCGCAAAGGAACTCCGGACGGTTCGAATCCCAGTCCGCGTGTCTCCGACAGACGTCCAATATGTGACGGACGCACAGTGGGTCGACACGCCCGATCGGTTGTTCGCGAACTTAGTTTCGGAAACCATCCGCCGGACCACAAATCGTGTGGTGCTCAGTAGCGGCATGACCGGGCTCGATCCGGGCCTGATCGTGTCCGGAGAGCTGCAAAGCTTCGGTTACGACGCGGCGACTGGGCAGGCCGTGGTCCGCTTTGACGGCGCGCTCTCCACCGCAGGCGGAACTCGCGTCGAAGCGCGCAGGTTTGAGGCGGCCGCTCCGTCCGACGGGTCGGCGCAAAGCATTGGCCCGGCGCTCAACCGCGCTGGCAATGCGGTGGCGCTCCAGGTCGCCAACTGGGTTGGCAGCCGGCAGGCTCCCTAGGCCAGCGACTTGGTCGCCTGTTCGTAGACGTCGCGAGACAGCCCGCGCGTGTCGGCAATCCGCTCCAGCTGGCCGCGCATGAGCTCCGAACGCTTTGGCTCCATCCGCCGCCAGCGTCCGAGCGGAGGCACCTGACGCGCCGCGGCCTGCGGGTTCAGCCTGTCGGCGGCAATGATCATGTCGGCGACGAAGCGGTAGCCGCGCCCCGACGCGTCGTTGAACACCCAGTGGTTCATCCCAAAGCTGCCGACGAGCGCGCGGAGCCGGTTTGGGTTCTGGAGGGTGAAAGCCGGGTGCGATGCAAGCCGCTCGACCTCGTCCAGGGTGCCACTGCGCTGCGCTGCCGCCTGAAGGCTGAACCATTTGTCGATGACCAGGGCATCCTGCTCGAAGCGGTCGTAGAAGGCCTGAAGGGCCTGCTCCCGCTCCGGGGCATCGAGCGACACGAGCACTCCCAGCGCGCCCTGCCTGTCGGTCATATTGTCCGCGGCGTCGAACTGGGCCTTGGCTATCCGGGCGCCTTGCTGCGGATCGCCGGCCGCAAGCATGCCGAGAGTGACCGAGCGAAGCCGTCGAGTGCCCTTTGCCAGCGGCGAGAGATCGTCGCCCGACCCCGCGGCAGCCGACTGCGCCTTCGCGAGATCGTCCATCAGCGCTTCGCCCATCGCCTTGCGCAATTGCTCGCGCGCCGAGTGGATTGCGTCAGGATCGATGACCTCCAGCCGCTCTGCGATTACGGCCTCCTGAGGCAGAAGAATCGCCTCGGCCTTGAATGCCGGGTCGAGCTCGTTTGAACGAAGCGTATTGCGGACGGCCCGAATCAGCGGCTCGAAGTCCGCCTGCTCGCCACGCGTGCCAGCGAGGAGAGCGCCAAACGCAAGCTCCTGCATTGCTTCATATCGCGCGAACGGATCGGTATCGCTTTGCGCCAGACGCTCCAACTCGCCGTCGCGCCGCGCACCGTGAACGACGACGGGTGCCGAGAAGCCTCGATTGATCGACAAGAGGGGCGCTTCGTCGATGCCCTCGAAACGGACCTCCCGGCTCAATCCGTCGAGCAGAATCAGTTGCTCGGGAGCAATCTCGGTCCCGCTTTCCTCGCCGATGAGCGCCGTACGCAGCGGGATCGGCATCACCTGCTTGCTCGATTGTCCCGGGGTCGGCGCGACGCGCTGGTCGAGCCGCAGCGTCGCCGCTTTCGCCTCCGCGTCATAGTCGAGCTTAGCTCCGACTTGCGGAGTTCCGGCCTGCGAGTACCAGATCTTGAATTGCGACAAGTCGACGCCGCTTGCATCCTCCAGCGCCTCGACGAAATCGTCGCAGGTCACGGCCTGGCCGTCGTGCCGCTCGAAATACAGATCGGTGCCGGCTCGGAATTTCTCCGGTCCAAGAACCGTGTGGAACATGCGGATCAGCTCGGCGCCCTTGTTGTAGATCGTCGACGTGTAGAAGTTCGAAATCTCCATGTAGCTGTCGGGGCGGATCGGGTGCGACAGCGGCCCGGAATCCTCAGGGAACTGCACCATTCGCAGGATTCGGACGTCTTCGATGCGCTTTACTGCGGCGCTCCCCATGTCGGCGGAGAAGCTTTGGTCGCGGAAGACGGTGAAGCCTTCCTTCAGGCTTAGCTGGAACCAGTCACGGCATGTGACGCGGTCGCCTGACCAGTTGTGGAAATATTCGTGTGCGACGACGCGGGCGATATTGTCGAAATCGACATCCGTCGCAGTGTCCGGATCCGCCAACACATAGGCCGAATTGAAGATGTTGAGGCCCTTGTTCTCCATCGCGCCCATGTTGAAGTCGGACACGGCGACGATGTTGAACAGGTCGAGGTCATATTCGCGGCCGTAGACGCGTTCGTCCCAAGCCATCGCCTCCTTGAGGCTGTCCATGGCATGCTGGGTCTTCGGCAGGTCCGCCTTGCGCACCCAAATGGCAAGATCGACCTTGCGGCCGGACATGGTGGTGAAGCTGTCGCGGTTCGGCTTCAGGTCGCCGGCGACCAGCGCGAACAGATAGCAGGGCTTCGGGAAAGGATCTTCCCATTCGGCCCAGTGGCGGCCGCCCTCGCTCTTGCCGGTCTCAACCGGATTGCCGTTCGTGAGCAGGACGGGGAATTGAGCCTCATCCGCTTCCATCCGGACCTTGTAGCGGCTGAGCACATCTGGCCGGTCCGGGAAGAAGGTGATGCGGCGAAAACCCTCGGCTTCGCATTGGGTGCAAAGCATTCCGTTTGAGGCATAAAGACCCATCAACTTGCTGTTGGCAAAGGGATTTATTTCGGTGTCGATTGCGACCTCATGTGCGTCCCCGGCAAGCGGGATCAGCAAATCGTCGCCCTTCATCGTCCAACTATCGGACGGGTTGCCGTCGATCCACACGCCGAGCGGCTTGAGCTCGTCACCGTTGAGCAAAAGCGGCGCGCCGGCCTCAAGACCCTCTGGATTGCGCTCCACGGTCAGTTTCGCCTGAACCCGGGTCTTCTCGATTCCGAGGGTGAACTTCAACTCGATCTGAGGAACCAGCCAATCAGGCGGGCGATAGTCCTCGCGGCGGATGGTTGCGTGGGTCGGGGAGGGCGGTGCCTCCGGCGTGGTCTCCGCTTCCGGGAGCGTGCGTACGTCGGCCATCGGCGCGACTTAGGACCCGGTTCATTACGAAGCAATGAGCGTGGGCGTAGGTGAATGGGCAGTCCGACTTAGGCGTTGCACCATCCGCAGCAGGAGCAAGCCGATGACCAGGTCCGCTCTCACCCTCCTTTCGATTGGGGTCGCGACCCTCGCGGCCTGCGCTCAGCAGGCCGCGAGCGCGCCTGCCTCAGCAGCGAGCTCGGGGCGCGAATGCTTCAATGCCCGCAACATCAGCAGCTTCACTGCGCAGGGTGAAAGCACCATCGACATCCAGGCCGGCGTCCGGCGCTATTACCGCCTCGAACTCGCGGGCGTGTGCACGAACGTGAACTGGGCGAGGAAAGTGGCTGTCGTCACCCGAAGTGGCAGCTCCTGGATCTGTCAGGGCTTCGACGCCGATCTCGTGATCGCCGATCCGGGCATTGGCCCGCAGCGCTGCCTTGTCAGTAGCGTGAGACGATTGACGGACGCGGAGGCGCGCGCCCTCAAGTACTACAAATGATCAGGCCGCGTCGGGCGGAGCGAGGACGTTCTTCCCGCGTGTCAGCGCGCCCACCATTCCGCCTAGTGCCAGCACGGCACCCGCGACGGCGATCGGAGTCCAGCGATACCCTTCGAGGACGGTCGAGAAGCCCATGGCGATGATCGGCACCAGCACGCTCGAATAGGCTGCCTTGGCAGGGCCGATCTTGCGGACCACTGGGTAGTAGAGGCTGAACGTCAGCACCGAGGCCGGAAGCGCGAGGTACAATACGCCGACCCAGTAGCCAGGGCGGTTGTCGAAAACCGGCGGCCCGCTCATCGCGAAGGCGATCGCAGCGTCCATGATGGCGCCCGCGGCCATCGACCAGGCGAGCATGCTGAACAAGGGAAAGCGGCGGATCTCGTCGCGCGCCTGAAAGACGTTGGCCGCCGAAGCTGCGACCATGCCGAACAGCGTCAGTCCGATCCCAATTGTGATCTCTCCGGCTCGTGCGGAATGCTGTTGGAATTCATGGACGAACAGCAGTGCTATCCCGGCAATCGCGACCAGCGAGCTCCATACGAACCGGTTGCTCGGCCGATGATCGAGGAACGCCCAGCCCATCAACGTGCTGGGGATGAGCAGCAGCGCAAAGATGGTCGCGACGACGCCGGAGGTGATGTGGCGCTCCGCAAGATAGACCGCGTTGAAGTTGATGCAGAACTGGGCGAATCCGAGGAAGGCGATCGGGACGATTGCCCCGCGCCCGAGGCGCAGGTCCTCCCCTTCCATTTCGCGACCAGGGCCATCGCGGTCCCGGCGATGATGAATCGGTAAGCGACCGACCATTGCGGCGGGACGATGCCGAGCTGGTCCCGGATGACGATCCAGGTCGATCCCCAGATTGCGGTGAAGATGATGAAGGGCAGGCCGACCTCGGCGAAGGCCGAGCGCTTGTGGCTCACAGGGCCGCGATCGCCGCTGCGAGCTGGTCCACGGGCTCGCCGCCCTGGTCCCAGCTGGTCACGAAGCGAATTTCGTCGGGGCCCCAGTCGTAGAAGTCGAAGCCCTCGGCTCGGAGCGATTCGGCTTCTGCCGCCGTCGCCCTCACGAAGATCTCGTTGGCTTCGACCGAGTATATGAGCCGCTCGCCAGCCGCGTTGGCGATCGTCTGCGCTGCCGCATTGGCTGACCGGGCATTGTCGAGCCAAAGGTCGTTTTCGAGCAGCGCGAGGATCTGGGCTGCGAACATGCGGCCCTTGGATGCGAGATGGCCCGCGCGCTTCCGCCGGACCGCGATCTCGTCCGCCAGCTCAGTCCTGAACAGGATCAGTGCCTCGGCATTCAGACCGCCATTCTTTACGAAGCCAAAACTGAGCGCGTCCACGCCAGCCCGCCATGTGAGGTCCGCCGGGCTCGCACCGGTGCTGACCACGGCGTTGGCCAAGCGCGCTCCGTCCATGTGAAAGTTCAGGCTGTGCCGTTTCGTCGCCTCGCCGAGCGATGCGACCTCGGCGGCCGAGTAGACCAGGCCATATTCCGTCGCATTGGTGATCGACAGCGCCTTGGGCTGAACCTGATGTACGTCCTTGCGCACTTCTCCAACCGCCGCATCAACGGATTCCGCCGAAAGTTTCGCACCCGGCCCGTCGACCAACATCAGTTTGGCGCCATCGGCGAAAAAACCCGGCGCACCTGCCTCATCGACCTCGATATGCGCGTCCTTGTGGCAGATGATTCCGCCGTACCCCGGGCAAAGCGCGGCCAGCGCGAGGCAGTTCGCGGCAGTCCCCGTCAGGACCCAGAAGGCGCGGACATCGGTCTCGAACAGCTCCGAAAATGCACGATCGAGGCTCTGGCTAAGCGCATCGCCGTCATAAGCCGTATCGAGGTGGTTCGAGCGCGCGATCGCCTCAATTACCGCTGGGTGCGCGGCAGCCGCATTGTCGGAGAAGAAGCGCATGGCTTCGCCGCATGGCGGCGCCAGCTACGCGCGTCAATCTAGGGAACGGTGGTGCTGCCGGTGAGGATTGAACTCACGACCTCAGCCTTACCAAGGATGCGCTCTACCACTGAGCTACGGCAGCACTGACCGGAAGAGCCGCGCCTATGGCCAAGCGGGTCTCGCCCGTCAACCCGACTTGCCCGGTCCCGGAACGAACGCTTAGGGGAGTGCCATGTCGGGCAAGGACAAGCAACGCGAGGAACGGCTCGCCGCGGCGCTCCGGGAAAACCTGCGCCGCAGGAAAGCGCAGTCGCGGGAGTTGGGCCAAGGTGGCGGCGGCTCGGACGATGAGGCGCGGTTCCGCGAAGGCATGGCGATCCTTGGGGGTCCTGCGGCGGCCTCGGATTGGCAACGGGCCGTTGATCTCATCGATGCCGCGGCGGCCGCAGGAAACGCCGAAGCCATCGCGAGACGAGCAGTGTTCGAATGCCGGGGCGTGGGTCGGCAAAGCGATTGGGAAAAGGCGCTCGACTCGCTCGCCCTGGCGGCGGAGGGAGGATCCGTCTGGGCGGCGAAGCAGCTGCGGGTGCTTGCAGACAACCGGTTCGAACCGCAGGTACCCGAGACAGGGGAGGGGCGCTCCTGGCGCGATGTCCGGACAGGCATTTCCATGGCGAAGTGCCTCAGCGTTCCACAGCCGCGATCCCTTTCGGCGGATCCGCTGATCCTGGCCGTGCCGGCGATCGCCACCGCCGCCGAATGCCAGTGGCTGATCGCTGCAGCGGGGCCGAGGCTTCAGGCTTCGGAGGTCTATCAGCATGGTGTCGATCCTGGCCGCACCAATCGCTTCGCTCCGTTCAGCTTCGCCCACCAGGACGTTATTTCGGAAGTCTTTCGCACGCGAATTGCGCTGGCTCTGGGCGCTCCGCAGCAATGCCTCGAAGTGTCGCAAGTGCTCCATTATGAGGTGGGCCAGGAATTCGTTCTCCACTGCGACTTCCTCGATCCCCAGGCCCTCGGCGAGGAGATTGCGCGCAATGGTCAGCGAATTGTGACCGTCCTCGTCTACCTCAACGAGGATTTCGAGGGAGGAGCAACGAGTTTCCCGCGCCTTGGCCTGGAACATCGCGGAGCCACAGGCGATGCGCTGATGTTCAGAAACGTGGACCGGTCGGGCCAACCCGATCCGAGGACGCAGCACGCCGGACGCGCACCGACAAGCGGCCAGAAATGGGTCTTCTCGCAATGGGTGCGAAACCGCGCGCCCAGTTGAGCATCCCGCAAAGCTAGATCGGAGCGCAGGCCTTTTCGAGCCAGGCGAGGTCGTCGCCTTCCAGCCGCGGGCCGATCTTTTCCAGCACCTGGGCGTGATAGGCGTTGAGCCACTTCAGCTCCGACGGGCTCAGCATGTCCTTCTTAATCAGCCGTCGCTCGATCGGTGCGAAGGTCAGCGTCTCGAACGCAAGGGTTTCCTTCTCCGCGCCCTCGACCGGATGCTCCACGACCAGCACGAGGTTCTCGATGCGGATGCCGTACTCGCCGGTCTTGTAGTAACCGGGCTCGTTCGAAAGGATCATGCCCGCGCGTAGCGGCTCGTCGCCGCCCGCCTGGGCGCTTCCCGCCGGTGAGATGCGCTGAGGCCCTCGTGAACTGAGAGGAAGCTGCCGACGCCGTGACCGGTGCCGTGGGCGTAATCAAGGCCAGCTTCCCACAGCGGCCGCCGGGCGAAGCTGTCGAGCTGGGTTCCGCGGGTGCCTTTCGGGAAGATCGCGGTCGCGACGGCGATGTGACCCTTCAGTACACGGGTGAAGCGGTCGCGCATCTCGTCCGTCGGTTCGCCGATGACGACCGTGCGGGTGATGTCCGTCGTTCCGTCGAGATACTGGCCGCCCGAATCGATTAGATAGATCGAGTTCATCTCCAGCTTGCGGTTGGTCTTCTCGCTCGAACGGTAGTGGACGATAGCTCCGTTGGGACCCGCGCCGGAAATGCTGTCGAACGACAGGTCGCGAAGCTCAGGGTCCTCGCGGCGGAGCGCTTCGAGATAGTCGGAGGCTTTGAGCTCATCGACGTCGCCCTTCGGCGCTTCGGTCTCGACCCAGCGCAGGAAGCGCGAAATCGCCGCGCCGTCGCGATATTGCGCCGACTTCTGACCCGCGATCTCGACAGAGTTCTTGATCGCCTTCGGAAGGATGGTCGGATCGCGGACCGGAAGGATCTTCGCGCCGGCCTTGTCGAGGGCTTCGAAAATAGCGGCAACGGCCCGCTCCGGATCGACCGCGACGGTCTGGCCCTTCAGCTCGCCAAGGGCGGCTTCGAACGCATTGCGGTCGTGGAGGCGAACGCCGTTGCCGAGATGCTGCCGGACCTCAGCGCTGATCTTCTCGGGATTGACGAAAAGGTCGGCAGTGCCGTCCGAGCGGACCAGTGCAAACGCGAGCGCCACCGGCGTCCGCGACACGTCCTGCCCGCGCACATTGAACGCCCAGGCGATCGAATCGAGCGCCGACAGGACGGCCGCGTCCGCGTGCTTCTCGGTCAACCAGTCGGCGATTTCCTGGCGTTTATCGGCGGACGACCGGCCGGTGTACTTCTCGGCCTGGACGGCGAGGTGCGCCTTCGACGCCTCGGGCCGGTCGGACCAGACCTTGTCGATCGGGTTCTGCTCGACCGCGACCAGCTCCGCGCCGCGCGCCGCGAGAGCTTCCGTCGCCTTTTTCACCCAGTCCCGGCTGTGAAGCCACGGGTCGTAGCCGATGCGCGCGCCCTGCGGCGCATGCTCCTTCAGCCAGTCGGCAACGCTGGTTTCCGGCACCGACTGATAGGACCAGTCCTTGCCGTCGACCTGGCTACGCACCTGAAGCGTGTAGCGCCCGTCGACGAAGATCGCGGCTTCCTGCGGCAGGACCACCGCCGAACCTGCGGAGCCCTCGAAACCCGTCAGCCAGGCGAGCCGCTGCGCGTAGCTGCCCACATATTCGCTCATATGTTCGTCGGTAAGCGGGACAACAAAGCCGTCGAGTTGGTCGGCCTTGAGCTGCTCGCGAAGTGCCTTCAGGCGGTCTGCATAGCTGGACATGGACGCTACCTAGGCCCGCGCGCCAGCCTCAACAAGTTTTCAGGATTTCCTCACGTCCCGCTCAGGCCAATCATCCCGGCGGATGTCATGGTAAGACCGCAATCTCAGGAGAGTGGAGCATATGACCGGATCGGCCTACTGCGCGGGCGTCGGCATCGCCATCGTGGCATCGTTCCTCACCGCGTGGACTACCATCGTCCGCGATGACGGCACCGGCATCGGCTACTTCATGGTGATCATGGCGGCAGCGGTCGGCGGGTTCGCCGCCTGGTTCCGCGCCGCAGGCATGGCGCGGACCATGCTCGGCGTAGCGGTGATGCAGCTGTGCCTCGGCGCCCTGATTGCAACCGCGCCGGTAACCGCGAACATGCCGGGTGGCGCGCCAAAGGTATTGCTGTTCAACGGCTTTTTTGCAGCCCTGTGGCTGATTTCAGCGGCGTTCTTTCACGCTGCTTCCAAGGAAGGGCACGGCCGTAAGATAGTGTAATTAGCTTCCCGCTTTCGACCCATTCCTGCCATTGGCCACGTCGGCTGAATGGCCGGAAACTTTTGCTCGCAGGCAACTAAAAGATCGGTCCGCGGACGCGCTCTGAGAAGATGGACTAGAAGCCAACCTGCGTTCTAAGGCCGAACAAGAGGGCATTGCGCCGGCCGGGGACGGCACCGGGATTGACGATATATTGGAGGTCCGGCTGTAGCGTCAGCCAGCGGTTGACGACGGCGCGGTACGTTCCCTCGATCGATAGTTCAAAGTTCAAGCTCGGATTTCCCTTGAGCGCACCGGCGCGTCGGTAAGGCTTGCCGAAGTGGGCCCAGCCGAACGCGATCCCGACCTGATCCTCGGCACGCCGCTTGAAAGGGCCGGT
Source organism: Sphingomonas sediminicola (assembly GCF_014489515.1). Taxonomy (GTDB): domain Bacteria; phylum Pseudomonadota; class Alphaproteobacteria; order Sphingomonadales; family Sphingomonadaceae; genus Sphingomicrobium; species Sphingomicrobium sediminicola. The sequence continues at coordinate 2,137,800 of NZ_CP060782.1, read as the reverse complement.
ATAGACCAGGCCACCGCCGAAAAAATGGTCGAGCGGATTGTAGTGGTCGTTGGCGAAGCCCAGCCGCAGCCAGCCGCGAAGCCCGGAATCGGTCTGTTGGTCGACTGGTACGAAACGCCGTTCCAGGGTCATATAAACGCCGTCATTACCCCCGCCCCGGACCGGGTGGCCGGCCCGCGCGGTTGCGAGAATATCGTCGAACTGAGCCGTGTAGCGCCAGTAGCCGATCACGGCACGGTACCGACCCAGCTCGCGCTCGACGTCGCCAACGAGCAATGCCCCGTCGCCGTGACGCAGCTCGATCGCGGCGAAGCGCTTCGGATGGTTGGGATCTCCGGCGACCCCGTCGAGCACTGCCGCGCGGACAAGCCAGCCACCCTTGAAACGATAATCCCCCCGCAATGCCAGAGAGGTCACAGGGAAGATGGAGGGTCCATTCTCTCCCGATTGCGAGAAGTCCGGGCCGATTCCCTGGCTCGAATTGATGAACAAGGCGCCCGTTTGCTGACAGTCGAACTCGGAATTGAGGTCATAAAGGCCGATCTTTACGGAAGCCTGGTCTTTAGCGAACCGTTGCTCGATCCACGCTTCATACAGCCGTCCGGCCCGCACGTCGGTCTCAATGTTCGACGCGGATTGGAAATCGCCGGTGAGGTCGCGGCTCATACCCTCACCATTGTTGTAGAGCGCATAGGCAAACAGAGTCGCGCCGCGCCACCCGAGCAGTTTCTCGGCATCGACCTTCGCCGTCAGGTCGAGATTATCGAGATAGCGAGTTCCCTCGCGGATTCCGCCGCGGGAATTGTGCCAAACGTCGAACGTATAGACGATCGAAAGGTCGACCGCCGCGCCTTCCGCTTCCGCCTTTGGTGCGGGGATGTGGGGCGAGGTCGCTTTCGACGCAGCCTCTGCCTGCGACGTTGGGTTCGAGCCGGTTTCCTGCAGTTGAGCGAGGGCCGGCGTTGTCGACGCGATCATGAACGCGCCGAAGGTCCATTTTTGAAATGCCGCCTGCATGCCCGTGAATTCCGTATGGCGAAGATGACAATGTCAAGCGTGCCCAGCGTGAGAATGAACGAGCGAATGTCAGCTTTCCACCCAAAGCAGACATGCGGCTCATCCGCTTCCACTTCCCGTAGCCCGTCATCGCGCTAAGAGCGTTCGCATGGACAAGCCCGCTGCGTTTCCCGCCCCGCCTGTCGCCGAAGAGCGGCCCTATTCCTACGAACGGCACGGCGTGACGATCGATGATCCATGGCACTGGATCCGCGACCAGGGCTACCCGCAGGTCACCGACAAGGACGTGCTCGCCTATCTGACGGCCGAGAATGACTATTTCGGGCATTGGCAGGAACAGCACAAAGCCCTGCTCGACGAGCTGTTCGAGGAAATGAAGGGGCGCATCAAGGAGGACGAATCCTCGGTCCCGATTCGCGACGGCGACTTCCTTTACTGGTGGGCGTTCAAGCCCGGAGCTCAGTACCGGACCTGGTATCGCAAGCCGGTCGGCGGCGGCGACGACCAGGTCATTTTCGACGAGCCGGCCGAGGCCGAAGGCAAGGATTACTTCCGGCTCGGCGCGCTCGAGGTCAGCCCGGACGCGAAGCTCGCGGCGATCTACGTCGACGACAGCGGGGCGGAACGCTTCGCCATCCGCATCCGCGACCTCGCCACCGGCAAGGACATCGAGACCGTCACCGAGGTCGGCATCGGCTCCGCGGTCTGGACGAGCGGATCGGACGGCATCGTCTTTACTGAGGTCAACGAGAACTGGCGCAGCTACCGCGCCCGCTTCCACCGGCTCGGCACGACGACGGACCAGGACGTCACGCTTTACGAGGAAACGGAGGAACTCGGCTTCTCGGTCGGTGTCGGCCATTCGCAGGACCGCAGCCTGATCATCGTCGCGACGGGCGACAATGCGACCAGCGAGGTGCGCTTCGTCGGCGCGGACGACCCGACGCGGCCGCTGACGCTGGTCTCTGCACGCAAGGAGAAGCGCCAGTACGACGTCGACGCTGCGCACGGGAAGCTGTGGATCCTCACCAACGACGACCATGTGAACTTCCGCCTCGCCGAGGCCGATCCGGCCAATCCGGGCGAGTGGACGACAGTCATTCCGGGTTCCGACCGTGTCTATCTGCGCCACGTAACGTCCTACCGCGATCACCTCGCGATCCAGCAGCGCGTGGATGGCCTCGATCAGCTGATTCTGCGGACGTACGAGGGTGAAGAGCGTCGCATTCCGTTCGACGAAGCGAGCTACTCCACCGCCTTCCTCGGCAATCCCGAATTTGCGCCCGAGGCCTATCGGTTGGCTTATTCGTCGCTGGTCACGCCGGCGACGGTCTACGACTATCACCCGCAGGACGACCGGCTCGAAGTCCTGAAGGTGCAGGAAATCCCGTCAGGCTACGACGCGTCAAAATATGAGACCGAGCGGGTGATGATTATAGCCCGCGACGGCAAGCAGGTTCCGGCCTCCGTCGTCTATCCGAAGGGCTTCAAGAAGGACGGCAGCGGCAAGCTCTTCCTTTACGCTTACGGCGCTTACGGTCACGCCATCCCGCCCGCCTTCAACAGCAATCGCGTAAGTCTGCTCGACCGCGGCTGGGCCTATGCCATCGCCCACATCCGCGGAGGCGACGACCTCGGCTACCAGTGGTTCCTGGACGGCAAGCTCGAGAAGCGCACCAATACGTTCAACGATTTCGTGGATGTCGCGAAGGGCCTGATTGCCGAGGGTTTCACACACAGGGGCGGCATCGGCATCAACGGTGGCTCTGCTGGCGGCGAGCTGATGGGCGCTGTCGTCAATTCCGATCCAGATCTGTGGGGCGCGGTCGTAGCGGACGTCCCGTTCGTCGACGTCCTCAATACGATGCTCGACGACACGCTGCCGCTGACGCCGGGAGAGTGGCCGGAATGGGGCAATCCGATCACCGACAAGGCGGCGTTCGACACGATCCGCGGCTATTCCCCCTACGACAATGTCGCGGCGCAGGATTACCCGCCGATGCTGATCACCGGCGGCCTCAACGACCCGCGCGTGACCTATTGGGAGCCGGCAAAGTGGGCCGCCAAGCTTCGCAAGAACAAGACTGACGACAATCTCCTCATGCTAAAGATCAACATGGGTGCGGGGCACGGTGGCAAGTCGGGCCGCTGGGAACGGCTGCACGAGGTCGCGGAAACCTACGGTTTCGTCCTGACGCAGGTGCAATGACCAGGCCCGTATTCGAGTTCGAATTCACGGCGGCGCCGGAGCACATCGACGAGCTCGGGCACGTCAACAATGCGGTCTGGGTCCAGTGGATTCAGACCATCGCCGTCGCGCACTGGCATTCAGTCTGCGATCCGACGCACCACGACGCCTACTTCTGGGTCGTGGTTCGCCATGAGATCGATTATTTGCGCGCCGCCTACGAAGGCGATCGCATCATCGGCCGGACATGGGTCGGTGAGGCCCCGAAAGGGGCGCGTTTCGACCGTCTCGTCGAGTTCGTTGGGCCGGACGGAAAGACCTGCGTCCGAGCACGGACGAGTTGGGCGATTATTGATCGGACGTCGGGGCGGCCGATCCGTGTGCCGCCGGAGGTTATCGCACCGTTCGTCTAGAGACTGTTGAGCGCGTCCACGAGAGCCTTCTCGTCATCCTTGGAGATCGGCGCCCCGGTGACATCGGTCGCATTTGCTGCGGTGTTGCTTGAGCTGTCGTCCGGAACCGCGATGTCGACGGCCAGCCAGATGATCCCGGCCGCCCAGATGAGCGCCATCCATCGGCTCCTGAATATCCAGCTGTGACGCATCGGGATCATGATGGGATTGTCGCAGGTCCCGGTTAACAGGCGCTTCCGCTGCAAATCGGCGAGACAAAGCGTCGGTCCGCCGAACTGCCACTTTTCGCAGGCGTGCATCCACTGCTTGGCGTCATTCGTTTATGGTGTGAGTCGCGGGAAGAGTGATTGGCCAAGCACAACGACAACATCGCACGATATGAGCGCCGCGACGCGCGAAGGTGGACTCGCGCCACGGATTACTGGCCCGATGCGAATTCCGGTGGACCAGCAATAAATTGGACTGGCTCGCGGCCGATTTCCGATTTTGCCGTCACTCGACGTTCCGAGCGGCCGTCAGTTGCCACGCGTCGTGGGTTCGCCCTGCCGATTGCAGTCGTCGCTCTAGCAGCTGCCTTCAGCTTGTGGGGGAGCGGCATCCTAGAACGCGGCGAGCGGCAATCCGCGGTCTCCGCAACAACCAGCAAGGGGCTCGTCTTCGGCCTTTGCAGTGACGGCGGCCTGACAAATTGCGTTGCCAGCGGCGACAGCTTCTATCTCGGCGGAAAGAATATCCGGATCGCGGGCATCGAGGCACCGCAATTATACGGATCAGCCTGCCCGAAAGAGGCGGCGCTCGGGCAGAATGCGGCCGTAAGGCTCCAGCGCATGCTTAATTCCGGTGAGCTGGAGCTCACCAGGATTCCGCAGGATCTCGACCGCTTCGGCTTGCTGCTTCGAAACGTTGCCGTCGATGGGAAGGATGTCGGCCGGACGATGGTTCGCGAAGGGCTCGCTCGCGAGATCGGGGATATCACGCGGAACTGGTGCTGAGGAGGCTGCCCAGCTTGCGCTGGGTCCTCATACGGCCTTTGATCCGCAAAGGGTTGCGGAACAGAGGTGTCGGAGATGTCGAAGCTCAAGCGTAAGCAATACGAAAAGCTGCTCGAGCCGATGCAGGAGGAGCTGGTCGCGATGGCCCGCTGGGTCGCTGCAACCGGGCAACGCGTCGTCGTGCTGTTTGAAGGCCGCGATACGGCGGGGAAGGGCGGGGCGATCCAGGCGATCGCCGCGCGACTCAATCCGCGCCAGTGCCGCACCGTCGCACTCCCCAAGCCGACCGAGGCCGAAGCCGGGCAGTGGTACTTCCAACGCTATGCGGCGCATCTGCCGACGACCGGCCAGATCATCCTGTTCGACCGCAGTTGGTACAATCGCGCCGGCGTCGAGAAGGTGATGGGCTTCGCGAAGGACGAGCAGGTTGGCGAATTCCTGAAGGCCGCACCGCAGTTTGAAAAGATGCTGACCGACGACGGGATCCTGCTCTTCAAATATTGGCTGGCCTGCGACCAGGAGGAGCAGGAGAAGCGCTTCGCTGAGCGGATCGACGACCCGCTGAAACGCTGGAAATTGTCGCCGATCGACCAGGCGGCCCGCACGAAGTATGCCGACTACACCAAGGCCCGCGAGGAAATGCTCGAGGCGACGCATACCGACTGGGCGCCGTGGACCCTGGTCGACTTCAACAACCAGAAGCGCGGCCGTCTGACGCTGATCCGCAACTTGCTTGACCGGCTGCCGGATACGAAGTGCGATGAAAAGCCGATCGACTGGCCCCCACTGGGCCATAAGCCGCTCAAGGAACGATTCGAGATCCTGAAGCCGATCCCCGACTTTCCGGCGGATTGATGCGATTTCCGCCGCGGCGGCAGGCGTCGCGATTCTGGCCGCAACGACGCTCGCGGTCTTTATTCGCCGCCCGGCCGTTCGTTCTCGCGGGTCTCGCTCGCCGTTATCTCGTCAGTTTCAAGCCGGGTTGGCGTTGAACCATGCAACTCCAGTTCAGCTTCGGTCGCGCATCGTCTTTCGGATGTTGAGCGGCCTGCCCATCCTCCTCGCCATGGCGGCGCAGGCTGCGGAACCGGCGGCCGCCTCCTACGGTCCAGCGGTGCCGCCGAAGCCCAAGCCTGCGGCGAAGGCGCCGTCCGAAGCCTGCAAGACGACCGAGCCCAAGGACGTGAAGGACGACACGAGCGCGATCGTCGTCTGTGCTCCGCGGATCGAGGGATACCGGATCGATCCCGACGTATTGGCCGCCCAGCGCCACGCCAAGAACCGGACCCGGCCAAAGCGGCCGGAGCGACTGGTCGACACCAGTTGCCAGTCGGTCGGTCCGATGGGCTGCCGGCCCATGGCGGGGATCGACCTCCTCGCCGCCGCGGTGACCGCGGCTACGATGGTCGAGAAGGCGGTAACCGGCCAGAATGTCGGCAAGATGTTCGTCACCGACCCGCAGCCGAGCGAATATGAGCTTTACCAGGAGGCCAAGCGGGCCCGGGAAGCGAAGGAGGCCGAAGCGGCCGCGGCGGCGAGAGCGAAGGCTGAAGCTGCTAAAGCCGCCCAGCCCAAGTGATTCACTCCGCCTGGCGGGCGCAATCGATGCAGAGCGCAGCTTCGGGCCTGGCTTCGAGCCGGCCGGCGGCGATGTCGCGGCCGCAGCGGACGCATTCGCCGTAAGTCCCGTCCTCGATCCGGCCGAGCGCCCGCTTCACCGAAGCGATTTCGCGCTCGATCAGCACGCCCTGTCCCTCGAGCGCCGCATCGTCTTCCTTCTCAATCGCCTGCTCGTCCCAATCGGCGTTGAGCGGCTCGGACAGGTCGCGGGCGATCTGCGTCAGCCGGGCTTCCAGCTCTGCGAGCGACGTTTCGAGACGCGCCTTGGCGGCGGCGGTGTCGGTCATCGGACGGCTCCTTTCGAGGCCAAGCATACAAAAGGACCGAGAGCAGTTCGTCGCTACTCCCGGTCCCTGTCGCCGAGGCCTTTCGGCCCTCGGTGGCAGGTCCCTTGTCATCGTAACCCAGTCTGAAACCTATAGGTAGATTCACGGACCGGTAAGCGAATAGGGTTATCGTCGAGGGAATGAGCCGCAGCGTCATCATCAAATATGTGAACCCGTGGAAGTATCGGCGGGAGCAGATCGCGCAGCGCGTTGCGGAGCTTCGCCACCGCGACGGCGACAATTGCAGGCGGTGCAAGCGGCCGATGCGCTTCGACCTTCAGGACGGCCACGACCTTATGCCGAAGATCGAGGAGATCGCATTCGGGTCTTCGGGTGAGAGCGAAGCGCTCGACAATCTCTGCCTTACGCACACCCGCTGCAACGCGAAGCACGGCTGCGACACCGCCGAGGTGAAGGAACGGGCGCGGATCAAGAACGAAGCGGCCCTGTTCGCCAAGTCGAAGCAGAAGCGCAAGCGGGCCTGACGCCTACGCCGGTTCGGTCGCCTTCGCCGCGGATGCCGTGTGCGAGAACATCGCGCGGTCGTATTGCGCACGGCTGCTGATCGCCATCCGGTTCCAAGTGTTGATCTGTACGCCGGCGAGCGTGAGCCAGGCGATTTCCTCCTCGCTGAAATGGGCCTTCAGCGCCTCGAAGCTTTCGCGGGAGGCTCCGGTGTCGGCGATCAGCGTTACTTCCTCGATCCAGGCGAGCGCTGCCCGCTCCTTGTCCGAATATGCCGAGGATTCCTCCCAGGCGTCGAGAAGTGTCAGTCGCTCGGTCGGCTCGCCGTCGCGGAGTGCTTCGTCCGTGTGCATCGCGATGCAATAGGCGCAGCCGTTGATCTGCGACGCGCGCAGCTTGAGCAGGTGCAGGAGCTTGCGCTCGACATGCTGGCCGATCAGCCCTTCGAGCTGGAGGAAGTGGCGGTAGGCGTCGGGAGCGATCTTCGACAGGTCCATCCGCAGCGGTTCAACGGACATGCTTTCCTCCTTGTTTTGGATGCGACGCCACGGGTGAATTAGGACGAGCGGATCGCGGTTCAAGTGCGGGCAGACTGTAACCCTCGCCGGAGCGGAGGTTGGCCAAATCGCACTGTCCGAATGAGTGAATTCGGGGGTCTTCCACTTCGTCACCTTCGGCCGGACAGGAGACGGTTTTCGCGGGACGCGGAAGTTCGCCAAGTTCGCTCCTCTACTCGCGTGTGCAGGCGCGCAGGTGGATGAGTTGCAGATCGGCCCGAATGGATCGGTTAGCTTAAGACACAGGAAGGCGCCTGTAGGACAGGGTTTTCTGTCGCGGGATCAGCCGCGAACGGGTTCGCAGGCGACGCCGTCGCCGTCGCCGTCCATCTCGACGCGATAGCCCGGCTGGCCGGCGTAGAGCGGAGCCTTGCCGAGCGCGCGGACCTCTTTGCAGCCGGAGTACATCGCGCTCTGCTCGATCGCGCGGCGGGCGTGGGCCGTGCTTGCTCCCCGTGAAGTATCCGGTGCCGGTTCGCCAGCCGACCAAGCGCTGTCGGCAGCGGCTTCTTCCGTGCTGGGCGGAACCTCGACCAAGGCCGGCGAGGGCGCATCCTTCGAAAAGCGGACCGAAGCGTCAGGCCGGCTGTAGGTGGGCGCTGCCGGAGGAACGACGGACCAGACATAGCCCGCCACGCCGCCAAGCACGATCGCTCCGATCAGCAATTCCCTCACGCCCATGCCGTCATCTTCGCACGGGCATGGTTGCGGAGGAGTAAAGCATGAAGTGTTCCGGTCGACTCAGGCGCTAAACTTGCATTAAACAAAAAGTTAACACAAAGTGATCGCTGCTCGGGCGCGAGTCGGGGAATATGCGCATGTCGAAGCGGGCGCTTCTGTTTGTCGGACTTCTATCTTTGGCCTCTTCTGCAGCCGCTGAGGGACCGTTCGATGTTCACGGCCTGATCGTAGGGAATGAGGGGGCACGGTACGTCAAAGGCGTGCCCACGCTGGATCTGCAGCAGCAGCGCGGTGCCGTCCAGCTTCGCTCGTTCGGATTCTATAACAACCGGCCGGTTTTTGCCCTGGCGTTCTACAACGCCGGCGCAGAGCCCGTGAACATCGGGCTCGAGGATATTCACGTCACCAAAGACGGCGAGTCACTCCGGGTCTTCTCTGTTCAGGAGCTGGAACGGCAAGCAAAGCAAAAGGCGTGGTGGACGCAGTTCGGAATGGCGATGCTGGGTGGCATTAGCGCAGGGCTCGCTGCGAGCCAGCGCAACTACTATCACAGCACCATTACAGGTCCGTACGGCAGCTACAGCATCCACAGCAGTTATCCGAGCCTCGCAGGCCAGCTTCGGGCGAACGCCATCCAGGCGGACACGGCCTACGGAATGGCGGCGATCCAGTTTCAACTCGACCAGACCATCGCGATAATGAACAACCACGTCGTTCAGCGAACTACGGTCGATCCCGGCTCATCCTACGCGGGCCTAGTCGTTCTCGATAAGCTCAAGACCGGCAAGCCGCCATTTGAGCTTCGCATCGACGTTGACTGGAACGGAGAGCGTTACCCGTTCGCCTATATGATGCAGAAGCCAGGTCAGCCTGTGCCCGATCGTTACGCTGGGATGTTGGCCGCGAATGCAAAGCCGAGAGCGCTCCCTGCGTATGCCCTTTCGAATTCTCCTCCGAGTGGCGGGAGGGCACAGGTTCGCCTCGCGTCTCAAAAAACCGAGAAAGGCGCGATCTACTTTCGATCGGGCGCGGTGAAAGTGCCCGCGAAGACCCCGTCGGGTTACTGCCTGATAGTGCCAGCCGATTACGTCTCGACCGGTTCGAAAGACTATCCGATCATCAGCCGGGCAACGCCTTTGTGTGAGTCTGACGCGGATTAGGTCTAGTCCGTCGAGCGCTAACCCGATGATAACCATGCCGGCTTAACTATCGGCTCCATGGCAGCTCCGCTCAAAACCGGAAAACAGTCCGTCAAGCTGGTGGCGCCCGCGCGGGCATCGCGGATTCGTCGCGATCCGCCGCCGGTGGTGAAGAAAGTCGTCGTCAAGGACCCGGAAGAGCGCGACACCCAGATGGTCGTCATCGGCGTCGTCGGGTTCGCTCTCGCGCTTCTCATCATCACGATTGGCTTGAGCAGCGCCTGGGGCTGGTCCCCAGCCAGTACACCGTTCATCTCAAAGAGCTGTAGCCCCGAGCGCGGCTGCGCGGCAGCGACGGTTATTAGCCGCCTGGCGTGGTCGTCGTCTGATCACCGCCCTGCACGTCGCCGCCTGTTGAGATCTGCTGCTGGACGACCTGCGTTAGCTGGGCGCTGGTGGTAGTCGCGGTGCACGAAGCTTTGCCGCTGGCGACAGACGCGGCGAGCACGTCGACCGACACTCCGCAGACGGAGGCGGCAACGTCGATCGGCACCTGCGCGGTCACCGGAATGCTGTTTCGATCCACCTGCAGCGAGATGGACAGATCGTTGAGGACGTTCTGAAGGTTCACGCTGACAAGCGCCGGGACGCTGCCTCCGCCAGTGCCGCCGGTGGTTCCGCTGCCCGCGGTCGTGTCCGTTCCCGTGCCGCCGGCGATGGCAGGCGCGGTGTCCGGCTGAGTGGTCTTGCAGGCGGCGAGAAGGGCGACGGACGCGAGGGCGCCTGCCAGTCTCAAGGACTTCGACATTTTCATTCCTCCGAAAGCTACTGGGGCGGTTGGGCCGAGGGATCCGTGGTCGTAGTGGTGGTCGTCGTCGCCGTGCCGGTGGTGCCGGAGGTCGAACCGGTGGTCGTCTGGGCTCCGCCGCCGACATTACCGTTCGCAGCGATCTGCTGCTGGATGTACTGCGCCAGCTCCGGCGAGATGCTGTTCGCGGTGCAGCCCTGGCTGCTTCCGCCGCCCGCGCCGATGGACAGGATGTTGATCGACACGCCGCACACGTTCGCGGCGACGTTGATCGGGATCTGGGCGTTGATCGGGATGCTTGACTTGTCGATCTTCAGGTCGAGCGCGAGGTCGTTGAGGACGTTGCGCAGGTCGACATTGACCAGCGAAGCTCCTGCGCCGGCAAGATTGCTGGCGCCGTCGGCGACCGCGCTTCCAGCGCTTTCAACTCCGTCCGAAATGCCGTTGGTTTTACAGCCGGCGAGCAAAGCGAGCGCCGCCAGCGGGAGTGCTACAGATACGCGTACCATTACTATCCCCTGTTACTGACGCGCCCAACGTTCCGACGCCGAGTTTGGTTTCCCGATTCTGGACCGACGTCTGGATGTGGCGCGACGGCAAGTGGCAGGTGGTCGCGTCGCAGGACAATGTCGTTCCGCCGGAGGGGAAGTAGCGGATCAACCATTTGGAAACGACGACGAAGTTACCAGTTGAGAGTGAGTAAGCGTCGGCTACCTAAGTGGCTTAGTGAGCATCTGAGGCGGCGGAAGAATCGCGACGCGGTGCGGAAACGCGACGGCGACAATTGCTGGAGCTGCGGTTATCCGATGCGCTTTGGCGGGCCCCTTTCAACACCCGCCGATCAGCAACAATTGAGCATGTTCTGGCGCAGGCGAACGGCGGGACTGACGATCTCGACAATCTCCGGCTCTGTCACAAGGGTTGCAACAGGCATCTCGGCACTAACCCGCCTGAGCAGAAAGAGCGGATGCGGCCTCGCCGCGTCTAGTCTTGCAATGTCCGAGCCGATTCATGTGACGCCGCGCGGGCGGCGGCTGAAAGGACTCGACGAGTTCGAGACGCCTGAATTCGTTGGACGCATGGCTCGCGCGCGGCGCCGACGGACATGGACGTGGTGGATAATGGTGGCGGCTACCGCTCTGGTCGGTTCCGGTCTTGGCTGGTTGTTATTCTAGGCGTCGCTTAAAACGTCCACATGTCCGGCAGTATTTGGGAACGCGTCTACAAGATGGCCTTCGCGGCGGTGTACCCGCAATATCTCCGCAAGGCGGAGGCGAAGGGCGGACGGAGGCGGAGCTCGACGAGGTCATCCGCTGGCTGACCGGCTACTAACAGGAAGGGCTGGAGGCCGAAATCGCGGCGGGAACGAACTTCAATACCTTCTTTGCGAGGGAGCTGGAGGGCCCTTCGTGGGCCCTCCTTCATTTCCGGACTTCTACTCCGCCGCTACCCCAGCCTTCTCGAACATGTCGCCGGTGCCTTCGCCGTCAGCCGCATTCTCCGCCGCGGAAGCTGCTCCATCGCCATCGTTCGCGGCCGCCTTCGCCTTCTGCCGGCGGTCGAAGTTGTCCCACACCTCGCCCCAATTCCCACGGGTCGCGGCCTTCGAATATTCGGTCGCGCGGGTCTCGAAGAAGTTGGCATGCTCGACGCCGTTCAGCAGCGGCGCGAGCCACGGCAGCGGGTGCTCGTCGACCATGTAGATTGGCGCGAAGCCGAGCTGCCCAAGGCGCCAGTCGGCTAGGTAGCGGATGTACTTCTTGATCTGCTTGGGAGTCATGCCCTCGACCGGGCCCATTTCGAACGCCAGGTCGATGAACGCGTCCTCGAGCCGAACCGTCTTCTGGCAGGCGTCGATGATCTCTTCCTTCACCGCCTTGGTCAGGCAGTTCCGTTCCTTCACGAAGGCGTGGAACAGGCGGACGATGCCCTCGCAGTGGAGGCTTTCGTCGCGGACCGACCAGCTGATGATCTGGCCCATGCCCTTCATCTTGTTGAAGCGCGGGAAGTTCATCAGCATCGCGAAGCTGCCGAACAATTGCAGCCCCTCGGTGAAGCCGCCGAACATGGCCAGCGTCTTGGCAATGTCCTCGTCCGTGTCGACGCCGAACTGCTGCAGATAGTCGTGCTTGTCCTTCATCTCCTTGTACTGGAGGAAGGCGCTGTATTCGCTTTCCGGCATGCCGATCGTGTCGAGCAGGTGCGAGTAGGCGGCGATGTGCACCGTCTCCATGTTGGAGAACGCCGTCAGCATCATCTTGATCTCGGTCGGCTTGAACACGCGGCCGTACTTGTCGTGGTAGCAATCCTGCACCTCGACGTCGGCCTGGGTGAAGAAGCGGAAGATCTGCGTGAGCAGGTTGCGCTCATGGTCGGTGAGCTTCTGCGCCCAGTCGCGGCAATCCTCGCCGAGCGGCACCTCCTCCGGCATCCAGTGGATCTGCTGCTGACGCTTCCAATATTCGAACGCCCACGGGTATTCGAACGGCTTGTACTGCTTGCGGGCTTCGAGAAGGGGCATACTCAGGCTCCTTGGGAAATTGTTGCCGGACCGGCGGTGCCGATCGCGAAAGCGGTGAAAAGCATTCCGAACGTGGTCGCCATCATTCCGGCAATCAGCATTGCGGTGCTCTTTGGGTTCTGGCCGACGCCGCCGCGGATGGCGGCGATCATCATCGTCACGCCGACTAACATGGCGATCGGGCCGATGATCAGGAAGAGGGTCGCGGCGCTCACAGGTTGAGCTCCTCGACCCGCTTGGCCTTCACGTCGATGACGTTGCGGTCGCGGTAGACGACGTGGCTCTTGCGGGCGCCGACCCGAACACGACGATGCCGAGGAAATAGCCGAAGTCGTACCAGCCGCCGTTGTTGGGAACGGCGTAGACCGCGACCTTGTCGAAGAAGAGCGAAACGATCCAGGCGACCGGGAAGATGAAGCCGTGCCACAGGCCGAGCAGGAAGCCGGGCGCGGTCGGTGCGACCGCGGCGCTGTCCTGCGTCGCAGCGCAGGCGGAGAGGGCGAGGGCGGCCGCGAAGAGCGCGGCGTATCGAGGCCGGAACGCGCGCGACACCCCGCCGCGCGGGCTCCGGCCTCTTTCCCCCACCCGGGGACTGGTGAACTGAAATGCGGAGATCACTGGCCGAGCTCCGCAGCTGACGGATGATATTCGAGCAGGCCGAGACCGTGGATCGCAAGGATGACGGCAACGACGAACAGGATCACCGCGCCCTGGCTGCCGTACTGGTCGCCGTCGGCGGGACGGCGCCGGTACAGGTATATGCCAGCCGCGACCATCGCGACCGCAGCCACAAGCTCGATGATCTCGCGCATCGTCACCGCGGCAGCATCCCCGCGACGCCCGCGCGCTGCGCATATTGCAGAAGCTCCGCGCTGAAATAGGCGGTCGCGACGAACCCGATGAGGTCGAGCAGCAGCAGGCCGCCGACAACGCTGCCGGCGAGCGTGGCTGCCTTGCGGGTCCGCTGCGACACTATTGGCAGGCGAGGCATTCGTCATAGTCCGTGGTCGAGGTGACCTGGATTTCACGAAGCTCGGGCGTGTTGTCCGCCTCGACCCCGCCGGCGAAACCGGCGCGCTGCACCGACTTGGAGCGGAGGTAGTAGAGCGACTTGATGCCGAGCTCCCATGCGCGGAAGTGGAGCATCAGAAGGTCCCACTTGTCGCAGTCGGCCGGGATGAACAGGTTCAGCGACTGAGCCTGGTCGATGAAGGGCGTGCGGTCGCCCGCAAGCTCGAGCAGCCAGCGCTGATCGATCTCAAAGCTGGTCTTGAACACGTCCTTTTCTTCCTGGGTCAGGAAGTCGAGGTGCTGCACCGAACCGCCCTGCTCGAGGATCGAGTTCCACACCTTGTCGGTGTCTTTGGCCTTGTCCTTGAGCAGCTTTTCGAGGTGCGGGTTGCGGATCGAGAAGGAGCCAGACAGCGTCTTGTGCGTGTAGACGTTGGCCGGGATGGGCTCGATGCAGGCCGAGGTGCCGCCGCAGATGATCGAGATCGACGCGGTCGGAGCGATCGCCATCTTGCAGCTGAAGCGCTCCATCACGCCCATGTCGGCGGCGTCCGGGCACGGCCCGCGCTCCTTTGCGAGCATCATCGAGGCTTCGTCGACCTGCGCCCGGATGTGCTTGAAGATCTTCATGTTCCACGACTTCGCCATCGCACCCTCGAACGGGATGCCGCGTGCCTGGAGGAAGGAGTGGAAGCCCATGACGCCGAGGCCGACCGAGCGCTCGCGGTCCGCCGAATATTTGGCGCGAGCCATCTCGTCCGGTGCGCGAGCGATGTAGTCGCTGAGCACGTTGTCGAGGAAGCGCATCACGTCCTCGATGAAGGTCTTGTCGCCCTTCCACTCGTCCCAGGTCTCGAGGTTGAGCGAGCTCAAGCAGCAGACGGCGGTGCGATCGACGCCCAAGTGATCCTTGCCGGTCGGAAGCGTGATTTCCGAGCAGAGGTTCGAGGTCGTGACCTTGAGGCCGAGATCGCGGTGATGCTTCGGCATCGTCTTGTTCACCGCGTCGATGAAGATGATGTACGGCTCGCCCGTCGCAAGGCGGGTCTCGACCAGCTTCTGGAACAAGCTGCGTGCATCGACCTTGCCGCGGACGCTGCCGTCCTTCGGCGACTTGAGCTCGAACTCGGCCCCTCGCGCACGGCTTCCATGAACTCGTCGGTGACGAGCACGCCGTGGTGCAGGTTCAATGCCTTGCGGTTGAAGTCGCCCGAGGGCTTACGGATCTCAAGGAATTCCTCGATCTCCGGGTGATTGATGTCGAGGTAGCAGGCCGCCGAACCGCGACGCAGCGAGCCCTGCGAAATCGCGAGCGTCAGGCTGTCCATGACGCGGACGAACGGGATGATTCCGCTGGTCTTGCCATTGAGGCCGACCGGCTCGCCGATACCGCGGACGCTGCCCCAATAGGTTCCGATTCCGCCGCCTTTGGAGGCCAGCCAGACGTTCTCGTTCCAGGTTCCGACGATGCCGTCGAGGCTGTCGGAAACGCTGTTGAGGTAGCAGCTGATCGGAAGGCCGCGGCCGGTGCCGCCGTTCGACAGCACGGGCGTTGCCGGCATGAACCAGAGCTTGGAGATGTAATCGTAGATGCGCTGCGCATGGGCGGCGTCATCCGCATAGGCGGCCGCGACGCGCGCGAAGAGATCCTGGTTGCCCTCGCCCGGGAGCAAATAGCGGTCCTTCAACGTCTCCTTGCCGAACTCGGTCAGCAAGGCGTCGCGGGACTCGTCGGTGGTCACCTCGAAGGCACGAGCGTCGACGGTCTTGCTGGTGCGGACTGCAGTCGCCGTGTCGTCGCTCGGGACTTCTGAACCGGTTGAAAAATCCATTACGCTTCCCCGTCCGCTATCGATCTCCGGAGAGATCGCCTGTTCCCCAAATGTTCGACTCGGAGCCATGCCCGGCGCCATAGCCTTTTTCGGCGCTGCGAGGGGCTTTTTCACGCCCGTCCCCTGTGGAAATCGGGGACGAGTCGGGTCGGTCACCGGAATAGCAGATTCCGCCTCCGAACACCAGTAATTGCGTGCACCCCTGCCTCGCTACAACCTATAGTGCCCCAACTGTCGTGAGACGCAAGCGGGTAAATTCGATGTGAAGCAAATATCCTGTGGATGAGTCTTCGCCGCAACGATCGTCCCGCAATGAGTCATTGTGGATGCCTGCCTCCCACTCATTGCGGACAGGCACCCTTGTGTAAGTGTTCCCCTTTCGAGGGGGCGACAATGCTCAACAGACGTAACGTTCTCGCCGCCGGTATTGTCTTGCCGATGGCAACCCATGCGTTGAGATGGCGCCGCGTCTGAACGCGCGGGCTATCTAGCGTTCGAACTCCAGCACGTCGGTCGGAGCGCCCTTCATCCTGAGCATCTTGCGCGTGAGCGTGAGGTGCTTTCCGTCGGCCGAAACGGTGGCTGTCGAATGCACCGATGGCTTGCCCTTGAGCCGGGAGCTGGCCCTGAACTCGCGGTCACTTACGACCCTCAGCATGATGCGATCGGCATTGGGGTTTCCGACCATCGGATACCACTTGCCGTCATAGCCCGCGGTGTAGCTGAAATTGAGCTCCTTGCCCGCCGCGTCCTTGGAGCTGGACTTCATCGTCACCTTCTTGCCGGAGATGTCGTAAGTCCGGGTCTCGCTCGCTTCCTTCGCGGAAGAAGCGAACTTCGACTTCGCCGCGTCCAGGTGCCAGGTGCCGTTCCACAACTTGGCATTCGGCTCCGCCGCGCTCGCGCCCTGCGGGACGGCAAGCGCGAAGCTCGCAAAGATCAGTGCGAATTTCGATGGTGCGTTCATGGCCTAACTCCTTCTCAGGATCACAGGCCGCCGCCCGACTCAAAGCGGTGACGAAGCGATATACGCTCATTGGATATGCCAAGAACGCGGTTTCTTTCGCTTCGCCTGGAACCGCCGCAACGAGGCGTCAGCCGAGGGCCCGGAACCTATCGTCCGGAGCCGAGCACCCACTTGTCGAAGACGGCCTGAATATCGAGCGGAAGACCCCTGCCCAGCCGAACCTTGCCCTGCAGAAGCTCCTCGGTTTCCAGCGGTAACGGCTGATCGAACGCAATGCCGCATTCGCCGTGATCGGACCAGGCGACGGATCCGAACGCCTGCACCGTCTCTATGGCAACCATCAGGTCTTCGCCCATTCTCGGCAGGTCCGGGCCGCGCAGCCTCACCCGCTCGATGAAACATCCGCGACAATCGCGGATCGAGAACGCGTGCATGTCGTAAAGACAGCCATCAAGGGTGCCGTGGACCTTGCCGCGGAGAGGCGGCCGCCACCCTTGCACTTACAGAACGCAATCATAACCGGATCCCATCAGGGTCCCCCGGCTGGTTGGATTGTGACGATCCGAACGCGCTTAACGGTCATTTCTCATTGTCGGCGTCAGCCTCAGATCGTTGAACTGTCGCAACGAGGTGGTTAGCTGATGGCGTGAAGCCCAAGCTCCTGACGACCCTCCGCGACTACAGCTGGCGCTTTTTCGTCGGCGATGCGCTGGCGGGGGTCACGGTGGCGCTGGTCGCACTTCCGCTGAGCATCGCCATCGCCATCGCGTCCGGCGCCGATCCGAAGGCCGGGCTGGTTACTGCGATTGTCGCCGGCCTGCTGATTTCGCTGCTGGGCGGGAGCAGGGTTCAGATCGGCGGCCCGACGGGTGCGTTCATCGTCGTCGTCTATGGCGTCATCGAGCAGCACGGGTTCGACGGCCTGCTCCTGGCGACGCTGATGGCCGGCCTGATCCTGGTCGCCGGCGGTCTTTTGCGGGCGGGGCGATTCATCACGCTGGTGCCGGAGCCTGTGATCGAGGGCTTTACCGTCGGGATCGCGATCATCATTGCGGTCAGCCAGTTCAAGGACCTGCTCGGGCTTTCGTCGATCAAGGCGTCGGCCGACCTGGTCGAGGCGCTGCCGGCGCTCTGGGCGGCGCGCGAGACGATCAACCCGCTGGCGGTCGGCGTGGGCCTTTTTTCAGTGGCGGGAATCGCATTGCTCCGCCGAATCGCGCCCTGGTTTCCGGGATCACTGCTGGTGATCGGCGCCGCGTCGGCGGCGGTGGCTCTGTTGATGCTGCCGGTCGATACGATCTACTCGCGCTTCGGTGCGCTTCCGACGGGCCTGCCGATGCCGTCGCTGCCGCACGTCAGCATCGCGCGGATCAGCGCCCTGCTGCCCTCGGCGTTCGTCATCGCCTTCCTCGCCGCGGTCGAATCCCTGCTGTCCGCGATCGTCGCGGACCGGATGATAGGGGGAAGCATCGCTCAAATGCCGAGCTCCTGGCGCAGGGCGTCGCGAACATTGCCTCGCCCCTGTTCGGAGGTTTGCCCGCCACTGGCGCAATCGCCCGGACCGCGACCAACGTGCGGGCCGGCGGCAAGACGCCCGTCGCGGGGATCGTGCACGCGCTGGTCATCCTGCTCATCACATTGGGAGCGGGCTGGCTGACCGGCTATCTGGCGATGCCGGCGCTGGCGGGGCTGCTGATCGTGACCGCGTGGGTTATGAGCGAGCCGCATCGCTGGGGCGAGCGGATACGGTTGCGAGCGGGCGACCGGACCTTGCTGTTCCTGACGATGCTCCTGACGATCGCCACAGACCTGACAATTGCGATTGCGGTGGGCACGGTCGCTGGCCTCGCACTGCGCCTCATCCGGAAGGACGTCGAGCCGGAGGAATGGACACCGGCCGACCGGTCACAGCTTTGATCGTAATGTTCGCTTTTGACCCACTGCGGACACTCGGCACTACCTTGAAGCGAGGATCTGTCGAACCTCTTCAAAGGGAGCCGCGACGAAACTCACGTTGTGAAACGCTTCGCGCGAAATCGAATCGGCTACAGCTTGAGCGTCTTTGCCGATGGCTCCGAAAACTACGATCCGCGTGTTGTGATCTTCCATTGGGAGGCGCCCGTCATCCTTGGCTTCTTTCACCACACCTTGGTCCTTGCCGGGCTTAAGGCCGCTCACGGGAATATTTCGCGCGCCTGGGATCGTCTCTGTGGCGAATTGTGATGATTCGCGCGCGTCTACCCATACGGCAGTGGGATCGCTCCGGATGTACTGAAGCGCCGACACTTCGGTTTGCATCGCAGCACCAGCGAGCGCTCGCCAGCCCGGTGCACCAAGCTGATACCGGCGAACATTGGTGTACCCAGCCTCGGCGAGTTCGGCCGCGAGGCGTTTGGACTTCCCGCAGAACGGGCCGTTACAATACAACACAAGTGGGCGGTCCTTCACCCCTTTAGCAACCGTCCGACTTCCACGACGTCAGAGACGTAGATGGGCGGGACGACCAGGCTGCGGCGCCACGTTCTGAGCGCCGGGAATATGGCTTATTGAATATTCTAGTGGTGGCCGCGCATCGATCAGCACTCCACTGCGGCTATCGATGAACCGGCGCAGTTCGTTCGTGGAAATATCAGCGGTCTTCTGCTCACTTTCGACGAGCGTTGCATCGAGGACGTTCTGCGCAATCGTTGGGGTTGTCGCGAACAGCAATGAAGCGGCAAGGCTCATAGCAAGATGTCGCATTATCTTTTCCCCGTCGAGCGACCTCAACAGTATAGCGGACTCAACGCGAAATGTCCGCTTTCCACCCAAAGCAGACATAAACAGAAACACCGTTTACAACTGTAGTCGTGTCGTTTACACGTGTAATCGACATGGTGACAGACAAGAGAATCAGCGACGCCGAGCTCGACCTCATGGAGGTGCTTTGGGCCGCCAGTGAGCCGCTCACTTCCGCCGAGGTTGGCGAACGACTCGAGGCGCAGCGTGGTTGGTCGATGGCTACCGTCAAGACCATGCTCGGGCGGCTCGCCGCCAAGGGCGTTGTCTCGCACCGCGAAGACGGACGCCGCTTTCTCTATTCACCCGCGATCGAGCGCGAGGCCTATGTCGGAAGCGAGTCCCGGCGGTTCGTCGAACGGCTGTTCGGCGGCCGTCTATCGCCGCTGGTCGCGCGCCTCGCCGAAGAAGATGGGCTCGATGCGAAGGATATCGCCGAGATCGAGGCTTTGTTGAGGGAGCTCAAGTCGTGACGGATTGGCTGGTTGGTACCTTGCTTGCCACTTCGGGATTGATGGTCCTGGTCCTTTTGCTGCGCGAGCCGGTGCGCCGCCATTTCGGAGCCCGCGTCGCCTATGGCCTGTGGCTGATTCCGGGGGCGCGGCTGCTGATGCCGACGATCACGCAGACGATCGAGCGCCCGATGGGACCGGCCGTCACGCCGCGGCTGATGAGCACGCAATACATGTCCGAGCCAATGCTGTTGAGCAGCGTCGTGCCGCCCGAACAGTCGCTGATCGAGCAGGTCGGCGGGTGGTCGACGATCCTGCTGGTCGCTTGGCTGGGCGTCGCGGCCGGGCTGTTCGCGGGCCGAATCCTGCAGTTCCGGCGCGCCAGGACCATCATCCTGGACGGCGCCGTCGAGCTGGGTCGGGTCGGCTCGATCCGCATCGTCCGGTCGAGCGAGGTCACCGGTCCTCTTGCGTTCGGGATCTTCGACCGGGTCATCGCCGTGCCGGCCGACTTCGAGCGAATTTACGCGGAGCATGAGCGGCGGCTCGCGCTCGAGCACGAGCTCGCGCACCATCGCTCGGGCGACCTGATCGCCAACCTCTTCGCCTTCGGCCTGCTCTGCCTGCAGTGGTTCAATCCGCTGGCCTGGGCCGCGCACGCCGCGTTCCGCTTCGACCAGGAAGCGGCATGCGACGCGCGGGTGCTGGAGAAAGCCGGAACCATCGACCGCTCGGACTATGGCCGGGCGATCGCGAAAGCCACATCGGGCGGGCGCTGCTGTTTGCCAGCGCGCTCGATCGTCGGACTACCCTTCACAGGAGATTGAAGTCCATGCTCAGCAATCCCACCGCCGGCCGCAAATTGACCGGCCGGATGATGGTCCTCGCAGTGATCGGAGTCGCGCTGCCGCTGACCGCCACGCGGGCGATTGAGTATGTCGATATCCCGATGTTGTCCGCGGCGCCTGCCGCCGCTCCGATTGTCCCCGTGGCGTCGGTTGCCCAAGTGGCCGCTCCGGCGCCGGTTGCGCCCGTCTCCCCGGTCCACAAGCGGTCCAACCTCAGCATCCACAACGGCAGTGTCACGATGAACGGCGAGACGAAGAAGTGGGAGGATCTTACTCCGGCTGAGAAGGCGGAGGTACGCAAGTCGCTGACAGAGGCGAGGGCAGAGATCAGCCGTATCAACCGCGACGAGATTCAGCGCGATGTCCGCGAAGCAATGAACGAGGCCCGGATCAGCAAGGAAGAGTTCCGGCGCGAGATGGCTGCGGCCAAGGTCGAAATCGATCGCGCAATGCGAGAGATCGACGCGCACTCCGTCGAGCTTCGCCGCGCCGGCCAGAGCCCTGACCAGATCAAGGCGACCGTTCGCGCGTCGCTGAAATCGGTCGAGGCGATCGACATCGAAGCGATCACTCGCAACGCCATGGCCTCGGTCAGCGAAGCGCAGATGGAGCGGGCCTTGGAAGCTGCCCAGGACGGACTCGACAAGGCGCGGGACGAACTCGACCGCCTCGACGACCCTCAAGACTAAGCTCAAAAGGATCGTCCACTTCCCGGACCGCTAGCCAGGCAGCCGACGAACCCATTAAGGGATCCGTCCGTTGTCGAGGTTCGGTCGAGGGAAGTGGACGATGAAGATTTGGCGACTCGCTTCGGCTCTCATGGTTGTGGGTGTCCTGTGCGGATGTGAGACTGTCCCGCCGCCGCCGCCTCCTTCTGCCGAAGCTTCTCCCCCGCCTGCTACAGCCCCGACAATCAGCGCCAATCGTATGTCCGAGATCACGCGCGTGCTTGCATCGGACGAATTCCAGGGCCGGTCGATGGGCGGTCCGGGCGAGGAGAAGACCGTCGCTTATCTGACCGAGCAATTCAAAGCGGCGGGGCTCGAGCCCGGCGGAGAGAATGGCGGCTGGACACAGACGGTCCCGATGATCCGAACCAAGCTACAGGCGCCGATGACATTCTCGGTGAAGCAGGGCAGCCGGACGCTGCCGCTGCGCTTCCCCGACGACATTTATCTCAGCACCGTCCGCGACACCGACCGGGCGAAGATCGCCGGCGCGCCGATGGTGTTCGTTGGATACGGCGTGAATGCGCCGGAGCGCGGCTGGGACGACTTCAAGGGCGTCGACCTCAAGGGCAAGGTCGCGGTCTTTCTGGTCAACGATCCCGACTTCGAAGCGGTCGCAGGAGAGCCGGTGGCCGGAAAGTTCAGCGGCCAGACGATGACCTATTACGGGCGCTGGACCTACAAGTTCGACGAGGCGGCGCGGCGCGGCGCGGTCGCCGCCCTGATCGTCCACGACACGCTGGGCGCGGGCTACGGCTGGAACGTCGTTCAGAGCGCGGCGGGGAGAACTTCAACATCGTCCTTTCCCGGAACGCGCAGCAGCCGGTGCTCCTGCAGGGCTGGATCCAGGGTCCAGTCGCGGCGGAGATGTTCAAGCGCGCCGGATACGATCTCGCGCAGCTGCGCCGGAAGGCGCGGACCGCGGAGTTCAAGCCGGTGGCCCTCAAGGCGACCTTCTCGGCCAATGCCCCGGTAGAGCTAGCGCGGATTACCAGCCATAACGTTATCGGCAAGCTGACCGGCTCCAAATATCCGAATGAAACGGTCAGCTACGGCGGACACTGGGACGCTTACGGCATCGGGCCGGCGGACGCGCAGGGACGAACGATCCGCCCGGGTGCAGCCGACGACGCGCTCGGCCTCGCGGCGATGATCGAGATTGCGCGGAAATTCGCGGCCGGTCCTCGGCCAGAGCGCACTTTGCTGTTCGCGGCGTGGACATCGGAGGAACGCGGCCTGCTCGGGTCCGAATATTATGCCCAGCATCCGCTCTACCCGCACGAGACGATGGTCGCGAACCTCACGCTCGATACCCTCCAGTTCGCGGGTCCGGTGAAGGATGTGGTGCTGATCGGCAAAGGGCAGAGCGAGATGGAGCAGCTCCTTGCTCAGGCCGCCCAGGCGCAAGGCCGGTACGTCACGCCGGAGGGGCATCCGGAGCGCGGATTGTTCTATCGCGCCGACCATTTCTCGCTCGCGAAGCGCGGCGTCCCGGTGCTCCTCGATATGGCGCTGGCGGGAGCCTACGACCTGCAGGACGGAGGCCGGGAAGCAGGTGAGCGCTGGCTCTCCGAGTTCACCGGCAAATGTTACCACCAGACCTGCGATGCCTGGTCGCCGGACTGGAACCTCGGCGGCGCGGTGCAGGAGGCCGACCTGTTCTACGACATCGGTGCGCGCCTGGCGAACAGCCGCGAATGGCCGAAATGGCTGCCTTCGTCCGAATTCTCGAAGGTTCGCGAAGCAAGCGCCGAAACACGCCGCTAACCCAGATCGGGACTGCTCTTCGAGGTGATTGCCTAGACGAATTAACTTGCGTCATGCATTCTCGGCCTTTCGGAGCAGGGAGCGCGGATGCTCCAGCGTAACAGGACGACCCGGCGATGAACGTCGCCGAGTGGGTGAGAGCGGGAGACGGCGCGACGAGGCTCGTTGTTCGCTGCCTCGGCCGATTCAGCCTCGAGGATCAGTCCGGAAGCCAGCTTCATCTTCGAACGAAGAAGGCGCGCGCTCTGCTCGCGGCACTGGCTTTGAGCGGGCGCCCGATGTCCCGCGATGCCCTCGCCGACCTCCTGTGGAGCGACCGGGGGAAGCGCAGGCGAAGGCCAGCCTCCGGCAGACTATCTTCGAACTGCAGCACTTCGGCGACGAAGACCGGCCTATCCTCAGTGTCGGCCGGGACGAGTTGGCGATCCGTAGGGATAATCTCGTCACCGACATCGAGCTGGTCCGCCTAGCCGCGGGCGATGGCGACTGGACGCGTCTAATGGCCTTGCTGGATGGGGCCGAACCCGGTCTTCTCACGGATCTGGATGGCCTCGACCCGGAGTTCGATGACTGGCTCCGAAAGATACGTGCGCTGGAACCCGAGCGTTCATTCTCCGCAGCTGTATCGGCAGTCGATCGCTGCCGGGCGGAGGCCGGGCCGAGGGCGGCGATTGAGCTCGTCACGGCGCTGCTGCGCTTCGATCCCGCAAACGAGGGAGCTACGCGGTCCGCCCTACAACTTGACCATGAGCTAGGCGACAACGCCGCACTATACCGTCACTTCCATTCTCTGAAGGAAAGACTAGCGGTTGATTTCGACGCCGCTCCATCCAACGAAACCGTCGAGCTTTTTGAACGCCTTTCAAACGAGCGCGCGTCCGTAATTCCGGACGGCTCGCGATTGGAAACCGGGCCGTCGACGGTTGGCACCGTCACGCCGATCGCGCCACGGCGCGCGCGACCGATCATGTCGGTTCTCACGGTGCTGGTGCTGGCCGCTGCCGCACTGGCGGCCCTGATCTGGAGTAAGCCGCGGCAGGCTTCGACGGACTATCCGGTTATCATTGCCGTAATGCCGTTCGATCAAAAGCCGAGGCAGGACAGCTTCCTGGCTGCGGACTATGGGAGCAGACTCGAGGGCCCTGACCAGGGCAAGGGCTTCCGGGTTCTTGGGCGCGCGACGACCGAGGCCATGGCTCAGCAGCGGATTTCTCCGCGGCAGTTCCTCGACAGGTTCGGCGTCACGCACCTTCTCGAAGGCATGGTCCTCAGAAGCGGGGACAATGTGCAGATTTCGGTGTCGCTGACCCGGACCAGCGACGGGATTGCAGTGTGGCAGGACACGTTCCGGGGCCGGATGAAGGAACCCTTCGCGCTACAGGATGCCATCGCGAACGGAATAGAGGGGAAGTTGCGCGCTCGGCTGGCGCCGGATGGCGGACGTCGGGCAGAGCAGATCGCGACGACGCCCGAAGTCTACGCGATGTACAGCGAGGCCCGGCAGCTCATCGGGAGCCGCGAGCGGGCAAACTTCCAAAGGCGGAGGCACTTCTTCGGCAGGCGGTTAAGGCCGATCCCAACTATGCGCCCGCCTGGTCGCTGCTCGGAGGAGCTACTTTCTTCAACGGGCGGATCGCCATCGTGGATGCAGATGCGCGCGCGGAGGGCTAGCGGCCGTTCGGAAGGCGCTCGCCATGGCACCGAACTTCGCGCCCGCCCACGCGACATTAGCGCTGATCCAGGGTGACAATTCGCGTGCGGCGGAGCCGGAACTCCGTCGCGCGGTCGAGCTCGATCCGAGCTATTCCGAAGCCTGGCTGTGGCTGGGGAATTCACTGGCCGCGCAGGCACGTTACCAAGAAGCCCGCGACGCCTACTGGCGCGCTCTCGAGCTGGATCCCCTCTTGCAGCCGGCCGTGCTCAACTTCTTTGGGACCTCTTCAGATCTGGGCGATGCGGCTTCGATCGAACGGCTATTTCGAAAGCTCAAGCGGGCTGGGGCCAGCGCCGACCTCCTTTTTAGCCTGCGGGCCGAAGGTGCTTACCGGCTGGGCGATTATTCTGCTGCGCTCAAGTTGCTCAGCAAACATGGTGTGGATGGGAATGGACGTCCCAAACATCTGCTCTGGCTAAGCTGGTTCGAGTCGATCAGCGCTATCGGATATTACGACGCTATGCACCGGGTCACGGGCTGTCCGGAGTGGTACGCGCTCATGGTCAGCGGCAAGGTTCTCCCGCCCAAATCTTTTGAGGGAAAACCGGTCACGCCCGAAGAATTCTGGACCTCTCTATTCTTCTCCGCGCCCGCCGCACGATCGATGATCGAACTCGGCCATTCGCATGACCTCGTGAAGCTCTACCGTGCCGGTTTTCGCGACGCAGATGAATTCATATCGCAGGTGGACCGTCGCGACATGCTGCCGGAACTCGCCTCCAATGTGGCCGTCGCCCTGCGGTCAGAAGGTTTGGATTCAGAGGCCGATTACGTGCTCAGAGGGCGGCTCGTAAGCTTGAAACGGTGCTGGCGCGCGCGCCGGTCAGGGACGCGAGCGGCAGGCTGGCACTGGTCAGGGCGGCACAAGGGGAGCAGTCTCAGGCGCTCGCCACGCTCGAAACCGCGCTCAAGCGAGGCTGGCTGCCGGATGGCCGTACGATCGCACTCGATCTCGCGCGGGAACCTGCATTTAGCGGGCTTCGCGGCAATCCTCGCTTTCAGGCCGCCCGCGATCGCATTCTCAATCACGTCGCGAAAGAACAGGCGGAGCTCGGACCGTTGAAGGTCTGAGCTCCGCACCCCCCGCGAGATACTGCGGCTACTCGCGAGTCGAAGTGAAGATGTCGGCTGAGCCTTCAACGCCGGCTCTGGTCGAGCCGAACATCAGGCGGGTTCCATCCCACGACAAAGAAGCGCGCGTGTCGTTTCCTGCGCTGCTGATGCCGTTTTCTAAATGGATGCCCGTGCCCCAAGGTTGATCGACCGATGATCGGGTAGCCGTCCAGATGTCTGGTCCACCAAGTGTCCCCGTCCGTGTAGAATCCCACACGATTTCCAGCCCATCGTGGCGAACGTTCGGACGCGCGTCGCTGGCCGAGCTGTTTACGCCGCCCTGCGCGAGCTGAGCTGGCCCGTAGTCGACGCTGTAATAGACCTGCTGCCGGGGAGCGCCGACGCGCGTGCTGGAGAAATAGAGGACCTCGCGGCCGTCGGGCGTCTCGAACCAGGAGGGGCTCCATTCCTCATACGGACTGTTGATCGAATCCGATCCGGTCGGGAGACGCTGGGGTGCTTGGAAGCCCTTATTGGGCAAGTCTTTCGAAACGAAGATATCCGTATTCGTCGCACTAAGTCTTCGCACAAAGAAGAACCGATTGCCCCGCGACGGAGTGGGGCAGAACTCATCTGCCGCGGAATTGATGGCTGGACCTGCATTGACGGGGGTTCCCCACCCTTCGCCACTCCTAGGCGCAATCCAGATGTCGAGTCCGCCGTAACCGCCCGGTCTGTTGGAGGCCATGTACAGGCTTCCATCATAAGGGTTGAGGATTGGGCAGCCGTCGTTGGAGGGAGTGTTCAGCGAACTGCTCGAGCCGGGTAGCGATTCCGCATTCACCGGAGCACCCCAGTCGCCGAAGGACTTTGCGGCAACGGCTGTCGCGGTAAGGGCCAAGACTGTCGCACCGCCGGCCACCAATGCACGCATGGGCCGTTGAGGCCACCAGACATCTTTACGCATTCCACTTCTCCCATTCGCCCGCGCGAGTTGCGCGTTCGAGTTGGGTGCAGGAGGAAGCGTTCGCTGGGTGTGACCGCCGCGTTATCGCGACGTCAAATCGAACGGATCCAAATCGTTGAAGGCGAAGCGGCAGCGCTGGCGGCCGGCTTCCTTCACCCTTTTCCGGCGCGACGCGCACTGCAGGCTCGTAGCGAAAGTCTGCAGGCTTCGGCGGAACGCGACTTCTTCGGCCGCGCGATAGGCGCTGGTCCCGCGCGGTGGATCGTCCGACAATCCGGTAATGAAATAAGCGACGCCCGTTCCGTTCACGCGGTCGATCCACAGGCCTGATCGGAGACCGTACGCGTCGCCTGCGTGCCCGGCACGGGCAATGCCGTCACCTGCCGGGTCGTCCTTGCAGCCGCGTCGGGCTGTGGGGATCTGCTGGGTCGCGAGCCCATAGCTGCAATAAAATCCATGATCGGTGTCGCCATTCGATCCGTCGAAACGCCAGACGGGCGTCAGGAGCGTTTCGACCGACTGCGGCGACAGAATGCGGACTCCGTCCAAGGTGCCGCCATTCAACAGCATTCGGCCGACGCGAGCGAGATCGCGCATGGAGATCCGCAGTCCGCCCTGGGAGCAAACAATGCGCCATTCTCGCCGAGCTTTGAGCGGGCAAGATCGCAGGCGCCGGTCTCCACATAGACCGGACAGTCCGGCTGTCTTCCCCCTAGGTCGTCCTTAACGGCCTTGCCGTCCTGCGTGAGCACGACCGCGCGGGCGACCTTCGCATCGCTGCAGGTCGGCCAATTGTAGCAGGCGTCGAGCTTCATTGGCTCGATGACTTCGCGCCGCATCCAGAGGTCGAACCGCTCGCCCGTAACACGCTCCACGATCGACGCGACGATCGGGAAATTGAGGTTCGAATATTTGAAAAAGACGTCGCCCGGCCCGTGTTTCGGATCCCAGCTCGTCGGCGCCGCCATGATCGACTGGACGCTGTCGCCGAGCGGAATCGCATATTGGTCGTGATGGTCGCGGACGGAGCTTGTGTGCGACAGCAATTGCCGGAGCGTGATCGGGCGATTGGGATACGCCGGGTTTCTAAGTTTCCAGCCGAGGTAGGCCGACGCATCGCTGTCGAGGTCTAGCTTGCCCTGCTCGACAAGCTTCATCACGCCGATGCCGACGACCAGCTTGCTGATCGAGGCGACGCGCACCGGATCGTCGGGAGTGACCGCGCGGCCGGCGGCGGGCTCGGCAAAGCCTTCCACGAAACTGCCGACTTCCTCATTGCGGTCGAAGGCAACGCCAACCTGCGACACCGGAACTTCGGGCGCTTGCAGCGGGACCGTTGCGCAGCCCGCCAAGGCCAGAAATGCCAGTGCAACGCCCCTCATGCCCGCAGGGTGACTCATGAGTGCGCCCATGCGCAAGCGTCTGTCTCATTTGACTCCAATCAGCCGGAGGCAGAGGCTCCACATATCGGAGGCCAAAATGTTTGGTTCGCTGCTTTTGATCTCTGCCTTTTTTGCCCAGGATCAGCCGGTCATTGTCGAGGGGCAACGGCCTGCCGTGGAAAAGAAGGTGTGCCGGACAGAACGTTCGACTGGCAGCCGGGTCGTCAAGCAGGTCTGCAAGACGGAGGCCGAGCGGCTGAGGGAACAACGGGACGCCAAGACCATGCTGGGTATGGGCAATCGCTCCAACCGCCCGCCCGACGCCTTCAAGCCATCCAAGGGCGACTGATCGCGGTTAGGGCGCGATGACCTTTAGAGCGCGCTTTCGCACCTTGTAGTCCAGTGGCGATGTGAGTGCGGTAACTTCGCCGTCGACGGAAATCGGAAGATGCGTGCGGCGGCTTGCGACGCGCAGGCGGGCGACGTCGTCCAGCCGGACCATATCGTCCGGCCGCGTCCGGTTGAGCAAGGCGCGGATGCTTGCCGCGATCAGTCCGCGCCGCGTCTTCTTGCGCATGACGAGGACGCACAGCTTCCCGTCCTGCAGGCTGCCCCGGTGGCCGGGCGCCCCGATGTCGATCCGGTAGTCGTTGTTGCCGACGAACAGAAGAGGCGTGTCGAGCCGTGCCTGCTCGTCGTTCACGGTCAAGGTGAGGCGATTGTGATGAAAGCGCGCGAGCGTCCGCAGCGCCGCGACCACCATGGCGAACCTCTTGCTTCGGCCCAGCCGCTGCTGCTGCAGGTCGCGGTCGATCACCATCAGCGGGTAAAGGCCGATCGCGCTGTTGTTGATGAAGGTGCGCCCATTGACCTCGGCGACGTCAACCACGCGAGTCTGGCCGGCCGCAATGACCTTTGCGGCCTCGTCGAGCTTCATCGGAATGCCAAGGTCGCGCGCGAAATGGTTGAGTGTCCCGAGGGGCAGGATTCCGAGACTAGTCTCGGTCCCCGCAAGCGCTCCGGCAGCAGCGCTGATCGTGCCGTCCCCGCCGCCGACGACGATCAACTCGGTGACCGCTTCCGCAGCCTTCTTCGCCTGCTCGGCGATTGCGGCACCATCGAGCAGCTCGACCCGTCCCTTGATTCCCGCGCTCGCGAGCGCCGCGCGGATCTCGTCGGCTTCGCGCTCGCTGCGCGCGGCGGTGCCGCTCGAACGGTTGACGCAGACCAGGACTTCGCGGGCGCGGGGCATCCGCGCCTTAACGCTTAAGGGCCGCCGGGTCCCGTTCAGGACGTCTTGGCGGATTTTTCCGTCGCCGGCGGACATTCGCCGACGCGCTTGGCGGTGATAGTCCGGGTCATGGCATAGTCGCCAAAGCCCGACAGGTAGGTTGTCGTGCTGACTTCGACGTCCATGCTGTCTGCCTTGAACGTTCCGCTGACGGACTGACGAACCTCGCCAGTCTGGCTTTTGCGCTTGCAGGTCAGGTCCATGCTCAGTCGGCCGTTGCGGACATAGGGATTGGCGACGGTGCACGTATCCCCATCCTCGGCGAACAGTGCAGGGTCGATCGTGCCGTCGGCGGCGACACATCCGCTGGTGGTCCCCGCCGCATCCTGCTTGAGCTTCGTCGCCGGAGTGCTCTTGTCGACCGAGCGGACCGACGTGACCTTCCAGCTGGCTTGATACTGGCCCGCGGAAGGAACGGCGGCGGCCGTCTCTTCCTGCTTCACCGGAGCGTCTTCCGAGCAAGCGGAAACGAGAGCAGCGGCGGCCGCTGCGACGATCAGTTTGCGCAATTCACTTCCCCCTCTTCACCCAGTCCTAGCTCTCGCGGCCGTCGCACTCCCCGATGCGCTTGGCGTCGACCCGCATCTTCATGTTCATCGTCTGGCCCGGCTGGGCGCCCTGGCCGCTCATGGCCATCGCCATCTGGTAGCTGTTCGGTTCGTAGGTGCCCGTCATTTCCATGGTCTTGGTCGCCTGCGGTTCCGTGCAGACAATCTTCATGTCGACCTTGCCGCCGCCCCATTTGAAATGCTCGTAACGACAGTTCTTCTCGGCGCCCGTGAAGAAGTCCTCCTTGGGACGTTTCGCCTGTTCTTCGGTGAGGCAGGTTTCATGGACCTGGCTCGTCCCGACTGCCTTCTTCATAGCCTCGGCCACTTGCGGCGGCATTCCGGGAACGTCCATTTCAAGCAGCGATGCAGTCTGCTGCCACTTGCCCGGACTGACGAAGGCAACATCCGATTTGCCCATTTCCTTGGCGACGTCGCCTGCCGACGCATTGGTCATCTCGACCGTATCGCCGGAGCCGCAAGCGGCCAGGCAGGCGAACGATGCCAGTATGAAAGGTCTCATCCACAGCCCCCTGTGAGACGTCCGCCTCCCGGACGCGGCGCGCACCCTATTCCGAAAAAGCGGCGATGGGAATCAGCCCCAGATATGCACGAACTCGGCGGTTGCCGGCAGAGCGTCGATCGCGCCGTGGACAAGCGCGACCAGCAGCAGGCTTCGGGACCTTGACCAGAGCACGCCCATCGAAACGGACAAAGGCGAGAGGGTGGCGACGGTAAACGCGGCGACCTGTGCCGGGTCGTTCGACCAGCCGTCCACGCCCGGACCGCCGCGGAAATAGAGGCCTGGGAAGTGAGAAAGGCCGAACAGGATCGACGTCGCGAAGATCGCCGTCGCTGGAGAATTGAGCCAGGCTGTGAGGCGCGATTGCAGGCAGACCCGGAAGAAGAACTCTTCGCAAAGGCCTGCTTCGACTGAAATCCACAGCCAGGACGCGATGACCCATGAGGCTGCCGCCGCCGGCGAGAGGTTCAGCTCGGCAATCTGCTTCAGCGACGGGCTGACGAGTGCCAATAGCGCGAACATCGCAGCGCTCAGCACGATCAGGGCGAGCCAGAATCCGCGGCGCCGGTGGCCGGTGTCGAACAGCGCGTGCACAGTTCCGCCGAGCGACAGGATAATCGCCACGGGAAGGGCGACGTGGATCGCAAGCTTGTAGGCGAGGACCGCGAGTTCCTGCGAAGGGCCGGGAGGGATGGCGCTCTTGATCGCGCCCAGTCCGAAACCAATCAGGAGCACGGCATAGACCACGAGATATATGAGCAGGCCGGCGCTTTCGCGCTTGGGATTGGCGACGGGCACCGGCGGCGCGTCCATCTTCCGGGTGACGAACCAGATGACGGCGCTGAAGGCCACGCCGAAGATCAGCAGGGAGGCGAACGGGAAGGTCCAGTCGCCTCCGGTCAGGGCGAGATAGGCGACGGCGACGCCCCAGATCGCGATATAGATGAACAGTGCCCGAAGCGTCGGTCTACTAGCCAAGGAATTGCGGTTCACAACGTTTCCCCTGCGTAACCATTACGCGCCGGGAGCGGCAATCGGAAGCCGCGAACGGCGTCGCTGGAACTGAGCCGCTGCGAACGCCATATGGGCCGTAATGGCGATTCAAATCCGCACCAGCCTTGCCGAACCGGAACCTGCCGAAGGCTTCGTTCCTCACCGCCCCGCGCGCCCCGACAAGGCGGAGGGTGGCAAGGCGTTCAGGGTCGTTTCGGATTTTGAACCGTCGGGCGACCAGCCGACCGCCATCCGCGAACTGGTCGAAGGCATCGGCGAAAATGGGGACGTCAGCCAGGTGCTCCTGGGCGTCACCGGTTCTGGCAAGACGTTCACCATGGCGAAGGTTATCGAGACCTTGCAGCGGCCGGCGCTGATCATCGCCCCGAACAAGATCCTGGCCGCGCAGCTCTACGGGGAGTTCAAGAGCTTCTTCCCCGACAACGCCGTCGAATATTTCGTATCTTACTACGACTACTATCAGCCCGAGGCCTACGTGCCGCGCACCGACACCTACATCGAGAAGGAAAGCTCGGTGAACGAGGCGATCGACCGCATGCGCCACTCGGCGACGCGGTCGCTGCTGGAGCGCGACGACGTGATCATCGTTGCCTCAGTGTCCTGCCTCTACGGCATCGGCTCGGTTGAGACCTATTCGGCGATGACTTTCAGCCTGAAGAAGGGCGCGAGCGAGGATCAGCGCGAGGTCATCCGCAAACTCGTCGCGCTTCAATACAAGCGAAACGATGCTGCCTTCGCGCGCGGCAATTTCCGGGTGCGCGGCGATAACCTCGAAATCTTCCCGTCCCACTATGAGGACACGGCTTGGCGCGTGTCTTTCTTCGGGGACGAGATCGAGGACATCGTCGAATTCGACCCGTTGACGGGCAGAAGGCGGCGAGCCTGGACAGCGTGAAGATCTACGCCAACTCCCACTACGTGACGCCCGGTCCGACGCTCAAGCAGGCGATGGAAGCGATCAAGCATGAGCTCGAGGAGCGGCTGAAGGAGCTGGTCGCGGAAGGACGGCTGCTGGAAGCTCAGCGGCTCGAGCAGCGCACCAACTTCGACCTGGAAATGATCGCCGCCACTGGGTCGTGCGCGGGCATCGAGAATTACTCGCGTTTCCTCACCGGCCGATTGCCCGGCGAGCCGCCGCCGACCTTGTTCGAATATCTGCCCGACAACGCGCTTCTGTTCATCGACGAGAGCCACCAGACGGTGCCGCAGATCGGCGCGATGGCGCGCGGCGACCATCGGCGGAAGATCACGCTGGCGGAGTACGGCTTCCGTCTGCCGAGCTGCATCGACAATAGGCCGTTGCGCTTCAATGAGTGGGACGCGATGCGTCCGCAATCGGTGTTCGTTTCGGCGACGCCCGGCCCGTGGGAGATGAACGAGACTGGCGGCGTATTCAGCGAACAGGTCATCCGCCCCACGGGCCTCATCGACCCGCCGGTAGAGATCAAGCCGGTTGAGGACCAAGTCGACGACCTTGTCCACGAGGCGAAGGAGACCGCGCGCAAGGGTTATCGGACCCTAGTCACCACGCTGACCAAGCGCATGGCCGAGGACCTAACCGAGTACCTGCACGAAGCAGGGCTTCGCGTCCGCTACATGCACTCCGACGTCGAGACACTGGAGCGTATCGAGCTGATCCGCGAGCTGCGGCTAGGCGTCTACGACGTGCTGGTCGGCATCAACCTGCTGCGCGAGGGTCTCGATATCCCGGAATGCGGGCTGGTCGCGATTCTCGACGCGGACAAGGAAGGCTTTCTGCGATCCGAGACGTCGCTGATACAGACCATCGGCCGCGCCGCTCGCAACATCGACGGGCGCGTGATCCTCTACGCCGATACCAAGACGGGCTCGATCGAGCGCGCGCTGGCCGAGACCGACCGCCGCCGCGAAAAGCAGCTCGAGTATAATAAGCTCCACGGGATAACGCCCGAAAGCATCAAGCGCCAGATCAGCGACATTATCGCCCACGTTTCCACACGCGATGGCGTGGTCATCGACACCGGCGACGAGGATCGCCCGCACCTCGTCGGCCACAACCTCAAGGCCTACGTCGCCGACCTCGAACAACGCATGCGCAAGGCGGCCGCCGACCTCGAGTTCGAGGAAGCCGGACGCTTGCGCGACGAAATCCGCCGGCTGGAAGAGGACGATCTCGGAATCCCGCACGACCAGCGCGTTGCGCCGCGCCCGGCGGGCAATTCGAGCGAGGGAAAGCCTGGAACGCGCAAAGGCCGCTTCGGCAAGCAGTCACGCACACGCTTCGGCGGGCGGCGATAATTGGTTCAGGTGCGCGCAACCCAATCATCCGCAAGGAGTTTCGTGAACAAATCCACTTGGGGAATGCGCCGCGAACGCGGCGCAAAATTTATGCGCAAGAAGCTCGGGCTGTTTGTTGGCGCATTGGCGCTGGTTGGTTCTACGCCGCTTTGGGCGCAGAGGGGCGATGAACCGATCGCGGTTCCGCGCACCATCAAGCAGGGCATCGACTTCGTCTACGTCGATCCGGATATGAACAACGTGGCCAGACGCCATCAGCGGCCACAGAACTGGTTCCAGAGAATCCTGAGCTTCGATTTCTCCGGCGGCCGGACCGGCGCTCCGAACGTGCTGTTCAATCAGCTTGGCCGCGGCATGCGGCAGTATCAGGCTACCTACGGTCGGCTTCCGCAGAACAAGATCCCTGCGGGCCCTGTGCTCAAGCGCGGATCGACGGGCAAGCGCGTGCAACTCCTTCGTCAGCGGCTCGGCCTTTATCCGTCCGGCGGATATGACGATCAGCTATTCCAGGCCGTGGCGTCCTACCAGACTGTTCACGGCATTGGCCCGGCCGACGGCGTTGCCGGCAAGGGCACGATCGCATCGCTGAACCGCGGCGCGGACTATTACGAGAAGCGGCTCGCGATCAACCTGGAGCGCGCCTACCGGCTGCCGGCAGTCCGGACATTCAACCGCTATGTCGTTGTCGATTCAGGCGCGGCCGAAGCCTATCTGTTTGATCGCGACCGGATCGTGGATGGAATGAAGGTCGTCGTCGGTGCGCCGAAGACCAAGACGCCGATGATCGCCGTGATCATGCGCAACGCGAAGGCGAACCCCTATTGGAACGTCCCGCCGGAGCTTGTCCGCAGCCTGACCGCGAAGAAGGTCGGTGAAATGGGCCTCTCCTACTTCAAGAGTTTCCATTACGAGGTGCTGTCCGACTGGGGACCGAACGCCCGGGTCGTTGATCCGAAGACGATCAACTGGAAGGCGATCGCTTCGGGAAAGCAGCAGCCGACCATGCGCGTTCGCCAGCTTCCCGGACCGTGGAATTCCATGCGCAACATGAAGTTCGAGATGCCGAACGATTACGGCATCTATCTTCATGACACTCCGCATACGGAGCTGTTCGCGAAGAACGACCGCTGGCTGAGCAACGGCTGCGTGCGTCTGCAGGATTATCGCCGGTTCGCGACCTGGGTGTTCGGGAGCGTCCCGCAGCCGTCGACACCGTATGAGCAGACATTCAACCTGCCTCGCCCGGTCCCGGTCTATTTGACTTACCTGACGGTCGAGCCGAGCAACAATGGCGTCGTATTCCGCCCGGATCCGTACGGATGGGACGCACTGGCGATGCCGCAGATGTTCGGAGGCCGCGTTGCAGCGGCCGGTGACGAAGACGGCGGACGACGCGGCTAACGCCGTCCGCCGCAGTTACTACCGAAGAAGGCCTTTTCTCTCGACTCCGCGCGCGTAGGCGAACTGCGCGATCCCCAGGACGACGATGACCAGCGGCATGTATTTCATCATGCCTGCCTGCTCGCTGCCGGGCATCGGCGGGCCGAGGAACATGTAGCCGAAGCTCATGATCATTCCGGCGATCGACAAGCCGAATGCCCAGACTGCGTAGCGATGGCGCATCAACAGCAGCACCGATCCGACGAGAGCCGCCCAGACGCCGAGGCCCCAGCCGATCTGAGCGTACATCGGCATGCCGTCGATATAGTCGATCAGTGTCGTTACATCGACGCCGGGCGGCGTCATGCTGGTCAGGTAATCCATGTTGCGCGTGCGGGTCATCAGATAGTCGTATCCGCCAAAGCAATTCCAGAGCAGCGACAGGATCCCGACCACCCACAAATGTGCGGGTGTGC
Organism: Sphingomonas sediminicola; assembly: GCF_014489515.1. GTDB lineage: Bacteria > Pseudomonadota > Alphaproteobacteria > Sphingomonadales > Sphingomonadaceae > Sphingomicrobium > Sphingomicrobium sediminicola. The sequence goes on along the minus strand of NZ_CP060782.1, from coordinate 2,102,065 downwards.
GCAAGGGCGCGGCAGTTGCCATGAGTGTCCTCCCTCGTCGCGGCGCGACGATGCGCCGCTTACCGACGCTTACAGGGCAGGCACGGGCGACCCGCGCTGCCGTGACGAAAAAGGCTCCGCAAGCCGCCCGGAGTCAAGCGGCTTGCAGGGGAGCTGCCGTTCTAGAAACCGACGTTCAGGCAGACCTGCGCGGATGTATCGTTGCCGTCGTCGCGACCGACCGTCGTCGAAAGAACGGTGTTCAACGTGACGCCGCTGAGGATCGCGGCGCTGCCGCCGCCCGAGATCCGGCCATAGGCCTTCTTCGTCCGGTCGAACGTCCAGCTGTTGACGATCCCCGGCGCACTGGTTTGCGCGAAGCGGACTGTCCTGTCGCCGTTGAGCAGTTCCTTTTCAAGCATCGCCGACAAATAGGGACGGACCGACATTCCGCCGGTTTCGAAGTCGCCGCGGATCTCAGCGCCGATGCCGCCGGTCAGCGACTTGGCCGAGACGGAGCTGACGTTGAGGTTCAGTGCCGGGTCTCCGCTTTCGGTATAGCCGTCGACCTTTGCCTTGGCATAGTCGAGCGCGACGACCGGGCCTGCACGCATGCTTCCGACTGGAACGAGGTAGCCGGCCTTGGCGCCGGCAAGCCAATGACTGGCGTCGGTGCTTGCGGTCATGCCCTCGACGACGCCCTGGCGTTCGATGTCGAGGTTGTCCCAGCCGTACCCAGCGTAGCCCTGGGCGAAGGCGCCGGCGAGCGCGAAGCCCGCGAAGCCGCCGATCTGCCAGCTGTTCGCCTCGGTCCGCGAAACGTCGCCGATGAACTTGGCTCGAGGGCGGGAATAGTTGCCGGCGATCCCGACCGTTCCATTGTTGAAGCCGTAAGCAACGCCCGCAGTGCCGCCGACGCCGTCGATGTCGAACTGGTCGCTTGCGAAGTCGGCCTTCGCATCGCGGGAGAAGGTATCGCCGACGACGAAGAACTTGAGGCCCTCGGCGACGTCGCCGTCACGCGGAGAGCCGACGTCTGCGCGCGTGGACAGGGTCCGTCCGAACTGACGGGCCGTCTCGAGCCCGAGTTCGCTCGGAGCCTTGAGCGTGAGCGGCGCCTGCAGCTGCGTTGCGACGTACCGGCCGACGATCCGGAAGCCCGCCGACGTCAGGTGGAGCGCGTCCACGTAGAACAGGTACTGGTTGGCATAATTGCTGTCGGTCACGCACGACGGCGCAGGCGTGCACGCGCCGGTGTTGGTGAAGCCGTAGGCGCCGGGATTGGCGACGATCTGCTGCCCGACCAATGTCAGGTCGAGATAGTGGACCATGACTCCGTTGGCGGCATAGTCGGCCAGGACATCCTGCATCGTCGCATTGAAGGTCGTTGAATAAGAGTTGCGGATCGCCTGAGCCGTGGGTCGTTGGCGATCTCCGGAAGGATCGACGTGTTGCCGGCGAGGAAGCTGATGTTCTGGGCGCCCGCCGAGACGAGTGCGTCGATGCCGGCTGCAGCAGTAGCTGCAGAAACCGTGGCGGCGGTAGGCGCACCCGCCAGCGTTCCACCATTCTGCTGATAGAAGCGGGCGTCGTTTCCGCCGATCGAGAAGGTAACGAGGTCGCCTTCGTCGAAGGTCCCGGAAACCGTCGGGAAAGGTCCGCCGCCACCAGCGAGATAGGCGTTCCACTCGGTGATGAAACCGGGAATGCCAGGCCCGTTGGTGTTCGTATTGTCGGTCAGCGCGCCGCCGATCGCGAAGTTCTCGACTGGCGCGTCAAGCAGAAGCGACAGAGTGTCGATGTAATTGGTGCCGCCCGAGAAGCGGCCCGTCGGATAGACCTGCGGCGCGGGGTTGAAGCCGATGATCTGGAAGAGATTGCCGTCGTCCGCATAGCTGTCGCCAAATGCGACGATATTATCGATGCGCTGCGCGGCGGCCGGTGTCGTGAATGTCGCTGCGGCAAGAGCGGTTGCGCCCAGAAGGGTGCGGCCCATCAACCGGCTATTCGTCATGAATCCTCTCCCCGCGGCCGAAACTAGCCGCCCAACGCAGATTTATGACCGTTGATTAAGCACCATGACAAGTGGCGGCGCGGCAACAGCCGCCGGAGAACGGCTTACCGTTGGAACCTCACCGCTCGGCTGCGGGTAACTAACGGGATTCTGGAGCCATTCATCTTCGGCTGCTACAAAGCTCGCGGGTGTGAAGGGGTGACAATGCGCCGTCTTGTCTTGATTCTCGCGGGCCTTGGCCTGCCAGCTTCGGCTTTCGCCGCGGCGGGCCAACAGCCGATCGAGCCGATCGATGTCCCGCCGAGCATCGAGCAGGGCCTCGACATGGTCTACATCGACCGCGAAATGGCGCCGTCGATCGAGCAGCGCGACGAGCAGCTGCAGGCGCAGGGCTATGACGATTTCAAGGTCGCCCCCGTCGACATGTTCGCGCCGGTGCACCCGCTTTACACCGACCTCAGGCGCGCGCTCATTCGCTACCAGATGCGCTGGGGCTCGCTTCCTCAGGTGCAGGTCGCGTCCGGCCCGACGCTGAAGCTCAATTCGACCGGCGATCGCGTTGCGGTGCTTCGCCAGCGGCTCGGATTGCCCGAAGGCACCAAGTTCGACGCGGCGACTGCCGCAGCGGTCAAGGAATTCCAGGGCGTTCACGGCTTCAAGGCGGACGGCATCGCCGGCGCAGGGACGATCAAGGCGCTCAACCTCGGCTACAAGCATTACGAGAACGTGCTCCTTCTCAACATGGAGCGTGCTCGCCGCCTTCCGCGGACGACGGAGTCCGGCCGTTACGTGCTGGTCGATGCAGGCTCGGCGCGTCTCACGATGTATGAGGACGGCCGTCCGGTCGACAGCATGCGCGTGATCGTCGGAAGCCAGGCGACCGAGACGCCCATGATGGCGGCGCTGCTGCGCTTCGTCAGCGTTCATCCGTGGTGGAATACGCCGCCGGAGCTCGCGAAGAAGTCGGTCGCCCCCGGCGTTCTCAACGAGGGCCTCAAGTATCTCACCGACCGCGACTACCAGGTCCTGTCTGACTGGAGCGACGACGCCCAGCCGATCGATCCGGCCACCGTCGACTGGAAAGCCGTTGCGGACGGCAAGGTCACCGCGCGCCTGCGCCGGGGCCGGGCGAGTGGAATTCGATGGGCGACTATAAATTCAACATGCCCAACGATTTCGGCATCTACCTCCACGACGTGCCGGGCCACGAGAAGGACCTGTTCAAGGCCGACAACCGCTGGATCAGCAACGGCTGCATCCGGCTGGAGGACGCGCAGCGGTTCGCCAAGTGGCTTTTCGGGCGTCCGCTGAAGGGCGAGGATTCGAAGACCGAGGTGAACGTCGATCTTCCGGAGCCGGTACCGGTCTATGTCACCTATCTGACGGCGGAAGCCGGGCCGAACGGGCCCAAGTTCCGCGCCGATCCGTACAGTCGCGATCCGGCGTTGCTCGCCCGCTATTTCGGTGACGGCCAGCAGCAGGTCGCGGCCTTCAACCCCTAGGGTCCTCGTTCCAGGTCACGCTTGAGCTTCGTGAGCCACACCGTGGCGGACGCGGCGTGCGGCCCAATCCAGAACTCGTGAATTTCCTGGATCGGCGCCACGTTGAGATGGTTCCAACGCTCACGACGCTTGCGGACGGGATCACCAGATCCGCCTCCTCCAGCACCTTCAGATGCGGCATCACCGCGCAGCGATCCAGTTCCGGGAAGTGCGCGACCAGCGTTCCGGTCGTTAGCGGCTGGTCTTTCAGAGCGTCCAGAATCTGCCGCCGGACCTGATGGCCCAGCGCTGAAGGGCGCTACGGCAACTGCCAAGGCTGGTCGCAGATGCTCGCGGCGCTGAAAGCCTGGGTCGAATACGACAGCAACCTGCACGAGGGCATGTAGAGAGCGCTAATCATCACTCGGGGAACCAAGTTCTTGACGGCCAACGGTGTTAGTGATTCAATCGTTCCCTAGGTGAAACGACTGGACGGGAGGAGGGGCCCATGTCCGTAGCGTTTTCCGTGGTGGCGAGACTGCACGACAGGCTGCTGTTCGCTTTATCGCCGTCTTACAGGCAGGTCAGAAGAAGGCTCGAAGGGATAGGTCGGCCCGTGGGCTAGCGAGCCTAGATCAGCGGCCGATCGCGGCCACGAATGTGTTCTGCGACGCGATGATCTTCCATTCGGTTTCACGTTTCTCGATCACATGCTTGAGACGTGTCCGGACGACCCCGTCCGATCCGCAAGTTGCGCCGGGCGGGGCAGGCGAAAAGCCCGTGACTTCGACGTCGAGGTCGACGACCGCGAGCGTCGTACTGAGCGACTTGGTGCGCCGCACGCTCGCAATCACGCGAGTGTCGCGCGCCGGGCCGTTCCAGAGGTCGACGTGCATGTCGGCGATTGCCTTGCGGCCTGTCCAAATAGTTCCGGTTGGATCCACCAGTTCGGCGTCAGGCCAGTAAGCTTCGCCATAGCCCGATCCGTCCCTGCCGTTCCACGTGGTCGCAAATCTCTCCGCAAACATGGTTGCGATTGGTTCGGACTGCATGGTGCAGCTACCTCCTCTCCTTCGCCAGCCGGCTCATCAGGATCGCGGCGCGTTTGGCCTGCCGCGCTATCGAAGGGATGTCTACGAACTCGCCAGGGGCGTGGCTTCCCGCGCCAGCTGGTCCGAGGCCGACGAGCCCGTCGGTGTCGTTGGCGACAAAGCTGATGTCGCCCGCGCCGCGGTCCATCGGGTCCAGCTCGCCCATCAGCTCCAGGCCCATGTCGGCGTTCACGCGGTTGAGCCGGGCGAGCAAGGCGCGATTGCCCTCGGTCGGCGCCATCGGCGGATAACCGCCCTTGTCGAAGCTGATCTGCGCATTGGTTCCGGGCAGCGACTTGGCGACGATCTCCTGCATCTTCGCCTTGGTACGGTCGATCTGATCCTGGCTGATGGCGCGCAGGTCGCCGCGTGCGACGGCGGTTGCTGCGATGATGTTGGTCTTTCCGGTTGCATTCAACCGGATCCGGTCGGCATCCATCTCGGTGGTCGCGCCGCCGCCGATCATCCCGACATTATAGGTCAATTTGTCCTCGCCCAGCTCGCGGCGGAACGTGTCGACGATCCGCGATAGTTCGTAGATCGCGCCATATTCGGGATGCATCACGCCGCTCGAATGGCCGGTCCGGCCGCTTACGATCAGAGTCCAGCTGTCGGAGCTGCGTCGGGCAATCGAGCCCATGTCCTTGCCCTCTTTCTGGGCAAGGCCTTCGAAGTCGAGCGCGACGTCCGCCCACTTCCCTGCTTCGATCAGCGGACCGCGCGTAACCTCGATCGGGTCGCCCGCATCCTCCTCGTCGCCGGTAAGGACAACCGTGATGTCGGCGGGTTTCAAAGTGCCCGCGGCCTTCATCGCGCGGAGGGAGGCGATGATGACCGCCATTCCGCCCTTGTCGTCGCCCGAGCCCGGCCCGATCCCGCGGTCGCCTTTCCGCTCCCATTTCTGGAACGAGGAATCCGGCTCGAACACCGTGTCGAGGTGGCCGATCAGGAGCATGCGCTTGCCGCGGCCGCTACCCTTGTGGCGGGCAACGATGTGCCCCGCGCGGCCGGCGGCCTTCATCTCGATCCACTCGACCTTGAAGCCGAGCGGCTCGAACTCGGAGCGGAGCAACTTGCCGACCGCCTCGACACCCAGCGCGTTCAGGCTCCCGCTGTTCTGGTTCACCCACGTCTCGAGCATCGAAACCGTGCGATCCTGCTCGGCATCGACAGTCTGGATCATCACCTGCTCGGGTTTCGAAAGCTCGGCAGCGACAGGGGTGGCGAAAAGGAAGGCGGAAGCGGCAATCAGCCAAAGACGCAGACGCATGCACAAGCTGTAGCCGCGCCGGGAACCTCCAGCAAACCGCGGCATCCAATCGGGCGAAACTCGAACCGGGAGGATTGAATGACCGCCAAGATCGCCTTGATCGCCTCGGCCACGCTGCTGGCCGGCTCCGTCGCCTTCGCTGCCGACGGCCCGACCGATCCCCAGATCGCGCATATCGCCTACACCGCGGGCTCGCTCGACATCGAGGCTGGGAAGCTGGCGCTTCAAAAGTCGAAGAATTCGTCCGTCCGCGAATTCGCTTCGGAAATGGTTCGCGACCATGAGGCGGTGAACGAAAAGGCGCTGGCTCTCGTCGCGAAGCTCGGAGTTACGCCTGAGCCGAACGCAACGAGCGAAGGTCTGACCAAGCAGGCGGACGAGACGCGGGCGAAATTGGCCAAGCTCAATGGCAAGGCGTTCGACCGCGCCTATGTTGCGAACGAGGTTGCCTATCACAACACGGTCAACGGTGCGCTGAAGACCGCGCTCATTCCGTCCGCCGAGAATGGCGAGCTGAAGGCACTGCTCGAGACCGGGCTGACGCTCTTCAGCGAGCATCAGAAGCATGCCGAACACCTCTCGGCGAGCCTGAAATAGCCATGCGGGGCTGGCCCGCATTTGGCCCCGCGGCGGCGTTGCTGCTGCTTGTTGCCCCCTCCCTGGCAGCAGCGACGCAGCGAACGCACGTCGTGACGATCGAAAAGATGAAGTTCGGCGCGCTTCCGGCGGATGTTAGAGCGGGCGACACGATCATCTGGGACAACCGTGACATGTTCCAGCATACCGCGATGGCGAAGGACGGCAGCTTCAATGTAGACCTTCCCGCGGGCGCCAAGGGCAAAACCGTGGTCCGGAAAGCGGGAGCGATCGCCTTCATGTGCAAATATCATCCGGGTATGCGCGGCGTGCTAAAGGTCGCGAGATGACCGTTCGGGCCAAACGCGACTATTCCATCCTCGGAGATGGTGAGCTTGCCGCTCTCTGTGCGGGCCGCGATCCCGAGGCAGTCCGGCATGTGCTCACCACCAACAATCAGCGTCTGTTCCGCGCAGCTTGGAGCATTCTCAAGGACCGGGCCGAAGCGGAAGAGGCGTTGCAGGCCGCCTATGTCTCGGCCTTCTCGTCGATCGGCAGCTTCGAAGGACGCTCGTCGCTCACGACCTGGCTGACCCGCATCGTGATCAACGAAGCCCTGGGGCGTGTTCGGAAGGAGCGCCGCCGCCGTGCCCAGTTGGATGCCGCAGGAGTGCCTGTACTCGATGCCTATCGGGAGAAGCTGATGGCCGGATCTGAGACACTGGCTCCGGATGCCGCAGTTGCACGGGAGCAGCTTCGGAGGGTCCTCGAAAGAGCGATCGCCGGGCTGCCCGAAATCTTCCGGACGGTATTCGTATTGCGAGAGATCGAGGGCCTGTCGGTCGAAGACACCTCTGACGCGCTCGGCATTCCTGCTTCGACCGTGAAGACCCGCCTTCTGCGCGCGAGGAGACGGCTGCAGGAAGCGCTCGCGCCCGAAGTGCATGAGGCGCTGACCGGGACGTTCCCGTTTGCAGGAGCCGATTGCGCCGCGCTGACCGCGCGCGTGATGGGCCGCCTCGGCCTTTAGCGGTTCAGAAGCCTGTCCCACAATGAACCAAAGAGGTTAATCACGCCACGACTCGGTCGTTAGTTGTGAGAGACAGCGTTGGAGAATGAGATTTCGATGTCGATGCGCTGATCGGCGACCTGATCGAGCGTGAGGGCGGCTATGTGAACCATCCCGCCGACAAGGCGGGCCGACCTGCTTCGGCATTACCAAGGCGGTCGCACGGAACGGCTTTGCCGGTGCAATGAAGAAGCTGCCGCGAGACGAGGCGGCTGGTCTATCGGCGCCTTTACTGGCTTCGACCTCGTTTCGACCAGGTCGCCAGGCGCTCGCCGAGGATCGCGGCCGAGCTGTTCGACACACGGGTCAACGTGGGCCGGCGGTTGCGACGACCTTCTCCAGCGCGCGCTCACGGCGCTTAACCGCAATGCCAAGGATTAGATGGACCTGACGCAAGACTGACGCGTGGGCCCGCTCACCCTGCATGCGCTCGACGCCTCCCTTGAAACGCTCGGGACGAAGGGCGGCGAGACCGTGCTGATGCGCGCGCTCGAAGCGCTCCAGGGCGAGCGCTACCTCCGTCTCGCCGAGGCGCAGTCTTCAGACCCGTGGACCAGCCGCGCGCGGCCGAGCTTTCTCTATATGATGTACGCGCTGATCCTCTGGACGATCCCGATGGGCCTGATCGCGGCTGCCGACCCCCGCAATGCAAAGGGAATAGCCGACGGCATGACAGCATTTCTGCGCGGATTCCCGAGGAGCTCTACGCCCTCTTCGGCACCGGCTACCTCGGCTACACGGCGGCCCGCACCTGGGGTAAGGTCAAGGGAGTGGAGCGCTAAAGCAAGGGGCGGGAGATGCGGCCGGAGCGGCTTAATGCATTGACCGACGGTGTGGTCGCCATTGTCCTGACGATCATGGTGCTCGAGCTGAAGTTCCCGGAGGAGCCTACTTTCGCGGCAGTCCTCGCCGTCCTGCCTTTGCTCGCAGCCTATCTGCTCGCCTTCATCTACGTCGCCATCTACTGGAACAACCATCACCACATGATGCAGTCGGCGCACAAGGTGACAGGCGGCGTGCTGTGGGCGAACCATTCGCTGCTTTTCTGGCTTACGCTGTTTCCCTTGATGATCCGCTGGATCGACGAGGCCGGGATGGCGCACCTGCCGGTCGCTTCGTTCGGCCTTGTCCTTATCGGCGCTTCGATTTCGTACCTGGTCCTCGAACGGACTCTGATCGCCGCGGACGGCGAGGACTCCGGCGTGAAAAAGGCGGTGGGACGTGGAACGAAGGAATGGGTTAGCTTCGCGCTCTACGTGGCGGCGGTCGTGATCGCGTTCGTCTCGCCTCCGATCGCTGTCACCATTTACGTAGCCGTCGCTGCGATCTGGCTGATCCCCGACCGCCGCTTCGTTCGGGCCTAGTTGCAGGCGTAACGACGCCTTCCCACATCCTCGCCATGGAAAAGTATCACGGAACCACGATCCTTGGCGTGAAGAAGGACGGCAAGACAGTTATTGCCGGGGACGGCCAGGTCAGCCTTGGCAATACGGTGATCAAGCCGAACGCGAAGAAGGTCCGCCGGATCGGCGAGGGCGGGAAGGTCATCGGCGGCTTCGCCGGCGCGACCGCGGACGCCTTCACCTTGTTCGAGCGGCTGGAAAAGAAGCTGGAGCAGTACAATGGCCAGCTGATGCGATCGGCTGTCGAGCTCGCCAAGGACTGGCGGACCGACAAATACCTTCGCAATCTGGAAGCGATGATGATCGTCGCGGACAAGGACAGTTTGTTGATCCTGACCGGCAACGGTGACGTGCTGGAGCCGGAGGGCGGCATCGCGGCGATCGGCTCGGGCGGCAATTATGCGCTCGCCGCAGCGCGCGCGCTCACCGATTATGAGAAGGATCCGGAGAAGCTGGCCCGCCGCGCGATGCAGATCGCCGCGGAGGTCTGCGTCTTCACCAACGACCAGCTGACAATCGAGACGGTCGAATAGGTCCGCTTGAAGCGGGCCACCGCGCCTCCAATCTAGGCTTTCAAATGAACTACCACAGATCCATTCCCCAGAGCGGCGGGGCTTCCGAAATGCTGAAGGACAAGCTCACTCCCAAGGCGATAGTCGCGGCGCTCAATGAGCATATCGTGGGCAGAACGACGCGAAGAAGGCGGTTGCCGTCGCGCTTCGCAATCGTTGGCGCCGCCAGCAACTCTCGCCGGAACTTCGCGACGAAGTGACGCCGAAGAACATATTGATGATCGGCCCGACCGGCTGCGGAAAGACGGAGATCAGCCGCCGTTTGGCAAAACTCGCCGACGCGCCATTCGTGAAGGTCGAGGCGACCAAGTTTACCGAGGTCGGCTACGTCGGCCGCGACGTCGAGCAGATCGCCCGCGACCTCGTCGAAGAAGCGGTTCGGCTGGAGCGCGAACGCCGCCGCGAAGCAGTCCGCACCGGAGCCGAGGAAGTCGCGATGGAACGGCTGCTCGACGCGCTGACCGGCAAGGGCTCCAGCGCCGCCACCCGCGAAAGCTTTCGCCAACGTTACAAGGACGGCAGCCTCACCGAAGCCGAAGTCGAGATCGAGGTGCATGAAGCCCCGTCGACGCCGTTCGAGATCCCCGGAATGGGCGGCCAAGTCGGCATGATCAACCTCAGCGAGATGATGGGCAAGGCGTTCGGCAACCAGCCCGGCAAGCGCCGCAAGCTCAAGGTACCAGACGCCTTCCAGCGCCTGACGGACGAAGAGGCCGACAAGCGCGTCGATCCTGACGACATCAACCGCGTCGCCTTGGCGGATGCGGAGGCGAACGGGATCGTGTTCCTCGACGAGATCGACAAGATTGCGGTCAGCGACGTGCGTGGGGGCTCGGTCAGCCGCGAGGGCGTCCAGCGCGACCTGCTCCCGCTGATCGAAGGCACGACGGTCGCGACCAAGTATGGGCCGCTGAAGACGGATCACATCCTCTTCATCGCGTCCGGAGCATTCCACATCGCGAAGCCGGCAGATCTGCTGCCGGAGCTTCAGGGCCGCCTCCCGATCCGCGTAGAGCTCAAGGCCCTGACGCAGGAGGACTTCGTCCGCATCCTGTCGCAGACCCGGGCGAGCCTGACCCAGCAATATCAGGCGCTGCTCGGCACCGAGGGCGTGACCGTCACCTTCGCGGACGACGGTATCGAGGCGCTCGCCCGCATCGCCGCAGAAGTGAACGAGGCGGTCGAGAACATCGGCGCGCGTCGCCTGCAGACGGTGATGGAGAAGCTGCTCGAGGACGTGAGCTTCGAAGCCGAGGACCGGAGTGGGCAGACGCTGGTCGTCGACGCGGCATTCGTTGAAGGTCAGCTCGCCGGCATTGCGAAGAATGCCGACCTCAGCCGCTACGTTCTCTAATCTTCGCTGATCTTGCGATAGCGCCAGACGAAGCCTTGCACGAAGGGCGGCCAAAGGCTGGTCCGCACGCCGGCAAGGCGAAAGCGACCGGACGCCCAGGTGTTGCAGGTCTTGAGGGCGTGGAACCTGCCGGTGGCCCAGTAGAAGGCGTCCGAACGGCCGTAGCCGGCATGGCCGATGCGCTCGGGCTTGCCGTCCGCGTTCAGACGGAAATCGGAGCGGATCGCTGCCCACAGGCGGCGATATTCCTCGGGTCGAAGGCGAATCGTCCGGTCGGCGTAGAATTCCGGGTTGGAGACCCACTCGACGTGCATCACCCGCTTTCCGCCCGTTAGCGCCGACCAGACGGTTCCGGGCCGGATGTCGCGCCAGCGGGGCGTGTCGAGGTAGACGTGCTCCTCACCCGAACCGAAGGCGACCCAGCCGGCATTCGGGTCGGGAGAGGCGAAGTCGGATCTCGGAACGAACGGCGCCCAGTCCAGGCCCTGCGCCTTAACCGGCATGACGATGTCGGAATGGATTCCGTTGTTGGCCAGATAGATGGTGACGCCCTGGTCAGGCTCGCTCCAATCCCGATTCACCGGGACCAATGAGCCGATCAAGGCGGCAATCAGGTAAGCGACCGGGATCGCCGCGAAGGCCAGGACCAAGCGACGGACCCAATTGCTTTTTCTGCGTTTGCGTCTTCGGGCCATCCGCTTGTGTTATCTGCGAGCGGTGCCTAGATGCCAGCCCTCGGTCGGGGCGTAGCGCAGCCTGGTAGCGCATCACACTGGGGTGTGGGGGTCGCTGGTTCGAATCCAGTCGCCCCGACCATCAAACCAAAGGGCTGTTCTTGCGCCTTTCTTCACTGCCGTGATAGTCGCCCGCCGACTTCCGCTTAGGAACCATTCCCTCAGCCAATGACAGACATTCTCCTGCAGACACTCGCCGCCGCGAGCGCCAATCCGAACAGCGCATCAGGAATCTTCTTCGCCCTCGCGCCGTGGCTCCTGATCTTCGTGATCTTCTATGTGCTGATGATTCGCCCGCAGCAGCAGAGGGTGAAGCAACACCAGGCTGCGATCGCGGCAATCAAGAAGGGTGATGAAGTCGTCACCGGCGGCGGAATCCGCGGCCGGGTGACGAAGGTCACTGATGACGAGGCGGAGGTCGAGATTGCGCAGGGCGTGAAGGTTCGCGTGGTCAAGGGCACGCTGAGCCAGGTGCTCACCAAGTCTGCCAAGCCAGCGAACGACTGATGCTCGATTTCCCTCGCTGGAAGGTCTGGTCGATCTCGCTGGTCATCCTGGTCGGCATCCTGTTCGCCATTCCGAGCATGCTGCCGTCCGACCTGAAGGCGCGCTATCCGAAGTTCCTTCCCAGTGCGACGATCAACCTCGGCCTCGACCTTGCCGGCGGAAGCCAGCTTCTGCTCGAAGCGGACCAGAGCGACGCTGCCAAGCAGCGGCTCCAGGGCATGGAGGACCAGGTCACGACCGAGCTTCGGCGTACGCCGCGGGTCGAGATCGGCGATATTTCGACGGCCGGTGGGCGCGTTTCCTTCCTCGTCCGCGACCCGACCCAAGTTGACACCGCGGTCGAGCGCCTCCGTGCGATCACCCAGCCGGTAGCGCTGACGGGCGGCCGCGATTGGGATGTCCAAGTCATCGATTCGACGCGGATCGTCATGACGCCGACGCAGGCCGGCACACAGCGCGCGATGAAGGACGCGATGACCGTCGCTCGCGACGTCGTCCGCCGCCGCATCGACCCGCAGGGCACCAAGGAAATCACCGTCATCAACCAGGGAACGGACCGGATCCTGGTCGAAGTGCCCGGCGTCGAGGATCCGGAGGCGCTCAAGCGCCTGATCGGCCAGACGGCGCGGCTTGAGTTCAAGCTGGTCGACATGACCGCTGATCCCGCCCAGGTCCAGCAGGGCCATGCGCCGGCGGGCAGCCAGGTTCTGCAGATGGCGGAAGGCGGCGGCTTCATCGCCGTGAAGCGCCGGGTGATGGTCTCGGGCGACCAGCTGGTCGACGCCAAACAGAGCTTCGACCAGAACGGCCAGGCGGTCGTGTCGATTAAGTTCAATACCGCCGGCGCCCGCCGTTTCGGCCGCGTCACTCAGGAGAACGTGAACAAGCCGTTCGCGATCATCCTCGACGACAAGGTCCTTTCGGCGCCGAACATCAACGAGCCAATCCTCGGTGGCCAGGCGCAGATCAGCGGCAATTTCACGGTCGAGAGCGCGAACCAGCTCGCAGTAAGCCTGGCATCGGGCAAGTTGCCAGTGAAGCTCAACGTCATCGAAGAGCGGACCATTGGTCCTGAGCTCGGCAAGGATTCGATCGAAAAGGGCATCATCGCCAGCATCGTCGCGACGCTCGCGGTGATCGTCTTTATGTTGATCACCTACGGCCGGTTCGGGGTCTACACAACCTACGGGCTGGTCGTGAACGCGCTGCTGATCCTCGGGATCATGGCGGTGTTCAACGCCTCGCTGACCCTACCGGGAATCGCTGGCTTCGTGCTGACGATCGGCGCGGCAGTCGACGCCAACGTGCTGATCAACGAGCGAATCCGCGAGGAGCAAAGGCGCGGCCGCAAGACCCTCGATTCCATCGAGACCGGCTACAAGGAAGCCTCGACCGCCATTTTCGATGCCAACATCACCAACGTCATTGCCGCGGTGCTGATGTGGTACTTCGGCTCGGGCCCGATCCGCGGCTTCGCGGTCGTCCTGATGATCGGAATCGTCACGTCGGTCTTCACCGCCGTCAATTTCACGCGAATGCTCGTCGCATTGTGGGTGCGCCGTAAGCGTCCGCGCGTGCTGCATATCTAAGGGCCAGTCATGAAGCTCCTGAAGCTCATCCCCGACAATACGAACCTCGACTTCATGCGCTGGCGCAACATCGCGCTGGTCCTGTCGATCATCGTCACGGTCGCCAGCCTGACTCTGGTCGCTGTCCGCGGCCTCAACCTCGGCGTGGACTTCCTCGGCGGTCAGATGATCCGCGTGACCTTCTCGCAGAAGGTCGACGTAGAAACACTCAGGAACGACGTGGATTCGCTGAACCTCGGCGAAGCGAGCATTCAGGAAACTGGCGGCCCGCGGAGCTTCCAGATCCGCCTGCCGAAGCCTGGAGGCGGCGAAGCGGCCGCCAACCGCGCCGCTTCGCAGGTCCGGAGCATGCTCGGCCAGAAGTACCCGGGATCGCGCGTCGATTCGGTCGAGACTGTTTCCGGCAAGGTCAGTGAAGAGCTGGCCTGGGACGGAAGCCTCGCCATCGGCCTCGCGATGCTCGGGATCGCCATCTACATCTGGTTCCGGTTCGAATGGCAGTTCGGCGTCGGGGCGCTCGTTACGTTGTTCCACGACGTGTCAATGACCCTGGGCTTCTTCTCGCTGACGCAGCTTCAGGTCGACCTCAACGTCGTCGCGGCAATCCTGACAATCGTCGGTTATTCGCTCAACGACACGGTCGTCATCTACGACCGAATCCGCGAGAATCTGCGGAAATTCCGCAAGATGCAGATTGTCCCGCTGCTCAACCTTTCGCTGAACGAGACATTGTCGCGAACGATGGTCACCTCGCTCTCGATCCTGCTCGCGCTCGGAATGCTGCTGCTGCTCGGCCGGAGGTTATCTTCGGGCTCACAATCGCCATCTTCATCGGCATCTTCGTCGGCACCTATTCGTCGGTCTACATCTCCTCGCCGGTCCTTGTCTGGCTTGGAGTGAAGCCCGACACCTTCGTCCGTGCCGAAGACGAGAAGGCTCCCGGGCCGGCTGCCGTCTGACACCGTTCATCTGGCGCCAAGCAAAGTGCGTCCATCTCCCGCTTGGCCTGTCCATGGCCCCACGCTAATGAGGTCTTCATGCCGCCGAAGCTGACCCGTACCGCCGCCCTGTTGCTTGCTTGCGCGATCGTGATCCCGGCCGCCGGTTGCGCCCGCAACAAGACCGGATCCGACACCGCCTACATCGCCCGCGACGTGAACAGCCTCTACGCGCTCGCGAAGCAGAAGCTGGACAAGGGCCAGTACGAGGACGCCGCGAAGCTGTTCGACGAGGTCGAGCGCCAGCACCCCTATTCGGTCTGGGCCCGCCGCGCGCAGATGATGAGCGCCTTCAGCTACTACATGGCGCAGAAGTATCCGGAGGCGATCAGCTCGGCCCAGCGCTTCCTGACGATCCACCCTGGCAACAAGGACGCACCCTACGCGCACTACCTCATCGCGATGAGCCATTATCAGCAGATCGAGGACGTGACCCGCGACCAGGCTAGCACGGCCAACGCCCAGCAGGCGTTCGGCGAGCTCATGCGGCGCTATCCCGACAGCCGCTACGCATCGGACGCGCGGCTGAAGCTCGACCTCATCAACGACCATCTCGCCGGCAAGGAGATGGAGATCGGCCGTTTCTACCAGCGGTCAGGCAAGTGGCTTGCGGCAACCCTCCGCTTCCGCAAGGTCGTGGAGCAGTACCAGACGACGAACCACACTCCGGAAGCCCTGGAGCGGCTGGTCGAATGCTATCTCGCGCTTGGCATCCCGCAGGAAGCGCAGAAGGCTGCGGCGGTCCTAGGCCGCAACTATCCGGGCAGTGACTGGTATCACCGGGCCTACAAGCTCGTTTCGCGGCACGTGCCGCAGACTGCTCCGCAGGGCTAATGATCCAACCAGCGAGCGCGCCGTGCTGAGGCAGCTCGCGATTCGAAATGTCGTGCTCGTCGAACAGCTCGAGCTCGAGTTCGACGCCGGTCTTGGAGTCCTGACCGGCGAGACTGGCGCGGGTAAATCGATCCTGCTCGACGCATTGGGCCTGGCCCTTGGCGCGCGGTCGGACGCCGGGCTGGTTCGAAGCGGTACGGACGCTGCGGCAGTGTCGGCCGAGATAGAGCTTCCGGCCCATCATCCGGTTCATGCCCTCCTGTCCGAGCAGGGCATTGAAGCGGACGCAGGTGAATCGCTCATCCTGCGGCGCTCGCTCAAGGCAGATGGGGGAAGCCGCGCCTTCGTCGGAGCTGCCACCGTCCCTGCCGGAGTGCTTCGCGAGATCGGCGCTCTGGCGGTCGAGATTCATGGCCAGCATGATGAGCGTGGATTGCTGAACCCGCGCGGGCATCGCGCCCTCCTCGATACATTTGCCGCGTCGGACGTGACGAAGGTCGCCGACGCCTGGTCCGAGGTCACTCGGATCGAAGCGGAGCTGGCCCAGGCGCGCGCCGAGATGGCGGCCGCCGCGCGAGACCGCGACTATCTCGCTCATTCGCTTTCGGAGATCGATGCGCTCGCGCCTGAAGCCGGCGAGGAAACCAGGCTGGCCGAGGAGCGCGCCGCGATGCAGGCGGGCCTGAAGGCGGGGGAAAGCCTGTCCGGCATCGACGAACTGCTTGGTGGATCGGACGGTGCCTTGGCGCAGTTGAGGCTTGCGGCTCGAAAGATCGAACGCGGAGCGGCCGACCATCCGTTGCTCGCCGAAGCGCTTGCGGCCCTCGACCGCTCGCTGATCGAGGCAAGCGAGGCCGAGGATAAGATCGAGAGGGCGGCCGATGCTCTCACGTTCGACCCGGCCCGGCTGGAAGCGGCCGAGACGCGCCTGTTCGAAATCCGGGGACTTGCCCGCAAGCATCGGGTCGAGCCGGACGCACTGGCCGAGCTTGCCGAGCGCATGCGTGCCCAACTTTCGGAGATCGAAGCAGGCGGAGAGCGCATTGCCCACCTTGATGCCGAGTTAAGCAAGGTGCGGCTGCATTATTCGGAGCTTGCGGCCGAGCTGAGCCGTCAGCGGCACGAGGCCGCCCGGAAGCTCGATGAGGCCGTCGCGGCCGAGCTTCATCCCCTCAAGCTGGACTCGGCGCGCTTCCAGACTGCGATTGCGCAGGCCGAGCCGGGCCCGGCCGGAACCGACCGCGTTGAGTTCGAAATCTCCACCAATCCCGGTGCGCCGTTCGGGCCGCTGACCAAGATCGCAAGCGGCGGCGAGCTGTCACGGTTCGTCCTCGCCCTCAAGGTCGCGCTCGCCGAGGCGGGCAGCGCGGGGACGATGATCTTCGACGAAATCGACCGCGGGGTCGGCGGAGCGGTCGCGAGCGCGATCGGTGAGCGGCTGGCAAGGCTGGCCAAGCAGTCGCAGGTCCTCGTGGTCACTCATTCGCCGCAGGTTGCGGCCCGTGCCGCGCACCATTTCCGGATTGAAAAGGTGCATGGGCCGGACGGAACCCGCACGACGGTCCGTCGTCTCGATGATGCCGAGCGTCGGGAAGAGATTGCGCGCATGTTGTCCGGCGCTGCAGTGACGGACGAGGCCCGCGCGCAAGCGGCAAGACTTTTGGAGGCGGCATGAGCAAGCAGACATCAGTTGCACTCGAGTTCGAAGGCGAGGCGCTGGAAGGAGTATTCGTCGGACGCCGCGATGGGCAGGCTCGCCCGACGGTGATGCTGATCCCGACGGTGATGGGCGTTTCCGACCTCGAGATCGGGTTTGCGAAGCAACTCGTCGAGCTTGGCTACAACGGCTTCGTCGCCGATATCTTCGGCAAGAAATTCCGCGGTTCGCCGCGCGACGTGATGTTCGGCGAGATGAATCGCCTAGGCAATGACCGCGTCGCATTACGCCGCCGGCTGCTGGCGATCGTCGAGCAGGTCCGCGGACTCAAGGAGGTGGAAGGCGGCAAGCTGGTCGTCGCGGGCTATTGCTTCGGCGGGAAATGCGCTCTCGACGTCGCCCGGACCGGCGTCGACATTGCCGCAGCGGTCGCGTTCCACGGGCTTCTCGATCCGCCAAACTGGCCGACGGAGAAGACAAGCACAAAGATCGTCGCCTTCCACGGTTGGGACGATCCGATGGCGCCGCCGGATCATGTCGTCGCGCTTGGCAAGGAACTGACGGAGGCCGGCGCCGACTGGCAAATTCACGCCTTCGGCAACGTCCGCCACGGCTTCACCAATCCCAACGCCCACCAGATCGGCCTCGACGCGGTGCGCTACGACGAACTGGCCGCCGAGCGGTCGTGGACGAGCTTCATCAACCTGCTCGAGGAGGTGTTCGGCTGAGCATGGCTGACACGATCAGCGAGGCGGAGGCCGCCAACCGGCTGATGCGCCTGGCCAAGCTCATCGCGCACCACGACAAGCTTTATCACGATCAGGACGCGCCGGAGATCAGCGACGCGGATTATGATGCGCTGGTCCGTGAGAACCGCGAGCTGGAGGAGCGCTTCCCGCAACTCGTGCGCGCGGACTCTCCGTCGAAGCGGCTTGGCGCCGCGCCGACGACCGTGCTCGCCAAGGTTACCCACGCGCGGCCGATGCTCAGCCTGGAAAATGCCTTCTCCGAGGACGAGGTCGCGGATTTCTCGGCGAGGATTCGCCGGTTCTTGAACCTGTCGCCGGACGCGGTCGTGGCGATGACCGCCGAGCCCAAGATCGACGGCCTTTCCTGCTCGGTCCGCTACGAGCGCGGCGAGTTGGTTCTCGCGGCGACGAGGGGTGATGGAGCGGTCGGCGAGGATGTGACGCCGAACGTGCGGACGATCTCCGACATTCCGAAGCGACTTTCCGGAGCGCCCGATGTGCTGGAAGTGCGCGGTGAAGTGTACATGTCGAAGGAGGACTTCGAGGCGCTCAACGAGCGGCAGGAAGCATCCGGCGGCAAGATCTTCGCCAATCCCCGCAACGCCGCTGCGGGCTCGCTCCGGCAGAAGGACGCGAGCATTACGGCGGCTCGCCCTCTGCGTTTCCTGGCGCATGGCTGGGGCGAAATTTCGGAGCCGCTGGCCGACTCGCAGTTCGAAGCAATGAAGCGGATCGAGTTACTCGGCATTCCGGTCAGCGAGCTTCTGGTCCGCTGCGATGATCTGACCGCGATGCTCGCCCACTATCGGGCGATCGAGAAGGCGCGGGCGGACCTGCCGTTCGACATCGACGGCGTGGTGTACAAGGTGGACCGGCTGGACCTGCAGGAGCGGCTTGGGTTCGTGGCGCGCGCTCCGCGCTGGGCTCTTGCCCACAAGTTCCCGGCGGAGAAGGCGGAAACGACGCTTGAAGCGATCGACATCCAGGTCGGGCGCACCGGCAAGCTCACGCCCGTCGGGCGGCTGACTCCTGTTGGCGTCGGCGGCGTGATAGTCGCCAACGTCACGCTCCATAACCGCGACGAGATCCAGCGGCTTGGGCTGCGCATCGGCGATCGCGTGCGCATCCAGCGCGCCGGCGACGTCATCCCTCAGGTCGTCGAGAACCTCACCCGCGATGAGGTTCGCGAGCCATACGTCTTCCCCGACCATTGCCCCGAATGTCAGAGCGAGGCGGTCGCCGAGGAAGGCGAAGTCGACGTCCGTTGCACGGGTGGGCTCGTCTGCCCAGCGCAGCGTTTCGAGCGGCTGCGCCATTTCGTGTCGCGCGGAGCGCTCGACATTGAAGGACTGGGCGAGAAGTCGATCGCGGAGTTCATCGAGCTGGGCTGGCTTCATTCGCCCGCCGACATCTTCCGCCTGCGCAAGTTGCGCGACCAGCTGATCGGCCGCGAGGGCTGGAAGGAGAAGTCGGTCGACAATCTGCTCGGCTCGATCGAGGCGAAGCGTGAGCCGGACGGGCCGCGCTTCCTGTTCGGGCTCGGTATTCGACACATCGGCATCGTCACCGCCAAAGACCTGCTGAAGTGCTTCGGCACGATCGAGGAGCTTCGGCGTGTTGCGACAAGCCCGGATGCGCATGCCGAGCTTGCAGCGGTCGAGGGCGTAGGGCCGGTCGTTGCAGAAGCGCTCGTCGATTTCTTCCACGAGGAGCACAATCGTGAAGCGCTGGACGACCTTCTCTCCGAAGTCCGCCCGAAGCCGTTCGTCACCGACGCAAAGCAGACGGAATGGACCGGCAAGACGATCGTGTTCACCGGCAGTCTAGAAACCATGAGCCGCGATGAGGCGAAGGCTCAGGCGGAACGGCTGGGTGCACGCGCGGCTGGTTCGGTCAGTGTAAAGACGGACCTCGTGGTGGCGGGACCGGGCGCGGGATCGAAGCTCAAAAAAGCCGAAGAGCTCGGCATTCGCGTGATCAACGAAGCGGAGTGGGCGAAGATCGTCGCTGAAGCCTAGACGCTAAAGTCTGCAATGGGTGGAAAGCGGACATTGCGGCTCGCCTGCCTAGTTGATGTTTGCGTAACCGAAGACGATCAGACCGCCAGCTCCGAGAGCCCCGAATAACCAGCGTGCGGGAAGCAATCGAACGCTCGCATTGATGATCAGACCGAGCCATGCGACGAGAAAAGCAGGCATCCCAAGGACAATGTAAACGTAACCCAAACCGGCATTGGAATAGAGTGTGAATATCTCGCGAGAAAATGCACTGAGGGTGACGGCGGCATAGATCAGCCAGGCCAGCCAGCTAATCCATACAGCATCTTCATTGATGTAAGTCGAAACTCGCGCTGAGGCGACTTCAGGTGGTTGGTGTGTCCCTGCCTCAGGCGACTTCTTGGGCGGCAGGACGAGCGCCAAACCGATTGGCCAAAGAATGCCATTGATCATCAATGCAACGCCCAGCCAGGCACTGACCTTTGCGATCAAAATCACGTCGCCCCTCCGTCGCCTTTCCCGGGCGTCGTACTGCCGGTCTGTATGAGATTCATGAGCAAATCGTGAGGAAGTGCTGAGAAACGCAAACGTCCGCAATGGGTCGGAAGCCGCCACTCCGATATGGCAGGAATGCGTGGGAAGCTGCGACTCCAAAGGTTCGCCGCCCGCATCGATAGGGTCGGCGTAATTGGCTCCTGATGTGCTAAAAGCCCTTGGTCAGGGGGGAACCTGCCATGAAATATCAATGGATTGTATTGCTGGTCGCGGGCGCGTGCCAACAACAACCGAGGTCAGCGGTAAAACCCGCAGAAATCACCTTCGATGGGGCAGAAGTCACTGAGGCTGCAGCGATGCGAACTCACGGCGAGCGCCTTTCTCGCGTCCTCGGCTGCCGCGGCTGCCACGGCAAGGATTTGCAGGGCCAGAACTGGGATAATGATCCCAAAGGCTATGGTGTACTCTGGGCCTCGAACCTTACTCGCGCAATTCCGGCAATGACCGATGCGCAGCTACGCGACGTTCTAACGAAGGGAATACACCCGCGTCGACGGGATCTTTGGCTAATGCCCTCGCAAATGTTTCAACACTTGTCGTCAGCGGACGTCGACGCACTGATTGCGCATCTTCGATCGGTAAAGCCCGCCGGTGAGGCGACTCCAGACCCACGGCCAGGTCCTCGCGCATTGAGTCAGATCAGGAGCGGCGAGGTAAAGCCTGCTGCGGCGCTCGTCCGCGAACGGCGCGATATGCTACCTTTCGACGCCGGCCCTTCACACGGGCTTGGTCGCTACATCACCGAAGTAACATGCGTCGAATGCCACGGAACGAAACTTGAGGGCCGCCATGACGAAGAAGGAAGTACGCCCGACCTGGTGGTCGCCAGTGGCTACAGCCGCGCAGAGTTCGATACGCTTCTAATCAAAGGCATCCCGTCGGGCGGCCGCAAACTCAAAAACCCATTGATGGGCCAAGTTGCCCGCAGTCGCTTCTCGCACCTCACGCCGCACGAGCGTGACGCAGTTTACGCATACCTGAAGGCGCGCGCAGAGCGACCGCAGTAGGTCTGCTTCGCCGAAGATCCGCTTTGGAACGGAAGCTGCCGCAGCAGCTTGGGGTCGAAAGTCGACATGCGGTCGGCGACGGATCCTGCTTGTCGGTGACCGCTCCTAGCTCAACTGGAGAGAGCGCCGGGCTTCGAACCCGGAGGTTGGGGGTTCGAGCCCCTCGGAGCGGGCCACAATTGAAGAGTCCGCAATGGGTGGAAAGCTGACATTGCCTCCCTTAGGCTCACGCGGTGCGCAACGTCCCAAATGACAGAACCAAGCCGACACTGCTTGAGATTGCCAAGACGAAGTCGGCGCTGGGCATTGCTCTAATCGCAATCGCCCTGCTCGCCTGGGCAGCGGGTCTCATTCGTCTCTAACGTCTGCTTTGGGTGGAAAGCGGACATTAGCGCGACCGCCCCCCAAAATGCCGGGCCCTTGGAAGAATTTTCGAGCCTGGCGATTAGTTCGATGATTCGGGCTCTCGCTCGTGCCGGCAATAGCTGGCCGATTGGCAGGTGCTCGCTAGGCAATCCGACCCCGCCGATCCCCGCTCTGCCTTTCGACCTCGGTTTGCGCTTCGGCTGAATTCAAGGTTCCTTGTGTAATAGTGCGAATCGCACTAAATGGGTGCAGTGCGCGTTGGCGAAGTCCCGGCCGTGCCCCGACGGTCGGGGCCAGTCCCGGCCTGTCTGCAAGGCCTGTCGTTTCTCTGAAAGGATCCTTTGTGAGGGGAATAGTGTATTCGCTTTCGATCTTGGCGGCCGGCGTCATTGGCCCGTCGATTCCGGGTGCAGGGCTGGCGCGTTCCCACGCCCCTACGATTGCGCAATTTGAAACGCTCATCGCGGCCGACCGCAAATTGTCCGGACCCTTCGATCTTGCGGATGGAAGTTCGACCATCACGTCGCTCCTGACCGAAGACGTCGCTCTGTTTGCCATACCCGTTCCGGGCCTTGCCCGAAACAAAGCGGACGCGCGACAGGTGCTCGGCAAGGCGTTCGGACCGGGCCAGTCGGTCGTGACTACCGTGCCGATCCGCGTCGGGCTGTCGTCCGATGGCACCCAAGGCTTCAGCTTCGGCTTCATGAACGTCGGCAGAGATAAGCTGAAGTTGGGCAAATATGTTGCCTATTGGGTGCGCAGCGCCGCGGGTTGGCAGGTCGCGGCATTCAAATGGGTTCCCCGGCCGGAAGGCACCGTTTCGACGGGCCGGCGCGAGCCTGCGCTTCCAACAAAGTTTGCGGCTTCAGCCAAGGATAATTTTGCGCATGAGCAGTATCGCAAGAGCCTCGATGCGACCGAGCGGCGATTCTCCGCTGACGCGCAGACGATGGGGATTGGACGTGCGTTCCGCAAATATGGAAGCGCGGACGCCATGAATGTCGGCGGAGAAGCCGACTTCACCTTCGGCAATGATGCGATCGCCGAGGCGCAGGGCGGCGACGCAGCCAAGGGCAGCCCGGTTCGCTGGGCTCCTGACGGAGTCCTTGTCTCGTCGAGCGGTGATCTCGGCGTGACGTTCGGCTACCTCGACCGAAACGGCGCGACTCCTCCGGGCCGGCTGACGCGGATTCCCTTCTTCACAATCTGGCGTCGCGCGGCTCCGAAGGATGAATGGCGATACGTCGCTGAATAGAACGCTGAACGGGGCTCTCGGGTGCGGAGGGGCAACCGGCCATTCCCATGTGCGTGGACGATCGACTGGCGGCGGGGCTTGAGTCTGTGGCTCTCAGGACACAGAACATAGTATTAATAGTACTATATTTCACTTAAGCTATTGAGCTATCCGCCCGTTGCGTATGAGTACGCGTCGTACTTCTACGTCAAGGGGGAATCCATGCTGAAATCCGGTTTATTGAACACGACTGCGCTTGTGTCGGCTTTCGTTGTCTCGTCCCTTGCGCTGGCGCAGCCCGCCAACGCGCAGACACCCGACCCGGTCAATCCGGATCGTGACCCGTGCCGGGCTCCGGCCGATCTGCGCGATCCCAACGCAGCCTGCGCGCCGACGGACTCGGCGGCCGTCGAATCGATCGCTCAAGGGCAAGCGGCAAGACCGGCTTCTGAGGAAGGCGGCGTCGTCGTCGTCGGTTCGCGCATCCGCCGGGATCGCTTCAATGCGATCGACCCGATAACGGTCATCAATCGCGACGCAGCGGTTGACGCCGGATTCAATTCGACCGCCGAGGTTCTGCAGAACGTGGGCGTCACTGGAGGCACGGGGCAGATCAACGACACGTTCGGCGGGCTCGTCGTCCGGGGCGGCCCGGGCGTCAACACCTTGTCGCTCCGTGGACTTGGGCCCAGCCGGACTCTGATCTTGCTCAATGGACGGCGAATTGCTCCGGCCGGTACGCGCGGCCAGGTCCAGGCTGCCGACTTGAACGTGTTGCCGAATGCCGTTCTCGATCGCATCGAGGTCCTGAACACCGGAGCTTCGTCCGTCTACGGTTCGGACGCCGTCGCAGGTGTCGTCAACATCGTGACGCTCAGCAGATTCAATGGCCTTGCCGCCGAGGCCTCGATCCAGGCGCCGGAGATAGGCAACGGCGCGACGCAGCGTTACGCGATAACTGCCGGTGCGTCCGGCGAGCGTTTCTCGATCCTCGGATCGCTCGAGCTATTCGATCGCAACCGCATCACTCAAGGTGACCAGCCCTGGGCCCGCTGCCCGCAGCAACTCCGGCTCAGCCCGCTCGGCGTCAACGATACCGACAAATGCTTCCCGCTCGAGGAAGGTGGCGCCACCGTCAACACGATCGGAACCGGTTATTACTTCCTCGACGATCCAGCCGATCTGGCGTCCGGTTTCGAAACGGTTCCGGCGGGCTACTACCTCTATTGCAACCGCTGGCGGCCCAACCCGGCGAACACCACGGGCACGCTACCAGGATTCGAATGCGTGGGTGGACTGATCTATAGCCCGGTTGGCCCGACGGGCTACGGCGCAAATCTCAACGTCCGCGACACATCCACGCCTGCGTTCCTTCAGGCGGATATCGTGTCGCCGACCCGCAATTATACGGGATTCCTGACCGCAACCTACGACACGAACCTATTCGGTAATGGGCAGCTTTATACCGAGCTGCTGGTGACCCGCCGCAAGTCCCAGCAAAACGGCGCGGGGAGGCAGCTGCTTGTCGACTATCCAACCAACAGTCCTCTGGTTGCGGCCGGCCTTGGGTTCACTCCCCGCGCTCTCGGCGGCGGAGTCCGCACGCGCGTGTTCGCAGATTACGGCGTCTATGACAGCCATCAGGTTCAGGACTATGTGAAAGTCTCAGGCGGCTTTCGCGGCGACCTGCCGTTCGCTCCGTCTTGGCGCTACGACCTGTACGCCGCCAAGAGCTGGGCCGACGGCATGTACAGCTTCAACACGGGTCTCACTGACCGGGTCGCACAGAGCCTGGACGTCGTCCAGAATCCGGACGGCACCTTCCGCTGCCGCGACCTGAGCGGCGGCTGCGTTGCTGCGCCGATCCTGACGCCGGCAATCATTGCCGGGCAGTTCCCGGCTGCGTGGCGGGATTATGTCACGGACGATGTCGTCGGGAACACAAAGTTCCGCGAGTGGACCGCCAACCTAACGGTTGACGGCCCCCTGTTCGAATTGCCGGGCGGCAAGGCCCAGGCGGTGGTCGGCCTCGAATACCGCAAGTCCAGTATCAACGACCGGCCCGCTGAAGACAGCATTCGAGGCAACCTTTACAACTTCACCTCTGCGCCGGTCACCAAGGGCTCCGACAACGTCTGGGAAGCCTACACCGAGCTCGATTTCCCGATCCTTCGCAATGTCCCGTTTGCCGAGGCCCTGACTGTCAACGTTTCGGGTCGCTACACCGACTACAAGTCGTACGGTTCCGACACGACCTACAAATTCGGCGGCCTCTGGTCGCCGACTCGATGGCTGTCGTTCCGCGGCAGCTACGGTACGTCGTACAGGGCTCCTGCCCTGGCGGAACAGTTCCTGGGTTCGACCACCGGCTTCCTCGCCAGCACGGCAGATCCTTGCAATGACCTTGCGGCGGTGGCCAACCCGACCGTTCGGGCTAAGTGTCTTTCGGAAGGTCTGCCCAACAGCTTTCGGCAGCTAAGCGGCGTTACCGTGATCCAGCGAGGCGGTGCGGATTCGGGGCTTGAGGCCGAAACGTCAACGAACCTGACCTTCGGCGGAGTGCTTCAGCCAACTCTCGGATCGTTCGGCAATCTGTCGCTGGCGGTCGATTACTTCCGGGTTGAGGTGAGCAACGGTGTGTCACAGCTCGGCGCGGGTACGATCGCCAGTGGTTGCTACAACGGCACTCATCCCGAATACTGCCAGTTCGTAAGCCGCGCTCCCTACACGGGAACGGGCACTGGCGCCCTCACGTTGACGACCACCTTCGTCAACATCGCCACCGACATCGTGAAGGGCATCGACTTCGTGCTTCGCTACGACCGCGAGCTGGGTCCGGGCAAACTTGATGTGGGTATCCAGGCAGTGAAGATCCTTGATCGGATCAACCAGACCGATCCGGACACCGCGCCGTTCGACTTTGCCGGTTCGATCGGCAATCCGAAATGGGCGGGCACAGCGCATGTCGGCTATGACTGGGGGCCGTGGTACGCTCGCTGGGGGTCGACTATATCAAGGGCACCGATGACCGCTTCATTACCGAAGACGTGGATGGTGATGGGGTGATCGACTTCGATCCCGCGGTTTACGACTTCTCGGTGCCTGATTATTTTCTACACACGGCATCGATCCGGTTCGAACCGTCGAACAGGTACAGCCTGACGCTTGGCGTACGGAACGTCTTCGACAGGAAGCCCCCGAAGATCACGTCTGAGGATCCGTTCGTGAACACGATCGCGAACGTCCCCTTGCAGGCGGGCTTCGACGTGCGTGGCCGGACGTTCTTCGTGAACGCGCAGGCCAAGATCTTCTAGAATCGGGGTCAGCGCCTAATCTGGCGGGCGGTGGCCTTGTGCTGCCGCCCGCTTTGTTTTGCCAGCCTCATCAAAGTCGAGAAGGTGGCGGACACAGGACCTCGACTGTCCTTGGCTGGCGATAAACTCGTCTGCCAGTCCAGCTTCGACAAAACCGAGCTTGCCGAGCAACGTTCTCGAAGCCTGGTTGTCCGGTAGAACCAGGGCCTCGATTGTGGAAAAGCCGAGAAATTCTCGAGCAGCGGGAATGACATTGGACAGAGCCTCGGTCGTCAGGCCGTGTCTTCGATATGACGTTCCGATCCAGTAACCGATCCTCGCAAGCCGATCGGAAACGAGCCAGAGACCGACCCACCCGAGCAAAGTGCCGTCCGCCTTCCGGACGATCGCAAAATTCACGGCCTTTCGCTGTGAGAGAAGGTTTTCCGATGTTCGGATTCGATCGAGCGCCTCCTCCTCCGTCATAGGACTGCGCCAGGTCGACAACTGGCTGGCGACGTCGGGGCTGACCAGCCTGGCAGTTGGAGCTGCGTCCTCTTCAGCAACCGGTCGAAGGAGTAGGCGAGGCGTACCTACGACTGGGAGCGCAGTGCCCATCACGCGGATCGATGCGGCAATCGAAAAGAGTGTCTGCGCCTATTTCTCGTTGGTGACCGCATAAAGTAGCTCGTCCAGCCAATCCATCTTGACCCGAAGGCTCTCGACGACGCTTCGGTAGGCGATCTCCTGATAGGGCACGGTAACAGACTGATTATAGTCGTCGAGCACTTCGCGGCGCCTCTTGACCAGCGACTTAGCCCTGATGATCCACTTGACCCGTTCAGCGTCGGACAGAAGCTCCAGGGCAAGCATCCGTGTTCTCAACGGATCGTCAACGACGACCAAGGCGTCTTCAAGCTTGAGAACCCATGCCCGAACCGCCGCTCTTCCAGCCGCTGTCACCTCGAGTTCTTCGCTGTTGCGGCCATCGCCCTTCAACTTTCGGGCCCTGAGAAAACCCTTGGCCTTCAATCGGCGAACAGCTGGATAAACTTGCCCCTTGCTTGCGTTGATCGACGTGACCGGCGAGAGCTCGAACGCCTTCACAAGCTGGTAGGCTGTGACGGGCTGCTGACGAAGGGCAACCGAAAGCAGCATGCCCTCGTGCTCCGTGACGTCGACCTCCATCGAGGCCTTTTGATTTACCACTGAGGTCCGGCCTTCGTCTCGGTCTCGGCGGCGCATGTCATGGCAAGGTCTTAAGTCAGGCCGCCAATTGCCTCAACCCTCAAGCGAAACATCGTTCGGTGCAAACCGCACCGACATTCGAAGACCGAATCTTGAGCCGGCAATGCCGCGCCGAAGTTCCGAGGGTCAAAGGGACGCCGGCGTGTCATCTAGGCCACACCAGACGGAGAAAATGTTACGACACGTACCAAATTCATAACACTGAAACAAAGCATGCTGCTAACTGACCGGGGAAGGCATAAAGAACGAAACGTACTACATTCCGTTGGAATGGATATCCGTCGGCCACTACACGGGGGAGATTATGAAACTCACACTTCGCCAACATTTGCTGGGATCAACCTTGCTCGTCGGAGCGTCGGCATTCGGCACGCCCGCAATGGCGCAGGATACCGAACCGGCGGGGTCCGAACCGACCGGTCCGGTTGAGACCCAGCTAACGCCGTCGGTTTCGGCAGAGGGTGAGGACGTCCAAGGAGGACAGGACATCATCGTCACCGGTTCGCGCATTCCGCAGCCGAACCTCGAATCCGCCAGTCCGGTGACGGTCGTGAACGATCAGGACATCAAACTTTCCGGTACCTCCAGGATCGAGGATGTCCTCAACCAGCTCCCGTCGGTTGGCGCCGCCCAGGCGTCAGGCGTGTCGAACGGCGCGACCGGTACCGCGGAAGTCGATCTTCGCTACCTCGGCCCGAAGCGGTCGGTGGTCCTGGTAAACGGCCGGCGTCTCATGCCGGGTGACCCGGTCAGTACCAATCAGTCGGCCGACCTGAACGTTATTCCGTCGGCGCTGGTTCGCCGCGCGGAAGTCCTGACCGGCGGCGCATCGTCGGTGTACGGTGCGGACGCGGTTGCGGGCGTCGTCAACTTCATCATGGACACCAGCTTCGAGGGGGTCCGTTTCGATGGCAACTGGAGCACCTGGCAGCACAACCAGGATGATCCGAGCGTGTCGGGTGGCCTCAACATGAGCGACATCCTCGCTTCTCGAGGATACGCCCAACCGACCGGCAGCGTGACGGACGGCCGCTCGATCGACGGCACCGTCACCATCGGCGCTGGGTTCGATGACGGCCGCGGCCATGCGGTTGCATATTTCGGCTATCGCAATACGAAACCGGTTCTCCAGCGCGATCGCGACTACTCAGCCTGTGTCATCCAGAACACCGGCGGAGGCATCCCGCGTTGCGGCGGGTCGGCGACGGCAAACCCTGGTAACGCGGTTATCTTCGCGACGACCACCGAAGGCAGCATTACCTCTACCCTCGCCGCACTCGGCCCGGGAACGATCGCTCCGTTCGGATCGAATATCTACAATTATGGCCCGCTGAACTACTTCCAGCGGCCGGACGAGCGCTACATCGCCGGCACCTTCGCCGACTATGAGATCAGCCCGGCAATCAAGCCCTATCTCGAGTTCATGTTCATGGACGATCGCACGGCGGCGCAGATCGCTCCCTCGGGCGACTTCGGCAATACGCTGACCATCAACTGCGACAATCCATTCATGTCGACGGCGCAGTTTGACGTCATCTGCGGCAATTCGAACAACCTGATCAACGGCTTTCTGGGAAGCTTCCCGCTGGCAGTGGGGGCGCCGTACAATCCGAACCCGGGAGACCCAGCGGTCCTTTTCCCCAATACGGTCCCGGGGGCGCGGACTATAATCGCGCGTACTTCCAGCTCCTTCGCCGCAATACGGAAGGCGGACCCCGCATCGCCGACCTTCGTCACCAGGCGTGGCGCGGGGTGCTCGGGGCACGCGGCGACCTGTCGAATGTCTTCTCGTACGACACCTACTTCCAGTACGGCCGTACGCTCTACGAGCTGATCTACAAGAACGAGTTCTCGATCTCGCGTCTCACTCGAGCTCTTGACGTGATTGACGATCCGACGATCGCAAATACGCCGACGAGCCCGTTCCAACCTGTTTGCCGCTCAGTCGTGGACGGAACGGACCCGTTTTGTCAGCCCTATGATCCGTTCGGCACCGGCCCGACAGCCGCTGCAGTCAATTACCTAAACGTTTA
The DNA here is from genome assembly GCF_014489515.1 of Sphingomonas sediminicola. GTDB lineage: Bacteria > Pseudomonadota > Alphaproteobacteria > Sphingomonadales > Sphingomonadaceae > Sphingomicrobium > Sphingomicrobium sediminicola. The sequence continues at coordinate 2,072,455 of NZ_CP060782.1, read as the reverse complement.
TGGAACCCAGCAGGGTATCACCTCCGAGCAGATCGCGAACTTCAACGTGACCGGCCTGCTCGGCGAGATGGGCTGGAAGACTCCATGGGCGGAAGACGGTGTCGCGTTAAATGCCGGCGTGGAGTATCGACGCGAATCCCTCGAGCTTAACCCCGATCAAGCGTTCCAAACGCTTCCGTCAAGCGACCTTGCGGGGCAGGGCACTGCGGTCCTCCCGGTCAGCGGCAATTTCAAGGTCTGGGAAGTCTTCGGCGAAGCGCAGATCCCAATCGTCCAGAACAGGTTCATCGATGAGCTGACCCTCGGCCTAGGCTACCGCAAGTCTTGGTATACGGTGAGCAACGGCCGAAAGTACGATACCGACACCTACAAGCTGTCACTTGAGTTCGCTCCAATCCGCGGTGTCCGGTTCCGCGGCGCCTACAACCGTGCGGTCCGCGCCCCGAACATCCAGGAGCTGTTCGCACCACAGATTGTCGCCCTCGACGGCAGCAACGATCCGTGCGCCAAGGTCATCACCGCAACGGATTATGGCTGTCTCGCACAGGGTCTGGTTGTTGGTCAGTCGCCGTCTCCGAACCCAGCCGGCCAGTACAACGGCTTGCTTGGTGGCAACGAGGACCTGATCCCGGAAACCGCGACCACGACCACCCTTGGCGTCGTGCTTCAGCCGAGCTTCATCCCGAGACTCGCGCTGACGGTCGATTGGTGGGACATCAAGCTGAAGGACGCGATCCAAGGTCTTGGCGCGGACGCGGTCTTGAACACCTGCGTATCTCAGTCGACCGCTTCGTTCACGTCGCCTGCGTGCGAAATGGTCGTCCGCGACCCGGCCGGGTCGATCTGGTTGACGGCCGGGGTTATGTCGTCGACACACCCTTGAACACCGCGAAAATGCGTAACCGCGGCATGGATTTCAACGTCGCCTACTCGCACCCGTTGTTCAACTTCGGCAAGATGTCGTGGAGCTTCATCGGCACCCGCATGCTAAAGGCGCGGGTCGATAACGGCCTGTCCCAACCATACGATTGCGTCGGGTATTTTGGCCCGGTTTGCTCGGGCGGCGGCGTCGCGGCCGCGGCACCGATCCCGAAATGGCGCCACAAGCTGCGTGCTTCGTGGCAGTCGAACTTCGGTCTCGGGCTGTCGCTGCAGTGGCGCTATGTCGGCAAGGTCAAGGCTGAAACGCTTCAGGAGAACAACACCGTCGGAGGCGACTTCAACTTCGATCCGGGCCTGAACGTGAAGGGCCAGAACTACCTCGACCTCTCGGCAACATTCAGCCCGATCGATCACGTCAGCCTGCGGGCAGGTATCAACAATCTGTTCGACAACGACCCGCCGCGTATCACGGGTGGCAATGCCGCGCGCGGCGGATCGAACCTATGTCCGACCGGCCCGTGCAACGGCAACACCTACCCGGGTACCTGGGATGCTCTCGGCCGCCTGCTGTGGGTTGGTGCGACGATCGACTTCCTGCCTCCGAAGCCGGCTCCGGCTCCGGTTGTGCCGGCAGCCCCGCCGCCGCCTCCGCCGCCGCCTGCCACGCAGACCTGCCCGGATGGTTCGGTGATCCTGGCGACCGAGGCCTGCCCGGCCCGCCGCCTCCGCCGCCTCCGCCGCCGCCTGCGCCAGAGCGCGGTTAGCGGGATGAATTCAGCTCAGCCGAGCGCGCGGAATGCTCGGCTGGGGCTGGTGTGCACGTCACTGGCCCAAGCCCGCCGGCGGGTTCCCCTTTCCGGCGGGCCCCACTCTCAGGGAGGAGTCGTAATGCGTGACAAATCGGTTGAGCCAGAGCGCTATGAGGGTCTTCTTCCGCCTCAAGTTTTGAATCTTGCGCGGTGCGAACGAGAGGTCGCGGTCATCATCTATCTTGAGGGATCGGCCACCGCGAAGACAATAGAAGCCCGGTTGCCGCGAAAGTTATCCAACGGGGCGATCCGCTCGATGCTTGGCCGGATGTGTAAGAAAGGGATTCTGAAGAGGCGCAAGATTACAGGGTCTCATATCCCCGGCGATCGCCGAATCCCTTATCTCTATTCTCCGGCAATTACGCCCGATGCGGTGAAGAATCGGGCACTTTTGGAAGTCGCACGGGATTATTTCGGTGGTTCATTGGCGCATCTCGCGCAAGCAGCGGAAAGGGTCTTGCAGCAGTCAGTCGACGCGAGGTTTGACCCAAAGTCTTATGAAAGAGAAAGGCAGCAAAGAGTTGGTTGTGCGCGTTGAAGCAAGGAGCGCGATCGGTGGATCGTCACCGTGAGAATTGCCGGGAGACAACCTTGGCCGGAATGCATTCCGATGTGATCCGCGAGGACGAGAGTCCGCAATGGGTGGAGTTCGAACACTACAGCATGCGATCCAGATCTAGTTCATCTCGCGCTCGAGTAATGATCACCGATGATCCGTTCCGTCCTCTTTTCGGTGCTCTTAGTCGTCGGCTGCTCGTCAGGAGACTCGAAGAGCCAACCCTCTCGGCGCCTCGAGCTGACGAACATACCGCTCGGATCGTCATGCTCGCCGAACCTAACCCAGGTATTACGGTTGCTGCACGGCCTGCTAGTCAAACCAGTTAAATCCTAGATGTCAGGCGGCCCACGAATAGGGTCCGGCCCGATTCCATCAGCGATTTGTTCCCATGTTGGAATGTGGCGAAACCCGGGGTTACCTGACTGGTCCCTCTTCAGCTGGCGTGATTAGCGGCGGGAGCGCAACTGCACAGGTTCAAATCTCGCGCGGTGATTGGAATGGTCGTCTGCGCGAGGCCCAACCACGCATCATCTGGAGCCTGGCCAAAGCCGCCACATGTTTTGACGCCAAGGTGTCCCATGCCGTGCACGTGGTCGATGAGGCTGGCAACGTTCTCCGCGTTCAAAGTGTGTCGCTCGACGCGCTTTGCCACTGCGACTTTATGGGATCCAACACTTGGTACCGTTGCTGAAATAGTCTCATTCAGGCATCCTCTAATGTCTGCAATGGGTCGAAAGCGGACATTAGCTCTCGGCCCACCTACCGCGAGTTGGAAGTCCGCCGAATGAAATTCGCGACCTTGTCGTGGATTTCGATGAGCGACGGGTGGTGCGCGTACACCATGTGGCCGGCCTCGTAGTAATGATACTCGATATTGGCTGAGAGGCTTGGCGGGACGGGCAGGTGGCGAAGCTCGAACTTGCCCGCGAAATAGGGTGTCGAGACGTCGTAATAGCCGCCGTTGACCATCACCTTCATGCTTGGGTTCTGCTTCATCGCGACGGCCAGATCGGGAAGCACGTTCGGCAGCGCGATCAACGCCTTGTCCGCTCCGGGCGGCTGGTGCTTGTAGTCCCAACTTCCGTAGATATCGATGCCGGACTTGAACTCGATTCCATCTCCGTAATGAAGCCTGTCGCGGACGTAATTGTTGTACGCCCCGACATAGGCGGCGCTGATTGCACTGCTCTGCGGGTCCCAGGTCGCAACCTTGCTGAGCGGGTCGAGCGTCGCTCCGACGAACCGCGTGTCGAGCGTCCCGGTGGTCGCCGACTGGTCGGCCAGAAGCTCCTTCTGGAACGCGCCATATTCGATCCGCAGATTGGTCTTGAGCAGGTAGGCGACGGACAGGCCGGTGTACGCCGACAGTTGCTGCGCGATACGCTGGCGTTCCGCGTCGGACAGTTCGTTGCCCTTCATCAGCGCCAACGCATAATCGGTCGTCGCGAACGTCTCCACCTGCGCAAGGAACGACTGCAGGTCAGCCGGTCGGTTCGCGACGCGGTTGTGATACCAGGCGGTGGCCGCATAGGTCGGCAATGCGACGACGTAGGACAGGTCGATTCCCGGATTGAGCTGCGGATCGTCGGGAACGAGGTCCCAGTTCAGGATGTCCGACAGCAAGATTACGCCGTTCAGGTCGACGTCGCGCTTCTGCAGCGCCAGCGCGAGGCCCGCACCGCGCATGGTTCCGTAGCTTTCACCGAACACATATTTGGGCGAATCCCAGCGGCGGTATTTCGACAGGAACTGGGTGATGAACTGGGCGAAGGCGTCGATGTCCTGGTCTACGCCGTAAAAGGCCTTTTCCTTGTCCTTGCCGGCGATGCGGCTGAACCCGGTTCCCGGGGCGTCGATGAAGACGAGGTCGGAAGCGTCGAGCAGGCTCTGATCGTTATTGACAACATTGTAGGGGGCAGACGTGTGCTGCTCATCCAGCGCAAGTACGCGGACGGGTCCGAACGCGCCCATGTGCAGCCAGACCGTCGATGAGCCCGGGCCGCCGTTGAACAGGAACGTGACCGGGCGGCCGGACGTGGGAACGCCGTCGCGGAAATAGGCGGCGTAGAACATCGAGGCCTCGGCCTTGGGCTCGTCGTCATCCTTTTTGTCGGACTTCTGCGAGGCCGCTTCGATCGCGTCGGTGTCCGACCAGTCCTTCGGATGAACGACCAATGTCCCGCCACGGCGTGGTAGGCGATCTTTCGTCCGCCGACCGAGACCGAACCGGTCGATCTTACTTCGGTGGGCTGGAAGAGCGGCTTCGCAGGTTCGGTGGGTTTCGAGGGCGTCGCGGCCGGCTTCTGAGCCTCTGCCCTCGGCGGTTCCGAGACGGGCGTCGCGGCCGGCGCAATCTGCGTCGCGAGAAGTGCAGCAACAATGAGATTCATTTCCGGGTCGGTCCTTTAAGCACGACGACCGGCCATTCTCCGGTGCCACGATCTTGGAGTTCAAGGCCCTGCTTTTCAAAAGCCCAGGCGACTGCATCGGCCTGCGTGTCGAGCAGGCCCGCGAGGATGATCGTTCCACCCGGCGCAAGCGCCGCCGTGAAGGCTGGGGCAAGCTCGATCAACGGCCCGGCGAGGATGTTGGCGATCAGCAAGTCGAACGGCGCTCGCGCGGCAAGCATCGGCGAATCCATGCCGTCCGCAACGGCGAGCAACAATTCGCCCGCGCCATGCCCGGTCCTAACCGCATTGATCGCGGCATTGTCGCGCGAAACGTCGATGGCGATCGGGTCGATGTCGGTCGCGATGCATTTCGCATCCGGCCAAAGCGCGAGCGCCGCGAAGGCGAGCAGACCTGTTCCCGTTCCAATGTCGGCGATGTTGGAGAATCGCTCGCCTGATACGGCAAGCCGGTCGAGCGCATCGAGGCAGCCCGCTGTGGTCGCATGCTGGCCAGTGCCGAACGCGAGACCCGCATCGATCTCGAAATTGACCGTGTCGGCGGGCCGGTCGGCGTAATGCATCGGAGTATGGACGAAGAAGCGGCCGGCGCGGATCGGCTGAAGTCCTTGCTGGCTCTTCGTCACCCAGTCGGTTGAATCTTCGAGATGCTCGATCTCGGGTTCTCCCGTGCCCAGCTGCTTCAGCTCGGCGAGTTCGTCGTCGGTCGGCTCAGAATCGAAATAGGCGTGGATCACCCATTCATTGGGCCGGGCCTCATCAGGTTCATCGGCGACGACGACGGGCGGCGACGCGCTCGCGAGGAAAAGGTCGGCTTCGGGGACCGCCTCGCCTTGTGCGCGCGTACAGGGGATGGTGACGCGGTAGCTTATTTCGCCTGCTCCTTCGCCAGCCGCTCATCCAATGCTTTGCGGCCGCGGTCCGCGTAGGCTTTGCACGCGCTGCGATCGATCAGCGGCGCCTTTCCGGCGAGGCGGTCGTAGAAATTGCTCGCGCCCGGATGCGGTGTGATCAGCAGGTCGCAACGAAGACGGGCGATCTTGAACAGGCTGTCGCGGAAGGCCGCGACATATTTCTTGTGGTCGGAGAAGCGGTACTCCTCCGCCGAGACCGCCGACACGCTGTCCGCATAGACGATGTTTACGCAGCGCTTTCCGTCGCACGAGCGCCACGACCAGGTCGTGCTTCCAGGCGCATGGCCAGGCGTCGCATATGCCGTGAGGCTGAGCGGCCCCTGACGGGCGACGAAGCCGTCGGACAACATGATCCCGACCTTCGCTCCGGGGAAGGGCTTGTGCATCCCCCACTGCGGGTCCTCGCGATTCACGATTCCGGTCTCGAACGTCAAATATGCCGCCGGCATCGACATTACGGTCGCGCCGGTCAGCCGCTGCAGCTCGGCAACTCCGCCGACATGGTCGAAATGCTCATGGCTCGCGCCGATCAGCTTCACGTCGGAGAGCTTGAATCCGAGACGCTCGACATTCGCGGCGATCGACGGCGCGGCTTCCGCCGTCGCGGCATCGAGCAGGATATGCCCGCGAGGTCCGGTGATGAGCAGCGACACGATCCCGCAGGTTCCGACATCGTAGACATTGCCGAAGACCCGTACCGGCGGCGCAGGATCACTCCAGCCGTCCTTGCCGGCACAGGCAGCCTGATGCTCTGCGACGGTGGCCGGATTCGCCGCGGCAAGTGCAGCGGCGGCGATGCTAGCGAACATAGCTCGCGCCGTTCACGTCGATGGTGGAGCCGGTCGAGGACGCAGGCGCTTCGGTCGCGAGCCAGCGGATGACCTCCGCGACTTCGTCCGTGCTGGCGACGCGGCCGAGTGGGATGTCGGCGATGATCGCAGCGCCGCCTCGGCCCTGCAAATATTCCTCGGTCATTTCGGAAACGGTGAACCCTGGCGCGACCGCGAAGGCGAGAATTCCCTCGGCTGCATAGCCGCGCGCGATCGTCTTGGTCATGCCGATCAGCGCCGACTTGGACGCGGCATAGTGCCAGTGCTGCGGGCTGTCCCCGCGCCAGCCCGCGCGGCTGGCAACGTTGACGATCCGGCCGGGGATGCCGAGGTCGAGGAAGTGCGAAACGGCTAGCTTCGAGAGGTCGGCCGCAGCCTGGAGATTGACCGTTAGTGTGCGATTCCAGGCGGCGCGCCATTCGTCGTCAGTCGCATTGTCGGGCACTGCTTCGTAGATGCCGGCATTATTGACGAGGACGTCGATCTGCCCGCCTAGCTCGTCGAGCGCCGTGTCCCAGATGTTCCGCGGCGCGGCTGGATCCATCAGGTCGCCGGCGATCAGTTCCTGGCTGCCCTTGGTGGAATGGCCGACGACATTGTGGTCGCGTGACTTTAGCAGCTCGTAGGCGGCGGCGCCGATGCCCCGGCTGGCTCCGGTGATCAGGATGTTCATGAGCGCCGACTAGCCCCGCCGACGCGGCGGGGGAAGTCAGGCGGCTACGCGAGCGACGAACTCTTTGGTCTTCGACGTGAAGTCGGCGATCTGCTCGGAGAAGCGGCCGAAGCCCTGCTCGACCTGATCGATGTCCTTCGCGACATTTTCGGTGTCGGTCCGGATTGCGGCGATCGTCGAGCTCATCGAGTCGGCCGCGAGCGCAGTCTCGTCGACGGCAGCGGTGATCATTGTCACCGTCTGGGCCTGCAGCTCCATCGCCTGGCGGATGCGGTCGGCGGAGGTCTGGACCTCCTCGACGGTGCCCTGGATGGAGCCGTTGGCCTCGACGGTCTGGCGAGTCGCCTGCTGGATCGCGGTGATCTTGGCGGTGATATCGTCAGTTGCGCGAGCAGTCTGCGACGCGAGGCTCTTCACTTCCTGCGCGACGACCGCGAAGCCACGGCCGGCGTCGCCTGCGCGAGCGGCTTCGATGGTGGCGTTGAGGGCGAGCAGGTTGGTCTGGCCCGCAATGTCGCGGATCAGGCCAAGGATCGATTCGATTGCTTCGACATGACCGGACAGCGCCTGGCTGACCTTCACTGCCTGGCTGGCCTGGTCGCCTGCGCGGGTCGCGACGTCTGCAGCGACTTCGACTTCCGAGCGCGCATCTTCGATCGCGCGGATCAGGCCGGCTGCGGTCTGGGCAGCCTCGCGCATGGCGACTGCCGACTGTTCGGCGGCGGCGGCAACTTCACTCGTCTTGCCCAGCATTCCGCGGGCCGAAGCGGCAGTCGAGCGTGTGCGCTCCGTCAGCGATTTCGACTGGTCGCTGCTGGCGCGGACCAAATCCGTAACGCGGCGTTCGAACTCGTCGCTCTGCTTCCCGCGAGCCTCGGCGGCATCATTGGCTTCGAGAACGGCGATCTGGGCGAGGATGATGTCTTCGGCGTAGGCGAGCGCGCGGTTGAACGCGTCGATTGCCGTTAATTTGTCTTCGCTCTTGCCTTCGAAGCGCACTTCGAACTCGGCGATCACGTCGCGCGACATGGAAGCATGAGCAGCGATGAACTCGGGTACGCTCTTCTTGTTGGTGAACATGTGCACGCCCTGCTCCGCGACGGCGCGGACCCAGGACTGGTCGACCTTCATGGTGAAGTAGGCGCGGTTCAGCTTGACGGCTTCCTCGCCGAAATGGCGGCGCGAGCACTCCTCGATGACATCGCCGGCCTGGCCCCAAAGCCAGCGCAGCGAGTCCTGAAAACGGCCGCCGTCGGTGTAGGCCCGAAGCCGCGAGGAAACCTGCTCGTCGGATAGGCGCTGAAGATTCCCGATGTCGCCGCTCATGCTCTTAGTTCCCGCCTTCTCTCACTCGAATGTTGCCGACCACATGCTCCGGCAATGGTTAAGGGCGGGTTAGGCCCCTGAACGTGGCTGCCACGAATCTTGCCTCACGCCGGACCCGCGCCTAATCGGGCTTCGACCTTCAGGGCCGGCACGGCCTGCAGACCAACAGGAGAGTAGCCCTCATGGCAGAACAACGCGCGCGGCCGCTGTCGCCGCACCTCGGTATCTGGCGGTGGGGCCGGGCATGACCGTCTCCATCCTGCATCGGATTACCGGTGGAGCGCTTACCGTGGCCGGCCTGGCGGTGCTGACCTGGTGGCTGCTTTCTTTGGCGAGCGGGAATGAAGCTTATGGCGACTTCAGCGCCATCGCGGGCACCTGGGTCGGCCTTGTCGTCCTGATCGGACTGACCTGGGCCTTCTTCCAGCATCTGCTGTCGGGCGTCCGCCATCTGGTCATGGATACGGGCGCTAACTTCGAGCTCGGTCCCAACAAGACCTTTGCTTTGCTGACGATCATTGGATCCGTCGTCCTGACGGCGGCATTATGGTTCTACATTCTCGGAGTAGTGAAATGAGCCTGGGTGATAGCTCGACCGAGCTTGGCAAGGTCCGTGGCCTCGGCTCCGCGCACGAAGGTGGGGACCATTGGATTTCAGAGAGAGTGACCAGCCTCGCGCTGCTCGTTCTCGGCGTCTGGCTGATTGCTTCGCTGCTGTTCCTGCCGACTCTGGATTATGCGACCGTTCGCGAATGGTTGCGCTCGCCGCTTGGAGCGGTGCCGATGGCATTGTTCGTGATCACGTCCTTTTACCACGGGCTCGAGGGCCTGAAGGTGGTCGTGGACGATTACGTGCACGAGCCGGGAAATAATTTCGCGTTGAACACCCTGTTGCTGTTCGTAGCGGTCGGGGGCGCTGCGTTTGCGCTGTTCGCGCTGGGCCGCATCGCATTTGGAGGCGCAGCTTGAGCGCGTACAAGATCGTCGATCATACTTACGACGTCGTCGTCGTCGGCGCAGGTGGCGCCGGCCTTCGCACCACCATGGGCGCGGCGAACCAGGGACTGAAGACCGCCTGCATCACCAAGGTCTTCCCGACACGCAGCCATACGGTCGCCGCGCAGGGCGGAATCGCCGCCAGCCTCGGCAACATGGGTCCGGACCACTGGACCTGGCACATGTACGACACCGTCAAAGGCTCGGACTGGCTCGGGGACCAGGACGCGATTGAATATCTCTGCCGCGAAGCTCCCGCTGCGGTTATCGAGCTCGAGCATGCGGGCATGCCGTTCAGCCGTAGGGCGGACGGCAAGATCTACCAGCGCGCATTCGGCGGAATGACGCAGAACATGGGTGAAGGGCCGGCCGCGCAGCGGACCTGCGCCGCTGCCGACCGGACCGGCCATGCAATGCTTCACACGCTCTACCAGCAGAGCCTGAAGTATGATGCCGACTTCTTCATAGAATATTTTGCTCTCGACCTGATCATGGAAGGCGGTGAGTGCCGCGGCGTCGTCGCACTGTGCATGGACGACGGTTCCATCCATCGCTTCCGTGCGCAGGCCGTGGTGCTCGCCACCGGCGGTTATGGCCGCACCTATTTTTCCGCCACCTCCGCACACACCTGCACCGGCGACGGCAATGCGATGGTGCTCCGCGCGGGCCTCCCGCTGCAGGACATGGAGTTCGTCCAGTTCCACCCGACCGGAATCTACGGTGCGGGCGTTCTCATCACCGAGGGTGCGCGCGGTGAGGGCGGATACCTGACGAATTCCGAGGGCGAGCGCTTCATGGAGCGCTATGCCCCAGCGCCAAGGACCTCGCCAGCCGCGACGTCGTGTCACGCTCGATGGCGATGGAAATCCGTGAGGGCAGGGGCGTCGGCGAGAACAAGGACCACATCTTCCTTCACCTCGATCATATCGACGAGAAGATCCTGCACGAGCGGCTTCCGGGAATCACCGAGACCGCGAAGACCTTCGCGGGCGTCGACCTGACTCGGCAACCGATCCCGGTTGTCCCGACGGTCCACTACAACATGGGCGGCATCCCGACGAACTTCCACGGCGAAGTCGTTACCCTGAAGGACGGCAATCCGGACTCTGTCGTCCCCGGCCTGTTCGCAGTCGGCGAAGCGGCCTGCGTTTCCGTGCACGGCGCCAACCGCCTCGGCTCCAACAGTCTGATCGACCTGGTGGTGTTCGGCCGCGCGGCCGGTCTCCGTCTCGGCGAAATCCTCAAGGCGAATGCGGCGCAGAAGGAGCTTCCGAAGGATTCGGCGGACCTTTCGCTGCAGCGGCTCAACCATTTTCGCGAGGCGAAGGGAGATGCGCCGACCGCCGAGATCCGGCTGGAAATGCAGCGCACGATGCAGGCCGACTGCGCAGTGTTTCGGACGGAGCGGACGCTTGCCGAGGGCGTCAGCAAGATCGATGCGGTCTACAGGAAGATGGCGGACGTGCGGGTCAGCGACCGCAGCCTCATCTGGAACAGCGACCTCGTAGAGACGCTCGAGCTCGACAACCTCCTCGCTCAGGCGGTGGTGACGATGCATTGCGCCGAGAATCGCAAGGAAAGCCGCGGCGCGCACATGCACGAAGATTTCCCGGACCGCGACGACAAGAAGTGGATGAAGCACACCGTCGCCTGGTTCGACGGCTGGGGCGGCAAGGGCGGATCGGTGAAGATCGACTATCGCCCGGTCCACGACTTCACGCTTACCGACGACATCAAGTACATCAAGCCGAAGGCGCGCGTGTATTGAACGAGACCCTGCTCTGGCTGCTGTACCTGGTCAGCGCTGCCGTCGCCTTCCTTACAGTCCAGCAACTCGGTTGGCGCATCGTGCCGTCCATGCTTGCCGGCACGGTTGTGACGATCGTCGGCTGGGGCCTGATTTTCCTGCTGACCGCTGAAGACAAGCGACCAGCCTTCTGGCGGCTCGATTTGTCTCTGAACGCAAGCTTCGCCCTGATCTTTGCCGGAGCCGGCGCCGCAATCGCCTTCGCGATGAAACGTAATCAATTCGACCGCTAAGTACCGTTTTCACCAAAGCATCAGGAGTTGCTCAGGCCGCTCAAGGGTGATCAGGTCACAGTTCCAGGCTCGTGATCACCTGATTGGAGGAATACGTGCTGAGAACCGAAGGCGAGCGAACGCCTGGCTTCAAACTATTGCTGGCGATCCTGATCGGCGCTGCATTGTCGATCCCGCTCTTTTCCGTCTGGCTGCTGGTCTACGACCGCCAGACACAATCCGAACAAGCAACGAGCTCGATCACCGAGGGCTGGGGCGGGCCGCAGGCGATGTCGGGCCCGATGCTCGTCATTCCCTATCGCGCGATGACCACCGACACGATCGTCGATCGCGGGCAGAGCATCACCCGCAGCCGCGAGGTCATGCGCGAACTTACGCTTTCGCCGGAGGTGGCCGAGCTTTCGACGACGGTCGCGCCAGAACGTCGCAAGCGCTCCATCTACGAGGCGGTCGTCTATGATGCGAAACTTTCCGGTTCGGCTCGCTTCGCCTTTCCGCCTGACCTTTCGCGCAATGGGGTGAAGATCGAAGACATGGACCTGTCGCGGGCCGAGCTTCGCTTCGGCGTCAGCGACCCGCGTGGCCTGGGCGCCAATCCGCAGGTCATCGTGAACGGCGCTCGCCTTCGCCTCCAGCCGGGCGGCGGAAGCGGAGGGGGCGCGGCTTCTTTGCCTGGATCGATGCCAGCAGCCTAACCTCCCAGCCAATCGCCGTCCGCTTTCAGTACGAGCTGCGCGGCAATTCGTCGCTGACCTATGCGCCGCAGGCCGGCGAGACCGTCTGGACCGTCCGCTCTGGCTGGCCGCACCCTTCGTTCGGAGGCGATTTCCTTCCCCAGCAGCGAAGCGTCGACACGAAGGGGTTCGAGGCGACCTACCGGATCGGCAACCTCGCGCTCGGAAAGTCGCTCGTCTCCACCGGCGACGCAGGCCAGAGCAATGTCGTCGAGAAGGTACGGCCCGCGACTCCTGACGATTATGTCGCGAGGGATGCAGGCGCTCCGCAGGTGGCGAGCATCAACCTGATCCAGCCGGTCGATCTCTATTCGCAGGTCAACCGGGCGACGAAGTACGGCTTCCTGTTCATCGGCTTCACTTTCCTCGCATTGCTCATGTTCGACGTGATCGGCGGCGTTCGCGTGTCCGCGGTCGAATATCTCCTGATGGGCGCGGCAATCGTCCTGTTCTTCGTACTGCTGCTGGCCTTCGCGGAAGTGATTGGTTTCACCTTCGCTTACATCGTCGCGTCGGCGGCGATCGCGGGACTGAACACCGCCTATTCCGCAGCCGTGCTGAACAGCTGGCGCAGGGCATACTTCATCGGCGGCCTGCTCGTCGGGCTCTATGCGGTCCTTTACGTGCTTCTCAGCCTCGAGGCCTTCTCGTTGCTGATCGGCTCGCTGCTGCTCTTCGCGGCGCTTGCCGGGGTCATGTACGGGACACGCCGGGTCGACTGGAGCGCTCCGCGCAAGCCGGAAGAAGTCTAGCACTTGGGGTTGGGGGCTTGCTCGGCTAAGCCCCCAACCCGATGACTGATCCAGTACCGCCAAAGCGCATTTTTCCGGAGGCAAAGGTCGATGCGAAATCCGCTCGGCACGTGCCCTCCAGCCCACAGACCGAGAGCGAAGCCTACAAGCTCGCGTTCCAAGACATCGACTTCCTGCTTCGCGAGGATCTGCGGCCGGTTCGCTTCCAACTCGAGCTTCTGAAGCCCGAATTGCTGATGAATGAAGCGAAGATCGGATCGACTTTCGTCTTCTACGGGTCGGCGCGAATCCCCGAGCCTTCGCTAGCCGATGCGCTCGTAGCCGGCGCGACCGACGATCGCCAGCGCGCGATCGCGGAGCGGCTGAAAGCCAAATCGCTCTTTTACGACGTTGCCCGCGAGCTTGCGCAGCTCGCCAGCAGCTGCGGCTGCGACGAGGACGGAAAGAGGCACTTCGTCGTCTGTTCGGGTGGAGGACCGTCGGTGATGGAAGCCGCGAACCGCGGCGCGATCGACGTCGGGGCCGAGTCCATCGGCCTCAACATCGTCCTTCCGCACGAGCAGCTTCCGAACCGCTACGTTACCCCGGACCTCAGCTTCCAGTTCCACTACTTCGCGCTTCGGAAGATGCACTTCCTGCTGCGCGCACGCGCGGTTGCCGTTTTCCCGGGCGGGTTCGGCACGTTCGACGAGTTCTTCGAGCTTTTGACCTTGATCCAGACCGGCAAGGTCCGGCCGCTGCCGGTCCTCCTGTTCGGCAAGGAGTTCTGGACGAAAGTCGTGAACTTCGAGGCGCTGGTCGAGGAGGGCGTGATCGCACCGCACGACCTCGACATCTTCCACTGGTGCGAAGATGCAAAGGAAGCGTGGAACTTCGTCGAGAGCTTCTACGAAGAGCATCCGGCGCCGCCACGAGAGCGGACCGGCACACCGGAATAGGCGGCTCGTCGCGCCGTTCTTAGTGGGCCGGAGCGGCTTCCTTGGCGGCCGGTTTGGCTTCCGCGCTGGCTTCCGCAGCCGCGGGTTCCTTGCCGGCTTCGGCGCCAGCCGCCTTGTCGCCAGCGGCCTTTTCGCCGGCGGCGGGCGCAGCAGCTTCGGCCGGTGCGGCTGGAAGCGGGAGCGGGCTGTCGCTGTGGGTATTCAGGAACGCGATCACGTTCGCGCGGTCCTGCGGGTTGCTGAGGCCTGCGAAGGTCATTTTCGTTCCCGGCGCGAACTTCTTCGGGCTCGTCAGCCAGGCGCTCATGTTGTCCCAGTTCCACGTGCCGCCAACGCCCGACAGCGCAGGCGAGAAGGGGAAGCCCTTGCCCTTGCCGACGGGCTCGCCGAGCACGTCCCACAGGTTCGGGCCAAGGGCGTTGGCGCCGCCCTTGTCCGCATTGTGGCACGCCGTGCACTTCTTGAAAACCTGCTCGCCGGCCGCGGGATCCGCGCTCGCGAGATAGAAAGCGATCGGCTTCTCTGCTTCGGCAGCGCCTGCACCTTCCTGAACGACTCCCTCGATCGGATAGCCCATCTCCTCGGGCCGCTCGCTCTTGAAGGTTTCGCCGGCGACGATGGAGGCTCCAAGAGCCACGATTCCGGCAAACAAGGTCCAGCCGGCGATAGTGTTGAAACGGTCGTCCATGGGTCTCCCGACGGCGAATGCCGAGGCTATCTGAATGGAATTTGCGCCGCTCCTTTACGGACGACTCTGCAGTTCATCAAGCCGCGAGCCATTGCTCCAGGAGCGTTCGCGCGATCGCGAAGCGTGGGGGTGGCTGGAAGGTCGCGTCAGGATGGCCTGCGAGCGCCGCCATGACCTCGTCCCGGGTGAACCAGCGGGCATCGTCGAGCTCGGTGGTGTCGATGGTCAGATCGCTGCCGAGTGCTCGGGCGTGGCACCCCAGCATCAGCGACGAGGGAAAAGGCCAGGGCTGGCTTGCAACGTAAGTGACGTCCGCAACCGCGATTCCTGCTTCCTCGTGCAGCTCACGGGCGACTGCCGCCTCGATCGATTCGCCAGGCTCGAGGAAGCCCGCGAGCGCGGAGTAGCGCCCGGGCGGATATTGCGGCTGGCGTCCGAGAAGAAGGCGGCCCTCATGCTCGGCGAGCATAATGACGACCGGGTCGACGCGCGGGAAATGTTGGGCCGAGCATTCGGGACAGCGCCTCGACCATCCGCCGCGCTCGATTTCGGTGCTAGCTCCGCAATTGGCGCAGAATTGATGCCGCGAATGCCACCAGGCGAGGCTGAGGGCGGCCGCGAACAGGGGCGCCTCGTCATCGCGAAGCAGTCCGATCGTATCGAAGGCTGCCCTGGCATTGGCGTGCGGTTGCTCGGTCGCGGAGAAACGGGGAGCGCCGTCCTGAATTCCGAGGAACAAATCTGACGAGGCGGCAGGCTGCCATTCCAGCCTTCCATCTGCCCCGATGGCGGGCAATCCCTCCCGCCACTGAAGCTGCAGGCCATCTTCCCGATTAGCGATCTCGGCAAGCCGGGCCTCGTCGACACGGACCTGGTCCGCGCGATCGATTCCGGGGCCGGAGAAAAAAGGTTCAGGCCGCAAGGGCGCTCCTGGCTTCAAGTACCGAATCGGCGGCGCGGCGGTACAGCGTCGGCAGGCCCGCGTCGACAAGCCGGTCGAGCGGCTGCCACCAGCCTTCGCCTGTTGGGCTGTCGGACGCTACGACCGCCAGCTCGAGGTGAAAGTGCGTGAAGACGTGGGACACGTGGACGAGTGCTGTCTCGGCCGGCGCGGGCTCATCGGTCCAGTCCGGGCCCGGTAGTGCCGCCATTCCACCGAGCATCCCCTTGGCCGGGCGGCGAACCAGCCAGATGCTGCCGCTTCGCTCGATCCAGTGGGCGACACCATATCGTGCTGGGCGGACTGCCTTGCGCTTTGGAGCGGGGAAACGTTCGGGCTCGCCGGAAGCAAAGGCTGAGCAACCGGCGTTCAGCGGGCAAGCGGGGCAGTCGGGTGACTTGGGCCTGCAGATGGTGGCCCCGAGATCCATCATCGCCTGGGCAAAGTCCCCGCGCGTTCCACCGGGGTCATCATGTCCAGAAGTTCACGGAGGCGCGGCTTGCT
Organism: Sphingomonas sediminicola; assembly: GCF_014489515.1. Taxonomy (GTDB): domain Bacteria; phylum Pseudomonadota; class Alphaproteobacteria; order Sphingomonadales; family Sphingomonadaceae; genus Sphingomicrobium; species Sphingomicrobium sediminicola. The sequence goes on along the minus strand of NZ_CP060782.1, from coordinate 2,056,462 downwards.
TTCGGCGATGGGGGCTTCGATCGCGTGCAACCGCGCGACCACCCGCTCGACGTTGGTATCCATGACCAGCGCGCGCCGTCCGAACGCAATCGCAGCGATAGCGGCTGCCGTATAGGCCCCGATCCCCGGCAGCTGCCGAAGCTGTTCCTCCGTGTCGGGGAACCCGCCGCGAGCTGCCACTTCCCGAGCACAGGCGATCAGGTTGCGGGCGCGGGCGTAATAGCCGAGGCCCGCCCATTCGGAGAGCACGTGCTCGTCTCTTGCGCCAGCCAGCGCCTCGACGGTCGGCCATCGCGCAATGAACCGTTCGAACCTCGGCGTGACTGCCGCGACCGTAGTCTGCTGGAGCATCACCTCGCTTAACCAGACGCGATAAGGGTCCGGCGCCGTCTCTCCCGGCATTGCCCGCCACGGAAGCCGCCGGGCGTTATCCACATAATGTTGGAGCAAGCGGTTGGCGGGCACACTTTCCCTATGGCATGACCTCCTTGAGATGGCGAAGCCAAAGTCTCCAACGACGAAGCGGAAAGCCGGCGCCGAAGATGCACCGCGCTCCGGCCGTGCGCGCGCGGCCGGCGAACTTGTCGGCGAGATCGGCGGAGTGGCGTTCCGCCGCTTCGGCTTCGTCCAGAGCGCAATCGTCAGCCGCTGGAGCGAAATCGTTGGCGAGCGCTATGCCCGGGTTTCATCACCCGAATCGATCAGATTCCCGACCGGCAAGAAATCAGGCGGCGTCCTGACGCTGCTGGTCGAAGGCGCCCATTCACCTCTGCTTCAGCATCTCGCGCCACTGATCATCGAGCGCGTGAACCGTTTCTTTGGATATCAGGCCATCGACAGGGTCGTGTTCCGTCAGGGAAGGCCGTTGGCGCGCTCTCCAAAACCAGAACGGCCGCAATCAAGCCCTGTTTCCAAAGAGCTTGGTGAGGGACTTCGCCAGATTGCCGACCCGGAGCTTCGCGCCTGTCTCGAATCGCTTGCCGGAAAAATTGTGTCTACAAGCGGCACGCCGACGGTCGATGGACCCGACGACAATCCCATACCCATTACGTTTCGGAGTGTATGATCTGATGAAGCCAGCCTACGTCCTGCTCGCCGCAACGGCGATCTTCGCAAGCGCGGCCTGCAATGCCGAAAAGGGATCGACGACGAAGACCGACTCCGGGCCGATCGAAGCCGTCGCCGCCCCGAATGGTGGCGACTGGACCAAGATGGTCGTTCGCACGCCCGAAGGTGGGTTCCTGATGGGCAACCCCAAGGCAGACGTGAAGCTCATCGAGTTCGGCTCGATGACCTGCCCGCACTGTGCCGAATTCGAGGAGAAGGGCGGCGAACCGCTCATCAACAATTACGTGAAGAGCGGCCGGGTCAGCTACGAATTCCGCAATTTCGTCCGCGATCCTTTCGACCTTACGGCGGCGCTCATCGCTCGCTGCGGCGGTCCGGACCGCTTCTTCCCGGTAACTCGCGCTCTCTATACCAATCAGCGTGAATGGACGGGCAAGCTGCAGGAAGTGCCGAAGGAGCAGTTCGAGGCGCTGCAGAACGTCGGCCCGGAAAAGCAGTTCACGGAAATTGCCAAGCTCGCCGGCCTCGTGCCGTGGGCGGCCCAGCGCGGTATTCCGTCGGCGAAGAGCAATGTCTGCCTGGCGGACCAAAACGAGATCAACTTGCTGGTCCAGATGAACGGCGACGCGACCTCGCAATTCCCCGAATTCAGCGGCACGCCGAGCTTCGTCATCAACGGCAAGCTCCTCCAGCAGACCGCGACCTGGGACAAGCTTGAACCGCAACTCCGCGACGCCCTCGGCGAACGCGGATAGCGGCCATGTGAGGGTGGGGGAGACAAGTTGCGCATCCGCCGGCTGAAACTCAGCGGGTTCAAGAGCTTCGTCGAAGCGTCGGAGCTAAGGATCGAACCGGGGCTCACCGGAGTCGTCGGTCCGAACGGATGCGGCAAGTCCAACCTCCTCGAAGCCATTCGCTGGGTGATGGGCGAAGGCAGCCCGAAGTCGCTTCGCGGCGGCGGGATGGACGACGTCATCTTCGCCGGCACCGCGACGCGGCCGCAGCGCGACTTCGCCGAAGTCTCGATCCTCCTCGAGCGTCAGCACGGCGATGAAGGGCAGGCGGGCGAGAGCGAGGTCACCCGGCGGATCGAGCGGGGCACCGGCTCGGCCTACCGGATCGATGGTCGCGACGTCCGCGCCAAGGATGTCTCCCTGCTGTTCGCCGACGCGGCGACTGGCGCGCACTCTCCGGCGCTGGTCAGTCAGGGCAAGGTCGGCTCGATCATCGCGGCCAAGCCGACCGAGCGGAGGCTTTTGCTCGAGGAAGCCGCTGGCATTTCCGGCCTTCATGCCCGCCGCAAGGACGCCGAGCAGAAACTTCGTGCGACCGAGGCGAATCTTACGAGGCTGGCCGAGCTTCTGTCGGATCAGGAGCAGCGCGCTGCGCAACTGAGGCGGCAGGCGCGCGCGGCCGAGCGTTATCGCCAGCTGTCGGACAAGATCCGCTCGGCTGAGGCTCGGCTGGTTCACGCCCGCTGGGTCGAGGCGGATTTGGCAGCGACCGCAGCGACGCAAGAGGCGCGGGAAGCCGAAGGGCAGGTCTCGGCGCTGCAGGGCGCGATGGCGAACGCGCAGCAGGCGCAGGATCAGGCCGCGGCGCTTCTCAACCAGCGCCGTCACGAACTGGCGGAAGCGCGCGAACGCGCGACCGAGCTTGCGCATGAGCTGGCGACGACCCGCGCGCGGCGAGACACGGTCGTTCGGAGGCTTGCCGAGCTCGACCGGTTGGATGCCTCGCTTGCGTCGGATGTCGAGCGCGAGGAGGCGCTTCGTCACGACGCCGAGGCTCGGATCGCCGAGCTGGACGCCGAGCGTGCGGCAATCGATCACCGCCTGTCCGATGATGAAGCGCAGTCGGCCCGGATTGGGCGTGAGCTCGCCGATCTCGAAACCAAATCGCGCGAAGCCGAGGCGGCTCTTGCCGACCTCCTGACCCGCCAGGCCGCGATGCGAGCCGAGCGCCGGGTTGCCGAAGCTGCCCTCGAGGCCGCGCGAGCGCAGCTTCAAAGGACCGAGCAGGAAAAGCAGCGGCTTGCTTCGCAGCTAGAGGCGCTCGGCTCGGGATCAGCCGAGCAGTCGGCACGCGACGAGGCCCTGAAACGCGCAGAGGCCGCGAAAAGGTCGCAGGCAAATACCGAGCAGAAGCTCGAGGCCGCCGAACGCGAACGCGCAACCGCCGCCGAGCGCCGCGATTCTTCGGAGAGCGACCTGGCGGCGGCACGCGCCGCGCTATCCGCAGCGAAGGCAGAGGCTCAGGCGCTGGAGCGGGCGCTCCAGCATGGCGGTGGCTCGGCTATCGAAAGCCTGTCGGCGGATTCGGGCTATGAGCGGGCCTTGGCCGCGGCACTCGGCGAAGATGCCGATGCGGCGATCGGCGGAGGCGGCCCGAGGCGGTGGACCGGAAGCGAGGCTATGGCGAGCGATCCATCGCTCCCCTCCGGCGTGGAGCCGCTGATCGATCATGTCCGGGCGCCCGCGCAGCTTCTTCGGCGCCTTCGTCAGATCGGCGTGGCAGATGAAGATAAGGGCCAGCAGCTTGCAGTCGGCCAGCGGCTCGTAACGCTGGAGGGCGGGCTGCGCCGGTGGGACGGTTTTGTCTCGACCGGCTCCGGTGCGGCCGCGGCTGAGCGCCTGATCCGCGCGAACAGGCTGGCCGAGTTGCAAAAGCAGCTTCCGGGCTTGGAGAAGGCGGTCGACACGGCTTCGGCAGAGCGCGACCAGGCGGCTCGCGATGTCGAACGCTGGCGCACCGAGGGTGACGAGCAGCGTAAAGCTGCCTCCGCTGCCGAGCGCGACGGCCGCGAGGCGGATCGCGCAGCCGACGCCGCGGCCGCTGCGATCGATCGGCTGAACGACCAGCGCGAAGCTATTTCGCAGCGCGCGGAAGACTTGAAGCCGGTAGCCGAAGCTTCGGCCGAAGCACTCCGCGCTGCTGAAGCGGTCATCGCTGGATTGCCCGATCCGGCGGCGCTTGAAGCCGATGTCGAAAGTGCGCGGTCGCGGGCGTCGGGCGCGGGATCGGCCGTCGCCGACAAGCGTGCCGAAGCCGCGACGCGTGCGCGCGAGACTGCCGCAGCGCGGGAACGTCACGGAACTGCGGGCCGTGAGCAGGAGGAATGGCGCAAGCGTCACGCCGACGCGAAACGCCGCCTCGCCTTGGCCGTCGAACGCCAGTGCCAGCAAAGCGCCGAGCGCGAGCAACTCAGCCAGGAACCCGCGCGCCTCGACGAGGCGATCGGCGAATTGGAGAATCGCTCCGGCGAGTGCGGCCGCCTGACCTCCGCCGCTGCGGAGGCCGAGCGTGCTGCGGAGGGCGAAGTCGCCAAGGCGGCTTCGGCCTTTGCGACCGCCAACGAATCTCTGTCTGCTGCTCGCGAACGCCGCGCCGCGGCCTCGGCGCGGGCAGAAGCGCAAGAAGCGCGCCGCACGGAATATGGCCGCGTCTGCTTCGAGCGTTTCGAGTGCATTCCTCAGCGGCTACCCGAGAAGCTTGGCTTCGACGAAAACGAAGTGGTCGATGCGGACGCGCAATCGGCGCTGCTAGAACGCCTGACCACCGAGCGCGAACGGATCGGCCCGGTCAACCTCGTTGCCGAGCAGGAGCTGGCCGAGTTAGACGAGGCCCGGGTGAAGGGTGCCGAGGAAGCAGAGGAACTGACTCAGGCGATTCATCGCCTGCGCGGGTCCATCGGCAATCTCAATCGCGAAGGCCGGGTGCGGCTGCTCGACGCATACCGCGAGGTCGACACGCATTTCCGCGACCTGTTCACGACCTTGTTCAATGGTGGGCAGGCGCATCTCGAATTGGTCGAAAGCGACGATCCGCTGGAGGCGGGACTGGAGATCATGGCGCAGCCTCCTGGCAAGCGCCTCTCGACCCTCACCCTGCTGTCAGGCGGCGAGCAGGCGCTCACGGCCGTTGCGCTGATCTTCGCTTTGTTCCTGACCAATCCTGCGCCTATCTGCGTGCTGGACGAAGTCGACGCGCCGCTGGACGACGCGAACGTCGAGCGGTTCTGCGACCTGCTCGACCGCATGACCCGCGAGACGGACACGCGCTACCTGATCGTGACTCACAACGCAGTGACGATGAGCCGAATGCATCGGCTCTACGGCGTGACCATGATCGAGAAAGGCGTCAGCAGGCTGGTTTCTGTCGACCTCGGTGGCGCGGAGACGCTTCTCGCTGCAGAATAGGGGTATGAAGCCCACACGCGTTGTCTTCCTCGTCTTTCCCAACGTCACGCAGCTCGACCTTACCGGTCCGGCGCAGGTGCTTTCGCGCCTACCAAATGCGAAGGTCGATCTCGTTTGGAAGTCGCTCGATCCGGTCCAGACCGACAGCGGCTTTGCACTGCTTCCGACGGGAACGCTCGACGAGGTGACCGAAGCGGACATTCTCTGCATCCCCGGCGGCTTCGGCTGCGTCGATGTCATGCACGATGACGACGCGCTTGCCTGGGTCTGGAGCGTCGGCGAACGGGCGCAATGGATGACGAGCGTGTGCACTGGTTCGCTGATCCTCGGTGCGGCCGGACTGCTCGAAGGCTATCGTGCGACGTCTCATTGGGCATGGCGCGACTATCTCAAGCTGTTTGGGCGGAGCCGGTCGCGGAGCGCGTCGTGTTCGACCGCAACCGGGTCACGGGCGGCGGAGTGACGGCCGGGATCGATTTCGCATTGGCACTCACCGCGCAGATCGAGGGAGAGGATTACGCACGCGCGATCCAGCTGGGCTCGAGTACGATCCGCATCCGCCGTTCGATTCCGGCACTCCGTCCAAGGCGGGTGAACAGCTCGTGAAACAAGTCTACGAGCGCTCGGATCGCATGGCGCCCGACAGGGAGGAGCGCGTCCGCGCCGCTGCGGAGCGCTTGGCAGGCCGGTGACAAAGCTCTGGGTCCCGCCGCATCCTCCACGCCGGCCGAAGCCCGTTCCGACCTGGCGCGGCTTCCTGGGGGAACGGGCGCGGACCGCGGTGTACGGCTGGTCCCAGCTCGCCTTCCAGAACTGGTATTTCAAGCGCAACATCCTGGGCCACACGGTGCATGTTGTCCTGCAACCCGACTGGGTGCAGCGCGTGCTGCTCGACAACGCGTCGAACTACGAGAAGCCGAAGCTGGTGAAGCGCATCCTCGGGCCGACGATCGGGCGGGCCTTCTGACGTCGGAGGGCGAGCTTTGGCGCGCCCAGCGCAAGATTGTTGCGGCGAGCTTCACACCACCCGCGGTGGACGCGCTCATGCCTTTGTTCGGCGAAGTCGGGCAGGACATTGCGCAGTCATGGCAGGCCGGCACGCGCGACATGGCCGTCGAAGCGACCTCGGCGACGATGCGGGTGATCGCCACGGCTTTGTTCAGCGGCGACCCTCGGCTCACGACGCCAGAGGCGATGGACCATATCACCGCCGCCATGGAGGGCGTCGGCGAAGCCCGGATCCAGGCGTTGCTGGGCATGCCACTGATCCCGGTAACTCGAAAGGGCGGCGGGGCCGGGCAGGGCAGCAGTTCCTGCGTTCGACGCTGGGCGCGATCGTGCGCGAGCGGCTCGGTAGCGACGCGCCGGACGATTTCGTCACGGCAATGATCCGGGCGCTGCTCGACCAATTCCCGCGTGAGGAAGCGATCGAGTTGGCGATCGACAACGCTGCAACCTTCTATCTCGCCGGCCACGAGACGACGGCCAACCTGACGAGCTGGACCTTGTTTGTCCTTAGCGAACAGCCGGAATTGCAGGAGCGGGTCGCCAAGGAGGCGCGGTCGGCCCTGGAGAATGGGGTCGATGCGGGTCTTTCGGATCGGCTGCCATTCCTTCGGGCGGTCGTGGACGAAACGCTCCGCCTCTATCCGCCCGTTCCGCGCTTCGATCGCGAGGCGGTCGGGCCAGACATGCTCGGAGAGCATGAAGTGAATTCTGGCGACCTGGTGTCCATTTGGCCGTGGATCATTCAGCGTCACAGGAACCTGTGGGACGAGCCTGATGCGTTCGATCCCGATCGGTTTGCTGGTCGCAGGCAGGAACGGCACCGTTTCCAGTATCTGCCGTTCGGCGCTGGCCCGCGCACTTGCGTCGGCGCTCGCTTCGCAATGGCTGAAGCGCTGACGATCCTCGCGACGTGGCTCAGCCAGTGGAGATTCGCCCCCGTCCCTGGAAGAAAGGTGCGTCCGTCCGGAATGGTCACTCTGCGCCAGGAAGGTGGTCTTCCGCTTATGCTATCGACGCGCTGAACGAATTCAGGGGTTTATCGGGAAGCTTGATCGGACAGTTCGGCAAGCGCCAGTTCTGCTATTGCGAATGACTATCAATAACGATAGTAGCCGTCCGCATGAAGGGGCTCACCACTGTATCGTTCGCCGCCGCATTGTTGGCAGGCATGTCTTCTCCAGCGTTTGCCGCGGCGGATTTGTCCGAAGGGGCTGGGTCCGAGGCGACGTCGGCGGCGGCTGCCGAAGCGGCCGACCAGGCGATCATCGTCACGGGCCAGCGCAGCGAATATGGCGCGCGAGACACGAGCACGGCTACCAAGACCAACACCAACATCCGCAACATCCCGCAGGCGCTGACGGTCATCTCGGAGAAGCAGATCGAGGACCAGTCGATCCGCTCCGTCGCGGAGCTGCTGACATTCGTTCCCGGCGCCACTCCAGGGACTGGCGAGAGCAATCGCGACCAGTTCACCTTGCGCGGCAACAACTCGACCGCCGACTTCTTCATCGACGGCGTCCGTGACGACGCGCAATATTTCCGCGACTTCTACAACGTCGATCGCGTCGAGGTGTTGAAGGGCCCGAACGCGATGATCTTCGGACGCGGCGGTGGCGGTGGGGTCGTCAACCGCGTCCTGAAGCGCGCGACTTTTGGCGATTATCGCGAGGCGCTGACCTCGACAGACAGCTTCGGGGGTTTCGTCTCACCGGCGACGTCGATCAGGGGATCGCCTCCGGTGTCGGGCTCCGGGTCAACGGCCTTTACGAGAATGGCGACAGCTTCCGCCGGCACGTCAACCTCGAACGCTATGGCGTGAACCCTACGCTCGCGTTCCAGGCCGGCCCGAACACCCGCATCGATATCGGCTACGAATATTTCCATGACTACCGGACGTCAGACCGCGGCGTCCCGGCCGACGGCGACCGGCCGATCAAGGGCTTTGACCGGACCTTCTTCGGCGATCCCGAGGACAGCCATTCGAAGGCGAACGTCAACATCGGCACATTCAGTGTCGAGCATGAGCTTGCGGACGGCCTGACGCTCAAGAACCACACGCAATTCGCGGACTACGACAAGTTCTACCAGAACATCTATCCGAGCTCGTTTAGCTCCGCGACGGGACTGGTTACGCTCGGCGCCTACAACAACCGCAACAACCGCCAGAACCTGTTCAGCCAGACGGACCTGGTCTGGGAAAATCGCCTTGGCGGGATCGACCAGACATTGCTGTTCGGCTTCGAGTTCGGGCGGCAGAAGTCCCGCAACCAGCGGATGTCGGGTACCTTCCTGAACGGAAATACGACGCCGATTTCGGATGCGAGCGTCGACAAGAACGTTTCCTTCACTTCGTCTGCGAGCGATGCGAACAACCGCACCCGGGCGACGGTCGCGGCAGTATACGTCCAGGATCAGATCCGCCCCGCCGAATGGCTCGAGATCGTCGCGGGCCTGCGGTTCGACAGTTTCAAGCTATCGGTGAACGACCTGCGCCCTGCGAGCGAAGACTTCAGCCGACGGGACGAGCTCTGGTCGCCGCGCTTCGGGTTGATCCTGAAGCCGCGCGACAATCTGTCACTCTACACCAGCTACAGCCGATCCTATCTGCCGCAATCGGGGACCAGTTCAGCGGCCTGACCTCGACGACCGCCGACCTGAAGCCAGAACGCTTCGACAATTACGAGCTGGGCGCGAAGTGGGCCCCGATCGACGGTCTGCTCGCCACCGCCGCAATCTATCGGCTCGACCGTACCAACACGCGTGCGATAGACCCGCTTACGCAGCAGACCGTGCTGACAGGCGCCCAGCGAAGCAAGGGCTTAGAGTTGGGTCTCGAGCGCAGCATCAGTGACCGCTGGCAGGTCTCGGCAGGCTATTCCTGGCAGAAGGCGGAGATTACCAAGACGACTGCGTCAGCTCCGGCAGGCCGCGACGTGCCGTTGGTTCCGAAGCACAGTTTCTCGCTCTGGAACCGCTATGATGTCTCGGACACGATCGGTCTCGGGCTTGGCGTGATTGCCCGGTCGAAGTCCTATGCTTCGATCAGCAACAACGTGAAGCTGCCGGGCTACGCACGGGTCGACGCTGCCGCCTATTACAAGCTGATGCTGGGCATCGAGGCGCAGATCAACGTCGAGAACATCTTCGGGGCCGACTATTTCCCGACCGCCCACAGCGACAACAACATCGCTCCCGGCGGACCGCGAGCGATCAAGGCACAGTTGAGGTTCGGCTTCTAGGAAGCCAGCTCCGCCGCGCGATCGCGGACGCGTTTGAGGTCGTCGACGAACTTCGCCCGTTCTTCGCGCTTACGGTCCGGTTCGGGGATGCGGAGCAGGAAGCTCGGGTGGACGGTCACCCAGCATTCGCCGCCGTCCGGAAGCGCAATGGGCGAGCCGCGCACGCGGCTGATCGTGACGACCTTGTCGAGGATCGAGCGGGCAGCGGTCGCTCCCAACGCGACGGTGACCGGCGGGCGGATCAGCGAGCGCTCCTGGTCGATCCACCAGCGGCAAGCTTCGATCTCGCCCGCATTGGGTTTGCTGTGGATGCGTTTCTTGCCGCGCTGCTCGAACTTGAAATGCTTGACCGCATTGGTGACGTAGACTTCCGAACGCGGGATCCCTGCTCTCTCCAAGGCCTCGTCAAAAACCTGGCCGGCCGGTCCGACGAACGGGCGTCCGGCGACGTCCTCCTGGTCCCCGGGCTGCTCGCCCACGAACATGATGGACGCGTCGAGCGGGCCCTCGCCGAACACTGTCTGGTTGGCGCGCTTGTAGAGGTCGCATCGGGTGCACCCGCGCGCCTCCTTGAACAGGGCCTCCCAGGACTTGCGCAGGTTTCCGCCTGGCTCAATCCGCCGTTCCGCTTCCAGCGCTTCTCTGAGGCCTTCCTTGGCCGCTGCCCGGTCGATCATTTCCAACTCCCGATTGCGAGCGCTCGCAATCAAAGGCTGAACGAGTGAGGTCTCCGGCATGTTGCGCCAGTATTTCTTCGGCATCTCCTTCAGCATTGCGCCGACCTTCAGGCGTGCCGGATTGAAGATGGAGGCATAATAGGTCGTCCACATCGCCTCGAGCGGATCGCCGCCGGGCGCCTCCGCGCGCGTCGTGCCAGGACCTTCAGAAAGCGTTTCGCCGTCCCAATGGATCGAAAGCTCGGGCGTCAGGATCGACCACCGCATGTTTGTGAAGCGGCGTACGAAGAAGCCGGCGGCGTGCCGGACGATGTGATGGTCGGGCTCGAAGAAGGCGATGAAGCGCGTCATTCCGTCGGGCTGCTCGACCACCCGGAAGCGGACGAAAGCGTGCATTTTGTGCACGTCGCGGCGGACTTCCTTGGCCAAATTCTCGAGCCGGTCGACCAGCGGATCCGCGCGATCTTCCATGGCATGGCGGTTGGAGCGCAATTTCCAGAGCATTGCGTAGAGCAAAGCGAACCGTTCGGGGTCGGTGTGGCAGACGACGCTCTTCGCGAGGTCGATGAAGGGCCGTGGAACGGGAAAGCTGGCGCCGGTCGGCTGCCGAGCCTCTTTGGCGAAAAGGTCGTCTTCCGATCCGTCCACGCGCCAGACGATTGCGTCCGGCGGGACGCCTGCCTCGGCGAGGTCGCGGGCGGCATCGCGCCAGCCGTCGAAGTCGTCCTCCGAGGCCAGGGTGACGCGATGCGCGTCGATCATGGGTCCTTCTTGCAACACGTCAGACGTTAACCGAGTTAACCGCGGCGAGTTGCGCCCGGTTCGGGTTTCCCAAAGAGTTCAAAGGCTTTAACGCAGAGCAATGATGAAGGCAGCGCCTTGGCCGGTGACGGCCCTGTTCCTGGCGTCGATGGCGTTCAACCTGTGGCTCGCCGGAGCGCCGGACTGGCTGTGGGCTCCGGCTGCTCTCGCCGCCTGGTATGTCGCCGACCTGCTGTCGGGCCTCACGCACATGTACATGGACTACCGACCGTGCACGCCGGGTATTGGCCTCGACCGTCTGTATTTCTACCCGGGGTCGCGTGAATCCGAGGACTATCTCTCTTTGAGGGACAGCATTTGGCGGAAGATCGGGCCACTCGAAAAGCTGGTCTACGATTTCAAGAACCACCATCCGCGGCCAGAGGCCCTGGGCCGACGACCGATGCTGATGCAGATCGGGTCGACCATCATCTTCGTGGCGCTCCCAGCATCGCTTGCGCTCAATCTGACGGCTCTGCTGCTGCCGCTGTCCGGCTGGTTCACGTTCGGAGCGGTCGTCCTGATCATTGGCGGCACGTTCGCCCAATATTTCCACGGCACGCTGCACCGCGAGGACAATCCTGCGATCGTCCGAGCGATGCGGGCTGTCGGCCTGTTGATGACCCCGCGGGCCCATCAACTCCACCACGACACACTGACCCGCGATTTCGCGACCAACAGCGGCTGGTCGAACCCGGTGATCAATCGGCTGTTTGCCTTCGCCACGCGCCGCCGCTGGCTGACCGATACGGGGCTTATCCCAGAATAGAACTTCAGGCAGCGAACAGTTCCAGCTGCTGCTGTCTTGGCGCGACCAGCGCCTTCAGGTCGGCTCGGTCGGTCATGAGGGTCGGGATCCAATCCGCGGTGGTAATGAAGGGCCGAACCTTGGCGATCGAAAGCGTCAGTCGTGCAACATCGGCGAGCCGAAGATTCCGCCAGCGCCGCGAGGACAGGATCCGGTCGACCGCCTTGGTGCCAAGGCCGGGCACACGCAGAAGCTGTTCCTTCGGTGCCCGGTTTACGTCTACCGGGAAGCTCTCCCGGAACTTGAGCGCCCAGGCGAGCTTGGGATCGATGTCCAACGGAAGCATGCCACTTGCGTCGGCGGCGCCTGCCACCTCCGCCGGCTTGAAGCCGTAGAAGCGCATCAGCCAATCGGACTGGTAAAGCCGATGCTCACGCATCAGCGGCGGGCGCTTCAGTGGAAGCACGGCGCTCGCATCCGGGATCGGTGAAAAGGCCGAATAATAAACGCGCCGCAGTCGGAAGCGGTCGTAGAGCGCGCTCGCCCGAACGATGATGTCGCCGTCGCTGGCCGTGTCGGCACCGACGATCATCTGGGTCGATTGGCCGGCCGGAGCGTAAAGTGGAGCGGACTTGTATTTCGACTTGGCGTCTGCGCCGTCGTCGATGGCTGCGCGCGTGTCCCGCATCGCGCTTTCGATCCGGCCGCCATCCTTTTCAGGCGCAAGGCGCTGAAGCCCGCTTTCGGTGGGAAGCTCGATATTGATCGAAACGCGATCGGCGAAAAGCCCGGCCTGACTCAGCAACTCCGGATCTGCGTCGGGAATGGTCTTGAGGTGGATGTAGCCGCGGAAGTCATGCTCTTCGCGCAGTGACCGCGCGACCTCGACCAGTTGCTCCATTGTATAATTGGACGAGCGGATGATGCCGGAGGAGAGAAACAGTCCTTCGATGTAATTGCGCTTGTAGAACTCGAGCGTGAGTCGGACGACCTCCTCGATGGTGAAGCGCGCCCGTCGGACATTCGAGCTCTTGCGGTTGATGCAATAGGCGCAGTCGAAGATGCAGCTGTTGGTCAGCAGGATCTTTAGCAGGGAGATGCAGCGGCCGTCCGGCGCGTAAGCGTGGCAGATGCCCATCCCCTCCGTCGAGCCCAGCCCCTTGCCGCCGCGGCTGTCGCGTCTTGACGATCCCGAAGACGCACAGGATGCGTCATATTTGGCCGCATCGGCGAGAATCGCGAGCTTCGACTGCAGGTCCAGTTGGGCCATTCGTTCTCAATATGTTCTAAGACTTCTCCTGTCCATACAGGCGTTTAGCGGTATCGCTCGAGCGTGGCTCCGAGGCGCCGGAGCCACGCCCTGCGCAGCCGGTCAACGCGCCGTCGAGATCGTGATCGCAGCGGCGGCGATGGAAGACGTGCCCGTCGCCCTTTCCACGGCACGAGCGATCTGCGGGCGAGCGTCGCTCCAGGCGACGTTCGAGCATTGCTTCAGGCCGGACTTGAAGGCGAAGCTCCCATTGTCGAAATGGTTCGCCTCAGTGCACACGTCGCCGATCGCGAAGCCGACCCTGTCGTAAAGGGCCGCCTTTCCCGCCGGCGCGGCGAGGTCGAGGTCCGAATAGCTCACATGACGCACGACAAGGTCGGACGGAGCCGTGACGAGCACGGGTCGGTCCTTCGCCGTGGCTGACGCAAATGGCAGGAACAGGCCCGCGGTTGCTACCGAGGCGGCTGCCAACGTGGAAAGAATTCTACTCTTTCGCATTGTTGCCATCCCATCTGTCCGCTTGTGGACGGCGGTGGGATGAACTGCCTTGGTGGGTCCCGCATTGCGATTTCGCCGGAGCCGGAGTCGTTTTCGACCACCGGACCTCGGCTTCGACGAAGCTTCGCTGTCGGTCGATGAAGGGAGTCGGCCTGGCGCGGATCAGCGGCGGACTGCGTCTTTCAGACCATCTGCGACTCGATCGACCGGCGGAGGCCGGTGAATTCGGCGGAAGCGAGCCTCGACGAGGCTGAGGAAGCCGAACAGCATCAGGCCCGCCGCGACCCAGCCTCGAACCGTTGGCGAGAAGAAATCCAGCGCCTGTTCCAGCCCGCCTGCTTCCGATGCCCGGCGATGGATGGCCGATTGTTCGAGCTGCCAGGCGACAACCAGGAAGATAATCCCGCGCGCCGCATAACCGATTCGGCCCAGCCATCGGATCCAGACCTTCTGGCGATCGTCGCAGTCGAGACGTGCAAGGAAGCTGCACTTCGCTGCCTTGACCAGCTGGACGATGCCCGCGCCGAAGAGAATTGCCGCGGCGATCAGGACTATTATCTCGCCGCCCGGAAGATCGAAAGCATCGGCCGCGTGCTGCTGCGCGTCGTTCCCGCTCACTCGCTGGGAGAAGAGGATGCGGACCGCCTTGTAGGCGAGGAAGGAGTAGATGATTCCGCTTGTCCCGGCAGCGACACGCTTGCGCCAGGCCTTCCAGTGATGCCTCCCGCTCTCGATCCCGAACACGGCGTCAGTGAGCCTCCAGAGCCCATACACGGCCGTGCCGACGACGAGCACGGCCAGAAGCAGTTTGCCGACGCCGTGGCCAAGATACTCGAGCGCTCCGGTCAGGTCTTCGGTGCGGCCCGCGAAGATCACCAGCAGGCCGATGATGATGTACAGCAGGCCCCGCCCGGCGAAGCCCAGCCGGGTCAGCAGCTGGAAGCGGCTCTCGCCGGCGAGATCGTCGGGAAGCGCGTCCTCAGGCTTCACGCCGTCGCGCTGGCCGGCGCTCCACCCGTCATCCTCTTTCCGATCATCATCTTGAAGACGATGAAAGCGACGAGGCCGAAGGCCGCGCTCGCTATATGAAGCAGCCAGAAGGTCGTGGTCGGCAGGCTGGAATAGAGGCCGCCGACATAGCCGACGGCCTTGTTCGCAGCGAAGAAGGACAGATAGTACAGTCCGATCACCGTGGCCGTAATCTGCTTGGGCGCGATTTTGGTGAACAGCGCAAGACTGATCGGCAGGATATGCGCGAAGCCGATGCTGTTCATCAGGTGAAACATCACGGGCCAAAAGAGGCCGATTTTCCCGCCTTCGGGTTGTGTCAGGGCTGCCATGAACAGGCACAGGCCGCCGGCGATCGTGAACAGGCTGCCGATGATCATCTTGCTGATTTCGTCGGGCTCGCGGCGCTTGAAACTCCACCACTTCCAGAAAGCGGCGACAGCCACGAGCATCGAGAAGCTTAGAATTGCGTCCAGGGTGATGAGCCAGCTCGACGGCAGTGTTCTCCCCATGAATGTCAGGTTGAACTGCTGGTCGCCCCAGATGAGGTATGCGTTGAAAATCTCCTGATTGGTCAGCAGCGCGATGGCCAGCACTGGAATCAGGATGCAAAGCGAAAGCACCCGCGACTTATCGGCATCTCCGAGATTTCTCGTCAGGAACCAGTAGAGCAAGGCGATGAGCGCCAGGGCGCTGATCGTTCCGACAACCCAGCTCGAAAACAGAATGCCCGAGATCATCAGCCACAGGATAACCAGCGCCGCGATGCCGATGGCACCGCCGACGACGCGGCCTATGAGTTTGCTGCGATCCTGCTGTGCGACGCCTAGATCGGCCGGCAACCATTTTTGGCCGGACAAATAAATGCCTAGGCCGAGGACCATCACCACTCCGGCGCAGCCAAAGCCATAATGCCAGCCGACCTCCTGTCCGAGCGTCCCCGATATGAGCGGGGCAGCGATCACGCTGACGTTGATGAAGATGTAGAAGATCTGAAACGCCATCGCACGGCGCAGGTCATGCTCGCCGTAGAGTTCACCGACTTGGGTCGCGATATTGCCCTTGAAAAGGCCGACCCCGACAATCAGCGCTAGTAGCGCGAACAGGAATGCGCCTTCGATCGCCATCAGGAAATGGCCTAGCGCCATGACTAGCCCTCCGGCGATCAATGCGACCCGGCGCCCCGTCAACTTGTCGGCGATAATCCCGCCGAGAATTGGCATGAGGTAAACGAGCGACGTGTAATCACCGAAAATAGCCGATGCGAGCGGCTGGCCCTCCAAGCCCGGGTAATGCCACTCTCTCAACCAGCCAAGTCCGGCAACACCCTCTATGTGGCCAGCCAACAAGAGGTAATTGACCATGTAAAGCGTGAGCAGGGTCTGCATGGAGTAATAGGAGAAGCGCTCACAGGCTTCGGTGAAGCCGAGATAGCCGAGTCCCTTTGGATGACCGATGAAAGCGCGATCGGACTGGTCGATATGTTCGAGGTCCGGAGTGGCGTCGGCAACGGTCATCTGCAGTCTCCCGAGCAGCGTGAAGCAAGGGCTAGTCGCCCCGAAGGCGCAGCACAATGGAGGCTCGCCGCCGTCCGTCGAAACGCGCGTTGCGCCAAAGCGCTGCACGGCTAGGCTCCGGTGCAACAGGGAGGATTCAGACATGCGCCAATTGACGCTTGCACTCGCGACCGTCGCTTCGATCGCCATTGCAACGCCCGCGATCGCCGGGCCGACCGAGGACTTCCACAAGCTGATGGACGACTATTGGGCGGCCTATCTCAAGGATAATCCGCTCACGGCAAGTTCGGTCGGCGTCCAGACCTATGACCGCGATCTTGGCGAACTGAGCCTTACCGAGTTCGACCGGCAGGCATCCGAAGCGCAGGCCATTCTCGTTCGCCTGCAGGCGATCCCCGCCGGCTCACTGAGCCCGATGGACCAGAGCAACCGCGCGGTGCTGCAGCGGACGCTGGAGGACCAGATCCTGCTCAACCACTTCGGGCAGCGCCAGTTGCTCTACTCTTCGCTTGGAAGCTACCACGAAGCTCTGGCGACGATGGGGAGACGATCCCCATGCGAACCAAGGCCGATTATGAGAATTATCTCGCCCGGCTGGCGCTCGTTCCGGCACGAATGAAGGCGTACAGCGACATGAGCGTGAAGGCCGCTTCGGAAGGCTACACGCAGGCATGCGAATGGATGAAGACGCTGCCCGGCTCGACGCTTGCGCTCGTGCCGGCGGACGTTACCCAGTCGCCGTTCTACAGTCCCTTCGCGGCGGCGCGTCCGCAGGCCATCCCGGCGTCCGAATGGAATGGCCTGCAAGCTCGCGCGAGTGAGGCCATCGCCGGTCCGATCGCCACGTCCTACCACGCATTTTCGACCGTCGCGGCGCGCCAGCTCGTCCCGAAGTGCCGCAAGGTAGATTCCGTCTCCACGCAGCCCCAGGGCAAAGACTATTACAAAGCGCTGGTTCGTTACCATACGACGACGGATCTCACGCCGGACCAGATCCACGAGATCGGACTTCAGGAAGTCGCGCGCATCCGGGCCGAGATGGAGGCGGTCGCGAAGAAGGCGGGTTTTGCCAGCCGCGAGGCGATGATCGCCGACATGCGCACTAATCCGAAGTGGTATGTCAAAACTCCGGGAGAGCTGATGGAGAAGACCGCGATCGTCACCAAGACAATCGATGGAAAGATGCCGGCCTATTTCGGGCGTCTTCCGCGACTGCCCTACGGGATCAAGCCGATGACCGCCGCTACCGCGCCGACCGACACGACGGCGCGTTACCAGCCGGGAAGCCCCGAGGGCGGCATCGCCGGCAACTACCTCGTCAACACGACCAAGCTCGACCAGCGGCCGTTGTGGGAAATCCCGGTGTTGTCGGTCCACGAAGCGGTGCCCGGCCACCACCAGCAGATCGCGATCCAGCAGGAGCTGGACATGCCGCAGTGGCGCAAGTCGACGACCTTCTTCACCGCGTTCGTCGAAGGGTGGGGCCTCTATTCCGAGCGGCTCGGCACGGACATGGGCCTCTACGACACGCCGCAAAAGGAGATGGGACGCCTGAGCTACCAGATGTGGCGGGCAACACGACTGGTCGTCGACACCGGCATCCACTGGAAGGGCTGGGACAAGGCGCGCGCCGTCGCCTTCATGAAGGACAATTCAGCGCTGACGGACGCGAACATCGACGCGGAGGTCAACCGCTACATCTCCGTCCCCGGACAGGCGCTCGCGTACATGATCGGCAAGCGCAAGATCGAGGAATTGCGGTCGCGCGCCGAAAAGGAGCTGGGCGACAAGTTCGACATCCGCCGGTTCCACGACGCCGTGCTCGGTCAGGGCGCGGTGCCGATGGATGCGCTCGACGCGCAGACGAATACGTGGATCGCTGCGGAGAAGGCCCGGAAATAGGCGCTTACGGCTGAGGAGCGGTCGATTGCTCGATCGTTTCCTTGCTCTCTTCCCTAGCCTGCTTGATCATCTGCTCCATGCAGCCAGTGTAGCCGGCCGGGCCGACGGGCGAGCAGCTCTGGATGCCGGTGCGGCCGACGCGTTCGATGCTGCGTACCTTGTTGGCCCAGGCCTGGCGCTGCTGCAGCGAGCCACCTTCGCGGAGACGCTCAGGAATCCGGAAACGCTCCTCTTCACCCACGCGCTTGCAGACGACCACCTGGTCGTCGGTCGCGCGCGGACACGGGTCGGTGCCGAAAACGATGATCTCATTGACCCGGTCGGAATTTGGCGTGGTCTGAGCAGAGACAGGCTGAATGGCGGCGAAGCCCGTCATCAGGGCAGCGACTGCAAGATGTGCTGCGTGCTTCGTCATAACTGGTCCTTCCAAGCGTAAAAGCGGCTGACAACCGCTGCTGGTTCCTCAAATGCGTTTCGACAACCCGATTGCGACACGGCATGCCGCACGTATCCCGAAGGTCAATAAGGGATAGCCCGGGGCCTGCGCCGCGCCGGCTTCGCGAGCGGTGTCGCGATGCTCGAGTTCATCTGCCCGAAACTTCTCTATATCGGCGGCAAGCTCGGGATCATCGTTGCCCAGATCTTCGAGCTGCTTGCTGTAATGAAGGTCAATTTCGGTCTCGACGGCCTCGGTACAGGCCATTGCCGCCTTGTCGGACAAGAGTGCAGTTGCAGCGCCTAGTGCGAAGCCCGCGACGTTCCACACGGGCTGCAATACCGTTGGCCGGACGCGTCGCTCGCTCATCAGAGCATCGAAGCGTTCGAGGTGGCGCCTTTCCTGGTCCGCCATGCGTGAAACAAGCTTGGCGGCGGCCGAATTGCGCGGAAGGACCGCAAGCTGTCCGGCATAGATCCGGGTCGCGCCGAATTCGCCGGCCTGGTCGACGCGCAGCATCGACGCCGAATCCGGACGTCGTTGGCCGGGGCGCCAGGCGCTCATGCGCGGCGGCTCTTGAGGATGAGGAAGACGATCAAGACGGCTCCGGAAAGCGACAGGATCGCGTTCCAGCCGGCCATGGAGATTCCGAACAGCGACCACTGCACCTGATCGCATCGGATGAGCGGGACCTTCATCAGGTCTTCCAGGCTCAATCCGCCGGTCGCGGTGCAGGTCGTGAAGCCTTCGAAGATCCTGGCTTCGACACCCGCATGATAGACGCCGATGGCGCCGGAGATCGCGATTGCGAAGGCCGCAAGCAGGGTCAGTCCAATCGATCGCTTCGAGGTTGCCGTGCTGGTGAAGGCGAGCAACGCAAGTACGATCGCCGCGCCGTGAGGCCAACGCTGCCAGTAGCACATCTCGCAAGGGTAGAGCCCGCCGATGTACTGCGAGCCCAATGCTCCGCCGAGCAAGCCCAGCGGGAGGAGCAGCGCGATCAGCCGCGCCGCACGGGCGTTATCGATTCCCAGCATTCCGCCCCTCTGGGCAAGCGCCGCTTCGTTCATCTACGAACGCTTTGGCGAATCCGCTGAGGCGACGTTGGTCGGACCGCGCAGCCGCTTCAGCGTCCGCAGCGCATAGTCGAGCTGGAAGTCCTTGACCCCCTTCTTCTCGAGCTCTGCCTGGGTGAAGTTGAAGCGCGGATCCTTCGAGAAATCATCTTCCTCGAGGAGCTTGTCGTCCACGTTCGCCTGTCCGAGCAGGTGGCGACGGAGATCGACCTCACGTACGACTTTGCGGTCCTTGTAGTCCGGGTCGGTCAGCTGCGGCACGGTGATGTCCGGATCGATTCCGCCCGCCTGAACCGATCGGCCCGACGGCGTGTAGTAACGCGCCGTGGTCAGCCTGAGCGCCGCCTTCGGGCCCATGATCTGGACCGTCTGGACGCTGCCCTTTCCGAAGCTCCGCTCGCCGAGAAGCAGTGCGCGGTGGTGATCCTGCAGTGCGCCTGCGACGATTTCCGCAGCCGATGCGCTGCCAGCGTCGATCAGCACCACGACCGGAAGGCCGTGAGCCATGTCGCCCGGCGTCGCATAGTAGCGCTCGATATCGTCCCGCTCGCGTCCGCGTTGAGAGACGATCTCGCCGCGCTCGAGGAAGGCGTCGCTGACGTCGATCGCCTGGTCGAGCAGTCCGCCCGGATTCGAGCGAAGGTCGACGACATAGCCGAGCGGCTTTCCGCCGGTTGCCTTGTCGATCGCCAGAAGCGCCGCCTTGGTGGCGTCGCCTGTGTTTCCGGCGAACGAGTTGATGTTAATGTAACCAATGCCGTCCTTGATTTCCCACTTCACGGGACGGAGCTCGATGCGCTCGCGGACGAGGCCAACGTCGAAAGGCTTGTCACGGCCGGGGCGGACGATGGTCAGCTTCACCGACGAGCCGGGCTGGCCCTTCATCTTCTCGACCGCTTCGTCGAGCGAAAGGCCGTAGAGAAGCTCGCCATTGATGTGAGTGATGTAGTCGCCGGACTTGAGGCCAGCGCGCCATGCTGGCGTGTCCTCCATCGGCGAAACGACCTTCACCGCGCCGTCCTCAACCGAGACGGTGATCCCGAGACCGCCGTAATTGCCGTCCGTCGTGGCCTTCAGGACATCGAAATCGGTCGCTTCGACATAGCTGGAATGCGGGTCGAGCGCGGCCAGCATCCCGTCGATCGCGCCCTTGATCAGCGTATGGTCGTCGACCTTGTCGACATATTGGGCCTTCACCCGCTCATAGACGCTCATGAACGTCTCGAGCTCTTGGTAATTGGTGGTGTCCGCAGCTGCCAGCGCGCTGGTCGTGACCGGCACCAGTGCAAGCGCTCCGACGAGCGCTAGAGGCGGAAGCAGTTTGCTCGTGAGCTTCATGGCTTTCATGTCCCGAGTTTTCGGACCTTCCTAACCCGCTTTGGGCCCTTTGACAGGCTCTGAGATGAACCTGCGATGAGAGCAGGTGACACATGCTGCCCATTTCGGGACAGTTCCACTCCTATTCGACCAAGTGCACGTCCAAGCGACTGACCGATCTCGACTTTCTCGCCTGGTTTGAGCGGCGATGCGACGTTCAGGAGCAGGCTCATCCAGCCGTTTCCATGGTCGATGATGACGACGGCGTCGTAGCTGCGGAATGGGCCGGAGAAGCGGACCGTGCCGGACGCCGGTACCGTGACCGTCGAGCCACGGCCTGTTGCAAGCGTCAAGCCGCGCGAACGGATGCCGTTGGTCGCGACCGCGCCGAGGCCTTCCGTGACGGCAGCATCGGACGGAAGGACATAGGGGAACGGTGCTCCGGCGACCGCGCCATTTGAGCCGGGGCGAGCTGGCGGTGCCGGTAGTCTGGCAAGCTGGGAAGCGATCGCGCGCGCCTGGTTGCCGCGCTGGACCTCTCCAACCAGCTGTTCGGCTTCCTCTCCGCGGGCAAGGGCGATGTCGCCCGCTCCAAGCGCTTCTCCGCCGCGCTCATTGGCGATCTTGACCGCTTCTGCTTCAAGTTCGGCGAATTCGCGCTTTCGGATGGAGAGCGTGTTGCGGCTGCGCACGAGGTCGGCTCGAGCCAGCTCCGCGCGCTGCTGCAACTGACGTCCGCGTTCGAGTTCAGCACGAAGGGTGGCCGTCCGCGCTCGAATGACCGGCAGGGTCGAATCGAGCAGCAGGCGAACGCGGATGAATTCTTCCGTCGAGCCCTGATCGAGGATCGCGAGCAGGGGCGGGCGCTCGGCCATGACCGCGAGGCCGCCAAGCAAGGCCGTGGCTGGGGCCGCTTCCCGCCGCAGCCGCTCGCGCCTTAGCTCGATCTGGGCCGCAATTACGCGTGCGTTTGCGTCGGCGGCGCTGATCCGCGCTTCCGCGGCCGATATCGCCTGAGCTGCCGCTGCCCTCCGGGCGCCGATGCGCTCCGCTTCGGTCCGAGCCTGATCAGCGGCCTTCTGGAGCTTCGCGACCTGAGCATCCGCAACGCGCGCTTCGGCGACGGCGCGCTTCGCGCTCAATTCCAGCGGCTCGGACGTCGGCAGGACCGGTCCGCTCGCACCGATCAGCAGAGAAGCGGAAAGGGCCGCACCAAAAGGGCCTAGGAGGCGCATGCCTCAACCTTCGCGATGATAAGGGTGGTTCGCAAGGATAGATGTTGCCCGGAACAGTTGCTCCGCCAGCATGGAGCGCACGAGGAGGTGTGGCCAGGTCGCCGGGCCGAACGATAGCAGCAGGTCCGCGTTCGCCCGCTCTTCGGGAGAGTGGCCATCAGCAGCGCCGATCAAGAAGCGAGCTTCCCGCATGCCCCGATCGCGCCATTGCTCAAGCTTCCTGGCAAGCTCCATCGAGGAGAGAGCATTGCCCTTTTCGTCCAGGAGCACCGTGACCGAACCGGAAGCTGCGGCAGGCATTGGAGCGCGTTCGCTGAGTTCAGTGAGCTTGGTCGGCCAGGTGATGCGCTTCAGGTAGCGCTCGACCAGCTCGGCTTCCGGCGATCGCCCGATTTTCCCACGCGCGATGATGTGGAGTTGCAACCAGCCCTCAGTTACGGCCGGCGACGGGGCTCGTTCCGCCGAAGCTCGGCCAGGTGAAGAGGCTGGTGAAGCCATCGTAGATGGCGCGTGCGGCCTGTGCGATCGTGCGCGGGCGGTCGGTGCCGCCGCGAGCAAACATGGCGACTGCGACGCGGCGGCCGTTCGGCATGGTGATATAGCCGACGTCGCTCGCATAATTGTTCAGCGTGCCCGTCTTGTGCTCGACCCTGGTTCCCCACGGCAGAAGCCCGCGGATGCGGTTCTTGCCCGTCGCGCAGCGGCCCATCAGGTCCATGAGGTAGGATCGGCTCTGCGGCTTCAGCACGTTGCCCTTGTCGAGACGACGGAGGAGATCGACCATCGCCAGCGGTGTGCTGGAATCGCGAACGTCCCATAGGTCACGCTTGTCGGCGAGCAGGCGCGCGATCGTCCGGTCGACGCGCAGATTGTAGAGGCCGTTGAATGCGATCCAGTCCTGCAGCCCGCTCGGACCGCCAAGATCGCGAAGGAGCAGGTCCGTCGCGTGATTGTCGCTGTGGATCATCATCCGCTCCATCAGGCTGGCGGCGGATTGACCCGAAATCTTGTCATTCAGGGAGCGGCGGCCATGGTCGACCTGGCTCAGATAGGCAGCGGCGACCGCGACCTTGACCGTGCTGGCCATTGGAAAGGCCGTATTTCCGTTGATGCTGACGCTTTCGCCCGTCGTAAGGTCGAGCGCCGCAACGCCGACGTCGCTGGACGCAGAGCCAACCACAGCTCGGAGCTGCTGCTCGAGACTGACAAGGGCCGGCGAAGACGCCGCATGTACAGGCTGCAGGGCTAAGGCCAGCAGCCCGAGAAAGACAGTAATGAAACGCATGGGGTCCCTCTACCCGCTAGCGACTGTACTTCTATCGGCATCATCGCCGAAAGCCCACATACGTTCCAAATTGTAAAAACTTCTCACTTCGGGACGAAATAAATGCACGATGACGTCATCGGCATCGATCAAGACCCAGTCCGCGGCGGGTAATCCCTCAATCCGAGCGATCCTGCCGAATTTCTCCTTGATCCGGTCCGCGAGCTTCGTCGCCATGGACGCCACCTGCCGCGTTGAGCGGCCTGAAGCGATGACCATGTGGTCGGCGATGCTGGATTTTCCTGCGAGCGGGATAGAGACGACCTCAACGGCCTGATCGTCATCCAGCGATTTGAGGACGAGGGCGTGGAGGTCTTCGACGTCGATCTCAGGACGGCCAGTGGCGGTCTCAGCGGAACGGTCGGGCAAGTGCTCTCCTGACAGAAGTTGGCAATGCGAAACGTTTGGAACCCCTGCGGGGTCCGGATAACGTTCATGCCAGTTGGGATCGTGCGCGCGTAAGCCGGTAGCGGAGGTTCGGTCGGGCGGCAGGCGAAGAAAAGTGATCGCCGGTGCACTCCAATCCGTCCAATTCCTTGCCTGGCTGGAAAGTCGGACGAACCTTCGAAGCCAGCCCATCGCGCGCGCCGCGTGGGCTTGGCGATCATAACCGGGCCGGTGAATCACCGCAATCGGAAGCGATTCCGCGAGCTTGCGCCAAGCCTTCCACTGATGAAATTCGGCAACAGTGTCGCCTCCCATCAGCCAGATGAAGCGGTCGTTCGGGTAGAGGGTCTCGAGCTTTCGCACCGTATCCACGGTGTAGCGGGTGCCGGCCCGCCGTTCGAAATCACTGACTCGAATGCGGGCCCGTCGCGCCATTGCCTTGGCCGAGGCGAGACGGTCTTCGTAGGACGCCATGTCCTTTCGACCGGCCTTCAGCGGGTTTCCGGGCGAAACCAGCCACCACACTCCGTCGAGCCCGAGCGCCTCCATTGCCGCCAGGCTGATCCGCCTGTGACCGATATGCGCCGGGTTGAACGAGCCGCCGAGGAGGCCAATCCGTCTCATGATCGTGGAGCTAGCATGAGCGCCGGACCGCGCATAATGTCGGGGAAGGGGGATTGGTCATGCCGGATCTCGAAGCGATCGGTGACGCAGCGAGCGGTGCGGTCCTGGCGCGGACCGTCGAGCCGCGAACCGGCTCCGGCGAAGACGGCCATACGCATGAAAAGAACTGCCTGAATTGCGGCGCGGAGCTGGCCGGTGACTATTGCCACGCATGCGGGCAAAGGGCGCGCGTTCACAGGACACTTCATGCCTTCTGGCACGACCTGCTTCATGGCGTGCTCCATTTCGAGGGGAAGATCTGGCACACTTTACCGCTGCTCGCGTGGCGGCCGGGCGAGCTCACCCGGCGCTACATCGACGGCGAGCGGGCCAAATTCGTCTCCCCGATGGCCCTGTTTCTCTTCTCCGTCTTCCTGATGTTCGGCGTTGCGAGCTTCAGCGGCGGCCTGTCGCCCAGGATCAGCCCTAACGCTCCTGCGGAGCTGCAGAAGAGCATTACGTCCAACGAACGTCAGATCGCGGCTTTGCAGCGAGAGCGCGATGCCGCAGTTCGGGACGGCCGCTCCACGGCATCCTTCGATCCGAAAATTGCCGAGCTTCAGAAAGACCTGGCCATTATGCGCGGCGTCCAGTCTGGCGAGATAGGGAGGGTCGCGAAGACCCAGATCGACGCGCCGGATTGGTTGAGCAAGCCACTGGAAAAGGCCGTCAAAAATCCGGACCTGCTGTTCTACAAACTCAAGACCAATGCCTACAAATTCAGCTGGATGCTGATTCCGCTGTCGGTCCCGTTCCTGTGGCTGATGTTCCCATTCAGCCGCCGGTTCAGGCTCTACGATCACACGGTGTTCGTCACCTATTCGCTGAGCTTCATGACCCTGCTGGTCGTGGCGGCGGTTTTGATTGGATTGGCCGGGCTGCCCGCGGTTGCGGGCTTCGCGATGTTGATCCCGCCATTTCACATCTATCGCCAGCTTAAGGGCACTTATGGGCTTTCGCCCGGCGGTGCGCTTCTCCGGACATTTCTGCTGATCGCGTTCGCGACGTTGGCGCTCGGCCTGTTCCTGCTGATGCTATTCGGGCTTGGGCTGTTCGACTAGCGGCAGGGATACTTCTTCTGAAGCACTCGCAGCATTGCCTGTTTCAGGTTCAATTTCGGCCGCTCGGTTGAAGGAATTGCTTCGAGCCCGTCGATGAACTCCATCGAGCCGAGCTGCGCGCGCGCCTTGGGCGAGCAATAGAGGATCGGCTTGCCCGTCTTCTGGGCAGCGAGACGATCATCGCGAAGCGAATTGCCCGCCGCATAGGCTTCCGACTTGAGCCGACGGTAGTCGGCGTCGAAGAATGCCAACGGCCCTTCGCTTTCAGACGGTTCGCACGGTCCAGGAAGTTCTGAGCGGAGCCTGGAGGTGCGGCCAGCGCCGATGCAGCGCTGGCGAGGACAATCGCAGCGATTGCGAAGCGGGCTGGCGTCAAGCGCCGGCGGTCGCCGGACCGCCGATGCCGGACTTCGGACGCTTCGCCTTCGGAATCGAAGAGCCGGCCGCCGGGATCGTCGGACCCTTTTGTCCGCCGCGGTCGATCGCTCCGCCCGCTATCAGCGTCTTGATCTCGTCGCCGCTCAGCGTCTCATACTCCAGAAGGGCCTTGGCGAGCGTCTCGAGCTGCTCGCGATGCTCCTCGAGCAGGCCCTTGGCGCGATCATAACCCTGCTCGACGATGCGACGGATTTCCTTGTCGATCGCCTGCGCAGTCTCGTTCGACATGTTCTTCTGGCGATTGACTGAATAGCCGAGGAACACCTCTTCGTCGGCTTCCGCATACTGAAGCGGACCGAGCGCATCCGACATGCCCCAGCGGGTGACCATGTCGCGGGCGAGGCCGGTCGCGTAGCTGATGTCCGACGACGCGCCCGAACTGACCTTGTCGTAGCCGAAGATGAGTTCTTCGGCGACGCGGCCGCCCATGGATACCGCGAGGTTCGCGTACATCTTGTCGCGGTGGTAGCTGTAATTGTCGCGCTCCGGCAGGCGCATGACCATGCCCAGCGCACGGCCGCGCGGAATGATCGTTGCCTTGTGGATCGGGTCCGAAGCGGGCTCATGCAGAGCGACGATTGCGTGGCCGGCCTCGTGATAGGCGGTCATGCGCTTCTCATCCTCGGTCATGACCATGGACTTGCGCTCGGTGCCCATAAGCACCTTGTCCTTGGCTTCCTCGAACTCCTGGGCTGCAACCAGGCGCTTGCCCTTGCGGGCGGCTAGCAGGGCTGCCTCGTTGACGAGGTTCGCGAGGTCCGCACCGGAGAAGCCCGGCGTGCCGCGCGCAATGACGCGAGCGTCGACGTCCGGAGCCAGCGGTACCTTCTTCATGTGGACGTGCAGGATCTGCTCGCGGCCGTCGATGTCGGGGCGCGGAACGACGACCTGCCGGTCGAAACGGCCCGGGCGCAGAAGCGCCGGGTCGAGCACGTCCGGACGGTTGGTCGCGGCGATGATGATGATGCCTTCGTTTGCTTCGAAGCCGTCCATCTCGACCAGCAGCTGGTTGAGCGTCTGCTCGCGCTCGTCGTTGCCGTTGCCGAGGCCGGCGCCGCGATGGCGGCCGACCGCGTCGATCTCGTCGATGAAGACGATGCACGGGGCCGACTTCTTGGCCTGGTCGAACATGTCTCGGACGCGGCTAGCGCCGACGCCGACGAACATCTCGACGAAGTCCGAACCGGAAATGGTGAAGAAGGGTACGCCGGCTTCACCCGCGATGGCGCGAGCAAGAAGCGTCTTGCCAGTACCCGGCGAGCCGACCAGCAGCGCGCCCTTCGGGATCTTGCCGCCGAGGCGAGCGAAGCGGCCCGGATCCTTGAGAAACTCTACGATCTCCTGAAGCTCTTCGCGGGCCTCGTCGATGCCAGCGACGTCGGCGAAAGTCACTCGGCCCTGCTTTTCCGTCAGCATGCGAGCGCGGCTCTTGCCAAAGCCCATCGCGCCGGAACCCGCGTTCTTCTGCATTTGGCGCATCACGAAGAAGGCGACCCCGATCATGAGTATGAACGGCAGGGACTGGATCAGCAGGTAGTACCAGACGCTCGACTGCTCGGCTTCCTTGGCCTGGACATTGACGCCAGCCTTGATGAGGCGATCGGTAACTTGGGCGTCGGCCGGAGCGGTTGTGCGAAACGTCTGACCACCTTCCAGCTTGCCGGTGATGACCTGGTTGCCGCTGGCGGTCGACGACGTCGTAACCGACTGGACGTTTCGCTCATCGACCTGCCGGACGAACTCGGAATAAGCGATGGTCTCGCCGGTCGCGGCCTTGGAGCCTCCGCCGATCATCTGCACGAAGACCACGAGCCCGAAGAGGATGCCCACCCAGATGAGCAGGCTCTTAGCCCAGGGATTCGTTGGCTTTTTCTCGTTCATCGCGTCTCTCTCGGCGGCGCAAAGGCCAGTCAGAATCGGAAGATAGGCGTTCGCACCTTAATAACAATGATACCACAGGCGTTTCGCGGTGTCCTGAACGGGGCCAACTCGAGATTCTGGATTCAGCTCTTTAGGAAGCTTCCCGTGAGGAACTCGTCCGCGCGGATCGCGAGCTCGGTCCGGCTGCTGACTCCGAGCTTTTCGAACAAAGCGTGGAGGTAGACCTTGATCGTCCCTCGGTCACTCCAAGCTGCTCGGCAACGTCGCGGTTGCGAAGTCCCTTACGAACAAGGCTGATCAACTGGCGCTCGCGCGGAGAAAGTGCGTGCGCCTCGCGATCGCCGAGCGTTTCGGCTAGTTCCTTCGCGCGGACGCCGAGTTCGGGATCGATCCATCGGGCGCCGACGCTCACCTTTTCCAGGCATTCGAGGAGATAGGCCGGGTCCGAATTCTTCAGGACCATTCCCTGCACTCGAAGCGACTTCGCTTCGAGCAGGGATGCATCGTCGATCGCCGCGGTCAGCAGGACGATCTTAAGCCGGCTGCCGTTGGATCGGACTCGGCGCAGAACGTCCATGCCGGTACCGCCGGGCATCTGGAGGTCGAGGAGAAGGATATCCGGCTTTAGCTCTTCGACTTTCTGAATCGCCTGCTCCCCGGTGGAAGCCATGCCGGCAATTTCGAACTCCGTTCCGCGCAGCAGGGCTTCGATCGCCGTGCTGATCATTGGATGGTCGTCGGCAAGCAAGATACGCATCACTGGAGCCTTCCGCCGATTGGGAGGGATACCGAGATCTTGGTCACGCCCATGCCGCGCGACAGCTCTAGCGCGCCTCCGGCAAGCTTTACGCGCTCACTTAGCGAGCGGGGCATTTCGCCGGTCAACGGCGATTTGGGATAGCGTGTCCCGTCATTGATGAAGTCTAGCCGGAGCCGCTCCGGGTCGGAGCGAAGGCGGATGGTCACGCTCTTCGCGCCGGCATGCCGGACCGCATTGGCAACGGCCTCCCGAACGAGGTGCTGGGCATCGAGATGAAGGCGGCTGGGCACCATCATGTCGGATGTCTGGGATGTAAACTCGCAGAGCACATCCCATTGCGTCGCCAGCCTTTCCGCAAGCGACCGCAAATCCTTGGCGAGCTCGTCCAGGCCGATCTGCGGGGCGCTGCGCAAGGCCGCGATGAAGGACCGCAGCTCACCCTGCTCCTGAAGCATCAATTGTTTGAGATGATTGAGCTCCGGTTCGAGGTCGCGGCCCGAAACCAGGTCGCGTCTGAGTGCTTCCAGACGAAACGCAGCTCCGGCGAGGAACTGCACGACGCTGTCGTGCAAGTCGCGCGCAAGTGCCAGTCGCGACCGCGCTTCGGCGCTTTCCTCGACCGCTCGGAAGTAGGCGTGGCGTTCGACGTGACCAGAGACGTCGGCGGCGACCTCACTGGCCAGATCGATGTGGTCCGTCGAAAGGTTCGGAATCGATTCGAGAAACAGTTCGCCCCGCGTGCACCCGTTCGGATCGGGATCGCAATTCCCTCTGATAGCTTCAGTGCCGCTGCCGACTTTTGCTGAAGGAGCTTGCTCGCCGGAGCAGGGCACAGGTTGCGCTGTTCATCGCGCGCAAGCGTCCGGTCTTTCACAAGGTCGTAGAGAAACGGAGTGGCGCCAGCGTTCTGCAGCGTTCGCCCTGCAAGCCGGATGATCGACAATGTGCCGTTACGCGCGACAAAGGCCTCCGCGTCGGCCCGGCCCTGGTCGCGCCAAACCAATATGCCGACCCCGGCTTGTAGCCGTTCCATCGCTGCCCGAAGGCTCGTTTCAATTGGCGACTCGTCCAGCGAGGGGTCGGTGAAAGAACTGGTCTCGCGAGAGTAGATGCCTGCGCGCCACTGGTTCACGCCGAACCAGATCAGGATCAGCGAAAGGATGACGAGGTGACCGGTCCGGTCGACGAAGTCGTGCAGAACGCCTTGTGTAGATTGTTCCGAAACGACCATGCCGGCCAACAGGTAAAGCGTGACGAGCAGGACGGCCGTGAGCGCCGTCGCCCGCCAGCCCCAACGGATCGCGGCCGAGAGCAATACGAACATGAAGAAGGTGAAATACGGGCTGTCGAACCCCTGAGTAGAGAACACCAGTGTCGTGAAGACGAGGATGTCAACCGCGTGAGTCGGTCCGGCCAGCCTCGCATCGAGCCACCAATTGTTCCAGGTGATGACCAGAATGATCAGCGCAAAGATCACGTAGGAGCTGTTGACTGCGAATGGGCCACCCAGCGGGGTGAATGCGGGGCTAGCGTCGAACCACAATGCGAACAGCAGCAGGGACGCCAGCATGTAGCGTCCGATCGCGATCACGCGCCCGGAAGGTAGTCTAAGCCCCGTTTCACATGCATTTGATACCGCACCGAGCACCCCTCGCACAGGGGCGGAAACTTTAGCGTCCAAAACGGGACAAATAGGCGTCTCCTAACTTTGGATAGCTAGGATGAGCCTGCTTGTGCGCTACTTGTGAGTTGGGTGAAAACCCTTCCTTCGAGCGAGGAGCGCGGCTTTGTTCGCGCTCCTCCAGAAAAGAAGGAGAAGCGGCCCGACCCCGGGGATTTCGCTTGGGGATCGGACCGCCCCCGCGAGGTCGTCGCCCGGGCGCTGCGACAGGCGTTCGAGCAACAGCCTCAAGCGACTCTATACAGCCGTTTGCCTCGGGGGGGTAGCGGCGAGCGGGTGGGACCTGCCGACGCTGTCGTTGCTAGACGATTCAAGCGGCCGACAGGCCCCACGCCGCACCTAACCCAGATAATGTAACCCAGCGATTAAAATCGCGGTATTTCAGGCGTCGCTCTTTGCGCCCCCATTTCTTCTGTAACTGCCATCGGCCGACACGCAATTGTGTTTAGTCTCCAGCGCGTTACAGGAGCGTCATGAACAAAGTGCCGTCCGCTGTCCGAGCCTGAACTTTCGTCCCTTCCGTTTCTTCGGGGCGGCGGTGAGATGGGCGAGCGGATCCGCGCCCATGACTGGGCGAGCACGCCGTTCGAACATCCGCGTTCGTGGCCGCATTCGCTGCGTTCCGCACTGTCCGTCTGCCTGCATTCAAGCTTTCCTACGGCGATCTATTGGGGCTCGGAGCTTCGGCTTCTTTACAATGATGCCTGGGCGCCGATCCCTGCAGAACGTCATCCGTGGGCGCTCGGTCGGTCCGGTGCCGAGGTCTGGGCCGACATCTGGGACGTTGTCGGTCCTCAGTTCGAGCAGGTGATTGCTACGGGCAAAGGCTTCTCCACCTATGACCAGCTGTTGTGGATGGAGCGCGACGGCGTTCCGCAGGAGACCTACTGGAATTACAGTATTACGCCTCTGCTCGACGACGAAGGAACCGTCGTTGGCATCCTCAACCAAGGAAACGAAACGACCGATCGCGTGCTTGCGGACAGGAGGCGCGCGGCGGAGATCGAGCGGCAACGCAGACAGTTTCAACAGGCTCCGGGTTTCATTGCGGTCCTCAATGGACCCGAACATCGCTACGAATTTGTCAATTCGACTTACACACGCCTGTTCGGCGAGCGCGATTACCTCGGCAAATCGGTCGGCGAATTGTTTCCGGAACTCGAAGGGCAGGGAATTTTCGAGCTGCTGAACCGGGTTTACCAGACAGGGGAACGGTACATCGCGGAGGCCCTTCCGGTCAGGCTAAACGTCCAGGACGGAGCAGCCGGGAACGAGCGTTACCTCGATTTCATCTATGCGCCGGTCACTGATGAAGACGGTTGCGTCACGGGCATCTTCTGCGAGGGCCACGACGTCACCGAAATTCACCGCGCACAAGAGGATCTGCGCGAGCTTAACGACAGCCTGGAACGCCGGGTTGTCGAGCGGACAGCGGAGCTCGAACAGGCGCAGGAGGCTCTGCGCCAGAGCCAGAAGCTGGAGGCCATGGGGCAACTGACCGGCGGCGTCGCGCACGATTTCAATAACTTGCTGACCCCCATTATCGGCAGCCTCGACATGCTCCAGAGGCAAAAAGTCGGGAACGAGCGGACCCAGCGCCTGATCGAAGGTGCGCTGCAGTCGGCCGACCGCGCCAAGACACTTGTTCAGCGTCTCCTGGCCTTCGCGCGAAGGCAGCCCCTCCAGCCTGTGGCCGTCGACGTTGCCGGGCTCGTTGCGGGAATGGCAGAACTGGTTGAAAGCACTTCCGGACCGCGCGTGAAGGTCGAGGTCGTCGTTGGGTCCGATCTTCCCGCTGCTCGAGCGGACGCCAATCAGGTGGAGATGGCGATTCTGAATCTCGCGGTGAACGCGCGCGATGCGATGCCGGACGGCGGGAAGCTATCCATTGTTGCCTCAAGCCAGCTGATCGAGCGCGGGCACAAGTCAAAGCTTCCACCCGGCCAATATATTCGCCTGGCTGTTTCTGACACTGGTGTTGGTATGGACCGGCCGACACTGGACCGCGCAATCGAGCCGTTCTTCAGCACGAAGGGCATCGGCCAGGGAACGGGGCTAGGCCTCTCCATGGTGCACGGACTGGCTTCCCAGCTTGGCGGGGCGCTCACCATTTCAAGCCGACCCGGCGTCGGGACTTGCGTAGAACTATGGCTTCCGGTCGCGGGTGAAGAGGCCGCGTTGTCCGAGGAGAGCAGGGAGCCGGAGGCTTCCGCTGGAGCCGGAGAAGTTCTCCTGGTCGATGACGAGACCCTTGTTCGCGCCAGTACAGCCCACATGCTTTCCGAGCTCGGCTTCACCGTGACGGAAGCGGGATCGGCGGAGGAGGCTGTTCGGATCCTGACGGGCGGCTTCCGTCCGGACCTTCTAGTCACCGACCACCTCATGCCCGGAAAGAGCGGCACGGACTTGGTCAGAGAGGCGCAGGAGATTTGGCCGGAAATGCGGGTCCTCATCGTTTCCGGATATGCCGACGAGACCGGAATTGCTTCGGACGTTCCCCGCCTCGTGAAGCCGTTTCGCCATTCCGATCTTGCCGCGAGCGTTACCTTGGTAATGAGCTGACGTTCACGTCAGCGCGAGCGCGGTGCTGCTCGCGAGAAGGTCCACCGCGGACCGCCGCTACAGCGGACTCCCCGTAACGTTGTCGTTTTTGCGGCCTCCAAATCGCTGAGAAGGCGGTCGATCTCCCGTCCACGGAGGTCGTCAGGCTCGCCTTCATTCCCGAGCCGGGCGATTGCCATGGCAACGATGCGTCGGAGGATGCCCCTGGGTGCGCCCGGGTCGCGATAGACGATTTCATTGTCGTTCTCTTCGACGAACCCGGCCCAAACCTGGACGGAGGCCCACTCGAGCGCTTCATCACTCCACGCTAGATTTTCGGCGCTGCGGGCGAGCGCTTCGGGGTCCAGCCAGTCGGCCGCAGCCAGCGCCTGCCGGATTCGAATTCGCTCGAAGCGCTCATCCAGATTGCTGGGATCGGCGACCGGTTCGACGCCTGCTTCGCTGCAGACGCGCTCGAGTTCGGCCCGCCGCCAACTCAGCAGCGGCCGTAGCAGCGCAAAGTCGGGATAGCCCGGCACCTTCGACTTGCGGCGCATCCCCGCCAGGCCGCGGACGCCCGACCCCCGGTTCAGCCGCATCACCAGGGTCTCCGCCTGATCGTCGAGATGGTGTGCGGTCAGGAGTGCGCCGAGGCCGCGTTCGTGCATCCATCCTGCGAGCGCGCCGTACCGAACCGCACGTGCCTGCTCCTGAATTGCGGACGCAGGCGGCAAGTCCCATTCGATTGTGAGGATGGCGTGCTGGACGTCCATCGCCTCGCACAGGTTCGCGACCATTTCGGTTTCCGCGGCGCTTTCGGGTCTCAAACCATGATCGACAGTGGCGGCCTCAAATTCACTCGGCCGTGCCGATGCAGCAAGCAGCAGGAGCGCCAGGCTGTCCGGTCCACCGGAGACGGCGACCCCGAACCGCGTACCTGGCTCGATCAGCGTGTCGAGATCGGCGCGGAATCGATCAACGAGCGCGACATTGGGGACCATATATGGCCCTTACGTCATGACTTGCACTTTGCCTGCGTTTTCGCGGTGGGGAGCATCTTCTGCAGGTCAGCCCGCATGTTCGAGCCGTACACTGCTTCCAATTCTCCGTAGGCCTTGCAGGCCTGGCTTGGCTGGTCGAGCTTCATCAGCGATTGGCCGAGGTAGAAGAGGCTGTCCGCTGCGCGCTCACCCTTCGGGTTTCCGCGATAGTTGGCGAGCAGGACTTCCGCGGCTGCACGCGCCTCGCCCTTATCTAGCATTGCCCGGCCGGCGAGATTGTTCGCCCAGCTCGTCCGGCGATGATTCGGATAGGCAGAACTGAAGGCGCGCAGGGCGCCGATCGCCTCGTCGTACTTCCCGGCCTTCCAGAGCTGGTAGCCGGCATCATAGGCTTCCTCGGCCGGGTCGGTGTCCGTCGATGCGACGGCTGCAACTGGCTTCGGCGTGGATGATTTGCCGGCAACGGCTGGTTTCGGCTTCTCGGACGCTGGTTCGGATGCGGTCACAGTTGGCGCTGGTGTCCCGGCGGCAAGGCGGCTTTCCAGTGTTGAAATCCGTTGTGCGCTCGCCTCGCGCTCCTGCTGCAGGGTCGACTCAAGCTGGCTGATGCGTCGGCCGTTTTCTTCCTCGGCGCGCAGCAGGTCCGCGATCTGGCGCTCCAGCGCGACGATGCGGTTGTCGAGATTGATGACCGACGCCTGGGTTGCGGCAGGCTGCGGCTGCGCGGCCGAATATTGCGGCTGGACCTGCGCCGCCGCGGGCGCGGTGACCAGAAGCGTTGCGGCTACGGTGCTGAAAAGTACGGTTCTCATGTTCCCTCCCCGCGGGAAAATCTATTCGGAACAGTCGCCTAAGCCAAGCGCGGAGTGCAGTGGATCAGGCGCGAAAAGCTAACCCGCGCTGTTCTGCACGGGCGGCGTCGCAGGTGCCGATGGTGTCGTGCCAGCGCCGCCACGCATGAGGTCGGCCGGGGCAAGGCTCACGTTAGAAGCCACCTTGCCGGGCGTACCGACGGGCGGCGCTACGGCCGAGCCAACCGTGACCCGCAGGGCTTCGGGCTTCCCGGCCTTAAGCAGAGGCGCGGTCGCCGTTTGCGGAACGGTGTAGCTCTGGCCTGCTGCAAGCTCGCCCGAGAACAGCGTCTTGCCGCCGTCGGTGATCTGGATCCACGCGGCATCCGTCGCCGTGAGAACCACTGCGCCGCTCGCGGCCTGGGCCGGCTGCGGTTGCGGTTGAGCCGGCTGTGTCTGAACCGGACCGGCCTGCTGCGTCGGCGCAGTTGCGGCTGCTTCGGGCGCGGGGGCAGCCGCTTCGGGCTCGAGTGACCGGTTGTTCAGCCAAGTCATTACGACAACGAGCAGCACGATTGCGCCGATTGCCGAAAGAACGAGCCAGCGCGGCATCGTCCGCGCCGGGTCGGCGGGTTCAAAGACTTCGGGGCTGCCAGCGTCGAATCTCTGCCCGCCCATCTCTGCCCGGAGGTCGTCGCCGATCTCGGTCCGGTCGAGGCCGATGGCGCTCGCGTAACTCTTCGCAAATCCGATTGTGTAAGTTGGCGCCGGGAGCTTGGACCAGTCGCCGGCCTCCAGATTTTCGAGGTGCCGCAGCGGGATACGCGTCTGTGTAGCGATGTCCTCGAGGGACAGTTTCTGCTTCTCACGAGCCGCGCGAAGCCGCTCTCCAACCGCCGTCGTCTGGATGATGTCGTCGCTCTGTTCCGTCATCCGCTCCAACCCGAAATTCCACCCGCTTGTCGAAGTCGGGGCCCTAGCTGTCAACCGCCGTTTCGGACCGCCTCAGCCAATCGATACCTTATGCCGCCGGGCCCAGTCCGAAAGCGCCTTCCGCATGTTCGCGGGCGGGAGATCCAGCAGTTGCTCCATCCTGGTCCGGATGCGAGCGGCGTCGAGCGAACGGATCATCGCCTTGATCGGTCCGACGGCTGCCGGAGTGATCGAAAGCTGCTCGATCCCGATTCCGATCAGGGCCATCGCCTCAAGGGGCGGCCGCCCATTTCGCCGCACACGCGCACCGGAACGCCGGCCTCGCGCGCCTGCTTGTTCACTCGCCTCAGGAAGCGGAGGATCGCCGGGCTCAGCCAGTCGTAGCGCTCGGCGAGCCGGGGATCCGCCCGGTCCGCAGCGAACAGAAATTGCGTGAGGTCATTTGTGCCGATGGAAAGGAAGTCGACATTCGGAAGCAGCAGGTCGAGCATTTCGGCCAGCGACGGCACTTCAAGCATTGCTCCGAACTCGACCTTTTTGGGGAGTGGTCGCTTCGACTTGCGTGCCCATGCGAGTTGTTCCTCGAACAGCTTGCGGGCTTCGTCATATTCCCAGGGTTCCGAGATCATCGGGAACATGACGCGCAGAACCTTGCCGCCCGATGCCTCGATTAGCGCGCGGGCCTGCGCTTTCATAAGGGTCGAGCGGTCGAGCGAGAGACGGATCGCCCGCCATCCCATGGCCGGGTTCTCGGCCTCGTCGCGAATGTCGGTCAGGTAGGGGAGAGCCTTGTCGCCGCCAATATCGACCGTTCGGAAGACGACCGGCTTGCTGCCCGCCGCGGCGAGAACTTTCGAGTAGAGCCTTTGCTGGCGATCCCGGCCGGGAAGGGTCGCCGAAACGAGGAATTGGAACTCGGTTCGGAACAGCCCGATGCCGTCGGCGCCCGACGCGTCGAGATTGACGGCGTCCTCGGCGAGGCCCGCATTGACCATCACGCTTATCGGTAGATCGTCTAGCGTGACCGCGGGAAGATTTCGGACCGCTTCATATTCGGCACGCCGCTTCTGCCGCGTCGCGAGCCGATGTTCGAAACCGGACAGGAGGACCTTGCCCGGCCGGACGATTACGCTGCCGTTGTCGCCGTCGACGAGGATCTGCTCGCCTTCCTCGACGCTGTGGCGGATGTCGGTCAGTCGTCCGACGACCGGCACTCCCATCGCCCGAGCGACGATGGTCATGTGCGCGGTTAGCGACCCTTCCTCGAGCAGTACAGCCTTCAGCCGGCGGCGGTCGTATTCCAACAGCTCGGCCGGGCCGAGGTTGCGGGCAATCAGAACCGTATCGCGCGCAAGGCCGGTCTGGGCCGCCGTTCCGAAGCGCCCGGACACGATCCGAAGCAGCCGGTTCGACAGGTCCTCAAGGTCGTGCATCCGCTCCTTCAGGATCGGATCGTCGATATCCTGCATGCGGGCGCGAGTGCGCTGCTGGACTCGCTCGATGGCCGCCTCGGCCGTCAGGCCGCTGTCGATCGCCTCGTTGATCCGCCGCGACCAACCCTCGTCGTAGGCGAACATCTTGTAGGTCTCGAGGATCTCCTGATGCTCACCCGCGGTGCCGAACTCGGCCTCCTTGGTCATCGCATCGATCTGCTCGCGCATCTTGCGGAAGGCCGAGTAGACGCGGTCACGCTCGGCCTCGATGTCCTCTGCGACTGTGTGCTCGACGACGATGCGAGGCTGGTGGAAGACCGCTTCGCCCTTCGCCATTCCGGCGACAAGCTTGAGTCCGGCGAGGCGCAGCGGCCCAGCGCTGCGGAGGCGGCTTCGCCTTGCCCCATCGACCAGCCGCGCGGCCGCGATCATCTCGGACAGGACCATCGCGACCGTCTGCAGCGCCTCGATCTCGACGTCCTCGTAGCGACGCGGTTCGGCATGCTGGACGGCAAGCACGCCGATCGGGCTTTCGAGCCGGACGATCGGAACCCCGGCGAAACTGTGGAAGCTCTCCTCGCCCGTTTCCGGACGGTAGGCGAAGGCAGGATGGTCTGCCGCTTCGGCAAGGTTCAGGATCCGGCCTTCAGCGGCAATCGTGCCGACGAGGCCTTCGCCCATTCCAAGCCTCGTAACGTGCACGGCTTCCTTGCGAAGGCCATGGGTCGCAAAGAATTCGAGCTTGTTGTCGCGAAGAAGATAGATCGAGCAAACTTCGCTCTGCATCGCCTCGGCGATCAGGTCGACGACCTTGTCGAGCTTAGCCTGCGCGCTGCCGCGGCCGGCCATGACTTCATGCAGGCCCGTAAGGATTTCCCGGGCGGAGGCGGCAGCGCTCAGCGGCATGGTCGAGCGCTAACAGATGCGCTGCGCCAATGTCACGCGGTTGCTAGTCGAAAGCTAGTATGTACCCAGCTGTTCGAGCGGATCGACTTGTATTTCTTCGTACGACTCCATCTCGATTTCCTGCCAGAGTAGGTCGATCATCTTCGCGAGTTCACGTACGTGCGGGACATCATGCCTCTGCACGTAGCGATACTTTTCCGAAAGCATCGAAACCTCGGCGAGGATCAGCCTCACCGTTTCTCCGTGCCGGTCGAGCGAGGGGATCGCCTCGTAGGCGTCGAGCTCCTTTGCGCGGAGAATGCTGTCGGAGGCGATCACAGGAGCCTCGCAATCAGATCCGGCTTCATTCCGGAGGCGCCCAGCAAATAGGCCCCGCAAGCCACGGCGACGACCAGGACGAAGATCGCGACCCGCCGCCACCAGTTCGGTCCCTCGGTCTCTTCGTCGTCGCAGACGGTCCACTCTTCCGCCGTTGGATCGGCGGCTTCTGCCGGCTGCGGCGTCTCGATTTGCCAGTCGCGCTGGCTGATCCCGGCGACAAGCGTGTGCTTCTCGACGTTCAGAGCAGCACGCTCCAACTCCAGCACATTGCCGAACACTCCATCGTCGTGGGCGGTCGGAACCTTCGCCAGATAGTCCTCGAGGCTTCGGTCCAGTGCGACGAGATCGTCAACGGCCTCCAAGGCGACGCGCCGGTCGCGTCGTTCCATGGCCAACTGCAGCCGAATGACCTTTAGCGTGCTGGCGCGGATCAGCATCAGACCCTCGGCCAGGTCCTCGCTCCCGATCGAAGGAATCGTCCGTTCACGCGTCGCGTTTGCCGGCTGCATGGTCCACCCCCTGAGTCGTATCAGCGAGGGTACGCCTGAAGGGGCTATCCGTGCGCTTCGGTCCGAGGAATTAACGCCTGACTGTTGGAGTTGCGCGATATTTTGACTTCTTAACCCGTCTATTGGACCGATTTGACGTCCTCGGTCTTGTCGGCTGCGACCTGCACGCTCTTGATGTTGGTGAATTCGCGGATGCCGAAGGATGAGCATTCTCGGCCGAAGCCGGAATGCTTGACGCCGCCGAACGGCATGCGCGGATCGGAGCGGACGTTGTCGTTGACGAAGCTCATGCCTGCTTCAAGTTCTTGTGCCGCGATGCGGCGGCCGCGCTCGAGATCGCCGGTCAGGACTCCGGAGCCCAGGCCGAACTCGCTGTTGTTGGCGATGCGGATGGCGTCGGCTTCATCGTCTGCAGCAATGATCGCGGCGACCGGGCCGAAGATTTCCGCGTCATGCGCCGGTTGGCCCTCCCGGACGTCGGCGAGAACGGTCGCCGGATACCAGGCCCCCGGACGATCGGGCACTGCGCCCCCGAGCAGGAGCCGAGCGCCATTGGCTACGCTCTTCTCGACCTGCTCATGGATATCGTCGCGAGCTTTCTCGCTGACCAGTGGCCCAAGCTTCGTGCCTTCTTTGCGCGGATCGCCCATCTCAAAGGCGCGCATGGCCTCGACGATGGCGGTCTCGAACTTTTCGAGGATCGGGCGGACGACGATGAAGCGCTTGCCGGCAATGCAGCTCTGGCCGCCGTTCACCATTCGGGCGGTCGCGCAGATCTTCGCTGCCGCTCCGATGTCGGCGTCTTCGAGGACGACGTAAGCGTCCGACCCGCCAAGCTCTAGCACACACTTCTTGAGGACCCCGCCCGCCGCGGTCGCGACGCTCCGTCCTGCAGCGATGCTTCCGGTTAACGTGACTGCGACGATATTGTCGTCCTCGATCAAGGCCTTCACTTCGCTGCTCGGGAGGAGGAGGGTACGGAAAAGATCGCGAGGCACGCCTGCCTCGTGGAGCACTTCCTCGATCGCCAGCGCGCAACCGGGAACATTGCTCGCATGCTTCAGCAGTGCGCCGTTGCCGGCCATCAGTGCGGGCGCAGCGAAGCGGAAGACCTGCCAGAACGGGAAATTCCACGGCATGACCGCCAGCACGACGCCGAGCGGATTGAATGTAACGAACGCCTCGCCGCCACCGACGTCCACCTGTTCGTTCGCGAGATAGCCCTCCGCGTGTTCAGCAAACCAGTCGCAGTGAAAGGCGCATTTCTCGACCTCGGCGCGGCCGTCGGTGAGCGTCTTGCCCATTTCCTCCGTCATCAGCGCCGCGAATTCGTCCTTGCGACGCCGGAGAACCTCCGCCGCCTTACGGATGACGGCCGAGCGTTCGGCGAAGGAGGTTCGGCGCCAGGATTCGAACGCCTTTCGCGCAGCCGCCGCGGCGGCCTTGGCGTCGCCGGTGCTAACCTCTTCGTAAGTGCGTCCGGGTTGGCCGGTAGCGGGATTCACCGTCTGAATCGTCCGAGTCTTCGCGTCGGTTTCGCGTTCGGTAGTGACCTGGTCCGTCATGTGCGCTTCCTCGTTCGCGCTATCCCCGGCTTTCCAATGCTGCGGCAGCTTCGTCGATCAATTCGCGGATGATCTCCGCAACCGGTTCCTCGCGGGTGACCATGCCGACAGACTGGCCGGCCATGACCGAGCCCGTCTCGACGTCGCCATCGATCACCGCGCGGCGAAGTGCGCCGGCCCAATAATGCTCGATCTGGAGCTGGGCCTCGGCCATCTCGATCGCGCCTTCGTCGAGTTTTTGCGCGACCTCACGCTGCTTGGCGGCAAAGTTCTCCATCTCGCGGTTTTTGAGCGCGCGGACGGGGATGACGGGCAGCCGAGGGTCGATCTGGACGGACGGGATCGCATCGCGTGCGGAGGCACGGATGAAGGCCTTCTTGAAGTTGGCGTGAGCGATGCTCTCGTTCGCGCAGACGAAACGGGTGCCGAGCTGGACGCCGACCGCGCCCATCTCGAGATAAGCGGCGACCGCCTCGCCGCGTGCGATGCCTCCAGCGATGAAGACGGGAATGTCGTGACTGACGTGCGGCAGGATTTCCTGCGCAAGCACGGTCGTGGAGACGGGTCCGATGTGACCGCCGGCCTCCATGCCCTCGATCACGATGGCATCGACGTTCGAGCGCATCAGCTTCTTGGCAAGGCTAAGCGCGGGGCGAAGGCCATCAGCTTGGCGCCATGCGATTTGATCTTCTCGATCGCCTTGCCCGGCGGAAGGCCGCCTGCGAGCACGATGTGGCCGACATCGTGCTTCACGCAGGTGTCGATAAGCTCGAACAACTGCGGGTGCATGGTGATCAGGTTGACGCCGAACGGTCGCTTGGTGCGCGCCTTGGTCTCGGCGATCTCGGTGTCGAGCAACTCAGGCGTCATTGCGCCGCAGGCAATCACGCCGAAGCCGCCGGCATTAGAGATCGCGGAGACGAGGTTGCGCTCGCTGACCCAGCTCATCGCGCCGCCCATGATCGCAAAGTCGCAGCCCAGGAACTCCGTCCCGCGATGCATCAATTCCTTTAGTCGCGCATGGCCGACCGACTGGTGGACGGCGCGGGGTTCGGCGATCAGGCCTTCCCCGCTCATGCCGCAGCACTCTGGTCGTCGAGGCCGAAGGCCGTGTGAAGCACGCGGACGGCCAGTTCCAGTTCGTCTTCTGCAATCAAAGCACTCACCTTGATTTCGGACGTGGACACGGCGAGCAGGTTGATCCGCCGCTCGGCGAGGGTTTCGAACATTTTCGCCGCCAGCGCCGGGTTTGACCGGATGCCGACGCCGACAATGCTGACCTTCGCGACCGATGGGTCCTGCACGAGGTCGGAATAGCCGATCGCGTCCTTGCGCTGTTCGATCACCGAGATCGCCTGGGCGAGGCTAGCGCGCGGAACTGTAAAGGTTAGGTCGGACGAGCCCGTGTTCGGCGTCGCCGCATGGACGATCATGTCGACCTGGATTCCGGCCTCCGCGATCGGACTGATCGTGGCGGCGACCGTGCCCGGCGTATCGGCGATGCCGGTCAGCGTGATCCGTGCCTCGTTCCGGTCGGCGGCGATGCCCGCGATGAGGTTTCTTTCCATCTCCGCTCCTGAAAGTTCGGCAACAATATCCGTGCCGGGCTTGTCCTCGAACGCTGACAGAACGCGCAAGGGCATGTTTTCGCGCATTGCGAGACCGACCGAGCGGACCTGCAGTACCTTGGCTCCGACGCCGGCTAGTTCGAGCATTTCGTCGAACGTCACTTGGTTGAGCTTGCGCGCGTTGGGCACGATGCGTGGGTCGGTCGTGTAGACGCCGTCGACGTCGGTGTAGATGTCGCAGCGGTCGGCCTTCACGCCGGCAGCGATGGCGACGGCCGAGGTGTCCGATCCTCCGCGGCCGAGGGTGGCGACACGGCCGTCCTCACTAACACCCTGGAAGCCTGGTATGACGGCAACGGTGCCGCCCTTGAGTGCTTCGTCGAGGGTTGCGGATTCGATCGCTTCGACGCGGGCATTGCCGTGGACGCCGGACGCCCGGACCAGCTGCCAGCCCATGAAGCTGCGGGCCTTCACGCCCATGTTTTGAAGGGTCATCGCCAGCAGGCCGGACGTGACCTGCTCGCCCGACGCGACGACCACGTCATATTCCTTGGGATCGCTAAGCGCCGCAGCCTCGCGGCACAGCTGCACGAGCCGATCCGTCTCACCCGCCATGGCCGAAACCACGACCAGCACCTCATTGCCCGCCTCGGCCTCGGCCTCGCGTCGCACGCGACTCGCCACGTTGCGGATGCGCTCGATGCCCGCCATCGACGTGCCGCCGAATTTCATGACGATGCGAGGCATTGGGCTCCTTGGGTGATCGGGCGCGCCCTGTTAGGAGGCGACTATGGCGGAAACAAGCATCGTCCGAGAAGAGATTGAGCAGTTCGGAAAGCTCGCCGGGGACTGGTGGGACCCGAAGGGCGCGTCGGCGATGCTGCACAAGCTCAACCCGGTGCGGCTGGGCTACATCCGCGACTGGATCGACCAGCACTGGGCGCTCGACGAGCACAGCCGCCGTCCGCTGGCAGGAAAGACTGCACTGGACGTGGGCTGTGGTGCCGGTTTGCTGGCGGAGCCATTGGCGAGGCTAGGGGCGAAGGTCACGGCAATCGACCCGACGCCAGAGCTGATCAGCGTCGCCCGCGACCATGCGGCAGGTCAGGGCCTCGACATCGACTATCGCGTGTCGGCGGTTGAAGGCCTTGACGGTACGTTCGACCTGATCACGTCGATGGAAGTGATCGAGCATACTGCCGACCCACAGCAATTCCTCAACGACCTGGCGGAGCGGCTCGCACCGGACGGCCTGCTGATCATGTCGACCCCGAACGCGACGGCCTGGTCGAAGCTGATCACCATCACCCTCGCCGAAAGGTTCGGAGCGATTCCGAAGGGCACGCATGACTTCGACAAGTTCATCGCGCCGGAGCGGATGAAGCAGTTGCTGGCCAAGGCCGGCCTCAAATGCCTCGACGTCGAAGGCCTCGCCTTCAGCCCGACGCGCGGGCTCCACTTGAGTGAGGATTTGCGGCTCAATTATTTGCTGGCTGCGACGAAATAGGCTTATTGCCTATGTCTGCTTTCGACCCATTCCTGCCATTAGCGGCCAGTGAGCGTTACGTCGGTCAGCCTCCCCCGCCGGCAGGTCACTGTTGAAGATATCGGCAGCTGCTTTCCATTCGCCGCCGACCTTGCGCCAGACCACAACATATTTCCCTGTGTCGCTCTGAGCCTTACCCGATGGCGCAACCGCCAGCCGGTAGGTTCCACGATCCAGCGCCATGTCCCGGAATTAGACACGACAATTTGCTCCGGAGCGAACGTGAGTTCGAAGCCGGGCGTGTTCATCATCGAAGCCCAAGTCTGCTGAATCGCTACCCGTCCTTTGCCGATGGCCGTATTTGGCGGCATCACGGCGCCGTCTTCGGTATACAACTGGGCAATAGCGGCCGCGTCTTTCGCTTTAACGAGCTCGAGCCATCGAGCGACCTGGCCGCGAATAGCTTCCTCGTCAGCAGTGCTGCTAACGCTCACAGCGGCCTCGGACGAGTTGCCGTTCGCATTCTCTTTTCCGGTGTCACATGATGAGATCAGCAACGCTGTCGCAGTAAGCAGCATTAGGCGGATTGTCATGGCATCCCTCCCAGAGTGCATGATGACCTTAAATAGCATGGTTTCCTCAGTCACGGCAGACGGCGAGGCTCGTCATGGATTGTGGTCGCTTAGCTGATCGCCCAGCGTTGTCGCAGCTCCACCCATTGCAGCCATCAAACAATCCTCGATCGCACGAGAATTCAGCGGC
Organism: Sphingomonas sediminicola; assembly: GCF_014489515.1. Classification (GTDB taxonomy): domain Bacteria; phylum Pseudomonadota; class Alphaproteobacteria; order Sphingomonadales; family Sphingomonadaceae; genus Sphingomicrobium; species Sphingomicrobium sediminicola. The sequence goes on along the minus strand of NZ_CP060782.1, from coordinate 2,012,452 downwards.
GTTCAGCCGAACTCATTAGCCTTTCGTAAAAGGCAATCGCCCTCATGTAATCGGCGATGGCGATCCGCTCGTCGTTGCCGTGAAAGCGGGTGAGGTCGCCCTTGCGCATTGTGATTGGCACGAAGCGGAGGACGGCCTTCGCGACGCCCTGATAATGGCGGCCATCAGTCGCGCCGACGACCAGCCCCGGTGAAATTCCAGCCTCCGGAAAGCTGGAACGAACAAGCGCACTGAACTGCCGGTACTCCGCGCTTTTCGGCGAAACGGGCGTTCCCGGATCTTGCTGGAATGAGGCCGGGCGAACCTGAACCTGCGGATCGTCGATGACGCGGCGGTCATGCTGGAGCACGCTTTCGACCGTGTCTCCCGGTAGGATGCGGTGATTGACGACTGCGTGAGCGACCTGTGGGATCACATTGTCCTTGGTCCCGGCGTTGAGGATCGTCGGCGCGGTCGTGGTGCGAATGGCGGCGGCGGTGCTCGGCACGGCAAGGAGCTGCCGCTCGAGCAGAGGGCCCGTGAGCCAGCGATTGGCGAGCGCCGCCCGCATCGCAAAGCCCCCGTAAGGAGCGATGCCGTCCAGCATTGCTCCGGACGCGCCGTTGATCCTCGCCGGCATCTGGTGCTCGGCCAGACGCTCGACCGCGCGGGCGATCCGGACCGCGGAATTGTCGTTGGCGGGCATGGAACTGTGCCCGCCGGCGCCGGTGGCTGTTAGCTCGAACGAGACATAGCCCTTCTCGCCGATGCCGATCATAGCGATCGGCGCGTTCACGCCACCAATCACTCCGTCGAGAACGGCATAGCCCTCGTCGAGACCGAGCCCGATGTTCGCGCCCCGCTGCTTGAGTAGGGCTGCCATGGCCTTCGCGCCTTCTCCGCCGCGCTCCTCGTCATGGCCGAAGGCGAGGTAAATGGTCTGCTTCGGCCGATAACCGCGGGCCAGAAGTCGCTCGGTCGCCTCAAGGATGGCCATCAGCGAACCCTTGTCGTCGATCGCTCCGCGCCCGAGCACGAAGCCGTAGGCGATCGTGCCGCTGAACGGCGGAGCGCTCCACTTGCCTTCGCTTCCGGCCTCGACCGGGACGACGTCCTGATGGGCCATCAGTAGCAGGGCGGGGCGGACGGATCCGTGCCCGGCCAGGTGAAGAGCAGGCTCCCTCCGGGCAATTCCTCGCGCTTCAGCTGCGCGTGGACGCGGGGAAAACTCTGCTCGAGGAAGGTGTGGAAGGCAGCGAACACCTCGGGCGACGCTGGTCCGGTCTCGGTCGAAATTGTCTGTGCCTGCAGGCCTTTGAGAGACGCTGGACCGCCGCAGTATCAGTCGGCAGAGGCGGCGGGACTTTGCCGAGCGGCTCGGCCTTCAACCTTAAGGTGTTGAACAGAACGACGGCGACGAGCGCCAGCAGCAGGATCGCTGCGGCCAGCCCGATCTTTCGGACCGTCCTCAGAAGTCGACCTTGTCGTAATGGGCGGGCGGCACGATCACCTCCATTCGCTCGCCGAGCAGCGGCCGGAAGCTCGGCCTCGACTTCATGACGGCGTACCAATCCTTGGTCTGCTTGTGCCCGCGCCAGTCGAGCGCACCGAGATAGTCTATGACGCTGAGATGTGCGGCGGCGGCGAAATCAGCGAGGCTCAGGCCCGGTCCGGCAAGCCAGCGCCGGTGGTCGAGCAGATAGTCGACGTAATCGAGGTGATTGTTGGCGACCCGCATCGCCTCGCGGAGGATACGCGTATCGGGGCTTTCCTTGCTGACGAGGCGCTTGCGCATGCGCTCGTTCATCAGCGGCTCGACGACCTCGCGATACAGCTTCTCGTCGAACCATTCGGTGAGGCGTCGGATCTCCGCACGGAGCGCGGCGTTGCCGTGGATCATCGGCATCCGGTCGACCGTCTCGTCGAAATACTCAACGATCGGCTGCGAGCCGATCAGGGTGATACCCTGGTCCGCCTCGACCATGACGGGCGTTTCGCCGGCGGGATTGAGATCGACGAACTCGTCGCGGCGCTCCCACGGGTTCTCGCGGACGAGCTCAGCCGCAATGCCCTTTTCTGCGAGGACGAGCCTGACCTTGCGGGAAAAGGGACAGAGCGGGAATTGGAAGAGCTGCCACATTTGAGGGCAGCTTTAGCGAGGGCAGCGCCCGCGTCTAGGCGTCTGCGTCACCGCCGCGGATAATCGGGACGGGGGACGTTCGCCGAGGCCCGATCAAGCTCCTGCTTCGCGTCCTCGAGGCTTTTCATGATCGACGGAAGCGCCGCCTGAACGGCCCGCATTCCGGCCTGCATCGCCGGCCGGGTCGCTTCGATCTGCTGACGGACGTCGCGCTCGTTCATTCCCGTCTCATTCCGGAGAGTCCGGCGCCGGTCGGCGGCTGTCGGCTGACGGCCTTCGACGGCTGCTTCCACCTCGCCAACGGGCAGGTTCAGGAACGCCTTCGACATGGCGACCATGGTGTCGGTCAACCGGTCGGCCCAGCGCATGTCAGTCACCTCGGGCGGAAGCTGGTACGCCTGAGGCGGAGGCGGCGCTGCCTGCGCGAATGCCGGCGAGGCCAAAGCTGCAAGCGGAAGCGTGAGAAAAATGGCGCGCATGGTACGAGTCCCGAGGGCCAGAAACAGTGACTTTCTATGGGCTTGCGACCTTAGCAGTCGATGAACGGCAGATTAAATCTACCGTGCCGCGAGCCAGATAAGGGCAGCCGTCCCGGCGATAATCCGGTACCAGGCGAACGGCCAGAAGCCGTGCCGCGAGATGTAGTGGACGAAGGCCTTCACGACGACGATCGCGACGATGAAGCTGACAAGGAAGCCCACCGCGACCGCGCCGAAGCCGACGCCGCTTGCACCAGCGAGCAGAGTGTCGTGATGCTTGATGAGTTCCAGCGTCGTGGCTCCGACCATGGTCGGAATGGCGAGGAAGAAGCTGAACTCAGCCGCAGTCCGCCGTTCTACACCTAGCGAAAGTCCCCCCAGGATGGTCGCTCCGGAGCGGCTGACGCCCGGGATCATCGATAAGCACTGGATAAAGCCAATGCCGAGGACTGTCTTCAACGGCATTTCGGCGACGCCGATGATCTGGCCAGGCTTCACGAACTTCTCGATGATCAGGATCGCAATGCCGCCCGCGACCAGCGCCCAGGCGACGACCTCAGCATTTCCCAGCAACAGCTCAATCTTGCTGATCAGGATCACCCCGATGATCGCCGATGGCAGGAATCCGATCAGCACATTTCGGACGAAGCGCCACGACATCGGATTGTTTCGCAGCAGGCCTTCCAGCACTGCCCAGAACGTCCGCCAATAGAGGACGACGATCGCCAGGATGGCGCCGAGCTGGATGATGACGTTGAACGCGGCCCAGCGATCGGCGTCGAAGCCCATGAGCTCCGTGGCGAGGATCAGATGGCCAGTCGAGGAGACCGGAAGGAATTCCGTCACTCCCTCGACGATGCCGAGGATGATCGCGATCAGGAGGACGGGCACTTAGAAGGTCGCGGTCAGGTTCACGCGGCGGCGGGCGAAGCGGTTGCCGCCGTACATTCCGAGCCAACCCGGCGCGACCGCGGCGAACGGGGTAGGACGAACTCCGAAGGCGTCGAGCCCGGGACCCTCGGCGACATTGTCGTGCTGAAGCATCAGCCATTGGTCGCGGGTGAGGGGTGCGCCCGGGAGGAAGCCGAGCCAGGAGATAGCTGACGCGATCGGGCCCGGCACGTTGACCAGCTCGGTGTCGCGGCCTGCGGCCTTGAGGATCTCGACCGTCAGTTCGCGCATCGTCAGGACCTGAGCGCCGCCCAGCTCGTAGGTCTTGGCGCCATGGGCTTTCGGATCGAGCGCGGCGAGGGCGATCGCCTTCGCGAGGTCCTCGACGAAGATCGGCTGGAAGCGGCAGTTAGGCGCGATCACCGGTAGCGCCGGAAGCCTCGACATACCGGCGAGGCGGTTGGTCAGCTTGTCCTCGGCGCCGAAGACGATCGAAGGCCGGACGATCGTTGCCGCCGGGAAAGCCTTCCGGACGGCCTTTTCGCCCTCGCCCTTGGTTCGGGCGTAGACGGCCTCGCTATCGGCGTCGGCGCCAATGGCGGAAACGTGGACGAGCGATTGCGCTCCTGCCTTCTTCGCGGCCTCGGCGATGTTCCGTGCCCCGGCAACGTGGACGGCATCCATCTTCGAAAAGGCACCGGTCAGGTTGATGACCGCGGAAGCGCCTTCGATCGCATGCCGGACGGAGTCGCGATTGGTCACGTCGGCGCGGACGAACCCGAACTGGCCAACCTGGCTGAGCGGTTGGATGAAGTTGGCGTGGCGCGGTTCGCGGGTCACGACCCGGACGCGCGCGCCTGCTTCGAACAATTGTTCGCAAACGTAGCGGCCGATGAAGCCGCCGCCGCCGAAAACCGTCACGAGCTGGGGATTGAGCATCGCATCGCCACTAGCCGGTGGTGCGGCGCATTGACAAGGCGGCCGCCGCATCCGGCGGCCACCTTTTCGCGTCAATAATAGTCGGCCAGGGTCAAGATGACGGTCTGTCCGTCGGACTTGGTGAGGGAGATCTTGGTTCCCACGTCTTCACGGGTCCAGCCAGCCTGCTTCGACGAATAGAAGCTGGGTCCGACCTTCTTGCCACCGATCGCAACCAGCTTGTCGCCCTTCTTGAGGCCGGCCCGTTCCGCGGGTCCGCCCGGCGTCACGTGGAGGACGTTGAAATGGTCGTCCTCCAGCAAGACGAACATGCCCGCCCGGTCCTTGGTGAACAGCGGCGGGTGCCCGGCGGGTTTCAACCATAGCCGGTCGTGGCTGAGGTCGAGCGTTAGATGGAACTGCTTGAACAGCTGGATGCCTGCGTTGGCACGCTTCTCGTAAGGGCCGTCCGCGACCGAGCCGAAGTCCGTCGGCACATCATGGAAGGTGAAGCCGCCGACTTCGACCGTCGGCATCGTGACCCTTTTCGTCTCGTGCAGGCCGCCCACTCCGCCGCTCAGCCCGATGGCGTAAGGGAGCTTCGCGAGTGCCGGAACCGACTCGTGATATTCCTTGGACAGGCTGAGCGCTCCGCCGTTGCCGAGGTCGAGCGCCGCATCCACCGGGGCCTGGCCGTCGATGGAAATGGGCAAGTAGTGAAGCGTCCCGTCGCGCTTTAGCTTCACTTCCGTGGCACCCGCTGGCGAGACGAAATTTGATGCCGGCGACAGGGACAGGATCTGCTTGTCGAAATCCAGATCGACGACGCTGTTCGTGAATAGCTCGCGGCCCATGATGACAGGGATCGGCCGGCCGATTGCCTTCTCGATCGCATCGAGATCGATCACCGCGACCGTCACTCCGCTAAGCTTGAGATTGCCGACTTCGACGGTGACATCCTGGACAAGTTCGGCGTCCTGCCTTCCGCCCGTTCCCTGCGCCGTGATCTTCATGCCTGGCTTAAGGCCGATCTTGCGCGCGAAGTCGCGGTCGATTGTCGTGACGCCGGCGCCGCTGTCGAGGATCATTGGCGTATCATTACCGTTGACGCGGCCGCTGAGGATGATCCGGTTCTCGCGAAACAGCTCGAACGGAACGGCGGCCCGCGCGTCCGGGATCGCCGTCACGACCGGCTTCGCGATTTGCGCCGCGGCAATGCACGGATAAAGCGCCGTTGCGGCCCCGAGGCTTACCAGCGCGAGCGCGACTTTGATCTGGCGTTTCATTCTGTTTCCCTTTATGTCCGTATTGCAATGCATCAACGAATTATCGCAAAACGATAATAAGGTCAAGCGAGATGAATGGATCGAACATTGGCAGGACCGCGAAGCGGCTTCGGTGGGCGGTCTGGATCTTCTGGGGCTGCATCATCCTTGCCTATATTGCCGGGCGACTGGGGCTCAGCCTTCGTGGAGCCGTCGAGGTCCAGGCGCATTCGTCCGCGGCCGAATCCGGAACGCCGATGATCGTGGCCGACGTCACGATCCTCCTCCTGAGCGTCGCGCTCTACCAGCTGAGCAGGATGCTGGGAGCGATCGGCGAGGGCGATCTGTTCTCGGCCCGCGTCGTCGGTGCATTCCGCTCGTTCGCCTTCTGGCTTCTCGTTGTTGCGGTCGTGTGGATCGTCGCGCCGATCGTCGCCGTGTTCCTGACCGGACCGGGCGAGACGCACCGCCTCGAATTCAGGTTACAGCTGCGCGACGTCCTGACGATCGGAATTGCGCTCATCCTGTTCCTCGTCGCCCGCCTTCTCGAGCGTGCTCGCACGATCGACGAGGAAATGCGGGAGATCGTCTGATGAGCATCGTCGTCCGGCTCGACGTGATGCTCGCACTTCGAAAGATGCGGTCGAAGGACCTCGCGGCGAAGATCGACATCACCGAGGCCAACCTGTCGTTGCTCAAGTCCGGCAAGGTCAAGGGCATCCGCTTTTCGACGCTGGAGGCGATCTGCGAGGCGCTGGACTGCAAGCCGGGCGACATTCTCGATTATGAGCCGGAGGCTGCGGCGAACGGGAATTGACAAGCCTCTGGCCCGCCTCCAAATGGCGCCGCCTACCAGCTGAAAACGAGCTCTCCGTGCCCAGGTGGCGGAATTGGTAGACGCACCAGCTTCAGGTGCTGGCGCTCGCAAGGGCGTGGAGGTTCGAGTCCTCTCCTGGGCACCATAGGCAAATCGGCGCTGAACTAAGCGCATTCCAGAGCTGCCGGGCGCGCGAATCTGATTTGGGTAGAAGGATTGGCATTGACGTCGTTGCCGGCAATGCAGGCGCTTCCGAACGTCGAAGCACTATCCCGCTCGTTTATTATTTCTTATCTAGATTAGTGTTAATGCTTGAAAAACACGCTTTTTTAAGGCATTATCGCATCTTGCTCGGGAGTCCCGGCTACATGCCGGCCCTGATGGTGTCGGGTTGTTGCGTGAGCAGGCCGCCGTTTCGGACCTGACCGCCGCCGGCACACTGCCTCCGACGACCAGCCCCGGACGAGCGGAAAAACTGTCGCTCGTACCAGGGGATTTCGCGACATGGCACACGATCCTTGATCTGAGAGGCTCCCGGAAACGGGTTTCATAATCAGCTGATTCCTCGACGCAGCGCACCATGCGCCGCGGCGACAGAAGGTCTTTGCATCAATGGCGACCATGGAGGGGGCCGTCGTTCCACCAGGGGGAACTCGTCATGGCGCTCGATATCACTGCTCTCGACATCACGGTCGACGAATCAACTGGTCTTACGGATAACGACGTCGACAAGACCGTTGCTCCGTACAGCACCGATCCCACGGTCCAATATCTCCTGTCGCTCGATACGTCGGGCGGATTGAGCTCACCGGAAGTCGCCTACATGGCCGACTTTATCACGGCGACGGCGACCGGAGGGGACTCGTTCTCCTCAGTGTCTCTCACGCAGAGTCTCAGTGGAACTCCGTTTTCCACCACCGTGGGCGTGAACAGCGGCATCCAAACGGTCGATGGCAATTATGTCTGGCTGTTCCTCGACCCCAGCAATTCCAATGTCGTGCGGGGCGTGATTGGTACGTCGAACCCGGCAACTGCGCCGGCAGCAGGCGGAGCGCTCGCTTTTTCGTTCGCGCTGATCAACACCAGCACCACCACCCCGGACCTGTATCTGGTCCAGTATGTGGCGTTGTCCCATCCGGATACGAATTCCACCGACGAGCGCATCGATCTCACCAACAAGGTGTTCGCAACGCTCTCTGCTACCACCACGGTCGGCTTCTCGGGCGCGAACGCCGCGTCCGGTAATCCTGACTTCTACATCATCAATTCGCCCACCGATGCTTCCAAGCAAGTACTGGTCATAGGTATCGGTGGCACAGCCAATGTGAGCACACAGGGCTTCGGCGTCGCCAACCAGAGCATAAATCCGAACGAGACGCTCCAGGTCGATTTCGTGACCGGCGGCACCCTGGCTTCAGGCAGCGCTTCGCAGATCCAGTACGGCAGTCATCTCGAGGATGTCACGCGGGCTGGGTTCACGATCAACCAGATCACGCCTTCCAACCCGGATAAGAGGGTCGACATCACCATCAGGGCCTTCAACAATACCGGTAACGAGCAAGGTTCGGACTTCTACGACGGAACCGCGACCAACCCCGTAGACATCACCAGCGTCATACTAACGGGCGCATCGGGATTTGCGTCCACGATCACTGCGGATGGCACCTATGCTACCTCGAGCGGCAACGTCACCATCACGGGGCTTAGCGGGACCGGGAATGCGGTTACCATCACAGGGCTCGATAACGTCACCACGGTCGATTTCACGACCGCGACCTCAATGGACCGGCTGCAGGTGACGGGTGTCGACGCCAACGAAGGCTGTGACATCACCGAGTTCCATTTCCAGACGACCACCCCCAACGGCCGCACCGAAGAAGTCGGCTCCTTCATCAACTTCGACGACTCCGGGCCGGATCTCTCGATCACGGCCGCGCCGGTGGTTGGCGCCCTCGAGGTAGTGGAGGCGAGCAACGTTGCTGGACAGAGCCAGGCGACGATCACGCCGCCGACCTACAACGCGAGTGCGGTCGACGGCGTCACGCCGAGCGTGGCCTACGCGCTGGCGTTGATAGGCTCGTCGGCGACAGGGCTGCAGACGACCGTAGGCAACAAAGCGATCACGCTTGTCGCAGATTCGGCGAGCCAGATCTCGGGCAAGTACGACAGCGACAACAATGGCTCGCTTGATGCGACGGCGTTCACCGTGACGCTTTCCGGGACGACGGTCACGCTGAGGTCGATGGTTGCGCTCGAGCACTCGAATTCGCCGCAAGGCGCGGGGGAGGACAATACGCTCGATCTCAACGGCCTCATCAAGGTCGTGGCGACCGTTTCGGTCTTGGACGGCGACAATGATCCTGCGTCGCAGCAAAGTTCGAGCTCGGCACTGTCAATCACGTTTGACGACACCGACCCGACGCTCTCGATCACATCAGCCGTGGCGGTTGGTTCCGCCGCAGTAGACGAGGCAAGCGGCAACGGCGGCAAGAGTACGGCAACGATCACGCCGCCCGGTGTAACGGCGGGCGCGGTCGACGGCAGCACGACGGATGTGACCTACGCGCTGAGCTTGGCCGGGACCGCGACCGGGCTGGTGACGACTGCGGGCAACCATCCGATCACGCTGGTAGCCGACTCGGCCACCCAGATTTCGGGCAAGTACGACAGTGACGGCGACACCACGCTCGACGCAACGGCGTTCACGGTGGTGCTCTCTGGCACGAACGTGACGCTGACGTCGGTCGTTGCGCTCGAGCACGACAACACCCAGGGCGGGAGCGAGGACAATACGCTCGATCTCAGCGGCCTGATTAATGTCGTGGCGACGGTGACTGTAACCGACGGCGACAATGACTCCGTCTCCCAGCAGAGCACGACCTCGTCGGCACTATCACTGACCTTCAACGACACCGATCCGGTCATCACGAAGGCGTTCGACGCCGATCCTGGTACTGCGGGGAATCAATCGCCCGAGACGCTGGCGAACACGCTGAACGCGACGGCCAGCGGAAACTTCGGCTATGCCATGACGGACCAGATCGCCGGCGCGGCCTACAATTTGACGACGGTTAGCGACTTCGTCGATGCCGACGCCAACACTGCAGGGGTGCAGATCAGCCTGACAGGCGCGGTCTCCAACTCACAGAACCCAGGCATCACTGACGCGGTCGCGACCCTCACGGCCGAGGACGCCAGCTCCGCCACCTTCAGCTTCTCGTTCAGCTACGACTATGACCCGATCACGGCTGGCGTGCAGAGTGCTACGGCGGGCGGCACGCTCTATTTCGACAAGGCTGCCGATACCTACACATTCACCCTGACTGACGTGGTCGACGGATTCAGCTTCGACGTGCTGCACACGGCCGAGCTGGTCGCCAAGGCGCCCACGGGGAACACTGGGCATCCTCTGATCGTCGCCGAGCAGCTGACGCCGAATGGCGATCCGGATCCGTTCTTCGTTCAGTTCACCGGGAACTCGGTCACCCAGCAGATCGGCTTCGGGTTCAACTCGACCGGCGACGGAGCGACCGTCGGTGACACCACGTTTAACAACGGCGGGGCCACCCATGATATGGTCACCAACGTCAACGAGGACTGGGTCAGTGCAACTCAGGCCACCAATGGCGTTGCTGGCGATACGATCCAGAAAGGTGAACTGCTTACGCTGCGGTTCTTCGAGGAAAACATCCTCAGCGATGTCAACCCGAAAGCTGCCGGCGGTGGCACTGAGCGGCTCGACCCGACAACATCGGCCAGTGGCGTCGTCGTCAAGTTCGACGGCATCGGCAACTCCGAAGACCTCGTCCTGATACTCGACCTGAAGGATGCGAACGGCAATGAAATAACCAGAGCCGTCAACGTCGAGAATTCGGACCTGATCAGGGGCAACGCAAATATTCCCGCCCCGTACAACACCGAGTTCACGCTCGATAACAACGATGCCCTGCTGATCATTGAGCAGAACGACTACACGATCGCTGGCGAGACCTACCTGATTCAGGGCATACAGATCATGCAGAGCTCCAACGGGTTGACGGGTGATGCCATCAACCTGAACGGCGCCGTCGGGGTCAATGGCGGCAGCAGCGCCACGACCAGCCTGACGGCTTGGGATCCGATGGACAACGACGTCCTGAAGATCGTGGACATCGGGTTTGTGCAGCAGAACAGTGGGACGATCGGCGCCAGCCTGGACTTCGGGTTCAACATCGTCGACGGCGATAACGATCAGACCGCCACTCAGCACATCCTAGTGGATGTTGGCGATACGTCCTCCATCAACTCGAGTTCGTTCGCGGCGCAGTTGAGCAGTCTGTCTCTCAAGAATGCTGGTTACACAGCGGATAGCGGCATGGCGCCCTCAAGCCATTCCATTAGCCTCATGGGTACCAGCGACGTGTACTCGACGTTGAAGATCGAAGCGCTGAGCCACCTCCACACAGCGGACTGGTACATGGTCTGATTGGGGAGCGCGTTAGGGAGATCACGCCTCCCGAATTCGCAAAGGAGAAGGGCCGCGGAGCGATCCGCGGCCTTCTCTATATCCGGAAACCCAGACTCACGACCCTGAAGCGCGAGGGGACTGGCGAGCATCGCGATCCGCCGCTAGCCAGTCCTGCACATCATCGTTAGCGGGGGTGACGTGAAGATCGGAATTCTGACCGGCGGCGGCGATGTTCCCGGGCTCAACCCCTGCATTCGTTCGATCACGCTCAACGCCGACGACAACGGCTGGGAAGTGGTCGGCTTCAAGCGTGGCTGGCAGGGCGTGCTCGAAATCGATCCCGACGATCCCGCTTCGATCGCCGCCAACAGCGTCTCGCTGACCCGCGACGGGGTCCGTGGAATCGACCGGATGGGTGGTACGATCCTCCACACGTCTCGGCTCGATCCGCGCACGATCGCTGACGGGGACAAGACGACCCAGGTCCTCCACACGCTGCAGCGGGTCGGCGTCGACGCAATGGTAACCCTCGGGGGCGACGGCACCCTGCGTTTCTCCGCGCATCTGTCGCGTCAGGGCTTTCCGGTCATCTCCATTCCCAAGACGATGGATAATGACGTCTTCGGCACGGATTACTGCATCGGCTTCTCGACCGCGGTCAGCCGCTCGGTTGAGGCGATCAATGCGCTTCGCACCACTGTCGGAAGCCACGAGCGGATCGGCATCATCGAGCTGTTCGGTCGGCGGAGCGGCGAAACGGCATTGCTCGCCGGGTTCCTCGCGCAGGTCGACCGCACCGTCATCGCCGAAGTTCCCGCTGACCTCGACGTGCTCCTTCCGCTGCTTGCGCGAGACAAGGAAGAGAGCGGATCGAACTATGCGATGTGCGTCATCTCCGAAGGCGCGACGATCCGCGGCGAAGGTAATGGCGACGATACGATGCGCTCGCTTCCGGGTAGCGAGCGAGAGGACATCAGCGTCAGCCGACGGCTGGGACGGGCGATCAAGCAGCGCCTCGGGTTTGGCACCGTCATCCAGGAACTCGCCTATCTGATGCGCGCCGGTGAGCCCGACGCGATGGACCGGATGGTCGGCCTCGCTTTCGGAGCGCTCGCGGTGCAGCTATTGGCCCGTAACGAGCATGCGCGAATGGTAGCGCTCAAGGACGGCAATTATTGCCATGTTCCGATTGGCACGCTCGAAGAGAGTGCGAAGCTGGTCGACGTTTCCGGCCTCTACGATCCCTCCACTTACCGCGCGAAGCTGATGCGCGTGGAGGGAATGCCGATGTTCCTCTACTAGGGAACGGTGTTCCCGTCGCGATTGCCGGGCGGCGAATAGCGGCAGATCAGATAATCCCAGGTGCCGTCGCGATAGATGGCGCAGCCGACGTGGGTCGTCGTCTTCCAGATCATCTGCGTATAGTGGGCGACGTCCGACCAGTTCCCGGAACGGCTAACGTTCGGAAACATGCCGGCGTTGAACAGTCTTTTCTCGTCGGTCCAGACAGTGACCATCTCTTCCGGGCGGAAGCGCCCCTCCTGTCCCATCCAGAGGTTCTCGCGCTGGTTCTCGCGCCCGGCACGGGGCGAATGCACGAGGTGCCCGATCCGCGACAGCGCAGGGCCATAGGAAGCCGCCGCTACTGCGAGGCTCGGATCCCACTGCAGAGGCGGAGCTCCGACCTCGGCCCGCGCCGCATTGTGGGCCATCAGGATGCGCGCATTGACGTTGTCGAGCCCCGGCGACGTCGCGACATAGGCGGCCGCGTCGGCATCGCTCGGCACGAGCGCGATGGCTGCTGCGATCAACGCAATGATGGGGCTGGTCTTCATTGCCGCCAAGTCTGCGCCGCAATCCCTAATCGTTTCTAAATCGATACGAGTGCGGAAACTTCTCCGGATGGAGCGGTTGTCGGGCAGTGGCTGTTCCTGAATCCCGCCCTGCGATCATCGCTGCCCTGATCGGGAATGGGCTCATCGCGGTGACAAAGGGCATTGCGGCCGCGATTACCGGAAGCTCGGCAATGCTCAGCGAAGCAGTCCACTCGCTAGTCGATTGCGGGAATGAGGTCCTTCTACTCTACGGACAGCACCGGTCATCCCGGCCGGCGGACGAGGTCCATCCGTTCGGTTACGGCCGCGAGCTCTACTTCTGGTGCTTTGTGGTCGCGCTCATGATCTTTGCACTCGGCGCGGGCATTTCGATCTACGAGGGTGTGATCCACATTCGGCATCCGGAGGCCATCACCAAGCCGTACATCAATTTCATCGTGCTCGGCCTGGCGTTCGTCTTCGAGAGCGTGTCCTGGTTCGTGGCGTGGCGCGGGTTCCAGCGAGTGCGGGGAGACGGGTCGATCTGGCATGTTGTCAGGGCGAGCAAGGACCCAACGATGTTCATGGTCCTGTTCGAGGATACCGCTGCACTGATCGGAATCGTCATCGCGGCGGTCGGAACGGGGCTTGCGGTTGCATATGATGCTCCGTGGATCGACGGCAGCGCGTCCATCCTGATCGGCCTGGTCCTGGCAGCAGTTGCCGGCGTGCTCGCCCGAGAGAGCAAGAACCTGCTGATCGGAGAGCGCGCCGATCCCATTCTTCAGGAAGCCATTCGCGAGGCGGCCGATCGTGAGGCATGCGTGAGGAGCGTCCGCAGGGTGCTGACCACGCACATGGCGCCGGACCAGGTGATCGCGACAATGGACGTCGAGTTCGACGACAGACTGACGATCCCGGATGTCGAGAAGCTGATCGGCCGCATCGAGCGCGGACTGCGGGACCGCCACCCCGAGCTTTCGCGGGTGTTCATTCGGCCAGAGCCGCGCGTGACTAGCGGTATCGACCGCGTGTAAACGCGGTTCATGACACATGCGCGCGTCTGGAAATTCAGGCCACCTGCTGGCCGCGAGGACGAGTTTCAGCGGGCTTACTCGGGCACCGGCAATTGGGCGAGGCTGTTCGAGCAGGCTCAGGGATATCGCGGCACCACGTTGCTGCGGCCCTGCGAGCCGGGCGACTGGTGGCTGACCATCGACCGCTGGGAGACGGAGGCGGATTTCGAGGGTTTCCAAAGGGACTTTGGCATAGAGTATCGCGGGCTCGACGAAGAGCTGGAAGGGGTGGCCGGCGAAGAGGTGTTCGTTGGGGCTTTCGAGGAATGAGCCTCTACGATATCGATGGCGTATTCCCACAGTTGGCGGAAGGAGCCTGGGCTGCCCCGTCGGCTGACCTGATCGGCGACGTCAGGCTAGCGGCAAGGGCCAGTGTCTGGTTCGGAGCGGTCATCCGCGCCGATAACACACCGATCATCCTCGGTGAGGAAACGAACTTCCAGGACGGCGCGATCGGCCACTCCGATCCCGGAGCGCCTCTGACCATCGGCGCGCGCGTGACGGTCGGCCACCAGGCGATCCTCCATGGCTGTACCATTTCCCGCGACTGCCTGATCGGCATGGGAGCGCGAATATTGAACGGCGCATTCCTTGGCTCCGAGTGCCTGATCGGCGCAAACGCGCTGGTCACCGAGGGCAAGAGATTCGAGGAAGGCGGGCTGATCGTCGGTGCGCCGGCCCGCCTGATTCGTCCGCTGACCGATGCAGAGAAGGCGGCGCTTCGCTTCTCCGCCGCGCATTATGCGGACAAGGCGGCTCGTTACGCTTCCGGTCTTAGGTTACACGGCTGACACTTGAAGGGTTCTGCTGCAGAGCCACTTTCATCTCATGATCGACATCCGCAAATTTGATTCGCTGGGCCATGCCGACCACGGATGGCTCAATGCCCGTCACCATTTCTCGTTCGCGAATTACTACGACCCCAACCGTATGGGCTGGGGCCGGATCCGCGTCTGGAACGACGACAAGATCGCCGCCAAGTCGGGCTTCCCGCCGCACCCGCATCGCGACATGGAAATCATCACCTATGTCCGCACGGGCGCGATCACACACCAGGACTCGATGGGCAACAAGGGCCGCACCGCGGCCGGCGACGTGCAGGTGATGAGCGCCGGCACGGGCGTGACCCATGCCGAGTATAATTTGGAGGACGAGGACACGACGCTCTTCCAGATCTGGATCGAAACGGACAAGCCGAATGCCCCGCCAAGTTGGGGCGCTAGGCCCTTCCCGAAGGAGAGCCGCGAGGGGCAATTCCAGCTGCTCGCCAGCGGCAACGGCGACGACGGCGTGCTGCACATCAATTCCGATGCGCGGATCCTCGGCGCGACGCTCAAGGCTGGCGAGACGCTGGAATACAAGGCGGACCCGTCGCGGCACCTCTACCTGGTGCCGAGCGCCAAGGTCGACGTGAATGGCACGCAGGCCGAGACACGCGACGGCGTCGCCATTACCGGCGAGTCGGTCGTGACGGTCAAGGCCGAGGAAGACGCCGAGCTCGTCCTGGTCGACGCGCGCTAAATCCCGCTCATTTCGGCGTTTTTTGCCGCTGGTCGCCTGTCGTTCATCCATACTGTGCTTGAAAGGCAGGCGATTGGACGGCAAAGCGCCGGAGTCGCTGCTTGGAGCTAAGCGACCCCAGCCAGATCAAAGGGTGAGATGAAGCAAGCATTGCGCATGAGTTCGACGGCGGTAGCGCTGGCGTTGGGCCTCGCTGCGCCTGCGATTGCGCAGGATCAGGCGAACAACAGCCCGGCGCCGCCCACCATCGCTTTGCCTGCGCCTTCGAGCGAGGACGCTGTCGGTCCCGCGCAACTCAAGGATTTCTCTATTAACGGCACGGTGACGAGGCGTGCCGACACTGCCGAACCTGCCGCGTCGCAACCCGCGGCCAGACCAACGACGGTCGTTGCGGCCCCGACGAACGCGCAGCCGGCAGCGAACACGCGTACCGTCGCCGCTCAATCGGAGCGTACCCCGACCCAGACTTCGCGAACTGCGGTGCCATCGCCAACCCCGACTTCGACTGCCGGTAGCTCATTCGGGTTCACGCCTTCGGCGCCGACGGAAAGCCAGACCACGTCGTTCGGAGGCGCGCTTGCTCCTGCGGCAACCCCAATCGTCGACACGACATCGGCGGAAGGGAACCTCTTTTCACACTGGCCATGGCTTCTGGCGCTGCTTGCAGTTGTGGGCGCGGCTCTCTGGTACTTCCGTCGTCAACGGCCCGACTATTCTTTTGCCGGTGCCAGCGGTGACGCATCTGCATTCAACTTCAGTCCTCCGACGCCCAGGCCCGAGACGCCGAGGCCGGCCCTGCCGCGCCCCGCTCCGGCGCCTCAGCCTGAGCTTCGGGAACCGGTTTCCGGCAGCGTCACGACCAAGCTCGCTCCAGCGCAGGGGATCGTCTCGACCCGTCTACGTCCGTGGCTCGAGATCGAGTTCGACCCGCAGGCCGCAATCGTCGACGCCGAAAAGGCCTCGATCCAGTTCGAAGTCGTCATCTTCAATTCGGGAAGCGCACCAGCCCGCGACGTGCTGGTCGAGGCGGCCCTGTTCAACGCGGGTACGGACCAGGACCAGCTACTAAGCGCCTTCTTCGGTCGCCAGCCGGGCCAATCGGACGGGACCACCATTCCGCCGCTTCAGCGCATGAGCTTTAGAAGCATCGTCACGCTTCCGCGCGACCAGTTACGTCTGTTCGAGGTCGAAGGCCGGACCCTCTTCGTGCCGGTGGTCGGCTTCAACGTCCATTACCGCTTCAGCAACGGGGCGGGCCAGTCGTCGACGAGCTATATCGTTGGCCGCAACAGTGCCGGCGAGAAGATGGCTCCTTTCCGGGTCGAGAAGGGATCCAAGACCTATCGCGGTCTTGCGACCCGCGAGCACAACCTCCGGGTTAGAAACTAGTCGGAACTGGCCACAATGGCGCGGGTGTCGCCGTCGATGCTGAGCGCTCCCGGCCCCTGAACACGAAATAGAGGAAGATGAAGCAATAGAGGATTGCTGCATCGCCCATGTTGTTCACGGGCCAGAAGTCCTTGGGCATGTGCTGGTAGAAATATCCGACAGCCATTGTCCCGGACGCCAAAAACGCCGCCGGACGGGTGAACCACCCGATCGCCACAAGGAATCCGCAAATCAGCTCGATTGGCCCGGCATATGCCCGAGCTGCGAGAAGGCCCATCCGCTACCGGCATAATCTCCCGGCGGGAAGGACAGGAATTTCTGGGCACCGTGCTCCAGGAATAGAAGTCCCGTCATGATCCGCACAATGCCAAGGACGATTGGTTCGTATTGCATCAGCTTTCGTGCGTTCATCGGGTCCTCTGCGAGCTGGTTTCGAGATTACAATACCGCTGAATTGTAACTGTGCCACGCGAGTACCGCCGCGGCGCCGCGATGCGGCTTCCAGCGCTCGCCGATCTCACGCAATTGCTTCTCGGTCGGCTTCTCCTCGAAGCCCATCAGTCGTCCGAGTTCGATCTGCACCGCCAGATCGCCCGCCGGGAAGACATCGCGTCGGCCTTCGGCAAACAGCAGGTAGATCTCGGCCGACCAGCGCCCGATGCCCTTGATCTTGGTCAGAAGCGCGATTGCTTCCTCATTCTCTTCCGGCAGAGCGTCGAGGTTCAGCTCTTCGGAAAGCACGAGGTCCGCAAGGCTACGAATGTAGCCCGCTTTCTGGCGAGACATGCCCGCCGCTCGCATCTCCTCGTCGGTTGCGGCAAGGAGCTTCGAAAGGTCCGGCGGTGAACCGAAAGCTGCTTCAAGCTTGGCCCACATCGACCGTGCTGCCGCGACGCTGACCTGCTGGCCGACGATCGTGCGAAGCAAGGTGATAGTGCCGGGTGGGCTGATGCGCGGCTCAGGGCGCCCATGCTTCTCAAGAACCGCTGCGAAGGCTGGTTCGAGCCTCGCAAGCTCATCGAGGCTTTCGTGAAGCGTGTCGGCAGTTCGAACCATCAGGCAACACTCGCTGCATAGAGGGCCACTGCCGCCGCATTGGAGACATTGAGGCTCTCGATCGAGTCCGAAATGGGCAGGCGTGCCACGGCATCGCAATGCTCGCGCGTGTTCTGGCGCATTCCGGGCCCTTCGGCGCCAAGCACCAGGGCAACGCGCGGCGGACCCAGCGCGTCCTTGAGATCCGCGTCCGCCTCGCCGGCAAGGCCGATGCGCCAGAAGCCTGCCTCGCCGATCTGCTCGAGCGCTCGTGCAAGATTGACGACTCGAACCCACGGCACGCGCTCCAGCGCTCCAGACGCGGCCTTGGCGAGTGCACCGCTTTCCGGTGGCGAATGACGATCCTGGGTGACGATTCCGATAGCTCCGAAGGCAGCAGCCGATCGCAGGATTGCACCAACGTTATGCGGATCCGTCACTTGGTCGAGGACAAGCAGGACGGCCCGATCCGGCGCATCCGCCAGAATGTCGTCGAGCCACGCTTCATCGAGCGGCTCGACCTCGATCACGATGCCCTGGTGAGGAGCATCGTGCGGCACGAGGCGGCCGAGGTCGGGCGCTTCCGCAAGGGTGACCGCGACATCCTTCGGGAATTGCATGAAGCCGGACGCCTCGCGGGTTGCCCAGGCGCGCAGGACCTTGCGGTCCGGATTATCGAGCGCTGCCGCGACTGCATGCTTGCCCCAGAATCGCGGCCGGTTCGCTGTGCCGTGGCTTTGGTGAGATTTCTTCCGCCGGGACATTTCGGCGGCAATGCGGGAGAGGGGCCTCGCGCGCAAGCCTTCTAGGCTGAGGCCGGCTGGCGACGTTCTTCCATGCGGCGGCGGTGGCTCCGCCAGGTTCCGATCACGATGATCAGGAAGATTGGATAGACCCAGAAACGGGCTGCCGCGGCATAGGCCTGCGGCATGAGGTCGAGGCGGCCGACCTTGAACGCGTGCGACATCAGGGTCGTCAGCTGCAGTCCGGCGACCCACAGCGGCCAGAACCGCTCCGACTTCAGTGCGACAAGGGTGAAGGCCACGAAGGCGCCGATATCGACCAGCAAGATGCCAGCCTCGAGGTGGGAATAGGCGCTCGCCTTCTGAGTGGCGACCAGCACGGACGCTATCGAAGCGGCGACGCATGTTGACGCCACGGCGCGCTCGTCGGTGCGCCCACGCACGAATGCGTAGGCGCACACCACGAACAGAACTACGAAATACGCTTGCGGACTAAGCATGATTCACCTCGGCCCGCTGCAGCGACACCACCCAACACTGTCAAGCGACGATACGCAGATCGGTGAAACCGGTCTTCTGGTCCGGGCAGTCATTGCCCTCGCCGAAGGAAACGGTGCGAAGGCCAGGGACCTTGCCCTTCGCCTCGGCCAGTGCCGTATGGCAGCCGACGACGGAGCCGCGGGCCCCGACCAGGCCGGTCACGGCTGCTGCCAGCTCTTCAAGCACCGGGTGAACGGTTCCGAAGCCGGCGCGTGCGACGGAGTTTACGCGCATGATCCTTGCGTGCAGCTCGGCGATCTCGGCGAGCGCGGCATCGATGCTGTCCTCGACGGCACGTACCTGGGTTGCGACTTCATAGGCGGCGTTTTCAATCTGATGCTTACGCATGACTGCTCCTTTCCGCGCGAAGGAGAATCGCGCGGGGATAGTTGCCGAAAGAAGAAGAGAAGTGGTTTCCGCTAGCTCTTGAGCAGCCTGGCGAGACTTTCGAGACCGGCGAGATACATGCCCGCCGAAAACGCTGCGCCAGTCGCGATCAGGAAGATCCAGAGCAGCCGGAGGCCGACGCTCATCTCATTCCGGGGTGGCTCCTCGTTGCGAACGGCAAAGGCAAGGGAGACCGGAATGGCTCGGATCTCTGCTCGGTATTGAGGTCCGGTCCCCGGCCTCCCCTGCGCGATCAGCGTGCCGAATCTGATGACTGACCGCCCGTCTGAATGCTCGGCGGGGAGGGGACCCTCAATGTACGGCGATTGATGTATCAATCGCTGATATGGCTCATGATGCCGGGCCACGATGCGGGCGGCCTGAGCACGCCGCTCCACGCCCAGCGTTTGAAGCGCTATGCGAATGCGTTGGTCGACCGTGTGCGGCGAGATGTTGAGCTCAGCCGCGATTTCTTTCGATGAGAGGTGCTGGTCGACGAGCAAGAGACAATCCAGCTGACCGCGGGTGAGCTTTGCTACCCGAGCCGTCACTGCCCCGTCCTGTCGTCGGGATCCTGCGACCCCGCCGCCGCCGCTTTCAATGGCATTCCTTCCGAGCTGACTGCCCCATACGCCCAGGGAACATCCGAGTCTGCTCCAACTTATGTCGATTTGGCCAATTTGGACAATTCCGTAGCGTAAGTTTGTCGCTAACTTACGTTTCCTTCGAACTTTTCCAAGCGAACGTGGGCATTTAGGCCACGTTCGAGCTGCAGAGAGCTGACTTGTCCTGTTCGCCGGTCCTTGGGGACCGGCCGTGCGCAGCGCTGGTGGAGAGGGCTGGATTCGAACCAGCGTACGGGAAACCCGGGCAGATTTACAGTCTGCTGCCTTTAACCACTCGGCCACCTCTCCAGGTGCAGGCAGGCGCGCCATGTGGCGGTGGACACGGGATGTGTCAACGCCGTCGGCGAGCGGATTCGCGGAAGATTTGGGGTTTTGTCGCCCCTTCGCTTCGTTTCAGGCGCTCCGGCCTCAACACGCCTCCGGCATGTTGCTAATCGGTTGGAGCGGGTGAAGGGAATCGAACCCTCGTCGTAAGCTTGGAAGGCTTCTGCTCTACCATTGAGCTACACCCGCGCCCGAGCGGAGGCGCCCAATGCCACCCCGCAGGACTTGCGTCAACCGCTACTACCGAAAGGCGTGAAGGCGCCCGTCGTCGTCGAGAATGTACAGGGTCTGGTTTGCGACGACCGGCGACAGGCTGATCGGCGCTTTTATGCTCGTCTGGCTCTGTACCGCCCCAGTCGCCGGATCGACGTTGATCAATGCGCCCTCCGAGTTGACGACGATCAGGCGATTCCCTGCGAGCACCGGCCCCGAATAGCTGATCGGTCCAGCCTTCTTCTTCTCGTGGCGGAAGGCGGGAAGCTGAGCGATCCAGCGAATCTTTCCGTTCGCCCTGGCGACGCAGAGCAGCTTGCCATCGTCGGTGACGACATAAGCCCAGTCGCCGATGACCCACGGGGTCGAGATGCCCGCGATGTTCAGCTCCCACTGGCGCTGGCCGGAAAGAAGCTCGATTGAGACCATGCGTCCGCCTTGGCCGACGGCGAGAACCTGGCCGTTATCGATAACCGGATCGGCATCGACGTCCGAGATCGACGCGACGCTGGTGCGAATGCTGGTGCGAGCGAGCTGGTCCTGCCAGACCAAACGTCCGTTCTCGTAGCGATAGGCGTTGAGCTCGCCGGACGAGAAGCCAGCGACGACCGTTCCCTGCCCGACCGCGGGCGAGGCGGTTCCGAAAAAGCCGGCGATCTCGAGCGCTGCGGCCTGCGACCAGTTGGTCGAGCCGTCGGAGGTCTTGAGGGAATAAATCTGGTTGTCCTGGGTGATCGCGTAGACCGTGTCACCGACGACCGTCGGCGAGCCACGGAGCGGTCCGGCCGGATGGACCTGCCAGATGATCCCGCCGTTACGGGCGTCGAGCGCGGCGACATAGCCGAGACCGTTCGTCGCATAGATTCGGCCGTTGTCGAACGCGACGCCTCCGCCGAACAGCGATGACTTATTGCTTTTTTCCGTCCCGAACTGCGTCGACCAGACCGTGGCGCCGGACTGGGCATCGAACGCGCGCACCGTCGCTTGCGTGTCGATGGTGTAGACCTTGCCATCCCCGACGACCGGTGCCGCGGCGAGCCGCGCGCGGAGGCTTCCACCTTCGCCGATCGAAACCGCCCAGGCCTGTCCAAGCGACTGACCGAGAGCGAGATGACCCATCGACTTTGATGCGTTTCCGCCCGACTGCGCCCATTCCGAGTTCGCGGTCGCTTCCGGCAACGAGAAGGGCAGTGCGGCCGTAGCCGGATCGACGGCGACATCCTGCTCCGTGGCGAGAACGGCGACGCGTTCGCCAAGAACGGGAGTTTTGGGCGATCCCTTTTTGAAGATTCCGCATCCGCTCGCAGCGAGCGCGGCGAGCGTCAGGACCAGGAACCTCGTTCGAACTGCCTTCATCGATTTCAATCCTGTTGTGGGAGCCCGGGCATCGATGCGCTTGCGTCAACGCCGAGCGTGCCCGCGATCTGGACGGCGCGGGCCCGAATGGAGTTTGGTACCTGTTGATCGGCGGCGATCGCGGCAAAGAGCTTGCCGGCTTCGGCCTTCTTGCCCTGCTTGAGATAAGCGAGCGCGGTCAGTTCGCCGGCGCTTCCGAACCAGGGATTTCCGGCTTTCGCGAGTGGCTCGAGGCGCGAGACGACCTCTTCCGCCTTGAGCGTGTCGAATTCCAGCGTTGTGCCGCGAATGGTGGCGACGTCGCGATAGACCTGCGCCAGTCCCCTGTCGTTCGCCAGCTCCCGATACTTTGCGATCGCTGCCGAGCGGTTGTTCTGCTCGAGCGCGAGCGCTGCATCGGTCAGCGCGGCCGAAGCCCGGACCACGTCGCTGTGGGATTTTTCGAGATCCGCAAGGCGCTGCGGCACGGTCTGCCGACGGTTGGAGGAAATGTCGGTCAAGATGGCGTGAAGCTTCTCGGACTGCTCGGCCGACTGCTTCTTCTGGTACTCCTGCCAGTAGATCCAGCCGCCCACTGCGCCCAGGAAGACCACGACCGCGACGGCGATCCACGTGCCATTCTTCTTGAAGAAGTCCTGAAGCTGGTCGCGACGAAGGTTCTCGTCGACTTCTCTCAGGAATGTGTCGTTGCTGTCCGTTGGGATCGCCAAGACTGCCTCAAAACGAAGTGACCGGAAATTGAAATGCCGGCGCTTCCTTCCTCACCCGGATGAATGGAAGCTGGCGGCGAACCGTCTAGCGGCTAAGTCGGCAAAGGCAAAGGGTCCTACGATCCCTTCGGTCGATAGGTCTGGTTCGCCGACGGGAAGGTACGCGAGCGGACCTCCGAAGCGTAGGTTTCCGCGGCCTTGCCGATCTGCTCGGCGAGATTGTCGTAGCGCTTTACGAAGCGCGGCGTCCGTTCGAACAGCCCGAGCATGTCGTCGGTTACGAGGATCTGGCCGTCGCAGTCCGCGGAGGCTCCGATCCCGATGATCGGCACCGGGATTTCACGGGCAATCCGCGTCGCCAGCTCTTCCATCACGCCTTCGACGACAATGGCGAAGGAGCCTGCGTCCGCTATCGCCCGCGCGTCGGACAGGATCTTCTTGGCTTCCGCATCGCCGCGTCCACGCGCTCCATAGCCTCCGAGCGAATTCACCGCCTGCGGGGTCAGGCCGACATGGCCGATGACTGGGATTCCGCGCTCGCTGAGGAAGCGGACGGTCGGCGCCATGGCATCGCCGCCCTCCAGCTTGATCGCCGCGCAGCCCGTCTCTTTCATCACCCGCGAGCAGTTCGCGAAGGCCTCTTCGGGAGAGCCCTCGTAGGAACCGAAAGGCATGTCGACCGCGACTAGCGCATGCCAGCTTCCACGGACGACCGCCGCGCCGTGCGCGATCATCATGTCGAGCGTGACGGGGATCGTCGATGGAAGCCCGTAGATCACCTGTCCAAGACTGTCGCCGACCAGCAGCAGATCGCATTGCTCGTCCAGCAATTGCGCCATGCGCATCGTGTAAGCGGTTAGCGCTACGATCGGCTGCTCAGTCGTCCCGTCGACCTTGCGCGCGCGCAGCGCAGGGGCAGTCATCCTCTTGCCGGGCACCGGAGTGGGGGTCGCTCGGCTGGTCGCCGTATCAATGGTGAAGGTGGACATGGGCAGGGCTTTTAGCCGCTCGCACGGCTGTCAGCCATCCCGGCTCAACCACAGCTCACCGACAATGGGGCGAAACCAACCGCGCGTCCCACTAGTCGGCCGCCTCGCGCACCTCGATGCGCATTCCCAGTCATCCACAACGAAAGGAATTCCGATGAAGATGACCAGGCTTATTGTCGGCGCTTTGCCGCTGGCTTTCGGTGCGAGCGTCGCGACGGCCCAGGCCACTCCAGCAACGCCAGCGACGCCATCGTCCGGCGCAACGCCCGCTACTCCCGCGACGCCGGCCGATCCGTCAACGGGCACGGCGGCGATCCCCGCCACGCCGGCCACTCCGGCAACGGCTGCAACCCCGGCAACTCCGGCGGAGCCGGCCGCCCAGGCGACAACCGACGATCCGCTGGCGCCGACCACGACAACCGACACGACCACGAAGAAGTCGAAGAAGAAATCGAAGCCTCAGTAGGCTTCAAGAGCGGGCGCGCCTTCGGGCGCGCCCATATTCGCTAGCGCAGCCAACCCCTTTGGCGTGAATGGCGCGCGAACCAGAAGATCGTCCATGTAATCGCCAATACGACCACTGCCACGGCAATATCGTTCGTGGTGACGAGATCGCTGACCGCCGGAACAACTGCATAGGGGATGAAAGTGAAGATGGCTGCGATCAGCGAGACGAGCAGCAGGGGCTCCGCCGCTTTCCTGCGCATCAAAAGCAGAACTGACCCCAGCAATCCGATCCAGACCGCGATCGCATAAGCGGCAATCATCCATATCGGCCGCGCGGCCATCAGATTACGTTGGTCCGCGGGGAGGCTGCTCGGATCGGTCAGGACGCTGGCGAGATAGCCAGCGCATCCGATCGCCATGAACAGCACTGACGCGATCGCTGCAAACTTGAACCAGCCGGCCACCGGCCGCGGCGAATAGTGATCGTCCATCTTTCCCTCCCACAAGCGCGACGCGAGACTGCGCTGACCGTCGAAGTTAGGCAAGCGGGCTGGCACCATCTCGTTTCGTAAGCGTTTCGGGCGTTATGGAGCGTTTCTTCACCCGTGTAGCCACGTCAATCTCGAGCGCGGCAGGCCAGCCCCTGGCGTTCGTACTGGCGGTCTTGATTATCGTCGTCTGGGGGTGACCGGGCCGGTATTTCATTTCTCCGATACGTGGCAGCTGGTGGTGAACACCGGCACGACCATCATCACATTCCTGATGGTGTTCCTTATCCAGAATGCCCAGAATCGCGATGCCGCGGCGATGCAGGCAAAGCTGGATGAGTTGCTTCGCGCGGTAACCAAGGCCCGCGACCAATTCATCGGCGTGGAGCACCTCACCGAACGCGAGATTGAGATGATCCGCCGCGCTCTCGAGCGTGAGGTGAAAGATCCCACCAAAAAGGGCAGCACTACGAAAGGGACCGTCGACCGGCTGCTTGACCGGTTCTGACACTGGGAGGGACAAAAACCGCTTGAACGCTAAGCCATTCGCAATATTGCTCTTCCGCGGGTGGAAGAGTACGGGCGCATTGCGCCAACGCGTTAGGAACAGCACCGTCTTGTCCAGCCTCGACAGTATCTCCGAGCAGCAGCGTTTTCAGCTGCTCGTCAACTCCATCACCGATTACGCGATCTACATGCTGGATCCGAACGGCCACGTCACCACGTGGAACCCGGGCGCGGAACGATTCAAGGGTTACACGGCCGACGAGATCATCGGGCAGAATTATTCGATCTTTTTCACCCCTGAGGATCGTGCTGCGGAGCTTCCTGGAAGGGCCTTGCGGATCGCTGCGGCGGAGGGTCGTTTCGAAGCGGAAGGCTGGCGCGTTCGGAAGGACGGCACGCGGTTTTGGGTCAATGCAGTCCTGGATCCCATCGTCAATACAGAGGGCGAGCTTGTAGGATATGCGAAGATCACTCGCGACATTACCGAGCGGAAAAAGGTCCAGGACGAGCTTGAGAACACGCGGGCGGCCCTCATCCAGTCGCAAAAGCTGCAGGCACTCGGTGAACTTACTGGCGGCATCGCCCATGATTTCAACAATCTGATGACCGTTATTGCCGGATCCGCCGACTTCCTGCTCAGGAAGCCGGATCTGCCCGCTGCGAAACGAAAGCAATATCTCGAGGCCATAACCGAAACTGCCGACCGCGCGACGACCCTGACCAATCATCTACTGGCATTTGGCCGCCGGCAGGCGATCAGGCCGGAAGTGCTCGACCTCAACGTCCGGCTCGATGCAGTGGCAGACGTTCTTTCGCGCACTCTGGGCGACAGCATCGCGATCGAGCTCGAATTGGATCCCGGGGCAAGCCGCGTCGAGGTCGACGCCGCCCAGCTGGAAACCGCCATTTTAAACGCTGCGGTCAACGCTCGCGATGCCATGCCGGAAGGCGGGAAGTTGACCCTTTCCACGCGCAGCTTGCACGAGAACGGATCCGACTTCGTTGCCCTTGGAATCAGCGATACGGGCGTCGGGATGCCGAGGGACGTCGCCGCGCGCGCATTCGAGCCTTTCTTCACGACCAAGGCGGTCGGCAAGGGGACCGGTCTCGGTCTTTCGCAAATCCATGGTTTCGCGGCCCAGGCTGGCGGACGAGCCGAAATCCAGTCGGACGAGGGCCGGGGCACGACCATCACGATGATCCTCCCCCGCACCGAAAAAGAACAGGCAGCCCTTACGGAAGGTCCGGCCATGTCGGAGTTGCCGAAAGGACTGTGCGTCCTGCTGGTCGAGGACAATCCTCAGGTGCGCGACTTCGCGGAGGGTCTGCTTATCGACCTTGGCTGCAAGGTGATTCCTTCCGAAAGCGCCGAGGACGCCCTGGAGCGGATCGGGTCCAACGGCATCGATCTCGTGCTCTCGGACGTCGTAATGCCGGGAATGAGTGGCGTCGAGTTTGCGCGACATGTCCGCGAAGAACATCCGCAGGTGCCGGTCCTGCTTGCGACCGGCTACAGCGACGAGGTCCTGAAGAACGGATCTGAGTTCGCAGTGCTGTCAAAGCCATTCGGGGCGGCCGACCTCAGCAAGGCGATGGCCGCGGTGCTCGACGAGCATGCAAGGGAATTCAGACGGCGGCCTTCTGCTGCTGGGCGCGTGTGATCGCTTCGGTCACGATCCGACGCGCGTCATCGGCGTTTCCCCAATTTCCGATACGCACCCACTTCTCGGATTCCAGATCCTTATAGTGGGTGAAGAAGTGCTCGATCTGCTGGAGCACGATCGAGGGCAGGTCCTGCCGCTCGCCGATGTCTGAGTAATAGGGGAAGGTCGTGTCGACGGGGACGCAAATGAGCTTTTCGTCGCCGCCATGCTCATCCTCGAGGTTGAGGACGCCGATCGGACGGGTGCGCACGACGCATCCGGGGACGAAAGGCGAGCGCGCTATCACCAGCGCGTCGAGCGGGTCGCCGTCGGGCGACAAGGTGTGCGGGACGAAGCCGTAGTTCGCCGGATAGCGCATCGGCGTATGCAGGATTCGGTCGACGAACAAAGCGCCCGACTTCTTGTCGAACTCATATTTCACCGGCTCGCCACCGACCGGCACCTCGATGATGACGTTGAGGCTTTCGGGCGGATTGTCGCCGACGGGAATCAAATCGATATTCACGGAACGAAACTTTCAAGCTGAAATACTAGGATGCCTGCGAACAGGGCGGCCAGGCCGAAAAAGACGGAGGCCGCGACATAGGCTGCCGCATGCCCATAAGCATGTCGCTCGATAAGCAAAGCGGCATCGAGGCTAAACGCAGAAAAAGTTGTAAAGCCCCAAGGATTCCGGTCGTCAGGAATAAACGCATGTGCTGCGGGATTCCGGTCCGGTAGGCGAAATATCCGGCAAGAAGTCCCATCAGGAACGAGCCGAGGATGTTTACGATCAAGGTGCCGAAGGGGAATCCGAAGCCCAGATAACGCACTGCGGCCAAGTTGACGCCGTGGCGCAACGCCCCGCCGATCCCGGCACCAAGAAAGACGATCGCAAACCCCATGTGTTTCCTCCTGCTGCACGCATGCGCTTCAAGCAGGAGTCATCAGCGACAGGCGGTTTTCAGGGAGACCCCATTCCCTCTGGTCCAGGCACTAGCAGCGGTCAGCCCCTTCGGACAAGCACTGCGCCGATCAGGACCAGAACGGCACCTGCGATACGCTCCACGCTGACCGGCTGACGGGCCAGCCCGAGCAGCCCGAAATGGTCCAGCATGAGCGCCGCAAGGATCTGTCCGCCGATTGCCGCAGTCAGCATGGTGGCAACGCCAATTCGCGGCGCCGCAAAGGCAGCCATGGCGACGAAGAAGGCGCCATAAAGCCCGCCGACCCACGCGTACCATGGCACGCCTTTCAACTCAGGCGCGAAGAGCCGGCCCGAGCTCGCGGCGACCATCGTTCCGAGAGCAAGCGTGCCGACAACGAAGGAGATGAACGCGGCGACGACCGGCGAGCCGGACGCCTTGCCGAGGATCGCGTTGGTCGGCGCCTGTATGGCTATGAAAATCCCGGCAATTACGGCAAGCGCCAGTGGCAAGGCGGCTGCATTCATCTGGCGGCTCCTCTTGACTTCCGCGAGGCATTCCGCTTGAGGGCGGCGCTCAGCGAAAGCAACGGGAAAAGGGGCGGCTCCCGCAAACAAGTCCGCCTGGCCGAAGCTACCTTGAACGGGCTTCGAACGAACGGAGAAGAACCATGCGTCACCGCGTAGGCGGCCGTAAGCTGCAGCGTACCTCGAGCCACCGTGCGGCATTGTTCCGCAACATGGCGGCAGCGCTGATCAAGCACGAACAGATCACCACCACCACCGCGAAGGCGAAGGAACTCCGGCCCTACGTCGAGAAGCTGATCACGCTCGCCAAGCACGGCGGCCTCAGCAATCGCCGTCTCGCCCAGTCGCGCCTGATGGACGACGCCCAGCTTGTGAAGCTCTTCGACGTCCTTGCGAAGCGCTATGCCGACCGTAACGGCGGCTACACGCGCATCATCAAGGCCGGCATTCGCGCCAGCGACGCAGCGCCGATCTCGATCATCGAGTTCGTCGATCGCGACGTTTCGGCCAAGGGCCAGGACAGCGGCCCGGTGGTCACCGAGGAAGAGTTCGAAGCCGCCTGACGGTTCGTCGAACGTCCGCTTGAAACACTAGGCGCGGCTGCTACCCAAGGCGGCCGCGCCTTTTTCTTTGCGCCGGGGAGGGATTTTCCATGCGTCGGAGTGCTTTCGTTGTCGCCTTGCTCACTGGTGCCTGTGCAATGACCCCCAACCCTGCAGTCGAGGCTGCGGCAGCAGCGGACGCGGCGAGCATGGCGACGCAGGCGGCAAACGCTGCAAGGCCGGCGCTTGCTTACCCGCAAACCCGGCGGACCGATCAGGTCGATCCTCAGTTTGGCGTGCAGGTCGCCGATCCGTACCGCTGGCTCGAGAATGATGTCCGCGAGGATGCCGAGGTGAAGTCCTGGGTGGACGCTCAGAACAACGTCACCAACGCATTCCTGACGACTCTCCCGGGTCGCGACGCGCTCGAGGCGCGCATCAAGCAGCTTTACGATTACGAGCGGTTCGGCGTGCCGACGAAGAAAGGCGGACGCTATTTCTACGCTCACAACACTGGCCTCCAGAACCAGTCGGTCCTGTTCGTCCGCGACAGCGTCGACGGGAAGGGCGCGTCCTTATCGATCCGAACAGCTGGTCGAAGGACGGCGCAACAGCGCTCGCCGAATGGACCCGAGCGAGGACGGCAAATATCTCGTCTATTCGATCCAGGACGGCGGGTCGGATTGGCGCACGGTCAAGGTCATCGACGTCGCGACCGGGAAGGAGACCGGCGACGAGGTCAAATGGGTCAAGTTCTCCGGATTGGAGTGGATGAAGGACGGATCGGGCTTCTTCTACACTCGCTTCCCCGAGCCGACGCAGGGGCAGGAGTTCCAGTCGACCAACCTCAATTCGAAAGTCTATTTCCATAAGCTCGGCACGCCGCAGTCCGCCGACCGTTTGGTATATGCGACGCCGGACAAGCCGACCTACGGGCATTCTGCCACGGTTAGCGACGACGGCCGCTGGCTGGTGATCACGACTGCCGAAGGCACCGACGACCGCTACGAGGTCCACGCGATCGACCTGCGCGCACGGGGGGCGAAGCCGAAGGCGCTGGTTACGGGCCTCGAGAACAACTGGACCTTCATCGGCAACGAAGGCTCGCACTTCTTCTTCATCACGAACAAGGATGCGCCGAAGCTGAAGGTCGTCGCGATGGATGTCGCGCGGCCCGGCAATCCGGTTACGCCGGTCATCGCCGAACAAGAGGCGACCCTCGACAGCGCCTCGATCGTCGGCGGCAAGCTGATCGCTTCCTATCTCGCCGATGCGAAGTCCGAGGTCAGCGTCTACAGTCTACAGGGCCGGAAGCTCTCGACGGTCGAGCTTCCGGGGATCGGCACCGCGACGGGCTTCTCGGGTGACATGGACGATCCCGAAACCTTCTTCTCCTTCACCAGCTTCAATCGGCCGACGACGATCTATCGCTACGATGCGAGGAGCGGACAGGCGTCGACCTGGGCCGCTCCGAAGGTCGCGTTCAACCCGGACGACTATTCGGTCGAGCAGGTCTTCTACAATTCGAAGGACGGCACTCGTGTGCCGATGTTCATCGTTCGCAGGAAGGGTTCCACCGGCCCAGCGCCGACACTGCTGTATGGCTATGGCGGTTTTAACGTCTCGCTAACGCCAAGCTTCTCCGCGACGCGCCTCGCCTGGCTCGAAAAGGGCGGCGTCTACGCACTCGCCAACCTTCGCGGCGGTGGCGAATATGGCAAGGCATGGCACGACGCCGGGCGCCTGGCGAACAAGCAGAACGTGTTCGACGATTTCATTGCCGCCGGCGATTATCTGAAGAAGAACGGCATTGCGTCACCCAAGGGCCTCGCAATCCAGGGCGGATCGAACGGCGGCCTCCTGATCGGTGCGGTGATCAACCAGCGGCCGGACCTCTTCGACGCGGCCAATGCGGCGGTCGGCGTTATGGACATGCTGCGCTTCGACCGCTTCACCGCCGGACGCTATTGGGTCGACGATTACGGCTACCCCAACAAGGACGCCGATTTCCGGACGCTGCTGGCCTATTCGCCCTACCACAACATCAAGACCGGCGTTCACTACCCGCCGATGCTGGTTACGACGGCGGACACGGACGACCGTGTCGTCCCGGGCCACAGCTTCAAATATATCTCTGCATTGCAGGCGGCGGATCCGAACGGGGAGCCGCACCTGATCCGCATCGAGACTCGCGCTGGACATGGATCGGGCAAGCCGACCGACAAGATCATCGAGGAAGCGTCGGACGTGCTGGCTTTCTTCGCCCGTTTCACGGGCTCCAGCTCTAGTCCTTGTCAGCGCGCGCGGCGCTCAAGATAGAGATAGTCCGTATCGAACTCTGCGACGGCTTGAAGCGCGGGCAGGTCCGGGATTGTCGTCTGCCGGCGATGGACCTCGATCAGGCCGCGCTTCCTCAACTCCTGCAGCGTGCGATTGACGTGAACTGAGGTCAGGCCAAGGCACTCGCTTAGTTCCTGCTGGGTCAACGGGAATTCGTAGCTGTTGCCTGACGTCTGCCCGACAATCCGCAGCCGCTCGTAGATTTCGCAGAACAGATGCGCCATCCGGTTCAGCGCGGGCCGCCTGCCGAGCGATGCCGTCCACTCGCGATGGATCGACGCATCGATGTTGGTCATCATCCAGTAGACGCGAGCGAGATGCGGGAACCGTTCGAGCAATTTCCGGAAATTCTCGTGAGGAACCACGGCGACCTTGCACGGCGTAAGCGATGTGACGTTGTGGTCCAGCCGCTTGAGCGTGAAGCCGTGAAGGTCGACGAAGTCGCCGCAGAATTGCAGTTCGCTGATCTGCTGCTGTCCGTCCGCCATGTCCCTGTTTCGGGTCATCCATCCGTCGAGCAGCAAAAGGCACTCGTTCAACTCCTGGCCGCGCCGGACGACGGTTATGTCCGTGCGGATCCTTCGGACGTCAGAGATAGCGGCGCGTATCGCCGCCTCTTCCTCGCTTCCGATGCGGTCGCGGACACGAAGTTTTTTGAGATGGGCTTCAATCATGGGAAATTGGCCCGCCTTTCCATCCAGAAATGATCGCCGCGGCAAGCGGTTTCGCAATTACCAACCGAGCCAACAGGAAAGTCACTACGCGATCCAGCCCGAAGGAGCGCGCGTGTGACCGTTGCAGGGCAATACTGATTTGTGTGTCATTTGTCGCGTTCGGACGGGATGATCGGTGAACTCCTATCCTTTGTTAATGCGCCGTCGATTGTTGCCCGCCTAAGGGGCGCTCGGGTGAGAGAATCACAGGCGGTGTCGTGCGTTCGTTGAAATGCCCTTTCGCGCGCCTTGTCGAGGCGCGCGCGTGATCGGTCAGGCGCTTTTGAATCACCTTTCGCGGGTCGGTGATCTTTGTCCCGATGATCGCGCCGCCGTTCTCCGCGTTCAGGGCGACATCAAGACCTTTCGCCGGCACGAAGACATCAGCAAGACCGGCGGTCTGCCCTGCTTTTCGGTCGTCGTTGTAACCGGTTTCTTGCAGCGGTACGTCAGCCGCCGCGACGGCTCGCGGCAGATCCATTCCTTCTATATCCCGGGCGATGCGCCTTCGTTGGAATCCATGCATCTCGACTACCTGGACAGCAGCCTGAGCGCCGCCGTCCCGAGCGAGATTGCTCTGATCCCGCATGGTGAACTCGAGAACCTCATGCGTGCTCGTCCGAGGGTTCAGTCGCTAATCTGGCGATCGAGCCTGATCCAGTCGGCGCTTTATCGCGAGTGGCTGATGCGCAATTCCAGGCTCGCGGCCGACCGAGCCATGGCGCATCTGTTCTGCGAAATCTTCAAGCGCTCGAGCGCAGCCGGGCTCGTCGACCGCAACAGCTGCGAAATGCCGCTCACTCAGGAGATGCTGGCCGATGCGCTCGGCCTCACGGGCGTCCACGTGAATCGTACTCTCCAACAGCTGCGTGAGACCGGAATGGTCGACCACAAGAGCGGTCGTCTGTTCGTTCACGATTTCGAGCGGCTCGCCAGCTTCGCGGATTTCGACCCCTTCTACCTTCATCATCGGAACAGTTGCCGGGTCCTTCAAAGCTGAACGCCAGCAAACGGCGCATTCAGACCAACTGCAGTGGCGAACCGGTAGGAAGCCTGCGAGCTTGCCGTGCGTTTGTGCGTGCAAGCAGACTGTTGAAGGAGAGAGTGGCCATGAAGGCACTGACGAAAATTCTCGCCGGCGGCGTTGGTCTTGCTGCCCTCGCGAGCGCGGCACCTGCGGCCGCTCAATATTACCCGCAGCCTTATTCGAACTACGGCTACGGCTACGGCTACAACCAGAACCCGGTCGGCCAGATCATCGGCCAGATCCTGGGCTACGGACGCTATCCGTACGGAAATTACGGCTACAACCAGTACTCGAACCAGAGTGTTGCGATTGACCAGTGCGCCCGCGCCGTCGAAGCCCGCCTCAATGGCTATAACAATGGCTACTACGGCTACGGCAACGTGCCTTACGGCGGTCAGTACGGTTACGGCCAGTACGGCTACAACAATCGTTACAACATGGGCGGTCGCGTGCAGGGCATCACCCGCGTTGATCGCAAGTCGTACGGCCTCAAGGTCTACGGCGTCGCCAGCTCTGGCTACCAGGGCTACGACGGCTACGGCCGTGGGGGCTACGGCAGCTACGGCTACAATGCCGGCGCTGACCTAAGCTGGAAGTGCGAAGTCCGCTACGACGGCCGCATCCGCGACATCGATATCAATCGTCGCACGGCCTACTGGCGCGGCTACTAAGCGGAAGCGAAGTAGCTTTTGAAACACGGATGCGCCGGGGTCGAAAGACTCCGGCGCATTTCGTTTGGGCTCAGGCGCTGACCTTGAGACTTTTGGCGAATTCTTCGAGCTGGCCGGCGACCGTGCCCCAGCCGTCGTGGAAGCCCATCTTCTCGTGGGTTTCCTTGTCCTTCGCGTCTTTGTGCAACGCGACGGCCCGGTACGCAGTCCTTCCGTTGCCCGCGTCCTCGAAAGTGACGATCGCGGTCATCGGGAAGGATTCGCAGCCTTCACCCATCTCGGCGGGGCGATAACCGGGCCCGAGCGCGCTGGTCCAGGTCAGCTTCTTGCCCTGCTCGACCTCTAGCACGCAGCCCGCACCTCCGTGGCCCGTGTCGAAGCCGTCAGGGCCGACCATGCGGATGCGGAAGATGCCGCCGGGACGAAGATCAAGCTCGCACTCGGTGATCTGATATGGCTTCGGGGCGAACCATTGCTTGAGATGTTCCGGGTCCGTGTACGCGGCCCACACCAGGTCGACCGGGGCGTCGAGCGTCCGTTCCAGGACCAGGTCGATATGCTGGGTCAATGCGTTTCTCCATCATTCTTCAGCGTTGAAAGATACTTCTCGAATCGGTCGAGCTGTGCCTCCCATTCGGTGCGCCGCTCGGCGATCCAGGATTCCGCCGTTTCGAGCCTTTTTGGCTCGAGTTGGACGGTTCGAACCCGGCCTTTCTTTTCGGACCGGACGAGGCCGCTCTCTTCGAGAGCCTTCAAATGCTGCATCACAGCCGGCAGGCTGATCGGCAGCGGATTCGCCAGTTCCGATACCGAAGCGGGACCGCGGCTCAGTCGCGCTAGCATTCCGCGCCGAACCGGATCGGCGAGGGCCTGGAAGGTCCGAGTGAGGGCAAGCGAATCGTTAAGCATGCACTTAAGTATCGAGCCAGAAGAGGTGCGTCAAGACAGTTAAGGAATCGCTTAACTTTACTCTTGGCGATGCGGTGCCTATCGGCTCGCCATGACGGTCCAGCCCACCGAATCCATCCTCATCGTCGACTTCGGCAGCCAGGTGACGCAGCTCATTGCGCGCCGCATCCGCGAAGCCGGAGTCTATTCGGAGATCGCTCCATTCAATTCGGCCGAGGAGGCGTTCAACCGCCTCCAGCCCAAGGGAATCATCTTCTCTGGCGGCCCGGCGTCGGTCACCGAGGCGGAAAGTCCGCGCGCTCCGCAGGTGATGTTCGACAGCGGACTCCCGCTCCTGGCCATTTGCTACGGTCAGCAGACCCTTCACCAGCAGCTCGGCGGCAAGGTTGTCACGTCGGACCAGAAGGAGTTCGGCCGGGCCTTCATCGAGATCGTGTCGCCGTCGGCCCTGTTCGACGGCCTCTGGCACATTGGTGAGAAGCACCAGGTCTGGATGAGCCACGGCGACCGGGTCGAAAGCCTCGCACCCGGCTTCGAAATCGTTGCCCGTTCCGAAGGTGCGCCGTTTGCGATCGCCACGAACGAAGAGGCGAAGCGCTACAGCCTGATGTTCCATCCGGAGGTCGTGCACACGCCCGACGGTGGGAAACTGCTGTCCAACTTCGTTCGGCATGTCTGCGGCTGCGCCGGCGACTGGACCATGGCTAGCTTCCGAGATGCGAAGATCGCCGACATCCGCGAGCAGGTCGGCAGCGGCCGCGTCATCTGCGGCCTCTCCGGCGGCGTCGACAGCGCCGTCGCTGCGGTTCTCATCCACGAAGCGATCGGCGAGCAGCTCACTTGCGTCTTCGTCGACCACGGATTGATGCGGGCAGGGGAGGCCGAGCAGGTCGTTTCGCTGTTTCGCAACAGCTACAACATCCCGCTCGTCCATGTGGATGCCAGCCGCGACTTCCTTGCCGGCCTAGACGGCGTCTCGGACCCAGAGAAGAAGCGCAAGTTCATCGGCGCCGAGTTCATCAACGTGTTCGAGGCCGAGGCGAAGAAGATCGGCGGCGCCGACTTCCTTGCTCAGGGCACGCTTTATCCTGACGTGATCGAAAGCGTCAGCTTTACCGGTGGTCCGTCGGTCACGATCAAGAGCCACCACAACGTCGGCGGTCTCCCTGAGCGCATGAACATGAAGCTCGTCGAGCCGCTTCGGGAACTTTTCAAGGACGAAGTCCGCGAACTTGGACGGGAGCTTGGGCTGCCCGACGCCTTCGTCGGACGCCATCCCTTCCCGGGTCCAGGCCTCGCCATCCGCATCCCCGGCGAGGTGACCAAGGCGAAGTGCGACATCCTGCGCAAGGCCGATACGATCTACCTCGAGGAAATCCGCAATGCCGGACTCTACGATGCAATCTGGCAGGCCTTCGCCGTTCTCCTTCCGGTTCGCACCGTGGGGGTGATGGGCGATTTCCGCACTTACGACTACGTCTGCGCGCTTCGGGCCGTGACCAGCGTCGACGGCATGACCGCTGACATTTACCCGTTCGACGCCGCCTTCCTCAGTCGCGTCGCGACCCGCATCGTCAACGAGGTGCAGGGCATCAACCGGGTCGTTTACGACTACACGTCTAAACCGCCCGGAACGATCGAGTGGGAATGACAGGCACCGCTCGCGCATCAACGGCATATTGATCGACTGCAACGTCGACGACATCCAGCAGGCAGCGCAGTTCTGGGCGGAGGCTCTGGGACGCCCGGTCGATCCCGATCATCCGGGTACGCGCGGCGACTACGTCATGCTTGAAAACCGGCCGGATGAGATCAGCGTCCAGATCCAGCGTGTCGACCACGAGAGCCGGATTCATCTCGACATCGAGACGGATGACATTCCCGCCGAAGTCGCCCGGCTCGAGAAGCTTGGAGCGAAAATCCACAAGCACATGGAGCGGTGGGTGGTCTTGGAGGCGCCGAGCGGCCAGCGCTTCTGCATTGTGCGTGTGCAGCGCGAAGGCTTTCCGAAAGGTGCGACCACCTGGGAGTCGCGAGGCTATTCTGCCGCGGTAACCTGCATCTGCGGTTGGATGCTCACCGGTCGCTCTTTCTCTTGCGCAGCCAGATATTGGTGTATCGCCGCGACGACCTGCGCGCCGTCGCCGACTGAAGCGGCCACGCGCTTCACCGACCCCGACCGCACGTCGCCGACCGCGAAGATGCCGCGTTTGTTCGTTTCCAACGGAAGACGTTCGTCCCCGCCCGTCAGTACGAAGCCGCGCCCGTCGAGCTTGAGGCCCGAGCTCTGCAGCCAGTCGGTGTTCGGCTCCGCGCCGATGAAGGAGAAGAGGAATCGGCAGGGGCGCGCCTCTTCGGTTCCGGACGAGCGATTCCGTAGCTCCACGCCTTCCAGCGCACCATCGGCTCCAGCGAGTCGAGCAACTTCCGACCCGATGACGACATCGACGTTCGGCAGGCTTTCGATCCGTTCGATCAGATATTGCGACATGGTGTCGCTAAGCGGCCGGCGCGCGACCAGTGTGACATGCTTTGCGCGGCTGGCGAGGAACACGGTCGCCTGGCCCGCGCTATTGCCTCCGCCGACCAGTGTGACCTCTTCATTCGCCGCAAGGTCGGCTTCCAGCGGCGAGGCCCAATAATGGACGGACGATCCCTCGAATTCGTCGAGACGGTCAACGGCCAGCCGGCGATAGCGCGCGCCCGTTGCGATGACGACCGATCGCGCCTGGATCCGCTCTCCGGTGGCGAGAAGCAGGTGGCAGGGATCGTTCCCGCATTCCAGCTTCACGGCTTCGTCCGGAATGGCGATCTCGACCCCGAACTTCTGCGCCTGGCTGAAGGCGCGGCCCATCAACGCCATTCCTGAAATGCCGGTCGGGAAGCCGAGATAATTTTCTATCCGCGCGGACGCTCCCGCTTGTCCACCGAAGGACCGGCAGTCGATCGTCAACACCGAAAGGCCTTCGGATGCAGCATAGACCGACGTTGCGAGGCCGGACGGGCCCGCCCCGATCACCGCGACATCGTAAAGCTTCTCGGCATTGATCGGGCCGACCAGCCCAACGCAGCGTGCGAGCTGGTGCTCGGTCGGATTGCGAAGGAGCTGCCCGCCCGGACAGAGCACGATCGGAAGTTCTTCCGACGACACTTGGAAGCGTTGGACCAAGGTCTCCGCACAGGAATCGCCGGTCGGATCGAGCCGCTGGTAGGGATGACCGTTCCGGCGGAGGAAATTCACTAGGCGAAGCACGTCGGCGTCGGCCTCGTCTCCGATGATGATGGGACCGGCGCCAGATTCGATCAGTCCTACCCGGCGCAGGATCAGAGCCCGCATGATGCGCTCGCCGAGCTCCGCCTCCGCGATCAGCAAGGCACGAAGCCGATCGGGAGCAATGGCAACGCCTTCGACTCCGGTCAGAGCGGTCGAATCAACGAGCACTGGCCGCCCCGAAAGCTGGGCCAGCTCTCCCGTGAAATTGCCGCGCGAGTGGGTGACGATATGCGGCGCCTTGCCGTCCTTCGCCGGCTCGGTGACTTCCACCTCGCCCGACAGGATCAGCATCAGCCCCGGTCCTGTCTCCCCGACCCGGCCGACCCTTTCTCCGGCGCGGAAGCTGCGCGGCTCCCCGAACTTGGAAAGCCGCGCAAGCTCGTCGTCGGTCAGGCGCGGGAACATCTGCGCCCCGCGCTCTGCAAACAGGGTACGCTGAGCGTCACTCATTCAACGGGAGCGGGGATTGGCTCGACGATCAGCCTCTCTTCCTCCTGCCGGTCGGCGCCGAAGTCCTCTCCGCGGATGAACGCCAGGATGTCCTTGTTGATCACGTCCGCGTGCGTCGTCGCCATGCCGTGCGGATAGCCCGGATAGGTCTTCAGCGTGCCGTTCTTCAGCAGCTTGGCCGAGAGCGGCGCCGAATCCGCATAGGGCACGACTTGATCGTCGCCGCCGTGGAGCACGGCGACCGGCACCTCGATTGCCTTCAGATCCTCAGTGAAATCGGTCTCCGAGAAAGCCTTGATGCAGTCGTAATGCGCCTTCGTTCCGCCCATCATTCCCTGGCGGAACCAGTTCTGGATCGTGCCTTGCGAGATCTGCGCGCCCGGTCGGTTGAAGCCGTAGAAAGGCCCACTGGCGATATCGAGATAGAGCTGCGCTCGGTTTGCCGCGAGGGCCGCGCGATAGCCGTCGAACGCCTCGATCGGGTCCCGCCGGGGTTCGACTCCTTCTTGACCATGACAGGCGGGACCGCGCCGATGATCACTGCCTTGGCGACCCGGCCCGGCTTGGCGCGAGCGACGTAATGAACGCATTCGCCTCCGCCGGTCGAATGCCCGACGTGGATGGCGTTCTTGAGATCGAGCTTCTCGACCAACTCCGCGACGTCGGCCGCGTAAGTGTCCATCTCATTGCCGGTGTCGGTCTGGGTCGAGCGCCCGTGGCCGCGCCGGTCGTGAGCGATCACGCGGAAGCCCTGATTGAGGAAGAAGATCATCTGCGCGTCCCAGTCGTCCGCGCTGAGCGGCCAGCCGTGATGGAAGAAGATCGGCTGAGCGTCCTTCGGACCCCAGTCCTTGAAGAAGATCTCGGTGCCGTCGGTGGTGATGATGGTGCCCATACATGAGCCCTCCCGGGGGTGGAGTGCCGGCCAGCGAGACCGGCGTCGGCGTCTCGATTGGGACCGATTGGCGGGCAAATACTAGCTCGTCGAACGCACCGGACTCGGATCGTGACGTTGAAGGCCCGTAACAGGTTTCGCGTGACCGCGCGATGACGGCTTCATGGCGAATGGCGCGCAGCCGGAACGGCTTGGCGACGAGTGCCCGTTTGACCCTCTTCGCCATGCGTGGCAACGCCCCGACCATGTCCGATCAACCTCCCAGCCAGAAGACTTGGGGCGGCCGGTTCAGCGAAGCTGCGTCGGACCTGATGCAGCGGATCAACGCCTCAATCTCTTTCGACAAGAGGTTGTGGCGCGAGGATATTGCGGCATCGAAAGCCCACGCTGCGATGCTTCGGGATCAGGGGATCGTCGGACAGGCAGACGCGGCGGCTGTCCTCGAAGGCCTCGACCAGATCTCAAGAGAGTTCGAGCGCGATGGCGTGCCCGAGCGTGTCGAGCTCGAAGACATACACATGACGGTGGAGCATCGCCTTGCCGAGCTGATCGGGCCGGCAGCCGGGCGGCTGCACACGGCGCGCTCCCGCAACGATCAGGTCGCGACGGACTTCCGCTTATGGGTGCGCAATGCGTGCGACGAGGCCGTAGGCGCCATCCACGGGCTTCAGCGGGCCCTTGTCGAGCGCGCCGAGGATCATGCCGACACGGTGATGCCGGGCTTCACTCACCTGCAGGTCGCCCAGCCAGTCACGCTCGGCCACCATCTGCTGGCCTATTTCGAAATGCTCCAGCGGGATGTCTCGCGCTTCTCCGACGCTCGAACGCGTATGAACGAGAGCCCGCTCGGCAGCGCGGCGCTTGCGGGGACGAGCTTCCCGATCGACCGGCACGAAGTCGCCGATGCGCTCGGCTTTGAGCGGCCTACGGCGAACAGTCTCGACAGCGTGTCCGATCGCGATTTCGCGCTCGATTACCTAACGGCCGCTTCCCAGTGCAGCCTGCACCTGTCACGGTTGGCGGAAGAGCTGATCATCTGGACCAGCCAGCAATTTGGTTTCGTAAAGCTGCCGGATGCCTTCTCGACCGGGTCCTCGATCATGCCGCAGAAGCGCAATCCAGATGCGGCGGAGCTGGTGCGCGGCCACAGCGGCCGGATCCTCGGTTGTCTCACGTCGCTGATGGTGACGATGAAGGGCCTGCCGCTCGCCTATTCGAAGGACATGCAGGACGACAAGGAGCCGGTGTTTGAAGCGCGCGACTTGCTGGCTCTGTCGCTCGAGGCGCTTGCCGGCATGATCGAGACGATCGAGTTCGTCCCGCAGCGGATGGCCGATGCGGCGGCGCTTGGCTTCTCGACCGCGACAGACCTTGCTGACTGGCTCGTGCGCGAGGCCGGAGTGCCATTCCGAGAGGCGCACCACATCACCGGTCGGGCGGTAAAGGCGGCGGAGGACCGGGGCTGCGACCTCGCCGATCTTCCGCTCGATGCGCTGAAAGAAATCGACGCGCGAATTGACGAGCGCGTTTTCGACGTGCTCAGCGTCGACGCCTCGGTTCGCAGCCGCACAAGCTACGGGGGAACTGCTCCGGAGCGCGTCCGCGAACAGGTAGCCGCCGCGAAGGTTGACCTAGGACTTTAAGCGCCGGTCGCGCTGGCCGAGCGTCCGCAGCCGCAATGCGTTCAGACGGATGAAGCCCGCCGCGTCGCGCTGGTCGTAGTCGCCGGTGCCCTCCTCGAAGGTGACGAGGTCCTGGTCGTAGAGCGAGTGCTCGCTCTCCCTGCCGATGACCGTCGCATTGCCCTTATAGAGCTTCATCGTGACTCGGCCGATGACATGCTCCTGGCTTTTGTCGATCGCGGCCTGGAGCATCTCCCGTTCCGGCGAGAACCAGAAGCCGTTGTAGATGAGGCTCGCATAGCGCGGCATCAGCTCGTCCTTGAGGTGCATCGCGCCGCCATCGACGGTGATGCTCTCGATCCCGCGATGCGCCGCCAGCAGGATCGTGCCGCCGGGCGTCTCGTACACGCCGCGCGATTTCATCCCGACAAACCGGTTCTCGACGAGGTCTAGGCGGCCGATGCCATTGTCGTGACCGAGCTTGTTGAGCCGCTCCAGCAACGTCGCCGGCGAAAGTTTCTCGCCATCGATCGCGACCGGATCGCCACGCTCGAAATCGATGGTGATCGTCGTCGCCTTGTCCGGCGCCTCCTCGGGCGAGATCGTCCGCTGATGAACATATTCCGGTGCGTCAATCGACGGATCCTCAAGCACCTTCCCCTCGGACGAAGAGTGAAGGAGATTCGCATCGATCGAGAAGGGCGCCTCGCCGCGCTTGTCCTTCGCGATCGGGATCTGGTGTTTCTCGGCGAAGTCGATCAGCGCCTCACGGCTCGCATGCTTCCACTCGCGCCACGGCGCGATCACCCTAATGTTTGGCTCCAGTGCGTAATAGCCTAGCTCGAACCGAACCTGGTCGTTCCCCTTGCCGGTCGCCCCGTGGCACACGGCGTCCGCGCCGACCTGCCGGGCAATCTCGATCTGCCTTTTCGCGATCAGGGGACGGGCAATGCTCGTCCCGAGCAAATATTGCCCTTCGTAAACAGTGTTCGCACGGAACATTGGAAAGACGAAGTCGCGAACGAACTCCTCGCGGAGGTCGTCGATGAAAATGTTCTCCGGCTTCACGCCCAGCATCTCGGCCTTCCGCCGCGCCGGCTCGACCTCCTCGCCTTGGCCGAGGTCCGCGGTGAAGGTCACGACCTCCGCATCATATTCGGTCTGCAGCCACTTCAGGATAATCGAGGTGTCGAGGCCGCCCGAATAGGCGAGCACAACCTTCGGCTTCTTGTTCGTCATGTCTGTCCTCGATTCAGGCGGCGGCGCCGGTCAGCCAGAGCATAGCTCCGCGCGCCGTATGCATCCGGTTCTCGGCCTGGCGCCAGACCGCGGAATTGGAGCCGTCGATCACGTCGGCCGTTACTTCCTCTCCCCGGCGAGCAGGCAGGCAGTGCAGGAAATGTGCGTTCGGTGCCCTGTGCATCAGGTCGGCATCGACCCGGTAGGGCGCGAAGACCTCGCGGCGTTCACGACTGTCCTCGTCGCCCATCGACACCCACACGTCCGAATAGACGATGTCGGCGCCGTCCATCGCCTCGGCGGGATCAACCACCTGATTGACCGCGAGCATCGGGCTTCCGAAGCCGAAGCCGGTGGGACTGGCGATGTTCAGCTCGGCTCCGAGCAGGGCGCAGCCTTCGGCGAGCGAGCGGGCGACGTTGTTCGCCTCCCCGATGAAGGCGATCCGAGCGCCCTCGATGCGGCCGAGCAGTTGCTTGATCGTCAGGAGATCGGCCAGAGCCTGCAAGGGATGATCGGTTGC
This sequence comes from Sphingomonas sediminicola, assembly GCF_014489515.1. Taxonomy (GTDB): domain Bacteria; phylum Pseudomonadota; class Alphaproteobacteria; order Sphingomonadales; family Sphingomonadaceae; genus Sphingomicrobium; species Sphingomicrobium sediminicola. Next base: position 1,970,050 of record NZ_CP060782.1, on the reverse strand, counting down.
TGAAAGCATGTTGAGCACCGGCGCGACATTCACCGCCGCCATCTGCTCAAGGAGGGCGTGGTCGAACACGCGCGCGGCGATGATCGCGTGATAGCAGGCGAGCGTGCGGGTGACGTCCTCGACGCTTTCGCGTTCGCCGATCCCAAGCTCGTTCGGCTGCAGATAGACGGGGTGCCCGCCAAGTTGGGCCGACGCGACCTCCATCGAGTTGCGAGTTCGCGCGCTAGGCTTCTCGAAATAGAGAGCCACGCCCTTGTGCTGAAGGACGTGGGTGTATGGCGCCTCGGACAGCGCAAGGATCGAATTGAGGTCATCCGCCGACAAATCACGGATGGCGAGGAGATGCTTCACCAGCTCGCCTCCCGCTTTACCATCGTGCCGACGCCGTGGTCGGTCAGAAGCTCGATCAGCAGCGAATGATGGACGCGACCGTCGATGATGTGCGCGAAGCCCACCCCTTGATCGACCGCGTCCGCGCAGGCCTTCAGTTTCGGAATCATGCCCTTGCCAACGCTTTCGTGCTCGATCCGGCCGCGGAGCTCGGTCGAGGTCAGGCGAGGGATGAGCGTGCTTTCGTCCTTCGGGTCTTCGAGGAGGCCCGGTACTGCAGTGAGGTAGACGATCTTCTCCGCGTGCATGGCGACGGCAATCGCCCGCGCCGCCTCGTCCGCATTGACGTTGTACGGCTGGCCCTCGAGATTTGCTCCGACCGTCGAGACGACGGGGGTCAGTCCGTCATCGAGAAGGCGGTGGAGCAGCTCCGCACGGACGCCTGTGACGTTGCCGACGAAGCCCAGAGCGGAATCCGCCGGCGTGACTGTCAGCAATCCCGCATCCTCGCCCGACACCCCGACCGCGACGGGCTCCTCGCCAGCCTGGCTGTTGATCGTTGCGACGAGATCGCGGTTGATCTTTCCGACCAGGACCATCCGGACAATCTCGAGGGTTTCCGCGTCGGTGACGCGAAGGCCATCCCGGAATTCCGGTTCCTTGCCGACGCGGCGGAGCATGGTGTCGACCTGCGGCCCGCCGCCATGCACCAGCACACAGCGCACTCCGACGCTCCGCAGCAGGAGGACGTCCTGCGCGAGCGCAAGGTCGGACTCGCGGTCGATCGCCGCTCCACCGAGCTTTACGACGACCGACTTTCCGGCCCACTGCCGGATGTACGGCAGCGCCTCGACGAGGATGTGCGCGGTCTCGCTCGGGTCATGAGGTCTTGCTATTCTCTTTGATGTAACCGGGGCCGAGATCGATCCCGATCATCCGGGCGGACGCCTTGCCGGCACCGAGGTGGACCTCGATCTGGACCTCTTCGCCCATCATGTGCCGGGCGAGCGCGACGCCGTCGTGCGCGATGCCCGCGCCGCCCCTGGCGACGACGATCCCGCCATAGGCCACGCGCGACTTGGCGACGTCCATGTCGACGCCCGCGGAGCCAGCGGCGGCCATCAGCCGTCCCCAGTAAGGGTCGCCGCCGTACCAGCTGCACTTCACCAGATTGTTCTCGACGATGTTCTTGGCTGCGATCTTCGCCTCATTGTCGTTGGCCGCGCCGGTGACGATCAGCCGCGCGATGCGGGTCATGCCCTCGGCGTCGCGCGCCATCTGCATGGTCAGGTCCTCGCAGGCGGCGAGGAGGGCATTGCCGAACTCCTCGTGGCTCGCCTTGCCGCGGCGGCCCGATGCCAGCACCATTGCTGTGTCGTTGGTCGAGGTCGCGCCGTCGACATTGAGCGTGTTGAACGTGGCGTCGGAGGCCGAACGCAACACCTTCTGAATGAATTCGCGCGGCACGTCGGCGTCCGTGGTCAGGAACGCCAGCATCGTCGCCATGTTCGGCGCAATCATCCCGCAGCCCTTGGCCATTCCGCCGATCGTGAAGGTCGAGCCCTTGATCAGCACTTCCTTCGGATTGTGATCGGTGGTCAGGATTCCGCGAGCTGCATCATGGCCGCCTTCGACCGACAGCCTCTTGGCGAGCTTTGGCGTGGCGTGCAGGATCGGCTCCATGGGCAAGGGCGTGCCGATGATGCCGGTCGAGCAGACCAAGACCTGCGACGCGTCGACCCCCAAAGCGTCGCCGGCAGCCGCGCCCATCAGCTGGGCGTCCTTGTATCCCGGCGCACCTGTCCCGGCGTTCGCATTTCCGGAGTTGACGATGACGGCCGTCACGCGCCCGCCGTTGGCGGCGAGCAGCTTGCGGTCCAGCTCGACCGGCGGCGCGGCGAACTTGTTCTGCGTGAAAACGGCCGCGCACGCCACCGACTGGCGATCTTCGGTCGCGAGCAGGGCCATGTCGAAGCGCCGCTTCTTGATGCCGGCGTGGCAGCCGGCCGCGACGAACCCTTCGGCCGCGGTTACGCTCATGGATAGACTCCGATTGCAGTAAGCCCGGCGGTCTCTTCGAGGCCGAGCATGAGATTGGCGCACTGGACCATCTGGCCCCCCGCGCCCTTTCCGAGATTGTCGATCGCCGAGAGGGCGAGCACGCGTCCGGTCCGGTTGTCGTAGCGCGCCGTGACCTGAACCCCGTTCGAGCCTGACACCCACTTGGTCGCGGGCGAAGCGTCCGTGACGTGGAAAAAGGGCTCGTCCGCATAAGCCGCCCTGAGCGTCTCCAGGGGATCGCCTTCGCCGGTCGCCTCACCGTAGCAGGTCGCGAGGATTCCCCGGGTCATCGGCACGAGATGGGGCGTGAACAGCACCGTCGCGTCCAGCGCCATTTCCATTTCAGCGGTGTGGCGGTGGTTGAGCAGCCCATAAGCCGAGAAGCTGCCGTCGACCGTGCTGAAGCCCGTCGCTTCCTTCGCTTCGCGACCGGCCCCGCTGACGCCAGAAGCGGCGTCGACGATCAGGCTCTTTGGGTTGACGAGTCCGCTGTCCACCAGGGGTTTCAACGCGAGGATCGCAGCGGTGGCGTAGCATCCGGCGGCGGCTACCGCTTTCGAGCCACGGATCGCCGCGCGGTTGAGTTCGGGAATGCCGTAGACGAACTCGCCAAGCAGGGCGGGCGCCTTGTGCGCGTGGCCGTACCAGCGCTCGTAGGTCGCGGCATTGTTGAGGCGGAAGTCTGCGCCGAGATCGACGAAGGGGATGCCACGTTCGAGGATGGTGGGCGCAACGTCTTGGCTGTGCCCGTGGGGCAAAGCGGCGAGGATCAAATCGACATCCGCCAGCGCCGCCTCGTCGAACTTCTCGAACGATCCTGCATAAAATGGCGCAAGATGTGGATGCGTTTCCGCAACCGGCCGGCCGGCCTTGCTCTCGCCGAACAGCTTCGCTGCGTGCAGCTGTGGGTGCGCCGCGAGAAGACGCAGCAGCTCGCCGCCGACATAGCCCGAGGCTCCAAGAATGGCCGTCCGAATCATGAGGCGGCTCCTATTCACTGATTTGCATAAATATGCAAGTTAGTGCATAGGCAACGCATGAGTGAGCTCAAGGAACGACGACAGCGCGCGGTCGCGGACCTCATCCGCGCCAACGCCCTCGCGAGTCAGGAAGAGGTCGCTGCGCGCCTCGCGGGTCTCGGCTTCGAAGTAACCCAGGCGACCGTGTCGCGAGACCTCGAGCAGCTCGGAGCGCTCAAGGTCCGCCGCGACGGCCGGATCAGCTACACGCTTCCCGACCAGCTTCCTGCCAATGGAGCCACGGCTTCGCGGCTCGCGTTAGTGCTGCGCGACTGGGTCCGCTCGATCGACGTCGCTGCGACCATTGTTGTCCTCAGGACCCCGCCGGGTTCAGCGCATCTCGTCGGTGTCGCTCTCGACGAATCCCCCTTCGCGGAGATCGTTGGAACCATCTGCGGCGACGATACGATCTTCGTCGCCTGCCGAAGCACAGGAGATGCGGAAGCCCTTGCAGCGAAGCTCAAGGCCGTACCGTCGGGCCAGCTTCAGTAGCCAATAAGAAAAGGGCCGCCCCGGCGGGACGGCCCTTCAAGTCTTCCACGAAAGTCCGGCGCGTTTAGCCGAGCATTTCCTGCTCGAGCTTCTTCGCCATCTCTTCGATGTTCTCCGGCGGCCAGCCAGGGATGTCCATGCCGAGGCGCAGGCCCATCGAGGCAAGGACTTCCTTGATCTCGTTGAGGCTCTTGCGGCCGAAGTTCGGCGTGCGGAGCATCTCGGCCTCGGTCTTCTGAACGAGGTCGCCGATGTAGATGATGTTGTCGTTCTTCAGGCAGTTCGCCGAACGGACCGAAAGCTCCAGCTCGTCGACCTTCTTGAGAAGGTAGCGGTTGAGCTGGTTGGCGTCAGTGGTCGTCTCGGCAGCAGACGGGACCGCAATACCGGCCGTCATCGGCGCAGCTGCACGGACCTGGCCCTCGTCGAAGTGGACGAACAGCTGCAGCTGGTCCTGGAGGATGCGGGCCGCATAAGCGAGCGCGTCTTCCGGGGTCACCGTGCCGTCGGTTTCGATTGTCAGGTTGAGCTTGTCGTAGTCGAGCTCCTGACCGACGCGGGTGTTCTCGACCTTGTACGCAACCTGGCGGACCGGGCTGTACAGAGCGTCGACCGGGATGAGCCCGATCGGAGCGTCGACCGGACGGTTGGCGGCGGCCGGGACGTAGCCCTTACCGATGTCGACGGTCAGCTCCATGTTGAGCGTCGCGCCGTCGTCGAGGTGGCAGATCACGAGATCCGGGTTGGTGACTTCGATGTCACCCGTTGCCTGGATCATGCCCGCGGTGACTTCCGCCGGACCGGTTGCGGAGAGCGCAAGCCGCTTCGGACCTTCGCCTTCCATCTTAAGGGCGATTTGCTTCACGTTGAGCACGATGTCAGTCACGTCCTCGCGGACACCCGCGAGGCTCGAGAACTCGTGCAGCACACCTTCGATCTTGATCGACGTGACTGCCGCGCCCTGAAGCGACGACAGAAGCACGCGGCGCAGCGAGTTGCCGAGCGTCATTCCGAAACCGCGCTCCAGCGGCTCGGCGACGAAAACGGCGCGGCGGCGAGCATCGCCCGCGCCCTGCTTGCGCTCCAGCGCGTTCGGCTTCTTGAGTTCCTGCCAGTTCTTCGCGTTGACAGCCATGTTGTTTCCCTAGCCCTGGGCGGAAGAGGTGGGGTTCCGCCCGATAATTTCAAACTGCCGCTGGAAACCACCCAGCGGCGGCGGCCGCGTTGGTTAGACGCGGCGCCTCTTGCTCGGACGGACGCCGTTGTGCGGGATCGGCGTGACGTCGCGGATTGATGTGATCGTGAAACCGACCGCCTGCAGCGCACGAAGGGCGCTCTCGCGGCCCGAACCCGGACCCTTGACTTCGACCTCGAGCGTGCGGACGCCGTGCTCGGCGGCCTTCTTGCCCGCGTCTTCCGCGGCAACCTGAGCGGCGTACGGAGTCGACTTGCGGCTTCCCTTGAAGCCCATCATTCCGGCGCTCGACCAGGCAATCGCATTGCCCTGCGCGTCGGTGATGGTGATCATGGTATTGTTGAAGCTGGCGTTCACGTGAGCGACGCCGGCTGAGATGTTCTTGCGTTCCCGCCTGCGGAGGCGCTGTGGTTCGCGTGCCATTCGAAAATTCCTGTCATCCATTCGCCCGACCGAGGGTCCAAGGCGAAGTTAAACCCTTGGAAGAAGCTTACTTCTTCTTACCGGCGATCGGCTTGGCCTTGCCCTTGCGAGTGCGCGCATTCGTGTGCGTGCGCTGGCCGCGGACCGGGAGGCCCTTGCGGTGGCGGAGGCCACGGTAGCAGGCGAGATCCATGAGCCGCTTGATGTTCATCGCGGTCTCGCGGCGAAGGTCGCCCTCGACGCTGTAGTCGCGGTCGATCGTCTCGCGGATGTGCAGGACTTCCTGATCGGTCAGGTCCTGGACCCGGCGCTCAGGGGTGATCCCCAGCTTGCCGATGATTTCCTTGGCCGTCGTGCGGCCAATGCCGTGGATGTAGGTCAGCGCAATTTCAACGCGCTTGTTGGTGGGGATGTTAACCCCGGCAATACGAGCCATTCTTCACCCTTCTTCAGCTCCACAGGCGCCGATGGCTCAGAGCGAAATACCCCGGCAATCGAAACCCATCTCGTCGCTTGTTAGGCCCGCTCCAAACGAAAAACCGACGCGCGCACGAATGCGCCGCCGGAACCGGTGGATCGGGATAGGAGCGAAATAGGATTTGGGACCCTTTAAGTCAAGCGGTTCGCCGTGTAGCCGCGCGGGTCGATGAACGAGAAGCGAATCCACGGCCTGTTTGTGCTTAGCGTCGGGCTGAAGGGCTTCTACGCGCTGATCGAAATGGCGAGCGGCGTGGCGCTCTACCTCGTCGCTCATGAATCGATCATCAATTTCCTGGGCGAATTCATCACCGATGAGCGGTTGCAGGACCCGCAGGACTGGGTGGCAAGCACGGCCTTGAAGCTGGCGCAGGGCTTTTCGCTCGAGACCCAGCACTTCTACGCATTCTATCTCTTCACCCATGGGCTGCTGAAGCTTGCCGTCGTCGTCGGCCTGCTTCGCGAGAAGCTGTGGGCCTATCCCGCCTGCTTCGTCGTCTTCGGCGCCTTCATCGCCTATCAGCTCTACCGCTACAGCTTCACCCACGACGTCGGGCTGGTCCTACTGTCGATCCTCGATGCCTTCGTGATCGTGCTCGCATGGCACGAATATCGGCTTCTTAAGAAGCACCTCCCGACGCACTGATTTGCCGCGCCTGCGAAGCGCCGATACAGCTTGCGCCCAATGCAGCGGCTGTACCACGACGAACCTATCCCCAAAGAGCTTCGCGGCGCGGTCGTCGCGCTCGGCAATTTCGACGGCTTCCACCTCGGCCATCAGGCGGTCGTGAACCGCGCGATCGCGCTCGGCTTCCACATGCGGCGGCCGGTGATCGTCGCGACCTTCGATCCCCATCCGGTGCGGCATTTCAAGCCGGACATCCCACCCTTTCGGCTGACGACCCTCGACCAGCGCGAAAGCCTGTTCGCCCATGCGGGGGCCGACGCGATGCTGGTCTTCCGCTTCGGCGGGGAGCTTGCGGGAACGACTGCGGAGGATTTCGTTGCGGATATCCTTGGCAAGAGGATCGGCGCCTCGGGCGTCGTGACCGGCGAGGACTTCACCTTCGGCAAGGGAAGGGGCGGCAACACGACGGTGCTCCGCGAAGTCGGAGCGCAGCACGGGATTACCGCCGAGACGGTCGGAGCGGTGCTTGTCGACGGCGAGCGGGTCGCGTCCGGGCGCATCCGCGAGGCGTTGGCGGCCGCCAATACGGCGAAGGCGACGCGGCTCCTCACCCGCGATTTTGCGGTCGAGGGCATTGTCGAGCGCGGCGATCAGCGCGGCCGCGAGCTCGGCTATCCTACCGCCAATCTCCGGCTCGGCGATTATCAGCGGCCGCGCTACGGCATCTATGCGGTCCGCGTGACGCTCGACGATGGTACCGAGCATCCCGGTGTCGCCAGCTTCGGGATCCGCCCTACGTTCGAGCCCGCCGTGGAGCTCCTCGAAGCGCATCTGTTCGACCAGACGCCCGACCTCTACGGCCGAAAGATCGAGGTCGCGCTCCACGCCTTCATTCGCGACGAAAAGAAGTTCGACAACCTCGACGCGCTGGTCGAGCACATGCGGGGCGACGAGGCAGAGGCGCGCAAGCTGCTGGCGCTGCCCGAATAAGCGCGGTTTGCAATCCGGGACGCCCCCGCTAGAGCCGCGCGCAATGGCCGACAGCCCTGACACCACTGAAGTGAAGCGGGATTATCGCCCGACCGTCTTCCTGCCCAAGACCGACTTTCCGATGAAAGCCGGCCTGCCGCAGAAGGAGCCGGCGATTCTTGCCCGCTGGCTGGAAGGCGACATCTACCAGCAGGTCCGCGCCAGCCGCGCCGGCCGCGAGAAGTTCATCCTTCACGACGGCCCGCCGTACGCCAATGGCGACATGCACATCGGCCATGCGCTGAATCACATCCTGAAGGACATGGTCGTCCGCACTCAGACGTTGCTGGGCAAAGACGCACCCTACGTGCCCGGCTGGGACTGCCACGGGCTTCCGATCGAATGGAAGGTCGAGGAGCAGTACCGCAAGAAGAAGCTCAACAAGGACGAGGTGCCGGTCAAGGAATTCCGCGCCGAGTGCCGCGCCTATGCCCAGCATTGGGTCGACACGCAGCGCGAGCAGCTGAAGCGGCTCGGCATCGGCGGCGACTGGGACCATCCCTATTTGACGATGGATTTCCAGGCGGAGGCGACGATCGTCGCGGAGCTGATGAAGTTCGCCGAGAGCGGGCAGGTATATCGGGGCGCCAAGCCGGTCATGTGGTCGCCGGTCGAGAAGACCGCGCTGGCCGAGGCCGAGATCGAATATGAGGACATCACCTCGACGCAGATCGATGTGGCGTTCGAGATCGTCGAGAGCCCGATACCCGAGCTGGTTGGCGCTCATGCGGTCGTGTGGACGACGACGCCGTGGACGATTCCGGTCAACCAGGGGATCGCCTATGGGCCGGACGTTGAATACGTCCTCGTGAGCGTGAAGGCCGGTCTCCACGAGGGCCCAGCCGTCAACCCGTCTGTGGGCCGTCGACTGCTTGTAGCTAAAGGCTTACTCCCGCAGGTCGTTGATCGCTTGCAGAAGCTCACCGTCGAGATCGAGAAGCAGTTCAAGGGCTCTGAGCTCGCCGGCACCATCGCCCGCCACCCCATGCATAAGCTCGGCGGCTTTTTCGCCAAGCCGCGGCCGTTCCTGCCGGGCGACTTCGTCACCACCGACCAGGGCACGGGGCTCGTTCACATGGCGCCCGACCATGGCGAGGACGACTTCGAGCTGTGCAAGGCGAACGGCATCGACCCGGTCTTCGCGGTCGATGCGGCGGGCTTCTACCGGCCCGACTGGCTGTGGCTCGGCGGGCAGGGCAGCGTCATCAATAACAAGTTCAACGCGCCGGACGGGCCGATCTGCACGGACCTGCGCGAGGCCGGTGCTTTGCTCGCCGCCAGCGCGGACTTCCAGCACAGCTATCCGCATTCGTGGCGGTCGAAGGCCAAGGTCATCTACCGCTGCACGCCGCAATGGTTCGTCGCGATGGACCGACCGCTGCCCAGCTATCATTGCGAAAGCTTCGCCGAGCAGCGTTGGGACAATGAGGGCGGGGCGGTCGAGCATACGCCGACGCTTCGCCAGCTGGCGATGCGCGCTATCGCCGACACTCGCTTCGTTCCCGAAAAGGGCCGCAACCGCATCGGCTCGATGGTCGAGGGTCGTCCGGACTGGGTGCTCAGCCGCCAGCGCGCCTGGGGTGTGCCGATCGCACTCTTCGTCGATCGCAAGACCGGCCAGCTGCTCGTCGACCATGAGGTAAACCAGCGCATCGTCGCCGCCATTCGCGAGCAGGGGGTCGATGCCTGGGACGCGGAGAATGCCGCCGCCTTTCTCGGCAATCGCAACCCCGACGATTACGAGATGGTCACCGACATTCTCGACGTCTGGTTCGACAGCGGCTCGACCCACGCCTTTGTGCTGGAGAGCGGCCGCTGGCCCGAGCAACGCTGGCCCGCCGATCTCTATCTCGAAGGCTCGGACCAGCATCGCGGCTGGTTCCAGTCCTCGCTTCTCGAAAGCTGCGGAACGCGCGGCCGGGCGCCGTTCAACGCCGTCCTGACCCATGGCTTCACGATGGATGCCAAGGGCCTCAAGATGTCGAAGAGCCTCGGCAATACGGTCAATCCGCTCGACCTGATGAAGGAGCATGGCGCCGACATCCTGCGGTTGTGGGCGCTCTCGGTCGATTTCACCGAGGACCACCGCATCGGCAAGGAAATCCTCGCCGGCGTCGCCGACCAATACCGCAAGCTCCGCAACACCTTCCGCTATCTGCTCGGCGCGCTCGCCGACTTCCGCGAGGAGGAGAAGGTCGGCATCGAGGCAATGCCGGAGCTGGAGCTGTACATGCTCCACCTGACCGCGGAGCTGGACAAGAAGCTGCGCCAGGCGGTCAACGACTTCGACTTCAACACCTACACGCGGCTGCTGTCGGACTTCGCCAACAACGATCTTTCGGCCTTCTATTTCGATATCCGCAAGGACGTCCTCTACTGCGAAGTGAATGCGGAGACAGGCTTCCAGACGGACAAGCGGCGCGCGTATCGCACCGTTCTCGACGAGCTGTTCCAGGGGCTGGTGCGTTGGCTCGCGCCCGTGCTGGTGTTCACCACCGAGGAGGTTTGGGGCACGCGCTATCCGGAGGCGAAGTCCGTGCATCTGGTCGAATGGCCGGAGATCCCGGACGTTCCCGCCGATGACGGACGCTGGGCCAAGCTCCGCGAGCTTCGGACGCAGGTCACGGAAGCTATCGAGCCGCTCCGCCGCGACAAGGTCATCGGCTCCAGCCTTCAGGCGGTGGTCACGGTTCCCGAGCTGGCCGCGTCCCCCGACGCGCTGGCCGAACTGTTCATCGTCTCGTCAGTGAGCGCGGGCGATGCGCTGCGGGTGGATGAAACGGATAATCACAAGTGCGGCCGCTGCTGGCGCTACCTCCCGGAAGTGAAGGAAGACGGCGAGCTCTGCGCGCGCTGCGAGGAAGTGCTGGATGCGTAAGGGCGCTATCGGCTTCAGCATCGCCGCGATCGTCTTCGTGCTCGAGCAGATCACCAAGTGGGTCGTGCTTGGCCCGCTCGACCTGCGCAACACGCAGTCCGTTGAAGTGCTGCCGATCTTCCGGCTGAATTACACCGAAAACCACGGAATCTCGCTCGGCCTGTTCCAGGCGTCGAGCGACGCGATGCGCTGGGTCCTGGTGCTCGTCACCGCGGCGATCGCGGTCGGCGTCGCCTGGTGGATCGGGCGAGAGGAAAAGCGCTGGGACCAGATCGCGCTCGGGATGGTTCTCGGTGGTGCGCTCGGGAATATCCTCGACCGGGTGCGCCATGGGTATGTCGTCGACTTCGCCGATTTGCACTTCGGCGACTTTCGTCCCTTTTTCATCTTCAATGTCGCCGATGCAGCCATTAGCATTGGCGTCGCCATCCTGTTACTGCGGGCCTTCCTGGTTAAGGATCGGCCAAAGGAGAATGCCGAACATGCGTAAAATCATCCCGCTCCTGGCCCTTTCGGCAGTCGCCCTGAGCGGTTGCTCGATCCTGAGCGGCAAGCGCGCCGGACCTGACGAATTCCAGGTCGCCCGCAACGCGCCGCTCGTCATTCCGCCGGATTACACGCTGACGCCGCCCGTCGCGGGCACGGCCGCCCTGACTCCGCAGGACGCTCAGCAGCAGGCTATCGACGCCCTGTTCGGTGGGCCGGCTCCGCGCAGTCAGAGCGAATATAATTTGCTCGAAAAGGCAGGCCGCGACCGCACGCAGGTCGGCGCCCGCTCGACGGCCGGCGATCCCGATACTCGCGTTGTCGACAAGGGCCCGGTGACGACCGCAATCCTGAACGCTCCGGAAGCGGACGGCCAGGTCGCGTCGGCGCAGGTCCCGCAGTAAAGGATACTATTCTGGACGTCCGGGGGAACGGGCAGGTCATGGCTGAAGAGACACTTTCTGCACGCCTCGTGGAGATTGAGTCCATGCTCGAGCGGTCACGCCGCCGCTTCGAGGAAGGCGCTCGCCTCGTCGAAGAGGCGCAGACCCTGATGGGCGAGATCCAGCAGGCGCTGATCGGCAGTCCCAAGCGGGTTTCGCCGGAAGACAGCGAGGAGGCGGCGTCAAAGCTGCTCCAGTCGCTCAAGGCTTCGGGCGGCGACATGCCCGATACGCTCTGTGGAGGCCGCCTGTCGGTCGACCAGGTCCAGCGCCTGATCCGTATCGATGGCCATCCGATCGGCATCACCGAGATGGAATATCGCGTGCTCGAGCTGCTGGCCTTCGCGCGCAACAATGTCGTCACCCGGGCGATGCTCCTGAAGCACCTCTATCGCCGGGCCGACGACCAGCCGCAGCCGAAGATCATCGACGTCTTCATCTCGAAGCTTCGTAAGAAGCTGCGCAGCGCGTCCGGCGGCGCGGAATTCATCGAGACGATCCCGCAGCGCGGCTGGATCCTGCGCGACATCGACGCGACCCAGGGCGCCTAAGCCTCTTCACCATTTGTTGACCATCCGCGCGCGATGCTGCGCGCGATGTTCCAGATCCTTTCGATCGAAGCCGCTGCTGAGGCGCCCGTCGCGGGCGGCGAGCTTGCCGCGCGCATTGCCGGCCTGAAGCGCGCCCTGCGCCTGCTCGAACCGAGCGGGGGCGGTCCGTCCTGCGATGCGGAAGAGTTCGAAGCGATCGAGTTCGCCAGCGAAGCGGCGATGCGCTGCTTCGACACGCGATCCGAGCGAGTGATCGGCGAAGCTGCCGCGGGCCTCGAGGCTGTCGTCAGCGCCCGGAGCACGGGCAGCGAACCGCATCCGGTCGCGGTGGACATGGTCGCCGAAGCGATCCGCGTGGGTCTCGCGAACCTTTCCGAGCTTCTCCGCCGCTAGGCGGGGCCTTTCTCCTTCGGCATCGACGGGTCTGCGCCCCATTCGCTCCAGCTGCCGTCGTACAGCCGCGTGTCGCGGTTGCCGAGCAGCTTCGCCGCGAAGATCAGCGAATTGGCGGTGACGCCCGAGCCGCAGCTCGCCACGAAGGGCTTTTCCGGGTCGACGCGCGCGGCCGCGAATAGCCGCCGGATCTCCTCCAGCGACTTGAACGTTCCGTCGGGGTTGTAGAGTTCCGAATAAGGCAGGTTACGTGCGCCGGGGATATGCCCTGCCGCGACGCCCGGGCGCGGATCCTCTTCCGTCCCTTCGAACCTTGCACGCCCCCGTGCGTCGACCAGCGGAACGCCTAAACCGGCGCGCACGTCACGTTTCGTGACGACTTCGTTCGGCCGTTCGATCGCATCGAAAATTGCGTTCCGGGGAGCAGGCTCGCCACTCTCGGTCGGCCGTCCCTCGTCCAGCCATTTCTGGAAGCCGCCGTTGAGCACGGCGACGTTCGGAGCTCCGAAATGGCGGAGCATGAACCAGCCGCGGACGGCATTCCGCGTCGGGCTGTTGTCGTAGACTACGATCCGGTCATTCCTGCCGACGCCCAATTCTTCCATCGCCTGTCCGAACTGCTCGGCACTCGGAAGCATGTGTGGAGAGGAGGCGCTCGTGTCCGCGACAGCATCGATGTCGAGGAAGCGCGCACCCGGGATGTGCGCCGCCAGAAACTCCTCTCGGCCGCTCCGTTTGGTCGCAGGCATGTGCCAGCTGGCGTCGACCACGACAACATCCGCCTGGCCCAGGTTCTGCGCGAGCCATTCCGTCGAAACGAGATCGTCCATCAGCGAGTCTCCAGAAGGCCGACGCGCTGCAAGGTCGCGAGAAAGTCCGCAACCTCGGTGATCGGCACCGGCCCGACAGTAGCGGCAAGTTGGTTGCCAATGTCCTGCACGCTTCGGTTACCGTCCACGAGATTCAGTGTTTCGTAGGCGAAGGCCGGACCATCCCTGGGACCCTGGCGGTCGAGCAGTTTCGGTCGAGGCAACTTCGACTTTTCGAGCTGGTCGTCGAGCCAGGAATAGCCGAAGCCGTTCATTGGGCCCTTCGGCTCACTCTTCCGGCGATAGACGACACCGTCGATATGCGCAGGAGCCGAGCCGGCCGATTGCGCCCGAGCTTCCAACCCAAACCGGGCCAGGGACGCAGCTTCGGTCGTGTCCGCTCGCTCGGCATACTCCAGTGCTCCTTGCCGTGGGTCGCGGAGAGCCGCGGCCCTGCGCTCCAGCGATTCCGAACTCATCGCCCGAGTGAGAGCGGGACGTCTTGCTGCGTGAGATTGGCGAGGTACCAGCCTGACGCCGCCGCGATGAAGATCGCACGCTTCATCTTGGTCGCGTCGAGATTCTCGGGACGTCCCGGTTCGTGTGGATGTAGCGGTCGGGCCAGTCCGAAACGTAGATGATCGGCGTCCTCCAGCTACCCTCGGCCCAAACCTCATGGTCGCTGCCTTCAGAAAATCCGCCGACCTTCGCCTGCAACGCTTCCTTGCCGCCATCCGGATCGACCAGCGGCCAATCGCCCGAATTGCTGTCGGCGAACCCGAAAGTTTGGCGATTGACCCAGCGAGTCAAAGCGAATGCAACGTCATCGACGAAGCTGGGCGAGCTCGGTGGAGATCCTTCGACGCGGAGGATGCCCTTCGTCGTTTCGGTGCGCCCACCGATCATATCTAGGTGGATGGTCGCGAGCGTCCGCTCCGCGAACTCGGGACGCGCGTTCAGCAGGGAGATCGTGCACTCGACTTCGCACGGCCAGATGAAGCGCAGCGTCCGCTCGGGCCGCGGCAGGCGGCCTTCCTTGACCAGTCGGTTCAGGCTTCTCGCGACCTCGAGGATACCGGCGCAGCCGCTCGCATTGTCGTTCGCGCCCGGAGACGGATGGTCGAGGTGACAGGAGTAGACAATCTCCCTGGTACGATCGCGGCCCGGAATCACGGCGGTCGGAATCAGGTACTGCCCCGGCGAACGCCCGGCCTTAACAATCGCGCGCAGCCGGACCGTCTCTCCCTTTGCTAACCGCTCCTGCCACGAATGGGCCCGCGCCGGGGAGACCATGAAGGCGAAGGTCGGGTCCTTCCACGTGTCGAGATGGCCCCAGCGGATCAGGCTCTCGTCCTCGCCCCACCAGGCCTGCTTCTGATTTTGCGCCCAGGAGACGATCCCGGCAGCGCCATATTTAGTGATCGCGAGCTTGGCGACATCTTCCGGCTGTGACGATGTCATCACCAGCTTTCCGCGAACGTCTTTCCCCGCATAGTCGCGATCAGAGGTGCCCGTTCCCACATCGATCAGCGAGGTGTTGGCCGACCCGTTGACGCTATCCTGCGCAAGAGTGATCGGCTGGTCTTCCCACGATGCAATGCGCTCTGCATCGATCCAGCGGCCACTTTCCTGCCGCTGCTCCCAAAGCTCCGCGAATTCCCCGTTCCAAGCGGGACGAGACCGCTGCGTCCCGTAGAAGATCGTCCCATCGGCGGGCAGAGCGATGATGCTCGCCTCCGCCAGCCCATATTCCTCCAGCCGGCTGCGAATGAGTTCGGCAGCTCGACGGTAACCCTCAGATCCGCGCATTCGGTGGTTCAGCGAGAGCTCTTGGACGGTTTGCTTCGCTGCGCCTCCCGAAACAAGCGCGGCAATTGCTTGTGCGTCAGCAGTCTTGAGCAGCGGCGGCGGCTCGGCCGATGTTCCTGACGCGACAACAAGCATCCCGGACAGAAATGCCGCTCGAAACATCGTTCACCCCCTGATGAAGCAGGCAGGATAGGCGGGAACCGCCAAGACTGATAGGTGGCCGCCCGATGGTTGAAACGACCCACCTCGGCAAGGCGACGCCGCTGCCGGCTTCCCCGGAGGAAGCCAAACTCGACTATGTGCCCAATCCGCGTCCCGGCACGCTCTATCTTGTCCGCTTCGCGGCCCCGGAGTTCACGTCGCTTTGTCCAGTGACCGGCCAGCCCGACTTCGCGCATCTGGTGATCGATTACGCACCCGCCGAGACGATCGTTGAATCGAAGAGCCTGAAGCTCTTCCTCGGCTCCTTCCGTAATCATTGCGGGTTCCACGAGGATGTCACTGTCGGCATCGGCCAGCGGCTGGTCGAGGAAATGAAGCCGCAATGGCTCCGCATTGGAGGCTACTGGTATCCCCGCGGAGGAATGCCAATCGACGTGTTCTGGCAGAGCGGAAACCCGCCGGAAGGCCTCTGGCTGCCCGACCAGGGCGTGCAACCCTACCGCGGACGGGGCTGAACGGGTTTCAGGACGATCCGCGCGTCCCAGCGCCAGAGGATCAGGTTCTCGTCGTCGGCCGTCAGCGGAGTGTCCCGGAAGCAGGCCGAGGCGAAGCCCCGATCGCACTCCGCGGGTGGAGGCATGGGATCTGTCGTAAGCAGCACGGTTCCATCGCGAACCGCCCAAGTGCCCTCGCTCTCCTCGGAGACAGCGCCATAGTCGAACGCGTACCTGAAGCGGCCATCGGGTCGCAGCTCGAGCCCGCCGGCCATCTCCATCTGACTTATCCGATAAAGGCCCGCGAACTTGAGAGGCTCGGCCGGCGCTGCAACCGCGAGCGCGGCCATCACCAATAGACCGAGGATCTCCCGCATCAGGCTTCGATGGGTGCGGATGCCTCGCGCTTCGTCCAGGCGTAGAGCCCGACGATCGCGCCCGCGAAAACCACGATACTGAGCGGCACAGCCCATGGATTCTCGGCGACCAGCGCGAGCGGCGTGTCCTGCCGGGTTGCGCCGACAAGCATGGCGAATGCGACGCCGAACAGGCTCTCGCCGACAATCAGGCCAGTGGCGAGGAGAACACCCATGCGTTCGGCGAATTCGGGATTCGATGTTCGCTTCGCCCAATTATCGTAGAACCGCCCGAGCAGCGCCCCCGCGGGGATGAGCAAGGTCAGTGCCATGGGGAGGTAGATGCCCATGCCGACCGCAAGCGGTGGCAGGGATCCCCGTTTAGTGTAGCGCAGCGCCTCGTCGACCATCACGACGACCGCCCCGATTGCGGCACCCCAGCCGATCAGCTTCCAGTCCAGGTCGCCGCCGAGGATGCCTTGAGCAATCGCGGATATCAGCGCAGCCTGCGGAGCGGCCAGCGAGTTCGCATCGGCTCCCGGGGCCCCTTGGAAACCCAACGTGCTGTTGAGCAGATCCAGAACGGGCGGGATCACGACCGCGCCGAAGATCACGCCCAGGACTAGCGCGATCTGCTGCCTCCACGGGTAGCTTCGACCAGCTGCCCGGTCTTCAAGTCCTGGAGGTTGTTGTTGGCAATGGTAGCTACGCCGAAGATGAATGCGGTCACCAGCAGTGCAAACGCTACGAGCGCTTTGGTGGCCTGAGGGTCGACCTTGGGGAAGAGCGCAGCCAGGATCAGCGCAATGCCGAGGACCGAGAGGATTCCCACGCCTGAGACCGGGCTGTTCGATGCGCCAATCAGGCCCGCCATGTAGCCGGTGATTGCGGCGATCACGATGCCGGCGATCAAAATGTAAAGGATGCTGATAACGATCGTCGCGGTCGGATTGGACGCAATCGGATCGGTGCTCGCGAACGCATAAAGCAGCGCGCCAATCGGGATCATCAACAGAAGAATGGAGCCACCCACGATTCCGATCGGAAGATCGCGCTCAGTCAGCGGCAGCGAGTCGCCCTGGCCCGCCTTGCGCGCCCGGCTTGCCGCCATCGCACCGCGGATGCCGGCAATGATCGGGCCCATGATCCGAAGCAGGGTCCAGATGGACGCGACGCCGATCGCGCCGGCGCCGATGAAGCGAACCTGGTTGCGGAAGACGCCGTTGACGAACGCGTCGAGCTCCACGCCGGGCGCTTGGGGAGCGATGGACGTGTAGTGAGGAACAAGGAAGACCCAGCTGATTAGCAGTCCGACAAACATCGCGATTCCGACGGCGAGGCCGACCAAGTGGCCGACACCGATCAGGAGCATCGAGAGGCTGCTTGAGGCGGCGGTGGCTCCGGAGCCTAACTTGAACGCCTTGGCGACCTCTCCGACGAGCAAGCGCGTCTGGGCGAGGGTGGCGAAGACCGCCGCCACGACAGAGCTCCAGACGATCATCTTCAGGCCGCGCCGGTTCTCTTCGACGCCGCCGACGCCCGTTCCGACCTTGAGCACTTCAGCCGCGGCAACGCCTTCCGGGTAGGGAAGATCGGTCCCGGTCACGAGCGCTCGGCGGAGCGGCACCGAGTACATGACGCCGAGGATGCCGCCGATGGCGATGACGGCGACGGACAGCCAGTAAGGGAAGCCAGTCCACCAGCCGACCATGACGAGGCCGGGAAGGACGAAGACGATGGCTGACAGCGTTCCCGCCGCCGACGCTATCGTCTGGACGATGTTGTTCTCCTGGATCGTCGAATCCTTGAAGAATTTTAGAACGGCCATCGAAATGACCGCTGCCGGGATCGAAGTGGCGACCGTCAGACCGATCTTCAGGCCCGCGTACACATTTGCCGCGGTCAGAATTACGGTGATGAGCGCTCCAAGGATAATCCCGCGAAGCGTGAGTTCCTTGATCGCGCTTACGCCAGCGCCTTGAGTTGTTGTCGCCACGCCAATCCCCTTAAGCTTTGTTGTTGGGCGGTGCAGGGCTCGAATGCCTGCGGACCACCTTCCAGCGTTCATCGTCCTTTACCCACACGTCGGTGAGAAGCACGCAGTCCTCGATCTCGCCACCGAGATATTTGACGCGCCACTTCGCCTCGATCGTGCCGATCATCACCTGATCGAAGATGACGGCGTCACGGATGTCGAGATCGATGGATATCAGCTCGCGCTTCTGGATGGCGTCGAGCCATTCGTCGCGCGTGAGAATGAACGGGCCGGTCGAACGGGTTCCGATGAGCACGAAGCGCGGATGAATCAGGGTTCGAAGGCGGTCGACGTCCTTTGCGCAAAGCGCGTCGCGCCATTCACGCTCGAGAGCGCCAATCAACTCGCGACTATCGTCCACGCAGCAATCCGCCGAAGATTCCACGAAGGAGCTGGTTGCCGATCTGCCGTCCCACCGAGCTGGCGATCGACCGGCCCGCCGACTGCATCATCTTGTCGGCCATGGTCGGCCGGGCCGCCTCGCGGGCGCGCCGCGCGTCCTCGCGCTCCTGCTCGCGTTGCTGGCGCTCCAGTTCGCGCTGTTGCTGTGCCGCCAGCCTTGCTTCGGCGGCTTGCGCCCTTGCCGCTTCCTTTGCAGCGACGGCGTCCTGGCGTGCCTTCTCGGCCGCGGCCTTTTCGGAGTCGGTTTGCGCCTTGGCCGCCGCCGCAGCAGCGGCCGCTTCATCCGCCTTGGCCTTGAGGATTTCCTCGGCCGACTGCGGGTCGAGCAAAGTGTCGTACTTGGCGCCGATTGCGTCTGTGGTGATGATGACGCTTCGCTCTTCCGGCGTAAGCGGCCCAACCCGTGTCGATGGCGGCTTGATGAGCGTCCGCTGCACCGGCTCGGGCGAGCCGTCCGGCTGGAGCAGCGAGACGAGCGCCTCGCCGATTTTCAGCTCGGTAATCGCGGTGGCGACGTCGATATCCGGATTGACCCGGAAGGTGTCAGCCGCCGCCTTGACCGCCTGTTGGTCGCGGGGCGTAAAGGCGTTCAGCTTGTGCTGGATGCGGTTGTTGAGCTGGGCAGCGACCTTGTCCGGTATGTCGATCGGGTTCTGCGTAATGAAATAGACGCCGACGCCCTTCGAACGGATCAGGCGAACGACCTGCTCGACCTTCTCCAGGAGACCCGGCGGAGCGTCGTCGAACAGCAAATGAGCTTCATCGAAGAAGAAGCAGAGGATCGGCTTTTCCGGATCGCCGATTTCCGGAAGCTCTTCGAACAATTCGCTGAGCAGCCAGAGCAGAAAGGTCGCGTAGAGACGCGGACTTGCCATGAGACGATCCGCGGCGAGGATGTTGACTACGCCTCGGCCCTGGTCGTCGAGACCGATGAAATCGTGTAGGTCGAGCGCCGGCTCACCGAAGAAATGGTCGCCGCCCTGGCTTCTCAGCTGGAGCAGAGAGCGCTGGATCGATCCGACCGATTGCTTTGAGACGTTGCCATACTCGAGCGTTAGCTCGTCGGCCTTTTCTCCGCAGTGGACCATCATCGATTGCAGGTCGTCGAGGTCGAGGAGGAGCAGGCCTTCCTTGTCGGCGACGTTGAAGGCGATGTTGAGCACGCCTTCCTGAACATCGTTGAGGTTCATCAGCCGGCTCAGCAGGAGCGGGCCCATCTCGCTGACGGTGGTGCGAATGGGATGGCCTTGCTCGCCGAACAGATCCCAGAATTGGACCGGCGTATCGTGATACGTCCAGTCGGTCATGCCGATGTCGGTGGCGCGCTGTGCGAAAATCGGGTGGACCTTCGACGTCGGCGAGCCGGCCATTGCGAGGCCTGAAAGGTCGCCTTTCACGTCTGCGACGAAGCACGGCACTCCTGCTGCAGACAGGCCCTCGACGATACCCTGCAATGTGACGGTCTTGCCAGTGCCGGTCGCCCCCGCGATCAACCCATGGCGATTGGCCCGCTTGAGCTCGAGCTGCTGCGGATTGGCGCCGCCCGATGCACTTCCGATGAAAATGCTGCTCGTCGGTTCACCAGCCATGCGCACTCCCCACTAGATTCGGGGGCGCAACCTAGCTCCAGCAATTGCCCGTGGCGACTCCTAGCGTGGAGGAGCGATGTCCACCCCGATGAAAGCCTCCGGCCCGGTGCCGCGCTTGACCAGTAGGAGCACGCTGGTTCGCCCGGAACGGCGTGCTGCTTCGACCGCTGCCTGCACTTGGGCGGGGGTCGTTACGGCCTGCTGGTTGACCGAGAGAATCAGGTCGGCGCGTTGCAGCCCCTTCTCCGCGGCGTCGCTGTTGGGATCGACCTGCGTAATCACGACACCGCGCGCGGTCGGCGGAAGGCTCAGCGCCTTGGCGATCTGCGGATTGAGCGGCTGCAGCGAAAGGCCGAGAACGGCGCTGCCCGGCGTGATCGGAGTATTTTCCGGCGTCAGCGGCTCGTTGTCGTTGCCGAGCTGGCGAGCCAGCTCTTCCTCGGTCGGGCGCTGGCCTACCGTGACCGTGACAGTCTGGCGGCGGCCGGCACGGATGATGTCGACCGGTATCTTCGACCCGACCGGAGTATTGGCGACGATGAAAGAGACCGTCTGATCGGGGTTCACGTCGCGGCCATTGACCCGCAGGATGACGTCGCCCTGCTGCAGTCCGGCCCGAGCCGCCGGCTCGTTAGGCTGGATGGAGCGGACAATCTCGCCGCGATCCTTCGGAAGGCCGAGCGAGTTCGCGATATTCTCGTCCAGCGGCTGGAGGCCGACGCCGAGATAGCCGCGCTCCGGACGTTGTCCGCGGCGAAGCGAATCGATGACGGGCTTGGCAAGCTCGGCCGGGATGGCGAGGCCGATTCCCACCGACGCACCGGTCGGCGAGATCAGCGCGGAGTTGATGCCGACCACCCTGCCGTTGAGATCGAACATCGGCCCGCCGCTATTGCCCATGTTGATGGAGGCGTCGGTCTGAATGTAGCGATCGTAGGCGCCGGCACCGGTGATGCCGCGATGAAGCGCCGAGATGATGCCGGCAGTGACCGTGCCGCCCAGTCCGTAGGGATTGCCAATGGCGAGCACCCAGTCTCCAACGCGCGCCTTGGTGCTGTCGCCCCAATCCACGAAGGGCAGGTTCTGACCTTCGATCTTCAGCAATGCGAGGTCGGATGCGGTGTCGCGTCCAATGATCCGTGCCGGATATTCTTTCCGGTTGGTCAGCGTGACGGTGACCTGGTCGACCGTTCCGTTGCCTGTCGCGCTCGCGATGAGGTGGTTGTTGGTGACGATGTAGCCGTCTGGCGAGATGATGAAGCCGGAGCCGAGCGAGCCGGTCTCGCGCGTCCTTGGCCCGCCGCTGCTGCCGTCCGGACCCCCCTGCTGATTTTCGGGGAACCCGAACCTCCGGAAGAATTCCTCCAGCGGATCGGCCTGCGTCCTCACGGGCACGCGTTGTTTGGTGGAAATGTTGACCACCGCCGGCTGAAGCCGAGCCGCGAGGTCGGCGAAAGATTGCGGCGCACCGCCGGGGCCATTGCCGCCGGTGCATTCTGTGCAACCTGCGCACCGGCTTGCCCGGTTGCGAGGGAAAAGGCGGATCCACCCAAAAGCAGCGCCGTTGCAACTCCATAGGCGTAGCGCACCGTCCCGGACTCCTTCGATCTCATCGAAACTCCATGAATTGCACGTTTTAACTCCACGTTCGCGCTATACCGAACGCCTGAACGCGGATTGAACGAGGGTTATCGTCCCTGCCAGTGAATTCCTTCAAATAGTCATTGTCAGGCGACAAAATGAGGTTCGTGCCGGCAGGAGGCGGTTGGGTGCCGTCGCCCAGGAACGTGATCTGGTACGACTGCATTGCCCGGTAGAACTCATAAAAGTCCGGGTCTTTCCCAAAACTGGCAGCATAAACTCGCGCCGCTTCGGCATCCGCCTCCGCGCGGATGATCTGAGCGCGCTTGGCACCTTCGGCGAGAATCGACCTTGCTTCCTGCTCGCGGGCGGTCCGCATCCGGTCGAACGCGGCATCCAGAGGAGTGCCGTCGGGCAGATCTGCCTTCTTGATGCGGACGTCGATGATGCGTGCGCCATATTGGGCGGCGATCCGGTCGAGGCTTCGGCGCACGTTCTCCATGACGCCTTGCCGCTCCGGAGAGAGCAAGGCGGCGAACTGCTGCTTGCCAAGCTCATTGCGGATTTCCGAGCCGAGGATCGGCACCAGCGACTTGCGAAGGCGCTCCTCGTCTCCGGCGCGGATGTACATCAACAGCGGATTGACGATGCGGTACCGCGCGAAGGCGTCGACCTCCAGCCGGCGCTGATCGGTGGACAACACCTGTTGCCGATCCATGTCGACCGACTGAACGCGCTTGTCGATCCAGACGATGTTTTCGAAGAACGGGATTCGATAGTTGAGGCCTGCCCGGGTGCTGCCGAGAATCCTGGCCGGCTTCCCGAACTGGACGACCACCGCCTGCTTCGTTTCCGGAATGATCGGGAAAGCGGTGAACAGGATGAACAGGGCAAGGAGGGCTACGATGCCGCTGAGCAACGGGCGCTGGCGGATGAAGTCGGTCATTGGCCAGCTCCCGACTGCTGCTGCGACTGCTTCTGGACTTCCGGAAGCGGAAGGTAGGGCGTCACCCCCGGCGCCTCGACGATCGTTTTCGGCATCTTCGGAAGGATCTGCTCCATCGTCTCATAGTACATGCGGCGACGGGTCACCTCCGGCGCCAGCCTGTATTGCTCGTAGACCTTGTCGAACGCCGCGGCCTCGCCCTGCGCCTTCTGGGTCAGCTGCAGCGAGTATGCATTCGCCCTGTTGATGTAGGACTGCGCATCCTGTTGGGCTGCGGTCACCTTTTTGAAGGCTTCATTAACAGCCTGCGGCGGATCCGCCTGCCGGATCGCAATGCCCTGGATCACGACGCCCGAGCGATAGGCATCGAGGATCGTCTGCATCCTGTCGGTTACCCGGTTTTCGATCTCGCCCCGACCCTCGCCGATCGCGTCGTTCAGTGAGACTGTTGCAACGACTGCCCGCATGGCGCTTTCGGCCACTTCGCGGATCGTTTCGTCGGGCTGGGCGAGCTGGAACAGATAGAGTTCCGGATCGCGGATATTCCAGCGCACAGTGTAAGCGATGTCGATGATGTTCTGGTCGCCCGTCAGCATCAGAGTTTCGGTGCTGGCCGAACCCAGCGCCAACTCGCGGATGTTCTCGACGTCGATCTTCTGGACCCGATTGACCGGGTAAGGGAACGTCATTCCGACGCCGGGTTTGAGCGTATGGCTATAACGCCCGAATAAAGTGACCACGCCGCGCTCGCCGGGCGCGATCAGGTGGAACGACGTGAATGCCAGCCACAGACCGATGACGCCCAGGATGGCCCATGTGATGACCGAACGGCTCGGCGCGCCTGGGAGGCCGCCACCGCCACCACCGAACCGCTCGCGGCCCTTGCGTAGGAAGTCGTCGAGCGAAGAGACTTGACGCGGTGAGCCGCCACCTGTCCGTTTGCGCTTGGGCGTTTCGCCCCAAGGCCCGCTCGGCTGATTGTCTCCGCTTTCCGGCTCGCTTTCGCTCGCCGGTCCCCATGGCCCTTTATTGTCGCTGAAGAGGGCTCGCGCCCGTGGCCCCAGCCCCGAAAGAATATTCATGTAACCTACTATAGGGAGCGCAAATGGTGAAAAACAGTGGAAAGCGGAGGGCAAGCGCCTATGTCGCGCGGCGATGACCGTTGAGACCGACGCACTTGGAATATTGGACAGGCAT
This sequence comes from Sphingomonas sediminicola, assembly GCF_014489515.1. Taxonomy (GTDB): domain Bacteria; phylum Pseudomonadota; class Alphaproteobacteria; order Sphingomonadales; family Sphingomonadaceae; genus Sphingomicrobium; species Sphingomicrobium sediminicola. The sequence goes on along the minus strand of NZ_CP060782.1, from coordinate 1,946,265 downwards.
CCTGAAGCCGGACGCATACGCTCACGCCGTATGAACAAGGGCGTCGCGACCTTGATCGTCGACGCGAGCGGACTGCGCGACGCCGATCGTTCAAAACTCGAGCGCGAGCTGCATGATGCAGCTTCCGCGATAGAGGGTGTGGACGAAGTGCGTATCGCGATGACTGCCTCGCAGCCGCACCGCACTTTGATTGCCGTCGGCAGCGGGAAGGGCGGCGTCGGCAAGTCCACCGTTGCCGCGAACCTCGCCATTGCCCTGGCCAGGAGTGGAAAGAAGGTCGGGCTGGTGGACGCGGACGTCTACGGTCCGTCGCAGCCAACCTTGCTCGGATCGGACACGAAGCCGACGGCTGAAGATGACCGGCTCATTCCGGTCGAGGCTCAGGGCCTTAAGTTCCTGTCGCTCGGACATCTGGTCTCGCCAGGTCACGCACTCGCGTGGCGCGGGCCGATGGCGACCGGAGCGCTCGCCAAGCTGGTCGATGCCGACTGGGGCGATGCCGAGGTGCTGGTCGTCGACCTGCCACCCGGGACTGGCGACGTGCAGCTCTCGCTGATCCAGAAGTCGCGGCCGGACGGCGCGATCATCGTTTCGACGCCTCAGGACCTGTCGCTGATCGATGCAACGCGCGCGATCGACTTGTTCCGAAAGATGAACGTGCCGGTGCTGGGCATCGTCGAGAACATGGCCGGCTACATCTGCCCGCATTGCGGCGAGGGTTCGGATCCGTTCGGAAGCGGTGGCGCTGAAGCGGCTTCGAAGGAAATCGGAGTGCCGTTCCTAGGCCGGCTGCCCCTCTCGGCGGCAGTCCGCGCAGCGTCGGACGCCGGCAGGCCGCCAGCTGCGGGCGATGGTCCGGAAGCCAAGGCCTTCGCCGATCTCGCGGCAACGATCAGCGAAGCGCTGGAAAGAGTCCGCCGCTGAAGCATTGAGGCGGCAGGAGATTGAAGATGTCGCTCACACTTGACGATTACATCAGGGAATTGCTGTCCGGCGCTCGCACGATTGCCGTGTTCGGCTGCTCAGATCGGCCGGATCGCCCGTCCTACGGTGTCTCGGCCTTTCTTCAGCGGCACGGCTACCGGATGCTTCCGGTCAATCCGCAAATCACGGGCGAGCGCGTGCATGGCGAGTTCGTCTGGCGCGACCTTGGCCAGATCGGAGTGCCGATCGATATCGTCGACATCTTCCGCCGGCCGATCGCGGCAGGAGAAGCAGTGGATCAGGCGATCGCGGCGGGAGCCAAGGCCGTTTGGATGCAGCTCGGCATCGTCAACGAGGAAGCGGCCGCCCGGGCGGAAGCTGCCGGTCTGAAGGTCGTGATGGACCGCTGCACCAAGATCGAGATCATGCGGCTCGGGATTCCGGCAATCGAAACTGCGGACTAAGCCGCGCCGACGGTCATCTCCGGAACCAGGAGCGTCGGCGAGTCCACGCCTCGGCGGAACTCGAGGTCAGTTCCAGGTTCAAGTGTCGCGAACATGTCGAGCAGGTTCGAGGCGATCGTAATCTCCTGCACAGGCTCGGCGATTGCCCCGTTCCGGACCATGAAGCCTGCGGCTCCCCGGCTGTAGTCTCCGGTCACGCCGTTGACGCCCTGGCCGATGAGCTCGGTGACCAGCAATGCCTCCGGGAAAGCAGCGAGCAGTTCATCGCGGCTACGCGATCCTGGAGCGAGGTAAAGATTGCTCGGACCCGCGCCCGGCGGGCCGCCCGCTCCTCGCACGGCATGACCGGTGGGCTGGATCCCAAGCTGCCGGGCCGAGGCGCTGTCGGCGAGCCAGGTCTTCAGGACTCCGTTGTCGACCAGCGCCGAGGTCGTCACCGGCAATCCTTCGCCGTCAAAAGGCCGTGACCTCAGTCCTCGCGGACGAAGCGGATCGTCGATGAGCCGCACGCCGGTCGCGAAAATCTGCTGCCCAAGCTTGTCCTGCAGAAAAGAAGATTTGCGAGCCACGGACGACCCGGTGATCGCACCGATGAAATGCCCCAGCAGCGAACCCGCGATACGCGGATCGAACAGGACGGCGTAGCGGCCGGGCTTTGGCTTGATCGGGTTGAGCCGGGCTACGGCGCGTTCCCCCGCAAGCTTCCCCACTTCTTCGGGCGCATCCAGGTCTTCGAGATGCCGGGCCCCGTGCCAAGCGCTGTCGCGCTGCATCGTCGGGCCTTCACCCGCGATGACCGTCACCGAGCAGCTGTGGCCGGTCGAGCGATACGCTCCGCTGAAGCCGCCCGAGGTCGCCAGCGCTACCGTGCTCGCGGACGTGCCAGCCGATCCGCCACTGGAATTGGTGACGCCTTCGACGGCCAGCGCCGCGTTCTCGGCCGCGAGCGCCCGCTCGCGCAAAGCCTTGGGATCTTCCTGACGGGAGTCCTCCGACTGGATGTCGGGAAATGGGCCGTGCGCGAGCAGCTCGGGCGGAGCAAGGCCGGCATACGGGTCTTCTGGGGCCTCGCGAGCCATTGCGACGCCCCGATTGACGAGCTCCGCCAGCGCATCCGGGGAAAAGTCGGACGATGCTACGCTTGCACTTTGGTGTCCGACGAAGACGCGGAGTCCGACCTCTTCCCCTTCGGACCGGTCGACATGCTCGAGCTCGCCAAGGCGGACCTGCACCCCCTGCGATTCCGATCCGACGTAGATTGCGTCGGCGCTGTCCGCGCCCGCTGAGCGCGCCTTCTCGACGAGCGATTGGGCGATTTCGCGCGCTTTATCCTCTGACAGCATTGGACGCGCCTAGCGGCTGGAAAGACCGACGACCAGCATTCCCAGAAAGATCAGCAAGCCGGTGGTCCGGTTCGAACGGAACAGGCGAAGCGCGCCTTCGCCGTCTTTCGGGTCGGCCCTCAGCGCCTGATTGGCGAGGTGGAAAGCCGCGGGTGCTAGCGTGGCAAGCGCGAGCCAGTCGGGCCTCACGGTCCAGACGGCGGTCGCCCAGAGTGCGATGGCCAGCGCGTAGAACAGGGCAACGCCCTGCGGGGCCTTGTCGCCGAGCCGCCGCGCGGAGGACTTCACACCGACCAATGCGTCGTCCTCGATGTCCTGGATTGCGTAGAGCGTGTCATAGCCGATCACCCAGGCGATGCTCCCAAACCAGAGCAGCAGCGCCGGAAGGTCGAGCGCTCCGCGTACCGCCGGCCAGCCTACTAGCGCTCCCCACGAGAAGACGACACCGAGCCAAGCCTGCGGCCACCAGGTAATGCGCTTCATGAAGGGGTAGGCGGCGACCGGCGCAACGCTGACCAGCGAAATGACGGCAGCGGTTGTGTTGAGTTGAGCCAAAACAATCAGGCCGATCGCACAGAGTAGCGCAATCAGCATCCATGCGGACCGCAACGATACTCGCTCGCTCGCCAGGGGACGCAGGCGCGTTCGCTCGACCTGCCGGTCGAGGTCGCGGTCGACGATATCGTTGTAGACGCAGCCCGCGCTCCGCATCGCGAAGGCTCCGAGGAACAGCCACAGGACCATGGCCCAGCGTCCATCGACGCCCGCAAGCGCGACGCTCCACGCGCACGGCCAGTAGAGGAGCCACGTGCCGATCGGCCGATCGAGCCGCATGAGCGAGGCATAGGGGCGCAGTCTCGGCGGCAGCCCACCAATGAATCCGCGCCGTTCGCTGTCCGGGACGATTTCAGGAATTGCCGTCACGGGGAGGCTTAGCGTGCAGTTGCAGCTGTCACTAGGTTAGAACGGAAAGTAGATTTGGATCGCGACGATCGCGGCCGCCCAGGTGATGAGGTTGAGGGGGATGCCGATCTTCATGAAGTCGAGATAGTTGTACCCGCCCATCTGATAAACGAGCACGTTGGTCTGGTAGCCGAACGGCGTTGCGAACGCGGCGCTCGCGGCGATCATCACTGCGACTAGAAAGGGGCGGGGCTGACCGCGAAGGCCTCAGCCATAGAGACTGCGACCGGCGTGAAGAGTACCGCGACCGTCGCGTTGGACAGCAGTTCCGTCGCGAACAGCGTCACGCCGTAAAGAATGATGAGCGCAACGAGCGGGCGCATACCTTCCATCGACCCGATAAGCGCGTCCGTTGCGGAGGAAGCGAGTCCGGTCTCGTCGAGCGCGATGCCGAGCACCACCATTCCCGCGATCAGCATGAGAACTTCGGGCCTGAGCCCGCTGTAGGCCTCTTCAGCAGTTATGACGCGAAGCAGGATCAGGAGAACTGCTCCGGCAAAGGCACAGGCGGCGATGGGAGCGACGTTCAGTGCCGCCAGGGCAACGACCGCCACGAAAATCACGGTGGATATTAGCGCAGCGACCGGCTTCAGTTTGACCTGTTTGGCGAAGGGTTCGGCGGTACCGACGAGTCCTCCGGCAAGGCCGGGCTCGCGGAACCGGGTCGGCGGCTGCATTGCCTCGTCGACAGTTGCCGTTGGCTTGTCATTGTCTGATTTCGCAAGTCGCGGACCGAACAAGAACAGGTACGCGCCGCCCGCGACGGCAACCAGGATGCCGACGGGCGTGATCTCGAAAATTCCGAAGCGAGGTTGGCCGGCAACCGAAGCCATGTCGTTGACGAGCAGGTTGGTGGACGTCCCAATAAGCGTGCAGCAGCCTCCAAGGACGGCTGCATAGGACAACGGGATGAGGTAGGCCTTCGGCGACTGTCCGAGCGAGCGTGCCACGTCGCGAACAACGGGCGCGCTGAGCACTACAATCGGGGTATTGTTGAGGAAGGCCGATCCGACACCCGCAAGCCCGATCAGAACCCACAGCCCCGCGCGCCCGATGCGGCTACAGAGCCTGACAGTGCGCCGGATCGCTTCGTCGAGGAGGCCAGCCAATTCCATTGCGTAGGCAATGACGAAGAGTGAGGCCAGAGCAACGATGGCCGGGCTCGCGAAAGCGCTCTGAACTTCGACTGGCCGGACAACCCCGGTCATAAGCAGAAATGCGGCGCCCGTGAGGGCAACGACATCTGCCCGCAGTTTGTCGTAGATCAGGGCTCCAACGACCGCCGCGAGCACGAGCAACGTGATGATCTGGCTCGCCGTCATTCTGCCCCCTATGGCCGTTGGAGTTCAGAACGCGCAACCCGCGTCGGGGTCGCAGGGTCGCGCATTCGCTCACCCATGCTATCACCCGGTCATGTGCACGCGTGTTCAGTTGAAATGGTCTTCGCTCACGGTTGCGGTCGCCGCTCTTGCTGTGGGTTGTCGGCAAGCTCCGCAGGACGAGGTAGACGAGAATCAGGCCAACGCGGTCGTCCAGCTGCCCAGGCTCCCAGTTGCAGAGCCGCCGATGGACCGGGCTGCCCTGTTGATCGAGGTCGCCAAGGCTGCCAGCGCTTCTGCGCTCGGAGAGGACATTTCGAATGATCTGCGAAGGCTCGACGGAAAGCGGTTCGAGGTCCGAATTCGCTTTGGCTGCGCACCACCAGCATCGCCGCCGGAGGTAGAGAAGACAGCGAAGCCGGCAGCCCAAGGACAGGCGACCGGTCCATTCAATGTTCGGTTCGACGAAAAGGATCGCACATTGCGACTGCGGGCAGCCCCCGACTTGACGCTCAATGACCGATGGATCGCCTCTGTAGTTGATGAATCCGTGGAGGCGGTCGAAGGGTTCTGGATGTATAGGCCATGGTTGCTGACGGATGGCTGCTCCGTGATTCCGTCCCAGCTGGATCCGGGCGTTTCCGACGGAGGCTTGGCGAGCGAGACGAATGACGTTGCCGCGGTTCGGATTACAGCACCCGATCGCAAGTATCGCGTGGGACTGGCGCAATTCTTCACCAAGACCGATCCCCGGACCGGGCGCCGTGATGGCCGTGCATATGAAACGACGAAAATCCTGCCGGATGACAAACAACCCTCCCGGCAAGGCTATAATCTCGTTTTGTCAGGTCGCCTGCGGCACCTTCCGTCCGGTCAGGTGATTGCGTGCAGGACGGAAAGTACCAATGCGCCTCCGCAATGCGTGGTTTCGGCGGAATTCGACCGCGTGTGGGTCGAGGAGCCTGAGACCAAGAGCCTCATCGCTGAATGGGGAAATTGAACCTCAGAGGCAGCAGCTAATGATCAGTTGCTAGGCAAAATCTAAAGTTAACTGCCACTAGCAACCCGATTGGGTTTATTACGCGCGACTCCGGGTGGATCGTAAGGAGAGAGCAGATGAACAGGAATCTCCTGTTCGTGGCGGCATTTTGTACTGCCACGATATCCGTGCCGGCTCTTGCAGGCGAAGTGAACGGTAGCACCAGCAATCCGAAAGACGATTTTTCGAACGGCGTTTCGATCTGCAAGTTTTCAGGGCTGAACGACTATCCTGACGGTTCGCAGAGCGGACCTCCGGGCGCACTCAGTCCTTTGGGCAGGATGTCGCGAACTTCGGCGCCGACCCGAGGGAGTTCAATCCGGGTGACGCAGGCGCATGCAACGCGCACCTTTCGCCGATCCGCGAACCGGGCAATCCAAACTAGGAATTGACCGCAGCGGGATTCCCGCGCCTGCGGGAATGACGTAGGCGGGCTCCATGCCCGCCACGCCAGCCTGGCCTCCGAAGAGCCTGCCGCGCCTTTTCGTGCGCGCGCAGCTGCGTGATGGCGTGCGCGTCGATCTGGACGCGGACCAGGCCAATTATCTCGGCAATGTGATGAGGCTCGGCGAGGGGCCGAACTGCTGGTGTTCGACGGAACCTCTGGCGAATGGCTCGCCCGCATTTCCGAGGCGGGCAAGAAGCGGATGGCGCTAACCGTGGAGCAACGGACGCGCGAGCCTGAAGCAATTCCGGACGTCTGGCTGGCCTTTGCGCCCGTCAAGCGAACGCAAACCGACTGGCTCGTCGAAAAGGCGACCGAGCTCGGCATCGCGAAGCTCATTCCCGTCATCACGCAACGCACTATCGCGGAACGGGTGAAGCTTGAGCGGCTGAGATCGATCGCGACCGAGGCGGCGGAGCAATGCGGGCGGACGCGATTACCGACGATTGATGAGCCGATCTCGCTCGCGCAGCTTCTCAAGCAGGCCGACCGGGCCATCTATTTCGCGGACGAAGGCGGCGGCGAGCCCGCGGCGTCTGCATTCAAGCCGGGACCAGCGGTGATCCTGACGGGGCCGGAAGGCGGATTCACCGACGACGAGCGAGCCGTCATCCGCGCCGCGCCCAACGCAATTCCAGTCTCGCTTGGACCGCGCATCCTCCGCGCTGAAACGGCCGCGCTGGCCGCCTTAGCCGTTTACATGGCCGTCGCGGGCGACTGGTGCTGACCCTCTGGTCTTATGGAACCATAAATCGGAAGTGCTGGCGCCGCCTCGAGCGCGAAGCTAAGCGGCGCTTCGAATGACGCAACGCACCGACGATACGCCCGCGACGCACCGGCTGATCGAAAGCCGCGACGATCTGCTTTCCGTCTTCTCGGGCGGCGAAAAGCCCGCCGAGCGGTGGCGCATCGGCACCGAGCACGAGAAGTTCGTCTATCGCGTCGAGGATCATCGCGCGCCGAGCTATGCCGAGCCGGGCGGGATCCGCGATCTTCTCGACGGCCTTACCGAGTTCGGTTGGGCGCCCGTGATCGAAGGCGAAAATGCGATCGCTCTTTCGGGGCCGGATGGGACGATCAGCCTTGAACCTGCCGGACAGTTCGAATTGTCAGGCGCGGCGCTGGAAAATCTCCATCAGACTTGCGCCGAGGCAAATCGGCACTTGGGCCAGTGCAAGACCATCGGAGAACGGCTCGGGCTCGGGTTCCTCGGTCTTGGCATGTGGCCGGACAAGGCCCGGTCCGACCTGCCGGTCATGCCCAAGGGCCGCTACAAGATCATGCTCAACTACATGCCCAAGGTTGGCACCCTCGGCCTGGACATGATGCTTCGCACCTGTACCATTCAGGTTAATCTGGACTACAGTTCGGAAGCCGATATGGCGAAGAAGTTTCGCGTCGGCCTCGCGCTGCAGCCCGTCGCGACGGCACTCTTCGCCAATTCTCCGCTGACCGAGGGCAAGCCCAACGGCTATCGGAGCTTCCGGAGCCATATCTGGGAAGACACCGACCCCGACCGAACAGGCATGCTGCCTTTCGTTTTCGAAGACGGGTTCGGCTACGAGCGCTACCTCGACTATGCGCTCGATGTGCCGATGTACTTCGTCTACCGCGACGGAAAGTACATCGACGTCGCAGGCGAGAGCTTCAGGTCGTTTTTGGAGGGCAAATTGCCCCAATTGGCGGGCGAAAAGCCGCGCCTATCCGACTTTGTCGATCATCTCTCGACCATCTTCCCCGAAGTGCGCCTCAAGAGCTTTCTCGAGATGCGCGGCGCGGATGGCGGCCGGTGGGGCAAGATCTGCGGGCTTCCCGCGCTGTGGGTCGGCCTTCTGTACGACAGCCAGGCGCTCGATGCGGCTTGGGACCTGGTCAAGGACTGGACGATCGAGGAGCGCTCGCAGGTTCGCCACGCCGTCCCCAAGACCGCGCTGAAGACGCCTCTTCCACGCGGCGGCACCGTTCACGACCTCGCACGGCAGGTCCTCCAGATTGCTTCGGATGGCCTCAGCCGCCGGGCCCGCCTCAATTCAGCGGGAGACAATGAGAGCGGCTTCCTCGACCCATTGCACGAAGTTGTCGCAACCGGCGTGACGCCCGCCGATCGCCTGCTCGACAAGTTTCATAATGAGTGGAACGGGGACGTTTCGCGCATCTACGAGGAGTTCAGCTTCTGATGGACATGCCCACCCCCCAGCGCCGGACGCTCTATCCGGAAATCACCCCCTACGAGACCGGCATGCTGGACGTGGGCGACGGCCACAGCCTCTATTGGGAGCTGACAGGAAATCCGAACGGCAAACCGGCTGTGATGCTTCACGGCGGGCCTGGCGGCGGTTCAAGCCCCGACCATCGCAGGCAGTGGAACCCCGACAAGTACAAGATCCTCGTCTTCGACCAGCGCGGCTGCGGCAAGTCGACGCCCTACGCGAGCCTCGAGAACAACACGACCTGGGACCTTGTCGACGACATCGAGAAGCTGCGTACGCAGGTCGCGAAGGTCGACAAATGGCAGGTGTTCGGCGGAAGCTGGGGCTCGACGCTTTCCCTGGCCTATGCGCAGACCTATCCCGAGCGGGTTACCGAGATCATCCTGCGCGGCATCTTCCTGTTCGATCAATATGAGATCGACTGGATGTATGCCTATGGCGGAGCTTCCTCGGTATATCCCGACAAATGGGATGAGTTCGAAGCGGTCGTTCCCGAAAGGGAACGCGCCGACATGGTCGAAGCCTACCGCAAGCGGCTGATCAGCGACGACAAGGACGAGCAGCTGCGCGCCGCAAAGGCGTGGAGCAAGTGGGAAGGCGACATCGTCACGCTTCTACCAAGCCCGGAAACGATCGAGCATTTCACCAGCCCGGAGGTCGCAGTCGCGGTCGCCCGGATCGAGAATCACTACATGGCGAACAATGGCTGGTTCGAGCCTGGGCAGCTGCTGAAGGGGGCCGAAAAGCTTCGCGGAATTCCGGGAGTCATCGTCCAGGGTCGCCATGACACCTGCACGCCTCCGGTTGCCGCATGGAAGCTCAAGAAGGCCTGGCCGGAGGTTGATCTCAATATCATTCCGGACGCTGGTCACCTGTTCAACGAACCGGGAATCCTTGACGGGCTCGTCCGGGCGACCGACAAGTTCGCGTCAATGTGAATGTTTGGCGTAGCTTTCGCGTCGAATGACTGACTAGGGGCACCGACAACTGCAACAAGTGTCCGCGGCCCGCCCGGCCGCGGCGAGAACTTATCCGGGGGGATAAAGCGATGGGCGTCCGTTTCACGTCAATTTCGGTATTGGCGCTTTCCACTGCGTGCATGTTTGCAACTCCGGCAGCCGCCCAGACGGCGGACCCGGCAGCGCAGCCGGCACCCGACCAGCCCGCACCGGCGCAGCCCGCAGCGGCTCAGTCCGAGGGCGTTGGCGACATCGTCGTTACTGCGCAGCGCCGCGCCGAGCGCCTTCAGGACGTTCCTGTCTCGGTCGCGACGATCGATGAAATGACGCTCGACGCCGTCAACTCCGGCGGCGCAGACATTCGCGGCCTTTCCGGACGCGTTCCGAGCCTCAACATCGAAAGCTCGTTCGGACGTACTTTCCCGCGCTTCTACATTCGTGGCCTTGGCAACACTGACTTCGATCTGAACGCATCGCAGCCGGTCAGCCTGGTCTATGACGACGTCGTCCTCGAAAATCCTATCCTCAAGGGCTTTCCGGCATTCGACGTCGACCGGATCGAGGTGCTCCGTGGTCCGCAGGGAACATTGTTCGGCCGCAACACGCCGGCCGGCATCGTCAAGTTCGACACGGTGAAGCCGGGCAGCGGGAACAACTACGCCAAGATCAGCTACGGTTCCTATTCGACGATCAACGCCGAAGCAGGCGTCGGGGGCCGTCTGAACGACACGGTCGCGGTCCGCATTTCAGGCCTCTGGCAGCATCGCAACGACTGGATCGACAACCTCGACGCGCCGGGTAAGCACAACCTTGAAGGCTATGACGACATCGCCGTTCGTGCGCAGGTCGAATTCACCCCAAACGAGTCCTTGAAGATCCGCCTGACGGGTCAGCTTCGCGATCTCGACGGCGACGCGCGCATCTTCCGCGCCAACGCAATCCAGCAGGGCACGAATCACCTGATCGGTGTCGACGGCGGCGACTTCAAGCGCGACGAAGTCCATGCCGACGGCCTGAACTTCCAGCGGCTGAAGACGCAGAATATCGCCGGCACCATCGAATACGATCTCGGGCCGGCAACGCTCTATTCCGTGACCAGCTATTGGCACGGCACGCTCAAGAGCCGCGGCGACATCGACGGCGGCTTCGGCTGCTCGTTCTGCGGTCCGGGCTTTACCAACAACAGCGCGCCCGGGTTCATTCCTTTCCCGGCGCAGAGCCAGGACAATATCCCGAGCCTTGACCAGTTCACGCAGGAACTCCGGGTCGCGTCGAACAACACGAAGGGCCTCGGCTATCAGGCGGGCATCTTCTACTTCGACGAGAATCTCGACATCGAAAGCTTCGACTTCGGCGCGCCGACCGATCTCACCCCGGCCGCGATCGTCAATCAGCGGCAGGACGCCAAGGCGCTCGGCATCTTCGGTTCGGTCAACTACAAGACGACCAGCGGCCTGACGCTTCAGGCCGGCGCTCGCTGGAACCACGACAAGAAGAAGCTGACGGCGGAACGCCTGTTCGACGTCCGCCCGATCTTCGTCGGCGGAGGACCGGTTCCGGAGACTACTACGCGGGTGAAGGACAGCGTCCTTACCTGGGATCTCAGCGCGATCCAGGAGATCAACCCGGACGTGAATGTCTATGCGCGCGTCGCAAAGGGCTATCGCGCACCGGCGATCCAGGGCCGCATCCTGTTCGACCGCGACGTGACGACGGCCGACAGCGAAAACACCATGTCCTATGAGGCGGGGCTCAAGTCGACGCTTCTCGACCGCAAGCTGCGCTTCAACCTGACCGGCTATTACTTCAAGACCAAGGACCTCCAGCTATCGGCGGTCGGCGGTGCGGCCAACGCCAACCTGCTGCTCAATGCGGACGCGGTGAAGGGCTATGGCTTCGAGACCGAGCTTGAGGCGCGACCCGCTCGCGGCCTCACGCTGACTGCGGGCCTCAGCTACAACCACACGCGCATCGACGATAAGAACCTGACCGTCGAGACCTGCGCTGCGCCGTGCACCGTGCTGGATCCGATCGCGGTCCCGGCGTCCTCGCCAGCCATCGTTTACATCGACGGCAACCCGCTGCCGCAGGCCCCGAAGTGGACGTTGAACTTCACCGCCGGTTACGAATATCCGGTCGGTCCGGGCAACGTCTACGTCTTCACCGACTGGTACCACCGCTCAAAGGTGAACTTCTTCCTCTATGAGTCGGTCGAGTTCAGCGACGACCAACTTCTCGAGGGCGGCCTGCGCATCGGTTATCGCACCGACCGCTATGACATCGCCGGTTTCGTCCGGAATATCACCAACGACGAGAGTGCCGTGTCCGCGATCGACTTCAACAATCTCACCGCGATGGTCAACGAGCCGCGCATCTGGGGTGTCGAGGTCGGAGTGAAGTTCTAAGACCGCCGCTTGCCTGTTCTCCCGCCAACCCCAAGAGGGCGCGGGAGAACAGGATGACTCAATCGGCGAGTGAAGCGACGCCGCTCCGGCGTGTTGTGATGGCAAGCCTGATCGGCACGACCATCGAGTGGTACGATTTCTTCCTCTACGGCTCCGCCGCCGCCCTTGTCTTCAACAAGCTGTTCTTCCCTGAATTCGACCCGCTGACTGGCACCCTGCTGGCGTTCGCGACCTATGCGCTCGGGTTCGTCGCGCGGCCGGTCGGCGGTGTCGTTTTCGGCCATTTCGGCGACCGCATCGGCCGCAAGCGCCTCCTCATGCTGAGCCTCATCCTGATGGGCGTCGCGACGATCTTCATCGGCCTGCTTCCTACCTACGCGCAGGTAGGCATCTGGGCGCCGATCGGCCTGATTGCCCTACGGCTAGTGCAAGGCTTCGCGGTCGGCGGGAGTGGGGTGGAGCGGTCCTCATGGCCGCCGAGCATGGTGACGCCGCGAGGCGTGGCTTCTGGGCAAGTTGGCCGCAGGCGGGCGTTCCGGCGGGCAATCTGCTTGCGGCTGCAATGCTCGCGATCATGGCCGCGCTTCAGGCCGAGGAGGACTTCCTCGACTGGGGTTGGCGCGTGCCTTTCATCCTGTCCGCGCTGCTCGTCGTCGTCGGTTGGTACATCCGCAATCGCGTTGCCGAGAGCCCGATGTTCGAAGCTGAGTTCGACGCGGCTGAGGCGCCTGCCCGAGTACCCGCCATTGAAGTTCTGCGCGAACGACCGAAAGCGCTTGTCCTTGGGCGGGCCTCCGTGTCGGCGAGAACATTTCCTATTACATCCTCACCGTATTCTCGCTGACCTTCCTCGTGGATGTCTCGAAGGAGAGCCGCAGCCTGGCGCTCAACGCACTGCTGATCGGCGCGGCCGTCCAGTTCTTCGCCATCCCGCTCTTTGCGGCGCTGTCGGACAGGATCGGCAGGCGGCCCGTCTATGCATTCGGCGCGTTCGGTCTAGCCGCCTGGTGTTTCGTCATGTTCGGCCTGCTCGGCAGCGGCGATAACGCATCGATCATCTCCGCGCTCGTTGTCGGCCTTGTCCTGCACGGAGCGATGTACGGCCCGCAGGCGGCGTTCATCACGGAGCTGTTCCCAACCCGCATCCGCTATTCCGGCGTGTCGCTCGCTTACCAGCTGACATCGATCGTTGCGGGTTCGCTGGCCCCGATCATCGCACTGTGGCTGTACAAGGATTACGGCTCGGCCATGCCGGTCTCGATCTACGTCGGTGCGGCCTGCGTGATCAGCGGTATCAGCGCCCTGTTAGCTCGCGAGACGCGCGGTCTGGAACTCGACGCGATCCGCTAGCGCTCGCCCGGCTTGTAGCGGCGCTCTGTGTGGCCGCTCAGCTGGTCGGGATAAAAATAGACCTCGCGCAGGTTGCCAGCGGCATAGCGCTCCGCCTCGTCGTTGAAGTGCGGTGAGGCGGGATTGCCGCTCTCCCCGCCGGCAGTGACTGCGCGGGCACGGACTCGGCGGCCGAACTCCACTACCGCGACGAAGCTGTTGCCGCTTGTACCGTACCACTTCTTCGTTCCCGGCTTCGGAGCCGAGCCGAACGCGGCCAGGGTGCCGTAGGCGCTGGAGGCGAACGGCACCGGGATGCTCGGCGCGGCATCGCTGAACGGATGTTCGATCGCAGGCGAGATGCGCTGGAAGCGGTTGATTTCCCCCCACGGAACGCTCGCCCAGCCGAAGTCGCGCTTCAGCCGGGCGATTGCGACCGTGAGCGCCTGGAGCTTCTGCGCCGGGCTGGTGTCGCGGCCGATGCGCATCATGACCTTGTTGGCCGGCTCGTCCTTTGGCGGATTGAGCGCGTTCCTGAGTTCGTCGCCCCAGAACATCGCGAGCGATTGCGCAACCGAGCCAGCGCTCCAGCGATAATCCCAAATCCGGAGCGTTCCGATCGGACCGGCGAGAGAGGCGCGGCGTGCATCCCTCTTCGGCAGTGCGTCATAGGCGTTGATCAGCTGCGGGATCAGCTCGGCAAAGCCCGGCTGGTAGCTATCAAACGCTGCTGCCTGAAGCCGGTCGAGCGTCCAGCCCTTGCTTCCCGTCAACAGCTGAAGCGCGTGAACGCCCCGATAATTCTCGCCGAACATGTCCATGTACTTCGGAAAGCGCTTCGGATCCGGACTGTTCGGTCCAGCCGCGCGATAGGGCCAGGTGTTCGTGTTCTGGACCCAGCCGTTGCGAGGGTTAGTAGTGCTCGGAAGCTCCACAATCGCGTGCAGGGGCCCCAATCGGTCGCGGGATCGCTGCCGTCGACAGGCTTCGTATAATCGAAGCGGTCGTCCCTCCGGGCATGAATTGCGGCATCAGCATCGCAATCTCGCCCTTCGCACTGGCGAAGACCGTGTCGTTCGAGCTGTTCGCTTTCAGGTCGGCGACCTTTAGGAAGTCCTTCAAATCACGCGTCTTCGTGCGCAGGAAGCTTTGCTGAAGTGCGGCGGCCGGCTTGTCCATCATCGCGAACGCAATCCAGCGGCCGTTCGCCTCCCGCACGATTGGTCCGCGGTGAGTCCGCCACGTGGTGAAGGTGCGGCTGGCGAGCTTGCCGTCTTTGGTGCGGTAATTGACGGTGACGGGCCGCTCGACGAGCGGGCGGCATTGCGGGCCGTAACGGTAGCAGAAGCCCTTGCCCTTGCGCTCCACCTTCTCCGCGAACTCGTCCACATTATCGACGCCGCTCGACGTGTGCATCCAGCCGGTGCGCTCGTTGAAGCCCTGGTAAATGAAAAACTGGCCCCAGGTCGCGGCGCCATAGGCGTTCAGCCCCTCATCGCTGGTTACTTGAAGTTCGGAGCGGAAGAAGAAGCTGGTGTGCGGGTTGATCAACAGGAGAGGACCTGTGCCGCGAGCGGTAATCGACGGAGCGATGGCGATTCCGTTCGATCCGCGCGGCTCCAAGTCTTTGACTGTCGCTGCGAGCGTTCGCTTGCCGGCGTAGAATTTCTGCAGGTCACCCAGGTCGATGCGCTCGATATCGCCGCCGATACTTCCTTCGGTGAAGCTCAAGGCCATCCACGGCTCGAATCGGGTCATCACGCGCGGATGCACATGAGGATGGGTCGCGAGATAGTAATTCAGGCCCGCCGCCCAGCTGTTCATCAGCTTCTTCAGCCAGTCGGGACTTGCCGAATAATTGGCCTTCAGCCCATCTTCGCTGACGTAAAGCCGTGCCCGCAAATCCTGCCAGATCGCCTTCTCGCCATCCGCTTCGGCCGTAC
The DNA here is from genome assembly GCF_014489515.1 of Sphingomonas sediminicola. Lineage (GTDB taxonomy): Bacteria > Pseudomonadota > Alphaproteobacteria > Sphingomonadales > Sphingomonadaceae > Sphingomicrobium > Sphingomicrobium sediminicola. The sequence goes on along the minus strand of NZ_CP060782.1, from coordinate 1,930,922 downwards.
GGCCGAGGTTGGTGAGATAGTTCGCCTCGATACGCGGGAAGTCGTCCTCCGCCTGGGCGTAAATCATCCCGAATACCGCGTCCGCATCACTCTTTCCGCGCACGTGCGCGACGCCCCAGTCGTCGCGGGTGATCGTCACGCGTGTGGCCTGATTGCGCCATTGCTGTAGCTCGGCCGGCGACGCGGCGGTGAGAATGAAGAGTAAGGGGAGGAGTGCTGCGCGGGTGCGGCTATGCATCCGGCAAGGATTGCTTCGCTTTTCCCCAGCCCGCAAGCGGCTTCGATTTGGCGCGCTCGAGCAATAGGTCGAGGTCTCGGATCGAGAAAGCGTTGCCCCCGCTGAACTGGTCGAGCTCTTCCCAAGCAATTGGGGCTGCCACCGGAGCGCCTTCGCGGGCGCGGGCGGAGTAGGGCATCACCGCCGTCGAGCCGCGCTGGTTGCGTAGCCAGTCGAGGAAAATGCGGCCCTTGCGCTGCACTTTCCGGATGTTGGCGGTGAAGCGGTCCGGGTCGGCTTCGGCGACCGCGCGAGAGAAGCGCTCGGCAAAGTCCGACACCTCGTCCCAGTGCGCCGACCCATCGAGCGGCGCGATCACGTGCACACCCTTCCCGCCGGTCAGCATGGGGAAAGTCTTGAGGCCGAGCTGCAGCAACAGTTCGCGAAGGCTTACCGCCGCCTCGCGCACTGCGGCGAAGTCGAGCCCCTCGTCGGGGTCGAGGTCGAACACAAGCCGGTCGGGATAATCGACCTTGGGAACGCTGCTTCCCCAGCCGTGGAATTCGATCGTCCCCATCTGGACGCAGGCGAGAACTCCGCGGACGTCGTCGAGGTAGAGATAGTCCTCCACGTCGCCGTCCTTCTCCTCGATCGGGACGTGCTTCACATGCTCCCCGAAGGTGCCGCTGTCGTGCTTCTGGAAGAAGCATTTCTCGGCCGTTCCTTGCGGGCAGCGGATGATGGTCATCGGTCGCCGTGCGACGGTGGGCATGATCAATTTGTCGACGGCCGCGTAGTAATTGGCGAGCTCGCCCTTGGTGACTCCGTCCTTCGGGTAGATGACGCGGTCGGGATTGCTGATTTCAATCCCGTAGCTCTCCGGCGTCTTGTGAGCCTTCGTCTTTGGCGGCGACTTTAGATGCTGCGGCACTTCGCGGACGACCTCCTTGGCGGGCTTGTCCTCGCGGAGCGCAACGAAGCTCGGGTGACGAAGGATGCCGTCCGAGGTGAATTCGGCGAAATTGATCTCTGCAACCAGGGTCGGCTTGAGCCAGTGCGCCCCTTTTCGCTCCGCACGGGGCACCTCTGCTGCGGCCTTGTCGGTCTCAAGCGGCTCCATCCGCTTCATCAGGTCTTCGATCAACTCGCCGCTGAACCCGGTGCCGACCTTCCCGGCATAGGCGAACTTGCGACCGTCGCGCGTGCCGAGAAGAAGCGAACGGAAGCCTCGGCGCTTGTCGCTTTCCGACCAGCCGATAATCACGAATTCTTGGCGCTGAATGCATTTGATCTTGAGCCAGTTGCGCGAACGCTCGCCGCGATAGGGCGCGTTGGCGGCTTTCGCGATCAGGCCTTCTCCACCGGCCTTGCAGATTTCGCGGAACAGTTCCTCGCCGCGGCCGATGACATGATCGCCGAACAGGATTGGCGGCTGGACCCCAGCGAGCAGCGACTTCAGCCGGTCCTTGCGCTCGATCGTCGGCAGGCGCGTGATATCCTCGCCGCGATCGACCAGCAGGTCGAAGGCGTAGAAGGCTAGGTTCTCGCCCCGGCTTTTCTTGAGCGTCGACTGAAGCAGCTGGAAGTCGGGCTTGCCCTCTTTATCCAGCGCAACCGCTTCACCGTCGATCAGGCAGCCGGCGGGTAGGTTTGCCGCCGCTTTCACCAAAGCGCGAAACTTGTCGCTCCAATCCTTCCCGTTGCGGGTCCAGGCTGTCGCCGCGCCGCTGCCGGTGGCGATCAGCAGCCGGTAGCCGTCGTACTTGTATTCGAAGAGCCAGTTCGCGCCCGGCGGCACCTCGTCGACAAGCGTTGCAAGCTGCGGCTGCTGAAACGGCGGTGGGGCCTCGTCTGCTTTCTTCCGCGCGCGGCCGCCCTTCTGTCCGCCGCGATCGGACCGCCACACGTCGCTGCCTGAGGCGATCTCGGCCATCGTCCGGCCAGTAGTCACGCTGGTCACGCACTCATCGACCAGCTCTTCGCCGTTCTCGGGATTGGCGAAGTCGTCGGTGACCTTCTTGAGCATCCAGCTTTCGCGCTTCTCTCCGCGCCGCGGCTTCATCCGGAACATCACCCACTCGCCCTTCATCCGCTCGCCTTCGAGCGTGAAGTGGAGGTGGCCTTCCTCAAGCGTCTTGCGGGGTCCTTCTCCGGATGCGGAATCCAGCGGCCCTGATCCCAGAGCATCACCGTTCCCCCGCCATATTCGCCGGCGGGGATGGTCCCCTCGAAGCTGCCGTAATCGAGTGGGTGATCTTCGGTCCGCATAGCAAGGCGGTTCTGCCCGGGATCGAGGCTCGGGCCCTTGGGAACCGCCCAGCTCTTCAGGACTCCGTCGAGTTCCAGCCGGAAGTCCCAGTGGAGATGCGACGCGTCATGCTTCTGGACGACGAAACTGTCGCCCTTGCCTTTGAGCTTGCGGCCCTTCGGCTCCTTCGTCTTCGTGAAGTCGCGCTTCTGGTTGTAGGTCTCGATGTCGAGGCCGGCGCGCTTCGCCATGACTCAGGCCCTCTTGCGTGCCGGCTCTTTGGTAGCCTTCTTGGCCGGTGCCTTTTTCGCGGCGGCCTTTGTGGTCTTGCCCTTCTTTTCGTCGCCGAGGCTCTTCTTGAGCGCAGCCATCAGGTCGATGACGTTCGAACCCTTCGGCGGGCCTTGTCGGCGTCCGGGTCCTGAATGACCTTCTCGCCCTTCTTCTTCTGCTTCTCGGCAATCAGGTCCTTCAGCGCGTCGACATAGCGGTTGTGGAACTCCGACGGGTCGAACTCGCCGGCCTTCCGCTCGATCAGCATCGAAGCCATGTCGAGCAGGTCCGGATCGGGCTTCGTGTCGCCAATATCGCGGAAGAATCCGGACGATTTGTGAACTTCGTCCGCGTAGCGAAGCGTCTCCATCAGGATTCCACGGCCGGAAGGCTTGATCGCGACGACATATTCCTGGCCGCGCATCGCCATCTGGCCGACGCCGATCTTCTTCGCATCCTTCAGCGCATCGCGGAGGACGACATAGGCCTCCTCTGCGAGGTCATCTGCCGGAACAACGTAGTACGGCTTCTCGAAATACATCGCCTCGATGTCGTCCTCGTCGACGAATTGGACGAGATCGAGCGTCTTGCGGCTCTCGAGCTTGACGGCCTCGATCTCCTCGGGATCGAGAAGGACGTAATGGCCCTTCGATACCTCGTAGCCCTTGACGATCTCGTCCGGGTCGACCGGGCCGATGCCCGGGACGACCTTCTCATATTTTATGCGCTTGCCCGAAGGCTCGTGCACCTGGTGAAACTGGATCTGGGCACCGCTCTTGGTGGCCGGATAGATCTCGACGGGATCGAGACCAAGGCGAGTCTGATCTGCCCCTCCATGCGGGTCGCGACGGCATTCTTTCACTCTCCCGAGCTTTGGAACGGGCGATTCAATACGCTCGCCGGTGACTCGTTCCGTTGCGCACACGAATCAGTATCTTATCACGCGCCTTCGCAGATGCGGATTCATCGGCTAACCGCTCGCCATGCCCCGTCTTCCCACCGTAGCGATCGTCGGACGTCCCAATGTGGGAAAGTCGACGCTCTTCAACCGCCTCGTCGGCAGGAAGGTGGCGCTGGTGGACGATCGTCCGGGCGTTACCCGTGACCGCCGCGAGGGCGAGGCGAAGCTGGTCGGGCTCGAGTTTCGCGTGATCGATACGGCCGGGTACGAGGATGAGGACCCGCAAACACTGCCTGGCCGGATGCGTCAGCAGACCGAGGCGGCAGTCCGCGATGCGGACGTCGCCCTCTTTCTGATCGACGGGCGTGAGGGGCTGACTCCCCTGGACGAAGAAATTGGCCGCTGGTTGCGCGCAGGCAAGACGCCGGTGGTGGTCGCCGCGAACAAGGCGGAAGGCCGCGCCGGCGAAACGGGTCGGCTCGAAGCCTATGCGCTCGGTCTCGGCGATCCGATCGCCATCAGCGCCGAGCATGGCGAAGGTATTGTCGACCTGTTCGACCTGCTCCGCCCGCACGTCGAGCATGAGCATCTCGAAACCGAAGCCGAAGAACTGGAAGTGGGGCATGACGACGAACATGCGCCGCTCAAGCTCGCGATTGTGGGCCGTCCGAACGCCGGCAAGTCCACGCTCGTAAACAGGATGCTCGGCGAAGAGCGCATGATTACTGGGCCGGAGGCCGGAATTACCCGCGATTCCATTACGCTTGACTGGGAATGGCAGGGCCATCCTGTTCGGCTGGTCGATACGGCAGGCCTCCGGAAGCGCGCGAAGATCGAGGACAAGCTGGAAAAGCTGTCGGCGTCCGATACGCTGCGTTCAATCGACCATGCGGAAGTGGTCGTCCTCCTGTTGGATGCCACACGCGGGCTTGAGGCTCAGGACCTTCGGATCGCTGACCAAGTGGTCGAAGAGGGTAGGGCGCTTCTAATTGCGCTCAACAAGTGGGATGTCGCGGAGAACGCCTCCTCGCTCTTCAACGGCGTCAAGGCGGCGTTGGAAGAGGGCCTGTCGCAGCTCAAGAACGTGCCGGTGCTCGCCATCTCGGCGAAGACTGGAAAGGCCGTCGACGACGTGCTGAAAGTCGCGTTCGAGCTTCGCGAGTCCTGGTCGCGGCGAATTTCGACCGGCGAGCTCAATCGCTGGTTCGAGCACGCAGTCGATGCCAACCCGCCGCCTGCGCCGAGCGGCCGGCGAATCAAGCTTCGCTATATCACTCAGGTGAAGACGCGTCCGCCGACGTTCGTCGTGTTCGGGACGCGTGTCGACCAGCTTCCCGACAGCTATCGGCGCTATCTGCTCAACTCGATGCGGCGCGATTTGAAGCTCGGGCCGGTGCCGATGCGGCTGTCGTTCCGCGCACCGAAGAATCCATATCAGCGCGACCGCTAAGGCTAATTTTACCGTTTAGGCCGTATCCCAAGGCTCAAGTGGCCACGGGGAAGACAATGAGCGACGACGATTTCAAGCTCGTCGATTGGGTGCATTTCGAGAGGAGCCGCGCCGAGCTAGGTGCGGGCTTCATCCGGATTCTGAGCTATTTCCGTGAAGACGGAGCCAAGTCGGTCGCCCAGATCGAGGAGGCGATGCACGACCAGAACACGGCCGCGCTCGTCCTCCCCGCGCATACCATCAAGGGTGAGGCGCGGCAGTTCGGCGCAGAACCGCTCGCGCAGATCGCGGAGCTGATCGAGAGCACGGCTCGTCTGTGCGTCGAGTCCCGTCGCTTCCCGGACGAACTGGTCCCCGAGGTCGTCGAGCTTCGAAAGCTGTTCTCGAGGACGGTCGACCTGTTCGACAGGGCAACGAACCCGCTGCTGACGCGTGCTCCGCAGGGCTTCGGCCGCAAGGTCGGCAACCAGGATTTCGGCCGGATCTAGGCTTCCGCCGCTACGCCGCGGGCAGCGGCTTTCTCATCGGCTGCAGCTTCAACCGCGCAAGGCTGCGCCACGCCCATTCGAATGGTCCATAGCGGAACCGGTCGAGCCATGGCTTCGACCAAACCAGCATGACTAGCCACACGGCTGGCGGGATCAGGTAGATCGTCGCCCTGTCCCAGCGCGCGAATTGGCCGAGCCCCCATCCGTAGAAGATCGCGGTCACCAGGATCGATGTGCCCAAATAATTGGTGAAGGCGGCGCGGCCCACTGCGGCCATGCGCTCGGTGAGTCGGCCGCCCGGCCTGATCGCGAGGATGAGCAAGGCGGCGTAGCCGATCGTTCCCAAAATCCGGAACGGGACCGACCCGACGATCGACGCGAAGTAGACCCAGCGCTGGTCGAAGCCCTGCGCGATCGTGTTCAGGCCGAGGAGCAGATAGGCCGTCCAGGCCACGCCCAAGCAAGTGACTGCGACGCGCCGGTAGGCTGTGCGCTCCCACGCCCCCGTGAGGAAGCCGGACCGGAATCCCCACATCCCGAACAGCATGGCCGTCAGCGTTTCGGGGCCGACGGCTTTAACGAAAGCGAGCGGTCCGTCGAGGAACTCCCACCGCCACGCGACCTGGGCCGTCCAGTGCCCGCGCATTGCCGCGATTTCCCCTCGATCCAGTCGGCCGGCGGCACACCGAAGCCCCAGGCAAACAGGTCCCATGTCTGGATGGCCTGAGGCGTGTCGCGCGGGGCCGCCTGGATCAGTCCGACCAGCCCCATGCTGTTCCATAGCAGGGTCGCGACGAGCGCCGTGAGCGCCGCAGCCAGCAATTGCTCAGCCTTCAATCCGGCAAAGACGAAGGCGACCAGCCCGACCAGGGCATAGTGGGCCAGGATGTCGCCCCACCAGATGAAGTACATGTGCGCGACGCCGATCAGGAACAGCACGGCCATGCGCGAGAGATGGACTTTCACGGGGTTTGCGCCGCCCGCCTGAGCACGTTCGATGACCAGCAGCATCGACGCGCCGAACAGGAAGGAGAAGAGGCCGCGCATCTTGCCTTCGACGAAGACGAAGGTCGTCAGCCAGACGGCTATTTCCCGTGTCCCGTGACCGCCCCAGGCGAGCGGCGAGAAATAGGCGGGCGCCGGGAGGGCGAACGCAGCAATGTTCGCGAGCAAGATGCCCATCACCGCGACGCCACGGACGACGTCGAGCGTCAGGTAGCGCGGAGCCGCAACAGCTCCAGTCAATTCCGAACCCTGCGGGATCCTAGTCCTCTGTCGGTTTGGACTGGAGCTGGACGTAATTCTGGATACCCATCCGGGCGATCATTTCGAACTGCTGTTCTAGCGTGTCGACATGCTCTTCCTCATTCTTGAGGATTTCGGAGAACAGGTCGCGGCTGACGTAGTCCTTCACGCTCTCGCAGTAGCCGATGGCACCCTTGAGCTGCCCGACCGCTTCCAACTCCAGCTCCAGGTCGGCTTTGAGGATCTCCTCGACATTTTCGCCGATGTGAAGGCGGCCGAGCAGCTGGAAGTTGGGGAGACCGTCGAGGAAGAGGATGCGCTCGGCGAGCCTATCCGCATGCTTCATCTCGTCGATCGATTCGGAGCGCTCGAAATCGGCGAGCTTGCGCACGCCCCAATTGTCGAGCAGCCGATAGTGCAGCCAATATTGGTTGGTCGCGGTCAGCTCGTTCTTCAGCGCTTCGTTGAGCAGCTCGAGGACCTTCTTGTCGCCCTTCATTCCCGCCTCCGTCGCGTAGCACGGGAGGCGATGCTCTTTCAGTCAAAAGGGGTCAAGGGAGGTCCGGGCCGAGGTCAGGCGGCGACGGCGTCGACCTCGAGCAGGTCCGAGCGTTCTTCCTCTATGATCTCAGCCGCGTAATCGAGACAGCACCCGCACTGCACTTCGCAACCCAGGCAGGCGTACGCCTTTTCCGGAGTCGGAGCTCCGGCGCGCGTGGCCTTGCGGACCTCGCTTTCGGTGATGCGATTGCAGATGCAGACGATCATGGAGATCGTTATAATCGATAATGCGAACCATTCGCAAGTAGAATCAGACTCGACGCCTCATCAGCTTCAAGCCGGACCAGGTGGCGTCGACGGCGCAAACCTTCACATCGACCAGCCCATCGGCAGGCAAACCTTGCGAATGGTGTCTTCGGTGATTTCGGTCGGGACCTTCGAAGCTTTCTTCGGCCAGCTGATCCAGATGAACCCGCCCTCGGCGAGCAGGGGCATCAGAGCCTGAGCCTTGTCCTCTAGCTTCGCTCGTACAGTGACGAAGATGTGCGCGGCATCGAGGTCCGGCTCCGGGCTGAACTGCCAGTCGGGCTTCTCTCCGATGCTTTTCTCGATTTCGTGCCGTGTGGGATCGGGCATGCCGTCCACGAACACCCGCATAGCCTCACGATAGCCGAGCTTCTTGCCGAGTGGGGTGCCCGAATAACCTGCTGTCACGCGAAGCGGGGCTTCAAGTAACGCGCCGCGATGAGCGCCATCGGAATGCCCACCAGCACGATATGCGCAAATAGCTGGGTCGCGATCGACAAGGGCTTGGGCGGGAGCGGCGTGTCGAAACGAAGCGGGACGACCAGCCAGTTCATCACGAAATAGGTGATGACGCCGTAGGCGAGGCCGGTGCGATAGGGTGTGTCGAGAAGTTGAGGCTTGGCCCGGACCAGCACCACGAAGACCGCGGCCATGATCGCCATCAAAGTGAAATGGACGAGAAGGCCGATGATCGATCCGGCCGCACCCATTTCGACAGCCTGCGGAAAGGGGCCGGAGCCGACGCGGCGGAGCATGCTTCCGATCTCGCTGCCGAACGCGATCGTCAGGATCATCGCAAACAAGATGTCGAGCGTGCCGGCAACGGCAGTCCCGAACGCAATCGGCTTCAGCATGTCACTCGCTCTCCGTTAGGTACGCGAGGAAACTTCACGCGTGCGCGCGAAGTCAAGAAAACAGCGGGCGAACGCGAATTCCCGGTTAAGCGAGCGCCGCGTCGGCTCCCATCAGCTTGGGGAAGAAGCCTTCGTGCGCGGCGCGGAGGTCGGCGAGAGAGACTGACTGCGGTCCGCCGCGATCGACGAGATCGAAGGTCAAGACGTCGCCGCCGGTAACCCCGATCTCTACCGCGATGAGTTGAGCTTCATTGGCAAGCTGACGAACGAATTCGGGATTGCACGTCGAAACTATATAGCGGCCCTGATCTTCTCCGAAGAGTATCGCCCCACATTCGGAATCTGAGGCACGACCGTCATGGTCATTCCGATGTTTGCTGCGAGTGCCATTTCGGCGACGGCGATTGCGGCACCGCCGTCGGAGCAATCATGGATCGCGCTGACGAAGCTCTCCTTGGCCAGCCGGCGAATGAGTTCTCCTGTGCGCTTCTCAGCAGCGAGATCGATAGGCGGAGGCGTGCCTTCACGCCGACCGTGACAGACTTCCAACCAGAGTGATTGGCCAACGTGGCTGTCGCTGTGACCGATGAGTACGAGATCCTCGCCCTCACCGTACGCAATACCGACGCTCTTCTCCCAATCCTCCAGCAACCCAACTCCGCCAATCGCCGGCGTCGGCAGGATCGCGCTCCCACCGCCCGTCGCCTTGCTCTCGTTGTAAAGCGAGACATTGCCGCTCACGATCGGATAGTCGAGCGCGCGGCAGGCTTCGCCCATGCCTTCGAGCGCGCCGACGAGTTGGGCCATGATCTCGGGCCGCTGCGGGTTGCCGAAATTGAGGCAGTTGGTGATCGCCAGCGGCTTCGCGCCGACCGCGCAGAGGTTGCGGTAGGTCTCGGCGACCGCCTGCTTCCCGCCCTCGACCGGGTCGGCATAGACGTAGCGCGGCGTGCAGTCGGTGGTGATCGCCAGCGCCTTCTTCGTCCCGTGAACGCGCACGACCGCGGCGTCGCCGCCTGGGCGTTGAACCGTGTCCGCTCCGACCTGGCTGTCGTACTGCTCCCAGATCCAGCGGCGGCTGGCGAGGTTGGGGGAGGCCATCAGCTTCAGCAGGTCTGCGGCGATGTCGGTGCTTTCCGGCACGTCGCCGAGCGGCTTGATGCCGGCCCAGGCCTTGTACTCATCCTGGCTGATGTACGGCCGCTCGTAGCACGGCGCTTCGTCGGCCAGCGGGCCGAGCGGAATGTCGCACACCACCTCGCCGTCGAACTCCAGCACCATGTGTCCGGTGTCGGTGACTTCGCCGATGACCGCAAAGTCGAGCTCCCACTTGTGAAAGATGGCCTCGGCCTCGGCCTCGCGCCCGGGCTTCAGCACCATCAGCATGCGCTCCTGGCTTTCGGAGAGCATCATCTCGTAGGGCGTCATGCCGGTTTCTCGGCACGGCACCTTGTTCATGTCGAGCCTTATGCCCGCGCCGCCCTTGCTCGCCATTTCGACTGAGGACGAGGTGAGGCCAGCGGCGCCCATGTCCTGGATGGCGACGATGGCGTCGGTGGCCATCAGCTCGAGGCAGGCCTCGATCAGCAATTTCTCGGTGAAGGGGTCGCCTACCTGCACCGTCGGGCGCTTCTCGTCGCTGTTCTCGTCGAAGTCGGCGCTGGCCATGGTCGCGCCGTGGATGCCGTCGCGGCCGGTCTTCGAGCCGACATAGACGATCGGGTTCCCGATGCCGGTCGCGGCGGAGTAGAATATTTTGTCCGTCTTCGCGACGCCGACGGTCATCGCGTTGACGAGGATGTTTCCGTCGTAAGCGCTGTCGAAATTGACCTCGCCGCCGACCGTCGGGACTCCGACGCAATTGCCGTAGCCGCCGATGCCGTGGACCACGCCCGCGATCAGGTGGCGCATCTTCGGATGGTCGGGCCGTCCGAAGCGCAGCGCGTTGAGGTTCGCGACCGGGCGCGCGCCCATGGTGAAGACATCGCGCAGGATGCCGCCGACGCCCGTCGCTGCGCCCTGGTAGGGCTCGATGTAGGACGGGTGGTTGTGGCTCTCCATCTTGAAGATGGCCGCATCTCCGTCGCCGATGTCGATGATGCCCGCGTTCTCGCCCGGGCCACAGATCACCCAGGGCGCTTTGGTCGGGAGCTTCTTCAGGTGGAAGCGCGACGATTTGTAGGAGCAATGCTCCGACCACATTACCGAGAAGATGCCGAGTTCGACGAGGTTCGGCTCGCGGCCGAGCGCTTTGAGGATCCGGGCATATTCCTCTTCCGAAAGGCCGTGTTCGGCGACGGTTTCGGGCGAGATTCGGCTGGCTTCTAGGACGGTCATGGCCGCGCCCTTAGCCCCGTCTGCAAGCGGCGGCTAGGTTGCGACGAACGGCACGGCGGGCGCTTGGGCCGACTCAGGTAAGGGAGTAGAAGGCGCTCCGGGCGGGGTCAGGAGAGATCAAATGCCGAAGCCCATTCCCGAAGGCTATCACAGCGTCACGCCCTATCTGGTGGTCGATGACGCCAATGCGGCGATCAAATTCTATGAGCGCGCGTTCGGCGCCAAGGAGAAGTTCCGGCTGCCGATGGGCAACCGGGTCAGCCATGCCGAGCTGGAGATCGGCGACAGCATTGTCATGCTCGCGGACGAATTCCCGGACATGGGTCACCTCGGCCCCAAGAGCCGCGGCGGTCCCACGTCCAGCATCCTGCTGTATGTCGAGGACGTCGACACGGCGTTCAACAAGGCGATCAACGCCGGTGCGACCCAGCAGCGTCCGCTCGAAAACCAGTTCTGGGGAGACCGCATGGGCACTTTGACCGACCCATTCGGTCACCAGTGGAGCCTCGCGACCCATGTCGAGGAGGTGCCACCGGACGAAATGCAGCGGCGAATGGAGCAGATGGGCTCCCAGCAGAAGCAGCCCGAGCACGCCTGATTGGCAAATGAAAACGGCGCCGGATCGCTCCGGCGCCGTCAATTTGTTCGAACCTGTGGCTTAAGCCTTGCAGCTCTGGCCGTTGTAGGTGATCGACGCAGCCTTCGCGTCGCCCGTCAGCGCCTTGTCGCCGGCGGCAATCGTTGTGCCGACTTCCTCGCGCGTCTTCTTCACGCGCGCGGTGCCGTCCGACAGCCAGTCGACGTAGATCAGGCTGTTGTCCTTGCAGCGGTAGGCCTTGCTGGCCTGGATCGACGGCGGGAGGACGACGCCGACATTGTTCATCGGCTGATCGTCGGCACCGGGGCCTGCGACAATGGTGTGGTCTTCGTTGTTGCAGCCGGCTAGCGCTGCGGCCGCAACGAGTGCGAGGATGGTGAACGGGCGAGTCATACCTTGCGCCTTTCACAAGGGGGGTGCCATCGTCAAGGCACCAGCTTGCATTGTACCGTGCTGAGCCATAGCTTCCAACCGGAATGGCCTATCCTGCAGGCAATAGCGCTCAGCGTATCCGCATCGGGCTTACCGGCCTTGCTTTTGCCTTTCTGCTCGTCCTTCTCGGATCGGTGATCAGCCGTTCCCGCGACGACAATTCTCCGCCTCCTACGCAGGGGCAAGCCAACGAGGCAGAGCCTAACGAGCCACTCGCCCAGCTGGGAGTCGCGCCGGGCGGTGACGCATCCACCAACAACGTCAGCGAAAAATAGGTGAGCTGATGCGCCGCAATTCGGCGCGGGTGCTGGTCGGCGTTTCCGTTGCGCTCTTGCTCGCGGGAGCAGCCGCTTTGGCGCTCGTGGGCCGCAACCCCGGACCCGACATATCTCCACGCGCCGAAGCCCAGCGGCCGCCGCTGATGCTTCTCACGACCCTGCCTCTGGTCTTTCCCGAGGAATTCTCGCTTCAGGGGGGAGGATCGAAGGCGCTGAGCGCGATCGAGACGCGCTACCGGGTCATCCCGATCGGAACGACCGACGCCGCGACGCTGCGGCAGGCGCGGCTGTTGCTGATGGCGCATCCCCTGGCGCAGCCGTCTGAAGCGCTGGTCGATCTCGATCGCTGGGTGCGGGATGGAGGGAGGCTGCTCCTGCTCGCTGACCCGAGGCTCGAATGGCCGAGCAAGCGGCCGCTGGGTGACAAGCTTCGGCCTCCGCTATCCTTTGCCGACACGGGATTGCTCGCTCATTGGGGATTGCGTCTCGATGCGCCCGACCACGGTGGACCGGCGCAGCGCGAGCTCGATGGGCGCCATGTCCTCGCTGTTTCGCCGGGTATTCTTTCCGGAGGTTGCAAGGTTGGAGGTGCGGGATTCGTCGCGCGCTGCCGTGTCGGCAAGGGCCGGGCGACCGTGGTGGCGGACGCCGACTTCCTCAATCTCGAGCAGCTCGAGGGGCCGACCGAAGGCAACCTCGACGCACTCCTGGCCGAACTGGCCGAACTGGAACGCTGAGTCGCCAGTGACTTAGCGTTTGATTCTCCGATTCGGTCTGCGCACAGAGTTATCCACAGGTTAAGAACGACAGAACAGGATAAGAACATCCCGCGAAACTGAGGTAAAAAAGCCGCAGAATTCCGCCATTGGGCATGAAAACCCACGAAATGGCATCAAAATCCATTGTGTCCCATAGCTGTTGAGTTACCAACACTCTGTAGTGCGGGGCTAACCCTTTGCCTGTGTTTTGGCGCCGGAGGCGCGGCGATGCCGCGTCCCGCGAACGGGGAAGCTTTGCGCTGCGAACGGGGAGTGGTTTGTGGCGCTTGAGCATCTGTTCCAGGGCAGTGCGCTGAACGCGGTGGACGCGAAGGGTCGCGTTTCCGTACCCTCCTTCTTGCGCTCCGTGATCGAACGCCGAGGCGATTCCCGCACAATCGTCCTCGCGAAGCATGACGCCTTCCCCTGCCTCAGCGCCTACGACCCCGCGTACGCCGCTCTGAAGCACGCGAAGCTGGAGCGACTGCTCGAAAAGGAAGAGACGAGCCCCGAAGCGCAACTGGAATATCAGCAGCGCAACCTGATGGCGTTCGCGGCCACCGAAGAGGTCCCGTACGACCCATCGGGCCGTATCGTTCTTCCGCCGATGATGCGCCGGAAGGGCGAGCTTCTTGAGCTCGCGCTGTTCCTAGGTGCCGGCGAGACCTTCCAGATCTGGAATCCGACCCTGTTTCTCAAGGATGCCCGCATTCCCGAGGACATGAAGGACATCGCGCGCTTCCGCCTCGAAGAGAAGGGGCTGAAGGCATGACCGGCCGCGGCGCTGCACAAGCACCGCACGTGCCGGTGCTTCTCGACGAAGTGTTGACCGCCATGGCGATCCAGCCGGGCGAAACGGCGGTCGACGGCACTTTTGGAGCAGGCGGCTACACGCGCGCGCTGCTTCGGGTGGGGGCGGGACGAGTGATTGCTTTCGATCGTGACCCCGATGCGATCGCAGCTGGCAGATCGCTCGTCCCGGACACCAATCTGACGCTCGTCGAAGAACGGTTCAGCCAGATGGACCGCGTGCTTGGCGAACGGAGCATTGGCCTCGTCGATGCCATCACGCTCGATATCGGCGTCTCTTCGATGCAACTGGACAGAGCGGACCGCGGCTTTTCCTTCTCGGCCGACGGTCCGCTCGACATGCGCATGGAAAGATCGGGGCCGACCGCCGCCGACTTCGTCAACGAGGCCGACGAGGCCGAGATTGCGCGGATCCTGCGCGAATATGGCGAGGAGCCGCGCGCTCGCTCCATCGCACGTGCAATCGTCGCCAACCGCCCGATCGAGCGGACCGGCGAGCTTGCGGCGATTGTCCGTCGCGCAGTCGGCTATCGCCAGGGGCAGAAGAGCGACCCGGCGACGCGGACCTTCCAGGCGATCCGCATTCATTTGAACGCCGAGCTCGATGAGCTCGAGGGTGGCCTTGCTGCGGCCGAGCGCTCGCTCAAGCCCGGCGGCCGGCTCGCAGTGGTCACCTTTCACAGTCTCGAGGACCGCATCGTGAAGCGCTTCTTCCGTGAACGCAGCGGCGCGACGCCAGCGGGGTCGCGTCACCGTCCAGTCGTAGTTCAAGGCCCCGCACCAACTTTCGAGAAAGTCGCCAAGCCGGTCAGCCCTTCCGAGGCCGAGATCGTGCGCAATCCGCGGTCGCGCTCCGCGCGCCTGCGCAGCGCCATTCGTACCGGAGCTCCCGCTTGGCAGAAAAATGCAGGAGAGAGAAAATGAGCGCCCGCAGCTTCCGCTCGGTGTTCATGGTTGCGACGTGCGCCGGTGCTGCACTGACTTGCTATCTCGTGTCGCTCAACGTCGCTTCGGAGCGCGCGTCCCTGGAGGACGTCGAGACCAAGATTGTGCTCGCCCAGCGTGACATCCGCCTGCTCCAGACGGAGATCGGCACCCGCGGGCGCATGGCTCAGCTCGAACGCTGGAACGTCAAGGTTCTCGCTCTGTCGGCCCCGTCTGCCGACCAATTCCTCGAAGGCGGCTTCCAGCTGGCCCGGCTCGGACGACCCGAGCCCACCCAGGCTGTCGAAGCTCCTGTTGTGCTTGCCTCGGCGCCCGCGCCGCATCCCCAATCCGCTCCGCTCGAGGAGGGCGAGCCGGTGGCGGATGGCGCGGGTGTCTCCTTGCCTGCGGCCAAGCTTATGCGTGAGGCGAGCCTCAGGGTTCCGATCCGCGAGACAATGCCTGTCGCAGAGACGGCGCCGTTGCCGAAGCCGCACAAGGTGTCTGAGTCCGTTGTGAAGCCGCCTTCGGCCAGGATTGCGACGCCTGCCAAGACGTCCGAACGCAAGCCCGTAAAGGCCGCAGAAGCGAAGCCGGAATCGAAGGAAAAGAAAGCTGGGGATAAGGCGCTCGAAGCGTTCGCAAAGCCGGTGACAAAGCCAATTCGCGTCGCCAGAGTCGACCCGCTGGCGCCGCTTCCCACGGCTGCCAAGTCGAAGAAAATGACCAAGGAATCCGGCACGGCTCGATGAACGCACCGACGCCCGCTCTCGTCGCACCACGGCCCGAGCGGCTCCGACTTGTCGGGCAGCGACGGCAGATTCTGACCATGATGCACCAGCGGCTGATGTTCGGCCTGCTGGTCTATGCCGGTGTCATTGCCCTCATTGTCTTGAGGATCCTCTACCTCGCGGCCTTCGGCGACCATGCCGGCGCCAAGCGCGGAATAACCTCACTTGTACCGGAGCGAGGCGACATCATCGACCGCGACGGCGTGCCGCTCGCCCAGACGATGGACGCCTGGACCATCGGGCTTTGGCCGAAGAAGGTCATCGGCGACAAACTGGAGCTGGCCCGCAACCTGGCGCGGCTCATGCCGGAGCGTGACGAGGCGGCATATTTCGCCATGCTCAGGTCGGGCAAGAGCTTCTACTATCTGCGCCGCCGCGCCGCCCGGGAGTGGTCGAGGCGGTCAATGCTTTAGGCGAGCCAGGCATTGCCCTGGAGCGCGAACCGGATCGTCTTTACCCGCAGACCAGCCTTGCCGCCCACGTGATCGGCTACACCACGATCGACGGCCATGGCGTCGCAGGCATGGAGCGCGCCTACGACAAGCGATTGTCCGACCCCGCAACCCGCGGCCAGCCGCTGCAGCTCTCGATCTCCGCCGTATCCAGCAGGCGATGGAGCATGAGTTGCTGACGGCCATGACGAAGTTCTCCGCGAAGGGTGCGGCGGGCGTGATCATGGACATCCACACTGGCGAGGTGCTGGCCTTGACCTCGCTTCCGCAGCTCAACCCAAATGCGGCAGGTCAGGGGACGGACGAGGCGCGTTTCAATCGCGCCACTCTCGGCGTCTTTGAGCTTGGCTCGACGTTCAAGCCCTTCACGGTCGCGATGGCGATGGACAGCGGGATCATCAAGAGCTTCGGCAAGATGTACAACTGCCCGCACGACTTCCCTGCCTATGGGAAGGTCATCCACGACACGCATCCGTACGGACGCGCTTGCTCGGTCGCCGAGATCATGAAGGAAAGCTCGAACATCGGCTCTGCGCAGATCGCCGCCGAAGTCGGCGCCACTCGCCAGCGTGCATTCCTCGACAAGATGGGCTTCCTGAAAAGGAGCGAGGTCGAACTTCTTGAGAAAGGCCGGCCAATCCTGCCTCGCGATTGGGGTCCCCTCGACGTCATGACGATCGGTTTCGGGCACAGCCTTGCAGTCAGCCCGCTCCATCTGGCCAGCGGCTACGCGACCCTGTTCAACGGCGGAGTCTACCGCCCGCCCACCTTGCTCAAGGTCGACCGGGGTCACGCGACGGGCAAGGGCCACCGTGTCTTTACGGAAGAGACCAGCTACAAGATGCGATCGCTCCTACGGCTGGTTGTCACCGAGGGCACCGGCAAGAAGGCGGATGCGCCCGGCTATCGTGTCGGCGGCAAGACCGGATCGGCCGAGAAGTACGAGAACCGGTCACTGTTGGTTACCAGCTTCGCGGGTGTGTTCCCGATGGATGAGCCGCGCTATGTGATGGTGATGATGCTGGACGAACCAAAAGCACTACCGGAAACCTTTGGATTCCGTACGGCCGCCTGGAACGTCGGTCCTGCGTTCGGCGCGGCGGTCAGCCGAATTGCACCGATGCTCGGCGTCCGGCCCGACAAGAATCGCGAGCCCGACATGTCGCTCGTGCTCCCTTACGTTCACGAAGAAGCAAAGCACTAAACAACGTGAAACTACGCGATCTCGCGGGCGTCGATAGCGATTCAGAAGTGACGGGTTTTGCCATCGACCACCGGAAAGTGGCGAAGGGCAGCGTCTTCGGTGCGTTCAAGGGAGCCGTATTCAACGGCGAGGACTTCATCGGCGAAGCGGTAGAGCGCGGGGCCGTAGCCGTCGTGGCCCGCGAAGAGGCATCGGTCCCCCGTATCCCGCATCTTACCGACGAGAACCCCGACGGCTGTTCGCTCAGCTCGCGTCGCGCTTCTACGGCCCCTATCCGGAAACGGTCGTCGCGGTGACCGGCACCAACGGCAAGACCTCGACGGTCGAGATGACGCGCCAGCTGTGGCGAATGGCCGGCCATCGCTCGGCGTCGATCGGGACGCTCGGCGTCACCACCTCCGACGATCAGGTGAAGACGGGCCTGACGACGCCCGACATCGTCACCTTCCTCAACAATATGGCCGGCCTCAAGCGCATGGGGATTACCCATGTCGCCTACGAGGCGTCGTCGCATGGACTCGACCAGCACCGCGCGGAGGGTGTGGCGCTGAAGGCGGTGGCCTTCACCAACTTCAGCCGCGACCATCTCGACTATCACTCATCGATGGACGCCTATTTCGCAGCCAAGATGCGGCTGTTCGACGAGCTTCTTCCCGCGGACGGGGCGGCGGTGATCTGGACCGACGATCGCAAGTCGGCCGAGGTGATCGAGCACGTTCGCCGTCGCGGGATCGAACCGATGACGGTCGGCCGGGCGGGCGAGTTCATCCAGCTGATCGAGCAGAACCCCACGGCGCTCGGCCAGAACCTAGTCATTCGGCACGGCGACGGAACGTATCGCCTCGCTCTGCCTTTGATCGGTGCGTACCAGGCGTCCAACGTATTGGTCGCGGCGGGGCTAGCAATGGCGACAGGCAGCAATTTCGAAAGCGTCTTCTCGGCGATGCAGCGGCTCGCGCCAGTTCGCGGGCGGCTCGAGCGAGCGGTGATCAGCCGTGCAGGCGCGCCGGTCTACGTCGACTATGCGCACACGGCGGACGCGCTCGAAGCGGCGATCGCGGCGCTTCGCCCGCATGTCAGCAACAGACTGATCACCGTCTTCGGCGCCGGTGGCGATCGCGACCAGGGTAAGAGGCCGGAGATGGGCGCAGTCGCGGCGAAGCTTTCCGACGTGGTCATCGTCACCGACGACAATCCGCGCGGCGAGGATGCGGCGAAGATCCGCTCCGAAGTCATGGCCGGCGCGCCTGGAGCGCTGGAGATCGGCGGTCGTCGCGAAGCAATCGCCGAGGCCATCCGAATGGCCGTACAGGGAGATATCATCCTGCTGGCCGGCAAGGGGCATGAGACGGGCCAGATTATCGGCGCGGGCTCGAGCCAACGCATCCTGCCATTCGACGATGCGCTCGTTGCCCGGGAGTGCGCGGCATGAGCGTGCTCTGGACCTCCGCCGAGATTGAGACCGCGACCGGCGGCCGCGCAAGCACGTCGTTCGAAGTTACTGGCGTGACCTTCGACAGCCGCGAGGTGCAGCCGGGCGATCTCTTCGTCGCGATGCCGGGCACGGTCTACGACGGTCACAAGTTCGTCGAGGGCGCATTCGCCGCCGGCGCGGCGGGCGCAATCGTATCGCATCCCGTCGACGGTCCGCACGTGCTGGTCGGGGACACTGCAAGAGCGCTCGAGGACCTGGGTCGTGCGTCGCGCGACCGTTCGAAAGCGCGGATCGTCGGAGTGACCGGTTCGGTCGGCAAGACCAGCACGAAGGAAGCGCTTTTCGCCGCTCTCGACCGCATCAGCGGAGGCAGGGCCCACCGCTCGGTCAAGAGCTACAACAACCATACCGGCGTGCCGCTCAGCCTCGCGCGCATGCCGCGCGAAGCCGAGTTCGCGGTGCTCGAAATGGGCATGAACAACAAAGGCGAGATCGCCGCGCTGACCCGCATGGTACGCCCGCACGTCGCGCTCATCACCGCAATCGCGCCCGCGCACATCGAGAACCTCGGTTCGGAAGAAGCGATCGCCGACGCCAAGGGCGAGATCTTCGAAGGCCTTGAGCCCGAAGGTATTGCGATCGTTCCGAACGACACGCCGCACCGCGATCGGCTGGTCCGTGCGGCTCGGCGACATGCCGACCAGATCCTGACCTTCGGTTCCGGCGACGCGGACGTCCATGCGCTCCATGCCGTCCGCTCATCGGAGGGCGGCAGCCTGATCACCGCGGCGCTTCTCGAAAGCGAAGTGACCTTCACCATCTCCCAGCGCGGCGAGCATTGGGTGTCGAACGCGCTCGCGGTCCTCGCTGTCGTCGAAGCGCTCGGCCTCGACGTCGGCGTTGCCGGGCTGGCGCTTGCGGACCTAGGCGGCCTCAAGGGCCGCGGTGAGCGCCATCAGGTCCAACTCGACGGCGGCAAGTTCCTGCTGATCGACGAAAGCTACAACGCCAATCCCGCGTCTATGGCGGCGACGCTGAAGAGCCTCGGCGCCGAGCGCGATATAGACCGGCGCATTGCCGTCCTTGGCCCGATGCGCGAGCTCGGGAGCCACAGCGACGATCTGCATGCCGGCCTCGCTCCTGCGATCCTGGATGCGCATGTCGACCGGGTGATCCTGATTGGCGATGAGATGCGCCCGCTTGCCGAGAAGATCGTCGGTAGGGTCGGGCTTGATCTAGCGAAGGACGTGGACGAAGCGGCCGAGGCCTTGCTGTCGATGTTGAAGCCGGGTGACGCCGTGCTGGTGAAGGCTTCCAACTCTGTTGGCCTTGCGAAGCTGGTCGAGCGCGTCAAAGAGGGCGTTGCATGCTCTATCTGATTGCTGAACAGCTTGGGTTCCCGGGCGTCCTCAACCTCATTCGCTACATCAGCTTTCGGGCGGGCGCGGCGAGCGCGACCGCGCTCTTGATCGGGCTAGTCCTCGGCCCCTGGCTCATTTCGTACCTGCGCGTTCGGCAAGGGAAGGGCCAACCGATTCGCGCCGACGGGCCGCAGAGCCACCTCGCCAAGCGCGGCACTCCCACGATGGGCGGCCTGCTGATCCTGATCTCGATGGCGACGTCAGTCCTGCTGTGGATGGACCTTCGCAACCCTTACGTCTGGGCGGTTCTGCTGGTGACCGGCGGGTTCGGGTTGATCGGCTTCCTCGACGACTACGACAAGGTGAAGAAGGCTCACCACGCGGGTCTTTCCGGCAAGACGCGGCTGGTGCTCGAATTCCTGATCGCGGGTTTCGCGACCTGGCTCCTCGTTCGCCAGGGCAATACGAACCTCTATCTGCCGTTCGTGCAAGGGCCGGTGATGAACCTCGGCTGGTTCTACATCGCGTTCGGGGCGTTCGTGATCGTGGCTTTCGGCAATGCAGTGAACCTGACCGATGGTCTCGATGGCCTGGCGACCATGCCGGTGATCATCGCGTCGATCGCCTTCCTGATCATCGCCTACCTCGTCGGGAACGCGAAATTCGCCGAATATCTCGGCATCCCGCACATCCTCGGCGTTGGCGATCTGACGGTTCTATGCCTCGCCATCGTTGGAGCCGGGCTAGCCTTCCTCTGGTTCAACGCGCCGCCCGCTGCAGTCTTCATGGGCGACACCGGCAGCCTCGCGCTCGGCGGAGCACTGGGAGCGGTCGCGGTGGCGACGCACCACGAGTTCGTACTGGTGATCATTGGTGGCCTGTTCGTACTCGAGGCGGCGTCGGTCGTGATCCAGGTCGTGGTCTACAAGCGCACCGGAAAGCGTGTCTTCAGAATGGCGCCGATCCACCACCATTTCGAACATCTCGGCTGGTCCGAGCCGACCGTCGTCATCCGCTTCTGGATCGTCAGCTTCATCCTGGCGCTCGCCGGGCTGAGCACACTCAAGCTGCGGTGATCACCGCCAAGGCCTTCGGCGGCAAACATTATGCGGTCTACGGTCTGGCGCGGTCCGGGCTGTCGACGGCCGGGGCCCTGCTTGCCAGCGGCGCTCGGGTCACTGCGTGGGACGCCAAGGTTGAAGCGAGGGCGAAGGCGCCCGCCGGCACTGAGATCGCCTATCTCGACGAAGCGGACCTGACCCAATTCGATAGCTTGGTGGTTACGCCGGGCCTGCCGCTCAACCGCCACCCGATCGCCCAGCGCGCCCGCGAGGCCGGCGTCGAGATCATCGGCGACATCGAGCTTTTTGCTCGCGCCCGGCCCGAGCTTCCGCTGCACAAGGTCGTTGGCATCACCGGCACCAATGGCAAGTCGACGACAACCGCGCTCATCCATCACATCCTCAAGACCGCAGGCTTGCCGACGACGATGGGCGGCAACATCGGCCTTCCGATCCTCTCCCAGGACCCGCTGCCGGAAGGCGGCGTCTATGTGCTTGAGCTGTCGAGCTATCAGATCGACCTGACGCAGAGCCTGAACTGCGACGTTGCGGTCCTGCTCAACATCACGCCCGATCATCTCGATCGCTACGAGAGCTTCGAGGCCTACGCAGCGTCGAAGGCTCGGCTATTCGAGATGCAGTTGGAGACCGAGAGTCACGCGGCCGTCATTGCCGAGGACGACGATCAGACGCGAGCCATTGCTTCGGGCCTCGGCGAGAAAGGCTTCTGGCTGCGCAACACACTGATCTGCGTGAGAGGCAGCGATGTCGGCGAGCAGGCGAGCCTGCCCACGCTTCAGGGCCGCACAATGCGCAGAATATTGCCTGCGCGATAGCGGTCTGCCGGCACCTGGGCGTCGCCTACGCGACGATCGTTGAGGGGCTAGAGACTTACGCGGGTCTGCCGCACCGCATGGAGCGCGTCCGCGAGATGGACGGCATTCTCTTCGTGAACGACAGCAAGGCGACCAACCCGACCGCGACCGCTCCTGCGCTCGCGGCTTTCCCGTCAATCCGCTGGATCCTCGGTGGGCAGGCGAAGACGGACAATCTCGACGAATGCGCTCCGCACTTCGGCCACGTCCGCTCCGCTTATACGATTGGCGAGGCCGGTGAATTGTTCGCGCGGCTGCTTGCCCCGCACATGCCGGTGACCAACTGTGAAACGCTTGAAAATGCGCTGAATCGGGCTGCGAAGGATTCACAGTCGGGCGATACCGTTCTACTCTCTCCCGCCTGCGCGTCGTTCGATCAGTTCAAGGACTTCGAGCAGAGGGGTGACAGGTTCCGGGACCTGGTGGGGGCGTTATGATCGGAAGCATTTCAGGACAGATCAAGGCGAAGGCCGCGCGGTTCGACCCGAGCAGCTACGGACGCTCGGACACGTCGTCCGTCGGTCGCTGGTTCTGGGAAATCGACAAGGTCCTTTTGCTGCTGATCGCGACACTTATCGGTATCGGCCTGATCGCAGTCGCTGCCGCTTCGCCCGCAGCGGGCCAGCGCTATTCCGGCGGCTCGGTTCGCTTCTCCGAGCTTCACTATTTCTACCGTCAGATCGTGTGGATCGGCGTCGGCCTGCCGGTGATGATCGCCATCTCGATGATGCCGCGCGAGCGTGCGAAGCGTTTTTCGCTCGCGGGTGCGGCCTTCTTCCTCGTCCTGCTCGCCTTCGTGCCGATCCTCGGTCCCGAAGTGAACGGCGCGACGCGGTGGATCGACATCGGCATCGGCCAGCTCCAGCCGTCGGAGTTCCTGAAGCCCTTCTTCGTTGTCGCCATGGCTTGGCTGTTGTCGCTGCGGGAGCAGGACAGGACGCTTCCGGTCTTCTGGCTGTCGGCGGCGGTGACCGGTGTCGTGGCGGTGCTTCTGATGAAGCAGCCGGACTTCGGCTCGACCATCATCTTCGGATGCGTGTGGCTGGCGCTGCTCGCGCTTGCCGGCGTCAACATGCGCATCCTGGTTGGTCTTGGTGTTGCCGGCCTCGTCGGCGTCGTCCTCGCTTACTTCTTTTATCCGGTGGCGACCGTCCGCATCGACGGCTTCCTGTTCGGCGAGGGCGACAATTTCCAGGTCGAGAACGCAATGCGCACCCTGACGGCGGGGGCCTGTTCGGCATGGGTCCGGGCGCCGGCACGCGGAAGTTCGGGCTTCCTGAGCCACACACTGATTACATCTTCTCGGTCATTGGCGAGGAGTTCGGGCTGATCGCCTGCCTCGTGATCGCAGTCCTTTATCTGACCATCGTCGCGCGGGTGCTGATCAAGCTGCTCGACGAGGAATCCTCGTTTGCGATCCTCGCGGCGGCAGGGCTCGCCATCGAGTTCGGGCTGCAGGCGCTGATCAACATGGCGGTCAACGTGCAGATCGCCCCGTCGAAGGGCATGACCTTGCCGTTCATAAGCTATGGTGGAAGCTCGATGCTGGCCCTGTCGATCGGCATGGGCTTGCTGCTCGCATTCACGCGGCGAAACCCGTATCTGACGCGCTCGCCCTATGTCGTGAAATGGAGCGGGGAGAGCGTCACCGCATGAATTTCGTTTTGGCTGCAGGAGGCACCGGGGGTCACATGGTCCCGCGCACGCACTCGCTGCGGAACTGAAGAAACGCGGACATGGCGTGCTGCTGATCACAGACGATCGCGGCGCGCGCTTTCCCGGCCTGTTCGGGGCGTGCCGGTGCACATCCTTCCTGCAGGGCGACTCCGGAAGAGCCCGCTCGGCCTGATCCGTGGAGTCCGCTCGCTGCTCGCCGGACGGCGGGAAGCCAAGGCGATATACAAGGATCACCGCCCGGACGTGGTCATCGGCTTCGGCGGCTATCCCGCGGTTCCTGCTTTGCTCGCCGCAACCTCGACGGGCATTCCAACCGTCCTTCACGAGCAGAATGCGGTCCTTGGTCGCGCCAACCGCTTCCTCGCAGGTGACGCTGCTGCGATTGCGACCGCTTACACCCATGTCGACCGGATGAAGTCGCGATTTGGGGGGAAGACCGTCTTCGTCGGAAATCCCGTGCGCGAGGCCATCGCCAAGCTGGGCGAAGCGCCGTTCCCCCCGTTCGATGAATATGCACCGTTCAGGATCCTCGTCACGGGCGGAAGCCAGGGTGCGTCGGTCCTGAGCAAGGTCGTGCCTGAAGGCCTTGGAATGCTATCGCCGTCGCTCCGGCATCGCCTGCAGGTCATGCAGCAGTGCCGTCCGGACGACATCGACGACGTTCGCGTCCATTATGCGAAGCTCGGGATTCCCGCCGAGTTGATGACCTACATCGAGGACATGCCGGCGAAGCTCGCCGAAGCGCATCTGGTGATCGCGCGGTCCGGCGCGTCGACCGTCGCGGAGCTGACCGCCGCGGGCCGTCCCGCGATCCTCATTCCCTATCCGGAGGCGACGGACGACCATCAGACGGCGAACGCCCGAGACATTACGGAAGCCGGCGGCGCCCGGATGATCCACCAGCCTCTGTTCACTCCGAAGGTATTGGCCAAGCAGATCGAGGTTATGGCCGAGGATCCGCAGGCGTTGATCAACGCCGCATCCCGGGCTCTTTCGGTTGGCAAGCCCACGCGGCCCGCGACCTCGCCGATTTGGTCGAGCGCATCGCGGACGGTCTTGCGCCCATGGAAGTCGGTTTCGGGCTGACCCCGCGTGTGCGATCGGAGGGTCCGGTGAACGGCGTCCCCGCATGAAGGCGCTGTCTTTGATAGGACGCCTTCAAAAATGAAGGCTTTGGGAACCGACATAGGGACGATCCACTTCGTCGGCATTGGTGGCATCGGCATGTCCGGGATCGCCGAGGTCATGCACAAGATCGGCTACAAGGTGCAGGGCTCCGATCTTGCCGAAGGCTATGTCGTCGAAGGATTGCGCAAGCTTGGTATTCCAGTCGCCATCGGACAGAAGGCCGAAAATCTGGGCGACGCCGCCGTCATCGTGATTTCCTCCGCGGTAAGCCGCGGCAATCCCGAGGTTGAAGCCGCGGTCGAGCGCCGCCTGCCCATCGTCCGCCGCGCCGAGATGCTCGCAGAGCTGATGCGCATGCAAAAGACGATCGCGGTCGCCGGGACGCACGGCAAGACGACCACGACGTCGATGGTCGCGGCGATGCTCGACGCTGGCGGGCTCGACCCGACCGTCATCAACGGCGGCATCATCAACCGCTACGGTTCGAACGCCCGCCTCGGAAAGAGCGACTGGATGGTGGTCGAGGCCGACGAGAGCGACGGCAGCTTCCTTCGCCTCGACGGGACGATCGCGGTCGTTACCAACATCGATCCCGAACATCTCGAGCATTACGGAGGGTTCGAGGAGGTCAAGAAGGCCTACTGCGAGTTCATCGAGAACGTGCCCTTTTACGGTCTTGCGGTCATGTGCGTGGACCATCCCGAGGTGCAGAACGTCATCGGGCGAATTCGTGACCGGAGGATCGTCACCTACGGCTTTTCGGCACTCGCCGATTTGCGCGCCGACAATGTCACGGTGGCGGGTCCGGGCGGCAGTAAGTTCGACGTCATTGTCTCCGGACGCGATGGAGAAAGACGGACGATTGAAGGCATCTCCGTTCCGATGCCCGGGCGGCACAATATCCAGAATGCGCTTGCCGCCATCGCTGTCGCACTCGAACTCGGTATTCCGGAAGAGCAGATCCGCGAGGGCTTCGCCCGCTTCGATGGAGTGAAGCGCCGCTTCAGCAAGGTCGGCGAGGTCGACGGATGCGTGATCATCGACGATTACGCGCATCATCCAGTCGAAATCAGCGCGGTCCTGTCGGCGGCTCGGGAGAGTGCCGACCAGCGGGTCATTGCGGTGATGCAACCCCACCGCTTCACGCGCCTCCATGACCTGATGGAAGACTTTCAGAACGCCTTCAACAATGCCGATATCGTGTTCGTTACTCCGGTTTATGCGGCGGGCGAGCAGCCGATCGAGGGCGTCGATTCAGAGGCGTTGGCCGAGGGTCTCCGCGCGCACGGACACAGGATGGTGCGGACGGTCAGCGATCCCGCCGAGCTGGCGCAGGCGCTTCGCGATCTCGCCGCGCCAGGCGACCTCATCATCTGCATGGGAGCCGGCGACATCACCAAGTGGGCGGCTTCTCTTGCCGACGGAATTCGCAAAGCGAGAGCGAGCAAGTGAGCGTCGACACCCTGCCGCACGTCCAAGGCCGACTGACACCGAATGCCCCGCTGGCACCGCTCGTCTGGTTCAAGAGCGGCGGAACCGCGCAGTGGTTGTTCGAGCCGAAGGACGAGGACGACCTGGTCCAGTTCCTTCGCGAGCTCGATACCGATGTGCCGGTCATGGCGCTCGGGCTCGGGTCGAACATGATCGTTCGCGACGGCGGCGTTCCGGGCGTTGTCGTGCGCCTTGGTAAGGGGTTCTCGAAGATCGATAAGGTCGACGACGTGACGCTGCGCTGCGGAGGCGGAGCGAGCGGGATACTTGTCTCGTCGACCGCCCGAGATGCCGGAATCGCCGGAATGGAGTTCCTTCGCGGAATCCCCGGCACCGTCGGCGGCTTTGTCCGCATGAACGGTGGCGCCTATGGCCGCGAGGTCCAGGACATTCTGATCGAGGCCCGCGTCGCACTTCGCGATGGAACGGTCGAGATCTGGCCGCTCGGTAAGTTTGGCTACACCTATCGTCACAGCGAGCTGCCCGAAGGTGCCGTCGTCATTGAAGCGACTTTTCGCGGATCGCCCGGCAAGCCTGAAGCGATCGGCGCGGAAATGGACGCCATCGCCCGTGCCCGCGAGGAATCGCAGCCGCTCCGCAGCCGCACAGGCGGGTCGACCTTCAAGAATCCCCCGGGCCACAAGGCGTGGGTGCTCGTCGATGCGGCGGGGTGCCGTGGACTGACGATGGGCGACGCCCAAGTCTCGGAAAAGCATTGCAACTTCCTGCTCAATCTCGGTAGCGCGACCAGCGCCGACATCGAGGCGCTGGGCGAGGAAGTCCGCCGCCGCGTGTTGGAAAACTCCGGCATTACCCTTGAATGGGAAATCCAGCGGATCGGCAGGGAATGAACAAGGATTTGCGCGTCGTTGTGTTGATGGGCGGCTGGTCGTCCGAGCGCGAGGTTTCGCTGACCAGCGGGCGCGGCGTCGCCAATGCGCTGCGCGAGCGTGGCTGGTCGAACGTCGTCGAGCTCGACATGGACCGCAACGTTGCACACCGGCTCGAGGAGCTGAAGCCGGACGTCGTGTTTAACGCTCTCCACGGCACACCGGGGGAGGACGGAACGGTCCAGGGCATGCTCGATCTGATGGGCATCCCCTACACCCACAGCGGGCTCGAAACGTCCGTGATCGCGATCGACAAAGAGATCACCAAGATGGTGCTGGTCCCTCACGGCATTCGCATGCCGGCGGGCAAGATCGTCGAGAGCGAGAGCCTGTTCCGCGAGGACCCAATGGCCCGGCCTTACGTCCTGAAGCCCGTCAATGAAGGGTCCTCCGTTGGGGTCGCCATCGTCACTGACGAAAGCAATTACGGCAGCCCGATCGGACGCGACGTCGAGGGCCCGTGGAAGCATTTCGACAGCCTGCTCGCGGAGCCGTTCGTGAAGGGTCACGAACTCACCGTCGCGGTGCTGAACGACGAGGCGCTCGCGGTGACCGAGCTGAAGCCGAAGGTAGGCTTCTACGATTACGACTCCAAATATACCGACGGCCTGACCGAGCACGTCTGTCCGGCGCAGATCCCTGACGATATCGCCCGCTCTATGATGGGCATGGCCGCGAAGGCGCACCGCCTGCTCGGCTGCCGAGGCGCCTCGCGCTCAGACTTCCGCTGGGACGACGAGCTGGGCGAAGCCGGCATTTTTCTTTTGGAAGTCAACACACAACCCGGAATGACCCCTTGAGCCTTGTGCCAGAGCAGGCGAAGGTACGCGGCATCAGCTACGGCGAGTTGGTCGAGCGCCTGATCGAGGAAGCGCTCGCGAGAAAGAAGGGGTAGGCGAATGGCTGCGCGGATGCGGCGCGGATCAGGGGCGAAGACGAAACGCAAGTCGTCCAACCGCGTCCCCGCCAAGATCGCGAAGAGGCTTCCGGTCGACCAGGCGCGCGCGAACAAGCTTGCCGCGCTCGGCTTCGCCAGTTTCCTCGTCCTGATGGCCGGAGCCGCCGCCATTGCGCTCGACATTCCGGCCAAGGCCGCGTTCGAGGCCGGCGAGGCTGTCGGCACCGCAGGTTTCCGGGTCGACGGCTACCAGATCGTCGGCCTGAAGCACATGGACCGAAAGCTGATCGATGCGGTTGTCGTCGATGAGCTTCGCAACGCTGCGTCCGCCGCCGGCGAGACCAAGCCTGCGCAGCCGCTGGTGGACGTGTCGGCCATCCGCGAGAGGCTCCTCAGGTTCGGCTGGGTCAAGGACGCGCGCGTATCGCGGCGGCTCCCCGACACACTTGTAATCGACATCGTCGAACGGACTCCGTCCGCCTTGTGGCAGGACCGCCAGCAACTGGCGCTGATCGACGCGGAGGGCGTGGTTCTCGATCGGGTGCCGGTCGACAAGATGCCCGACCTGCCGCTGGTGATTGGCCCGGGCGCCAATGCGCGGGCAAGCGAGCTCAAGACGATCCTTGCCGACGCTCCCACGCTCCAGGCGCAGCTTTCATCCGCGACCTGGGTTGGCGGCCGTCGCTGGGACCTGAGCTTCCAATCGGGTGAGACCGTCGCTCTCCCGAAGGCGAGCAGGCCGCGCGTGACGCGCTGACCCGCTTTGCAAAGGCCGACCGGTCGTCGAGTCTTCTTGGTCGGGGCCTCGTCCGCTTCGATCTTCGCATTCCAGGCAAGATGACCGTCCGGCTGCCGCGCGCGCCAGGAGAGGCGATCATGCCGGAGCCAAGCAGCCAAGCGCCGGCGGAGGGCTGACCCCAAACCGTGGCTTCGCCGACTGACCAACCCCTGATTGCAGCGCTCGACATCGGTTCTTCGAAGGTCAGTGCGCTCATTTGCACGCGCACGGATGACGGTCGGCTGCAGGTGCTCGGCACCGGCCAGCGCGAGAGCCGCGGCGTCAAGCGCGGCTATGTCACGGACATGGAAGCCGGCGAGCATGCGGTTCGCGAAGCCGTGGAACTCGCCGAGCGCATGTCGGGCCTGACCATCGAGGACGTCTGGGCAAGCTTCGGCGCGGGCGGTCTTTCGAGCGGTCTTGCGAACGTTGAGGTCGAGCTCGGCGGGCACCAGGTCGAGCAGTCGGACATCGATGAGCTTTTGATGGGTGGCCGCAGCGCAATCGACCGCAACGGGCAGATGGTGCTCCACGCTCATCCCGCGCTCTACACGATCGACGGCGTCGAAGGCGTGAAGAACCCGATCGGCCTCCATGCCGATCGCCTTGGCGTCGACATTCACGTGGTCGCGGCCGATCCCGCACCGCTCCGCAATATCGATTACGTGATCCGCTCGGCCCACCTCGGTGTGAAGGCGATCGTCGCATCGCCCGTCGCGGCCGCTTTGGCATGCCTGACCGAAGACGAGCGTGAACTCGGCGTCGCACTTGTCGAGCTCGGAGCAGAAGTCACGAATGTGTCGCTCCACGCTGGTGGCATGCTGCTCGGCCTTCGGTCGATTCCGCTTGGCGCGAAGGATATCACTGACGACATCGCCTGCGCCTTCGGAGTCCAGCGTCGCGATGCCGAGCGGCTGAAGTGCTTCTACGGCTCGGCTATGACGAGCCCGCGCGACAATCACGAGATGATCGAAGCGCGCCAGATGGGCACCGAAGAGGGTGTCGACCCGATGCGGATTACTCGTGCCCAGCTGATGACCGTCATCCGTCAGCGCATCGAAGAGCTTACGGCGAAGATCGACGAGGCGCTCAAGAGCCTCGGCTTCACCGGCCCGGTCGGTCGTCAGGTCGTGCTCACCGGTGGCGGCGCCGAGCTCAAGAATATTGCCGATTACATGCAGGGGGTGCTCGGCCGATCCGTCCGAGTTGGTCGCCCGAGGCAGCTGACCGGATTGCCCGATGCGCACAGCGGACCCGCATTCTCGACGCTTGTCGGGCTCGCCTGCCTCGCCTCGTCGCAAAGCGGCGACATCCGCGACCTAACAATGGGCAAGATCACGCAGAAGAAGCCGGCGAATGGAATGATCGGCCGCCTGATCGCCGCGATGAAGGGCGGAATCTAAGCTTTTAATCAGCTTGCTTGGGGGAGGGTGCAAATGGCTACGCTTGCAGCTCGGAAGCCCGTCTCCAGTGCGCTCGTGCTCCTCCTCGGCGCGGCAATTTTCCTGAATTACGTCGACCGCGGTGCGATCGGCATCGCGGCGCCGCTGATGAAGTCCGACCTTGGCCTGTCCGAAGAAGCGTATGGCGTCGTCTTCTCGGCCTTCTTCTGGATCTACGCGCCGGTGCAGCTGTTCGCCGGGTGGCTGTGTGACCGCTTCTCGGTCTACAAGTTGATGGCCATCGGCATATTGATCTGGGCCGGAAGCACCTTTCTGATGGGCTTCGCAGGCGGGTTTGCTTCCCTCCTCGTGCTTCGGATCATGCTGGGCGTCGGCGAGAGCATCTCCTTTCCGGGCAGCTCCAAGATTATCGCGCGCCATGTCCCGCCGGAACGCCGGGGGATCGCCAACGCGGCCATCGCCGCAGGGATCGCGCTGGGTCCGGCCGCCGGAACGCTGGCGGGGGACTAATCCTCCGAAGCTGGGGCTGGCAGACGATCTTTCTCGTATTCGGGGTCGTGACCCTCATCTGGCTGCTGCCCTGGCGGCAAACCGTCCAAGCCTTGCCGATGACGGGGCATGCCGACGAAGGCCCACGCGTACCGCTGGCCTTGCTGCTGAAGAAATGGCCGTTGTGGTCGATGTCGATCGTCCACGCGCTGGGCAATTACTGCTTCTACTTCCTGCTCGCGTGGCTGCCTTTGTTCCTGACCAAGTCGCGGGGTTTCAGCATCGGTGAGATGACCATGCTCGCGACGCTCGGCTACGCCGTCCAGGGCGCCTGCGCCCTCGGCTACGGACATTTCTCAGACTGGTGGACCCGTTCGGGTCGCTCGGAGGCTGCGTGCCGGCGTTGGATGATGGTCGCCAGCCAATTGTTCGCAGCGGGGGCCATCCTTGGATTGGCCTTCGCTCACAGCGCCATGACGATCGGTATCCTGTTGTGCCTGGCGGGCGCCGCCTCCGCATCGCTGTCGCTCAATCTTTATGCGGTCGCGCAGATGTTTGCTGGTCCCGTGCGTCAGGGACGTGGGTCGGCGTGCAGAACGCCATCGGCAATTTGTCCGGGATCATCGGGCCGATCGTCACTGGCATCGTAGTCCAGCGGGCCGGCTACAACAGCGCCTTCGTGCTTACGGCGGCCATCGCGGCGATCGGTGCACTCTGGTGGGCAATCGGCGTCCCGAAAATCGAACGGGTCGACTTGGACGAGGAACATCGGGCCAACTGAGTCTTTAGCGCCACGTAATCCTCACTTTTTTCGAGCTGCGTTAACTTTTTCGCTTGGCTTGCGACTCGTGATGATTCAGAAGATTCGTGGTGGAGGATCAGCGCGCTAGCGGCGCTTGAAGGGGGTTTACCCATGAGCATCGATTTCATTCGGCCGGAAGTCGACGAACTTCGGCCTCGCATCAGCGTCATCGGCGTCGGTGGCGCCGGCGGTAACGCCGTCGCCAACATGATGCGCGCGGACGTGCAGGGCGTCGATTTCATCGTCGCCAACACGGACGCCCAGGCGCTGAACGCATCGACGGCCGACCGTCGGATTCAGCTGGGCCTCAAAATCACTCAGGGCTTGGGTGCAGGATCGCGGCCGGAAATCGGACGTGCCGCCGCCGAAGAAACGCTCGAGGATATCGAGCGCGCTCTCGACGGCTCCCACATGTGCTTCATCGCCGCCGGAATGGGTGGCGGCACTGGCACCGGTGCAGCTCCGGTCATTGCTAAGGCTGCTCGCGACCGCGGTATCCTGACTGTCGGCGTCGTGACCAAGCCTTTCGCGTTCGAAGGCGCTCGCCGCGGCCGCTCTGCCGATACCGGCATTGAGGAGCTTCAGCAGCACGTCGACACGCTCATCGTCATTCCGAACCAGAACCTGTTCCGGCTCGCCAATTCCGAAACGACCTTCAAGGAAGCGTTCGAGATGGCGGACGAAGTCCTCCAGCAGGGCGTCCGCGGAATCACCGACCTGATGGTCATGCCCGGCCTCATCAATCTCGATTTCGCCGACGTACGCTCGGTGATGGGAGAGATGGGCAAGGCGATGATGGGCACCGGCGAAGCATCGGGCGACAACCGCGCCATCGAAGCCGCCGAAAAGGCGATTTCGAACCCGCTGCTCGACGGTGTCAGCATGAAGGGCGCAAAGGGCGTCATTATCTCGATCACCGGTGGCGAGGACATGCGCCTGATGGAGGTCGACGAGGCCGCCAGCCACATCAAGGAACTGGTCGATCCCGATGCCAACATCATCTGGGGCTCGGCGTTCAACAACGACCTGGACGGCAAGATCCGCGTCTCGGTCGTCGCGACCGGCATCGAGGCCGAAGCTGTTGCCCAGCCGCAGCCAGGCAAGGTCTTCGCCTTTCCGCGGACGACGGCTGCCGCAGCCGTTCCGATCACTCCGATTTCTGCGCCGACTCCCGTGATGGAAGATGAGACGGACGAAGAGGATACGCTTGAGCTTACGGACGAGGCGGAAGACGGTGATGAGCTGCTGCTCGACAGTGACGACGTCCTGACCACGCCGGTCGGTTCCGCGCCGATCGAGCCGCCCATCGACGAGGAAGATCTGACCGCCGAAGAATCCCCGGCCGAGGAAAAGCCGAAGGTTCGCGAAACGGGGACCTTGTTCGAGCGCATGTCGAACATCGCTCGCGGTGCTGCTCAGGCCCAGGTCAACGATGACGAATCGACTCCCAGCTATCGCCGCGAGCCGATCGACATTCCGCGTTTCTTGAACCGGCAGAACAACCAGTAGGCGTGCTCAGCGAGCAGGCGGCTTGCCGTCCGCTCGCCACGCCTCGGCGTTAACCCTCTAGCGAGCAAGCTTTGCGCAAGCTCCAAGCCGTCATGGGGGTCCCATGGCGAAAGGTCGGTCCAGCCGCGTGCGTATAGCGGTGGTCATTCTGGCAAGTGTTGGCGCAGTGCTCGCGGGTGTTCCCGCGCAGGCTGACGCGCAGGTTGCGGTCGGTGTCCGGGGCGAAAGTCCCTCGGATGCGCTCGCCCGCAATATGAAGGAACTTGCCACCAACCCGAGAAGCTTCAACGCCCTCATCGGCGCCGGGCGGGCTGCGCTTGCGCTTGGCGATACCCAGGCAGCCGCGGGCTTCTTCGGCCGCGCCGACGAGGTCTGGCCGGACAGTCCGCTCGCGCAAGCAGGCATGGGCGCAGCTCTCGCGCAGGAGGGCGACGGTAGCGGAGCACTGCAATACTTCAGCCGTGCGGCGCAGCGTGGCGCAACCCAGTCGATGATCGGTGCCGACCGTGGGCTCGCGTACGACCTGGTCGGCCAGCATTCGCAGGCACAGGCGGATTATCGTGCGGCCTTGTCCGGGCAGGATGGCGACGAAGCGCGCCGCAGGCTCGCGCTTAGCCTCGCGATCACCGGCAAGAAGGCCGATGCCTTGGCGATGCTGTCTCCCTTGATGGCGCGAGGCGATGCCGCAGGCGCCCGCTGCCGCGCCTTCGTTCTTGCGCTGACCGGGGATTCGAGCGGCGCCAAGAATGCGATCGAAGCGGCAATGCCCGGCTCGTCGGCGAACATGGCCTATTTCTTCCGTAAGTTGCCGGAGCTTCGTTCCGACCAGAAGGCTGCTGCGGTCAATCTCGGCATCTTCCCCGATTCCGGCACACAAGTCGCTTCCGCGTCGCCGCCGCCAGTGTCGATGAACCCCGTCAACATCATCCAGAAGAATGCGAGGCGAAGCGACGACGCCGACGACGACCGGATCGGCTCGATCGAGAAGTGGCTTTCGGAGGCGACGCAAGGGAATACGACGCTACCCGCAACCCCGGCCGCCCCGACGCAGCAGGTCGCCGCGGCGTCCGTTCCGCAATTTTCCGTGCCCGTGCGAACTGGCGTGGACACGTCCCTCACAACCACTCGCAAGCTGTGGATCCAGCTGGCCAGCGGACCGAACTCGACGGCACTCCCTGAACAATTCTCTCGCATGAAGAACCGCAACCGCGAGCTGTTCGAGGGAATTAGCGGGTATATCTCGGAAGAGCGTGGCAAGGCACGCCTGCTGATCGGTCCGTTCCGCAACAACGAAGAAGCGACAATTTTTACTGAGGACCTTGCGTCGGTTCACATCCCCGCCTTTACGTGGACCAGCCAACCCGGCCAGGCCATCAGGAAACTGCCCTCCGAATGATGCTCGATGCTCTAGCCGCGCAACCGTCATCATCGCGCGGCAGGGCCCATCCGGAAGTCGACGCCGGGCCGCGTGGCCCCGCGATATTTTTCAGCGCGACCGCGATCGCATCATCCACTCGGTCTCGTTCCGGCGACTTCGGCACAAGACTCAGGTTTTCGTTGCCCCGATGGCGACCATTACCGGGTCCGGCTCACGCACAGCATCGAAGTAGCGCAGATCGGCCGAACGATTGCCCGGGCTCTCGGCCTGAATGAGGATCTGACGGAAGCGCTCTGCCTGGCGCATGACCTCGGGCATCCGCCGTTCGGCCATGCCGGCGAGGACGCGCTGAAAGCGGCGATGACGGATGCCGGCGGCTTCGATCACAACGCCCACAGCATTCGGCTCGTGACGAAGCTGGAGACGCCCTATCCGGGCTTTGATGGGCTCAATCTCAGCTGGGAAGCCCTCGAGGGCCTCGCCAAACATAATGGTCCGATCCGCAATCCATCCTGGGCACTGGCCGAGGCCAACGCGGACTTCGATCTGGAGCTAGGAAGCTGGCCGTCGCTAGAGGCGCAGGTCGCCGCGGTCGCCGACGATGTCGCTTACGACAATCACGACATTGACGATGGAATTCGCGCCGGACTGCTCAACCTAGACGAGCTGGTCGAGTTACCGATCGTGCGGCGCCATTGGGATCCGATCGACCAGCGCCATCCCGGTCTGTCGGACGAGAAGAAGTTGCGGGCATTGGTGAGAGACCAGATTGGATCGATGGTTGGGGACCTGATCGCGGAGACGAGGCGGCGGGTTGCCGATGCCGGAGTCGAGACATGCGATGAGGTTAGAGCAGCCGGTCAGCCGCTTGCCGGGTTTTCAGCGAGCCTCGCAGACGAGGAGTGCACGCTGAAGCGTTTCCTGTACGAGCGGCTCTATAATGCGCCCGAGCTCATCCCGATCAGGGTCGAGGCGCAGCGTGTGGTGTCCAATCTTTTCGCTGCTTACCGCGATGACCCGTCGTTGCTGCCAGACAATTGGCGAAGCGAGGGAGACGAAACCCAACGGCTTCGCACCATCGGCGATTTCATTGCGGGAATGACCGACAGGTTCGCGGTAGCTCGCCATGAGGAGCTGGTCGGGCCAGTGTACCTACCTGATCGCTTCTAAGTTTGGTGGGGTCCGCCCCTCGCGTCGCTCACCGAGTAACGGACCCCATAAGTGCAGTCATTCTGCTAGACGATGGCACGGGTGGGACCCGTCACCCCGGTGTCGCGTGAAGGCGGCGGGCCCCATAAGCGAGCGCCCGCTTCTCCCAGATCAATCTGGAAGAAGCGGGTCGCTCTACTGCATGTCACTATAGGGACCAGCTGGAATTGGCGTGCTTAACGCTGTTGCTATGCCACCTGAGGCATGAGTTCCCGGCGATGCCGGCGCATTGCGAAGCCAATCGCACCGAACCCCAGCAGCATCATCGCCCATGTCGCCGGCTCGGGAACTGCCCCGCCGATGAGTACGGCATCGGAGAAGCCGTTCTGATTCAACGTAATGCTGGTCGTTGGCGATGCGAAATCGAATAGATAGAAGACGGTCACGCTGTTCTGGAACTCGCCGGCACCGCCGAAATGGATGCCGAGGATCTGTTGGCCAATCAGCGCTGTGTCAAAGGTCAGAACTCCGCCGGATTCGTCGAAGAATGCTTTCGTATCTTCGATATCAGACCAAATGACGTCCTCGAAGCTTCCGCCGCCTAGAACGTCCAGTGCAGCGTTGATGTCGCCAATGTCTGCGTTGTTGAGCAGATTCCCGTCATAGTAGCCTGCGCAGGCGACTGCATCGGGATTGGTTCTCGTCGCATCGCATGGTGAGACAACCGTAAGCGCGGCTGAAGCAGGTGCTGCGGAAAACAACGCAAGAGCGGCGATACCTGCCTTTAGAGCGAGTTTCATAACAATAGTCCCCTTTTCACATGCCGGGACTCGCGCTCCCTCCAGCGCAGCGAATCGTCTAGCTGGCGGAATTTACTGCAAATTTGAGAACTTGTTAACCATAAGTTTAACTTAAATTTACCCGACGCAATTATAACGTACCAAAACGGGACGAATGCGGTTTTTGGACCGTGATGGTGACGCGGCGAAGGGCGTGCGCTAGAGGCCGCGCTTTCCGAATTTGGTGACCGAATTGAGCCTTTACGCCCGATATGCCGCGCTTCTGGACGAAGTGCTCGACCAGCTTCAGTCCGAGGGTGTCCTGCCCGCGGAAATCAACCGCCGTGCCGTGGCGGTCGAGCCGCCTCGCGATCCTTCGCACGGGGATCTCGCGACCAATGCAGCAATGGTGTTGGCAAAAGGCGCAGGGGCGAACCCGCGCGCGCTAGCCGAAGCGATCGCTCCGAATCTGAAGGAACTGCCAGATGTGACTTCAGTCGAAGTCGCGGGGCCAGGTTTCATCAATATGCGACTGTCGCCCGGCGCCTGGCGGAACGAGCTCGAGGCCATTCTCGCGCAGGGCGAGAATTACGGTCTGTCGAACATCGGCAAGAACGAACGGGTCAACGTCGAATATGTCTCGGCCAATCCGACCGGTCCGATGCACGTGGGCCATTGCCGCGGCGCAGTGGTCGGCGATGCGCTGGCTCGGCTTCTGGAGGCCGCCGGCTTCCGGGTCACCAAGGAATACTACCTCAACG
Organism: Sphingomonas sediminicola; assembly: GCF_014489515.1. Classification (GTDB taxonomy): domain Bacteria; phylum Pseudomonadota; class Alphaproteobacteria; order Sphingomonadales; family Sphingomonadaceae; genus Sphingomicrobium; species Sphingomicrobium sediminicola. Next base: position 1,893,991 of record NZ_CP060782.1, on the reverse strand, counting down.
ACGCGGGCGCGCAGGTCGATGTCCTCGCCCGCTCGCTGCACATGCGGTACCGCGAGGCACTCGGCGAAGGTATCGGCGAGATCCCCGAAGGTCTATATCCGGGCGACTATCTCGTTCCTGTCGGCGAGCAGCTCGCAGCCGAATTCGGCGATCGTTATGCCAAGCTGCCCGAGAACGAATGGCTGGCGACATTCCGCGAGCGCGGGTTGCCGCGATGCTCGACCTTATCAAGCACGACCTCGGCCTGCTTGGGATCCATCACGACCATTTCGCGTCCGAGGACAAGCTTCAGAAGTCCGGGCGGTGGAGAAAGCGATGGAGGTCCTGCGCGACAAGGGCCTCGTCTACGAAGGCGAATTGGAACGGCCGAAGAGCCTCGATCCGCACGACGAGTGGGAGCCGGTCGAACTGACCCTGTTCCGCTCGAGCCAGTTCGGCGACGATCAGGACCGGCCGATGAAGAAGTCGGACGGAAGCTGGACCTATTTCGGAGCCGACGCCGCTTACCATTTCCAGAAGGCGCAGAACGCCGACCACCTCGTCAACATTTGGGGCGCAGACCACGCGGGAACCGTCAAACGCGTCCAGGCCGCCGTGAACGCGTTGACAGACGGCCGCGTCGATCTTGACGTGAAGCTGATCCAGATGGTCCGCCTGTTCCGCGCTGGTGAGCCGGTGAAGATGTCCAAGCGGTCGGGTTCCTTCGTGACGCTGGCGGACGTTGTCCGCGAGGTTGGCAAGGATGTCGTGCGCTTCATCATGCTGACCCGCCGGGCCGATGCGCCGCTCGACTTCGACTTCGCCAAGGTCGTCGAAGCGTCGAAGGACAATCCGGTCTTTTACGTCCAATATGCCCACGCGCGGATCAGCTCTTTGAAGCGGAAGGCAGCGGACGCCGGGGTCAGCCTGGACACGCCGGCCGATCTCAATCTGCTCGACGAGGAGGAGATCGCGCTGGTCAAATTGGCTGCGCAATACCCGCGGACCGTCGAGGCCGCGGCCATGGCTCACGAGCCGCATCGGATTGCCTTCTACCTCTACGATCTTGCCGCGGCATTTCACGCTCTGTGGCATCGCGGCAACGACGATCCCGATCGACGCTTTCTTGTTGAAAACAATCCACAACTCTCTCGCGCGCGACTGGAACTCGCGCTAGGCATCGGGCAGGTTATCCGTAGCGGACTCGCATTGATGGGCGTGACCGCGACCGAGGAAATGCGCTGAGGGTTATGGCAGACACGATTGCACGGGATGCCGACCGGCTTCCCTGGCTGACCGACGAGAAGGCTCCCAAGAGGCCATCGGGCCGTCTTTGGACCGTTCCGCTCCTGGTCGTCGGGATGGTTGCGATTGCGGTCCTGTCCTTCTGGTTCGGGATGACCCGCTCGTGGTCGCCGGAAACGCCGGTCACGGAAAGTCAGCCGGAAGCCGTCTCAACCCCACTTCCTGCGCCACAGCCGGTCCAGCCGCCTCGCCAGGCGCCGGGGCTCGCGCCGATGCGTGAAGTCGAGCCAACGCCGGCACCGGCGCCCGTCGTAATTCGGATGCAGGAAGACGTGCAGCCCACGCTCAATTCCGAGCCGGCTCTGAAGCGCGTGGCCAATCCGACTGTAACGATCGGCATCGAGCCAAGTGCTCCGGCCAAGACGACTGCTCCCGAGCGCAAGCCTCTCGAATTCTCCAATCCCTGGGACTCGTCCGCTGCTTCAGGCCGGATGGTTCGTGTTGGCACCTATTCGAGCCTTCGCCAGGGCAAGCAGGCCTGGGCAAAGCTCGCTCGCTCGTTTCCGGCGATGAAGAAGCTTCCGGCGGTCGTCACCGATATCCCGTCGCTGCGGAATGGCCGTGTTTATTATCGGCTCCAGATCGGGACCACTTCACAGGCTCATTCCGAAGTGCTTTGCCAGCGGATGAGGGCGATCGGCCAGAGTTGCGTCGTGGTTGACCTAGCGGGAGCGCGGAAGGGAAGCGGGGATGAGCGACAGCCGGCAGGCTTATGACGAGCAGCTGCCTTGGCTCGAGGCGGTCGACGACGAGGATGGTCCCGGCGGAGTTCCGGCCCGGCGCATGCTTGCGGCGCTGCTCGTCGTTGTGCTCGCGGTAGGTCTCGTCGCAGGTACCTTCTTCTGGCTCGGGCAGCGGGATGGCGGGGAGGGTAGCGGCGCGCCTGAGCTGATCCGCGCGGAGCCGGGACCATACAAGGTCAAGCCAACCGACCCGGGCGGACTCGACGTGGCCGGCGAAAGCGAGACGGCGTTCGAGACGAGCGCGGGGCAGGACACCGACGCCCAGCTCGACCTTAGCAAGTCGCCGGAGGAGGCCGTCGTGGCACCCAAACCGCAGGCCGAACCGAAACCAGGGTTCTCCATGGCCCCGCCCAAGCCTGCGCCCGTCCAGACAGAGACAAAGCTCGAACCTGAGCCGCAACCAACGGGAGGTAAGGGCAGCGTCGTTCAGCTGGGGGCTTTCGCAAACCGGGCGCAGGCCGAGCGGGCCTGGACGGCACTTTCGACGCGCTTCCCTTCAGTCGCAGCGATGAACAAGATGATCATCCCGTTCTCGGGCGGCATTCGCCTTCGAGCGGCGGCTCCGTCGCCGGCTGAGGCGAAGCAGGTTTGTCAGGCCCTGAAGGTTGCGGGCGAGAACTGCTTCGTGGCGAACTGATGCAAGCTGCAATTTACGGTCTCGAAGGGACCGAAATCACTACTGACGAACGCGACTTCTTTCGCGACGCCGATCCGGCTGGCTACATCCTGTTCAAGCGCAACTGCGCCGACCGCGATCAGATGCGGCGGTTGACCGACGGTCTTCGCGAGATTGCGGGCAGGTCCGAAGTCCCGATCCTCATCGACCAGGAAGGCGGAAGGGTCGCTCGAATGCGTCCGCCCGAATGGCCCTCATTCCCGAGCGGTGAGGCGTTCGACCGGCTTTACCAGCGGGCACCGTCCAGTGCGATCGAGGCAGCCCGAGTTAACGCACGCGCGCTGGCGCTCATGCTCAATGAGGTCGGCGTCAACGTCGACTGCCTGCCGATGCTCGACGTCCGCCAGCCGGGCGCGACGGACATCGTCGGCGACCGGGCTCTCGGTTCGGAGCCGATGCAGGTGGCGGCGCTCGGCCGTGCGATCCTCGACGGCCTTCATTCCGCCGGCGTTCTCGGCGTCATCAAGCATATTCCCGGCCACGGCCGCGCTCTTGTCGACAGCCATCACGAGCTGCCGATCGTCGAAGCGAATGAGGACGAGCTCGCGGTCGACATGGAACCGTTCGAACGGCTCCATAATGCGGCGATGGGGATGACCAGCCACCTGCTCTACCGGCAGTGGGATGCGGACCGTCCGGCGTCCCAGTCGCCGATCGTCATCCACGAGATCATCCGCCAGCGCATCGGCTTCGATGGATTCCTGATGAGCGATGATATCGGGATGGAAGCGCTCGCGGGCGATCACGGCGAGCGCGCGGCCGCCTGCGTGAAGGCGGGGTGCGACGTCGCCCTTCATTGCGACGGCAAAATGGACAACATGATTCTCGTCGCCAAAGCCGTTCCAGCCTTGTCGGATGAAGCGGAGGTTCGCCTGGCGCGAGCGATGGCGCGGACCTTCACCCCGGACGACGGCCTCGATTTCGCGGCTGCGGTCGAAAAGAGGGACGCGCTGCTCGCCCTCGCTTGAGTCGCGATTTATCCACAGGAGTCTGGCCTTTTCCCTTCGCAGTCCGGGAACTTGGGTTTAGTCTCGCTGCATGGGGGTGGATGCGCTCGATTTCTCGGCCGGCTCCGAAGAGCTGACGCTTAATCTGGATGGTTGGGAAGGTCCGCTCGACCTCCTCCTCAACCTAGCTCGCGCGCAGAAGGTCGATCTCACACAGATCTCGATCCTGCAGCTGGTCGATCAGTACACCGACTATATCGCCAGCGCGCGGGCACTGAAGCTCGAGATCGCGGCCGATTATCTCGTGATGGCTGCGTGGCTCGCCTACCTGAAATCCTGCCTGCTGCTGCCGAAGGACCCGGAACAGGACCCGAGCCCGGAGGAAGTCGCCCTTCGCCTGCAGATGCGGCTGCTAAGGCTCGACGCGATGCGCGAGGCGGGCGCGCGGCTGCTTGGCCGCGACCGTATCGGACGCGACGTGTTCGTGCGCGGCTTGCCCGAAGGGCTGCGACTGGTCCGCAAGTCGGCATGGCAGGTGAACTCGTTCGAGCTTTTCTCGGCTTATGGCGCGGTCAAGGCCCGGACCCAGCCGGCAATGCATGTCGTCCACATGCGTTCGGTGATGACCCTCGACGACGCGATCGAGCGTGTCGGAAAGATGATCGGCATGGCGATCGACTGGATGGAAATCGGCCAATTCCTTCCCGACAGCGACGATCCCGCCTTCCGGCGGTCTGCACTGGCGTCGAGCTTTGTGGCTGCGCTTGAGCTCGCTCGCCGCGGGCGGCTTGACCTCCGCCAGGACGAGCCTTTTGCCCCTTTACAGGTGCGCGCTGCCTGATGGACGAGTTCGTTCGCGCAGTGGAGGCGACGATTTTCGCATCCTCAGAACCGCTCACCATCGAGGAAATCCAGGGCTACTCTGGAGATGGTGACGTAGAGGCCGCGCTCGCTACGCTCGCTGAAATCTACACCGGCAGGGGCATCGAGCTGGTGGAGCGGGGCGGCCGCTGGCATTTCCAGACGGCACCCGATCTCGCGCATCTGCTGCGGCGGACCCGCGAGGAGCCGCGCCGCCTCTCGCGTGCGGCGACCGAGACGCTAGCGATTGTCGCCTATCACGAGCCGGTAAGCCGCGCCGAAATCGAAGCGATTCGCGGCGTCCAGATCTCCAAGGGCACGCTCGATGTGCTGATGGAGGCGGGTTGGGTGCGGACGGCCGGACGTCGAGAAGGTCCCGGCCGCCCTCTACTCTATGCGACGACACAGGAATTCCTGACGCATTTCGGGCTTGGGTCGCGGAAGGACCTACCCGGGATCGACGATCTCAAGGCTGCCGGACTGCTCGATCCACTCGACCAGGGTGTTTTCGAGGCGCTGGAGCAGCTGCAACTGGAAAGCGAAGAAGAGGACGACTAGAAGGCCCGCCAAAGGAGTTCTTTCCATGGGTGGCTTCAGTTTCTGGCATATCCTGATCCTCGCGATCATTCTCCTGCTGCTGTTCGGTGGGAATCGTTTTTCGGCCATGATGGGCGACGTCGCCAAGGGCCTGAAAAGCTTCAAGCAGGGCATGGCCGAGGAAGACAAGCCGGCCGAGCGGCAGGAACCGCGCCCGCTGCCGCGTAACGAGCCGATCGATGTGACTCCGGAGCCGCGCCGCACCACCGACTCCGTGCCGCCAGCCGGTGACGACCGTACAAACGGCTAAACTCTAGTCGAAGGCGCCCGCATGTTCGGCGTCGACACCAGCGAACTCGTTCTCGTCGCGGTCCTAGCGCTGATTTTCATCGGCCCGAAGGACCTGCCCAATGCCCTCCGCACAGTCGGTCGCTGGGTCGGCCAGATTCGCGGAATGGCACGCCATTTCCAGAGCGGCATCGACGCGATGATCCGGGAGGCCGAGCTAGAGGAGATGGAGCAGAAGTGGCGCGAGGAGAATGAGCGCATAATGCGCGAGTATCCGGCGCTTCTAGAGGCCCAGAAGGCGGAAGCCGAGGAGCCTGCAATCGATCAGCCGACGCTTCCGCTCGATCCTCCTCAAGACAAGCGCGAGCTGCCGTGAGGGACATCGACGACACCAAGGCGCCGCTGCTCGAGCACCTTATCGAGCTCCGCAAACGGCTGCTGCTGTCGTTCGGCGTGCTGGTCGTGCTGTTCTTCGCCTGCCTTGCCTATGCGAAGATGATCTTTGCCTTTCTCGTCCAGCCCCTGCTTGCAGCGGGCCAGGGCAAGGTCATCTACACCGACATCTTCGAGGCCTTCTTCGTTGAGGTGAAAGTCGCCCTTTTTGCGGCTTTGATGCTCGGCTTCCCCTTCTTCGCGATCCAGATGTGGAAGTTCGTCGCGCCCGGGCTTTACGCGCGGGAGAAGAAGGCGCTGCTGCCATTCCTCCTGCTGACGCCGTTCTTTTTCATCGGGGTGCCGCCTTTGCCTATTACGTCGCCATGCCCTGGGCGCTGCACTTCCTGCTCAGCTTTCAGGGTGACGTCGGTGGGATCCAGCGCGAGGCGCTTCCGGGTGTCGGCAATTACCTGAACTTCTGCACCCGCTTCCTGTTCGGGTTCGGTGTCGCCTTCCTGACGCCGATCCTGCTGATGATCCTGGAGCGAGCAGGTCTCATCACTCTGGAGCAGCTCACGAAGTCGCGGCGCTATGCGATCGTGGCCTCCGCCGCCGTTTCGGCCGTGCTCACGCCGCCCGACGCCGTCTCAATGCTTTTGCTGCTGGTGCCGCTCTACTCACTGTACGAGCTCGCGATCCTCGCGATCCGCCTGACGCACTGGCGTCGAAGCCGCAAGGAAGCTGCTTCCGCGAACGGTGGTTCGGCTAGCTGAATGTAATGAGGGCCCGGAAACGCCACCGGGGGGGGAGGGTTGGCGGTTCCGGGCCCATTTAAGCGGATAGCGAGAGCGGGGGGCAAAAGGTCACTATCCACTGTGCAAAACGCGCCTTCTTCCGCAGATGTTCCGATGCTTGCGAAACTTTTTTCGTCGCAACCGTAACGACCCGTCCAGCCTCTTAGCGGGGCGGAAACACCGGCAATTCAACGCTGTAGCGGCCAAGCTTGCGTTCAAGGGCGGAACGAAGCTGTTTCGCCAAACCTGCGATAATCCGCTCGAACTGCATTTTTTCGCGGTCCCCCTCCTCATCGGGATTCAAAACCTTGCTGTTCAACGTCAGGCGGGCGGTCAGCTCGCTCGTGCGGCGGAGCGTGATTTCCACCGGGTCCTCGGGCGTGTTCAGCATCGCGAACTCGACGATCTCCGTCACAAGGAAGGCTACGGAAACGGCGACGTCCTGTGTGGTGTTGGCGCTTTCCAGGTCGAGTTCGATGCGCATTGTGCGCGCGGACTCCGGTGCGGTGGCGCGGAGCTCCGCCGCAAGCTCCGAGAGGAGGGGCGCAGGGAGATTCCGCGATTCTCTTCCATCTCCGCAAAATGGTTGCGGTGAACGATCGAAAGCGCGCCGACGCGGCGGCTGATCGATCCGTAGGCGGCGCGCGCGGCAGGGGTCTCGGCCGTGCGGCCGTGTATGTTGATAAGCGAGGCGACGACCTGGAGGTTGTTCTTCACCCGGTGGTGGACCTCCCGGACTAGCTTTCGCTGCCCTTCCAGGGCCCCAGCCATGTCGCGCTCCGAATCTTCGACCCGGCGGACCGTTCGAGCGAAAGCCTCGCTGAGATCCCGAATCTCGGTCGCAGGCCCGAGCTTTAGCGGCAGAACGAATTCGCCCTCGCCGGGCTCGTATTGGACTACCGAGCGCTTGAGGTGGCGGAGCGGGCGGATCAGAAGGCGGTTCACGACCACCCAGGTCAGGAGCGCGGCGACGATCCACATCAGGAACGGAAGCATCAGCAGCAATCGATCGCCGGTGGTAATCATCGGGATCTTCGTCCCGACGAGCATTTCCAGCCGCCCGTTCGCCATTGGCCAGCGACTGGTTGCGAGCTGTTCCCGGCCCCGCCGAAGAGCTTCTGGGGTCAGGATCGGCAGCTCATTCATCCCGTCACGAAGGGCAAGCGTCTCGATATTCGGGCTGCGTCCACTGCCGCTTGGCGGAGCTCCGCCTTTGTGAAGGAACCGGTCGCCATTCCGCCGGCCACGCCGACGCGAAACGTCAGGGCTTCTTCTTCGGGAAGGATTCGTAAGGCGATGTCGCCAGGCGCGACGAGCGGAAGCCGGCTCGTCTCGGGCACGTTCCCGACTTCGCAGATTCGCTTACCGTTGGTGTCTTCCAGCTCGAACTGTCGTGCGACTGCGGGAGTGACTGTCAGCGATTGCTCGAGGGTCGCGCAGGTTCCATCGCCGTCAGCAATGCGCCCGTTCGCGGCGATCCTTAGAGCAAGTGCGTTCCGAGCGATTAGGCTTTCGACGCCTCGTGTAGCCAACCGGGCCTGCTCTTCCGCCTGTGAGCGAAGAACGTCGTTCGCATCCCGAATTCCCTGACTCGCTGCCCAGACCAGGCTGATGCCGATCGGCAGCAGTGCAGCAGTCAGGATCAGCAGCAGTTTAACCGCTGTCGGCAGCGCCGCAAAGCGCCGGGCCGCTTCGCTTAGCATGTCGGGATTGTCATCAACGGCTCAGCTGAGTTTCCCCAGCAGGTCACTGAAATCGTCGGGCACAGTTTCTCGCAGCGTGTCATCGTAGATCGTGCGGAGTGCACGTCCGATGTCGCCGGCCCTTTGCTTACGGTTCTTTTTTTCGTCGGACGTCTTCTGCATTGCCTTGTCGGCACCGCGATGAGAGCCGCCCTTCTGCTTAACACTCAACCTCTCGTCCCCCCTTGCGCGGGTACAAGCGCGCTTCGTTTAGCGTTCCACTCGTGAGGTGCAACGGGTTTAAGGAAAGTTCAACGCCAGGCGCCGAACCCCGACGCGGCTCCAAGCGCTGCGTCCATAAACCCGCAGCAATCCTTTGCCGCGCGAAGCGGAAACCAAATGCTTTGTCCTTTGTTCCAGCGATCAGCACATCTCAGCGGGGAGTGTACGGTAACTGCTGACTCGACCCGGCCAAGGGTTGCATCAACCGTTACGCACGCCCAAAGACCCCGCTTTCGACTGGGAGAGTCCGTTTATATGTCCCTGGGTCAGGAACTCGCACCGCACCTGCCTTTCCTCCGCCGTTATGCGCGCGCCCTAACCGGCAGCCAGACGCATGGCGACGCCTTCGTTCGAGCGACGCTCGAGGCGATTGTCGCACAGCCGGACGAGTTTCCGCGCGATGTCGATCCGCGTCTCGGTCTCTACAAGACGTTCCACGCGATATGGTCGACGGCCAATGTTGAAGAGGGCGAGGAGCCGGCCAAGGATTACGCCGGCGCTGAAGGTATCGCGCAGGCTCGACTATCGCGGATCACTCCACTGTCGCGCCAGGCGCTGCTCCTGACCTCGCTGGAAGGGTTCTCGTCGGACGATGCGGCCTATCTGATCGGGGCCTCTCCGGAGGACGTGGACTCGCTCGTTGCGGAAGCGTTGGGTGAGATCGAGCGCCAGACGCTCGCTGACGTCCTTATCATCGAGGACGAGCCGATCATCGCTATGGATATCGAGACGATCGTCCGCGACCTCGGCCACAATGTAACCGGCGTCGCGGTCACCCGCGACGAGGCCGTTACCCAGGCCCGGCAGCACCCGCCGGGGCTAGTCCTTGCAGATATCCAGCTCGCCGACGATTCGAGCGGAATCGACGCGGTGAAGGACATCCTCGCCGAGTTCTCGGTGCCCGTGATCTTCATCACGGCGTTCCCGGAGAGGCTGTTGACCGGAACCCGCCCGGAACCCACCTTCCTCATCACCAAGCCGTTCCAGCGGTCGACGGTGAAGGCGGCCATAGCGCAGGCGTTGTTCTTCGACGCAGCAACGGTGCCGGCCTGACCCTTAAGCCGTAACGCTGGCGGAACATGGGCTGACAAAGCGCGTTGGCCCGTGGAACGCATGGCTTGAGAGAATGATGAGCAACGAGAGACAGGAACAGGTTACGACCACTGAGGCGCGCGCAGGCGTAACGCCTCACATGACGCGCTACGTTCTCGGGATCTCGCTGGCGCTGGTGGTGGTATTGTTCGCGATCATTTACGCGATCGCGGCGACCTGACCTCCATCGATTCTGTCATTCTCTACGTGTATTCATCCGGTTCATATTGAGCCGGATACCCATTGTCTGAACCGGGCGGGGATTAGTGGCCGAAGAACAAGATCAACAAACGGCCGAAGAGGCGGGTGCGGCTGCGACGACCGAGTGGGTTCCGCTTTCTGATCCGGAATTCAAGGACCAGCTAGCGGCGGTCATTCCGCATCTGCGCGCGTTCGGCCGTTCGCTGTCCGGAAGCCGCGACCTTGCCGACGACCTGGTCCAGGAAACGCTGCTGAAGGCATGGGCCGCCCGGAAGAGATTCCAAGCAGGTACCAACATGCGCGCGTGGACGTTCATCATCCTGCGCAATCTTTTCCTCAGCCAGATGCGCCGCGCGCGCTTCAAGGGCGAGTGGGACGAGCTGACGGCTTCGAAGATCCTCGCGGCGCCCGCCAGCCAGGATCGCCACATCGAGCTCAGCGACATGCAGCGTGCGTTGATGCACCTGCCGCAGCCGCAGCGTGAGGCACTGATCCTCGTAGGCGCCGGCGGCTTCGCTTATGAAGAAGCCGCGGAAATCTGCGGCTGTGCGGTCGGAACGATCAAGAGCCGGGTCGCCCGCGGGCGTGTTGCGCTCGAGGGCTGCTTTCTAGCGGCAAGCTCCCGTCACGCCGCCAGCACCGCACCGACCCGAACAAGTCCGCGCTTCAAACGATCATGAACGAAGTGGACGATCTCAGCCGCGACCACGAGCGCGCGGTCGGCGCTCAGGAAGACTAGAAAACGGCTAGTTCAGCCGTTGCAGCAAATCGGAAAAATCGCGCTCGCACGGCTCCTCCTTCACCGGCGAGAATGCTCGCCGGAGGGCAGCCGTAATGCCGGCATGTGCTGGCGGGATATCGACGCGGATTATTCTTCGGTCCATGTTGATATCCGTTGCACCATTGGATCGACGCTCCGTGTCCATGGTTCCTGACTAACGACTAACCGGCTCGGAGGTTTCGCAAAACCGTGCCCTCAGTGCGACGGACTGAATTAGGCTCAGCCCCGAACGGTACTGCCGTTCGGGAAGAGGCGTTGAGGCGCGCCCGCGAATTCTCGCCGTTCCTAAGAGAGGCCGCTGCATCGCTTTCAGGCCTGGTCGACCAATTCCTCGAGAAGGGCAGCACCGCCGCCATCGATGCCGCACTCGTCGCGAGCGCGCCGACTGTCGATGCGGAGCTTCGCCGCCGCCGGCTGGGCGTAGCGTTGGCCGTGGCGCTCGGCGACCTGGCCGGCGAACTCGGCTTCGAAGAGGCGACGCGATACCTGTCCGATTTCGCCGACGTGGCGATCGAGCGATCGCTCGCGACGGCGCTGACCGAACGGGTTCCGGACGCTGAGGTCCGGGGAATCACGGTGCTGGCCCTCGGCAAGCTCGGCAGTCGCGAACTCAACTATTCTTCCGACGTCGACCTGCTGCTGCTTTTCGACCCGGAAGCGATGCCGCGCCGCGAGCGGGACGATCCATCCGAAGCAGCGGTTCGCGTCGGGCGGCGAATGATCGAGCTGCTGCAGAAGCGGACTGCGGATGGCTATGTCGAACGCGTCGATCTTCGGCTTCGCCCGTCGCCGGAGGTCACCCCCATCGTCCTGCCCATCAACGCGGCGATCTCGCACTATGAATCCTCTGCGCTTCCCTGGGAGCGTGCGGCTTTCATTCGCGCGCGCGTTTGTGCAGGCGACCGGCCGCTCGGCGAGCACTTCCTTAAATCGATCCAGCCATTCGTCTGGCGCCGGTCGCTCGACTTCGGGGTTATCGAGGAAGTTCGGGAAATTTCGGCCCGCATCCGCGATCACTTTGCGCAGGGCGCCAAGCTCGGGCCGGGCTATGACCTGAAGCGCGGGCGAGGCGGGATTCGCGAGGTCGAGTTCTTCGCCCAGATTCAGCAGATGATCCACGGCGGGCGCGACCTGTCGGTCCGCGCCTCGGCAACGCTCGATGCGCTCGATGCCCTGCAGGCGGCGGGTCGAATCTCGGAAGAAGATGCCTCCGCATTGTCCGAAGCCTATGTCCTGTTGCGGACCATCGAGCATCGGGCACAGATGGTCGACGACGCACAGACGCACCTCCTGCCGCTCGATGGCGAGGCTCTGGACAATGTCGCAAAGCTTCACGGTCTCTCGACCGGCGAGGAGTTGATCGAGCTGCTCCAGCCACACGTCGACCGGGCGGAGCAGTTGTTCAACTCGCTGGCGCCCGACCGCGAAGGCCGTTTGTCCAACGATGGCGACATTCTGATCGACGAGCTGAGGTCGCTCGGCTTCAATGAGCCGGAAATGCCGCTTCGAAGGGTGATGGACTGGCGGTCAGGACGCGCCCGGTCGCTGCGCTCGCCGGCGGCGAGAACTGCGTTCGAGGCGATGCTCCCGGCGCTGTTGCGGGAAATTGCGTCCGGCCAGACCCGGACCGCGCTCTCAACCGCATGGCCGATATCGTCGACAGGCTATCGAGCGGGATCAATCTTTACCGGCTTCTCGAAGCCCGTCCGCAGCTTGCGCGGCATCTCGCGCTGGTTCTGGCCCATGCTCCGCCACTGGCCGACATGCTGGCGAGACGGCCGGACCTGCTCGATGGCCTGATCGACGAATCCAGTTTCGCGCTTCCGCCCGAGCCCGACGCCATGGCCGAGCGTCTCCGTTCCGCAATGCGTGGAGAGCCCTACGACCGCGCCCTCGACCGTGCGCGAAGGCTGATCGCGGAGCGGCGTTTCTCGCTTGGTGTGCAGTTGATCGCCGCGCACGCCGACCCGCTCGACCTCGCCATGGGTTACAGCAACGTCGCCGAAGGGACGATCGTCGCAATGGCCGAGCTAGCTTCGGACGAGTTTGCGAAGACCCACGGCAAGATCGAGGGCGGCGAGCTGATGATCTTGGCGCTCGGTCGTCTTGGCGGACGAGCTCTGACCCACGCGTCGGACCTCGACATCATCTACGTTTACGATGCGCCCGAAGGCGCGATGTCCGACGGGAAGAAGCCGCTCAGTGCAACCGACTATTACAACCGGCTGGCCAATCGGATCACCGCTGCGATCAGCGTCCCGACGGCTGCGGGCCCGCTTTACGACGTCGACACACGCCTGAGGCCGCAGGGGGCGAGGGGATGCTCGCAGTCTCGTTGGAAGGATTTCTGAACTACCAACGCGGCGAGGCATGGACGTGGGAGCATATGGCGCTCTGCCGTGCGCGGCCGATCTACGGGTCCCCGGAAAAGCGTGAGCAGTTGGCCCGGACGATCCAATCGATTCTCTCGACCAATCGCGATCCGAAGAAGACCCGCGCCGATGCGGCGAAGATGCGCGAAGACATGGCTCGCCATAAGAAGCCGTCCGGACCGCTCGACATCAAACTTGGTCCGGGCGGCCTCGTGGATCTCGAGTTCGCGGTCCACACGCTGCAACTCATCCACGGGAAAGGTCTCGACCCGCGCCTCGAGCATGCGATCGAAGGCCTGGCTGAGCATGGCCTGATCGACCCCAGCTACGACCCGGATCTGAGATTGTTGAGCCGTATGCTTGTGGTGATGCGGTTGATCGCTCCGGACAGCAACGAGCCGTCCGAAAAGTCGAGGTCATTGGTAGCCGCCTTGTGCGGCCATGAAGGCTGGGATTCGCTGCTTGCGGCTCACGACGAGGCGCGGCAGAGGATCGCCCAGCTCTGGAAATCGGTGAGGGAAGCTCAATGATCAGCGAAGGCGACAAGGCTCCGGCGCTTCAAGTGACGTCGAGCGATGGAAGCACCGTCGATCTGTCGTCTCCCGGTCAGCCGCTCGTGCTGTACTTTTATCCGAAGGACGACACGTCGGGCTGCACGCGTGAGGCGCAGGACTTCACCGAGCTTGCGGGCGACTACAAAAAAGCCGGCGTGAAGGTCATTGGAGTCTCCCGTGACCCGATGAAGAAGCATGAGAAATTCATCAGCAAGTATGACCTCGCCGTGCCGCTGGCCTCCGATGAGGACGGACGGATTTCCGACGCCTTCGGGACGTGGATAGAAAAGTCGATGTACGGCCGCAAATATATGGGGATGGAGCGCGCGACTTTTCTTATCGGCGCCGACGGGAAGGTTACCCGCGCGTGGCGCAAGGTGAAGGTGCCGGGACACGCGCAGGAAGTGCTGAAGGCCGCGTCCACGATTTGAAATGAAAGGGCGCGGGTGATAGCGCCCCCACAAGACTTTTCAGGAGCAGGCCTTGGCCGAGTTTCGCCTTCCGAAGAACAGCCGCGTCTCCAAGGGCAAGACGCACGCCGCCGAGCAGGGCACGCGGCTGAAAACGTTCAAGATCTATCGCTACGATCCCGACACCGGCACAATCCGCGGGTCGATACTTACACGCTCGACCTCGACAAGACCGGCCCGATGGTTCTCGACGCGCTGATCCGCATCAAGAACGAGGTCGACTCGACACTGACGTTTCGCCGATCCTGCCGCGAAGGCATTTGCGGCTCCTGCTCGATGAACATGGACGGTCGCAACGGCCTCGCCTGCACGACAGCGATCGGCGACATCAAGGGCGACGTAACAATCACGCCGCTGCCGCACATGGAAGTGGTGAAGGACCTCGTTCCCGACCTGACTCACGCCTACGCGCAATATTCGTCGATCCAGCCTTGGCTGAAGACCGTTACTCCGGCTCCGTCCGGGCGCGAACGGCTACAGTCGCCGGAAGACCGCGCGAAGCTGGATGGCCTTTACGAGTGCATCCTTTGCTTCTGCTGCTCCACGGGCTGCCCGAGCTATTGGTGGAATTCCGACCGTTTCCTTGGGCCGGCGGTTCTCCTCCAGGCTTATCGCTGGCTGGCCGACAGCCGTGACGAAGCAACCGGTGAGCGCCTGAACGATCTCGAAGATCCGTTCCGCCTCTATCGCTGTCACACGATCATGAACTGCGCGAACGTGTGCCCGAAGGGTCTCAACCCGGCCAAGGCTATCGCGGAAACGAAGAAGCTGATCGCCGAACGGGCCGCGTGAGCGAAGACGGCCACGAGTTTAAGGACGGCCTCGAAGACGTCGGCGTTCCGTCGGGTGCGCAACCCGATCCGGATAATCCCGGCTGGTACAGCTGGGGCGATTTCCCGCGCAGCTCCTTCGCGGCGGCGACCGGCCGGCTGCTGTTCAAGCCGGGCGGGCCGGGCCGGGGAATGGCGCGGATGTTCCCGACCGAGGCGCACATGAACATGGGCGGCTCGATCCACGGCGGCGCGGTGATGAGCTTCATCGACATGGCGATGTTCGCCGGCGGCCGCTGCGCCGGGATGGAGCAGGGCCATTACGTCACGCTCGACATGACCACCCATTTCCTTTCGCGCGGCAAGGTCGGGATCCCGCTCGACGCGCACGTGGAACTGGTGCGGCAGACCCGCGGGCACGTGTTCTTGCAGGGCGTGGTCAAGCAGGATGACCAGCCTTGCTACAGCTTCACTGGAACGCTGAAGCGTGTGCGCGAGCGAAACTCGCCGGCATGAGCGGACCCGTCGGGCGGGCCTATGAGGAGCTCGTCAGGGCAGGGGAGCTAAAGCCCGACGCCGCGCAGGAGCGGGCGGTCGTAGCGCTCGACCGGCTGGAGAGGGAGCTCTATTCCAAGCGCACCGGACTTCTGGGCAAGCTGTTCAACAATCGGAACGATGGCCTGAGCGGCGTCTACCTTTGGGCGGCGTCGGCCGCGGCAAGTCGATGCTCATGGACCTGGCCTTCGAGCATGTCGCGGTTCAGCCGAAGCGACGGGTCCATTTCCATGCCTTCATGCTGGAAGCGCACGCGAGGCTTCGCGAGAAAAGGAAGGACGAGGAAGGCGACCCGCTTGAGCGTGTTGCCGACGACATCGCGGACGAAGTGAAGCTGCTCTGCTTCGACGAGATGGTCGTCAACAACCCCGCCGATGCCATGATCCTTTCGCGGCTGTTCGAGCATCTGCTCGAGCGCGGAGTGCGGGTCGTGACGACGTCCAACCGCCCACCGCACGACCTCTACAAGGACGGCCTGAACCGAGAGTTGTTCCTGCCTTTCATCCACCTGATTGAACGGCGCTTTGACGTTGTCGAGGTCGACGGCCCCACCGACTATCGGATGGACCGACTCTCAGGCGTGAAGGTGTGGCACGTTCCGAACGGACCGGAAGCGACGCAGGCGCTGAGCACTGCCTTCTTCAAGCTGACGGACTATCCCGTCGAGGATCGCGCCAAGGTTCCGACCGAAGAGCTGGAAGTCGGCGGCCGCCGGACGTTGCATGTGCCGAAAAGCCTGAAGGGCGTCGCCGTCTTCTCGTTCAAGCGGCTGGTTGGTGAGGCGCGCGGCGCAGCGGACTATCTCGCCGTCGCCCAGCGATTCCACACCGTCATCATCGTCGGCATCCCGGTGATGACCCGCGAGATGCGTAACGAGGCGGCGCGCTTCGTGACCCTCGTCGACGCGCTCTACGAGCATCGCGTGAAGCTGCTCGCAGCGGCCGATGCCGAACCCTCCGGCCTTTATCCAGCGGGGACGGCAGCTTCGAGTTCCAGCGGACCGTCAGCCGTCTCGAGGAAATGCGCAGCGCCGAATATCTGGCGGAAGGGCATGGTACGGACCACGCTTGACCGGTCTTTATTCGCCACTAGCCTCCGCTTCCTGCTTCCGAGGGGAGAATCGATGAAGCGCCTGCTCGCTTGTGTCCTCGTTGCGTTCTCGACGACCGCTCTTGCCGCCACCAACCCGTTGACGGTTCCGTCCAAGCTCGAACCGAAATGGCAGCAGAAAACTCGCGAGGTCTTTAAGCAGGCGATCGAGATTCCGTCCGTTCACAATCGCGGTGAGATGCCGCGAATGGCCAAGGTTCTTGGCGACCAGTTTCGGGCGGCCGGAATTCCCGAGGCGGACATTCACGTCATGCCCTACGAGGCACTGCCCGGCGACAAGACGGTCGCGCTGATCGTCCGCTGGCGCTCGCCGCATCCGACCAAGAAGCCGATGCTGATTCTCGGCCACATGGACGTGGTCGAAGCCAAGCGCGAGGACTGGAAGAACGATCCGTTCGTGTTCCGCGAGGAGGGCGGCTACTTCCTTGGCCGCGGCGCGAGCGACATGAAGAACGGCGACGTCGCGACGACCATGGCCGCGGTCAAGCTGATGTCGGAAGGGTTCAAGCCCAATCGCGACATCATCTTCTTCTACAGCGGCGACGAAGAGACGCGCGGAATTGGTGCAACGCTTGGCGCAAGCGAATGGCGCAACCTTACCGAGGCTGAGTTTGGTTTGAATGCTGACGGCGGCTGCGGCGCCTATGACAAGAACTTCCGCCCTATAGGATGCGGGATTTCGACCGCCGAAAAGACCTTCCAAACCTACTTCCTGGCGACCCACAATCCGGGCGGTCACAGTTCACGGCCGAGGCCGGACAATGCGATCTACGAGTTGGCGGATGCGCTGAAGGCGCTTCAGAACCATCGCTTCACGCCAATGCTTAACGACACCAGCCGCGGCTACTTCCAGGAGCGCGCGAAACAGGAAGGCGACAGCCCCCTCGGACAGGCAATCCGCCGCTGGCTGGCAAATCCGAACGATGGCGCGGCTGCGGATGAGATCGAGGCAAACCCGCTCGAGGTGGGCCTCACACGTACACGCTGCGTCGCGACCATGCTCGAAGGCGGCCACGCCGACAACGCGCTTCCGCAAATGGCGAAGGCGACCGTGAACTGCCGCATCATGCCCGGCGTCGATCCGAAGGACGTCCAGTCCGAAATCCAGCAATTCGTCGGCCCGAAGGTCGAGGTCGTTCCCGATCCCAATTATATTGGTCAGTCGACCCCGCCGTCACCGCTTCGGCCGGACGTGCTGAAGGCGGTTACCGACGCGATCCAGAAGATCCACGGCCCGGCGATGCGCGTCTATCCATTGATGTCGACCGGGGCGAGCGACGGCTCGTTCTTCCGCGCCAAGGGCATTCCAGTCTACGACGTCGATGGAAGCTGGGGCATCTCGCCGGACGACGAGCGCGCCCACGGTCTCGACGAGCGAATTCCAGTGCGCGCGATGTACGACGATGTCGTGCACTGGGAGACGATTATCCGGGAGCTAGCAGGCCGCTGAACAACGCATTTCATCAGGGGGAATTATGATCCGTTCGATTGCCGTTTCGCTTGCGCTCATGACGTCGACTGCTGCGATCGCGCAGAGCGTTGAGGCGCCGATCAATTCACCGCCAGCGGCCGCGCTCAAGGGCGGGAAGGCGCTCCCGGGAAAATGGGACGCCAAAGCGCGCGAAATCTACAAGACGGCGGTCGAAACGCCGACCGTGAAGGGTCGCGCGGGCGAGAATCTAAAGCTGGCCAATTACATTGCAGGCGAGTTGAGGGGGCCGGATGGGCGGATAGCGACATCCACGTCCTGCCCTACACGTCGGTGCCGGGGAACGACACGGCGGCGATCATTGCTCGATGGCCGGCAGAGGGGACTCCGAAGCACAAGCCGATGCTGATCCTCGCCCACATGGACGTCGTCGATGCGCTTCCGTCTGACTGGACAACGGACCCGTTCGAGCTAGTCGAGAAGGACGGTTATTTCTACGGCCGGGGATCGGGCGACGACAAAGGCGGCCTCGTGCCCTCGCTCGTTGCGCTGCTGAAGCTCAAGGAGGCAGGCTTCAAGCCGAACCGTGATATCGTCATCCTATTCACCGGAGACGAGGAAACGCAGGGCAAGGGCGCCGAGCTCGGTGCGACGGAGTGGCGGAAGTGGACCGAGGCGGAGTTCGCGCTCAATGCGGACGGCGGCGGCGGCGCTTTTACCCGCGACGGCAAGCCGCTCGGCTTCGGGTTGCAGACGTCCGAGAAGACCTTCCAGACTTACTATTTCCGCACCCGCAACCCGGGCGGCCACAGCTCGCGGCCGCGTCCCGACAATGCGATCTACGATCTCGCCGACGCCCTAAAGAAGCTGCAGGGCTACAGGTTCGAGCCGGCTCTGAACGAGACGACGAAGGTCTATTTCACAGAGCGGGCCAAGCAGGAGGGAACAGCGAGCTCGGCAATGCAATGCGCGCCTGGGTGGCCGACCCCTCCGACGGCGCGGGCGCTGACCGCATCGAATCCGATCCGCTCGAGGTTGGCCTGACCCGCACCCGCTGTGTCGCGACGCGGCTCAAGGGCGGTCATGCCGACAACGCCCTACCGCAGATGGCGGAAGCAACGGTCAACTGCCGAATCCTGCCCGGCGTGGAACCGAAGGTTATCGAGGCTGAGTTGAAGAGGCTGGTGGGCCCGAATGTCGAGGTTACCCCGGACGCAGATGCCGGCCGTCCAACACCGGTCTCGCCGCTTAGGCCTGATGTGGTGAGCGCCTATACCAAGGCGGTTCACGCCCGGTTCCCGAATCAGCCGATCATTCCCCAGATGTCGACCGGTGCGACCGACGGCCTGGAATTCCGGGCTCGCGGGATCCCGGTCTATGGTGTCGACGGCGGGTGGGGCGTGTCGCCGGACGACGAGCGCGCCCACGGCAAGGACGAGCGCATCCCCGTCCAGTCGCTCACCGACAACATCCTGCACTGGGAATCGATGATCCGCGATCTGGCGGGCAAGTAGGACCGAGGACGAAAAAAATGGGCCGGAGGATCGCTCCTCCGGCCCTTCTCTTTTGCGTTTTGGACCTGGGCTTAGAAGTCCATGCCGCCCATGCCGCCCATGCCGCCGGCACCAGCCATCGCTGGCTTGTCTTCGGGCAGTTCACTGACCGCCGCTTCGGTGGTGATCAGCAGGCCGGCAACCGATGCCGCATCCTGGAGCGCAGCGCGGACGACCTTGGTCGGGTCGATCACGCCAGCCGCAACGAGGTTCTCGTAGACCTCCGTCTGTGCGTTGAAGCCTAGCGTCGGGTCCTGGGCGTCGATCAGCTTGCCGGCAACCACGGCGCCGTCATGGCCTGCGTTCTCGGCAATCTGCCGCACCGGCGACTGGAGCGCCTTGCGGATGATGTCGATGCCGCGGGTCTGGTCGTCGTTCTCGCCCTTCAGGCCTTCGAGAGCCTTGGTGGCGTAGAGCAGGGCAGTGCCACCGCCCGGAACGATGCCTTCCTCGACCGCAGCGCGGGTCGCATGGAGAGCGTCGTCGACGCGGTCCTTGCGCTCCTTGACCTCGATCTCGGACGCGCCGCCGACCTTGATCACTGCAACGCCGCCCGCGAGCTTCGCCAGCCGCTCCTGCAGCTTCTCACGGTCGTAGTCGGACGTCGTGTTCTCGATCTGCTGACGGATCGCGGCCACACGGCCCTCGATGCCCTCACGCTGACCGGCGCCATCGACGATCGTCGTGTTGTCCTTGTCGATGGTGACGCGCTTGGCCTGGCCCAGCATGTTCACAGTGACGTTCTCAAGCTTGATGCCGAGATCTTCGCTGATCATCTCACCGCCGGTGAGGATCGCGATGTCCTCGAGCATCGCCTTGCGGCGATCGCCGAAGCCCGGAGCCTTCACTGCCGCCACCTTGAGCCCGCCGCGCAGCTTGTTGACTACGAGGGTGGCCAGAGCCTCGCCCTCAATGTCCTCGGCGATGATCAGGAGCGGACGCCCGCTCTGGACAACCGCTTCCAGGATCGGAAGCATCGCCTGGAGGTTCGACAGCTTCTTCTCGTGGATGAGGATGTACGGGTCGGTAAGTTCGACCTGCATTTTCTCTGGGTTGGTGATGAAGTAGGGCGACAAATAGCCGCGGTCGAACTGCATGCCTTCGACAACGTCCAGCTCGAACTCGAGACCCTTGGCCTCTTCAACCGTAATCACGCCTTCCTTGCCGACCTTTTCCATGGCTTCGGCGATCTTCTCGCCAACTTCCTTGTCGCCGTTTGCGGAGATGATTCCGACCTGGGCGATTTCCTGGCTGCCCGAAACGGCCTTCGAGCGGCTCTTGAGGTCTTCGACGACCTTGGAAACGGCGATGTCGATGCCGCGCTTCAGATCCATCGGGTTCATGCCGGCCGCAACCGACTTCATGCCCTCACGGACGATCGACTGAGCGAGGACGGTCGCGGTCGTGGTGCCGTCGCCGGCAAGGTCGTTCGTCTTCGAAGCGACTTCGCGCAGCATCTGCGCGCCCATGTTCTCGAACTTGTCCTTGAGCTCGATCTCCTTGGCGACGGTGACGCCGTCCTTGGTGATGCGCGGAGCGCCGAAGCTCTTGTCGATGACGACGTTGCGGCCCTTGGGACCGAGCGTCACCTTCACTGCGTCGGCGAGAATGTCGACGCCGCGGAGAATGCGCTCACGCGCGTCACGGCTGAATTTCACGTCCTTGGCTGCCATCTGGCTACCCTTTCAATTTCGAATGTTCACGAATGTTCACGGTGACGAAGGGTCAGCCGACGATCCCGAGGATGTCGCTTTCCTTCATGATGATCAGGTCTTCACCGTCGATCTTGACCTCGGTGCCCGACCACTTGCCGAACAGGATCTTGTCGCCAGCCTTGACGTCGAGCGGCGTGACCTTGCCTTCGTCGCTGCGAGCGCCGGTGCCGACGGAGATGACTTCGCCTTCCTGCGGCTTTTCCTTGGCGGTGTCGGGAATGATGATTCCGCCCGTCGTCTTCTCATCAGCCTCGATGCGGCGGACGAGAACGCGGTCGTGAAGCGGCCTGAAACCCATTGTGAGCCCCTTGTCTCTCTTGTTGAACATGTGCGTTGGCACTCCCGCAAGGAGAGTGCCAGCGATAGCGGGCATATGGGTCTGGCTTTCCTGAGCGTCAACACCCCGGGCGGAGAGAATTTACGCGCCGGCTGGAAGTAGGCCCAACCTGTCGCGGCGACTCCATCGCCATAGCATCAGCACCGCGACAACCCCGAGACCCGCGGCGAGCCCGGTCCAGATGCCGACCCCTCGCCATTCCATTACGAATGCAAGACCGACGCCGACGCCCAGCCCAATCGCCCAATAGCCGAAGAGAGCGAAGACCATCGGCACGCGGGTGTCGTGGAGGCCGCGCAGCATTCCGGCGCCGACGACCTGCCAGCCGTCGACGATCTGGAACAGCGCCGCGATGCGCAGGAAGGAGACGCCGAGCGCGATCACGGTGGCGTTCTCCGGAGTATCCGCGAGAAACAAAGTGATGAGCTGATGCGGAAAGGTGAACATCACCACGGCCGTGAAAGTCATGAACGCGGTGCTGAGACCGAACGAGGTCCAGCCCGCAAGGCCGATGCCCTTGCGGTCTTGCCTGCCATAAGCGAGGCCGACACGAACAGTAGTTGCCTGGCCGAGCGCAAGCGGGACCATAAAGGCCGTCGCCGCGATCTGCAGCGCGATCTGGTGAGCAGCGACCGAGGGTGCTCCGAAGATTCCCATCAAATAAGCCGCGGCGCTGAAGATTCCGCCTTCAAGGCCCATGGTCAGTCCGATCGGACCGCCGAGCTTGAACAATTGGCGGAATCGCGGCCAGTCGGGTCTCCAGAAGCGGCCGAACAGGTGGAAGCGGCGAAACTGCCGGTCGGTCAGGATGACAAGCGCCAGCGCCAGCGCCATCGCAGCCCAGACGATCGAGCTGCCGACGCCTCCGCCGATAAGCCCGAGCTTGGGCATGCCAAGATGCCCGAAGATCAGCGACCAACTGACGATCGCATTGAGTGGGATTCCGAGCGTGCTGATCACCAGCACCCAGCCGGGCCGCTCCAGTGCTGAGAGGAAGTTGCGCATGACCTGGAACAGCATCCAGGGCGGAATGACCCACATGTAGCCGCGCAGGAACCAGCCCGCGAGGCGGGCGAGCTCAGAATCCTGGCCGAAGAAGAGAATGACCCTCTCGGCGTTCCACAGGACTATCAGCGTCGGGATCGACATCATCGCGGCCGCCCAAAGTCCCTGGCGGAAGGTACGACGGACGTCCCGGACGGAATTGAACCGACTGCCAAGAGCGGAAGCCATCATCGGCGAGGTGCCTGTCAGCACGCCGAACGCGAATAGGATCATCCCAAACGACAGACTTAGAGCCAGTGCGGCGGCCGCGAGTTCCTTGGGACCGAGCCAGCCGAGCAGGACCACGTCGGTCGCCTGAATGAGCTGCATTGTCAGGTTGGCGAGGATCAGCGGCCAGGCGAGCGCCAGTGTTGCGCGAAGCTCATCGCTCCAGTCGCGAGCGGGCGACTCCATTGCGTTGCTCACGGCGACATCCATGGCGCGGCCCTAGCCGTGCCGACGGGCATCAGTCGAGGTTCGGTCTCAGCCAGCGCCGCGCGCAGTCGAGATCGACGCCGCGGCGGCCGGCATATTCCGTCAGCTGATCCTCGTCGATGCGGGCGACGCCGAAATACTGGCTGTCGCGGTGTCCGAAGTAGAATCCGGAAACGGCCGAGGTCGGAAGCATCGCGAAATTCTCGGTGAGGGTGACCTCCCCGGGATGGCCGCCGAGCATTTCGAACAGGATCGGCTTGAGGCTGTGATCCGGGCAGGCGGGATAGCCCGGCGCCGGGCGAATGCCCTGATACTTCTCGCGAATTAGCTGTTCGTTGGAGAAATGCTCGTCCGCATAACCCCACAAACGATTGCGGACTTCGGCGTGCAGCACTTCGGCAAAGCTTTCCGCAAGGCGGTCGGACAGAGCTTTGAGCAAAATGTCGGAATAATCGTCGTTCTCGACCTTGAACCGCGCGAGGTGCGGTTCAAGGCCGTGGATTCCCACCGCGAAGCCGCCGATCCAGTCCTCGCCCTCGGGATTGATGAAGTCGGCCAGGCTCATGTTGGGCCGGCCCTCGCGTTTTTTCACCTGCTGGCGAAGGAAGGGCAGACGGGTCCAGTCGTTTCCGGCGAGGACGAGCACGTCGTCGCCCTCACGCTTGCAGCGCCACAGGCCGACGGTCGCTTTCGGCGTCACCCAGCGCTCCGCAATGATCTTGTCCAGCATCGCCTGGGCGTCGTTGAAAAGGCTGCGGGCGCTTTCGCCGACCACTTCGTCGTCGAGGATTGCGGGTAATTTCCGCCAAGCTCCCAAGCGCGGAAGAAGGGCGTCCAATCGATCGAGGCCTTCAAATCTCGAAGTGGCCATTCGCCGATCTGATGTAATCCGGGGCGAACCGGCGCAGGTGCCTGGCCGGACGGATCGTAGGCAAAGCCATTGGCGCGGGCGTCTGCAATGCTTGCGAGCTCGCTCTGACCACTGCGTGCGCGGGCGATGCGGAGGGCCTCATATTCTTCGGCGGTTTTGGCCAGGAGCGGCTCGCACTGCGTGTCGGACACCAGCGACGACGCGACACCGACTGCACGGCTGGCGTCGAGAACGTGGATGACCGGGCCTTCGTAGGCGGGGTCGATACGAAGGGCCGTATGTGCCTTGCTGGTCGTCGCTCCGCCGATCAACAGCGGGGTCTTGAGGCCGAGGCGTTGCATCTCTCCCGCGACGGTCACCATCTCATCCAGCGACGGGGTGATCAGGCCGGAAAGGCCGATCATGTCCGCGTCGTTGTCGTTGGCGCACTCGAGGATCGTCTGCCACGGGACCATCACGCCGAGGTCGATGACCTCGAAGCCGTTACACTGCAGGACGACACCGACGATATTCTTGCCGATGTCGTGAACGTCGCCCTTCACGGTCGCCATCACGATGCGGCCCTTGCCCTGCGTGGCACCGGTCTTTTCCTTTTCCGCCTCGATGAACGGGATGAGGTGGGCAACGGCCTTCTTCATCACGCGGGCGGACTTCACGACCTGAGGCAGGAACATCTTGCCGGACCCGAACAGGTCGCCGACGACGTTCATGCCGTCCATCAGCGGGCCTTCGATGACGTGGATCGGACGCTCCGCCACCAGGCGAGCTTCCTCGGTGTCCTCTACGATGTGGGCGTCGATGCCTTTCACGAGTGCGTAGGACAGGCGCTCGGTCACCGGCAGGCTGCGCCATTCCGCGAGCTTCTTTTCCTCGGCGGCGTCGGTTCCCTTGTAGCGTTCGGCGAGCGTGATCAGCGTCTCGGTCGCGTCTTCGTTGCGGTCGAGGATGACGTCCTCGACTGCATCGCGGAGTTCGGGATCGATCTGGTCATAGACTTCGAGCTGACCGGCGTTGACGATGCCCATGTCCATCCCCGCCGGGATGGCGTGGTAGAGGAAGACGCTGTGCATCGCGCGGCGAACGGGCTCATTGCCGCGGAACGAGAAGCTGAGGTTCGACAGGCCGCCCGAGATATGGACGCCCGGACAGCGGCGGCGGATCTCGGCCGTCGCTTCGATGAAGTCGATTGCGTAGCGGCGGTGCTCGTCGATGCCGGTCGCGATTGCGAAGACGTTCGGGTCGAAGATGATGTCCTGCGGCTCGAACCCGTCGGCTGTGAGCAATTTGTAGGCGCGCTCGCAAATCTCGATCTTGCGTTCGGCAGTGTCGGCTTGCCCGACTTCGTCGAACGCCATGACGACGACCGCAGCACCATAAGCGCGGCACTTGCGGGCGAGTTCAAGGAACGGCGCTTCGCCTTCCTTCATGCTGATCGAATTGACGATCGGCTTGCCCGACACGCACTTGAGCCCCGCCTCGATTACGCTCCACTTGGAGCTGTCGATCATCACCGGAACGCGGGCGATGTCCGGCTCGGCGGCGATGCGCTTCAGGAAAATGGTCATCGCCTGCTCTGAATCGAGCAAAGCCTCGTCCATGTTGACGTCGATAATCTGCGCGCCGTTCTCGACCTGGTCGCGAGCCACCTCGACCGCGGCGTCGTAATCGCCCGCGAGGATCAGCTTCTTGAACTTGGCCGAACCGGTGACGTTGGTCCGCTCGCCTACGTTTACGAAGCGCGCGCCCGCGCCTGCCTGATTTACCTTCGAAACTTCCATGTCAGGCAGCAATCACCATCGGTTCGAGTCCAGCGAGGAGGGTTTGGCGGGCAGCGGTCGGCACTTGCCGGGGAGCGCGGCCCTGCGCGGCCTGGGCGATCGCGGCGATGTGGGCGGGCGTGGTGCCGCAGCAGCCGCCGACGATGTTGACGAGACCGGCGTCGAACCACTCGCTGACCTGGGCGGCGGTTTCGGACGCGGCTTCGTCATATTCGCCGAGGTCGTTGGGAAGGCCGGCGTTCGGGTAGGCCATGATCAACGTGTCGGCGAGCGTGTTCAGCGCGACCAGGTGCGGGCGAATCTGCGAGGCGCCAAACGAGCAATTTAGGCCGATCGTCACCGGCTTGGCGTGGCGGACGGTGGCCCAGAAGGCTTCGACCGTGTGGCCTGAGAGATTGCGGCCGCTGAGGTCGGTGAGGGTCATCGAGACCATCAGCGGGAGCTCGCGACCGAGCGCCTGCTCGGCTTCGAGCGTCGCCATGATTGCGGCCTTGGCATTGAGCGTATCGAACACGGTCTCGACGAGGATGAAATCGACTCCCCCCTCCACAAGCGCGTCGATCTGCTCGCGATAGACATGCTTCACCGTGTCGAAGTCGACTTCGCGATAGGCGGGGTCGTTGACGTCCGGCGACAGCGACAGCGTCTTGTTGGTCGGGCCGAGCGCTCCGGCGACCCAGCGTGGGCGACCGTCCTTGGCCGTGTAGCGGTCAGCAACTTCGCGCATGATCAGGGCCGACTTGCGATTGATGTCGCCGACCAAATGCTCGGCAGCATAGTCGGCCTGGCTGATGCGGTTGGCGTTGAAGGTGTTGGTGGCGAGGATCTCAGCGCCAGAGTCAGCAAACCGCTCGCAAATGGCGCGGACGATTTGCGACTGGGTGATGTTCAGAAGGTCGTTATTGCCCTTCTGGTCCTTCATCAGGTCGAGGCCTGCGCAATAGGCCTCCGCGGACAATCTCTCGCCCTGGATACCGGTGCCGTAGGGACCATCCTTGATCAGGATGCGCTTGGCGGCTTCGGCTCGGAGTGTCTGGGAAGCGCTCATGCCTGTGCCCTCACGCCGAGCAGGTGGCAGATCGCATAGGAAAGCTCCGCCCGGTTCAAAGTGTAGAAATGGAAGTGGCGAACGCCGCCCGCGTAGAGCTGTCCACACAGCTCCGCAGCGACGGTCGCGGCGATCAGCTGGCGTGCTGCTGGAAGGTCGTCGAGGCCTTCGAACAGGTCGTCCAGCCATTTGGGGATCGCCGCGCCGCAGCTTGCTGCGAAGCGGCGGGTCGTGGCGACGTTCGAGACGGGCAGGATTCCCGGAACGATCTCGACGTCGATGCCGGCAGCAGCGGCTTCGTCGCGGAAGCGGAAGAAGCAGTCTGCGGAAAAGAAGAATTGCGTGATCGCTCGATCCGCGCCCGCGTCGACCTTCTTCTTCAGGTTTTCGAGGTCGAATGTCCGGTCACGAGAATCCGGGTGGATCTCCGGATAGGCCGCCACCGAGATGTCGAACGGCGCGACCGCCTTCAAACCAGCGACCAGCTCGCAGGCGTCGCGATAGCCTTCGGGATGCGGCTGGTACTTCGTACCGGCTTCGGGCGGGTCGCCGCGCAGGGCGACGATGTTACGTACGCCGAGGTCCCAATAGTCGCGGGCGATCTCGTCGATCTCGGCTTTGCTCGCGGCGACGCAGGTGAGGTGCGCGGCCGGGGTCAGGTCGGTTTCTTTGAGGATGCGCTCGACCGTCTGGTGCGTGCGCTCACGGGTCGATCCGCCGGCCCCGTAGGTCACCGATACAAAGCGCGGGTGAAGCGGTGCGAGAGTTTGCACCGAATCCCAAAGGGTCTCGGCCATCTTCTCAGTCTTCGGCGGAAAGAACTCGAAGCTAACCTGGATGTCGCCCCGAGCTTCGGAGAACAAAGGCTTGCCGCCGACTTCATCGGGCAGATGGCGGTTCATGCGGCCCTCCGCTGGCGTTGGCGCACGCCGGCCTTGGCGCCGAGCCAGAGGGTGACGGTCAGTTCGCCGCCCTCGAGGTGCTCGACCTGTTCGACGGAGATGCCCGCAGCCTTGAACCACGTGGCCATGGTCTGGTCGTCGAAGCCGAGACGAATGTGCGCGTCCGTGGTCCGCAATTCTTCGCGCTCATGAGCGGCGAAATCAACGATCAGTAGGCGGCCGCCGGGGGCCAGCACGCGAGACGCCTCGTCGATCGCTGCAGCCGGCGAGTGCGCATAGTGCAGCACCTGGTGGATGATGACCGTGTCGGCGCTGCAGTCATCTAGCGGGAGCGCGTACATATCGCCTTGGCGGAGGCTGGACGGGATGCCTGCCGCTTCGAGCTTCACTCGCGCCAGCCGGAGCATTTCCGATGAACGGTCGATGCCAACCGACTGGAGTGCGCTGCGCCCGAACAGCTCGATCATCCGGCCGGTGCCGGTGCCGATGTCGACGAGGCGGCCGAGCGGCTGGTCGCCCAGGGCGCGCCCGATCGCCTCTTCGACTTCGCTTTCTGCGACGTGGAGGGACCGGATCGAGTCCCAGGTGTCGGCGTGAGAGCTGAAGTAGCGGCCCGCGGCCTCGGCGCGGTCGGTGCGGATACGGTCGAGCTTAGACGCATCCGACTGGAATGCCTCCTCGCTCGGGGCGTCGGCCCAGGCGTCTACGAGGGCGAACATTGGATCGGTCCGCTCCTCGGGCGCGATGGTCAGGAATACCCAGCTACCTTCGCGGCGGCGCTCCACGATTCCCGCATCGGCGAGGATGCGAACGTGGCGTGAAACACGCGGCTGACTTTGATCCAGGATGATCGCAAGCTCGCCGACCGAAAGTTCCATTCGGCGCAAAAGTGCGAGAATCCGCAGCCGCGTCGGGTCGGCGAGGGCCTGTAACAGGTCTGCGAGCGGCTGCGCTTCCATGTTTGGGGTGATATAAAGAAAACTTTATATGTCAACGTAAACGCCGGTCGCTGCGTTGTAAAATTCACCTCATTTCACGATTGCGCGGGTTCGGAGCCGCCTGTAATGGCCCGCGCTGGCCTGACGATCATCGGTAGGCCGAGCCCGGACCCGGCTTAGGGTCCAACTGGGAGTGGAACGATCATGAAGAAGATTGCAGTGACCGTTGCGGTCCTCGCGCTCGGCCTGGCCGCGTGCCAAGCCAAGACCGAGGAAAATGCTGCCGGTAACGAAGCGAACGTCGAGAATGCGGCGAACGAGGACGTCAATGCGGCGACCACCGACGCCGGTAACGCTGCCGACAACGCGCTCGACGCAGCCGGCAACGCGATCGACAACGCCGGCGCCGCGGTCGACAACGCTGCTGACGCCGTCAGCAACGCGGCTTCGAACGCAGCCAACTAAGCGTTTCTGAGTTGAGGGAGGGTCGCGCGGCTTCGCTGCGCGGCCCTTTTTTGCGACTTGATGGCAGTGCTACCTGGGTGAAATGTCGAAGCTAGCCTGTCTTGCCGCCGTGCTGCTGTGCCTTATAGCCTGCAGCCGCGATCAGGCCGTCCCCACGGCTGAGGAAAACCGTCAGCTCGACGACGCCGCCAATCTGCTGGATCAGGCACCCGCCAGTCTGGAAAATGTCGACGACAGCGCGGTCTCTGAGGACAACGCGGAGGGATCTTCCACCACATTTTAGCCCTACCCTAGAGGATCGAGCGCAGGATCTGACGGACGACCATCGTCGCCGGATCGACCCGATAGAGGTAATTCTGGTCGTAGATGTAGCGCGCCTGCGGATCGAGGGCGCCGCCGTAGCGCATCCTCATCTCGTACGGCAGCGAGTTATAGCTGCGAAGGCCGTCATAGCCCTTCGGAACGCGCTGCCCTACCTCGAACTGCTTCTTGTACTGTCCGGGTGGCATGCATTCCGGATTCTTGCTCCGAAGGCCCGGCGGGCAGCCTCCGATTCCGTAGCCGACCGGGCCCTGATCAGTGACGTTGCCGGGCCTGTTCTTGCCATGTCCAGCGTGCTCCGGCTTGGCGCTAGCCATGCCGGCGCAGGCGATCATCGCGATGCTCGCGACCAAGATATACCTTCCCATGGTGTCCTTCTAACCCATGTTACCTAAACAACGCCTGACCGTTAGAGGTTAGCAAGGCGTCAGCAATTGGCGCTGCGGCCACCGGTTGCCCGACTCCCGCCAGCGGTCTAGAGCGCCGCCAATTCACCGCGCCGGTCCTCGGCGCCAAGCGACATCAGAAGGAAAGCAGCAGCTTAATGGCCCGCAAGAAGATCGCCCTCATTGGCGCCGGAATGATCGGCGGAACGCTCGCTCACCTCGCGGCCATGCGCGAGCTCGGGGACATAATCCTGTTCGACATCGCCGAGGGCATTCCTCAGGGCAAGGCGCTGGATCTCAGCCAGTGCGGGCCGATCGATGGCTTCGACGCGAAGCTCACTGGGACCAACGATTATGCAGACATTGCCGGCGCGGACGTGGTCATCGTCACGGCCGGCGTCCCGCGCAAACCGGGGATGAGCCGCGACGACCTGCTCGGCATCAATCTCAAGGTGATGAAGGCGGTCGGCGCGGGCATCAAGGAGCATTGCCCGAACGCTTTCGTCATCTGCATTACCAACCCGCTCGACGCGATGGTCTGGGCGCTGCGCGAATTCTCGGGCCTTCCGCACAACAGGGTGGTCGGAATGGCCGGTGTCCTCGACAGCGCGCGCTTCGCGACCTTCCTGGCGCAGGAATTCGGTGTCAGTGTTCGCGACGTCAACGCTTTCGTCCTGGGCGGCCACGGCGACACGATGGTCCCGGTCACCAGCTACACGACGATCAGCGGCATTCCCCTCGACGATTTGGTCAAGATGGGCAGATCGACCAAGGAGCGCATCGACGAGATCGTCAAGCGCACCCGCGGCGGCGGCGGCGAGATCGTCGCGCTGCTGAAGACCGGCTCGGCTTATTACGCTCCGGCGACCAGCGCGATCGCGATGGCCGAGGCCTATCTCGGCGACCAGAAGCGCATCCTGCCGTGCGCCGTCTATGTCGAGGGGAAGTATGGGCTCGACGGTCTCTACGTCGGCGTGCCGGTGGTGATCGGTGCCAATGGCGCCGAGGAGATCATCGAGATCGCTCTCGACGACGAGGCGAAGAAGAATCTCCAGGTCAGCGTCGATGCAGTGAAGGAACTGCTGGTTGCCTGTAAGGGGATCGACGAGAGCCTCGCGTAGGGACAGGCATCCTCGTCTCCGGGCGAAATAAGGGCTGCGTAGGTCGAAAGCCGTTTCAATTTGGTGGGTTTGGGCGGAGATACAGGCCGTCCCAAGTATGTAGAGGGAGGTCCAAGATGATGATTTCACTTGCAGCTGTCGCTCTATCGAACACCGCAGCGGCCCAGGCTCTCGTCACGCCCGACCAGCTTCCGAACCTGTTCATTTCAGCCTGTCTCGACGGCAGCGCACGGGCGGCGGATGGCTCAGTCACTCGGATCGACTATTCTGCGCTCCCGAATGAACTGCGCAGCCGCCTCGGCAAGCCCATCGCGGCCCAGGTCTGGAAAATCAACGGGTCGGACGATGCCTATCTATATTCGCTGAGCTTCACGGAACGCGGATACAGCCCCAGGATTTGTGGAGTTGCCTCGCAGAACCTCGTCCTCAGGCCAGCTTCGGCGGCCGTGGAGACGCGGCTTCGCGGCGGAGCGCCATCGGCGGGCTCGTACAAGTCGGTCGAGTGGCTGGACGAAACAGCGGGCTACAGGGCGCTCGCAACACGGGCCGGCGGGTACACGATCCTGCAGGTCAATTGGCTAAGAGATAATCAGGCGGAGGTCCCGCGTACCCAATGAGCATTCTTGTCGATCGCAATACGAAGGTCATCACTCAGGGGATGACGGGCGAAACCGGCACGTTCCACACGCGTCAGGCGCTCGATTATGGCACTCAGATGGTTGGCGGCGTCACCCCGGGTAAGGGTGGGTCCGAGCATCTCGGCCTGCCGGTGTTCGATACCGTGAGGGAGGCGGTCCAGAAGACCGGTGCCGACGCGTCGGTCATCTATGTCCCGCCCCCATTCGCGGCGGACTCGATCCTCGAGGCGATCGACGCCGAGGTGCCGCTGATCGTCACCATCACCGAGGGCATTCCGGTGCTCGACATGGTCCGGGTGAAGCGGGCGCTCGATGGCTCGAAGTCGCGGCTGATCGGCCCGAACTGCCCTGGCGTGCTGACCCCGGGTGAATGCAAGATCGGCATCATGCCGGGCAACATCTTCAAGAAGGGCAGCGTCGGCGTTGTCAGCCGTTCGGGCACGCTCACCTACGAAGCGGTGTTCCAGACGACCAACGAGGGCCTCGGCCAGTCGACGGCCGTCGGAATCGGGGGCGATCCTGTGAAGGGCACCGAGTTCATCGATGTGCTCGAGATGTTCCTCGCTGACGATGAGACGAAGTCGATCATAATGATCGGCGAGATCGGTGGAAGCGCCGAAGAAGACGCCGCGCAGTTCCTTGCCGATGAGGCAAAGCGCGGCCGCAAGAAGCCGGTCGTCGGCTTCATCGCCGGCCGCACGGCGCCTCCCGGACGTCGCATGGGCCATGCCGGGGCCATCGTCTCGGGCGGGAAGGGCGACGCGGAAAGCAAGATCGCGGCAATGGAAGCGGCTGGAATTACCGTCAGCCCCAGCCCATCTGAGCTCGGAACGACCCTGAAAGAGCTTCTGGCAGCATACGCATAATGTCCGATGACAAACCGATCCTGTTCGAACGCGAACCGGGCCCAAGCTGGGCGCGGCCAAACTGGCCCGTGTCCGAGCTGGACGACATTAACCTCGGCCTGGATCCCACTGAGGCCACGATCGAGGCATTCAAGAAAGCAGCGACCGAGAAGGCCGTAGCTGCTGCTCCGGCGGCTGACGCGGATGCGGTGCGTCGCGCTTCCGAAGACTCGATCCGGGCGATGATGCTGATCCGCACATACCGAGTGCGCGGCCACCTCGCGGCGAAGCTCGACCCGCTTGGACTCCACCGGCAGGAGCTGCCGGCCGACCTGACGCCCGAATATCACGGTTTCGGCCCGAACGACCTCGACCGCCCGATCTGGATCGGTGGGACTTTAGGCTTCGAGCGCGCCACAGTGCGTGAGCTCGTGAAGGTGCTGCAGGCGAATTACTGCGGCACGGTCGGCGTCGAATATATGCATATCAACGACCTGGAGGAGCGCCGCTTTATCCAGGATCGCATCGAGGGCAAGAACGCCGAGATCCAGTTCACCCCCGAGGGCAAGCGATCGATCCTCGGCAAGGTGATCGAAGCCGAGCAATGGGAAAAGTTTCTCGCGCGCAAATATGTCGGCACGAAAAGATTCGGGCTCGATGGCGGCGAGAGCGCGGTTCCTGCGCTTGAAGCGGTCATCAAATATGGCGGCCAGTACGGCGTAACCGAGATCGACGTCGGCATGGCACACCGCGGCCGGCTCAACATCCTGTCCAACGTAATGGGCAAGCCGTACCGCGCGATTTTCCACGAGTTCGCGGGCGGCGCGACCAACCCGGCGGACGTCGGCGGGTCGGGCGACGTGAAGTACCACCTCGGCACCTCGTCGGACCGCGAGTTCGATGGCAACAAGGTGCATCTGTCGCTGCTTCCGAACCCGTCGCACCTCGAGGCGGTCGACCCGGTCGTGCTCGGCAAGGTGCGCGCCGTGATGACCATCAGGGAGGACAAGCACGGCAAGACCGTGCTTCCGGTCCTCCTGCATGGCGACGCCGCGTTCGCGGGCAGGGTATCGTTGCCGAGTGCCTCGCCTTTTCCGGCCTTCCCGGATACGGCACCGGCGGCACCATCCATTTCATCATCAACAATCAGGTCGGCTTCACCACCAGCCCGCAGTTCGCGCGTTCCTCGCCTTACCCTTCGGACGTCGCGAAGTCGGTCCAGGCGGCGATACTCCACGTCAACGGCGATGATCCGGAAGCGGTGACCTTCGTCTGCAAGCTGGCGACCGAATTCCGACAGACCTTCGGCCGCGACATCGTGATCGATATGTGGTGCTATCGCCGCTTCGGCCACAACGAGGGCGACGAGCCGAGCTTCACCCAGCCGCTGATGTATGCTGAAATCCGCAATCATCCTCCGATTTCGCAAATCTACGGCCAGCGGCTGATAGAGCAGGGCGTGGTCGACCAGGGCTGGATCGACCAGCACACCAAGGCCTACACCGATCATTTGGAGCAGGAGTTCCAGGCGGCCGGCAGCTACGTTCCGAACAAGGCGGACTGGTTCGAGGGGCGGTGGAGCGGCCTCAAGCTTCCGGGCGAACCGGTCCTCGGTAGGCGCAACACACCTACCGCCATTTCCGAGGACGAGCTTCGGCGCGTCGGCAATGTGCTGACTACGGTTCCCGGGGGCGTGCACATCCACAAGACGCTCCAGCGCATCCTCGATGCGAAGAAAGCGATGTTCGAGACCGGCGAGGGTTTCGACTGGGCGACCGCCGAGGCGCTGGCGTTTGGAAGCCTGATTGCGGAGGACCACAACGTCCGCCTATCGGGGCAGGACAGCGGCCGCGGCACCTTCAGCCAGCGGCATGCCGTTTGGGTCGACCAGGAGACGGGAGCGAAATACATCCCGCTGACCCACGTTGATGGCGGCCGGTTTGAGGTTCGCGACTCACCGCTGTCCGAGTTCGGTGTTCTCGGCTTCGAGTACGGCTATTCGCTTGCCGACCCGCGCACGCTCGTTTGCTGGGAAGCGCAGTTCGGCGATTTCGCGAACGGCGCACAGACGATCATCGACCAGTTCATTGCCAGCGGCGAAGCCAAATGGCTGCGTGCGAGCGGCCTGGTCATGCTCCTGCCGCATGGCTTCGAGGGACAGGGGCCGGAACACAGCTCGGCTCGCCTCGAGCGCTATTTGCAGCTCTGTGCGGAAGACAATCTGCAGGTCGCCAACTGTACGACACCCGCGAACTACTT
Organism: Sphingomonas sediminicola; assembly: GCF_014489515.1. Taxonomy (GTDB): domain Bacteria; phylum Pseudomonadota; class Alphaproteobacteria; order Sphingomonadales; family Sphingomonadaceae; genus Sphingomicrobium; species Sphingomicrobium sediminicola. The sequence continues at coordinate 1,859,532 of NZ_CP060782.1, read as the reverse complement.
CCACATCCTGCGTCGACAGATGCTTCGCGATTTCCGCAAGCCTTTAATCATGATGACGCCAAAGTCGCTGCTTCGACATAAGCTGGCGGTTTCGAGCCTCGCCGACTTCACCGGCGAAAGCCATTTCCGCCGGATTGTCAGCGACCTTCGCCCACCTAAAGAAGGCGAGACGACCCGGCTCGTCCTCTGCTCGGGCAAGCTTGCCTACGAGCTTCTCGACGCTCGCGACGCCGCGGGAGACCCGACGACCGAGATTGTCCGGATCGAGCAGCTCTATCCATTCCCGTCCGAGCCTTTGGTCAAGCGTCTCAAGGCCATGCCCAAGCTGGAAACGCTCGTTTGGGCGCAGGAAGAGCCGAAGAACAACGGCGCCTGGTTCTTCGTCGAAGAGCTGTTGGAACAGTGCCTTGCCGATACTGGTTTCAGGGGCATGCGGCCGCTTTATGCGGGCCGCGACCCCTCGGCTTCCCCCGCGACCGGCCTCGCCAAGCGCCACGCGGCGGAGCAGGCAAACTTGATTGCGGCCGCACTCGGCCATAGCAGCCCTGCCGAGGCCCAGCCTTCGGCGCGTCGGGCATAAAGGAATCATCGATGGCGACTGAGGTCAAAGTTCCCGCGCTCGGAGAGTCGATCACCGAAGGCACGCTCGCGCAGTGGCTGAAGAAGCCGGGCGAAGCAGTCGCCGCGGACGAGCCGATCGCGACTCTCGAGACCGACAAGGTCAGCGTCGACGTTCCATCGCCAACGGCCGGCGTGCTTGCGGAAACGCTGGTGAATGAGGGCGACACGGTCGAGGTCGGCGCAACCATCGCGCGGATCGACGAGAATGCGTCTGCCTCTGTAGCCGCACCCGCGGCCGCTCCAGCCGCAGAAGCCGCGGCTGCGACGACCAATCCGGCGGGCGCCGGCGAGAATCCGCAGCTGCGCGGGTCCGAGCATGCGCCCGAGCCGACGGGCAATGGCAATGGCGAGGGCGACCAGATTACGACGTTGTCCCCGGCGGTTCGCCGCGCGGTGCTCGAACATCATGTCGATCCGAGCAAGATCCGGGGCACCGGCAAGGATGGTCGTCTGACGAAGGACGACGTTCTCGCCGCCGCCGAGGCGCAGAAGGCGGGCGGTCCCGTTCACGAACCGGAAGCACGCGCTCCCGCTCAGGCACCAACGCCTGCACCCGCTGCGGCGCCGCAGCCGGCAGCCAAAGCTGCGCCGGCCGGCGAGCGTCGCGAAGAGCGCGTGAAGATGACGCGCCTGCGCCAGACGATCGCGCACCGCCTGAAGGAAGCGCAGAACACCGCGGCGTTGCTAACGACGTTCAACGACGTCGACATGTCGGCGGTCATCGACGCCCGCGCTCGCTACAAGGATTTGTTCGAAAAGAAGCACGGCATCCGGCTCGGCTTCATGGGCTTCTTCGTGAAGGCGGTTGCACTCGCCGCGAAGGACATTCCGTCGGTAAACGCGAGCATCGAAGGCGATGAGATCGTCTACCACGACTATCTCGACGTTTCGGTCGCCGTCTCGGCGCCAAAGGGGCTCGTCGTCCCGGTCGTCCGCAATGCGGACCGCATGAGCTTCGCCGAGATCGAGAAGACGATCGCCGACTTCGGCAAGCGGGCGAAAGAAGGCACGCTGACCGTCGATGACATGACCGGCGGCACCTTCACCATTTCGAACGGTGGCGTGTTCGGTTCGCTGCTGTCGACGCCGATTATCAACCCGCCGCAGTCGGCGGTGCTTGGCATGCACCGGATCGAGGAGCGGCCGGTGGTCAAGGACGGCCAGATCGTGGCCAAGCCGATGATGTACCTGGCGCTCAGCTACGACCATCGCCTGATCGACGGCCGCGAGGCGGTTACCTTCCTCGTCCGCGTCAAGGAAGCGATCGAGGATCCGACGCGCCTGCTCATCGACCTGTAGAAGACCCGGCACTGGTCAGAAGCGCCTGGCGTCCCTAAGTGGCGCCCACGAACTTTCCGAGGAATAGATGGCTGATTTCGACTTCGACGTGCTGGTGATCGGCGCCGGCCCCGGCGGTTATGTTGCCGCGATCCGCGCCGCGCAGCTGGGCCTCAAGACCGCATGTGCCGAAAGCCGCGAGACGCTCGGCGGCACCTGCCTCAACGTCGGCTGCATCCCGTCGAAGGCGCTTCTCCACGCGTCCGAATATTTCGACGCGGCGGCGAACGGGGCGATGGCCAAGATGGGCATCAAGGTCACGCCCGAACTCGACCTTCCCGCTATGCACGCCCAGCGCCTTGACGCAGTGAAGAGCCTGACCGGCGGTATCGAATTCCTGTTCAAGAAGAACAAGGTCGAATGGCTGAAGGGCCGCGCCAGCTTTGAGAGCGCCGACACGGTCAAGGTCGGCGACCGCACCGTCCGCGCCAAGAACATCGTCATTGCCACGGGCTCGTCCGTCACTCCGCTCCCGGGCGTCGAGATCGATGAGAAGATCGTCGTTTCGTCGACCGGCGCGCTGGAGCTGGAGAAGGTCCCGGATCACCTGGTTGTCATCGGCGGCGGGGTGATCGGGCTGGAGCTCGGCAGCGTGTGGCGGCGCGTCGGCGCCAAGGTCACCTGTGTCGAGTTCCTCGACCAGATACTGCCCGGCTTCGACGACGACGTCCGCAAGGAAGCGAACAAGATCTTCAAGAAGCAGGGCATCGAGTTCCGGCTCGGCACCAAGGTCACCGGAGTGAAGGTGGACGGCGGCAAAGCCACGCTCACAGTCGAGCCCGCCAAGGGCGGCGCAGCCGAGACGATCGAGGCGGACGCGGTACTGGTGTCGATCGGACGCCGGCCGAACACTGAAGGCCTCGCGCTCGACAAGGCAGGTCTGCAAGTCAACCAGCGCGGCCAGATCGAGACCGATCACGAGTTCCGCACGTCCGTCCCAAGCGTCTGGGCGATCGGCGACGTGATCCCCGGCCCGATGCTCGCGCACAAGGCCGAGGACGAGGGCATTGCGGTCGCGGAGAACATCGCGGGCCTGACCGGCATCGTGAACCACGATGTGATCCCGAGCGTCGTTTACACGATGCCGGAAATCGCGGGCGTGGGACTGACCGAAGCGCAGGCGCGCGAGCATGGCGACGTGAAGGTGGGCAAGTTCCCGATGCTCGCCAACAGCCGCGCCAAGACGAACCACGAGCCCGACGGCTTCGTGAAGGTCATCGCCGACGCGAAGACGGACCGCGTGCTCGGGGTTTGGATGATCGCCTCGGTTGCCGGGACGATGGTCGCCCAAGCCGCGCAGGCCATGGAATTCGGCGCGACGTCAGAAGACATAGCCTACACCTGCCACGCCCACCCGACGCACAGCGAAGCGCTGAAGGAAGCGGCGATGGCGGTGACCGGGAAACCGATCCACATCTAGCCGGATCTAAGTCTAGCCTCGGCTGTGGCCGGGGCGCCGATCACCCTGTAATGCATTGGCATGATGATACGGTTGTTCCTGGCGGGCGCGCTTCTGCTCACCTCATGCGGACCGAAGACTCTCGAGTTGCCGTCGCAACCGGTGGATCGGGCCGCGACGTGCGGCGTGGTTGGTGCCGCCGAGGCTCGTGCCGGGACGTCCGATGTCAAAGCGCCCCTGTCCTTTGAGTCGATGGAGCGAATTCTTCATTATCCGCTTCTTGCGGGTTCGGCCGGGGACAGCTTCTCCACGGAAACCGCGAGCGCGGTCCAGAAGAAGATGACGGAGCTTCAAGGCCGGATCATCGCGGGGAAATGGCAGGAGCTCGTCCCCGCTTGCAAGGCGGCCTTCCCGGCGACCGCCCTTAGAAAGGTGGAGCTTCCTGCGGATCGGTTCCAGGCGCAGCTCGGATGTTACGAGCTGGCGGATTTCATTCGCTCCGCGCTCGAGGAGGGTGGCGAATATGACAATGAGCTCGCGCCCTATCATGCGCTCAGCATGAAGCTCGACCCGGTTCTCGGAGCCGGAATGCGCCAACGGGGAGGAGCCGACTTAAAGGCTCAGCAAGATCAGCGGCACAAGGCGCTTGCAAAGATCGTCAAGGCCGGGCCGCCGACGGAAGTCATGCGCCAATGCATCGCCCGGTTCGGCTAACAGCAGAAGGACAAATGAGTGAAACTTCGCGTCCAGTTTCGGCGCTGGCACATCTGGCTGGGCTGGGTTGCCGCAATTCCTATGCTCCTGTGGGTGGTGTCCGGGCTCATCATGGTCGCCCGGCCGATCGAGGATGTGCGTGGGAGCGGATTGCTTCGGGAAGCGGAGCCGATCAGGCTGGCAGGAACGCCGATCCCGCCGATGGTTGCCGGCGTTCCGCTGTCTTCGCTGACGCTTGAGCAGAGAGCAGACGGTCCGCGCTGGGTTATCAAGCTACCCGACGGCAAGACGCGGATCGCAGATCCCAAGACAGGTCTGCTTTTGCCCGCGCTCTCGGCGAGCGATGCGACGCGCGAAGTCGAGGCCCGCTATACCGGCAAGGCCAGGGTGCAGTTCGTCACGCGCACGAGCGCCGACAATCCGCCGCTCGACCTTCGCCGCCCTATCGACGCGTGGAAGATCGAGATGGATGACGGAACGCGCTTCTACGTCGACTCGAGCACCGGCCAGGTCGCGGCGACGCGGACCCGCTGGTGGCGCTTCTACGACCTGATGTGGGGTCTCCACATCATGGACCCGCAGACCCGCGAGGATACACACAATCCGTTCGTGATCGGCTTCGGCATCGTCGCGCTGGCGATGGCCGTTCTCGGCACCATTGTCCTGCCCATGACGATCCGGCGCCGGAAGGCGGCGTCAAACGGTCGGGGCTGAGAGCCTCAAAACAGCCAGTCGCTCAGCGCCGCCAGGAAGCCCACGTCCCGCTTTTCGACACGAGCCGGAGCGACAGACGGGCATTCGAGGCAGCGGACCTGGATGCTCGGCCCTGCGAGGATCGAGCGGAGGTCAGCCATCGCTTCCGCAAGCCTCAGTTGGCCATTGCCGAGGAAAGCGAAGCCGTCAGCCGGCGAGGCGCCTTCGTCGCGGTCCTGCGAGGCGAGCATTTCCAGCAGCTGCTCCTTGAAGCTCGGCGGGCGCTCCAAATAGGTGACACCGCGTTCGTCGCCGAGCTTTGCGAGCTGGGCGGCCTTGGCGATAGCCTCGTCCATTCCCCCGAAACCGTCGACGAGTCCGATCTGGTGGGCCGTTCCGCCGTCCCAGACCCGGCCCTGCGCGATGCGGTCGATTTCCTGGGGAGACTTGCGCCGCGACTGGGCGACGATGCCGAGGAAGCGGCCGTAGATGGAATCGACACCGGTCTGCAGAAGCTCTTCCGCCTCGGGTGATGGGCCGTTCCAGACGTCCGGCTCACCCGAGAGCGGGGTCGTCTTGATGCCGTCGGCGCCGAGACCAAGCTTGGCGCGAGTGCCTTCGAAGCTTGGGAGGATCCCGAACACGCCGATCGAGCCGGTGATGGTCGACGGCTCGGCGTAGATGAAGTCGGCCGGGGTGGAGACCCAGTAGCCGCCCGACGCCGCGACGCTGCCCATCGATACGACGACGGGGAGCTTGCGACGCTTGGCTTCGAGGATCGCCTGCCGGATGCGCTCGGACGCGAGGACCGAGCCGCCGGGGCTGTCGACACGCACGACAAGAGCTTTGAGGTCGTTATCGGCCAGACCGCTTTCGATCAGCTGCGCAATGCTGTCGCCGCCCGCAGTTCCGGGGGAAGCCTTGCCGTCGACGATCATGCCGGCGACGGTGACGACTCCGATCGGGCCACGCTTCATTTCACTGAGTGCGTCGCGCGCATAATCGGCCAGCTTGATTCTCTTGTATCCGCCAAGGGAGTTGTCGTCCTCGCCGCCCAGCTGGGCGAGGCGCTTCTCGAAGTCCTGACGTTCGGCCAGCTTGTCGACGAGCCCGGCGTTGAGTGCGGCCTTCGCGAGATCTCCGCCGGCCGCCTGCACCGCACCAGCGGTATCGCGGATGTAGGAGGCAACCTGCGCCTTGGGCCGGTTCTTGGAAACGCCCTCGAGCCAGGTTTCGAGAAGTGCATTGCCGAGCGCCTGGGCGTTCTGCTCCGCTTCTGGCGACATGTCGTTGCGGATGAAGGGCTCTACGGCCGCCTTGTAAGTGCCGACGCGATAGACGTGCGCATTGACGCCAAGCTTGTCGAGCAGGCCCTTGTAGTAAAGCCGCTGTCCTCCGGGGCCAGTGATCCCGACCAGGCCGAGCGGGTTCAGCCAGATTTCGGATGCCGCTGAAGCGAGCTGGTAACCGTCGTCGGTGTAGCCGGTCGCGTAGGCGAGCACGGGCTTGCCGGACTGGCGGACGTCGCGGATCGCGTTGGACAAGTCCGTAAGGGTCGTCTGACCGCCCCCGGTGAAGCCGTCGAGATCGAGCGCGACCGCTTTCACGCGGTCATCGGACTTCGCGCTCCTCAGCACGGCGAGCAGGTCGCGAAGGCGATATTCCTGGGCGCGGTCGCCTCCAGCGAAGACTTCCGAGAGCTGGGCCTTGGAAGGTTGTTCGACCACGGCGCCGTTGAGATCGAGCGCAAGTACTCCGTCCGAGACCGGCGTCGGCTTTGCCGACAGCCCGGTGTAGAGCAGACCGAAGAACATCAGCATGAAGATCAGGACGAGGACGTCCTTGACGCCGACCAACAGCTTCCAGATTGCCCTAGCGAAGCGCATTCGACCAAATCTCCGAATTAAATCACGGCTCAATTGCTAGCCGAGAAGCCGAACCATTGCGACTCCTCGCAACACTTGCACTCAAGCGGTTCGTCTGTACCGGATTGGGTGATGGTCCGGCGCCTGCTGATCCTGCTCATGCTCCTGTTCGCTCCGGCGATTGCGCAGGCGCGCGGAATCGAGCCGCAACTCGTCGCCGAAGGTCCGGTACAGCCCGGTGGCGAGGTCGAGCTTGCGATCGAGATGCGGACGCAGCCGGGCTGGCACGGTTACTGGCTCAACCCGGGCGACGCCGGCCTGCCGATGTCGGTCAAATGGGAGCTCCCGCCAGGCTATTCGGTCGGGCCGTTGCGCTATCCGGTGCCGGGCCGGCTGAGCATCGCTGGCATCATGAACTACGTCTACGAACATGATTATGCCGTGCTCGTCCGGCTGAAAGTCCCGAAGGACGCGAAAGGCGTGATTCCGGTGCGCGCGAGCGCGCTCTGGCTCGCCTGCACCGACAAGATTTGCGTTCCGGAAAACGGGACGATGGCGACCGAAGTGGTCGTCGGAACCGGCCCGCCAGACTATCGGGCACAGTTCGACGAATGGCGTCGAGCACTCCCGCGCGCGCTGGTGACTCCGGCCAAATTCGAGATCGCCGGCGACAAGCTGCGCGTGGCCGTGCCGCTGCCGCGGGACGTCGCGGTTGAGGAGCCTTATCTGTTCCCTGCGGCTGACGGCCCGGTGGATTATGCGGCCAGGCAGCACTTCCGGCGGCTGGATGACCTGCTGATTGCCGAGCTGCCGCGCCGGTCGGGCGAGCCGAAGGACTTCGCGGGTGTGCTGGCTCTCGGAGACGGCAAGGGCTGGAGTTGCACGCCGTGCCCGGCGACGTGCCGACGGGGGACGGGCGCTCGGTGAGACCGGCACGAACGCAATTCTTTGGGCGGTACTCGGCGCGATCGCAGGCGGATTGCTCCTCAATCTGATGCCGTGCGTCTTTCCGATCCTCGCGCTCAAGGCTTTGCACCTCGCGAAAAGCGGCGGGCACGAACGCGAGGCGAGGCGGGATGCGCTTGCCTACACTCTGGGCGCGATCGTCGGCACGGGAGCGTTGGGCGTCGCCCTGCTAGCCATCCGTGCTGCTGGAGCGGAGGCGGGCTGGGCGTTCCAGCTGCAGGACCCGCGGACAGTTATGCTGCTCCTGCTTCTGGCGACGGCAATCACGGCAAACCTCGCGGGCCTGTTTGAATTGCCAGTGCTCGGAGGTCGGATGCAGCCGGCAGGCGGATTCGCGACCGGCGCGCTGGCGGCTTTTGTCGCAACACCCTGCGCTGGACCATTCCTGGGCGCCGCGCTGGGAACGGCGCTGCTTCTGCCAATCGAAGGCGCGGTGCTCGTCTTTGCTGCACTCGGCTTTGGGCTCGCGCTGCCGTTCCTGCTGGTGGCGTTCGCTCCGTCACTCAGGAAGCTGCTGCCAAAGCCGGGACCTTGGATGCAGAAGTTCCAGCGCATCCTGTCCATTCCGATGGCCCTCACGGCCCTTGCCTGCGTGTGGCTGCTATATCGTCAGACCGGCACACAAGGGCTCTGGCTCGCGGCCGGGGCAATCTTCGTCGTCGTTGGATCTCTGCTTTTCATCGGGAAGATGCAGCGAGAGCAGAAGATGGGAGCATGGCTCGTTGGCCTGCTCCTGATTGCGGCCGCAGGGACGTTTGTCGCGCTCATACCTGCTCGGTCGGTTAGCGGAACGAGCGTCCCTGCAGGCGCCGCGAAATGGAGCGAGCAGGCGGTCGTCGACGAGCTCAAGCAGGGAAAACCCGTATTCGTCTATTTCACCGCCGACTGGTGCCTGACGTGCAAAGCAAACGAGGCGGCTGCGATCGACCGCGCGGAAGTGCAGGACGCGTTCAAGGCGGCTGGCGTGGAGACTTTGGTAGGCGACTGGACCAACGGCGATCCGGAGATCACGCGATTCCTGGAGAACCGAGGCCGCGCGGGGGTGCCGCTTTACCTTTGGTACGAACCCGGCCGCGATGCCGAGGAACTGCCTCAGATTCTTACGCCGTCGATGCTCATTTCCCGCGCTCGCCAGCCTCGCCGCTAGCGCGCGACCAGACCTTTTTCCCCGCGACCCAGGTTTCCAGGACCTGTGTCCGAGCGAGGTCCTGCGGATCGGAAGCACTGATGTCGCGGTCGACAATAATGAAGTCGGCCCATTTGCCGGGCTCAAGCGCGCCGATCTTCTGCTCTGCAAATCCCGCATAGGCAGCGTCTCGAGTGAAGCCCGATAAGGCCTGCTCAAAGCTGACGCGCTCTTCCGGAATCCATCCACCTTGCGGCTGGCCGTTTATGTCCTGACGGCTGACCGCAGCGGAAAGTCCTGGGAAAGGGTTGGGCGATTCCACAGGGAAGTCGGAACCGAAGGCGATCCGCGCGCCGGACTTGATTACCGACTGCCACGCATAAGCGCCCCTGAGACGATCCGGTCCGAGACGCTTTTCAGCCATGAGCCGGTCGCTGGTTTGGTGGGTCGGCTGCATCGAGGCGATGATCCCCGCAGGCGCCAGGCGCGGGATGTCGGCCGGATCCGCAATCTGAAAATGCTCGATCCGCCAGCGCCGATCTTTGCCGTAGTTTCTCGAAAGCTGCTCGTAGGCGGAGATGACCTGAGCGTTGGCGGCATCACCGATCGCGTGAACCGCGATTTGGAAGCCGCGGCTCGCCGCTTCATCGGCTTTCGCCAAGAGCTCTGCATTCTTGAGGAACTGCAGTCCGCTCGTGTCCGGCTTGTCGGCATAGGGAAGCTTCAGCCATGCCCCGCGCGACCCAAGCGCTCCATCGGCGTAAAGCTTGAAACCGACCATCCGCAGCCGGTCGTCATATTGCCATTCGGTCGGGCGTTCGTTCGCAAGCGGCTGCGAGCCGTCGGCATAGGCTATGATCCGCATTCGAAGCTTTCCTGCGGCGCCCAGGCGCTGCATCGCGTCCCAGCTGCTTCTCGCCGTGCCCATATCGGCAACAGCCGTGATTCCATTCGAGAGCAGGAATTCCTGTGCTGCCTCCAGCCCGCGATCCATCATTTCCGTGGTCGGCTGAGGAACATGGCTGGCGACAAGTGCGATCGCGTTGTCGACGAGAAGGCCCGTGGGCTCAGACTTCGCGCCGCGCTCGATCTTCCCGCCCTGAGGATCGCGGGCGGCGGACGTGACTCCGGCAGTCTTGAGCGCAGCCGAATTGGCTATCACTGCATGCCCGTCCACTCGCGCGAGCATGACGGGGCGGCCCGGAACCACGGCATCCAGGTCGGCGGCCGTTGGAAACCGTTTGTCCGGCCACAACTCTTGGTTCCAGCCGCGTCCAACTATCCAGCCTGTCCCAGGATTGGCCTTGGCGTAGGCCGCCAGCCTTTTTTGCAGGTCGGCGATCGACGACGTGCCGTTAAGGTCGAGCTGGAGGATCATCAGACCCAGCCCCATGTCGCCGCCCGGCGAATCTACCACATGGCCGTGCGCATCGATCAGACCTGGCAGGAGAGTGCGCCCGCCGACATCGACGCGCCGCGCGATCGGCATGACCGCATCCTGTTCGTCCCGAAGGACCTGCACGACCTTGCCCTTGTCGTTGACGACCAGCGCCCTGAACCGCTGCAATTGGCCATCCGGTCCGACCTGAATCCCGCGGGCGTTGTCGATGAGGGTGTCGGCGAGCGCCGGTGAGGACAGGAGCACCGCGAGCGCGGCGAGAAGGGCTTTGCGCATCAGCGCGGCATAGCATTGTTCCGAAGGCGCGGAAGGTCTAGCGATGCGGCCCATGTTGCAGGCCTCAAGCGTTCAGCCTCCCACCATCGATGACATCCGCGCCGCCGCCGAGCGCATCGAAGGCGCCGTCGTGCGCACCCCGATGCTCAAGAGCCGCACGCTCAGCGAGATCATTGGTGCCGAGGTCTGGCTGAAGTTCGAGAATCTGCAGTTCACCGCGGCGTACAAGGAACGCGGCGCGCTCAACAAACTGCTGCAGCTTACTCCCGAAGAAAGGGCGCGCGGAGTCATCGCTGCGTCGGCGGGCAATCACGCACAAGCGGTCGCCTATCATGGCAAGAGGCTAGGCATTCCGGTGACGATCGTCATGCCGGTGTCGACCCCGACGATCAAAGTGACCCAGACCGAAGGCCACGGCGCGAAGGTCATCCTTCACGGAACCAGTGTCGACGACGCCTTCGTGAAGGCGCGCGAGCTGGAAGCCGAAGAGGGCTTCGTGTTTATCCACGCGTTCGACGACCGGCAGATCATTGCGGGCCAGGGCACGATCGCGCTGGAAATGCTCGAGGACGCGCCTGGGCTCGACACGTTGGTAATCCCGATTGGCGGAGGCGGGATCATGTCGGGCATCGGCATTGCCGCCCGCGCTTTGAAACCGGACATCGAGTTGATTGGGGTCGAGGCGGAGCTTTATCCCTCGATGAAATGCTCGATCGAGGGCTGCAACATGCCGTCCGGCGGCGACACGCTCGCGGAAGGCATCGCAGTCAAGAAGCCTGGCGAGCTGACGAGCAGAATCCTGAAAGACCTCGGAGTCGAGGTCCGGCTTGTCGAGGAGCGGGATCTCGAGCGAGCGGTTGCAATGCTGGTCGCCATCGAAAAGAGCGTTGTCGAAGGGGCGGGCGCCGCAGGGCTGGCAGCGATGCTTGGAGACCCGAAGCGTTATGCCGGCAAGAAGGTCGGCACGGTGCTTTGCGGCGGGAACATCGACACGCATTTGCTCGCCAATGTTCTGGTACGCGACCTCGTCCGTTGCGGTCGCATTGCGCGGCTTCGCGTCGCCGCCCAGGACCGTCCTGGAGCGTTGGCCGCGATCACTGCCAAGTTTCACGAAGCGGGCGTCAATATCATCGAGATCAACCACAGCCGCATTTTCACACGCCTCCCTGCGAAGGACACAGTGATCGAAGTCGAGTGTGAGGCGAGGGACGCCGAAGCGATCGATGATGTCGTGAAACGGCTGGAATCCGCGGGTTTCGACGTTGAACGGGCGTCTCTCGACTAACCTGCGTTAATTCACCGAGTTTCCCACTCCGGACAGCGCTATCGTTAACCCTCTTTTCGAGGGCAAACTCTTTTCATCGACGTTTACCAGTCGCATAAAGTGTTGCGTAACCATCTGGGAGGCGAGTCCGCTTGAGCGCACCGTTCCGGTTCCCGAAGTTCTTCGTGACCAATCCGTCGCCGTGTCCGTATTTGCCGGGCAAGGTCGAGCGGAAGGTCTTTACGGAATTGTCGGGCCGCCATGCCGGCGAGCTCAACGAAGCGCTCGGGCGGATTGGATTCCGCCGCAGCCAGTCGGTCGCTTATCGTCCAAGCTGCATCGATTGCTCCGCATGCGTGTCGGTGCGCGTGCTTGCAGCGGAATTCACGCCCAATGCGACGCAGCGCAAGATGCTGCGCAAGCATGCCGATCTCGAGGTCACCGCCTGCAAGCCCTGGACGACACAGGAGCAGTACGAGTTGCTGCAGCGTTATCTGGAGATCCGTCATCCGGGTGGGGGCATGGCCGAAATGGACGAGAGCGACTTTGCCGACATGGTCGAGCAGACACCTGTCCGCACCTACCTCGTCGAATATCGCGAGCCGTCGAAGGGCGGGAGGCCTGGCAAGTTGGTCGGCGCCTGTCTGTCTGACCAGCAGGGTGACGGCCTGTCGATGATCTACAGCTTCTTTGATGTCGGACCGGGATCTCGCAAAGGCCTCGGCACGTACATTATCCTCGATCACATTATCCGCGCGGCGAGGGCGAGCCTGCCCTATGTCTATCTCGGCTACTGGGTCGAGGGGTCGCCGCGCATGGCCTACAAGACGCGCTTCCGCCCGCTCGAACGGCTGGGTCGTGACGGGTGGCGGCGGATGGAAGAGGCCGAAGCGGAAGTGGCCAATGCGCTTCCCGAGCAGCTGTCGCTCCCGATCCGCGGCGAACGCAAGCGCCTGCTGATCAACGCCTGAAGAGGGGCTCCTGATTTTCGATCTGTTAGAGTACTTCGGATTTGCTCGATCGAAAGGCTTGCGATTGTCCCGTCGATTTGTCGACGTTGGATCAGTCTTCCTCTTGTTCGGCTTAGGATTCTCGATAGCCCATTTCATCTTCGGAATACCGTTTCCGGATAAGAACACGGGTCAGCCAGTCTCGGACAGCCAATTCGTGCTTTTCAATTTGGTTTTCATCGGACTCGGATCGACCTTAGTCTTGACCGGTGTGCTTCTACGTCGCTGGTCGAAGCAGGTATGAAGAGCTGCCGCGCATCCGCGGCGAGTGCAAGCGCCTGCTGATCAACGCCTCAAATCGTCCAGAACGGACTGAACTCTCGCGCTGTTACTGCTTGGTCGAGTTAAGGTCCGTGCGCGGGGCTTTTCCGCAAGTGGCTGTTAACCCGTTCGGCCTAGTGAATGGGCCGAACCCAGGACAGGCGAGCCTCGAAGTTGAAGCGCACGGAGCCGCTGGCTCTCCACCATAGCTGGCCGATTTTCGAGCAGGCGCGCCATTTCGACCTTGGCTGCGTCCTAAGCAGCGCCGTCACTGACATCATTGAGCCGGCGCAGGTGGGAACGCTCGCGCTTCATCACGCCGGCCTCTGGGAATGCGATCTGTCCAACAACAGCCTGATCTGGTCGGGCGGGGTCTATGACATCTTCGGCCTGCCTCGTAATGCGAAGATTAGCCGCGACGAAATCGTGGCGCTCTACTGCGAAGAATCGCGAGCCGCGATGGAGCGATTGCGGGCACATGCGATCAAGCATCGCCGCGGTTTCACGCTGGATGTGGAAATCAATTCGGTAACGGATGGACGCCGTTGGATGCGGCTGGTCGGGGCGCCTGTCTGCGAAGAGGGTAGGGCGGTCCGCCTGCACGGGCTGAAGCGGATCGCCTGAATGAAAAAGGCGGAGCGCATTTTCGGCGCCCCGCCTCTTCACCCACCCCCAGGAAAGTTTGTTACGCTACCGCCGCCGCAGGCGGATCCACCTCTTCGGAGTCCGGATCGCGAAGCACGTAGCCGCGGCCCCAGACGGTCTCGATGTAGTTGGCGCCGCCGCAAGCAAGGCTCAGTTTCTTGCGGAGCTTGCAGATGAACACGTCGATGATCTTGAGTTCGGGCTCGTCCATGCCGCCGTAAAGGTGGTTCAGGAACATTTCCTTGGTCAGCGTCGTGCCCTTGCGGAGCGAAAGCAGCTCCAGCATCGCATATTCCTTGCCGGTCAGGTGCACGCGGGCACTGTCGACCTCGACCGTCTTGGCGTCGAGGTTCACGGCCAGCTTGCCGGTGCGGATGACCGATTGCGAATGGCCCTTCGAGCGGCGCACGATCGCATGAATGCGGGCGACCAGCTCATCGCGGTGGAACGGCTTGGTGACGTAGTCGTCAGCGCCGAAACCGAGCGCACGGACCTTGGAATCCATTTCGCCGATGCCCGAGAGAATCAGGACCGGGGTGCCGACCTTCGCCGTGCGGAGCTTCTTCAGCACGTCGTAGCCGTGCATGTCCGGCAGGTTCAGGTCGAGAAGGATGATGTCGTAATCATAGAGCTTGCCGAGATCGAGGCCTTCTTCCCCAAGATCGGTTGTGTAAACGTTGAAGCCTTCCGTCCCCAGCATGAGCTCAATGCTCTTGGCGGTCGTCGGCTCGTCCTCGATCAGCAGCACGCGCATCTGAATTTCCCCCCACCGTTCAGCCTGAGAGAGAGCCAAGCGTTACGCTCTCTTAACGGCCTTGAAGCGGTCATTAACCATTCGATGTCTGAAGGCAAAAGGTTAATAATGTGTAACGCGCTGGATTCCCTCGGAATCGTTGCGCAGGAGTCACAGACGGCTAAGAGGCCGTTGATGCTCGACCAGCTTATCCTTTTCATCGACGCCGAAACGATGGTGATCGACAAGCCCGCGGGCCTGCCAGTGGATACCCCACGCAGAGGGGCGACAGCGTTGCCGGACGGCTCAATGAATTGAAGCAGGGTTTTCAACGGCCGCCGACGCCGATGCACCGGCTGGATCAGGATACGTCGGGTTGCCTGCTTCTCGCGCGTTCGCCCAAGGCACGGTCGTCACTTCAGAAGGCGTTCGAAGCACGCCAGGTCGAAAAATATTATCTCGCGGTCGTCGATGGCGAGGTCGATCAGGACGAGGGCACAATCGATCTCCCGCTCGGCAAGAAATCGAGCGAGAAGGCGGGATGGCGGATGGTCGCCGATCCCAAGGGCGATAAGGCCGTGACCAACTGGCGGAAAATCTCGGTTCGTGACGGCCACACGCTGATCGAGTTCCGGCCGGTGACGGGGCGTACCCATCAACTGCGCGTGCACGCGCGCGAGGCCTTCGGCCGGGGCATCGTCGGCGACCGCGTTTATGGCGTGCCCGGCGGGCCGATGCTTCTTCACGCGTCGCGGCTCTTCGTTCCGCGCGAGAAGAAACCGGCGATCGACGTCAGCGCGCCGCTTCCGGACTATTTCGGGGAATGGGGCAGTGAAGCCTGAGGATGTCGTCATCCCCGAAGATGCTCTGAGCGAGAGTTTCCTCGCCGCGACTGGCCCGGGCGGGCAGAACGTCAATAAGGTAGCGACGGCGGTTCAGCTCCGCGTCGACCTTTTTCGGCTTGGACTGCATCCGGATGCTTACGAGCGGCTGAAGCGGATTGCGGGCAGCAAGGTGACCGGCGCTGGCGAATTGCTGATCACGGCGCGCAAGTACCGCACGCAGGACGCCAACCGGCAGGATGCGCGCCGGCGTCTGGCGGAAATGATTGCCGCTGCCCATATCGTCCAGGCGAAGCGGAAGCCAACGCGTCCCAGCAGGGCCGCAAAGGCCCAGCGCGTCGACAAGAAGAAGCAGCGCAGCGCGGTGAAGCAGACGCGCGGAAAGGTGCAGTTCGACTGATGTACGATTTCAAGATCGAAACGGCCGACAAGACCGTCATGTACCGGGACCTGCTCTCGGCCGTCGATGGGTTGACGACCGGAGAACCGGATAGCGTCGCCAACATGGCCAATGTCGCGGCTTTGATTTGGGAGACTCTGCCCGACCTCAACTGGGCAGGATTCTACCGTAACGTCGATGGCGAACTGGTGCTCGGACCCTTCCAGGGACGCCCGGCTTGCATCCGCATTCCGTTCGGCACAGGCGTGTGCGGCGCGGCGGCTGCAACACAGGAGGTCCAGCGAGTTGAAGACGTCCACGCTTTCCCCGGCCACATTGCCTGCGATGCCGCCTCTGTAAGCGAGCTGGTCGTTCCGATCGTTCGCGACGGGAAGCTGATCGCGGTTCTCGACCTTGACAGCCCGAACCCATCACAATTCACCGAAGAGGACGAAGCGGGCTGCGTCGCGGTCTGCGACCTGCTCGCGAAGATACTTTAGCTCAGCTGTTCGAGCCGCTCGTCGTCGAGCGAGCCGGGAATGATCATAACCGGGCACGGCAGCTTGCCCGCATCGCTACCCGTGAAATGAGCGACCAGCGGCCCGGGGTTTCCGGCCGGAGCGGCTCCCAGGACGAGCGCAGCAACTTCCGTGCGCTCGCCGACATACTCCCGGACGACCTTCGTCGGTTCGCCGCTTCGGATCACGATCGAGGGTTTCAGGCCCGACTCGTCCATGATCTCGCCGACGGCGCCGCTGACGATCCCCTCGATCCGCAGTTTCTGCTCTTCCTCGATGGCTGCCTGGACTCCGCCCCACTGAACGAAATCCTGCGGCTCGACGATCGCCAGCACTTCCACGAGTCCATCGGTCTTTATCGCTCGACGCGCCGCGAACCGGAGGGCGACGCGCGCCTCCGGGCTGTCGTCGATGACGACGAGATAAGTGCGTTTGGGCTCGCTCTCCCCCATGCGGAACAAGTGCTGCGTTAATCCGTCGTTCAGCGCAAGCGGCATCGCAAACGGCTGTCGCCCACTTGACCCCGACCGCCGCATTGGCTTTGTGCCCGCGAGCCTGTCCAAGCGGAAAGACGCTCATGCCGACCGAACTCAAAATGCCCGCCCTGTCCCCGACGATGGAAGAGGGCACGCTCGCCAAATGGCTCGTGAAAGAGGGTGACGAGGTAAAGTCCGGAGACATTCTCGCCGAAATCGAGACCGACAAGGCGACGATGGAGTTCGAAGCCGTCGATGAAGGCAAGATCGCGAAGATCCTGGTTCCCGAGGGTACGGATGGCGTGAAGGTCGGCGCTCCGATCGCGATTCTGGCAGGCGAGGGCGAGGACGTTTCGGCAGCGGCTCCCAAGGCCGACACGGCTCCGGTGGAAGCTCCCAAGGCGGCAGCGCCGGCTCCCAAGCCCGATGCAACGCCAAAAAGCGCCCCCGAACAGGCACCCGTTGAGACTCCGCCACAGCCCGCAGCCGCGCCGCGCGCCGAAGGCGACCGCGTAAAGGCGTCTCCGCTGGCCCGCCGGCTTGCGCAGGCCCAGAACATCGATCTGAACGTGCTTCAGGGCACGGGCCCGGGCGGGCGCATCGTGCGTGCGGACATTGACGCCGCCGTCGGCAAGGCTCCCGCTGCGGCGCCGGCCGGGGCGCCTGCTGCCGCACCCGTGCTTGCGACCCATGCAGTGCTCCCGGGTGTCATCGAGCAGGCGATCCCGCACGAGGCGATAAAGCTTTCGAATATCCGCAAGACGATCGCTCGCCGCCTGACGGAATCGAAGCAGCAGATCCCGCACATCTACCTGACCGTGGATATCCAGCTCGATGCGCTTCTGAAGCTCCGCGGCGAACTCAACGCGGGCCTCGAAAGCCGTGGCGTAAAGCTGTCGGTCAACGACCTCCTCATCAAGGCACTCGCTCAGGCGCTGATCGAAGTGCCGGAGTGCAACGTCAGCTTCGCGGGCGACCAGCTGCTCAAGTACAGCCGCGCCGACATTTCGGTAGCCGTCTCAATCCCGGCCGGCCTGATCACGCCGATCATCGTCGGCGCCGACACCAAGAGCGTTTCCGCAATCTCGACCGAGATGAAGGACCTCGCGGGCCGGGCGAAAGAAGGCAAGCTCCAGCCGCAAGAATATCAGGGCGGCACCGCCAGCCTGTCCAACATGGGCATGTACGGCATCAAGCAGTTCGAAGCCGTCATCAATCCGCCGCAGGGCATGATCATGGCCATAGGTGCGGGCGAGAAGCGGCCCTATGTCATCAACGACAGCCTTCGGATCGCGTCGGTGATGTCTGCGACCGGGAGTTTCGATCACCGCGCCATCGACGGCGCAGATGGGGCCAAGCTGATGCAGGCCTTCAAGCGGCTGGTCGAGAACCCCTTGGGCATGCTCGCCTGACCTCCTGTTGCCGGGCCCTAAACAGGTTAGGATGGTGATAGGTGAGGGGCCATTTTATGAAGTGGATGACTGCACTTCTTCTCGGCGGAATCCTGGCATTCGTGCTTCCGCTTACGCTCGGCGGTCAGGAAGGTGGCTGGCTTCATAGCTGGGCGGGGTGGGGACGGTGCGACCGATCAAGGGATCGCCCGGATTCCTGTTCTCGATCCCGCTGTTCCTAGGCTCGGCGTTGGCATTCCGGCTCTTCTTCAATTGGCACACTCGTTGATGGTTCGCATTGCCTGACCGTATTCCCGTCATCCGCGCGACGGCGATGCCGACGCACCTTAATCCCTATGGCGGCGTGTTTGGCGGATGGCTGATCAGCCAGATGGCGCTTGGCGCTGGCAGCGAGGCGTCGCGGGTCGTTCGCGGCAAAGCGGTGCTGGTTGCGGCGGAAGAGCTTCGCTTTAAGGGCGCTCCGAGCGTCGGCGACGAAGTGTCGGTGTACGTAGAGCTGGTTGAAAGCGGGCGGACATCGCTCACCTATGCGGCGGAAGCGATTTCACGCGAGCGGCACGGAGACACCGAGACGCGCGTTGCGTGGGGACGCTTCAAGTTCGTTGCGCTCGACGAGAATGACAGGCCGCGCGAAATAGCGGGACAAGAGGAAAGTAATGGCTGAATCCTACGACGTTATCGTGCTCGGCTCCGGCCCGGGCGGTTATGTGGCCGCGATCCGCACTGCCCAGCTTGGCCTCAAGACCGCGATCGTCGAGCGCGAGAACCTCGGCGGCATCTGCCTCAACTGGGGCTGCATCCCCACCAAGGCGCTGCTTCGCTCGGCGGAGATCTTCCACCAGATTCAGCATGCCGACGCCTACGGGCTCGAAGCGATCAAGGCCGGCTTCAAGATCGACAAGGTCGTCGCGCGCAGTCGTGCCGTGGCCAAGCAGCTCAATCAGGGCGTCACGCACCTGATGAAGAAGAACAAGATCGCCGTGCACATGGGCGAGGGCAAGCTCACCGGGAAAGGAAAGCTTTCCGTTACTGGCGCGGACGGCAAGGCGACGGAACTTGCCGCCAAGCACATCATCATCGCCACCGGCGCGCGAGCGCGCGATCTCCCGTTCGCGAAGGCCGACGGCAAACGCATCTGGACCTATCGCCACGCTATGACTCCGACGGAAATGCCGACCGAGCTTCTGGTCATCGGCTCCGGTGCGATCGGGATCGAGTTCGCGAGCTTCTACGTCGACCTCGGCGCCAAGGTAACGGTGGTCGAAATGCTCGACCGCATCGTTCCGGTCGAGGATGCGGAAGTCAGCGCTTTCCTCGAGAAGCAGGTCACCAAGCAGGGCATGCAGGTGCTGACGTCCGCGGGCGTCGAGAGCCTGACGCCGGACGCAAAGG
Organism: Sphingomonas sediminicola; assembly: GCF_014489515.1. Classification (GTDB taxonomy): domain Bacteria; phylum Pseudomonadota; class Alphaproteobacteria; order Sphingomonadales; family Sphingomonadaceae; genus Sphingomicrobium; species Sphingomicrobium sediminicola. The sequence continues at coordinate 1,840,203 of NZ_CP060782.1, read as the reverse complement.
GTGTCACCGCCAAGATCAAGGCCAAGGATGGCAAGGTCACGGAGCATCGGTTCAGCCATGCGATTGTCGCCGTCGGCATTGTTCCGAACACGGAGAACATCGGGCTAGAGGCACTGAACGTGAAGACGACCAAGGGACACATCGACACCGACCCTATGTGCCGCACGAACGTGCCAGGTATCTGGGCGATCGGAGATGTGACCGCTCCGCCCTGGCTCGCGCACAAGGCGAGCCATGAGGGCGTGACCGCTGCCGAGGCCATCGCCAAGGAACTCGGGAATAAGGATGCGCACCCGCATCCGACCGACCCGAAGAACATTCCGGGCTGCACCTACTGTCGCCCGCAGGTCGCATCCGTCGGCCTGACCGAAGCTGCGGCCAAGGAAAAGGGCTACGAGGTGAAGGTCGGCAAGTTCCCCTTCATCGGCAACGGCAAGGCGATCGCGCTGGGCGAGGTCGAGGGCTTCGTGAAGACGGTATTCGACGCCAAGACCGGTGAGTTGCTCGGCGCGCACATGATCGGCGCCGAGGTCACCGAGCTGATCCAGGGCTATACTGTCGGCAAGACCGCCGAGCTGGTGGAGGACGACTTCATCCAGACCGTCTTCCCACACCCGACTCTCAGCGAGATGATGCACGAAAGCGTCCTCGCCGCCTTCGGCCGCGTGATCCACATCTGAATACGGCCTTTTGGCCCGTTGATCGGTCACCTGTTTCATTTAGCTTCAACCCCGCCGAGTCAGTGCCGAAGGCGAAACGGGGGCATCTTCCTGACCGATTGGGAAGGAACGAGACCATGAAGCCGAAGTTCGTTCTATTCGCCGCCTTGCTGGCGACTACGCCATTCGTGCTGTCGCCCGCGTTTTCACAAGCCGTGATCCCGATCACCTTCGCGAGCGGCGCATCGTCGGCGGCCGTCAACGGCTCGATCAAGGGCTACCAGTTTATCGACTACCGGATAGCCGTGCGCGCGGGCCAGCAGATGAACGTGTCACTTCGCACGACCCGCGGCTCGCCATATTTCAACATTCTCGAACCCGGATCGAAGGATGCTGCGATCTACAACAGTTCGATGGGCACGCAGACTTTCAGCGGAACAACCGCCAAGAATGGCGCGTACACGATCCGCGTCTATCAGATGCGTGCCACCGCGCGGCGCGGCGAGGTCGCAAGATATCGGCTCGACGTTGCGGTCGGCGGCGGACGCCTCGGCGCGGGTCATGCCAATGCGCCGCCGCATCATCCTGGCGACGCGCTTGTCCCTGGAACTCCCTATCACGCGACGTCGCTTGTGCGCTGCCGGACAGTCCTGAATGCCGCCTTCGGCATGTGCAAGGCCGGGGTCGTCCGTCGCCCGGGATCGGCCACGCTCCATCTCGACACTCCCGACGGCGGCGAGCGCACGATCCTTTTCCGCAACGGGCGGGCCGTTTCGAGCGACGCTTCCGCGCCGTTCCGCGTCGAGCGCCGGGATGATACCAGCGTTATCCGGATCGGCGCGGTCGAGATATACGAGGTTCCGGACGCACTGCCTTTCGGCGGCTGAGGCTGGACAGCATCGCCGGGGTCGCTAGCGTCGGCGCGTGACCCAAGCGACCGGGACGCATCATTTCGTGCCAGACCCCCGCAACGCGGAGGTGCTGATCGACGTCAACGGCGCGCTCGTGCCGCGTCCACAGGCGACGGTGTCGGTCTTCGACAGCGGGTTCATGCTGGGAGACGGCGTTTGGGAAGGGTTGCGGGTCCACCAGGGTCGAATCGCGTTCCTCGATCGCCACCTCGACCGGCTCTATCGCGGGGCAAAGGCGATCGCGATGGACATCGGCGTGTCGCGCGAGGACCTGGAGCGGCGGCTGTTTGCCCTGCTCGACGCCAACAGGATGGATGGCGACGGGGTCCATATTCGCCTGATGGTGACGCGCGGCATTCGCTCGACTCCTTATCAGGACCCGCGAGTGGTCATTTCCCCGGCGACAATCGTCATCATTCCGGAGTGGAAGGAGCCGGTCCCGGAAACCGCGACGCGAATGCTGAAGCTGTTCACCGTTCACGTGCGCCGCGGCTATCCGGACGTGCAGGATCCGAAGCTCAACAGTCACAGCAAGTTGAACTGCATCACTGCCTGCATCCAGGCTGCCGAGGCGGGCGCGGATGAGGCGCTGATGCTCGATCCTCACGGCTTCGTCGCAACTTGCAATTCCACCCATTTCTTCATCGTTCGCAACGGCGAGGTGTGGACGTCGAGCGGCGACTATTGCCTCGACGGCATCACGCGCGGGCTGGTGCTGGAAGTTGCGCGAGAGGCCGGCATTCCTGCGTTCGAGCGCAACTTCTCGCTGACCGACGTTTATGGCGCGGACGAGGCGTTCACGACCGGCACGTTCGCGGGCGTCGCTCCAGTCGGCACCATCGACGGACGGGTGATCGGTTCCGAGCGCGGACCGATGGTCGAGCGGTTGCAGCAGCTTTACCGCAAGAAGCTCGGCCAGGACGTATCGGGACGCAATCGTCAGTGACCCGGCGCATCGCCATGTGGTCGGGCCCCGGAACATCTCGACCGCAATGATGCGCAGCTTTTCATCCCGCCCGATTGCTTCGTCAGCGACGAGCCCTTCTATGGCGCCTTCCTGAAAGAGTCTGGCGCGGACCATCCGATGCGCGACGCGGTAATCGCGTCGATGGAGACGGACTGGCACCGAATTGCCGAAGCGATGGCAGGCGATCCGCCCGACGATTCCCCGCTCTGGTATCAGAAGCAAATGGCGCATCACATGGTGGGACCGGTCGCGCCAGACGACATCCGCAATGTGACCCATGCTTTCCTGATCCGCGATCCACGACGCATGGTCGCGTCCTACGCCCGCAAGCGTGAAACGGTGGAGGCAAGCGATCTCGGCGTTCGTGTCGTTCGCGAGTTCTTCGACCGCGAGTCCGACAGGCTCGGGGTCCGCCTCCGGTGGTGGATTCGGCCGATGTTCTGGCCGACCCGGCGGGCACGCTGTCGGCGCTCTGCAATGCGCTCGAAATCCCTTGGAGGGAAGCGATGTTGCACTGGTCAACTGGCCGTCACCCGGAGGACGGGGTCTGGGCGTCGCACTGGTACGGCCGTGTCGAGGCCAGCACCGGTTTCGAGGGCGAGGAAGACGCCGAACTTCCGGTGCTCGATGCCCACTTGCAAGCGGTCGCCGATGCCTGCGAAGAAGATTACCAGGCTATGGCTCGATTTCGCTTAGGGGTTCCAGATGATCCGACGTGTCGTTCTTTCCCTCCTCGCTGCTTCTGCAGTCGTTTCCCCCGCGACGGCGGCGACGGTGATTACAGGCGAAAGGATGCTCGACGTCGAGACCGGGCGCTACGTGCCGAACCCGGCGATCTTCGTCGACGACACCGGTCACATCACGTCGATCGCCGATGCACGTACGGTGCGCTGGGGCGCCGACGTCAAGCATATCGATCTCGGCAACCGGACCCTGCTTCCCGGCCTGATCGACATGCACACGCATCTCGGGCCGGCGGACATCGGCGGCTACCGCTTCCTCGAATATACCGGAAGCTTCTGGCCGGCCGTCGCGACTAGCACCGCCCGCGACATGCTCAATGGCGGCTTCACGACCATGCGCGTGGTCGGATCGGGCGAGTGGGCGGACGTCGGTCTGAAGCAGGCCATCGAGGCCGGTTACGTCGTCGGCCCGCGCATTGTTCCGGCCGGCCATGCGCTTGGCGCCACTGGCGGCCATTGTGACGACACCTATCTCCCGCCCGAGCTCCAGAAAAAGGAGAAGGAAGAGGGCATCGGCGACAGCCCGGAGGAGCTGAAGTACCAGGTTCGCCGCCAGCGGAAGTTCGGGGCCGAGGTGATCAAGGTTTGCGCGACGGGCGGCGTCTTCTCGCGCGGCGATACGCCGGGGCAGCAGCAGCTCACCGAGGATGAGCTTCGCGCCATCGCTGACGAGGCGCATATGCAGGGCCTTCGCGTCGCCGCCCATGCGCACGGCGCCAGCGGCATCAATGCCGCGATCCGCGCCGGTATCGACACCATAGAGCACGCCAGCCTTCTCGATGACGAGAGCATCAAGCTCGCAAAGGCGCGCAAGCGGCCGGTCTGGTTCTCGATGGATATCAAGAACACCGACTACACGCAGGCAGAAGGCCGCAAGAATGGCGAGCTTGAGGAGAACATCCGCAAGGACCGCGAGATCGGGCAGGCCCAGCGCGACAATTTCCGCAAGGCTCACCAGGCCGGCGTTCGCATGATCTTCGGGTCTGATGCGGGGGTCATGCCACACGCAATGGTGGGTCAGCAGTTCGCGGTCATGGTCCAGTACGGAATGACCCCGCTCGAGGCGATCCAGGCCGCGACCAAGAATGCGTCGGAGGCCCTCGGCCGCAACGACGTCGGCGAGATCCAGGTCGGCCGCTACGGCGATATCGTGGCGGTAGACGGCGATCCGCTCCGCGATATCCGGGTCCTTGAGCGCCCGGCTGCCGTCGTGAAGGGCGGCGAACTGGTGCCTCCGGGCCACTAAGCCTTTCGTCCGTATTGAGCCGCTCCCCGCGACGAGCGTTGTGGAGGAATGGCAGAGATCGATCGCGACAAGGTCCGCAAGGACTTCGACGAAGCAGTGAACATGACCGCTTCGGAGCTGAAGAAATGGCTGGACACCAAAGAGAGCCGCGCGGTCGGCTGGAGGGCCAAGGGCGGCAAGGGAACGGGCGAAAGTGTCGGCCACGCCAGCGGCCGGCGCATTGTCGACATCCTCGGTAAGAAGAAGGTCGAGCTAAGCGACGACGACTATGCCCACATGCGAAAGGTTGTCGGTTACGTGCGCCGTCACAGGGCGCAGGAGCCCGCCAATATTGCGACCTCGCGCTGGCGCTATTCGCTCATGAACTGGGGCAACGATCCGTTGAAAAGCTGAGATGGCTGAACAACATGGCTCGGCGACGGTTGTGCGTTCTGAACGAGTATCCAGCGAACGAAGAGGGCATCTCATGAAGCGGGGTTTTTGCGACGATATCGAGCGGCTGACGGTCGACAATGAGAACTTCCGCCACGTCATTTATACCGGGCAGCATCTGCAGCTCGTGCTGATGACCCTCCAGCCGGGCGAAGAGATCGGTGAGGAAGTCCACGAGGACCGCGATCAGTTCTTCCGGGTCGAGGAAGGGCAGGGATCGGTGGACATCGACGGCCGCGAAAATCCGGTGATGGACGATTTCGCCGTGATCGTTCCCGCTGGCGCTCGCCACAACGTGCGCAACACGGGGACCGAGCCACTTCGGCTCTACACGATCTACGGCCCGCCCGAGCACAAGGACAAGATCGTCCAGCGCACGAAGGAGGACGCCGAAGCGCGTCATCACAAGGAAGAATGGGACGGGGCGACAACCGAATAGTTTCACCCCCGTTGCGTCCGGCAAAGGCGGCCTTAAGGTGCCGCCATGCTTCACCGCTTGCTGATCTCAGTCGCCCTCGCTTCGTGCACTTCCGCCGCATTCGCTGCACCGACCTACATCCATGCCGGCCGGTTGATCGCCGTTCCCGGCAAAGCGCCGCTCGGGCCGTCGACGATCGTCGTCGACAATGGCCGGATCGTGGAGGTGCGCCACGGTCATGTTCCCGCGCCGGCCGGGGCGACGACGATCGAACTTGGTGACAAGACCGTCCTTCCCGGTCTGATCGACAGCCACGTTCATCTGGTCAGCGACAGGGGCGGGGAGCAGGCGCTCCTGGCCGAGGTTCGCGACGACATGCCCCTGCATGCGCTCGAAACCCAAATGAACGGCATGAAGACGCTTCGGGCCGGCTTCACCACCGTCCGCAATCTCGGGGACGATCATGGCGATACGCTGGCGCTTCGTGAAGCGGTGAAGCGCGGCTGGGTACAGGGACCGCGCATCGTGGATGCGGCTCAGTCGATTTCGACCACCGGCGGGCACATGGACGGCCGCGGATCGCTGAACGACGACCTTGTCGCACATTGGAATCCGAGCCCCGAAAACCTCTGTGACAGCGTCGAAAGCTGCCGCCGCGTCGTTCGCCGTCAGATCGACCGCGGAGCGGACGTCATAAAGTTCGCGACCACCGGCGGCGTGAACAGCGGCACCGGCCTTGCCACGCGCATGTTCGATGACGAGGCCAAGGCGCTCGTCCAGACCGCTCATGCTTACGGCCGGAAGGTCGCCGTGCACGCGCATGGTGCCGACGGCATCAAGCTCGCACTACGTGCCGGAGCAGACTCGATCGAGCATGGCACGGTAATGGACGACGAGATCATCAAGCTCTTCAAGCAGGCCGGCGCTTATTACGTGCCGACGCTGTCGACGGTTAACGGCTATATCGATCGGCTCACCAAGGACCCGAACGCCTACACCGGCGCGGTGAAGCAGCAGATCGAGTGGCGGATCGGAATCACCGGTCAATCGGTGAAGAAGGCCTATCCGGCGGGCGTGAAGATCGCCTTTGGGACCGATGCCGGTGTTTCCAAGCACGGCAAGAATGCCGACGAATTCGAGATGCTGGTGAAGTTCGGAATGCCGCCGGTCGAGGCTATCAAGGCGGCGACGGTGAACGCCGCCGATCTACTGGGACTGTCGAACGAAGTGGGCACGGTCGAACCAGGCAAATCAGCCGATATCATCGCCGTGGCAGGCGATCCGCTGACCGACGTGACGGTCCTGAAGAATGTCGCGTTCGTGATGGCGCGCGGCGACGTCGTGAAGAACCAGCAATGACCTTCGCTCTTACGCGCCGGACGGCGATCGCGTCCGGGCTCGCCGCAATTGCGGCGCCCGCCATTGCGATTGAGCCGCCCAGGGACATAACCCTCCAGCAGGACTTCGACGAGCTGTGGGAGACGCTGCGCGATCGGTATGCTTTCTTCGGCGATAAGGCGACGGATTGGGACCGGGTCCGCGCAATCTATCAGCCACGGTTGGCGGCAGTCGGCGACGACGAGGAAAAGTGGAACCGCCTGCTTCTCGCCATCACGGATGAGCTATACGATGGGCACACGCATTTTTCCTCGCCGGTGCCCGGACTTCCGCGCTGGCCGCTGTCCGACGTTTTCGTTGGTGAGACGCCGGCGGGTGTCGAGGTTCGTGCGATCCGGGATGGCTCGGCCGCGATGGATTCGGGCATCGGGATCGGCGACGTCGTTCTTGCGATCGACGGCGTGCCGTTCGCCCAGGCCGCTGCTGCGCGAATGCCGCGAGCGCTTGCGCGGCCTGATCCCGAGGCGCGCCGATTTGCAATCAACGCGGCGGTCGGCGGCAATCGCGATCGTGCCCGCAAGCTTCGGCTGCGCTCCAAGGACGGCAGCGTGCGCGACCTCCTCCTGCCGTTTAAGCCTTTTGCGGACCGGGCGTCGATCAATCACCGGAAGCTCGACGAGGGTTTCGGCTATATCGCGATCACGTCGTTCGGCGACAGTGAAGCGCCGAAAGCGTTCGATGCTGCGCTCGAGCAGTTGAAGGACACTCCTGGCCTCATCATCGACGCGCGCGACAATGGCGGTGGCGACACGGCAGTAGCCCGGCCGATCATGGGCCGTTTCATAAAGGAACGTCGTCCCTATGCACTGATGCGGCGTCGAAGCGGACAGGGCTTCGGCTTGACTGACCCATGGACCGAATATGTCGATCCGCAGGGGCCTTTCACTTACGAAAAGCCGGTCGTCGTGCTCCAGAACCATTGGAGCGCGAGCATGGCTGAGGGCTTTCCGATGGGCATGAAGGGCATCCGTCGGGCAGTGACAGTCGGGACCGAGACGATGGGACTTGGAGCGGCGGTCTTTCCGCTGCGGCTCGACCGCACGGGCATCTCGATCAACTACAGCGCGGAGCCGGTTTACGACGTGAAGGACAATCCGCGCTGGAAGCTGAAGCCGGATATTCCGACGACGCCCGGCGCGGACATCCTCGCGGCGGGAGTTAAGGAGCTTAAGCGTCTCGCCAGCCGTTGATTGGCGTCCATGGGCTCAATTCCAATATTCGACGTCCAGGCAACCGCAGACGGCGAAGCGACCGATCTGGCCGTGCGCGAAGGCGATGGCCCGGATCGCTGTTACCGAATTGCCGGCGGTGAGCAGGCGGATTACGCGCGCTTCTTTGCCGAGCTTGCCGCCGACTTTGGAACGAGGGCGCCGGTGTCTTCCGAGGCTCCGCGAGCCGCGCCGACAGGCGTGCCGTGGAAGGCGCTGATCTCGGAAAATCTAAGCGAGCTTACGAGGGCTGGTTATGGCGACCCGGCTGTCCTGAAGGTCGATGACGGCTGGATCCTGACAGCGACGTCGAACGATGCACTGGACGCCTTCCCGATCCTCCATTCCCGAGATCTCGAGAATTGGGATCATGACGGCTTCGTGTTTCCCGAAGGCAAGGCTCCCGCATGGGCACGGCATGGCAAACGCACGGGAGATTTCTGGGCACCTGAAATAGCCAAGATCGGGGACGAATATTGGCTCGTCTACACCGCCCGCGACCAGAGCGGGGCGCTCGCGATCGGCCTGGCACGCGCCGCTTCGCCCTTTGGACCGTGGTCCGACAATGGCTCGCCGATGGTTACCGGCGGCAAGATGCTTACGCCGGGCGGTCCGGCGAGCGGCGGTGTGATCGACTCCCACATCTTCGTCGATGATGACGGCGCGCCCTCCTTTTCTGGAAGAACGACACGAACGGTCTTTGGCCGCGACCCCTCGCCGGGTTGCTGCGCGAGCATCCCGATCTCGTCGAGACACTGTTCGAAAGCGATCGCGACCGCCGGACCGCCGCCTTTGCCGCTGCGATCCAGCCGTGGGCCAATACCCGCCGATCGATGGAGCGCTTCTTCTGGATGCAGCCGCTGATCGAGGCTGCGCTCGACAATTGGTCGCGCGTGAAGCCCGCGCTCATCGAGTTCGGACAGGCGAGCGATATCGTCGAGGCGATGCGGACGCCGATCCACGCGCGGAGGCTAGCTGCGGACGGCCGATCATTCACGGGTGAGGAGCAGGTTGTTCTTGCCAATGACCTCGATTGGGAAGGGCACCTGATCGAGGGGCCGTTCGTCACGAAGCAGAACGGCCGTTACTGGATGTTCTATGCCGGAAATGACTTCTCGACGCCGGCCTATGGCATCGGGGTGGCGGTCGCCGACCATCCGCTTGGCCCATACGTCAAGCGAGCTGAGCCGCTGCTGAAGTCAAACAGCCTGTGGTGGGCGCCGGGCCATGCCTCTGTTGCGCCGGGCATGGAGGGGAAGCCGCAGTTGTTTTTCCACGCCTTCTTCCCGGGGAATTCGGGCTACAATGCATTCAGGGCGCTGTTGACCGTCGGGCTGGAGTTTGGCCGCGACGAAGTGACCCTGAGAGAGATTTGAGAGGGTGGGCGCGGCTCGCGACCGCGCCCGGCGGAAGCTACTCCTTCAACATCTTGTCGATGTCGACGTGCTCCCTGGCCCACTCGGCCTTGGTCTTGCATTCCTGCGCCCGGACGCGGCTTCCGACGACGCTGTCGTACGAAAGGCAGTATTTCTTCTGGTCGACCGTGGTGCTCTTGTCGGATTTCGGCGCGTCGGAGTTCTGTGCGCCCGCCGGAACGGCGATCAGGGCCATCCCGACCGCAACGAGTACATTCTTGCTTGTCATGATCCTGCTCCCTTTGAACGGAGCCATGGATGGACCGCATGGGATCCAGATGCTCTTCGGTTTCGACCGGACGCGAGCCGCCGTCGATCAAGTCCGTTTGTCGGCTTGCCCTGCGCATTCGTCGGCTCAATCGGTTTCGGAGAGCCACCCGTTGACCCTCCGGCGGTCCCTCGCTATGTGGCCGCTCGTCCGCGGGCTGCGATTCCGTTCCCCTGAAGGACAGAGCTGAACATTGCTCAACGACGTGAAGGCCGGGTGGCTGGCGGCTACCAGGTGTTCACGCTTTTGCGTTGCGCAAAGTAACCGCCGGGTCTTCCGGCAACATAAAGGTGAAGGGCTTCATGCCAACGATCAACCAGCTGATCCGCAAGGGTCGCGAACCGCAGAAGGCCAAGTCCAAGGTTCCTGCGATGGAACAGAACCCGCAGAAGCGTGGCGTTTGCACTCGCGTTTACACGACCACCCCGAAGAAGCCGAACTCGGCGCTTCGTAAGGTCGCCAAGGTCCGTCTGACGAACCAGCGCGAAGTCATCAGCTATATCCCCGGCGAAGGCCACAACCTCCAGGAGCACAGCGTCGTGCTGATCCGTGGCGGCCGTGTGCGCGACCTTCCGGGTGTCCGCTACCACGTGCTTCGCGGCGTTCTCGACACCCAGGGTGTCAAGGACCGCAAGCAGAGCCGTTCGAAGTACGGCGCCAAGCGTCCCAAGTAACCACGCACGAGTAAGCCCGGACAAGTTCCGGAACAGGCTGAAGAGAAAGGAACAGTCCAATGTCCCGTCGTCGCCGCCCAGAAAAGCGCGAAATCCTTCCCGATCCCCGTTTCGGGGACATCGTCCTGTCGAAGTTCATGAATTCGGTCATGCTCGACGGCAAGAAGTCGGTCGCCGAAGGCATCGTCTATGGCGCTCTCGACAATGTCGAAGCTCGCCTGAAGAAAGACCCGATCCAGGTCTTTCACGACGCCCTCAACAATGTGAAGCCGGGATCGAAGTCCGCAGCCGCCGCGTCGGCGGTGCGACTTACCAGGTCCCGTGGAAGTTCGCGTCGAGCGCGCTCAGGCGCTCGCCATTCGCTGGCTGATCTCGGCCGCTCGCGCCCGCTCTGAAAAGACGATGGCCGCGCGTCTGTCGGGCGAGCTGATGGATGCCTCGCAGAACCGCGGCAATGCCGTGAAGAAGCGCGAGGACACGCACCGCATGGCCGAAGCGAACCGCGCGTTCAGCCACTACCGCTGGTAATTTTCATACCTATATCTGGGGAAGCCGGATCCGCCGGCTCCCACATCGCTAAGGAAGCAAGTAAAATGGCCCGCAGCCATCCGCTCGACCGCTATCGCAACATCGGCATCATGGCGCACATCGACGCCGGCAAGACGACGACGACCGAGCGCATCCTCTATTACACCGGCAAGTCCTACAAGATCGGTGAAGTCCACGAAGGCACCGCCACGATGGACTGGATGGAGCAGGAGCAGGAGCGCGGGATCACGATCACGTCGGCCGCGACGACCTGTTTCTGGAGCGCTGACGAGGGCAAGGGCCCGAGCATCGCATCAACATCATCGACACGCCTGGCCACGTCGACTTCACCATCGAAGTCGAGCGTTCGCTGCGCGTGCTCGACGGCGCGGTTGCCTGTTTCGACGGCGTTGCCGGCGTTGAGCCGCAGTCGGAGACCGTTTGGCGCCAGGCCGACAAGTATGGCGTTCCGCGGATGTGCTTCATCAACAAGCTCGACCGCACCGGTGCCGACTTCTATTATTGCGTCCAGTCGATCATCGACCGCCTCGGCGCGCGCCCGGCGGTCTTGTATCTTCCGATCGGCATCGAAGGCGGCTTCAAGGGCCTCGTCGACCTGGTCGAGAACCGCGCAATCATCTGGCTTGAAGAGAGCCTTGGCGCGAAGTTCGAATATCAGGAAATTCCGGACGACTTGAAGGGCAAGGCCGCCGAAGCGCGCACCAACCTCATTGAACTTGCCGTTGAGCAGGACGATGACGCGATGGAAGCCTATCTTGAAGGCAATGAGCCTGACGTCGCGACCCTGAAGAAGCTTATCCGCAAGGGCACGCTCGGAATGGCGTTCGTTCCGGTCGTCTGTGGCTCGGCGTTCAAGAACAAGGGCGTTCAGCCGCTGCTAGACGCGGTGGTCGACTATCTGCCGAGCCCGCTCGACGTTCCTGCGATCAAGGGCATCCTGCCCAACGGCGACGAGGATTCACGTCCGTCGGACGACAATGCGCCGTTTGCCGCGCTGGCCTTCAAGATCATGAACGACCCATTCGTGGGCACGCTGACCTTCGCTCGTATTTACTCGGGCACGCTCGAGACTTCGTCGCAGGTCATGAACAGCGTCAAGGACAAGAAGGAAAAGGTCGGCCGCATGCTGCTGATGCATGCCAACGACCGTGAGGACATCCAGGTGGCATACGCTGGCGACATCGTCGCGCTCGCCGGCCTCAAGGACACGACCACCGGCGACACTCTGTGCGCCACGAACGCGCCGATCATCCTCGAGCGGATGGAATTCCCCGATCCGGTCATCGAGCTCTCGGTCGAGCCCAAGACGAAGGCCGACCAGGAGAAGATGGGCGTGGCGCTCAACCGCCTTGCCCGCGAGGATCCGTCATTCCGCGTGTCGACCGACCATGAATCGGGCCAGACGATCATCAAGGGGATGGGCGAGCTCCACCTCGAGATTCTCGTCGACCGCATGAAGCGAGAGTTCAAGGTCGAGGCCAACGTGGGTGCGCCGCAGGTCGCCTATCGCGAATATCTCGCGAAGCCGGTCGAGCTGACCTACACCCACAAAAAGCAGTCGGGCGGCTCCGGTCAGTTCGGCGAGATCAAGATCGCGGTCGCCCCGGGCGAGCGCGGTTCGGGCTTCCAGTTCTTCGACGAGATCAAGGGCGGCAACGTTCCGAAGGAATATATCCCGTCGGTCGAGAAGGGCCTGCGCGAGACAGCCGAGACGGGTTCGCTGATCGGCTTCCCGATCATCGACTTCGAAGTTCACCTGATCGACGGCAAATATCACGACGTCGACTCTTCGGCGCTGGCGTTCGAAATCTGCGCCCGCGGTGCAATGCGCGAAGTGGCCCAGAAGGCCGGCATTAAGCTGCTCGAGCCGATCATGAAGGTCGAGGTCGTTACGCCTGAGGATTATCTCGGCGACGTCATCGGCGACCTCAACTCGCGTCGCGGGCAGATCCAGGGCACTGACACGCGCGGTAACGCGCAGGCGGTGGAAGCGATCGTCCCGCTGGCGAACATGTTTGGCTATGTGAACCAGCTCCGCTCCTTCACCCAGGGACGCGCGCAGTACACGATGCAGTTCTCGCACTACGAAGAAGTGCCGCAGAACGTCGCCGACGAGGTGAAGGCCAAGCTGGCGTAACGGATTTTTGTTAGCTATGGGCGCGTCCGCGATACGGGCGGGCCGCCCGGATTTCAGAGAAGAAGAGGCGTAAAATGGCGAAGGCTAAATTCGAGCGGAACAAGCCGCACTGCAACATCGGCACCATCGGTCACGTCGACCATGGCAAGACGTCGCTGACGGCTGCAATCACCAAGGTGCTGGCCAAGCACGGCGGCGGTGAAGCCGTCGACTTCGCCAATATCGACAAGGCGCCGGAAGAGCGCGAGCGCGGCATCACCATCTCGACGGCGCACGTCGAGTACGAGACCGACAAGCGGCACTATGCGCATGTCGATTGCCCGGGCCACGCCGACTACGTGAAGAACATGATCACTGGTGCCGCCCAGATGGACGGCGCGATCCTGGTCGTGTCTGCTGCTGACGGCCCGATGCCGCAGACCAAGGAGCACATCCTGCTCGCAGCGCAGGTCGGCGTTCCGACCATGGTCGTGTTCCTCAACAAGGTTGACCAGGTTGACGATCCCGAGCTGCTCGAGCTCGTCGAGCTCGAAATCCGCGAGGAGCTTTCCAAGCGCGGCTTCGACGGCGACAACATTCCCATTGTCGCCGGTTCGGCTCTCGCCGTCCTCGAGGACCGCAATCCCGAGATTGGCGAAGAGAAGATCATGGAGCTGATGAAGGCGGTCGACGACTGGATTCCCCAGCCGGAGCGTCCGCTCGACAAGCCCTTCCTGATGCCGATCGAAGACGTGTTCTCGATCTCGGGCCGCGGCACCGTCGTGACCGGTCGTGTCGAGACGGGTATCGTAAAGGTTGGCGAGGAAGTCGAAATCGTCGGCATCCGCGACACCCAGAAGACCGTCGTCACCGGCGTCGAGATGTTCCGCAAGCTGCTCGACCAGGGTCAGGCCGGCGACAACATCGGCGCGCTGCTTCGTGGCATCGGCCGTGAGGACGTCGAGCGCGGCCAGGTTCTCTGCAAGCCGGGCTCGATCACTCCGCACACGGACTTCCAGGCGGAAGTTTACGTGCTGTCGAAGGACGAGGGCGGCCGTCACACGCCGTTCTTCGCGAACTACCGTCCGCAGTTCTACTTCCGCACGACCGACGTGACGGGCGAAGTCCAGCTGCCGGAAGGCACCGAGATGGTGATGCCGGGCGACAACGTCAGCCTGGGTGTCAAGCTGATTGCTCCGATCGCCATGGATCCGGGTCTCCGCTTCGCAATTCGCGAGGGCGGCCGGACCGTCGGCGCGGGGGTTGTCGGAACGATCTCCAAGTAATATAGGGCTGCAACCGCGCGATTCTGATTCAGGGTCGCGCGGTTCGCTTTTGAGTTTTGTTTTATTGCGCGGGCTTCGGCGAATGCTGATGCTCGCAGGCTCTTTCGCATCGGTAGGGACATGGAAACGCAGAATATCCGTATTCGCCTGAAGGCTTTCGATCATCGAGTGCTCGATCAGGCAACTGGCGACATCGCCGACACGGCGCGCCGTACGGGTGCACTCATTCGCGGTCCGATTCCCCTTCCGACGCGTATCGAGAAGTTCACCGTCAACCGTTCGCCGCACATCGACAAGAAGTCGCGCGAGCAGTTCGAGGTGAGGACGTACAAGCGGCTGCTCGACATCGTCCAGCCGACGCCGCAGACGGTCGACGCGCTGATGAAGCTCGATCTGGCCGCCGGTGTAGACGTAGAGATCAAGCTGGCCTAACAGCCAGCCGTCGCTCCGACCCGGAGCGGCATCGAGAGGCTCCGGCCTTTCGGACATAGGGTGATACCGCGGAGCTTTTGGCTCCGGCTGCGTCCCCGCCGTCCCGCAGAATATGCGGGACACTAGCCCAGGCGGGGCACGCAATCAGTTCAATGGGCTACACGCCCGCGGAATGGTCCGCGGGCCTCTGTGAGGAGTCTTTGATCATGCGCACTGGCGTGATCGCGAAGAAGGTCGGAATGACGCGCCTCTTCCAGGCGGACGGTCGGCACGTGCCGGTTACCGTTCTCCAGCTGGACGAGGTTCAGGTCATCGGCCGCCGCGAAATGGACCGGGACGGCTACACCGCCGTCCAGCTTGGAGCAGGCACTGCGAAGGCGAAGAATGTCGCCAAGCCGCAGCGTGTCGCTTTCGGCAAGGCCGAAGTCGAGCCCAAGGCGAAGGTCGTTGAATTCCGCGTCGCCGAAGACGCTCTCCTGGACGTCGGCTCACGCATTAGCGCGGAGCACTTCGTTGCCGGCCAGCTGGTCGACATCGCGGGCGTGACTCAGGGCAAGGGCTTCGCCGGCGCCATGAAGCGCTGGGGCTTCGGCGGTCTTCGCGCTACCCACGGCGTTTCCGTTTCGCACCGTTCGCACGGTTCAACCGGTAACCGCCAGGATCCGGGCCGCGTCTTCAAGAACAAGAAGATGGCCGGCCACATGGGTGCCCGTAATCGCACCCAGCAGAACCTCGAGGTCGTCCGCACGGACCCGATCCGCGGCCTGCTATTCATCAAGGGCTCGGTTCCGGGTCACAAGGGTAGCTGGGTAACAGTCGAAGACGCCGTGAAGCTGCCGCGCCACGAGAATGCGCCGTACCCGGCCGGCATCCTCGACACGAAGGCGAAGATCGACGAATCGGAACTGCCGGTGGCGGGCCTGGTCGATGACGCAGCCGTCCACGAGATCCCGGCGCTCCCGAGCGACGAGGAAGTGGCGGCGATCGCGGCGGAGCAGGAAGCCGGTGCGGCTGCTGAAGCAGCGGCCGAGGCTGAAGCCGAAGCAAATGAGGGAACTGCGACCGAGGCTGGCGAAGGCCAGGCCGAGGACAATGGTTCCTCCGACGAAAACAAGGAAGGCTAAGCGATGAAGGTCAAGGTACAGACCCTCGACGCGAAGAGCGGGGGCGACCTCGAGCTCAATGACGAGATCTTCGGTGTCGAGCCGCGCGCCGACATCCTGCATCGCGTCGTCACGTGGCAGCTCGTCAATCGCCGCGGAACGGCTCGCGCCGCCCGTGAGCGCAGCGATGTTGCCCGCACCGGCAAGAAGTTCGGTCGCCAGAAGGGCGGCGGTACGGCTCGCCACGGCGATCGCCGCGCACCGATCTTCATCGGCGGCGGCAAGGCCCACGGCCCACGTGCCCGCGTGTTCAGCGCCTCGCTGAACAAGAAGGTTCGCGCGCTCGGCCTTAAGATGGCGCTTTCGTCGAAGGCTCTCGGCGGTCAGTTGATCGTGGTCGACAACCTCGACCTTAAGGACGGCAAGACCAAGGAGCTGAAAGCGAAGCTCGGCGGCCTCAACCTCGGCAAGTCGGCGCTGGTCATCGACGGTGACGCGCTGAACGTCGGTTTCGCCCGCGCGTCGTCGAACCTCAGCAATGTCGACCTGCTCCCGGCAGTCGGCGCTAACGTCTACGACATCATGCGCTGCGAGACCCTGGTCCTGACCAAGGCGGCGGTCGAGCGCCTGGAGGCACGGTTCAATGGCTAAGAAGCAGCAGGCAGCGGTCGACACGCGTCACTACGACGTGATCGTCGCTCCGCACATCACCGAGAAGTCGACCATGCTCTCCGAGCACAATGCGGTCGTCTTCAAGGTCGCGAAGGACGCGTCGAAGCCGGAGATCAAGGCTGCGGTCGAGGCGCTGTTCAACGTCAAGGTGACGGGCGTCAACACCATCGTTTCCAAGGGCAAGACCAAGCGCTGGAAGGGCCAAGCCTACCAGCGTTCGGACGCGAAGAAGGCGATCGTCACCCTCGCAGAAGGCGAGATGATCGACATTACGGAAGGGGCTAAGGCGTAATGGCTCTGAAGCAATATAAGCCGACCTCGCCGGCACGCCGCGGCCTGATCCTGGTCGACAAGTCGGCCCTGTGGAAGGGCAAGCCGGTCAAGGCGCTTACCGAGGGCAAGCGCAAGACGGGCGGCCGCAACAACAAGGGTCACGTGACCTCGCGTGGAATCGCCGGCGGTCACAAGCAGAAGTACCGCTACATCGACTTCAAGCGCCGTACCTGGGACGTCGCAGCGACCGTCGAGCGTCTCGAGTACGACCCGAACCGTTCGGCATTCATCGCGCTCGTGACCTACGAGGGCGGCGAGCAGGCCTACATCATCGCTCCGCAGCGTCTCGCTCCGGGCGACAAGGTCATCGCCGGCAAGAAGGTCGACGTGAAGCCGGGCAATGCGATGGAAATCGGCCAGATGCCGATCGGCACCATTGTCCACAACGTCGAGCTGAAGCCCGGCAAGGGCGGTCAGATTGCTCGCGCGGCAGGCACCTATGTGCAGGTCGTCGGCCGCGACAAGGGCATGGTCATCGTCAGGCTCAATTCAGGCGAGCAGCGCTACATCCGCTCGGACTGCATGGCGACGGTCGGCGCAGTGTCCAACCCGGACAATGCCAACCAGACCCTCGCCAAGGCAGGCCGCACCCGCTGGCTGGGCAAGCGCCCGCTGACCCGTGGTGTCGCCAAGAACCCGGTCGACCACCCGCACGGCGGTGGTGAAGGCCGGACCTCGGGCGGCCGTCATCCGGTCACTCCGTGGGGCAAGCCGACCAAGGGTGCCCGCACTCGTCACAACAAGTCGACCGACAAGTTCATCATTCGGTCGCGTCACGCGAAGAAGAAGGGTTAAGCAATGGCCCGTTCCATCTGGAAAGGCCCGTTCGTCGAGCTTTCGCTGCTGAAGAAGGCGGAAGCTGCGCAGGAAAAGGGCGGCCGCGCGCCGATCAAGACCTGGTCGCGCCGTTCGACGATCCTGCCGCAGTTCGTCGGCCTCACCTTCAATGTCTACAACGGCCGCAAGTTCGTGCCGGTGTCGGTCAATGAGGACATGGTCGGCATGAAGCTCGGTGAGTTCGCGCCGACCCGCTTCTTCCCTGGCCACGCCTCGGACAAGAAGGGCAAGCGCTGATGAGCAAGCAAGCAGCTCCCCGTAAGGTCGGCGACAAGGAAGCGCTCGCCGTCGGCACGATGATCCGCGGTTCGGCTCGCAAGCTGAACCTCGTCGCGGGCCTCATCCGCGGCCGCAAGGTCGAGGAAGCCCTCAACATCCTTCAGTTCTCGCCCAAGGCGATGGCTGACGACGTGCGCAAGGTGCTCGCGTCGGCGGTGGCCAATGCCGAGAACAACCACAACCTCGACGTCGACGCTTTGGTCGTGTCCGAGGCGAGTGTCGGCAAGTCGATCTCGATGAAGCGCTTCGCGACCCGTGCGCGTGGCCGTTCGAGCCGGATCGTCAAGCCGTTCAGCCGCATTCGGGTCGTCGTTCGCGAGCAGGAAGAAGCGTAACTTATGGGTCAGAAATCCTCTCCCGTCGGGCTCCGCCTGCAGATCAACCGGACCTGGGACAGCCGCTGGTTCGCGGAAGGCCATGACTATGGCCGTCTGCTGCTGGAGGACCTCAAGATCCGGAAGCACATCCTTTCGACGCTGCCGCAGGCCGCGATTTCGAAGGTGGTGATCGAGCGTCCGGCCAAGATCTGCCGCGTCAGCATCTATGCTGCTCGCCCGGGCGTGATCATCGGCAAGAAGGGCGCTGACATCGAGAAACTCCGCAAGGTTCTCGGTGCGATGACATCCTCGGACGTCAGCCTGAACATTGTCGAGATCCGCAAGCCGGAGATCGACGCCAAGCTCGTCGCCCAGGGCGTCGCCGACCAGCTCGAGCGCCGTATTGCGTTCCGCCGCGCCATGAAGCGCGCGGTACAGTCGGCTCTCCGCCTCGGCGCCGAAGGCATTCGTATCACCTGCGCGGGCCGTCTTGGCGGCGCCGAGATCGCTCGCACCGAATGGTACCGTGAAGGTCGCGTTCCGCTGCACACGCTGCGCGGCAACGTCGATTACGCGGAAGCCGAAGCCCACACCGCCTACGGCGTGTGCGGCGTGAAGGTGTGGATCTTCAAAGGCGAGATTCTCGGCCACGATCCGACGGCTCAGGACCGGCTGATGATGGAGGCCCAGACCTCCGGAGTCCGTCCGGCCCGCGAAGACCGCGGCAACCGGTAAGCGCGAAGGAAAGTAAGACATGCTGCAACCCAAGCGCACCAAGTTCCGCAAGGCCTTCAAGGGCCGCATCCATGGCAATGCCAAGGGTGGAACCGAGCTCAACTTCGGCGCCTTCGGCCTGAAGGCGATGGAGCCGGAGCGGATCACCGCGCGCCAGATCGAGGCGGCCCGCCGCGCGATCACGCGTCACATCAAGCGTTCCGGACGTCTCTGGATCCGCATTTTTCCGGACGTTCCGGTTTCGTCGAAGCCGGCCGAGGTCCGCATGGGTTCCGGTAAGGGCAGCCCCGAGTTCTGGGTCGCCCGCGTGAAGCCGGGCCGGATCCTGTTCGAGCTCGACGGCGTACCTGGCCACCTCGCCAAGACCGCTTTCGAGCGTGCGGCCGAGAAGCTGCCGATCAAGACGAAGGTCGTGGCCCGCCTCGGCGAGACCCTGGCCGGAGAGGAAAAGTAAGATGGCGAAGGCGAAGACCGCCAAGAAAGACGACCTGAAGGTCGCGACCGACGATCAGCTGCAGACGCAGCTGACGGAGCTGAAGCGCGAGCAGTTCAACCTGCGCTTCCAGGCGGCGACCAATCAGCTCGAGAAGCCGTCGCGGGTGAAGATCGTGCGCCGCACCATCGCTCGCATCAAGACGCTGCAGAGCGAACGCGCCCGCGCGGCCGAACCGGCCCAGGGCTGAGGAGACAGAGGAATGCCAAAGCGCGTCCTGAGCGGCACCGTGGTGTCCGACAAGGGTGACAAGACGGTGGTGGTCCGTGTCGAGCGGCGGGTGAAGCACCCGCTGTACGGCAAGATCATCAAGCTGTCGAAGAAGTACCACGCCCATGACGAGGCGAACGAATTCAAGGCTGGCGAGCAGGTTCGCATCGAGGAATGCGCTCCGATCTCGAAGCTGAAGACGTGGACGGTTCTCGATCGAATTGGCGCCGCCAAGGCTGCAGCCGTCGAGATCGTCGAGGGTGCTTCGAACCCGGTCGAAGAGAAGAAGGCTCCGGGCAAGGCCAAGGCTGAAAAGCCCGCCGCCAAGCCGGCTGCGAAGGCGAAGAAGGCGAAAGCCGACGCCGACGCGGACGCCTGAGCAGTTTTGAAAGAAGGTAGGGTCGAACAATGATCCAGATGCAGTCCAACCTCGAGGTTGCGGACAACAGCGGCGCGAAGCGCGTTCAGTGCATCAAGGTGCTGGGCGGATCGAAGCGTCGCGTTGCCGGCGTCGGCGACATCATCGTCGTTTCCGTCAAGGAAGCGGCGCCGCGCGGCCGCGTGAAGAAGGGCGACGTTCACCGTGCGGTGATCGTTCGCACAGCCAAGGACATCCGCCGTCCCGACGGTTCGGTGATCCGTTTCGACAGCAATGCCGCTGTCCTGGTCAACAAGAACGAGGAGCCGATCGGCACCCGTATCTTTGGCCCGGTCGTCCGTGAGCTTCGTGCGCGCAAGCACATGAAGATCATCAGCCTTGCGCCGGAGGTGCTGTAACCATGGCCGCCGCCAAGATTCGCAAGGGTGACACGGTCGTCGTCCTGTCCGGCAAGGACAAGGGCAAGACTGGCGAAGTCATCCGCTCGATGCCGAAGGACAGCAAGGTCGTCGTGTCCGGCGTGAATGTCGCCGCGCGTCACCGCAAGCCGTCCCAGGTGAACCCGCAGGGCGGGATTGAGCGCAAGGAAGCGCCTCTGCATGTGTCGAAGGTCGCGATTGCCGACCCGAAGACCGGCAAGGCAACCCGCGTCCGCTTTGAGGAGCGCGACGGCAAGAAGGTTCGCGTTGCGGCCAAGTCTGGAGAATTGATCCATGGCTGACAAAGAAAAGAAGATCGACGAGGCTCTCGAGCCTGCGACCGAGCAGGTAGAAGTCGAGCGCGTCGGCGAGGCTGAGAAGGCCGAGGCCGAGGCGGTCGAGGCATTGCCGAAGGTCGAAGAGGCTTCGGTGCCCAAGGCTGAAAAGACCGCTCCACGGCCGTCGAAGACGCCGAAGGGCTACACGCCGCGCCTCAAGTCCGATTACGAGGACCGCATCGTCAAGGCGATGACCGAGAAGTTCGGCTACAAGAACCGTCTCGAGGTTCCGAAGCTCGACAAGATCGTCATCAACATGGGCGTCGGCGAGGCCACGCAGGACAAGAAGAAGGTCGAGGCGGCTGCCGCCGAGATGCAGGCGATTGCCGGTCAGAAGCCGGTCATTGCCAAGGCCAAGAAGTCGATCGCTCAGTTCAAGCTGCGTGAAGGCATGCCGATCGGCTGCAAGGTCACCCTGCGCCGGGACCGCATGTTCGAGTTCCTCGACCGCCTGGTCACCATCGCACTCCCGCGCGTCCGCGATTTCCGGGGTCTCAATCCCAAGTCGTTCGACGGCCGCGGCAACTACGCGATGGGCCTCAAGGAGCAGATCATTTTCCCCGAGATCAACTACGACCAGATCGACAAGGTCCGGGGATGGACATCATCGTAACCACCACCGCGAAGACGGACGAAGAGGCGCGCGAGCTGCTGCGCCTGTTCAACTTCCCGTTCCCGCGTGACGAGGAGCAGAAGCAGGCTGCCTGAGGGCAGGACCTGCTTCTCTTAAGGAGAAGAACTTAAGTCATGGCGAAACTGAGTTCGATCAACAAGAACGAGCGTCGCAAGAAGCTCGTCCAGAAATACGCGTCGAAGTACGAGAAGCTGAAGGCTATCGCGAACGACGAGTCCAAGGACGAGACCGAGCGGCTGATCGCACGGCTCAAGATGGCGGAGCTTCCGCGCAACGGTAACCCGACGCGCATTCGCAACCGCTGTGAGCTCACCGGGCGTTCGCGCGCCTATTATCGCAAGTTCCGCTTGTCGCGGATCATGCTCCGGGAACTGGCCAACAAAGGCCTGATTCCGGGCGTCACCAAGTCGAGCTGGTAAGGGCCGCAGATGGCGATGACCGATCCATTGGGTGATATGCTCACCCGCATTCGCAACGGCCAGCAGGCACGCAAGGATTCCATCGTGACTCCAGCGTCCAACCTGCGCGTCCGTGTGCTCGATGTGCTCCAGCGTGAGGGCTATATCCGCGGCTATTCGGAAGAAGAGCTCGCCGGCCACCGCGGTCTGCGCATTGAGCTCAAGTATTTCGAAGGCCAGCCGGCTATCCAGCACCTGGCCCGCGTGTCCAAACCTGGCCGCCGCGTCTATTCGGCTGCCCGCGAGCTCCCGCGCGTCCGCAACGGACTCGGCACGATCATCGTGTCGACCCCGCGTGGCGTGCTCTCGGATGCCGAGGCTCGTGAGCAGAACGTCGGCGGCGAAGTGCTGGCGGAGGTATTCTAAGATGTCCCGCATCGGAAAACGGCCAGTGCCGCTGCCTTCGGGCGTAAGCGCAAGCACCGAAGGCCAGACTCTGTCGGTCAAGGGGCCGAAAGGAACGCTTCAGCTGCAGATGCGTGACGAGATCCGTTACGACATTTCGGACGAAGGCATTTCTGTTCAGCCGGCCAACGAGACCAAGGCTGCACGCGCGTTCTGGGGAATGCAGCGTACTTTGGTTCAGAACCTCGTCACGGGCGTGTCGGATGGTTTCACCAAGGTGCTTGAGATCAGCGGCGTCGGCTATCGTGCCCAGGCACAGGGCAAGAATTTGCGCCTGCAGCTTGGCTACAGCCACGACGTGAATTTCCCCGTCCCTGAGGGTGTCGAAGTGAAGACGCCGGATCAGACCACGGTCGAGATCAGTGGCATCGACAAGCAGAAAGTCGGTCAGGTCGCGGCCGAAATCCGCCGCTGGCGCAAGCCGGAGCCTTACAAGGGCAAGGGCATCAAGTATCGCGGCGAGTTCATCTTCCGCAAAGAAGGCAAGAAGAAGTAAGCCATGGCGAAACTCTCTCTCTTCGACCGCCGCCGGCGCCGTGTCCGCACGTCGCTCCGCGCGCGTTCCGCGGGCAAGCCGCGTCTTTCGGTCCACCGTTCGGGCCGCCATATCTATGCGCAGGTCATCGACGATACTGCCGGCAAGACGATCGCGTCCGCCTCGACCCTGGACAAGGACGTCAAGGCCAAGACCGGAGCGACCCGCGACGCGGCTGCCGCGGTCGGGAAGGCTGTTGCCGAGCGCGCGAAGAAGGCTGGTGTGTCGACGGTCGTGTTCGACCGCGGCGGCTTCCTGTTCCATGGCCGGGTGAAGGCCCTGGCCGATGCCGCCCGTGAAGGCGGATTGGAGTTCTAAATGGCTGACGAAAACGAAACCCCGCAGGTGGACGCTCCCGCCGAGGTGCCAGCCGAAGCCGCGCCCGCAGCGGAAGCGGCTCCTGCCGCTGAGACCGGACGTCCCGAGGGTGATCGCCCGCAGGGTCGCGGCCCACGCGGACCGCGTGGCGGCCGTGGCCGTGGCGGCAACGATCGTGGTGGCGGCCGTGGCCGTCGTGACGACCGTCGAGGCGGACGTGGCGGCGACGATGACGGTGGTGAGGAGCTGATCGAAAAGCTCGTTCACATCAACCGCGTCTCGAAGACGGTTAAGGGCGGTAAGCGCTTCGGTTTCGCAGCGCTCGTCGTCGTCGGCGACGGCAAGGGCCGCGCCGGATTCGGTCATGGCAAGGCTCGCGAAGTTCCCGAGGCGATCAGCAAGGCGACTGCCGCTGCGAAGAAGGCGATGATCCGCGTTCCGCTGCGCGATGGCCGCACGCTGCACCATGACGGGCTCGGCCACTTCGGCGCAGGCCGTGTGACGGTCCGTACCGCTCCGGCGGGAACCGGCATCATCGCCGGCGGCCCGATGCGCGCCATTTTCGAAAGCCTCGGCGTTGCCGACGTTGTCACCAAGTCGGTCGGCACGTCCAACCCGTACAACATGATCCGCGCGACCTTCGAGGCGCTCAAGGAGCAGACGAGCCCGCGCTCGGTTGCCCAGCGCCGCGGCAAGAAGGTTGCCGACCTGCTCGGCCGTGGCGGCGCAAGCGCTACCGAAGCCGAGGCTCAGGCCGAAGCGATCACGGAGTAATAGTGATGGCAAAGATCAAGATCACCCAGACCGGATCGCCGATCCGCCGCGACAAGACGCAGCGGGCGACGCTCGTCGGCCTCGGGCTCAACAAGATGCACCGCACCGTGGAAGTGGAAGAGACCCCGAGGTCCTCGGCCAGGTCCGCAAGGTGGCGCACCTCGTGAGCGTCGAAGCCGCCTAACCAACGATTTGGCCCTGCTTCGGCGGGGTCATGCGCGACAAAAGCGAAAGCGAGTGCAGACAAAATGAAACTCAACGAACTCCGCGACAATCCTGGTGCTCGTAAGACCCGCATGCGGGTCGGCCGTGGTATCGGTTCGGGCAAGGGAAAGACGTCGGGCCGCGGCCAGAAGGGTCAGACGAGTCGCTCCGGCGTCTCAATCTTCGGCTTCGAAGGTGGCCAGATGCCGCTCCACATGCGGTTGCCGAAGCGCGGCTTCAACAACATCTTCGGCAAGGACTATGCCGAGGTGAACGTAGGCGCGATCCAGAAGGCGATCGATGCCGGCAAGCTCGATGCCAAGGGCACGCTCGACCATGACGCGCTGAAGGCCGCTGGCCTGGCCCGTGGCGGCAAGGACGGCGTCCGCGTTCTCGGCAAGGGTGAGCTGAAGGCGAAGCTGTCGCTGAAGATCGCCGGCGCGTCGAAGGGCGCCCGCGAGGCGATCGAGAAGGCCGGCGGTTCTATCGAGTTCATCGAGCGCAAGAATCCGGCCGAACTGGCCGCCGCCAAGAAGGGCAAGGCTCGCGAGGCTCGGTTGGCCGACAAGACGGCCAAGAGTGCAGCCAAGGCCTAAGAGCTTCCCCGCCGCAAAATAGTGGCGTCCGGGGCTTAGCCTTCTAGGATCAACCCACTATATCCGCCGGCGGGGTAGCAATCGCAGCACTGATGCTGCGCAGTCCGGGGACGAATTGAATGGCATCCGTAGCCGAACAAATGGCGGGTAACATCAGCCTGGCGAACTTCGCCAAGGCGACCGAGCTCAAGAAGAGGCTCTGGTTCACGCTCGGCGCGCTGATCCTGTTCCGGTTCCTGTCCTACGTTCCAATGCCGGGTATCGACCCGACCGCGATGACTTCGCTGTTCGATACCCAGAAGGGCGGCGTCCTCGACTTCTTCAACACTTTCTCCGGCGGTTCGCTGTCGCGCGCGAGTATCATCGCGCTCGGCGTCATGCCGTACATCACCGCGTCTATCGTCGTTCAGCTCGGCGCGACCCTCTACGGGCCGTGGCAGCAGTTGAAGAAAGAGGGTGAGACTGGCCGCAAGAAGATGAACCAGTACACCCGCTACCTGACCGTCTTGCTGACGTCGGTACAAGGCTACTGGATCGCGGTCGGGCTGGAGACGCTTGGCGCGACCCAGGGCATCAGCGCGGTGGTCGAACCGGGCCTCATGTTCCGCATCGCGGCGACCATCAGCCTCGTCGGCGGCACCTTGTTCCTCATGTGGATCGGTGAGCAGATCACCAGCCGAGGCATCGGCAACGGCGTGTCCCTCATCATCATGGCCGGCATCGTCGCATCGATGCCCGTCCATATCGCGCAGTTGTTCGAAGGTGGCCGCACGGGCACAATGGACCCGCTGCTCGTCGCCGCGATCGTCGCTCTGGCCGTCGGCCTCGTCCTGTTCATCTGCTTCGTCGAGCGCGCCCAGCGACGCGTCCCGATCCAGTATCCGAAGCGTCAAACCGCTCGCGGAATGATGCAGCCGGAGCGCAGCCACCTGCCGATCAAGATCAACATCGCGGGCGTCATCCCGCCGATCTTCGCATCGTCGCTGCTGCTGATGCCGCTGACCATCCTGCAGATGGCGGGCGCGCGCAGCAATCCGGATTCGGGCGATTGGCTGATCACCGTCAGCACCTACCTGCAGCACGGCTCGCCTCTGTACCTGCTGCTCTACGGCGCGGGCATTGCCTTCTTCTGCTTCTTCTACGCCGCGGTGCAGTTCAACAGCGAGGAGACCGCTGAGAATCTGAAGCGCCACGGCGGCTTCATCCCTGGCATCCGTCCCGGCAAGGCGACCGAGAATTACTTCGATTATCTGATCAGCCGGGTGACGGTGATCGGTGCGGCCTATCTCGTGCTGATCTGCCTCATTCCGGAGATCCTGTTCAGCCAGGCGGGCGTTCCCTTCTACCTGGGTGGCACCAGCCTCCTGATCGTCGTCAACGTCACGATGGATACGGTCGCGCAGATCCAGAGCCATCTGATCGCCCACCAGTACGGTGACCTCATCAAGAAGGCGAAGCTGAAGACCAGCCGCAAGCGCTGACCGGCTTTAGGGGGCCAGGATGCTGAACATCATTCTTCTTGGACCTCCCGGCGCGGGCAAGGGAACACAGGCGCAACGGCTTCAGGCCGATCGCGGCATGATCCAGCTCTCGACCGGCGACATGCTCCGCGCGGCGGTTAGAAGCGGATCGCCCATCGGCCTGAAGGCCAAGGCGATCATGGAAGCCGGCGAGCTTGTCAGCGACGCAATCGTAAGCGCGCTCATCGGTGAGCGGCTCGACGACATGGGGCAGGCGGGCGCGATCTTCGACGGCTATCCCCGCACGCGAGCACAGGCTGAGGCGCTCGACCTCCTTCTCGCCGAACGCGGCCGCTGCCTCGACTACGTCATCGAGCTTTGCGTGGACGAAGATGCGCTGGTTGAGAGGATCACTGGCCGCTTCACCTGCGCCAAGTGCGGTGCCGGTTATCACGATGTCTTCAAGCGTCCCAAGGTCGACGGCGTCTGCGACCTCTGCGGATCGACCGAGTTCGTCCGCCGTCCGGACGACAACGAGCAGACGGTGCGCACGCGGCTTGCCGAATATCGTGCGAAGACTGCTCCGATCCTGCCCTATTACGAAGAACGCGGCCTGGTGCGCCGTGTCGACGGCATGGGCTCGGTCGACGACGTCGCCGCCGAAATCGACGCCATCCTCGACAGCTAGGTCGATTTCGGGGCATCCTCCCTTTCGGCAGGGGAGGCGTGCATGAAGTGGATCGTCATCGCAGCAGGTCTTGCGTTCGCGCCGGCAGCCGCACAGGCCGAAATCGTCAGCTCCGGTCCGAACGGATTCCACGTCCGCCAGACGATGCAGCTCGTCGTGCCGCAGGAGGTCGCATTCGCCGCCTTCGGGCGCGTCGGTAGCTGGTGGAACAAGGATCATACCTACAGCGGCTATTCAGCGAACCTGAGCCTCTCGCTCAGTCCTGGCGGATGCTTCTGCGAGCGCCTGCCGAATGGCGGCGGCATCGAACATATGCGGGTCACGTATGCGGATCCCGGCAAGCGAGCCGTCCTGACCGGCTCGCTCGGCCCCTTGCTGTACGACGCGACGGTCGGATCGATGGACCTGAAATTCGAAAAGATCGCGGGCGGGACGCGCGTTACGATGGATTATCGCGTCGCTGGCTTCGCGAACGGGGGAGCCGAGAAGCTGGCGCCGGCGGTGGATGGCGTCCTTGCCGACCAGTTCAAGCGCTACCGAGAATATTCGCGCAACCAGCGCCCGGAGCGCTAGGCGCGCTCCAGCGTGATGAAATTGAAGGCAGGAGTATCGCCCTCGGCGGGATGAGCCTCCCGCGCGACTTCGCGCCATTCGCCGGCGGTGCGTGGGTCCACCATGAAGGTGTCGCCGGCGATCTCGCCTTGGACTTCTGTCAACTCCAACCTGTCGGCATGGGGCAAGAACATGTCAAAGATCTCGGCGCCGCCGATGATCGAGACCGGCTCGTCGCCAGCCATGCCGAGCGCTTCCTCAACGGAGTGAGCCACCTCAGCACCTGGAGCTGACCAGTTGCGGTCGCGCGTGAGGACGATGTGCCTCCGCCCGGGCAGGATACGGGGAAGGCTGTCGAACGTGCGCCGCCCCATGATCATTGCGCTGCCCATGGTCAGTGCCTTGAATCGCTTGAGGTCGGCGGAGATTCGCCACGGCAAATCCCCGTCGCGACCGATCGCGCCATTCGTCGCTCGGGCAACAACGAGGGTGACGATCTGTCGGTTCATGCTGCCTTGGATGCAGCCGTCATTACATAGGTCCGGCGCCCTTCGGCGAAGGCCTCAAACTTGGCGCTGCCCTCGATGGCGGCATAATTTTCAAGCTGCCGCTTGAGGAAGACGCGTCCGAACAAGGGGGCGTGACGCCGGATGACCTCCCGGCGGCGCGGGCTGTCGAGACGGCATGCCTCGGCCACATTGCCGGTGATGTCGCGGAACTCGGCCTGGAAGCCCGCCGACGCGAGGTCCTGCTCCATCGCCTCGCGGCGCCCCTGCTTCACTGTGTCGGCATAAAGCAGGATTCCGTCTGGCTTCAGAACGCGGGCCGCCTCCCGGAAGAAGCGGGGCCGGTCGCCATAGTCGTTCGACGCTTCGACATTTAGTACGACGTCGAAGCTGGCATCTGGAAACGGCAGGTCGAGCGCGCTTCCCTGGACAAAGTGCAGCCGTTCGCTCTCTCCATAGCGATCCCGGCAGAAGTCGACCGCGCTATGCGCCACGTCGAGGCCGGTCGCCTCGATCTCTGGCGCTTGCGACAGCAAGGCGGTGAGCCCGCCGCCACGTCCGCAGCTGACCTCGAGCAGCTTCATGCCGGGCCTAACGTCGCGCTCCTCCCGCAACCGCTGGAGAAGCTGGAGGTACATCTGATGCTGGAAGCGCTGCGGATGGTCGCCCTCGGCGGGAGCAAAGCCGTAATTGTTGGTGGTCGTTTCGCCCCAGTCGATCGAATAGAATCGGTTCCAGAGGGCAGGGCGCTTTGAATGATCGTCCCGGGCCCTCCGAAGGCTGCGCTGGAACAGCTTGCCGCTTATCAGGCCCAATCCGGCGACAGCCGCGGCCGCGCCCATAACCTGCCATAAAATCATAGAAATTCGTCACTCCCCGAAGCGCAAGCAATGGAGCGGTTCGAGTGCGATGCCAAGCCACTGAATCCGCGCTAAGGCGGCGTACATGGCGAAAGTGCTGCAACAGGACGGCATCCATCTGCTGATCGAGGAGGTTCGCAGCCGCTTCGGACCGAAGGCGGCGATCACCGATCGAGCCGACGTGGAGCCGTGGCTGACCGATTGGCGCGGCAAGTATCATGGCGACTCGGCCGCAATCCTGTCTCCGGCATCGACGGAAGAAGTTGCGGGAATAGTGAAGCTCGCTGCGGAGCGCCGTGTGCCCCTCATTCCCCAAGGCGGTAATACGGGCATGGTCGGCGGAGCGACGCCGCCTTCGGATGGATCGGCGCTGATCCTTTCGCTCAGACGAATGAACCGCATCCGGTCCATCGATACCGGGTTGGCCGTTGCGGAGGCCGGTCTAATCCTTTCCAGCCTGCACGAACGAGCGTCCGAGACCGGGCAGCGCTTTCCGCTCACGCTCGGGGCGCGCGGGAGCTGCACGATCGGTGGCCTTGTCGCAACAAACGCCGGCGGAACGCAGGTTCTAAAGTTCGGAACGATGCGATCCTTGGTTCTCGGCTTGGAGGCGGTGCTCCCGGACGGATCGATTCACGATGGACTGTCCGGCCTCAAAAAGGACAATCGCGGCTACAATCTCGACCAGCTGCTTGCCGGGTCGGAAGGTACGCTGGGAATCGTTACCGCAGCGGCGCTCCGTCTTGTTCCGGCAATTGGATCGCGCGCAGTCGCGTGGGTTGGCCTGTCGAACGCGCAGGGGCGCTGGAGCTTCTTCAGTTCCTGCAATCGAAGACGGACCGCATCGAGGGATTCGAGATCGTGCCCGCCGACTGCCTGGAACTCGTGCTTAAGCACGTGCCTGGCACGCGCAGCCCCCTCGAGGGCAGCATTCGTGGAATGTGCTGATCGAGGCGACGGCTGACAGCGGCCAGGCTGATCCGGCAGATCGGGTCCAGGAGCTGCTTGGCGAGGCCCTGCAACGCGGCCTGATCGAAGATGCGACGCTCGCAACGTCCGAAGCACAGGCTGAGGCCTTCTGGCGCATCCGCGATTCCATTTCCGAGGCCGAGCGGGCGGACGGCCCGACGCTTGCCCACGACATTTCCGTTCCCATTGCCGACATGCCGCGATTCATGACTGTGACCGCGGCAGAGGTGGAGCAGGCCTTCCCGGGCACACAGGCCAGCGGGTTCGGCCATCTCGGCGACGGCAACGTCCACTTCCATGTGCGGGGTGACGCGGTGCGCGGGCACGAGTCCGAGATCTCGCACATGGTCTACGATCTCGTGACCCTCGCCGGCGGGTCGATCTCCGCCGAGCACGGCATCGGCCAGTTGAAGCTCGACGAGCTGGAGCGGCTTGGGCCGCCCGCCAAGCTCCATGCTCTTCGCGCGATCAAGCAGGCGCTCGATCCGCTAGGGCTTATGAATCCGGGGAAGCTGATCCGTCAGGCGCAGCGCACGTAGGCGAAGCTCTTCATCGGGCTGCTCTCGGTCCGCACCAGCTTGTTGCTCTGGATCTCCAGCGCCTCATACTTCTTCCAGGTCATCCCTTCGCCTGTGAAGGCGAAGTCGCCGCTGGCGGATGTTCCGGACGTCTTGAGCTCGCCGGCCGGCTTGGCGACCGACTCGTAGAACTTAAGACCGTCAGCCGACACGATTAGAAGTCCCTTTGCGTCGCCGCGCGTCGAAGAGCAATCGGCCGGGGTCATGCCCATCGGCCATGAAGCGATGCGGGGATTTTGCCGGGCGCCGCCTTTACGGGGAGGCCGATGCATCGTCGACACCGGCGTCCCGCTCGTTGGCCGGCGTAGAGTCGCTCTCGTCGGGTGGAAGGACGTCGATTTCCGCCTGCGAAGCTGAAGGATTGTCCGCATTGTCAGCCACCGGATCGCGGCTGCCGCTGCAGGCACCCATTGTCATGATCGACGCTATCGTGACGATCGGGAAGATAAAGCGGATCATGCCGCCTTAACGCCCCGAAGCGATTACGGTTTCCCCTTGTCCCGCGGCTGGACCTGCTTCGGACGCTCGTGGAGGACCCGCTCATCGAACAAGCGATTGGCGAGATCTATGTCGTTGCGCTCGTACCAGCGCGGCTTGGGAAGGCCTTTTTCCCATGCGGCGAGCTCGACCAAGGTCCCATTTGCGTAGGGAACGTTGGGCGCGAGCTTCGAGATAGGATCGGCATAGGCTTCGTCGGCAGTGATGATCGTCCAGCCGTCCTTGCGCAGCTCCTCGGCGAGGTCTGCGATGAACAGGGCAGCGATGTCCGTTTCATGCAGGACAATGACCTGAGCCGGCTGCCGGCCCCAGGTCTTGCGCGCCAGCTGGTCGGCAAAGTCGGCTGCTCCCACCATCGTCTCGACATAGAGGTCGCGAAGGGCGTCCCTGTCGATTGTCTTGCCCGCCTTCACTGCATCGGCGGTCCGGCTTTCGATATTCCAGTCGGATCCGTCGACCGTCGCATAGCCGTTGTGGAGTCCCCGCGCCTTCAGCGCCGCCCGCACCGCCGCGACCTTGGCCTTGTCGTCGCCACCCTCGTCGAGAAACGGGTAGCGGAACCAGGGACGGCGCCCCTCGCGGCCCTTGAGGAAGTCCTCGGCCTTATCGACGTCCGCCATATAGTCGGCTGCGCTAAGTGCATTGAGGTGCGGGTGGGTGAAGCTGTGGTCCGCGATGACGTGGCCAGCGGCGACATAAGCTTCGATCCGCTCCGCACCGCCAATGCCGTCGTCATGCCCGATCTGCCCGGGCACGAGATAGAAGGCAGCCTGCTTCACGCCGGCTTTGTGAAGTCCGGCGATCAGCCGGATCGTCCGCTCGTCGGGCGTGAAGAAGGCCCCGCGGCCGCGCGGAACATCGTCGAAGGTGAAGGCGACGCGCTTCTGGGCCTCTGCTCCCGACCAGCTGGTGATCAGGAGCAGGAGGAACAGCAAGACCCGCATCAGTTTAGGCGAAGGTCGGGATGTGGAAGGCAGCCTTGTCGCCAGCGCCATCAACGAAGCCGTCCGGCCAGCGCTGGGTGACGATCTTGTTCTTGGTCCAGAACTTCACGCCTTCCATACCGTATTGGTTGGTGTCGCCGAAGCCCGAGCGCTTCCACCCGCCGAAGCTGTGGTAGCTGACCGGCACCGGAATCGGCACGTTCACGCCGACCATTCCGACATTGACGCGCGCGGTGAATTCGCGGGCGGCGTGGCCGTTGCGGGTGAAGATGGCGACTCCGTTGCCATATTCATGCTCGGACGGAAGGCGGACGGCCTCCTCGAAGTCCTTTGCACGGACCATCTGCAGGACGGGCCCGAAAATCTCCTCCTTGTAGGTCCGCATCGTCGGCTTGACGTGATCGAAGAAGGTCGGGCCGATGAAGAAGCCTTTCTCGTGGCCCTGCAGCTTGAACCCGCGGCCGTCAACGACCAGCTTCGAACCTTCGTCGATCGCCATCTGGATGTAATCCTCGACCCGCTTCTTGTGCGCGGCGTTGACGACCGGGCCGTAGTGCGCCTCCGGATCGGTCGACACGCCCACGCGCAACTTTGCGATCGCCGGGATCAGCTTTTCGCGCAACGCATTGGCGGTCTCCTCGCCGACCGGGACGACAACCGGGAGCGCCATGCAACGCTCGCCCGCCGAGCCGAAGGCCGCGCCGGTGAGGTCGTTGACGACCTGGTCGAGGTCGGCGTCGGGCATGACGATGCCGTGGTTCTTGGCTCCGCCGAACGCCTGCACGCGCTTGTTGTTCGCGGTGCCGCGCGAATAGATGTACTGCGCGATGTCGGACGATCCGACGAAGCTGACCGCCTTGATGTCTGGATGGTCGAGGATGGCGTCGACCATTTCCTTGTCGCCATGGACGACGTTGAGGATGCCATCGGGCAGGCCCGCTTCCTTCATCAGCTCGGCAAGGCGGATCGGTACGGTTGGGTCGCGCTCGGACGGCTTCAGGATGAAGGCGTTGCCGCAGGCGATCGCCATCCCGAACATCCACATCGGAATCATCGCCGGGAAGTTGAACGGCGTAATGCCGGCGCCGATGCCGAGCGGCTGGCGCATCGAATAGACGTCGATGCCGGGGCCCGCGCCTATCGTATATTCGCCTTTGAGCGCCTGCGGGATGCCGCAAGCGAACTCGATCACCTCGAGCCCGCGCTGAACGTCGCCCTTGGCGTCGGCGATGACCTTGCCGTGTTCGGAGCTGAGCGCGTGGGCCAGCTCGTCCATGTGCGCTTCGACCAATTCCTTGAACTTGAACATGACGCGGGCGCGGCGCTGCGGATTGGTCGCGGCCCATGCTGGCTGCGCGGCCCTGGCGGCATCCATTGCGCGCTCAAGATCGGCGGCGGTGCCGAGCCGAACTTTCGCCTGCACCTGTCCTTGGTTGGGGTCGAAGACGTCGCCGCTGCGGTCGCCTGAAGAAAAGCTCTCGCCGCCGATGAAATGGTCGATCTCGCGCAACATGAAGAAGGTCCTTGAATCAGCTGTTCCGGGTTGCGGTTCCCCTAGACCCGCGGCCTCGCAAATGCCAGTTGCAGTGGCGGAGAGAGGAGACGTGGTGTGCGTAGACTTGGACTGCTTCCCTGCCTTGCCTTGATCGCCGCCGCGCCGGCGTCGCCCGATGCGAAGCTGAAGGAGATCATCGCTCCCGTCAGCGGCGCGCAGATGAAGCGGACGGTCGAGAAGCTGGTGAGCTTCGGAACGCGTCACACGCTCTCTTCGCAGACCGATCCGAAGCGCGGAATCGGCGCTGCGCTCGACTGGACGCAAGGCCAGTTCAAGAGCTTCGGCCTGCCGACCGAGCGGCCGTGCGACACCTTCACCGGAACGCGCATCCCGACGCCGACGCGTATCTGCGACATGATTGCCGTCCAGCGCGGTACGGAGCGGCCGAACGACGTGGTCATCATCACGGGTCACATCGACAGCCGCGTGACCGATCCGATGAACGCCAAGGATGATGCGCCAGGCGCGAACGACGACGGGTCAGGCACCGCCGCGGTCATCGAGGCGGCGCGCGTGCTCTCGAAGCACAAGTTCCCCGGCACCATCGTCTATGCGGCGCTCTCGGGTGAGGAGCAGGGACTCTACGGCGGCAAGGTGCTCGCGGCCTATTCGAAGGCGCAGGGCTGGAACGTCGTCGCCAACCTCAACAACGACATCATCGGCAACAGCTGCGGCTCGGACGGCGTGTGCAACGACAAGGTCGTGCGCGTCTTCTCCGAAGGCCCGCGATGGCAGGGGCATGAGCAGCTCGCAAAGGACCTCCGTAGCCTCGGCGGCGAGAATGACGCGCCGCCGCGCAACATCTCGCGCTATCTCGACAGCCTCGCTGACCGGCTGAACATCGGCCTCGACGTGATGCAGGTCTGGCGCAACGACCGCTTTGGCCGTGGCGGCGACCACACCGAGTTCCTCAACGCGGGCTATCCGGCGGTGCGACTCTCGGTCGCGGTCGAGAATTACAACTGGCAGCACCAGGACCTTCGGACCGAAAACGGCATCAAGTACGGCGACACGATCGAGAACATGGACTTCCCCTATCTGGAGAAGATCGCGAAGCTGAACGTTGCCGCGCTTGCTGCCCTCGCGAACGCTCCGCCGCCGCCTGAGCCGAAGGTGGAGGGAGCCGTAAGCACGGATACTTCAATTAGTTTCCAGCCTGTCCCAGCGGCATATTTCATGATTCGCTGGCGGCGCACCGACAGCAATCAGTGGGAGCATTCGCAAAAGCACGTTGGCCCAGAAACCATCGTCACACACTGCAGGCCGACGCCGGAGTGCCAAGCGGCGTTCGAAAAGCAAGAGCAGCGAGTGGCCCTTCCTCATGTTCGCGTCGATGACTGGGTGTTCGGTGTCTCGTCAGTCAGCAAGGATGGCTTCGAAAGCCCAGTCGCTTCCGCCGTCCCGGGCGGAGCGTTCAGGCCGTATGTCGCCCTTCCGCCGGAACCCGTGAAATAGCACCGCTTCCTCCCTATATTGCGTGGGAGAAAGGAAGGCTTATGGCCGGCGGATGGACGCGCGATGGCGCGGTTCAGGACCAGATCGACGACACCGTGAAGGACGCGATCCTTCGCGCCCGCGCGCTCACGCCCCAAGGCGAGAGCGCGGAGGAATGCGACGATTGCGGAGAGCCTATCCCGAAGCGGCGTCGCGAGGCGCTTCCAGGCGTGCGCACCTGCGTCGCCTGCCAATCCGAACGCGACAAGGCGATCGTCCACTCGACCATCAATCGGCGGGGCAGCAAGGATAGCCAGCTGCGCTAGGCGCGTTTAGGGCCTGACCATGGTTCGCAAACGTTCGGCCGGGCTCCCCACCCGCAAGCAGATCCTCGATTTCATCGCGACTTCCGACCAGCCGGCGGGCAAGCGCGAGATCGCGCGGGCGTTCGGCCTGTCGGGGCAGGACAAGATCCTGCTCAAGGCCCTCCTCAAGGACATGGCGGACGAGGGCTTGATCGACAGTGCCCCGGTCGCGCCTTCCACAAGTCGGGCGGGGTGCCGAAAGTCACTGTTCTGCGGGTCGTAGAGGCCGACGACAGCGGCAACATCTTCGCGGTGCCAGAGCAGTGGCACGCGGACGGACCACCACCGCGTCTTCGCGTCCTTGAGCGCGGCCGGCGCGGAGCGCTCGGCATCGGCGACCGCATCCTCGCTCGGACCGAGGAGCGTGGACAGGGCTATGCCGCCCACCCGATGAAAAAGCTGATGCGCTCGGCCGAGCTGGTGCTCGGCGTCGTGCGCAAGGAAGGCGAACGTTTCTGGCTTACTCCCGTCGAGAAGAAAGAGCGGCGCGAGCTGGCGATTGCCGATTTGAAGGACGCCGAGCCGGGCGACCTCGTTCTGTGCGAAGTCTCGGGACGGCCCCCCGCGTGACCGCCCGCGTCGACGCCGTGCTCGGGGACCCGTTCGCACCGCGCAGCTTCAGCCTCATCGCCATCCACAAGCACGGCCTGCGCCACGAATTCCGGCAGGAGGCGATCGACGAGGCCCATCGCGTGTCGCAGCAGAAGCTCGGCGAGCGAGAGGACCTCACGCACCTTCCGATCGTCGCCATCGATCCCGCCGACGCGCGCGACCATGACGATGCCATCTGGGCCGCGCCGGACGATGACGATGACAACAAGGGCGGCTGGAAGGCGATCGTCGCAATTGCCGATGTCAGCTTCTACGTGCGCCCAGGCTCCGAGCTCGACCGTGAAGCGAGGGCGCGAGGGAACAGCGTCTACTTTCCCGACCGCGTCGTACCGATGCTTCCGGAAGAATTGTCCGCCGACATATGCTCCTTGAAGGAAGGGCAGGTGCGGGCGGCGATGGCCTGCCACATGAAGATCGCAAAGGACGGCTCGCTCAAGAGCTGGCGATTTACGCGGGCAAAGATTTGCATCGCCGCAAACATTGCCTACGAAGATGCACAGGCCGCGATCGACGCTGCGGGAGAGGCGAGGGGCGACGTATCCTCGCCGACTTGCTCGATGCCGGACGTCGAAGGGGCGGTCCCTGCCGAACTAGTTCGAACCGCTCTCCAGCCGCTCTGGGGCGCATGGCGTGCGCTCCTCGCAGCCCGCAACAAGCGAGAACCGCTCGAGCTCGATATCCCCGAGCGCCGCGTGATGCTCGACGAGAAGGGCCGCATCGCCTCCATCGCCCCGCGCGACCGGCTCGAGGCGCACCGCCTGGTCGAGGACTTCATGATCGCCGCCAACGTCGCGGCCGCCCGCGCGCTGGAGGCGAAGAGGGCTCCGGTCATGTACCGCGTCCACGAAGCGCCAGGCCGCGAGAAGCTGGTGGCGCTGAAGGACTATCTCGCCACCTTCGATCTGGAGTTCGCGCTAGGTCAGGTGATCAAACCGGCAACCTTCAACCGCATCATCGAGCGGCTCGGCGACGCCAGCGGCCGCGCTGAAATCATGGAGCAATTGCTCCGCACGCAGATGCAGGCGCGTTACGGGCCGGAGCGGCTTGGTCACTTCGGCCTCGCGCTGGCGACTTACGCGCACTTTACCTCGCCGATCCGCCGCTATGCCGACCTTCTGGTTCACCGTGCCCTCGTAAGTGCATACAGGCTCGGCGAAGGGGGCCTTCCGCCAGAAGACGCCGAGCATTTCGAGCGCACTGGCGAGCAAATCTCGATGCTCGAACGCCGCGCGATGGAGGCCGAGCGCGAGACGATCGATCGCTACGTCGCCGCTTTCCTCGCCGACCAAGTCGGCCAGCTGGTCGAATGCCGAATCACGGGCGTGCAGCCGTTCGGCTTTTTCGCGACGGTCGAAGATCTTGGCGGAGATGGCCTCGTCCTCGCCCAGACTCTGGGCCAGGAATATTTCCGCTACGACGAGGCCGCGCGCCAACTCATCGGCGACGAAACAGGCGAAATCTATCGCGTCGGCCAGCGCCTGACGCTCAGGCTCGCCGAAGCCAACCCAGTATCCGGCTCGCTTCGCTTCGAGCTGCCGGAAGGGAGCTACGGCGGCCCGCGCACGAGGCCGGAACGCCGCGATCGCGTGCGCGGCCGGCGTGGGAGACCGTTAAACATCCGTCACGATTCCCGCCGCCGCTAAATCTCGCTATGGGCCGCCAAAAAAGGGGCATTGAATATGGCGAAGCTGTTGCGTTGGACGGGGTACGTCGTTGGCGTTCTGTTGCTGCTGATCGTCCTCGCCGCAGCTTATGTCTGGATCGCGTCCGCACAGAAATTGAATGCTCGGGTCGAGCCCAGGCCCGAGCGGCTGATTCCGATGGAGCAGGCGAGCCTCGAGGAGGGCCAGCACCTTCTCGTCACTCGCGCATGTGCCGAGTGCCACGGTCCCGACCTGCGCGGAACCAAGTTCCTGGACGTTCCGAACGTAGCGACTCTCTACGCGCCGAACCTGACCCTCGTTGCAAAGCAGGCAAGCGACCAGCAGCTTGCGCAGGCCATTCGCCAAGGCATCGGCTACCAGGGCGAATCCCTCCTTGTGATGCCCTCCGAAAGCTATGCGAACCTCACGGACGCCGAGGTTGCCGCGCTGATCAAGGCGATCCGCGCCACCCCGACCGGCGGTCAGCGGACCCCGCCGCGCAGCGTCGGACCGCTCGGCCGGATCGGGCTTGCCGCAGGCCAGTTCAAAATGGCGCCACAGGTGGTCGAGGATTATGCGGCAGCGCAGGCTGCCGATTTTGGCCCCAAGTTCGCCGCAGGCCGGCACATTGCCGTGACGGTATGCAGCGGCTGCCATGGGTCCACACTCTCGGGCAAGGAGGCGGAGCCCGGAACGATCGCGCCCGACCTGACCATGGCGGGGAGCTACGATCTGCCGGCATTCAAGAAGTTGATGCATACCGGACTGCCGCCGTCCGGCCGCGAGCTGAAGATGATGACCGGCGTGTCGCGGAAGGCCTTCAGCCACTTCACCGACGAGGAGATTGCGGCACTGCACGCCTACCTCGTCGAACGCGCGCGGCGAGCACCCTGACGAGGCAGTCGCAACCTTTGCCTCGCCTCGTCATTGGAACGGACAAAGGAGCACGAGCCATGGCTTACAAGATCGCGATCCTCGTCGGCAGCCTTCGGAAGGACAGTCTCAACCGAAAGGTCGCACGGTCGATTTGCGCGCTTCGCAACGACAATCTCGATTGCTCGATGATCGAGATCGGCGATCTGCCCCTCTACAACCAGGACCTGGACGAAAGCCCTCCTGAGCAATGGTTGCGCTTCCGCGAGCAGGTGGGCGCGGCCGACGGTGTGCTGTTCGTCTCTCCGGAATATAATCGCGGCATCCCCGGCGGTCTCAAGAACGCGATCGATATCGGTTCACGGCCCTACGGTAAGAGCGTGTTCGACAAGAAGCCCGCGGCGATCGTCACCGTGTCGCCAGGGTCGATTGGCGGCTTCGGCTCGAATCACCAGATCCGTCAGGCCGCGGTCTTCCTGAACATGCCGGTCATGCAACAGCCGGAAGCTTATCTGGGCCACGTCAACGATGACAGTTTCGACGCTGACGGCTGCCTGAAGGAGGGATCACTGAAGGACCTTGTCAGTGTCCTGGCCCACGCCTTCTCCGGCTGGGTCGAGATGATCCATCGCTCGCGGGCTCTGCTGGCGGAGGATTCAGCCCATGCCGCGCAGGCAAAGAAGGACGAGCCGGCGTTGATGAAGTCCTGACGGGGTCCTTCCATGCACAACGAAAAAGGGCGGCTCAGCGAGCCGCCCTTTTCCTCGACAGATTGAACCTGGTTTACGCGGCTTGCGCGAGTACCGGAGCGCGACGGCGACGCATCGCAAAACCGACT
This sequence comes from Sphingomonas sediminicola, assembly GCF_014489515.1. GTDB lineage: Bacteria > Pseudomonadota > Alphaproteobacteria > Sphingomonadales > Sphingomonadaceae > Sphingomicrobium > Sphingomicrobium sediminicola. The sequence continues at coordinate 1,801,067 of NZ_CP060782.1, read as the reverse complement.
GCGCCGAAGCCGAGGAGCATCATCGCCCACGTAGCCGGCTCTGGAACGGCACGGATGTCGATGTGGCCGCCCATCTGGCCGTCAACGCCCGTGGTGCCCATGATCGTCAACGTATACTGGCCGGCGAGGAGGCCAACTGTCGGCGTCGTCCAGCGCTCGAAAGTCGGATCGTTGAACTGGATTGCCAGATTGATCGGGCCGCTAGGACCGGTCAGGATCGCGCTGGTGAAGCTCACCGAAGCGAACGTGGTCACCAGGCTGAGGACATATTCGCCGGGATCCGTGTTCGTGAACGTGAGCGTTTCCGTGAACGGATCCGTCATGCCGCTGTCTTGATAGTTGATCCGGAGAATGTCGCCGACAACGTCCGGTCCGCTCGTGTTCATCGTCGATGAATCGATCGTTACGGTCGCGCTTGCGGCCGATCCAATTGCCAGCGCAGCCGCGCCAACCATTCCCAATATCAGTTTGCGCATTCGACACCTCCAATGGGGGGCGCGCCCCTTTAACGACTCGCCGTCCGAGTCGCGCGAGCTGGATTATTAACCCAGATTGTGACGTTTATGGTAACGCTTTTTTAACCGCAGTCTGTCCCATTTCGAAACAGGACTGAACAATCGTCAGGTCACCGTCTGCTTCCGCCGGAAATCCGTCCGATCCCACTCGCGGGTTGCAAGGATCTCTGAAAGCGAGGCCGCCGCCAGCCACGCGTCTTCAAAACCGTTGTAGAGCGGTGCGAAGCCGAACCGCATCAGGTCCGGCGGGCGGAAGTCGCCGGTGATCCCGCGGGCAATCAGCGCCTGCATCACGGCATAGCCTTGCGGGTGTGCGAAGCAGACATGGCTGCCGCGAGCCTTGGGGTCCCGCGGCTGGCCAGCGCGAGCTCGTCACCGCAGCCTTGTTCGACCGCGTCGATGAAGAAGGCCGTGATTGCCTCGGCCTTCGCCTCGATGGCGGCCATGCTCACGCCTTCGAACGCGGATAGTCCGCCTTCCAGGGCGGCGAGAGCTAGGATGGAGGGCGTACCCGTTAGGAAGCGGTTGATTCCGGATGCGGGGCTGTAGGACGAGGCAAAGTCGAACGGACTGGCGTGGCCCATCCAGCCGGAGAGCGGGGATTGAAGGCTGTCCTGTAATTGCTCGGCGACGAACAGGAATGCCGGGGCGCCCGGGCCGCCATTGAGATATTTATAGCCGCAGCCCACCGCGAGATCGCAGCCGCTGCCGTTGAGGTCGAGCTGGGTCGCTCCGGCGCTGTGCGACAGGTCCCAGAGTGTCAGCGCGCCCGCGGCGTGCGCCGCCGCATTCAGCGCTTCCATGTCGTGGCGAGCGCCGCTTCGATAGTCGACGTGTGTCAGGAAGAGGGCTGCCGTGTTCTCGTCCAGGGCGCCTGCGAGTTCGGCGGCCGGAATGACTTTGAGCTCGAGCCCAGGGCGCAGCCTGATTAGTCCTTCCGCCGCATAGACATCGGTTGGGAAATTCCCCTGCTCGGTCAGGATTGTCGATCGGCCGGGCCGGGCAGCGACTGCGGCGCCGAGAAGCTTGAAAAGGCAGACCGTGGTCGAATCGGCGATCAGGAGCTCGGCCGGCTCTGCGCCCACGATCGGAGCGAGCCTGGCGGCGACGCGTTGCGGCCATTCGATCCAGCCGTGCTTGTTCCAGCTGGTGATGAGGTCTTCGCCCCATTGCCGCTCGATGACGTCGAACAGGTGCGGAGACGTCGCCTTTGGCAATGCACCCAGCGAATTGCCGTCTAGGTAAATGGCGCCGTCGGGCAAGACGAAACGCTCTCGCGCCTCGCGCAGCGGATCGGAAGCGTCCAGATTTCGTGCCTGATCGAGGGTCACCGTGCTCGCAATCGATCAACCGCCTTGAAACTGCAATCCCGTGGGCGCATGCCGCCACGTCACTAACGCAGGTTAGGAGGTCGCCATGGCACACAAGTTTGTGATCAAACAGTCGTCGAACGGCCAGTACATCGCCAGCTTCGAATATAATGGCGAGAAGGTCTTTTGGACCGAAACCTACAAGTCAAAGGCGTCGGCGCAGAACGCGATCGACTCCATCAAGAAGAACGGCCCGATGGCGGAGGTCCACGACGCCACCTGACGCGGTTCGCTAGAGCTTCGGCAGGGTGACCCCGCGCTGGCCCATATATTTACCGGCGCGGTCGGCGTAGCTCACCTCGCACGGCTCGTTGCCAGCCAAGAACAGGAACTGGCACGCGCCTTCATTGGCGTAAACCTTCGCCGGGAGCGGCGTGGTATTGGAGAATTCCAGCGTCACATGGCCTTCCCAGCCGGGCTCCAGCGGCGTGACGTTCACGATGATTCCGCAACGCGCATAAGTCGACTTTCCCAGGCAGATGACGAGCACGTCGCGCGGTACGCGGAAATACTCAACGGTGCGCGCGAGAGCGAAGCTGTTGGGCGGGATGATGCACACTTCGGTCTTGCGATCGACAAAGCTGTTCGAAGCGAAATCCTTCGGGTCGACCGTCGCCGAATCCACGTTGGTGAAGATCTTGAACTCGTCGGCGACGCGCGCGTCGTAGCCGTATGAGCTGAGGCCGTAGCTGATGCACCCCTCGCGGCGCTGCGCCTCGACGAACGGCTCGATCATTCCGTTGGACTGGGCCTGCTCGCGAATCCAGCGATCTGAGAGAATGGACATGGATGAGTGGCCTAACGGCCACCATTTCCGCCATCAATCAGCCGCTTCTTTTTTCTGTGGATGCGGCCCGTTCGCAAAAATCGCTGCCTTGCCCGACCCGGCTGTCCAATCCGCTCACAAACTATCCACAGCCGTGAACCGCTGTGCTACTTTCGTTCTCGTTGGAGGGTGGCCGAACTAGGGCCAATGAGAAGCCATGGCCGAAGTAATTCGTATCTCCGAGTCCGCCGCGCCGGCGGCAACCGCAGCACTGCCGCAGAACGTCGAAGCAGAGGCGGCCCTTCTGGGCGCGCTGATGATCGATAACCGGCTGGTCGAGGATGTGCAGCTTCGGCTCAAGGCGCATCACTTCTTCGAGCCACTGCACGGCCGGATCTACGACGCTATCCTGAAGCTGACTGATCGCAACATGGTCGCGAACCCGGTCACGCTTCGGCCGAGCTTCGAAGCCGACGAATCGATGAAGGAGCTTGGCGGGCCCGCCTATCTGGCGACGCTGACCGGCTCGGGAGCCGCCATCATCGGCGCGAAGGATTTCGCCTCGCAGGTCTACGATCTGGCCCTGCTTCGGGCGCTCATCGGTGTCGGGCGCGATTTGGTGGAGGGCGCGCTCGACACCAGTGAGGACGTGGCTCCGCTCGAGCAGATCGAGCGGGCGGAGACCGAGCTCTACAAGGTTGCCGAGGAGGGCGGGGCCGAGGGCAAGGCCAAGAGCTTCGGGGATGCGACCAAGCTTGCCGTGCAGATGGCGGAGAAGGCGCTCAACAGCGGAGGCCATCTATCCGGCATCACCACCGGTCTTGAGGGTATCAACTCAAAGGTCGGCGGATTGCATAAGTCCGACTTGGTCATCCTCGCCGGCCGCCCGGGCATGGGCAAAACCTCGCTTGCGACCAACATCGCATTCGCGGCGGCGCAGCGATTTTCGCGGGATATCGAGGACGGGATCGAGCCTGCTAAATCGGCGGGCGCCCCGGTCGCGTTCTTCAGCCTGGAGATGTCGGCGGACCAGCTGGCGACGCGCATCCTTGCCGAGGAATCGGGCATCAGCTCCGAGAATCTTCGCATGGGTAAGATCAGCCAGCAGGAATTCCGCCAGCTCGCCCGCGCGGCTGCCGAACTGGAGAGCCTGCCGCTCTACATCGACGACACTCCGGGCCTGACGATCGCCGCGCTGCGAACCCGCGCTCGGCGGCTGAAGCGCCAGAAGGGGATCGGCTGCGTCGTTGTCGATTACCTTCAGTTGCTGCAGGGCACCGGCCGCAGCGGCAACGACAATCGCGTGCAGGAAATCTCGGAGATCAGCCGCGGCCTGAAGCAGCTCGCCAAGGAGCTCGAACTGCCTGTGCTTGCGCTGTCGCAGCTCAGTCGTGCCGTGGAACAGCGCGAAGACAAGCGCCCGCAGCTTTCGGACCTTCGTGAATCGGGCTCGATCGAGCAGGACGCCGACATGGTCTGGTTCGTGTACCGCGGGGATTACTATCTCGCGGCGAAGAAGCCTGACGATGACCATCCGGACTTCGCAGCGTGGCATGAGGAGATGAACCGGATTTACGGCCGCGCCGACCTTATCGTTGCCAAGCAGCGTCACGGCGCCACCGGCACGGTTCGCATGAAGTTCGACAGCCGCATCACCAAGTTCAGCGACGCCGTCGACGATGCCTATCTGCCGGAGATGCGCAGCTAGAGCCTACGGCCCGACGTCGCCGCCTTCCTGCTTCACCTTCGCGCGTGGCGGCCTGCGGACATAGCCGAGCGCATAAGCGACATCGTCGTCCCACCCGTAGGTGTCGTCGGCTATCCGAATCTGACCATCGTCGAAGAACGCCGTACGGTACATCAGACGCACCGGCACTTCCTTGTTGAGCTTCACGAAGCCTTCCTCGTCCGGCCTCATAAGCGCCTCCTGGAAGGGGATCAGGATACCGTCGTCGTGGGCGAGCAACAAAGCGAACCCGAGTGCGTCCTGCACCCGCACGCAGCCATGGCTCCGGTGCCGTTCGGGCATTCCGAACAAGGCCTTGGCGGGCGTGTCGTGCAGGTAGATCGCATTGTCGTTGCGCATGTCGAACTTGACGTCGCCGAGCGAATTCTTCGGGCCAGGCAGCTGGACGAGCCGACCGTCGCGCCACTCCATGCCCTGTTCGGCGAGATAGGCGGGGCTCTTCTTGCTGAGCTCATCCTCGAGGATCGACTTTGGGACCCGCCAGTAGGGTGGGCGACGAGCTGGAAGATCGGCGACCCGAGCTCCGGGGTCTCCCAGTCCGGCTGGCCGACGACCACGTTGCGGCGGTCGCGGAGCGCTCCGTCCCGCCAATATTCAAGTGTCGCAGCGGCGGTGTTCACGTCGATGCGCGTGCCCGGCGGGTTGCGGTCGAGCCACCGCAGCCGCTCGAGGTTGACGGCGATCTGGCGGGCGCGGTCACCCGGACCCCGGTTCAGGATGGCGACCGTGTCGTCGCCGACGATTCCGTCGGGCTTCAGGCCATATTCGGCCTGCAGGCGTTTGACCGCCGTGGCCATTGCCGGCGAGTAACGCTGGCTCGCGCTCGGCTCGCCGTCGAGGTAGCCGTTCGCGACTAGCGCCTTGGAGAGGGCGGGGATGCGCCGGTCGCTGGCGCCGGGCTTGATCGCCTTCCCTCAGGAACCGAGCCTTTGACGTCGTTTAGGCGGGCATAGCGAAGGAAGGCTTGGGAGAGCGCGCGATACTCGTCAGTTTGCGGCGGCAGCGACGCGTACCACTCCGCCAGCTTGTCCTCTTGCAGCGCTTTCGCCAGGCCGCCTGCGACATCCGCCTTGGGGCGCGAGACAGTGTAGGGTCTCGGAAGTGCCTTCGGATCCGAGTAACCCCGGGCGAGCGCCGACGCATAGGCCAGCGCCGCCTTGGTCAGGGCAAGCTCGCGACTCTGCTTGTCTTCCGGGGGCGCGCCTTTCAGGAACAACTCGCGCTTCAGGCCGTGCGATGCCGCGCCGTCGAGAACTTGCTGGAGCTGCTTTTCAGCCTTCCCGTCCCATGCCGCCTGCCACTGTCGCGCTTCATAGAAGGCGCGAACGTCGGCGCTTGCGTCCTTTCCGAGCGATCCTGCATCGACTTGCTTGGGATCGCGGTCGAACGGATTTCCGCAGCTGGTTAAAGGAAGGGCGAACAGGGCAAGTGCGACGGCCTTGCCAATGCCGATATGAACTCTCACGTCGGCTAGAACGCTACGGCTGTGAAAAGAGTTCAGTCTTCCTGGAGATTCGGGTCGCGAAGTCCTTCGCCGATCGCGGCGCGGAGCGTCTCGCTCTCGCTGCTCGTCACGGGGTAGGCGCAATAATCCGCCGCGTAGAAGGCGCTCGGCCGGTGGTTGCCCGACATTCCGACGCCTCCAAAGGGCGCGGTCGATGGCGCGCCGTTGGTGGGCTTGTTCCAGTTGATCACGCCCGCGCGCACGTTCGCCCAGAACTTGTCGTACTGCTGAGGGCTTCCGCCGAGGAGGCTGGCGGCGAGGCCGAAACGCGTGTTGTTCGCCTCTTCGATCGCCTCGTCGAAGTTCTTCACGCGGATGAGCTGAAGGACCGGGCCGAACATCTCTTCGTCCGGGCGGTCCCGGGCTTCGGTGACGTCGATCAGCGCAGGAGTCAGGAAGGGGCGGTCTTCGATCGGCCGCTCGAGGCGGCGGATCGGGCGTCCGCCCTTCATCATCAGAGCGACCCACTGCTCTTGCAGGCCATCCGCGGCAGAATTGTCGATGACGGGGCCCATGAACGGCTGCGGCTCGCTGAAGGGGTCGCCAACGATCATTCGGTCCATCAGCTTCGTGATCTTCTCGATCAGCTTCTCTTCCTTGCCGTCCTCGACGATGAGCCGGCGGGCCGCCGTGCAGCGCTGGCCGGCGGAAAGGAATGCGGACTGGACGATGACCGATGCCGCGGCGTCCAGGTCCTTCACGTTCCACGCGACGATCGGATTGTTACCGCCAAGCTCGAGCGCGAGGATCTTGCTCGGCGTGTCGGCGAACTGCTTGTGCAGCGCGCTGCCGGCACGGCCCGAGCCTGTGAACAGCAGGCCGTCGATCCCGGGCTGCGAGGCTAGCGCCTTGCCTTCCTCGGGTCCGCCGATCAGCAGCCGGATCGCGCCTTCGGGCACGCCCGCTTCGCGATAGCAATCGACCAGGAAGGCACCGCTCGCGGGCGTCTTTTCCGAAGGTTTGAAGACGACCGCATTGCCGGCGATCAAGGCCGGGACGATGTGGCCGTTCGGAAGATGAGCCGGGAAGTTGAAGGGGCCAAGCACCGCCAGAACGCCGTGCGGCTTGTGGCGGATCGCGACCTTGCTGCCGAGCGCCGCCTCCAGCTTCTTTTGCGGAGTCCGGTCGGCATAGGCGGCGATCGAGATCTCGACCTTGTTGATGACCGCCCCGACTTCGGTCTTGGTCTCCCACAGCGGCTTGCCGGTCTCACGCGAGATCAGCCCGCGAAATTGCTGGTCTGCGTACGCATGACATTGGCGAAGCGGCGCAGGGTCTCGATGCGATAAGCGACGGAATGGGCCGCCCATTCGGGCCATGCGGCGCGCGCGGCAGCGACTTCGGCGGCAGCGTCGCCAACCTCGCCCGACCACAGTTCTGCGCCGGTCGACGGTTCCGTCGACACCAGTTTTTCGACCATTAACCGCGCCTCACCATGTTGCGGTTCAACGGTCAAGCGGGTGGCCCCGACTCGGCCATGGCGTCGCCCATCCGACGGATGGCTTCGACCTTGGTTTCGAACGGCTTCCAGTCGTCATTCTCCGCGATCGCGGACCAAATGGATTCGACCTCGTCGATGTGCATCGAGCAGGGTTCAGCGTCGGACCAATAGGGATGGGTGACTGGCCGCTGTCGTCCTTCGAGTGCCTTCGCGAGCGCTCGGAACGCTTCCGACCCGTATCGCTCTCCGCCGGGATCCCGGCCGCCGCGCCAATCGAAGAAGACACGGTCGATTTTCTCTTCCCGGGATTGAAACGCTTTCAGCAATACTGCCGCGAGGTCTCGATCGGCCTGGCGATCAATGCTGTCCAGGCCAAGGCGCAGCAGGAGGGCCGCAACCAGTTCGTCCTCGAAGCGGCCGGACCAGCTGGAGAGCATGTCCGATAAAGGCGGCGCTTCGGTGACTAGCGACATGCACCCTGCGAGTTGCGCCAGGTTCCAATGGATCGCTTCGGGCTGGCGACCGAAGGAATAGAGTCCGTAATGGTCAAAATAGGCGGCAGTGAAGTCGGGGTCCCACTCCGGTGTGAAACGCCATGGCCCGTAATCGAAGCTCTCGCCGGAGACGTTGATATTGTCGCTGTTGAGCACGCCGTGGACGAAGCCGGCGGCCATGTAGCTCGCCGCGAGTCTGGCCGTCGCGCTCGCCACCAAGTCGAACAGCCGGAGCGCATTCTCTCCGGAGTTCTCGACCGGTTGTTCGGCATAGAGTTGCTCGAGACAGTAAAGGACCAAGGCGTTGATGTTCTCGACCTCGCCGAAGAAGGCCAGCCGCTGGAACGTGCCGATGCGGATATGGCCGTGGCTGAGCCTGGTCAGGACCGACGAGCGGGTAGGCGAGGGCTCGTCGCCACGAACCAACTCCTCGCCCGTTTCGAACAAGGCGAAGGTCTTCGAGGTGTTCACGCCGAGCGCTTCCAGCATCTCGGTCGCCAGAACCTCGCGGACACCGCCCTTGAGCGTAAGCCGCCCGTCGGCGGTCCGGCTGTAGGGCGTCTGGCCCGATCCCTTGGTGCCGAGATCGAGCAGCCGGCTGCGATCGTCCCGCAGCTGCGCAAAGGTGAACCCTCGGCCGTCGCCGATCTCCGGATTGTAAACGCGGAACTGGTGGCCGTGGTAACGAAGCGCGAGCGGCTGGTTCAGGTTCTCCGGCAACGGCTCGAACCGCCAGAAATGCGCCGCCCATTGCTCGTCGGTCAGCTCCAGCCCGAGTCGATCCGCCCATCGGCGATTGAGGAAACGCGGGATGCACCTGGGAAAGCGTGCCGGCTCAACCGCATCATAATAGGCGTCGCCAAGCCCGAGTATCCCGGGTTCCGGACGGTAGGATTGCGCAGTCGGCACAAGCTGGCGATACGGGCTGAATGGATATTGCGAAACCGCAAACGCAGGCTTGGGCCGATCGATACTGGACCAGCTGCGATGGATTGAAGCTGCACTACCGCGATTACGATGGGCCGGCGGATCGTCCGCCGCTGCTCATGCTCCATGGTTTGACCCGCAATGCCCGCGACTTCGAGAATGTGGCCGAGCGCTACGCGGGGACTGGCGCGTTCTGGCGGTCGATTTCCGCGGTCGCGGCATGAGCGAGTGGGACTCGGACAGCTCGCATTACCACCCGCCGATCTATGCCGCGGATGTGCTCCAGCTTCTCGATGAGCTCGGAATCGAACAAGCGGTCTTCATGGGCACCTCGCTTGGAGGTCTGGTGACGATGATCATCGCGACCGTTGCGCCGCAGCGGATCGCGGGCGCGCTGCTGAACGACGTCGGGCCTGAGCTCGACTTCAGCGGCATCGATCGGATCAAGTCCTACGTGGGGAAGCAGGTTCTCTTTCGCGATTGGGATGACGCGGCCGACCGGCTGCAGCAACGCGCGGGTGACGTTTATCCGGCATATGATCATGCGGCCTGGGTGCGCTTTGCAAAGCGTGCGTGCCGGCAAACGGAGGGTGGCGTCGAGTTCGACTACGACATGAGAATCGCCGAACCGTTCGAGGCTGGGAACACGGGTGAGATCAAGGACGCATGGCCCTATTACAGGGCGCTTGGCGATCGGCCCGTCCTGGTCTTGCGCGGAGAGCATAGCGATCTGCTGCCTGGTCCCGCTGCGGATCGCATGGCCAAGGAAATCCTGGACGTGGAAGTCGTCACTGTGAAGGGCGTCGGCCACGCTCCGGACCTCGATGAGCCTGAGGCGGTGGCCGCTATCGATCGGCTGCTTGAGCGGGTGCTTAAGCGGTAATCCGCTTTAGCTTGGCCAAGGCGGCTGCGTCCTGCTCTTCCGGCGCGATGGTCGCGGTAAACCTCCCGTTGCGGTCGAACAGCAGGACAGTTGCCGTGTGGTCGACAGAATAGTCGCCGCTTCCGTCCGGCACCTTCTTCGAGAAGATCCCGAACTGCTTCTTCACCTGCTCGATCTGCGCAGGTGAGCCGGTCAGGCCGGTGATCGGGCTGTTGAACAATTCGGCATATTTCCCGACCTCGGCCGGGCCGTCGCGTTCCGGATCGACAGAGACGAAGACGATTTCGAAAGGCCGGTCGCCAGCGCCGATTTCCTGACGCAGCTTGACCATTCTGGCCAAGGTCGTCGGGCAGACGTCCGGGCAGTGCGTGAAACCGAAGAAGATCGCGTAGGGCTTCCCGGTAAGCTTCGCGCTCGAGAAGGGTCTTCCGTCAGATCCGACGAGCGTGAATGGCCCGCCGATGCTGCTCATCACCATCGGGTGCGATTGAGGCTCGGGAGTGCGCGCTGGCCGGAACGACAGAAATGCGAACGCAGCCAGCGCGACGGCGACCAGCGCCCATAGGATAATTCTGAGCCGGCTCATCGGCGGGGCCCCGGCCCAAATGCTGGTGTCACTCGAACATCCACCGGTTGCTCGGCGCTCTTTTCAAAGCGCATGGTCAGCTTGAGCGTGTCCCCGACGTTCAGGGGCGCGCGAAGGCCGGTTACCATGACATGGGTTCCGCCGGGCTTCAGCTCGATCGCGGCCCCGCCGGGACGGCCAGCCCCGAATCCAACGGCCGCATTCGCGCAACGGCGTCCGAGCTTTCCGACGAATGGAGCATTGCCATAGCGGGGGCTGGGCCGAGACGCTCACCAGCCGGTCGTCGCCGGCGCCCTCGTTCTTTAGGATCATGTAGGCGGCAGTTGAGGTCTGGCCGGAGATGGTCTCCCGGGCCCAGGCATCGGAAATCCGGACATCGGGCGGGCCGCCTTTGCTGCATGACGCGAGCAGCAGGGCAGCAAGAAGGATAGGTTTCACGCGGGCTCCCTAGAGGCCTGCAGAGCCGGTCGCAATCAACCTCGCGTGTAGGGGATGAAATCGCCGAGGCGGCAGCTCGGGCCGGGGATCTTGCTGACTGAGTCGAACGACCGGACGAGGTCGCCGCGGCAATATTGGGTGCCGATCGGCTCGGTCACGAGCACATCCCACTGGCCGAAGCCGCTGCAGCCTTCCTGCAACTGGTTGATCCAGACCGTCTTACCCGTACGAACCGCAAGCGTGCTGCGATTGGCGGCATGCAGTCCTTCACTCTGGGTGAGAGTGACGCAGCGCTGGGCCGGGCCGGCGATCCTTCCGGCGATTTCAGCAATCGGAGCATTGCTCGCGGAAGGCGGCGGCGCAGTGCAGCCGGCGAGGGCGGCGGCGAGGCTGACGAAAGCAATCCTCATGGTGAGTCTCTTCTAGGTGACATTGCCGCCTATCGAAACGCCGATTAACCCACGCTGAGAATCGAGGGGCGAGGACCATGGCAGGCGGCGATCAACCGGTACGGAAGGTTTGCATTGTCGGCGGCGGCACGGCCGGCTGGATGACCGCCGCGGTCATTTCCCAATGGCTTAGCCAGGTGGACGTCACGCTCGTCGAGTCGGAAGAGATTGGAACGGTCGGCGTCGGCGAAGCGACCATTCCGCACATCCGCAACTATCTGGCGCTCGCGGGAATCGACCCGCTGAAGATGATCAGTGAGACCAAGGCGACCTTCAAGTTAGGCATTCAGTTCGTCGGCTGGGGCGCGGAGGGCGAGAGCTACATCCACGGCTTCGGCAAGATCGGACGCGATATGCTGTGGCTTCACCCGCATCAACTCTGGCTGGCCGCGCGTGAACGTGCGCCCGGCTCGGTGACGAGTTTCGACAATTATTCGATCGCTGGCGCTGCATCGCTCAGGAACCGCTTCTCGTTTCCCGACAAGCGCAACCCCAACTCGCCCGCAGCCGACCTCGAATATGCCTATCATTTCGATGCATCGCTGTTCGCCCGGTTCTTGCGCAGCGAAAGCGAGGCTCGCGGAGTCACACGGGTCGAGGGCCGGATCGTCGAGGTCATCCAGGACACCGAAAGCGGCTTCGTCACCGCGGTGAAGCTCACCGACGGTCGAACGATCGAGGCGGACTTGTTCGTCGATTGCTCGGGCATGCGTGCGATCCTGATCGGCGATGCGCTCGGCGTCGGTTATGAGCATTGGAACAAGTGGCTGCTTTGCGATCGAGCGCTGGCGGTTCCCTGCGAAAGCGTGTCGCCGGTCACGCCTTACGTCCGCTGCACGACCCGATCAGCGGGCTGGCAATGGCGCATTCCGCTGCAGCATCGGATCGGCAACGGCTACGTCTATTCGTCGAACCTGATCAGCGACGACGACGCTGCCGCGACTTTGCTGTCGACTCTGGACGGCGCCCCTCAGGCTGATCCGCACCCTGTTCGCTTCGCTCCGGGCCTGCGTTCGAAAGCGTGGGAAAAGAATGTCGTCTCGATCGGGCTCTCGTCAGGCTTTCTCGAGCCGCTGGAATCGACGAGCATCCACCTGATCCAGACGGGCATTCACAAGTTGCTGGCGCTGTTCCCTGGAACCGGATTCTCGCACGCCGACATCAATGAATATAATCGGCAGGCGCGGTTCGAGTTCGAGGACGTCCGCGACTTCATCATCGCCCACTACAATGTCACCCGGCGAACGGGAGAAGAGTTCTGGGACTATGTCCGCACTATGGACGTGCCGGACAGCCTCAACGAACGATACGAACTGTTCAGATCGTCCGGCCGCTTCTTCAAGCGCGGCGCCGCGGAGCTTTTCGCAGAGGAAAGCTGGGTGCAAGTCCTCTTGGGTCAGGGCTTCGAGGCGAAGGCCGATCCGGTGTCGCAATTCGTTCCGACTGAGGAGATTGTCGGCTTCCTGGGCGACATTGCCGAGGTCATCGCGGACGTCGCCGATCAGATGCCGGACCATGGCGAATTCGTCTCACGACTTCCGACGAGCAGCGCTCAGGCCATCGCTCCGACGCCCAACATCATGCACAATCTGGCGGAAGCGCATCGATAGGCAGACCGCTAGCCGCGTGTCTTGAAAAGCACAACGCGGACCAAGTGTGGCGCTGGAGGCTCAGGCCCGATTGACTTAGCTCGCGCGAGCGGCTTTCATTCATCCAACAGCAAGGTTTCTGCCGCTGTTTTGTAACCGGTTACACACGCACCTGGGGAGAGGGGCTAGTGAGCACGATCTACAGCAAGCGTCAGCTTGCAAACGGAATTTCCGCATTTGCAATCGCTGCGTCCCTTTTGGTCGCTACCCCCGCATACGCGCAGACGGAAACTGCGACTCTGCAAGGCCGAGTCGAAGGCGCAGCGGCGGGAACGCAGGTTGTTGCCACTGACACGAATACCGGTCGCAAGGCGATCGGCACGGTCGACGCAACTGGCAATTACACGATCCTTGGATTGAACCCGTCGACCTACACGGTGACGGTCGAGGGACGCGAAGCACAGCAGACGACTTTGCTCGTTGGTCAGACTGCGGTTGTCGACTTCCTGCCGAAGGCTCCGGAAGGCGGCGCAGTCGTCGTCACCGGTCGCCGGCTCCGCGAGGTGCGCACCCAGACGGTTTCGACCAATATCACCCCGGCGCAGATCGAGAATCTCCCGCAGAACAAGCGCAACTTCCTGAGCTTCGCTGCCCTTGCACCGGGCGTTCAGGTGACTCCTGGCGACAATGCCCAGGTTCAGGCCGGCGGTCTCGCCTCGCAGTTCACGAACGTCTTCCTCGACGGCATGAGCTTCAAGAACCCGATCAACCACGGCGGCATTTTCGGGCAGAACTTCGGCCTCGGTAACCCGTTCCCGCAGGTTGCGGTTCAGGAATATGTCGTCGAAACCCAGAACTTCGGTGCCGAGACCGGCCAGGCAGGTTCGGCGGTCATCAGCGCCATTACCAAGACCGGTGGCAACGAATTCCACGGCTCGGCCTTCATCGAGTTCCAGCCGAAGAGCTTCATCGAGCAGCCGTACTTCGACAAGAAGAACAACGTCGACAAAGCCGACTACAACCGCAAGCAGTACGGCGGCGAGCTTGGCGGGCCGATCATTCCCGGCAAGCTGCACTTCTATGTTGCCGCAGAAGGTACGACCCAGCTGCGTCCGACCACGACCGGCACGGTGCCCGTGGATCAATTCCCACAGAGCCTCACTTCGCTGACCAACATCTCGAAGGGCGAGGATTTCAAGCAGCGGCTCTACTTCGGAAAGCTCACCGGCTACATAACCGATGAGGACACGGTCAACCTCATCGGCTATCTGCGGCGCGAGGATAATCTGGCCGACATCGCGGGCAACGCACTCGAGAGTCACGGCCGTCGAATCAGGACTGACCAGGACCGCTATCAGCTGCAGTGGCGCCACAATGCCGGCGAGTTCCTGAACCAGCTCAATATCTCTTACGACAAGGCTACGCAGGATACGCCCAGCGTCGAGCCAGGGCCCGAGCTCGTTCTTCTGAACCCCGGCCCCACTGACAATGTCGCGTTCTCAGAGGGAATCGTGGGCGGCGGCCACTTCTTCGAGCAGGGCGACAATCAGAAGACCTGGACGATCAAGAACGACAGCACGCTGCGCATGGATAAGCACACGCTGAAGTTCGGTGGTCAGGTGGTCAAACTGGATCTCAGCCGAACGGTCATCAACGGCTTCCTTGGGCGCTACTATTTTGCAAATCCGTGCACTGGGAATCCGGTTGGCACGCCGTGCACGGCGAGCTTCGATTTCAATACCGCACAGCCGATCCAGGCAAAGATCAACACTCAGCCAGACGCGACGCTTGACGCGAAGGACACGCAGGTCGGTCTGTACGTCCAGGACGAGTGGAAGCCTGACAACCATTGGACCATCAACGCCGGTCTCCGCTGGGACTATGAGTCCAACGCGAACAACAACAAGTATGTCACCCCGACAGCAGTCGCGAATGCGCTGCGCAACTATCCAGGTTGGGCGGCGCGCGGAATCGATCCTGAAGACTTCATCTCGGACGGCAGCAATCGCAAACCGTTCTACGGTGCTTTCCAGCCGAGACTCGGGGTTTCCTACGATCTTCACGGCGATCGCGACCTCGTCTTCTTCGGAGGCGCTGGCCGTTATTACGATCGCCAGCTCTTCATCCAGGGCGCGATCGAAGCACTGACGAATCAGTTCCAGGAAGTTCCGCTGTTCTTCTGCCCTGGAGGCGGCGCGGCCCTCGGAACTGGAACAGGCGAGAACTCAGCAAACTGTGCGCAATGGACGGAGGCCCTGCGTGACCCCGACAACTTGCGGGCGTTCGCGGTGCAGTCGGCGGCCGCACGCGGGCTGTCCGGTGGCTCGGTTTGGGTTCTGAACAACAAGTCGAAGATGCCTTTTTCGGACCAGTTCACGCTGGGTCTCCGCAAGCGCTTCGGTGGCATACAGACCTCGCTCGCCTTCTCGCATATCCGGTCGCACAATATTCAGATGTTCGCCCGCGCGAACTTCTATTCGAATGGCTGGTTCACGGTAGCGCTGCAGCGTGACGGGACCGGTGCCGTGATTGGGTGCTCCAACGGCGGCGATCAGTGGATCATCGACAATACGCCAAATGGCCCATTCCCGAACTGCCCGGCAACGAACGGACAGCTCACGGGCTTCGCCGGAAAACTCAACCGCGGCCTCAGCAACGGTAAGGCGAATTACAACGCGGTCTACTTCACCGCCGAAAAGCCGTTCACCGATCAGTCGGTTTGGGGTTTCACCACGGCACTGACCATCCAGAGTGCAAGGTCCAACGTTGCTCAGGAACTCAACAGTGACGAGTTCTTCAACGGTCCGGCCCTCAACACTTACGGCTGGAACAAGGTGAATGGCGTCCACAAGTGGATGTGGGTCTCGTCGGTCAACTATCGTGCGCCCTTCGGCATTATCCTCTCGGGTCAGCTCGACCTGAAGTCCGGTCCGGCGTTCGGCAATATCATCGCCCCGTGGAACGGCCTGACTGGGACGGTGCCGGAAGGTGCCTGCTGCTTCGCCAACATGGGTGGCCGGTTCTTCCCGAAGAAGGATATCGGCTACAAGCGGCTCGACGTTCGCGTTGCCAAGACGTTCAAGATGCCGTGGGGCGGCGGCCATGAGCTGACGGCGGACTTCCAGGTCTTCAACGTCTTTAACTGGCTTAACCGCAGCTACTCGACGTGGGGCGCAGGTGGCGGCGATCCGGCACCGCGGATCGAGAACAGCCAGATTGCCGGCGATCAGCGCTCGTTCCAGGCTGGTCTTCGCTACAAGTTCTAAGGGAAGAGGGGCGGTGGGCCTTCGGGCCCGCCGGTTTCGTTTAACGCGGGGGTGGAGAGGTTTCGGTGAAACCCCAACTGCGCCGCGTGGGCTCGATGCAGAGCCCGGTTGTGGTGATCGACAACTTCTGCGGCTCTTGCGATCAGGCTTTTGCCGCCGCGGAGGCGTTCGCGCCCTTTCCGCCCATCAATCGCGACAGCTACTATCCCGGCCTGCGCCGAGTGATCGATCGGGCTGACGAGCCGGCGAACGCCTATGTCGAAGATCTCTGCCAACGCTCCGCGCAGTTCATTGCAGGGGCGTTCGACGTTGAGGGATTCGATTTGCTCGAGGCGAGCTTTTCGATGGTCACCGCGAAACCGTCGGAGCTTCGTGAAGCCCAACGCGCGCCGCACTTCGATTCAACTGATCAGAAGTATTTTGCGCTGCTCCATTATCTTCGAATTCCTGATGGCACGGGCACGGCATTCTACCGCCAGCGCTCGACCGGAATTGAGCGTGTCACTGAAGCCAATATCGCGCGCTTCGTCACGACCGCCGAGAAAGAAGCTGCAATGCTTCCGAAGGACTCCGGATACATTCACGGGTCGAACCAGTTTTATGAGCAGATCGGCGCGGTTGAAGGCGTCGTGGACCGGCTCGTCATCTACCAGGGCAGCCTGCTCCATTCGGGCATCATCCCCCCGGCATGAGCTTCAGCGGAGACCCTCGCGAGGGGCGGCTGACGGCGAACATCTTTGTGCGTGGACATTGAGGAATTTCTGAAATGCGTGGGTTTGGGTTGTGGATTGGCTGTTGCGTTGCAGTGCTTGGAACTTCCGCCGCGGCGGAGAAGAGGACCTACATCAACCCCGTCGACGTCGACTACCGCTATAATTGGGAGCAGACGAACAACGGCGTCAGCTACCGCACCGGGGCCGACCCCTCGATCGTTCGCCATAAGGGTGCCTACTACCTCTTCCAGACTTTGGCCGACGGTTACTGGCGTTCGACCAACCTCATCGACTGGACCTTCATCACGCCTTCACGCTGGCCATTCGGCGGCATTGTGGCGCCCTCGGTGGCCTCGGATGGGGATCGGCTCATCATCTGGCCGTCGATGTCTTTTACGCGGCCCGGATCGATCCTCGTTACGACTGCCCGGAAACCGGAAAGCTGGACTTTCTTGTCCGATCCATGCCCGATTTGCCGGGCGCGGTGGACGACAAATATCCCGAGAAGATGAAGCCGGGCGAGATTCCGCCGGGGCCTTGGGATCCGGGCCTGTTGAAGGACGATGACGGCCGCTGGTACCTCTATTGGAACAGCAGCAACGTCTTTCCGATCTACGGCATCGAAATCGAGTTCAAGGATGGGAAGCTCATCTACAAGGGCAAGGCGACCACCCTCTTCAATCTCCATCCCGAAGAGCATGGCTGGGAGCGGTTCGGGCAGGATCACAACGAGTTGCTCGCCAACGGACAGAAGACGAGGCCCTATGTCGAAGGCGCCTGGGTCACCAAGCACGGCGGCAAATATTATTTGCAGTACGGAGCGCCCGGCACCGAGTTCAACGCCTACGCCAACGGCACCTACGTGTCGGACAAGCCCCTCGGGCCGTTCACCTACGCTGAGTACAACCCGATCGCGTACAAGCCGGGCGGCTTCGTGCAGGGCGCGGGCCACGGATCGACGTTTCAGGATAACTACGGGAACTGGTGGAACACCGGCACGCCGTGGATCGGCTACAACTGGACGTTCGAGCGACGGATCAACATGTTTCCGACCAAGTTCGAGGCCAACGGCCAGATGTGGGCCTCGTCGCGCTTTCAGGACTTCCCGCAATACGTACCTACGAGGAAGGTCAGCGACCCCAACAGCCTGTTCACGGGCTGGATGTTGCTGTCCTACCGCAAGCCGGTCACGGCCTCCTCGACGAAGGGCGGGTTTGCCGCGGACCGCGTGACGGACGAGAACCCGCGAACCTTTTGGGTCGCATCGCAGAACAAGCCCGGAGAGAGTCTGACGGTTGACCTCGGGGCGGTGAATACCGTGCGCGCGGTGCAGGTGAACTATGCCGACTACAAGTCGGGCCGCTTCGCCGACGCTCCAGACATCTACACGGATTTCGAACTCCAGCAGTCGGTCGACGGGAGGAATTGGCAACCAGTGGCGAAACCCGACGGCCCGCGTCGTGACAGGCCCAACGCCTATATCGAGCTGCCGCAGCCGGTGCGCACCCGCTTCATCCGCTGGGTGAACGGCCATGTCGGCGCGGCGAACCTCGCCGTCAGCGACATCCGCGTGTTCGGCAATGCCGATGGCCGCGCACCGTCGACGCCGGAAGCGGTCGTCGGCCAGCGCCATCGAGACCAGCGCGATGCGACAATCCGCTGGGCGAAGGTTCCGGGGGTGGTTGGCTACAATATCCGGTTCGGCACTCGCGCGGATCGGCTGACGCAGACCTACCAGCTTTGGGCGGACGAACTCGGCAATGCCGCGACGT
Organism: Sphingomonas sediminicola; assembly: GCF_014489515.1. GTDB lineage: Bacteria > Pseudomonadota > Alphaproteobacteria > Sphingomonadales > Sphingomonadaceae > Sphingomicrobium > Sphingomicrobium sediminicola. The sequence goes on along the minus strand of NZ_CP060782.1, from coordinate 1,782,607 downwards.
TGCAGAAGGATCTGCGATCGCTGAATAAGGGCGTGCCCTATTGGGTCGCCATCGAAGCGTTCAACGAGAGCGGCGTGTCAAAGCTCAGCCGGATCGTGAAGATGCGTTGATCAGCCGAGCCAGCCGCCGGTGAATCCCGCCCGCTTCAGTCCCAGCCGGATCGCGGGCACCCGCCGAGTGTACCGCCAGACGAAGTCGTTCCGGTGATTGGCAGCCTGTAGCAGGATCGGTCCCTGGTCGATGCCAATATAGTCAGTCGCGACCCAGCCACTCTGCGGATCGACCGAGCCGGTCTCGAGCTTATGCACGTCATATTTGAAGCTAGGGTTGAATGCGTCGCGGAAGCCGTAGCGATCGTAGAGCCCTGGCCACTTCCTCATTTCCTCCGCCACCGGGATGACGATCTCCGGAGCGAAAGGCAGCGACCCGAGCGCTGCCGACGGTGTGAGAGTCCCGTCATCGCGTCCATCCGGCTCGCCGACCGGTCCGCGGGCGCTATAGCCGTAGAACTGACGCGTCTCGCTACCGTAGGGAAGGCGGAAGTTCCCCGGTCCGTCGCACGCGGCCAGTCCCCACAAGCGCCCTGAATAAGCCTGCCATCCCATCGGATTGGCAACGCAATAAGCCCGGTTGGCGTAGGTCTCGCGGCGGCTGTTTTCGAAATAGTCGAATCCGGCCTCGCGCATCACGGCGTCCCGGATGCCGCGAAAGTCGATGAAGATCTGGCTGTACTGACCGGGCATCAGCGGCGCGAATGCGACCCTCCGCGTCGGCCCTCTCCACGCCAGAAGTTCGGATATGGCGCGGTCCACTGCTCCCAGAGGTTGTCGGGCCTGGAAGAGTTGGAGAACCGAGCGCCAGGATGTTGACGAACATCCCTTCGTTGAACCCGGTCCAGTTGGCCGGAATTAGGCCCCGCCCGGATGCCAGCCCATCGAGATCGCGGCACGCCCGTCGCTGCGGAAGAAATTCCAGTCGGCTCGCGCGTAGATCTTCTGCGCGAGGTCGCGGATTTCGCGCTCGGCCGCATCGGCGCGGTCATAATATTGGCTCGCAAAAAGGACCCCCATCATGAGGATGGTCGTGTCCACGCTAGACAGCTCGACATCCCGATGCCGGAGGCCGGTCTCCATGTTGAGGAAGTGGTAGAAGAAGCCCTTGTAGCCAGCAGTGCCCGAGCTTTCCGGCCCCTGCGGCGCGTTCCAGAAGAAGCGCAGCGTCGTCAGCGTCAGGTCGCGCGCTTCTGCACGGGTGCACCATCCACGCTCGATACCGATCGCGTACGCCGGAAGTGCAAATCCAACCGCCGCGATGCTGGAGAAAGAGGGTGTTGGCCAGCGATCGGGACCAGCCCGTTCTTCCGGTTCACCGTATCCCAGTAGAATCGGAACGTCCGCTGCTCGATGTCCTCGTAGAAAGCGGGAAGAGTGCGTTCGGGCGAAGAGTAGGTGATGGACGTGCACGCCGGAAGCGCAGTTCCAGCGATCAGCAGCGATGAACCTTGTAGAAGCTTGCGACGGTCGAGGGATATCAACGTGATCTGGCTTTCGGGTCGGTAGTTGAACGAATGACGAGCTCAGGCTTGTGGAGTTCCTGCCCGCCGGAATCTTCCTCGCCCGCGAGAATCGCGAGAAGCCGGTCCAGTGCCCGCTCGCCGAGTTCGGCGATGTGAACTTGCACCGTGGTGAGACCGATGTGACGGGCCAGCGGAATGTCGTCGAATCCGACAACCGCAACCTCATCGGGCACGCGAACGCCGGCGCGGTTGAGCGCTTGCAGTGCACCACTCGCCATCATGTCGTTGCCGGCGAACACGGCGTCGAATTTGCGGCCGGATTTCAGCAGTGCGTCGATCGCCGCTTCGCCGGATTCCTCGGTAAAATCGCCTTGCACGATCTCAACCGCAACGCCGCGCTTTTCCAGCGCAGCCTTGAACGCATCGGCGCGCTCGATCGCATCAATATTTCCGGCGGCGCCGGCAATGTGGATGATCCGCTTGCGCCCGAGCGAGACGAGGTGGTCGGCAACGGCCTCTACACCCGCGGCATTGTCGAGCCGCACTCCCGGGTGTCCGCCGGCAACGCCGCGCGTGTTGATCAGCACGGCCGGAGTTCGTGCAGGAACCGCGTCGGCGAGTTCTTCCTCCGTCAGGTGAGGGGCGAGGATCACCAGGCCGTCGACGCGGCCGCGCATCGCGCGCATCGCGTTCGCCGATTGCTCGCTTCCGGCGTGAACGTTGGACAGCAGCAGCATGTAGCCGTGGCGGCTCGCCTCGCGGTCCATTCCGCGCACGATCTCCGAAAAGAACTCGCCGTGGAAATCCGGGAGAACGACGCCGATCGCATTCGTCTTTGCAAGGCTCAGGCTGCGGGCGCCGGCATGCGGAACGTAACCCAGCTCGCGCACGGCGTCGGTAACCCGGTTGCGGGTTTCCTCGCTGACATTCTCCAGCCGGTTGAGGACGCGCGAGACCGACGCGACCGAAACCTGGGCGCGGCGTGCCACATCGCGGATCGTCGCGTCTGCCATGCCTTCCTTATGAGCGGCGGTTGGGGCAAATGTCACCGGCTGACCGATTGCATTTACCTGTTCGCTGGGTCATGTAACCGGTTACAAACCAGGTCAAGGACTCTGATCCGGCGATTGCTCGGAGCGCCAAGCAGAGCGCAAGAGAAGGGGAGAGAGAATGCTCGATACGCGCATTTCGCGCAGGGCCACGCTTATGGGCGCGGGCGCCGTTGCCGCTTGGTTGGCGAGTCCGGCAAGGGCGCTTCTGCAGACAGCGGGCCGGCTGGAAGTTCCGGCGTTCGTGGACAGCCTGATCGCGCGGATGACGCTCGAGGAAAAAGCGGGCCAGTTAAGCCTGATGGCGTCTGCCTGGGGCGGCGGCATCGCGGCGGCGCTCAATCCTCCGAGCAACAGCAATTTCCCGCAGCAGGTGGACGAGGCTCGCAAGGGTCAGCTCACCGGCGTGTTCAACGGTAATGGCGCGCGCATGGCGCGGATCATGCAGAACGCAGCGATGAAGGAATCGCGGATGAAGATCCCGTTGATCTTCGCCGCCGACATCATTCACGGCCACCGCACCATCTTCCCTGTGCCGCTGGCCGAAGTCGCGAGCTTCGAGCCCGAGCTCGCGCGCCGTACCGCAGAGGTCGCAGCGTTCGAAGCGTCGGGTGCGGGCATCGACTGGAACTTCTCACCGATGGTCGACGTGGCCCGCGATCAGCGCTGGGGCCGCGGCGTCGAAGGCGGCGGCGAGGACCCGTTGCTTGGCAGCCTTTTCGCCGCTGCGCGCGTGCAGGGCTTCCAGGGCGCGAACTTCAAGTCGAACGAGCACTTCCTCGCCTGCGTGAAGCACTTCGCTGCCTATGGCGCGGCGGAATCCGGCATGGACTACAATACGGTCGACCTGTCGGAGCGTACGCTGCGCGAGGTCTACCTCAAGCCCTACAAGGCGGGCTTTGACGCAGGCGCCTTGTCGGCGATGGCGTCGTTCAACGAGCTCTCGGGCATTCCCGCGACCGGCAACCACTGGCTGATGACCGAGGTTCTGCGCGGCGAGTGGGGTTTCCAGGGCTTCGTCGTGTCGGACTACACGGGCGACGAAGAGATGATCAAACATGGCTATGCCAAGGACGGGCGCGACGCTGCGAAGCTCGCCTTCCTCGCAGGCGTCGACATGAGCATGCAGAGCGGCCTCTATCGCCAGCATCTGCCCGACCTGGTGAGAAGCGGCGAAGTGCCGCAGCAATTGCTCGATACCTCTGTCCGTCGAGTGCTGGCGATGAAGGCGATGCTCGGACTGTTCGAAGATCCGTTCCGCCGCATTGACGAAAAGCGTGAGGCGTCGCGCTCCATGCTTCCGCGCAGCCGGGCCATCGCCCGCGAGTCCGGCCGCAAGTCGATCGTCATGCTGAAAAATGACGGCGACCTCCTGCCGCTGCCGCGCTCTGGCAAGAAGATCGCGCTGATCGGCCCGTTCGCGAGCGGACAGCATGACCTCGTCGGCCCGTGGGTCGTCTATGGAACGGACGAGAAGGCGGTCGATCTCGCCACCGGAGTCCGCGGCGCGATCGCCGACAAGAATTCGCTGATCATCGCCGAAGGCTCGAAGGTCGATCAGCCCATTCCGGGGGCATCGATCAGGCCGTCGCGGCGGCGCAGCAGGCGGACATCGTCGTGCTCGCCATTGGTGAGTCGCAGGGCATGTCGGGCGAGGCCCAGTCGCGCGCCGACATCGTCGTTCCAAAGCCGCAGCAGGAGTTGGCGGAGGCGGTCGCCAAGGTCGGCAAGCCCGTCGTCGTCGTTCTCAAGAACGGCCGCGCTCTGGCACTCGAAGGTGCGGTCGCGAATGCGCCGGCGATCCTCGTCACCTGGTTCCTCGGTACCGAGACCGGCAACTCGATCGCCGACGTCTTGTTCGGCGCATACGGCCCGTCGGGACGCCTCCCGTCGAGCTTCCCGCGCCTCGCCGGCCAGCAGCCTTATTATTACGCGCACAAGCCGACGGGCCGTCCAAACCCGGACCCGAAGCTGGAGGATTACAAGGCGCGCTTTCGCGGCATCACCAACACCTCGCTCTATCCGTTCGGGCACGGCCTGACCTACGGCAAGATCGAGTACAGCGGTTTCACGATCAGCTCGCCGAGCATCGGCATGAACGGCGAGATCGAGGTGACTGCCACGATCGCGAACCGTGGCCAGCGCGCGGCGGAGGAGGTCGTCCAGCTCTACATCCATGATCGGGTGGCGAGCATTACGCGCCCGGTCCGCGAGATGAAGGGCTTCAAGAAGATCAAGCTCGAGCCCGGCCAGTCTGAGGTCGTGCGCTTCACGCTGCGACCGGCCGACCTGCAATTCTACGGCGTCGCCAACAAGCCGGTCGTCGAGCCCGGCACGTTCGATGTCTGGATCGCTCCGTCTGCCGAGGCGGAGGGCGTGCACGGCACGTTCGACCTGACCGCTTAGGCGGGCTCGGCTTCGAGTTTGGGTGCACTTTCCCGGCCCAGCGGGTTGAGCAGCATTGCGACGCAGGACAGCGCAAGGAAGACCAAAGGCACGACCACGACCGTGGTGCGCATGCCGCTCAATGTCGCGCTGCTCTGCTCGACATTAGGCACGAAGCCGACCGACCAGAAGCTCCAGCCGAGAATCGCGGTCGCAAGGCCTATGGCAATGCGCTGCAGAAGGGCAGCGACGCCGAATACGGTCCCTTCGACGTGGAAGCCGGTCGCCTGCTCGCCATATTCGATGGTGTTCGGAAGCATTGCCCAGAACACGAAGTTCAGGCCGACAATCATAACCTGCATGCCGATCAGGAAGATCTGCATCAGGCCGGTCCGGTGAACGTCGACCGCGCCGAACAGCAGCAGCCCGATCATCCCGAGGCCCGCCGCGATCAGCCACAAGGCTCGCATCCCGATCACTCGGCCGAGCAGCATCCAGAGCGGGATCGCGATACCGCTGACGATGCCCATCGACGCCAGCGCAAGCTGCCCCGCCTCTGGGTCGTTGAGCAGATATTTGAAGTAGTAGAGAACCGATTTGTTGAGCACCGTTATCGCCACGATCATCGCCATCATGGCGGCGCTGAGCGTGACGTAGGCGCGATTGCCTGCGAGGCTGACGAGTGCTGCCTTGACGCTTCGCGGTATCGGCCGCTCGATGAGCGTGCACTCGCGATAAGTGAGGCCGACGATCATGAGGATGATGGCCCCAACGGTTGCGAACAGGATCGCCGCGCCGAAGTAGGCCTGGGATGCGGTCGAGCCCGTCAACCAACGGCCAACCGGGACCGTGCATAGGGCGACAAGCACCGCGGCGGCTGTCCCGAACAGCATGCGCATACCGGCAACAAAGGCACGGTCGCCCGGGTCGGCGCTGATCCGTGCGGTCATCGCGAGATAGGGGACGTTCACGGCGGCGTAGGCAGTGCGGAACAGCAAATGCGCTCCAAGGACGCTTGCCACGAGAAGGGCGCCGCTTCCGATCGGGGCATGTAGATGAGGCCGAAGCAAAGGCCGAACGGCACGGCGCCGGCAACGAGGATCGCGCCAAATCTCAGCGAGCTATGGCGGCGGTCGACGAGAACGCCTGCTGCAAAGTTTGCGATTCCGTCCCACACCGATGCGACCAGGTAGGTCGTGGCCGCGACGCCGATCGGGATGTCCAAGGCGTCGGTGTAGTAGAAGAGCAGGAAGAGCATCACGCTCTGCCAGAAAAGGTTGAACGCGAAGTCCCCGAACGCGAAAAGCAATAATCGCGCTTTGGAGGGGCGGTTCGCGTCCATCAAAAGCGCGACAGCACGAAGTCGGATGCGCGCTTTTGGTCGGGGATGACGAAGCGGACCGTGCGCCGCTCAGCGTCCGTTTCGACGCCGGCGACGCCGCGCACCTTAGCCGGTCCGGTCCACCCGTGGACGGTGACCGCGATCTGCTTCCACCACGGCCTGAAGCTCCCTTCGCGCTTGTCGAAGTGGAGCATGATTCCGTCCTTGCCGAGCGTGCAGCGGACCGTCTGGCGAAGGCTATCGCCGCGGATGCTGACGCCGTCATCCCAATAAAGCTGGCCGCTGCAATCCTGTCCCGGATAGACGTGCAATTCGAGCGGCCCGTTGGGCATCACCGATGTGGTCTGCGTCAAAGGCTGGCGCGGGACGATCGCGCCGCCACGGACAAACACCGGCAGGCGGTCGAGCGTGGGTGTTTCCCTCACCACCTCAAACGGCGCGTCCGGCTTGCGCTCGCCTAATACAGGCAGGCCGCTCCAATAATCGAACCAGCCCGGTCCGGGCATGCAGACATTGTAGGCATAGGTCGATTCCGGCTTCGGGGACGGAGCGACCAGAAGGTCACGTCCGAGCGTGAAGGCCATCGATTGGTCGCACGGCGCCTTCGCCAGCTCGGGATAGTCGTAGAAGGTCGGGCGCATGAAAGGGTCGCCCGTACGCGCATTCTGCTCCGCGACCGCGTAGAGGTACGGCATCAGCCGGTACCGCTCCCCGATGTAGCGGCGGCGGATTGCGAGGTGCTCCGGACCGTCGATCCACGGCTCGGCCCTAGGCGCGTCATTGGCCGCGTGACCGCGATAGATCGGAGTGAATGCCGCAATCTCATACCAGCGTGTCGCCAGCTCCGGGCTCGCCCCGCCAATGAAACCTGGAATGTCCGCACCCGACCAGGCAACGCCTGAAAGGCCGAGGTTCAGCATCTGCTGGACGGCCAGCTTCAAATGATCCCAAGTTGAGTTGTTGTCGCCGGTCCATGTGACTGCAAACTTTTGCCCGCCAGCAAACATTGCTCGTGTCATAACAAAGGGGCGAACGTTGGGCCGGAGCTTCAAAAGCCCTTCGTAGGTCGCCCGGCCGTTCTCCATGCCGTAAACGTTATGCACTTCGGAATGGTTCGCGGTGCGCGGGGCGAAGCCGTCGTCATCGATGCGGTGGACTGTCTCCAACGGCATGGTCTTGGTCGGTGTTTCGAAGATCGCCGGTTCGTTCATGTCGTTCCAGAAGCCGGCGATGCCATCATCGACGAATGGCTTGTACAGCCCACCCACCAGTCGCGGCTGGCCTTGCGAGTGAAGTCGGGGAAGACCGATGGCCCTGGCCAGACCGGCGCGACGTACAGGCTGCCGTCCGGGTTCTTCAGGAAGTGATCGCCGGCGATGCCGCTGTCGTACGGCGCGTATCCTTCGTTCGGCGCGTGCGCGATGTGGAGATCGGTGATTGCCACCAGCTTGAAGCCATCCTTTCCGACATCGCGGGCAAGTTCCTTGAGGTCCGGAAAAGTCTTGGTGTTCGTCGAGAACGGCCGGTTCCGGTCCTGGAAGTCGATGTCGAGCCAGATGACGTCCGTGGGAATTCGGTCGGCGCGCAATCGGTTCGCGATCTCGCGGACTTCGGTCGCGTTCATGTAGCTGTAGCGTGACTGCTGGTAACCGAGACCCCAGCGCGGCGGCAGCGGCGCCTTGCCGGTCAGGTCGGTGTAGCGGCGGACAACGTCGGCGACCGTCGGTCCCGCAACGACGTAATAATCGATCGGGCCGCCATCAGCCGAAATCTCGAGCACATTCTGGTCGCGATGGCCGAAGTCGAACGCACTTCGCCACGTATTGTCCAGGAACAGGCCGTAGGCGCCGCCGGGACCGCCGGTCGCGATGTAGAATGGAATTGATTTGTAGATGGGGTCGGTGGCGCGATCGAAGCCCCAGGCATCCGTAGTCCAGTTCACGTAGCTTGCGCCGCGGCGGTTGAACGGCCCGGTCTTATCGCCGAGCCCGTAATATTGCTCGCCGGTCGGCATTGCCTTGCGCAAAGTGAAGCGGCTGCCCTCGAAGCTCATGGATCCGGACACGTCGTCGACGATGGTACGACCCTCGAGGTCGGCCACGGTGAGCCGTAAGGTCGCCGGATCGATCCGCACAGAAAGTGATCCGGTTTGGAAGCCGCCGGGCACGCGCCGGACTTTCACGCTTTTGCCGCGAACCGCGGATGAAACGGCCCAGCTCGCATCCTCGGGAGCCTCGGAACCGGTCTTCACCACCCGAACTCGCAAAATCGAATCCGTCAGCGCGGAGACGCTTACCGATGCCGTGTCGTTGCTTGTGATGGTTCCGTTGGGTGGACTGTTTTGCGCCGGTGCAGGGGAGGCGAGCGCCGCTAGGCAGGCGGCCATGATCAATGCTGTGCGGGTCATAGGGTGCTTGCGACCCTAGCTCAGCAATCAGCGTCTGCAACGCTTTACGCAGATCAGTTGCCGACAGTAACTCTGGGGACTAAGGGGACGCCGTCCGTTCAGGTTCGTAGGGGCCGATGAAGGGGGTCTTCGTGAACTCAGCCGGGTGGTGCGAAGGGTGACGCGAGGGCAGGATACGCCCTGCGATTCGTCGCGTGTTTCGCGCTCATCGTGCTGCTCGCCGCCTGTAACCGGGGCATCCTCGACCCGGTCGGTCCGGTCGGTCAGGCCGAGAAGACGATCCTCATCAATTCGACCGCGATCATGCTGGCGATCATCATCCCGACGATGATTGCCACGGTCGCCTTCGCCTGGTGGTTCCGGCGTGGGAATACGAAGGCCACCTACCGTCCCGACTGGGAATATTCCGGCGCGATCGAGCTGGTCGTGTGGTCGATCCCCGCCATGACTATCATGCTGCTTGGCGGCATCGCCTGGATCGGAAGCCACGAGCTCGAACCGAGCAAGCCGCTTGCGTCGACGACCCCGCCGCTGAAGGTTGAAGTGGTGTCGCTCGATTGGAAGTGGCTGTTCATTTACCCGGACCAGGGCATCGCGACCGTCAACCAATTGGTCGTCCCGGCGGGAACACCCGTCAGCTACCGGCTGACCTCCGCAACGGTCTGGAACGTCTTCTTCGTCCCGCAATTCGGAACGATGATCTACACAATGCCGCGGATGACGACCCGCCTGAACCTACAGGCGGACCGGCCGGGGCCTATGACGGGCTCTCCGCGCATTTCAGCGGCGACGGCTTCCCCGGAATGGGCTTCAAGGCGCAGGTTCTCCCGCCGGACCAGTTTGCCCTTTGGGCCCAAGGCGCGCGCGGCACCGGGCAGGCTCTCGACGGACGCGCTTTTGCCGAGCTTTCGAAGCCGACCAGCTATGTGAAACCGATGACCTATGGCGCGGTCGCGCCGGGCCTGTTCGATGCGATCGTCGCCAATCGCGCTCCGCCGCCACAGATAATGCCGCACAATCCGCCGACTAGCGAACAAGGGGCCGGGCAGCATGCTAGGTAAGCTCAGCTGGGACGCGATCCCTTTCCATGAGCCGATCCCCTTCTGACGTCCGTGGTCGTCATCCTGGCGGTGCTCGGAACCGCTTTCTGGGTCTGGCGCAACGGCTGGTGGCCGTATCTGCGGGACGAGTACATCACGTCCACCGACCACAAGCGCATCGGCATCATGTACATCGTGCTTGCGCTGCTGATGCTGGTTCGCGGGTTCGCCGACGCAATCATGATGCGCCTCCAGCAGTCGCTCGCGATCGGCGCCTCGCAAGGATATTTGCCGCCGGAGCATTACAACCAGATCTTCTCCGCACACGGAACGATCATGATCTTCTTCGTGGCGATGCCGTTCGTTATCGGCTTCATGAACTTCGTTGTTCCGCTGCAGCTCGGCGTGCGCGACGTCGCCTTTCCGACGATGAACAATGTCAGCTTCTGGCTGACTGCTTCGGGCGCGCTCCTCGTCAACCTAAGCCTATTCATCGGTGAGTTCTCGCGAACCGGCTGGCTGGGCTTTCCGCCGCTCAGCGAAAAGGCATTTTCGCCCGGAGTCGGGGTCGATTACTATCTTGTCGCGTTGCAGATATCCGGTGTTGGGACAGTCTTAACGGCCGTCAATTTCGTCACGACCATCCTCAAGATTCGGGCTCCGGGCATGAGCTACCTACGCATGCCCGTCTTCTGCTGGACGTCGCTTGCGTCCAACCTGTTGATCCTTGCCGCTTTTCCGGTGCTGACGGTCAGCTTGGCCCTGCTGATGCTCGACCGCTACCTCGACTTCCACTTCTTCACGAATGACGGCGGCGGCAACTCGATGCTCTACATGAACCTCATCTGGGTTTGGGGGCATCCGGAGGTCTACATCCTCATCCTGCCGGCGTTCGGCATCTATTCCGAAGTCGCCGCGACTTTCTCAGGCAAGCCTTTGTTCGGTTACCGCTCGATGGTCTTCGCAACGCTCGCGATCTGCATTATCTCGTTCATGGTCTGGCTCCACCACTTCTTCACCATGGGAGCGGGCGCGGACATCAACGCCGTTTTCGGCATCGCCAGCATGATCATCGGCATCCCGACTGGGGTGAAGATCTATAACTGGCTGTTCACGATGTACGGCGGCCGGGTGCGCTTCACCGTGCCGATGTACTATTTGATCGGCTTCATGCTCACCTTCGTGATCGGAGGACTTACGGGCGTCCTTCTGGCCATCCCGCCGGTCGATTTCATCGTGCACAACAGCTTGTTCCTGGTCGCGCACTTCCACCAGGTAATCATCGGCGGCGTCGTGTTCGCGATCATGGCGGGCTACACCTACTGGTTCCCGAAAGCGTTCGGCTTCACCCTCGACGAACGGCTCGGGAAAGCGATCTTCTGGTGCTGGTTCATCGGCTTCCATCTCGCCTTCATGCCGCTCTACGTGCTCGGCTTCTGGGGTGCGACGCGGCGCATGCAGCACATCCCCGATCCTACCTGGGCACCATGGCTGAACGTGGCGCTGGTCGGAGCGGTGATCATCGGCGTCGGGATCGTGCTGACGGTCGTCCAGCTGCTCTATTCGATCAAGACGCGCGACCAGCGGATGGATGTTACCGGCGATCCATGGGACGGGCGCACGCTCGAATGGCTGACGCTATCGCCCCCGCCGCACTATAATTTCGCGGTTCTTCCCGACGTCCACGGCGAAGAAGCCTATTGGACGCGCAAGCAGACGGCGATCAAGCAGGACGCGTTGATCAAGGAGCCGGACTACAAACCGATCGAAATGCCGCTGGGCACACCGGTCGGCGTGATCTGCGCCTTCTTCGCCTCGGTCTGCGGCTTTGCGATCATCTGGCACATCTGGTGGTTGGCCATCCTCGGCCTCATCGGCTCTTTCGCGGTCTTCGTCTGGTACGCGTGGCAAGACGAGCATGAGCACATCATCCCGGTCGAGGAGGTCAGGGCAAACGCTCGCGAGCGCCGCCGCATCCGCATGGAGCACCTCCACACGTTGAGCCAATCCACATGACGGCGAGCGAAGCACCAACGGTCGGTCTTACCCACGGCGCCTCGGAAGATACTGGCCTCGGTCATCGAGGGCCGGAATCGAAGAGCATCGTCGTACCTTACGGCTTCTGGCTGTTCGTCCTGTCGGACATGGTCCTCTTCTCGGCCTTGTTCGCGACCTATGCATCGCTTGTAACTGCGACGGACGGGGGCCGACCACCAAACAGCTGTTCGACCGAAACCTGGTGGCGGTCGAGACCGTGGCGCTGCTGCTGTCGAGCTTCACCTGCGGCCTCGCAATGATCGCCGCCAAGCGCAAGAGCATGACATGGACCCAGGGCTGGTTGCTCGTGACCGGCCTGCTCGGGGCTGTCTTCCTGTCCATCGAGCTCTACGAGTTCGCCCACATGGTCGCTGAAGGCGCTCCGCCACAGCGCAGCGCTTTCCTCTCTTCATTCTTCACGCTTGTCGGCTGCCACGGCGCGCACGTCACTGCCGGCCTGCTGTGGATCGGAACGATGATGGCTCAAATCTGGGCCAAGGGGTTCAAGGAGCACATCGTCCGGCGGCTGCTCTGCCTCAGCATTTTCTGGCACGCCCTCGACATCATCTGGGTGGCCATCTTCACCATCGTCTATCTGATCGGGACGCTGCCATGAGCGAGAACGAAAACAACCTGCTCGACGTCGCTCCGGGAGCACCGCACAGCAACATCCTCAGCGAGACGATCGCCTATGTGATCGGCCTGGCTCTGGCGCTCATCCTGACCGGCGTATCGTTCTGGGTCGCGTCGACCGGCGTTTTGTGGGGCCCCGGAGTGGCCGCCGGGCTGGTCGTCCTGGCAATCGCGCAGATGGGCGTTCACCTGGTTTTCTTCCTTCACATCACCAGCGGACCGGACAACACGAACAACGTCCTGGCGCTCGCGTTTGGAGTACTGATCGTCTTCCTGGTGATGATCGGGACCATCTGGATCATGTCCCACATGAACGCGAACATGATGCCCGGCCCGGAGATGACGAACCTGCAGATGCAGCACTGAAACCAATAAAGACCTTGTCTGCGGTGTGCGTTGAGTCCAAGCGTGCGGGCTCATGAAGTCCAACGACATCACGGCAATCCTCGACGAGCTCTGTTCCATCTATGACCAGTCGGTCGCCAACCTTCGCGAGGCGCTTGCCGATTATTGCGAGGCGGGGAAGCATCCGGACCCAAAACTGAGGGAGGAAGGCTGCTTCGCCTACCCTGAGCTTCGTGTCTCCTACAGCGGGGATCGCACATCCGGGCGACTGACCCGCGCCTTCGCCCGCCTGACCTCGCCCGGCACCTACGCCTGCAGCGTCGCGCGACCGGCGCTGTTCCGCGATTATCTGCGGACGCAGCTAGAGCATCTGGTCAAGGATTATGGGGTCGAGGTCTCGGTCGGCAAAAGCCGCAGCGAAATCCCCTATGCTTATGTTCTCGACGGAAGCGGCATCAATCTCGACGAGGTGACGGCCGCCGATCTGTCGCGCTGGTTCCCGTCCAACGAGCTGTCGCACATCGGTGACGAGATTGCCGACGGCGTTTGGGACTATTCGGTTCGCGACGCGCGGCCGCTGGCCCTGTTCGACGGCCCGCGCACCGACTTCAGCCTTGCGCGGCTGAAGCATTACACGGGCACCGACACCGACCATTTCCAGCACTTCATCCTGTTCACGAACTACGTCCGCTACGTCGACGAGTTCGTACGCTTCGCCATCGACGAGCTGCGCCGGGCAGACAGCCCGTACACGGCGCTGTCCGTTCCAGGCGGCTATTACGACCGCGAGCATTTGACGGACGCCGAGGCGCAAATCGCAGCAGGCACGTGGCGGCGTCACCAGATGCCGGCCTATCACCTGATTGCCGACGGGCACGTAGGAATCACCTTGGTGAACATCGGCGTTGGCCCGTCGAACGCGAAGACGATCTGCGATCACATCGCGGTGCTCAGGCCCGAGGTATGGCTGATGATCGGGCATTGCGGCGGCCTCCGCCCGACCCAGCGCATCGGCGATTACGTGCTCGCCCACGCCTACCTTCGCGACGACCATGTCCTTGACGATGTCCTGCCGGTCGAAATTCCGCTGCCGGCCATTGCCGAAGTTCAGAGGGCCTGTTCGAAGCCGCGGTGCTGGTTACCGGCGGCGACGAGGACAGCGTGAAGACGCGCCTGCGCACCGGAACGGTGGTGACTACTGACGACCGCAACTGGGAGCTTCGCTTCACCCAGTCGGCCAAGCGCTTCAACCAGAGCCGGGCGGTTGCCATCGACATGGAATCGGCGACTGTCGCCGCGCAGGGTTTCCGCTTCCGCGTCCCGTACGGAACCTTGCTCTGCGTGTCGGACAAGCCAATGCACGGTGAGCTCAAGCTGCCCGGGCAGGCCAACGACTTCTACGAGCGCGCAATCGGCCAGCATCTCCGGATCGGCATCGAGACGCTCGCCCTGCTTCGCAGCGAAGGCGAGGGCCTGCACTCGCGCAAGTTGCGGAGCTTCGACGAGCCGCCGTTGCGCTAGCGGGCGAAGCGGACCCGGCCCGGCTTCGGGGTATCCGGCCGGGCGCGATCCAGGCAACCAGCGCGTCAAGATCGATGATACCCTTGTCGGTGATGTCCGTGCCTTGCGTGAAGGCGCTGAGGCCGTCACCGCCCGACGCGAGATAATTGTTGAGTGCGACGCGGTAGCGGCCTTCCGCCGACACCGGCTTGCCGTTCAGCCGCACGTCGGAAACTCGGCTGCCTTCAGGCTTCGTCATGTCGACGGCGTAGGTGAACCCGTCCGAAGGGGCGAGTGCCGCCGGTCTGCTCCTGCCCGGCTTGATCGGGATTGCATATTGCTGCTCGATCGCGGCCTTCAGCTGCTTCCCGGTCAGCGTCATCACCAACAGGTTGTTCCCGAACGGCATCATCGCGAAAGCGTCCTTGTAAAGAACGTCGCCCGAAGGAAGCGCGACGCGAACGCCTGTGGCGTTGACGAGCGCGATCTGGGCGCCGCCATTCTCCGCCGCACGCGTTGCGGCCAGCATCGAGTCCGCGATCAGGTCGGCTGCGGCGCTTTCGCCGTCGTCCGTGTCCGTGGTCGCTTTCTCGGTCAGACGGCCGACGACGCGGTTCGCGATCGGCGCGACTGCCGCGGCGTAGCGCGAGACCAGTGCCTGTTCCGGAGCGTCCACTCCGCGCTCGCCGTTGCCGACGACGACATTGGTCGCGCTCTGCTCGAGCAGACGCTTCGTCGAAGGATCGAAACGAA
Organism: Sphingomonas sediminicola; assembly: GCF_014489515.1. Taxonomy (GTDB): domain Bacteria; phylum Pseudomonadota; class Alphaproteobacteria; order Sphingomonadales; family Sphingomonadaceae; genus Sphingomicrobium; species Sphingomicrobium sediminicola. The sequence continues at coordinate 1,767,600 of NZ_CP060782.1, read as the reverse complement.
GGCGCAGGTCGCTGACGAAGTAACCGTATTTGCCCGCGCTGGTCATCAACCGACCCGCGCCGGTCTCGACGGTTCCGTTGCAGACATAGGCCCAGTGCGTGTGGCCTGACACGACGGTCGTGATGGCTGGATCGAGCTTCGGCAGGATCGGCAAGATGTCGCCGTAGAGCCCGTCGCACGCGTTGCCGGTGGTGAACTGCGGCAGCTTTCCGCCCTGGTGGATCAGCAGGACGATGGCGTCGGCGCCTTCTGCCTTGAGCTTGGGCACGAGCGCGTTGGCGGTCGTGGCTTCGTCGGCGAAGCTCAGTCCCTTCACGCCCGACGGTGTCACCAGGCTCGCGGTGCCCTTGAGCGTCATTCCGATGAAGCCGACCGTGATCGGCCCGAACCTCTTGATGCCGGTAGCGGGAAAGACGGTCGTCCCATCTGTCTGAACGACATTGGCGGCGAGGTAGCGAAAGCGGGCTCCTCCGAACTGCTCGACCGCGCAGGGGTGCGGCGCGTGAACTTGACGCAGCCGCCGGACTGCATCCGCTTGAGCTCGTCCGACCCGCGATCGAATTCGTGATTGCCGACCGAATTGAACTCGAGGCCGAGCAAATTCATCGCTGCGATGGTCGGCTCGTCGAGATAATTGGCCGAGATCAGTGGCGACGCGCCGATCGTGTCGCCTGCCGAAACCGTGACCGTGTTCTCATGTCCCGCGCGCAATTGCGTCAGGGCGCCTGCTAGGTTTGCGACACCGCCGGTCTGGAACCTGCGCTTGCCTCCATCGGCCTCAGTCACATCGACGGGCGAGGGCTGTTCGAGATTTCCGTGGAAGTCGTTGAACGCCAGGATCTGAACTTCTACCGGCGGTGCAGGAGCAGCCGGGACGACCGGCCTGGTCGTGCAACCGGCCAGCGCCAGGAGCGCCGCGATGACGGATTTGCGAAGCATCAGAGCGCGTGCTCGGCGGGAAGCGGCTGCGGCTCTGCGAAGACAGCGTTGAGGTATGCGGCGAGGCGCACTCCGGCCTGCTTGAGCCTTTGCTCCATGACCGGCGTGAACTTGTAGACGTAGGCATAGGAGAGTTCGGGAACCGCCGGCTCACCCTTTTTGACCTTGGCGCTCTTGGGCGGCGTTGCCGGATAGAGTGTCTCGCGAATCTGTGCGCTCTCGCTGATCCAATCGCGAGGATTGATGTCCCACCAGGCGATGATCTCGTCACTGCTCGTGTGCCGCTGGAGCTTCGCGCTCATCTCGGTGAACGAAAGCTGCTCCTCGTCGACCAGCGCCGAGTCCCACACGGAGTGGAGGTTGAGATCGCGGCCGAACCACTTCACCTTCACCTCATTGCCGCCCTTGTCGCAGCATTTGCCGACGTGAAGCGGCTGGTGAAGGTCGCCGACGAGGTGGACCACGAACCGCAAGGCAAGCTGCTTGTCGGCAAGGCTCGCCTTCGGGTCGCGCAGCGTCGCCGTGTAGCGTTGCAGCGCCTCGAGCGCGTCGCCCTCCGAAGGCGCATGGTCGTAGAGCACGCCGTTCAACGTCACGTAATGCCAGGGCGTCGCCGTCTTCTGCCAGAATTGAGTTGGCGCCGACCGCATCTCGTCCGGCCAGTTCGCCGCCTCGTCCAGGCTTTCGGCGGATCCGAGGATCTCTTTGATATGCGCCCGAGCCAGCCCGCTCAGCTGCGCGTCGGCGATCGCCGCGACGACGCGGTGGCCGGTTTTCCCCCACGCCAAGGCGGGGAGGGAATGAGCGCAATTGCGGCGGCCGCGGCGGTAACGAACAACCGTGCTTTCATCGTAGTCGGACTCGCAGATTCGGAAGACTAGCGCATGCCCCGTGCACGGCCTTAAGGACAAGAGCATGACTGAAGATGAACTGGTAGCACTGGCGCGTTCCGCCGCGCTCAAGGCGTATGCGCCCTATTCGCGATTCCACGTTGGTTGTGCGATCGAGTCCGTCGATGGCGAGGTCGTCACCGGCGCGAACATGGAAAACGCGTGCTACCGCCTCGGCATCTGCGCGGAGCAGAGCGCCCTGACCGCAGCGCAGCACAAATTCGGGCTCGCCAAGGTCGCGCGCCTCGTGGTGGCGGGAGGCGGGATCGACGGCGACGCGCTCACCGGTGATCTAACCTGCACGCCATGCGGTGGGTGCCGGCAGGCGATATTCGAAGCCTCATGCCTGTCAGGCTGCGACATCGAAGTGCTGAGCGCGAACGGCGAAGGGTCAAAGGTCGACCGTCACACGATCGGCTCGCTTATCCCACACGGCTTCGGCCCGGCGAACTTGAACGATGCGTCGTGATCGGGCGGGTGCGTCCCGCTACGAGGGGCTGTAATTGGAAGAATGGTAGAGCGCCCGCGCCCGGTTCAGGATAATCGGCCGAAAGGGCAGAAGAAGCTTGCCCATCTCAATGCCTTGCGGGCTTTCGAGGCGGTCGTCCGGAACATGAGCTTCGCCAAGGCTTCCGAGGAGCTTAACGTAACGCCGGGCGCGATCAGCCAGCAGATCAAGCTGCTCGAGGATTATTACGGCATTCGGCTGTTCCGGCGCGAGGGGCGCCGGATCGCACTGACCGAGGATGCGTCGAAGATCGCTCCGACGTTGACGGCCGGCTTCGATCTGCTCGCACGCGCAACCGCCGTGCTTCAGGCCAACAGGGGCGGCGGAGTGGTGCGGGTAACCTGCCCGCCGACATTTGCCGTGAAGTGGCTGGCCCCACGCCTTGGCGAGTTCGCGATCGACCATCCGGGCATCCAGGTCAGTGTCGAGTCCGATGGCAGGCTGGTCGACTTGCGGCGGGAGGAGCCGGACGTCGGTATTCGCTACGGTGGAGGCTCATGGCGCGGCCTTACGGCTGAGCGGCTGTTCGACGAGAAGCTCACTCCCGTCTGCTCGCCGTCCTACCTTGCCGCATGTCCCATCGGTTCGGTCGAGGACCTGACGAAAGCGCGCCTGATCCACGATCTCACGATGGATTCGACGGGACTCGACTATCCCGACTGGAGCACCTGGTTCGAAATGCAGGAGCTGCTGGTACCGCAGGATGGAGCGTTGCGCTTTTCCTCCTCGCTCGCGGCGATCCAGGCAGCAGTGGACGGTCACGGGGTGATCCTTGGCAGGAGCACGCTGGTAGAGTCCGAGCTGAAGGAAGGACGGCTAATCGCTGCCGCGGGTCCGACGATCGCGAGCGGCTATTCCTATTATCTCGTGACGCCGGACGACGGCTCCCTGTCGAGCGCGGTCCGGACCTTCAGGAATTGGCTGCTCGAGGAAGCGGCCAAATTTCAGCGCGAGGCTGGGCTCGATTGAGCCGGCCTTACGGCGAACGTGACAACGAGCTCGATGGAGGCATCGCCAGGCAGCCCGGGCGAGGAAATCGCCGAGCGTGCATGTGCGCCGTACATGGGTCCGAACAGCTCGACGAATAGGTCCGATGCGGCATCGAGCACCTTCGCGTGCGATGTGAATCCCGTTGGAACCGCGATGATGCCGTCGACGCGGCACAGGCCGTCGAAGCGCTCCCACGATCCGAGCGCCCGTTCGATCTGGGCCACGACATTGAAGGCCGCGAGGCGCGCGGCCGCTTTCAGCGCCTCGACGTTCGGTTGGGTGGCGGTGCCGAGCATTACGCCAGCCGTCAGGGGAATTGGCCGGAGACGAAGCCGAGGCCGCCGCGAATGACCACGGCGCTGTAGGCGCCGACTGGATCGGGAGGAGGTGGCAGGCTCGCCTTGGCCGGCCACGAAACGGCAATTTCAGAGCCTTGCATCGCGAAGTCTCCACTGATCGAGCGGCTCACGCCTAGACGCTGCGGGAGGAGGCGACCAACCAGATTTGTCCTGCGACAATTTAGTTTCTCTAACGAGACAAGGGCCTACGCATATCTTTAGCTAAACTAAACTCTGCCGCAGGGATGATCGTTTGTCGCCGAACCGCGACTGGGCCACCTTTGAATGACGGCAGCGCGTGTCGCGCTCCACATTGAAAGGAACTTCGCATGCTTCGCTTGGGTATCATCGGCACGGGCAGGATGGCCGTTCGGCTGGCCCACCTAGCGCAGAAGGGCGGCCACAGCGTCGTCTTCGGCTCGCGGGACGTCGGGCGCGCAAAAGCCATCGCAGCCCGCCTCGGATCCAACGTGACGGGCGGAAGCTACGAAGATGCTGCCGGGCAGGACATCGTGCTGCCGTCGATCTTCATCCGCGACGGAGCATTCGACGACCTCAAGCCCTTTGCTGACGCGGTGGACGGCAAGATCGTCGTCGACATCCTCAATCCGTATAACGACCACTACGACGATTTCCTGCTTCCGTGGGACACTAGTGCCGCCGAAGAGTTGCAGAAACTTTGGCCCGGCGCCCGGATCGTCAGCACCTTCAAATGGCCGTTCTGGGAAGCCTTCGAGAATCCCGATTTCGACGGCGGGCCGATGGACATCGTGATGACCGGCGACGACGACGAGGCAAAGGCGGTCGTGCTCGACCTGTTCCGCGCGAGCCCCTGGCGCTTCCTCGACGGCGGCGGATTGGCGCAGGCTCGTTTCACCGAGCGCATGACTTTGTTCGCCGGCCAGCTCGCGGCGAAGTACGGTTATCTTCCGCGCGTAGGCTGGCGGCTCCTCGGGGAGCCCTGGGAAGCCGGAGTGAATGACGCCTACGGCGACATCATCCAGCGCTGGGACGCTCCGCCGGCTCGCGCCGCCAACGATGCCGCTTTGATGGTTCCGCAGGACTGACTTCGAACGCCGCGAGTTGCTGCGGCAAGAGCCTGTCCGTCACACCTCCGGACGGGCAGGCTCGACCGCACGCTTCCATCTTTTGCTTCCGCGGCGGTTTGCGTAGAGCGGTTGGCGCATGCTGAGTATTCCGAACCTCCTGACGCTCTCGCGAATCCTGGCGGTTCCGATCCTGGTATTCTTGCTTTGGCAGCCCACGCCGGTCGATTACGCAATTACCTTCGTTCTTTACTGCCTTGTCGGGATCACCGATTATTTCGACGGCTATGTTGCGCGGGCTCAGGGGCGGATCTCGAAACTGGGCCAGTTCCTCGATCCGATCGCGGACAAGATCATGGTCGGCGCGGTGCTGATCATGCTGATTTCCAGCCGCAAGGCGAACCCGATCCCGGAAATCGCGGGGCTGCACATCATCGCCGCGCTGATCATCCTCCTGCGTGAGATCATCGTGTCAGGCCTGCGCGAGTTCCTGGCCGAACTTAAGGTCGAGCTGAAGGTCAGCCGGCTGGCGAAGTGGAAGACGACGTTTCAACTCGTGGCTCTCGGCGCATTGATACTGGGCGGGGCGTTGCCGGCGCAGGTCTGGGTGCATACGACGGGGATCATCAGCCTGTGGGCAGCGGCCGCACTGACCCTGATCACCGGCTGGGATTATCTGCGGGTCGGCCTGAAGCACATGGACTGAGCTTCGCCGACTAATCGATTTTCCCGTACTTACTGACAAAGATTCATCGTTTCCGTCGCTAAGCGCCGAAGCCTAGCGTGCTCCCGTTTTCCGCCAGGGAGAGAGGCAAGAATCATGGACGCAAAGACGGGAGAAATGGGCGGTTGCCCGATGGGTCATGGTGACGGTGGCGTGCGCGCGCTTCTTGGGCGGCAAAATCGAGACTGGTGGCCGGACGCTCTGGCCGTCGACATTCTGGCCCGAATGGTGCCGCGAATCCGTTGGGCGACGACTTCAGCTATGCCGACGCGTTCGGGAAGCTCGACTATGAGGCTCTAAAGTCGGACCTGACGGCGCTGATGACCGACAGCCAACCCTGGTGGCCGGCCGACTATGGGCATTACGGCCCGTTCTTCATCCGGATGGCCTGGCACGCGGCGGGCACCTATCGCACCGGCGATGGACGCGGTGGCGCCAACAGCGGGCAGCAGCGTTTCGCCCCGCTCGACAGCTGGCCGGACAACGGCAACCTCGACAAGGCGCGGCGACTGCTTTGGCCGATCAAGCAGAAGTACGGAAACAATATCAGCTGGGCTGACCTGTTCATTCTGGCCGGCAATGTCGCGATCGAGTCCATGGGCGGACCGGTGTTCGGGTTCGGCGGCGGGCGTGCCGACGTCTTCGAGCCGGAAAAGGACATCTACTGGGGCGATGAGGACAAGTGGGTTAACGAAGGCGTTCCTACCCGCATCGATCCCGACCGCGGGCTTGCCGATCTCGACGGTCCGCTGGCCGCCATCCAGATGGGTTTGATCTACGTGAACCCCGAGGGCCCGGGGGTAACCCCGATCCCCTGCTATCCGCGCGCGACATCAAGGCGACGTTCGAGCGCATGGCGATGAACCATGAGGAGACGGTCGCGCTCACGGCCGGCGGGCACACCTTCGGCAAGGCGCATGGCAACGGCGATCCGTCGACGCTCGGTAAGGCGCCGGCGGGTGGCGATCTCGCTGCGCAAGGCTTCGGGTGGGTTAGCAATCAGGAGCATGGCGGTATCGGCGAGCACACCGTGACCAGCGGCCTAGAGGGTTCGTGGGTCAACACCCCGACGCGATGGTCGGAAAACTACTTCCGCCTGCTGCTCGATTATGACTACGAGCTCGTTCACTCGCCTGCAGGCGCGCAGCAGTGGCAGCCGGTAAACCAGAAAGAAGAGGACATGGCCCCGGCGGCCTGGGACCCCTCCAAGAAGGTCCGACGATGATGACAACCGCCGACATGGCGCTCAAGATGGATCCCGAATTCCGCAAGATTTCGGAGAAGTTCCGCAGCGACCATGAGGCGTTCAAGGACGCCTTCGCACGTGCCTGGTTCAAGCTGACGCACCGCGACATGGGTCCGAAGGCGCGCTATCTCGGTCCCGAAGTCCCGGACGAGGACCTCATCTGGCAGGATCCAATTCCGGCAGGGCGCGATCCCTCGGATGCTGAAATCGCAGACGTAAAGGCCAGGATCGCCGGCAGTGGGCTGACGGTTCAGCAATTGGTGAAGACGGCATGGGCCTCGGCGTCGACCTACCGGAAGTCCGATCACCGTGGCGGCGCCAATGGCGCCCGTATTCGTTTGGTCCCGCAAAGGGACTGGGAGGTCAACGAGCCTGCCGAGCTGGCCAAGGTGCTGCAGACGCTCGATGGCCTGCGCGGCAATCTTTCGATGGCTGACGCTATCGTCCTCGGTGGAGTGGTCGGCGTCGAAAAGGCGCTGAAGGAAGCCGGGCAGACCGTCGAGGTACCGTTCCTAGGCGGCCGCGGCGATGCGACGCAGGAGCAGACCGATGTCGAAAGCTTCGCGGTGCTCGAACCGCAAGCGGACGGCTTCCGCAACTATCTGCCGAAGAAGCTTCGCGTGAAGACGGAAGAGATGATGCTCGACCGCGCCGCTCTGCTTGGCCTGTCGGTGCCGGAGATGGCGGTCCTCGTGGGCGGCCTGCGGGTGCTCGGCGCCAATTATGGCGGCAGCCGGCATGGTCACTTCACCAAGCGCACCGGCGCTCTCACCAACGACTATTTCGTCAACCTGCTGGATATGACGAACGTCTGGAAGACGGTCGATGGGTCGGGCGACGAGGAATATGTAGCCACCGACCGCAAGAGCGGCGGCGAGACCTGGCGCGCAACACGTGCAGACCTCGTGTTCGGATCCAACGCCGAGCTGCGAAGCGTGGCTGAGGTTTACGCGCAGAAGGGCTGCGAGGCGAAGTTCGCTCGCGACTTCGTCAAGGCCTGGACCAAGGTGATGAACGCCGACCGTTTCGATCTTCCGCAGAAGGCGAAGCTCAAGGAGCCGATCGGCATCGCGGAGCCTGTTCCGGCGAAGTAAGCGGGACATGCGGCGGGTTCACAGCGGGCCCGCCGCAGTCCATCATCGGCGTTGTTGGGAGGGAGAGCCCAATGCACCGTTCGGAGATCCATCGGCTTGACCCGGGCCGCGAATATTGGGTGCCAGCAGTCGTCGCTCCGCATCGCGATTGGGCTGGAGCTCCGGGCTGCCGGACCGGCGCTCGCTATCTCGTCGACCGTCAGACCTTCAAGGCAAATCGCGACCAGTTCCCGGCGTTCGACAGCCAGCTGGAATGCCTGCGCTGGATCATGAAGAACCGCGCCTATCTCAACCGGACGCTTCCGCAGGCTCGGGTACGCGCGGTCGCGCTCGATCGTTGGCTGCTAGGCCTGGAATGATGTCCCGGGTGATCTGGCGCAGAGTCTCCGCCAGCAGTTGAAACTCTTCCTCGCGCGGGCTTGATCGGCGCCAGACGAGGGCGATGCTGCGGAAGCCATGGTCGGATTTTAGCGGCCGGGCGTCGACGCGAGTGCCTTCTAGAATGCCGGCTTCGATCGCCATTCCCGGCACGAAGGTCACGCCAAGCCCGTTATCGACCATCTGAACGAGCGTGTGCAGCGAAGTTCCCATCATCGTCGCTTCGGCCCGCATCTCCGGCCGGTTGCAGGCGGCGAGGGCGTGGTCCTTCAGGCAATGGCCGTCCTCCAGCATGAGCAGGCGGTTCTCGTCGATCGCTCCGGGCTCGATGATCGAATCCGCTGGCGCTTCCCCTCGCGGGTAGGCGACGAACAGGCGGTCGTCGAACAAGGCGGCCTTTTCGACATCGCCGCAGCTGTAGGGCATCGCGAGAAGTACGCAGTCGAGTTGCCCGCGATTGAGGGCGTCGCATGCCGCCTGGCTCGTCTCTTCGCGAAGGAAGAGCTTCAGGTTCGGCCATTGCTCGCGCAGGCGGGGAAGCATCGCAGGAAGCAGGAAGGGCGCGATGGTGGGGATGACACCCATGCGGAGTTCGCCGTGGAGCGGCTTGCCTTCTGCGCGCGCCATGTCCGTCAGCTCTTCGCTCTCGCGCAGAACGCGGAGCGCTTTCTCGGCAATCTTCAGGCCGAGCGGCGTGAAGCGAACGACGCGGCGGGTGCGCTCGACGAGGACTACGCCGAGCAAATTCTCAAGCTCGCGGAGGCCGGCCGACAGGGTCGACTGGGTGACGAAGCAGGCCTCGGCCGCCTTGCCGAAGTGACCATGCTGGCGAAGCGCCACAAGGTATTGGAGCTGTTTGATCGTGGGCAGATGGACAATCATCGATAATTCCAATCAGTTCCATCGATATAATCGACTTGAACGATTGAAACCAGCGCCCTAGATGCTGCGTTGCAACATAAGACTGGCTGCAATGCAGCGAAACGAGGAGATTTGAATGCTGACCGTTGGTGACAAGCTTCCCGCCCTCAAGGTTCCCGTCCAGCAGGGCACCGCGGCGCTACCTGCCGGCGAGACGCTCGACCTCGGCCAGACCAATGGCCGCTGGAAGATCATCTTCTATTGGCCGAAGGACTTCACCTTCGTCTGTCCGACCGAGATCGAGGGTTATGCGCAGCTGAAGGGCGACTTCGCCGACCGCGATGCCGACCTGATCGGCGCGTCGACCGACACCGACTTCGTCCACTTCGCGTGGCGCAAGTCGGACGAGCGTTTGGAGAAGGCTGACTTCCCGTGGATCGCCGACAACAAGAAGGAACTGGCCGAGGCGCTGGGCATCATCGCCAAGGACGAAGGCGTCGCTTTCCGCGCGACCTTCATCGTTGATCCCGACAACATCATCCAGCACGTGACGGTCAACGGCCTGAACGTCGGCCGCAACCCGCAGGAGACGCTTCGAATCCTCGACGCGCTCCAGACGGATGAGCTCTGCCCGTGCAACTGGACGCAGGGTGAAGAGGTGCTGCGCCCGGCGGCTTAAGCCCCTTACCGCGGCACGTGACACCTCTCGGGGCGCGGGGACTCGCCGTTTCCGCGCCCCTTTCTGCACCCTCAGGAGCTCAATTCATGCCTCTCAAGACTTTCGCCGACGCCCTCCCGGATTACGCGAAGGACCTTCGGCTGAACCTGTCGTCGATCCTCAACGACCAACTGCTCGGCGAGGAGCGCAAGCTGGGCCTGTTGCTCACCTGCGCCCATGGGTCGGGCTACAAGCCGCTGGTCGACGCCGCCGAGGCCGAGGCCGATGGGAAGCTGTCGGAACAGATCGCCAATGCTGCGCGGGGAGCCGCAGCGCTGATGGCGATGAACAACGTCTACTACCGGTTCGTCCACCTGGTCGCGAACCCGGAATATGGGACGATGCCGGCCAAGCTCCGGATGAACCTGATCGGGTCGCACGGGATCGCGAAGGAAGACTTCGAGCTGTTCAGCATTGCGGTGTCGGCGATGAACGGTTGCGGCATGTGCATGGAAAGCCACGAACGGGTGCTTCTCCAGCACGGAGTGAAACCCGAGACGATTCAGTCGGCGGTCCGCATCGGTGCGGTGTTGAAGGCGATCGCGACGGTCCACGCGACGCTTTAGACTAGGCTGTCGGTCTCACCGGGCGTCATGCAGGTGCAAGAACCGATCGTCGAAACCGGCAATTTCCTCGAGCACATCCCAACTGGGGACGGTGATGAATCGGCCATTGCGGCTGATGGCCCCTTCGCCAGTCAATTGTCGCAGCACGCGATTGACGTGCACCGGGGTCAGGCCGGTTGCGTCCGCCAACTGCTCCTGCGTGAATGGGAGCTCGAAGACATCTGTCTCGATCTGCTGAGCCTTTGCTCGAACGAGAACCTCGCACAGTAGATGGGCCAACCTCTGGCGGGCATCCCGGCGTCCCGTATTGACCACCCACTCGCGAGATACTGCCGCATCAGCCAGCAGTGCCGTGGTGATGACCCGGCCCACCTCCGGCTGCTTGTCCAGCAAGGCGTTGACGGCCTCCGTACGAACGCAGGCGATGGTTCCGTTCGTCGACATTTGAACGCTGAAGTCGGCCTCGTTTAGAAACAGGCAGTCGAAATCGAGCGGATCGCCGGGAAAACTGAATGACACGATCTGCCGCGTTCCATCGCTCGTGTGCTTTTGCCGTTGGGCGAAGCCGGCGACGAGTATCGAGACTTCCTGGGGTATGTCCCCTTCGCGGAGAACATAGGACAGCTTGGTGCGTTTAATCAGCCGCCAGGGAAGCGCACGAATGGCTTCGATGCTTTGGGGGCTGAGCCTGCCGTGGAGCTGCAGCCTCCCGATAAAGCGTGAGATTCCGTTTTGAGGCATCAATGTCAGTCTGGAGCGACAGATCCCTGCGAATGGAAACTTGACGTCTCTTTATCACGGAACGACACCTTCGATGCATACAAGGTTATGCATGTCATAACCAACTTATGTTGTGAACTTTTCGGCCCTAGCGCGCCTGTGGCGTAGCCAGCGAGGCAACAGGATGCCTTTGTATTATTTCCACCTGAAGGACGGAGTAGACACGTTGATTGACGCTGAAGGCGTTGAACTTGACGATGTCGAGGCGGCGCGGACTTCCGCCCTTCTCCAGGCGAGGGATATCATCAGCCACGAAGCGATTCAGGGCGCGATCAATCTCGCCCAGAGGATCGACGTCTTCGATCAAGCAGACAGGTTGGTTTGCTCGCTCAAATTCGAGGATGCGGTCGAAATCCTCCGGTGATCGCGGTCACATGGTGAGGACTCGGAAGAGCGCGTAGCCGCTCGTCAGGGTCAGCAGGCCCCCGACCATCGCAAGGAGGCGATCCGGGTTCACGCGCTTGGCGATCATCGCTCCAAAGGGCGCCGCTAGGACGCCGCCGAGCACCAGCCCGATCATCGCCCTCAGAACCAGCTCCTGCTCTTCCTGAGAGCCAGTCAGGGTCAATGTCGCGAGGAAGGTCGCGGAGATTGTGACTGTGAGGAAGAACTCCGCCGTGTTCACGGTTCCGATGGTCTTCCTGGGATTGCCGCCCTGCACGAGCAGGTGAGAGGTCACGATCGCTCCCCAGCCGCCGCCGCCGGCCGCATCGAGGAAGCCGCCGGCAAGACCAAGAGGCGAGACCACCCTGGGCCGGCGTTCTGTGTGGCGGTGCATCACTCCCCGATAGAAGAGGTAGATGCCGAGCGCGGTGAGGTAGGTCAGAACGACCGGTTTCGCCGTTGCGGCACTGATCTGCGTCAGGACATAGGCACCCAGCACCCCACCGATCACGCCTGGGATGACGACCCTGAAGAACAGCCGCCAGTCGACGTTCTTGTGCGCGACATGGCTGATGCCGGAGACCGCAGTGGTGAACGTCTCGGCTGTATGGACGCCGGCGGAGGCGACCGCCGGCGGCACGCCGATGCTGATCAGGATGGTGCTCGAGATCTGGCCGAACGCCATTCCCAGTGCACCATCGATCAGCTGTGCCGCGAAACCGATCAGTGCGAAGATAAGGAGCGCTGACGGGTCGGCAAGAATCTGTTCGAGAATCGATGCCTCCGCGCAGTTTAACCGGCGTTTGCCCCAACACCCGACCAAGCCGCAAGTTGCTGTGGCGGAACAGCAACTCGTTCCGGCTTTTATTCGGAGCGCGTCGCACTTAAATTGGGGCCGTGGTGGAAGAGACGGAACAATCGGGTTCAGGCTTCACGGCCTACCTTGAATCGGTGAAGGCGCGGGATCCCGCCGCGCGTTCGAAATGGGAAGTCCTGCTGTATCCCGGCGTCATCGCGCTCGGATTTCATCGGATCGGCCATTGGCTGTGGGAGGGGCAACTCTATTTTCCGGCGCGGCTCGTGAACCACATCGCCCGCTTCCTGACAGCGATCGACATTCACCCCGGCGCGAAAATCGGCCGCAACTTCTTCATCGATCACGGCTTCACGGTCATCGGAGAGACTGCCGAGATCGGCGACGACGTCACGATCTATCAAAGCGTGACGCTTGGCGGGACCAATCCTTCGACGGGCCTGGGCGGCAAGCGCCATCCGACGATCCGCGACGGCGTCGTGATCGGATCGGGCGCGCAGGTGCTTGGACCCATCGAAGTTGGACCGGGCGCCAAAATCGGTGCCAATTCCGTGGTCACCAAGGACGTATCGGCCGGGGCGACGGTCGTCGGAATTCCCGCCAGGCCGGTGCCCGTCGACACGGTTCACTACAGCCCGGGCTTCGTGGCCTACGGCACGCCGTGCGGCGAGGATTGCGATCCGGGCCGCGCGCGTCTTAACGAGCTCGAGGAAGAGATCGCGGAGCTCCGCAAGGAGGTCGCCGCGCTCAAGGCTGCGAGGCAGCCCGCTCCCAAGGTGAAAAGCGCTTGAGCGTCATCGCGCCGTTCCCGCACCCTCGGGACCGGCGCCCAATTGCCACGTTCGACCGCTTCGAGATCAAGCGCATCCTCGACCTTTACGGCAGGATGGTCGCAGCAGGGTATTGGCGCGATTACGCGATCCACATGGGCGTCGACGTGGCAATCTTCGCCGCATACCGGCGCACGTCCGAGCGGCCGGAGATCCGGATAGAGAAACGCCCCTCGCTCCGGCTGAAGCAAGGGGCGTTCGCACTCGTCAGCGAGCACGGGCTGGTGCTCAAGCGAGGCCAGGAGCTTCACGGCATCCTGGCCCCGATCGAGCGTCGGCTCATGCGGCTGGTTGAGGAGTAGGCGCAGCCCTATCCACCAGAGGTAGCCGATCGCGGAGCTCCCTCGGCAGCGGACGGACGACCATTCCGCGGGCCTGGTGCCAGAATGCCGACAGCATCAGCAGAGCCGAGCCGATGATCAGCGCGGTCAGCGCCACGTTGAGCTCGACGGCTCCAAACTGCTCGAACAGCTGGTTGAGCGCGTAGAGCACGTAGGCGAGCGCCGAGACGAGCAGCGCCCGGCGGTCGATGGCCAGCGCCGTAACGCCGATCACCACGTAGAGCAGTATGACAACCAGCCCTTCGCCGATGGTGGCCGTGCCGTCGTTGAGACCCAGCAGCGTGAACACCGGGTGCACGATCATGGGTGCCGCCAACAGGTGAAGCCAGAAGGCGACGTCCGCGCGACGCGTCAGGCGGGCACGGTCAGAGCTATCCCACCACATGGCGAACAGGAAGGTGCCGACTCCAAGCAGGAGGATGAGGCCGAGGATCAGGTTGCGCGCCTGCTCCACGCCCTCGCCGAGCGCGGCAACGACCAGGCCGACGACGATGGCCGCAACTGCTGCCGCTCCCGCCGCGACGGTGATCGGAACACGGAACTTCTTCCAGTGCAGCCATGCCGCGCCGGCCGCGATCGCCGCGGACACGGAACCGAGGATGCCCGCCAGCTGCGGATTATTGTCGACGGCATCCGGTCCGACGCCGACGACGAGCGCGAACGCGGCCGTCGCGAACACTCCGCCCACGAACGTCAGCAGCAGCAGGATCGATGGAAGGGCCATGCGGCGCTTCGCCGTGAAGAAGAGCGCGAGCATCCAGCTCGTGCCGGCGACGAGTAGCGGGCCGAGGTACGAGGGACCGTCGCCCTCGATGGCCGATCCAGTCCGCTGTCCGACCCACTGGCCGATGAAGCCGACCGCGAACAGAAGAATGGCGGCGGCAATCGATACGAAAATGTCGTTGAATCCGGTAATCAGGCGGAATTGCTCTTCGTCCTGCGTCGGCAGCGCACGCTGGCTTTCAACGTGGGCACGAAGCGCATTCGCGGCATCGGCGCTGATTGCACCGGCGGCGATCGCGTCGTCGATCTCATTCTGGCTGTACATTCTAGTCCTCCCTGTAGCGGAGGAAATACAGCTAGTGTATTACTGTGTCAATACAGTGGGTGGCCGGCACCCGGGGGATGCTCCTTGCGGAACGGGCGCCGGCCTGGGAACCCGATTAGCGGCAGCGAACCCGGCTGCGGTCGATGCTGCGGCCTAGAAGAGCGCCGGCCGCGGCGCCAAGGATCGTACCCGTCGCACGCTCGCCGTGCGTGTCGATTGCGCGTCCGACGAGCGCACCGCCCGCGGCACCGACGATCAGGCCGGTCGTGCCGTTCGAACGCTTGCAGCGGTAGCGGCCCTCCGAATCCCGCCAGACCTTGCCTTTGTAGTAGCTGCCGCTGTGCGCGACAGCCGGTGCCGGGATGATAGGAACGGCCATCGAGGCCGCTGCCGCGGCGAGAAATATCTTACGCATGAGAACACCCTCCGTTTTGTTCTGATTCCCCGTTGTGGGGAGACGTTGCTGAATGCAGCGCAACTCGCGAGACTATGTTCAATCTAGCGGCCGCTGTTAACGACGAGCCGTTGCGAGAGGCCGACACGGTGCTGAAACATTATGTGTAACCTTTACACGATGACCGCCACGGTGGACGAAATGCGGCGCATGTTCGGCCCGTTCGAGGGCGACACTACCAACCTGCCGCCGTTCGACGAGATTTTTCCCGGCTACATGGCGCCGGTCCTTCGCCGCAAGGATGACGGCGGACTGAAGCTCGAGCGGATGAAGTGGGGATTTCCGGGGCCACCGGCGGCCGGATCGCGAGCGGTCACCAACGTTCGCAATCTTGCGAGCCCGTTCTGGCGCAATGCACTGCAACAGCCGTCGCGGCGGTGCATCGTGCCCGTCACCACCTTCTGCGAATGGACCGGGGAAGTCGGCCGCAAGCAGAAGGTCTGGTTCGGCCTGACGCCAGAGCATGAATCGCCGTTGTTCGCCTTCGCGGGCTCTGGCGGCCGGGCGAGGGGGGCCGTTCATGGCCTTCCTGACTTGCGCGGCGAACAGGACCGTCGGCGAGGTGCATCCCAAGGCGATGCCGGTGATGCTTCGGCCGAGCGATGCGGCGAGATGGCTCGACAGTCCACGCGAGGATGCCTGCCGGCTTGCGCAGCCGTTCGAGGATACTTTGATGCAGCGTGTGGGTTGAGGCGACCAAAGGAGATTCATTCCATGGCGAAGAAGGCGACTGCGAAAGCCGCGAGCGGTGCAGGGAAGAAGGTAGCGAAGAAGTCGGGCAGTTCGGGCGGAGGCCGCTCGAAAAGTAGCTCGCGCTCCTCGTCGAGCCAGCACGATCCGGTCGATGCCCTGATCAAGCTGCTCCAGAGTCCGTTGGTCATCGACCTCCTCGCGGTCGGAGCGACGGCCGCGCTCGCTGCGATTACCGAGACACGGTCGAGCCGGGCCCAGGGAGCGGTCGGCAATAACAAGAAGACGATCAAGGCTGCCGGCAAAGCCGCGGCCTCGGCGGTCGGAAGGCGGCTGGCGACGGAACTCGACGAAATCCGGGCGGCGTCAAAGAAGGCCAGTGAAACGCGAAAGACTAAGGCCGGCGCAAAAGCGTAATTCGCGCGCGTCCGATTTCGCGCTCGACGTCTATCTCATAGTCGCCCGCATCGACCGGTTCGCGCCGGTCGGTCTCGACTGCCATCCAGCCGCCCGGCGCGAGCCAGTCGGCATCACTCACCGATTTGACGACAGCCGAGCCTGAACCCGGCGCATAGGGCGGGTCCGCAAAGATCAGGTCAAAGCCATCCGAGCGTGGCAGGGATAGCGCCGACCCGCCGACGATCCGAACCTGCTCGGCAATTTCGAGCTTTGCGGCATTGGACTTGATCGCCGCCTGCGCCTTTGGGTCCTTCTCAACGAACGTCGCATGCGCCGCACCACGGGAGATCGCTTCGAGCCCTAGCGCGCCGCTGCCCGCGTAGAGGTCCGCGACGCGAAGGCCTTCGAATGAGCCGAGGCGGCTTGCCAGCATCGAGAACAGCGCCTCACGGACGCGGTCCGCGGTCGGCCGGGTTGCCTGCCCGGCCGGCGCCTGAAGCGGTCGGCCGCGAAACCGGCCGGCGATGATCCTCACTTCAGAGCGGCCCGGAAGGCGTCGAGCTCTGCCTGCAGGACTTCATCCGCATCGCCCGGTTCGAGACCTTCAAGTGTGATCGGGCCGTAGGCGGTCCGGATCAGTCGCGAGACTTGCAGGCCCAAATGAGCGAGCACGCGGCGAACTTCGCGGTTCTTGCCTTCGGTGAGGCTCAGCTCGATCCAGAAATTGCGGCTGGTTCGCCGTTCGAGGTTGGCGATGATCGAGCCGTAATGGATGCCCTCGATCGTTATGCCCTCGGCCAGGCGGTCGAGCTGGTCCTGAGTCACGTGGCCGAAGGCGCGCGCGCGATATTGCCGGACGACGGCCGTGCGCGGCAGCTCGAGCCTGCGCTTCAATTCGCCGTCGTTGGTGAGCAGCAACAGGCCCTCGGTCATGAAGTCGAGGCGCCCGACCGGCATCACGCGCGGGAGGCCCGGCGGAAGTTTGTCGTAGATCGTCGCCCGGCCCTTTGGGTCGCGCGCTGCAGTGAGGGTCCCCTGCGGCTTGTAGAATCGGAACAGGCGGGTGGCGGCCGCCGGCCGGACTGGCTTTCCGTCGACCGTCACGCCGGAAAGATCGGTCAGCAGCGTCGCCGGAGTCGTCAGCTTTTCGCCGTTGAGGGCGATGCGACCCTCGGCGATCATCCGCTCGATATCGCGGCGGGATGCAACACCAGCGCGCGCCAAAAGCTTGGCGATGCGCTGCGGTCCGTCCTCCCTAGGAGGCGGTGTGCGCGAAAAACCACTGTTGCGGGGGCGATGCCGCGGCACAGGTTTCCGTTTCGTTCGTTGCGGGGGCGAAGCCATGGTACTGGAGTGGGGATGCTGTTCGGGAAGCGCAAACGTATCGTCAATCGAATTCTCATCGTCGAGGACGAGCCATTACTCGCGTTCGACAATGAGGTGATGCTTGGCGACCTCGGATATGAGGTCGTCGCGACGCTCGACAGTTTCGAGGACGCCATCGAGCTTCTGGATCGGGAAGAGATCGATCTGATCTTGAGCGACTACCGGTTGTCCGGTGAGCGCACGGGCCTGGATTTAGCCCGCGCGGCGAAGAATCGCGGGATACCGATCGTCTTTTCGACCGGTCACGCCTTGCCGACGGAATCCACTCACCTCGCGCTTGGATGCATCAACAAGCCGTACAGCGAACGGACGCTCAAGCTCGCTTTGAATGCCGTCGACCGGCGCCTCGCCGGCAAGGCGGCAAAGCCACCGAAGGGAGTCGAGTTGTTTGTTCCCGACGAGGGCTAGAGGAGATTGTCGAGCCGTTGGTGAAAAGCGGCGATTCCGTTTTCTAATCCGCCAATGGTGATCGTCTTCACCATGCCAGACTCGATTCCGCGCTGACACAGGGCTGCCGCGCGGAAATCTTCGGCCGCGAAGGTGCCGCCGTCGAGAAGCTCCCAGCTCCTTTCCCAATGCGCTTCCGCCTGTGGCGTATCGGGAGGCTCGCCGATCAGCATGAAGTCCTCGACCAGGCAGGTGCCACGGTTTGCGGCATCACGACCAGCAAATTGATGTAGTCCGGGCTGACGATCAGGATCGAAGTCGGGAAGAATGCGTAAGTGTAGGTCAACACACGCCGCAACGCCGCCCAGTCGTCGCGGTCGATCTCTGACAGATAATCGGCTCGGCCGACCACTGCGCGCTGGTGTGGGCCGATGAAGTCCGCAGCCGCGATTCCGTCGGTGAAGAAGGGCGCGATCGTCTCCGCGTGTAGGCGCTGGACGTGATAGCTTTCGAGGAAAGCGTCCATCACCTGCTTCCAGTTGGACGTGACGTGGTGCGTGCGGCGGCGGTACAGGTGCAGGTTCGACATGGCGAACGCGTCCATGTCTTCCTCCAGCGCGGTCACGCCGCTGAAATCCGCCTCCTCGTCGTGCGCGAACCAGATGAAGCCGCCGCTCTCGACGGACGGGAAGCGCATTAGCGGGCGGTCCGCCTTGTCGACGCCCGGGAAGCAGTCGGCACGGGGGATGGCCATCAGCGCTCCGTCGGAGCCGTAGGTCCAGGCGTGATAGGGGCAGATGATACGCTTGGCCGGGACGACTTCAGTGCTCTCGATCAGCCTCGTACCGCGATGACGGCAGACATTGGCCATGACGTGGATCCGGCCGTCGCCGTTCCGCGAGATGATCAGCGGGACGCCATAGCCGTCGTGTGTGATCGCCGTATTGTTGTCCGGAAGAAGCGCCGAAGGCGCGAGGAGGAGCGGCATCTTCCCGAATATGGCGCGTCGCTCACGCTCGAACCGAAGCGGGTCGATGTAGACGGAGGCGCGCAGCTCCACGACCTCGTGGGCTGGCGGCTGCTCTCCGCGGATCAGGCGCTCCGCTAGCGCGCGCTGCCCGTCGCTTGGACGCGAGGCTTTGGCAGGCATGTCCATGCGGCGAGAAGTGCGCTCAGCAGGACGCTCGCGCAAGCCTAATTGCTCACCCCTGTTCAGCCGCTCGCCGGCTGCTTAAGCATGGAATTCGAGCTGGAGGGAATGATGGCGACTGTAACCGAGGCAGACCGCGGCTGGCGTTCGGCATTGCCCGCAAGCGTTCGTCCTTACACCGAGGCGGCGCCTTTCGCGGCCTTCTTCCTCGGTATTTCGTCGGGCTTCCCGTACGCGATGATCGGCGCGACGTTGACCACGCGCCTGAAGCAGGATGGGATCGACAAGTCGACGATTACTGCTTTCACGCTCGTCTTCCTCGCGTACAATTTCAAATTCCTCTGGGCATGGATCGTGGACGGCGTCCGGCTGCCGATCCTCGGCAGGCTGGGACAGCGCGTGTCTTGGATGCTGGTGACGGGCGCTGCGGTGATTGCCGCCGTCGTCAATCTCGCACTGGCGGATCCAGCGAATGGAATCGGCAGCGTCGTCACCGCCGCGATTCTGGTCGGCATCGCGGGCGCCAGCTTCGACATCGTCATCGATGCCTATCGCATCGAGACATTGGAGCCGCGCCAGCTCGGTGTCGGCTCGGGCATGTCGCAATACGGGTGGCGCATCGGCTCGGCCGGAGCGGGCGCGATCGCGCTTGTGGTCGCTGCACGGGCGGATTGGGCGACGGCCTATCTCGCCTGCGCGGCGCTTGCACTTCCGGCCATGCTGACCGCTCTCCTGCTGGGCGAGCCGAAGCGCCATCGCGAGCCTGCCGAGAAGAAGGGGATTGCACGCACAATCGAATCCGTCTGGAAGCCGTTTGTCGAGTTTTTCGCCCGCAAGGGAGCGCTTCTCGTCCTCCTGTTCATCCTGCTCCACAAGATCGGCGACACGCTGGCCAATCTGACCTTCCGCCTGCTGTTCGACGACCTCGGTTTCACCAACGACGAGATCGCCATTTACGATGTGGGCGTAGGGTTCTGGGCCTATTTGATCGGCATCTTCATCGGCGGCGTTCTCTATAGCCGCCTCGGCCTGAAGCGGTCCGTTTTGATAAGCCTGATCCTGATGGCGGTATCGAATTTCAGCTTCGCAATCCTTGCAGGCGTGGGGCACTCCAATCTCGGCATGGCTGGAGCGATCGGCTTCGAGAATACCGCCAGCGGAATCGGCGGCGTCTGTGTCGTCGCTTACTTCTCGGCCCTCTGCGACTTGCGATTTACCGCAGCCCAGTACGCACTGATCTCCGCTGCTGCGAGCATCGTCGGTCGGTTCCTGACCGGCACGACGGCTGGCGCCCTCATCGACGCCATGGGTTATGCGAACTTCTACCTGCTAACCACCGCAGCTGCAGTGCCCGGGATTATCCTGTTCTGGATCATGATGCGGTATGGATTGGTCGATCAGTCGATCGGGACTGCCGGGATTGAAGGGCCCGGAGATGCGCGCGCATCACATCCGGACGAGGAGTTACCGGAAAACCGCTAGTCTGGAATTTGGTCGTTGAGTCTGAGCGCTTCACCCGCGAGGTAGAGCGATCCTGCGATCAGGCGGGGGCCCGCAGGCCGTCCAGCGCCTGTCCCAGCGAGTTTGCGCAGCGGCCGCCGAAGCGGGCCGCAAGTTTGGCCGGGTCGTGATGCGCGTGATCGGCGACCGGCAGGAAGGTGAAGGAAAGCGCGTGAGGCGCGAGCTCGGCGACGATCGCGTCCGCATCTTTGTTGGCGAGAACACCGAGGACGATGTGCTTCGAGCCGTGATCGGCGAGTAAAGCCGAAAGTGCCCGGGCCGCTTCGACATTATGAGCTCCGTCGAGCCAGGTTTCGATGCCCTTGGTGAGCGGACCGTCGGCCAGTTGCTGGAACCGCGCGGGCCATCGCGCAGACGTGAGCCCGCTGAGGAACGAGGCGCGCCCGACCGTCAGGTGCTCCTGCGCCTGGAGCATCTGCCACGCGAGGTTCGCGTTTCGGACCTGATGCTCCCCGAGAAGCGAAGAGCGGAGCGTCGGATCGATCGCCCAGTCGCGGCCTTCCAGAAGGACGGGGACGCCGCGCTCTTCGGCCACCTTCTGGATTGCATCCTCGGCTTCCGGTGCTTGCGCGAGCACGATCAGGGGAGCGCCGGACTTGGCGATTCCGGCCTTCTCGCCGGCGATCTCGACCAGGCTCTTGCCGAGAAACTGCTGGTGGTCGATCCCGAGCGCAGCAATTCCGCATGCGAGCGGTCGTTCGATGACGTTGGTGGCGTCCAGGCGACCGCCGAGCCCCACTTCGATCACCGCCGTATCCGCGGGTGCTCGGGCGAAGGCGAGGAATGCAACGGCGGTCGTGACTTCGAAGAAGCTCGGCTCGATGTTGCCGCTAGCATCGAGGACTTCGGCAAGCAGGTCCGCCAGCGCCTCATCTTCGATCAGATTCCCGGCGATGCGGATGCGTTCGTTGAACCGGACGAGGTGGGGACTGGTGAACGCATGGACGGTCCGCCCGCTTGCCTCCAGCGCTGCGCGCAGGAACGCGCAGGTCGAGCCTTTTCCATTGGTCCCGGCGACGTGGAACGCGGGCGGCAGTGCATCCTGCGGGCGACCGAGGCGGTCTAGCAGGCGGGTGATGCGGTCGAGGCCGAGCCGGTCGCCTCCCGGCGACAGCAAAGTCAACCGATCGAGCTGCGTCTGAACGGCCGGATCGTCCGACCGTGCGAAGTCCGGCATCAGGCCGCCTTCTTCTTCCTCTCCGGCGTCAGGTAGCCGAGCAGTTTCGCGAGCGTCTCCTTGAGCTCCTGCCGCGGGACGACCATGTCGACCATTCCGTGATCGAGCAGATATTCGGCGCGCTGGAAGCCCTCGGGCAGTTTCTCACGGATCGTCTGCTCGATGACCCGCTGGCCGGCGAAGCCGATGAGCGCTCCGGGCTCGGCAAGCTGGACGTCGCCGAGCATGGCGTAAGAGGCCGTCACGCCGCCCGTCGTTGGGTCGGTCAGCACCACGATGTAGGGCAGGCCTGCATCCTTGAGCTCGGCGAGGGCAACGGTCGTCTTGGGCATCTGCATGAGGGAGAGGATGCCCTCCTGCATGCGCGCGCCGCCGGCGGCGGTGAAGATGACGTACGGGCACTGATCCTTGATCGCCCTGCGCACGCCCGCGACAAAGGCCGCTCCGACCGCGACGCCCATCGATCCGCCCATGAAGGCGAAATCCTGGACGCCTACGACTGCGGGCTTGCCTTCGATCTTGCCCTTCGCATTGGTCAGGGCATCCCGCATGTCGGTCGTCGAGCGCGCCGTCTTGATGCGGTCGGTGTAGCGCTTGCTGTCGCGGAAGCGCAGCGGGTCCTCGCGCACTTCGGGTGTCGGCAGGACCTCGAACTCGCCCTTGTCGAACAATTGCTCGTAGCGCGTGCTCCAGCCGATGCGATCGTGATATTCACAGCGCGGGCAGACGTTGAGATTGTCCTCCCATTCCTTGACGAAGACCATCGTCCCGCACTTCTTGCACTTGTGCCAGAGGTTCTCCGACGACTGCCTTTTCGGCAGGAAGGGGATGCCGCTGCGGACCCTGCTCAACCAGCTCATTGCTGCCTCATTTCCATGCGGCGGGCGGCTAGGCCTGTCCCGCGCTCTTTGTCTAGTCCCGGATCGACGCCGCGATGTCGCTCAGCGCGGCCGCGGGATCCTCGGCTGCCGTGATCGGGCGTCCAATGACCAAGATCGATGCGCCATCGTCCAACGCCTGGCGCGGAGTAACGACGCGCTTCTGGTCAGACAGGTCGCCACCCGGCGGGCGAACGCCCGGGACGACGAAGAAGCCGTCCGGCCATGTCGCTTTCGCTGCCGCCACTTCTGCGCCGGAACAGACAATTCCATCGAGACCCGCAGACCGAGCAAGCGCGGCGAGGCGCTCGACCTGTTCGCGCGGTTCCGAATCAATGCCGATCGAGCGAAGATCGCCCCCGTCGAGGCTGGTAAGCACCGTCACCGCGACGACCCTTGTTTCGGGCGAAGCTGCGGCTTTCGCTGCCTCGAGCATCGCGCGTCCACCCGCTGCGTGAACGGTGAGTACGGCGGGCTTCAGCGGCGCCAACGCTTCGACCGCCTTCGCGACCGTGTTGGGGATATCGTGAAGCTTCACGTCCAGGAAGACGGGAAGCCCCAGTGCGGCAATCGAAGCCACGCCTTCTGGCCCGTTGGCCGAAAAGAACTCCAGCCCAAGCTTCACGCCGCCTGCAGCCTCTCGCACCTGCGCGGCCAGAAACCGGGCGCGCTCCATGCTCGGCGTGTCGATGGCGACGAAAATCGGGTTCATTCGGCGGGCGCGTCCTCGGCCGGAGCCGGGGTGCGCAGCAAAGCCTGTTGGCGCTCAGCGTTGATGAGGCGCTGCCGCTGACGCCAGAGCTGGGCGCGGTAGATCCCGTAGGTCGGCAGCCAACCGATGAGGAACATGGCGCCGATCAGGACCGGCACCTTGATGTCGAGCTGGATGTCGCCCCACAGGTTCAGCGTAACATCGTGCCAGTTTCGACTGGCCAGGATCGCCAGGAAAACTGCGATCACGACCCAGAACAAGGTCTTCAGGAACTGCATCGGCGGGGTGTTTAAGCGACGAGGCCGCCAATGACCAGTATGGCGTTCGTCGCGGTGCGCGGTCGCTTCGCCGCAGCATGCCCGAGCAGGCGTTGAGCAGATTGGGCGCGACAGTCACAGCTGCGTTGGGGTGGGGAGAGGCGCGTTGGAAAAGCCGCATATTCTAGGACTTTGTGCGTTTGCGCTGCTTGCGGCGTCGGTTCTGGCCATGCGCGGTCCCGAGCCGAAGCAGCCTGCGCCGACGATTCCGAAGTCGCACATCCGGCTCGCCGCACTGTCCAACTCTGCGCGCGAGGACGTCGATTACACGTCGATCGACCGTCGCCTTCAGCGGCTGGCGGAGCAGCGATCGATGGTCGGAATGGCCGTCGGAATCGTCGAGAACGGCCGCATCACCTTCCTCAAGGGTTATGGCGAGACCGAAGCCAATGGCGGCGAGCCGGTCACGCCCGACACGGTCTTCCGCTGGGCGTCCGTTTCGAAAGGTGTCGCCGCGACGATGGTCGCGAAATTGGCCGAGCAGGGCAAGGTCAACCTCAACGGGCCGGTCGCGACCTACGTCCCGACGTTAAAGCTTCCGGCGGGCGCGGAATATCGCGCGACCGTCGGCGACATGCTGAGCCACCGGCTCGGCCTTTACCGCAACGCCTACGACAATAAGCTGGAGGAAGGTCAGAACACGAAGATCCTCCGCCAGAGCCTCGCGCAGCTCAACCTGATTTGCCCGCCGGGAACCTGCTGGAGCTATCAAAACGTCGCCTATGACGGCGCGTCAGAGCTCGTGGAGAACATCACTCACCAGGCCTACGAGCGTGCGATCCAGCAGAACCTGTTCAACCCGATTGGAATGACCAACGCGAGCGTGTCGATGGGCGGCCTGACCGGCTCGAAGAGCTGGGCCCGGCCGCACGACGCGGCGGGTCGCGAAATCGCTCTCAACGACAATTATTACCGCGTTCCGGCCGCCGGCGGCGTCAACAGCAACATCAAGGACATGTCGCTGTGGATGCTCGCGCAGATGGGGGAGATGCCGGACGTCCTTTCGCCCAAGGTGCTGAACACGATTCACGCGCCGCTGGTGAAAACCCCGGGGGAGCGCGGGCGTCTCCGCAAGTTCCTCGAGCGCCTGGGCGAGGCGGACTACGGCTACGGCTGGCGCAGCTACGATTATGCGGGCCACCGGATCGTCGGCCATCGCGGCGGCGTCGCCGGCTACCGTTCGTTGATCATGTTCGATCCGCAGAAGAAGAGCGGCGTCGTCGCCCTTTGGAACAGCAACACGAACCAGCCGGGCGGGCTGGAGTTCGAGGTGATGGACATGATCTATCACCTGCCGTTCCGCGATTGGATGGAGCTCGACAAGGGCGGGAAAGCGGAGACGCGATCCATCGCGCGCGCTGAGAACGAGGAGGACATCTCCAGCGGTGACGGCAATGCGGTCCGTGACAGGAGACGCTCCCGCGGTTGACGCCTAGCTGCTGCGGGCTTCAGCCTTGGTCTTCTTGATTTCGGCCTGCTGCTTTCGATGAGCAAGATAACGGAAGCCCATTCCGAGGATTGATGCCGCCATTCCGGCGATCAGGACCGGAAGGTGCCATTCCGGATCCTCGGGCTTCGGCCAGGCGATGGCGCCGAGGAAGAAAACGCTGACGATGGAAACAAGGTAGCCGATCCCTTTCCAGTTGGGACCTTGGTCGGTCGGAATTGGCAGGCTGTCGGGCTTCATCGAAATCAGGAACATCCAACGCACCGTGGTGGTTTCATTACTGAAATCAGGAGGAATCCCCATGGTCACCACGAAGTCGCAGGACGCAATCGCCCTTCTCAAAGAAGATCATCGCAAGGTCGAAGACCTGTTCGAACAGTTCGAGAAGGCGAAGGGCGATGGTCGCAAACAGAAGCTGGCTCTCGAGATCTGCACGGAGCTGACGATCCACACGGTCCTCGAGGAGGAAATCTTCTATCCGGCTCTCGAGGGAAAGATTGACGAGGACCTGCTCAAGGAAAGCTTCGTTGAGCATGACGCCGCCAAAGTCATGATCGCCGAGATCGAGGCGGGCGAGCCCTCCGACGAATTCTACGACGCCAAGGTGAAGGTGCTCAGCGAAGAGATCGAGCATCACGTGGAGGAAGAAGAGAAGCCCAAGGAGGGCTTTTCGCCCAGGCCCGGGCTGCCGACGTGGATCTCGACGCGCTTGGAGAGCAGATGGCGATGCGCAAGGAGCAGCTCCAGAGCGAGATCAAATCTGGCGGTTTGCCGGCTCCGGAAACCACGACTCTCGAAGAAGTCGAGGTTTAGCCACAAACGTAATTCGGCCGCTCGGACGAGCTTTCTGCATCGGGAAATTGGCGTCCGCATCGCAAATCGCGTTGCGATCCACCGACTTATGCACAGAAGAGTCCGACTCCCGTAAAATTCATGCTAATCTCCCGTTTTGGTACGCGCGACTCGGGGCGTTTAAAGGGTCGGCCTGTCGTAGGTGGGGGAGATTTTCGGATTGAACCTGTCTGCGTGCGCCGGTTTCAAAGCGTTCCGCGCTTACCTTGCGTGACGGTTCTTTCGAGAGCCGTCATGCAGGCATCGGAAGGTGATGGGGCGAGGGCCTGACACCCCACCCTCCACCCGGACGGCTTTTGTCTCGTCACCTTCCGAATCCAATTCAGGGCCGCCACCCGCGGCCCTTTTCATTTTTTCTGATCTGAGAAGTATCGCTGCCCGCGAGCTTTCATCGCGCCGATTGTTAACCGGTCCGACGTTTCCTCGGCAGCATCGGGCGTGAGACGCACATTGACGTCGTCCGGTCCCTTCTGGACCACGACACCTTCTTCCGCGTCTACGTCGCTCGGTTCGTCATGGACGGTTCTGTTGTTCATCTTCCCACTCGTCTGGTTTTGGTGGACTGTCCTTCACTCACCGGAACCTTCGTGATCGGCTGGTCCCGGTGAAGGGGATACCGGGACCAGCCGCGCCGGAAGATCGTCAGGCGCCGATCAGAACAGGCGTTCCGACGCCCGTGACCTGGTAGAGCTTCGAGGCAAACTTGGCTGGAAGCCGGATGCATCCGTGCGATGCTGGCTCGCCCGGATTGTAGCCCGCGTGCATCGCGATCCCGTAGTCGTCGATGCGCTGCATGAACGGCATCGGCGCGTTGTCATACTTCTTCGACCGGTACATCGGCCGCTTCTCGAGTATGGTGAAGATACCCGTCGGGGTGATCTTAGGCGCCTTCGCCGTCGAGATGGAGGCAGCCGCGACGAGAGTGTTGCCACGGTACAGATAGGCCAGCTGGTCCGAGAGGCTGATCACCACCCGCTCTTCGCCGGCATCCCTTGGCACGTCGCGCCATAGATACTGACCGGGCTTGATCGTGTCCTCGCCGAATGCGTCGAACATGTCCTGACGGGCAATCGATGCGGCGCTGGCTGCCGTCATCTGGGCTTCGATCGTCTCGACCGCGGCGAGGGCCGGGGTCGCGGGACGCTGAGGCTACAAACTGCCGTAGCCGCAAGCGCGAGCGCTAGCTTCCTCATTTCTTGTCTCTTTTTAAATCTTGACTTTGGTTGATTTAATGCGCGCGGCCCGAGTCGGGTTCCTTCAATGTTCGCTTCCTGATCCAGAAACGACCCGCCCGCTGGACTTCATCCCGGCTTGTGCGACTTGTTATTCCCGCTCCGTCGCCTCTGCGGGCGCTGCGGCAATCAGCAGGCAGCCGGTCGCTACAAAGCTGATCGCAAGGACCCAGGCGAAGGTAGCGATGATCTCGCTGGGCTGGCCGAAGAGGCCCGCGGCGACCAGCGCGATCGGAAGTCCTGCGAGCAGCAGGATCGCGAGCAGGAAGTCGGTCGCCGCGGAGAAGGCAAACCAGTTGCGGAGCGGCGGGTGGCAGCGGCTGGCCGCGAAGGCGAGGGCGGCCGCGCGCACGATGAGCCATAGGATAACCATATTGAGGACGGGAAAGAAGCTGGCCTCGGGATCGAGCAGCAGCCTTAGTCCCGCAAGAACGGTGGCCGTGCCCGCAACCGCCGCGCTTGGCCGATGGATGCGGCGGGCCATGGCAGCCAAAAGCTCGATAATGCCGGCGGCCAGGAGCAGATACCCGACGACCAGCCGCCCTGGCAGCCCGCGCTCCATCGGCAGAAGCGCCGATCCTGCCGCCAGGATGACGATCAGGATTCCTGCCATTCGAATGATGTTCTTCCGAGCCGTGTCGGACAATTCAGCCCTCCGTCGCGTCCAGCGGAAACCGCGTTGTTACGGCGCCGGTTCCATCCCGCTCCGGATACACGGCGCCGCTAAAGAGCGTCGCTGTGCTCCGGCTCGCGGTCAAACCGGTCGTGCCGGCCGTCCACGTAGTGAACGCTCGTCGCGAGCGCGTCCGGGTCGGCGCCCTCAAGCGTCGCGACCTGGACGGCCACCATATGCTGGCCCTTCGGGTCCATGCCTCCTGCGTGGGTGCGAACGCCGCAGGTCGAGCAGGTGTAATAGGTCAGATTGGGTTGCGGTCGATTCGGTGGGGTCCACCGATACCGTGTGAGACTATCGTCCCCGCTCTTCAGCTGGAACTTGTCGGCCGGCGTGAATGCGAACCAGGCGCGCGACTTGCTGCAGAGCGAGCAGTTGCAGCGGATCGTGCCCTTCTCGAGGTCGAGGTCGACTTCGTATTGAACCGCGCCGCAGTGGCAGCCACCTTCGTAATGCTGTTCCATCGCGGTTCTCCCGCTCGAATTTTTTCCATCCGCCCGTAAGCGAACGACGTTCGTGCCGGTTCCGGATCAATCGAGGCCGAACTTCTTTTGCCAGGTCGGATCGAGCAGGTCCTGAACCTCGGCATGCTTCTGCATGTAGGCAGCGAAGAAGGGGCAAATCGGAATGACCTTCAGCCCACGCTCACGAGCCGCGTCGAGGGCGAACCGGATGAGGGTCGTGCCGATGCCCTTGCCTTCATGCGCTTCCGGAACCCCGGTGTGGATGAACATGATCTTGTCCGCTGCGAGGGTGTATTCGACGATCGCGAAAGACCCGTCGCCGAGATCGATTTCGAAACGATGTCGTTCGGGATTGTCGCGGACGAGGAGCGGTTCGGTAGCCATTCAGTTGGCTTAGCGCGCCCGCGGCGTCTCGTGCTAGGGACATTGCGTGAGGCGCGCATCGGTCGTCAGGGCTTTCGCTGGAATTGCCGCTTTGACCGGCTGGGCCGGTCTCGGGCTGCAGCTCGTGCTGATCGTCGGCAATTTGGGACCGGCGGTTGGTACGTGGCGCTTCGTCGGCTTCTTCACCATCCTGACCAACATCGGGGCAGCCGCTTCGGCGACAGCACTTGCTCTTGGCGGGACCGCCGGACTGGCCGGACCCCGGGCGCGGTTGATGGTCGCAACTTCGATTCTGATGGTCGGGCTGGTCTACTCCATCGCGCTCCGCTCGCTGTGGAACCCGACGGGACTGCAGAAAGTCGCCGACATCGCGCTCCACGACGGCGCGCCGTTGCTCTGGCTGATCCTCTGGATCGTCGCGCCGCACCCGCGCCTCGGGTGGCGTGAGATCGGGTGGGCGCTTCTGCCGCCCGCGCTCTACATCGTCTATGCGATCGGTCGCGGATTGATGGACGGCTGGTACGCCTACTGGTTCCTCAATCCAACGACCCAATCGCCGGCTGACCTCCAGATCAGTATTGCCGTCCTGATTTGCGGCTTCGCTATCATGGCGTTGGCGCTGATTGGATTGGACCGGCGCCTAGGTCGCCAGAACTAGGCCTGCATTTCGACCATTATCTATGTTAAGGTCGTGCCGAGTGGGGAGCAGGCCGATGGCTCGAACACCCGGAATCATAAAGCGTGCGCCGAGAGTGGATGTTCGGCGCCAGGTGATGCTGGTCAATTCCGATGGTGTGGAATCGCCTGCTACGATTCTCGATATCTCGAGCGGGGGCTTCCGCCTCGAGATTTCAGAGACGCCCCGTATCGGGGAGCATGTGACACTGCGCGTCGAGCGCGGCGAACAATTTCCGGCGCAGATCCGCTGGGCGCTCGGCAACGAGGCGGGGGTGTCTTCCTTGCGCCAATCAATTGGGACCAATGGTCCTAACAGGGTAGGATTTCTGGCGATGGCCGATCAGGACACCGAGAATGGGGACCGCCGTCAAAACCCGGAACGCCGGGACGGCGAGGAACGCAGGTCCGGGATCAAGCGCCGGCAGGGCGGGCGCACCGATGATCGACGTGAGGGAGAACGGCGGGAGGGTGAACGCCGAGCTGACTAGGCCGGATTCTGCACGATTCGGACAAGCGATCCGTCCGGATCGACAAGATAGGCAATCGTAAGACCGCTGGGCTCTTTCCGAGGCAGCTGGAGCCTGGGCTGGCCTCCGCTGGTTTCCGGCACCCCGGCATCCCGGCAGGTTCGATAGAAGGACTCAAGGTCGTCGAGCCTGAGGCAGCAGCCGAACGAGCTCTCGAGCGGATCGAGATCGGGATAAGGAAAGAATTCCAGCGCCGCGCCGTCGCGCTTCAGGATCATCCAGCCGCGGTCTCGCCAGCTCTCGCTGAATCCAAGCTTTCCGTAGAATTGCGACGTCGCCTCGAAATCGCGCGAGGGAAGATTTGGTGTCGCGTGGTCCATTTGTTGGATTCCTACTGCTGCGGCTGGCCGCGCAAGAAGAACATCACGTAGATCAGGCGGCCGTTTTCGAGGCTGTCGCCGAACCCCGGGCCCGCCGTGTGCCAATAATGCGGTTGCAGCAAGACCAGCCGGTTGAAGCGCATCGGCACGGTCATGGTGTGCTCCCACTTCGAGCGGTCGAGCGCATCCTTGTCGAGAATGTCCTTCTGGAGTTCCTCGTAGGTCGAATAGCCGATCGCCTTCAGGCTCTCCTCGTCCATCGGCACGCGGTCGGTTCCGGTCCTCTTGTGCCGGAAGAATTCGGTCCCGCCCTGGCAATCTTCGGGCCGGCTCAGGTAGAGGATTCCGGACCAATGGCTCTGGTCGATGTGAATGCGCGCGATCTGCTCGTCAGAGGCCAGTGCGACGCGACAGTGACCATGCGAGAAATCCTCGGTCCATGGCGCGCGCACCTGCTCGTGCACGAGTGTCGAGACGACTTGGTCGAGCCCTTCGATTCGAAGCTTCTCGATGGAGTTGAGGCCGGGGTAGCGGCCGCCCACGGCATAGCTTAGGCCGAGTGCCTGGCGGCGGACCTCTTCGGCATTGCGGAGAAAATCGTCGATGACGAACACGGCAGGAACCATCACGCGCCCCCGTTTGCGGTCCTTCGTCGCGAGGCTAGCGGTTTCACATCTCTAAGCAATCTGGCGGGGTCAAATTACGCGGGATCCATAATTCACCAACCGTTCACGCTTCGGCGGTGAGCCGAGGTTTCTCCGAGACGGATGCAGCACCCTTCGGCCCGCTGCCGTTCGTTTAATCGGTCGAAGGCTCCTGTAATCTGAAAGGAGACGAGCCATGACCATGTTTACAAAGATTTTCGCCAGTGCGGCAGGTATCGCTGCGCTCGCAACGGCCGCTCCTGCAGCGGCTCAATATTATAGCTACGCGCCCCGCTATGCGTCGCCATATGGCGCCCCTTACGGCAATGCCTACGGTTACAATGCCAATGTGACCAACATGGCGGCTCAGCAGTGCGCCGCGGCCGTCCAGAGCCGTCTCAATCGTAGCGTCGGCATGACCGGAATTCTCGGTGCAGTGCTTGGCGCCAGGCAGCCGAGTGGACGCGTTCTCCAGGTTACGCAGGTCAGTCCTAACCGCAGGTCGATGACTGTTCGCGGCCTCGCTACCAGCGGCCGGGCGTATGCCTATAGTCCATACGGCTACGGCGCTTACGGCGCGACCGGCTACAGCTATCAGCCTGACCTGTCGTTCAGGTGCAGCGTGGACTACCGCGGCTACATCCGTGACGTCGACGTCTACCGCCGCTAATCGCGGTTGAAACGAAGCAAGAGGAGCGCCGGCCCAACGCCGGCGCTCCTTCTTTCTTTCATTCCTTCTTTGGGTCAGAGAATCCCCACGCTCCAGAGAATCAGAGCCCAAAGCAGCAGCGAAGCTCCGACGATGATCGAGGCGCTTGTTGCAATCGGCAGCGCGTCCCGACCGCGTTCTTGTTCCGGAACCTCGCACAGCGCGCCAAGCTTCTCCCACGCGCGTTCCTCGCTGATCTCTTTCGCACGCGCGATTGGATTGCGGAGGAGCGCCGCGCTGACGGCCCCTTGCGAAACCGGGCTTGCGAACCTGCAGCCGACGAACCGGCTGCTCCGCCAGACCACATTGGCCTGGACGATCCCGACTTCGGGAAGTTCGACGTCCAAGGCCTGCCGTTCGGTCAGAAGCGCAGTCGTTTCGAGCAGCAACCCGGTGTGTGAGATGTCATGGATGATAACCTCCTCGCCGCCGTCGGCGAGCGTCGACTGGAGATGAAGGGTGCGTCGCGGAGAGGAGCGGCGGTTACCGGCCTTTGACGCGGCCAAACGTGCTTGAAGTGCCATCCCGCCTTCGGTGCATGGGCAATCGTAAACGAGAGGTTTTGAACGCGTTCAATTCAGCGCATTTGCGAAGATCGGTGCGTGCTATCAACGCAACACGTGGGCAGATTCCTAATGTTCTGAGTGAATTAATCGCTCTCCCTCGGGTCGAGCCGATGATATAGTCCGCAGCGGGCGAGCGTTTTCGCCCATGGGTGGGGGAAATTCGATGGAATTCGAAGCCAACCGTTCGCGACAGCTTTGGTCGCTTCTCTTCACGGTCGCAGTCGTCGGTGGAGCAATGATCTACGCGTTCACTGCTGCGTAGCTTCCGCTTGTTGCGCGACTAGAAGATCTGGCTGGCGGTTCGCCAGAGCATGTAGGCCGCGACAACGAAGATCAGCACCGCAAAGACGAGCGTGAGTGAGTCGCGCTTCGTCGAAAGATGGCGCGCCGCCTGCGTACCCAGGACACCGCCTCCAATGCCGCCGGCTATGAACACGGCGGCAAGCGGCCAGTCGACCAGGCCGGAAAGCGCATAATTGGTCGCGGTCGTTAGCCCGAACGAGGTCACGCCCACGAGCGATGAGCCCACGGCGTTGATCATCGGCATGGCGGTTGCCGCAATCAGCCCCGGCACGATGAGGAACCCGCCCCCAATACCGAAGAAGCCCGAGAATAAGCCTGAACCGAACCCGTAGGCGACGAGCTTCCCCGCATTCTCCCGCCCCAGCTTTACTTCCGGATTGCCGACGCTTCCGCGCCGCCGGAGCATCAGGATTCCGACCGCGATCATGACCAGCGCGAAAAGGAACAGCAGACTTTGCCCGTCGAAGCTCTTGCCGAGCGTCGAGCCGATGGCCGCGCCAGCGATGCCCGACACCGCAAAGACAAGAGCGCACCGCCACTTCACATGTCCGTGACGGGCGTGGCTGGCGAGACCTGTGGCGGCATTTGCTGCCACTGCGAACGCGCTCGTTCCGATCGCCACGTGCGGACTGGATACGCCCACGACGTAAACCATCAGCGGCACCGCAAGGATCGAGCCGCCGCCGCCAACCAGGCCGAGAACGAAGCCGACCAGGCCGCCGGACATGGCTCCGAGGACGTATTGGATGGGCTCGAGGGTCATGCGTCCGCCTTGGCGGCACGGTCACTTGTGCGCTGCGTGGAAATTACCCTCTGCAGCGCCATCCCTGCGACCATCGCCGCGACGAAAAGCCAGGGCTGCCACATCCCGTAGATCAGCCCCGTGATGGCCGGGCCGGGGCAGAAGCCGACAAGGCCCCAGCCGATGCCGAACAAGGCGGCGCCGCCGATGATCTGGCTATCGAGACGGCGGTTCTCCGGAATGAAAAAGCTCTTTCCGAACACGGGCGCACGCAGGCGCCTCGAGAAGGCATAGCCGATGGCAGAAGCCACGACCGCCGCGCCCATCACGAACGCAAGCGTGGGGTCCCATGCGCCGGCAATGTCGAGAAAGCCGAGAACTCGCGCCGGATTGACCATGTCGGACATCGCAAGGCCGGCTCCGAAGATGACGCCTGCAACGGAGGCTGGGATGATTGCGCGCATGTCAGGCTCCCAGGACGTGACGGGTGATGAAGACGGTCGCGATCGCGGCCGCCATGAACGTCAGGGTTGCCGCGATCGACCGCGGTGAAAGCCGGCCTATGCCGCACACGCCATGGCCGCTGGTGCATCCATTGCCGAGCCTCGTTCCGAAGCCGACCAGCAGGCCTGCGGCAATCAGCAGGGGCATCGAGGATTTCACTTCGATGTCCGGCCTGCGGACCAGGAGCGACGTGATCGCGGCGCCAATTGGCAAGCCCAGTATGAACGCTGTCGCCAGTTTCCACGGTGGCCCTGCGTCAGCGATACGCATGACCGTCGCGAACATGCCGCTCACACCAGCGATGCGGCCGGTCAGCATGAGCAAAAGGGCTGCCGCGCCACCGATCAGCAATCCGCCGCCGATCGCGAAGACTGGGGAGAGGGGTTCGAGCATTATGAGCGAGCCCTCACAGGAGATTGAGAGGCAGTTTGAGGTAGCGCGTGCCGTTCTCTTCCGGCTCCGGAAGATGACCGGCGCGCATGTTTATCTGGATCGACGGAAGGATCAGGCGCGGCATGTCGAGGGTCGCGTCGCGCTGCGTACGCATGCTCACGAACTCGTCTTCGGTTACGTCTCTGTGGACGTGTACATTGCCGACACGCTCGGCCTCGATCGTCGTCTCCCAGACGAACTGGTCGCGGTTGGGCGCCTTGTAGTCGTGGCAGAGGAAGACGCGCGTCTCTCCGGGAAGCTGCATCAGCCGCCGGATCGAGCGGTACAATTGCCTCGCGCAACCGCCCGGAAAGTCGGTCCGGGCCGTTCCGTAGTCGGGCATGAACATTGTGTCGCCGACGAACAGGGCGTCGCCGATCGCATAGGCCAGGTCGGCTGGTGTGTGGCCTGGAACGTGCAGGACCGTTACCGGAATTTCCCCGACCGAAAAGTCGTCGCCATCGGTGAACAGCCGGTCGAATTGCGATCCATCGCGGGCGAACTCAGTGCCCTCGTTGAAGATTTTCCCGAAGACTTGCTGGACGGTAAGGATCTCGTGCCCGATGGCGATTTTTCCGCCGAGCTTCTCCTGCAGGTACGGCCCGCGGATAGGTGGTCGGCATGCGCGTGGGTTTCGAGGATCCAGTCGACGGTTAGTCCGTGCTCGCGGACGTAATCGACAATCTCATCCGCCGACTTCGTGGACGTGCGGCCCGAGGGCTGGTCGAAGTCGAGAACGCTGTCGATGATCGCCCCCGCTTTGCGGCGGGGTCGGAAACGACATAGCTCGCGGTGAAGGTCGCTTCGTCGAAGAAACCCTGAACGGTCGGCGCCCGCGCGTCCCCGCGGGTCACCGCTTCGACCTGCTCGATCGCCTTCTTGATGGGAGCGTCATCAGTCATTGGCGAAATTCCTCGATATTCCGCTGCCGAGCTCGGGGCAGTAAATTTCCTGTAGCAGCACAAGCAGCCGTTCGGCGCGTGGATCGGCGACGCGATAGAAGACTGTCTGGGCCAGCTTTCGCGTGGCAACCAGCCCCTCCTGGCGAAGCTTGGCGAGATGCTGGGACAAGGCCGACTGGCTTAAGCCGACAAGTTCACACATCTGGCTGACGGACAGCTCTACGCCCCCGCCAGATGGCAGAGCACCAACAGCCGGCTGGAGTTCGACATCGCCCTAAGAAGACTCGCCGCTTCCGCAGCCTGATCTCCAAAGGCAGGATCGAGCATTGTTTGGGTCATTTCCATTAGTATTCACTAATTTAGTGATACCTAATGGACTGTCAATGTCTCGGGTGCGTGACCGTTGACAGCGGGCGACGTCGGAGTTCCACTGAACGGGATGTTTTCGAACCCCTTATCGAGGGACGCATCGGCGAAGTCGAAGGTTGCGCTCGATTTCGCGTCTGCCGCCTTGCGGTCGGGCAATCGGCTGAAGGCGCAGATGCATCTTCGCGACAGGCTGGCGGAAGACCCGACGGACGCGGACGCGCTGACGGTGCTCGCTCAGATTTCCGCCGAGGATCGTCAGATCGAGGATGCGACCGTCCTGCTTCGCCGCGCCGTTTCGGCTGATCCCAGGCCGGAGAGACGGCTCGCGTTGATCGAGCATCTGTTGAAGCACGCAGGTGCGGCTCTGGCCCTCCGCGAATTCGAAGAGCTTCCGCCCAATTTCCGAAAGAAGCTGGAAGTCAGCGGGATGGAGGCGAAGACGCTTGGCCTGCTCGGCATGCACGACGCCCAGATCGATACCTACAAGCGCATGCTTCGTGAGCAGCCGAACCGCGCGGGAACGTGGATGAACCTCGCCAATGCGCTTCGGACAGTTGGCCGGATCGACGAGGCAGTGAAGGCGCTGAAGCGAGCGACCAAGCTGCAGCCCACCATGGGTCAGGCTTATTGGACGCTCGCCAACTTCAAGTCGTATCGGTTTTCAGCGCCGGACATTGCCCAGATGCAGCAAGCGCTTCGGCAGAATGTCTCGCTCGATGAGGCGCTGCATATCCATTTTGCGCTCGGCAAGGCGTATGAGGATCAGGGGACTACGAGGCTTCGTTCCGTCATTATGCCGCGGGCAATGCGCTTCGCACACGGCAGCTGGATCCCGAGACGATCCCGATCACAGAGCCGGTCGAGGACGCGCTCGCGCACTGCACTCCGGAAATCTTCAAGCGTTTCGCGGGCGCGGGGTGCACGGCGAAAGATCCTATCTTCGTATTCGGGCTGCACCGCTCGGGGTCGACGCTCGTCGAGCAGATCCTCGCCAGTCATCCGCTGATCGAGGGTACGGCCGAGCTTCCGGTGATGAACACCATCGCCGCTCGGCTTCGGCGGTCATCCGGCCAAACCATCGGCGAGGCGATCGCGGCGCTCGAACCGTCGGAGATCGCGGCGATCGGCGAGGAATATATGGAGCGGACCCGGCCGTTCCGACAGACCGGCAAGCCCTATTTCGTGGACAAGATGCCGGGAAACTGGATCAACGCGACCTTGATCCGGCTGGCGCTCCCGAATGCGAAGATGGTCGATGCTCGGCGATATCCGATGGCGTGCGGGTTTTCGAACTTCAAACAGAATTACGCGACTGGTGTGACGTTCTCCTACAGCCTCCGTTCGATCGGCGAATTCTACTACGATTACTGGCGTTTCATGCGGCACTTCGACGGCGTCCAGCCAGGCGCGGTCCACCGCCTGCTCAACGAGAAGCTGATCGAAGATCCGGACGGAGAGGTGCGGCGGCTGCTCGCTTACATCGGCGTTCCGTTCGATGATGCCTGCCTCGAATTCCATGCCAACAAGAGGGCGGTTCGAACGCCGAGCGCGGAGCAGGTGCGGCGACCGATCAACCGGGACGGCGTCGACGCCTGGCGGCCTTACGAACCGTGGTTGGGTGAGCTGAAGGAAGCGCTCGGGCCGGCTCTCGAAGGCTGGGAAAGCTAGCTCCAACGAAAAGGGCGGAGTGGTTGCCCACCCCGCCCAGTTTCGATCGGGTTACGCCTATCCTCTCTCTGGCGCCGGAGGCGGCGGAGGAGGCGGTGGCGGCGGTACCGGACAGGCATCCGTCGCCAATATCACCGAGCCGTCCGGACACGTCTGCGTCGCCGGTGGAGGCGGCGGCGGCGGAGGAGGCGGTGGTGGTGGCGGTGGAGGTGGAGGCGGTGGTGGAGCCGCGAAGTTGTAGATCAAGCTCGCCAGCAAGCTGTGCGACTGGAACCGCGTTCGGGCGTCGAACGTCCCGCTTACCGAGGCGCCTGAGGCAAAGACCTCGCTTTCCTTCACGCGCGGTCCCCTGAAGTAGCGATACTTCAGCCCGAGATCGATGTTGGGAGACAAAGCGTACCGAACCCCGGCGATCCCCTGCCAGGCGAAACCGCTATCCTTCGCTGTGCCCGACAAATCGTCGATTGTCGTATCTGTTGAGTCGAGCGAGACGCGGTATTTCGTCTGTGCCCAGCCGACGCCGCCGCCGGCGTAAAAGCTCAGGCCGTTTTCATCGCCAAAGTCGAGCAAGGCATTGACCATCGCCGACAGGACCGTCGTCTTGCCGTCGGCATCCGCGTCGTATGGGCCATAGGTAAAGGTGTCGCCTTCACTGCTCGTCGCGACCAATGTCGCATTGTCATAGCTTTTGTGCTTGGCCTGTTTCCAGCCGAGCTCGCCTTCGAGCCGGAACATGCCGAAGTCGTAGCCCCCGATCACGTCGACATCGACGCCGGTTTTGTAATTGGTCTTGAAGTCGGCGACGAAGTCATAAGTGCCGCCTTCGGAATAGGTATACGTGCCGGCGAAATCGACGTGGCTGTCTTTCGGGAAGAGCGCGCCGCCCTCCACTCCGAAATAGCCGCTTCCATCACGGGCGACTGCAGGTGAAGCGATTGCGGCCGCGGCCGCGGCGGCCAGAAGATATTTGCGCAACTTGCCCTCCTCCGTTGTTTTGAACGCGGGTGACTCGACGAACGCTTTATCGGGTGAACGCAGACCCGGAAGCAGGTGCTACCGGGGACAAGAGCGACGCATTGATTCATATCAGTCTTCGTGTGCTGGAGCAAAGAAAACTGCGGATTCTCGCGGTTTTCTTACGCTGGGATAAAGTCCAGATTGCGCCAGATCAGCGGTAGAGTGTAAATCCCTCTGCCCGCGCAATCCGGCATTATCCTCAAATCTGGAGGTGCATCCATGCGGCAGTTGGTTTCGCTATCGACCATCGCGATCGTTTCGGGAGGCTTGGCGTCGCCGGTCGCTGCGCAGCAGGTCGTGCGCCAGAGCAACGGCGAACTCAACGTCGAATTCCCCGGTCCGTGCACGGTCCATTACAACCGCAACCTGACGATCGAGAGCGTCGATCGCAGCTGCACGTCCTACCAGAGGGCGCAGGCGGAGCGGGCCATCGCGCCGTACCGAGGCGGCTATCCGGGCTATCCGCCGCAGCCGGGCTATCCAGGTTACCCCGGCAACGACCACACCTATTACGATCCGCAATATCCGGGAGCGAACCGTCAGTACCGGATCACCGACATCCGGTACGACCGCGTCCAGTTCGCCGATGGCTGCCGTGTCTATTACAACTGGATGGGCCAGCACCTTCGCAGCAAGGGCGGCTGCAACATCCGGCAGCGATCGATCGCCGATCGGGCAATGGCCGATTGGCGGCGGCACAGCGGCTATTATCCGGGCGGTGGCGGCTACAACCCGGGCGGAAGCTGGAACGACATCATGCTTCTGCCATCCTACGACGGCGGGCTGCACGTCCGTTTCACCAACAAGTGCGACGTCTACTACAACGCCCGCGGCTACCGGATCCGGGCCGACAACATCTGCAGCCGCAACCAAGTCGCTCGCGCGGACCAAGCGGCGAGGTACTACCGGCCGGGCATCCGTTACTGACCCCGCCTATTGAGTGCGTCGCCCTTTGGCTTGAAGAGCTGAGTCAACGCCAGCTTCCCGGCATCGTTCTGGCTCAAAGGTTACATTTGCGGGCAAAAGGCTTATGTGGGGGCGCTACTAGTCGCAATCGAACGGTCTCCAGGCGCTTTGCGGCTCCTCATTCCTTCTATCGCCTCTCCTAGCGCCAGAGGACCGATTGGCGGTCCTCCATGGAAGGAACGACAATATGCCGATCGGCACAGTAAAGTTTTTCAACGACCAAAAGGGCTACGGCTTCATCGCACCCGAGGACGGCGGCAACGACGCTTTCGTCCACATCACGGCCGTTGAGCGTGCCGGAATGCGCACGCTGCAGAAGGACCAGCGCGTCAGCTACGAGCTCGAAGAAGACCGGCGCGGTAAGATGAGCGCCGTCAACCTTCAGTCCGCGTAACGTAAGCGAATTCCCTCCCGTTTTCGGGAGGACCTTCGGCCCGCTCCGCCTCGCGCGGGCGGGCGGAGGGAGCCAGGAGTTGAACAATGGTCGAGCCCGTATCCGTACGGCAATTGAAAGACCGCGATGTCTACCGGCTCCGCGCCGAGCAGGCTCGCGCCGAGGCTGACGAAGCGACGCTCGAGAACGTGCGCGATCGCTGCCTCCGTGCAGAGGCCGCGTGGATGGAAATGGCCACGCGAGCCGATCGCACCGAGAAGATGCGCGCAGACCTGGCCGCCGCGAAAGCCGCGCAGCTGGCGGAGAGCGCCGAAGCCTGAAGGCCTGCGAGATCCGCGATTGCCGGATTTCCACCAAGGCGAAGTTGCGCGCGGCCTAAGCTGCGCTGCGAGACGCGTCCGACGTCACGGGATTTGCTCCCGTGGCGGCCTTCGTTGGACATCGGTCTACAAAAGACTGTCTGGCTGGACTTCCCAATTGAAGTCTGGGACTCGGGCTTGGCTATCATGGGTTCCGGGGTGGGCGCTCAGCGACGATTTCCTCGGCAGTGATGGCGCGGGCCGATCTTACTGAGGTGATGACCCACGACCGAGTCCGAAAAGGAACTGTTGGCCTAATGTCTGTAAGAGGTCGGAAGAAAACACGACGTAACAGTCGCTAAGAGGCGCTGACGAAAGAATCCAAAACCTTCTTCAACCCCGCATGCTCAAACTCGATCTCGAGCTTGTTGCCTTCCTGCGCGACGATCTTGCCGTAGCCGAACTTGCCGTGGAACACGCGCTGGCCGAGCTCCAGGTCCGTCCGTCCCTGGTTGCCTAGCGACACCGCAGACGCCTTGGCTTCGATCACGCGCTGGGGGTCGCGGTTGAAGCGGCCGCCCTGGCTCGCGCGCTGCCAGCCGGGGCCGCGGGTCGCGGCTCGCATGCCTTGCGCGGGGCCGAGGTGAGCGAAGGGATCGGCGCGCTCGCTCCATTGCGCGCGCCACAGGCTCTCGCCGCCGGACATGGTCGTTTCCTGATCGATATGCGCTTCGGGAAGCTCGCCGACGAAGCGGCTGGGGAGGGAGCTGGTCCACTGGCCGTAGATGCGCCGGTTGGCGGCGTGCATCACCGTCGCCTTTTTCCGCGCGCGGGTGATGGCGACGTAGGCGAGGCGGCGTTCCTCCTCGAGGCTGGCGAGGCCGCCTTCGTCGAGCGCGCGCTGCGACGGGAAGATACCTTCCTCCCAGCCGGGCAAATAGACGATGTCGAACTCCAGCCCCTTGGCGGCGTGGATGGTCATGATGGTGACCTTCTCGCCCTGCCGGTTCTCGTCATTGTCCATGACGAGGCTGACGTGTTCGAGGAAGGCAGGGAGGCTTTCATATTCCTCCATCGCGCGGGTGAGCTCGGCGAGGTTTTCGAGGCGGCCGGCGGATTCCGCGCTGCGCTCGGCCTGGAGCATGGCGGTATAGCCGCTTTC
The DNA here is from genome assembly GCF_014489515.1 of Sphingomonas sediminicola. Taxonomy (GTDB): domain Bacteria; phylum Pseudomonadota; class Alphaproteobacteria; order Sphingomonadales; family Sphingomonadaceae; genus Sphingomicrobium; species Sphingomicrobium sediminicola. Next base: position 1,726,780 of record NZ_CP060782.1, on the reverse strand, counting down.
GTCGAGCATGATGCGGGCGAGCTCGGCATGGGGAAGCTCGTTCGCCATCTGCTTCCAGCGGGCGATGTCGGCGACGAAACGGCCGAGGCTAGAGCGGGCGCGGGACTGAAGCTCGTCCGTGTCGAGAAGCTTGGCGGCGGCGATCAGAAGCGGCTCCTGAGACGCGCGCGCGTGCGCGTGGATGGTGGCGATTGCCTTGTCGCCGAGGCCGCGCTTGGGCTGGTTGACGATGCGCTCGAACGCGAGGTCGTCGGCGGGCTGGTGGATGAGGCGGAGGTAGGCGAGGGCGTCGCGGATCTCGGCGCGTTCGTAGAAGCGGAAGCCGCCGATGATCTGGTAGGGCAGGCCGATCGCGATGAAGCGCTCTTCGAACTCGCGCGTCTGGAACTGGGCGCGGACGAGGATGGCGACGTCGTCGAGGCTTAGCCCGCGGCGCTGCATGCCCTCGACATCCTCGCCGATGCGGCGCGCCTCCTCCGGGCCGTCCCAGATGCCGACGACCTTGACCTTCTCGCCGTCGCCCTTGTCGGTCCAGAGTGTCTTGCCGAGGCGGCCGGCATTGTTGGCGATGAGGCCGTCGGCGGCGGCCAGGATGTGCGAGGTGGAGCGGTAGTTCTGTTCCAGGCGGATGACCTTCGCGCCGGGGAAGTCCTTTTCGAAGCGGAGGATGTTGGCGACCTCCGCGCCGCGCCAGGAATAGATCGACTGGTCGTCGTCGCCGACGCAGCAGAGGTTGCGGCGCGGCTCGGCAAGGAGCTTGAGCCAGGCGTACTGCGACTGGTTGGTGTCCTGATATTCGTCGACCAGGATGTAGCGGAAACGGTCGCGGTAGCTCTCCAGCACGTCGGGGTGCGTGCGGAAGATCGTCAGCATGTGGAGCAGGAGGTCGCCGAAGTCGCAGGCGTTCAGGGTGCGCAGGCGGTCCTGGTAGGCGGCGTAGAGCTCGCGGCCGCGGCCGGGGCCGAACGCTTCCGCTTCGCCGAGGTCGACCTCTTTCGGAGTCCAGCCGCGGTTCTTCCAGCGATCGATGAGGGTGGCGAGCTGACGCGCGGGCCAGCGCTTCTCGTCGAGATTGACGGCGCTGATCAGCTGCTTGAGGACGCGGAGCTGGTCGTCGGTGTCGAGGATGGTGAAGTTGGACTGCAGGCCGACGAGCTCGGCATGGCTGCGGAGCATGCGCGCGGCGACCGAGTGGAAGGTGCCGAGCCACGGCATGCCCTCGATCGCTCCGCCGCTGATCCTGGCGATGCGCTCCTTCATCTCGCGCGCGGCCTTGTTGGTGAAGGTGACGGCGAGGATCTGGCTCGGCCACGCCTTGCGGGTTGCGATGAGGTTGGCGAGGCGAGCGGTGAGGGCGGAGGTCTTGCCGGTGCCGGCGCCGGCGAGGACCAGCACGGGGCCCTCAGTCGTAAGCACGGCCTCCCGCTGCGGCGGGTTCAGGCCGGCGAGCCAGGGGGCTTCGCGACTCGAGTCGGGCGAGTCGGGCAGGTCGGCGGACGAATCTGGCACGGGTTGGAGGTAGGTTAGGGGGAACGGAACGGCAACCAAAGTGGGCGACTCGTGGGAATCATGAAATGTTCCGACTGTTGTTCCCAGTATCCCCGTTATCCACAGGCCTGAGCACATATTTTTCGCTTCCCCGACTCGGCGGCGACGTGCATTGTCAAATGGTGATCGGGACGGAAGTCCCCGCCTCCACCGGAAGGCCCGCAAGGGACAGAAGGGAGCGGAGGGTGACGGAAGGACCGATCTCCGCCGACAGGCAATGCGAAACTCTTCGGAGGTTTGTGGCGCCAGTCGGGAAGAGGCGCCGGAAGAGTTGATCTTCCTCTAGCGCGACGCGGTTCGGAAGCCCTCGGGCGGAAGAACAAAGCGAAACGCAAGAGTGGTCGACCCAAGAAGGGCCGCAGAACATCGGGTGGCTTTGGCTTAGCCAGGCACCGATAGTCGAAAGGGAAGCGAGCCTTCGGGCAGCGCAGCCAAGTAGACGGTCGGTCTCCTCTTCGGAGGGAGCTGTCAGATGGGAAGCGACGCCTGAGCTGGTGAGCCAGGACTTTTGGAATAGGTCCCCTGGGACTTGGACCACTTGACCGGCATATCCTTCGCTCGGCGCAGTGGGGGCTGGCAGCAATGCCGGCCCCATTTCTATTTAGGCCAGGCGCTTTCGAGCGGCCGGCCAGATCCGGTCAATCCGACCCACCCAAGCAATTCGTGATTTACAACCTCCACGGGCGACATCGCGCAGGTGCAGCTGACCTACGAGAGCCCGTCACGCGATTTCCAGATCCGCCGCCGCAGCGAATATATTCGCTGAACCTCGCCTACACGCACAGTTTCAGCCCCACCCTGTCGGTGACCGCGAACCTGAATGGCCACGGGACGACGCGCTTCGGGCACCGTCTGCGAGCGCCTTTGGTGCAGGAAGACTATGAGAGAAGGGAAAGCCAGCCGGAGTTCAAACTCAAGCTCGTGAAGACTTTCGGCAAGCCATAGGCCCGACTAACGGACGATGATGTCCGTATGCATTCCGAGCATCTTGTGGAACGGGTGTCCGCAATGAGCCTTGTAACGCCCGGCGGCGGGAATGAGCGTGACGCTTGCCGTCTGGCCGGGGCGAGGTCCACTTCGCCCTCTCCGACCTTGCCCGAAAGAATCTTCGACGCGCGGAAGAACTTCTCGGCGGTGAAGTCGTGGCTCTTCCCGGCGCGATTGACGAAGCTCAAAGTCACCGCCTTACCCGCATTGAGTACGATCGGGGTCGGATTGAAGCCGTAGCTGTAGAGAGCGATGGACTGGACGGGGGCACCAACAACCTGGGCGGCTGCCGGGTCGGCGCAAAGAAGAAGCGGGGCAATCAACAGGACCGAACGCATTGTAGTCCTCCTACTGATGCCCCGCGCTTTAGCACAGAAGGCTGAACGCCGGATAACTTGATCCGGCGCCCATCGGTCAAGCGATCAGCTTTCCGCGCAGGAGGTCCCCGACGCGCTTCGAGCCGCCGTCGTAGAAGCCGCACTCACCGGTGAATTCCTTCGGGTTGTGAAACGTTCCGAAGATCATGTCCCACAGCGGAAGGTCGGAATAATTCCGCGCGTGAACACCCCGTTCGTGATGGCAGGAATGACTCTCCGGCCGCTGGATGATGTAGCCCAGCCAATGCGGGGTGCGGACGTTCAGGTGCTGGAACATGCCGTAGAAGGTCGCGATCACATTGATCGCGATTGCCGCCTCCGCGCTGACCCCGAAACCGAGCACCAGGGCAAGGCTGCCGAGGAAAGCCCAGCCGATCGAATCGAACGGATGAAAGTAGAGCGCACCCCAGATATCCACGCGCTCCGGGCTGTGGTGCATCTGATGGAACCAGCGCCACAGAAACGTCACGTTGTGCATGGTCCGGTGCCAGGCATAGATGCCGAGCTCGAGCACGAGGAAGCCGCCGAGAATCTGCACCCAGAGGGGGAGCGTGTCGGCAGCGAACAGACGATGCTCGCCGAGCCATCCGTCCCAGAATAGAGGTGCGTAAGTGGCCACGGCGAAATAGAGCAAGGTGAAGGCGGTGCCCTGCAGGCGCCAATGCGTAATAGCCGGGAACTTGCGACCCGCGAGGAGGAGTTCCAGCAGCGCAAAGCCGGCGAACAGCCCGGCCGCAATATAGTGGTACAAACCGATCATCATCTCCCCCAATTCTGTGTGGGGACGTAAATACTCCGAGCGCTTATAGCAGCTCTAGCAAGAGCGCGGTCAGTTCTTGCGCGTAATGGGATTTCCCCTGTTATTCGCGTAGCTTGGCATGGGTTCGCAGCGAGGCAAAGCGGCAATGGTCGACAGGTTGATCGAGAAAACTGGACCTGAGGTACAGTTGGAATCCGCCGCCCAGACCAAAGGTGAGCGGACGCGCGAGCGGATCCTCGACATCGCTTACGAGTCTATCGTCGAGAAGGGGTTCGCGGCCACCTCGATCGAGGAATTGGTCGAGGCCGCGGGCATCACGAAGAGCGGCTTCTTCTATCATTTCCGCGACAAGAACGACATGGCGCGGCAGCTGTTCGACCGCTTCCTTTCCGAAGACGAGAAGATCATCGAGACGCTGGAGCAGCGGGCGCGGGAGCTGAGCGACGATCCGCTCCAGAGCCTGCTCATCTTCCTCAATCTCTACGCCCAGATGATGGACGACATGGAGACGCTTCATCCCGGCTGCATGGTAGCGAGTGTGACCTACCAGGAGCGGCTGTTCGATTCAGAGATGAAGAGGATGAATGTCGATTATTTGCTGAGGACGCGGCAGCGCTTCGCCGACTGGCTGAAAGAAATCGTCGAGCTTCATCCTCCGAAAATGGAGGCAGATCTTGATGCGCTTGCGGACCACCTCACGATCATCGTGGAAGGCGCGATCATTTACGCCAAGGCGCTACGCGACCCCGCAATGATGGGCCGCCAGACCCGGCTGTTCCGGAGCCACGTCAAGCTTCTGTTCGGGGCATGAAGAAAAGCGGCGACGCTTTCGCGCCGCCGCCGTTGGTTCCCGGAAGATCAATCGGGACTAGCTGTTCGCTTCCATGCCATGCTTGAGCTGGCTGATCTGGTCGTGGCCGGCGCGGATAGACTGATAGGCGCGTTCGACGCACTGGCGAGCTTCACCGGCCAGATGGCCGCTTTCGATCGCGGTCTCGAACTTCTCCTTGAGATAGTCTTCGCCACGCTCGACTTCGTTGATCACCGCTTTCTCGTCGCGGCCCATGATCGCCGACTTCAAGTCCATGAAGCGCTGGTGGGTCTTGCCCATGAAGCTGCCGTCGTCTTCGGGGTTTCCCCGAGCCTTCGTACTTCATCGCGAAGCTCTTCAACAAGTTGGCTGCGCTCGTCCGCGCGCTCTCGAAACATCTGCTGGAAGCGGCCGCTTTCGGAATCCTCGGCGGCATCGCGGTAGCCGTTCACGCTGTCAATCAGCGTCGCAGTCAGCGTGTTGAGTGCTGTGATCTGGTCCTTGTTTTCCATTGTTATGTCTCCCGTCGAGGTGGTTCAAACTGTTGAAAGAACGCACCAAACCGTGAGGCGATGCGGTGCTTGGTCGAATATTTGAGGCGCAAGCCGCATTTCCCTGTCAGTCTATCGGACAGTCGCACGACGCAGGGGCGAGTCGAGCGTGTGGCCGAGTGTTCCGGAGGTAAGTCCAGGCAAATCGAAACAGGGGAGGCGGCATGACGGTCAGTCGGCGAGAAGTGCTGTTGCGTGTCGGGGAGGTCGGCGGAGCCGGCGCGGCGCTCGCAGCGATGCAGATGCTGGGGCTGTCGATCCCGACAGCCGCCGCCGCGGCGGATTTCACTCTTCCCAAGTCATCCGGAAACGGCCGCTCGGTCGTGGTTCTCGGCGCGGGGATCGCAGGGCTGGTCTCGGCCTACGAGCTTCAGCAGGCCGGCTATCGCGTAACGGTGCTCGAAGCCCGCGACCGGGTCGGAGGCCGGGCCTGGACGATCCGAGGCAAGGACCGGGTGATCCAGAACGACCGGCCGTTTCAGCAGGCCAATTTCTCGGACGGAATGTACTTCAATGCGGGGCCAGCCCGCATCCCGTCGTGGCACCACGTGATCCTGGGCTACGCGCGGCGGTTCAACGTCCCCCTCGAGACCTTTATCAACAGTCACCACGCGACCGGATGGGATTTCGACGGCAAGGTGCATTCCGGTCGCCAGATGATCTACGACCTGCGCGGCCGGATGGGCGAACTGCTGGCGAAGGCGATCGACCAGAACGCATTGAACGCCGCGATGCCGAAGGACGAGTTGGATGCGTTCCGGCAGTTCCTCGGGTTCTACGCTTTCCTCGACGAGAAAGGCGTTTATCGGGGCAACGCCAGCTCCGGCTATACCCAATGGCCGGGCGGTTACACGATCGAAGGGAAAGCGATCGACCCGCTGACGCTCAAGGAAATCCTTCCGTCACGCGGCGCGGCATTCCCGCAGATCTTCGAGTCCATCATCGATATGCAGCCGACCATGCTTCAGCCTGTCGGCGGAATGGATCGCATCGCGCATGGGATCTACGAGCAGGTGAAGACAAACGTTCGACTGAACACGCCCGTCACCGGGATCCGGCGGATCGGCGATCGCGTGCGCGTCGAGCATGGCGGGCAGGCGACCGAAGCCGACTTCGCAATCGTCACGCTTCCGCCGACCTTGCTGGAGCGGATTCCGAACGACTTCTCGGCCGCAAAGAAGGCCGCTCTCAAAAAGGTCGTGATCCTGCGGAGTGCGAAGGTCGCTTTCGAGGCGCCCCGGTTCTGGGAAGCGGATGGCGTTTATGGCGGGTTGGCTTGGACCGATCGTCTGAACGAAAACGTCCTTTATCCCAGTTCCGGGCATCATGGCGCCCGGGGTGTGATCGTCGGCGCCTATGTCGCGGGATGGACGCACGAAAACACGCCGGAGGCCTTCACCAAGCTGCCGATCGCGGAGCAGATCCGGATCAGCCGGGAGTCGATCGAGGCGCTTCATCCGGGGAAGTCCAAGCTCCTCGAAAGCCCGCTGGCCGTGAACTGGGGGCAGGTCCCTTATTCGGAAGGCGTAGGCGCTCTTTGGGGCAATGGCCCCGGCGATTCGGGCCCTCGCGGTGACGGATATGCTGAGCTCTTGCGTCCGGAAGGACCGATCGTGTTTGCGGGCGAGCATTTGTCCTATCTCGGCCTCTGGCAGGAAGGATCGGCTGTGTCCGCTCACGAAGCGCTGAAGCTCGTCCAGTCGATGGCGGCAGAACGGGCTGGAAAGGCTGCCGCAGCTTAATTACAGTCGCAGTGCTCGGGACTGTTTGGGGGAGTGGTCGCGTATGCTTGCCCGGCTCTTGGCGCTCGCCGCATTGGCGTCTTCAACCGCGGCGACCGCCGCTCCCGAAGCTGCGCTGCAGCCGACCGGCAAATGGGTCGTCAACTTCGCGGATGCGCAGTGCATTGCCACGCGCAATTACGGGACCGAGACCGATCCGTTTTACCTGATGCTGAAGGCCCCGCGGTCGGCGATACCATCCAGCTTGGATTCATCCGCAAGGGCGGGAAGCTGGATGCCAACCAGCTCGAGGGGGAGATCGTCTTCGACGAGGCGCCGCCGCTTCGGACCAGCTTTCTCGAGTTCGGCGTCAAGTCCATGGGACAGCGAGCCCGCTTCGTGACCCTTGCCGCCAAGGACGTTGCCAGCATCCGCCAGGCCAAGACCATCCGCGTGCGCGTTCGCGAGAAAGGCATTGAGCGGCTCGGCACACGTTTCGGTCTGGGCCAAGCCACCGGCGAGGATGCCTTTGCGGTGACCAGCATGCCTGCTTTGCTCAGCACGCTTGGGAATTGCACCGCCGACCTTCGCAGGATCTGGAAGGTCTGGAGCGAAGAGAAAGGCGGATCAGAGCTGAAGGAAGGGCCGTCGGCGAACCTCGCCCAGCTGTTCAACGCTGATGATTATCCGGGATTGCAGCCTTGAGAGGACAGTCGGGACGCGTTTCGCTTGTGGTTCTCGTGGACGAGTTGGGGAAAGTCGCGGACTGCACCGTGATCGAGCCCAGCGGAGTTGCGTCGCTGGACGCGCAAAGCTGCGCGGTGATCAAACAGGGCGCCAAGTACAAGCCGGCGATCGGCCTTGACGGAAAACCAGCGAAAAGCGCGGCCTTTCAGAGCATCCTCTGGAAGATGTTCTGATGCGCCAACGACCGATGCTCGGCGGAGCGGCGTCGGCTGTCGCTGCAGTTCTCCTGGTGCTCTCATCCGCTTCAGCACTTGCGGCACCGAAGGTTCGGGAGCCGACTGCCAAGTGGACGGTGGAAACGCAGGCGAACGAGTGCCTGCTCGTCCGCTCCTACGGATCACCTCGCAATCCCTTGTTCCTGGCTCTGAGCGAGGCCCGATGGGAGCCGGCGCGAACGCGACCATCCTCTATAATCGGGAATGGGCGCTGTTCGGGAGCGGCGATGCGACCGTGCGGTTTGACGGGGGTGAGCCGAGCGAAGTTTGGTATAGCTCGCGGCTGCTCTGGAACCTGAGCAAGGAGATCAAGACTCTAACCATGCGCAGCGTGGTGATGGGAATGGACTCCGATTCCCATAAGCTTCTGACCAACGCGGCCAGCGTGGCTTTCGATGTTCCCGGAGAAGTGAAGATCGCTTTCGCGCTTCCCGAACATCCGGCGGCGCTGAAGGCTCTCGACGACTGTGCGACAAATCTCGGCGTCAAATGGGGATATCCGGTCGAGGAGCAGCGCCGCATTGCGAAACCACCCCGACGCGAGAAAGGCTTTCGCGGCTTATTCACCGCAGCCGATTATCCGGTTGAGGCCATGAAAGCGGGCCGAATGGGTCGGGCGCACGTCCGACTTAGAATCAGTGACACCGGCGCAATCACCGAGTGCTCGATACTCCGCTCATCAGGTAATGCGGAGCTCGACAACGCAACGTGCAGGATTCTGACCGAGCGGGCGACATTCGAACCTGCGCGCGATGTCGAAGGGAAGGCCACGCGCGGCGTGGTCGTGACCGCCATTCGGTGGATCATGATGGGATGATGGTGGCGCGTTCCTAACTCCCGACTCCCGGTAGCTGCGCGGCGATCGGCGCCCAGGTTCCGCTGACGATCAGCGCTACCGGGATGAGCATCGAAAGCGCGTAGACCCCGAACGCGACCTTGGTGGCCGGGTGCGTGTGGCCCAGCGAGCGCTTGTCCCAGATGAACAGCGGCACGAAGAACAGCAGCGATGCGATCATCTGTGCGGCGAAGGCGGGCTTCGACGGCGGCGCGAGCGGCAGGCGGCCGAAGCCGGGGCCGAGCACGACCACCATCGCGGCTCCGAGCATCAGCCTTTTGTGCCACTGTGCCTCGCGCCGGCGCTTCCAGCCCTGCCAGACGAGGATGACGAACGCCGGCAGCGCGAACAGCGGGAGTGAGGTCCAGTCGAGCGGCGTGGTGAAGGGCGGGACGTTGTGTCGCGCGACCTGCCAGACGCCGATCAAATACATGAACGGCACCATGGTGATGGCCAAGAACATGGACGCCTTGCCCAGCTTCATGTGGATGTCGCGCCGGCCGGCAGCCACGAGCTGGGTCTGCGCGACGAAAACGAACATCCAGAGCGTGAAGAGCAGGCCGTGCAGGATGACAGAAACCGGCAGGGTTGGGTTCGGCCGCGGATACTCCGGCACGATGCCGCGCAGGTAGAAGCTCGGCGCGAAGCCGAGGAACATCAGGACCACCAGCATGATGGCCATACGGCAGTAGAAACGACGCTCGCGCGTCTGAATGTCGACGGCAGGTGAAGCGACGGACGCCATCACATTCCTCCCCAAGGGACGAAAGACCGCGAATTAGACCCTTTTGCGTCTGGCGAAAAGCGGCTGAGTGGGGCAACCAGCGTACTTCGATCATGGACGGAGGGGCATATGCGCGGATTTCGGTTGATCCTTGCGGCGGCACTGGCTGCGGCGCCTGCCATGTTGAGCGCCGCGCCCGCGGATGTCGCGGCGGCAGTCGCCAATACGGCCGCGCGGACTCCCGAAAATGTGAAGCTCGACGAGGCCCGTAAGCCGACCGAAGTGCTGACTTTTTTCGGGCTTCAGCCGGGCATGCACGTCATCGATATGTTCGGTGCCAACAAATATTGGGCAGAGATCATGGCGCCCGCGGTTGGACCGACCGGAAGCGTAGTCGTCTGGAATCCGACCCAGTTCTTGAATGACAAAAGGCGCGCGGCCTTCGCGGAGTTCGCTGCTCGTCAGCCGAACGTCGTGCTGATCTCGAGCCCCATGGAAACGCCGTTGATCGGATCGAACGCCTACGACTTCCTGATCATGAACCTAGATTATCACGACGTGTACTGGGAAAATGCGGAGCGGAAGATCGTCCGCATGGACCCGGACGCCTGGCTGAAGCGGCTGTTCGACGCGATGAAGCCTGGCGCGGTCGTGGGGATCATCGACCACGCCGCAAACCCAGGCGGAGACACTCGTGAGGTTGTCGAGAAGCTGCACCGGATCGACCCGGCAGTGGTGAAGGCGGACTTTACGCGGGCCGGCTTCGTTCTCGAGGAAAGCAGCGACATCCTCCGCAATCCGGCAGACGATCATTCGCTGCTGGTCTTCGACGAGAAGATCCGCGGAAAGACCGATCGGTTCATGTACCGCTTCCGGAAGCCTCAATGACGAGCGAAAAGGCCGAAGAGGCTCCTGCCGCCGCCTCGCGCGGGTCGCGACCCTATCTTGTCCTGGTCGCGCTGTTCATCGGCCTCGTCGGCGGGACGTTTGCGCAGGCTGGTGGAGACGGAATTCGCGAGCCGCTGATCCAGGTCGCGACCTATGTCGGCGGGCTCTGGCTCGATGCGCTGAAGATGACCGTCATCCCGCTGATCGTCGCATTGCTGGTGACGGGAATAGCCAAGGGTGCCGAGGCCGCGCGGGCAGGCCGCATCGCCGGCCGGTCTATCCTTTGGTTCGTGATCGTCTGCACGTCTTCGGCAATCTTCGGCGCGGTCATGATGGCGCTGCTCGTTCGCTGGTTTCCGCTGCCTCAGGGGGCAGGAGAGGCGCTCCAGGCGGGGCTAGCCGCGATCGACCAGTCCACCTCCTCGCCGCCGATCCCCAGCGTCGCCGACTTCTTCCGCGGGATCATCCCGTCCAATGTGATTGCAGCCGCCTCTAACGGCGACGTCCTGCCGCTCGTCGTGTTCACGGTGTTCTTCGCTCTAGCCGTTGCACGCATTGCTCCGCAGCGGCGTAAGACCGTCGTCGAGTTCTTCGACGGGATTGCGGACGCTCTGCTGATCGTCATCGGCTGGGTGCTGTGGATCGCGCCACTCGGCGTGTTCGCTTTGGGTTTCGCGCTCGGGGCAAGTGCGGGCGGTGCGGCCTTCGCGGGACTCGCGCACTACATCGTTCTGGTCTCGGTGATCGGCGTGCTTGTTACGCTTTGGGGTTATCCAATCGCAATCGTCGGCGGGAGTGTTCCCGCGGGGCTTTTCACCAAGTCGATGATCGCTCCACAGAGCGTGGCCATTTCGACCCGGTCCTCGCTCGCGTCGCTGCCCGCGATGCTTGGAGCTGCGAAAGTGCAGGGCGTTCGCGAGCAGGTTGCGGACGTCACGCTGCCGATGGCGGTGGCTCTGTTCCGCGCCACCGGGCCGGCAATGAATGTCGCAGTCGCTTTCTATGTCGCCAGCTGGTTGGGCTATCAGCCGAGCCTTGGAGCGGCGATTGCGGCGACCGGGGTCGCGTCGGTGATCAGCTATGGCGCCGTGAGCTTGCCGGGCGAGGTGAGCTTTATCAGCTCGATCGCTCCGATCGCCATGGCTCTTGGGGTACCGATAGCCCCGCTTGCACTGCTGGTAGCGGTTGAAATGGTCCCCGACATCTTCCGGACGCTCGGCAACGTCACGCTCGACAGTGCGGTGACTGCGGTCGTGAACAAAAACCTCGGATCGGTTTCGACCGAAAACTAGATCGATCGTTCGTCGAACCGCCGTCCGACGAACGGCCTTCGTCGACAAATGTAAACGATCGCAGAAGGCGGCGCGGCGCTCGTCGAGCGGATGGCGACGCCGCTCCCGCATCATCGTAGCCGGACCCTGCGACGCGGCGGTCACAACACCCCTCGACTTCCCCGATTGAGGCTGCCGCGTCGCATCCCAAAAGGAGCGATACGATGAGATTTCTAGTCATGGCTGCTGCCGTCGCAGTGTCGAGCATCTTGCTCGTTCCGACGCTCGCCCATGCGCGGCAGGTTGATAGCGTTGAGCAGGTGAGCGCGACGGTGCGCTACAATCCCGCGGACCTGCACACCCAAGAGGGCGCCGAACGTTTCCAAAAGAAGGTGGACGCCGCCATCAAGATCATGTGCTCGCGCGGCCGTCAGAACATGCCGGCGCTGATTTCGGACACCCGTCGCTGCATCGCCGGCGCTCGCCAGACAGCGGAGCAGCAATTGCAGCTGGCACTCGCGGACGCCCAGTGATCGGGCCAATTTCGCCTGGCGGCAGGTTGCAGTGCTGGCCGCCGGGCATTTCGCCTCAACGGCGGGCGATCGTCCTGACCTTGTCGGTGTAGAGCCGGCCAACCGGCTGCTCGACTCCGTCGGACAGGCGCGCAATCCAGCGGCCGGACGGGTTGCGCGTGAAGCCCGCGATGAAGTCCTTGCGCACGATCGCCGAGCGGTGAAGCCGAACGAATAGTTCGGGGTCCAGCCCTCCTCCAGCGCGTTCATCGAGTGGTGGATCAGCCAGCTCCTGCGCCCAACGTGCAGGCGCATGTAGTCGCGCTCAGCCGAGACACGGTCGACATCGCGCGAGGCGATACGGACGAGACCCGACAAATCGGAAGCCCAAAACTCTTCCAGGTACGGTGAAGTCGAAGCAGGGCGTGCGGGTGCCTTCTCGCGGCGCTGAAGATGGTCGCGGGCGCGCTTTAGCGCCCGCTTCAGCCGTTCCGGCGTGACCGGCTTCATCAGATAATCGACGGCTTCCACCTCGAAGGCCGCGACTGCGAACTGGTCGAAGGCGGTGATGAAGATGACCGCTGCGGAAGGCCGCTTGCTCGCAAGGGCGCGCGCAACGTCGATGCCGTCGAGGCCTGGCATCTCGATATCGAGCAGAAGGACGTCCGGCGACAGGGCCTCTGCCATCCTGACTGCGCCCTCGCCATCGCTGGCCGTGCCGATCAGGTCGACGTCGGGGATCTGCGCAAGGAGAAGCTGCAGCCTTTCGGCTGCAAGCGGTTCGTCGTCAGCAATTAGGAGCCGAAGCGGCTGGTCATCCATCGGCGCGGTCCAACGGCAGTGTCATCAATACACGATAGCCACCGTCGGCCGTTGGGCCAAATTCACATTTCGCAGCCGTACCGAAACGCGCTTCCAGCCGCTGGCAAACGTTCGTCAGGCCTACTCCCGTACCGTCGGGCTTTCCGTTGCGGCCCTTCGTCGAAGCTTCGGCTCCGCTGTTCTGGACTTCGATCGTGAAGCGGCCGGGACCGGCTTCGGCCGCGCGGATGTTCAGCGTCACCTTGTCGCGCGTTCCCGAGACTCCGTACTTGATCACATTCTCCACAAGGGCTGAAGCAGGAGTCCGGGCACCCGGGCGTTCTTGAGATCGTCGGGAATGTCGATCTCAACCTTCAGGCGGCGCGGGAAACGGACTTTCTCGATTTCGAGATACAGCCGCTGGAGGTCGATCTCCTCGGCCAGCGTCACGTCGGCGGATGGATCGAGCGAAAGGCTGGAGCGAAAGAAGGTCGAGAGCTTGAGGATCATGTTCTCGGCTTCCTCGGGCCGGCCGCCCATGACCAGCGACGACAGCGAATTGAGCGTGTTGAACAGGAAGTGCGGGTTGATCTGATAGCGCAGCGCACGGACTTGCGCGGCTTGCGCGGCGCTTTCCGCTTCGACTGCGCGGCGCTTCGCGTTCAGCGCTTCGGCCTGCGCCTTGGTCGCGAGGTAGAAGGCGCTCCACGCCGCGAAGAAGAACAGCCAAGTGACGGAAACGTCGGCGGCGTATCGGATGCGCTTGTTGGTATCGAGCTCGCCCATGCGCGGCCAGGTGAGGACCAGAGGCTCCTGCGCTCGACGCTCCACCGTCAGGGTTCGGCCCTTTTCGATGATCACGAAGCCTTCGCGCGACTGGTAGCGGAAGACTTCCTTAGGCTCGCGCATCACGTCTTCGATGGCGATAAAGCTGCCCGCCATTCCCCACGAGGCGACGAACGAGGCGAGGCCGGCTACGATCGCTTTCTTCCGAATCCCGGCATTGCCGGCGAGGCTTGCGATCGCGATGTAGATCAGGCCGGTGAGGACGATCCCGATGCTGATCGAGATGAGCTTGTTGAACAGGATCGTCAGCGCGTCGGTGCCCATGAAGGCCCGAGCGGCGACGGTGAGGGCGTAGACGAACCAGAAGCCGAGAATCGACTTCAGGGCGAGCGGCCAGTCGGAGAAGCGGCCCCGCTCGATACGGTCTGCGGGGCTGATGGTGAGTGCGTGCATTTGAAGTGCTTGTAACCTTGTGAAACTCAAGGCCGCAATTGTCGCCTGTCCTTTGGCAGAAGCATGAAACCCGCCGGTCGAAACTGAACGCCAGATTTACGGGGTGAATGCAGGAACGGCGCTCCCCGTTGCTCGTTTATTCCGCGAAACGATTCGCCAAAGGAATTCGCCGTGACCGAAGTGAAGGACGACAGGGACAAGGTGCCGCCGCCAGTAATCTCCGCGCCGCCGGAAAAGGAGCTTGAGGAGAAGCTAAAGAAGGACCCGAGCTGCGAGCAGGCGAAGGCCGATGTCGGCAGCGACGAATCGATGGACGCGTCGGATCCGCCGGCCGCTACCCAGCCGGGCGGGGCGGAGAGCCTGCCCCTCGTCGGGATTTCCGGAAAAGGATCGCTGAGTCCGCGACTTATCCCCAATTCAGTTGCACAGAATCAACAGCGGCGCGGGTTTGCGACGAGCCGTGAGTATTTAGCATTGCTGTTAGAGCCGCCCTCTGATTCAATCTGAACGGGGTGGGATTAGTGGTTAAGCAAACCGCAACTAGTGCGGCCGCATCATCCCGCCGGTGGGACTAAGGAGTCGGGGTGATGATTACGCGGACCAGCCAGCCGGCGAACGGTGCGTTGCTCCTTTCTGAGATGAAGGAGTTCGCGAGCTTCCCGAAGGCGACGCAGCGGTACATTCGCCGTTCGTTGGACGTTGCATACGGTCGTCGTGATGCGATCGAATGCTGGGCCCGCGACGAGGGCGAGGCCGCTTCGATCCGTGCCCAGTCCCGAATCTTCAAGCAGCTCGACCACCTGCGCATGCAGGTTCCGGACGACAGCGGCCTCGACATGATCGAGCCGTTCATGGGCATGCTGATCACGCTTGCCGCATTCGACCTCGGCCAGGATCGCCTGCCGAACTTCGCGGCGTTCCGATTCCTCTACGAGCGCCTGATCGGTGCGTCGGCCCGCCCGTGGCTGCCGGCCGCCTTCTGCGCCGCAGCGGCCCTGCCGCACCTGCACCCGGATCGTCGCCGGACCCTGCTTCAGTCGATCAGCGAGAGCGCTGCCACCGCACCGGGCTGGTCAAACCGCGAGCCGGTGTTCTGGCCGGAGTGGGTCGAGAAGGTGGACCTCCAGGCCGCTGCCTAAGCGTCGGCTTCCACATTCACTGACGGGTAGATCTTCGCCAGCTGGCGAAGCGTGTCTTCCGCATTCTTGTGATGGATGAAGGTGCCGCCGGCGTCCTCCCATAGCTTGCGGTGATTCTCGCGGTCGTCGACCAGCACGTCGCCCGGGTCCATGTGGAGGTGCTTCTGGCGCGCGAGGGTGGTGATGATCGGCACGTCCGGGAAATGCTTCGCGGCCCAGCGTTCCTTCTGAGGAGCAGCCCAGGTTCCTAGCGGGATGCCGGTCAGGATCGTCGGCTTGAGGTGCTTAACGGCCCGGAAGAGACGCTTCGCATCCGGCATCTGCTGGAGGTCCCGTAAAAGTTGCCGTGCTTGGCCAAGCGCTTCCAGAATTCGCCGCGTCCGTGGCGAGCTTCGAAGGACTTGGGGCTCATCCCGAGCAGAAGCTTGGCCCGGTGTCGAAGTCGGCAAGCACCCCGTCGCAGTCGAGGAAGAGATGCGGTCGCTTCGTCATCAGAAGCGCCCGGGCTGTAGCTTGACGGGAATCGGTTGGTCGAGCTTATGCCAGCCGCGCTCCCTGATCACGTCATTGCTTTCGCGCGCGCGGCGGCCGCCCCGAGCGACCAGGTGATGTGATAGGTCAGGCCGTCGGGCCGGTCAGTTGTCCCGTCGACCGCTACGACCATGGCCTCGACACCGCTTTCGTCGTCGGTACGGCCGACGACCTCAGCCTCCACGTCATTCGGCAGACGGTCACGCTCGGCTTCGGATTTCAGCGTGACATGGTGAGCGACGGTCTTTTCGAACTTGGGCGGGAATTGCTGGAGGAGCTTTTCGCGGTCGTCTTCCGCGAGAAGCCATCCGATCACGCTACCGGGCTTTGCCATGCCTGCCCGACGCCGAAGTGGGCGATCAGTTCCGCGCCGCGAGGCGCTCGACGAGCTCCGCAGCGAACTCGCTCAGGCTGTCGTCGCGCGCGCCCATGATGACGATGCGGTCGCCATCGCGGGCCTCGGCGAGCAGGGCTTCGCCGATCGCAGCGCGCTCGGGAATGTGCTCGGCCTTGCCGCCGCGCTCCCGGACCTGCTCTGCAAGCCAGTCCGACCCGCGCGTCCGGTCGACCGAGCCGCCCTGGTAGACGGGATCGGGAAGATAGAGATGGTCGTCCTGTGCGAGGCCGCCGGCGAAGCTTTGCGCCAGCTCCTCACCCATCTTTGTGAGCGGTCCGTATCCGTGCGGCTGGAACATGATCAGCAGGCGCCCGGGCTGCGCGCGCAAGGTTGCGAGCGTGGCGTCGATCTTGTCGGGGTTGTGCGCGAAGTCGTCGATCACGGAGACGCCGACGGCCGATCCAATGGTCTCGAGGCGGCGCTTCAACCCTTCGAAACGCGCTAGGGCCCCTGTCGCGTCTTCCAGCGACACGCCAAGTGCGCGGGTCGCTGCGATCGCGGCCAGTGCATTGGACGCGTTGTGGCGGCCGGGGACGTTGAGATGGACGTCCTGGCTCTCCTCTCCAGCGATGACCGTGAACGTGCTTCCGCCCGGAGTAAGCTCGAGGCTCTTGCCCATGAAGTCGGCGCCGGGACTGTCGAAGCCGTAGCCGACGCGCTTGTCGGTTGGGATGACGTCCGAAAGAGCACGCGCTTCGGGATCGTCGAGGTTCAGGACCGCCTTGCGGGCGCGCAGGAGGAAGGACGCGAATAGGCTTCGCAGCTCGGTCATTTCCTTATGGTCGAGACTAACGTTGGTGAGGATCGCGATCTCGGGCTTGTATAGGGCGATCGAGCCGTCGCTCTCGTCGACTTCGCTGACGAACAGCTCCGGGTCGCCGACTAGCGCGCTGGCGAACGGCGCCGATGGCGTGACGAAATTCCTCATCACCGCGCCATTCATGACCGTCGGCTGGCGGTGCGTGGCATGGAGAATCCAGCCGATCATTCCGGTAACGGTTGACTTGCCGCTGGTGCCGCCGACCGCGACGCTGCGCTGCGCGTCGTTGAGCAGCTTGGCGAGGAATTGCGGGCGGGTGAGATGATCGATTCCGAGCTCGCGGGCGCGGACCACGTCAGGCACCGTTTCCTCGACCGCAGCCGAGGTGATGAGCGTCATGCCCGGCTGGAGGCCTGAGCCATCCTGCGGGAACAGGCCAATCCCGAGCGAGCGAAGGTAAGCGAACTTGTTGGCAACGCGCCCGGCATCGAGCGAGCGGTCGGAACCGGCCACCTTGGCGCCGGTCGCACGGACGATCGAGGCGAGCGGAAGCATGCCGCTGCCGCCGATCCCGCAGAAGAAGATGGTGGAATCAGTCATCGCCGACTGCCCTATTGGGCGGCGGCTTATTTGCAAGCGCCTCCGCCCGGCCAACCGGCCCAGCCCGGCCCGCGAACGAACCGACCCGGCTTGGCTCCGGTGTGCTCGCCGTTCTTCAGGACCTGTGTGCCGTTGATGAAGACGTCGCGGACGCCGGTCGAAAGTTGCTGCGGCTTTTCGAAGGTCGCGTGGTCCTGGATCTTCGCGGGATCGAAGACGACGACGTCGGCATAATAGCCGTCGCGAAGCACTCCGCGGCCCTTGATGCCGAGATTGGTCGCTGGGAACGAGGTCATCCGGCGGATTACGTCCGCGAGGGTGCGGCCTTTTGGTCTCGCGCATAGGTGCCGAGTGCCCGCGCGAAATTGCCGTAAGCGCGTGGGTGCGTGGAGGACTTCAGGAAGACGCCCTCCGGCGCGGAGGATTCTGCATCCGATCCGAAAGCGACCCAGGGCAGTCCGACCTGCCGCTTCACATTGTCCTCGTTCATCAGGAAGTAGACGGTGCCGACGCGGCTGCCGTCTTCGACGACGAGGTCCATCGCAGTCTCCTCGGGCTCTTGCCGCGCATCCTCGCGACCTCGCCGAGCGTCTTGCCGGTTAGCGGTTTTAGCTTCGGGTTCTTGAAGGCGATCAGCAGCACCTTGTCCGGGCTGCCGGTACCCAGAAGCAGGTTCTCCCAATCCTTCGAAGGAGTGCGCATTTCCTGGACCAGCTTGGCGCGGATTTCAGGGTCCTTCAGGCGCTTGATCCAATCCTCGAGGCCGCCCGATTGCACCCAGGTCGGCATGGACGCGTCAAGGCCCGTCGCGCCCGCCGTGTAGGTGTACATGTCGGCGGTGATCCGTTGTCCGTTGGCCCGCGCCGCTTCGACGTGCTTGATCACTTCGTCCAGCTTGCCCCAATTCTCCTTGCCCGCCTGCTTGAGGTGGTAGATTTCGGCAGGAGCTCCGGACTCCCTGCTGATGGTGATCAGTTCATCGACCGCCTCAACAAGGCGATCGCCTTCGGAGCGCATGTGGCTGATGTACATGCCGCCGCATTTCCCGGCCTCGGTCGTGATCGCGATGAGTTCCGGAGTCTCCGCATAGCTCGCAGGCGCGTAGATCATGGAGGAGCCGACGCCGAGCGCGCCTTCTTTCATCGCGTCGCGGACGAGCGCGCGCATGCGGTCTAGCTGCTCCGGTGTCGGGTCGACGTCCTTTTCGCCGAGCTCGTGTACGCGGACGGTCGTCGCGCCGATGAAGGATGCGACGTTGGGCGTGATGCCCTTCTTAGTAAGGTAGGTCAGATATTCGCCTAGCGTCGTCCACTTGATCGGATATTTGATGTCGTCCTGCCGCTTGACCGCGAGCTTCTTCATCTCCGGATTGAGCGGGCCCATCGAATTGCCTTCGCCGAAGACTTCGAGGGTGACGCCCTGCGTCGTGTCGGACAGGCCGCGGCCGTCGGCAATCAGGCTCTCGACCGCCCAGCTCAGCATGTTGATGAAGCCGGGAGACACGGCCATGCCCGTTGCGTCGACTGTCTTCTTCGCGGAGCCCGGCGCCTGCGGGCCGACATAGACGATGCGGTCGCCCGGATGGCGACATCGCCGGTGAATGGCGCGCCGCCCATCCCGTCGTAGATCGTGCCGTTGTCGATCAGCAGGTCATACTGTTCCGGCGCTTGCGCCTGGGCGATGGCGGACGAGGCGAGAAGAGACGCGGTGGCAACGGCGGCGAACATCGAACGCTTGATCATTGAATCCCCCTGCTGAGCAGGCCGTCGAAGCTGCCCCATTGCGCCGCGCTCCGCCATGCTAAATGTAAGGTCCGATGAAGATCGCGATTGTCGCCCCGAGCTGCACACTGTCGCATCAGGCGGCGGACCGGCTTCAGTCTCTCGTTTCGGAACGGGGCGATTGCGAGATCTCAATCCATCCGCAATGCTTCCTGTCCGACGGGCATTTTGCCGGGACCGACGAGCAGCGGCTGTCGGCGCTCCGCGAAGTGATGGCCGATCCGGCGATCGACGCCGTCTGGTTTGCGCGCGGAGGCTATGGGTCGAACCGGATCGCGGAAGCGTCGATGGCGGACTTGCCGGATGCGGCACGGTCGAAGGTCTACCTCGGCTACAGCGATGCGGGATTCCTGCATGCTGGGCTGCACAAGGCAGGGTTGAACGTCGCCTGGGCCCGATGCCCCAGGATCTCATGCGGGAGGGCGGGAAGGCAGCGGTTGCCCGGTCGCTCGACTGGCTGGTGAAAGGCGTTCCGTCCGCACTGGAGCCGGAGCTTCGGCAACCGGCGATGGCGTTCAACTTGACGGTATTGGCGGCGCTGCTTGGTACGGTGCTCGAGCCCGATCTGTCAGGCGTCGATTTGCTCATCGAGGATGTGAGCGAACATCACTATCGCATTGACCGGACGATGTTCCATCTGACCGGCAGCCCGAATGTCCGAAAGGTTGCCCGTCTGAGGCTTGGAAGGGTCGGCGACATCCCGTTCAACGACCCCGATTTCGGGCGCGACGAAGTCTCGATCGTGAAGGAATGGTGCGAGCGTTCCGGAATAACTTATGGTGGACGCGCGGACATCGGTCACGACGTTCTGAACCGGGTCGTTCCGTTCAGGAGATAAGATCCGCGATTTTCCCTCTGAAACGGCATTGCCAAGCGCCCTTCTTTGCGCTCTATCGATAAGAGAACAACAGGAGGGCCGTATGGCATCAAAATCATCGGGGTCGGGCAGGAAAGCAGGCGGCGGACTGGCGAGGCCGGTTCAACCGTCGGCAGAACTCGCTGCAATCACGGGTAGCGATCCGCTTCCGCGCAGCCAGGTTGTCTCGAAGGTGTGGGATCACATTCGCAAGAACAACCTGCAAAACCCGCAGAACAAGAGGGAAATTGTTGCAGACGACAAGCTGCGCAAGGTCTTCGGAAAAGACCGCGTCAGCATGTTCGAGATGAACAAGCACCTCTCGAACCACCTGAAGTAGAAGCGTCGCCGTTAAAGGCGAACAGGGGACTCGCGGGCTTCCGCGGGTCCCCTTTTTATTGGCCGGCCGACGCGACTCGGCGCGTCCTGGAAATGTAACGCACCCGACATGTCCACATTCTGTTCCCCGCAGGGTGCAAAACGGCCGCCAAAAGCGGCGTTGCAATAGGGTTACAGGATCGCCTGAAAGAGCGCGTCAGCCGCGCCAGAGTCCGTCCAGCTTCTCGCGCGTGACGGGATAGCCGATCCCTTCCGGGATGGTGATGAACCGCTCACCATCCACTTCGTCGAGCCACGGGCTGATCGGCTCGATCGGGTGGTCGAGCGCGTCGCAAACAATCTCGTCGAAACTGGTGTGCTGGGCGAGCCGCTCGAGTGTCCTTCGCGTCGGAAAGATGAGCTGAACCTCGCCGGCTTGGTCCCGTTCGAGTACTTCACTTGCGCTTGCCCAATGCGCGCCCGTGCATTCGCTCTCGACCGTATTCGGCAACCAGTCTCCGTCAGGCGCACGAGCGACAAAGAACAACGTGTCGAAGCGCCGCTTGGCGTGGAACCTCGGTACCCATCGGGCGAGCGGCGTCAGTGCATCGAGGTCGAGTTCGATCCCGTGCGGGACCAGCAAGTGCTCCAGCTCATCACCCGCCAGGAGCTGCGCCTGAAGCGACGC
The DNA here is from genome assembly GCF_014489515.1 of Sphingomonas sediminicola. Classification (GTDB taxonomy): domain Bacteria; phylum Pseudomonadota; class Alphaproteobacteria; order Sphingomonadales; family Sphingomonadaceae; genus Sphingomicrobium; species Sphingomicrobium sediminicola. Next base: position 1,705,723 of record NZ_CP060782.1, on the reverse strand, counting down.
CGCGACATCCGGCGAAGGGAGGGGAGCCAAGCCGACCGGGATGGCCGTTTCCTCCAGCGCCTCGCGGACGGCGGCGACCCGTGCGCCTGCATTCGCGCTTCCAATGCGGCTGCCGAGCTGCTCGTCGGCGGCGTCAATCCGGCCGCCGGGGAACACCAAGGCGCCTCCGGCAAACGCCATGTCGACGGCCCGCTCGACCATCAACAGCTCGGGCGCGCCGGAACTGCGTTCGCGGACCAGGATCACGGTCGCTGCAGGGATTGCGTCGTCGCTCATCGCTCGTGCGAGTTAGGCGCTCGTGATGACAAGAAAAAGGCCGCCGCTCGAGCGAGCGACGACCTTATGATTTCCAATACGCGGGGATTACATGCCCTGGACGTCGTCTTCGACCTCGGAAGGGCTCGTCGCATTTTCGGGCGGCTCAGGAGCCACCGCCGTCGCATTGTTCTCGGCATCAAGCTGCTGTTGCTGGTTGCCGAGCGCTTCGAGCTCCGCATTCGCCGCATTGGCCGCCAGATCGTTGAGCGAGTTGGCCTCAATGTTCTGGGCCTCGGACTCGTTCAGCGTATCCGAATCCTTGCTGCCGCATGCGCCGAGTGCCAGCGCGGCGGCTCCAACGAGGAGAAAACCAAGCTTCTTCATCGACTTACCCCCAGGTATAAGCTTTATCGGGCCACGCATAGCAATCACGCAAATGCCATGCAAACTTGTCCTTAAGCCCTCAAATCCCTATCTTGGTACCTGCCGGGGCAACCCGGCTATGTCGGTAGACTGTCGCGTGGAATAAACACTTCGGACCCGGGGGCAGTACCCCGGCGCCTCCACCACCAGCCGCCAGGCCGAAAATTTTCGGCGGTTGCTGACGGGGGCGAAATAGGATCGACGAGTGCAATAAAGACGCGGTTGCCGATCGGTATGGATGCCACCGCAACGGCTCAATCACACAAGTGCCAACGATAACGAGGCGCTCGCAATTGCTGCTTAACTGAAGTCCTCACGGATAGACGTTAAGTAACGAAAGCGCGGTCGGACCCCACCGGGCAACAGAAGGGGATTCCAGCGGCACGGGAGGCGCCGGGCAACAGAAGCCTCCCACTTTCCTTCATCGCCGGCTGCGCTAGGCTCTCCCGCAAGGGGACGCCATGCATCAATTCGCCAAGCGTGCTTTCGTCGCGGCCGCGCCGCTGCTGCTTACCGGCTGTCTGTGGGGCCGGGGAAGTTCACTTCGGACCTAACGTTGAAAAAGGACGGAAATTTCGTCCTCGATTATCGGGGCGAGATCGTCCTCCAGACGCCGCCGGATGCCGAGGCGAAGGTAGAGCCGTGGAAACCGGAAATGGCGAAGTGCTTCGAAGGAATGGAAAACAAGAGCCAAACCCAGGCGGTCATCACGGAGCCTGGTGAGGCGCCCCAAAGGCGCGCCCCTGTAAAGCATCCGAAGCCGCTGCGCAGAAGGTGGACTACGAGAAGCAGTCCGCCGAACGCGTGAAATCGAAGCGCGAGGAAGCCGAGCAAATGGCCAGGATGTTCGGTCTTCCCGGCTTCGATGAAGAGTCGAACCGCGCGTTCGCGATCAAGCTCGCCAAATATGCCGGCTACAGATCGGTCCAGTATCGCGGGAAGGGCGTCTACGACGTCGACTATCATTTCGACGGGCGGGCGACCCAGGACTTCGTCTTCCCGGCACTTCCCGACAACGATTTCATCATCCCATTCATAGCCATTCGCCGCCGCGCCGATGGGTCCGTGCTGGTCACCGCGCCTGCATTCACGGGAGGAGCAGGACCCCTCGGCGCGCGCGCAGGCGCTGCTGCGGGTGCGATGAAGGAGGGGCCGGTGTCGGAGGCGCAGGGACGCTTCACGATCATCACCAATGGCGAAGTCCTGACCAACAACAGCGAAGACGGAACGGCGCCGCACGCGCTGGGAAAGCAGGTTCACTGGGACGTGGGTTCGGGGTCCAGCAAGATCCCGGAAGCGCTCATTCGCTTGCAGTAACCTGACGTTTGTCGAACGGGCGGTTGCGTGACGCGCTTCGCGCCGCCACGGTGTGCTCCTTCAAAAAAGGGGCCTTCCGTGCGTCATGTGATCCTCGCCGCTTTGCTCGTCGCGTCTGCGCCAGCCGCACTCGCTGCTCCGACACCAAAGGAACAATTGCTCGTCCCGCCGAAGGATGCTGCGCACTATGTGGTCATGTCGACGGCGGGGAAGCACGGCGACGAATATGCGTGGAAGCTGCCGGACGGGCGCATGGCCTTCCGTCAGTCGATCCTGCTTCGCGGCCTGATTTTCGAGACGGACGAAACCTTCCGCTTCGGCGCGGACAACATGCCGAGCGAGATCGTCATCCGCGGCGTGACTCCGAGCGGCGATGCCGGCGAGACGTTCGCAATCAGCGGAACGCAAGCCAGCTGGACTAGCCCCGTCGACAAAGGCAGCGCGCCCTACAAAAACGGGACCTATTACCTGCCGCAGGGTGGCACGTTCCTGGCTTTCGCCCCGCAGATCGATCGGATTCTCGCTGCAGGGGAGGCGGGTCTGCCGCTCCTGCCATCAGGCAAGGCGACGCTGCAGAAGATCTCGGAACTCGAAATCGATGGTCCGAGCGGCAAGAAGACGGTGCAGCTGCAATTGCTGCGAGGAACGACCCAGACGCCGACGCCGGTGTGGACAGCGGACGGCAAGTTCTTTGCGGCGCTCGTCGGGCTGGCGATCCTGCCCGAGGGCTTCGAAGCCAATATGGACAAGATGCAGACGGCTCAGGACGCGGCGATCGCCGCGCTGGCGCCTGCAACCGCGGCAAAGTTTCTGACTGCCGATGCCAAGCGGCCGGTCCTGTTCAAGAACGTCCAGATCTACGACACGGACAGCGAGAAATTCGTCGCCGGTCAAAACGTCCTGACCTCAGACGGCAAGATCGTCAGCGTTGGAGCCGCGCCTGCCTCATTGCCGGCCGGAACGCGCGTCATCGACGGTACCGGGAAGACGCTCGTCCCGGGCCTATGGGACAGTCACATGCACGTGCCGGACGACTTCACGACGGTCAGCGAATTGGCGCTCGGAGTGACGTCCTGCCGCAACCCCGGTGGCCCGCTGGAGCTTGAGGTGTCGCAGCGCGATCGCCGGGCCAAGGGGACGCTGCTCGCCCCCGAATGCTTCGACTCCGTCATCGTCGACCAGAAGGGTCCGCTTGCAGCGCAGGGGAGCATGGCGGTCGGGAGCCTCGAACAGACGCTCGCGGCGGTTCGCAAGATCCACGACGCGGGCCTCACAGGGGTAAAGTTCTACACGTCGATGAATCCCGCCTGGATCCCGCCGGCCGCAAAGCTTGCGCACGAGCTGGGGCTGCACGTCCACGGTCACATTCCCGCGGGAATGCGCACGCTCGACGCGATCAACGCCGGCTACGACGAGATCACGCACATCTATTTCGCAACGATGCAGGCGATGCCCGACGAGATCGTCGCCAAGTCGAACACCACGGCGCGGATGACCGGACCAGGCCGCTACTTCAAGGACGTCGATCTCGACGCCGAACCGATGAAGACCGTCATCAAGACGATGGCCGAGAAGAAGATCGCGCTCGATCCGACTTTGGTTGTGGTCGAAGGCGTTCTCCTGGCCAACGCCGGACAGGTCCAGCCTGCTTATACGGCCTATGTCGGTACGCTTCCCGCTGCGACGGAGCGGGGCTTCAAGTCCGGTCCAATTCCTTATCCCGAAGGAATGACCCGCGCCGATGCCGAGGCGAGCGTCAAGAAGATGGGCGTGTACGTGAATAAGCTTCGGGCGGCGGGAGCGCCGATCGTCGCGGGCACCGATGGCTTCGGGATGGAGATCGTTCGCGAGCTGGAGCTTTACGTCGATGGCGGGATGACGCCGGGACAGGCACTTGCCACTGCGACCATCAACGCCGCGCGCAACGTGAAGGCGGACAAGCGCACCGGTTCCATCACGGTCGGCAAGGAAGCTGACCTCCTGCTGGTCGACGGGGATCCGTCGAAGCGTATCGGCGACCTTCGCCATGTGGATCAGGTGATGAGCGACGGCGTTCTTATGGACGGCGACGCCCTTCGCTCAGAAGCAGGCTTCAACGGCCGGCCGAAATAGTCAGGCCGCGACGGGTTCGGGCGTTCTGCGCCCGGATTCGCTCAGCGACTGGTCGAGGATCACTCCAGCGACGATGCGCCCCTGGCAGTCGTCGATCACTGCCAGCACCGGCGCCGGGAGCCGGTCGACCGCATCCCGCGTGACCTCGGCGATCAGGCGCAGGCTCTCGGCCTCGCCGTGGTCGGTCGTCCATTGCATCAGCTCGCCGTAGCTGGACGTGTGCGTGCGTCCGTGGAGCTGCAGCATGATCCAGTCGAACAGCATCCGGAGCTCTGTCTCCTGAAGCACGCCGTCCAGCCCCGGACAGGCAGCGACGAGCCTCAGCCGGGCGATGTGCGGGAAGCGGGACCGGAACGCCGCCACGGTCGCCTGCTGCTTCTGCCGCTGTGCGAACAGCGCGATCAGAAATGCAATGAAGACCGCTGCAGCGACCGACAGCCAGAACATATGCCTAGCGCTTCTTCAGCTCGTCCCTGATCTGGGTGAGCAGGTCGACTTCGGTTGGGCCTGCCGCCTCTTCGCCTTTGTGCGTAATCTTGTTCGCGGACCGGATAATAAGGAAGATGATGAACGCCAGGATCAGGAAGTTGATCAGCACGGTGATGAACTGTCCCCAGCCAAGCACCGGCACGCCGGCTTTCTTGAGCGCTGCATAATCCGTCGGCGGTCCGGCGTAATCGGCCGGGATCGGGCCCAGCAAGGTGAAGTAGCTGGAGAAATCGAGGCCGCCGAAGATCTTCCCCACGATCGGCATAATGATGTCGTCGGTCAGGCTGGCGGTGATGGTCGCGAAGGCTGCGCCGATGATGACGGCCACCGCCAGGTCGAGCACGTTGCCGCGTGCGATGAAGTCACGGAATTGTTTCAGCATTATTTCCCCCTTTCGCGTCGCGGGATGGAACCTAGCGCAGTTGCTGCTGATTGAAAGCGCGGGAAGCATACGTGTGTTGCCCTTGTAAAACAGCTTGGGGGACTCTATCTCCGCGCCGTTTCGTTCTTCAGGGGAAACGACATGACCGCACTGCGTCGATTTGGCCTTCTCGCTCCGCTGGCAGCGCTCAGCCTCGCCGGTTGTGGACTCAACAGCGTTCCCACCGCAGAGGAGAACGTGAACGCCAAGTGGGGTGATCTCCAGGCGGATTACCAGCGCAGGTCCGACCTGATTCCCAATCTGGTCGAGACCGTGAAGGGTTACGCTCAGCAAGAGAAAACGGTGCTCGTCGAAGTGACCAACGCTCGCGCGAACGCCGGTCGAGTGCAGCTCAACGCGAGCGATCTGAGCGATCCGGCCAAGGTGCAGGCGTTCAATGACGCGCAGAACCGGCTGACTCAGGCAATTATCCCGCTTCAGCGGCTTCAGGAAGCCTATCCTGACCTCAAGTCCAACGCGAACTTCCTCGCGCTCCAGGACCAGCTGGAGGGCACGGAGAACCGCATCAACGCGTCGCGGCGCGACTATAACGAGGCGGTGCAGGCCTATAACACGCGGATCCGGACCTTCCCGGACGCGATCGGCGCCAAGATCTTCTACGGCGCGAAGCCGAAGGTGCCGTTCCAGGCGGCCGCCGGCGCGGAAAAGGCGCCATCGGTCGACTTCAACGCGAGCTAAGGTGACGCGCTTCCTCGCCGTCATGCTGCTGGCGCTGGTCGCGCTGGCCGCACCCGCTTCGGCGCAGACGTTTCCGCCGTTGACCGGCCGTGTGGTCGATCAAGCTGACCTGCTGCGTCCGGAGCAGGAGATCGACATTTCCAGCAAGTCGGCGGCGCTGGAGGCGCAGACGAAGCGGCAGTTCGTCGTCGCGACGGTCAAGAGCCTCGAGGGATATGAAATCTCGGATTACGCCTACCGGCTCGGCCGCGCATGGGGGATCGGGCAGAAGCAGGAGGATGACGGCGTCATCCTTCTCGTCGCGCCGAACGAGCGGAAAGTCTGGATCACGACCGGCTACGGCGCGGGTGCATTCCTGACGGACGCAATGTCGGGAGTGATCGTTCGCGAGAAGATCATCCCCGAGTTCAAGAAGAACCCGCCGGACTACGGAGCCGGGATCACGGCCGGCGCCGACGCCATCATCCAGCAAATGGAGCTTCCTGCCGACCAGGCGCAGGCAAACATCGCCAAGGCGCAGCAGCAATCCGAGCGCAAGAATGGCGGCCTGCCGATCATTCCGGCGATCGTGATCATGATCGTCTTCTTTTCGATCATCGGCTCCTTGTCGCGCCGATCGGGATCCAAGCGATACCGGACCCAGCGCGGCGGCATTAATCCGTGGATCGTGCTTTGGGGCCTCAATGAACTCAGTCGCGGCTCCCGCGGCGGCGGCTGGGGTGGAGGCGGCGGCTTTGGCGGTGGTGGCTGGGGCGGCGGCGGCGGCGGCTTTTCCGGAGGCGGTGGTGGCTTCGGTGGCGGCGGGGCCGGGGGAGCTGGTGATGCTTCGGCTAAGCGACGAGGATCACGCAAAGGTCAGCGCCGCGATCGCGGCGGCTGAATCGCACAGCGATGGCGAGATCATCGCAGTCGCGACTCCGATCAGCGATCCGTATCACGACGTCGCCCTGCACTGGGCTGTCCTTGCCCTCATCGCCGTGCTTGCGTGGGCTGCGATCTGCCCGTCGTGCCTCGAATGGTGGCTCAATCTTTTCCTCGGCAGCTGGCGGCCCGAAACGACGATTCGGGAACTGCTGACCTTCCTAATGATCCTCGCCGTGCTGAAGTTCACGGTCGTGCTTCTGATCCTGAAATACATGCCGCTGAGGCTGCTGCTGACGCCGTCGGCCACCAAAGAGCGGCGCGTGCGTAGGCGGGCGATCGCGACCTTCAAGGCCGGCGCGGAGCGGCGGACGGTCGGCCGCACCGGAGTGCTCATCTATCTCTCGATGGCCGAGCGCCGTGCCGAGATCGTTGCCGACGAGGCAATTACCAAAGTGACCACGCCCGAGACCTGGGCGAGGCGATGGCTGCGCTGCTGGTTGAGGTAAAGGCAGGCCGGCCCGCGGACGGAATCGTCGCGGCCGTGGAGCAAGTGGGCAAAGTCCTCGCCGAGCATTTCCCGCGCTCGTCGACGAACACGAACGAAATTCCCGATAAACTTATCGAGCTATGACGGTCGATCGCGACGCTCCTCTGGAAGTTATGTGGGAGGGCAAGTTCGTCCGCGCATTGAAGCGCGGCCGCTGGGAATATGTCTCGCGCACCGGAAGCGTGAACGCGGTCGTGATCATCGCCGAACATGAGGGCAAGGTCCTCATCATCGACCAGTATCGGGTGCCGGTCGGCAAGCGCTGCCTCGAGCTTCCGGCCGGCCTCGTCGGTGACGAGGATGAGCATGCGACCGTCGAGGGAACGGCGGTCAAGGAGCTGGAGGAAGAGACCGGCTACACTGCGGAGCGGATCGAGCGGCTGGGCGAGTTCCAGTCGTCGCCCGGCATGCTGTCCGAAAGCTTCGCGCTGGTCCGCGCGCACGGCTTGCGGAAAGTCGGGGAGGGGGGCGGCACCGATCACGAGGACATCAATGTCCATCTGGTGGCCCGGGAGGATATCCCCGCCTTTGTCGCGGAGAGGCGGGCCGAAGGCATGGCAATCGACGTCAAGCTGTTGCTTTTCATGAACTTCTAGCCGTTCGGCCTGTCAGTGGCCGTTCACTTGCGGTTCGATACGTGCCGTTCGTCGAAGTGTCGCTTGCCGCGGTTCGGTCCGTCCGCAATGCGCTTGCTCGGGCAAATCCTTTCTTGAGGGTAATATGAAGATGCTGCTGGCCACCACGGCCATTCTTTCAATGACCGCGATTGGCACGGCTGCGCAGGCTCAGGGAGCCGCAACTCCGGTCGCGGCCGCCGCCACGGCAGTTCCGAACAACATCCTGCTCGCCGACTGGACGGGGCCTTATGACGGCGTTCCGCCCTTCGACAAGGTTACTCCGGCTCTGTTCCCGCAGGCGTTCGAGTTCGCAATCGCCGAGCGCCGCCGTGAGGTGGAGGCGATCGCCAACAATCCGGAAGGGCCGACCTTCGCCAATACGATCGAGGCTTACGAGAAATCCGGCCAGCGCCTCGACCGCGTCGACGCAATATTCGGTGTGATGACCAACAACATGGCGACGCCGGAATATCAGGCGCTCGACAAGGAATGGTCGCCGAAGCTGTCGGCGGCGTCAGACGAGATCACGCTCAACCCGAAGCTCTTCCAGCGTATCAAGTCGCTCTACGACCGGAAGGCGTCACTCGGCCTTGATGCCAAGCAGGATCGCCTGCTGACGCGCATCTACGATAGCTTCGCCCGTCGCGGCGCGAACCTGAACGATGCGCAAAAGCAGCAGCTCTCGGCGATGAACCAGCAACTCGCGCAGCAGTTCGCTACCTTTTCGGAGAAGGTCCTTGCCGACGAAAGCACCTACATCACTGCGACCGAAGCCGAACTGAAAGGCGTTCCGGCCGACGTGAAGGCCTCGCTCGCCGCCGCCGCCAAAGCGCTGGGCAAGCCCGCAGGCACCTTCGCGATCAAGAACATACGCTCGGCGGTCGATCCTGTGCTGACCTTCGCCGACAACCGCGCTCTCCGCGAGAAGGTGTGGCGCGCGTTCGTCAACCGCGGCGACAATGGCGGTGTCAACGACACGAACGAGGTGATCGCGAAGATCGTGAAGCTGCGTGCGGACCGCGCCAAGCTGCTCGGGTTCAAGAACCACGCCGAATGGCGGATGCAGGACACGATGGCCAAGACCCCCGCGCGGGCGATGGACCTGATGAATCGCGTCTGGCCGGCCGCCGTTGCGCGCGTGAAGGAAGAGGTTGCCGACCAGCAGTCACTGGCGAAGAAGCTCGGCCAGAACATCACGATCGAGCCGTGGGACTATCGCTACTTCCAGGAGAAGGTCCGCAAGGAGAAGTATGATCTCTCGCAGGACGAGATCAAACCCTACTTCTCTCTCGACAACATCATCAGCGGCTCATTCTGGGCAGCGGGCGAGCTCTATGGCCTCGATTTCAAGGAAATCACCGGCACCGTACCGACCTGGAAGCAGGACATCCGCGTCTATTCGGTGACCGACCGCGTGACTGGCAAGCAGGTCGGCGTCTTCTACCGCGACGACTTCGCGGCGGAGGGCAAGCGCTCCGGCGCCTGGGCGACGACCTATCGTAGCCGCGCGAGCCTGCTCGGCGACGACATCGTCCTTGGCTCGAACAACAACAATTTCGTGAAGCCGGGGCCGGGCGAGCCGGTGCTTATCAGCGCCGACGATGCCGAGACCCTGTTCCATGAGTTCGGCCACGCGATCCATTACTTTCTGTCGAACGTGAAGTATCCGAGCCTCGGCGGGTCGCAGCGCGACTTCGTGGAATATCCGAGCCAGGTGAACGAGAATTGGCTGATGACGCCGGAGGTGCTCCAGCGCTTCGCCAAGCATTACAAGACCGGTCAGCCGATGCCGCAGGCCCTGGTCGACAAGATCCAGAAGGCGCAGACGTTCAACCAGGGCTTCGCCACGGTCGAATACCTGTCGTCGGCGATCGTCGACATGAAGATGCACATGGACCCGACCGGCGTTGAGGACCCGGACGCGTTCGAGAAGAAGGCGCTGGCCGAGATCGGCATGCCAAAGGAGATCGTGATGCGGCACCGACTGCCGCAGTTCAATCACCTCTTTTCGTCCGACGCCTACTCGGCGGGTTACTATTCCTACCTCTGGTCGGAGACGATGGACGCCGACACCTGGGCGGCGTTCCAGGAGGCAGGAAGCCCGTGGGACAAGAAGGTCGCGGGGAACTTCAAGAAGTACCTGCTGTCGACCGGCAACGAGACCGATCGTGCCGAGGCCTACCGCCAGTTCCGCGGTCGCGATCCGGACGTGAACGCGCTGCTCAAGAAGCGCGGCTTCCCGATAAGCGAGACCGCGACCGGCAAGTAAGCAGCGAGGCGATTATGGAAGCCCCTTCCCGAGGGATCGGGGAGGGCCTTTCATTGAGCGCGACTTACCAGACCCCCCGACGATCGCCTTGGCGCGCGATACTGCCGAGCAGGTCAGGTCGGGCACCGGTTCTACGCCCTCGCTGGCGGATCCAACCAAACCCCGTTCCTTGAGAGCCCTCCAGAAAGCACGAAGATCGTGAGGCGGCGCGTGTTCTGAGGGCCGAACGCGATCCATCAGCGCCATGACGGCCCATCCCGCGCCGGTCGGCTGGATGGGAACGAGTTCCACGGGCTTGCCGGTCGAGATGGCGTCCGAGACCATTGCGACGCTATCCGCCGTGACGGAAATCGTGTCGGCCCATTCGAGAAGTTCCGCGTAGGGCGGACTACCTCCCACCGGAACCAATGTGGCCGGTACCTGCACGCTGCGGACACGCTCCTGCGCCTTGAGTAGGAGGCGTCGGGGGGTGCGCGGGCTTCCGATCACAACGACAGAACCGCCATGGGCTTTAGCCTTCGCCAAGAGGTCGTCCAGTGCTCTCCCCACGGTCTGCGGACTGAGCCGCCAGTATAGAGTTGGGCCGCCCAGGATCAGTAGGCGGCGCGGAGCCGGATAGGATTGCCAGAAGTCCTCGTGATGCTCCGCGCGACGTGTACCGCGGCTGAGAGCGATAGGGATCCGAATGAGGTTCGGATGCTCGCGGATGGGATATTCCGGGGTTGCGATCACGAGGTCGAACTTGTCCGGCGAGATCCTGGGATAGCCGACATGGATCGAACGAGTCCTGCCGCCGGACCGCCGGCGCAGGGACTGCACCACCGCAACGCTTCGATGGCCCGTCGAGATGGTCAGGTCAGGGAGATCGCCGGACAATAAGGCCCGCGACCCCGGTGTCAGGCTGCGGAGGGTCGCGCCAAGGAGATGGGGACCCAAATGACGCCAGTGATTGTAGGTCAGCTGCTTGCATACGAATGGAAGGCCCAGCGCCTCGGCGAGCGCCAGGACCTGATTGTTGTCGCCCTTCCTAGCCCCCAGCAGCGCCCAGATCCTTGGCGTTCGCGGTCTTTTCAGAATGTCGCGAACAGCCTCGACCGCCACTTGGGTCGTGTCTGGAACTGCCGATGCTACGGGTAGCTCGACCGTTCCGACGAGTCCGTTTTCGGTGAGATAGCGCCAGAAGCCCGACAGGTCCGCTCTGGCCTGGAGTGGGATCCCAAGTCTGCGCAGGAAATGGCCGACTTGGCCGCGCAGGGAACGCCGGATGGGATCATTCCAACCGGTCTTCCAGTGAGGATCGCCTCTGAAAGCATTGAAACGCTGTCTGCAGTGACATGGAATTCGTCGCACCGCGCAAGAAGCGTGGCGAAACGCGGGAAATCGTGAACGCAAGCCTCCGCATCGCCGGTCAGCTGGTCTTCCAGTGAGCGCTTGATCTCTGGGGCGTGCGCCTGCTGGTCACGGCGATGACGCTACCTCCCGAACGTGCGCGCGCCTCCTTGAGATGCCGGATGGCTAGATTCAGCCGCCTCTCGTCTACCTTCCATTGCCTGGTCGACCCGCCGACAGCCACCAGGCGGCGGGGACTTGGCATGGATTGCAACCAATCCTCTTCCTCCTGCGTCGCCGTAACGGCGCGCGCCGGGTTGCCGATTGGCAGCGGAATCTTGAGAAGGTTCGTGGCGTCCGGCAGGGGATATTGAGGTGTGGCGATGACGAGGTCGATGTCGTCGATTGCGCAGCGCGGGTTGCCGATCTGGATCAACCGCGTGTGCCCCCGGGACTGCCTTCGGATGAAACGAGCGGCCGGGAGGCTCTCGTAGCCAAGTCCGATCACCAGGTCGGGCCAGGGCGGAAGCAGGGTTGAACGTGTTTCCCCTATGAGATGCAGCAGGCGCTCGTCGCGCAGAAAGGGAAAGTGGCGCAGGCTGTTGTAGCGGAGTGTCTTCGTTTCGAACGGCCAGCCGAGCGCCACGGCCAGGGCGCTCAATTGATTGTCATCGCCCGTTCGATTGCCAAGCAAGATCCAGACCGTTGGATCGCGCTGCGTCGGTCCGCGAATCGCCGCCGTCGAGAGACCCTGTCTAAGAGCTCCGTCAGGCAATTTGCCGTTCCGGTAGCGAGACGCTGGCGGGCATGGGTCGCTGCTCGCGCCACCAGCAACTCAACATGGCTATCGCATAAAGGAGCCGCCCATGGTTGCTAAGTCCCCTGCGATGTTCGTCGAACATCTGATCTACGCCCGCGGGTCGAGGAATCCCGCACTGGCCAGCCCGGACGATTGCCAAGCGTCCCGCGCGAAATCGTTGAAGCCTCCGACGAACCAGTCTGCGAGCGGCATCTGGAATCCCAGCTTTCGCGTTCCGACCGCACCCCGCGGTAGCAACGGTTCGATCGCACGCCTCAGTACATGTTTCCCGACGCCGTTACGGAGTTTCATCTCCGTAGGCACTGTCAGCGCCCAGTCGACGAATTGATGCGAAAGGAAGGGGACCCGCGCCTCGAGCGACGAGGCCATCGATGAACGGTCCAGTCGCTGGAGGAGCGAGGCCGGCATATGCACCGTGAGGTCCCCGAGAGCGAGTTGGTCGAGTTCGGACAAGCCTGGCTGCGCAGTCGTGAAATATCTCTCCGCCATCGTCGCTTCCGAAGCCGGCTCGTCCCACAACTGATAGAATTCTCGATCAAGGATGCGCCGGCGAACGGCGTCAGGCGTGATCGTGACGGCGGCGAAGAAGCGCTCGTATCCATTGGCGAGCAGCGCTCCGTGCCGAAACCGGCTGGCATGATCCCTGAGGTAGTTGAGCTTGCGTGCCCGCGACTCGGGCATGCGGCCGATCATCTCAAGTCCGCCAAACGCCCGGAAAAGCGGCGACCAACGGGCCATACGTTGCGCCCAACGCTGGCGATTGTATCCTAGGAACAACTCATCACCGCCTTCGCCGCAAAGAACGACCTTCACGTGCTCGGCCGCGGAGCGTGAAAGATACCAAAGCGGAATCGCGGAATTGGCAGCCGTCGGCTCGTCGAAGGATCGCTGTACGGCCGGAAGGACGTCTGCCGCAGTCTCGGGCACGATCGGCAGCAAGACGTGTTCGAATCCGAGATGACGCGCGATCTCGGAGGCCGCCGAGGATTCGTCGATCTTCGATCCTGGGAATGCCGCGGTGAACGCCTTGAATTGAGCGGTTGAAGAATGCGCCATGCTTGCCGCAATCGCGCTCGAATCCACGCCGCCTGAAAGGAATACGCCGACGGGAACGTCGGACAGCATGTGCTTCCTGACCGTCGCTAAGACGCGCTCGCGCGTCTCTTCGATCCACTGCTTCTCACTTAGCCCGCTCATCGGCCGTACCTGGGGTTTCCAGAATGGCCATGTGGCACTTCCAAGCGCTCCGATCTTCATCACGTGACCGGGCTGAAGTGCGCTCACCTGACGGAAAATCGATCGGGGACCGAGCACGTGCCCGAAACGGAAGAAGTCCCGGATGCCGCCTTCATCGACGTCGAACTGGAAATCGGGAACGACACGTAACGCGGAGATCTCGGATGCGAAGGCGAAGCCGCCGTTTTGCTCCGAGACGAACAGTGGCTTGATCCCCAATGGGTCGCGCACCAGAGTCAGCATCTTCGTGAAATGGTCCCAGATGGCGGCCGCATACATGCCCTCAAGCCGAAGCCAGGCATCGTCGCCCCATCGCACGTAGCTCGCCAAAAGCGTCTCGATGTCGCTGTGCGTTCGGAACGCGTAGCCCTGAAGTTCCCGCCTAAGCTCGAGATGATTGACGATCTCGCCGTTGCAGATGATCGAATATCGGCCGTCCGCGCTCGTGATCGGCTGCTGTCCGTTAGCGATGTCGATGATGCTGAGGCGACGCATCCCGAAACCGAAGTCGCCGTCGATTAAATAGCCAGCGTCGTCCGGGCCGCGATGGACCAGTTGCTCGCACTGACGGACGACGACGTTCCGCCCGACCGGGCGACCCATCCTTCTGTACCAGCCGGCAATCCCGCACATGGCTCACCCACAAAAAGCGAGCGGAACCGGTCCGCACGGGACAACCAAATGAGGACCGAATTGGGGAAGGGGAAGGAAAGAATCGAAAGATTGCAGAAGTTTAATCTGCGAGTAATTTTGCGCGTCGAAGGCTAGCTCGGAAACGTTCGACGAACATGAACACGGCCGCTCGCGGAGCAAGTCCGGACCGAGCAGGCTGGACGTCCTTTCGTTCGAAATCGGTGCGAGTCCGAAGATGGAGGCGCGCATCATCAAGGACATCCCTTCGCTTGAGAAAGAGTCCCTCCATGACGCCGCCGACCTGCACGTACCGCAGTCGACGCCGCCGTTTTCGATGACTGCTCCGGCTCTTGGATTGCCTAATTCGAACGACCAGCCTGCGGTCGGATCATGATGGCGGCGTCATTACTGCATCTCATCCGAAAAGGGACTTCACGATGACCCGCCGCGCGCTGATTACCCTGGGATTCGCCTGCACCCTCCTTGCCTCTCCGTGCTCTGCGGATGGCCTGGCCAGGACGGCGTCGATTATCGGCGATGGGAACAAGGTGATTGGGACGGTGACCTTGTCGCAAGCTCCACGCGGGGTTCTTTTGAAGGTGGAAGCATCGGGCCTATCGGAAGGATGGCACGGAATGCACATACATTCTGTCGCCACGTGCGGAGATCCAGGCTTCAAGGCGTCCGGCGGACACGTCCACGGCTCGGCCGCGGCGTCGGTCCACGGCCTGCTCAATGAGAATGCAACCGACCTCGGCGATCTTCCGAACCTATTCGTCGGTCCCGACGGCAAGGCCTTTGCCGAAGTGTTCGCGCCCAATCTCTCGCTTGGCGAAGCCGTCGGACGCTTGAACCTGCTCGATGCCGACGGATCGGCGCTTGTCATCCACGCATCGCCCGACGATCACGTCAGCCAGCCCATTGGCGGCGCCGGAGCAAGGATCGCCTGCGCCCCAATTCAGTGACGGCGGCTAGCTCACCAGCCGCACGAGGGCGATCAGCCCTTCCATTTCACCCGGCAGCGCGAGGTGCCGGATTTCCCGTTCTCCTTGCATCACTCCCGCCGCTTCCAATTCCGCTTCGAGTTGCTCGCGCGAAAAGTGGCGATGGGTTCGGGACCGGCGAACGGCCACTTCGCCATCGACCGGGCGGAGGTGACGTAGATTCCCAGGCTTGCGTCCGGCCGCGCGACCCGCCGGCACTCCTGCACGAGGGCAGGAATGTCGGTACAAAAATAGAGTACATTGGAGGCAAGGATCCGGTCGAACGCATTTGCGCCGAAGGGCAACGCCAGCATGTCACCGTGGCGAAGCCTGACCCGCCCCGCCTTCAGGTCTCGATTCAATCGGTGCCTTGCGATCGAAAGCATCGTCTCCGACTGATCGACACCGTACCGCCAAGTGGTCTGCGGGACGGCAGACAAGGCCATTCCGTCCCCGCACCCGATGTCGAGGACGTGGTGGCCTGGACGAATATCGAGCGCTTCGATCAGCGCGCGCGTCGGGCGGCGATTGAAAACCCGCATCATCACGGCGAGCAGGAAGCCGCCCGAGCCGGAAGGGTTCGCAAGTTGCCGACCGACGGCCAAGGCCGCACGGTCGACGAACGTTCGGCTGCTCATCCGAGCTTGGCGAGGAGCGCCCGGACTTCCGCCGCCGTCCCGAATCCCAGACGGGCCTGTCCGGGTTCGTTGGGGCCTGAAGCGCTCGCTGCAGATATTGCCGCGCCGACGCCTTGTCGCCTTCCTGGGCTAGGAAGTCGCCGTAGAAATAGTTGTTATCCAACCCCTTCGGGTCCTGCAGTAGTGCCCGCTGGAAATATGTGCGAGCCTTGGCCGTGCTTCCGAAGCCGATCGGCCAGCCCGGAACCTTGTAGTACAGCACGCCAAGGCTCATCGCGGCGCCTCCGTCCGCCACGCGCGGATTGATTGCATAGGCCTTCGCCAGAATGTCGCGTGCACGGGTCGCAAGGCCGAGTTGCTTGAAGGTGGACGCCCTCGCAGCCTCCTCGCTGACCACGATGCCTTCCCAAAGCAGCGGCTCGGCCTTGCCCGGATATTTCTGGACGACCTGGAGCGCCTGCCCTCAAGCGCGGCCAGCTGATTGTATTGCGCGTTGCGGTCCTTCACCTGGTAGCGAATGTGCGCCCAGGCATTGTTGATGCGCATGACATCGGAATCCATTGCCGGATTGTCCGAAGCAAACGCCGGAGCGGCCAGCACCGTCAGGCTCAATGCAGCCAAAACTTGAATGTAGCGGCCAAAATCCATGAATTGCTCCTTCTCCTGGATCAGTTGGCGAAAAGCTCGCGTGCCTTGGCGGTCGTGCCTGCGAGGCCCGCATCGACTAGGCGGGGCAGAGGCCGTTCAGGCGGGTGTAGAAATGTTCGGCGATGCCGAGCGTGACCTCCTTGCGGCGTCCACCGATTGCCCGGGCGATGCGCCGCGCGACCAGCGCGGGATCGTCGGGATGCATCTTCGCGATTTCGAGGAAGCGATTGACCTCCGCTCCGTTGAAGGCTGTGCGGACTGCTCGGGGGCGATGTAGGTGATTGCGATGGGCGACTTGCCGAGCTCCCGGCGAAGAGCCTCGGACAGACCCCGCAAGCCTGCCTTGCTGCTCGAATAGGTGGCGAAATAGGGATAGTTCACCGCGCCAAGGACCGAACCGATATTTACGATCTGTCCGTCTCCGCGTGCCTGCATTTGCGGAAGGACGCAGCGCATCAAGGTTGCGGGTGCGATCAGGTTGACGACGTATCCGGTCCAGATCTGATCGGGCTCCTGCCGGTCGAACAGACCGAAATATTGCATCCCGGCGAGGTTCACGAGCAGGTCGACCCGCCTCGACGAAAGCAGGTTGCAGATGTCGGCAAGGCCGCTTTGGGTCGCGAGATCGGCCATGATCGTCTCGTCGGCCTCGGGACAATCGACGCGATCGACACCGACGACGGTCGCACCCTCTCTCTTCAACTCGCGACAAAGGAGGCTGCCGATTCCGCCGGCCGCTCCGGTGAGCACAACCGTCTTGCCATCATGCCGCATCACGAACGCCTTCGATTTCGATTCCCCCGAACATTCCGCCGAATAGACGAAACATGTCCTTCGCCATTTCGACGATGGCGGACTGGTCCGATGGATCGTCGACGCGGTTCATCAGGCTCTCGAAGAATTTCATGTGATCCTGATCGAGTGCGCCGTGTGAATTGAGGTAGCGGAAGGCGGTGTTCGGAAGCCCCAGTCGCCGCTGGACCGCGGAAGCGCCATGCGAAGCCAACGCGACGCTCGTTCCTTCTAGAACGAAGACCATCCCGAAGAACGCGGCCGGATTGCCGTCTCGAATTGTTGCATAGGCATGGTCGACCATCGCCTTGGTCGCCGGCGCGGGGTCGCTGCGCGATGCCGCGTCCCGATCCCCGCCCGCGGTCTCGATATCGTCGAGGATCCATTCTTCGTGGCCGGTCTCCTCCACAATATAATTGTCGAGTGCCTCCACGAGCATTGGGTTGCCCCGCTCCGCGAGCGCGGCGCGCGCCTCACGCATCAGCGGGACCGTGTGGCGCACGTGATGAAAGGCTTGCGTCAGGTACGCGATGTAATCGCTGCGACTGATCTGGCCGGTGAGCCCCGCAAGAAGCTGCGGGGTCATCGCAAAGCGCGCCTGGTCGCCTTTCGTCTCCGAAATTAGCCGGTCGAAGAACTTATCCGCCGCCGTCTCCTTGGGATGGGCTCGATTGATCGCGCTGCGTCGCATCCGGCCGTTGCCCGTCAGCAGTCCGCTCGCCGGCGTGAAGGGGGGTACAAGACGACAGGCGCCGATCCGGGCGTATTCCGGAAGTCCGCCGTTGACGCGTTCGACCGCACTTTCGACGTCGGCCTCGGGTCCTGCGGGGACGAGCAGGGCCTCGAGTATCGCGTCTCCGTCGCCGCGGACCATGGCTTGAGCAATCTCGGGCTGAGCCGTCAGCAGCGCTTCGAGCCATTCGGGCGAGATGTTGCGTCCGAAGGCTGTAACGATGAGGTTGGACTTCCGGCCGTCGATCCAGAGTGACCCTTGCTGGTCGAAGCGACCGATGTCCCCTGTGGCAAAGGAGCCGGGCTCTCGAGACTGACCGACGAGACCGAGGAATAGCGGCCCATCGATGATGATTTCGCCGTCGTCCGCCAACCAAAGCTTGTGGCTGCCGACCGACCGACCGACTCCCCTTGAGAGATGGTCGATCCGTCCTCAAGCGTGATGACCGAGCCGGCTTCGGTCATTCCATAACCCTGCCGAACCGGCAGACCGACCAGGCTGGCGCGCTTTAGCAACGCGGGGGAAATGCTAGCGCCGCCAACGGCGACGAGGGTCAACTGCGGCAAGCGGGTCGAGCATGCTTCCATCGCTGCCACCAGCGCTGCCAGATATTCGGGAACGAGGATGAGGGACGTCGCTCCATCCCGAATGACGGCGTCGAGTAATTGCTTTCCGTCGGGCCGAAGCGGGTTTGCCAATCCGACTGCGCTTCCGGGCAGTGGCAGGTAGGTCCCGCCAGCGATGAGCGAGGCGAACAGGCCGGCGACTTGTTCGAGCAGGATTCCAAACGGAAGGACCGGTAGGTGCCGGCCCGCAAGATCGCGGCCAAGGTAGTCGCAAACCGACGTGGCGACAGCAATGAGGTGATCTGCGGAAAGGCAGACTCCCTTGGGTTCATCGGTCGAGCCGCTGCTGAAGCTTATCACCGCCGTTGCGTTGGGAAGGTCGGCCTCCCCCGTTTCGACGGGGACCGCTCCGAACCGAACGGTGAGATCGTCAAGGGAGCAGCCCGAGATGCAGGCGCTCGCACCGGCGTTGCCGAGTGCAGCGAGCCGCTGCGCCTCGTTGAAATACGGTGGGAGCGGGACGACCGGGATTTCCGCCTCGATCAGTGCGACGAGAAGAATTGCCGCGCCTGTCGAATGATCGATGTCCAATCCGACCGGACTTCTGCCCAGTCCAGATCGTTCGAGCTCGCCAATCGTGTTCTCGATGGCTAGAGCGCTGTCACCCCAGCTCAACGATTTGTGGCCGTCATCAAAAGCAGGATTGGAACGACCTGCACGCACGTGGCTTCGGACGGCTTCGAGCAGCGCAGTCATGCGCAGATCCCGGTTACGCCATCGTCGAAGCCGGCCAATTTCGGAAGCGCGGGTGCGATCAGTCCTGCGCAGATTCGCGGCTGCAGGTCATAGTATCGTCCCCAGTCCGCAGCGCCTTCCGGAAGCCGGGCCGGATCGGCAGCGCCAAGATCGTGAATGTCGATCCCAAGCCTTCCGAACATCAACCGTAGCGGACCGGTCAGTACGGCTACCGCTACATCCGCGATCCCGTTCAAATGACGCGCGGTTCTGGCCCACAACGCCACGGTGGCGCGGCTTTGGGCCGACGCATGCGCTCCGATCTCGACGATGCGGTCACGATTGACTCTAATTCCGATCTTTTCGCTGACTGCCCTCTCGATGGGATCGTCGAGATAGTCTTCAAGAAACAGCCGCTCCTCTCCGGCCAGCCGAAAGCCCAAGGCGGCAGTGGGGCCCATCTCCGGACCGGAATCGACAATGCAAAAATGGGGATAGTCTGCCGCCTGGACGGCACCGTGGACGGTGGCGTAACGACGTTCAATCAAGTGCCTTGCGGCTTCGACATTCATCAGGAAGTCCCCGGGCTATTCCCGGTGAAGACGCCCCGAAATCGTCGGCACCTCAGTCGGTCGGCTGACTAAAAATGCGAAACTCAGAAAGACCGGCTGAGGGATATGCCGATCGATCGCGGCCTGGCCGGCGTGCGCTGCGGCACCAGCCTGACGCGGTACGGATTGCCGAAACCGAACGTGTCGGCGGTGCTGTTGGTGAGGTTCTCGCCAAGAAGCTCCGCGGTCCAGCCATCGCGCGAGAGGGAAACATGCGCGTCCATCAGCGCGTGTCCGGGGGTCCTTCGATCAAGTACAGGATCGAAGCTCAAATGGGTCGCTCCGATGTACCGGCCACCGATGCTCGCCTCGCCATCCCATGAGTCCCAATGGAAGCGGTGGCCGAGCTCTACCCGAGCAGCAAGCTGCGGAACCGCGGGCAAGCGGCGATCTTCGATTTCGCTGCCTTGGTTCGACGAGGCCAGTCGCGCGGACTGAAGGATGAGGCCGCCGGTCAGCATCGTGGCCTTGCCGACTGCCAAATGGATGCGCCCTTCGAGGCCGGAATTGTGCGCGTTGCCTGCGTTTCGAGTTGCGACCAACCCGTTGGTCAGGAGCTCGTCGGTCTGAACATGTTGCCACCTGGACGCAAAAACAGTGGCTTCTGCCGAAGAATCTTCGCCCAGCTCGATCCGCGATCCGAGCTCGACGCTTGCCAGCTCATCTGCTTCGTACGTCGGTTGGGAAGCGTCGCGTTGGACGTTGATTCCGCCAGGGCGATATCCGCTCGCTGCGTGAAGGAAGGCCGTGACATTCGCCGACGGCTTCCAAGTGATGCTTGCATCGGCCGCCGCCCGGATACTTCGTCGACTGAGCGCTCCTGATGAATTGGCTTCCTGCCCTCGTCGTCGATCCCCACTGAAAAGACCCGGCCTCCGCCCGCCAGGATCACACCGCGGCCGATCTTGGCGCTCGCCTCGCCGAAGGCGGCCGCCTCACTGATCGACCTTCGAAACCTCAGTAGGGGAACGCCGGTCGAGGCGTCCTTCGCGACGATATCCGTGTCAGTTGTCGCATTGATGAAGGACAGGCCCGCGAGCCATTCCAGTCCGCCTGCGCTCCGGTTCTGGATCCTGACCTCCTGGTCGAACAGATCATAGTTCCGAGCGTCGTCGACGCTTGTTGGCCCTACAGTCCCAAGAATCGGTGCAAGCGGTGCAGCGTCGTAGGTTGCCGCTGCTTCCTGCCGGCTGAAGCTGGTGATCGAGGTGAGTTCAACCCTGCCAATCGGACCCTTTATGGTCAACATGCCGATCTTGGCGTCAAGGTCGCGAGGCTCCCGCAATCGATCCGGACGGCGTAACGGACCGACGTTGCCGTCGGCGTACTGGCTGTCTCGCGTATTTCGACTTTGGAGCGCGCCGATCAGATCGACGGTCCAGTGCCCGGCAGGAATCCAGCGAATGGCGAGCCGTCCACCGACAAGCTGCAACCGGTTGATGTTGCCGTCTCCGCCGGCGTTGTCGATCCACCCGGCCTGCTGGTCGCGATAAGCCACGGCGCGCACGCCCAAACGTTGAGATGCAAGCGGCAGATTTGCCGTCAACGATTGCGCGTTCGAGAAACCGCCGCCCTCCACAACCGCTCCAGACGTCGAAACGCGAGCGAACGAATGTCCCAGATCAGGGGCCGTCGTCGAAAGCTTGACGATCCCGCCGAGCGCTCCCGTTCCGTAAAGCGGACCCTGCGGTCCTTCGAGGACCTCGACCCGGTCAATGTCGATGAGTGCCCAGTCGGGGTCTGGGGCGTCATAGTTGATCCGGGCTTCGTCGAGCAGGATGGCCACGCTTCCCTGGTTGAAGCCATTGAGTGGCCCGTCCCGATTCCACGAAGAAAAAGGCGGTTGAGGCCGGGTCCCAGACTGCTGGTCGTGAGCGATGGAAGCTGGCGCCCGATCGCGTCGCTGCCCGCCAGGCCCGCGGCGGAACGGAGGTTGTCGGCGAATATCACGCTTACGGTGCCGGGAAGGGTTGTCAGCAGCTGTGGCCGCTTGAGCGCGGTCACGACGATGTCTGGCGACGGCTCTTCAATCGGCGTGCTTGGTGTTGATGCGGCGTGCGCTGCGCGAGGTAGTCGCTCGATCCGAAAGCTCGATGGTCCGGTCGGCACGGCATGGTAACCGCTTCCTTTGAGCATCTGGCGTAGCGCGTCCGCCGGGCTCGACGCGCCGCGCACGGTTCGTGCCGCGATACCGGGCAATTTGCCCGCGAAGCCGATCGAGACGTCTGCCTGGTCGGCTAGCCTCCGGATGGACTGCGAGAGCGGGCCGGCCGGGATGTTGATTGATTGAGTCGCGGCATAAACGGGGGAAGCGAGCGTAAACTGGCTAGCGACGAGGCCGAAGGCGAGAAGCGCCGTCCACCCTCTGGATGTCGAGCGACAGGATCTGGGCGAGGGTCTGTTCAGGGCCTCACCTTGGTCAATCGCGATCACTCCGCTGAATGGCTGGCCGGCGATAGCGCGGTCGACCGTCACCTTCCTGCCCGAATATCTTGAGATGTCGCGCGCGACCAGCGCGAGCGGTACCTCATCGAACTGCAGCTTGCCGTTTCGCCACGTCGCGATACGCTGCGGCTCAACGCTGACGAGCTGAACGGTCGCGCTCGACCGGTCGGCATGCAGGCCGTGACCCGCATGCAAAGCTATCGGCGATCCCAGCCGTTGCGATGAGACCGAGAGGGCTCCTTCCTCAACCTCGACGCTGACTCCTTCGACCTCGTTCGCGACCGAGAAGCGCGTTCCGATGTCGGTGACTTGGAAATCGCCGGCGTTGACGGTGAGCGTGCGCCCGGGCCTGTGTGGAACGTCGAAGTATCCCGTCCCCTCAATTGTAATATCCCCACCTCGAACCCGAAGGTGGCTGTCCGGCGCGAGCACGACATGGCCGCCGTCAGCCAGAGCGACCTGGGCGCTCTTGCCCGGAGCCGACCGATAGTCCTGGGCCCGAATGTCCGATGTCGCTGGCTGGAGCACCAAGGCTAGCGCCAGGCCAGCAGCCAGAGCGCCACCGCCTACGCCCGCCCATCGCTTCCAGCGCACGGGCTCAGCGTCGTTTGCGGCGACGGGCGCTGGCACCGTCCGGTTAACTTCAAACCTTTGCGCGAAAGTATCGAGGTCGGCATCGAGCAATGCCAGATCGTCATAGGCGGCGCGGTGGCGCGGGTCGGCTTCCAGCCAAAGGGTGAAGCCTTGCCAGTCCATGGCGTCATCCTGCTGGCGAACGAGCCAGCCGGCGGCCTCTTCGTAGATCCGGTCGATGCTCATGATTTCAAGTCCTTGCCTCCCTCGGCCGGACCTCCCTTGTTGATTTCTAGACGCCGCGGACCGGGCTCCGCCTCAGTCGTCAGGATTCTGCGGAGATGCGCCATGGCCAAGGCCATATGCTTCTCGACGGCGCTTTTGCTTATCCCCAGTTGAGCGGCGATCTCGGCATGGCCGAGCCCTTCCAGCTTATGCATTCGGAGCACGCGGCGGGCCCCGGCGGGCAGTTGGTCGATCGCTTCAGTCAGCCGATTCTGCTCGTCCCGTTCGATGAGCATTTTCTCGGCGCTGGACGCCGGATCGGCGGGCTCTTCCACGAGGGCGTGGCTGCCGCGTTGCTCTGCGATCCAGTCGCCTTCGCGCCGCTGGCGGCGACTGGTTTCGCGAAGCCTGTCGAGTACGAGATTATTGGCCATCTTGAAAAGGTAGCTGCCCGGATTGGAGACCGGACCCGGCTGGACCGAATTGGCCTTGATCCAGAGCTCGCTCAGCAGATCGTCTGCATCAGCCTCGCTGCCTGTCCTCGCAATCAGGAACCGGCGAAGGTCTCCGCGCCGTGCCTCGAGGGTTCCGGTCAATCCAGCAGGTTGGACCAGCGACATTCATCCCCAGAAGCAGCGATCGGGTCCGTTCCGCAACCCGTATTCGTATCGGGGCCACTGCCTCGGATGGAAAGCGGACGTTTCAGAGCCGCAGCCCAAACTTCGGTCCGATGGCAATCATTGCCGAATAGAAAGCGATTGTCGCCGCACAACCGATTAGCAGCGCCAACCAGAACGATGTCCCATTCCGCAGGAGCCACGGAATGAGCAGGAACATCGGCAGGGACGGAAGAACAAACCAGAAGGTCGCCTCGACGTGCGACGCCATGTTCTCAACGTCGGGCTTATCTCGCCAAAGCCAGATCATGCCGAGGACGGAAACCAAGGGCAGCGATGCAATCAGACCGCCTATGCCTGGGTAACGCTTTGAGACTTCTGAGATTATGGCGATCAGGACACCTGAAAGTGCCGCTTTGAGTGCGAGGTAAAGCATGCGGCGAGAATGACGGTCGACCCTAATGTCCGCAATGGGTCGAAAGCTGACACTCGGCTTATGTTACCAATGGGGCGAACCGAGAGAGTTGGCCAGCCCTCGCGTGCATGGCTTCAAACCGGGGAACTAAGCGGCACTGGCAAGGCGCGTGTCGCCGTTCGAATGTTGTGATACAGACCAAGGCCAGTCGAGAGAGGCGAGGGGGACAAGCCATGGCGACTGTTGCAGACCGCTTTTCGCTTAAGGAGCGCCGGCCGGACCTATTGTCCGGGACGCCGCGGGCGCATGCGCTGGACCGCTGGATCTTCGTGGTCATGGCGGGCTGGTTCATCGCGATCGTACTCACGGGGTTCATCCCGGATTCGATCATGAAGGTGGGCATGGTCCAGGCGGGGGCTCGCCCGCCGTTCCCGCTGGTGCTGCACATGCATGCGGTGGTGATGGGGTCTTTCCTGCTGACGCTGTTGGCGCAGTCCTGGCTGATGGCGACGGGTCGGCGCGAATATCACATGCGGCTTGGCGTGCTCGGGTTCTTGCTAGCGACTCTCCTGGTGGCCGTAGGTCTGGTGCTCGTCCCGACGATCTATCACCAGGTGTGGCAGGGCGCGCACTTCGGGCCGCCCGCGATGCGTGAGAGGTTGCTGGAGCGCGCATCGGAGCTGGACGACATCATGCTGATGCAGATTCAGGTTGGTTTGCTGTTTCCGCTTTTCCTGGCCATCGCCTTCAAGGCTCGCCTGAGCAATGCGGGGCTTCACAAGCGGATGATGTTTCTCGCCACGGCAATTCCGCTGGCCGCGGGGATTGTAAGGATCACGGCGCTGCCGGAAACGATGCCCGGGAGTCCGATTTCCCTGCAGCTTTATGTGCTGCTCGCGGCATCCCCGATGTTCGTCTGGGATGTGATCCGGAATCGGCGGGTGCACGAGGCCTACGGGATCTGGCTGGCGGTCTATGTGCCGACGGCAGTCCTGATCAACCTGCTGTGGGACACACCGTGGTGGCACGCGACGGCGCGGCAGTTAATGGGCGTTTGATCTTCACGCTGCCAACGGCTCGGGTCAGCTTTGGGTCGAAAGCGGACATTCGCGCCGCCCCTAAAGCCGAGCATTCCGCGTTTCCGACAGAGCGAGTTCGGCCAGCGGTTCCAGCCGCTCCACCATCTGCGCCGCATGCGCTGACGACGCATTGCCGCGCGCGAGGCGGCCTTTGATGCCGTGGAGAATGGCGGCGAGCCGGAACAGGCAGAAGACGATCAGATAATCCTTGTTGGGCAAATGATCGCGACCGGTCCGGCGGCAGTAGGCGGCGACGTAATCGTTCTCCGACGGGATGCCGAGCGCTTCGAGGTCGAGACCGGCAAGCCCGCTGAAGTTCGGCCCGCCGGGCATTCGGTACATGAGCAGGTGGTAGGTGAAGTCGGCCGCCGGATCGCCGAGCGTCGACAGCTCCCAGTCGAGCACCGCGCGGACCACTGGTGTCTCCGCATCGAAGATCATGTTGTCGCAGCGATAGTCGCCGTGGACGACGCTGGAGCGGCCGCTGTCAGGCGGCAAATGCTTGCCGAGCCAGTCTACAAGCCTGTCCATGGCGGGGACGCGCCCCGCGTCCGTGTCGCCGAGGTATTGCTTCGACCAGCGCGCGACCTGGCGTTCGACGAAGCCGGTCGCCTTGCCATAGTCGCCCAGCCCGACCGCTTCAGGATCGTAGCCGTGGAGTTGTGCAATGGTTGCATTCATCGCATCGAAGTGCGCGGCGCGCTCCTCGCGGCTCATGCCGGGGAAATGCGCTTCCCAGACGATCCGTCCCGGCACCATGTCCATGACGTAGAAAGCCGTGCCGATTACGCTCTCGTCTTCGCACAGCCCGTAGACTTTCGGGACCGGAAAACCCTGCGCTCCGAGCGCTGCAAGCACGCGGTATTCGCGCTCAACAGCATGAGCGCCAGGCAGGAGCGTGCCCGGTGGTTTCCGCCGGAGGACGAATGCGGATCGGAACGTGTCGATCCGGTAGGTTGGATTGGATTGCCCGCCCTTGAACTGGCTGACCTTTATTGGTCCGCCGTGCGCGCCATTGGGGATATGCTCGGATAGCCAGCGATCCAGGGCAGCTTCGTCGAAGCGAAGCCGCTCGGAAACTTCCCGTGTGCCGCTGTTCGCCTCGGTCCGATCCATGACTGTCGTTTAAGCGGTGAACCGTGGCGTCGCCAGCGCGTTGCTGTTCAATGGCTCGCCTAATCCATTTGTCTGACCTGCACTTCGGTGCGCATGACCCGAAACTTGTCGAGGCCGTCGCGCAGCGCGTTGACGAGGAGAAGCCCGACCTCGTCGTCATCAGCGGGGACTTCACCCAACGCGCGCGGATCGAGCAGTTCAAGGAAGCTTGCGAATTTCTCGACCGACTGCGCGAGGCCGGCCATGACGTGCTCGCGGTGCCCGGCAATCACGACGTGCCGCTGTACGACGTCTTCCGCCGATTCCTGTCCCCGCTGACGCGCTACAGGCGGTTCATCGACGAGACGCTTTGCCCGTTTCACGAGCTTCCCGGAGTCAGCCTGCTCGGGATCAACACGGCGCGGTCGCTGACGTTCAAGGACGGCCGGATCAGTCACGAGCAGCTGAAGTTCATTCGGGAGACGTTCGACCGCAGCAATCCCAATTCGCTGCGAGTGCTCGTTACCCACCACCCGTTGTTCGCCTTGCCGGTGGGCGAGACGGGCGACGTGGAGCGAGCCGCCGGGAGAAGCGAACTCGCACTTGACGCAGCGGCGGACGCCGGCGTCGACATGCTGCTTGCGGGCCATCATCACACTGCGTCGACCCACAGCGCTCGCGACCTCGTTACTCGCGCTGGCCCAGCGCTTGTCGTCCAGGCGGGAACGGCGACGTCGACCCGGTTGCGCGACGAAGAACAAAGCTTCAACCGGATCGATATCGAGGCGGAAGGCGTCACGCTGACGCTTCAGACCTGGAGCGGCGAAAAGTTCGAGTCCAGCACGGCCCAGAGATTCGAGCTGGACGGCGACCATTGGCGCTTGGCGGGCGCGGAAACGACGCACGACGAGCCCGCGCACTAGCGACGTGGCGGCTGCTCGCTTAGAGCCGCCTCATGGCCGTTGATCCCCAATTCGATGTGACCGAGTTCGTCCGCCGCGTGCTTGCCGAAGATATGGGCTCGGGCGGCGACATCACATCGGCCGCGACGATCGGTGCTGAAGCTCGCTTCACTGCGGAAATGAACTGCCGTCAGCCGATCACCATTGCCGGTCTCGACATTGCGATTGCCTTCTTCCGGGCACTCGACCGCGACGTGCGTTTCGAGAAGCTCGTGAAGGACGGGGACAGCGTCGAGAAGGGCAACGACCTGCTTCGTCTCGAGGGCAATGCCCGCGCAATGCTCGGCGCCGAGCGATCGGCGCTCAACACGCTTCAGCATCTATCGGGGATTGCGACGCTGACGCGCCAATATGTCGACAGGATCGCAGGGACCGGCGCAATCCTCCTCGACACGCGGAAAACCATTCCTGGCCTCCGCCTTCTCGAGAAATATGCAGCGCGGATGGGCGGCGCCGAGAACCACCGGATGCGGCTCGATGACGGGCTTCTGATCAAGGACAATCACGTTGCAGTCGCCGGTGGCGTCGCGCAGGCCGTGCGTGCTGCAAAGGCCGCGGATACCGGCTTTCCGGTCCAGGTCGAGGTCGACCGGATCGACCAGATCGAGCCAGCGCTCGAGGCGGGCGCGGACCGGCTGCTGCTGGACAATATGTCTCCGCAGGTCCTTCGCGAAGCAGTGGCGCTGGTGGCCGGGCGCGTGCCGCTGGAGGCGTCGGGCGGGGTCAATCTCGACACCATCCGCGCCATCGCCGAGACTGGAGTGAATTACATTTCCGTCGGACGGATCACTCAATCTGCCCCATCCGTCGACATCGGCCTCGACTACTCGCTCCAGCTGCCGAATTCCTGACAACCTCATTCAGGACGCAGACAGCCCATAACGCGCAGCAGGTGGCGTCAAGACGCCGCGCCTTTTGAGCGTGGCCGCGTATTCGAGGAGTATTTCGATGTTGAGGAATTCCCTGCTCGCGCTTGCCGCGGCATCCATGGTTGTCACTCCGACCGTCGCGTCGGCCAAGGATCATGGCCAGAAGTCGTGGAAGAAGGCGCAGAAGCGAGCCCAGAAGGCGCGCTATTACGGCTCGTCCTACTACGGTGGCGCGCCTGTCCGCACGCGTTACGTATCGTCGTCGCCTTATTACGGGTCGCGCTATTCGGGCACGCGCTACTATGGGTCGCGTTACTCGGGCTCCCCTTATTATGGTTCGAGCTACTATGGCGGCTCGCCGTACTACGGCAGCAGCTACTACGGCGGATCGCCCTATTACGGTGGGTACAGCTCGTACGGTTCGCCTTACTATGGCGGCGGCTACAACAACGGCTACTACAGCAACAACTACTACGGCAGCCGATACCGCTGCGGTAACTCGACCACCGGCGCGCTCGTCGGCGGTGCGCTGGGTGCGGTCGTCGGATCGCAGGTTGCAAGCGGGCGCGATCGCTACGGTTATCGGACCGGCGATCGCACGACCGGTGCTCTGATCGGCGGCGCTCTCGGCGCGGTCGTCGGCAGCCAGGTTGCCAAGGGCCGCTGCTAAGCCAAATCCCAGAATGACAAGCAAGGCGGGCCGGGAAGCGATTCCCGGCCCGTTTCGTTATGTCCGTGAATCGGTGGATTTTTGCAGAAATGTCCGCAACAGGGCCTATATAGCGCGCGAAACGGGAGAGACGAGTTGTTCAAGGGGCTGCAGCCCATTCTTTACGGTGGCCGCGAGGTTTGGCCACTGATCGAGGGCGGCAAGGGCGTTTCGGCGACCAATCACGCGAGCTCGGGCGCATGGGCGGCTGCCGGCGGAGTCGGAACGGTCTCAGCGGTCAATGCCGACAGCTATGATCCCGAAGGCCGGATAATCCCGCAAATCTACAAGGGTATGACCCGGCGGGAACGCCACGAGGAGCTGATCAAGTTCGCCATCGACGGCGCGGTCGCGCAGGTGCAGCGCGCCTACGATCTCGCCGGCGGCAAGGGCGCGATCAATATCAACGTCCTTTGGGAAATGGGCGGCGCACAGCGCGTCCTTCATGGCGTCCTGGAGCGCACGAAGGGTCTCGTCACCGGCGTCACCTGCGGCGCGGGCATGCCGTACAAGCTGAGCGAGATCGCAGCGTCCTACGGTGTGAACTATCTTCCGATCATCAGCTCCGCGCGTGCGTTCAGCGCGCTGTGGAAGCGCGCCTATCACAAGGCTGCGGATTGGCTCGCGGCAGTGGTTTACGAGGATCCGTGGCTGGCAGGCGGGCACAATGGGCTTTCGAACGCCGAGGACCCGCGCGCTCCGCAGGACCCGTATCCGCGCGTCGCGGCCTTGCGCGCGACAATGCGTGAGAATGGCATCGCCGACAGCGTCCCGATCGTCATGGCCGGCGGGGTCTGGCGTCTCGACGAATGGGAGAACTGGATCGACAATCCGGAACTCGGCCAGGTCGCTTTCCAGTTCGGAACGCGCCCGCTGCTGACGCAGGAAAGCCCGATCCCGCCGGAGTGGAAGGCGCGGCTGATGAACCTGGAAGAGGGCGATGTCCTTCTTCACCGCTTCTCGCCGACCGGCTTCTATTCGTCGGCCGTCCGCAACCCATTCCTGCGGGCGCTCGAGGAGCGCTCGCATCGCCAGATCGCTTTCACCAAGGAGCCGCTCGGCGACCATCATTTCGAGCTCGATGTCGGCGTCGGCAAGAAGCGCGGTTACTGGGTCACCAAGGGCGACCTGCAGCACGCGCGCGAGTGGTTTGCCGCCGGCTATACCGAGGCGCTGAAGACGCCCGACGAGACGCTGATCTTCGTCACGACGGATGAGAAGAACCAGATCCGCCACGACCAGGCGGAGTGCATGGGCTGCCTCAGCCAGTGCTCTTTCTCGTCCTGGGCGGACAATGAGAAGAACTCGACCGGTCGGCTCGCCGATCCGCGCAGCTTCTGCATCCAGAAGACGCTGCAGGACATCGCACATGGCGGTCCTGTCGAGAAAAATCTGATGTTCGCGGGTCACGCGGCCTTCCGCTTCAAGACCGACCCGTTCTATTCCAACGGCTTCGTCCCCACGGTGAAGCAGTTGGTGGACAGGATCCTGACGGGAGCGTGATCTTCGTGAGACGGGGCTGTTGGCGTTAGTCGCGTTGAGTCTGGCCGTCCCGGCCGTCGCGCAGGACAAGAAACCGCCCTACTGGGCCTCGATCGCGTCGGGCGAAGCGATGATGCGCACCGGCCCGGGCGCAATTATCCCGGTATCTGGCTCTACAAGCGTCGCGACCTGCCGATCCGCGTCGTGAAGACCTATCCGAACTGGCGCATGATCGAGGACCCCGAGGGCACACAGGGCTGGATGCTCGTGTCGCTGCTCAGCGACCGCCGCACGGCGATCGTGAAGCCCGGCGATCCGCGTCCGATTCACGCGAAGGCGGATGGGGCGAGCCGCGTGCGCTTCAACGCCGAACAGGGCGTGGTCGGACACATCGAGCATTGCGGCAACGGCTGGTGTCACATCGCGGTCGGAAAGCGCGAAGGCTATATCCGCGTCTCAGACATCTGGGGCGTGAGCGAGGGCGAAGTCATCGACTGAACGGGGAGGCGGGAATGAAATATGCGATTGCCTTGGTTGCGCTGCTCGGCGCCACGGCTGTGAATGCTCGGGCCCAGCGCCCCGCCGTCGAATATTTCCCCGCGCCGGAACTGAACGGGCGTCCTGCGCCATTTTCGACCGCGGTTCGCGTGGGCGACGTACTTTACCTTTCCGGTCAGATCGGCATCCAGGCTGACGGCAAGCTGCCACCGACCTTCGAGGGCCAGGCCAAGCAGACTATGGAGAATATCGGCGGCGCGCTGAAGGCCAGGGGCCTCGGCTGGAGCGACGTGTTCAAGTGCACGGTGATGATCGCCGACATGAAGAACTGGCCGGCGTTCAACGCCGTTTACGTGCCTTACTTCCCTGCCGGAAAGCTGCCGGCGCGCAGCGCGTTCGGTGCGAACGGTCTCGCCCTCGGCGCGGAGCTGGAGCTGGAGTGCATGGCTTACGCGGGCCCGAAATAGGCCCGCGTTTCGCCATCTCGAGTATTTAGCCCGCCGGCATCGTCAGCGGGGTGTAAGCGACCCGCGTAACGGTCAGCTTCTCGCCCTTGTCGCTGGTCGTTTCGAACGACTGTCCGATTTCTAGGGGCTTCGTCGTCCAGCAGGTCTCGCCGTCCTTGTTCATGGCGCTGGTGAAGCAGGCCTTGTCGTCCTTCATGACCGCAGTGCCGTGATCGACGTGTTTGTCGCCAGAATTGGCGATGTAATTGCCGTTGGCGTCCACCGATTCCTGAATTTTCTGCCCGTCCTTGTCGGTGAACGTCCAGGTCGTCTCGTTGAGCTGGAACGCGGCCGGAGTCGCAGCCGGCGCTTCCATATTGGCCTCAGCGGCGTTCATATCCGCGTTCTCTGCGGGCGCAGCTTCCTTCTGACCGCAAGCTGCGAGTGCTGCGATGCCGACGATCAACACGAGTTTCTTCACGGCTTCTCTCCCCTTGATGTAGGGCGCGACTTACCAGTTGCGAGAGCCCGCAGCGAGTCTTCTGCTTAGACCAGTTCCACCGCAACGGCGGTCGCTTCGCCGCCGCCGATGCAGAGGCTCGCAACGCCCCGCTTCAGACCCTTGCCCTTCAGCGCGTTCACGAGGGTCACGAGAATGCGCGTGCCGCTGGCTCCGATCGGGTGGCCGAGAGCGGTCGCGCCGCCGTGGACGTTGATCTTCTCGTGCGGGATTCCGAGGTCCTTCATCGCGAACATGGCGACGCAGGCGAACGCCTCGTTCACTTCCCACAGGTCGACGTCGGAGGCCTTCCAGCCGGCCTTGGCGAGCACCTTCTCGATCGCGCCGATCGGTGCGACGGTGAACTGCGCCGGCTCCTGGGCATGGGCGGCGGTGGCGACAATGCGCGCGACCGGTTCGAGGCCCTTGGCATTGGCGACGCTCTCACGCGTAAGGACGACCGCTGCCGCGCCGTCGGAAATCGACGAGCTTGTCGCCGCGGTGATCGTGCCTTCCTTTGAGAAGGCCGGCTTCAGCTGAGGAATCTTGTCCGGACGGCCGCGGCCAGGAGCCTCGTCGGTGTCGACGATCGTCTCGCCGGCCCGGCTCTTGATGGTGACCGGGACGATCTCGTCCTTGAAGCCGCCATTGTCGATAGCGGCCTTGGCGCGGCTGAGGCTCTCGATGGCGTAATTGTCCATCTGCTCGCGCGTCAGCTGATATTCGTCGGCGGTGCACTGGGCGAAGCTGCCCATCGCGCGGCCTTCCTCGTACGCATCCTCGAGGCCGTCGAGGAACATGTGGTCATAGGCCGTGTCGTGGCCGATGCGCGCGCCCGAGCGGTGCTTCTTCAGCAGGTACGGGGCGTTGGTCATCGACTCCATGCCGCCCGCGATGATGAAGTTGGCGTTGCCGGCCGACAGGGCCTCGTCGCCCATGATCACTGTCTGCATGCCAGAGCCGCAGACCTTATTGACCGTCGTCGCCTGGACCGACTTCGGAAGGCCGGCCTTGATCGCTGCCTGGCGGGCGGGAGCCTGGCCGAGGCCGGCAGGAAGCACGCAGCCCATGTAGATGCGATCGATGTCCTCGCCGGACACGCCGGCGCGCTCCACTGCCGCCTTCACTGCCGTCGCTCCGAGATCGGTCGCCGAGGCATCGGCGAGAGCGCCCTGCATTGAGCCCATCGGCGTGCGTGCAATCGAGAGGATTACGGTCGGATCGTCTGCGGTGGTGGCCATGGAATTTGCTCCGGAGTCGGATTGTTGCGCTGCACATAAGACTGCGGGCTTCCTTGTTCAAACCTCAATGCGGGTGCTAGGCGCTCGCCCCAAGAGGAGAGAAGCATGTCCGAAGGCGGGCTCGAATTCGACCTGGGCGAAATGGCGGACACGATCCGTGAGACGACGCAGCGCTTCGCCAGCGACAAGATCGCGCCGATCGCCGCGGAAATCGACGAGAAAGACGAATTTCCGAAGGACCTCTGGCCGCAGATGGGCGAGCTCGGGCTTCACGGAATAACCGTCGAGGAAGAATATGGCGGACTCGGTCTTGGCTATCTCGAACATGTTATCGCGCAGGAGGAAATTGCGCGGGCTTCGGCGTCGGTAGGGCTCAGCTACGGCGCCCACTCGAACCTCTGCGTCAACCAGATCCGCCGCTGGGCAATGACGAGCAGAAGAAGCGCTATCTGCCCAAGCTGATCAGCGGCGACCATGTCGGTGCACTTGCAATGAGCGAGGCGACCGCGGGCAGCGACGTCGTCGGCATGAAGCTGAAGGCCGAGAAGGTCGGCAACGGCTATCGCCTAAACGGCACCAAATTCTGGATCACCAACGGCGCCTACGCCGATACGCTCGTCGTTTACGGCAAGACGGGCGAGGGCAGCCGCGGCATCACCGCTTTCCTGATCGAAAAGGACATGGAAGGCTTCTCGATCGGCCAGAAGATGGACAAGCTGGGAATGCGCGGCTCGCCGACCAGCGAGCTGGTGTTCGACGACTGCTTTGTCCCGCCGGAGAACGTGCTCGGCGAGGAGAACAAGGGCGTCGAGGTGTTGATGAGCGGCCTCGATTACGAGCGGACCGTTCTCGCCGGAATCCAGATCGGGATTATGCAGGCCTGCCTCGACGTCGTCCTGCCCTACGTCCGCGAGCGCAAGCAGTTCGGCAAGCCGATCGGCACGTTTCAGCTGATGCAGGCGAAAGTCGCCGACATGTACGTCGCGCTCAACAGCTCGCGCGCCTACGCTTACCAGGTCGCGAAGGCGTGTGATGCGGGCAAGACGACTCGTTTCGATGCAGCCGGAGCAATCCTGCTCGCGTCCGAGAATGCTGTGAAGGTGGCCAACGAGGCGGTGCAGGCACTTGGCGGCGCGGGTTACACCAAGGACTGGCCCGTCGAACGCTACTATCGCGACGCGAAGCTGCTCGACATCGGCGCCGGCACCAACGAGGTTCGGCGCATGCTCATCGGACGGGAGTTGGTCGGCGCCTGAGCTAATGTCTGCTTTGGGTGGAAAGCGGACATTGGCCTGTGTCTCCTATATGCTTTGCGCAAAGCATGGAGGCCGCCGTGGCTAGAGGCATATGCCGGACGAAGACCGGAGAGACCGGGGCAGAATACGCCCGCGTCGATTTCGGAACTAGCGGGCTCTCCACCGTTCCGCGGAGCTTATACGATCGCCACGGATACAAGCCGCCTTATGATGAACTCCCGCTTTGCAACGAGCTCGACGCCTGATCGAAGAATCTGAGCCTCCGAGCCATCAGCACGAATGCCCGCAATGGGTCGAAAGCATGAGAAGCCGTCACGAGAATATATTCCGCGACGTCGTACGGGCTCCGCTTGAGCCCGATAGCTTTGCCTACCAGACCTTCACGCGCTTTTCGGGCGCGAGGTAGAGCTTTTGGCCCGGCCCGACCTTGAACGCAGTGTACCACGGGTCGAGGTTGCGGACGGTTTGCGCGCGGAAATTGCCCGGGGCGTGACCATCGGTTGCGATCCGCTGGCGAAGTTGCTCGTCACGCATCTTGGTCGCCCAGGCCTGGCCGTAGGCGATGAAGAAGCGCTGGTCGCCGGAGTAACCCTGAATGACGGGTGCTTCCTTGCCGTTCAGCGAATGCTTGTAGGCATCGTACGCCGCTGAGAGTCCCGCCACGTCGGCGATGTTCTCGCCGAGCGTCAGCTTGCCATTCACGTGCAGGCCCGGAAGCGCCTCGTAGGCGTCGTACTGCGCGGCGAGCGCGTCGCCGGCCTGCTGGAAGCGCTTGAAGTCCGCCGGGGTCCACCAATTGCGAAGCGCACCAGTCGAATCGAACAGGGCGCCGTTATTGTCGAAGCTGTGGCTGATTTCGTGCCCGATCACAGAGCCGATCGCGCCATAGTTGAACGCCGGGTCCGCCTTCGGGTCGAAGAAGGGGCGCTGAAGGATCGCCGCCGGGAAGTTGAGTGCGTTCTGCACCGGCAGGTTGACCGCATTCACCAGCTGGGGCGGCATCCACCATTCGGCGCGGTCCATCGGCTTCCCGATCTTCGCGATCTGGTGCCGATATTCTGCCAGGCGCGCATTCTTCTGGTTGGCGTAGGCGTCGCTGCCGATGGTTAGCGAAGAATAGTCGCGCCAGGTGTCGGGATAGCCGACGCCGACGACGATCGACTTCACCTTCTTCAGCGCTTCTTCCTTCGTCGAGGGCGCCATCCAGTCGAGCGCTTCGACCCGGCGGGCGAAGGCAGCCTTGATCTCCTCGACCATCTTCTGGATTTCGGCTTTCGAAGAGACCGGGAAATACTTGTCGACATAAACCTTGCCGACCGCGTCCGGCAGTTCATTGCTGACCGCGTTCATCGCCAACTGGTCGCGAGGACGCTCCTTCGGCGTGCCGGAAAGCGCAGTGCCGTTGAAGGTGAAGCTGGCATCGCGGAACGCCTTCGGAAGCACGGCCGCCTGCTGGTTCAATGTGTGGAACGCCAGCCAGTCCTTCCATGCCTGGATCGGCTCGGAACCGACCAAAGCCGACAGCTTCGGAATCGCGGTCGAGTGATAGGCCTGGAATTTCGGGGCCGACCCGAGCTGCGCGGCGTCGAGGAGCGCTGCCCAGTCAAGGCCCGGGGCGTTCTTCTCCAGCTCCGCGCGGGTCCAGACCTTGGCGCCCTTGGCGAAGTCCTCACTCTCCTCACGCGTGGCGTGGGCGCGGGCGATCTTCGTCTCAAGATCCATGATCCGCTGCGCCGAACCCTGCGGGTCCGGATAGTTCGCAAGCGTCAAGATCTGCTGGACGTAGGCGCGATACTTGTTGCGCAAGTCCGCCATCTTGGCGTCGCCGCTGAGATAATATTCGCGCTCCGGAAGGCCGATGCCGCCCTGCATGATGTAGGGCAGGGTCTCGCCCGGCGTGTTCAGGCCCTGCGTCACGAAGATGCCGAACAGGTTCTCGGTCCTGAAGTTCGTCGCGTTCAGCGGGTCGGTGTCGGCGCGAAGCGTGCCGCCGATGGCAGCGCTCAGCTGCTTCTTATCGGCAATGCGCCCGATTGCGTCGAGATCGGCCTTGGCCGGGTTCAGGCCAGCCTTATCGATCGCATCGGTGTTCAGGAAGGCATTGTAGTAGTTGGCGATCTTACCTTCGTTGCTGTCTGCAGCCGGGCTCGACTTCAGGATTCCGGCGATTAGCTCCTTTGTCTGACGCTCGCGCTCCTGATCGGCGATGTAGAAGGCGCCGATGTTCGAGCGGTCCTCGGGGATCGGCGTGTTCTTGACCCAGCTCCCGTTGGTGAAGGCGAAGAAATCGTCGCCCGGCTTTACCGACGTGTCCATCGACGCCGGGACGATGCCGAGCTCCGTACCCGGGGCTTGCGCGGATTGTTCGGTGCCGGTGCCCGCTTGCTGGCAGGCGGAAATCGAGAAAGCGAGCGCGGACGCGACGAGAAGCAACTTAGTACGGTTCATTCCAGGCCTTTCGTGGGGTTTTGCCAAGCGCTGCCGCAGCAGCTAGGCGAGCGGCAGGGGAAATTCGACCAACGGGCTTTCACAAGGCATGAGCGCACCAAAGCTTCAAACCAGCATCAGCCCGGACAATGACGAGTTTCGCGCACGGCGTGCGCATAACCGCGCTCTCGTCGAAAAGTTGCGCGCGGACGTTGCCGAAGCGGCCAAGGGCGGGCCGGAAAAGCACCGCAAGCGCCATGTCGAGCGCGGCAAATTGCTTCCGCGCGACCGCGTGGAGCGGCTGCTCGATCCGGGCTCGCCTTTCCTTGAGATTGGGCAGCTTGCCGCGTTCGATCTCTATCATCACGAGGTCCCTGGCGCGGGCATAATTGCCGGCATCGGGCGCGTGTCCGGCAGGCAGGTGATGATCGTCTGCAACGACGCGACGGTGAAGGGCGGGACCTATTATCCGCTGACGGTGAAGAAGCACCTGCGAGCGCAGGAAATCGCGCTCGAGAACCGACTGCCGTGCGTCTATCTCGTCGATTCAGGCGGAGCGAACCTGCCGCACCAGGCCGAGGTGTTCCCCGACCGTGACCATTTCGGCCGCATCTTCTTCAACCAGGCGCAGATGAGCTCGAAGGGTATCGCCCAGATCGCCTGCGTCATGGGCAGCTGCACCGCGGGCGGCGCCTACGTCCCCGCGATGAGCGACGAAAGCGTCATCGTCCGCAACCAGGGCACCATCTTCCTCGGCGGCCCGCCGCTAGTGAAGGCTGCCACCGGCGAGGAAATCAGCGCCGAGGATCTCGGGGGCGGCGACCTCCATGCGCGCAAGTCGGGCGTAGTCGACCATCTCGCCGAGAATGACGAGCATGCGCTGACCATCGTTCGCGACATCGTTTCGACGCTTCAGTCGGAAGCGGGCGCAGGCATCGAGCTCCGCGAGCCGCGTCCGCCGGCCTACGACCCGGAAGAGCTGTACGGCGTCATTCCCGAGGATGTCCGCGCGCCCTACGACGTGCACGAGATCATAGCGCGGATCGTGGACGGCTCCGAATTCCACGAGTTCAAGCCGCTCTACGGCTCGACGCTCGTCTGCGGGTTCGCGCATATCTGGGGCATGCCGGTCGCGATCCTCGCCAACAACGGCATCCTGTTCAGCGAGAGCGCCGTGAAGGGTGCGCACTTCATCGAGCTGGCCTGCCAACGCCGCACGCCCTTGCTGTTCCTGCAGAACATCAGCGGCTTCATGGTTGGCGGGAAATATGAGGCGGAAGGCATCGCCAAGCATGGCGCGAAGCTCGTCACCGCTGTCGCCACCGCGAGCGTGCCTAAGATCACTGTGCTGATCGGCGGAAGCTTCGGGGCCGGCAATTACGGCATGTCCGGCCGCGCTTACTCGCCGCGCTTCCTCTTCACCTGGCCCAACTCGCGCATCAGCGTGATGGGCGGCGAGCAGGCGGCGAGCGTGCTGGCCACCGTCCACCGCGACGCCGACAAATGGACGCCGGAGGAGGCCGAAGCCTTCAAGCAGCCGATCCGCGACGATTACGAAGCGCAGGGCAATCCATGGCACGCAACCGCGCGGCTGTGGGACGACGGGATTATCGACCCCGCACAGACACGCGACGTGCTCGGATTGGCGTTCGCGGCTTGTTTGAACGCGCCGATCCCCGAACGGCCGCTGTTCGGCGTCTTCAGGATGTGATGCAAAGCATGGCCATACTTCTTCCATTTCTTGCCGCAGCTGCAGCTCAGGGGTTGCCGCCAGCCAAGGCCTTGCCGCCGCCCGAGAGCGACGCTGCGGCTGTCCTCGCTCCAATCAATTCCGTGTTCGCCGCATTCGAACGTGGCGACGCCGCGGCAATGCTTCGTTACGTTTATCCCGCCGGCCGCGTCACGGCGACTGGAACGCGAGCGAATTCCAGCGGACTTCGGCAGCAAAGCTGGACTGAGTTTTCACAGCGCTTGCAGCTTGGTGCCGGCTTTCAGGAGCGGATCAGCGACCCTGCCATCGAGATCGATGGCGATGTGGCCATGGTCTGGGCTCCGTTCGTCGTTCGTGTCGGCGGCAAGGTGAGCAATTGCGGATACGACCTCTTCGACCTCGTTCGTGATAACGGCACGTGGAAGATCATGAACGTGACTTTCTCCTCTCGAACCACGGATTGTCCGGACCAATGACCCGCAACGACTGGACCCGCGCCGAGATCGCGGAGCTTTTCGATCTTCCATTCACGGAACTCGTGTTCCGCGCGGCGGACGTGCACCGGCACCATCATGCGGCGGGTGAGGTGCAGCTGTGCACCTTGCTGTCGATCAAGACCGGCGGGTGCCCGAGGATTGCGGATACTGTTCGCAGTCCGCGCACGCGGACACCGGGCTCAAGGCCGAGAAGCTGATGGATGCCGACGCGGTCATCGCTGCCGCCCGCGAGGCGAAGGCGCATGGGTCGCAGCGCTTCTGCATGGGCGCGGCGTGGCGGGAGCCCAAGGACCGCGACATGCCCGCGCTTCTGCAAATGGTCGGCGAAGTTAAGGCGATGGGTCTCGAGACCTGCATGACGCTCGGCATGCTGACCGGCGACCAAGCGAGGGCGCTGAAGAACGCCGGCCTCGATTATTACAACCACAACATCGACACCTCGCCGGAGCATTACGGCGACATCATCACGACGCGGACGTTCCAGGAGCGGCTCGATACGCTGGAGGAAGTGCGCAAGGCGGGCATGGCGGTCTGCTGCGGCGGGATCGTCGGCATGGGTGAGACCCGTGAGGACCGTGTCGGCTTCATCCACGCGCTCGCGACCCTCCCGCGTCATCCGGAGAGCGTCCCGGTCAATGCCTTGGTACCGGTAAAGGGTACGGTGCTCGGCGACATGTGGGGCGACGAGAAGCCGATCGATGACATCGAGTTCGTCCGCACGGTCGCCGTCGCGCGCATCACCATGCCGAAGTCGATGGTTCGCCTCTCGGCCGGCCGTGAGAGCATGTCTGAGAGCACGCAGGCGCTCTGCTTCCTCGCCGGCGCGAATAGCATCTTCACCGGCGACCGGCTGCTGACGACGCCAAATGCGGGCGATGATTCCGACGCGGCATTGTTCGCCAAGTTGGGCCTCAAGCCACTCGAAGCGGAAGAGCCGATGCGGGTGGCCGCCGAGTGATCAAGTCGCTGCTCATCGCCAACCGCGGCGAGATCGCCTGCCGCATCATCCGGACTGCGCGGCGGCTCGGGATCCGTACCGTCGCGATTTATTCGGACGCGGATGCCAAGGCGCTGCACGTGCGCATGGCCGACGAGGCGGTGCACATTGGGCCAAGCCCGGCGCGTGAGAGCTACCTCGTTGGCGAGAAGATCATCGCAGCGGCCATGGCGACCAAGGCGAAGGCAATCCATCCGGGGTATGGCTTTCTCTCCGAGAATGCCGATTTCGCGCAGGCAGTCATCGATGCCGGCTTCATTTGGGTCGGGCCGAAGCCGGACAGCATTCGCGCCATGGGTCTGAAGGACGCCGCCAAGACCTTGATGGCGAACGCGGGCGTTCCGGTGACACCCGGCTATCACGGCGAGGATCAGTCGCCGGACGTCCTCAAGATGGAAGCCAGTGCGATCGGCTATCCTGTGCTGATCAAGGCGGTCGCGGGCGGCGGCGGCAAAGGCATGCGCCGTGTCGACGCGGCTAAGGACTTCGACGACGCGCTCGAAAGCTGCAAGCGCGAGGCGGCCAGTTCGT
Organism: Sphingomonas sediminicola; assembly: GCF_014489515.1. Lineage (GTDB taxonomy): Bacteria > Pseudomonadota > Alphaproteobacteria > Sphingomonadales > Sphingomonadaceae > Sphingomicrobium > Sphingomicrobium sediminicola. The sequence continues at coordinate 1,665,409 of NZ_CP060782.1, read as the reverse complement.
TCGGCGACGACCGCGTGCTGATCGAGAAATACATCCTCTCGCCGCGCCACATCGAGGTGCAGGTGTTCGGCGACAGCAAGGGCAATGTCGTCCACCTGTTCGAGCGCGACTGCTCGCTCCAGCGCCGCCACCAGAAGGTGATTGAGGAAGCGCCCGCGCCGGCATGGACGAAGCGACGCGGGAGGCGGTCTGCGGCGCGGCGGTTCGCGCGGCCAAGGCCGTGAATTACGAAGGCGCCGGGACGATCGAGTTCATCGCCGACGCCAGCGAGGGCCTGAAGGGCGATCGCATCTGGTTCATGGAAATGAACACGCGGCTGCAGGTCGAGCATCCTGTGACCGAGGAGATCACCGGGCAGGACCTGGTCGAATGGCAGCTCCGCGTTGCGTCGGGCGAGAAGCTTCCAAAAAGCCAGGACGAGCTGTCGATCAACGGCTGGGCGATCGAAGCGCGGCTCTATGCGGAGGATCCCGCGAAGAGTTTCCTGCCAAGTGTGGGCTCGCTCGATCATTTCGATCTCGGTGACGAAGGCCGGATCGAGACCGGCGTCGAGGAAGGCGATGCGATCTCGCCATTCTACGATCCGATGATTGCCAAATTGGTCGCGCGCGGCGATGACCGCGCGGAAGCAATCGCTGAGCTCGCCGCGATCCTTGATGAGGTCGAGGTCTGGCCCGTCAGGACCAACGCCGGCTTCTTGTTCAACGCGCTGCTTCAGCCGGAATTCGGCGCGGCCGACATCGATACCGGCTTTATCGAGCGTCACCTCGAAGATCTGGTTCCGGATGCCGAGCCGGACGACGCGATCCGCCGCGGAGCCGCGGCAATTGCCCTAGCGATCGACGAAGGAAAAGAGTCGATCGGTGGTCTCGTCGGCTTCCGCCTCAATGCGCCAGCGCACACCGGGGTGGCGCTTGGCCGCCACGGCGAGTTCCGGACCGCATCGCCGGACGAGGGCGAGTTCGCGGCGGTGTCGGGCTTTCGTGACGATGAGCGCGTCGTCGCTTTCTATGAGGGCAATGCCTACGAGTTCGAGCTGACCGCCCGGGGAAGCGTTGGCGGGCATGGTGTCGCCGACGGTGTGATCACCGCACCCATGCCCGGTAAGGTCACGGCGGTCGAAGTTTCACAGGGTGAAACAGTTACAAAAGGGCAACGTTTGTTGACCCTCGAAGCCATGAAAATGGAGCACGGATTGACCGCGCCTTTCGACGGCAAGGTCACCGAATTGGGAGCGCAGGCTGGCTCTCAAGTCACCGAGGGTGCAATCCTGGCGAGGGTTGAAGCCGCGGAGGGCTGATCGCCCCGCAGGCCGTCGTCCTGGAACTCAGGGGACACAGCATGGACCGATACACCGGTGGTTGCCTTTGTGGAGATGTCCGGATCACCGCGTCCGGAGCACCGTACAGGGTTGGCATTTGCCACTGCCTCGACTGCCGCAAGCATCACGGCGCGCTCTTTCATTCTTCCGCGATCTTCCCGGAGGATGCGGTCACGATCGAAGGCGAGACACGCGATTATGCGGGGCGCTTCTTCTGCCCTCGCTGCGGCTCATCCATTTTCGGGCGAAGCGGGGACGAGGTAGAAGTGAGCCTTGGCTCGCTGGATGCTCCTGATCAGCTGATGCCGACCTACGAACTCTGGACGATCCGCCGCGAACATTGGCTTCCGGAGTTTCCGCTCAAGAGGCGTTACGACCGCGATCGGGAGTCCACCGGACGGTTTGAGGAATAGCTGCGACGAAAGCTTGTTTCAGTGGTCGATTTCGTGAAGTGCAGCCCAGCGACATTCAAGGGGAATAGGGCATGAAGATTGAGGGCATTGCCGCGGTCGTGACCGGCGGCGCCTCGGGCCTCGGCGGAGCGACGGCTCGGGAGCTTGCGAAGCGGGGGCGAAAGTCGCCGTGTTCGACCGCGACGTCGAGAAGGGCGAGGAGGTTGCGGCCGAGATCGGCGGTGTCTTCTGCGAAGTCGACGTGACCAGCGACGAAAAGGTCGCTGCGGCATTCGCCAGGGCCCGTGAGGCTCACGGGCAGGAACGGGTGCTTGTCAATTGCGCCGGCGTCGCCAACGCCGCCAAGACCGTCGGGCGCGACAAGGACACCAAGGAACCGAAATTCTACCCGATGATCCAGTTCGAGCTGGCCATCCAGATCAACCTGATCGGCACGTTCCGCTGCATCGCAAACTCGGCATTCGGAATGGTCGGGCTCGACCCGCTGGAAGACGGCGAGCGCGGCTGCATCATCAACACCGCGTCAGTCGCGGCTGAGGACGGCCAGATCGGCCAGGCAGCCTATTCGGCGTCGAAGGGCGGCGTTCTGGCCATGGCGCTGCCAATCGCACGCGACCTCATGAACGACGGCATCCGCGTGAACACCATCCTTCCGGGCGTGTTCAAGACGCCGATGGTCGCGATGATGCCACCAAACGTTCAGGAAGCGCTCGGCGCGCAGGTCCCGTTCCCGAAGCGTCTCGGCAAGGCCGAGGAATATGCCGAGCTGGCCGCCTTCATCGTCGAGACGCCGTACCTGAACGCGGAGTCGATCCGCCTCGACGGCGGCATCCGGATGGCGCCGCGCTAAGCGGCCTCGGTTGGCTTGGGTGGGCCGCCACAGATAGCCATGGACGAGCGTCGGCTTCTCGAAGACATTGCTGTTGCAGCGCGTGAGGCGGGCGAGGCGATCCTGGAGATCGTCCGCCGCGGTTACGACATCGAGCACAAGCAGGATTCGTCGCCAGTCACGGAGGCGGATCGCGCGGCCGAGCTGATCATCCTCGCGGCTTTGGCGAAAGCGGCGCCGGGTGTTCCGGTCATTGCCGAAGAAGAAGTCGCCGCCGGCCGAATCCCCGCGCACGGCGACACCTACTTCCTCGTTGATCCGCTCGACGGAACGAAGGAATTCGTCCGTGGAGGCGATGATTACACCGTCAATATCGGGCTGATCCTCGACGGCGTCCCGCGGCTTGGCGCAGTCTACGCGCCGGCAACCGGAAGGCTTCACGGCGGACTGGTCGGCGAGGGAGCGTGGCTCGAGGACCTGAGCGGCCGTATCGCGATCCAGACCAGGTCGCCGAACGACGAGCTGGTTGCCGTAGCCTCCAAGTCGCACTTCAACCAGCCAACCGCCGACTATCTCGCCGAGGCGGTTGGCGAATGCGGCTATGTCGCCATCGGATCCTCGCTCAAGTTCTGCATCGTTGCCGAGGGCAGGGCGGACATCTACCCGCGCCTGTCGCCAACCAGCGAATGGGACACGGCCGCCGGGCATGCCGTGCTGTTGGCAGCGGGCGGGCGTGTCGACGGGCCGGACGGGCAGCCTCTAGCATACGGCAAGCGCGCTTTCCTGAATCGCGGTTTCGTCGCGACCGGGGGCTGGAAAGCCGCCCAGATCGGTTCATTTCTCGAACCATTCTCCGGCGGAGGCGAGATTCCCGAAGGCGTTTGATAGCCGCCGCATGGCTTCCACTTCGGCGCGAACGGAGTCCGGCCGGACGTAAAGCTCCAGCGCCGGCGCATTGTAGCCGTGCCCGCCGCCTTCGCAGCCGGTTCTCCGAGGGGAATATGTTCACGGATCCGGCCTCTGACAGGCTTCTCGATCTGGTGCGGGCCGAGATCGCGCAGCTTCGGGTACCCGTTTCAAGCCTGTGCATTGCGGCCGCGGTGCCCGCCACGACGGTGCTTCGCTGGCTGAAGACGATGACTGACAAGGGCATTTTCGTGCGTCGTGCCGACCCGCATAACGGCCGGCGTGTGTTCGTGGAGCTGGCGCTCGACGCAAGCGCTGCAATGCGCGCTATTTCGCGGAGGTCGGGCCAGTCGCGGCAGTTTGACTTGGACACGCTTCGCGCGGCGTGGGCCCCATGCTCGGCCATCGCCCGGATGGTCTGCGCGTGAGGATGGTGGGCGGTGACGGGCTCGAACCGCCGACCCTCTCGGTGTAAACGAGATGCTCTACCAACTGAGCTAACCGCCCAATATTGCGCCGAGTGCCATGCCGCGATCATTGCGGCAAGGGTGGCGCAGCTGCCTTAGCGGCTACCGATGCTCCGGATGGCGTCGCCAACCAAAGCCTCATCAGCCTTTTCGTCGACGCGGTCGCGGATCAGGCGGGCCGCAGCTTCGCGCGCGGCTTCGGCAGCGGTTGCGCGAAGCTGCTCGATCGCATGGCGCTCTTCGGCAGCGATCTTGTCCTCGGCCATGCGCTGACGGCGCTCGACCAGGGCTTCGGCGCTTTCCTTGGCTTGGCTGACGATAGTCTCGGCCTCGTGACGAGCGCGCTCGACAATGGTCGCGGCTTCCTTGTCGGCCGCCTTCGACTTCGCCTCATACTCGGCCTTAAGCGCTTCAGCATCCTTGCGCAGCGATTCCGCCTCGGCGAGCTGGTTACGGATCACATCGATCTTGCTGTCCAGCGCCTTGCCAATCGCCGCCGGAACCTTCTTCCAGACTATGAGCGCGATGACGACGATCATCGCTAGAGCGATGAACATCGGCGCGGTAATCACACCGAATGCGGCGGCTTCCCCGTGCTCGGCTCCGCCGGCGGGTTGCTCGACGGTTGCCGTGGTCTCTCCGTGCGGATTAGCCATGGAGCACCGCTTTCACCGTAGTTTCCGCATCTTTCGCTGAGATCTTCTGACCGGTCAGCTTGGAGACCAGCTCGCTAGCAGCCTCGGCCGCAACCGGCTCCAGTTCCCGGCGGGCGGCATCGGCCGCGGTCCGAATCTTCCCCTCCGCTTCCGCAACCTTCTTGCCGATCTTCGCATCGACCGCCTTCAGGCGCTTCTCGGTGTCGAGGGCGGCCTGATGCTTGGCCTCCTGTGCGACCTTCATGGCCTCGCTACGGCTTGCATCGATCCGCTCGCGATAAGCTTCCTCAGACGCTTCCGCCTGCTCGCGGGCGCGCTGGGCGGCCGCGAGGTCGTCGGCGATCTTCTTGTCGCGGTCTTCCACGACCGACTGAATCTTCGGCACGAGGCCGCGACCGATCCAGAAGTAGATGATGCCGAACACCACCGCCAACCAGAACAGCTGGCTGATAAAGATGTCGGGAAGCTGATTTATCTGAGGCATCGAAGGTCCCAATTACCCGGCCGGCGAACCGGCCGGAGGATGATCAACGCGCGTAGAGAATGATCATGGCGACCGCGAACGCGATCAGGCCCAGAAGCTCGGCGGCGGCGAAGCCGATGAACAGGCGGCCCTGCTGCCCGTCGGCGGCTGCCGGGTTGCGAAGCGCGCTCTCAAGGAACGAGCCGAAAACGTTGCCCACGCCTATCGCGGCGGCGCCAACGCCGATTGCGGCCAGACCAGCACCGATCACCTGTGCGGAAGCGAAATCCATTTGAAACTCCTTTTGTCGAACTCTTAGTGAAGATTGACTGCGTCGTTGAGGTACAGCGTCGTCAGCAGCGCAAAGACGTAAGCCTGGATGGCACAGACCAGCAGCTCAAGCGCGGTCACGCCGATGATGAACAGGAAGCTGATTGCGCCGACGCCCCAGCCGAGCGGGCCGCCGTTAAAGCCGTTCACGATGAAGCTTCCGAACACTTCCATCAGGATGTGGCCGGCGATCATCGCGACGAACAATCGGAGGCCGAGGCTGAAGGGGCGGACCATGAACGAGATGAACTCGATGCCCGCGATCAGCGGGACCATGATCTTTGGTGTGCCGTGCGGCACGAACAGCGAGAAGAAGTGGAGGCCATGACGGGCGAAGCCGACGATCAGAACGATCGAGAAGCTCAATACGGCCAGGACACCGGTGATGCTGAAATGACTGGTCGTGGTGAACTGGTGCGCGCCAGGAAAAATGCTCAGCGGGAACAGGCCGAGCAGGTTCGCGGTCAGGATGAAGACGAACAGCGAGAAGATGTAGGGCATGAACTTCTTGCCCTCAGGTCCGATGTTCACCTTGACCATGTCGTCGATGAAGCCAGTCAGACCTTCGACTGCCATCTGCCAGCGGCCGGGGACGAGCTGACGCTTCATGCCCATCATCATGAAGCCGGTGATCAGCGCGAGCGCGATCAGCAACCACAGAGAGCTGTTCGTGAAGCTGATGTCGTAGGGTCCCAGATGCAGCGGAACGATCGGTTCCACCGTGAACTGGTGCATCGGATCGATCTTGCCTGCTTCGGCCACTTCGGTCTTACCCTCTTACGACTTCGGACCGGGCGTTCCGCCGACGGTGTTTTCGAAATGCGCATCACGTTCACCACGCCGACGCCGAAACCGACGAACAGCATCACCAGGAAGAACGTCGGAAAGGTCCCGAACAAGGTGTCGAGGCCCCATCCGATGATCCCGCCACCGACCGGCGCGCCGACCAGGTGACTGAACATCAGCTGCCAGATCCGATTGGTCGGATTTGGCTCTGCCTTGTGGACCCTCTTCGCTTCTGCCTCCTGCAGTTGGTCGAGCCGCTGTTCGAGCGATTCGAGCCTTGCGTCTGGTGGAAGCTTTGGGTCCTGCCCGGTCTCGTCCGTCGCCATGATCTTTCCCTGTGCGTCGCCCCGCCTTGATTGGGGTGTATTAAGGGCGAGAAACATGGCGGCGACCGAGGCCGCCTAGGCGCCGCCCCTTTATGAAGGGGCGGGGGCAAGTCAACCACTGCGAGCGGCCTGTTGGCGAGTTGCCTGAGGCATGTCAGTCTCCGCCGCATGAGAGCTGCCATATTGATGGCCGTCATGTTGTCCGCGTGCGGTCAGCGGTCGGCGGTGTTCCCTGCGAACGACGAAGCTCCAACAGCCGTCGCAAATCAGGCGGAGAGCCCGAAGGCAACTCCAGCTCCGGCGGCTAAGCCCTTCAAGGTCGAAGAAGAGTCCAGCCTCTACAATTTCTCCTACAGCTGGTCAGCCGAAGCAGCTGCCGTGCCGCAGCTTGTCGAGCGGTTCACCAAGGACATGGAGAAAGTGAAATCCGAGATGATCGCGGGGGCGAAAGAAGATCGCGACGAGCGGCTCAAGCAAAAGTTCGACTATCATACCCACGAGGTGCAGCGATCCTATGAGACTGCCGGGCAGTCGGACCAGCTATTGAGCCTGGAGAGCAGCATCTACGGGTTCACGGGCGGAGCGCATGGCTCAAGCGGTTCCGGATCGCTGCTGTGGGACCGCAAGCTTGCTCGAGAGGTATCCATTCAGGATTTGCTCCAGCCCGGCACAAGCTGGACCGGCGCGATCCGTCAGCCTTTCTGCGTTCTTCTCGACCGCGAACGCGAGAAACGGCGCGGCGAGCCGGTTAAGAAGGACGACCTGTTCGGCAATTGCCCCGAGTATAAGGAGGTCACCGTCCTCTTGAGCGACAGCGACAAGAACGGACGCTTCGACCATCTCGTTGTGATCGTCGATCAATATGTTGCTGGGCCTTATGCCGAAGGGAATTACGAGATTTCGCTTCCGATCACCGCCGGGATGATGGAGCGGTTGAAACCCGAATATCGATCGTCGTTCGAACCCCGCCCGCCGGTGAAATAGCTCAGCCGCAATAGCTCGGCTGCGCGATGACCTGTCCCGGCTGGCGGCGGCGCCAGACGCCATCCTGGAGCAGATAGACCTCCCCAACCTGCACGCGCGTCAGCAATTCACAGCCGGTCGCGAGCCCGGCCACCTGTGGAGTGACCCCGCGACGCCTCGCAAGATCGACGTAGAGCGAGCGCCTGCGGATGTTGATGGCGCTGACCTGTCTCTGCACGACAGGGGTCGATGGCGCGGCGAACCCCAGATAGCCGTCATACCGTTCGCCAACCTGCCCAGCCCGACGAGCACCCGCGAGCTCGGCGTATGCCTGTGATGGCGCTGCTGCAGGGATGGCTGCGGCGGATGCGCCGATCGCCAGGAGCAAGATCCAGCGCATCACTGCTTCGGCGGCTGCGGGAAGGCGTCCGGGTTCTGCTGGATGAGTTGCTGAGCATCCTGCTGGAGACGAACGAGGACTTCCTGCCGGATTTCGACATTGAGGTTGATCTCGATCGGCTTGTCCGGCGTCTTCACCGTTACGCAGCCGGTCAACGAAGCGGCCAGGGCCGTGCCGGCAATCAACCGCAGTTTCGGTCTCCGTTTCATGGTCATCGGCTTACTCGCTTGGCTGGGGTTTTGTGGAAACATCCACCTGCTCCTGGATGGGTGGAACGTTTGACTGCTGTTCTTCTTCCTTCTTCAGGACGCGGATCTCGGTCGCGAGACCCGGCGCATCTAGAGGGAAGGGAAGGACGGGCTGGATGACCGCCGACGGGTCCTTGAAGCCCTTGGCCATTTGAACCAGCGCCCGGAAGGGGCCCTTGACGTTGAGGTTCACCTTCAGCGGGACCTTCTTGAAGGCGTTTCGCACGAGTCCCGCTACGAAGCCTCCGCGGTTTCCGAGGGATACCTCGCCAATTTCGAAGCGTGACGCGAATTCGCCTGCCAAGTCGCCATCCAGTCGGATGGTCATCTGGTGATACCGCATGTTGCTGAGCAGGTCGAAGGCGAGCCCGACTGCAATTCCCGCCTTGGGCTTGGTCCCGTTGTAATTGAACTGACCGCCCGGCTCCCTTGAATCTAGCCGTCCGCCGACAACCCGCCCGCCATTCTCGTCGAAGATCATCGGCAGGACGCCGTCGAACGTGCCGGTAATCTCGATTCCCTGGAATCCGAAGGTGTCGATGAAGCGCTTCGCATCGAAGCCGACAACCTCGAATGTCAGGCGCTTGGCGGTCGGCCGGCTGAAGTTCAGGATCGTTTCCCGGAGGATCAGGCGGCCGCCCATGAATGGCCACTCGCCGCGCTCGACTTTCACCAGCTGACCGGGCAGCAATTGATACCGGATCACGCCGTTCTCGACGAGAATGCCGGGGTTGATGGTCGCGACCGTCGCGGTCTGGCCGGGAGCCGTTTCCAGGCCGAGGAGGTCGGTGAAATGCACGTTGCCCGAAAGACCGGTCACTGGCCCGAATGGTGCCGCTAGGTCCATGCCTGCTGTTGAGAAGTCGCCGGTCGACGTGACCTTGCCCTCGCCGTCCCAGTTGATCACGCCGCGGCCGCTCAGTTTGCCTTGGACGAGTGCGATCACGCCTTCCGTGAGCCGGGTGATCTCTTCCGGCTGCAGACCTTCGCCAAAGGTGATGCCGGGCACATCGAGGGTTGCCTGCCCGCTGCCGCTCGACAGCTCGTGGCGGATGGTCACGTCGGTGATCTTCGTCCCGCTTGCGGGGTGGACGAGCGTTCCGCCGGCGTTGATGTTGTCGCCCGAAAGCTTGACCTGGAAGTCGTTGCTTCGAAGCGTGTAGAAGCGTGGCGTCTCGCTTCGGTCGGACAGGTTGAGCGCGCCGTTGACGGTCAGGTCTTTCCTGAAATAGCGCCAGCGCCCGTCGGCGTCGGTGATCAGCAGTGGGACATTGCCGATCGTCGACTTTGCCCCGCCGAACGTGCCGCTGATTCCGCTTCCGCTGAACGTGCCACGCAACCGCGCCGCGTCGAATGCGAAAGGCGCTTCGATTCTGCCAAGACGGACGGCGAGATCGGCGGCTGAGAATTGCTTGCCGATAATCTGCGCGCCGTCGGCGCGAAGCTGCAGCGGCGCTTTGCCCAAGCGTCCGGCAAGTCTCGGATCGTTGAGCTTTGCCGCCACTCGAAGGTCGCCGCCGGCAGGTTTCGAAACGATCGCTGGGCCGATGGCGCAGACGGGCAACCTCGTCGGCCCGAATTGGATCTCCCGCATCCGGAAATAGCGCCAGCTCGCGACGATGCAGCCGCGCCCGACCGAGAATGCGCCGGCTGGGCCGAGGCGGCCGTTGAGCGGGAGGCGGAAAGCCTGGACCCGGCCGTCCGGAAACGGTCCATCGAGTAGTGCGACGGTATCGAAGTTGGTCGCCCCGTTCGCACTTGCCTGGAAGCGGATTGGATTCAAGGCGAGCCGGGATGCGCCTGCCTGGTAAGGCGCGAAACGGGCCAGGCCCTTCATAGGCGCTCCGCTGCGCGGCTGACGAAGCAGGACCTGGCCCTGCGGCAGTTCGCCGCCAGCCATCTTGATCAGCCCGTCGACGCGGAGCTTCGCGGACGGCCAGTAGTAGGTCACGCCATCGCCCCCGGAGACCTGCACCTGCGCCCCTGAGTCGGCGCGGACGTTGGCAGTCTCGATCCGCGCTGCTCCGCCACCCGGGAAGTTGACCATCCGGATCGAGCCCGACGCGTCGAACGACTTGGCCGACTTGCTGATCGCATTGCTGATGGCGACGGCGATCGGCCCGATCGGGGTGTTGCGGGCCGCCGAAAGCGGTTCGGTCACGTTCGCCATCACCGAGGAAGCGAGGTCGGCATTCTCGGCCGAGTAATCGGCGACCAGTGCCAGCGTGCCCGCGCTGGCGCCGATCAGGTATTTCCCATTGATTCGCGTGCGGTCTGCATAGATCGGGCCAAGCCGCGATCGCTGAGCTGCGACGTCGATCTTGCCGTAGGCGGACTTGGGCGTACCCGTGAACCGGACATTGCCGGTCATCGCCGCAAGCCCGTTCGCGCCGGCGATGACCCGCTGGGTCGTGACCCGGGCGCTTCCATCGAAGGTGGTGAAGCTTTCGCTGAAGTTGGTGTCGAGGTCGAACCTCGGGGCATCCATCAGCAAATTGCTGACGGGGCAGGCGAACCTGTCCGCGATGAACGGACCTTCGACCCGCGGCCGCCGGGCAATTACGCGGATCGCCGTATAGGCGCGCATCCCGTCGAGGCTGCACCGGCCCATGTCGAGCTTCGGGCTGACTGCCGCCAGATTGCCGCGGAATCCTCCCGTCAAATTGCCCGAACCAGCGAGCGCGAACCCGAGCGTCCCGAACGGGGTCTGCAGACTGATGCTGCTGTCGGCGATGTCGAGAACGACATTGGGAAGCGAGAACGGCTTGCCGGTCGGCGGCGGCAGCAGCTTGCTGACTTCGCCCCAATTGACCTTGCCGTCGATGACCTTGCCCTTCAGCCGAACGCCGCGCGCGACGATGCGGTAGACTCGAACGCCCCCGCTCAGCTTCCACCGGACCTGGATGAGCGCGTACCGGGCGACGAGATCGGGATTTTTGGGGTCGCCGATAACGAGGTTGCTGACTTGCTGCGTGCGCAGTCCGACACGGTCGAGCTTGTAGGTCGCCCGCACCCCCTTCTGCTCGAACTGGTCCTGTAGAACCCGCGTCGCGATCGGCCGGCGCGCGATCCAGACGCCTGTGATCAACACCACAAACAGGACCAGGAGGGCCAGCGACGCGATCGCGGTGACGCGCCGCCAGCGGCGCCGACGCACCACTACGGTACCACTGGAGAACTCGCCTTCGTCACTCTGCCGCGCAGCCATCGGCGTTTAGTAACCCTCCCGATACAGGCACGTTCCGTTGGCGGCACGAACGGACCGTTGCAAGCAGCCGACGATGTCGCCTAGCAGTCACACCGGACGGGGACACTCCGGGTAACGCGTCTGGGCATAGGGCCCGCCTTCGCCAGCGCCTTTCCGAAGGCGGGTGGAAGGCATTGCTCGACCACGAGCTGGTCGAATACCTCCTCGCGCTCGCGATCCCGCGCCGCGATACGAAGGCGCAGGCGCTGATCGCCCAGTTTGGTGGAATTGACCCGCTCCTTTCCGCGGACGCGGAGACCCTCAAGCGCGAAGGCCTGACCGAAGGGGTGGTCGCGGCGCTCAAGATCGCCGAGGCGACTGCCCTGAGGCTGCTGGAGACGCGGCTGGAGGGACGGCCGGTGCTTTCCAGCTGAATGCCCTGCAGGATTATCTGCGCGCGGCTATGGCGCATTCGCCGGTCGAGGAAGTCCGCGTCCTGTTTTTCAACGCCAAGAACATGCTGATCGCAATCGAGGCGATGTGGCGTGGGTCGGTCGACGAAGCGTCGATGCACGTTCGCGAGGTGATGAAGCGGGCAATGCCGCACGGCGCGACCGCGATCTCATCGTCCACAATCACCCAAGCGGCGACCCGGCGCCGAGTCAGGCGGACGTGAAGCTGACACGCGAGCTTGTGGAAGCAGGGCGGTACATGAAGGTGGCGGTGCACGATCGTGTCATCGTCGGCGTGCAGGGACAGTCGAGCCTACGCGCGATGGGACTGATGTAGCATTCGCGCGCGATCAGCCGATGGTGCGCACGCCTTCCTTGGCCCAATCCAGATCGACATCGACGCCTTGCTCGGCCCACTCTTCACGGGTCCAGCATTTGGTTTTCTCGAGGCGGCTGCCGGTGATGGCCTCGATATGCATGCAATATTTGGTTTCGGGCGTCCCTGCCGGAGCGGTCGTTGTTGGTGTTGTGTCCCGATTTGTAGCGAATGCCGGCGAGGCGGTGGCGATCACGCTGAGTGCAACGATCAGTGCTTTTCGTGCCATGTCGGTTCTCCTTGACGCTGGCCCGCCCCTTATAGCGCTTGTCTCCGACATTTGATGCATTCGGGCGGCTCTGCTAGCCGCCCCGGCCATGGTTCCCCGCTATTCCCGCCCCGACATGACGGCCATCTGGTCGTCCGAAAATCGCTACCGCATCTGGTTCGCCATCGAAGTCTTCGCTGCCGAGGCGATGGGGAAGGTCGGGATGATCCCGGCCGAAGACGCAGCGAAAATCCGCGCCGCGTACGACCGGGACGTGCTGGGCGAGATCGATGTCGCGGCCATCGACGAGATCGAAGCGGTCACCAAGCATGACGTGATCGCCTTCCTGACCTGGGCGGGGACAAGCTTGGACCCGAGAGGCGCTGGCTGCACCAGGGTATGACCAGCTCGGACGTGCTGGACACGGCATTTGCTGTGCAGCTTAAGCAAGCGACCGATCTCCTGATCCAGGACCTCGACGCGTTGCTGGCTGCGCTGAAGAAGCGTGCGTTCGAACACAAGATGACGCCGACGATTGGACGCAGCCACGGAATTCACGCCGAGCCTACGACGTTCGGGCTCAAGCTGGCGCAGGCCTATGCCGAGTTCGATCGCGGTCGCTCGCGCCTCGTAGCGGCTCGCGACGACATCGCGACCTGCGCCATCTCGGGGCGGTCGGGACGTTCGCCAACGTCCCGCCGGAAATCGAGGCGCATGTCGCCAGGGAGCTGGGCCTGACGCCCGAGCCGATCTCGACCCAGGTCATCCCGCGCGACCGCCATGCCATGTTTTTCGCGACACTGGGTGTCATTGCTTCGTCAATCGAGCGCCTCGCGACCGAGATCCGTCATCTCCAGCGCACCGAGGTGCTTGAGGCCGAGGAATATTTCTCGCCGGGCCAGAAGGGCAGCTCGGCAATGCCGCACAAGCGCAATCCGGTTCTGACGGAGAACCTAACGGGCCTTGCGCGCGTCGTCCGAAGCGCCGTCGTCCCGGCAATGGAGAACGTCGCGCTTTGGCATGAGCGGGACATCTCCCATTCGTCGGTCGAGCGCTTCATTGGCCCGGACGCGACGATCACGCTGGATTTCGCTCTCGCGCGGCTCACCAGCGTTGTCGACAAGCTGCTCGTCTATCCGGAGAGGATGGAGAAGAACCTCAACCGCATGGGCGGACTTATCCACTCGCAGCGCGTGTTGCTGGCATTGACCCAGGCCGGGCTCAGCCGCGAAGACTCCTACGCCTTGGTCCAGCGCAACGCGATGAAGGTGTGGGAGTCCGACGGCCAGCTGTCGTTGATCCACCTGCTGAAGAACGACCCTGAGGTAAGCGCGAAGCTCAGCGCCGAGCAACTCGAGAGCCTGTTCGACCTCGACTATCACCTGAAGGAAGTAGACGCGATCTTCGAGCGAGTTTTCGGAGGCGCGAAGGCTTGAGCGCCCGGCTGCAGAAGCCCTAAACGCTTGAAAGGCTGTCCCGGCGGCTGCCGGAAGTCCTCTAGAGCTTATCCCGGATACGGCTGAAGAAGCCTTTCGAGGCCGGGCATTCGTCTCCGGTCTCGGTTTCGCGGAATTCTTCCAGGATCTTCTTCTGCTTGGAATTGAGCTTGGTCGGCGTCTCGACCAGCACGCGCGCGACGAGATCGCCGCGTCCGCGCCCGTTCAGAACACTCATGCCTGACCCGCGCTGGCGAAGCTGTTCGCCGGACTGGATGCCGGCAGGAATCTTCAGATCGATGGAGTTTCCGTCGATGCCAGGCAGACTGATCGTTCCGCCGAGCGCCGCCGTCGTGAACGTGACCGGGCATTCCGCGACCAGAGTCGTGCCCTCGCGAGCGTAGATCGGATGCCGCTTCATGTGGACGAAGATGTAGAGGTCGCCGCCGGGTCCGTTGCGAACGCCCGCTTCACCTTCGCCGGCAACGCGGATGCGCGTGCCTTCGTCCACTCCCGCCGGGATCTTGACCGAGAGCTTGCGTCGCTTGAGCGAGCGCCCTTCGCCTTCGCAGGCGTGGCAGGGATCGGCGATGACCTCGCCGCTTCCACGGCAGGTCGGGCAGCCGCGCTCGACCATGAAGAAACCCTGTTGCGCGCGAACGCGGCCCGCGCCGCCGCAGGTGCCGCAAGTCTTCGCGCAATCTTCAGCGTTGCAGCCGCGGCCCTCGCAATTCTCGCACTGGGCAAGCGCTTCGATCGAGATGTTGGCTTCGGTGCCTGCAAACGCATCCTCTAGCGACAATTCCAGGTCGTAGCGCAGGTCCGCGCCGCGTGCCGGGTTCTGCCGTCCATGCTGCCGATCGGCGAACTCGCCGAAGATCGACGAGAAGATGTCGGAGAAGCTCTCGAAGCCACCAGCACCGCCGAAGGGATCGCCGCCGCCGCCGCCATTGTGGAACGCAGCCTTGCCGAAGCGATCGTAGGCTGCGCGCTTCTGCGGGTCTTTCAGGCACTCATAGGCTTCGCTGATCGCCTTGAACTGGGCCTCGCGCTCGCTGCAGCCGTTGTGACGGTCAGGATGATGCTCCTTGGCGAGCTTGCGATAGGCGGCCTTGATCGTCTCAGGGTCCGCCGTGCGCTGCACGCCAAGAACAGAGTAATAATCCTGATCCACCACTTACACGCCCCCGGTACGCGCGGCTGACACCGGCTGAGCTACAGCCGGCATCGCCCTTTAGCCCTTATTCTCTTCGTCGACCTCGGAGAATTCCGCGTCGACGACTTCTTCGTCAGGCTGCGCCGAAGACTCGCCGGCTTCTGCACCGGCCTCACCGCCGGTCGCACCTTGCTCCTGCTGGGCCTTGTACATGGCCTCGCCTAGCTTCATCGCGGCCTGCGCGAGCGCTTGCGTCTTTTGCGTCATCTGCTCGGAATCGCCGCTCTCGACCGCGGTCTTCGCCTCAGTGAGCGCAGTTTCGATTTCGGTCTTCACGGATGCATCGACCTTATCGCCATGCTCACGCAGCTGCTGCTCAGTTGTGTGGATGAGGCTTTCGGCCTGGTTTTTGGCCTCGGCTGCCGCACGCCGCTTCTTGTCGTCCTCGGCGAACTGCTCGGCTTCCTGCACCATCTTGTCGATGTCGGAATCCGAAAGGCCGCCTGACGCCTGGATGCGGATCTGCTGCTCCTTGCCCGTGCCCTTATCCTTCGCGGTCACGTGCACGATGCCGTTGGCGTCAATGTCGAACGTCACCTCGATCTGGGGAACTCCGCGCGGAGCAGGCGGAATGCCGACCAGGTCGAACTGGCCGAGCATCTTGTTGTCCGCGGCCATCTCGCGCTCGCCCTGGAAGACGCGGATCGTCACCGCGTTCTGATTGTCCTCGGCGGTCGAGAAGACCTGGCCCTTCTTGGTCGGAATGGTCGTGTTGCGGTCGATCATCCGGGTGAACACGCCGCCAAGGGTCTCAATGCCAAGCGACAGCGGGGTCACGTCGAGCAGAAGAACGTCCTTGACGTCACCCTGCAGGACGCCGGCCTGGATCGCCGCGCCCATTGCGACGACTTCGTCCGGGTTCACGCCGGTGTGCGGCTCACGGCCGAAGAATTCCTTCACCTTCTCACGCACGCGGGCATGCGGGTCATGCCGCCGACGAGCACGACGTCAGCGATATCTTTTGCCTCGAGTCCGGCGTCCTTGAGCGCCTTCTTGCAGGGCTCGATGGTGCGCTGGATCAGGTCGTCGACCAGCTTTTCGAGATCGGCACGGGTGATCGTCTCCACCAGGTGGAGCGGCGTCGTCGCACCGCCTTCCATGCGGGCGGTGATGAACGGCTGGTTGATCTCGGTCGACTGGGCCGAAGACAGTTCGATCTTCGCCTTCTCGGCCGCTTCCTTCAGGCGCTGAAGCGCGAGACGGTCGGTGCGAAGGTCGATGTTTTCCTTCGCCTTGAACTTGTCAGCGAGGAAATTGACGATGCGAGCGTCGAAGTCCTCACCGCCGAGAAAGGTGTCGCCGTTGGTCGACTTCACCTCGAACACGCCGTCGCCGATCTCGAGGACCGAGATATCGAACGTGCCGCCGCCAAGGTCATAGACGGCAATCGTCTTGCCCTCCTCTTTCTCGAGGCCATAGGCCAGCGCGGCCGCGGTCGGTTCGTTGATGATGCGAAGCACTTCAAGACCCGCGATCTGGCCGGCGTCCTTGGTCGCCTGGCGCTGCGCGTCGTTGAAGTAAGCGGGAACGGTGATGACCGCCTGGGTGACGGTCTCGCCGAGATAGGCCTCGGCGGTTTCCTTCATCTTCTGCAGGATGAAGGCCGAAATCTGCGACGGCGAGTAATCCTTGCCGCCGGCCTGGACCCACGCATCGCCATTGTTGCCCTTGACGATCTTGTAGGGGACTAGCTCCGTATCCTTCTTGGTGATCGGATCGTCGAAGCGGCGGCCGATTAGGCGCTTCACCGCGAAAACCGTGTTGTCCGGGTTCGTGACAGCCTGGCGCTTGGCCGGCTGTCCAACGAGGCGCTCGCCGTCCTTGGTGAATGCGACTACCGACGGGGTAGTGCGTGCGCCCTCGCTATTCTCGATGACCTTGGGCTTGCCGCCTTCCATTACGGCAACACAGCTGTTGGTCGTGCCCAAGTCGATGCCAATGACCTTGGCCATATCTAAGTCCCTCTCTCCAAAGCCCCTCTTCGGCCCCGAACAGGCAGCCGAAGTGTTGATTTCGGGGCGATATAGGTGGCGTTTAGGGAACGACAAGGATTGTTCGGATAAGGGTGCGCCGCTCGGTTTCGGATGTATGAACCGGAGTTGCGTTGCGTATGTTGTCCAGCGGGCGTGGCTCACGCCCGAGCGCGTGCGTATGGTCGCGCTTGTCAGCGGCATTGCCGGCCTGGCGATGCTATTATTCCTCTATTTCGGAGGGCAGGGGACGCTCGATCCGTTCGGTCAACCGATCGGCACGGATTTCTCGGCGTTCTGGCATGCCGGCCGCCTGGCGAATGACGGCAGCGCTCCCTCCGCCTGGGACGTGACGGCCCTCAATGCAGAAGTCCGCGTGACCCACCCGGGTTCGGAATTTGCGACTGCCTGGGTCTATCCGCCGGTCTTCCTGTTGATCGCGAGTCCGCTAGCGATGCTTCCCTATCTCCATGCGCTTGCGATCTGGCAGGCCGTCAGCGTTCTGCTGCTCGCAGCGGCATTGAAGGCGATCCTGACTGATTGGAAGAGCGTCGCGGTCTGCCTGGCGTCTCCGTTGACCCCTCTCGTCCTTGCGCATGGCCAGAACGCATTCCTGACAGCAGCGCTTCTCGGTGCCGGCCTGGCCTCACTAGCGGTCGGAAGAGGAACGGGCGCCGGCTATTTCGGCGGATTGGCCTACAAACCGCAGCTCGCACTCCAGCTCGCTCCGTTTCTGCTGTTCACGAAGAACTGGCGAGCGCTGGGCGTGGCTTTCACTGTCGCTGCGCTCGTGATCGCATTGTCATGGCTCCTTTGGGGAACCGAAGCCTGGCTCGCCTTTGCTGCGAGCGCGAGCGCCACAAGGCACTTCATGGAAGAGGGCGCGGTCGGCCTTCACAAAAGCGCTAGCCTGTTCTCCCTGGCCCGGATGTGGGGTGCACCCGTAGGACCTGCCTACCTCATCCAGGCTCTGAGCGCGCTTAGCGGCCTCGCGCTGCTGTGGAAGGCGCGCCACGCTCCACCCTTCGTCCTGGGCGCGGCCGCGTGCGTCGCCATCGCGCTATCGACACCCTACCTGCTCGACTACGACATCGCCCTTGTCGGTCTCGGTGCCGTATTTCTTTTCGCGGAAGGGCGGCGAACCTCGTTCCTAGAGTACGAACGAACGGCCCTGGCCTACATTTGGGCCACGCCTTGGTTCGCTCGCCAGGTCGCTGAAGTTGTCCATCTTCCGCTCTTACCGATTTCGATGGTTCTGTTGGCGGTCTTGGTCTTTCGCAGGGCGGTCCTTGCACGGTCCGGGCTTCCATCTCGTTGCGCAGGGAATGCTTCATCTGGCCTTGCGTTGGCAACGGCGACCCGTGGCAAGGGCGAGCCATGAGCAGCCCAAAACCAGTGCGCCTCGCGAACATAAGCGCATGCTTCGGCTTGGGGACGGCGGCACTTTTCCTTCTCCTTGCCGGGCTAACGGGACTGAAGCTGAGGTTTGCGCCGGTCCCGATCGCTCTGACGACCTTGATCCTTGGCGCGCTCTTCGCCGCGCGGCGCCGGCACGAACGTGAGGATGGCGACGAACGGCTCGCGGCAGGGACGGGGGTCGTCATGATCCTATTCTGCGGCGGTTTAGGCAGCGGTCTGATTTGCCTCGTGGGGCAGACGTTCGGGCTTCCGTTCGTCGATCCCGCGTTGCATCGTGCCGACCTCTCGATGGGAATCGATCTCGAGGCGATCATTCGGGTGATTGCGGGCGTCCGCGGTCTGCCGGAGGTCCTGGCGTTCGCCTACAATTCGTCCTTTCCTCTGGTGTTCATCACTGCACTTTCGCTTGCTCATATGCGGAAGTTCGAGCGCGCATGGGAATTGTGTACGATGTTTAATCTGTGCCTGCTGGTCGCGACCGTGTGCTCAGCTCTGGTCCCTGCGGCCGGGCCATTTTACGTTCTCCCGATTCCGGTCGGGGTTCAGCAACTATTGCCGGCCGGATCGGGCACCTATCATTTGAGCCACCTGTTTGCCCTTCGCGAGGCGAAACAGTTCGTCATCGACCCGTCCCAGCTTCAGGGCGTCGCGACATTCCCGTCTTTCCACACGGCGCTGGCCTTGATGACCGCGGCCGCATGGCGAGACGTCAAATGGATGTGGATACCGATGCTGGGCTGGCAGGCGCTGGTGATTGTCTCGACGATTCCGATCGGCGGACATTATGCGATCGATTTGGTGGCCGGAGCGGCCTGCTGGGCATTCGCGGCAGCATGGTGGAGGAGGAGCGTCGGCGCTCCTTACGGCATGACCATCCCGCCATTCACGTTGAGGGTCTGGCCGGTCACGTAACCGGCTTCCTTGCTGGCTAGATAGACAACGGCGGCTCCGATATCCTCGCCGCTTCCCATCTGACCGAGCGGTATTCGGGAGAGAATGCCCTCACGCTGCTGGTCGTTGAGCGCGTCCGTCATCGCGGACGTCATGAAGCCAGGGGCAATTGCGTTGACCGTGATCCCACGGCTTGCGAGTTCCAGAGCGACCGATTTAGTCATGCCGATCAGTCCGGCCTTTGACGCGACGTAGTTTGCCTGTCCGGGATTTCCGGTCACGCCGACGACGGAGGTGATCGAGATGATGCGGCCGAAGCGGGCCTTCATCATCGGCTTGGCGGCCGCGCGCATCAGGCGAAACGCAGCTTCGAGATTGATGCGGATGACGTCCTCGAACTCTTCATCCTTCATGCGCATGAGGAGGTTGTCCCTGGTCACGCCCGCATTGTTGACGAGGATGTCAAGCTTCCCAAGCGCTTCGAGGGCCTGCGGGACGAGCTGGTCGACCGCCGCGCCGTCGGAGAGATTGCAGGGAAGGGCGACGTGATCGCTACCCAGACCGGCGCGAAAGCTCTCAAGCTTTTCGACATTGCTGCCCGAAACCGCGAGGCGAGCGCCTTGCGCCGAAAGCGCCTTGGCGATGGAGCTGCCGAGCCCGCCCGAAGCGCCGGTCACCAGCGCGGTCATGCCGGCCAGGTCGAACATTATGCAATCTCCTTCGCGAGCGCTTCGAGGTCCTCGATTGACACGACGCTCGTGACTTTCACGTCGGGCAGGATTCGCTTGACCATCGTCCCAAGCACCTTGCCGCCAAGCTCGACGAATTCCTCGACGCCGGCTTCGCCCATGTTGGCGACGCTTTCACGCCAGCGGACCATTCCAGTGACCTGCTCGACCAGCAGGTTGCGGATCGTGTCGGGATCACTTTCCGGCTGGGCGGTGACGTTGGCGAAGACCGGTACAACGGGATCGCCGACCATTACGTAGCTGAGCGCATCGCGCATCGCTTCGGCGGCAGGCTGCATCAGCGGGCAGTGGAAGGGGCTGAGACGGGCAGGGGAATGGCGCGCTTGGCGCCCATTTCCTTCGCGATCTCGACGACGCGGTCGATGGCGCCTTTGTGACCGGACAGGACAACCTGGGTCGGGTCATTATCGTTTGCGACGGTGCAGACTTCGCCCCGCGCGGCGGCTTCGGCGATGCGACGTGCGAGTTCGAGATCGGCGCCGAGAAGTGCGGCCATCGCGCCCTGTCCGACGGGAACGGCCCGCTGCATTGCCTGACCGCGCAACTTTAGCAGCTTCGCCGTGGTCGGCAGGTCGAACGAACCGGCCGCAGCGAGCGCGGAATATTCGCCCAGGCTGTGACCGGCGACGAAATTCGCGGCTTTCGCGAAATCGACGCCGCCTTCCTTCGTCAGCGCCGCAAACACCGCGAGCGAATTGGCCATGATCGCGGGCTGAGCATTTTCGGTGAGCTTGAGCTCCTCCTCCGGGCCTTCGCGCATCAGGCGGAAGAGGTTCTGGCCGAGCGCCTCGTCGACCTCGGCGAAGGTGTCGCGCGCGGCCTGGCTTGCCTCGGCGAGCGCAGCGCCCATGCCGACTGCCTGGCTGCCCTGACCTGGAAAAAGGAATGCGCGCATTGGAGCCCCGTCGTTTCTTGAAGGCCGCGCCGATTGCACAGGGGCGGTGAAGCTGCAACACCTTGCGGCAATGACACACGAGATACAGGCCCCGCCGCGTCAGATCGGCTTCTGGACCTGCCTCGCTCTCGTCATCGGCAATACCATCGGGACCGGGATTTTCCTGCTACCGGCGGCGCTCGCCCCGTTCGGCTGGAATGCGCTCTACGGCTGGGCAATCACCGTCGGCGGCGCGCTTTGCCTGGCATATGTCTTCGCGGAGCTTGCCCGGACGATCCCGAACGCGGGCGGGCCGTATGATTATATCGCCAGCGCATTCGGTCCCATGGCCGGATTCTTCGTCATGTGGGCCTATTGGATTTCGCAGTGGGTCACCAATGCCGCCATCGGCATCGGGCTGGTGAGCTATCTGGAGCCCTTCGCCCCGGAATTCTTTGCCCGGCCCGCCGCCGGTCCGTTGACCGCAATCGCATTGGTCATAGCGATGACCGCCGTCGCTCTGCGCGGCGTCAGGGCGTCCGGTTCAGTGCAGATCGTCACGACGGTGCTCAAGATCATACCGCTTCTTGCGGTAATTTTGCTGGCAGCCGTGGTTTTCGGCGGTGGCGGCGGGACATCCGCGGCAGGCACAATGAACATCGCGCCCATGCCCGTCGGGGGTGCAGCAATTGCCGGCTCAGCCGCGCTTGCGCTTTGGGCCATGCAGGGTTTCGAAGCGGGGACGGTTCCCGCCGGCCGAGTGATCGATCCAGGGCGGACCATTGCCCGGGCGACGCTGATCGGGACCTTGTTCGTCGGGATCATCTATGTGCTGGTGACCTTCGCGGTTTTTCTGCTCTTGCCGTCGGAAGTTGCGGCAAAGTCGACCGCCCCGCTCGCGGATCTGATGAGCCGCGTCTGGGGCTCAGAGGCTGGCAAGGTGATCGCGGCCTTCGCGGCGATCAGCGCATTGGGCGCGCTCAATGGCTGGGTGTTCCTCCAGGCGGAAGTTCCGCTGGTGCTTGCCGAGCGCGGAGTCTTCCCGAGATTCTTTGCCAGGGTGAACGAAAAGGGCGCGCCGGTTTACGCGCAAATCCTCGGTTGCGGCCTCAGCGTCGCGCTGATTGCGACCAACCTCAGTAGTGGAATGATCGAAATCTACTCCTTCATCATCTTGCTAGCGACGGCGGCGACGCTGGTACTGTACCTCGCTGGGGCCCTGACGATGCTTGCCCTGCTGAAGCGGGGACAGGCGAAGGGAGCTACGGTCACGGCCGCAGCGCTTGTCGGCGCGACTTACGCTCTCTGGACATTCTACGGCGCGGGCGGGCAGGCGACCGCCTGGGGCGCGGGACTGCTCGCGACCGGCATTCCGGTCTATTTCCTGATGAAGCGGGCGAGGGTCCCGGAATAGTGTAGCGTTTGCGTATGTAATCAGCGTCGCTCGAAACTGCGGGGGAGCAGGTCGATGGCAGACAGTGACGACGGCAAGATGGGCATCTGGATGACCTCTGCCTTGGTAGTCGGGACGATCATCGGCGCGGCCATTTTCATGCTTCCGGTTAGCCTTGCGCCTCTCGGCAGGAATGCCGTGATCGGCTGGCTTGTCAGCGGCTTTGGAATGCTCTGCGTGGCCTTCGCGCTTGCCCGGCTTTCGCAGTGCGGGGGCGACGGGATCCAGGCCAATATCGAGCGGCAATTCGGGCCCACGGTCGGATTTCTGGTCGCGTGGAGTTTCTGGGTGTCCAACTGGGTCGCGCTTGCGTCGCTCGCGATTGCAGTTGGCTCGACCCTCTCGTTCATCGGACCGCCGTTCGGCGGACCCGCCTCGGTCGTTCCGGTAGCGATTACCTCGGTCGTCATCTTGACGGCCTACAATGCGATCGGGGCACGGGCCGTCGGCGGCCTGCAAATCCTGACCGTAGCGATCAAGGTGTTGCCGCTCCTCGCGGTAATCTCCCTGCTGTTCGAGCGCGGCGCGAGCGGGGCCGGCTACCAAGCCCTCGCGCCGGCAGCGGTTACGTTCGCGAACATCGCCGCGGCCACCGCCATGACGTTTTACGCTTTGACCGGGTTCGAATCCGCAACCGCTCCCGTGTGCAAGGTCCGGGATCCCGAGCGGACGCTTCCGCGAGCGATCTTCGGCGGGACCGTCTTCGTGGTGCTGCTTTACATGCTCGCGGGCACCGGCATTCAGCTGCTCCTGCCGGTGGACGTCATCGTGGCATCTCCAGCGCCGTTTGCCGACGCCCTTGCGTCCCGCTGGGGCCACGGCGCTGCGTCTCTTGCGGCGCTCGCGATCGCGGTCAGCGCGATCGGCTGCCTGAACGGCCTGATCCTGGTCACGGGTGAGCTGGGCTACTCGATGGCTCTGCGAGGAGACCTTCCGTCGGTGATGACCCGGACGCGCGGAGCGAACACGCCTTACTTCTCGCAAATCGTCGGGTCGGTGCTTTGCATCCTGCTCGTTTTCGCCAACAGCAGCCGCTCTACCGCCGACCTTTATACCTTCATCATCCTGCTTTCGACGGCGGCTATCGTCCTCTTGTATTTTGCCGGCGCATTCGTGGCGTGGAAGGCAAGCTCGACCGTCGGCTCCCGGTCTGTTGTCGTGGTGGCGATCCTGTTCCTGGCCTTCGGAACTTACGGGACCGGTCTTGAAGCCGATCTCTGGTGCATCGCACTATTGGCAGTCGGGTTGGCAATCCGGGCTGCGATGCGCCGCTTTAATTCGAGTGCCGAGACCAACCTGCCGGCGGTGGCGATTCCAGTCGCGCCTCCGGGATCATCCGCCTGAGCTTGCTGGCAAAGCTGCGCAGGCAGACTTCGCTGGTTCCCAGCGGCCCCGCGACATAGGCCGGCGACTGCATGCCGAGCTGCACTCGAGTGATCAGCTCGGTGTCCTCGGCATTGACGCGGCGGTTGATGCGCCAGTTGAGGTAGCGCACCGCCTTCATCTCGCGGCGGTCGTCGGGAAGCGCATAGCTGATCTCTCGGATGACGCTCTCGGTTGCGCTGATCGGCAGGAACTGCATGAAGTCGACTTGGTCAGGATAGATGTCGAACGCGACGTTGGGGAATAGCTTGTAATAGAGCCACTTGCGCTGGTGACTCTCCGGCAGGTGATCTACCGACGGAAGATGGTGCTGGTAGATGCGCTCCGACGGATTGGTCGACTCCTTATCGACCAGGTCGCCTTCCATCTTGTCGACCCATTCCTGCGCTTCGATCCGGTAACTCCGGCCGAATAGGCGGGTCAGGCCCGGATGGCCGACCGGGATATGCAAGTGGTCGGAATAATTGTCGGCGATCGTCTTCCAGTTGAGCGACCGCGGCCGCAGGCGAACCTGTTGAAGCGCCCTCAATTCCCTGAAGCGGTAGGGCTCAATCTCTTCCTCGTAGGGCGCCATGATCTCGGCGACCGCCGGCACGCCTGGCTCGAGCGTGATGAACAGGAAGCCGCGCCAGTTCTCGAGTGCGACCGGGAAAAGTCCGAGCTTCTCCGTCTGCAGCCCAGGATACTCCTGCCGGTGCGGAATGCCGACGAGGCGCCCGTCACGCGAAAAGCTCCACGCGTGATAGGGACAGGTCAGGACCTTCGAGCATCCCCTTTCGCCATCGACCAGCCGGGACCCGCGATGCCGGCAGATGTTCGAGAAAGCACGGATCTCGCCGTCGTCGCCGCGAATGACGATGATGCTTTCGCCGAGATATTCGAGCGTGCGCCAATCGCCCGGCTGGGCGATCTCGCTCTCGTGGCAAACGATTTGCGGCGCAGCGCGAAGGAACGCGCGCTTCTCGGCATCGAAAAATTCCGGGTCGAAGTATAGCCAGCCGGGGAGGCTGAGGTCCTCCAGCGGGTCCTTCGTCGGCTCAATCGATTTCAGGTGCGTCGCCATGGCACCCATGTGCCACGGCGCGTGCTCTCGCACAACGAGAAGGGGTTGGCGCCGCGGGCGAGGGGGAGTGTCCCGCGGCGCCGAACGTAGCGGCTGCGTGCTAGGCCGCTACGAGGAGATCGGAATCGATCAGGCCTGCGAGATGGGATTTCTTGGCCTTGATGAATTCGACGAGGAGGTCGGAATAGTTGCCTGGGACGGCTTCGATGACCGAGGGCCGCTTGAGCAGGACGTTGGCCCAGGCGCGAACCTTCGGGCGCCGCTCGAGGACGTTCAACTCCGCCCGGCGTTCGAAGACGTCGAAGTAGCGGAATACCGGCGCGAAAGCCGCGTCGACGAGGCCGAAATGCCCCCGGCGAAATAGGTGCCGGCAAGCTCGGGCTCAACCTGCGCCAGCTTGCTGTCGATGGAGGCCAGAGCCTTTTCGAACTGCGCGCGGTCCTGCGCGACATAGAGCTGGTAGATGTCGCCGAGGGTTGCCGAAGCGAACTCCACCCAGGCGCGCTCACGGGCACGTGCAATGGGATCGGCGGGAAGTAGGCGGTCCTCTAAAATCTCGTCGAGATATTCGGCAATGACGGCGCTCTCGAACAGGATGTCCTGTGTTCCGTCGTCGTGAGTCACTTCGAGGACCGGGACCTTGCCGGTCGGCGAAATCGCCAGGAACCAGTCGGGCTTGTCCGCGAGATCAATGTCGACCCGCTGGTACTCGATGCCCTTCTCCTTCGCGACGATAACGGCCCGCTGGACGTAGGGGCAAAGCTTGTGACTGATCAGGCGAAGGTGTTTCGGCATTCTCGACTCCATTCAATGCAAGTGCATATATATTTATATGCAATCGCATTGAATCGTCAAGATTGATGCAAGTGCATGAATTGGCTAGAATTCCGACCCATGGAGATTTGCACGGAAGACCGGACGAACGCCTGCACCGAGGTTGCGGAACGCGCCTGGGTTCAGCTGATTCGCGCGCACCGGAGCACGCTTTCCAAGGTGGAGCGCGCGCTAAGAGCTGCCGATCTGCCGCCGTTGGAGTGGTATGACGTGCTCTTGGAGCTGGAGCGGGGCGGGCCGCTGCGGCCCCGCGACCTTCAGGACCGGCTGCTGCTCGCCCAATATAATCTATCCCGGCTGATCGATCGCATGGCCTCGGCGGGCGTGGTCGAGCGCGAACGCTGTTCGGAGGACGCACGATGCCAATGGGTGCGAGCGACGCCGAAGGGCGAGGCTTTGCGAAAGTCGATGTGGCCGATCTACGCCGGCGCGATCCGGGAAGCGGTTCAATCGAAGCTGACACCGTCGCAGGCGCGCCAGATCGGCGATTTGCTTGAGCGCCTGAGCTCCTGCCCGGCTACCTGCGGCTAACCACCGCCGCGGCTTGCCTTTTCACCGCCATTAAGCCATAGGCGCGGCGCTGGCGCGGAGGGGCTCCCTACGCGCCCGTTGTTTTTGGAAGACAGCCGGAGGGGCGTGCCACTGGGGTACGTCAGCGATCGGCCAACAGTGAGAAGCAAAGCATGCCGCTCTACGAGCATGTTTTCCTCGCGCGTCAGGATCTGGCCCAGGCTCAGGTCGATGCGTTGGCGGAAAACGCTACCAAGATCGTTACCGACAATGGCGGTAAGGTCGTCAAGACGGAGACTTGGGGTCTTCGCAACCTTTCCTATCGCATCGCCAAGAACCGCAAGGCCCACTACGTCGCGCTCGACATCGATGCGCCGGCGCCGGCCATTGCCGAGCTTGAGCGTCAGACGAACATCAACGAGGACGTGATCCGTTTCCTCACCATTCGCGTCGACGAGCATGAGAGCGGCCCGTCCGCAATGATGCGCCGTGGCGAGCGCGATCGTGAGCGCGGTCCGCGCGGCGATGGAGACCGTGGCGGCTTCCGTGGTGACCGCGGCGACCGTGGCGACCGTGGCGATCGTGGTGACCGCGCCCCCCGTGGCGAAGAGATGGAGGCCTAAGCGATGGCACGTGCATTTTTCCGCCGCCGCAAGAGCTGCCCCTTCTCCGGCAAGGACGCCCCCAAGATCGATTACAAGGACGTTCGCCTGCTGCAGGGCTTCATGTCCGAGCGTGGCAAGATCGTTCCCAGCCGCATCACTGCGGTTTCCACCAAGAAGCAGCGTGAGCTGGCGAAGGCTATCAAGCGCGCCCGCCACATCGGCCTGCTTCCCTACATCGTGAAATAAGGAGCAAGAGACATGGAAGTCATCCTGCTCGAGCGTGTCGAAAAGCTTGGCGGCATCGGCGATGTCGTGAACGTCAAGAACGGTTTCGCCCGCAACTACCTGCTGCCGAACAAGAAGGCGCTCCGCGCCAACGAGTCGAACCGCAAGGTTTTCGAAGCCAATCGCGCGAAGATCGAGGCCGATAACGCCGAACGTCGCACGGATGCCGAGAAGGCCGCGAAGGGCGTCGACGGCAAGACCGTCAAGCTCATCCGCCAGGCGTCGAACACCGGCCAGCTCTATGGTTCGGTTTCGGCCCGCGACATCGTCGAGGCGCTGGAAGCCGAAGGCGCCAAGGTCACCAAGAGCCAGGTCGTTCTCGATCGCCCGATCAAGAACATCGGCGTCCACGACGTGAAGGTCGCACTGCACCCGGAAGTCGCGGTGACCGTCAAGGTCAACGTCGCGCGCTCGCCGGAAGAGGCAGACCTGCAGGCGCAGGGCGTCGACGTCCTTGCCCAGATGTTCGAGGAAGAAGCCGCGCCGGCCGCCGAGGAGCTCGCTCCCGAGGCAGCCGTGGAAGCCGCTGCTCCGGCTGAAACCGAAGCGGAAGCATCCGCGCCGGCTGAGGCAACTGAAGACGAGCAATAAGCTCGCACTTCAGGCTCGACTGAAGATTGAGGCCGCTGGAGCGATCCGGCGGCCTTTTTCTTTGCCTACTCTTTCTATTCGTCGCGAAAAGAAGTCCGGCGCGTCAGTTCGTCGCAATCCGGCTCCCACAGCGGGAACGGCAGCGCCTCCGCTCATGTTCTGAATCTTGAGAGCAATCGGGGCCGCGAATGGAGGACAGTATGGCGGAGCGTGATCAGAACGAAGGTAGTGGCCAACAGCCCCCGATCAGCCAGCAGCAGGAAAATGAGTCCCGTCAGCAATCTGAGGGCAAAAGCGCGGAACAGGAGCTCGATAAAGCCGATCGGCAGGAGCAGGATCTCCAACCGGAAGGCCAGCAGTCGAGCCAGCAGCCAGGTCAAAGCTCAGGCGGATTTGTCGGCAGTCAGGGCCAGGACTCGGGAGAATATCTGCAAAAGGACGGAAACCCCGAAAGCGGCTTTGCCGAACAGGGGCAGGGCGCGCCCGAACAAGGCGACATCGAGCGCGGAACCGAGCGCTCGCAGGATAGCGACAGCGACATCGAAGGGTCGAGCGACAACAGCTGACGCTTAAACTTCCGGGAAGGCGCCGCGCCCGTTGCCCACGGCCACGGCCACGGCGCCTTTCTTATTCGGCGGGTACTGCCGTGCGTTCGAGGAACGCCGCTTCGCGCTCGATCAGCGGGCTGAAGCTTGGGCGAGCAAGGATGCGCTCAACGTAGCGCTTGGTGCGCGGATGCTTGGCGGAGTCGAACTCCACGCCCAGGTGGATGAAATTCACAAACGGGCTCGCGACGGAAATGTCCGCGAGCGTCAGCGAATTGCCAACCAGATAACCGCCATCATCCGGCACGACGCTTTCGAGATAGTCGAGGATCGGCGGGAGCTCATCGCGAAGTGCGGTCTCAGCCGCTGCTTCGTCGCCCGGCCGGTTGAGGAAGCGCGGCGCGACCACCCGGTTGAAGAACACTTTCTGCCCGCAACCAAATAGGACGGTATCCGCAAACTCGTCGAACCAGACTGTCGTGCCGCGAGCTCTTGGCTCGGACGGGATGAGTTGCGTTTCCGGGAATTTCGCATCGAGATAGTGGCAAATCGCGCTGGAGTCGGCGAGGCAATAATCTCCGTCCTTCAGGGCGGGCATCTTCCGGAACGGGCTCGCCGCGCAGAAGTCCGGATCGGCATCGGCGATCCGCGTCGGCCTGACCTCGAGCTCTATATCTTTTTCGTTCGCGAAGGCGACGCACTTCCGAACGAAGGGCGACAAAGTAGATCCGAAGAGAATCATGACGAACTGCCTCCCGCTGCAGGTTGAACCGCGGACATTCCCCTCCGCGGATTCGTTGGTCGCGCACATAGCATGGGAGAAATGCAATGCGCAGCCACAGCGGCAAGGACAAAGCCCGGAACAACATGCATGACCCGACTGTCCGGGAACGGCAGTTGGAGCATAAAAAGGCTTCGATCACCGGGCGAACGAACGAAATGGGTTCGCACGCGCGGAAGAGCGGCCAGAAAGGTGCCGGCGGCCACCGCTAGCTGATCCGGTAGCAATCCGCGACGCGATCCAGCGCGAGCGTGAGCACCAGCTTGCCCGCTCGCGCTGGCCAGCCAAGCGCCGTTTCTGCCTCGCGCATCCCTTCGCCTGAGCAGACCACGCGCCACAAGATATCGGAAAACCGGGCCCGGCGGCATCGATCGCCGGGTGAAAGCGGCGCTTCGCATCGATCTGCGAACCCTTGAGATCAACATCACCGCCCGATCCTCCTCGCCGGCCGGAAATTGGCGCTGCGTCCCAGGCCATCGTTACGCGAGCCGAAAGCTGGGCTCGCTTTCAGTCACCGCGCAGCCGCTCGCCTGCGTCGAATTGCCTTCGCGTGACCAAACCGCGCGAATGAAGCCAACCGAGAGGGGATTCTGCCAGATTGACGGTCACGGAAAGGGCCGGCCAGCCCCGGCGAGACTTTGCTTCCGGCGCTTCCTCGTCGTCGATCGGCCGTTCGACCAGCAACCGACCATTTGTGCACTTCTACATTCCGCCTCCGCTGTCTATTGCCCTTGGGCTTGCCACAATGGAGAAACTGTAGGACAGAGAGAAAACCATACTGGTTCGTTCGATCGGTTGGGAGCACGGTATGATTACGCGCATTCGGGATGTTCGACGCGCTCGCGGAATGACGCTCGACGATGTTGCGAAGGCGTGCAGTCCACCTACCACCCCGCAGACGATCGGGCGCCTCGAAACGGGCACTCGGACCGTTTCGATTGTCTGGCTGAATCGCATTGCCGACGCATTGGGTGTGGACGCCGCCGACCTGGTCGAAGGCGGTGGCGAAAAGGCGGAGCTACCTGTCGTCGCGGTGCTCGGTACAGCGGGAGCGTCAGCCCCGAAGCGGACAGGCGTTGTGGTGGCCCCTCGCCCCAAGCCGGGGCAGGTCGCGATCACCGTGTTCGCGAGCAATGGCGATTACCGCGCCGGAGACGAGATCTGGTGCGATACGGTCGAAGCGGACGGCTTCGCCGCAGCGCTCAATCGGGATGTGCTGGTGCCGCGGCCAGCCGGCCGCTTCCTTTTCGGGCGACTGATCGACCGCGACGACGAACGGCTGCAACTACTTCCACCCGGAGCAGGCGGACGTCAGCAGATTGTGGCGAACCCACCTTGGATCGCGGTCGCGACCAAGCTCGTCAGAGGCCTGTAGCGCCTACTGCTGGTGCTGGCTTCCGGGCGCGCTCACCCCCTCGAGCGCCTGTCCCGCTGTGTCTTCGTCGGTTTCCCGAGCCAGATCGCCAAGGCTCACGATACCTACCAGCCTTTCCTGATCGTCGATGACCGGTAGACGGCGGACCTGCGCCTCACCCATCTTCCGCGCGGCTTCCTCGACCGGCTCGTCGGCATGCGCAGAGACCACGCCGCTGGTCATCAGCTCACTGACGAGCGTCTCCGGGCCATATCCCAGCGCAACCCCGCGCACCGCGATGTCGCGGTCGGTGATCATGCCGACCAGCCGATCTCCGTCCGTCACCGGGATCGATCCGGCATCCGCCTGCAGCATGAAGCGCGCCGCATCCCGGGCCTGCTGGTCCGGCCGCACCGTTTCGATGTCCTTGGTCATGACTTCCGAAACCTTCATTGCCGCCTCCTATTCCGTTGAGCCCGAGTAACGAACTCAGAGCCGCGGCGTTCCTGCGCCTTAAGGAACGTTCTCGGTCAGGAGGTCATAGGTCGCGACGAGTTCGTCCTTCTGGTTGAAGATCTCTACCGCCCAGCGAACCACGCCCGTTTCCTCGCTCTTCAGCGACTTGGAGCGGACGCTGAGCTCCACTCGCATGGAATCCCCGGGGTAGAGCGGTGTCAGGAAGCGCAGGTTCTCAAGGCCGGTGTTAGCGAGCACGGGACCCGGATCGGGGTCGACGAACAGGCCTGCAGCGAAGCTCAGGATGAGATAGCCGTGCGCAACGCGACCCTCGAAGATCGGGGAAGCCTTGGCCGCTTCCTCGTCCATGTGGGCGTAGAACTTGTCGCCCGTGAATTCCGCGAAATGCTCGATGTCTTCGATGCTCACGGTGCGGCTGTCGGTCTTCCACGTGTCGCCGACGTTCAATTCCGACATCCGGAGACGGAAGGGATGTAGGTCGATGATGCGCTTGGGCGCTCCGGGAATGTACTGGCTGGTGATCGCGGCGATCATCGTCGGCGATGACTGGATCGCGGTGCGCTGCATGTAGTGCTTCACGCCGCGGATGCCGCCCATTTCTTCGCCGCCGCCCGCGCGGCCGGGCCCCCGTGGACGAGGACGGGAAGGGGTGAGCCGTGACCCGTCGATTCCTTCGAATTGGTGCGGTCGATGACGAGCATCCGGCCGTGATAGGCAGCCGCGCCGCCGATGAAGTCGCGCGCAGCATCAGCCGAATGGGTGAACAGCGAGAGGGCAAGACTGCCCATCCCGCGGTTCGCCAGGGCGATGGCGTCGTCCATGTTCTTGTACGGCATGATCGTGGAGACGGGGCCGAACGGCTCGACATCGTGCACTGCGGAGGACTTCCAGGGATCGTCTGCGCGAAGGAGGACCGGTGAAAGAAAGGCGCCGCCGGCGATGGGCGAATCGGCCGAAGGATCGCCCGATACGATTTTTGCGCCGGCCGCTTCTAGTTCAGCGATTTTCTGCCGAACGTCGTCGCGCTGGGAGAGGCTTACGAGCGCGCCCATGCCCGTGTCGTCGGCACGGGGATCGCCGACCTTCGTGCCTGCGAGACGCTCCGCCAGCGCTTCCTGAACGGCATCGAGGTAATCGGCCGGAGCCATTGCGCGACGGATAGCGGTGCACTTCTGGCCCGCCTTTACCGTCATCTCCGTCGCGACCTCCCGAACGAACAAGTCGAATTCCGGCGTCCCAGGCGCGGCGTCGGGTCCGAGGACCGAGGCATTGAGGCTGTCCTGCTCGGCGATGAACCGAACGGACTCGCGCATGACCACCGGATGCGTGCGCAACTTGAGCGCCGTGGAGGCTGAGCCGGTGAAGCTCACCACGTCCTGGCCGCCGAGATGGTCGAACAGGTCACCGACTCCGCCAACGATCAGCTGCACCGCTCCGGTTGGAAGCACACCGGACTCAATCATTATCCGGAATGCCGCTTCGGTGAGATAGGAGGTCGCCGAAGCCGGCTTCACGATCGCCGGCATTCCGGCGAGCAGGGTCGGGGCCAGCTTCTCCAGCATTCCCCAGACCGGGAAATTGAAGGCGTTGATGTGCAGCGCCGCTCCCTGGAGCGGCGTGTAGATGTGCTGGCCGACGAAGGTTCCTTCCTTCGACAAGGGTTCCAACGCGCCGTCCATCAGCACGTGAGCGTCCGGCAACTCGCGCCGGCCCTTGGACGAGAAGGAGAAGAGCGTGCCCGCGCCGCCTTCGATGTCGATCCATCCGTCCTTGCGGGTCGCGCCGGTCAGATAGTTGAGCTCGTACAGCTCTTCCTTCCGCGCCATGATCGCTTGGCCGAGCGCCTTCAGCATCCGCGCCCGCTCGTGAAAGGTCAGCTTGCGAAGCGCCGGCCCGCCAACCTCGCGTGCGTGCTTGAGCATCGCCCCGAAATCGAGCCCGCCCGAGCCGGCCGTCGCAACGGGTGCGCCGTCGATCGCGCAGGTGAGCTCGGCGAGATTGCCCTCCCCGGAGTCCAGCGGTCGAAAGCATAGTTCAGCAGTTGCGCGGTCTTCATCGGGTCACCTCTTGCGCCGCGTCATTGCGAGCAGCCGTGCCGCGAAGCAATAGAGGGACATGACCTCAGAGCGCCGCCTCGCGATTCTTCGTTTCGCCTTTTGGGCCGCCGTCGTGCTTGCGTTCACGATGGCGGTGATTCCGCAGCCGCCCCAATTGCCCGGCGCGCCTTCCGACAAGATCCAGCACATCGCGGCGTTTGTCGTCCTGGGCGGCCTCGCGACGTTCGCTTATCCCCGAACCAGCCCAGTCTACCTGGGGACCGGGCTTTCGCTATTCGGAGCGTTCATCGAACTGGTCCAGTACATCCCGGCGCTCCACCGAGACAGCGACCCGATCGACTGGGTTGCCGACACTGCGGCGGCCGCTTTGGTGCTAATCTTCCTGCATTGGCTGAGGGCGAAGACGCGAGGCAATTCTTAATCCCTATGATCCACGCTTGTGCGTCGCTTAAACTTGCGGCAATCGTTCGCTATCGGGTCATCTTGGGGTTAAGAATGCATAAACTACTCAAGGGTTTAGCGATTGTTAGCGCGATCGCCCTGGCAGGCTGCGAAACCGCCCCAATCGCGCCTGCGCCGAAGGTTGCGCAGCCGGTCGGCCAAGCCATGCCGTACAAGTGGACGGTCGGAAATGCCGAGAAGGCGCACAAGGCCATGATCGCGACCTTCAGCCGTGCGGGTCTTGCTCCCGGGCAGTTCGTCTGGGCCGAGACCTTGCCGGCGGAAGGCGACCCCAAGATCATCATCGATCTGCTCACGCAGACCGCCTACGCCTACAAGGGCGACGTGCTCGTCGGCGCAGCATCCGTTTCCAGCGCCCGGACCGGAATGGTCACCCCGCTGGGCTATTGGAAGGTGCTCGAGAAGCGGAAGCAGTACCGGTCGAAGAAGTACAACAACGCTTCCATGCCCTTCATGCAGCGCATCGACGAATATGGCATTGCGCTGCATGGCGGCGTGAACCCGGGCTATCCTGCCAGCCATGGCTGTGTCCGAATGCCGATGGTGTTCGCCGAGAAGCTGTTCGGCCTGACCAAGCTTGGCACCGAGGTTGTGATCGAGGGCTAGCTTCC
This sequence comes from Sphingomonas sediminicola, assembly GCF_014489515.1. GTDB lineage: Bacteria > Pseudomonadota > Alphaproteobacteria > Sphingomonadales > Sphingomonadaceae > Sphingomicrobium > Sphingomicrobium sediminicola. The sequence goes on along the minus strand of NZ_CP060782.1, from coordinate 1,631,512 downwards.
GATCACCTTCCGACGAAATTCGGCTGCCTCTTTTCAAGGAAGGCGGAAACGCCTTCGCGATAGTCTTCGCTGAACCCAAGCCGGCGCATTGCATCGCGCTGATGGTTCAATTCCTGGTCGAGCGTGTGAGACCAGCTTTCGCGGATCATCTTCTTGATCGCCGTCAGCCCCAACGGCGGTAGCGAGGCGAGCTTCTGCGCGATTGCGTCGACCTCTGAATCAAGCGCTTCATCGTCGACGCATTTCCAGATCAGGCCCCATTCCTCGGCCTTTTCTGCCGAAAGCGGCTCGCCGGTGAGCGCTAGTCCCATCGCGCGGGCCTGACCGACGAGGCGCGGAAGAACCCAGGTGCCTCCGCTGTCCGGGATGAGGCCGATCGCCGAGAAACTCTGGATGAATTTCGCCGACCGCGCAGCGACCACCATGTCGCAGGCGAGCGCCACATTGGCTCCCGCTCCCGCCGCAACACCATTGACCCGGGCAATGACCGGCTGCCGCAGGTTCGTGAGCTTCCGGATCAGGGGGTTCCAGGACGTCTCGACGGTCATCCCGAGATCGACCGGATGCCCTCCGCTGGAAACGGCGCGATCGTTCAAATCCTGGCCAGCACAAAAGCCGCGGCCGGCGCCAGTCAGGACGACGACCTTGGCGTCTCCAATCTCGTCGATCGCATTCTTCAGTTCCTCGTGCATCGCAGCGGTGAAGCTGTTGAGGCGGTCGGGCCGGTTGAGCGTGATCCGCGCGATCGAACCGTGATGGTCGACGATGATGCTCTCGAATTCGGCCATGGCGCTCTCCCCGATTTGACGGCAGGAGAAGAAGCAAGCCGAGGGCCGGGTCAAGAGGAGGGACAGTGGACGCAGACGAACTGGCCAATCGCGTCGCGCAGGAGATGCTCGCCTCCGAAGGAACTGGGCCGTCCTGGGGGATCGTCATCGAGGAAGCGCGCGCTGGATATGTGAGGCTGCGAATGGTGCTTCGCGAAGACATGCTCAACGGCCATCGCATCGCGCATGGCGGCATGGTGTTCAGCCTTGCCGACACGGCTTTCGCCTATGTCTGCAACGGCAACAATGAGCGGACCGTCGCGGCGCAGGCCTCGATCGTCTTCCTGGATGCGGCGAAGGAAGGTGAAACGCTTATTGCCGAAGGCGAGGAGATGAGCCGCGTCGGCCGGGGAGGCGTGACCCGCGTTCACGTCCGCACCGCCGACGGACGGCCGATCGCCGAATTTACCGGTTATTCGAGAACCATCGGCGGACCGATCATGGAAGCCGATACCGAATCTTAATCTGACGCAACTTTAATTGAGTGCATGCTTAGTATCGCATTTGCATTCCTGGCTACGTCAGTCGCAGAGCAAATGGCACCCGCCAAAAAGGGCCTGCTCCAGTGTCAGTCGCCAATTGACTCGACAAAGACTTGTGATTCGATCTCGCGAGTCACGCAGGTGTCGTCTGGCAGCTATCGTTTCGAGAATGAGATACTGATTGATGCGGACGGCCCGGTGATCCTACTCGAGCGCGCGATCGCAACGGTTCAGGGCAATAAGCTTTGCGAAACTGTACGCTTGGCTGAAATCGACAAGTTCGCGATCTTCATCAATGGCAAGCCCGCCACGTCTGCGGAAAGGGCTCGATATCGCGCAAACATCAAGGAGAAGTTTGCGCCGATTGCGGGTAGGGCGATTTGCACATCCGTCGTTCCCGATGAGGACGGACTTCAGACCGTCGAAGCCAGCATTTCGGGTCAGCGCCTGCCGATCCTGGACTACACAATGAAGTGGGTCGGACCGAATGACGGGTGGAAGGTCGCTCCGTAACGTTTCGCGGCGTTTGAAGCGCTGACCGACAAGCGCTACATCGCTGCCCATGTACACGACCGAGCTTTCGAAGACGGCGAAGATCCAGAACCTCGAGGACCCCAAGCTCCTCGAAGCGTTCGAGGCGCGCGTTGCGGCTGACGAGTTCATCGAGCCGAAGGACTGGATGCCAGAGGCCTATCGCCGCACCCTGACGCGGCAGATCTCGCAGCATGCGCACAGCGAAATCGTCGGCATGCTTCCGGAAGGGAACTGGATCACGCGTGCGCCGTCGCTGCGTCGCAAGGCGATCCTGCTCGCCAAGGTGCAGGATGAGGCCGGCCACGGCCTCTACCTTTATTGCGCGGCGGAGACACTCGGAACGAGCCGCGAGGAGATGATCGAGGCTCTGCACTGCGGCAAGGCTAAGTACTCGACGATCTTCAATTATCCGACGCTGACCTGGGCGGACATCGGCGCGATCGGCTGGCTCGTCGATGGTGCGGCAATCATGAACCAGGTGCCGCTGCAGCGGACGAGCTACGGACCCTATGCCCGTGCTATGGTCCGCGTTTGCAAGGAAGAAAGCTTCCACCAGCGCCAGGGCTACGAGATCATGATCACCATGGCAAACGGCACGCCCGAGCAGAAGCGAATGGCGCAGGACGCTCTCAACCGCTGGTGGTGGCCGTCGCTGATGATGTTTGGCCCGCCCGACGCCGACAGCCCGAACACCGCGCAGTCGATGCGCTGGCGGATCAAGCGCGAGACCAATGACGAGCTTCGCCAGAAGTTCGTCGACATCACTGTCCCTCAGGCGGATTTCCTCGGCCTCAAGGTCCCCGACCAGGCGCTCGAGTGGAACGAGAGCAAGGGCGGCTACGACTTCGGCGAGATCGACTGGGAGGAATTCTACTCGGTCGTCCGCGGTGAGGGCCCGGTTGCGAAGGAACGAATGGAGGCTCGCCGCAAGGCTTGGGAGGACGGCGCCTGGGTCCGGGATGCTGCCGCGGCGCATGAAGAGAAGCGTCGGGCAAGGAAGGCGGCATGAGCCATGACTGGCCGCTCTGGGAAGTTTTCGTCCGCACCAAGGGCGGTCTTTCGCATCGCCACTTTGGCAGCGTTCATGCTCCTGACGCGGAGCTCGCGCTCCGCCACGCGCGAGACACGTATACGCGGCGCCAGGAAGGCGTGAGCATCTGGGTGGTGCCTTCGGCGGCGATCGTCGCGTCGGACCCCGAGCAGGCGGGCGAATTGTTCGAACCGGCAGCCGACAAGATCTACCGGCACCCGACCTTCTACGACATCCCGGACGAGGTGAAGCACATCTGATGGCGACCGCTTCGCCAGTCGACGCCCCACCGGTCGACGCTCGTCACGATTATCTGCTTCGTCTTGGCGATGACTCGCTGATCCTCGGCCAGCGCCTGGGCGAATGGTGCGGACACGCGCCGGTACTGGAGGTCGATCTCAGCCTCGCGAACCTGTCGCTCGACCTGATCGGGCAGGCGACGCATTTGCTGGAAGAGGCGGGCGCTGGCGACGGCGACAAACTGGCGTTCCACCGGGACGTTCTCGATTTCCGCAATTGCTTGCTGGTCGAGCAGCCGAACGGCGACTTCGCCCGGACGATGGCGCGTCACCTGCTGTTCTCGACCTGGCAGCATATGCTCTTCCAGCGGCTGGCACGGTCAAGCGATCGCTTCCTCGTTGAGTTCGCATCGAAGGCGGTGAAGGAAGTTGCCTACCATCGCGAGCTGTCATCCGAGTGGGTGATCCGCCTCGGTGACGGCACCGAAGAGAGCGCCCAGCGGATGACCGAGGGGCTCGACTGGAACTGGCGCTTTGTGCCGGAGCTGTTCGAGGTCGACGAGACGCTGCAAGCGCTGATCGATCGCCGCATTGCTCCCGACCCGCGCGAGTTCGAAGACGAATATCGTTCGGCGATCGCGGCCGTTCTCGCGGAAGCGAAGCTTGAGGGTCCCGCCGACCAGCGCCCGATCCTAGGTGGCCGGCGCGGGCATCACAGCGAGCATCTCGGTCACGTCCTCGCGGTCATGCAGTTCCTGCCGCGCACATACCCCGACGCGACCTGGTAATGAGCGCGCACTTCTACCCGCTGAAGGTCGCGGAGATTATTCCCGAGACCGCCGAAGCCAATTCGATCCGCTTCGAAATCCCAACGGAGCTTGGCGACGCTTTCGCCTTCAAAGCCGGACAGCATCTGACGTTGAAAGCGACCATCGGCGGTGAAGAAGTTCGCCGGAACTACTCACTGTGCACTGCGCCGGCAGAGCAGGACTGGATGGTCACGGTTAAGCGCATCGCCGGCGGCGTTTTTTCGAACTGGGTCGGCGATAGCCTTAAGGCCGGCGACACGGTCGAAGTCATGCCTCCGCATGGCAGCTTCACGACCGAATTCGCGCCTGCCGCCAAACGCCACATTGTTGGGATTGCTGGCGGCTCGGGCATCACGCCGGTCCTGTCGCTTTTGCGAACCACGCTGAAGGAAGAACCGGACAGCCAGTTCACCTTGCTCTACGGCAATCGCGACAGCAGCTCGATCATCTTCCTCGAAAAGCTGGCCGATCTGAAGGATCGCTACCTGGGTCGGTTGTCGCTCCACCATTTCCTCGCAGAGGAAGAGGGTGACATCGACCTTTTCAACGGAATGCTTGACCGGACGCGCTGCGACGAAGCGATCACTGCTCTGATCGGCGATCCGGCAAGCGTCGATGCCTGGTTCATCTGCGGTCCTGGTCCGATGATGGATGCGGCGGAAGGCACTTTGCTCGAGCGCAACGTCGACAACGAGCGCATCCACATTGAACGCTTCACCGCCGACCGGCCTTCGGCTGCGCTCGCGGCGGAGATGGCGCAGCTGCAGACCAAGGCTGCCGGCGCGACCATGTCTGTGACGCTCGACGGACGCACCCGCCGCGTCGCCTTCACCGAAGCGAACATCCTCGACAGCGCGCGCGCTTCCGGTCTGCCTGCGCCCTTCGCTTGCAAGGCGGGCGTCTGCGCGACCTGCCGGGCGAAAGTCACCAGCGGCAAGGTCGAGATGGCGGCCCGCTATGGCCTTACCGACGAGGAAGTCGCGGCCGGTTACGTGCTGACCTGCCAGTCGGTTCCGGTCGGCGATGGGGTCGCAGTGGATTACGACGCTTAGGCGCGCTAGACGCGCTTCATGCTGAGCGAAACCGACGCGCGCGCCAGGGGACTGGCTGATCTTCCACCGGTCGAGAGCGATTCGCTTCTCCAACTGATTGCGCTCTGCAATGCCGATCCCCGGCAGGAGAAGATCGACGTCGGCGTCGGCGTCTTTCGCGACGGTGTCGGTCGCACACCCATCCTCCCGGTGATCAAGGATGCCGAGCGCATCCTGCTCGAGACCCAGGAGACCAAGTCCTATCTCGGGAGCGCAGGCGACAAGCGTTTTGCCGAGCTGATCCGTCCGATTCTCCTCGGCGACCATGCCGACGATAACAAGATTGCAGGCGTGCAGACCCCGGGCGGCTGCGGCGCGCTCCGGCTCGGCTTCGAGCTGATCGCGACGGTCAATCCGCAGGCGCGCGTTCACGTCGGCACTCCGACCTGGCCGAACCATCCACCGATCATTCGCGCCGTCGGTCTCCAGATCGTCGAATATCCCTATTACGACCGCGAGAATTCCGCCGTTCTGTTCGACAGCATGATGGGGGCGCTCGAGAACGCCCGGGCCGGGGACGTCGTCCTGCTCCACGGCTGCTGCCACAATCCGACTGGAGCGGACTTGAGCCCGGACGAGTGGGCCGCAGTCGCGAGCGTCTGCGCCGAGCGGAAGCTGCTTCCGTTGGTGGACATCGCCTACCAGGGCTTCGGGCGCGGGCTCGAAGAGGATGCCGCAGGCGTCCGGCTGATGCTTCGCTCGTGCAGCGAGGTGATCGTCGCGCAGAGCTGCGACAAGAATTTTAGCGTCTATCGCGACCGCGTCGGTTCCCTGTTCCTGAAAACGGGCTCGGAAGAAACGACTGCGCGGGCGATGGGACACGTCTTCCAGCGGGCTCGCGAGATGTGGTCGATGCCGCCCGACCACGGCGCGGCCGCTGTCCGGCTAGTGCTCGACACGCCGGAGCTCCGCGACCGTTGGCCGGGCGAGCTCGCCGCGATGCGCGACCGGATCAATGCGGTCCGGAAGCGCATTGCGTCCGTCGATCCGCGTCTCGCGTACATCGGCAATCAGTTCGGAATGTTCTCCATGCTCCCACTAAGCAGGGAGAAGGTGCTCGCGCTGAGGGAGAAGCATGCGATCTACATGGCCGATAGCGGCCGCTTCAACGTCGTCGGCCTCGGTGACGATCAGATCGATCGATTTACCGCCGCCGTGGTCGAGGCGCTGGACGCGTAACTCGCCATGGCTGACCGCGACCCGGGCAAGGTTTCCGCTGACGTGAATTGGCGCGAGGTCGCGAGGCTGGTTTTGACCAGCCGGGAAATGGACCGTCTGGAAGAGCAGGAGCTCGTCCCCGCCAAGAAGGTCCTCTACCAGTTTTCGGCACGCGGCCACGACATGGCGCAGGTGCTGCTCGGTCTCCAGCTTAAGGATGGCGATGCGGCGTGCGGTTACTACCGCTCGCGGCCTTTGCTGTTGGCGCTGGGAGTTCCGCTTGCCGATGCGCTCGGCTCCGGGATGGGCCTGGCCGGCGGTTATTCCGATGGCCGCGATATCGGCGTGGTCTTCAATTACCCGAACCTCGGTGGCGCTCATGCCCTGCCGATGAGCGGCGGGGTAGGGGCCCAGTACACGCCCGCGACCGGTTGGGCGCAGGCCATCGACTACAAGACCAAGGTCCTGAACGAAGGGCCCGACGATGCCATTGCTTTGGTGCTCGGCGGAGACGCGAGCTGCGCTACCGGTGGATTTTGGTCTGCGTTAACCATTGCGACGACGCAACAATTGCCGCTGCTAATTTACGTCGAGGACAACGGCTATGGAATCTCCGTTCCGTCGGAATATCAAACACCTGGCAAGGATATTGCGGCGAACCTCGCGAGCTTCTCGGGTCTGACAATTTTCAACGGCGACGGCACCGACCCGATCGAGGCGGAGCGGCTGGTGAGGGAAGCGGTCAGGCACGTTCGGACCAAGCGGGCACCGGTAATGTTACGGCTGACGGTACCGCGTCTCGAGGGCACAGCTTCCAGGACACACAAAGCTACAAGTCCGAAGCGGAAATCGAGGCCGAGTGGGCACGCGATCCGCTGCCCAGGCTCAAGGCGCATTGTTCTTCATTCCAGATCGGCGACGACGACTGGGAGCGGATCGAAAGCGAGGTCGCCTGGGAAGTCGGCGCTGCTCGTGCAGATGCGGAGAGCCGCGGGATCTCCAAGCCGGAAGTCGTCACCGACCATGTCTTTTTCGATGGCGAGATGCAGCAGGTCGGCGGGCTTTGGAACGCCGGCTACAAGGCCCCGCCGTCGACGGACGAGCCGAAGCCTGAAGGTCAGCGCATCAACATGGTCACGGCGATCCGCCGGGTGCTGGACCAGGAGCTCAGCACCAATCCGCGCGTTTGCGTGTTTGGCGAAGACGTTGGACCGAAGGGCGGCGTCCACGCCGTGACACTTGGACTTCAGGAGAAGTTCGGCCGCGATCGGGTCTTCGACACGTCGCTTAACGAGGAAGGCATCGTTGGCCGGGCCGTCGGAATGGCGCTGGCCGGCCTGATGCCCGTGCCAGAAATCCAGTTTCGAAAATATGCCGAGCCCGCGACTGAGCAGATCAACGACTGCGGGACGATGCGCTGGCGGACCCACAACCGTTACGCGGCGCCGATGGTGCTTCGAGTGCCGGGTGGCTTCTTCAAGTGCGGCGACCCGTGGCACAGCCAGACGAACGAAGTTCAGTTCGTCCACAATCCGGGCTGGAAGGTCGCTGTTCCTTCGAATGCCGAGGACGCGGTCGGACTGTTGCGCGGCTCGCTTCGCGGCAATGATCCGGTGCTCTTCTTCGAACATCGCGCGATGCTCGACGACAGCTGGGCGCGGCGGCCGTGGCCGGGCGACGATTACGTCCTGCCGTTCGGGCGGGCGAAGAAGACCCGCGAGGGAGATCGGATTACGATCGTCACCTGGGGTGCGATGGTACCGCGCTGCGAAGCTGCCGCTGATGGCAACTCCGCCGACGTCATCGATTTGCGCACGCTCATGCCTTGGGACCGCGAGATGGTGCTTGAGAGCATTCGCCGCACGAGGCGCTGCCTGATCGTGCATGAGGATCTTCGGACCGGCGGCTTCGGCGCGGAGATTGCCGCGGTCGTCGCCGACGAAGCCTTCCTCGACCTCGACGCGCCGGTTGCTCGGGTAACCATGCCGGACATCCCGAGCCCCCACCATCCCAAGCTGATGGAATGGGCGCTTCCGACGGTCGAGCGCATTCGTTCCGAGATTGACCGGCTGGTAGGGTTCTGAATTGATCGAGATCCGCGTTCCCGACGAGCAGGAAGGCACAAAGGCGGTCGTCCGCGCCTGGCTCAAGCAGATTGGCGATGCGGTCGCCGAGAACGATCCTTTGGTCGAGCTAGAGACCGACAAGGTCACTCAGGAAGTGCCGTCGCCGGCAGCCGGGGTCCTGACTGAGATCGTCCTGAACACGGATGCCGAAGCGGTTCCGGGAGCGCTGCTTGGTCGAATCAGCACGAAGGATGCTCCTTCCGAACAGGCCACCCCGGCGAAGGCGGATCAACCTTCGGTCCGTTCGCAAGCAGCTCCGCTGCAACAGCCCGTCAGCGAGATCGAGACGAGGCTATCGCCGTCGGTCCGGCGCGCTTGCCTGCAGCACGGGATCGACCCGTCGCGGGTCAGCGGTACGGGACGCAACGGACGCATCACCCGCGAGGACGTCGATCGCCTCGTTGCGTCGGCAACCGTCGTTAGTGTCGGCGAGCGGGCCACCGCCCAGCCGCGCAATTTCTTGGCCCAGGACATTCCGCACGATCGCATGCGGATGACGATCGCGGAGAACATGGTCCGCGCGGTCAGCGAAGCGCCGCATGTCACTGCGGTCTTCGAAGCGGACTTCTCGGCGATCGCCGCGCACAAGACCGCGATGGCCGCGAGAGGCACGAAGCTCAGTTACACCGCCTACATCGTGAGGGCGGCGGCCGAGGCCATGGCGGTCGCGCCTGCGATCAACGGGCGCTGGGAAAAGGACCGCATCGCCATCTCGCCAACGATCGACATCGGCGTCGGCACTGCGCTCGGCGAGAAGGGGCTCGTCGTCCCCGTCGTGAAAGACGCGGGTTCACTTTCGCTGGAGCAGGTAGGCGCAGAGCTCGAAGACCTCACCCGACGAGCCCGGGAAGGGAAGCTCGACCGCTCGGACGTGTCCGGCGGCAGCTTCACCATCTCCAACCACGGCGTGTCCGGCTCGCTACTCGCGGCGCCGATCATCCTGCATCAGGGGCAGGCAGCAATCCTCGGCGTCGGCAAGCTCGAGAAACGCGTGATCGTTCGGGAAGTGGGCGGGCAGGACGCCATCCTCGTTCGTCCGATGGCTTACGTCACGCTGACCATCGACCATCGCGTAGTCGACGGTCACCAGACGAACGCCTGGCTCAGCCGCTTCGTGCAGATCCTCGAAAGCTGGCCGGCAGCCTGATGGCGCGCAAGGTGGACGAAAAGAGCGACCGCCAGTTCGTCCATCGGGTCTTGATCGTCCTCGGTCTGACCGCGCTCTTCCTGATTGCGTGGCAACTCAGGACGCTCCTCCTCATGTTCTTCGGCGCGGTCGTCGTGGCGACGGTGTTTCGTGCCCTCGGCGACCGGCTGGAAAAGCTGATCGGCTGCAAGCCCGGCATAGCCGTCGCACTGTCGATCACGATCATTCTCGGGGTCGCGATCGGGCTGGTCGCGCTCTTCGGTTCGCACGTGGCGGCGCAGGTTCAGACTCTGCGCGAGGCGATCCCCGCGGCGTGGCGGGCATTCGAAGCGCGAATGGGCGACCTTGGCTTGGGCGAGCAGATCAAGACCCTCGCGCAGAGCATCCGTGCTCCAGGAGGAAGCAGCTTCTCCGCTTTCGGCAAGACCATCCTGTCGATCGGCAGCGGCATCGCCGACGTCCTCGTGGTCATCGTGGCGGGCATCTTCCTGGCTACCCAGCCGCGTTTCTATCTCACGGGCGCCGTCAAGCTTATCCCGCCGACGAAGCGCGCGCTCGCGCTGGAATCGATCATGGAATCCGAGCAGGCCATGCGCCTTTGGCTTCGCGGCCAGCTCATTGCGATGATCGTCGTCGGATTGCTCACGGGCCTTGGGCTTTGGGCACTTGCTATGCCGTCGGCGCTGACGCTTGGCCTGCTGGCGGGGATTCTGGAGTTCATTCCGTTCGCTGGGCCGATCCTTTCGGCCGTGCCGGCAATCCTGCTCGCGCTTGCGGTGAGCCCTGAGATCGCGCTCTGGGTGCTACTCCTCTATTTCGCGGTTCAGCAGTTCGAGGGCTACGTGCTGACCCCACTGGTCCAGCAATATGCGGTCGACCTTCCCGGTGTCGTTCTACTCTTCTCGCTCATCGCTTTCGGCGCTCTGTTCGGGACGTTGGGAGTAATCCTTGCGGCCCCTCTCACCGTCGTTTGCTACGTCCTCGTGAAGCGGCTCTACGTCATCGAAACGCTGCACACGCCCACCAGCATCCCGGGCAAGGGCAAGGACTAGATTTCGAGCAGCGCGTAGGGGCGCTTGAATTGCTCGCGGACCACGAATTGCGCGACGTTGTAGACGGGAACCCCGCGCACCGTCTGGCCTTCATATTTTCCGTGATGTGCATGGCCGTGAACGACAGCCTTCACATGGTCGAAGCGGTCGATCGCATCCGCCAGACGCGCCGACCCCAGGTACTGAAAAATCTCGATCGGTTCGCCTTCGAGCGTGTCGATGATCGGGGAGTAATGAAGCACCGCAACGCTGCGTTCGGTGCGCAATGAGCGCAACCCATTCTCGAGCTTGCGAGCCTCGTTCATCGCCTCGTCGACGAACGCTTTAGCGATGGGCTCACCGAACGGGGCGAGCTCGCCGCGCCCGTATCCGCCCATGAAGCCTTTGACGCCGGCAAAACCGACGCCCTTGATCTCGATTGCCTGCTCGTCGAGCACGGTCATTCCCGCCTCATGAAGAATCTCGGCGACGACTTCGGGCTGCCCGCATTCGTAATCGTGGTTGCCGAGCACGCCAATGACTGGGATCGCCGAGGTTTGGATATCCTCCGCCAGGATTTCGGCCTCGCTCGTCTTCCCGAAATTTGTGAGGTCGCCGCAGAGAACGAGCACATCCGCGACGCGAGAGATCTCCGCGAACATCTCGCGATACGGGGCGGTGCTGTTCTCGGCGACGTGGAGGTCGCCGATGGCGGCAATCGTAATGGTTTCAGTGCTTGGCATAATCTTCTTCGAGGTTGCCAACCGCTTCGGAGAAGCCCCATTCACCGATGTCGATCTGGTAGTCGCGCGGGCTGAAGATCCGGCCGCGGCAGACCTTCTTTCCCGCCGAAGGCATCGCCAGCTGGGCGTGCAGCCGTTCAAGGAGCTCGTCCATCACCCAGCGCGGGATCAGATGACGCTCGCTGGGATAGATGAAGCGGAAATTGAGGACAGCGACGAGCAGCACCTCCCAGTGCAACTCCATGCTTGAAATGAGCTGCGTCCAGTCGATGTCCTCTGAGCGCTTGAGAATCATGTGCGCGACGTCTGCGCCGTCGTAGCGGTAGCGGTCCTGCACATAAATCTTCGACCAGACGAATTGGGTTGGCGGAACTAGGTGCACCTTTGTATCGAACAGGCGCGCTTCCGGAGCGTCCTGGAACCACTCGTCCGTCACATGCGTGGCCGAGGTTGGCATGTTGGTGATGATGTCGACGAACTGTTCGCCCCGGGTCACTCGGGCGAGCCAGCGGTCGTCGACGATTTCCACGTCGAAGCCCTTGTCTTTGAAGAACGAGAGCATCCGTAGTGCGTCACCGGCCTTGGCGAAAACGTCGACATCCTTCGTCGGGCGCTTGATGCCGGTGTAGCAGGCCAAGGCGTAAGTGCCGGACAGGAGGAACGGGATTTCCGATTCCGCCATCAGCCTGATGACTTCGGCATAGAAATCCTCGGATGAGTTCGGGGGCTCGAAGTCCTCGGGCGGGGTAAGTGGCAGATGGATCATTGCCCGCCCAACGGGAGCGCTGCGGGCGGGGTTCCAATTTAGCTTATGATCAAGAGTTCAGCCGGTGCTCGATCACGTTCCGCTGGGAAACCGGGTCCTTGTCTCGATCGTCGTTTGGATTTCTTCGAATTCATGGGCCCGGCGCTTGATCTCTTCCGCACTATATTCCTTGGCCCGGTCCTGATCCTTCCACTGTGCTTCAGTACGGCAGATGTTCCTGCGGATGCGTGTTCCCGCGACATCCTGAAGCTTGCACTGGACGGTTTTCGACGGATCACGAGTGCCGGTGACGACGACTTCCTGGGAAAGGGTTTGGGCAAGTGCGAGCCGATAGGCACCTTCCGCGAGTGCGCTCCTGAGGTCGGCGCGGGAGAAGGTGAAGCGCTCTCCTTCGTTCAGGCATGAAGCGAATTGCGGGACAAGCGCCGTCAGCCTGGCGCGTTCTTCTGCGCTTTCTACTGCCGTGCTCAGCACACTGGACGAAGCCTGCGGGTCGGACGCCGCAACACAGGTTCCGAATGCAACATAGTCGATGCGCTTCTTGGCCTCGTCGCTCAATGCTTCGAGTTCGCTCATGTCGACGGTGAAAACCTCGATGTTGTCACGCCGCGCCCGGGCGCCGATGCTCCCGAAGTCCGACCTGAACAGTTGCTCCGCGACTGCGCCTCGCAGAATGCCGGCGCCGATCGCAGGCGCGTGACAGCCGAGCCGGTTGTACTCCGACAGCACCTCCTGCTCTTCGGCAGAGCCGGGCTGGGTCGCAAGCAGCTCTGCGCCTTCGTAATTGGCGGTGGCGCACTTTGCGAACTGCTCGACCGAAGCGACAGTGGGCTGAGGGGCGCTCGCGTTGACGGGAAACGCAAAGACCGCCGTAGCCGCGGCGGCAAGCATGATGGTACTCTTCATATGCGTCCCTTTCTTCGAACTATGAGGTCGTGATGGAGCAGCTCATGACCATGCGCTTGGAACGCCTGTCGTAGCTGATGGTGCTGCAACGGGAGAGGTCCTTGCCGCCGATCATCAGCCAGAAGTGCGCCGCGCCGTAACTGCGCCGATTCTTGCCGGTGACGACAACGCCTTCCTCGTCTTCTGCTGCCGCCGTCGGGACTTCCTTTTCGGGAAGCAGATAGCTCCCGCGGTCGTCCATGATGCGCACGGCGAATTCGTTGAGCGGAAAGCCCTTTATCGACAATGTCTGACCGAGGACCATCCGGCGGACGGGCCGCGAGACCCGAAGCGCACCTGGTGCACGAATGGGCCGCCCTCCCAAAGGCCGGTACGCCTTTTTGCAATCACCGAGGCGGCCGCGCCGGTCGCCGTCGTCAGCCTATCCTCGAGGGTGAAGCGGGTAAGGATCAACTGCCCGCCATAATCGAACTCGTGATAGAGGCCGCGCTGTCGGTCGAAGCGCATCGGTAGTTCGATGATCTGCTCGCCCGGCTGAGGTGCCTGCAGGCGCAGGGTTACGCGATCGCCCGGAAGGTTGGCGGGATTGATGACCCCGTCCGCGTCCCCGATTGCCTGCCCCTTCACCCACATGACTGGCTTCGACGCTGTAACGCCGCCGATGGTGAGCTTTTCTGACCGGGTGCTACCTTTGAGGCGCATAGGTCCAACGGCGAGCGTCGCAGCCTTGGTGCCGACCAGCCGCAGCTCCTTCGCGACCTTGTCGTTGAGAAGGACGAAGTATGGCGCTCCTGGATCGACCTTCAGCTTGAGCGACCGGCCGCGGGCCTCGGCCTGGACTAGATATTGTGAATTTGCGTCCAGTACCGTCTCGTTGACCGGCGCGGACGGGTTCGTCGTCGTGGCGCAACCGGATGCGAGCAACGCTAGGGTCATCGCGACGACTTGGACGCGAAAGCCCTGCTGCATGGTCGAGCCCCGTTTCACCGAATTCCCCTATTTCCGGAATGTTGTCATGGGGACCGGATTAATCCTTCGAGTCAAGGGCCTAGCAGCTGTTCCTCGACCAACGACGGAAGGGTTTTGTGCCGCGCAGGCGGGCAATCCCAGAGGCGCAGGTTGGTCCGCCTTCCTTCTGTATGTTATTAATTTTGCGTTTACGCGCTTGTACGACCCGGGGGCGATTCGCGATGGCGGAGTTCCGGTACATTGCGTTCCTGAGCTACAGCCATCGGGATCGACAGATCGCCGAATGGCTGCACCGTGAGCTGGAGACCTATCGCGTCCCCAAACGCATGATCGGTACGGCCACGCCACTCGGTCCCGTGCCCGCCCGTCTGCATCCCATCTTCAAGGATCGCGAGGAGCTTTCGGCCGCCGGAAGCCTCAACGCAGCCATAAAGAACGCGCTCGGCAGCGCTTCGGCCCTGATCGTCGTCTGCTCGCCCGCGTCGGCGGCGTCGCCCTGGGTCAATGAAGAGATCAGGAATTTCAAGCAGCTCAACGGCGACGCGCGTGTCTTCGCGGTCATTGCGGGAGGCGAGCCCTGGGCCAGCCGCATCCCCGGCCAGGAGGAGCAGGAATGCTTCCCCCGGCGATGCGCTTTGTGGTCGCTCCCGACGGTACGATCACTGATGTCCCTGCCGAGCCCATCGCTGCCGACCTGCGGCCGGAAGGAGACGGCAAGAGGGTCGGCAAGCTGAAGGTCGTTGCCGGACTGATCGGTGTCGGCCTTGACGAACTAGTCCGCCGTGAGGCGCAGCGGCGGCAGAGGCGGCTTCGCTACGCCGTCGCGGCGTCGCTCGGGGAATGACCGTGACCAGCGGTCTTGCGATTACGGCGGTCGTGGCCCGCGACGAAGCACGACAGCAGCGCAACGAGGCGCAACTGCAGCGAACGCAGGCGGACGGTCTCGTCGAGTTCATGCTCACGGACCTGCGGAAGAAGCTGGAGCCAGTCGGTCGCCTGGACGTGATGGACACCGTCGGCCGTCGCGCGCTCGCCTATTATTCGCGACAGGATCCGACGAAGCTCGATCCCGACGCGTTGGGAAGGCGAGCCAGGGCGCTTCAGCTCGTGGCCGAGATTCGCAATCTGCGTGGCGACAGCGAAGGTGCGCTGGCGGCTTTCCGGCAGGCGGCTGGAACAACCCGGGAATTGCTAGCACGCGACCCGAACAACGGGCAGCGCATCTTCGACCACGCGCAAAGCGTCTTCTGGGTCGGCTACATCGCTTGGCAGCGGGGTGACCTGAAGACGGGACGCCAAGCATTCACGGAATATCTAACGCAGGCCCAGAAGCTGGTTAAGCTTGACCCTGGCAACGACTCCTGGGCAGCGGAGATCGGTTACGCGAGCCAGAATCTGGGCATTGTCGAGCTCGATGACGATCGCGCATCGCAGGCGCTGCGCGAGTTTGACCTGACAGAACGGGTCTGGGCCAAGATTGCAGAGCGATCGGCCGACAAGCGCGAACCGACTTATTTTCGTGCGCAGGCCATCGCCTGGAAAGCCGATGCACGGCGCGAGCTGCTGGACCTCTCGGGAGCACTCGAAGAACGGCGCCGGGAGATTCAGGTTTACCGCGAGATGCTCATCGCCGACGGGAATGACAGCAAGGCGAAAGAGGGGCTCGCTGTCGCTCAATATCGGCTGGCTCAGTTGCAGCTCGAGACAGGGTCTTCACGGCAAGCGGCGGCAACTGCAGGGCAAAGCTTCGAGACAATCCGCAAGCTTCAGACGCAGGACGCATCAAATCGCCTGTGGCAAGAGATTGCGATCAAGGCCGCGAACATTCGAACTGAGGCGCTCATTATTGCCCGCGAATGGGCGGAAGCGCGGCAAGCGAACCGCTGGGCACTCGACAATGCCACCAAGCTCGTCCGACTGGACAGCACCGTCACCAATTGGCGGACCGATTGTCTCCTCCCCGCCCGGTGGATGCAGATCGCAATAAGTAGCGGTGCGAAGGACCAGCCTGCGGTCCGCCAGCAGATTGCGCAATTCGATCGGAATTTTTCCTGGGACCCAGCCGGGAAGGCGAGCGAGGAAGAGCGCTTCGCCTGGGTAATGGTTGACGTGCTCGAGGGCGTCCACTGGCGCTCAGCCGGGGAAAATTCAAAAGCACGGGAAAGCTTCGCTCGGGCCGCCAGTCGGCTGCCCACCGATCACCTCAATGATCCTCGGCTGCTCGCCGTCGCTTCTTATCTCAATCGCAACCAGGGAATTGCTGGCCTGCCTCAAGTCGCGCCCGCGACGGCAAGCCGTGTTCGGTACGACGTGGGGGCGCTACTCAACAGCTAGAGGGGATGACCTATGCCCAAGCCAGATATGTCGCTTACAGTGAATGTAGACATCACCGGCCAGTTGAACGGCAATGTCTTGACGGTGAGCCAGAAGAGTTACTCGCAAGGTGCGAGCATTCCGGCCAGCACCAATGTCGTCAGTTCCGATGGCAATATCGACCTGACCCAGATGAGCGACCCTGGAAATCAGTACAGCAACCAGACGGACATCACGTTCATGTTGTCCGGGACCATTACCGACAATTCGGGCAACAGTTACACCGCTCAGTTCCCGAACGACGTTAGCCAGGCGATCAGCCTGCAGAAGCAGAATGGCGGCGCTCCGACCGCCGGGGAGTTCGTTCCATCTCTCCAGTCGAGCACAGCCCTTTTTCTCGATGATGCCAATTCGGACGGCCAGGACTACACCTATTGCCTGACTGTCGAGCCGAACATGATCTCTGCCGATGGCATTCCAACCTGCCCGCTCGATCCCACGATCGTGAACAGATAGGTCGATGCCGATGGCAAGCCCGCCGGGCTCGGCGGCGGGCTTCGCCTGCAAGTACGAAAATTTCGAAGAATGGCGCACCCGACAGGATTCGAACCTGTGGCCTCTGCCTTCGGAGGGCAGCGCTCTATCCAGCTGAGCTACGGGTGCGTTCCGGCGGTCGTTAGCGTTTAGGGTTGGGAGCGGCAAGCCGGGTCCAGGAAACGCGACAACGCATCGTGAAGCTTCCCGCGCGCCGAGCCGACCACCATTCCGACGTGACCGGAGGCGATTTCGCGCACCGCACCATGAGGTGCGCTCCGGGCCGGAGTAATCCGGTCGTGCGCGGCGGTGCAGTGGAGCATCGGAACAGGGACGGCGTCGGTCATGGTCTTGCCGCCAATTTTCCATCCTCCGGTCCCGGGCAGGTCCGCGCCGAAGAAATCCTCGATCAACTCGCGCGCGGCGGGGAGGGGCAGGGGCTCGCCCTCGTTCGCCCAGTCCTCGAGCACGATGAAGCGTAGCGCCTGCGGGCCTGTCGGATCGAGCGATGAAAGATGCGCGAACTTGGAGACGGTCCGCGACGGATCGAGCGACCAGAACGCCGCCTGCAGCACTTCCATCGGAAGAACCTTGAGAGCCGCAGCCGCCCGCCGCGCGTGCATCCACAAGTCCAGCAGCGACTTGCGTGAGTCTTCGGGATAGTCCGAAAAACGCCACGGCGCGGCGATCGTTGCAACCCGCTCGACCGGAGCGAGATTGGCTGCCGCAATCGTCATCGTCCCGCCGAGGCAGTAGCCGATCAGTGCCGGCGGTTCGTTCAGCTCCGACATCAATGGCACCAGCAGCTCTTCGACATGCCCCGCAACGTCGAGATCCGCGCGATCCCGGGCAGCACCCCAATCGAGAAGAAGACCTCGGCGGCCCATGTTCGAGACCGCAGCGGCAAGCGAAACCTCTTTATCGAGATCGAGCACGTCCGGCGGATTGATCAGCGACGGGACAAGGATTGCGCACGGACCTTCGCCGCCATGATCGCGGAGCACCGCGGGACCGACCTTCGCTACAACCGGAAGCGGGACACGCGTTCGTGGCCTCGGCGCATTCTCGTATTTCGCCAGCCCGTCGAGCGCTGCGCGCGCGGTCTCGGGATCGCGCTCGCCGACCATCCGTACCATTTCGAGAAATAGCGGAAGCGGACGCGGAGCGTGTTCATGTTGCGGTGCACACTGGTCCGGTAGTAGGTGGTCCATCGGTTCTCGGGAGCGGTTCATGGCCAAGTCTTCGGACAAGGTGACTATCAAGAAATATGCTAACCGTCGTCTCTACGACACGGAAAGCTCGTCCTACATCACATTGGACCGTCTCGCCGAAATGGTGCGCGAAGGCCGCGAGTTCGAAGTTGTCGATGCAAAGACAGGCGAGGACATCACTCGTCAGGTGTTGACGCAAATCATCGTCGACGAGGAAGCGCGCGGGTCGACCATGCTTCCGGTGAATTTCCTGAAGCAGCTCATCGGGCTCTACGGGAATTCGATGCAGGGCATGGTTCCGCAATATCTCGAAGCGGCGATGGACGCCTTCCAGCGCAACCAAAGCGCGATGCGCGATGCGTTCGGCGGCAAGGTCTTCGCTGATCTCGCCAAGCGCAACATGGAAATGTTCGAAAGCACCAGCCGCGCGTTCACCGCCTCGGCAGCGTCCAAGACGAAGCCGACAGAAGACAAGAAGCCGTCGGGCGAGTCCGAGCTCGAGCAGCTGCGCGCGGAGCTTTCCGCGCTCCGAGACAAGATCGACCGCCTCGGCAAGTGACAGGAGTGAAAGTGAGGAGGATCGCGTTCGTCGCGATGGCCGGCGCGCTGGCGTTTGGCCCCCAATTGAATCAGCTAGCCGAGGCTCAGGTTACGACGCAGCCCGCGCAAATGGATTTCAGCTACTGGCCGGTCAGTCCCGGCGCCTGGACCTATCGTGCCGTCACTGGCGGGAGCGAAGCCGCGTTCGTCGACGGCGCGGGCGCGACGCGCATGGTCATCGCCTGCGGAAAGCTCACTCGGCTAGTGACATTGTCGCGAATCAGCGCGGCGCCTGCATCCAGTCTGTCGTTCTGGACCAGCTCGGATTCTCGCAATCTTGCATCGCGGTTCGACCAGCCTTCTGGACGAATCATCGCGCAGGTCGGGGGATGGATCCGCTGCTCGACGCAATCGCATTCAGCCGCGGCCGGTTCGCGGTCTCGATGCCCGGATCACCAGCGCTGGTCATGCCGGCGGGAACCGAAATCGCTCATGTTGTCGAGGATTGCCGCGCGTAGGATTTCGACACGCGAATTCCCAAAGATTGCAGATTTGTAGCGCATTACAAGTCTTGTGATTTGCGCCCGGACGAATCATTCTCACCTCAGCTTCAACGCAGCGAAAGGAGGTGATCCGATGTCTCATGGTTCAGCACAGAGGTCGGAAAGGGGTGTTCGTCGGCCGTAAAGCTGGACGGACGGCCAATCACTTCCGGCCGCTGACCATGTTCGAGGGATCGTTGCTTGAGCAGCGGTCCCCTTTAACGTTTTTGGACAATCGAAATCTTCGGAATTACAGGCACGGTTCGTTACCGAAACGGAACCGTTCAGCAGTTGAAGTGTCTTTGGGGCAAGACCGAAAGAGAGGTTTACGATGGCCAAATCCACAACGCGGAAGAAATCGTCTTCGGGCGGTGAAAGCACTGTCGACAAGCTCGCCAAGGCGGCGATGAGCCGTGAAATGTTGGCAGCAGGCCTGGCCGCTGCTGCAGCCGCAATCAGCGCAAGTCCTGCCGCGCGGCGCAAGATCCGCGATGCGGGACTCGACGCGGCTGACACTGCCCAGGCCGCGGCAAGCACGATGGTCTCGAGCGCATCCAAATTGGGCTCGCTGATTGCAGAGGCGGTCGCCGATGCGGCGCAGCGTGTCCTGTCCGGCAAATGGACGGATGAGGGCACTCCGCAGGCCGCTGCGACGAAGCGCTCGAGCGCAAAGAAGCCCGCTGCCAAGCGCTCGACTGCAAAGAAGACGACCACTCGCGCAAAGGCTTCCAAGCCGGCAGCGACGCGCAAGGCTTCGACTGGGACTGCAGCTCGCAAGCCCGCGACCCGCAAGCGGTCGACGACTGCGCGCAAGGGTGCGTCCCGCCGTGGGAAGGGACCTCCGGAACAACGACGCCAAGCGGCGCCGGTGCCTAAGGTTCAGGCGGCGCGGTCTTCGAACTGAAGCCGCGCCAACCGCGCGTAAAGGCCGCCGTGGCGTGTCAGCGTCGCGTGCGTGCCTTCTTCGACGATCGTTCCGTGATCCATGACGACAATGCGGTCGGCCGCGCGAACCGTCGCGAGGCGGTGAGCGATGACGATCGTCGTGCGGTCGGCCATCAGCCGGTCGAGCGCATCCTGCACCAGCCGCTCGCTTTCAGCGTCCAGGGCCGACGTCGCTTCGTCGAGCAGCAGTAAGGGAGCGTTGCGCAGTAACGCACGCGCGATTGCAATGCGCTGACGCTGTCCGCCGGAAAGGCGAGCGCCGCCTTCTCCCATGTAAGTGTCGAGGCCTTCCGGAAGCTTGCGCAGGAATTCCTCCGCATGCGCATCGCTTGCGGCCTGCCAGATCTCGTCTTCGGTCGCGTTCCAGTTGCCATACCGCAGGTTGTCGCGCGCGGTCGCTGCGAACATGACTGTTTCCTGCGGAACGAGCGCGATCCGCTGGCGGACGTCGGCGGGATCGGCATCGCGAAGGTCGACGCCGTCCAGTAGAACTCTCCCCGACTGCGGATCGTAAAAGCGCTCCGCGAGCTGGAAGATGGTCGTCTTGCCCGCCCCGGACGGACCCACCAGAGCAAGCCGTTCGCGCGGTTTCACGGTGAGGCTGAAGCCTTCGAGCGCGGAGACGTCGCGGCGCGTCGGGTAGTGGAAGGTGACGTTGTCGAACTCGAGCTCGCCGCGCGCGGGATCGGGCAGCTCCTTCGGATTGGCCGGTGCGCGGATGTCGGGCTCGGCCTCGAGGAGCTCGGTCAGGCGTTCCGATGCCCCGGCCGCGCGCAGGAAGTCGCCATAAACTTCGGACAAGGCGCCGAATGCTCCGGCGAGCAATCCGCCATAAAGAACGAAGGCCGCGATTGTGCCGCCCGTCATCCGGCCGGCCGCGACGTCCACGGCGCCCTGCCAGATGATCAAGATGATCGCTCCGAACATCAGGAAGATCGCGATGGCGGTCATGAACGCGCGCAGGAGGATGCGCGTCCGTGCGGTTGCAAACACCTTGGCGACGGCGTCGGAAAAGCGGCCGGTCTCGCGATCCTGCTGTCCGAATGCCTGCACGATCTTCATCGCGCCGAGCACTTCGCTGGTCACCGCGCCGACGTCGGCGATGCGGTCCTGGCTGCGCGTGGAAATCGCTCGCACCTTGCGGCCGAGGATGATGATCGGCCCGAGTGCGACCGGGAGGCCGAGCAGCATCATTCCTGCGAGCTTGGGCGACAGGACGAAGAGAATGACGATGCAAGCGACCGCAAGGACGACGTTGCGCAGGGCAACCGAGACCGTCGTGCCGACGACCTGCTCGATGATCGTCGTGTCGACGGTGATGCGCGACGTAATCTCCGCCGGCCGATTCTCTTCGAAGAAACCGGGCGATAAGCGAAGCAGGTTCCGATGCACCGCAAGACGGATGTCCGCCACGGTCCGTTCGCCCAACCACGATACGAAGAAGAAGCGGAACGCCGTCGCAAGCGCCATCACGCCGACCAGCATCAGCAGATATTCGAACCAGCGGGCGATATCCTGCGTGGAACTGCCGGCGGCGAAGCCTTTGTCAATTATCAGCTTGAACGCATAGGGCACGCCGGACGTCGCGCCAGCCGCAACGAGCAGCGCCGCGGCCGCGCCCAGGATGTGCCCCGGTAATGCGAGGCGAAGCTCCAGATCATCCGCAGGTTCTTGAGGGAGCGGCCCGGCGGGCGGTTCGGGGCATTAGCCATGCCCGTCGACTAGCAGCCGTAGGCCTGTCCCTCAATTGCGCACCGCAATGAGTGCGGTGCAACAACGGCCCTTGCCGTTGGACCAAATGGGGTCCACATCAGTTGGTACGTGGTGATGAGGGTGCCCCTAAATGCTGTATGACGCCTATGAAGTTCAGCGCTCGTTTCTCGCGGGCGCGAGCAAATTGGCGGGCATGAGTGCAGGATGGCTGAATAATCCAGCAAACCCAGTTGCTTACGCGTCTGGTAGCCCTCTGATTGCCGCCGCGCTCGACGTCTTCGCTCATGCTGCAGCGCCGCGAGGAAAGCCGGAGTTCGGCCTTCACCAGACGGTTGTGAAGGGCCGCAAGGTCAAGGTTCACGAGGAAATCCTTGTTCGCGAGCCATTCGGCCAGCTGAAGCGATTCGTCCGCGCCGGAATGGCCGACAAGGATCCGCCGCTTCTGATCGTCGCTCCGATGTCGGGTCACTACGCCACGCTTCTTCGCGGCACCGTCGAGCGGATGCTTCCGAAGCACGACGTCTACATCACCGACTGGCGAGACGCGAAGTCGGTGCCGCTCACCGAGGGCACGTTCGATCTCGACGATTACATCGACTATTTGATTGAATTCATGGAGGCGATCGGCGAGCTAAGGGGCGAACGCCCGCACGTCCTCGCCGTCTGTCAGCCGTCGGTTCCAGCCTACGCTGCAACCGCGCTGATGAACTCCACGCGCAACCGGTGGCGACCCAAGACGCTCACGATGATGGGCGGACCGGTCGACAGCCGCGAAGCGCCTACGGCGGTGAACACGCTGGCGACGGAGCGGCCGCTTGGCTGGTTCCAGAAGAACGCAGTCGCCACCGTTCCGCTCTACTATCCCGGTGCCGGCCGGAAGGTTTATCCCGGTTTCCTGCAGCTCGCCGGCTTCATGACCATGAACCTCGGCAGCCACCTCGTCAGCCATTGGGAGATGTTCAAGCACCTCGTCGAGGGCGACGAGGAGAGCGCGACGTCAACCCAGAAGTTCTACGACGAATATCGGTCGGTCGCGGACATGACCTCCGAATTCTACCTTCAGACCGTCGACGTGGTTTTCCAGCGCCACCTTCTGCCCAAGGGTCAGCTGATGCATCGCGGAAGCAAGGTCGATCCGAAGGCCATCAAGGACACCGCACTGCTTGCGATCGAGGGTGAGCGCGACGACATCTCCGGTATTGGCCAGACCAAGGCGGCGCTCGATATCTCAAGCGGCGTTCCGCACGCGAAGAAGAAGTATTTCATGGCCAAGGGCGTCGGCCATTACGGCATCTTCAACGGCCGCAAGTGGCGCGATAAGATCGCTCCGGTCGTTGAGGATTGGATCGCGAAGAACGCCTAAACGGCACTCAGCTTTCGCGCATCTTCACACTGCCCAGCAGAGTGATCGCGGTGAGACTCGCCGCGCCGCCGACGATTGCCGATGCGACCAGCGCGGAATGAAATCCGTCGATCAATTGATCGCCCTGGCGTGACAGCACCACGCCGAGCAGCGCCGTTGCGATGAGCCCGCCGATCCGGGCGACGGCGCTGTTGAAGCCTGATGCCATCCCTGTGTGTTTCGGGTCGACCGAGCCAAGGACGGAAGCGGTGAGCGGGGCAACCGCGATTGCCATTCCAAGCGCCATGACGGCGATCGCGGGCATGACGACGGTCCAATAGGGGCTGTCATCCACAATCCGCAGGCCGAGCAGCATGCCCGCGCCTACGACGAGCGGGCCGATCGCCAGCGGCGTCCGCGGCCCGATGCGCATCGCTAGCTGACCCATGATCGGCGAGCCGATCGAAATCAGGATCGGGAGCGGAAGGAGCGCCAATCCCGCCTGCACGGGCGAGTAACCGCCCGCTTCGATCAGAACATAAGGTACGAGCAGCATGGCCGCGCCGAACGCCCCGTAGAGGAGAAATGTGAGCAGGTTGAGGCCGATGAAACACCGATCACCGAACATGCCGAGCGGCATCATCGCGCGGTCCCTGCGTGCTCTTTCGACCCACAGGAACAGCGCGAGCATCGCAAACCCGCGATGACGGTCGCGCCGACCACCAGGTCTACTTCGCCGGAGGACGACCATCGGGTCAGTCCATAGGTGGTTCCGCCGAGGCCGGCGGTTGCGAGGAACGCTCCTTTATAATCGGTCCTGCCTGCGCTCGCGTCGCTACTCTCACTTACGAATATGAACGCAAGCAGGATTGCGCCAAGCCCGAGCGGGATGTTGATGTAGAAGATTGCGGGCCAGCCGACATTGTCGACCAGCCATCCGCCGATCAGGGGCGCGACCGCAGCGGCTGCGGCACCCGCTGCCGCCCAGATCCCGACGGCCTGGCCACGCTTCTCACCCTCGTAAGCGGCATTCAAAAGCGCGAGGCTGTTGGGAAGCAGCAGCGCCGCGCCGATCCCTTGAGCTGCGCGGGCCGCGAACAGCAGGCCGAGGCTGGGTGCGAGCGCGCAAAGGACCGAAGCGACCGTGAACAGGCTGGTACCGAAGAGCAGCAGGCGGCGTCGTCCGAAGTGATCGCCTAGCGCGCCTCCAAGAAGGAGCAGCGCAGATAGCGGGAGAAGGTAAGCGTTGACGACCCACTGCACTTCCGCAGCACCGGCTCCGTAGCTCGCGCGAAGAGCGGGAAGCGCGACGTTTAGGACGGAGCCTTCGACGAACGACAGGCTCGAAGCGAGGACGCAGGCGGCGAGCGTCCATCGCGGATCGGCGCGCGGTTTTTCGCGCGCTCGAGCGTTCATGCGGCGGTTGCTTCCGCCTCCTCGATGGCGATTTCCACCATCCGCTTCCAGATTTCTGCATCGCCGGCCGTCGCCATCTGCGTGTCGGGCTCGCGCGCCGTGTGGAGCACGGCGAGCGCCTGGTTCAGATGCTCAGGCCAGGTGCGATCAACCTTTTCGGAAGCCGAGGGATCGCTGCCCTCCGCGTTCGAGCTGAACGACGCCGCTGCAAGCACGCGCGCAATGCGTTCGACGAGAGGTTGATCGGAAACGGGCATCGGCTTTCTCCTGTTCGCGAATTCAACCCGTTCCGCCGGACTTCGGTTGCATTCCGACACGGTTGAATAGCCGCTTCAAGGCCCGCCGCGCCGCAATCACGAGCCAGAGCGACAGGATCACAAGGATCAGCGCGATCAGGGCGGCGGCAATCGGGTTCGCGATGGCAAGCGCCAGTAGCCCGGCTGTCGCGACATCTTCTCCGGCGGACACGACGACGTTGGAAAACGGCTCCGGACTGGCGTTGACGAGCGTGCGTGCTCCGGCCTTGCCCGCATGAGCGAAGAAGGCTGCGCCTCCGCCAAGAAGGAAGCTCGCAACCTGCCAGGTGGGGTCTGCGGAATCGACGATAGCCAGGCTGAGCATCGCCCCGCCCAGCGGCCGGATGACCGAGTGGATCGCGTCCCAGGCGCTATCGACCCACGCAATCTTGTCCGCGAAGAATTCGGCGATGGCGCCAACGCCTGCGATGCCGACGATCCAGTTGTTCGCCAGAACGTCGAGCGCCCGGAGCTGGTCGGGGAGTGCGACCCAGCCGTACTTCATCCCGAGCCCGGTCGCGAAGACGACGAGATAAAGCCGCCACCCGGCGAGCAGGCTGACCGATGCAGCCAGCGCGACAATTTCTGCGGCGCTCATGGGCGGCAGACTAGGCAGAACGCAGCCCTTCGCAACATCAGTTTCGTTTGACGTGCATGTGATAATATTACACGTCTTGATTGAAAAGGATCGGAGGCGTCTTATGAAGTACTTGGTGTTGCTTGGGCTGATGGCATCGTTTGCTCCGGGCGCGCCGGCATTCGCCGCTGAGCCGGCGGCTCCCTTGCTTGGCACCTGGACACTCGATCTGGAGCATTCGCAGATCCCGCCTGACCAGCGGCCGAAGAGCGTCAACATCACCTACAGCGACGTGGGCGGCGGAAAGTGGAACTCGAAGGTCGACGTCATCGGCAGCGGCAGCGGCGAAATCCACGCGACCGGCACCTATCCGCTCGACGGCTCACCCGCGCCCAGCACCGGCTACAACAACGTAGACACTGTCGCTGCGAAGGTGCCCGCGCCGAACGTGCTGGTTATGGCATTCTACAAGGAAGGCATGCCGCGCACTACGCGAATCTACACCGTCTCCGGCGACGGCAAGACGATGAGCGAGACGATTGTCTGGTTGAACATCAACGGCAAGCCGGAGATCACAACCAACCAGTTCAATCGCGTTCCCTAGAACACCTCGAACAGGCCGGCGGCGCCCATGCCGCCGCCGATGCACATGGTAGTGACGATATATCTTGCACCACGGCGCTTGCCTTCGATCAGCGCATGCCCGGTCAGGCGCGCGCCCGACATGCCGTAGGGGTGGCCGATCGATATCGCGCCGCCGTCGACGTTGAGAAGGTCGTTGGGAATGCCGAGCTTGTCGCGGCAGTAGAGCACCTGCACTGCAAACGCCTCGTTAAGCTCCCACAGCCCGATGTCTTGCATCTTGAGGCCGAACTTCTCGAGCAGCTTCGGCACGGCGAACACAGGGCCGATTCCCATTTCGTCCGGCTCCGTTCCAGCAACCGCCATGCCGATGTAGCGGCCGAGCGGCTCGATGCCGCGCTTTTCGGCGACGGAAGAATCCATGATGACGCAGGCGGACGAGCCGTCGCTGAGCTGGCTGGCATTGCCCGCGGTGATGTGGGTGCCGGGACCAAGGACGGGCTGAAGGGAAGCCAGGCCCTCGATCGTCGTATCCGCGCGGTTGCCCTCGTCCTTGGCAAGCGTGATCTCCTTCTTCGAGACCTCGCCGGTTTCCTTGTCCTTGATGGTCATCGTTACGGTCGCCGGGACGATCTCTGCATCGAACCGCCCTTCGGCCTGAGCGGCGGCGGTGCGCTGCTGCGACTGCAGCGCATATTCGTCCTGCGCCTCGCGGCTGATCTTGTAGCGCTGGGCAACCGTCTCCGCTGTGCCGAGCATGGGCATGTACACGTCCTTGTGCATGGCGATGAGCGAAGTGTCACCACCGATACGCATTTCCGGGGTCTGCACGAGGCTGATCGAATCCTGGCCCCTGCGGCGACGATATCCATCCGGTCGATGATCACCTGCTTCGCCGCCGTGGCGATGGCCATAAGCCCAGAGGCGCACTGGCGATCGATCGTCTGGGCGCTGACGGTAACCGGACAGCCCGCGCGCAGTGCGACCTGCCTGCCGATATTGCCCGCCTGAACGCCTTGGGTGAGGACGCAGCCCCAGACTACGTCGTCGATCTCGCCCGCATCGATCCCCGCGCGTTCGATTGCCGGAGCAAGCGACAGCGCGCCCAGCGTCGCGCCAGGAGTCGCATTGAAGGCGCCCTTGTAGGCTCTTCCGATCGGGGTTCGCGCGGTCGAAACGATCACGGCGTCGCGGACGGACATTCTTCTCTCCTCAAACGAACAGAAGGCCGAGCCATTCGGCCGTCAGTGCGGGCTTTTCCTCGCCTTCGATTTCAACGGTCACGGTGTGCCGCAATAACAATTGTCCCGGCGCTTTCTCGTCGACCGAGTCAAGGCGGAAGCGGCCGCGGATTCGCTTGCCGCTTCGCACCGGCGCAATGAAGCGCACCCGGTCGAGCCCGTAGTTCACGGCCATCTTGATGCTGCCGGGAACGAGCATGGCTTCCGCCGCCATCCGCGATAGCATCGACAGGGTCAGGAAGCCGTGGCCGATAGTTCCGCCGAACGGAGTGCGCGCGGCAGCCTCTGGATCGATGTGGATGAACTGCCGGTCCTCGGTTGCGTCAGCGAACTCGTTGATCCGCTCCTGGTCCATCGTCAGCCAGCTCGAAACGCCCACTTCGGAGCCTATTCGAGAGCGGATTGCGTCGAGACTGGCGACCGGCATGCAACTGCTGTAGCGGGCGCGGCACGCGCGGCAAGAGTCGCGTAGCTGAGGACTCCAAATGATCTTTCATTTCTCGATCAGCGCTGACGATCCCAAGCGGACCGCAACCATGTTCGCCGAGCTTTGGCGCGGCCAGGTCTTCTACTTTCCAATGGTCGGAAAGGGCAGCTGGATCGCCCATGCAGGCGACGACCGGCGGACGACAATCGAGGTCTATCCCCGCGATCTCGCCTTCTATCCCAATGAGTCGGGAGAAGGGCATCAACGTAATGAGCCCGTGTCGCGCCATGGTCCGTTCCATGCCGCCGTGGGAACGCCCCTATCGATCGAGGAAGTCGAAGAAATTGGCCGCCGCTATGGCTGTCACACCATCCTGTGCAATCGTGGCCCTTCCGCGTGATCGAATTCTGGGTCGACAATGCTCAGATGGTCGAAATGCTAACGCCTGAAATGCAGGCGCAATACCAGCGGTCGGTGACGCCGGACGGATTCCGGGCAATGCTGGCCAATGTCTGGAAGCTTACTCCGGAGGGAGAGTCCCTCGACGGCGCGGTAGCCGCCTAAGATTCAGCGATCCTTACGCGACTCCTTCGCCTTTTTGTCTAATGCGACGACAGGTTTGTCTAATGCGACGACAGGCTGGATCTGCGGATAGGGCATCACCATCGTGCCGTCGGGCGCCGCGGTGAAGGTCGTCTGGGTCGGATAGGCGAAGTCGATGCCTTCGCGTTCGAAAGCTCGCTTCACAGCGAGGATGACCGCCGACTTGTGCCGCGCCAGCGTGTCGGGGTCTCGGCTGCGATCGTCATAGACGAGTTCACATTCGATTGAGCTCGATCCGAATGCGGTCGCGGAGCAGCGGACCAGCTTGCAGTTCTTGATCGCCTCAATCGGCTCCGTGATCACGTCCGGCAGCCGCTCGATCGTTTCCGATGGAGTTTGGTAGGTCAGGCCGAACGTTAGCCACGTGCGCCGCACGCGTGCGTCGGTGACGTTATGCACTTCCTGCTCGAGCAGCTTGGTGTTGGCCATGATGACCTGCTCGCCGCCAACGCCGCGCAGGCGGGTGGTCTTGAGGCCGATCTTCTCGACGGTTCCAGTGGTCGTCCCGTAGCGGACGATGTCGCCCCGCCGGAATGGCTTGTCGAACAGGATGGCGAGCGCCGCGAACAGGTCGGAGAAGATGCCCTGGGCGGCGAGGCCGATCGCGATGCCGCCGATGCCGAGGCCGGCGACAAGCGCTGTGACGTTGACGCCGAGGTTGTCGAGGATGACGACGATCGCGAGGGCGAAGAGCGCGACGCTGACCAGCACGCGAATGATTGCGTTGGCATTGCCGAGCGCGGACTCTGTCGTGCCGTCGCCGACGCGCCGGGCGATCAGTGCAAGGATCAGTTCTCGCGCCCATATCGCGCCCTGAAGGGCGAAGGCGATCGTGAAACCTACATCGACCAGGTGCTGGGCCCGCGCCGGCGGCTGCGCATAGGTCGCGACGATGTCGATCGCGGCCATGACCATGAAGAAGATGCTCGTCTTTGCGAGCACGCGCCCAACGACGCTTCGCCAGCCCAGATGCTGCTCATCTGTCTCGCGGGCGATTATGCGCTGACCGATCAATTT
Organism: Sphingomonas sediminicola; assembly: GCF_014489515.1. Lineage (GTDB taxonomy): Bacteria > Pseudomonadota > Alphaproteobacteria > Sphingomonadales > Sphingomonadaceae > Sphingomicrobium > Sphingomicrobium sediminicola. The sequence continues at coordinate 1,602,355 of NZ_CP060782.1, read as the reverse complement.
GGCGACTAGCATGACCGCGACAATCGCTCCCGCGACGGCCGCGCCGAGGACCACGCCGTCACGATTGTCGATTAGCCAAGCCACAACGCTCTGCGTTGGCCGGATTGGGTCGATGTTCGGCTTCATCGCTCCGCTTGTGGCGACGCCGGTACGGCTGATCAAGCCGTGGCGTCAGGCGAAGAGCTTCGTTTGCGGCCTGCGAGGAATTTGAGAAGCCCAACTTCCCCAGACGAGAGCCACTTGCGTTCGCGAGGACGCTCAAGGCCGTTCAACGGGTTGCGCGGCCTGTCACGGGCCGCCTCGATCAGCTTGGGGTGTACGTAGGACTTGCGGCTGATCGCGGGAGTGTTGCCGAGCGCTTCGGCAACCGGCTCGAGCACCGTTTTCAAACTGATGCGCGCCTTCTCGTGCTCGGATGCCGTCAGCATCTGCTCGAAGGCGATGACGCTCGCGCCCCAGGTGCGGAAGTTCTTGGCAGTGAAATCACCGCCCGAAGCTTCCCGGATATAGTCGTTCACATCGGCGGAGGTGATCGGACAAGGTTCGCCATCATCAGAGATATACTGGAACAGATGTTGACCCGGCAGGTCGTCGCACTTGGACACGATCCGCTTGAGGTTTGAATCCGTGATCGGCACCTCGTGAACGATTCCGTGCTTGCCGGTGAAGCGCATCAGGAGCTTACTGCCGTTCCGCTTCACGTGCCTGGAACGAAGGGTGGTCGCGCCGAAGCTCTTGTTGTCCCGCGCATATTGCTCATTGCCGACGCGCATATGCCCTCTGTCGAGCAGGCGAACGACCGCCGCGATTACTGCATCACGGCTCAAGGCGCGTGTCTTGAGATCGGCCGCGACCTTTCGTCTGATCTTGGGAAGAGCAGCTCCAAACTCCTGCGTCCCGCTATACTTCTTCTTGTCGCGCCGGGCCCGAAACGCCCGGTGGTAGCGATATTGCTTGCGGCCGCGCGCGTCGGTCCCGGTCGCCTGCAGGTGACCGTTCTCGTCCTTGCAGAACCAGGCGTCGACATAGGCTGGAGGCAAGGCGATCGAGTTCAACCGGTCGATCGTGTCGCGGTCGGTGACGCGTTTCCCTTTCTCGTCGAAATAGGCCCAGTAGCGGCCCTGCTTCTTTCGCGTGTAGCCGGGCTCGCTGTCGCTGCTGTGCCTCAGCCTGCCGCCGTTCATCTTTGCTTCGCTCATTGGCACGACTAAGCGAGCGGAAAGCGGGCGGGTTCCTGATTAGGCCCAAAGGAGGTGCCTGTGTCTGAAATTTCAAACTCCAGCGTCCTGATCGTCGCGACTGATGGCTTCGAGGAGTCGGAGCTTTTCGGCCCCCGCGAAATCCTTCTGGAACGCGGCGCGGACGTAAAGCTTGCATCGCCGGACCTGAAGCCGATCCAGGCGACGGTCCACGACGATCCGGGCAAGACGATCCGGCCCGACATGACGATCGAGCAGGCGCATGCGGACGACTTCGACGCGCTGATCCTCCCTGGCGGGGTCCGCAATCCCGACCAGCTTCGCACGAACAAGGCCGCCATCGACCTGATCCGCGCCTTCGCGGATTCAGGAAAGCCGGTCGCGGCGATTTGCCATGGCCCGTGGCTGCTCGTGGAAGCGGATCTGCTGCGCGGAAAGTCTGCGACGAGCTGGCCGTCGATTCGCACCGACCTCAAGAATGCCGGCGCGAATGTGGTCGAACAGGCGGCGGTGACCGACGGGAACATCGTCACAAGTCGCAATCCGGGCGACGTGGCTGCCTTTACCGAGGCGGTAATCGCGCTGGTCGAAAAGGCGAAGGCAACCAGCGAGGCAACTGCCTAACCGGCTGGAAAGGATTTTCGCTTACATCTCTTCCTCATGCAGCGAGAGAACGAAAGCATCGGCTGGGCACTGGCATTCGAGTTTGTGCCGGCGGCGATCTTCGGAAGCGCGGTAGCCTTTGCTTCCGCGACCTATCTCGCCCAGCCGCCTGTAAGCGTCGCCCCAATTGCGGCAGGCGCTGCCGCACTCGGCGGGATCTGGCTTGCACTTGGCAAGTTCGGATCGCCCAGGCGCCAATTCGCTCTCACGGACTTCGAGCAAACTCCGGTCGAGTACGAACTCTCCTCTCTGGGTGAGCTTCTCGAGCAAGCCGATGTCGCCGGAATCGTCGAGCAACTCGGTGCTTCTGGAGACAAAACGTCCACCGAAGAACTCGTCCTGGACGATGTGCTTGCCGCCGTAGAGGAGGACTCCCGGGTCGTCAGGCTCTTCGAGCCGAGCGACACGGCCGGAGAGATGCACGCACGCATTGAAGACCACCTGCGCTCGACACCGCGGCAGACTCCGCCCGATGCCACGCAGGAGCTGCACGACGCGCTTGCAGCTCTCCGCCGTTCGCTCCGCTAGATCACTCCTCGATCGTCAGAGCCTCGATGCTGAAGCTGATGGAGCCGTCGCGCTCGCGCGCCGGTGCTCCGTACACCACGACATCCGCCACAATCTGCTTCGGGATCGCAAACTCGGCGTCGGTAAGGTCTCCGGTCATTCGGGCGAAAATGCCTTCCGCTCCAAGGCCCGGAATCCTGAAGCGCATTTCATGGCGCTCACCGAGGAAGGTCAGCTACTGCCAGTCGGTTGAGCGATACTCGGTAAGCAAAATCCTATCATGATCGACGAGTGCACGGGCGAGGAGGGCGCGTAGCAAGGAAGCGCCGGCTTTGGGCATGGGAAGGCGGGTCATCGGACGGTCTCCAGGAATGCGCGAACACGCTCGACCGTCGTCTGGCGGGGCTCTCTTCCCTCACGCAGATCGAACACGAAACGCGGATCTCCAACTACATCGCGCCCGAAACCGGTTGGCGCAGTTTGGCTCCGATTCAGGAACTTCTCGACTTCCCGAAGTAAATGCACTTGCTATCCTTCAACTTCGCCCAGGCGACGCGGGCCCTATCAACTCCCAGTGCAATTCCTACTTGTCTAGGGATTCTCCTATAACTATGACGAAACCATGTTGAACGACCCGCGTGTGGTGCTCGAACGGCTCTGTGCCGAGCGCGGGGAGGACTTTGCCGGCCTTTCGCGGATGCTCGGTCGCAATCCGGCCTACATTCAGCAATTTGTGAGGCGCGGAGTGCCAAAGCGGCTAGGCGAGGCAGAGCGACGAAAGCTCGCTCGCTATTTTTCGATTTCCGAGACCCTCCTTGGCGGGCCAGCGGACGACGAACCCGTCGGTGGCCTGGTTCCCGTGAAACGGAGCCCCGTGAGGGCTTCGGCAGGTCCCGGTGCAATCCCCTACGATCAGGCGGGTAAGGCCTATTTCGCTTTCGACGAGAATTGGTTGAAGGGCCTGACCGCCTCGCCGTCAGGCAGGCTGTCGATCATTCGGGTTGAGGGTGATTCAATGGCGCCCACTTTGAACGCGGGCGATGACATACTCGTCGACCTGGGCGACTGCGACGAGCGTCTACGCGACGGGATCTACGTGCTGCGCGCCGACGAGGCACTGGTCGTGAAGCGGCTGGCGCTTCACCCAGCCGGACGACGGGTTACCGTTCAGTCCGACAATCCCGCTTATCCCGACTGGCCCGACTGCGGAATCGACGAGCTCAACTGCATTGGCCGGGTGGTCTGGGCGGGCCGGAAGATCGGTTAAGCCCGTGAAGTCATTCCCGTTTGAAATCGAGCGCCTGTCCTCGCGCCAGATTGCGGAAATGCGTGAGGCCCTGCGAGTCTTCGCCGACTCGTTCGAAGAGGAGGAGAATTTCTTCTCGGCGCCGCCTGGAGACGCCTATCTCCGGCGACTCCTTTCCGACGGTCACTTTGTCCTTCTTGCTGCCAAGTCTGACGGCAAAGTGGTCGGCGCGCTGTCGGCGTACGAGCTCATGAAATACGAACAGGAGCGGAGCGAGTTCTATATCTACGACCTTGCGGTCGCAAAGCCGTTCCGGCGCCGCGGCATCGCTCGCTCGCTGATCGAGGCCCTGAAGCCGATTGCTCGAGATGCGGGCGCGTGGGTCGTTTTCGTGCAGGCCGATCGCGAGGACGAGCCGGCGGTAGCGCTCTACCGGAGCATGGGTGTGGAAGAGCAGCCGTTACATTTCGACTTGGCGCTCGATTAACTCCGGCTTCGGCTGTCGAGCAGCCAGATCAGCGCTGCCACGCCGATTCCGATGCCGGTTCCGATCAATATGCCCTTCATCGGATTGCCCGTCGCAACGCCCCAGACCGCGCCGATCAGGATCGCCGCCATCAAGAGGAAGCCGCCTGCCATTGGTGTTCGTTTTGCCATGCCTCGCCCATGACAGAGGCGGACGCGCCGCTCCAGCCCCAGCCGAACATGGTGAACGGTCGGTTGACCAGCTTCGTCGGCTTTCGGGAAAGAGGTTCCGGGTTAATGACCGTCTATGGACTCGCCCTTCATCTCCGGTCGCATTGCCCTTGAAGAGGCATCGGACCTGCTCGATCGGTTCGGCGACGACGCCGGGCTGGAGGCCGCCGCGCGCGCGGAAAGCAGCCGCGACGCCGGCAATGTCCTGAGATTCTGCCATTGGCGGCAGATCGAACGTGTCATCGCAACACTTTCCGACGAAGAAGTGCGGGGAACGGTTCACTAAGACCCTCCTTGGACTGGCGCCGTTCAGGAGCGCCGGTTAGGCTCGAAATCGATGAGATCGAGGGCAAGAGTGGGGGTCGTGCTGCGCCTGTCATGCGCGACCGCGATGCTCGCATCCCCGCTTGCCGTCTGGGCCCAGACACCTGGCTCCGCAGAACTCGACCCCACCGCGCCGCTCGACCCTATGCCGGACATTGGCGTCGAATGGCCGAACATGAATGCGCCGGATGCGACTGTTCCCGCTGCAGATGGTGCGGAAACTCCGGCGCCCGCCGTCACGATCGATGCAGCTGAGGAGCGGCGCTACTCGGTAATCATCGAAGGTCTTCAGGGGATCGAGGATGAGCCCGTGCTCGCCAAGTCGTTCGACGAGCAGTCGGCATTGCGAGAGGGGCGGGGCGAGGCAGCCAATGCGGCGCAGATCGACCGGCGTTCTCGCGCCGACGGCGAGTTGCTGGAAGAGCTGCTGCGTTCGCGGGGTTATTACGATGCGGTCGTCGAGCCTCGCATCGAGCCTATGCAGCAAACGCTGCAGGTCGTGCTCGCAGCCGAACCGGGCCGCCAGTACCGTTTCCAGTCCGTCGAACTTCCGGGGCTCGAAGCGGCGGGGTCCGAAGCCGCGGCATTGCGCAAGGCATTTGCAGTACAAACCGGCGACCCGGTCATTGCACAGAACGTCATCGACGCTGGCACGGCGTTGCAGGTCGCGCTCGGCGAGGAGGGCTTCGCGCTGGCCGAAGTCGGCGAGCAGCAGGTCGAGGTCGACCACCAGACTCACACCGCATCGCTGATCCTTCCGGTGCAGCCAGGGCCGGTGGCGCACTTCGGGCAGATCAGCGTCAGCGGCAATCCGCCATTCTCGCCGAAGCATATCCAAATCATCGCGCGCTTCGATCCGGGCGATCCGTTCAAGCGGTCGAAGGTCAACGATCTGCGCCGGGCCCTTATTGCGACAGGCCTCGTCGCATCTGCGGAGGTCCGCGTCGTTCCTTCGCCGGACCGGCAGACCGTGAACGTCGACGTGCACCTCGAGCCCGCGCCGACGCGGACCGTGGCCGGCGAGCTCGGTTACGGAACGGGCGAGGGCGTCCGCGCGGAGGCAAGCTGGCAGCATCGCAACTTCGTCAATCCGGAAGGTGCGTTGACCCTTCGCGGGGTCGCCGGGACCAACGAGCAACTCGTCTCCGCCGAGTTCCGGCGAAGCAATTTCATGCGCCGGGACCAAGTGCTCGACCTGCTGGCCGTTGCGAGCAACGTCGATCGCGACGCTTATCGCGCGAAGACGCTTCAGCTCAGCGCCCTGATCGAGCGCCAGAGCAACATCATCTGGCGCAAGAAATGGACCTGGAGCTACGGCGCGGATCTCATCGCCACCGATGAGCGCGGCATCTTCGAGGATCTTGGCAACAAGGAAACGCGCACCTTCCTGATCGCGGCAGCGCCGGTTAGCTTGCGCTATGACGGGAGCAACGATCTCCTCGACCCGACGACCGGCTTCCGGCTCGGCGGACGAATTAGCCCGGAGATCTCCGCGCGCGGAGGCAAGTTCACTTACGGCCGCATCCAGATCGACGCGAGCGCCTATCACCCGGTGTCCGACAGCGTCGTCGTCGCCGGCCGCGTGCGGCTGGGAACGATCGTCGGAGCCAAGTCGTCCGACATTGCGCCGTCGCGCCGATTCTATTCGGGCGGCGGTGGGTCGGTCCGTGGATATGGCTATCAGCAGCTTGGGCCGAGGGATGATTTCGGTGACCCGATCGGCGGTCGCGGACTTGCCGAGTTCGCGCTCGAAGCCCGCGTTCGACTGAAGGCCTTCGGCGGCAATTTCGGGATCGTGCCCTTCCTCGATGGAGGAACGCTGACCTCCGACGTCACTCCGGACTTCCGCAAGTGGCAACTGGGGGCCGGTATTGGTGTCCGCTACTATTCGAGCTTTGGGCCGATCCGCGTAGATGTCGGAACGCCGCTCAACCCGCGCTCAGGCGACGCGCCGGTCGCAGTTGTCGTCTCGCTCGGGCAGGCGTTTTAGGTGGCTGAAACCGTCACCCGCGAAGCCGGTCAGCGGCGGCGCCTTCGCCTTAGGCACGACTGGGCGCGCCGTCTCGCAATCGAGCTCGGGACGTTGTTCGTCGTTCTGCTGGCGCTCGCGGTCATCGGCTTGCTCGTGCTCGACACTGCACCCGGACACCGCTTCATCGTCGACCGGCTGGCGCAGATCGAGACCGCGTCGGGACTACGCTTTCGGATCGGGCGGATTGAAGGCTCCATCTTCGGTGAGACGCGTCTGAAGAACGTCGCCGTGCTCGACCAGCGCGGCGTCTTTCTGACTTCCCCCGAGATCGACGTCGATTGGACGCCGGGCGCGTGGCTCCGCAACAAGCTCGATATCGAGCGCGTGGAGGCGGATCGCCTCATTTTGCTTCGCCTGCCGAAGCTTAGGAAAACCGGACGGAAGGGACCGATCCTTCCCAAGTTCGACATTCACATCCGCGACTTGAAGATAAACCGTCTCGAACTGGCTCCAGCGGTGACGGGTGTCGCACGTACCGGAGCGCTTCAGGGCACGGCCGATGTGCGGGCAGGACGGGCCGTCGTCGGCCTCCGCCTCTCAATGGACCAAGGTGGGGATCGCCTTGCCCTTGCGCTCGATGCCGAGCCGGATGGCGACAAATTCGATCTCGAAGTGCGGTCGCACTCGCCGGCCAATGGCGTAGTGCCGGCCTTGCTAGGCTGGAACCGATCCGTCGATTTTGTCGTCACTGGAGACGGCACCTGGAGTGCCTGGCGCGGCGTTGCGGCGCTGAATATTTCCGAACGACCGACGGCACGGCTCCAGCTCACCGCTCGCAAAGGCCGATACGGCCTCCACGGTGCACTTGCACCCGCGCCGTTCCTCAAGGGCAGGCTTCAGCGGCTGACCTCGCCGACCGTTAAAGTCCTCGGCAACGCCACCCTGAAGGAACGAAATCTGAACGGCCGACTGACGATCGGTTCGGCCTCGCTTCGCGCAGTCGCGACCGGCACGATCGACATGGCCGAGGGCCAATACCGGAACGTCCGGCTCGGCCTCGACCTGCTGCGTCCGCCCGCGCTGTTCACCAACATGACCGGCCGGAACGTTCGCATGCTGTGGACGCTCGACGGCCCGTACGCGACTGCTCGCTACTCCTATCGGCTGACGTCGCCGGCGGTGAAATTCGACGACACCGGCTTCGTCGACGTTCGAGCGGAAGGCAGTGGGAAGCTTTCGCCGTGGCCGATGCGCGTGCCTCTCCGCTTGACCGCTCGCGCGATCACCGGCGTTGGCGACGTTGCTGGCGCAATCCTTGCCAACGCACACCTCGACGGAATCCTGACGATCACTCCGAAGCTCGTTCGGGGCGAAGGCCTGCAACTGCGCAGCGCGAAGCTGAACGCGAAAATGGGACTGCTGATCGACCTCGTCACCGGGCGGTTCGAGGTCGTTCTTTCGGGCGGCCTGACCCGTTATTTCATCGAAGGTCTCGGCATCGTCGATGTTCAGTCGGAGCTGACGGTCGTGCCCGGCCCGAACGGCAAGGGCTCGCGAGTCATCGGGACTGGCAAAGCCTGGGTCCGGCGCTGGGACAACAGTTTCTTTGCCAGCCTCACCGGCGGGCTTCCGCGGATCGAGACGCAGCTCGAACGAGGGACTGACGGCATCGTCCGCTTCAGCGGGATGCAATTCTACTCGCCCAAGCTGCGTTTGGCCGGTGAGGGCTACCGTAACCGCGACGGCACGTTCCACATCGTCGCGAGAGGCAGGCAGGCAACCTACGGCCCGCTTCGCATGATCCTGGACGGCCACATCGAGCGGCCAAAGGTCCAGCTTTTCCTCGAAAGCCCCAATGAGACCTTGGGCGTTCGCGGCATGGAGCTACTGCTGACGCCGACGGCGGCCGGCTTCGACTATCGCGCAAATGGCCAGTCGCGTCTTGGACCGTTCACCAGCAACGGCCGGATACTCCTTCCGAAAGGGGCAGGGCTGTCGTGTCCATCGCCGCGCTCGACGTCAGCGGGACACGCGCAAGCGGCGATCTTCGCTCCGACCCGGGCGGCTTTACGGGAACGCTGAATGTCGCGGGCGGCGGCCTGGACGGAACGCTCGGCTTCGTTCCCGCCGGCGATGCGCAGAAGATCGAGGCCCATCTGCAGGCCAGCAATGCCCGCTTACCGTCGCTTGCGGTCCGGTCAGGGCGACTCGATGGAAACGTCATTCTTGCGGACGGCCGGACGACGCTCGACGGGTCCGTCGATGCTCGCGGACTTCAGATGACGGGCATTTCGCTCGCCAGGCTGACGGCGAACGCGAAGCTGGTGAACGGCGAGGGCCAAGTCCGAGCCCTGCTTGCAGGCCGCCGTGGCGCTGCTTTCGAGTTCAGCACTTTGGCCAACGTCGCGGCCGATCGGATCGAGCTCACCGGCCGAGGCTCGGTCGAACGGCGGCCTCTCATTCTCAATCAGGCCGCGGTCCTCATCCGTTCCGGCGATGGCTGGGCGTTGTCGCCCACCAGCGTATCGTTCGCGGGCGGTCGCGCCGTGGTCTCTGGCCGAAGCGGATCGCGACCGGAGGTCCACGCCCAGCTCCAGTCGATGCCGCTCGAGGTGTTGGACCTTGGGTGGTCTGACCTAGACATGAGCGGCGTCGCCACCGGACGTCTGGACTATGCCTGGAAAGGCAACCGCAGCGGCCGTGCGGATCTCAAGATTCGTGGCCTCAGCCGAGCCGGCTTGGTGCTCGCCTCGAAGCCCATCGATGTCGGGCTCGCCGCGATCGTCTCCGGCAATCAGGCGGCGGTCCGGGCCGTCGCAGTAAGTGGCGGACAGACGATCGGTCGCGCCCAGGCCCGTTTTGCACCGATCGGCGGCGGCGACCTGATGGCCGAGCTGATGAACGCGCCGCTTTTCGCCCAACTCCGCTACGCCGGACCGGCCGATACGCTCTGGCGGCTATCCGGCACCGAGATCTTCGATTTGACCGGGCAAGTCGCGATTGGCGCGGATATTGGCGGCCGCCTCGTCGATCCGACAATCCGCGGCTCGGTGCGCAGCGCCAGTGCGAGGCTTGAAAGCCCGGTTACCGGGACGCTGATCGAGCAACTCCAGGCGGACGGGCGCTTCAACGGATCGCGCCTGATCTTCAGCCGGCTGGCCGGAACGACGAGCGGCGGCGGAACTATCGAGGGTAGCGGAACGGTTGATTTCTCGGGAGGTGCAGCCGCGCTCGATCTGAGCTTCAACGCCAGCCAGGCTTTGTTGCTGAATCGGGACGACATCACTGCCCGGGTGACCGGACCACTGAAGGTGCGTTCGGATGGGCGAAACGGCACGATTTCCGGCGACCTTCGCCTCGACAAGGGCAGTTTCACGCTCGGCCGGGCCAGTGCGGCGGCGGCAGTCCCGCAGCTCCAGGTCCGGCATGTCGGCCTGGACGAGGAAGATGTCATCGAGACTGCCGACCTCCACCCGTGGAAGCTCGATCTGGAGGTTGCCGGGAACGACCTTCGCGCGCGTGGCCTCGGCATCGACAGTATCTGGCGCACCAACCTCCACGTAGGCGGGACCGCGGATGCACCGCGCTTCACCGGCCGGGCGGATCTCGTGCGCGGCGACTATGACTTCGCCGGACGCAATTTCCGCCTCGATCGCGGCGTGATCCGCTTCCGCGGCGAAAGCCCGCCCGATCCGCTCCTCGACATTCGAGCCGAGGCCAACGTCCAGGGCCTGAACGCCAACGTCGTCGTCGGCGGCACGGGACTTCATCCTGAGATCACGTTCGCGAGCGTCCCTCAGCTGCCGCAGGACGAGCTGCTGTCGCGCATCCTGTTCGGCACGTCGATCACCAACTTGTCCGCGCCCGAGGCTCTTCAACTCGCCAGTGCGGTTGCGGCGCTCCAGTCGGGATCGGGCAATCTCGACCCGATCAACAGCGTTCGCCGCGCCGTCGGCCTCGACCGGCTTCGAATCCTTCCGGCCGATATCGCCACGGGCCAGAAGACGGCCGTTGCAGCGGGCAAGTACGTCACCCGCAAATTGTTTGTGGAGGTGATCACCGACGGCCAGGGCTATTCCGCCACGCGCGCCGAGTATCAGGTGACCCGCTGGCTCTCGCTGCTTTCGTCAATCTCGACGATCGGCAGGACGAGCGCGAACGTTCGCGTTAGCAAGGATTACTAGCGCGGAAGTCGCTTATGTCCGGAACTGATGGAAAGCGGACATTCGGCCAAGCGGCGGAACCGAGAGGTTCGTCAAGGCGCTATGCTGGTATCGTCGAGCTTAATTCATGGCCACTCGGCGACTGAGAGAGATTGTGCTCCCGCCGTTGAGGGCGATCAAACATGGCAGAAGAGCACAGCATACTGGACGCTTTCCGAACCAATCCGCGAACTCGGCACCCGGCCTTGCTCGTGCGGGATGATGGGTCGGAAGACGACGTCACGATCACGGAATTTACGACGACAGGGTTCCGGCTGGCCGTCTCGCTGAGGCCAAAGCTAGGCGAGTTAGTCTTGCTTCGTGTCGTGGGTCTTCGTGACGTTCCAGGGAAGATTCGCTGGGCTTACGGAGCGGAGGCGGGTGGCTCGTTTTAGCTTACAGTTCCGCACCGGCTCGAAGTCCGGCCCAAGCGGCCAGAGGCCTCAGGCATGATATTGGTCTTCGGTTGGAAGCGTTTCGAAAGGTGGCCGGAACTGCCTTGAGCGGTAGACCTCCTCGGTTACGAAATAGGCCTTTGCTCCGTCGATCACATAAGCACGAGCCGGGCGGTGCTCCGATGCTTCGGTGCGGTATCGACCCTCAGTGAACCGGGGCATAAATTCCTCCTGTCAGCGTCGCGTATACACTAAGCGACGCGAGACTTCAGATCGCGGAACCCCACTAGCAAGCGGCGACGCTCGTCCCACAGCGCCAGGCGCCAGCATCCCAAGCTCTCACGCAAGGTTATCACCTTGGCGACGCGATTCAGTTCTGGCGCGGAGTCGAGACAGGCCTGAAGATGATAGTTTGGAATCCGGCTGCACAAGTGGTGCACGTGGTGCAGCCCGATGTTCCCGGAAAACCATTGGAGAACCGCCGGAAGCTTGAAATATGAGCTGCCGCTCAAGGCAGCTTCGTGAAAACTCCAATCGGCGTCGCGCTCCCAACCAGTGCTCTCGAACTGGTGCTGCACGTAAAACAGCCAGTTTCCGATCCAGGATGCGATGACCATCACGGGGAGATAGGTCACCACTACCGGACGAACGCCGATCAAGCTGAAGGAAAGACTGAACGCCACGAGCAACGCGAAATTCAGGGCTAGGATGCTGCGGCGAGATTTACGGTCGCGAAGCCCATGACCCAGCGGCAACCTTTGAAGCACGATGAAATTGATCGGCGCACCGAGAATGACCATCACCAAGGGGTTGCGATAAAGACGATAGAAGAGCTTCTTGAGCGACCCCGAGGCTTGGTATTCCTCAACGGTCCAGGTTTCCACATCTCCACGCCCACGGCGGTCGAGATTGCCGGTGGAGGCATGATGCGCGGCATGGCCCTGGCTCCAGCTGCCGTAAGGAGTGAGCGTCAGCACGGAAAGGGCGCGCCCGAGGTAGTCGTTGGCGCCTCGTGATTTGAAGAAAGAGCCGTGACCACAGTCATGTTGGATGATGAACAGGCGGACGAGCAGCCCGGCCGCCGGAATCGCCAAGAACAAAGTCAGCCAGTAGTGGTCATGCGACGCGGAGCCCATAACCACGAGCAGCGTGATGAACGCCGCTGCGGTCGTGACTAATTGAAAGATGCTCCGCTTGGCGTCAGGGCCATAGGCTTTGAACCGCCGGGATAGGACTGGTCCGAGAGCTTCTGCCCCCGGAAGCGCGTGGCCGATAGCTTGCCCCTGCGGAATTTCGTTCGGAAGCACACTCAATGCGGGGGACTTTCAGGCAGAAACTTGCGCGATTTTGCTGCGTAGGACGGCGACATGCCGCCGGACAGCAATCGCGAATTCGGTTGGACGGAACTGCAAGGCACCGGGCCACTCTCGCGGCGCCCGCAGCATTTCGAGGCTTTGGCCTCAATTCCAGCCAAAGTGGCCGCGCGCGTCGCTAATTGCAAGTGCGCCAATAAGACGCGAGATTTGAATTGCACTGCCAGTGTCCGCAATGGGCCGAAAGCAGAAATCAGGACGAAATAGCTGTCTTACAGGCTTGCTGCCGTACTTTCGTGCAGAATGCCTGCTTGCCCTAGGACCGGCTCCGGTGGCGTCATGTGACGGCGTGAAGGTGACGAAGTGGAGGACGTGGAAGACCCCCGAATTCACTCGTTCAGGGTGACAGGGGGCCGCCCTGTCCGGCAGAGTCGATTTGGTCAACTTCCGCGGACTCACCATGCCGGGCTTGACCCGGCAACCGCCTTCTCTTCTACCATCGAAGCACAGGCGGATTCCGGCTGAATGCCGGGACGGCGGGGGAGGCTTATGAAGAATTGGAAAGTGCGCAAGGCGGTCGTCGCTCGTGAGGACCTCCCGGAAGAGCATCGACTGGCGCAGACCCTGTCGTGGCCGCACCTCGTCGCGCTCGGCGTCGGAGCGATCGTCGGCACCGGTATTCTTACGCTGATTGGCGTGGGCGCCGGCAAGGCGGGCCCCGCCGTCATTCTCTCCTTCGCGATCGCCGGAGGCATCTGTGCCTGCGCTGCGCTGGCTTATGCGGAAGTGGCGACGATGATCCCAGCTTCGGGCAGCGCCTATACCTATTCCTACGTGGTGTTCGGCGAGCTCATCGCCTGGATGATCGGGGTCGCTTTGATCCTCGAATATACGCTTGTGGTCAGCGCGGTCGCGGTCGGCTGGTCGGGCTATGCGGCCGGGTTTCTCAGCTCGATCGGGATGGGATTGCCAGACGCTTTAATACAGGGACCCGAACTGGGCGGGGTGATCAACCTTCCGGCCATCTTCATCATATTCGTCGTTGGCGGGCTGCTGATTGCGGGCACGCGCGAGAGCGCGACCCTCAACGCCATCCTGGTGGTCATCAAGCTGGCTGCCCTGGCGTTGTTCATTGCGGTCGCGCTTCCGGTCTTCGATGCATCCCACTTCGAGCCCTTCATGCCCTACGGTTTCCCGAGGAGCGGGCCTTCGGGCAGCGAGGTTGGAGTGATGGCTGCGGCGGCGATCATCTTCTTCGCTTTCTACGGCTTCGACGCGATCGCTACCGCGGCGGAGGAAGCCAAGAACCCGAGCCGCGACCTTGCCATCGGCATCGTCGGATCGATGGTCGTCTGCGTAATCATCTACATGCTGGTGGCCGCAGCGGCGATCGGCGCGGTCGCCTACACCGACTTTGCCGACAGTGCGGAGCCTCTGGCGCTGATCCTTCGCGACATTGGCCAGCCGTGGGCCGCACGTGTTCTCGGCGCATCCGCCGTGATCGCTCTGCCCACCGTCATCTTGGCCTTCTTCTATGGCCAGAGCCGGATCTTCTTCACGGTCGCTCGCGATGGATTGCTGCCTGCGTCGCTGGCGCGCGTTTCAAGCCGAGGCACGCCGGTGCGCATCACCATCTTCACCGCCATCGTAACGTCGATCTTCGCCGGCCTGATCCCGCTGGCTTCTATCGCGGCGCTTGCGAACGCGGGAACGCTTGCCGCTTTCGTCGCGGTCTGCGCGGCAATGCTGGTGCTCCGTCGCAGGGAGCCCGACCGGGAGAGGAAGTTCCGTGCACCCGCCGCGACCCTCGTCGCGACGGTCGGCATCCTCGGCTGCATCTACTTGTTCATCAGCCTGCCGAACCGCACCCAGCTTTTCTTCTTCGCGGCGCAGGCGATCGGGATCGTGCTCTATTTCATCTACGGTCATGGCGCCGCCGCCCGCGCCCGGGCTGCGCAGACCGCCTAGACCGTGGCGACCGCGGTGGCGTCTAGTGATTCGAGCAATGCGAAGCGCATCCGGGACATCCTCGGCGGCTCGGCGGGTAACCTGGTCGAGTGGTATGACTGGTACGCTTATTCGGTCCTGACGATCTATTTCGCGCCTGTCTTCTTCCCCAAGGAGGACGCCACAGCGCAACTCCTCAGTGCCGCCGCCATCTTCGCTGTCGGCTTCCTGATGCGCCCGATCGGCGCATGGTTGATGGGCATCTATTCCGATCGCCACGGCCGCAAGTCGGGCCTGACCTTGTCGGTGGCCTTGATGGCCGGTGGATCGCTGATGATCGCTGCAGCGCCGACCTATGCAGCTGCCGGATGGGTCGCGCCGACAGTCCTGGTGCTCGCGCGTATGCTGCAGGGGCTATCGGTCGGCGGCGAATATGGGGCCAGTGCGACCTATTTGTCCGAGAAGGCGATGCGCAATCGCCGCGCGTTTTGGGCGAGCTTTCAATATATCACGCTGATCGGAGGACAACTCCTCGCTCTGGCTGTCGTAGTCTTGCTGCAAAGCGTGATGCCGGACTCCGAATTGCAGGAATGGGGCTGGCGCATCGCGTTCGGAGTCGGGGCGTTATTGGCGTTCGGCGTCTATTTCCTGCGCGCGCGACTGACGGAAACGGAATCCTTCGTCAGGCAGGGCGCGGATCGCGCGCGGTCATCAATGATCAACCTGTGGCGCAATCATCCCCGCGAGTTCCTGATCGTCGCGGCGATCAGCGGGGCGGGTCGGCGGCCTTTTACGCCTACACGACCTACATGCAGAAATTCCTCGTCAACACGAGCGGGTTCTCGAGGCCGACAGCGACGATGATCATGACCATCGCGCTCGTGATATTCATGCTGATCCAGCCGTGGTGGGGCATGGCCGCGGACCGCTGGGGCCGGAAGCCGATGCTCTATGTCTTCGGCTTCGGCGGAATGTTGGTTTCCGTGCCGATCTACAGCGCAATCAGCGTCGTCACTGCACCGCTGACGGCGCTCGCGCTCGTCCTCGTCCCACTCGTCATTCTGGGGTCGTACACGTCCATCAGCGGCCTGATCAAAGCCGAGCTCTTCCCGGCGCACATCCGGACCCTCGGAGTGGCCTTGCCCTACGCGGTCGGCAACACGTTGTTCGGCGGCACGGCGGAATATGTTGCGCTTTGGTTCAAGCAGGCCGGGATGGAGAGCGGCTTTTACTGGTATCTGTCCGCAGTCATCGGGATGGCCGCGATCGGCTTCTTGATGTTGCCGGAAACGAAGACGAAGAGCCTGATTCTGGAGGACTGATGACGCAAGCCGGCCGGGTCGACGAGCGCGCCAAATACTATCTGATCGTTCTCACTGCAGCACTTCTCATTCCGGCCACGCTGGGTAGCTCGAAGTCGATCTTCAATGACGGCGACGTTAGCTGGCACATTGCCACCGGACAGTGGATCCTGGCTCACGGCCAGATCCCGCGGACGGACCCATTCTCCTTCACCTGGGCCGGGAAGCCATGGGTCCCGATCGAGTGGTTTGCCGAGACGATCATGGCATCTGCGTACAGGTTTGCGGGCTACAGCGGCATCAGCGCACTGGCCACGGCCGCCCTGATCGCGCTGCACGCGGTCATTGTCTCCAACGCCACGCGCTTCGTTCGTCCGCTTTCCGCACTCGGCGCGATCGTTGCGATGGACGTCGTGCTGATCCCCATGATGCTCGCACGGCCGCATCTCCTTGCCTGGGCGCTACTGGCATTCTGGACGGTGTTGATGGTCCACGCCCGGAAGAAGGACGGCGTGCCACCGCTCGCAGCCGCCTTGCTGATGGTGGTGTGGACCAACCTCCACGGAAGCTTCGTGATCGGTCTGGTCGTTGCTGCCGCTTTGGGGTTGGAAGCCTTGCTTGCCTCTAGCGACCGGTCGCGAGCTCTGCGCCAGTGGGGACTGTTCGGCGTAGCGTGCCTGATCGCCGTCTTCGTCAACGCGAACGGTTTGGAGGGAGTCCTCCACCCGCTGAAGATCGCGAATCTGTCGATGCTTCCTCTCGTCGACGAGTGGAAGCCGTCCAATCCTGCAGTAACGCCGTTCTTCTTCGTGGTTCTTGCCGGCGTGCTGGCGCTGATCTGGGTGAAGCGGCCGGCAATGCACCCGGTGCGATGGGTGTTGTTATGCGCGCTCCTTGGGTTGGCGCTTCTCCAGGTGAGGCACCAAGCGGTTTTGGCAATCGTCGCGGCCGTGATCCTGCCCGAGGCTTTCGCTAAAGGCTCCGCGCGCGGGGAGGCTGAAGGAAGGATTTGGTGGCTCGTTGGCGCAGCTGCCGCGACGTTGATTGTCGTTCGGCTGTTCATGCCGATGACGCCTCCCGAAAATGAAGCGAACCCGTGGAATCTGATCGCGGCTGTTCCGCCTGATTTGCGGTCGCAGCCGGTGCTGAACGGCTATGTGATGGGCGGGCCGCTGATCCTGTCCGGCATCCGGACCTACGTCGACGGGCGGGGGACATGTACGGCGACGAGCTCGTCATCGGATACAAGAGCATCACGGATGGCGACGCCGCGAAGTTCGAAGAGGCGGTTCAGCGATGGGGCATCCGGTGGGCGATCCTGCCTCACCGCTACAGGAAGCTCGTTGCTCTTATTGATCGCTCACCGGGCTGGAAGCGGATTCACCAGGATGAGGTCGGCGTAGTCTACGTTCGCGACTAGCGCTTGAGGTAGCCCTCGAGGTCGCTGCGGATTTCCTCAATCGAGCTTCGGCTCCAATGCGAGCTCCACGGAGAATCGTCTTCATCGTCGTCCGGATTGAGGAAGGTTGGGACGTTCCAGCTGTGCGGCATCACATCCGGCCGCGCATTCGCAAGGCAGCCGATATCGAACGGGCAGACGAAACGAAGTCCCGCCTGGTCGCCACAGACCCATTGGACGGTCGTGAAATGCTGACCGGCATTGCCAAGATCGAGCATGACCTCGGCACCCAGTGGATAGTCGACGGCGACGTCTACGAGCGCGCCGCCAGCGGAGATATTGCGAAGGCGCACCGGGTTGCTGTCGTGCGCGTAGTGGATCTCGCCTTTCCAGATCAGCGGATGGCGCTTTTCATCGCGATTGCCGAGATCCTCCTCGACTTCCTCGCGCCCTTCCTCGGGTTGCAGTTCTTCGAGACGCACTTCGTCCGGAAAGCTGCGCTGGATGACCGCGAGAAGAAGTTCGGCGCGTTGCTCCCGGTCGCACTCGATCCTCGTCTCATGAGCGAACTCGAGGCCGATGGAGTCGCCCTTGATCCAGCGGACGGCACCATGGAGGCCGGAGCCTTCGCCCAGCTGCAGCTCGACGATGTCCCACAGCCGTGGAGCGAAACCACAACGGATCATTGCGCCGCCGCGCGACAGATTCACGACCTCAACGTCGTGGGATTGGTCCTCGTAGACGATAGTAGCTGTTTCGCCGCTGAGGCGATGGCGATCGCCGCCGCGATGATCGCCCCGCCGCGTTTCCGAGCGCGGAACCTTCACGCCGTCGAGCGCATCGCCGTCGCCTTCGCGAAGCGGATTCTTGTCGGTCACGACCAGTGCGGTTTTGACCCCGTGAAGGACCGCCGCCCTGAAGCTGTTACGCGTAGCCTCGACACCCATGAGGCCACGAATAGCTAATCTCGGTTAATAAGAGGTGAGCCTTACGACGAATAATACATGTCGAATTCGACCGGGCTCGGCGTGGTCTCCCAGCGCATGACCTCTTCCCATTTGAGCTCGATGTAGGCGTCGATCTGATCGTCGCTGAAAACGTCACCGCGGGTAAGGAAAGCGCGGTCGTTCTGAAGGTTGACCAGGGCTTCGCGGAGGGAGCCGCAGACGGTCGGAACGTTCACCAGCTCCTGCGGCGGCAGGTCGTAGAGGTTCTTGTCCATCGGATCGCCCGGATGGATGCGATTCTGGATGCCGTCGAGGCCGGCCATCAGGAGCGCCGCATAGGCAAGGTACGGGTTCGCCAGGGCATCCGGGAAGCGGAACTCGACGCGCTTCGCCTTCTCGCCCGCTCCGTACGGGATGCGGCAGGAAGCTGATCGGTTGCGGCTCGAATAAGCGAGCAGCACCGGTGCCTCGAAGCCGGGAACTAGACGCTTGTAGCTGTTGGTCGTCGGGTTGGTGAACGCGTTCAGTGCGCGGGCGTGCTTGATGACGCCGCCGATGAAGTAGAGCGCCGTCTCGCTGAGGCCCGCGTAACCATTGCCGGCGAACAGCGGCTTGCCGCCCTTCCACAGCGACATGTGGGTGTGCATGCCGGAGCCGTTATCCTGCGCGATCGGCTTGGGCATGAAAGTCGCCGTCTTGCCGTAGGCATGAGCGACCATGTGCACGACATACTTGTAGATCTGCATGCGGTCGGCGGTAGTGACCAGTTCGCCATAGGTCAGACCAAGCTCGTGCTGAGCGGCGGCGACTTCGTGGTGATGCTTGTCGCAGGGCAGGCCCATCTCGATCATCGTCGAGAGCATCTCGGCGCGAATGTCCTGGGCGCTGTCGACCGGAGCGACCGGGAAATAGCCGCCCTTGGCGCGCGGTCGGTGCGCGAGGTTGCCGCCCTCATATTCGCGTCCAGTGTTTGTCGGAAGCTCGATGTCGTCGATGCGGTAGGACGAGGCGCTGTAGCCGTCTTCGAACCGCACGTCGTCGAACATGAAGAACTCGGCTTCCGGACCGACGTAGACGGTGTCGGCGATGCCCGTCTGCTTCAGATAGGCTTCGGCCCGCGTCGCGGTCGACCGAGGGTCGCGTCCGTAAAGCTCGCCGGTCGAGGGTTCGACGACGTTGCAAAAGAGGACGAGCATCGGCGTCGCGCTGAACGGATCGACATACGCAGCGTCGAGGTCGGGCTTCAGGATCATGTCGGACTCGTTGATGGCCTTCCAGCCGGCAATCGAGCTTCCGTCGAACATGAAGCCATCGGTCAGCTGGTCCTCGTCGATCAGGCCCGATGCCATGGTCAAATGCTGCCATTTTCCCTTGGGATCGGTGAAGCGGAGGTCGACCCAATCGATCTCCTCGTCCTTGATGCGCGAAAGGATGCTGCCCGCTTCGGTTGCCATCATGACCTCGTCTGAATTGTGATTCGCCGCGAAAAGCGGCCTGTCCACAGCGATTCCCCAAGCTGGGCGAAGAGTCAGGAGGCCGGTGAACTTTTCACGAGCGGGCAGGGGCGCCCCGTAAGAAAGAAGCGGTCTGGATCGAGCTGATCGATCCAGACCGCTTCGGTCCTTGTGACAAGCAAGGGTGAGAGCGACAGGCAGTCTTGCCGAGCCGCGCCGCCGACTCTCTTCACGAGTAAATGACAATTTAACGGGGCTGTCCAGCAGGCAAATGTGAGATCCGCCAGCAACGCGTCGCTTAGCACGCTGGCGGATCTCGATCCGCGGCCAGTTACGCAACAAGGTCACGAACCGGAAACAGCCGTAGCGCGTCATCGCTCGGGATGAGACTAACCTATGTGAGCGTGCTCGCTCGGCCCATAGAATGAGCGAAAGATTGGCGGTTCTGGAGTGGCCGGTGCGCATCCCGAACCGCCGACGTGCCCCCACGCTCACGAGGACTTATGAACGCGGGCATCCTATCGAGCCGCCAGAGCTCGATGCCGTTCCGTAACGCCTAAGTCTGTCCAAAAAGGGGAGTTCAGCGACCTGCGAGGCGACGCACGAGACCCTCGAACACGGCTGGGTAGATCGGGTGCGCGAACGAAATTCCGACGTCCGATCCCTTCACCCAGCACACGTTGGATTCGATTGCGTCGAGCCCGTCAAACTTCACCCACACGGTCTCCTCGAGGCGCGGGCGCTCGACGAACTCCAGCTTGCAGCCTTCGGGCGAAATGTCGTGAACGTTTACGAGGAAATGGTGGTGTCCGCTGCGGCGAAGCTTCACTTCGGCCTGCAAGCTGACTCGGGTGCTTCGCCTTTCCCGCGGACCCTCAGGTCCGGGCCCGCTCTCGATATCCTTTTCCACGCATCGACCCCTCAAGAGGTACGCGTCAAATACAGTCTACTTACCCGTAAACAAATGTTAAATCTTGGCATGAAATGGACTGAAATCGGTCCGCTCGTCGTACACATCGACGCCCTCGCGGCCCTTCAGGAAGCCGACGACCGCGTAGGTCGCGGGCGTCAGGATCGCTTCCCAACTTACCTTCAGCACCCATTGTGTAATCAGCACTTTGATCACGAGGTCGTTGGTCCAGCCCACCGCGCCCCAGAATGCCAGCGGGTAGAAAATAAGGCTGTCGACGCCCTGGCCGACGACCGTGCTTCCGATCGTCCGGGTCCACAAATGCCTGCCTTCGGTCCAGATCTTCATCTTGGCTAGAACCAGGCTGTTCGCAAACTCGCCGGCCCAGAATGCGAGGATCGACGCGAAGACGATGCGCGGCACCTGGCCGAACACCTGCTCGTAGGCCGCCTGTCCGGTCCAGTCGGGGGCTGGCGGAAGCGCAACCACGACCATCGCCATGATCGCCATGAAGAGAAGCGCTGCCGTTCCCGCCCAGATGCAGCGCCGTGCGCGAGCGTAGCCGTAAACCTCGGTGAGCACGTCGCCGATCACATAGGACAAGGGGAAGAAGAGGATGCCTGCTCCGAACGGCCAGTCGCCGATCACGGGCAAATGAATGATGGCGACCTTGCCCGCGCCGAGTACGTTCGAAAGCAGCAGGATGGTGACGAACGCCACCATGACGAAGTCGAAGTAACGCAGGCGCCGCCCGCCCAGCGCCTCGGCTTCGATCCTTACCGGATGATGTTCCATTTCCCCCGTCACCACGGCTGTAGAGCGCGTTGACGGTGGGGGAGGCAAGACCTAATTCGGAGCCGCTACGACGCGGGTATGATGTAATGGTAGCCTGTCAGCTTCCCAAGCTGAACGCACGGGTTCGATTCCCGTTACCCGCTCCACCGCAGACCGTTCGGCGGATGGTCGAGCAGCAGCATACGGAACGCGTGAACGCAGTGAAGCGGCGACAGCCAATCAAGTGACATGCCGGGGCATGTCGCAGGCTGGAGCGCCCGGAGCGAAGCGCAGGGGCGACCGCGCCTAAATGCCACCTGAAAAGGGCTCGATCCCTGCTTCGGAAAGGCGCCGCTCAAGGTCCTTGGCGGTGCGCTCGACCAGATTCCCGTCGTCGGAGCGCACGACGAAATTCGCGCCGTACCGGCCGTCCTTAAAGAAGGGATAGCTGCCGATCGCGACGCCGTCGTTCGCGGCCTCCGCTTCCCGCAACAGGTCGGCGACTTCGCTTTCCGCCGCATAGGCTCCGACGGTGGCGGACACCATCGGCCGCCCGCCTTCGAGCTTTCCGTCGAGCGCCTCCATCATGGCGGCGGCGATGCCCGGCACGCCGGCGAGGATGAAGACGTTGTCCATCCTCACGCCCGGCGCCCCCGACGTAGGGTTTGGAAGAAGTTCCGCGCCCTCGGGCACCCTAGCCATGCGGAGCCTGGCGGCGGTCACGCCTCCGCGGGTCGCATAATAATCCTCCAGGATGCGGCGCGCTTCCGGATGGACGATGACCGGGACTTCGAAGGCTGCCGCAATCGAGTCCACGGTAATGTCGTCGTGGGTCGGCCCAATACCGCCAGTCGTCATCACATAGTCATAGGTCCGCCGAAGCTCGTTCACTGCGCTCGCGATGCGCGCGCCGACGTCCGGAACGACGCGGACCTCTTCCAGGCGAATGCCCTGGCGATTCAACCAGGTCGCGACCTGGGCGATATTCTTGTCCTGCGTCCTGCCGGACAGGATCTCGTCGCCAATGACCAAAAGCGCAGCGGTCCAGATCCTGTTGTTTCCCATTTCTGACCCATACGCGTTCTCATGTGGGTGCAAAATCCGGCCGGCGCGCCTATGTTGCAGGCGATGACCGAATATATCACCGTAGGAGCCGAGGATCGGGTCGAAGCCCGCAACGGCGTGATCAAGCTGCACGGACCGGAAGGGTTCGAAGGCATGCGCAAGGCCGGGCGCCTTGCCGCCGAGATTCTCGATGCGCTCGTCCCCACGTCGTTCCCGGCGTGACGACCGGCGAGCTCGACGACATCGCGCGCGAGCACATGCTTCGCGAGGGAGGTATTCCGGCGACGCTCGGCTATCGCGGGTATACGAAGAGCTGTTGCACCTCGATCAACCACGTTGTGTGCCACGGCATCCCGGGCGACCGGGCGCTCAAGGACGGCGACATCATCAACATCGACGTGACGCCGATCGTCGATGGTTGGCACGGCGACACCAGCCGCATGTTCCTGGTCGGCGACGTGCCCTTGAAGGCGCGCAAGCTGGTCGACGTGACCTACGAATGCCTGATGGTCGGTCTGGAGCAGGCGAAGCCGGGCAATCGCCTCGGCGACATTGCCGCCGCGATCCAGCGCCATGCAGAGGCGCGTCGCTACACCGTCGTCCGCGACTTTTGCGGCCATGGAGTAGGGCGCCTGTTCCACGACAGCCCGGAAGTCGTCCACGCTGGCCGTCCCGGCACCGGACCCGAGCTTCGCCCAGGCATGTTCTTCACGGTCGAGCCGATGATCAACATCGGCCGTCCGGACGTGAAGCTTCTCGACGATGGCTGGACGGCCGTCACGCGCGACCGCTCGCTGTCGGCGCAGTTCGAGCATTCGATTGGAATCACCGAGACGGGCCACGAGATTTTCACGAAGAGCCCGGCCGGACTCCACAATCCGCCTTACAGCTAAGGCAGACGCCGCCATCACTTATTGACACTGATGTCAGTTGATGAGAGCTTGCGTCCGGATGGATTCCACCCTGCCCAAAATGTTCAGCCACGCCGTGGCGATCGACCCGTCGGACATTGACCACATGGGTCATGTCAACAACAGCGTATACCTGAAGTGGGTGCAGGATGCGGTGATCGACTATTGGCAAAGCGTCGCTCCGCCGGACGCGGTGGCGCGGCACCTCTGGGTCGCGCTCAAGCACGAGATTTCGTACCGCAAGCCGACCTTCCTCCAGGACAATGTCGTCGCCGAGGTGATCGCTGAAAAGATGGAAGGCGCGCGCGCCTATTTCACCACAATCGTTCGCCGCGGCCAGGACGTGCTCAGCGAAGTGAAAAGCTGCTGGTGCTGCCTCGACGCGGTCACGCAGCGGCCGGCGCGACTGGCGCGGGACGTAGCGAGCAGGTTCCTTCCGCCTACTCCTTAGGAAGCGTCCTTTGGCCTGCTTTCAACCCAAATCGGACATAAGCGAACCTGTTAGCAACGGATACTTACCCCGTTCGGCTACTCGCTGCGCCGACTCCCTCTGTCCGATCTTTTTTGCGCGATCATCCCGAGCTTTTGACCGCCATGGTAGCTCACGATGCCGCACATCCGCCTTCCATCGGATGCAAGAGAGCCGTCGAAGCGAACGTCTCCCTCGCCCGTCGACACGATCATTGCCACGGTCCTGCCATCGGACGTCAGGCTGCGAACTACCGCCACGCCGGCGTTGAGCGCGATCGATCCCGCCAGCCGTTTATCGGACACCCCGAGAGAGAGGAGACCGAAGCTGGGAATGCCTCCCACATCCATGACCATGTCCCACTGACCCGAGAGCTCAGGCGGCTGACTTGGCTTTGTGGTCGACGCGGGGCAGTCAAAACGCATGCTTACGGCCTCGCTTGCTGCGGCCGGAACAGACGCAGATGCCAATGCTATGCCGGCGATAATCCGATTCATTGCTTTCTCCATTTGACGTTGTGCCGGCGGGTTGGCTGGTCGCGATGCCGGTCGACAACGGGGAAAGTCGTGAATAGCCTTCGCTAATTCGTGAGCGGTGGGCGGATGCAGTTGGCGAAGCGTGAATGGCGGCAAATGGCGAAGTGGCGGGGACTGATAAGCGCCGTCGCGATCGGCGCGCTGCTTGGTGTGATGGGTCCGTTCGGATCGCAAACCGCTTACGCGCCGGCGGTGAAATATGCGTTCTGGATGGTCGTTTCGCTCGCCGGTTACGCAGCCGCTGCTGCAGCCGATCGACTGCTCCCTCCACCTCGCCGGGCAGAAGAACGGCAACACGGATCGCCGCGGTAGCAGCCGCATCCGCGGTGCCCATGACGTTCTTTGTGGCGTGGGCCATGGGGGTGGTCCGGCCAGGTAGAACGTTCAGTCTCGTACAACTGCTGGGGTTGTTCCCGTACGTGGCCCTCGTCCAGCTGCTGATTGCCCGCATCATATCTCCGGACGACCAGATGACTGTGGCCGCATCCGTGGAACAGCCAGCCGCCGCTCCCGAATACCCGCCCGAGTTCATTTCGAAGCTGCCGGCTGCCTTGCGCCGGGACATACTCGCACTTGAAGCTGAGGATCATTACGTTCGCGTGCACACTGTCCACGGCTCGGCACTGATCTTGATGCGGCTGGCGGACGCGGCGGCGCTCATCGATCCCCGGCTGGGCCTTCGCGTGCACCGTAGCTGGTGGGTGGCCAAAGGCGGTGTTCGCACGCTGGAAAGAACGCCCGGACGAGCAATTGCTCGGCTGGTTGATGACACAGCAGTTCCAATCAGCAGGACACATTTGTCGGCAGCGCGGACAATGTTGCCAGAAGATTAGCTCTATCTAACCGATTTGGGATTCCACCTATGGTTCACGAGCCGGAGAGGCCGTTTCTCGTCTGCTCTGATTACGGCACCGGAGGCGTCTGGTGGTGGATTACGGCGTCATCGCCCGACGCAATCGTCGCCAAATACCGCGACGTAATTGTGTTCGATCAGCCTCCGGGTTGGTGGGATGCTGACAGGGATAGTCTTACGCCTCGTCGAGAATTATCCGACCCACCGGATGCTGCCTTGGCTCTCCTCAGTCGAAGCTGATGTCCGCTTTCCACCCATTCTGGACATTAGTTAAGCAGCGACTGCCTCGGCTGCTGCATCCCACCGCGCTGTAAGCTCTTGCGCCGCCTCGACGTCGGGCGGGAAGTCGACTTCGCCCCATTCGGCGCCGTTGATGTCGAGCGTCCACACGTCGCCGTTCTGAGCGAGGTGGTGAATCACTCGAAGGTACCAGATCGTGGTACCCTCGCTGGTGCGCATTGCGCGCTCGATGGCTTCGCGGAATTGCTCGGCTCCGCCTGAGCGGAAGGCCAGCAGGCCGATGGACTCGGCGTTCACACCCTCGCTGATCCTCTTGCCGATCGCGCGCAGCCGGCCGTCGTCGGCGGCCACGACCTTCATGTCGTCCTCGTCGTACCCTTCCTTGCGGTCGATGGTGACGCAGATGCCCGGCCGGTCATTGCTGACGACCTTCGCCATCAAGGCCTTCGAGACCAAAGTGTCGCCGTTCCATACCAGGCAATCTCCGCTCAGCTCCTCGCGCGCCATGTAGAGCGAGCCGGTATTGTCGGCGACCTTGTAAAAGGGGTTGAAGATAGTCCGCACCTTTGGCCCGCCGGTCCGCCGCGCAATCGCCTGATTGACCAATTCGTCGTGGAAGCCGGTGACGACCACGACTTCGTGCACGCCATTCGCTTCGAGCGTGTCGAGCTGGCGGTCGAGCAGGGTACGGCCGCTGAACTCGATCAGGCACTTGGGGCGGTCGTCGACCATGTGGCCGAGGCGCGAACCCTGGCCGGCGGAAAGAATGATGGCTTTCATTTCAGGCTTTCAATCGATTTGTGCGGCCCACTGCCTTTCAAATGCGGCCCTGATTGGGCATGGATGTTTCAACACGCTGCTGCGGAGGCTCGGTGAAAAAAGTCGAGGCCATAATCAAGCCGTTCAAACTGGACGACGTGAAGGACGCCCTTCACGACGCCGGCGTCTCCGGCATCACCGTCACCGAGGTGAAGGGCTTCGGCAGACAGAAGGGGCATACGGAGCTCTACCGCGGCGCCGAATATGTTATCGACTTCCTTCCAAAGGTGAAGATCGAGGTCGTGGTTGAGGACGGCTTGGTCGACAATGTGGTCGAGGCGATTGCCGAGTCCGCCCGGACCGGCCGGATTGGGGACGGCAAGATCTTCGTCATGAATATCGAGCAGGCAGTGCGCATCCGGACCGGTGATCGTGGCGCCGACGCCATCTGAGGCCCTTTTCGCACGTGCTCCTGTGCCGCTACAGGGCCGGTCGATGACCGGCGACACGCCCAACAGGGAAATGCTTGCGTCCATGTCGCCCGATGAGCTTCGGAGTGCGATGCGGACCCTCGGCTACCGGACGCAGAACGACCTCGCCAATGCGATCGGGGTGTCACGTTCGGCAGTCAGCTTGTGGCTTGAGGGGAAGGTCGGGGTGCCTCGGCCGGTGGCGATGCTGCTCCGGATGCTGATCGCGGCGCAGCGGCGCGCTTATTAGAGGCAGTCGCCGCCTGTAACAGGCGGCTCCATCTTCTGGCTATGTTCCTGATGCAGCTGCTCGTCGGCGTCATCGATGGCCTTGATGAGCTCGGTGAAGCAAGGCGTTTCGTCTACCGGCCAGAGGCGCGAGAAACCCTGACCCAGCAGCTCGACTTCGCGCTGTGTCAACAAACCTACGGCTACGATTCGTTCCTGGGCCAGATCGGTGCTCCGCAACTAACCTCAATTAGTAACGAAGCATTCCGGCCGTAGTGCCGACTGTTTCGGATGTGGATTGATTGTCGGCTAGCCGACTTAAGCCGAGGATGTTCCAAGCAAAGTCGCTACGCGGCGGCCGCGGCACCAAAGCTCGGCGGGCAAGGCTTCCTTGCGCTGCTCGGCCTGCAACATTGCCGATTCATCGTCGGCGGCATGGATTTCAATTGCGTCGCGGAAGCGATCTCCGCGCATCAGATACAGTCGATAATACACCTTGGACCCCCGGCCCGTGACTGCTTCACCAGAACACGGAGCCGCAGCGGATTCCAGCGATCAACGGCCCGGGTGTGACGAGCGGTGCTTCCAACGCGGCAGGATTCACGCCTGGACATTTGGAACAGGCTCCGCCCAAATGCGTTGAATTAGTAAGCACACTCATTATATGGGGGCTATGGAAGACTTGCCCTTCGAGATTGCGGAGACGGCGCATGCTCTGCGCAAGGCATTCGATCGCCGTGCGTCTGCCCTCGGCGTCACTCGCGCGCAATGGAAAGTCCTGTTCCGCCTCACCCGGTATCCGGGGCTGAGGCAGGTCGAGCTTGCGGACATGCTCGACGTAGAGCCGATCACGCTTTGCCGGATCGTCGACCGTCTCGAGGAAGCGGAGCTCGTGGAGCGCCAGCGCGATCCGGAGGACCGTCGCGCGTGGCGGCTTCAGGTCACCGACAAGGCGAAGCCGCTCGTCGAGCGGCTGAAGTCTTTGGGCAGCGAGCTTGTCGGGGAGGCGTTTGCAGACATCGACCGGTCAGAACTCGACCAGGTGCGCGGCGTCCTCGCGCGAGTGCGTGAAAATGTCGCCGCGGTGCAACGCGGCAGAAAAGCAGCCGAGGCATGAACGAGATGAAGCAGGAAAAGATCAGCGGCGAGCCGACTGCTGTGGATGAGCGGACCGCCGAAGTCGCGGCCGATGCGGTCGGGGAGCCCGGAAAGAAAAGAAGCGCTGGGTTCGTCCGGTGCTGATGCTGCTCGTGCCGGCGCTGCTGCTGCTCGGCGGCATCTATTATTGGGTTTCCAGCGGCGGCACTGTGTCTACCGACAATGCTTCCGTGAAGCAGGACATCGTCTCGGTTAGCGCCCAGGTGAACGGCCCGGTCATCGCCGTCAACGTGAAGAACGGCGATAAGGTGAAGCGCGGTGATATCCTGTTCCGCATCGATCCGGCGCCGTTCCGCGTCGCGCTGGAACAGGCGGAGGCACAGCTTGCTGCGGCGCACCTGCAAACCTCCCAGCTTCGCACACAGGCTGCGGGCACCGGCGCCGACATCACGGGCGCGGGGGCAAATCTTCAGATCAAGCGTAACGCGCTCGCCCGTCAGGCAGCGCTTCTGAAGCGCGGGTTCACGACACGCGCCGACTATGAGGACGCCCTCAACGAGGTGCGCACGGCCGAGACTTCTCTCGCCGACGCCCGGGCACGCGCCGCCAATGCCCATGCCGCGATTGCGCCGGGCGAGCAGCCGTCGATCGCGCAGGCCCAGGCCGCCGTCGACAAGGCTCGGCTAGACCTTTCCCGCACCGAAGTTCGCGCTCCGATGGAGGGTACGATCGCCAATTCCGACCGGCTTCAGGTGGGCCAGATGGCCGTCCAGGGCGTCGGCATGCTGTCGCTCGTCCATGACCAGACCGCCTGGGTCGAGGCGAACTTTAAAGAGAAGGACGTCGGCAAAATGGTGCCCGGACAGAAGGCCAAGATCGAAATCGACGCCTATCCCGGCATGGACTTCAAGGCTCACATTCAGAGCGTCGGCGCAGGCACGGGCAGCGAATTCGCCATCATTCCGGCCCAGAATGCCAACGGCAATTGGGTCAAGGTGACTCAGCGCGTCCCCGTTCGGATCGCGTTCGACGGCAACCCGGGCAAGCCGCTGATCGCCGGACTTTCCACCACGGTGACGGTCTACCTCGACAAGTAGAATGGCCGACACCCCGGCAAATGTAGCGTCGCACCCGCTTCCCGCGGGAGAGCGGATCATCGTCACGATCGGCGTGATGATGGCCGTGCTGTTGCAGGTGCTGGATACGACTATTGCGAACGTCGCACTCCCGCACATGCAGGCGAGCCTCAGCGCGACGCAGGAAAGCATCAACTGGGTGCTGACCAGCTATATCGTCGCGTCGGCGATTGCCTTGCCGATCAGTGGCTGGCTCGCCGACCGGGTCGGCCGCAAGCGGCTGCTCCTCATCAGCGTTGTCGGCTTCACGATCGCGTCGGTGCTCTGTGCTTCAGCGGTGTCGCTGACCGAGATGGTCATGTTCCGCGCTCTCCAGGGCGTAAGCGGAGCGTTCATCGTTCCGCTCGCGCAGGCGACCCTGTTCGACATCAACCCGCGTGAAAAGCACGGCCAGGCGATGGCCCTGTTCGGGGCGGCGTGATGATCGGCCCGATCCTCGGCCCGGTCCTCGGCGGCTGGCTTACCGACAATTACAATTGGCGCTGGGTGTTCCTCGTCAACCTGCCGGTCGGCGTGATCTGCACCTTCATAATGCTGCGGTTCATGCCGAAGGCTGAGAAGCATCGGCGCAGCTTCGATATCCTCGGCTTTGCTCTTCTCGCCATTGCGCTCGGCGCCCTGCAGATGTTCCTCGACCGCGGCGAGCAGAAGGACTGGTTCGAAAGCTGGGAGATCATTTTCGAGGCGGGCCTCGCGATTGGTGCCGCCTGGATGTTCGTCGTGCACATGATCACGGCGAAGAATCCTCTGTTCGACCGCTCGATGTTCACCGACCGCAACTTCTCGACCGGATTGATCTTCATGGCGGTTACCGGCGTACTTCTGCTCGCCGGCCTCGCGCTCCTGCCACCGCTACTCCAGAACCTGTACGGCTATTCCGTTCTCCAGTCGGGATTCCTGACGGCACCACGCGGGGTGGGGACCTTGATCTCCATGCTTCTTGCAGGGCGATTGACCGGAAGGATCGACGCCCGATTGCTTGTCGGGATCGGCGTCGCCCTGATGGGTATTTCCCTATGGATGATGACCGGCTTCGCGCTGGATCAGCCGTCGCAGCCGGTGATTATGAGCGGCGTGGTGCAGGGCCTCGGCCTTGGCCTGATCTTCGTGCCGCTGCAGAGCCTGGCCTTCGAAACGCTGGCCCCAAGATGCGGACGACCGCTGCCGCGCTCCTGAACCTGTCGCGCAACATCGGCGGCTCTGTGGGCATTTCGATCGTCAGCGCCCAGCTCGTGCGGATGACCCAGGTTGCGCACGCCGACATTGCGAGCTCGATCACCGAGCAGACGATCCCGACCGTCGATCCGACGCTTCTCCAGACGATCGCTCCGCAGGGCTCTACAGCCCTGGCGGTCATCAATGCGGAAGTGACGAGGCAGGCCTTGTTCATCGCCTATCTCGATGACTTCAAGCTGATGATGCTAGTGACCTTCGCTGTGTTGCCGCTGCTTCTGCTGATGCGCCGCGGTCAGCAGACCGGCGGACCGCCCCAGGTGGCAATGGACTAAGCCGATAGACCCACCGCCGCGCTGCGTTTAAAGGACGACGCAACGAGGCGGGGAGGCCTCTCGAGAATGACTGCGGCGACGATTTCCGACTCCTATTTGGCGGAGCAGCAGAAGCTTCACAAAAACCCGAAATACGGCGTCGCGTCCCTGTCGTTCGCCCCGGTCGTCCGGTCGCTCCTGCGGCTCGGAAAGTGCGAGAGCCTGTCCGACTATGGCGCTGGCAAATGCAACCTGAAGAAGGCACTGCATCTGCGCGACGGGGGGAAGGTCCGTTACCAGCCGTACGATCCCGCTTTCCCTGAATATGGCACGCCGCGGCCTGCTGACCTCGTGACCTGCATCGACGTGCTGGAACATATCGAGCCAGCGTCGCTGGACGCCGTGCTGTCCGAGATCTCTTCCATCTCCCAGCGGCTGGCGTTTCTGACGGTCCACACCGGCCCGGCGAAGAAGGTGCTGACGGACGGGCGCAACGCCCATCTGATCCAGGAAAGCACAAGCTGGTGGCTGTCCAGGTTCGAGCCCCATTTCGACATCCTCCACGTTCAGCAGGTCCGCAAAGGTTTCTTCGTCATCGCATGCCCAAAAGGCGCGTACCGGACGCTTGGCGCGGACCTCGACCTTCCGGCGATCTCGAAAGAAGCTGCGCGCCGCGCCAATCGCAAGCGGGGCTTCAAGGCGCTCTTCCGGGCCTTCTCCTGAATTAACTCTACATTCGCACTTACGCTTGCGATCCAGTGAAGAATGTGATGATGTAACATCAATCGCAGGAGGCAGGCATGGCTCTTATCGCTGCGGCTGAATCATCCCCGATGCGGGAGATCAACATGACCCCACTCATCGACGTGATGCTCGTGCTGCTGGTGATGTTCATCATCACAATCCCGCTTCAGACGCACGCGTTGAAGCTCGATCGTCCGCAGGACTGCCCGACGTGTCCGGAGGTTCGCCTGCTGAAGAACAAGATCGTGGTCACCAATGGAGGTGCGATCCTCTGGAACGGAACGCCGGTTTCCCAAGACACGCTAGCCCACAACCTTGCCGCGACGACCCGAATCTCGCCGGAACCCGAGCTGCATCTCCAGCCTGAGTCGGAGGCGCGATACGAATTGGTGAACGACGTCTTCGTTGCCGCGAAGCGCGTTGGAGTGACCCGCTTGGGGTTCGTCGGAAACGAGACTTACCGAGCCTTCTAGGGCGAGATCGCCTGCAGGACTTGAACATCCGCTCTCGTCCCGACACTAGCGGCAGATGGCCGCACGCACTCTTGTCCGCCCCACCGGTTTCGTTGATGCCCCGTTCGGCCATGACGGGAAGGTCGCCAGGCTTGCCGGCGGGCTGAACTTCTTCGCGAGCGTCGAGTTGCTCCGCGTCGAGGGCAGCCGGCGTGTTTCGGCCGAGTTGCTCCCCGTGGAAGCGATCGAAGGACGCCTCGGCGGGGACACCGCAGCCCAATGGGCGGCACTCACTGCGCCCCGGCAACCACTGCAGTTGGGCGATCGCACGGTCCGGCTCGACCAACCGCAGGTCATGGGCATTCTCAACGTTACGCCCGATAGCTTTTCCGACGGCGGCCAGCTCGCCGACGCGGGCTCAGCCGTCGAAGCGGGGGTGCAGATGGCCAGCGAAGGGGCCGCGATCCTCGACGTCGGCGGGGAGTCCACCCGTCCGGGCGCGCAGACCGTCTGGGCACAGGATGAGATCGAGCGCGTCCGACCTGTAGTCGAGCGCCTCGCTGCGGGCGGTTCGGCCGTCTCCATTGATACGCGCAAGAGCGAGGTGATGACGGCTGCTCTCCAGGCCGGCGCGCGGCTTGTGAACGATGTGTCTGCTCTGACCTTCGACCCGCGCGCGGCGGAGGTCGTCGCTGCCTCGGGCGCGCCGGTGATACTGATGCATCATCTCGGAAGTCCCGAGACCATGCAGGAGGACCCGCGCTACGACGATGTGCTGGTCGAGATTTATGTTTGGCTTGAGGAGCGCATCGCCGCTGCCGAGGCCGCCGGAATCGACCGGTCACGAATTCTGATCGATCCCGGCTTCGGCTTCGGAAAGACCGTCGCCCACAATCTCGAGTTGATGAACGGGCTCGCTCTTTTCCATTCGCTCGGTTGCCCGCTGGTCGTTGGTGCGAGCCGAAAGCGCACGATCGGCGCGCTATCGAACGAAGCGCCGGCCGACCGGCGTCTCGGCGGCAGCATCGCTTTCGCGCTCAAGGCAGCGGAACAGGGCGCTCAGATCGTCCGCGTCCACGATGTGCCGGAGACCGTGCAGGCGCTCAGGATCTGGCGAGGACTTCGCGACCAGGCGCTAACCCCTCGGCTCGGCTAGAGCGCGTCGCACACCTTACCGCGGCCTGTACGCAACTACCATCGGTCCCAGCGGCTTGGTAAGGTCCCGCCTCCCATTCGCCGGGTCCCAGAGCGCGCTCACCGAGCCGTCGAAGAAGAGCGCATTGCGCGCCTTCAGCCGGTCGCGGAAGAAGCGGGCGAACTTCCCGAATGAGACGGGATCGTCGCTGATGACGAACAGGGCCTTGCCGCTTGTCACTCCCACGCCGTTCCGAATGTTCCGGGACATGCCGTCGTGCTCGAATGCGGGGTGAAGCTTGCCGTCGATTACGAGCATCGGTCCCGATTGGGTCGCGATGCGTATGTCGGGCGAGGGGCGCCATTTGTCGCTCGTCACGACCTCGGCACTGCAATTCTTGCGAACCTGGAACACGCCGTTCGGCATCAGGTGAAAATTGCCGCCGCCCTTCCGGCGGTTGATCGCGTGTTTCTGGCGTCCTTCGACGATTGCGAGCCCGATCGGCCGCCCGTCGTCGTCGTACATTCCGGCATTCATCGCGAAGGCGACCGTGCCGGCTTTGGGGCCGAGATTCGTATCCAGGTCGGCCAGCCGCCGAACCGCTGGCTCATCACGACCCGCGGCGATCAGCTCGAGATTGCCTTTTCCGGGATCGCAGACCGTGAATCGGCTCTCTTCGAACATTTCCACACGACAGGCAGACTGCGCCGCTTCGGCGGTCGCACCGGTCTTCGCGCAACCGGCCAAGAAAAAGGCAAGAAAGAGGAACACTCGCACCCGGCGAGTGCTAGCGCCTCAGGCGGCGGTGTCGATGCCGATGTCGCTCAGCTTGCGGTAAAGCGTGGAGCGGCCAATGCCGAGCCGGCGCGCTACCTCGGTCATGCGGCCGCGGTAGTGGCCGATGGCTAGGCGGATGATGTCGGCCTCGATCTCCTCGAGCGTGCGCAAATGTCCGTCGTTCGTGAACAGGGTCACTCCGGAAACGCCGCTCATCGCAGCTTCGCTGGATTGGGCGCTCAAGGAAGGAGCGAAGTCGCTCTTGCGCCCGGTGAAGCGCGACTGCGACGCAATGTGAGGGAAGTCTTCGGCAGTCAGGCCGCCGCGGTCGCATTGGAGTCCTGCGCGAAAGAGAACGCTGGCGAGTTGCCGGACGTTGCCCGGCCAGCCATACCGCATGAGGACCGCGAGCGCGTCGTTTCCGATCGACAGCGGCGGGATCAGCTCCTGCTCGGCAAAGCGCTGAAGGAGGTGCCTGGCCAGGTTCGGAATATCCGCGCTGCGGTCGCGCAGCGGCGGAAGATTCACGACGGTGACGGAGATTCGCTCGCCGAGCATCTGGTTGAAGCTTTCGGCCAGCGGAGCGCTTGTCGTGGCGATCAGCCGGATATCAACGGAGGAGCTGCCGTTGCATCCGACCGGACGGACTTCGCCGGTGGCGAGCACGCGATCCAGCGTTTCCTGGGTCGACTGCGGCAAGGCGCCAATCTCGTCGAGGACAAGCGTGCCCATGTCCGCTTCGAGCATCCGGCCCGACTTCTCCGCGAAGGCGCCGGGGAAGGCACCCTTCACGTGGCCGAACAGCTCGCTGTCGACGACGTTGCCGGGAACGGCCTTGCAATCGACGATGACCAGCGGACCGCGGGCCCGAAGACTTGCTGCATGGATAGCCCGCGAGACCGTCTCCTTGCCCGTGCCGGGCTCGCCGACGATCAGGATCGGAAGGCGATTGCGCGCGGCCTTGGCTGCGACGGCGAGGGCGGCCCGATACTGCGGAGAGGAGCCTACGAGCTGTTCGAGCGACAGCGCCGGAGCAAGCTTCTCGGAGACCGGGATCAGTTCGCCGGCGGGCTTGCGGCGGTCGGAATTGGCCGCAAGCGCCTCGACGAGCCGCTCGGGCGCGACCGGCAGGGTCAGGAAATCCGTGGCGCCTGCGCGCATCGCGTTGACCGCCTGCGCC
This sequence comes from Sphingomonas sediminicola, assembly GCF_014489515.1. Taxonomy (GTDB): domain Bacteria; phylum Pseudomonadota; class Alphaproteobacteria; order Sphingomonadales; family Sphingomonadaceae; genus Sphingomicrobium; species Sphingomicrobium sediminicola. The sequence continues at coordinate 1,567,566 of NZ_CP060782.1, read as the reverse complement.
ACCGATTCGCCTTTGGCGGCGACAATGACGGGCAGGGATGGACGGCTGGATCGCAGTGCGGCAATGGCCGCGGGACCCGATCCCTCATCCCAGTTCGCGAGAAAGGCGGCCTGGACTTCTCGCCCATGCGGCCCCTGGAGAAGGCTAATCGCCATCTCCGTGCAATCCGCACCGACCGTGCTCCAGCCGGCGCGCGCTGCGACCGCCGAAACGAGACGCCGTTCGGCTGGATCGGCTTCGACCAACAGGAGAGATTTGGTTTCTTGCTCGCGCATCGCAGTTCCTGCGCGTGTCCTACGACGAAAGGAGTAAATGCCGTCTTAAGACTTCAGGGGTTGGGGCGGCGAACCTGCTTGTTATGGACAGCTCCAACACTTTGAATTCGAAGAGGGGTAAGACATGGCGCATGAGGAGCCGTTGCTGAACAATCCGCCGACGCAGGAAGTCGCTCACCACGTGAAGGACTATGAGCGTTTCACGAAGCTGCTGAAGTGGGGCGCGATTGTTTGCCTGGTTATCGCGTTCCTCGTAGTCATGATCATCAGCTAGGCGCCGATGAAAATCGCAGTCGTCAGGGAGACCGCGCCGGGGGAGACGCGGGTCGCCGCAACGCCGGAAACCGTGAAGAAATTCATTGGGCTGGGCGCCGAGGTCGCCGTCGAGACCGGATCGGGTGAGTCGGCGTCGATTTCTGACGCAGACTATGAAGCGGCAGGCGCGTCTGTATCGCCGCGTGCAAAGTCCCTCGACGGTGCCGACCTTGTTCTCTGCATCGGCGGTCCTGATGCCGGCAGCCTGAAGGGCGCCAAGCCGGGTGCGATTCTCGTCGGTGCTCTCGATCCGTTCCGACGCCGCGAGAAGATCGACGGATACGCTTCGGCGGGACTCGAGGCGCTGGCGATGGAATGGATGCCGCGCATCACTCGCGCACAGTCTATGGACATCTTGTCGTCGCAGTCGAACCTCGCCGGCTACAAGGCGGTCGTCGACGGTGCAGCAACTTACGGCCGGGCATTCCCGATGATGATGACTGCTGCGGGCACGATCAGTGCCGCTCGCGTCTTCGTGATGGGCGTGGGCGTCGCAGGGCTTCAGGCGATCGCAACTGCCCGCCGCCTTGGCGCGCAGGTTAGCGCGACCGACGTTCGATCCGCGACCAAGGAGCAGATCCAGTCTCTCGGCGCCAAGCCCATCTTCGTCGAGAATGTCGCGGGCATCGAGGGCGAGGGGAGTGGCGGATACGCCACGGAAATGTCCGAGGATTATCAGAAGGCCCAGGCCGAACTGGTTTCCGGACATATCGCCAAGCAGGACATGGTCATCACGACGGCCCTGATTCCCGGAAGGCCTGCGCCGCGGCTGATCAGCGATGCCCAGCTCGCGACCATGCGTCCGGGCAGCGTGGTCGTCGATCTTGCCGCAGATGCTGGAGGAAACGTCGAGGGCTGCGTCGCGGGGCAGAATGTCGTGAAGCACGGCGTCACGATCATCGGTGCCTCGAACCTTGCCCGGACGCTAGCAGCCGACTCCTCGGCCTTGTTCGCGCGCAACCTGTTCAATTTCCTGTCCGCCTTCTGGGACAAGGAGCAAAACAGGCCGGTGCTTCCGGACGATGACGAGATCGTCAAGGCGATCCGCCTCACGCACGGCGGGAAGGTCGTAAACGAAAGGCTGACGGGCCCGGCGAGTTGAAGTCGAGCGACATCATCGTGATAGGCGGGGGGATTGCGGGGCTTTCCGCTGCCTCGACTCTCTCGAAGCATGCCAGAGTCACCGTCCTCGAGGCCGAGGGAGCAGTCGGTTACCATTCGTCGGGCCGAAGCGCGACGATGCTGCATTATGCGCTCGGCGATCCGCTCGTCCGTGCGCTGACACACGCGAGCCGCGGATTCTTCGAAGCACCGCCGAGGGACTTCACCGACGTCCCGTTGGGACATCGCATGCCGGTGCTGATCCACTCCCGCGAGGATGAGCTCGCCGCTCTGGATCAGCTCGAATCCGCGATCGCGCCGTTCGCGCAGTTGGAGCGCGTAGACGGGGCTGGCATCTGCGAGCTTTGCCCGGTCGTTCGAACTGGCGAGGGCGCCGCAGTCGCGGGGCTGGTCGATCGCAATGGCATAAGGCTCGACACGCATGCGCTTCTGCAGGGACACGTTCGCGCGCTCCGCCAGAACGGCGGTGAAATCGTCACGGTCGCGCGCGCGATTAAAGTGGAACGTTCGGGAGAAGTCTGGACTGTCACGACCGAGCACCGGGACAGCCTCGCTGCGCCCATCCTGATCAACGCGGCTGGCTCTTGGGCCGACGCAGTCGCGACGCTAGGTGGCGTTCGGCCAATTGGTCTTGCCCCGCTTCGCCGCACGATCATCACGTTTGACGCACCGGACGGCGAGGACCTGTCGGGCTGGCCGTTCGCGAAGACAGTTGGCGATGAGCTCTATTTCGCGCCGGAGTCCGGGCGCCTGTTTGCATCGCCGATGGACGAGGGCCTACCGACCCCTGCGACGCCCAGCCCGATGAATATGAGATCGCGCTCGCGGCTCACCGGATCGAGGAACGCACCACCATGAAGGTCGGCCGGATCCAAAGCCGATGGGCGGGCCTGCGGACCTTTGCGCCCGATCGTCATCCAGTCGTGGGGTTCGACCAGCAGGCCGAGGGGTTCTTCTGGCTCGCGGGGCAGGGCGGTTACGGCCTCCAGACATCCCCGGCCATGGCGCAGATTGCGGAATCCTTGATCGCCGCGACGCCCTGGCCACTCGAAGCGGCCACCGCCGCACAGCTAAGCCCCGGCCGCTTCCTCGGGCAGGCGGCATAGGTCGACCCATTTCTTCCCGACCAGTTCGAACAAGCGGTTGGTCGAAACCTTGACCGACGTGTTCAGCGAACCGCCCGCCGGGTAGACTACGTCGAAAGCCTTTAGCGACTCGTCGACATAGATCGGCAGTTCCGTCGCCAGGCCGAACGGGCAGACGCCGCCGACCGGATGGCCAGTGAGCGCAAACGTCTCCTCTGGCCCAAGCATCCTCGGCCGCGCTCCGAACGCCCGCTTCGACTTCCCATTGTCGAGCCGCGCATTGCCGCGCGTGACCAGTAGAAACGTCTCGTCCCCCGCGCGCACGGCGAGCGTCTTGGCGATCCGCCCCGGCTCGACGCCAAGAGCCTTGGCCGCCGTATCGACTGTCGCCGTGGTCTCCTCGACTTCGATCAGGGTCAGGTCGGGCGCGTGCTTTGCGAGCCAGGCGCGGACGGACCCGAGGCTCATTCGCCGACCAGGTGCAAAGCGATTTGCCGGAGCGACGGCTCGCGGCGATGCTCGAAGAGGTAGATGCCCTGCCACTTCCCGAGCACCATCCGGCCGTCGCCGACGGGGATTGACAGCTGGGTCTGGGTGAGTGCGCTTCTCAAATGCGCCGGCATATCATCGGGACCTTCATCATTATGCGTGTAGAGCGCCGGGTCTTCAGGCGCGATACGGCTGAAATAGGTTTCCAGATCTCGCCGGGCTGCGCTTGCGGCGTTCTCCTGGATCAGCAGCGATGCCGAAGTGTGCTTGCAGAAAATCGTTAGTAAGCCGGTCCCGAAATCCTGATCGCGGACCCAGGAATCGATCTCGTCAGTGATCTCGTGAAGCCCCTGTCGAGGGCCGGAAAGATTCAAAGTCGTGGACGCCTGACGAAGCATTTTGCAGCGTTAGTCGCGCGATTTCGACATTTCCAGCGAATCGGATGGTTAACGAGTCGCGCCGCTGAGTCGGAGATCGGGCGCCAAATCACTTCACCAGTGAGCGGAAGAACGTGGGCTGATTGAAGAGCTGCGCAATAGGACGCACGAAAGCGTCCGATGTTACACGGACGCCTTAGCTAACTAGTTGTAATATGTAACAAAAAACGGCCGCTTAAGAGCGGCCGTTTTCGTTAACCCTGGCTACCAGCGTTGCTCCAGCCTTGGCCGAGGAGCCAGCTCCAGAGACCCTTGGTCTGTGCTTGCTTCTTCATGTTGAACCCCTGTCCTTCGAACTGCGATTCGGCAGCTGACAGGGACGTTAACCCTAATAAAATTGGTTAGCAACAAGTTAACCTTTATTAACGCGCAGTCGTTACTTGGGCAGAACTGCCCTCACATTTGCGTGGAAATTGGGGAGTCTTAGGCGACGCTGGAGCGGCGGTCGGCGGACAGGCGCTTCGTTAGGCTGTCGATACTCATCGGACGGCCGATGATGTAGCCCTGCGCGACGTCGCAGCCCATGTCGACCAACGCGTCGAGCACACCCTGGTGCTCGACGCCCTCGGCGACGACCTTGCGGCCGAGCGAGTGGGCCAGGGCGATCGTCGACTGGACCATCACCAGGTCGCTGCGGTTGTCGAGGATCGTCTTCACGAAGCTCTGATCGATCTTGATTTCGCTGGCCGGGATCTTCTTCAGATAATCGAGAGTCGATAGGCCGGTGCCGTAATCGTCGATGGCGATCGTGACGCCCAGATCTCGAAGCGACGAGAGCATGTCGAATGCCGCCCCGCTGCCAGCGAGTTCGGCCGTCTCGGTCAGCTCAAGAGTAAGAAGGTCAGGCGACAGATGATGGCGAGCCATCATCGCGCCAAGTCGAAGCACGAGACTTCGATCGGTAAGAAGCCGGGCGGAAAGGTTTACGGCGATGCCGAAGCCGGGGTGCTTCCGGTTCACGATCGCGGCAGCGGAAATCGCCTGCTCCAGCACGAAGTCGGTTAGCTTTCCGATGCGATCATGCTGCTCGGCGGCGGCAATGAATTCGGACGCGGCGATCGGCCCCTTCTCGGGGTGAGTCCATCGTGCAAGCGCCTCGGCGCCGACGATCTTGCGCTGCTTGAGGTCGAATTTCGGCTGGTAGGCGACCCAGACCTCGCCCTTGTCGACGGCGCTGTCGAGCTGGCTGAGGATCGACAGTTTCCAGGAAGCGTCCTCAAGCGCTTCCGGATCGTAGTATTTCCACTTGAGGCCGTCGTGCGCGGCTTCTTCCGCGGCGACGAGCGAGCTCGCCAGCCGGTTGGTCAGCGAGCGGCCGCTTCCAATCTCCACGCCGAAGCTGATCGCCAGATCGATCGACTGCCCCTCGACCCGTGCGGGGTTGCGGAACAGCGCGTAGAGCGCCTCGATATGGTTGGCGAAGGGCAGTTCCGGTTCTTCGAACCAGGCGAAGATTCCACCGTCGCCTTCGTACAAAGTACGATCGGGAGCGCCGACGCGGAGGCGCGACACGATCTGGTCGACGAGCTGGCGTTCCTGCTCCGGAGGCAGTGCGGCGGCGATTTCCGCATAGTTCAGCACGCGGGCCGCGATCAGCGCCTTATCGCGGCCAGCCTTGTTGGCCTTCAGCGCGCTCAGGTTCGGCAGACCCGAAACGGTGTTCACTAGCCCACGCTGTTTCCACCGGCGAAGTGCGAGCACGGTCGAAACAACGATGACAGCGAAAAGCGCAGGCGTGACATCGACAAAAATCAGCGCGCTCTCAAGGCCGACCGGAGCAAACAGAAGAAGCAGCACCGCGCTCAGCAGGATCGAGCCAACCTGTCCCGCCGACTTGCGGGTCGCTGCAGCCCAGCAGGCGCCGAGCGCGAGAAGCAGAGGAGCCAGCCAGCCGAAGGACATTGGCCGACCGGACTTCAGTGTCTCGGCTCCGATGATGTGAACGTACGCACCGGCCATCTTCCCCAGCCGGGAATGAAATACTGATCGCCGATCCCCTCGGAGGCGGTCCCGACGACGACGTCTTTGCCCTGGACCGACTTGGGGTCGAACCGGCCGTTGAGAATGTCTGCCGCCGCAATGACCGGCACCGTCGTCGGGTCGGTCGAGTAATCGGGCATGAAGTCGCCGTTCAGCCGCGAATCCACCTTCGCGAGCTTGGCCGAGAACGATTGAACAGCCTTGCCCTGGACCTTCCTCGAATAGTCGAGGTGCCAGACCGCGTTCTGGTAATTGTACGCAACGCTGATCAGGCCGAGCTCCGCATGCTTACTGAACATTTCGGGAGGCAGCAGGTCGGGGTCGCCGGACCCGGTGATACCGGTCCTCGTAATCCCCGATCGAGTGCTGACTGCAAGGGTTACGTTGCGGGCGTTGCTGACGGCATCGGCCAATTTCGCATCGTCTGTCGAATCGCTCCGGCCGTTAAAGACGATGTCAACGAACGTGCGATTTGCGCCGGCCTGGCTGAGCTTGTTGATGATTTCGGCATGCCGGCTGCGCGGCCAGGGCCAGCGTCCAACTTCTCGCAGCGACCGATCGTCGATCGCCACCAGCACGATATCACCGGTGGCTTTGTGCTGATGAAGGCTGTTGCGGCTCGCCCGCAGCATGTCTTCGGGCAGTTCGCCGGCTCCGATCAGGCCGAAGATGATCGCAGCCACTGCCGTCCAGAGCAGTAGCTTCCAGCTTGGGGCCTCACCCTTTTGTGGCCTGCGCAAGCGCACCGAGCACGAATCCTTCAACTTTCGTGCTTCGGGTCTGCCGAATAAAGGTTATCAAATCGGAAACCGTGACTCGGTTAACGACAAAAATCCTCCTCCGATTTGGCACTGTCCTATCGCTGCCGAATTGTGCATGGTCGCGCCCGGATGACCTGCAATCACAGCGCACCCGTTCCCGTTACCTTCGCTCCAATCCGCCGCGCGCGCGTGCGAACTCGCGCGTTGAAAAGCGAACTTGGCGAACTTCCATTCTCGGAGAGGCCCTGATGGAATTCATCTCGATCCTGTCGATCTTCGTTCTCGCCTGCTTCGTCGGCTATTACGTCGTCTGGTCGGTTACCCCGGCACTCCACACGCCTCTGATGAGCGTGACCAACGCCATCTCCTCCGTGATCATCGTCGGCGCACTGATCGCAGCCGCTGCTGGCGGAAGCCCTTCGTCGAAGTGGCTCGGTCTTATCGCGGTAGCGCTTGCGAGCGTGAATATTTTCGGAGGCTTCGCCGTCACGGCGCGAATGCTCGCCATGTACAAAAAGAAGGAGCGCTAGAGCGTGGAGGCCGTGCACGACACGCCCGCCTGGGTGCTTCTCGCTTATCTCGTCTCCGGCATCTGCTTCATCCTCGCGCTAAGGGGGCTTTCGAGCCCGGTCAGTAGCCAGAGAGGCAATCGCGCCGGCATGATCGGCATGGCGATTGCGGTCGTGACGACACTCGCCGTCCACCAGATTGCGAGCTTGCCCGAGATCATCGGAGCGATGGTGATTGGCGGGGCATAGGTTTGGTCACCGCTCGCAAGATCCAGATGACGGCGATGCCGCAGCTGGTCGCGGCTTTTCACAGCCTCGTTGGTATGGCTGCCGTGCTCGTCGGCGCGGCTGCGTTCTTGAATCCCGACGCGTTCGGGATCCTGGGCCCTGACGGCATTCTGCAGGTCAGCCGGGTCGAAATGGGCCTCGGCGTCGCTATCGGCGCAATTACGTTCTCCGGCTCGGTGATCGCCTTTCTGAAGCTCAACGGAAACATGTCGGGCAAGCCGATCCTGCTGCCCGGCCGCCATGTCATCAATCTCAGTACGCTCGTCGCGATCCTCGGGCTCATCGCCTATTTCACGCAGGATCAGGCGCCGTGGATCTTCTTCACGGTCATGGCGCTCAGCTTCGCCATCGGCTTCCTGCTGATCATCCCGATCGGCGGAGCCGACATGCCGGTGGTGATCTCGATGCTGAACAGCTACTCGGGCTGGGCCGCGGCGGCGATGGGCTTCACGCTGCACAACAGCGCGATGATCATCACCGGCGCTCTGGTCGGCAGCTCGGGCGCGATACTCAGCTACATCATGTGCAGGGCGATGAATCGCAGCTTCATCTCGGTCATCGCGGGCGGCTTCGGCGGCGATGCAGTGGCGGGCGCAAGTGGCGAGGTCATCGACCGTCCCTACAAGCGCGGCTCGGCCGAGGACGCTGCATTCCTGATGAGCCAGGCCGACCAGGTCATCATCGTCCCCGGCTACGGCATGGCGGTCAGTCAGGCGCAGCACGCGCTCCGTGAGATGGCCGACCTGCTCAAGGAACAGGGCGTGCGTGTGAAATATGCGATTCACCCGGTCGCAGGCCGCATGCCGGGCCATATGAACGTGCTGCTTGCCGAAGCGAACGTCCCCTACGACGAGGTCTTCGAGCTGGAAGACATCAACAGCGAGTTCGCTCAGACAGACGTCGCCTTCGTCATCGGCGCCAACGACGTTACCAATCCAGCCGCCAAGACCGACAAGAGTTCGCCCATCTACGGAATGCCGGTCCTCGACGTTGAGAAGGCGCGAACCGTGCTGTTCGTGAAGCGCTCGATGGGGGCGTCGGCTATGCCGGCGTCGACAACGAACTCTTCTACCGCGACAACACGATGATGCTCCTCGCCGACGCCAAGAAGATGGTCGAGGAGATCGTGAAAAATATTGGCTGAGTCCGGGGACTTAGCCATTTCACGATCTGGCAAGAACATCGGTTGATGCCTGCGATAAACGGCTCGGCGCAAACCTGATTCATTTCGCGTAAATTCAGAAGTTTAAGTCTTGCCAATTGCTGCGAGCGCGAGACAATTCGAGAGTCGGAGCCAGGTGTCGCGTCTGCTCCGTTCACGACAGAGCGAGAGTGGGGAAGGGGCAGGCGTCTTGCGCAAGCTGGGGATCATTGGCGGGACGAGCTGGTCCTCGACCGCCCTTTATTACGAGCACATCAATCGGGGCATCGCCCAACGCCTGGGAGGATTCCATAGCGCGCGGCTGACGATCGAGAGCGTGGACTTCGCCGATCTCGTCTCGCTCGAGGACGCAAACGACTGGGACGGCGTCGCCAAGCTCAACGTCGACGCAGCGCAGAAGCTTCAGGCGGCGGGCGCGGAAGGCGTGCTGATCGCCTGCAACACGACACATAAGGTCTACGACGCCGTTGCCGCGAACGTTGACGTGCCTGTGCTGCACATTGCCGACGCGGCAGGCGACAAGCTCGTCGCCGATCGCTTGTCGCGCGTCGCCTTGCTGGGCACGCGCTTCACCATGACCGAGCAATATGTTCGGGGCCGGCTTGAGGTTCGAGGAATCAACCTCGTCCCGATCGAACAGTCGTGGATTACGGAGGTCGACCGCATCATCTTTGAGGAGCTGGCACGGGGACGGGTTGTCCGCGATAGCCAGCGCAAGCTGAAGACCCTCATCACCGAACTTGCGAAGCTAAAGGTGCAGGCGGTTGTCCTCGGCTGCACGGAACTCGTGCTCGCCGTCGACACGCGCGCGAACGTGCTGCCAGTCTACGACACGACCGCGATCCACGCCCGGGCCGCAGTCGAATGGATGCTCACGGAGGAAGAGCAGGCTCGGGCGGCAGCCTGACCCCTCGCGTCAGCACTGGCTAGCGCCTATCTCGTCCGGGTGAGCAAGGCCGACCGTCCCGATCAACCAGGAGCGCAGGAGCGCTTCAACGAGGATCAGGCGACCTATGCCGTACGCGGTGCGGAACAACCGGACCTTGAGAAAGGCGTCGCCGCAATCCGCGAGGTGCTGAAGACGCTGCCAGTCAGGCCTGGTGTCTACCGGATGCAAGATTCTCGCGGGGACGTGCTCTACGTCGGCAAGGCGCGCGCGCTGAGGAACCGCGTAACCAACTACACGCAGGTCGCCCGGCTGCCGAAACGGCTGCAGCGGATGGTGGCCCAGACGCGGTCGATGACGATCGTGACGACCCGAACCGAAGCGGAGGCGCTTCTGCTCGAAGCGCAGCTGATCAAGCGCTTCCGTCCGGCTTACAACGTCCTACTCCGCGACGATAAAAGCTTCCCTTCATCCTTCTCCGCGAGGACCACGCCTTTCCAAGAGTGCAGAAGCACCGCGGGGCACGGCGGGCGAAGGGTCAGTATTTCGGGCCGTTCGCGAGCGCCGGGTCGGTCACTCGCACGCTCAACGCGCTGCAGAAGCTGTTCCTGTTGCGGAGCTGCTCCGACAGTTATTTCGAGAACCGCTCGCGGCCTTGCCTGCTTTATCAAATCAAGCGCTGCTCGGCCCCTTGCGTCGGCCGCATCAGCGAAGCCGATTATGATGAACTGGTCGACGACGCGAAGAACTTCCTGTCGGGCAAGTCGACCGGCGTTCAGGCTCGCTTGTCGAAGCAGATGGCCGAGGCGGCGGAGAAGCAGGATTACGAGCTCGCTGCGGTCTACCGCGACCGGCTCCGCGCGCTGACTTACATCCAGGGATCGCAGACGGTGCACGCCGAAGGGCTGGGCGATGCAGATGTGTTCGCTCTGGCCTGCAAGGCCGGGACCATGTCGATCCAGGGCTTCTTCATCCGCGGCGGCCAGAACTGGGGCCACCGCGCCTTCTTTCCGGCGCATACCAGCGATGTCCCCGAAGCCGAGGTGATGTCGAGCTTTCTCGTCCAGTTCTATGAGGACATGCCGCCTCCCAAGCGCATTCTCGTCGATCGCGAGGTAGCTGACACCGAGGTCCTCGAAGAAGCGCTGTCGGAGCGAGCAGGGCGTCGCGTCGCGATCGAGATCCCGAAACGCGGCGACCGCAAGAAGCTGCTCGACCAGGCTCGCCGGAATGCGGAAGAAGCGCTAGACCGCCGCCTTGCCGAGGCGACCACGCAGGGCAAGATCCTGCGCGAGCTGGCCGACACGTTCGAGCTTCCGGACGTGCCGAAGCGCATCGAAGTCTACGACAACAGTCACATCATGGGCACGAACGCGACCGGTGCGATGATCGTCGCGGGCCCGAGGGTTTCCGCAAGAACAGCTATCGCAAGTTCAACATCAAGCGGCCCGAGACGAATCCAGGCGACGATTACGCGATGATGCGCGAGGTCCTCGAACGCCGTTTCGCTCGCCTGGAGAAAGAAGACCCCGATCGGCAGAGCGGCGAGTGGCCTGACCTGCTGCTTATCGACGGCGGCAAGGGCCAGCTGTCGTCGGTCTGCGAAGTGATGGAGGATGCTGGAGTCCACGACGTACCGGTTGTCGGCGTCGCAAAGGGTCCGCATCACGGTCGTGAAGGCCGGGAGGTCTTCCACTTCCCCGGCGGCCGCGAGATCACGCTGCCGCCGAACTCGGCCTTGCTCTTCTACATCCAACGGCTGCGCGACGAGGCGCATCGCTTCGCGATCGGCACGCACCGCGCGAAGAGGGCCAAGAGCCTGACGACGTCGACGCTCGATGATGTCCCAGGCATCGGCCCAAACCGGAAGCGAGCGCTGCTCATGCACTTCGGGACTGCGCGGGCGGTGAAGGGAGCCGCTCTTGAGGATCTTGAGCGCGCACCAGGTATCAGTAAGACGATGGCGCGACAGCTGTACGACTATTTCCACCCGGCCGGCTGACGCGTGAACATCGAAACGCCCGCGATAGTCTGTGCCCTGAGAATGCACGCTGAGCACGGCGCGGTGGTCCGCCTGATGACGCCCGACGATGGCCTTCAGGCCGCCTATGTGCGCGGTGCCCGTGGGCGGCGGATGCGGCCGGTCGTCGTTCCGGGAAACCAGGTCCAAGCTCGCCTGCGCTCGCGGACCGAAGAACAACTGGCGCATGCCGAGCTGGAGCTGGTGCACAGCCGCGCGCCTTTGCTGTCCGAGCCACTTCCGGCTGCGGCAATCGATTGGGTCACGGCGCTGACCGCGACCGCGCTTCCGGAAGGACAGCCCTATCCGCGACTATACGCCGCTCTCGATGCGCTGCTGGCTTTGATCGAGGCCGCACCGTCAGCGCTTGGCTGGGCGAGCCTTCTCGTTCGGTACGAGTTGTTGGTTCTAGCTGAACTCGGTTTCGGTCTCGACCTCGACCGCTGTGCGGTCACCGGCTCGAACGACGATCTGGTGGCCGTAAGCCCGCGCTCGGGGCGTGCGGTCAGCGCAACGGAGGCGGAGCCATATTCGGGAAAGCTGCTATCACTGCCGAAGTTCGTCCGCGAGGGCGGCGCCGCCAACTGGCCGGAAATTCGCGACGGCCTGGAGTTGAGCGGCTACTTCCTCCTTCGCGACGTTCTGACCGGCCGAACGGCTGGGCTCGCGGAAGCGCGCTCCCGCCTCGTTGAGCGCCTTCTTCGCGCGGGCGGCCTCATCTAGCCGTTGTTTGCGGGGCTAACCTGTCTTAGCGTTTCAACCGTGACTGGTCTCGATACGCTCGCGATGCTTTTTCCGAACGTCGCGACGACGCACGGAATCACCGTGCGGGTCGCAGTCAGCTACCTCGCCGAGCAGTCAGACCCTTCGATCAACCGCTGGTTTTGGTCCTATCACGTGCGGATCGAAAATGGCGGCGGTCGTTCAATCCAATTGCTTTCGCGAAGCTGGACGATCACCGACGGACGCGGAGCGGTTCACGAAGTACAAGGCGAAGGCGTAGTCGGCGAGATGCCGCTGATCGCTCCCGATGGCAGCTTCGACTATGTTTCCGGATGCCCGCTCGACACGCCCATCGGGTCGATGAGCGGAAGCTATCGGATGGTCGATGAGGACGGTGGAACTTTCGACGTCGAGATTCCGAAGTTCGCGCTTCTCGCGCCTACGAACTGAGGCGGTGGCTTAGCCGCGTTCTCCGGCGCCCTGCTGAACTGGCGCAGCTTGGTTCGTTCCGAGCGCTGTCCACCTGGAGGCGGAGTTGCAGCTGCTGGTCAGGCTGATCTGCTGACCGGGTTGGAACGGCCGGGAATAGGGCCAGCATTCCTGCGCCGCGCCCGTGGTCAGGCAAAGCTGACCGTTTGCCGCCGCCCACGTCCCCGGGACCGATTTTCCGCTGGAGTCTGGGTTCGCGCGACTCCGCCCGGGTCGAAGAAGACGGTGTTGGTGCCGGCGGATCTCCCGCAAAGATCGCAGCATCGCGGGCGAATTGAGGCTCGCACTGACGAGCGGGAACTCGCGCGGCTCGGCTCCATCGCCTTGAGCTGTTCTGCAACCTCGGTGGAAATCGCCGGCGCGGCGGCGAAGACCGTATGTCCCCCGCTCGACCGTCGCGGCGATGAGCGCGCCGCGGAAGTGCACGAGCGACGGCGCGTAGGAACCGAGGATAAGAACCGTCTTGCCGCTCATGGCTTAACGCTGGCGGGCGACGCCCTCATTTGCAACGGCGGGTCTATTCGCCCTCTTCCACACGAAAATGCGTCCAGAGGCGCCAGAAGTATCCGGCGACGAGCACCACCAGGATCGCGTTGGATGCCGCGCCGACATACTGGTCGATCTCGCTGAAATTCTCGCGCAGCTTGAAGCCTGCGGTCGCGAGCAAAGCGGTCCATCCCGCCGTACCCAGCGTCGACGCGAAGAAGAAGGTCTTGAACCGCATCTTCAGCAGGCCGGCTGGAACCGACACGAGGGACCGTACGGTGGGAAGCAGCCGTCCCAAGAAGACGAAGAACACGCCGTTCCGGCGAAACCAGACCTGCGCTCGCTCGACTTCCTTCCAGGTCATCGTGATCCAGCGGCCGTAGCGCCGGATGAGCGGCTCCAGCCGGTTCACGCCCAGCGCCCGGGCCGCAAGATACCAGACGATGTTGCCCAGCATCGCGCCCGCGGTCCCGCTGGCAACCACGAGCGGGAAGCTCATCTTACCCTCTGCAGCGGCCATGCCCGCGACGGGCATGATCACTTCCGACGGAATCGGCGGGAAAACCGTTTCCAGGAACATCAGGAAGCCGACGCCGAGGTAGCCTGATTGCTCGATCAGGCGGATGACCCAGTCACTCATGCGATCAGGCGCTCCGCCTCAGTTCCAGGCTTGCTTCGATCGCATCCCAGATGAGGCCCGGCGTGTCTGTGCCGTTGAACTTGTCGATGGCGACGATGCCGGTCGGAGACGTGACATTGATCTCGGTCAGCCATCTGCCGCCGATCACGTCGATCCCGACGAAGAGCAGACCTCGGCGCCTGAGCTCCGGGCCCAGGACCGAACAGATTTCCAGTTCCCGCGGCGTCAGCTCGGTCTTCTGGCCCTTGCCGCCGACGGCCAGGTTTGACCGGATCTCGCCTTCGCCGGGTACCCGATTGACCGCGCCTGCGACTTCACCATTGACGAGGACGATACGCTTGTCGCCCTCCACGATCTCCGGAAGGAATTTCTGGATTACGTGCGGCTCGCGATACGTCCGGTTGAACAGCTCTATCAAAGACGCCAGGTTCCGGCCGTCCGAGCTGACCCGGAAGACCGAGCCTCCCGCAAAGCCGTGAAGTGGCTTCACGACAATGTCGCCATGCTCGGCGAGGAAGTGTCTAGCGGCACCGATCGACCGCGTGACCATGGTCGGCGGCATAAAGCGCGCGAAATCGAGGACCCAGACCTTTTCCGGCGAGTTCCGGACTGCCGCTGGGTCGTTGACGACCAAAGTCTCGTCCTGGATCCGCTCGAGCAGGTGCGTCGCGGTGATGTAGCCGAGGTCGAACGGCGGGTCCTGCCGCATCAGGACGACGTCGACGTCCTTGCCCAGGTCGAGGATGGCGAAGTTGCCCTTGCGGAAGTGGTCGCCCGCCACCGGCTGGACCGTCACCTCGTGAGCACCCGCGTAAAGCCGGCCATCCTGCCAGGTGAGGTCTTCCGCGAGATAGTGGAACAGCTTGTACCCGCGCTGCTGCGCGCCGAGCATGATGGCGAACGTTGAATCGCCGGAGATATTGATGCTCTCCAGCGGGTCCATCTGAACGGCTATGCGCAGCGACATTGCCGCCGCCTAATTGACGCCCAAGGCTTTGTCACCCTTGCCAGATGTTCGGGACGTGGCGGGGGAGGCGGCCCGGAACGATGAAGATTGCGTCGATGCGCACATCGTCATCGGGCTTTTGGTAGCGCGCCGTGAGACGCTCCGCCCTCGCCGCCGGGAAAGCTAGCGCGCCAGGCGACGATGCGCCAGCCGTGGAGGCAGAGCCACACGTAGGCGGGTCTCCGCCCCGCGGCCGCGCTTTTCGGCTGCTTCGCGGTTCACTTCGAGAGTTCGAGGGCGCGGGCGTAGGTGCGCTTCCTTGGGACGTTGAGAGCAGCGGCCACCTCGGCTGCCGCGCGCGAAGGGGACATACGCTTCAGCGCCTCGTCGAGTGCGGCATCCAACTCGTCGTCGGTTGCTGCTACACGTTCGGCCGGAGGGCCGACGATGATCACGATCTCGCCCTTGGGCGGATGGTCTGCATAGCGATCCGCAAGCTCGCCCAGCGACCCCGTTACCGTTTCCTCGTGAAACTTGCTGATCTCGCGAGAGACTGCCGCCTCCCGCTGCCCGAGCCCGTCAGCAAGCGCGGCCAGGGCGTCCGCGAGGCGCGGACCGCTCTCATAGAACACCAATGTCGCGCGAACGCCTGCAATCTCCGCAATTGCGTCAGCCCGGGCCTTGGCCTTCGACGGCAGAAACCCCGCGAACAGGAACCGGTCGGTCGGAAGGCCTGCGAGAGTCAGCGCCGCGATCACGGCCGACGGACCCGGCAAGGTATGAACGGGGTGACCGGCTGCCCGGGCATCGCGCACCAGCTTGTAGCCCGGATCGGAAATCAGGGGGTCCCGGCGTCGCTGACGAGCGCGATGGCCTGCTCGCCCAGCTGTGAAACGATCCTTGCTCGCTCGGCTTCGTTCGTATGATCGTTGTAATTCGCGAGCCGTGTCTTCGCGCCCGAATGGGCCAGCAGCTTGGCAGTCACTCTTTTGTCTTCCGCCAGCACGAGATCCGCGCGCCGGAGCACGTCTGCCGCGCGCGGCGTCAGATCGCCGAGGTTCCCGATCGGCGTCGCAACGATGTAGAGCCCGGGCGGTAGCCGATCTTCGTCCATTCCCGACCGTGCATCGCACCCGCGGTGGCGCCCATGCAAGCTACGTTTAACCCCGTATCGCTAGGCTCTTTTAAACCAGAGAGAATAGGTTCATCTTCAGTACCTAAGGCCTTGGGGAGAGGGTCATGTTCGAGTTGGCGATCGCATCGGCAATTTTTGCGGCGGCGTTTCAGACGGCGGCCGCGGATGGCGCCCGAACCGCGCTCAGGACCTGCATCAAGCAAGCCACCGTCGAAGCAAAAAGCGCGAAGGTGACGAACGACGGCTTCACCGCCTTCGTTCGGCAGAAATGCTCGGCGCAGGAGACGAGCTTCAAGTCAGCGGTCTGGGCGTTCGATTCCAAGAACAAGGTGTCAAAGAAGCAGTCGGAATCCGACGCGGAATTCCAAATCGAGGATTTCCTGTCGATGGCAGCTGATCACTACGCGAACGATCCGCAGTAAGGTCTAGTCCGCGGCAATCTCCGCAAGCACGCGGTCGAGCAGCAGACGGCCCGACGCCGTTGCGCGAAGACGACCGCCTTCGCGCTCCAGATGGCCCGAAGCGAAGAGGCGCTCCACGGCGGGGTCATCGACGACCGGCCTCCCGAACCGATCGGACAATGCTGCGGGATCGATGCCTTCCGACAGTCTCAAGCCCATGACCAAGGCTTCGTCGGCTGCCTCACGCGGATCGAGCATTTCTTCCTCGACCATGCCGTGACCGTTCCGCTTCATCCCGGACAGGAAGTTCTCGGGTTTGCGATGCCGAACCGTGCGCTTGCCGAGCCTCCGTCCGTGCGCTCCGGGTCCCACGCCGGCATAATCGCCGTAGCGCCAGTAGGTGAGGTTGTGGCGGCTCTCCTGGCCGGCACGCGCGTGGTTGCTGACTTCGTATGCCGGGATGCCGGCGGCGGACGTACGCTCCCAGGTCACTTCGTACAGGCCAGCCGCTTCGTCGCAGTCGAGCGGTTCAAACTCGTGCTTTGCGACCATCGAAGCAAATCGCGTCCCCGGCTCGATGGTCAGTTGGTAGAGCGACAGATGCGACGTGCCCTTTTCGAGCGCGCAGTCGAGCGTCTTGGCCCAACTCGTCTCCGTGTCCCCCGGCAAGGCATAAATCAGATCGAAGCTGACGCGCGGGAAGTGCTTCTGGGCGATATCGAGAGCGCGATGTCCTTCGTCGGCTGAGTGAGCTCGTCCGAGGAACGCGAGGGCGGTGTCGTCAAAGCTCTGGAGCCCAAGTGACAGGCGATTGACGCCTGCTGCAGCAAGGTCCGCAAAGCGATCAGCTTCCACTGAGTTCGGATTCGCCTCGAGCGTGATCTCGATGTCTTCCGAGGCCTGCCAGTGCTCGCGCGCACGGCCGATGATGGCGGATACGGTTGCTGGGTCCATCAGAGATGGTGTGCCACCGCCGAAGAAGATCGAGGTCAGGCGCCGGTAGGGGAGCAAGCTCGCTTCGTAGGCGAGGTCGGCGAGCAGCGCGTCGCGCCATTCATTCTGGTCGATGGTCGACCGGACGTGGCTGTTGAAGTCGCAATAGGGGCATTTACTGACACAGAACGGCCAGTGGACGTAAAGCGCCAGAGGCTCGACGGTCACTTCAGCGCTTTCACCAGCTTCCGGAAGGCGTCGGCGCGGTGGCTGATGCCGTGCTTTTCAGCCGGATCCATCTCGCCGAACGTCACCTCGCGACCATTCGCGACGAAAATCGGGTCGTATCCGAATCCGTTGGCGCCGCGCGGCGGCCAGGTCAAAGTGCCATCGACGCGTCCTTCGAAATTCTCGACCTGACCGTCGTTCGGCCATGCGATCGCCAGCGCACAGGCGAAGTGGGCGTCGTGGCCGGCGTCAGGGCCGGCTGCCTCGACCTCGCGCCAGACGCGCTCCATTGCGCGCATCCAGTCGCGATTGCCCTGCTCGTCTTCCGCCCAGCGCGCGGAGAAGATGCCCGGCGAGCCCTGGAGAGCATCGACGCAAAGTCCGCTGTCATCGGCGAGGGCGGGAAGGCCCGAGAGGTCGGCCGCCTCGCGGGCCTTCAAATCGGCATTGTCGACGAACGTGTTCCCGATCTCCTCGGGCTCCGGAAGATCCAAATCCTTCGCGCTTACGCAGGTTATACCGAGCGGTTCGACGAGATCCGCGATCTCTCGAAGCTTGCCCGGATTGTGCGTCGCAATGACAAGCTTGTCGCCGATCGGCCTCACCGGCCGGCGGCCTTGAGCTGTGCGGCGAAGATTTCGGTGCAGCCGATGCGCGCGAGGCGAAGCAGTCTCAACAGGCCCTCTTCGTCGAAGGTTTCGCCTTCAGCCGTCAACTGCGCCTCCACGATCGCGCCGTCGGCGGTCAGGACGAAGTTGCCGTCCGACCCCGCCGTGCTGTCCTCGTCGTAATCGAGATCGAGCACTGCGGTTCCCTGATGGATACCGCAACTGACCGCCGCGACCTGCGTCCGGATGGGATCTTCGGCGACGGACTTAGACGCAATCAGCTTGTCCACCGCGATTCGAAGCGCGACCCATGCGCCCGAGATCGATGCGGTGCGGGTTCCACCGTCGGCCTGGATCACGTCGCAATCGACGATTATCTGCCGCTCGCCGAGTTTCGGAAGGTCGACCACGGCGCGAAGGCTGCGACCGATCAGTCGCTGGATTTCCTGGGTCCGGCCCGACTGCTTGCCCTTGGCCGCTTCACGATTGCCGCGCGTGTGGGTGGCGCGAGGAAGCATGCCGTATTCGGCG
Organism: Sphingomonas sediminicola; assembly: GCF_014489515.1. Taxonomy (GTDB): domain Bacteria; phylum Pseudomonadota; class Alphaproteobacteria; order Sphingomonadales; family Sphingomonadaceae; genus Sphingomicrobium; species Sphingomicrobium sediminicola. Next base: position 1,549,117 of record NZ_CP060782.1, on the reverse strand, counting down.
GTGACCCAACCCTGTCCTTTACCGCGGAGAAAGGGCGGGACCTTGTCGTCGATCGACGCAGTTACGAGCACGCGCGTATCGCCGAATGAGACGAGGCATGAGCCTTCCGCGTGGCGGGTGAAGCCGGGCTCGAAGGTCAGAGTTCGCATTTGGTCGGGGGCGCGGCCGCTCGGGCGCATTGGGTGCTCCTGATGGTGGATTCGTGGGCTCCCCTAGACCGGGCGGCACGCCAATCCTAGATGCGGGACTGGAATGGCCCAGCATATCGGCGAGCTTAGCGATCGGATGCGCGAGATCTTCGGCCGTGTGGTCGAAGCCTATCTCGAGCGCGGGATTCCGGTTGGGTCAAAGACGCTCACCGGGACCGTGAACTTGTCGCCGGCTTCGATCCGGGGCGTGATGCAGGATCTGGAGGAGCGGGGCCTGCTCACCCATCCGCACACGTCCGCCGGACGGATTCCGACCGAGACGGGGCTGAGGCTGTTCGTCGACGGCATCATGCAGGTCGCTGCACCCGATCCGCGCGAGCGGCGCGAGATCGAGCGGCAGATCGCCCGCGACCAACCGGTCGAGGATGCGCTTGCAGCCGCCTCTGCGGCACTCTCAGGACTGTCGCAGGCGGCGGGCGTGGTCCTGGCTCCGAAAAGCGAGATGCGGCTGAAGCAGCTTGGACTGGTGCCGCTCGGGCCGGATCGCGCGCTGGCCGTACTCGTCGGCGCCGACGGGAATATCGAGAATCGGATCGTCAATCTCGACGGCGTGACGAGTTCGGAAGCGCTGAACGAGGTCACCAACTTCATCAATGCGCGCCTGTCCGGGCTGACGCTTCAGGAGGCGCAGGCGCGGCTCCTGGCGGAAATTCGCGACCGCCGCGAAGCGCTGGATCGCGCCGCCGCCGAGTTGATCGCATCGGGCCTCGCCGCCTGGAGCGAAGATCACGCGCGGCGCCCAGTGTTGATCGTCCGCGGGCAGGCGAACCTGATCGACGACAATGCCGCGGCCGACCTCGAACGCGTTCGAAGCCTGCTTGAAGAGCTTGAGAACAGGCAGGAAATCGCCCGCCTGCTCGAAGGCGCACGCGATGCTCCGGGCTGCCGTATCTTCATCGGCAGCGAGAACCGGATGTTCGCCCTTTCGGGCTCGTCGGTGATCGCCGCGCCTTATCGCGGGAGCCAGGGCGACGTTGTCGGCGTTGTCGGCGTCATCGGCCCCACGCGCTTGAACTACGCGCGCGTCATCCCAATGGTAGACTTCACGGCGAAGGCCCTTACGAGACTGATGGCATGAACGAGAACGACGACAAACTTGGAGAAGAAGCGGAGGAAATCCGCCGCGAAACCGCTGAAGGCGCGCCCGAGGTCGCCGAGCACGACCGCGTTGCGGAGCTCGAAGCTGCCCTGGAGGAAGCGAACAGCAAGGCGCTTTACGCTGCCGCGGAAATCCAGAACGTGCGCCGCCGGCTGGAAACGGAAAAGCAGCAGGCTGCGAACTATGCGACCACGCAGTTCGCTCGCGACATGCTCGCCATCAAGGATCACCTCGAACGGGCTCTCGACGCGGTGTCTAAAGAGCTTCGGGACGACAAGGTGGCAAGCAGCTTCCTCGCGGGGATGGAATCGACTGCGCGCGAGCTGGAGGCGGTCTTCACCCGTCACGGCATCACCCGCATCGCCGCCCTCGGCGAGCAGCTGGACCCGCACAGGCACCAGGCGATGATGGAGATCCCGGACGGGGACGCCGAACCGGGCACGATCGTCCAGGAAATGCAGCCCGGCTACATGCTCAAGGATCGCCTGCTGCGGCCCGCGCTCGTCGGGGTGGCTCGCAAGCCCGACTAATGGACCTCGCGGTGCTGGGTCTCGCCCTTGGTGGAGAGGCTGAAGCGCGGTTCTTCCTTCAACGCTCCGAAGAGGCGCGAAGCGGCATAGCGTCCGACCTCCGGGCCGTGCTTGAAGCCGTGTCCTGACCCGCCGCCGACGAGCAGCACGTTCGACAGGCTTGGGTGCGTGTCGATCAGGAAATCGCCGTTCGAGCTGTTCTCGTACTGACAGACTTCCGCTCCGATGAGCGGAGCATTGCGCAATCCCGGGAAGCGGCGGTCGCGGAAGGCGATGATCTCGTCGAGAGCCGCCTGCGTAGGGCGGCGATCATGCGTATCCGGATCGACTAGGACGCCATGCTTGTCATGGGCGAACTTCGCCCGCGGTTCTCGAGGTCTGGGAACCCGTAGAAGATGTCCCCGTCGTTGAAGTCCGCCCATCCGGGCATCGCTTCGGGAGAATAGCTTTTGTCGCCGGCCGGCTTTGCGAAATAAAAGACTTCCTGACGGGTGGCGAAAATCTTCTTGCCGAGCACATCTGGGAAGATTTTCGGCAGCCACGGACCGAGCGCGAAGACATAACGGTCCGCCATCAGGGTCTCGCCCGACTGGAGCTTAACGCCATTGAGCCTCGAGCCGCCCGCGTGAATAGGTAGTGCAGACCCCAGCCGACATTCGCCGCCGGCCCGGACGAAGCGGTCGACGAGCGTTTGCACCGAACGCCGCGCCATCAGTGCACCGAACTTCGCCTCGAACAGACCGAACTCGATCCCGGTGAAGTCGATCATCGGGAAGCGGCGCTGCATCGTCGCACGGTCCATCTGCTCGATCGGCAGGCTGAGCTGCTTGTGCACTTCCATGCTGCCGCGGAAATAATCGTCTTCCACAGCGCTGAAGAACAAAACTCCGCACGGGATGAGGATTGGCAGTCCCGAGACTGCGCTCAGCGCCTGCCATTGCGGGAGGCTCTCGGACGCGAACCGCGTGTAGATCGCGTCCTTGCCGTACGCGGCGCGGGTCAGGCGGGATTCGCCTCCGGACGAAGCCCGGCTGTGCGATGCGCCCCAAGCGTCGATCAGGGTAACTCGGTGCCCGGCATTCTGGAGGTGATGAGCGGTCCAGGAACCGAACACGCCAGCCCCTACAATGGCGACATGCTCACCCTTCTTCCCTTGTGCCATCGCCGAACTCCCAGCCGCCAAAACGGCAGCGCCGCCCGCCCCCTGTAGGAGCGAGCGGCGCGATACCTTGAACTTCGGCTTGGCTGAAGCTTCGCCGTTGCTCATCCCAGTCCGATCAACCGCGTTCCGGAGCCGGTGGCGGCGGCGGAGGAGGAGGCGGCGGAACCGGGCAGGCCTCGGTCGCCAGGATCACCGATCCGTCCGCGCAGGTCTGCGTCGCCGGAGGCGGCGGAGGCGGCGGGGCGGAGGAGGCGGCGGCGGAGCCGCTACCGGCGGTGCTTCCCTGAACTTGTACCGGGCGGTCAGGCCGATCGTACGAGGGGTTCCGATGTTGTAGCCGATACGGGCGCGCATGCCGCGCTCGCGGTCGAATGACAGCTTCGGGTTCGTGTCGAACAGGTTTTGGACGTAGGCGACGAGCTCTAGGCCACTGTCCCATTCGATTCCGGTCGACAGGTTGACCAGATTGTATGCCTTGAGCCTCAGCGAGCCGAAGTCGTTGACGCCCGAGCCGAAGTCGCCGGTGATCGGATCGTAGAACAAGGCATTGCCGACGAAGCCGGCACCAGGCTCCTGGTCGCTCGGCTGCGTGTATCGGCTGCCGACGTACTGATAGCTTGCAGTCGCATACCAATCGGCATTGTCGCTGAAGCGCGTGCCATAGGTTGCGCTCGCAGCCAGCTGGTATTTCGGAACGGTCGGCAGGCGGTTGCCCTTCCGAATGCCGGTCCGGGTTGCCAACGGTTCAGGCACGGTTGAGTCGAACTCGGCGCTGACGATGCTGCCCGCAAGCGAGAGCTCGAGACCCGGTGCCGGATGCGCCGCAAACTCAGCCTCGAAGCCCACCGTATGGGCCTTCGGAACGTTGAGCACGATGCGCGACGAGCAGCTTCCGGCGTCCACCGTGACCTGCAAATCCCTGATCTGGCTGGTGAAGGCCGCCGCATTGAACGTGATGCCGCGACGCTGATACTTCACGCCGGCCTCGTAGTTCCACAGCGATTCATCGTCGTACGAGTTCGACTGGAATGGGCCGTAGATGGAAACGTCCTGCGCGCTGCAGAGCGGGAGGTTGAGCGGATCGTTGATGCCGCCAAGCCGGAAGCCCTTCGCCGCCTGGACGTTGACGCTGAGATTGTTGGTCGGCTCCCACGTCGCAATCACGCGCGGGTTGAAGCCGTTCGACTTGGTCTTGTCGCCGATGCGGGTGTCGCCGTTGGCGAAGATGCCGCCCGAGATGAAGTCGCGGGTTTCTTTGAAGTCGTAGTAGCGTCCGCCTGCGGTCAGCTTGAACTGGCCGAAGTCGTAGCTCGCTTCGCCGAACAGGGCGCCTTGCTTGATGTCGTATGGAAGGTCGGCGTTGTACGGCGAATCTGCCGGGAAGCCGTTGCGCGTGTCCGCGATATCTACTCCCGGCGCGATCACGTCGAGGAAGTCCTGACCGAACTCATCTGAGCCCGGAGTTGGGAGCCGCTGGGCATACTTGCGGTCGACCTTCGAATAGAATCCGCCGAAGACCCACTGGAACGGCCCGCTGCCGGTTGAGGCGAGGCGGAGTTCCTGCGTCCACGTCTTCAACTTGGTGGTGTCGCGGAGATTGGAGGCCAGATCCGCGCCGCCGATCGCAAGGGAGCGGCGCCCGCGAACGAGACATAGACGGAGGCCGTGAGCGCCGATGCGTCGCGGCTGACCAGGATGTCGCGATTGATGTAGCTGGTGACCGAGGTGAGCTCGACGCCGCCAAGGTCGACGGCTGCCGTCAGGTCGGCGAGGAGCGTGTCGTCCTTGAACTTCTCGCGAAGCCGCAGGTACTGCTTGCGTTTTCCGATCAGGTCGCCGCCAGTCGTCGTGAACTGGTTGTCGAAGAGGTTGTAATGCTCTTCGCGGTTGAAGCCGTCTGCCCGAATCTGCTGGTAGACGACGCGCGGCGTGATGCGGATATTCGCCGTGGGTTCCCACAACACCGCAACGCGGCCGCCGACGCGGCTGCCGTCGTTGATATTCTTTCCGCCGGCGGGGCCGGCCGCGTCGATGAAGCCGGCATATTTGGTGCCGTAGGCGACTGCGCGTAACGCGGCGGTGTCACCCAAAGGCACGTTGATCGCGCCCTTCATGTGATAGCCGATGTCGCTTTCGTCGACGGTGTTGATATTGGCCTCGACCAAGCCCTCGGTCGTGCCGAGCTTCGGCTGGTTGGTGATGTAGCGGATGGTGCCGCCGACCGATCCCGAACCGAACAGAGTGCCCTGAGGGCCGCGAAGGGTTTCGACGCGGTTCAGATCGAAAAGATCGAGGTCGGGTGTGAACAGCGAGAGCGAGATCACGCTCTCGTCGAGATAGACGCCGACCTGCTCCTTCACGCCCGGCTGGTCGCGGACGATTTGGCCGGCCGAGACGCCGCGCACGGAAACCTGGCTCTGGCCCGGCCCGAGGTTTTGGACGGTGAGGCCCGCGATGTTGCGGCTCAAGTCCTCGATAGTCTGGGCGTTCGCGCGCTGGATGTCCTGCTCGGTCTGTGCGTTGATCGAGAAGGGAACGTCCTGGACCGTCGTGGCGCGCTTGGTCGCCGTGACGATGATTTCGTCGCCCTGCATGTCTTCGGGCTGGTTTGCCGCTTGCGCGGTCGCCTCCGGAGCGGTTTGGGCGAATGACGGTGTTGCGAGTGCGACGGCAGCGGTGCCGACGAGAAGAATTGCCGAGCGGCGCATAGAAAGCCCCTTTGTTTGCGCGGACCCGTAATGATTAGGCGGAACGGCCGTGTATGGGAACCGAGGCTAACAAATGTGTCAGCTTTGTCCCCTCTGTGTTGCTGCCGGGTGACACGGCAATTTTCCTAGTAAAACGGCAGGATTTCGCGCGGCGGGCAGATGGTCAGCGCGCGCCCATGGTCGGCAAGAAAGCGGTGGCGGACGATTTCGGCTTGCTGCTCAAGGCCATAGTCCTCGAACCGCCGTCCGGGCTCGAGGTCGTAGCCGTATCTGCAGAACGGATGGCGCATGAGCGGAAGGTAGAAACGCCCGCGCTTCTGAGTCTGCCACACGTGGGTCAATTCATGGATGAATAGGCCTTGCCGATGGAGCGGCTCGCGCGAGAAATCCTCGGACCAAAGGTCGGAATGGGGATGAAAATGGATGTTGCCCATCGGAGCCATCGCCACGCTCTGGGGCTGGAACGGCCACCACTTGCGCCGCACCATCCTTACGCGGCCGTAGTCGATCGCGTCGCCGAACATCGATCGGGCGAGCACGATTTCGCCGGGTGTCAGCGGTCGTGAGGCATTCCCTCCGTTCAAGCGTTCATCCCTCAATCCAGCCCTCCGTAGCGTCCACGGGCAGTAGCGGAACCCTGATTTGCGCTACTTGCCGGGAAACAACTGCGGGGCTAGGGCAGGCCAAAATCAGAAAACGGAGGAATCTTCCATGAGCGAGACTGCCGATCGGGTGAAGAAGATCGTCGTCGAACATCTCGGTGTCGAAGCTGACAAGGTTACCGAGGACGCGAGCTTCATCGACGATCTCGGCGCCGACAGCCTCGACATCGTCGAGCTGGTGATGGCGTTCGAAGAGGAATTCGGTGTCGAGATTCCCGACGATGCAGCCGAGAAGATCAGCACTGTTAAGGACGCGATCGACTATATCGAGCAGAACAAGGGCTGATCGGGTCCGATAACTGCCGCCGCTGCATTTGATGCTGGCGGTACGAACGGCTTCCCGCAGCCTGTCGGGAGGCCGTTTGTTTTTGATGTCTATAGTGGAGTGAAGACATGCGCCGTGTCGTGGTGACTGGTCTCGGCCTCGTAACGCCGCTTGGCGGCGACGTTGAAACGACCTGGAAGAATATCCTTGCGAGCAAAAGCGGCGCCGGGCCGATCACCCATTTCGACGCCAGCGACCAGAAATGCCGGATCGCCTGTGAGGTAAAGCCGACCGATCACGAATATGGCTTCGACCCGTCGAAGCGCGTCGATCACAAGGTCCAGCGTCAGGTCGACCCGTTCATCATCTACGGGATCGATGCGGCCGGTCAGGCGATCGAGGACGCGGGCCTCACCGACATGGACGAAACGACCCGCCTTCGCGCCGGGGTCTCCATCGGCTCGGGCATCGGCGGTCTTCCGGGGATCGAGAGCGAAAGCCTCGTCCTTCACGAGAAGGGGCCGGGCCGCGTCAGCCCGCACTTCGTTCATGGCCGCCTGATCAACCTCATCTCCGGACAGGTCTCGATCAAGTATGGCCTGATGGGCCCGAATCATGCGGTCGTAACGGCTTGCTCGACCGGTGCGCACTCGATCGGCGACGCCGCGCGGATGATCCGCGACGACGATGCCGACATCATGCTCGCCGGCGGCGCGGAGGCGACCATCTGCCCAATCGGAATCGCCGGTTTCGCGCAAGCTCGCGCACTGTCGACGGCGTTCAACGACCAGCCCGAGAAGGCGAGCCGTCCCTACGACAAGGATCGCGACGGTTTTGTCATGGGCGAGGGCTCCGGCGTCGTCGTGCTCGAGGAATATGAGCATGCGAAGCGCCGCGGCGCGAAGATCTACGCCGAGGTTGTCGGCTACGGACTTTCGGGCGACGCCTATCACGTGACCGCGCCGCACCCCGAAGGATCGGGTGGCTATCGGTCGATGGAAATGGCGCTGAAGAAGTCGGGCCTGCAGCCGTCCGATATCGACTATATCAACGCGCACGGCACTTCGACGCCGCTCGGCGACGAATTGGAGCTCGGGGCTGTCCGCCGACTGTTCGGCAATGCCATCGGCACCGTCTCGATGAGCTCGACCAAGTCGGCCATCGGCCACCTTCTCGGCGGCGCCGGTGCGGTGGAGAGCATCTTCTGCATCCTCGCGCTTCGCGACCAGATCGTCCCGCCGACGCTCAACCTCGACAATCCTAGTGAGGGCACCGCCGGCGTCGACCTCGTTCCACACAAGGCGAAGGAACGCTCCGTCCGCGCCGTCCTCAACAACAGCTTCGGCTTCGGCGGCACGAACGCCTCGCTGATCATGAAGGCCGTCTAATGCGCACTCTCTGGCGCCGCCTGGCGCTGGGGATTGCTATCGCGGTGGGCATCCCCGTCGCGATACTGCTTTACGGCTGGTACGGCCCGGGACCTAGCGCGCGGGTTTCAGACTTCACCGTGGAGGAAGGATCGAGCGTCGCGGCGGTCGCCGGTCAGCTCGAAAAGGCGAAACTTATATCTTCCGCACGGCGCTTCAAAGTCGGTGCCCGGCTGTTCGGTGGCGCCGATCCGGTTCAGGCCGGCGAATTCGAGATTCCGAAGGGCGCCAGCGCTGCGAGCATTCTCGACTTGCTCCAACACGGCAAGCCCTTGCTGCGGCTGATCACCGTCACGGAGGGAATGCCGTCGATCATCGTCCAGGAGAAACTGGCGGCAAACCCATTCCTGACCGGCCCCACACCGACGATCGCTGAAGGTTCGGTTCTGCCCGACAGCTACAGCTATGAGCGCGATGAAAGCCGAGCGGCGGTCGTCGCTCGGATGCAAGTGGCAATGACGAAGACTCTCGACCAGCTGCTCAGGAAGCCCGCGAACTGCCCCGTCGCGTCACGGCAGGAGGTCGTCATCTTGGCCTCGATCGTCGAGAAGGAAACCGGGAAGGCGTCCGAGCGCCGGATGGTGGCGGGCGTTTACTGCAATCGCCTGCGCATCGGCATGAAGCTCGATGCCGACCCGACCGTCATCTACCCGATTACCAAGGGCAAGCCGCTCGGCCGAAGGATCAAAAAGTCGGAGCTAATGGCCATTACCGGCTACAATACGTATCGCGAGCCCGGCCTACCGATGGGACCCATCGCCAATCCGGGTAAGGAAAGCATCGCCGCGGTCCTGAATCCGGAGCAGACGAAGGCGCTCTACTTCGTCGCGGACGGCACCGGGGGACATGTGTTCGCTGACACGCTACAGCAGCATCAGGCCAATGTTCAGCGTTGGTATGCGATCCGCCGCCAGCGCGGCGAGATGTAGCTAGCCGCTCAGCGCTTCCGAGCGGACGTAGCCGACCCTGCGATCCCGCCCCGCATAGCCCCATGCCCAGCCGAGCGTGTCGTCGAGCATGCTGAACGGGTCGTCGACCTCCAACTCCGCGAGCTCCTCCGCTTCATCGGACGCTGCAATGCGTAGCGGTGAATTGGCGATAACGATCTTGTCGATCGGCTCCGCATAGTGCGACGCGATGACCTGACCGGCGAGCGCGACGTCGGCGAGGTCTGGGCGATAGGCGTGGGAGGCTGGATCGGGCGGGCTCGAACGGCCGCTGAGGGCGAACCCGCTAACGGTGCGCGTAGGCCGGCTGCTGTCCGATGACCGGCCGGTGCGAGGCGAGCCGGTCGCTCTCGCGGAGGTTTCGTTTGAACCCTTCAAGAAAGTTCGCCCCGTTGCTGGTGCGGACGACGAACACGTTTCTTCGATCGTCCTGATCACGTTCGCGGCGCAGATAACCGAGGGTACCCAAGGTGTTCAAGGCGCGGGTGACGACGGGCTTGGACACGCCAAGCACCTTGGCGAGGCCGCGGACCGTATGGGGCCCGGGCGTCAGATAGACCATCATCAGGAGGGCCATTTGCCGGTTGGTGAGGTCCGGCTCGCCAGATCGGACATAGGCGATAAGCGCCCGCATCCAACCAGCTAGCGATTCGTCGCCCATTTCGGCTCTCTCTCCCGTCCATCCCGTGATGGGCAAGTAAACAGGTGAGTTGCCGAAATGTTGCAGGTGCGGTCCGGTTTTAGGACCGGAAGACCGCAAAAAGGGCTGTTACCGTTGGGTCGGTAGCGGTCGGTAACGTTCTTCTAGGACGGCGAAAAATGCCCTTAGCCCAAGGGCTTCGCCTCCCTTGGGGCGCCCCGGCTTGGCCTTGTCCCGCCACGCATAGGTATCGAGATGGGCCCAAGGGGTCTCTTTGGGCACGAAGCGCTTGAGGAACATTGTGGCGACGACCGCCCCGGCCATCGGCGATCCGGCCGCATTGGCCAGGTCCGCGACATCGCTCTTCAGCATCTCCTCGTAAGCGTCCCAGATGGGCATCCGCCATGTAGGATCCGCAATTTCTTTGCCCGAGCGAGCCAGCTGGTCCGCCAGCTCGTCATTGTTGGAGAAAAGGGCAGGGAGGTCCGGGCCCAGCGCAACCCGCGCCGCGCCCGTAAGCGTTGCAAAGTCCACGATCAGCTCGGGCTCGCTCTCGCCTGCCTTGGTCAACGCATCGGCGAGGACCAGCCGGCCCTCTGCATCCGTATTATCGATCTCGACGTGAAGCCCTTGGCGGGACTTCACGATGTCTCCCGGCCGCAGGGCATTGCCGGACACGGCATTCTCGACAGCCGGAATCAGGAGATGGAGCCGGACAGGAAGCCGCTCTCCCGCAACGAGCCTTGCGAGCGCGAGGGCGTGGGCTGCTCCGCCCATGTCCTTCTTCATAAGCCGCATTCCGCTGGCCGGCTTGAGATCGAGGCCGCCGCTGTCGAAACAGACGCCCTTGCCGATCACGGCCACGCGCGGGTGATCCGGGCGTCCCCATTCCAGCTCGATCAGGCGCGGCGCACGCTCCGCCGTCGCCGCGCGCCCGACCGCAGCGATAAGGGGATAGCCTTCGTCGAGGTCCTTGCCGGAGGTGACTCGAATCTCGGCGCCGATCAGTTCGGCGACCTGTCTCACGGCCTTTTCAAGTTCGGCCGGGCCGAGGTCGCCAGCCGGCGTGTCCACCAGATCGCGAACCAGCGATACCGCTTCCGCCTGCCGGACGGTCGGGTCGACCCTTGCCGGTTCGCCCGTCACCAGGATGCGTGGGCCGCGTTCCGGCTCGTCGTTTTTAGAGCGGTAGGCTTCGAGGCGGTGCTGCGCGAGCAACCAGCCGAGCGCTGCCTGGCCGGGCTCTCCCGATGCAAGCTTGTAGGTCCCTCGGGCAGGCTTTCGCCGAGTTTCGCCAGACACCAGGGTGACAGCGACTCGGTGTCCGCGACCGCGCTCACGACTTCCAGCTCGTCCGCCTTTCGCGGGAGGATGACGAAAGCGAAACCCGTCTTCCCGTCGAACCGGTGGGCCTTGAGGAGCGCGAGATCCTCGGCCGGGCGGGTCTTCGCCCAATCCTCGAAGCTGTTCTTGTCGACGAGATGAATCGGATGCGCCTTCTGGCCGCGGTCCGCCACGAGCAGGGAATTGAAGTCGGTCATGGGTCCGACGCCTTAGCGGGATGCACGAACAGGCGAAATGCCCGACTGCCAAGCCAAACGGCCAAGCATGTTAACCTCTTCTTAGCCATGACGGGCCAGCTTCGCCCGAATGTCTTTGCGCGCCCAACTCGATACCGAACCCGACAAGGGCGAACGTAGGTCGGCCAGCCGCCGCAAGCTTCGCCTGGAGGTGGAAGGAGTCAGCGCCTCGACCTCGCAGACTCAGGTCGTGATCCACGATCTCTCGGAAGAGGGCCTGCTCGTCGAAAGCCCGATCGACCTGGTTGCAGGCGAGCTTCTCGAGGTGGTCATTCCCGAAGCGGGAACGGCACAGGCTGAAGTTGCGTGGAGCAGCGGACGCTTCTTCGGGTGCAAATTCACCCAATCCGTTTCGACGGCGGCCGTCAGCGCGGCGCTCTTGCGAAGCCCGTCCGAGAACCAGAAGGCCCCTAATGCCGAGGTCGTCGAAAAGGCGCTGATCGAGCTCGAAGCCTTGTCGTTCGCGATCCGGCGGGTGACGAAGGCCGTCGACCAGGCGATCGATCGTCTCAACCAGAAAAAGGACTAAGCCGGCACTCCGAACAAATCGTGCTCGTCGCTGTCCTCGACCTTTACGCTGACGATGTCGCCGGGCGACAGGTGGCCAGCGTCACGCAAGTGAACTTCCCCATCGATCTCCGGCGCATCGGCCTTCGAGCGGCCTGTCGCGCCGATGCCATGATGATGTTGAGGATGGGGAGCATCGAAATGACCCCTGTCCGCGCCTTCCTCCGGCGGAGGAACTTCATCCACCCGATCAATCAGCACCTCGATCGTCTTGCCGACCTTGGCGGCCAGCTTCTCGGCGCTGATGCGAGCGGAAATCTCCATCACGCGGTCGTAGCGCTCCTGCTTCACTTCCTCCGGCACGGGGTCGGGGAGGGTGTTCGCCGCAGCACCTGATACCGGCTCGAACTTGAATGCGCCGACGCGGTCGAGCTGCGCTTCTTCGAGCCAGGTGAGCAGGTACTGGAAATCCTCTTCCGTCTCGCCGGGGAAGCCGACGACGAAGGACGAGCGAACCGCCATGTCGGGCACTATCAAGCGCCAGCTCCTCAGCCGTTCGAGCACCTTCGCTTCATTCGCAGGCCGCTTCATCGAGCGAAGCACCTTCGGGCTCGCGTGCTGGAATGGGATGTCGAGGTAGGGGAGGACCAGTCCCTCAGCCATTAGCGGGATGACCTGGTCGACGTGCGGATAGGGATAGACGTAGTGCAGCCGCACCCACGCGCCGAGCTTGCCAAGCTCACGCGACAGGTCGGTCATGTGAGCGCGGACTTCCTCGCCTTTCCACATGCGCGGCTGGTGGCGGATGTCGACGCCATAGGCCGACGTGTCCTGGCTGATGACGAGCAGCTCCTTCGTGCCCGCCTCGATCAGCTTTTCCGCCTCGCGGAGGATCGCGTCGGGGCGACGGCTGACGAGGTCGCCGCGGATGCTCGGGATGATGCAGAAGCTGCAGCGGTGATTGCAGCCCTCTGAAATCTTCAAGTAGCTGTAGTGGCGCGGTGTCAGCTTCAGCCCGCTTCCGGGACTAGGTCTAGATAGGGCGAAGGGGCAGGGGGCGCTGCTTCATGAACCGCCGAAACCACTTCCTCGTACTGCTGCGGCCCGGTGATCGCGAGCACATCCGGGAAGCGCTTGCGGATGACATCCGCCTCATTGCCCATGCAACCCGTGACGACGACGCGGCCGTTCTCGGCGATGGCCTCACCGATCGCTTCCAAACTCTCTTCCTTTGCGGAATCGAGGAAGCCGCAGGTGTTCACGAGCACGACGTCCGCGCCCGCATAATCGGGCGACATCTGGTATCCGTCAGCGCGTAGCTTGGTGATGATCCGCTCGCTGTCGACCAAAGCCTTGGGACAGCCAAGCGACACCAGGCCCACGCGCGGGGGTCGAGGCAGAGTTGTCGTTTCCATCGGGAAGGGAGCGCCCTTAGTGAAAAAGTGCGGCTGAATCGAGGCTTAAGATGATTTTACCTCGACGGCGATGATGTGCAGGTCCGAAGACCCGACGTTTTCCACATAGTGCGGAGGCAAGGGCTCGATCCATAGAGCCTCTCCGGCGGCAGGCGCCGGCTTGCCGCGGCTGTCGGCAAGAATGTTGCCCTGATCGTCTCGCCGGATGAAATCGCTCCAGCTCAACACGTACAGCGCGGCCGGCCACTCATGCGCGTGGACGGGCGTACGATCGTCGGCAGCCAGGCGTGTGTCCAGGATCCTGACTTTTTCGTTTTCGTAGAGGACGTCGTGGTGATCCGGCGCGGACTGCATTGCGTCGAGAGGATGCACTGCCATGCAGCGAGAATGTCCTACGACACGTTTCTCGGCAATCTAGGCAGCGACGCGCAGACCCGTCAGCTCGGCCGTCGGCATCAAACGCGCAAACTCGAAGCCCAAAGTCGCCACGTGCGCACGCTGGACATCTTCAGCCGCGATCGTGCCGCCGTGGCCGTCCGGCAGGTCGAAGCAATCGCTGGCATCGGGCACCAGGATCATGTCCCAGCCCATGTTCGCGCCCGTTCGAACGGTGGTCGACACGCACATGTCGGTCGAAATCCCGAACGTGACGACATGCTTCGCGCCAAGCCGCTTCAGCCTGAGGTCGAGGTCGGTTCCGATGAAGGCAGAGTTCACGCTCTTGGTGACCAGCTGCTCGCCTTTTTGCGGTTCGAACCCGGGGCGGAAGGCATTTCCGGGAGCGCCAGGAGCGAGCGACGAGCCCGGCTGAACGGAATCATGCCGCACGTGGATGATCGGCCGTCCGGCGGCGCGCCACGCGGCGAGTAGGGCCAGTCCATTCTCATCCACCTTGTTGTTCCAGCGGCGCGGCCATGACGGACCGTCGAAAGCCTGCTGCATGTCGATGGGGAGGAGGACGGCGCGGTCGAGATCGAGTTTCATAGCGCTTCAATACGCTCGCGGCTGTGGCGATGCTCACAAAAACGACTGACCGTCCCATAAGTGGAGCCGTCGAACCGCTCGCTGGCAATGGGCGGAACTGCCGTCTAAGACGCGCCCGCTCAGCCCCTCCCCAGGAGTGAAGAATGCGCATTGCGATGATTGGCACCGGCTATGTTGGGCTCGTATCCGGCGCCTGCCTTGCCGATTTTGGCCACGAAGTGACCTGCATCGACAAGGATTCGAAGAAGATCGAGGCGCTGAAGAATGGCATCATGCCGATATGGGAGCCGGGCCTCGAGTCCCTGGTGAAGGCCAATGTCGAGCGCGGGCGGCTCAACTTTACGACCGATCTTGCTGAAGGCGTCCAAGGAGCCGAGGCGGTCTTCATCGCTGTCGGAACTCCGGCGCGCCGCGGCGACGGCCACGCCGACCTGACTTACGTTTTCGAGGCGGTCCGGGAGCTTGCCAAAGTCCTGAAGGGTCCGGTCGTCGTCGTCACCAAGTCGACCGTTCCGGTTGGCACCGGCGACCGCATTACCGAGCTCCTGGCCGAGGAAGGCGCGCCCGCCGGCACGACGGTTGCGTCGAACCCCGAGTTCCTGCGCGAAGGAGCCGCGATCCGCGACTTCAAGATTCCGGACCGCATTGTCGTCGGTGCAGAGGACGAGAGGGCCCGCGAAGTGCTCCGCGAAATCTATCGTCCGTTGTTCCTGAACCAGGCGCCTTTGCTGTTCACCGGCCGCCGTACTTCCGAGCTGATCAAATATGCGGCGAACGCCTTCCTCGCGATGAAGATCAGCTTCATCAACGAGATGGCCAATCTCTGCGAAGCGGTGGATGCAGACGTGCACGATGTCGCGCGCGGCATTGGCCTCGACAACCGCATCGGACCAAAGTTCCTGCACCCCGGGCCTGGCTACGGTGGAAGCTGCTTTCCCAAGGATACGCTGGCGCTGCTACAGACGGCGGCAGATGCGGGTGTCGAGCAGCGCATTGTGAAGACGGTCGTCGAGGTGAATGACGATCGCAAGGCGAGCATGGCCGACCGGGTTGCCAAGGCCCTCGGTGGCAGCGCCAAGGGCAAGCGCATCGCCATCCTCGGGCTGGCATTCAAGCAGAACACCGACGACATGAGGGATGCGCCCTCGATCCCGCTGGTGACCAAACTCCTCGAAATGGGCGCAAGTATTTCAGCTTATGATCCGGTTGCTGCCGGAAATGCCCGCAAACTTTTGCCGGGCGCAGAATTCGCGAAGGACGCCTACGGGGCAGCGAAGGATGCCGATGCCCTCGTTGTCGTGACCGAGTGGGACGAGTTCCGCGGCCTTGATCTGGATCGCTTCGCCAAATCGATGCGGGGCAAGCTCATCGTGGATCTGCGCAACGTCTACAACCGTGCCGACGCGGAAGAAGCGGGCCTCTCTTACATTGGGCTCGGCCGCGGCCGGATCGATTAGTCGCGCGTCCTTGGCGCGATCTCATCCAGATGCACGAGCAAGTCGGCAGGGTCGTCGTAGACCCTGATGGCGCCCGACCGCTCCAGCTCGTCGCGGCCGTAGCCGCCTGACAGCAGTCCGATGCCAAGCGCCCCGCAACGGGCAGCGGCAATCATGTCCCAGATGCTGTCTCCGATAACGTATGAGCCGGTGGTCGTCGTCCCGAGCCGCCTTGCGGCTTCGACGAAAAGGTCGGGGTCCGGCTTGGCGTATTTTACCTGGTCGCGGGTGACGACGACCGCCTTGTCGGGGTCCACGCCGACGCTTTCGAGGTTGGACCGCGCGGTCTCCATCCGCCCGCTGGTCGCGATGGCCCACGGCAGTTCGAGGCGCGTCAGCTCCTTCAGAAGCTTCACCGCGCCGGGAAGCGGGGCGACATCCTCGGACAACTCGACGAACTTCTCCGCGTGGCGCTTGCGCAGGCGATCGATCGTTTCCTTGTCGATCTCCCGGCCGACCTCACGGAGGAGCTGGTGCGTGAACAGACCGCCGCTCATCCCGATTTTCCTGTGGATTCGCCAGACGGACAGCTCGATGCCTTCCTCGCGCAGTGCCAAATGCCAGGCGCGGACATGGTTGTAGACGCTGTCGACGAGCGTCCCGTCGAGGTCGAAGAGGAAGGCCGTGTTCATCGCTGTCCTACCGGGGGAGCGGTTTCCTTCATGATCAGGAAGATGGGCAAAACACACAGACTCACGAGGGCGATCATTGCTCCCGGCGCCATCTCCCAGCCTGTCCGCTCGACCAGCAATTGTGCGGCATAGGGCGTCAGGCCGCCGAAAATCGCGGTCGCCATCGTCGCGCCGAGAGCAAGGCCGGTAACTCGGGCCTCGCCGGGGAATTGCTCGGCGGTGGCCACCGCGCCAACAGCGCTGACGCCTCCGGCGAGCGAGGCGAGCACCAGGGCACCTGCCAGGGCCTGAAGATGGGACC
Source organism: Sphingomonas sediminicola (assembly GCF_014489515.1). GTDB lineage: Bacteria > Pseudomonadota > Alphaproteobacteria > Sphingomonadales > Sphingomonadaceae > Sphingomicrobium > Sphingomicrobium sediminicola. The sequence continues at coordinate 1,532,553 of NZ_CP060782.1, read as the reverse complement.
CACTCGCCATCAGCGCGAACATGGTCGCGGGAAGAAGAGCGCTTCCAACTGCGAGCGAGATGAGAACCGGTTTTCGGCCGATGCGGTCGGACAGGATCCCGACGAGCGGCGTGACGAGAATCACCATCACAGCCGCGATCGTAGACAGCCAAAGCGACACTTTTTCGCTGAGCGCGCCCGCTGAAGTCATGAAGGCCGGCACATAGGTGATGCCGACGTAATAAGTGATTGACCCGAGCGCCGAGATTGCGAAGGCGCGGCCGATCGCTCCGCGATGATTGCCGAAGCTGTGGCGCAGGGGGCTTTCGGGGATGGTCCGCTCCCTGACCTGCCGATGGAACTCCGGTGACTCCTCCATGGTCGATCGGGCGATCCACACGGTTCCTGCGAGCGCCGCGCCCACGAAGAAGGGAATCCGCCAGCCCCAACTCGCGAGGTCCGCTTCGCTCATCGACGCGACGGTTAGCGCCGATACGCCGACGGCAAGCAACGCGCCGACCTCGCTTGCCGCCGAGGCGGAGGAGGCTATGAGGCCCCGCCGGTGCGGTGCAGCGCCTTCCAGCAGATAGGCGACGACGCCGGTATATTCTCCGCCGACCGAGAACCCCATCACGCAGCGGAGGAGGATCAGGAGCAACCCCGCGGCAGGACCGATCTGGGCGTAAGTTGGAAGTAAAGCGGTCGCGAGCATGGCCGCCGTCATGAGCGTGACCGACAGCAGGAGCATGTGCCGCCGGCCCCGGCGGTCGCCGATATGGCCGAAGAAGACCGCGCCGAGCGGCCGCATCAGATAGGCGATCGCGAACCCGCCTAGCGCGACCAGCAGCGATGCCTCGCCCGGCCCGAAAAAGACGCGCGCCAAAACGGTCGCGAAATAGAGGTAGAGCGTAAAATCATACCATTCGACGATTGTCGAAAAGGCGGCGATCGCGAGCGAGCCGCGAGAAACAGGTCGATGGCCGGTAGCATCGATCGATGGCACAAATTCACTCCGTTACCGGATGGAAACTAACTCAATTTAAACCACAATCTTCTAGGCTTCAGCGCGACTGGAGTAATGAGTGGCGAGCATTAGAAACCTGTTGAGGACGGGGAGCAGCTCTTCGCATGAAGAGTCGCGTCCGTCGAACTCACGGGCAGAAGGGCTGATCCAGGAATTCGAAAGTAGCGAGAAAGGCTGGTTCTGGGAGACCGGCCGCGAGGGTACTCTGTCCTACATCAGCGACAGCGTTGCCACTGCTCTCGGCCGGGAGCCCGCCGAGCTGATCGATCGGCCTTTCACAGATCTGATCTCGACGGAAACCGCGGACGGAAGCGCGACCTCCGAAAGGAGCCTCGGCTTCTACCTCCTGTCACACGTGGCGTTCCAGGACCTCATCGTCCGGGCGAAAACGAAGAATGAGATTTGGTGGTCGATTTCCGGCCGACCCGTCCACGACGAGGTCGGACGCTTCTTCGGCTACCGCGGCTTTGCATCCGACCTGACCAAGGTTCGGCAATCGGAAGTCGAGCTCGATCGGCTCGCCCGGCAGGATTCGCTGACTGGACTCGCGAACCGTGAAGCGCTGCGCCGGGCGCTGGACGATGCGCTGGTCGGAGCGGCCCGCCGCAAGCACCGTTGCTCCGTCTTCCTGCTCGACCTCGACCGGTTCAAGGCGGTGAACGATACGCTGGGCCATCCTGCGGGCGACACCCTGCTCCGGCTTGTGTCGCTCCGGCTTCGCGACGTCATCGGCAAGTTTGGGCAGGTCGGCCGACTCGGCGGCGACGAGTTCGAGGTGGTGCTTCCATCCACGTCGTCCAAGGAAGACCTGTCGCGGCTCGCCCAGGGGATCATCGACAGCCTCTCGCGCCCGTATACGATCAACGGGACCGCGGTTTCGATCGGCGCGTCGGTCGGGATCGTCACATCCGACTATGACGACCGCACGTCCGACGATTTGATGCGCGACGCCGACCTTGCACTGTACGCAGCCAAGGCCGCGGGCAAGGGATGTTTCCGCTTCTTCGCGCCGGAGATGCACGAAACGGCCCGCGAGCGGCAGCGGATGGAATCCGACCTGCGCGTCGCACTCGAGAAAGGCCAACTGAGGGTCGTCTTCCAGCCCAGCGTCGATGCATCGAGCGAGAAGGTGACCGGGTTCGAGGCCCTGATCCGCTGGGACCACCCCGAGCATGGAGCGGTTAGTCCGGCGCTGTTCATCCCGCTTGCTGAGGAAATCGGGCTCATCAACGAGATCGGCGAATGGGTGCTTCGGACCGCCTGCGCTGAGGCTACGAACTGGCCGCCACAGGTTTCGGTCGCGGTGAACATGTCCCCGTCCAATTCAAGCTGCCGTCGCTTCCCTCGACTGTGCGGGCGGTGCTCAACGAGACCGGGTTGGCCGCGAAACGGCTGGAGCTCGAGATCACCGAAGGCGTGTTCCTAAGCAACGACGAGCACGTCCATGAGATGATCCACAATCTGAAGAAGATCGGCGTGAAGCTCGCGCTGGACGACTTCGGCACGGGCTATTCGTCGCTCAGCTATTTGCTTCGGGTTCCGTTCGACAAGATCAAGATCGACCAGTCCTTCGTTCGCGGTGCCTCGGGCCCGAAAGCCGGAACGCGGCGCTGATCAAAGCGATGGTGGGCCTCGCGGCCGACCTGCAAATGGAGACGACGGCCGAAGGCGTCGAGACGCAGGAAGAGTTGATGCTGATCCGCAATCTCGGCTGCTCGCTCATCCAGGGCTATTATTTCGGCAAGCCGATGCCGGCTGAAGAGGCTGCGGAGCTTGCGGCGAAAGGCGCTGCTACCCGACCGGATGCCCATCTGATCCAGCGCGAACCGCGCATCCGCATCATTCGCGCGGCATTGCTTCACTATCATGGTCGAGTGAAGGGCGCGCGACTGCGAAACATCTCCAGCGGAGGCGCCCTGGTCGAGTGCCGCGACGAGGTCGAGGTCGGTACGGACATCGGGCTCGATTTCGGCGCCGGCGGCGTAATCGCCGGAAAGATCGTGTGGGCGAAGGGTACGCAGTTCGGTGTGCAGTTCGCCGAAAAGTTCGACCTCAAGCTTCTCCAGGTCGCCGCGGCTCCCTTGCCGAAAGGCGCGAAGGTCATGCGACCGAACTATCTCAGCGGCGACTCCTCGCAAGCAGGCTGATTGTCAGCCGCTTGTTAAACCGCAGTCCTGCCGTAAACTCGTAAGGCCGACGTTGCGCGGGGGATGCGGTGCCCGGGTCAGATGCGGACATTTTCGTATCCTATAAGGCCGAGGACCGCGCTCGGCTGGCGCCGCTCGTCAAATCACTTGAAAGCGAAGGTCTGAGCGTCTGGTGGGACGCCGACATCGGCGGTGGTAGCAGCTGGCGGCAGGAAATCCAGGAGCAGCTGGAAGCCGCGAAGTGCGTCATCGTTGCGTGGAGCAGGCGGTCGGTCGGCCCGGAAGGCGAATTCGTCCGCGACGAAGCGGAGCGGGCGAGGCGGCGGGGCACCTATCTCCCCGTCTGTATCGACGACGTCGCCCCGCCGCTCGGGTTCGGTGAAGTCCAGGCCATTAAGATCAAGGGCTGGAAAGGCGACCCGGCCGACCGGCGGTACCAAGCAGTGCTTGCGGCTACGCGCGGGATTATTGCCGGTGAGCGGCCTCGAGGGCCAGCGTCTACGCACCGGCCGGTTGTCGGCAGGCGCGCTCTCGTGGTTGGCGGCGCAGCGGCGACCCTAGCGTTAGCATCCGGAACCTGGTTCGTGTTTGGCAGGCGAAGCGCCGGCGAATCCAACAGCATTGCCGTGCTCCCGTTTGCCAATCTCAGCGGCGATCCGGACCAAGCCTATTTTTCGGACGGCATTGCGGAAGAGCTTCGCAGCGCCCTGTCCCGCATTCCCGGGCTCAAGGTGATCGCACGCACCTCTTCGGAGCTGGTTCGCGATGTCGACGCTAGGGCCGCTGCGAGCACGCTGGGAGTGGGGGACATTGTCACTGGAAGCGTGAGACGGTCGTCCGAGATGATCCGTATCACCGCTCAGCTCGTCGACGGGGGAGACGGCAGCGAACGCTGGTCGCAGGTCTATGACAGGCCGATCGGGGACACGCTCCGGATCCAGACCGAAATCGCCAATCAGGTCGCGCAAGCGCTTAGTCTGACGCTCGCGGAGGACGGTGTCGGTGAACTTTCCGTCGGTGGAAGCGCCAACCAGAAGGCGCACGACCTGTTCCTCCAGGCTGAGGCGGTCCTCCAATCCAGCCCCAATGTGGGAACGTTCCGCCGGGCAATCACACTCTATGACGCCGCTATCCAAAACGATCCGAACTACGCAAAGGCCTACGCCCGAAAGGCCGTGGTGCTCACGGAGCTTACCGGCTCCGAATCAAATTTTGCCGACTGGGATAAGGGATTCGCCGACGCCGAGGCGTTCGCGAGGCGGGCAATCCAGCTCGCTCCGAACCTTACGAACGGGCATTCGGCGTTGGCCTTCGTACGCTGGTATCGCCTCGATTTTCGAGGAGCGCTGGCGGAATTCCGAAGAGCCAATTCTCTCCCCGGCGCTGATGGGGAGTCCTTGGCGAATTATGTGTTCTTCCTCGGGGCTCTCGGATTTAGCGCGGAAGCGCGAGACCTCGCCGACAGGTTCATCGCTCTCGATCCGCTCAATCCGCGAGCTCATGGCACCAAGGCGCGGATGCTGTTCTACGCTCATCGCTACAACGATGCCCTCAAAGCGGCGCAGATTGCTTTGAAGTTGGTTCCCGATCGAGAGCCGACCATCTCCGTCATGGGCGACTCGCTTTTGCTTCTCGGCAGGCTCGACGAGGCCGAGGCGGCCTATTCCCGATTGCCGCCCGACGATCTCTACGGACTGGCCAGCAGGGCAATCGCCGCGGAGCGGGGTGGCGATCATGCGGCCTCGACGATGCTCTTGGAAAAAGCGAGGCGGCTCTACGGCTTGTCGGCGATCTATCAGATCGCGGAAGTTCATGCGCAGCGCGGAGAAATGTCAGAGGCTTTCGCGGCTCTCGACGAGGCGCTGCGTGTACGAGATCCCGGGCTGACGGGCTTGCGCAAGGACCCGTTCATGGACCCGATCCGCAACGATCCGCGATATGCGTCTTTGATCGCGAAATTGAACTTTCCGTAGTCGCGCAGGTCGGCGACCGTCATTGGGCGTGAGGGCCGATCTTTCCGGTCAGGGTCCTAGCCTTCTCAAGGTGCTCGGAAACGGTCGGGATTAGCCCTGCGGCGAACTCCTTGAGCGCGGGATTGTCGCCTGACGCCGCGTAATTCTTAAGCTTGGTCAGGGTCTGGTCGTGGCCGTGCGCCAGCGCCGCCAGATAGGCCGCGTCGAAGATATAGCCCTTCTTCGATTTCATGTCCTCGAGGGTGGCCTGCTGGGCGGTGCTCAGCTGATCGTCGATGACGATGCCGGACGGGTCCTTCGCGACAATGGCTTTCAGCTTGGCAGTCGAGGCGGTGTGAGCCGCGATCAGCTGCTTGGCGAAATCCATCACCTGCGCCGAAGCTGCCGAGCTGGGGACGAGCTTCGACGTCTCGATTTCGAACCGGTCGCTGGCGGCGACTGTGTTGACGAAACCCTGGGCGCCGGACGCGGCGACGGGAGCGCTGTCGTTGGCGGAAGCGACTTCATTTGCCGCCGTTGCGTCGTTCGCTTCGGCTGTGGTCGCTGTCTCGCTCTGACCGCAGGCGGCAAGCGCAAAAGGCAAAGCGCCTGCCAAAACGAGTGCTCCGAAACGCATTCCAATCTCCATCCTTTTTGTGCCGGCAAAACGTGCAGCAGTGCCGCCCGTTCCTGTCATCACAAGGAGGTATGCAACTGCAATTGCAGCCAAGAAGAACACGCCAATTAAAATACGCTTGGCAATTATGAATTTCTTCGCTGACGCTAGCTGTATTAGCTAAGCATCAATCTCCTCTTCATCCACCGCGCTCGCTCGCGACTGGATGAACTTGAAGCGTTCCGCCGGGTCCTTGCCCATCAGGCGTTCGACCAGGTCCTTGACCGGCTGCCGATCCTCATAGGCTGACGGGAGCGTCACCTTCAGCATGGACCGCGTCTTCGGGTCCATGGTGGTTTCCTTGAGCTGGTTCGGGTTCATCTCGCCGAGGCCCTTGAAGCGGCTGACCTCGACCTTCTTGCCCTTGAACTCGGTCGCTTCGAGCTCGGCGCGGTGGGCGTCGTCGCGGGCGTAAAGCGTCTTCGCTCCGGCGGTCAGGCGGTAGAGCGGCGGCTGGGCGAGAAAGAGGTGGCCGCGGCGGACCAGCTCCGGCATTTCCTGGAAGAAGAAGGTCATCAGCAAGGTCGCGATGTGGGCGCCGTCTACGTCCGCGTCGGTCATGATGATGATCTTTTCGTAGCGCAGCGAATCCTCGTCGAACTTGTCGCGGTTGCCGCAGCCCAGAGCGAGGTTGAGGTCGGCGATTTCCGTATTGGCGCGGATCTTGTCGGCGGTAGCGCTGGCGACGTTGAGGATCTTGCCGCGGATGGGGAGGATCGCCTGCGTCTTGCGGTCGCGCGCCTGCTTAGCCGAGCCGCCGGCGCTGTCGCCTTCGACGATAAACAATTCGGTGCCTTCGGGATCGTCGGACGAGCAGTCGGTGAGCTTGCCGGGGAGGCGGAGCTTGCGGGCGCTGGTCGCGGTCTTGCGTTTGACCTCGCGCTCTGCGCGGCGGCGGAGGCGCTCCTCCATCCGCTCGAGGATCGAGCCGAGAAGAGCGCGGCCGCGGTCCATATTGTCGGCGAGGTAATGGTCGAAATGGTCGCGGACCGCATTCTCGACGAAACGCGCGGCCTCGAGGCTGGTGAGGCGGTCCTTGGTCTGGCTCTGGAAGTGCGGGTTGCGGATGAACACCGACAGCATCAGCTCGACGCCGTTGAAGACGTCGTCGGCTGTAATCTCCTTCGCCTTCTTGTTGCCGACCAGCTCTCCGAAGGCGCGCAGGCCCTTAGTCAAAGCGGCGCGAAGGCCCGCTTCGTGCGTGCCGCCGTCGGGCGTGGGGATGGTGTTGCAGTAATAGCTTTCGGAGCCGTCCGAATAGAGCGGCCAGGCGACCGCCCATTCGGCGCTGCCCTGCGACGCGCCGTCGGCTGCGGGGAAGTCCTGCTTGCCGACGAAGGGCTGGTTGGTGACGGCGGGGCGGTCGCCGATCTGCTGCGCGAGACTGTCGGCGAGGCCGCCGGGGAACTGGAAGGTAGCGCTTTCGGGGACGTCGGCGGAGGCGAGCGACGGGTCGCAGCGCCAGCGGATCTCGACGCCCGCGAAGAGATAGGCCTTGGAGCGGACGAGGCGGAGGAGGCGGCCGGGGTCGAAGTTGGACTCGGCGCCGAAGATCTCCGGGTCGGGGGTGAAGGTGACGGTGGTGCCGCGCCTGTTGGGGCAGCGCCGACCTCTGCGAGCGGGGAGGTGGCGACGCCCCTGGAGAAGGCCTGGCGGTAGAGTTTCTTGTCTCGGGCAACCTCGATGATCGTCTCGGTCGAGAGCGCGTTGACGACGCTGACGCCGACGCCGTGGAGGCCGCCGGAGGTGCTGTACGCCTTGCCCTCGAACTTACCGCCCGAGTGGAGGGTGGTCATGATGACCTCGAGCGCGGACTTGCCCGGATACTTCGGGTGCGGGTCGACGGGAATGCCGCGGCCGTTGTCGAAGACGGTCAGGCGGTTGCCCGGCTCGAGCGTGACCTCGATGCGGCTGGCGTGACCGGCGACCGCCTCGTCCATCGCATTGTCGATGACCTCGGCGGCGAGGTGGTGGAGCGCCCGGGCGTCGGTGCCGCCGATGTACATGCCGGGGCGGCGGCGGACGGGCTCCAGGCCCTCAAGGACCTCGATCGAGGAAGCGTCGTAGCTTTCAGGTGAGGGCGCAGCGGCGGGGGAAGCGAACAGGTCTGCCATGATGTGGGAACAGCTATAGGGCGCGGATTCAAGCCGTGCCAAGCTTGCGACTAGGTGTTTTCCACAGGCTTGAAATTGGAAAGGGCGTTTCCAAATCCACTGTGCCGGGCGCCACACGGGTCCGGTGACGGGGCCGAGGCCTCATGCCCAAGCCCGCCTTGTTGCTCAAATTGGAGGACAAGACATGCGTAGTGCTTTCGACTTTGCGCCGTTCCGGCGTTCCACCGTCGGCTTCGACCGGCTGTTTGACATGCTCGAGAACAGCAGCGCCAGCCAGACCCAGGAGAACTATCCCCCGTTCGACCTGATCAAGCTTGGCGACAACGAGTATCGCATCGAGCTGGCCGTCGCTGGCTTCAAGCCCGAAGAGATCGACATCACTGCCCAGCAGAACGTGCTGCTCGTCAGCGGCAAGAAGAGCGAGGAGTCGGAGAACCGCGGCCAGGACTATGTGTATCGCGGGATTGCGACGCGCTCGTTCGAGCGGCGTTTCGCGCTCGCCGACCATATCCAGGTGCGCGGTGCGGACCTGAAGGACGGCCTGCTAGCAATCGAGCTGGTGCGTGAGATCCCCGAGGCGATGAAGCCGCGGAAGATCGACATCGGCGGTGCCGAGGGCAAGCAGTCTGCAATCGAGGGCGGTGAGAAGCCTGCTTCGAAGCAGACAGTGGATGCCGAGGCTGAGCACGCGTAAGGCATTGGCTTAGCGAAAAGAAAAGGCCCCGGAGCGTGATCGCGCTCCGGGGCCTTCCTTTTTGCGTCGGCGGGGGGTGTCGAGGGGAGAGCCGACGCGGGGAGTTACCAGATCCGGGTCTCGGCGATCTCCATCTCGCCGACCACGGTAATCAACGCTTCGACCAGATCGTCGGCGGTGCAGTTCGCCCGGCGATCACCGCCGAATGAGACGCCCAGCACGCGCTCGCCCTGCCAATCACCGAGACCGACGGATTTCCACCCGCGCGATTTGAGCCGGGCGTGGATCTCCTTGGTCCTGGCGCCGAAGGTAACGGTGACGATGTCCGGCATCAGGTCGTGAAGCATCGTTGTTCCGCCGATCCCGGCGCAGGTCTCCGCGAACCGGCTCGCGGCCGAGGAATGCGGCAGCGACGGCGAAGTGCGCGGGCGCGGTGAAATACGATGCCGCTCGTGGCGTCGGTTGGGCCGATCGAGGAACTGGCGGTTCGTGCGTTCGATGAGTGCGTGGAGCATGGAGTTTCCCGGGCGCGAGCGCTCAGCCTTTCTTTGCTGTGACTTTGAGGAAGGTGGCGGGCACTTCCGTGCTGTCGCCGCCGCGGTTCTGGGACTCGAACAGGGCCATGAGCTCGGCCTCCAGCTGATCGGCTCGGCCAGCCTTCGAGGCCGCTTCGAAGGCGTTCATGGTCGGACCGTAATAGTCGCGGAAGGTCGCCAGCAGCTCGCGCGGCGGTCCCGGCAGACGGAAGAGCCATGTCACCCGCTCGAAACCGACGTTCTCCGGCTTGATTCCTGCGGTCTCAAAGCGCTCGCGGACCTGGTTTTCGTCGCCCCAGGTCATCGGCGAAACGAAGCCCTCGGGCGGGGGTGGAGTGTAGGCGGCGCTGATCTTCAGGATCTGAGCGACGAGCGTCGGGTCGCCGGGGATCCAGTTGCCCATGACGATGCGGCCGCCGGGCTTGGTGACGCGGACCATCTCCTTGGCCACGTCGAACGGCCGAGGGGCGAACATCGCACCGAAGATGCTGACGACCAGGTCGTACTTGTCGGAATCGATGCCCTCGAGGTTCGACGCATCGCCTTCGCGGAAGTGAAGGTTGGTGAGGCCGGCCGAGGCAGCGCGCTTATTGCCTGCAGCAACGAGGTTGGCCGCAATGTCGACGCCGGTGACGGTTGCGCCGAGCTTCGCGGCCGGAAGGGCGGTCGTTCCGTCGCCGCAGCCGAGGTCCAGCACGTTCATGCTCGGCGTGATGCCGAGCGTGCTCACGAGCTCCTCGCCGCTCTGCCGCATCGTGTCGGCGATGCGGGTGAAGTCGCCCTTTTCCCAAAGGGCCTTGTTCGGATTGATCTTATCGATAACCAGGTCTGACATTCTCACACCCCTTATTGAGTGGCGCCGCGCCCGGAGACGCGGCGCCGTATCGTGCGTCAGCCGACGCTGAGCGTTCCGTTCAATTTGATCGGACGGCTCATGTTGAAGTAGTTGGGCGACGTCTTCATGACCGTCTGGTGGATCTCCTCGAAATCCGCGGCCGATCCGTCACCCTTGATGACGACTTCGTAGTCGACGTGCTCGTAGCCCGGGGGCACCGCGTCGCTGAGGCCGAGGAAGCCGCGCAGGTCGAGTTGACCCTTGGTGCGGATCTCGAGCGATTCCAGCGTGATTCCCTTGAGCGACGCACCGGCGACGTAACCAACGGTGATGCAGGCATTGAACGCCGCCATCAGCAGTTCCTGCGGGTTCGGGGCGGTGTCGGCGCCGAGCAGCTCGTACGGCTCGTCGGCAACGATCTTGTGGCTGCGCTCGACGCGCTCGCCGCCGATGTCGAAGCCGGTCACGGTCGTCTCGCTGCGCGTCTGGCCTTTCCAGCGGGTGACGACGTCAAAGCCGACGATGCCCTTTGACGAGTCCTTCTCGATCGCTTCGACGACTTCGCCGAGGGCTTCGAGGTCGAGCCCGTTCACGGGCGCATTCTTTACGGTGTCCAACATTCACATTCTCCTTTGGGTTCATCGGGTTCAGGCGAAGACGGGAGCGGCTTCCGCCATGCGGGCCGCGGCGTTCGCCGAGATGTTCAGAAGCGTCGCCTTGAAGCGCTCGTGGACCATGCCGGAACCGATGTAGGTCCAGCGTGCGGCCTGGTGCTGCTGCTCCTCAATCTCCGCGCGGTCCTCGAGCTTGCGGCCGATCACCTTCTCGAGCGCGTCTAGATTGTAGGCGGCCTGGGCTTTCAGTCCGTTGTCGAGGAACCCCCGATCTCGAAGAACTCGTCGATTGCGGCGTCGATCTCCTCCTCGGTACGGCCTTCCGCAAGAGCGTCGACGATCAGGGTGTCGAGCTTCGCGTGCTGGGCTTCTTCGACCCAGTGATTCTTCATCAGGCTCTTGAACAGCGGGTCGATGTCGCCATCGTCCTTGATGCTGCCCAGGTAGTGCTGCTGGGTCATCCACTCGATCATCAGAATGACGAGACCGACCGCGAGCGGGTCGTGGCGGAGCACTTCCGCGCCGATCGCCTCGGACGGACCGATCATTTCGCATTCGACCGGGAAGCCCCGTGCGAACGCCGCATGATAGCGCTTGAACAGGTGGATGTGCTTCGCTTCCTCGCTCGCGAAGTTGAGGATCGCGCGGACGCGCCAGTCGTCGTTGAGCAAGTGCGGACGAGCATGATCGAGCAGGAACGGAAGGATGAATTCCTCGACCACCCCGAAGATCGTCAGATACTGGTGGGCCGAGATCTGGTTCAGGACCTTTTGCTCGAAAGCATTCAGGCTGCTGATCGCGCCGGTGCGAGCCAGGCTCTCCGGCATGAAGTTACGGCTGAAATCCAGCTCCTGGTCTTCCCGAAGGACGTCGTCGAGCTGCCACTGGGCCCTAAGCGACGATGAGAGCGTCGCTTCATAGTTGAAGTCGTGATACATGATATTCCCTTGGTTTGACTTAAGCGTGTACAATCGCGGGCATCACCGCAGTCGCAACTGCAGAGACCCCGGAAACAACGGCGAAGAAGAGCACCACTGCTCTTCGCGCACGTATATCCCTTTCAATACTTGGCATTTCAGATCCCCTTGATTTTTCTAGGTACAAGAAGCCACGTCTTCGGAAGCAATGCTTTCCGAACCAACTGGACGGGCTTTCAACTCGATGATGCGGTCTCTACACTTGCGACTCGTTTGCAAACATGACCGGCTTGCCGGATAACTTGACTGAAACGCCGCATACGTATGCGCCGCGGAGCTATCGATGGACGTTCTGGACGATATCCTGAGCTCGCTTCGCCTCAGAGGGGGCGTGGTCGTCGACGGGGAGTTCAGTGGAGACTTTTGCGTCGCCGCCGAGTTCACCCCCGGGCATTTCGAGCCCTTCTTCCCGGTGCCCGACAAGCTCATCAGCTATCACTATGTTCGCTCGGGCAAGCTGATCGTCGAAGTCGAGGGCATGGCTCCGGTGACACTTGAAGCGGGCTCCGTCGCCATCATTCCGCGAAATGAACCTCATAGGTTGGCGAGCAGGGCCGGCCTTCCCCCGACGGACGCGAACGAAATTAGCAAGATTACGGCCGATGGGGTCCACCGGGTCTCGACCGGGACCGACGGTGCGAAGGCCGAAGTGTGGTGCGGCTTCCTCGAGGCCGCGAACAGCAGCGACCATCCCCTTCTCGATGCTCTTCCACCGCTCCTGACCCTAAAGATCGTTGGGGGGAGGCCGAATGGCTCGACACGTCGATGCGCTTCCTGGCCGAGCAGAAACCATCTTCGGAAGTCGTGGCGAAACTTGCCGAGCTATTCCTGACGCAGGCCGTCCGGGAATATGTCGATCACCTGCCGTTCGGCGCGAGCGGCTGGCTTCGCGGACTGACGGACCCGGCAGTGACCAAGGCGCTGTCGATTATCCACAGCCGCTACGCCGAGGACCTTGATGTCGAAAGCCTCGCGCGCGAGGCGGGCGTTTCGCGAACCGTCCTGGGCGAGAAGTTCGCCGAGCTGATCGGCGAGCCTCCAATGCGTTACTGCGCGCGGTGGCGGATGCGCATGGCCGCGAACATGCTTCGGGACGGCAAGCAGAACGCATCGAACGTGGCCTATTCAGTCGGCTTCAATTCGGAAGCCGCGTTCACCCGTGCCTTCAAGCGCGAATACGGAGTGCCTCCAGCGACCTGGCGCCGCCAGTTTGAGGAAGACGCGAAGTCGCGCGGCGAGGCCCAGCGCATTGGCCTTCCGAAGCAGCTCGTCCGTCATGCGATGGCCAAAGATGGCACCCGCCTGGCCTATTCGGTGATGGGCGAGGGGCCGCCGCTGGTGAAAGCGGCCAACTGGCTCAATCACCTCGAGCATGATTGGAAGAGCCCGGTCTGGAAGCACTGGCTCCACGAGTTCACGCGCGGCCATACTTTGATCCGCTACGATGAGCGCGCGAACGGCCTGTCCGACTGGGATACGCCGGAAATCTCTTTTGACGCCTTCGTCGACGACCTCGAATGCGTGGTCGAGACGACCGGCCTCGAAAGCTTCGACCTGCTTGCCATCAGCCAGGGCGCCGCCGTGGCGATCGCCTATGCGGTCCGCCATCCGGAGAAGGTGCGCCGGCTGCTGATTCTCGGCGGCTATTCGGCAGGGTGGGCGGCGCGCGGTGATCCCGGGGAGATCGCCCGGCGCGAGGCGCTACTCAAGCTGACGGAGGTCGGCTGGGGCTCGGACCACCCGACCTACCGTCAGGTCTTCACGAGCCTCTACATTCCGGAAGGTACGCCGGAGCAGATCAAGTGGTGGAACGAGATGCAGCGGGTCAGCTGCTCGCCGGAGAATGCTGTGAAGCTGCAGCGTGCGCTGTCGCTGATCGACGTCCGCGACCTATTGCCGAAAGTCACGGTCCCGACCCTGATCTTCCATTCGCGGGACGACCAGGTCGTGCCGTTCACCGCAGGCGAATATTTGGCCCAGCACATCCCGGGCGCGACCTTCATCCCGATCGACGGCGAGAATCACCTCCTTCTGGAGAAGGAGCCAGGGTGGCACGAGTTCGTGAAGCACGCTCGGCAGTTCCTGAAGTCCGAGGGCGAGGGGAGCGATGCCGTGATCGCGGAGGCGAAGACGGCGGAGCAGAATGAGGTCTGCACTTCCTCGGATGGCGCGAAGATCGCATGGTCCAGCGTGGGCGATGGCTTCCCCATGGCCATGCCCGCGGTCTGGTTTCATCAGGTTGAGAAGGACTTTGCTGCTCCGACCTGGAGCCACTGGATGGAAGAGGCGTTGCGCGGGCGGCGCCTGATCCGGTCGGATATGCGCGGCGTCGGCCTGTCGGACCCGGATCCGCAGCGCTGGGACTTCGAGTCGCTACTTGAGGACTTCATCGCCGTCGTGGACGACGCGGAGTTGGAGACGTTCGACATCTTCGGGATGTCCCATGGCGTTCTCGTCGCGATCGCATTCGCAGCGCGCTTTCCGGAGCGGGTCCGGAGGATGGTCCTGGTCGGGGGCTATGCCGAAGGCTTCGGAGTACGGGCTGATCCCGAGGAGATCCAGCGGCGTGAGACCCTGCTCAATCTCGGTCGCGGCTATGCGCCGAGCGACCGGGTTTCGTTCGCTCGTATGCTCGGCGCGCTCTACTGGCCCGACGCGAGCAACGAGATGATGGACTGGTTCGTGGACCGCCTCGGAACGATCAGCGTGCTGAGCGAGCAATTGCAGGACGTCTTCAGGACCATCGACCTGCGACCCCTACTGGCGAAGATCGAGGCGCCGACCTTGATCATGCACAGCCGCGGGGACCGGATCATCCCGCCAAGCTGCTCCGAGACGCTGGCAGCGCAGATCCGGAAATCGGAGCTGGTGATGATCGATTCCGAAAACCACATCCCTCTCGAGCACGACAAGGGATGGCCGGCAGCACGCGCGGCGCTTCGAACTTTCCTGAAAGCTCAAGAGCGCGCCCTCGCGGACGCGCGCTAGGCTTTAGCGGACGCGGGGGCCGCCGAACGGAAGCGGTGGCGGCGGGCGACGGTCGCGGCGCGGAAGCTGCGCCTGGTAGGCCACTCCGCAATGCTCGACGCAATACGGGAAGCCTGGGTTCGAGGCGTTGCCGCAGAAGTGGAAGTCGGGCTCGCCGGGGTGACCCATCGGCCACTTGCAGATGCGGTCGTTGAGATCGAGCAGGCTCGTCTTGTCGGCGACCTCGGGGCTCGGCTTGGCTGGAACGAGCCGGCGCGGTGGAGCGGGCGGAATCGGCGCCTGCTGGTCGCCTGGGCCCTGGCGGATAAAGCCGCCCGGACCGATCGAGCGGTACTGAATATTGTCGGACTGGGCGCGCTGGCGCTGCGGCGCCGGATGAGCGGGCGCTGCCTGCTCGGGCGCGGCGGCAGCCGCTGCCGGGCGAGGCGCGGGACGCTCGGCCGGAGCGGGCTTCGGCGTTGGCGCGGCGGCGGCGGGACTGCGATGCTCTTTCTCTTCGCCCGGCTTCACGGGCGACGGACGGGCTTCGAGGCCGAGGCGATGCGCCTTGCCGATGACCGCGTTGCGGCTGACGCCCCCAAGCTCGTCGGCGATCTGGCTGGCGGTCGCGCCTTCCGTCCACATCGCCTTCAGGCGCTCAATCCGCTCTTCAGTCCACGACATCTAAATGCTTCTCCAATGCCGCTCGGCTTGCCGCGACAAGCGCCAACCGATAGGCGCACCCGCGTGACCACTCCGAGCGAGCAATCTCCAATCTGGGTTCAAACGCCACCAGGAGAGCCGATATTGCACGGCGTCAACTGGGGCGGGCTCAAGACCCTTTATATCAAGGAGGTGCGCCGGTTCTTCAAGGTCCAGATGCAGACGGTCTGGGCGCCGGCCATCACGACGCTTCTTTACCTGGCGATTTTCACGGTGGCATTGGGCCGCGGCGGACGTACCGTGATGGGAGTCAACTTCGCCGATTTCATCGCTCCGGGCCTGATCGTCATGGCGATGATCCAGAACGCCTTCGCCAATGCTAGCTTCTCGCTGCTGGTCGGCAAGATGCAGGGGAACATCGTCGACTATCTGATGCCGCCGCTATCGACCGGCGAGCTGATTGCGGGACTCGTGGGAGCGGCGGTGACGAGGGCTTTCCTGGTCGGCTGCGCGGTCTGGCTGGCGATGCTTTTGTGGCCCGGCGTTCACGTTGGCGTCGAGCATCCGCTGTGGGCCTTCTGGTTTGGCCTGATGGGCGCGCTGCTGCTCAGCTTCCTCGGCCTCCTCACATCGCTGTGGGCCGACAAGTTCGATCATGCGGCAGCGGTGACGAATTTCGTGGTGACCCCATTGTCGTTGCTGTCCGGCACTTTCTATTCGGTCGAGCAACTCGCGCCCTCGTTCCGGGCGATCAGCCACGCCAACCCGTTCTTCTACGTGATCTCGGGATTCCGGTACGGGTTTCTTGGGATCAGCGATTCGCCGATCGTGATTGGAGCGACAGCACTTCTCGCGGTGAACGTTGCGCTTTGGGCTCTCTGCTATTCGCTCCTGAAGCGCGGCTGGAAAATCAAGCAGTAGGCCCTACGAGCCGGTCTTCGTGAACCGCACGTCATCGAGGTAGATCACGCCACGTTTCGCGGTTGCGGTCGTATCCTCGATGACGAGGACAAGTTCCTTGAGCTTCCTGGGGTTTGCCATCCCTTCGAAATCTTTCAGGGGGATGGTGATGTCCTGCCACTGATCGGTGATGCCGCGCACGTAATAGTGACTGCCCACGTCCATGGCGTCCTTGAGTTCGACCTTGAAGACTTTGGTGTAACCCATGCCGGCATCGCCTTTGACTCGAAGTGCCAGCGTATCGAACTTCGCCGCATCGAGATTCTGCAGCCGCATCCACAAGCCACCGAAGGCGGGCTTGTCCGAATCCACGCTGTAGATGATCCGCAATGCGTTCCCGTTGGCGCCGCGATCGAATGATTCGATGCAGCCCTGCATGGGATCGCCAGGATCCTTGATCCAGCAGCCGAATTCACCGCCGAGATTGTTCGGTTTGTGGCCCGAATCGAAGTCCGCGACCATCAGCTCGGTAGATGCTGCGGACACATTGCCCGCCGCCATGCTGATAATGGAAAGCGAGAGAATTGAGCGGCTGAGAGAGACCAGGACCGTTCTCCACGCAGGGAGTTCGACCTTACAATACCGCCTAGGCCTCGTTTACGAAATTGAACGGCTGATAACTGACGCGTTCAGGGTGCGGGCAACAGCAATGGCCCAGAAGATGCGCATTCAACGCTCAGTAGGAGAGCCACAATGCGTAAAGTTCTTTTCACGGTTGCTGCAGCCGCCTCGGCTCTCGCATTCGCCGCGCCGGCTTCGGCTCAGAACTACCCGGGCCAATACTATCCGGGTCAGCAGGCGCCGTACGGTAATGCCTATGGCTACAACAATTACGGGCATGTCCGCAGCCTGCAGGCGCATATCGACCAGGTTCAGCGGCAGATCAGCCGTCTCGACCAGCGCAATATCCTGAGCGAACGCGAAGCCTATCGCCTTCGCAATGAGTCGCGCGATATCGAGCGCCAGCTTCGATACATGGCCCGCAACGGCCTGAACCCGAACGAGGCGAATTCGATCAACTATCGAATCAACCGCCTTGAGCAGCGAGTTGCGTACGAAGCTCGCGATGGCAATCGTTGGGGTCGGAATGACCGGCGTGACAACTGGTCGGATCGCGACCGTGACGGTCGGAATGACCGGTGGGAAGACGACGGTGGTTACCGCCACGACTAAGCGTCTTCGCTAGGTCCAAACGAGAGGCGCGCCCGGCAGTCCCCGGCGCGCCTTTTCCTTTGTCGGCCGTCTGGCTATAGCGCCGAGCCGGTAATCAGCCGTATCCCACAGACCACAGAAGGACCCGCCCGAGATGGCCATCACTCCGCTCATGCCCGTTTATCCTCGTTGCGAGGTGAGGCCGGTTCGAGGCGAAGGCGTCTATCTCTACGGCGAGAATGGCGAGAAATATCTCGACTTCGCCTCGGGCATCGCGGTGAACCTTCTCGGCCACGGTCATCCGCACCTGACCGAGGCGATCCAGAAGCAGGCCGCGACGCTGATGCACGTGTCGAACCTGTACGGCAGCCCGCAAGGCGAGGCGTTCGCGCAGCGGCTGGTCGACCTGACCTTCGCCGACACTGTCTTCTTCACCAACTCCGGCGCGGAAGCCGTCGAGTGCGCGATTAAGACGGCGCGCCGCTACCATCATGCCAAGGGCAATCCGCACAAGCACGACCTGATCACCTTCTCGAACGCCTTCCATGGGCGGACGATGGCGACGATCAGCGCGACCAATCAGGAGAAGCTTCGCGACGGTTTCGCGCCGCTGCTTCCGGGCTTTAAGGTCGTCGAGTTCGACAATCTCGACGCAGCGCTGGCCGCGGTCGACGAGAATACGGCGGGCTTCCTGCTTGAGCCGGTCCAGGGCGAGGGGGGCATCCGTCCGGCCAGCCACGAGTTCATTGCCGGCCTTCGCGCCGTTTGCGACGAGAAGGACCTGATGCTGGTGTTCGACGAGGTGCAGTGCGGCGTCGCCCGTACCGGCACGCTCTATGCCTACGAGCAGTATGGCGTGGAGCCGGACATCATGGCGTCGGCCAAGGGCATTGGCGGCGGCTTCCCGCTCGGCGCCTGCCTCGCAACCGAGAAGGCCGCCAGCGGCATGGTCATCGGTACGCACGGATCGACCTACGGCGGTAACCCGCTGGCGATGGCGGCGGGGCAGGCCGTGTTCGACGTGGTCGCCAACGAGGAATTCCTCGCGAACGTCCGCCAGATGGGCGAGCGCCTGCGCTCCGCGCTCGAGCAGATGATCCCCAACCACGATCACATCTTCGAGAGCGTCCGCGGCAAGGGCCTGATGCTCGGGATCAAGATGAAGACGGACAGCCGCGCCTTCGTGAATTGGCTTCGCGGCCAGGGCCTGCTGACGGTCGCCGCCGGCGACAATGTCATGCGCGTCCTTCCGCCGCTGGTCATCGACGAGGGCCATATCAAGGAATTCGTCGAAGGCCTGTCCGCGGCCGCAGCGCAATATGAGGTTCCTGCCGCGGCTGCCTGAGCAGTTGGAAGGCGGCCAACCGGCTCCTATCTAGGCGTCATGCCCGCAGAAAAACTGTCCCTTGACGTCGCGATCGGCGTCACGATCCCGGCGCGTGACGCCCGTGGCCGCGCTGCGCGCATCGGGCCTGTGCTCGATGAGATTCTGGCCAACCACAATTATCCGCCGGTCGTCGAGCGACTGCTTGCCGAGGCGCTGACGCTGACCGCGCTGCTCGGTACCCTGTTGAAGGATCCGCAGGGACAGATGACGCTCCAGGCGCAAACGGAGAATGGCGCAATCGACCTTCTGGTCTGCGATTATCTCGGTGGAGAGCTTCGCGGGTACGTCCGACACGACCCGGAGCGGCTTGCCGACGCGGGCCCGAATCCGTCGCTATTTGCCCTGTTCGGGAAGGGCTATCTCGCAATCACGTTCGACCAGCCGCTCAGCAACGAGCGTTACCAGGGTATCGTGCCGCTCGAGGGCGACAGCCTGGCTCACGCGGCGCAGAGCTACTTCGCCCAGTCGGAGCAGATTCCGAGCCTGGTGAGGCTCAACGCCGAGAAGCACGATGGGAAGTGGATTGCCGGTGGAATCCTCTTCCAGCACCTGCCGGAAGGCGAGGAGGGGCGCGAGCGAATCCACACGCAGCTCGACCATCCGGACTGGCCGCACGTCGCGATTCTCGCCGGTTCGGTGAAGGAGGGGAACTGGTCGATCCCGATCTTCCTCTCGACGACCTCATCTGGCGGCTGTTCCACGAGGAGGCCGAGGTCCGCACCTACACGCCCGTGCACCTGCGAAAGGGCTGCCGGTGCGATCCGGACTATGTGCGTTCAGTGATCGCGCGCTTCCCGGAAGAGGAGCGCGAAGCGATGGTCGGGCCGGACGGGTTCATCACGGTGGACTGCGCGTTTTGCTCGCAGAGCTTCCCGATCACGTTGGAAGATGTGTCCTGAGCCATTGAACCGTCTCCCTCTTGTTAATGGTTTCGTGCTAAATGGTGCACGATGAAGCGACCTTTGAGAACGACAGTCCGAGTGGCGGGGGCAGCATTGGCGCTCCTCGGCCTGGCGGCTGCCGTTCGTCCGACGATCTTCAGCCAGACGACCGGCGGCTTATGGGAAGTCAGCCGTGGTAACGAATTCCGTCGCAGCGTCTGCGTTCCCGACCCCGTCGTCCTGGCCCAGTTCGAGCATCTGCGTGCGAATTGCGCGCGCGACATCGTCCGCGATCAACAGCGCCGCGCCGAGATCCATTACACGTGCGCGGGTGGCGCTTTTGGACAATCGACCGTCGACCTGATCACTCCGCGCGCATTGCGGATCGAAACCCAGGGAATTTCCGGCAACGCGCCGTTCCACTACGTGCTCCAGGCACGAAGAGTTGGGAATTGCTGAGAAAATTCCCGGTTCATTAAGCAAGGGTTTAACCAGCATGAGGTAGGAAAGGGTTGTGCCGGATTCGGCACGCTTTCCTCCCAAACGGGCTTTGTCCCGGAACTGGGCCGCTCACCACCGGTGGGCGGCCCTTCTTTTGTCGCCGATCACCGCCTAGATGCGCGGCCATGGCGGCAACGCAGATAGGCCATGGACGAAAAGCGGTCGTGCTCCTTTCGGGGGGCTCGATTCCATGGTTTGCGCCGCGCTGGCGCGGGAGCAGGGCTATTCGGTCCTCGCGCTGACGGTCGACTACAACCAGCGCCATCGCGTCGAGCTCGAGGCGGCGAGGCGAATCGCCTCCGCGCTGGCCGATCGGCACATCGTTCTTCCGCTGGATTTGCGCGCCTTTGGCGGCTCGGCCCTGACCAGCGACGAATCCGTTCCCAAGGACGGCGTGCAGCCCGGGATACCCGTGACCTACGTGCCGGCCCGCAATCTCATCTTCCTGAGCCTCGCGCTGGGCTGGGGCGAGGCCGAAGGCTCACGCGACCTGTTCATCGGCGTCAATGCGCTCGACTATTCCGGCTATCCCGACTGCCGGCCGGAGTTCATCGAGGGATTCGAGGCGCTCGCGCGGCTTGCGACCAAGGCGGGTACCGAAGGACGCGAGTTCACGATTCACGCCCCGCTACAGCATATGACCAAGGCCGACATTGCGCGCGAAGCACAAAGGCTCGGGCTCGACGCCGCGCTAAGCCATAGCTGCTACGATCCCTTGCCGGATGGCAGCCATTGCGGACTTTGCGACGCGTGTCGGTTGCGGGCGAAAGGCTTTGCCGAGGCCGGGATCACCGACCCAACGCGTTACGCGGCGGTCACGGACGAAGCCTGATGGCGTACGCAGTCAAGGAATGCTTCCTCACCCTCCAGGGCGAGGGGGTCCAATCGGGCAGTCGGGCAGTCTTTCTGCGGTTCGCCGGGTGCAATCTGTGGTCGGGTCGCGAGCAGGATCGCGCGACGGCCCCATGCCATTTCTGCGACACGGATTTCGTCGGCACGGACGGTGAGGGGGCGGCAAGTTCGCCGACGCCGATTCGCTGGCGGAGCGGGCGCTGGCCACATGGGGTGCGGAGGAAGGGGCGCGGCTGGTGGTGATCACCGGCGGCGAACCGATGCTCCAGCTCGACCCGGCCCTCATCGACGCCCTGCACGATCGCGGCTTCCGAATTGCCGTCGAAAGCAATGGAACGCTGCCCGCCGTCGAGGGCATCGACTGGCTGTGCATCAGCCCGAAGGCCGGGACCGATGTCGTTCAGCGCAGCGGCGATGAGTTGAAGCTGGTCTGGCCCCAGGAGGGCGTGGATCCGGCGGAATTCGAAAGCTGGAACTTCGCCAACTTCCTCATTCAACCGATGGATTGCGAGGCGCGCGAACAGGCGCTCGATGCGGCGATCCGACTGGTGATGGATCGCCCCAAATGGCGCCTTTCATTGCAGTCGCACAAACTGATCGGCCTGCCTTAGCCTAGTCCGAATTTCCGGCGGCGTTCGTGTCGGCCTGGTCCGCATTCGCAGCGGAATTTGAGTCGCCCTTGTCCGCCTTCGCGGGGGCGTTCTTGACCGCGTTCAATTCGGCGGAATTGTCAGCTTCGACCTCGTTGGCCCCTTCGGCGGCCGCAAGTCTGGAGCCCTCTGCTTCCACCGCTTCAAGCGCGCTGGCATCATTTGCGGGCTTCGAATCGAACGAGAGGTTCTCAGCCAGGCTCCCGTTCTCGGCGACCTCGCCTTTGCCGCCGCAGGCGCTCAGCGCGACCGCAGCGCCGGCGATAAGAAACAAACGTCTCATGTATTCTCCATACCGCTCGCGACAGCCAAAAAAAGAGGCTGCCGGACGAACCGGCAGCCTCTTAAGTCGTCGGCACTCCAAACGGAGAGCCGTCGAATTACATCGCGTTGTTCGCGGCGCTGTTCGCGGCGTCGGCTGCGGTGTTCGCGGCGTCGGCAGCGGTATTGGCTGCGTCGGCTGCTGCATTCGCATCGGCAGTCGCGTTCATGTCCATATTCGCGTCCATACCCGTGTCGTTAACGACCAGGTTGTCGACAGCGAGGTTGTCAACGTTCATCGTGTTGTCTGCGGCTTCGTTGCTGCTGCAAGCCGAAACCGCCAGGGCCGCACCGGCGACCAGGATAAGAGCACGCATTCAAAACTCCCTAGATTATCCGATCTGAAAGTGAGCGGCGCCCACCTCACAAATCGCGCGCACAATAGTCTGAAGCGTCCGCCGCCATCAAGCTACTTTGCACGACTGTGACAAGTCTTTGATAAACAGCGGAAAAGCACGTCTCAGACTGTCATCAACGCGCGTCATCGGCATTTCTTTGCCGAGCGCCTGAAGGCTCGTCACGCCGAACTCGCTGATGCCGCAGGGGACGATCCCGCCAAAGTGCGAGAGGTCCGGCGACACGTTGATCGAGAAGCCGTGGAGGGTCACCCAGCGCTTGATGCGGATGCCCAGCGCGGCGATTTTCGCCTCTTCGCCGCCTTCGCCGACCCAGATGCCGATCCGGCCCTCCGCGCGATGGGCTGAGACGCCGAGATCGGCGAGGGAAGCAATAATCCAGCCTTCGAGGGAATGGACAAGGCGGCGGACGTCGCGACCACGCTTTTCGAGGTCGAGCATGACATAGCCGACGCGTTGGCCGGGTCCGTGATAGGTGTAGCGGCCGCCGCGACCTGCATCGTAGACGGGGAAGCCCGACGGATTGAATAGCTCGGCGGGGTCGGCGCTCGTGCCGGCGGTGAACAGAGGCGGATGTTCGAGCAGCCAGACGCATTCGGCGGCTTCCCCGGCGCGGATTGCCGCGGCGCGCTGCTCCATGAACCCGCGAGCCTCCTCATAGGGAATGATGCCCTCACTGACGCGCCATTCTACTTGGTCGATCGTCTCCACGGGCGGCAGATGGCCTCTGGCCGCCTTCACCGCAAGCGCGTTGCAAGCGGAGCGCATGCCCGCATAACCAGGCGGCAACAGGAATAGGGGTACGTGGTGGCAAGCAGCCTTTCGATCTCGCGGGCTTGGGACGAGACGCGAGAAATCTTTCGGCGTGACGGCGGACTTCTCGTTTCGGTCGCCCTTGCACTGATCGTCCTCCCAGAGGTCGTCGTCGGAATCGTCTCGCCCCGCAAGCGACAGTGGGCGCCGATGCGCCGGCTTCGATGCAACTGCTACGGTTGGCCGTCGCGCTCATTTCACTGATTGGTCAGCTTGCCCTCATCCGCCTTGCCCTCGGGCCTTCGACGACGGTCGGGGCGGCCATCGGACACGGCGCGCGGCGCTTTCCGTCGGCTTTGGGAGCGGTCGTTCTTCTGATCGTCGGCTTGGCTATCCTAGCGGTACCGCTGATCATCATCCTGTCTCTGGGGCTGGGAGTCGACCTCGAACATTTGAGCGGCCCGCCCAGTGGTCCGGCCGCGCTGATGTTCGGGATCATCGGGCTTGCGGCGCTTATTATTTCGGTGCGCTTCACCCTGGTCTCGCCGGTTGCGAGCGCCGAGAACATCGGTCCGCTGGCGATCATCAAGCGGAGCTGGCGCCTCACCTCCGGAAACTACTGGCGCCTTCTAGGTTTCATCCTGCTGCTGATCGTCGCGACCCTGATCCTGATGATGGCGGCCGGAGTGGTCGGCGGTTTGCTTGCCCGCATGTTCAGCCCCTCGATCGAGCCGATGTCGATCGGGGCACTGATCCTCGCTTCCTTCGCGGGGGCGGCGCAGGGGGCCTTTTCAATCCTCGCCTCGGTGATGCTCGCCCGGGTCTATGCCCAGGCGGCCGGGCAGAGCGAGAATATCGAGGAAGCGCTGCGCTAGCCGATCAGGGGGATCTGCGGCGCGCAGTCCCGCGGCAGGAAGCCGAGCAGGCGAGGGTCCGGGAAGCGCTCGACAGAGCGGCGGTACGGCACGAATCCGGCCCGCCGGTAGGCGCTGAGCGCTGCGGGGTGATCGAGCGTGCAGGTGTGGACGTGGACGCGGGACACACCTTCCCGCCACGCCCGGCTGATCGCCTCGGCCAGCAGCCAGCGGCCGTGGCCTTGCCCTGACAGTTCGGGGACCAGTCCGACGAAAGACAGCTCGCACTCTCCGGGCTCGCGGTAATCCAGTTCGAGCATGCCGACCTCGCTGCCGCTTTCGTCGACGACCGTGAAGAGCTCCACCGCAGAGTGCTGGATGATGGCCGCCAGCGCTGCGTCGTCCATGACCAGGCGTGAGAACCACAGCCAGCGGGCCCGACCTTGCGGAACAGCTCCCGGTAATCGTCAGGCCGGGGATATTCGCTTCGGCGGAGGGAGAGCGGGGAAGGGGGGACATCAGCGCGAGGTGATTCGCGCATCTCGAGGAAAGTGACGACGGCGGCGAGCTCGCCGTCAGCGACCTTCTCGTAGCTCATTTCCAGGCCGCCAGCGGCGGCAGGCTCATCAGGATGGCGTCGATGTTCCCGCCGGTCTTCAGCCCGAACAAGGTGCCGCGATCGTAGAGCAGGTTGAATTCGACGTAGCGGCCGCGGAATTCGAGGAGGCGCCGCATGTCTTCCTCGGTGAACGGCGTGTCCACGCGCTTTCGGACGATCTTCGGGAAGGCGTCCAGGAACGCTTCGCCGACATCCCGGGTGAAGGCGAAATTGGCGTCGAACGTCGGCCCCTCGCCAGGCTCGAAACATTCGAGATGGTCGTAGAAAATGCCGCCGACGCCGCGCGGGACGCCCCGATGTGGAATGAAGAAATAGTCCTCCGCCCACTTGGAAAAGCGCGGATAGAAGGTGGGATCGTGAGCCGCGCAGGCGGCGCGGAGCCTGGCGTGAAAGGCTTCCGTGTCTTCCACGTAAGGGATGGCGGGGTTGAGGTCGGCGCCTCCGCCGAACCAGCGTTTGGTCGTCGTCAGGAACCGCGTGTTCATGTGGACTGCGGGGACGTGCGGATTGGCCATGTGCGCGACGAGACTGATTCCGGTCGCGAAGAATCGCGGATCCTCCGATGCTCCGTGGATGCTCGCGGCGAATTCGGGCGAGAAGCTGCCGCCAACGGTCGAAACGTTTACGCCGACCTTCTCGAAGATCTTTCCGTTCATCTGGCCGCGGACTCCGCCGCCACCCGGACCTTCGCCGGGGTCGGTGCGCTCCCACGGAGTGAACTGGAAGGAAGCCTCGCTGCCGTGCTCGCGCTCGATCTCCTCGAAGGCGGCGCAGATGCGATTGCGCAGCGATTCGAACCAGTCGCGCGCCGCCTGCTGCTGTTCGTCGAGTTCGAGCATGGACCGCTCACATAGCGTCGTGCGCGCGAATGCCAATTGTGCCCTTGGCAGCCCCGAAACGCCTCGCTATCAGGCCCGCCACTCGCCCTTGAGGTCCTCTCTCGGGCGAATTCGTTATGTGCCTGTCGGGCACGTGCAGCACATCGCGTCAATCTTGGGCGTTACAAGGGGAAGCATGGCCACGCTGGAACAATCCGCTCAGGGTTCGGACCCGGCTGAAACGGAAGGCGGCGCACGCCGCAGGGATTTCCTGAACGTCGCAGCCGTGAGCTTCGCCGGGATGGGCGTCGTGGCGGTCGCGCTCCCGCTGATTACTCAGATGAATCCGCCGGCCGACGTGCTCGCACTGGCGTCGACCGAGGTCGACATCTCGAAGATCGCTCCGGGACAGGCCATCAAGACCGTTTGGCGCAAGCAGCCGGTGTTCATCCGCAACCTGACTCCGGCCGAGATCCAGGCCGCCAATGCGGTTCCGCTGTCCGAGCTTCGCGATCCGCAGTCGCTCGCCGAGCGGACCAAGCCCGGCAAGACCAACTGGCTGATCACGCTCGGCGTCTGCACGCACCTTGGCTGCGTGCCGCTTGGCACCGGTGAGGGCGAGAATCGCGGACCGTTCGGCGGTTATTTCTGCCCGTGCCACGGTTCGGCCTACGACACGGCCGCACGTATCCGTCAGGGGCCCGCGCCGAAGAACCTGATGGTTCCCAACTATGAATTCGTATCCGACACGACCGTTCGCATCGGCTGAGGGGAAAGAGCCGTAAAATGAGCTTTGCCTGGGCAAAACAGTACGAACCGAAGGCGCCGCTGATGCGCTGGCTGGACGAACGTCTTCCGCTTCCGCGCCTCGTCTACGGCGCGATAGGGGGCGGCTATCCGGTTCCGCGCAACCTCAACTACTGGTGGAACTTCGGCGTCCTCGCCGGCCTGTTCCTGACGATCCAGATCGTCACCGGCATCGTCCTGGCCATGTGGTATTACGCAAGCGCGGACGGAGCCTTCAATTCCGTCGAGCACATCATGCGCGACGTGAACGCCGGCTGGGCGCTCCGCTACATCCACATGAACGGCGCGAGCTTCTTCTTCATCGTCACCTACATCCACATCTTCCGCGGGCTCTACTACGGATCGTACAAGGCGCCGCGTGAGCTGGTGTGGATGCTCGGCCTCGTCATCTACCTGCTGATGATGGCGACGGCGTTCATGGGCTACGTCCTTCCCTGGGGCCAGATGAGCTACTGGGGTGCGCAGGTCATCACCGGCTTCTTCTCGGCATTCCCGCTGGTCGGCGAGCCCGTCCGCGTCTGGCTGCTGGGCGGCTATGCTCCTGACCAAGCAGCGCTGACCCGCTTCTTCTCGCTTCACTACCTGCTGCCGTTCGTGATCGCGGCGGTCGTGATCCTGCACATCTGGGCGCTTCACATCCCCGGATCGAGCAACCCGACCGGCGTCGACGTGAAGGAAGAAAAGGACACGCTTCCGTTTCACCCGTTCTACACGGCGAAGGACGGCTGGGCGGCCGCGGCATTCCTGACGGTGTTTGCTCTGTTCGTCTATTTCGCGCCGAACTATCTCGGGCACCCGGACAATTACATTCCTGCGAATCCGCTGGCGACGCCTGCGCACATCGTTCCCGAATGGTACTTCTGGCCGTTCTACGCGATCCTTCGCGCTTTCACCGTCGACTTCATCCTGCCGGCGAAGCTGTGGGGCGTGCTGGCGATGTTCAGCTCGATCCTGATCCTGTTCTTCCTGCCATGGCTCGACAAGTCGCCGGTTCGCTCGGGATCGTACCGTCCGGTGTTCAAGCGCTTTTTCCTGCTGCTGGTGCTGGACGTCCTGATCCTTGGCTTCTGCGGCGGCGCTCCTGCCACACCGCTGTATGTGGCGATCAGCCAGTTGGCCGCAGCTTATTATTTCGCGCACTTCCTCATCATCCTGCCGCTGGTGTCGGCGTTCGAGCGGACGCTTCCGCTGCCGGACTCGATCAGCTCGTCGGCGCTGCACGGTGAGAAGAGGGAAGCAGCGCCCGCGGGCATTATGCCTCGGCGCGGCGCCACGGCGATCGCCGAGTAGGGGGACAGAAGCGAATGCGTTACATCCTGGGCCTGGTCGGCGCCGTATTCTCGGTGGTCTTGCTGATCTCGTTCTTCAGCAACGTGTCGACGTACCTCACCAGCCCGCCCCGGCGACGGCTGAGGAGGAGTTCCACCTGCATCCGAAGCACCTGCAGCTCGCGAGCGACGGGCCGTTCGGCAAGTTCGACCGCAAGCAGGTCCAGCGCGGCTTCCAGATCTACAAGGAAGTCTGCTCGGCTTGTCACAGCCTGAACCTGGTCGCGTTCCACGACCTGGAAGCGCTCGGCTACAACGAGGCCGAGGTGAAGGCGATCGCCAACCAGTGGCAGACCGAAGTTCCGACGGTGAATCCGGAGACGGGTGAAGCGTCGACGCGCAAGGCGCTGCCGTCCGACCGCTTCCCGAGCCCCTATGCGAACGAGACTGCGGCTCGCGCGGCGAATAACAACGCCCTTCCGCCCGATCTTTCGCTGATCACCAAGGCTCGTGAGGGTGGCGCTGCGTACGTCTACTCGCTGCTGACCGGCTATCGCCAGCAGCCGGCGGAGCTCATCCAGAAGTTCCCGGCCTCGAAGACGCCGCAGGGCCTGCACTACAACCCGTACTTCGCGAACCTGAACCTCGCCATGCCGCAGCCGCTTACGAGCGACGGGCAGGTCACCTATGCTCCGGGCAATCCGAAGCCGACGGTCGACCAGATGGCGAAGGACGTCGCGGCGTTCCTCGTGTGGACGGCCGAGCCAAAGCTCGAGAAGCGCCACGCGACGGGTCTTGCTGTCGTAGTGTTTCTGCTGTTCGCGACTGTCTTCGGTTACCTCGCGTACCGGAATATCTGGTATGGCGAAAAGGCGGTCGTCCGCGCGACGGGCCCGCTCGATCCGAAGAACCAGGCTAAGGCACGGAGCGCCAAGCGTAAGGCCGGCGTCACGGGCTAAGCATTGGGGCCGCGTCCGCGCGGCCCCTTTTGCTGCATTTGGCGGCCTGTGATTTCCCACCGTGTTTCAGCGACTTAGTTCAGTCGCCATTCACCTCATAAAGCAGAATGCGCTGGTAACTCCTTTGCTTGGAGATGTATCATGAGCGTATTCAATCTTAAGACTGCCGCATTGGCGATTGCTGCGGGTGTTGGCCTCAGCGGCTGCGCCTATGGCCCGTACGGCGGGCTCGGCGTTGGCGTCGGTTACGGCGACGGCTACGGTTACGGCGACCCCTATTACGGGAACGGCTACTACGGTGGCGGCTACCCGTACGGTTATGCGGGCTACGGGTCGCCCTACGGCTATGGCTACGGCTCGCCGTACTACGGCTGGTACGACGGCTACTATTATCCGGGCACCGGCTATTACGTGTACGATCAGTACCGTAACCGCACACGGTGGTCAGACGCCCAGCGCCGCTATTGGGAGCGTCGTCGCGGCACTGCTAGCTCGACGGGCGGCGTTGCTCCGGTGATCGAGAACTGGGCAGATTTCCAGAATCGGACGCCGACGACCAACCAGACCGTTCGTCAGGTCAACAATCAGACGTTCCGCGATCGGCCCGACGTGCGCCGCCAGGTGCAGATCGAGCAGCAGCAGGTTCGCAGCGAACGCCAGCAGATGCGGATCGAGCGCCAGCAACAGCGGCAGACCGTCCAGACCGAGCTTCAGCAGCAGCGACGCAACAATCGCGGCGGCCGCAACCACAAGGTCGACAACGACTAAGACAATCGCCGAGGCGGCTGCGTGCCGCTCCGGCGTTTACTTCAGGCTTGGTCTGGCCGGCGCAGGATCAGCACGATCGACGCGAATCGCATAACCGGGACGTCGTCCTGGTTGGTGACCGTCGTCTCCGTTCGGAACGACCCTAGATGCGGCTTCGACTGCGAAGGCCGTGTTTCAATGATCTTTCCGCGGACGTGAAGCGTGTCGCCCGGATAGACGGGCTTCAGCCACCGGAGCTCGTCGACGCCCGGCGAGCCGAGGCCGGCCTGCTCTTCCTCGACGACGTGGCGGGCGATCACCGCCATTGTCATCGCACAAGTGTGCCAACCGCTTGCCGCGAGGCGCCCGAAGTGCGTCCTGGCCGCTGCCTCGTCGGAAAGGTGGAAAGGCTGCGGATCGTATTTCCGCGCGAACTCCAGGACTTCCTCGCGAGTGACTGCATACGAGCCGAAGTAGGTCTCGGCCCCGATTTCCAGATCCTCGAAATAACGCATCGGCAGCGCATAGCTGGCAGTACCGCTTGGCGCGAGGCCAAAGGGCAGGCTACGAAACAGGCGTGGGGACCGAGGCAACAAGGGCAGGGCATTGGCATCCGCGGCTCATCGAGGCCGCGGCCGCGCTCAACGAGAATCGCCTCGACGTAGCCGAGCGCTTGCTGAAGCCGCACCTGCAGGACGATCCGTTCGACGTTCGCGCGATCCGCATGCTCGCCGAACTGGCGGCGCGCATCGGACGGCTCAAGGATTCCGAAACACTGTTGCGGCGCGCACTGGAGATCGACCCGAATTTTACCGCCGCGCGAGCGAACCTCGCGATGGTCCTGGGGCGGCTCGGGCGACCGTCGGAAGCGCTCGGGCTGCTCGACGAAATATTCGAGGCGGAACCCGACCGCGTCGGACACCTGAACCTCAAGGCGGCCACGCTCGGTCGGCTCGGTGATTTCGAGCAGGCTTTGGAACTCTATCGGCAAGTGCTGGACCGCGCGCCGAACCAGCCTCGAGTGCTGATGAGCTATGGCCACATGCTCAAAACTGTCGGGCGCCTGGACGAGGCGATAGCGGCCTATCGCCGGGCGATCGAGCTAAACCCGGCCCTTGGAGAAGTCTGGTGGAGCCTGGCCAATCTCAAGACCGTCCGTTTCTCCGAGGGGGACATTGCGGCGATGGAGCAAGCGCTCGGGCGCTCAGACCTCAGGGACGACGACCGGTTCCATGTCGAGTTCGCGCTGGCCAAGGCGCACCACGACCTTGGCCGGAGCGATACCGCCTTCGCACATCTCGAAGCGGGGAATAGGCTTCGGCGCAAATACCACCCGTTCAACGCCGGCCATTTGAGCCAGCTCGTCGATCGAAGCATCGAGCTTTTCACTGCCGAAGTCCTGAAGAGCCCTGGCGGAAGCCCGGCCCCAGACCCGATCTTCATCGTTGGCATGCCTCGCGCCGGATCGACCCTGGTCGAGCAGATCCTGTCCTCGCACAGCCTCGTCGAGGGAACGTCCGAACTGCCGGACATGCCGGCGATCGCTCGCGGGAGAGGGAATTATCCGACATCCGCGGTCGGGCTCAGTGTCGAAGAGCGGAAGGAAGCCGGAGAAGAGTATCTGAAGCGAAGCGCTGTGCAGCGCCGGACTGATCGGCCGTTCTTTGTCGACAAGCTGCCGAACAACTGGACGTTCGTGCCGTTCATCCAGCTCGTGCTTCCCAATGCGAAGATCATCGATGCGCGGCGGCATCCGCTCGGCTGCTGCTTCTCGAATTACCGCCAGCATTTCGCGCGGGGCAGGACTTCACCTACGACCTCGAAGATCTCGGCCGCTATTACTCCGACTATGTCCGGCTGATGGCCCATGTCGACAATGTCCTTCCGGGACGTGTCCACCGGGTGATCTACGAGCGGATGGTCGACGATACCGAGCGTGAGATTCGGGCGCTGCTCGATTATTGCGGACTCGAGTTCGAGCCGGCGTGCCTGTCGTTCTACGAAACCGACCGGGCGGTGAGGACTCCGAGCTCCGAGCAGGTCCGCCGGCCAATCTACCGCGACGCGACCGAGGAGTGGATTTCATACGAACCGCACCTCGGGCCGCTGAAGGAGGCATTGGGGCCGGTTCTCAATGCTTATCCGGACGCCCCGGTCACATTCTGAAGCGGCGAGGTCACAGTTCGCCGAGTATGTGTCGGCTACGCAACGTTTGGCCGTTGACAAGCCGTCGTGGCTCTGCCGCTATGCGGACACATTGGTCGATTGGGGGCAATCATGACCGCTCGCACACTGCGCGCTTTTACGTTTGGACTTCTCGCAACGACGGCGATCGCTACGCCAGCCTTTGCACAAACTACCACCGACACAACCCAACCTACAGCGCCTGAAGCGGCACCCGCGCCGACGGCGCCTGCTGCGACTCCGGCCTCTCAGCCATCGGACTCCGACGAGATCATCGTCACCGCGCAGAAGCGCGAGGAGAATCTCCAGGACGTCCCGATTAGCGTGCAGGCGATCGGCACTCGCCGCCTCGACCAGCTGAACATCTCGAACTTCGAGGACTACACGAAGCAGCTGCCGTCGGTCAGCTTCCAAACGGCGGCGCCGGGCTACACGGTCGTTTACATGCGCGGCGTCGCGACGGGCGGAGATGGCAACCACACTGGCTCGCTGCCTTCAGTTGGCTCCTATCTCGACGAGCAGCCGGTCACCACCATCGGCGGTACGCTCGACGTCCACATCTACGACATCGCCCGCATCGAGAGCCTCGCCGGCCCGCAGGGCACCCTGTACGGTGCATCGAGCGAAGCCGGCACGATCCGCATCATCACCAACAAGCCCGAACTCGGGGTGACCGATGGCAGGGTTGATGCAGAGCTCAATACGGTCGCGAACGGCGGCGTGGGCGGAAGCCTCGAAGGGATGATCAACCTCCCCGTGTCGGACAACATCGCATTTCGCGGTGTCGCTTTCTGGCAGCGTGACGCAGGATACATCGATAACGTTCGCGGGACCCGCGATTATTGCGGCGACGTAGTCACCGACCCCGACACAGGCGACACCATCGGCTGCGTTCGAAACGGCTTCCACGCTGACAACGCGGCCTTCGTAAAGAAGAACTTCAACACCAACACCACCTATGGCGGGCGCGCTGCGCTGAAGATCGACCTCAACGAGAATTGGACCGTCACCCCGACGATCATGCACCAGAATTCGAAGACGCGCGGGGTCTGGTATTACGACGAGCGGCTAGGCGATCTGGAAACCCAGCGGTTCCGCAAAGAGCCGGGCCGGGACAAGTTCACCCAATATGCGCTGACCGTCGAAGGCAAGGTCGGTAATTTCGACATCACCTACGCCGGTGCTTACATGCATCGCCCGAACCACGGGACCAATGATTACACTGATTACGCGGACGCCTATGATGCCTATTACGAAAGCTACGGCGGCATCGCGAACTATCAGTATTATTTCGATAATAACGGCGATCCGATCGATCCGCGCCAGTACATCACGGGCGGCAACAACTTCAAAAAGATGAGCCAGGAGCTGCGCGTTTCGTCGCCGGCGGACAAGCCGTTCCGGGTGATCGCAGGCGCATTCTACCAGCGCCAATCGAACGACATCCTCCAAGAATATCACGTCGATAATTTGGCTGATAGCCTGTCGGTCAATGGACGTCCCGGCCTGATCTGGCTGACCAAGCAGAAGCGTATCGATCGCGACTATGCGATCTTCGGCGAAGCCAGCTTCGACGTAACGCCGCAAATCACGCTCACCGGCGGTGGCCGCTGGTACAAGTTCGACAACACCGTGTTCGGTTTTGCCGGGTTTGGACGCGACCCGCTGTTTATTCAGGACGCTAACGGCGATCCTATAGACCCGTCGATCGTGCCGAATGCGGTGTACAGCACCAAGACCGGCGTGGCTCAATGCTACACAACCAGCGGCGACACGCTTCGGGAATCGCAGATCAACGGTACCGACACGACGCTCATCCTCGACGGCGTTCTCTCGGGCACTCCGTGCATCAACGTCGCGACGTTCGCAAACGGGAAACTGAAGCCGAAGCAGAGCAAGGATTCAGGTTGGACCTATCGATTCAACGGCAATTGGAAGCCGCGCGAGGGCCTGTTGTTCTATGCAACCTGGTCGAAGGGCTTCCGGCCTGGCGGCATCAACCGGCAGCCGGGCCTCGCGCCTTACGATCCGGACTTCCTGATCAACTACGAGCTGGGCTGGAAGACTACACTCGGACCACTGCGTTGGAACGGCGCCATCTATCACCAGGAGTGGAAGAAGTTTCAGTTCAGTTTCCTTGGTGAGAACAGCCTGACCGTCGTTCAGAACGGCCGCGATGCCAGGATCAACGGTATTGAGACCGACATCAATTACGTGCACGGCGGGCTCACGCTGAACGCGGCGGCGGCATATACCGACGCCAAGACCAAGCAGAACATTTGCGCAATAGCCGCCGACACAGCGCCGAACTGTGACGGCGTGCCGGACGACGAAATCACGGCACCGAAGGGATCGCGTCTTCCGGTCACTCCGAAGTTCAAGGTGACTGGAACCGCGCGCTACACCTGGAACGTCGGACCGGGCAGGGCACATGGACAGGTGGCGATTGTCCACCAGGGCTCGGCTCGTTCGGCTCTCAGGATTGACGACAATCTCGTGACCGGGACGTTGCCTTCGTACACATTGGTCGACCTGTTCGCGGGCTTTGATTGGAGCAAGTACAGCGTCGAGTTGTTCGCCACGAACGTGTTCGACAAGCGCAACCAATTGTCGCGTTCTGTGTCGTGCAGCATCTGTACGAACGTCCACATCGTCCCGGGCCGGCCGCGTACTCTCGGTATCAGGGTCGGCACGAAGTTCTAAGGCGGGGAGCAGGAAGGCGCCTGACAGCGTTGGGCGCCTGACGTGACTGAAATCCGATTAAACAAGCCGGTCCTGGGACTGGTCGGCGGCCTCGTGCTGGTCTGGCTGAGCATGCTGTTGTTCGGCACCGGTAATATGGACCGCGACGTTCTCAACGAAGTCTATGGCGGACATCGTCCGGCGCTGGCCGATTCTGCGCGGCTCATCACCATGTTGGGCGACGGCCGCATTGTGGCGTTGCTCACGGTGATCGGGGGATTCGTCCTGGTCGTTCGGAAGCAGCATTGGCCGGCGGTCATCCTGGTCGTCGGTCCATTGCTGGGGAAGGCAATTACGGAAGTTCAGAAGTATGAATTCAACCGGATGCGCCCGGCGGAAGATCCGCACTTGGTCGTCGTTCACAGCCTGAGCTTTCCTAGCGGTCATTCCGCCAATGCGATGATGACCTACGTCGCACTCGCGCTCTTTCTGGCCCGCAGGAGCGGCGGCAGATATGGCTCGGTATTGCCGTCCTGGCTGCCCTCCTCGTGGGGCTTAGTCGGGTCGTTCTTGGCGTACACTGGCCGAGCGACGTGATTGGGGGCTGGTCCTACGGGCTGGTGTGGGCGCTGCTTCTTTACGCTATAAGCCTGAGGTTCAACCCAGGGAGGACGGCATGACTGCTCGACGCCCCTTTACGATGTTCGCTGCGGCGATCTTCCTGCTGATCGCGCTGGCGCACCTCTACCGACTTGTCGTCGGCTTCGATGTCTCGGTCGCAGGCACGCACATCTCGCAGTCGCTCCGCTGGATCGCCTTGGTGTTCACCGGATTGCTTGCGGCGATGCTGTTCCGCGAAGCTAGACGTTGAAGCGGAAGAGCAGGATGTCGCCATCCTGCACGACATACTCCTTGCCTTCCGCGCGCATTCTGCCCGCTTCCTTCGCGCCCGTCTCTCCGCCGAACTTGATGAAATCGTCGTAGGCGATGGTCTCGGCGCGAATGAAGCCGCGCTCGAAGTCCGAGTGGATGACGCCTGCCGCTTCCGGAGCCTTGGCGCCACGGCGCACCGTCCAAGCGCGCGACTCCTTCGGGCCGGCGGTGAAGAAGGTAATCAGGCCGAGAAGCTCGTAACCTGCCTGGATCATGCGGTTGAGACCGGTTTCGTGCAGGCCGAGGTCCGACAGGAAGGCGTCGCGCTCCTCGGCTGGAAGAGTAGCGATCTCTGCCTCGATCGCGGCGGAGATGACGGCCGCCCTTGCGCCCTCCGCGGCTGCTTTCTCGAACACGCGTTCGGATAGGGCGTTGCCGGCTGCTGCTTCGCCTTCGTCGACATTGCAGACGTATAGAATGGGCTTCGCAGTCAGAAGCTGAGCGCGGGCGAGGGCCCTTTCTTCTTCGGCGTCCTTCGGCTTTGTCAGGCGGGCGGGCTTGGATTCCCGCAAAAGATCGAGCGCCTGGCCGAGCACGGAAGCCTCGATCTTCGCTTCCTTGTCGCCCTGCTGCGCCTTCTTGACGAGGTTCGGCACGCGGCGCTCGAGGCTGTCGAGGTCCGCGAGCATCAGTTCCGTCTCGACCGTTTCGGCATCGGCGATGGGATCGACGCGTCCCTCGACGTGGGTCACGTCGCCGCCCTCGAAGCAGCGCAGGACGTGAATGATCGCGTCAACCTCGCGGATGTTTGCGAGGAACTGGTTGCCGAGGCCTTCGCCCTGCGATGCGCCGCGGACGAGTCCGGCGATGTCGACGAACTCGATTTGGGTCTCGATTTCCTGGGCCGACTTGGCAATGTCGCGGACGCGGTCCAGCCGCTCATCCGGAACAGCGACGCGGCCGACGTTCGGCTCGATCGTGCAGAATGGATAGTTGGCCGCCTGCGCGGCCGCAGTCTCGGTCAGCGCATTGAAGAGCGTGGATTTGCCGACATTCGGCAGGCCGACGATGCCGCAGCGAAAGCCCATGAGTACTCCGAGATCTTGTCATCGTGGCGCGGCAATCCACCGCTGGATCGCGTCACTGCGTTTCGAATGACGGGGTTTGGCGGGCATTTAGGCAAGGCGGAGGAATTCCTCAACAGCGGTTTGCAACAGCGCTAGCGGCTCCCTAGCTGAACTTCATGGCCGACCTCTCCGCATTCCCGATTTCGCGCCGCTGGCCGGCCGAGAATCCCGACATCCTCCAGCTTTATTCCATCAACTCGCCCAACGGCGTGAAGGCTTCGATAATGCTGGAAGAAACGGGGCTTCCGTACGAGCCTCACCTGGTCGTGATCGGCGACAATGAGAGCTGGACCCCGGAATTCCTGTCGCTGAACCCGAACGGGAAGATCCCGGCGATTATCGATCCGAACGGGCCCGACAGGAAGCCGCTCGCGCTGTTCGAATCCGGAGCGATATTGACCTACCTCGCCGACAAGACGGGTATGCTTCTGCCGGAGGGAGCCCGCCGCTACGAGACGCTTCAGTGGGTGTTCTGGCAGGTCGGCCACATCGGTCCGTTCTTTGGCCAGGTCGGTTTCTTTCACAAGTTCGCCGGACGGCACTGGGAGGACAAACGCCCGCTTCAGAGGTACGCCGACGAGTCAAAGCGGCTGCTGAACGTTCTCGACAACCGGCTCGCGGGCCGGGAATGGGTGATGGACGATTATACCATCGCCGACATCTCGCTGCTCGGATGGGTCCGCAATCTGATCACCTTCTATGATGCAGCCGAACTGGTGGACTACGCGCCGATGAAGAACGTTCAGGCGTGGCTCGAGCGCGGTCTCGACCGTCCTGCCGTCCAGCGCGGCCTGAAGATCCCGTCAAAGGACTGACGGTCGGCGTTACGCCGGGCGTACGTATAATCCTCTATCCACGCGCGCCTGGCGCTCTTCTAATCCGCCCTCGCCGAGCAGATGCCGGGATGATCCCTCGCATCTGCTTCTGTTTGTAGAGACGGGAGAATGAAGAGTGTCGGCCCCAATCGTTGATCTGTCAGTCCACCATCAGCCCACCGGCGTTTCGGACCGAATTGCCTATGGCTTCACCAAGATGCTGCGCTTCTGCGCCGATACCTTTTTCGCCAAGCGCTACGGCCATCGCGCGATTGTCCTGGAAACAGTCGCGGCGGTCCCCGGAATGGTCGGCGCGACCATCAACCACCTCAAGTGCCTCCGCCGCATGTGCGACGACAAGGGTTGGATCCGCACCCTGATGGACGAAGCCGAGAATGAGCGGATGCACCTGATGACCTTCATCGAGGTTGCGAAGCCGACCATGTTCGAGCGCCTCGTCATCATGGGCGTCCAGTGGGTGTTCTACCTGGCCTTCTTCGCGCTCTACCTGGTCTCTTCGAAGACTGCGCACCGGATCGTCGGCTATTTCGAGGAGGAGGCGGTGCTGAGCTACACTCTCTACCTCAAGGAGATCGATGAGGGGCGCAGCAAGAACGTGCCCGCGCCCGAGATCGCCAAGCGCTACTGGAACCTGCCGGAAGGCTCGACTCTGCGGGACGTGGTTCTGGTCGTCCGGGCGGACGAGGCGCACCATCGCGATGTCAACCACGGCTTCGCCAACGAGCTTGACGGGCTGCCTGTCGACAAGGCCAGGATTGCGCCGTCGCCGTACCACGACACCGGGATCAAGCTGGCCGCCTGATCAGGCGAAATTGAAGGAAATGCTGAGCCGGTCGCCCTTCGCGGCG
This sequence comes from Sphingomonas sediminicola, assembly GCF_014489515.1. Taxonomy (GTDB): domain Bacteria; phylum Pseudomonadota; class Alphaproteobacteria; order Sphingomonadales; family Sphingomonadaceae; genus Sphingomicrobium; species Sphingomicrobium sediminicola. The sequence continues at coordinate 1,494,940 of NZ_CP060782.1, read as the reverse complement.
GCAGGCAGCACTTCATGCCGAAGCCAGCTTTCCCACAGGAGCAGGAGCCCGGGGTAGGGCTCCACCGCGACGAAAGGCTGAAGCTTTTCCGGCGAGTTTGCCTGGCGGGTCGGGGCGGCCATCATCATCGGCAGCCGCGGATCCTCGAAGCGGATCGCGCCGGAGCCTTTCGGCACCTCCACGTAGAGCGTTCCCGAGATGATGCTGTGCGGATGGATGTGTGCGCTGTGATGACCCGAGCCGCGTAGAAGGTTCGCCCAGAGGCTGTCGAGGCGCGGCTTGCGTGGAAGATCGAACGCGCAGTCGTCGGCGAAAGCCGCGGCGTGCTTCGTTAGGATCTTGGCCAGGTCGCCGATGACTGGGTCGCGCTTCGGAAGGTCATTGAGCGACGCGTAGCTGGTGTAGCCGACATAGCGATGCTCCTTCGACCAGCGCTGTCCGGCCTCATCGTCTTCGGCGAGGCTGCGGATTGAATGGGCTAGCTCCGCCAGCAATGCGTCGTCGGCAATCTGAGCTTCGTAAAGTGGGGTCACGAAGAGATTACGGACGGTCATGTCTCGTCCTGCATCCGGCGGGCGACTTCGCTCATGAAGCGCACTTCGTCACCGTCCGCCAGCCAGTTTGCTTCGGCTGCGATCGCGGCCAGCATGTCGGAGAGATCCTCCATCTCCGCTTTGTGATAGTTGCCAAGCACGTGCGGCGTGACCTTCTCCTTCTGGCCGGGGCCGGGGTGGCCGATGCCGATGCGGACGCGGCGGAAGTCTGGGCCTAGCGAGGCATTGATCGAACGGAGGCCGTTGTGGCCCGCCAGGCCGCCGCCGACGCGTACCTTCACCTTGAACGGTGCGAGGTCGAGTTCGTCGTGGAAGACGGTCAGCGCCTCCTCGTCGAGCTTGTAGAAGTGCAGCGCCTGCTGAACCGCGTCGCCGCTGTCGTTCATGAAGGTCTGCGGCTTTACCAGCAGCACCTTGTGGCGGCCGATCCGGCCTTCCGAGATCAGGCTTCGGAATTTCTTTGTCCAGGGGCCGAAGCCATGCACCTCGGCGATGATGTCGGCAGCCATCATCCCGACGTTGTGTCGGTGAAGCGCATATTTCGCGCCAGGATTTCCGAGGCCCACCCAGATCTGCATCGCGTCCACCTAGCGTGAGCGGCCCACAAAAAGAAACCGCCCACCCTTTCGGGTGAGCGGCTTCCGTATTCGCAAGTTGAGGAAGCTTAGGCTTCTTCGCCGCCCTCGGCAGCTCCGCCTTCGCCTTCGCCTTCTTCACCTTCCTCACCGACGGTCGGAACCTCGCCCTCAGCCGCGGCTTCTTCCTCTTCGGCCTTCATCGCCGACGGGGCGACAATGGTGGCGACGGTGAAGTCTTCGTCCTGATTGGCGACGGATACGCCGTCAGGCAGCTTCACTTGGCTGATGTGGATCGAATCGCCGATCTCCAGTCCGTCGAGCGGGATGTGGATCTCGTTCGGGATGTGCGCCGCGTCGCAGACCAGCTCGAGCTCGTGCTGGACAACGTTGAGAACGCCGCCGCGCTTCAGGCCCGGTGAGTCCTCTTCATTGTCGAAGCGGACCGGAACGTTCACGTTCACCTTGGTGTGCTCGCTGATGCGCAGGAAGTCGACGTGGATCGGACGGCTCGTGACGGGGTGGAAGTCCACCGCCTTCGGCAGCGTGCGGGTCGGCTTTCCGCCAACCTCGACCATCACGACCGAGTTCATGAAGTGGCCACTCGAAAGCATCTTGGAGAGGAGCTTCTCTTCGACGTGAATCGAAAGAGGGTCCTTCTTCTGGCCGTAAACCACGGCGGGTACCCGTCCATCACGACGCAGTTCACGGGAGGCTCCCTTGCCGTTCCGTTCGCGCGTCTCGGCGGGCAGCGTCAGCTGATCGCTCATGTTGCGTATTCCTTGATAGAGTTACTTCCCGCCACGCCTCCAGGGATGACCATGGCCAGGAAGGGCGCGCCTATAGGTTAGAGGCGCCTCTAAGGCAAGTTACGGTGGTGTCAGTTAATCCGGGCGGTTCGGATGCCGTATTGGCCCAGTTTATGCTGGACGCTGTCCTTGCCTGCGAGATGGCCTGCGCCGACCGCGACGAAGACCACGCCCGGCTGCTGTAGACGGCGCGCGATCCATTGCGCCCAGCGGCTGTTCCGGTCGTTGAAGAGCAGCTTGTACGTTTCCGGCGAGCGCGCCTCCATCTGCTCCAGCATCGGCGTGAAGCTCTCGATGTCGCCGCGGTTCCAGGCGGCCTGGAGCTGCTCGAGCATCGCCGCGACGGAAGCTTTTGTCCGGGCGGCCTCTTCGGGGTTCGAAGGCCCTTGGCGCCGGGCATCCTGGCGAACATCCCAAGCTGGAACTCGAAGCTCTCGAGCCCGCCGACCGGCATTCCGATTTCATCGGCGGCTTCGCGAAGGACGGCGTCTGCGCCCTGGTCGGTCGACATGCCCTGCGAGCGCCCAGCCGACATGACTGTCTTGCTGGTCGTCAGGAAGGACGCAGAGCCCGCGAAGGGACCCACCGGCTGAATGCCGAGACCCTGAGGGGCGTCCGTTGGACGGGCGGCTTCTTGAGGAGAAATGTCGGAACGAGCGTTTCAAGGACCAACTCGTCAGAGCCGCTGAAGGCCGTCCGGACCTCGTCGTTGAACCATTCGCTCTTGCCGTCGAGCGCGTGGAAGGTGCCGAAGAGATAGATGACCGTGTCTTCGTCGTTCACGACGTAAAGCGCGGGGCGGGCGTTCGGGACCGACGCCTGCACGGGTGGTCCGGCAGGTGCCGATGTCGAAATCGCGGCGGCAATCAGCGCAGCAATCATCCCAGGTCTCCACACCCAGACGGCGGGGGAGGTGGGACGCATCGGTTACCAGGACATCATTCAGCGTTCGCGGGCGCCTAAACGCCCCGTTTCGCCTCCTGCACGCAAATGCGCGTCCCAGTATCCGGTTCATCGTGGCCCCCAGCCCGATACCCGGCAATGATGGTCACTGAGTGATTAAGAAATGTCTAGCAAAAACAGCGGGAAGCGAAGAATTCGCGACGAGCTGAAGCGCCGGCCGCTTATTGCAGGCGTTTTACCTTGTAACCGCGGCTTTGGAGATACTTCTGGACCGATGACTCGCCCGCCAGATGGCCGGCGCCGACGGCGACCATTACAGTGCCCGGCTGAGCCATCCTGCGCTCGATCCACTGGCTCCAATTGAAGTTGCGGCGGGTGAGCAGCGCGGCCCTCAGTTCGGGCGAGCTTTGCAGGTCGCGGTTGAACGAATTGCCAATCTTGTCGACGTCGCCGCTCAGCCACGACTGGAGCATGTCGCCGAACTGCTTCTTCATCTCGACCGGGTTCTCGATCGCGCCTTCGAGAAGCTGACGTTGCGCATCCTCGGGAAGCCGGTCGAAGAAGGTGAGTTGCTCCTGGTTCGTCTCGAGCTGCCCGACCGGCTTGCCGGCGGCGGTGAAGGACTGGCGCAGAACTGCTTCGACGCCCTGTTCGCCTTCGACTCCAAGCGTCTGGAATTGCACGCCGAGCAAAGTGAACGAGGCCGCCCAGGTCTCCATCCGGTCGAACATCGGGCGCGGGATCTGGGTCTTCGCGATTGCTGCTTCGAGCGCGGCGCGCTTGTCCGCAGGCACACGGCTGGCGATCGGCGGAAGGCCGCTGGAGAAGCCGAGCGCGGCCATGATTCCGGCGAGCTGCTGCGGGTTGGCCGTGTCGATCAGCGTCTCAAGCACGAGCGATTGCGAGCCTTCCACCGCCTTCTCGAACTTCGGGGTCCGCCAGCGGGAATCCTTCGGCAGGAGGTGGATGGTACCGAACAGGTAGATCGTCGTGTCCTTGTCGGAGACCTGCCACAACGCAGGGCCGCTGTTCGAACGAGCGAGTGCGGTCGCCGTCGGCGCAATGGCCATCGTCGCAAGGCCAAGGGCTGCAAGCCCGCGCCGGATCAGTTTGGAGAGCATGGAATTCCTTTGGAGACGCGTTCCTTGACCCCGGATGTATGAACGCAACTGCCCGGCGTCCACTTGCCGGGTCGCGGAGGATGCGCCAAAGCCTCGCGGAAACTCCAGACCAACAGTGAAACGCGAACCGCCTTGGCCCTCAGCTTTCAGGACCTGATCCTCACGTTGCATCGCTATTGGAGCGCGCAAGGGTGCGTGCTGCTGCAGCCGTACGACATGGAGATGGGGGCGGGGACGTTCCACCCGGCGACGGTGTTGCGCGCGCTCGGGCCTAACCCGTGGAAGGCGGCCTACGTCCAGCCTTCGCGGCGGCCAACCGACGGCCGCTATGGCGAGAACCCGAACCGGCTCGGGCACTACTATCAGTACCAGGTATTGCTGAAGCCGAGCCCGCCGGACCTTCAGCAACTCTATCTCGGGAGCCTTGCCCAGATCGGGATCGATCCGTTGAAGCACGACATCCGTTTCGTCGAGGACGATTGGGAGAGCCCGACACTCGGCGCCTGGGGGCTCGGCTGGGAAGTCTGGTGCGACGGGATGGAAGTCACCCAATTCACCTATTTCCAGCAGGTTGGCGGCTTCGACTGCAAGCCCGTCTCAGGTGAACTGACCTACGGGCTCGAGCGGCTGGCGATGTACATCCAGGGCGCCGACAACGTCTTCGACCTCAAGTTCAACGATGCCGGCGTGAGCTACGGTGACGTCTTCCTCGAGAACGAGAAAGAGCTGTCGCGCTACAATTTCGAGGTCGCCAACACGGAGAGCCTGTTCGATCTCTTCCGCAAGGCCGCCGCCGAAGCCGAGAATTGCGTCGCGAACAAGCTGCCGATCCCGGCCTATGAGCAGGCGATCAAGGCCAGCCACATCTTCAACACGCTGCAGGCGAGGGGCGTGATCTCCGTTGCCGAGAGGCAGGCCTACATCGGCCGGGTGCGCGACCTCGCGAAGGCGGCGTGTGCGACCTGGATGGAAACCAACGGGTGGCAGGCGTGAGCGCGGACTTCCTGCTTGAGTTGCGGTCCGAGGAGATCCCGGCACGCATGCAGGCCGGAGCGCGGAACGACCTGGCTCGGCTGGTCGCGCAGGAACTGGATGCGCTGGGTGTGGCGGCCGAAGCGATCGACGTCTGGTCGACGCCGCGACGGCTTGCGCTGGTTGCCCGTGGCCTGCCGCTCGAAACGCAGGCGGTCAGCGAAGAGCTGAAGGGTCCTCGGACGAGCGCTCCGGAGCAGGCCCTCGACGGGTTCCTACGCAAGACGGGTCTGACACGCGAACGGCTCGAGGACCGCGATGGCGTCTATTTCGGGGTGGTCGAGAGGCCGGGGCAGGCGATGCGCGACCTGCTCGGCCCGATCGTCGAGAGAATCGTCGCGGGCTTTCCGTGGCCGAAGTCGATGCGCTGGGGTGCAGCATCGGAAAGCACGGCCTCCCTGCGCTGGGTGCGACCGCTTCACGGCATTGTCGCCCTGCTTGGCGAGGACATCGTCCCGGTGCAGATCGACGATATTGCGTCCGGGGCGACGACGGTTGGTCATCGCTTTCATCATCCGGGTCCGATCACCATCGGCGGTGCGCACGATTATGCGCAGAAGCTGCGCGCCTGCCACGTGATCGTCGATCAGGAAGAGCGCGAGCGGATCGTCCGCGACGGTGCTGCGAAGGCGGCAGCGGACGCGAAGCTGCAGCTCGTCCCCGACGAAGGGCTGGTCGTTGAGAATGCGGGCCTGACCGAGTGGCCGGTGCCTTTGCTCGGGCGCTTCGATCCCGACTATCTCGACGTGCCGCGCGAGGTGATCGTCCTCACCATGCGGACGAACCAGAAATATTTCGCCTGCACGGACGACCTGGGAGTGCTCGCGCCCGCCTTTGTCTGCGTCGCGAACATCGATGCAAAGGACGGCGGAGAGGCGATCGTCGAAGGCAATCGCCGAGTGCTCGCTGCGCGCCTTGCCGACGCGCGCTTCTTCTGGGAGCAAGACCTCAAGGTTTCCCTCGAAGAGCAGGCCGTGAAACTCTCCGGGATCGTCTTCCACGAGAAGCTCGGGACCATCGCCGACAAGGTCGAACGTGTGGCGAAGCTGGCTCGGTGGCTGGTCGAAGAAGGCGTCGTGAAGGACGCGGACGCAGGCCAGGTTGAGCGCGCGGCAAGGCTGGCGAAGGCGGATCTCGTCACTGGCATGGTCGGCGAGTTCCCCGAGTTGCAGGGCGTCGTCGGTGGCTACATCGCAGAGCGGCAGGGCGAGCCAAAGGCAGTCGCCGAAGCTATCCGCGATCATTACAAGCCGGCGGGGCAGGGTGACAACGTTCCGACATCGCCTGCGACCATTGCTTTGGCGCTTGCCGACAGGTTGGATTCTATCTCCGCGTTCTTTGGCGTTGAGTTGAAGCCAACCGGGTCAAAGGACCCATTCGCACTTCGCAGAGCCGCAATCTCGTCGATCGAGCTGATCGTACGCAACTCGCTGCGGCTTCCGCTCATCACCGCAGTGCGCGGAACATTGGCGAACCGCGCCGGTCAATCGGGAGAGGCTGCGGACGCGCATCGACTGGATCGGACAGCGCCCGACATTCTGGACTTCTTCGCTGATCGTCTGAAGGTGCAGCAGCGCGATGCTGGCGTTCGACACGACCTGATCGATGCGGTGTTTGCGCTTGGAGGTGAGGATGATCTCGTCCGGCTTCTGGCGAGGGTGAAGGCGCTGCAGAGCTTCGTCGAAGGCGAAGACGGTGCGGACCTGCTCACGGCGTACAAGCGGGCGGCCAATATCCTGAAGAAGGAGAAGTGGGAGTCGACCGCGGCTTCAGGCGGGCAGGAGCTGGAGCCGGAAGAGGCGGCGCTCATTCAGGCGCTCGATGCAGCCGACCCTCAAGCAAGCAAGGCTGTCGAGGCCGAGGACTTCACCGGAGCGATGCGAGCACTGGCGCAGCTTCGCCGTCCGATCGATGCGTTCTTCGACAAGGTCACCGTTAACGATCCGGATGCCGCCAAGCGCGAGCGCCGGCTAAACCTGCTCGCACGGTTCCGCGACGCCGTGAACCGCGTCGCGGACTTCTCGAAGATCGAAGGATAATGTGCTCGCCTAGTCCTCTGGACTAGGCTGCGCGCATCATAGCGGCCGTTCGTCGGCCGGGTCACCGCGGTCCTTGATCGCTGCGGCGCGCAGGCTGTCACGCTCGCGCCATTCCTTTTCCTGGTTTGCCCAGTGCGTTTCGCGGTCGTTGTACTCGCGCTCGCGAGTCTCGAGCCGCGTGCGCTCGTCGTAATAGCGGGTCTTCCACTTCTTGCGTCCGCCGGCGGTCAGGAAGATGCCGAGCAGAATTCCTAGGACGAAAACCAGCGCAAGGATGATCCACTGGTCCTGGGTAAAGGCGGTCATTGCGCAATCCCTCGATTGTTCCGTTCAGGTAACAAGCGCGGGCGCGGGCAATGGTTCCAGCACAAGCGGAAACCGCCCGCGTCTTTCGACGCGGGCGGCACCCCCACTCAGCTTGGATCACGTGTTCAGGAAGTTATCGCTGATCGCGCATGCCGCCGGACCCAGGATGACGATGAAGAGGGTCGGCAGGATGAACAGGATCAACGGAACGGTCATGATGGCCGGAAGGCGCGCGGCCTTTTCCTCGGCGCGCATCATGCGCTCGTTGCGGAACTCGGCCGACAGCACGCGAAGTGCGGACGCCAGCGGAGTACCGTATTTCTCGGTCTGGATCATGGTCGTGACCACGCCGCGAACCGCTTCCAGATCGACGCGGGTGGCGAGGTTCTCGAAAGCGTTACGGCGTTCGGCTAGAAAGCCCAGCTCGATCGCGGTCAGGCCGAACTCGTCGCCCAGCTCCGGATAGGCCTTGCCCAACTCCTTCGCGACACGGCCGAAGGCGGCGTCGACGGTGAGGCCGGCCTCGGCGCAGATGACCAGGAGGTCGAGCGCGTCGGGGAGGCCCTTGCGCACCGCATGGCTGCGCTTGGTGACCTTGTTCTTCAGCCAGATGTCCGGCGCCTTGTAGCTGCCGACCAGGATGGCGGCGACCGTCATGTAACGGCGCAGCCATGACCATGCCGGCCAATAATCGACGACGTAGATCAGCACGACGGCGGTCAGGCCGAGCGCCACCGGCAGGAGGAACCGCGCGGCGATGATGAAGAAGGCGAGATCCTTGGTACGGATACCTGCTTGCATCAGTTTGGTCTGGACCTTCTTCAGCTGATCGTCCTGAAGCATCTTGAACTGGCTCAGGATCGAACGGACGCGGTCCGCCGCCTGGCTCTTGTTCGTGAGCTTCTTGCGCTTGTTGGTCGACGCAACGATGCCGGCCTTCAGCTGCTCGCGGCGCTCGTTGAGCGCCTTGACGCGGCGGGCCATGGGATCCTTGACGGTCGTCGCCGCATAGATTGCGGTCATCACCGCCATTGTCGCGATACCACTTAGGATCGTCGCGATCAGGATGACGTCGAAGCCGAGAAGAGTGGGGCCTCCAGTAGGCATGTCTAACCGTCCCCCTCAGATCTCGAAGTTAACCATTTTGGCCATGATGAAGACGCCGATGCCCATCCAGCAGAGGGCGCCAAGGCCGGCCACGATCAAGCGCTGGTCGACAAAGAAGCCGCCCATGTAATCGGGGTTCATCATGTAAACGAGGCCGAACACGATGAAGGGCAGGGCGCCGACGATGTACGCCGATGCCTTTGATTCCGAGCTCATGGCGCGGATTTTCAGCTTCATCTGTGCACGCTTGCGAAGCACGTCGGCCAGGTTCGAGAGAGTCTCGGCGAGGTTGCCGCCGGTCTCGCGCTGGATGGCCAGAGTGATCACGAAGAACTGGAACTCGGGCGTGCCGAGGCGATCTGCAGTCTCCTGCAGGGCCGCTTCCATGGTGCGGCCGATTTTCATCTTGTCGGATACGGCGCGGAACTCGAGTCCAACCGGGCCCGGGATTTCGCTCGACACGATGCCGAGCGTCTCGGTGATCGGAAGACCGGAGCGAAGCCCGCGAACCATCAGCTCGATCGCATCCGGGAAGTTCGAATTGAACTTGGCGACGCGGCGCTTGATCATCTTGCCGATGACCATGTGCGGCAGGCCGATGCCAACGAACAGGCCGGCAAACAGTCCAAGCAGGAACGGTGCTCCGCGCATCAGTAGCAGGACCATCACGACGACCGCGAGGCCGACCGAGATCATGAGGTAGCGCGCGAGCGTGATGTTTCGGCCCGTCATCTCGATACGCTTGCGCAAGAGCGCAGGCTTCGGGATGATCGTCGACGCCAGACCTTCGATGTGGCTGGTTGTCCGGTTCGCAAATAGCTTGCGAATCTGCGCCTGGGCGCTGGCGGCGATAGCATCGCCGTGTCGCTCCTTGATCATCTCGACGCGGCGCTTGAGGGCCTTCGATGCCGAAGGGCCGCGCGCGGCGTTGAGCATGAGCACAAGCGCTGCGACGCCGCCCAGGACGATGATGAGGGTCAACAGCATTCGACCATCCAATCCTTCCCCAATGCGCCCGGCAGGAAGCCGAGCGCAGCCCGATTAAGCCGCTTTTGCCTTAGGCTTGTTGAGCATCGACTTAAGATTATCGACCAGCGACTTGGCGCCAGCGGCGACTCCTTCGCTGCTGCTGCCGGCGCTTCCGCTCGCACCCTCTTCGGTCGCATGGCTCAGAACCATGTTCGCGAGGGTCGAGAAGGGCGCAGCCATCTTGCCTGTCGCAACTTCCGCCATCGGCTTGCCGAGCTTGGCAGCCTGGGCAGCCAGCTTGCCGTCATGCGGGATGACGATGTCGACAGGACGCTCGATCGACTGCTCGAAGTCCTTGCGGCTGATCTCCAGCGCGCCGCCCGAGGGGACGCCGTTGGCAACGACGATCACCTTGGTCTGCGGGGCATTCGACTTCAGCCAGGCGAGGATACGGATGGTGTCGCGGGTGGCGGCGAGCGTGAGCTCGGAGACAACCACGGCAACGTGCGCATCGTGCACCATGTGCGGATACTGGATCAGCATGTGGCGCGGCAGGTCGAGCACCGTCGATTCGAACGCGTTCCGCATCTCTTCCTGAAGTTGGAAGAAGGCGGTGCCGTCCGTAATCAGCGGCTGATGGATCGGAGCCTCGGCCGAAAGGACCGAAAGACGCTCGTTCGCACGAACCATTGCGCGCTCGATGAACAGGCCGTCGATGCGGCTTGGGTTCTCGATCGCGTCGGTCAGACCGCGGCCCGGCTCCAGGTCGAGCGCAAGGGCGCCGGTCCCGAAGTGGATGTCGAGGTCGAGCAGAGCGGTGGAGCGATGAGCCTTCTCACCAAGCAGCCATGCGAGCGAAGTCGCGATGGTCGAGGCGCCGACGCCTCCACGGACGCCCATGACGGCGGCCATGATGTGCGGCTTGTCGACTTGCGCCTCGCCGCGCGGCCCCGATAGAATTGTCTGGGCGTGTGCAAAGGTGTCTCGCAGGTGATCGACCGTGAATGGCTTTAGAAGGTAGTCGTGGATGCCGCTGGCGACGAGGTCGCGATACAGGCGGACATCGTTGACCTGGCCCGATGCGATCACGATCGTCCCCGGCTCGCAGACTTCCGCAAGCGCGTTGATGTCGTTCAGCGGGTCAGCGGACTCCGACAGGTCGACGAACAGGATGTTCGGGCTCGCGGAGACCGACAGCGACTGGACCGCATTGCGCAGACCACCCTTGTTGACCTTCTCCGGCGACCAGCCGTGCTCGACAGCCACGGGACGCAGCATGTCAGCAGTCGCATCGTCGCAAACGAAGGCCTGGAATGGATCTCGCAGCCCGGCGCGTGCCTGGAACGGAGCGTTCATCACTTTTCTTCCTTCTTCGTGCTGATGTCCTGCAGACCCTTGCTGCCGGTCGTCGGAGCGGTGCGGTAGGCGTTGATCGCCCGCGAAGCCGTTGCCGCATCGCCAATGCCGCTGCCCTCACGCCCGTGGATCAGATCCTCGGGGTTCGCGACCATCGCGGCGAGGTTCGAGTTCACGCCGCAGCCGTAGTTCGGAAGCATCCGGTTGTTGTAATTGGGCTGCGACTTGCGCTCCCAATTCGGGCAGTCCGGAACGCTAGCGACGTTGCGGCTGACGACAACGCGGACATTGCCTGAGCCGACGGCGCCGGCGGTCACCGGAGCTCCTTGCGAGACCAGCATTCCGTAGTTGCCGGCAATGTCGGCAACCTGGGCCCGAGCGGCTTCCGAGTAGGGGCCCCCGTCAACGTAGACGCTGTCGCCGTAACGAAGGTCCAGGCTGTTGAACCAGGCGTCGAGACGCGCTGCTTCCGAGGGAGCAAGCGTTCCGCCGGGGGCGGCCGCATCGAACACATAGTCCGCGCGGCTGACGACCGGAACATGCACAGCCGCCATGCCCGCCTCGGGATCGGGTCCCGGGTGGTATGCACAACCCGAGAGTGCCGCTGCGACGAGCAGGAGTGCGGTTTTCGAAGCCATCTTGGCATCCTTCCTGATGAAGCGGCGGATCACAGCTTGAACCCCGGAGTTGCGGCAGCCGCTGCGCCACCGAAGGCAGGAGCGGGTGCCGGAGCCGAAGCCGCCGGGCGGCCCTGGCTGCTGTAGGACTGGCCCTCGATCACACGTACCGGGTCGGACGGCATGCGCAGTCCATCGGTCGGCAAGGCGAGCTGGTTGGAAACCGGCCGGACGAGATACGGAGTGACGACGATCACCAGCTCCGTCTCGGCGCGACGGAAGCGCGTCGAGCGGAAGAGGGCGCCGAGGATCGGCAGGTCGCCGAGGAACGGAGCTTTCTCGATGTCATTGGACGACGAGTTCCGAAGCAGGCCGGCGATCATGAAGCTCTGGCCGGAGCCGAGCTCCACCGTCGTTTCAGCGCGGCGGGTAGTCAGCGCTGGAACGGTGAAGTCGCCAGTCTTGACGCTGCCTTCGTTCGAAAGCTCGCTGACCTCGGGACGGACGCGCATCGAGATCCGGCCGTCCGCAAGGACGATCGGTGTGAAGGCGAGACCGACACCGTATTGCTTGTACTCGATCGAGATCGAGTCGAGCGACTGCGAGATCGGGATCGGGAATTCCCCGCCTGCGAGGAAGCTTGCGGTTTCTCCCGAGAGCGCGGTCAGGTTCGGCTCCGCGAGCGTGGTGACGAAGCCGTCGGTCTCTGCGAGATCCAGAGTGCTCAGGATGTCGAGGCCGAACAGCTTGCCGGCAGCGCCAAGAGTGGTGCCGACGGAGCTGACATTGAACGTCTTTCCTGCGCCCGTAATCGTGCCGGGATTGCCCTGGCCGATACCGAACTGGAAGCCGCCGGTGAGATCCTTCGTCAGGAGGTTGACGCCAACCTGCTTGAGCAGGGAGCGGTTCACCTCGGCAATGCGGACCTTCAGGTTGACTTGCAGCGGTGTCGCGGAACGCAGGCGGCTGACCACCTGGGTGCCTTCACCGACATAGGCCTGGACCAGGCGCTGGGCCTCCTCGACGTCGGTCGGCGAAGCGACCGTGCCGGTGAGGAGCACGAGGTTGTTCATCGGGGTTGCACGGACGTTCGCTTCCGGCATTGCCAGGCGAAGCATCTCGTCGACCGAACCAAGGTTGTTGCCGACGCGTACATTGGCTGCGTAGACAACCTTGCCATTGGCGCCCGTCGCATAGACGGTGGTTTCGCCGCGGCCCTTGCCGAAGATGTACAGCTGGCGGTTGGAGCGAACCTGGACGTCTGCGACCGCATCGTTGGCGACGAACACGTCGCTCATCGGGGCGGGCAGGCGAACGAGGGTCCCCGTGCCGGCGCTGAGGTTCAGCGTTTCCGACGGACGCGCCGCGCCCGACTGGGCAACGGCCGGGGCCGGAGCCGCCACCGTGCCGAGGCCGATCGCCAGGGCCACGAAGGCGGTGCCGAGACGAGCCCGGCGAGTTTTGGAACGACAGGTCATTTAGCGAGCTCCCACCGGAACGACGGTGACATTATTGCCGCGGGCAACACGAACGACCGGACCGGCCGCAACTCCCGCTGACGCTCCGCCCGCAAGGGCGGCATTCGAGACCTGGCCACCACCCGAAGCGGGCGCGCGGGCAGGGACGCTACGGCGCTGGAAGCGCGAGACATCACCACCGGTGGAATAGGTCGTATTGGTATCGATCGGCCGATTGGCGACCGCCAGCAGCATCTGGCGCTCCTGGGAGGGGTTGGTGCCTTCCGGGACCTTCACCTCGCCCGAGGCGATCGCGCGCTCCAGCTCCGACGTATTGTCGGCGATCGAGCGCAGCGACAGCGACAGCTGACCGATGCTCTGGGCGACGGCGACCTTCTCGGCGATGCGCGGAGTTGCCTCCAGCGTGACGTTCGAGAAAGTCTTGACCAGGGTCTTGCCATCTTCGCCCTTGCTGTCGGTGCGCTGGTCGGTCGCGAGGACGCGAACGTTGCGGACGACAGTCTCGGAAACCTTGAGCGGCGGGCCATCGCCACCGCCCGCGACTTCCTGGGTCAGGACGATGTCGACGCGGTCACCCGGGAAGACGAAGCCGGCGACGCCGGTCGACGAGTTCACCGGAACCGTGATCGCACGCATGCCCGGGCCAAGCGCCGCGGCAAGGAAGCCGCGATCGTTCGGGCCGACAAGGGCGCCGCGGGTCATCGGCTGGCCGGCAGTAACGGGATAGCGCACGACGGTACCCAGCAGCTTGGACATATCAGCGTCCGGAGCGCCTTCCGTGTAGTACGCACTCTGCGTCATTTCCTTCGGCCAGGGCTGGAAGGTGAGGCTCTCGGCATCGATGATGGTGCCGACCGGCAGGTCCTTGCGGGCCACCAGAACCTTCGGTCCGACCGGAACGGCCGGAGTTGCCGCTGCTGCCTGCGCCTGCTCGGCACCGGCCCCGCGAACATGTTCTTGGCCATGATTGCGGTTACTGCCGCGATCACGAGCGCTCCCACGAGCAGCATGATCTTCTTAACATTCATGGCGAAATCGCCTCCCCTTTTCGGGCCCAGTACGCTGACAGACATCAGGCAAATTGGTTAAGAAACCGTTGGATAAGAATGAGGAGGCCGCCGGCGGCGATCGCTACGCCGTACGGAACTTCCGGTTTTCCGGGCTTTTTCTTCAGCCGGTGAAGGCCGACGACGACCAGAGTCAGCACTCCGCCCGCGATCGACATGAAGACCAGGAATCGCAATGTGGACTGCGGCGAAAACCAAAGCGCGAGTGCCGCGGCGAGCTTGACGTCACCGCCGCCCATCATCCCGGCGTAGAAGGCCACGGCGAGCAACGCGAAGACGCCGGCTGCGATCGCGACCTGGATCCCGATGTCCGGCCAGAGCGGCAAATGAGCCGACCACCAGTAGAGGGGCGCCATCAGCGCCACTCCCAGGTTCAGCCGGTTGGAAATCGTGAACGTGCGCACGTCGATCACCGCCGCCAGGACGAGCAGCAATGCGAGAATTCCAAGCAGGATTTCGGTAAACGCGCCGTTCGTCATGCCGCCAGACCTAGACGGCAGGGCTTTCCAAACCGTAACCGCGCTCAAGAATGGCTGAATTCGATGTCCTGATTGTCGGCGGCGGAATCGCCGGGGCGAGCCTTGGCGCCGAGATCGCGGGGCGGTCGAGAGCCGCGATCGTCGAGGCGGAATCCCACTGCGGAATGCATGCGACCGGGCGCTCGGCGGCGTTCTGGCTTGAGAGTTACGGCGGCCCGGATGTCGCGAAGCTGAGTGCTGCCTCGCACGACTTTCTCGAGCGGCCTCCGGAGGACTTTTCCGATCGCGGATTCCTTCGGACCCGAGGAGCGGTGCATCTCACCCGGGACGAGTTGCCGGAGCTACCGAACGGCGTCCGTTCCCGGGTGGTCGAGCGCGGCGAGCTGGAGCTGCTAGTTCCCGGCATAAAGTCGCAATGGCGCCGGGCACTGCTCGAACCGGGCTGCGCCGACATCGACGTTGCAGCGCTGCATTCGGCCTATCTTCGCCAGTTCCGACTCAATGGCGGGACAGTTTCTACGGATTCAGCGCTTCAAAGGGCTGCGTTTCGGCAGGACGCGTGGCGCGTCGAGCTGCGCGATGGATCGAGCATTTCGGCCTCCATTCTCGTCAATGCGGCGGGTGCTTGGGCGGATACGGTCGCCGAGGCGTGCGGTGTTCGCCCGCTCGGTATCGCGCCGAAGCGTCGGACGATGGTGCAGCTGAGGGTCGGCCATTCGGGACTGCGCGATCTCCCGCTCGTCGACGACGCCTCGGGCACATTCTACTTCAAAGGCGAGAGCGACCGAAGCATCTGGCTCAGCCCGCACGACGAGATCGACAGCGATCCCTGCGATGCCGCTCCCGAAGAAATCGATGTGGCGACGGCGATCGATCGGTTCGAGCAGGTTGTCGACTGGCCAGTAGAAGCGGTCGAACGAAGTTGGGCCGGCCTCCGGAGCTTCGCGCCCGATCGCAAGCCTGTCTACGGGTTCGACACGGATGTCCCGTTGTTCTTCTGGTGCGTGGGCAGGGCGGGTTTGGCATCCAAACCGCCCCCGCCGCCAGCAAGCTCGCGGCCTCACAGCTGTTAGGGGCCGAGCCGGATTCGATGGTCAGCAGGATCGATCCGCAGCCATATCGGGCGTCGCGCTTCGTCCGTTAATTCTTCCGTCCGTGCAACGGCTTATCGTTTACGATGAGACGAAAGCTGAGGTGGTTCGGCCGCATCGCGAACGACTAGTCGCCACGGCGCATCTGTCTACTCCTTTGATATTCCTGGCTTGAGCGGGCCGGGTGTTTCATCCGGGGGATATCGCGCAGTGGGCGTGACCAGCATCTTCAAGTTCGCTTCGCGCGACATCGCCATCGATCTCGGCACCGCGAACACCGTCGTCTACGTGAAGGGCCGCGGGATCGTCATCAACGAGCCCTCTGTTGTCGCGATGGAATGGTTCAACGGCCTGCGTAAGGTGCGGGCCGTCGGCGACGATGCCAAGCTGATGATGGGCAAGACGCCAGAAGGCATCAAAACGATTCGTCCGTTGCGGGCAGGCGTGATCGCCGACCTCGAAGTCGCCGAGCAGATGATCAAGCATTTCATCAGCAAGGCGCAGGCCGGCGGAAGCCGCTTCACGAGCAGTCCGGAGGTCGTGATCTCCGTCCCGTCAGGCGCGACGTCCGTCGAGCGACGGGCGATTCGCGACGCAGTTTCCAATGCTGGAGCGGGCAAGGTCTCCCTGATCGACGAGCCGATGGCTGCCGCCATCGGCGCCGGCCTTCCGGTCCGCGACCCGATCGGATCGATGGTCGTCGACATCGGCGGTGGGACGACCGAGGTCGGCGTCATCTCGCTGCAAGGACTGGCTTATTGCGAGTCATCCCGAGTCGGCGGCGACAAGATGGACGAGGCCATCTCCTCCTATGTGCGACGCAACTACAATTTGCTGATCGGCGAAGGCACGGCCGAGCGGGTGAAGATGGAAATCGGCGCGGCCAAGAGGTCGCAGGAATCGGACAATGTCTCGACCTATGTGCGCGGGCGCGACGTTGCGCGTGGTGTGCCCAGCGAGATCATGCTGACCCAGGCGCAGGTCGCCGATGCGGTGGCGGAGCCGGTCGCCCGGATCGTCCATGTCGTCCGCTCGGCGCTCGAGCACACGCAGCCGGAAATCGCGGCCGACGTGATCGATGCCGGGATCACGATGACCGGGGGCGGCTCATTGCTCCGCGAGATCAGCACCGTTCTCGAATATGAGACCGGCCTGCCGGTGCGGGTTGCCGACTCACCCCTAGATTGCGTCGCCTTGGGCGCCGGCCAGACGCTTGAGGATCCGACGTATCGCGGAGCGCTTGTCGCGTTCTAGGCGGCGGGCGGCTCGATTCGCGAAGCCTTGAACTTGTCGGCTTCGGCGCAGGCCAGCGCGTCGGCGCGGTCGTTCTCTGAATGGCCGCTATGGCCTTTCACCCAATGCCATTCCACGCGGTGGCGAGCGGAGGCGTCGATCAATTCTTGCCAAAGCTCGGCATTCTTCACCGGCTTCTTGTCGGCAGTCTTCCAGCCATTACGCCGCCAGCCGTGGATCCACTTGGTGATGCCGTCGCGGACATAATTGCTGTCGGTGTGAAGCTGGACTCGGCACGGCCGCTTGAGCGCCTCCAGTGACTTGATCGCAGCAGTGAGCTCCATCCGATTGTTGGTCGTCAGCTGCTCGCCACCCGAAATCTCGCGCTCCTTCGTTCCATTGCGAAGGATCGCGCCCCAGCCTCCCGGCCGGGGTTCCCGCGGCAAGCTCCATCCGTGAAGATTTCGACGAGCGGGAGCTCCGCCACTAGGTGACGAGCTCGCGCGGCAGCTTGAAGGTCATTCGCTCCGGCGTGTGGTCGGCGATTTCTTCCGTTACGTCGAAACGCTCGCGCAGCGCGTCGAACACCTCCCGGACCAGAAGCTCGGGTGCCGACGCACCCGCCGTGAGGCCGATGGTGGAGGGCTGACCGAGCCAATCCCAGTCGATGTCCGCTGCCCGTTCGATTAGCCGCGACGAGACGCCCATACGCTCGGCAACCTCGGCGAGGCGAAGTGAATTGCTGCTGTTGGGCGCTCCGATGACCAGAAGCCGCTCACATTCAGGCGCGATCGCCTTGACGGCCGCCTGTCGGTTCGAAGTGGCGTAGCAGATATCCTCGCTGCGGGGCGCGCGGATCTCCGGGAAACGAGCCTTGAGGGCGCCCACGACCGCCGCTGTGTCATCAACCGAAAGCGTGGTCTGGGTGAGGAAAGCCAGATTGCTGGGGGAACTTCGACCGCCTCGGCATCCTCCACGGTCTCGACAAGGGTCATCGATCCGGCGGGAACCTGGCCGAACGTGCCGATCACTTCCGGATGGCCCGCGTGGCCGATGAAGAGGATGTGGCGCCCTTCCTCGATCAGGCGCTCGGCCTGGCGATGGACCTTCGACACGAGAGGGCAGGTGGCATCGACATAGGTCAGCCCGCGGCCCTGCGCCTCGGCTGGCACGGCCTTCGGGACCCCGTGGGCGGAGAAAACGACCGGGCGATCGTCCGGTACTTCGTCCAGCTCATCGACGAAGATGGCGCCCATTCCCTTCAGCCGTTCGACGACGAAGCGGTTGTGGACGATCTCGTGGCGCACGTAGACAGGTGCGCCGAAACGCTCGAGCGCGAGCTCGACGATCTGGATCGCACGATCGACGCCGGCACAGAATCCGCGCGGGGCCGCAATCAGGACGCGCAACGAAGGCTTGGGGTTAGGCTTAGGTTCAGGCATTGGCGGGCCATGTAAGCCATCGCTTGCAGCCTTTGAAGGCGCTTCCTATGAACTGCTGCGACTTGCCCAGGCCGACAAGGAACCCAATCCCAGTGAAGCTTCGTCTAATTCCGCTGATGATTCTCGCCCTCCTGCCGGCCTGTTCGCGCGAGGGTAACCCCGAGCAGGGCGGAATTTACGTCCGCCGAAGCGCTTGCCCGATCCCCGGTATTCCTGCCGGCACAGGCGATGTCACCATCTTCGATCCCGCGAACAGCATTACAGCGGACGCGATCGATGTGACGGCGACGATCACCAACCTTCGCGCCAACTGCCAGGAAGCAGGGGACCAAATCATCTCGACGGTCACCTTCGATGTGGTTGCTACGCGCCGCGATCCGACGGCCGCCCGTCAGGTTGTGCTTCCGTATTTCGATGTCGTCCTCCAGGCCGGCAATCAGGTCGTCGCCAAGCGCGTCGGTCGCGTCGGTCTCGACTTTGCGCCGGGTAGCCTGCGCGCACAGACCAATGGCCAGGCGACCGCACGAGTGAGCCGCTCTTCTGCGCAGCTTCCGGCCGACATCGAGAAGCAGCTTACCCGCCCGCGCAAGGCCGGCGATGCGTCTGCCGCAGTCGATCCGATGACCGATCCGGCCATTCGGTCGGCGGTCGCCAATGCGACGTTCGAGCATCTGGTCGGCTTCCAGCTGACCGAGCAGCAGCTCCGCTACAACGTCACCCGCTAGGGAGTCCGGCTGCCCGATTAGCGCGTTGACTTCGCGTGCGCGTGAAGCCAAGGCTCCGCCCGTCTCCGGTGGCTAGTTCGCCGGAAGGCCGCGCGGGAGAGTTCGTGATAGCCCTCAACGGGTTGTCGCGGCGCCGAAGGAGCAACCGCCCCGGAATCTCTCAGGCAAAGGGACCGCGCGCGCCTGACAGTCTGGAAAGTGTCCGTCACGACGATGACGGACCACCGAAGGGTAAGCCGGCCTCGGGCTGGTGAAAGCTCTCAGGTCGCGCGACAGACGGGGGCGACGGCGTCGGACGGGATCCACCCGTGCGGCTGTCGCAACCGGAGTGCGCGATGAGCGAAGTCGATCAAGAGCAACTTCAGAAGCTTCCGCTGGACGAATGGCATCGCGCTCAGGGGGGCGCATGGTTCCCTTCGCCGGCTACGAAATGCCCGTCCAGTACGAGGGCATCATGGCCGAGCACCTGTGGGTGCGCGAGAACGCCGGCCTGTTCGATGTCAGCCACATGGGCCAGATCCTTTTCCATGGCAGCCAGGTCGACGCCGCGCTGGAGACGCTGCTTCCTGGCGAGCTGAAGCTGCTCGGCGACATGAAGCTGCGCTATTCCATGCTGCTGGCCGAAGACGGCACGATCATCGACGACCTGATGGCCACGCGCCGCGGAGAGGAATTCTACGTCGTCGTCAACGGAGCGACCAAGCACGGCGACCTCGAAATTTTCGAGAATCTCATGCCGCGCAGCACGGTCATGGACCATATGAAGGGACAGGCTTTGCTCGCCCTGCAAGGGCCGAAGGCAGTCGAAGTTCTTGAGGCCATCGCTCCTGGCGTCTCCGAGCTTGGCTTCATGCAGGGTGGGCCGTTCCGGGTGGTCGGCCACCAGGCATGGATCAGCCGCTCCGGCTATACCGGGGAAGACGGATTCGAGATTTCCATCCATTCGGCCGCGGCTCAGACCATCGCTGACTGGCTGGTGGGTGATGAGCGCGTGAAGCCGATCGGCCTCGGCGCGCGAGATTCGCTGCGGCTCGAAGCCGGACTTCCGCTTTACGGGCACGACATCGACCGGACGACGACCCCCGTGATGGCCGGACTGACATTCGCGATCGGCAAGCGTCGTCGGGCCGAGGGCGGGTTCCCCGGCTACAACCGGTTCCTCGCCGAAATGGAGAATGGGCCGGCCCAGAAGCGCGTCGGGTTCGAAATCGACGGTCGCCAGCCGGTTCGTGAAGGCGCGCTGGTGCTGGACGGCGAAGGCAATGAAATCGGCCGGATTACCAGCGGCGGTTTCTCACCCAGCCTGCAGCGGCCGATCGCCATGGGCTATGTCGCAAACCATCTTGCGGAAGTCGGCACGGCGCTAAAACTCGAACAGCGCGGAAAGCTGTTCGACGCACGCGTTGCGGCGCTTCCGTTCGTACCCCATCGATATCACCGCAAGGGAGCAAGTGCATGACGGTCTACTTCACCCGTGAGCATGAATGGATCCGCGTCGAAGGCGACAAAGCGACCGTCGGTATTTCCAACCACGCGCAGGAAGCGCTTGGCGACATTGTTTTCGCCGAAGTGCCCGAAACGGGCCGCAAGCTGAACAGGGCCAGGAAGCAGCCGTCGTGGAGTCGGTGAAGGCAGCCTCAGATGTATATTCGCCGGTCGCGGGCGAGGTGACCGAGGGCAACCAGGCGGTTGCTGACGACCCGGCGCTGATCAACCGCGACCCGGAAGGCGAGGGCTGGTTCTTCAAGATCAAGCTCGACAATCCGGGCGAGGTCGAGGGCCTGATGGACGAGGCCTCATATCGGGAATGGGTGGCGACGCTCTGAGCGACGTCATCGCCTCGACGAGCCGCTGGGACGCGGCTGACTATGCCCGGGTCGGACGGTTCGTTTCCGATCTTGGAGAAGCCGCGCTCGATCTGCTTGATCCGAAGATGGGAGAGCGGATCCTCGATGTCGGCTGTGGCGATGGTGCACTGACCCACAAGATCGTCGAGCGCGGATCCGATGTCGTTGGTGTCGACAACTCGCCCGAGCTGGTCGCCGCGGCGCGGGCGATCGGGCTCGACGTGCTCGAGATGGACGCGGCCGATATGACGTTCGATGCCGAATTCGACGCGGCTTTCTCGAATGCAGCCCTTCACTGGATGCTCGACAAGGACCGAGTAGCCCACGCGACCATCCGCGCTCTCAAACCGGGTGGCCGATATGCCGGTGAGATGGGAGGCGACGGCAATCTCGCGAAGCTGCGGCAGACGCTCGACGCCGAGCTGGTCGCACGAGGCTATCCGCCCCCGCTGGAATCGTCGAACTGGTATCCCTCGGTCGAAGACTTCGCCGCTGTCTACGAGGCCGCTGGTTTCACCGAGCTCGATGCCCGCCTGATCGAACGTCCCACCCCCATGCCCAACGGTATCGGCCAGTGGGTCACCACCTTCCGCCGCGGCTGGCTCGACCGCGCCGGCGTGCCCGAAGACGAACGCGCCCAGATCGGCGAGGCCGTCGCCGAAGCCGTGGGCACCAACAATGCCGATTATGTCCGCCTTCGCTTCATCATGAGGAAGCCCAACTAGATGCGTTACTTGCCCCTGTCGGACGCCGACCGCAGCGCGATGCTGCAGACGATCGGCGCCACGACTGTCGATGACCTGTTCAAAGATGTGCCGGCCAACGCGCTGCTGTCCGGGCCGATTGCGGAGCTTCCGCCGCATGCCTCCGAACTGTCCGTTGAGCGCCAGCTTGGAGCCCTTGCCCGCAAGAATTTGGCGGCTAGCGAGGCGCCGTTTTTCCTCGGCTGCGGTGCCTACAAGCATCACATTCCGGCGAGCGTGGATCACATCATCCAGCGCGGTGAGTTCCTGACGGCTTACACGCCGTACCAGCCGGAAATCGCGCAGGGCACCCTCCAGGTCCTGTTCGAGTTCCAGACTCAGGTCGCGCGGCTGTTCGGCTGCGAAGTCGCGAACGCGTCGATGTACGACGGCTCGACCGCGATGTGGGAAGCGATCGTCATGGGCCACCGCATTACGCGGCGGAACAAGACGATCATCTCGTCGGGCGTGCACCCGCATTACGTCAGCGTCGCGATGACGATGGCGAAGTTCACCGAGGACCGGCTTGAGACCTCGCAGCCGGACCTGAGCGCTGAAACGGACGCGGAAAAGCTGATCGCCGCGATCGACGGCGAGACCAGCGCGATTGTCGTCCAGTATCCCGACATTCTCGGCCGTATCACCGATCTGACCCCGATTGCAGAGGCCGCTCACGCCAACGGGGCAATTCTGATCGCGGTTGTAACCGAACCGGTGGCGCTCGGCTTGATCAAGTCGCCGGGCGAAATGGGCGCGGACATTGTGGTGGGTGAGGGCCAATCGATCGGCGTCGGCCTTCAATTCGGCGGCCCGTATGTTGGGCTTTTCGCAACCCGTGAGAAATTTGTGCGGCAGATGCCGGGCCGCCTAGCGGGCGAGACCGTCGACGCGGGTGGCAAGCGCGGTTTCGTTCTGACGCTCTCGACCCGCGAACAGCACATCCGCCGTGAGAAGGCGACATCGAATATCTGCACGAACTCTGGTCTCTGCGCCTTGGCTTTCTCGGTGCACATGAGCCTGCTTGGCGAGAAGGGTTTGAGGCAGCTCGCTCAGCTGAATCACGCGCGCGCGTGCGAAGCTGCGGACCGGCTGTCGGCAATTCCGGGTGTGAAGCTGATCAACGACAGCTTCTTCAACGAATTCACGATCGAGCTTCCTGTCGAAGCCCGTCCAGTGGTCCGCGACCTTGCGGAGAAGGGCATTCTCGGCGGCGTGTCGCTCGGGCGGCTATATCCGGGCGCGAACGCGCTGCAGAACGGGCTGATCATCGCAGTGACCGAAACCGTGACCGACGAGGATATCGCGGCCCTGGAAGCGGGTCTGAAGGAGGTGTGCCAATGACCGTCAATCCTTCAGGCTGGCGGCCGTCCACTCCTGCGAACGAGCAGGGCGAGGCGCAGACGGTGACCGGTAACCGCGCGCTGATGCTCGAGGAGCCTCTGCTGTTCGAGATCGGGTCGACCGAGCAGACCGGCGTCGATTTCCCTGAGTTCAAATCGAATGCAGGCCGTCTCGGCGGGCTGGATCGGAATCGCGAGATCGGCCTTGCCGGTCTCAGCGAGCCGGAAGCAGTGCGTCATTACACGCGCCTTTCGCGGCAGAACTACGCAATCGACCTCGGGCTCTTCCCGCTCGGGTCGTGCACGATGAAACACAATCCGCGCCTCAACGAGAAAATCGCGCGGATGCCCGGCTTTGCCGACATCCATCCGCTTCAGCCGACCGACACGGTGCAAGGCGCGTTCGAGGTCATCGATCTCGTCGGCCGCTGGCTGACGACGCTGACCGGGATGCCGGCAGTCGCGATGAGCCCCAAGGCCGGTGCCCATGGCGAACTCTGCGGCTTGCTCTGCATTCGCGCTGCGCTCGAGGCCCGCGGCGACAAGCGGGAGGTCGTGCTGGTTCCGGAGAGTGCGCACGGCACCAACCCGGCGACCGCAGCCTTCGCCGGCTATCGCGTCGAGAACATCCCGGCGAACAAGGCCGGCCGCGTCGACCTTGAAGCGCTGAAAGCGCGGCTCGGGCCCGACGTCGCGGCGGTGATGATCACCAACCCGAACACCTGCGGCCTGTTCGAGCCGGACATGAAGGCGATCAGCGATGCCGTCCATGCGGCCGGCGCTCTCGTCTATTGCGACGGCGCGAATTTCAACGCGATCGTCGGAAAGGTCCGTCCGGGCGACCTCGGCGTCGACGCGATGCACATCAACCTGCACAAGACTTTCTCGACGCCGCACGGCGGCGGCGGTCCGGGTGCGGGCCGGTCGTGCTCAGCGCGGCGCTTGCACCGTTCGCGCCGCTTCCGTTCGTCGAGAAGCAGGGCGACCGCTTCGTTCTCGTAGAGGAGGAGACGGCGGGCGAGCATCACTCGAAGAGCTTCGGCCGGATGGTCGCGTTCCATGGCCAGATGGGCATGTTCACGCGCGCTGCGTCCTACATGCTTAGCCACGGTTCGGATGGACTTCGCCGCGTCGCGGAGGATGCGGTCCTTAACGCCAACTACATTCTCCGCTCGCTCGAGGACGTGCTCGAAGCGCCGTTCGGGGCAAGCGGACCGTGCATGCACGAAGCACTTTTCTCGGACCGTGGATTCGGGAGGGCCTCAGCACGATCGATGTGGCTAAGGCGCTGATCGACGAAGGCTTCCACCCGATGACCATGTACTTTCCGCTGGTCGTTCACGGCGCGATGCTGGTCGAGCCGACCGAGACGGAGTCCAAGGCGAGCCTCGACCAGTTCATCTTTGCCCTGCGCTCGATCGCTGGGCGGGCGAAGTCGGGTGATCAGGCTCTCAAAGCCGCTCCGGTCCATGCGCCGCGCCGCCGTCTCGACGAGACGCTCGCAGCCCGGAAGCCTGTGCTGGTCTACAAGGATCCGGAGCCGGCCCAGGCGGCGGAGTAAATGAACGAGCGCCGCTTCTACGAGGGACCGCCGGCAGAGGACGCTCGCCGGTCGGCTCCCGCGGCGCTCCGCAACCGCGAGCCGATCGCGGAAGTGCTCG
Organism: Sphingomonas sediminicola; assembly: GCF_014489515.1. Lineage (GTDB taxonomy): Bacteria > Pseudomonadota > Alphaproteobacteria > Sphingomonadales > Sphingomonadaceae > Sphingomicrobium > Sphingomicrobium sediminicola. The sequence continues at coordinate 1,470,446 of NZ_CP060782.1, read as the reverse complement.
CCGACTGGCTTCCTGAAGGCGGCACCGTTCTCGAGGTTGCAAGCGGAACGGGCGAGCATGCGGCCTGGTTTGCCGAGCAGTTTCCGAAGCTCGATTGGCAACCGAGCGACATGCACCCGGACGCGCTCGCTTCGATCGAAGCGTGGAGAGCGGCTTCAGGTGCGTCCAACATCAAGCCTCCTATTGCCCTGGACGCGAGCGCGGGCGCCTGGCCGATCGAACGGGCGGATGCGGTCCTCAACATCAACATGGCGCACATCAGCCCGTGGGCGGCGTCGCTTGGACTGATTGTCGGGGCTGCGCGCATCCTGCCCGAAGGCGGTCCGCTCATCCTCTACGGTCCGTGGCTCAAGGACGACCTCGAGACGGCGCCGTCGAATCTTGCTTTCGATGCAGACCTAAAGGCTCGCGATCCGAAGTGGGGCTTGCGGCGGGTGGAGGATTTCGAGGCCGCCGCCGCCTCTCACCGGTTCCAGCTCGTGGAGTGGCGCCGGATGCCCGCGAACAACTTGATGCTGCTCTTTCGGCTGACTGGCAGCCAACGCACTTAAGCAAAGCTTTACCGTGGTCGTTTATCTGAACGGACATGGACGAAAGAAATTGCCAGAACCGCCGCTCGCGTCGCTCGCAGGTTTTGCTCGTAGCCAAGCTCGAGCACGGCGGCACTTCGCAGGCCGTGAAGCTGCGCAATCTCTCGGCTGAAGGCGCGCTTGTCGAAAGCGAGAAGCTGCCGATCGAAGGCACGTCGGTGCATTTCGTCCGCAATGAGTTGAACGCGCAGGGCCGGGTGGTGTGGGTCAACGGCCACTACGCCGGCATTGCATTCGATTCGAAGCTGGAGCCGAGCGAAGTACTTCGCCACGTTCCGGTGCCGCGTCCCAAGCTCCAGCCACGCTACTGGCGACCCGGTTTCACCGCTCGCGAAATGACGTCGGAGCAGCAGAGATTGGCGGAAAGCTGGGTCTGGAGTCCGTCGGCCAGCCGACCGGGCGAATAAGATCAGTTCTTGGAACGCAGCAGCTCGCGCTGCTCCCTCAACCAGTCGACAAGTTCCTGAAGCGCCAGCAGGCGCTGGAAAGTGATGCCGTAGGCATTGCCTTCGCGCCAACGGACGACCGCCGCCTTTGAAGGCAGGCCAGGAAGAGTGACGAGTACCTCGGCTCCAACATCGAGGTCTCGGTTCGATTCGACCTTGATTCCGCCCTGCGAAATGTCGTGGGCGCGCATGCCGTAGACGTTCGATCCCTGGCGGATCGAGGCGATGCACCGAACCTCGACTCGCGGCATGCGAGGGCGGGGCCCTTCCATCGAGCTTGCGAGCAATTCCACGACATCGATCGGCTGCTCAAATTCCACCCCGGCGGAATCCTCGCGGACCCAGCTAATCATTCCGGGTATCTGTTCGCCTCTCTTGAGCTCGACCGAGACGCGCGTGCCCTCTTCCAGCTTGCAATAGGGCCGGATCATCATCCCGCCGGCTGAGATGTTCTTGATGAGACAGAGCTCGCGCCTGTCGCCGATCATGACCGAGCCAACCCTGAACAGAGTCAGGTAGCGCTCGCCATCCCGCCGTTCGGCAGGATTCGGTGTACGATCGGACAGCGAATAAAGCGTCGTCTCAACCGGTTGTTCTTCCACCAACGTCTCCGGCTTCCGGTCGCTCATATCTTCAGGCGTAACTGCTTACGCTTACCAGATCGTTGACCCTCGCTCCGCAATGGCGAATTTGTTCTCTCAATCCTGTCCTTCCGCAGCTTGTCGCCTGAAGAAGCTGCGCGGAGGCAGGAACAGTTTCCTGAAAGAGATCGAGATCGTTCGGCCAAGCGGATCCAGCAGGTCGGACTGGTAATTGAACGGCACCTCTCCGGCGGCGCCGCGAACGCGCGGCCTCGAATTGAAAATGTTGTTCACCTCGAAACGAAGCGACGTTCCTCGAAGCACCGGATATTTCGACACGAGATCGAAGCGCTCGCCGAGATTGGCGAAGAGCCTGAGGTCGAAAGTGGCCAGAGGCGAGAAGCGAAGGTCGTCGCCAGTGCTGCTGTCGACGCGCGTTCCACTGCGCCAGTTGGCGGAGACGCGGGCGCCGAGGCCGTTGTTGAAATAACCCCCTTGCGCCTCGACCTGGTGGCGAGGGCGCCCGCCGGTCGAACCCAAGGCATCACCGTGGAGATAGTCGAGCTTCGGCACGCCCTGCCGGATCGTTACCTCGTCGATGAGATTGACGGTGTGTGTCAGCGAGAACTGAAGCCGGCCGCCTTGGCGTCCGCCGCCGAACCGTCCGCCGAATCCCCGCCGGGACCGAATCCGCCGCCGCCGGGGCCGCCCGAGGACGGACCGGCGCCTTCCGGCGGTGGGCCACCCTCTGGCGGTGGTCCGTCGGGCGGCGGGGCTCCCCGAGGCGTATTGGCGGCTTGGCCGGCATCGGCCGCTCTGCGAGCGCGGAAGCGGTCGATTGCGGCTTGCGAAGGCCGCGCCGACGTTAGCGGCATCGAGAAATCAAAGCCCCAGCGCAGTGTGTCGCGCCGTGCCTCGTCATAGTTCACCGGCCGGAAGTCGACGCTGACAAGCTGGCCGGACAAATCCCGGACGAAGCGTTCGGGGAAGGCGGCTTCGAGCGCTTCGCTAACGCCGGGAAATGTGGAAACCGGGCGGTCCAGGCGCGAGCGGACGTACTCGGCTCGAAGCCCGAGGTCCGTCTTTTCCAGCGGCTTCCAGTTGCCACCGATCTTCAGAACGTTGCGCTTGTCGGCGAGAAGGTCCGGATTTCCGCCAGTGATCGCGTTGACGAGCACCGTTTCCCCGGTCGTAAAATCAAACACGCGCGTTTCGGGGTCTCCAGGATCGGGTCGCCAAGCTGCTGAACGGTCGGCGCGCCTTCTTCACGGGTCCAGCTCGCGAGGAAGCTGAGGCGATCGACGGGCGACCAGTTCACGCCGGCTCCGATCGTCGTCAGCGTTCCGAAGTCGGAAAGCTGCTCGATCTCGGCATTGGCGTTGAGCGTAAGATTGCCTAGCGCGCTGAAATCCCGATTGCGGCGCGAGATCGGAAGGTCGAAATTCGCGCTCGCGCTTCCGCGGGTGCGGCTCAGATCATTGTCGGAGAAGCCGCCTGCATTCCGCCGCTCGCTGTCCAAGTGGAGCGTGCTGGCCCCGATGCGGACAGTCATGCTGGCGTCACCGGCGGGCACGGCGAACATAGGGCCGTTGGCGGTGAGATCGACGTCGCCCGAAATCGTCACGCTTTCTGAACGATCGCGTTCGGTCTCGTCCTTGCGGTCGCTTCGCGTGAGGGAGCGGCCGACGTCGCCGTTGCCCGTCGCCGACCAACGCCATTTTCCCTTGTTACCGTTGAGGGCCAAGCCGAGGTGCGCGCTGTCGGTGCTCGTGTTGCGGACCAACGGGTCAATCGCGAAGTCGGATAATCCGAACAGGGATCGTCCCTGGTTGTGCTCGACTTCCGCGTTCAGCGTTGCACCAACGTCGTTCCAGATTGTCCGGTTGAGCGTGGCGGCACCGCGCAGGAGTTGCTTCGAGCCGATGAGGGTTCTTGCCGATCGCTCGTCAGGAGAGGATGTATCCTCAAGGCGGATGTCTCTCTCATTTTCTGTAAGCGGCGAATTGGCTTCGCCCGCACGTTGAATGTCGTCCGGCCGTTCCTCTGGATTCGAAGCTGGGTCAGTTCCCCGGTTCCGCCCAGATAGCCACCCTCGGTCGCGGTATTGCCTTCCAGGCGCGCAACGGTGGAACGGAAGCGTTCCCGAAGGACGATGTTCACGACCCGCTGATCGGCGCGATATCCGTACTTTAACGCGACTTCTTCAGGCAGGATCTCGACCCGCTCGATGGCTTCGGTTGGGATGTCCCGCATTTCCCGGAAACTGGAAACGCGCTGCCCGTTTAGGAGCAGGATGGGGCGCTCGCCGCCGCGACCGCGAGCGCTTCCAATCTGTGGGGCGAGCGCATCGAGAAGCTCGTTGATATCGGTCGCGCCCGTCGCCCGCACGTCGCGGCCACCGAGCACATTCTCCGGAGGGATGTCGCCGACGACGCTGCCGCGGCGGATGCCGGTGACGACGATCGCGTCGCCTTCCTCGCCGTAAATGTCTTCTTCGGTTGCTGGCGCTTGCTGAGCGGCCGTCGCCGGGGCTTGGGCTTCCGCCGCTGTTGTGGTGACAGGGACGTCGGTCGCCGTGGCGGCCTGCGCGTATGCAGGTGTGGAAAGGGCCAACGCGATCGCGGTGGCGGTCCAGGTTCCAACGGGAACTAACGGATTACTATAATCTCGCATGCATCGTCCGGTTGACGGTCGAGGCTGAACGTCTCCTGACCTGACCTCTTCCTTCGGCAAACGGGCGGGCTCATCCGACGTACGGCCTGCAAGGCCAAGGAACCGTTCTCGAGCAGTTTCATGCCGGGAACATATCATCGAAGCTTTGGTGGTCCCACCTAACCAAGGTTGAGAATTCACCACTTTGCTCGCTCCGCCGAGAGAAATGCCCCCGGATGAGCGCCCAAATCCGGCTGGAAAGCTCCGACCGGCTTCGTCGGGGCTTGACAAACAGGGTGTGGCGCAATGAAAAGTGAACGTTCTCAATTTCGGTGGGAAGGGAGACCGCGCCGATTCTTGAGGGGGAGATATATCGATGCGTCGAACTGCCACTCGCTCGCCTTTGCACTTCTTCGTTGGCGTTTCTGCAATGGCGATTGCCGCGGTTCCCGGAACCGCTTTCGCCCAGGATACGGCACCAGCAGCCGGCCGGCCCGAAAGCTCGGAAGTGCCCCGCCTCCGGCGGCCGCCTCGACCGCCGAGCCCGAGAGCGAAGCGATCGTCGTTACCGGCATCCGCGCCAGCTTGAGGGCATCGATGGACATCAAGCGTGATTCCATCGGCGTCGTCGACGCGATCTCCGCCGAGGACATCGGCAAGTTCCCCGACACGAACCTTGCAGAATCGCTTCAGCGCATCACCGGCGTGTCGATCCAGCGCGACAACGGCGAAGGATCGTTCGTGACGGTTCGCGGCTTTGGCCCTGAATTCAATATGGTCACGCTCAACGGCCGGCAGATGCCGACGTCGAGCCTTGGCGACGGTGCCAGCCCGCCTTCGTCACGTTCTTTCGATTTCGCCAACCTTGCCTCGGAAGGGATCGCGGCCGTCGAAGTCTACAAGACCGGCCGAGCATCGGTCGCGTCGGGCGGCATCGGATCGACCATCAACATTCGGACGCCGCGCCCGCTCGATCGGCCGGGATTCCGCGGCAGTATCGCAGCCAAGGGCGTCCTCGATTCCTCGCGGAACGACGGCAACCCGATCACACCAGAGATTTCCGGAATCATCAGCGACACGTTCGCCGACAACAGGATCGGAATTCTCGTCACCGGCGCCTACCAGAAGCGCAAGGCGAGCGTGAACCAGGCCAATGTCGGTTGGCGCGACGGCTATCTTGGTTCGGAAAACAATTGGGGTTCGCTCGCGCAGGTGGGCGATCCACGGTACGTCAATATTACCAACCGCCCGGGACCGAACGACGTCTACGAAGTTCCGCAGAACGCGTCGTACGATCTCAACGATATCGACCGCGAGCGGATCAACGGCCAGCTCGTGCTCCAATTCAAGCCGACGGACTCGCTTTCTGGAGCAATCGACTACACCTATTCACAGAACACGGTTGAAGTTCGGAACAGCAACGTCGGCGTGTGGTTCAACCACGGCGACACGTCGAGCGAGTGGACCGACGGCCCCGTTGCCGGACCGGTGTTCTACACTGAGCGTTTCACTGCGCCCGATCCGGGTTGCGTTGCGCCTTCCGGCACCTGCAATATCGGTAAGGACCTGTCCTACAGCGGCGCGCTGACCGCCAATCGCAGCATCAACAAGTCGCTTGGCGCGAACCTTTCCTGGAAAGGGCTCGGCGGCCTGACCCTTACCGTCGACGCTCACCATTCGACGGCCGAATCCAAGCCGAGCAACAAGTATGGCAGCAGCGTGGCCGTCGGTAACGCGATCTTCGGGGTCGCAAATCAGACAATCAATTTCGACAACGATTTGCCGGTCATCTCGTACAATATGGCGCCGGGCATCGATCCGCTTAATGCGTCGCTGATCACGCCGACCGGCAATGCGTTCCGCAACGCATACTTCAAGGACAGGATAAACCAGGGGCAGCTGATCGGCCGTTACGACTTCGACAATAGCGTCGTCGACAGTCTCGATTTCGGCGTGTCCTACATCGATAACAAGATTCGTTCCGCCTACGGGTTTATTCAGAACGATACGTGGGGCGGGGCCGGACCGGCATCCGACATCCCGGACGACATCTTCCAACTCCAAAGCTTGCCGGATCGCTTCGACGGTGTCTCGGGTGCCGACGACCCGAGCATGATCCAGAGCTTCTACACCTTCGACTTCGAACGCATGGTAGACCTCATCCAGGACCTGTACGGCACGTGCAGCAACCCGCTGACGGGAAGCTCGCAAGCGAACAGTTGCCTTGCCCAATTCACTGTCGACCGCCGGACGAAAGAGCGGACCTTCGCGCCGTACCTTCAGATCAACAGCCAGTTTGATCTGCTCGATCACCCGGCACACCTTGTCGCGGGCATGCGCTACGAGAAGACAAAGGTCACCTCGTCGGCGCTCGTCCCGGTGCCGTCCGGCACGCGCTGGGTCGCGGACAATGAGTTCGGGATTATTTATTCGGGCGACAGCGACTTCACGACGTTCAAGGGCAGCTACAGCAATTGGTTGCCGTCGATCGATTTCGACATGTCGCCGATGAGAGACGTGAAGCTGCGCGCCTCTTACAGTCACACGATCACGCGCGCCGACTACGCGAGCCTGCAGGGCGGCCGCACGCTCGACTCCCTGTTCCGGGTTGGCGGCGGCACGGGCAGCCAGGGCAATCCCGGCCTGCTTCCGTATTTGTCGAAGAACTTCGACCTGTCGGCGGAGTGGTATTACGGGCCGGCGAGCTACGTTTCGGTCGGCTATTTCCACAAGAGCGTCAGCAACTTCCTGTCGACGACGCAGATAAGCTCCGACGCATTCGGTCTGCGAACGCCAATCGGCGGACCGCGTTATGAGGCTGCGATCGCGGCGCTGGGCCCGAATGCCAGCGCGACCGACATCAGGCAGTATATTGCGACCAATTACCCGGGCACGGTCCAGATTCAGCCCAACGGACAGATCTTCGTGCTGTCACTGCCGGAGGACCCGCTCCTCAACTTCCAGATCACGACGCCGTTCAACAGCGACCAGAAGGCACGGCTCTACGGGTTCGAGTTCGCCGTACAGCACAACTTTTGGGACACCGGCTTCGGCACGATCCTGAACTACACGATCGTCCGGGGCGACGCGGAGTACGACAATTCGCTTCCCTGGAACGTGTCGCAATTCGCGTTGACCGGGCTGAGCGACAGCGCGAACGCGGTATTGTTCTACGACAAGAACGGAATTCAGGCCCGCGTGGCCTACAACTGGCGTGACCAGTATCTCGCCGGAACGGGGCCGAACCCATATTACATCGAGGCCTATGGGCAGGTGGACGCCAGCGCGAGCTGGGAGTTCCGGAAGGGGTTCCAAGTCTTCGGCGAGGTGATCAACCTGACTGGCGAAAGCCGGCGGGGGCACCGCCGGTCGGACCGCAACGTGACCTTCGCGTCGCCGGGTTATGCAAGGTACGCGGCAGGCTTTAGGTTCACCTTCTGAACCTGACACGGCAGCGGTAGCGACCTTGCGGTCGAACCGACCGCCTGCAAGGATGGACCGGCCTCGGACTTGCGAGGCCGGGAAAGCTGGCCCAGCGACTGGATTGGAAGCTTGAGGACCTCAGTTGCCAGGATCGTTGTCGTCGGCGGCGGAACCGCCGGTTGGCTCGCAGCGTGCAGGCTCGCCGCGGCGTCCAATCCGGCCGCGGAGCACCCGGTCGAGGTTACCCTCATCGAATCTCCCGATATCCCGACGATCGGGGTCGGCGAAGGGACTTGGCCGACAATCCGCAAGACGCTCGAGCGCATCGGCATTTCGGAGAGCGACTTTCTCGTCAGCTGCGATGCCTCCTTCAAGCAAGGGTCGCGCTTCGACGGCTGGGCGACGGGTGAGGCGGGGACGGCTATTATCACCCCTTCGTCCCGCCGATCGGCGGCGATCCGCGGGAGATGATCGCTGCATGGCGTGCTTCCGGCATGTCGTTCGCCGAGGCCGTCTGCGCTCAACCCAAAGTCTGCGCTCTGGATCTCGCGCCGCGGCAAAAGGCGATGCCCGATTATGCTGGCGCCTTGAACTACGCCTACCATCTCGACGCGGCGAAGCTCGCCGCACTGCTGACCCGACACGCCACGCAGCGCCTTGGAGTCAGGCACGTTCGCGATCACGTTACCGCCGTAACGATGGCCGACAATGGAGACATCGCCTCGGTCACCGCGCGTGCCAATGGCGAGATCCAGGGTGATCTGTTCCTCGATTGCACGGGACACGCCGCTCTCCTGATCGGCGGACAGTATGGTGTTCCGTTTGTCGACCGGTCGGCCCAACTCTTCAACGATCGCGCGCTCGCCGTTCAGGTGCCGGTCGATGCGGAAAGCGCCATCGCTTCCCAGACTATCGGGACCGCGCACAGAGCGGGTTGGATGTGGGACATCGGCTTGCCGACCCGGCGCGGCGTGGGATGCGTCTATTCCTCCGCCCACTTGAGTGACGAGGAGGCGTCCGACGAGTTGGAGGCCTACCTCCGCCGAACGGCGCCGGAGGTTGCAGTTGCGGACCTTTCGCCGCGAAGGCTTACGTTCCGTTCCGGACATCGCGAAATTTTCTGGTCCCACAATTGCGTGGCGATCGGTTTGTCGGCCGGCTTCCTAGAGCCGCTGGAAGCGTCCGCGATTGTCTCGATCGAGCTGTCGCTTGATGCTCTGATCGACTACTTTCCGGCCTCTCGCGACGCGATGGAATTGCACGCGAGCAGGTTCAACCGACTTTTCTCGTATCGGTGGGACAGGGTCATCGACTTCCTGAAACTTCACTATGCGATCAGCCGGCGCGACGAGCCATACTGGAAGGAGCATCGGGAACCCGGTGCGACGCCGGATCGCCTGCGCGACCTGCTGCGGATCTGGAGGGACCAGCCGCCGTCCAGCTTCGACTTTCCTGAAGTCGACGAAGTATTCCCTGCCGCGAGCTATCAGTATGTCCTGTACGGCATGGGATTTTCCGCGCCTCGACAAGGCGCGCTCGGGCAAGCCCCCGCGGACCAAGCTGCGGCGGTACGGCAGGTTCGCGAACGCGCCAGGGCACTTGCTTCCGCGCTTCCAACCAATCGCGAATATCTGAACGCGCTTCGGTCCACAGCCGCGCTACCGATCGCAGAGGGGATCTCGGTTCAATGAGTTCGCACGAGATCCTCACTGCGGAAGCGCATCGCGACCTTCGCATTCGCACCGACCGGGGCGCGGAGCTTGGGGACGCGGTGATGTCCTGCGTCGTCGTTCCGAATGAATTCAGGCGGGTCCAGAACGAATATCCGATCCTTTTCCGGCTCAATCCTGAACGCGATAGCTTCACGGCGCTTGCGATCTTCGGATTTGAGGCAGGCGAGAACCTGTTTCTCGAGAACGGGGGATGGGACGCTCGCTATCGGCCTTTGGCGATGGACATTCAGCCGTTCCTGATCGGGGGCACGCCCGACGCGGACGGTGAAAAGCAGGTCCACGTCGATGTTTCGAGCAGCCGGATCGGCAAGGGTGAGGGCATCCGCGTGTTCGATGAGCACGGCAGTCCGACGCCGTTCCTCGAGACGATTGCGGAGCAGCTTGGTGAGCTCGATGCCGGGTATCGGTCGTCAGCGGATTTCTTTGCTGCATTGCGCAGGCACGACTTGCTCGAACCCATGTCCCTCGAGGTCACGCTCGACGATGGTTCGACGCATCGACTGGTCGAGTTTCACGTGATCAATGAGGGGCGGCTGGCCTCGCTCGACGAAGCATCGCTCGGCGAACTTCATTCGGACGGTCACTTGTTGCCGATCTTCATGGCGGTCGCATCGCTCGGCAATCTCACCGCGCTGATCGCGCGCAAGAACCAGCGGCTTCGGAATGGCTGAGGCGGATCCCGCATCGGTCGGCAAGCTGCGGCCCGTTGCGGAGGCGAAGGCCGCAACAACCGCCGAGCTCGACGCGCTGCTTCGGGAGAACAAGCAGCCGTTCGTGGTGCGTGGACTGGTTTCCGATTGGCCTTTGGTTGAGGCGGGACGCCGCTCGGGCCGTGAAGCCCGTGATTATCTGCTCCGCTTTCGGCGAAACGCGTTGTTCACGGCATCGATCGGGCAGGCGGGCGCGGGCGAACGCCTGTTCTACGACGAAGCCATGCAGATGAATTTCCGCACGGTGCGAGCGAAGCTTCCGGATTTGTTCGCGGCGATCGAAGCGGTTGAGTCGGACGCGAACGCGCCTGCGGTCTACCTCGCGTCGATCGACGTTCACGATTTCTTCGATGGCCTTCACGAGGCCAACCATGTCGACCTCGGCGACCGCTCATGCCTGGCCAGCATCTGGATGGGGACGAGAACGCGCATAGCGGCGCACAACGACTTTCCGGACAATCTGGCCTGTGTTGCAGTCGGACGCCGGCGGTTCACGCTCTTTCCGCCGGATCAGTTCAGGAACCTCTATCTCGGCCCGATCGACAACACGCCCGCAGGTCGAGCCGTCAGCATGGTCGATCTGCACGCGCCCGATTTCGCGGCGCATCCGCGTTTCCGTGAGGCGCTTCATCACGCCATGGTTGCCGATTTGGAGCCAGGCGACGCGATCCACATTCCATCGATGTGGTATCACCATGTCGAGGGCCTCGATCCCTTCAACGTGCTGGTGAATTACTGGTGGCGCGACACGCCGCGTTGGCTGGGCCAGCCGCAGGACGCGCTAAATCTTGCGATCATGGCGATCCGCGACCTGCCAGAGGATGAGAAGGCGCATTGGCGCGATCTCTTCGAGTATTACGTGTTCAGCAATGGCGACGAGGTCGTAGCGCATATCCCGGAAGAAGCGCGCAGCGTCCTTGCGCCGCTCACTCCGGAAAGCGCAGCGCGCATTCGCGCCTACCTCTTGCGGCAACTCAGCAGATGAACGGCGAAAAGCGGATGCGGCGGATCGTGATCGCGGGCGGCGGGACCGCAGGGTGGATGGCCGCGGCAGCAATCGCACGCACTCTCGGCAGGACCGTCGATGTGACCCTGGTTGAGTCCGATGCAATCGGAACGATTGGCGTGGGCGAATCCACCATTCCTCCGCTCGTCACATACAATCGCCTTCTCAACATCAATGAGGCCGAGTTCATGCGCGCCACGCAGGCGACATTTAAACTCGGCATCATGTTCGATAATTGGAAGGAGCAGGGTCACAACTACTTCCACTCATTTGGGCTGACCGGAAAGGATCATTGGTCCGCCGGCTTCTGGCATTTCTGGCTGTACGGACGCGAGAAGGGTCACGAGCAATCTTACGACGATTATTGCCTGGAGCTGATCGCGGCCCGCGAAGGCAAATTCGCGCACCTGCCCGACGACCGCATGAACTATGCGTACCAGCTCGACTCCGGGCTCTACGCGAAATTCCTGCGCGGCATGGCCGAGGGGATGGGACCAGACGCGTCGAGGGCAAGATCTCAACCGTCAATCTTGACGGGGAGACGGGCGAGATTGCCGCACTCGTTCTTGACAGCGGTGAGCGGATCGAGGGCGATCTCTTTCTCGACTGCACCGGATTTCGCGCAGTCCTGATCGGTCAGACGCTCGGCGTCGGACATGAGGACTGGACGCACTGGTTGCCGTGCGATTCTGCGATTGCGCTACAGACCGAAAGCGTCGGTCCTGCAGTGCCTTACACGCGGGCGATAGCCCACGATGCCGGCTGGCAATGGCGAATCCCGCTTCAAAGTCGTGTGGGCAACGGCATCGTCTACTGCAGCCGCTATCTCGATCAGGACACCGCGATGGAGCGGCTCCTCGGCAACATCGAAGGGGAGGTCCTGACCAAGCCCAATATCCTGCGCTTCGGCGCGGGCATGCGGAAGAAGCAATGGCATCGCAATTGCGTCGCGATCGGCTTGTCCGGCGGGTTCATGGAGCCGCTGGAATCGACCAGCATCCATCTGATCCAGAGGGCAGTGCTGCGGCTTATCCGAATGCTCCCGCTCGGCAAGACCAGCGAACGGGACGTCGCGGAGTTCAACGATCAGCAGATCACCGACATGCTTCAGATCCGCGACTTCCTGATCCTGCATTACAAGGCGACCGAACGAACCGACAGCGAGTTCTGGCGCTACTGCAAATCGATGCCGATCCCGGACACGCTGGAGCAGAAGATCGAGCTGTTCCGTGAAGCCGGGCTGGTGTTCCGGAAGAACGAAGAACTGTTCGTGGAAAACAGCTGGGTGCAGGTGATGATGGGGCAGGGCATCATGCCGCAGACCCATCATCCGATCGCCGAGAAACTGACCAACGAAGAGCTCGCGCGTTTTCTTGCAACGATCCGAGACACGGTCGCGAAGACCGTAAAGTCGCTGCCCGAACATGCGGCTTATGTGTCGCGCTATTGCGGGATCGCCCGCGCGGCAGCGGCCTGAGGCGGGGGAGGGCAGCCGCCATTTCCGTAATCCAACGAAATCCAGGCGCGCGTCCGCGTCCCGTCACGATCAAGGACGTGGCGGCCGAGGCGGACGTGTCGCTTCAAACTGTGTCGCGTGTCATCAACGACGGTCCGAATGTCCGGCCGGCGATCAAGGAACGCGTTCTCAAGGCGATCGAGAAGCTCGGATATGTGCCGAGCCTCGCCGCTCGACGCATGGCGGGGAAGAAGTCGTACCTTCTGCTGGCGCTGAACGACCGCGACCGTACAATCGAGGACTGGCGGTCTGGCGATGGCACAGACTGGGTCGATCAGATGCTGCTTGGCGGAATGCTTAAATGCGCGGAGCATGGCTATCGGATGATCTTCGAGCTGGTCGACACGCACAGCTCGAACGTCGAGCGCGAACTGACCTCGGCCCTGGGGGCGCTACATCCCGACGGGGTCATCTTGACGCCGCCGCACGGCGACAATCCGACCATCACCAATCTGCTCAACGAACGCCGAATTCCGTTCGCGCGGATCGGTTCGACCAGAAAAGGCGCGGGTTTCGGAATTGCGATGGATGATGCAACGGCCGCCGCTGCTGCGACCGCGGAGCTCGCCCGTCTCGGTCATCGCCGAATTGGCTTCATCACCGGCAGCCTCGAATATGCGCTGAGCACCGATCGCCGCGAGGGCTACCAGCGTGCCGTCCGCGCTGCCGGAATCGAAGATGATCCGCGACTGATTGCGCAGGGCGATTTCACCTTCGAGTCCGGCGAGGCCGCGACACGAGAACTGCTTTCACTTCCGAACCCGCCGACCGCGATCCTGGCGAGCAGCGGCCATATGTCGCTGGCCGCGCTCGAAGTCGCGAAGTCGATGGGTTTCAGGGTTCCCGACGATCTTTCGATCATCAGCTTCGACGATACGCCGATCGTCAAGTTCAGCGCGCCTCCGCTGACCGCCATCCGGCAGCCGATTGCAGAGATGACGGCCCGCGCAGCCGAGCTGCTGATCAAGGTCAACATCGGGGAGCCAGGGCCGACCAAAACCCAAATCGTGCCCTTCTCGTTGATCGTTCGTAGTTCCACTGGACCGCTAAAAGGTTAGACAATCGGCCTTGATGGCTGACTCGCGCCGGCGCTTTCTCATCCTTTTCGGACTTGCGAACGCGGGCGGCGTCGTTGCCTACGCGCCGCTCCTTACGCTTCTTCTGCCAGACAAGATCTCGGGGCTCGCGGGTGATGCGAAGATCGAATGGCTTGGCGCCATCACCCTTTTCGGAGCGATCGCCGCGAGCGTCGGGAATATCGCATTCGGTTGGGCGAGCGACGTTGTCGGCAGCCGCCGCGGCTGGGCGGGGGCGGGGCTTGTCCTCACCCTCGGCAGTTACCTGCTGCTCCATTTCGCGCAATCTGAAGCTGCGATCATTGCGGCGATCATTGCCTATCAGCTCGTACTGAACATGCTCCTTTCGCCGCTGACCGCATGGGCCGCGGACACGGTGCCTGACAGTGAGAAGGGTTTGCTTGGCGGACTGCTCGCCGCAGGCCCACCCATTGGCGCTGTGGCGGGCGTCCTCGTAACGCTGCCGGGCGTGTCGTCGCAAAGCCTGCAGCTTGGCCTGGTCTGCATTCTGATCCTGGGCCTGGTGATGCCGCTCCTTTTCGTGCGGGCGCCATCCGAGCTCAAAACAATCCCGAACCAGCCGCGGCGGACTGGCAAGCTTCGGATCGATTTCGGCTTGCTCTGGCTGGCGCGATTGCTGGTGCAAATCGCTGGGGCCATGCTGTTCGCATTCCTGCTCTATTATTTCCAAAGTCTCGCCGTTCCGGAGACGCAGGCGCAGGTTGCGCTGATCAGCGCGGTCACCCTCGCTTGCGCTTTTCCAATCACCCTGGCGTTCGGCCGGTTGTCGGACCGTCTTGGGCCGCGAAAGCCGTTCCTGATCGCCGCGGCCCTCGTAGCGGCCGTCGGCCTTGGATTGATGGCGATGGACGGCGGAACGACCCAATCGATCATCGGATACGGAACGTTCGGCTGCGCGACCGCGGTCTACCTGTCCCTGCATTCGGCCTATTCGATGCAGCTGCTTCCCTCGCCGGGCCGGAGAGGCCGCGACATGGGCATCCTCAACCTGACGAACACGCTGCCGTCTATCATTGCGCCGCTGCTGGCGATCTGGCTGGTGCCGGGACGCGGCTTCAGCCTCCTACTGACGGTCCTCGCAGGAATGCTGGTGCTGTCCGGCCTTTGCGTGGCGCTCGTCCGCACCGACCAACAATCGGCCTGATCAGGACGTCAGGCGGCGGGTCGCGCCTTACGTTCTGACTCCGCCTCGTCGTCGGGACCGTGGATGTTCATGAGCGAGTTTATCAAGCCCTCGTCCGCACTCGAGCAGACACCGAGAACGACTGCTTCCTCACAATCCTCGCCCGCCACGTACGCGTGGCCCATGTTGGAATCGATGTAGATTCCCTCGCCGGCCTTCAGCGCGACCGGATCGTAGAATTCCGTATGTACGATGATGCTGCCCTCAAGCACATGAATGTATTCCTCGCCCGAGTGCCGGACGAGATCGCCGAACTCGTTGAGGGACTTGGCCGCGATCCGGGTCACGATCGGGATCATGCGCTTCCGCCGAAGCTCCGGGCACAGATAGTAATAGTCGTAGTTCGGCGTCGTCACGCGGACAGCGTCATCGATCCGGCCAATACTCCGGCGAGCGGTGATGCTTTCAACCTGCGGGTCCACCTCGGCAAAAAGGTCGGACATTCGGATCTTGAGTCGAGCGCTCATCTGCTGGAGCTTGTCGTAAGTCAGCGTGAGCCGACCGTTCTCGACCTTCGATAGGGTCGAGACCGGAATCCCACTCTGCTCGCTCATCTCCTTGAGCGTCCAGCCCTTTCTCGCCCGCAGGTCGCGGATGATCTGGCCAAGCGTCGGCCCGCTCACAGCGCTTGCCGCCGCGCGTTTGACAATTTTCCAATCAGGCTCATTATGTCCTCATCCGACACTTGTTGGCATGATAAGTCGATTTGGCCCGTTTGAGCAAATCGCTGTCAGGGGAGAGAAAATGCGGAAAGCGGCTGCATTGGTTTCGGTCATCATTGGCGCTGCGTTTCTGTCTGGCGCATACGCCCAGGCGGTTCAACCGACGCTGGTTCCAAAGCCCGCGCCGATCGCCAGCCAACTCCAGCCGCCACTCGTAAAACCGGCGCTCCCGACTGGCAGCGCGCAACCGCTGACGGCGGAGAACGTGGATGCCTGGCTCGATGGCTACATGCCGATTTCGATCGGCCGTGCGGACATTCCCGGCGCAGTGGTGGTCGTCGTCAAGGACGGCCAGATCCTGACCAGCCGCGGCTATGGCTTCTCGGACGTCGAGAAGCGCAAGCCGGTCGACCCGCACACCACGCTTTTCCGTCCAGGCTCGACCTCGAAGCTCTTCACCTGGACGGCGGTCATGCAGCAGGTCGAGCAGGGCAAGCTCAACCTCGACGAGGACGTCAACAAGTACCTCGATTTCAAGATTCCGCCGCGCAACGGCAAGCCGATCACCCTTCGCAACATCATGACGCACACGTCGGGGTTCGAAGAGCAGGTGATGGACCTGATCGCAGTCGATCAGAAGAAGTACGTTCCCTACGACACGATCCTGAAGCGCTGGGTGCCGAAGCGGGTCTATGATCCGGGCACGACGCCGGCCTATTCCAACTGGGCGACGGCGTTGGCGGGCTACATCGTCAGCCGTGTCTCGGGCGAGCCGTTCGAGGCTTACATAGAGCGCCATATCTTCGCGCCGACGGGCATGAAGTATGCGACCTTCCGGCAGCCGCTTCCAGCAAACCTGAAGCCCTTCATGGGCGAGGGCTACCAGCCGGGTAACGACAAGCCCTACGGGTATGAATTTGTCGGTGTCGCGCCGGCCGGCAGCCTGTCGGCGAGCGGCGACGACATGGGCCGCTTCATGATCGCGCATCTCGCGAACGGCGGGCCGTTGCTGAAGCCGGCCACGGCGCAGCTGATGCATTCCACCGCCAACGATCCGATTCCGGGCCTGCAGAAGATGTCGCTCGGCTTCTACCAGTCGAACATCAACGGTCATCCGGTGATTTCGCACGGCGGCGACACGGTCGCCTTCCACAGCGACCTTCATCTCTTTCTGAATGACGACGTCGGCCTGTTCGTCTCGTTCAACAGCCCCGGCAAGGAAGGCGCAGCGCATGCGCTTCGCAACACGTTGTTGGAGGAGTTCGCCGATCGTTACTTCCCGGCGCCCGCCGACACCCGGAAGCTCGCTGCGAAGGAAGCAAAGGCGAATGCCGAAAAGCTCGCCGGTACCTGGTCGACCTCGCGCCGGTCCTTCTCCAGCTTTATCAGCATCACCGACTTCATCAGCCAGACGAAGGTCGGCGTCGGCAAGGACGGCGAACCTGTCCTGACCGACGGCCTGTTCCTTGGACTGAACGGCCAGCCTCGCAAGTGGGTTGCCGTCGGTCCGATGCTCTGGCGCGACGCAAACAGCCACGAGATGCTCGGCGCCAAGGTCGTCGACGGCCAGGCGGTTCGCTTCAGCCTTGGCAGCGTTGCCCCGATCATCGTCTGGGACCGGACGCCCTGGTACCAGAACTCATCCTGGCTGCTCCCCCTGACCTATCTCAGTCTCGCAGTCCTCTTCCTGACCATGCTCTTCTGGCCGGTCAGGGCGATCGTTCGCCGCCGCTACGGTGCGGCGCTCGGACTCGAGGGTCGTGAGTTGAAGGCGTATCGGGCCAGCCGCATCGCCGCCACCGCCATCTTCCTGACCTTGATCGGTTGGGTGGTCATGATCTCGGTGATGTTCGACGACCTAAACTATCTCAGCGTCAGCTTCCTGCCGGTGGTCCTGACGGTCCAGGTGATCAGCTTCATCGCCTTCATCGGAGGCGCCGCGGCGATCCTTTGGTACGCGGCGACGGTCTGGCGCCGGAAAGGCGGCTGGAAGGCGACCTGGAAAGCCAAGGCCTGGAGCGCTCTGTTGGTCGTCTCCGCACTGACCGTCCTCTGGGTTGCGCTCACCTATCATCTCATCGGCTTCGCGACGAACTACTGATGGGCCTGGCGCTCGCCTACCGGATTGAGACCCACCGTCTCGCCGCCCGTTCCGGATCTCCGGCTACGTGTTCGAGGCTTCGGAGTTGGTCGTCGTCGAGCTCACAGACGGGCAGCATCGGGGCGGGGGAGGCGGGCGGCGTCTATTATCTCGGCGACCAAGCGCCGCAGATCGTCGAGGCGCTGGAAGCGAACCGTTCGGCGATCGAAGCCTGCGAGAGCCGCGAGGAGCTTCGGCAAATCCTTCCTATCGGTGGAGCCCGCAACGCGGTGGACTGCGCCCTGTGGGAGCTGGAAGCGAACCGTTCCGGAATTGCCGCGTATCGGCTGGCAGGTATCGAAGTTCCGCGCCCGCTGATCACCACGTTCACTCTGGGTGCGGACGATCCGGCGAAGATGGCCGAAGGAGCGCGGCGCTACGCCGATGCTCGCGCAATCAAGCTCAAGCTTACCGGCGAACTGTCTCTCGACATCAATCGCGTAGCGGCAGTCCGTGACGCCCGGCCGGACGTCTGGCTCGGGGTCGATGCCAACCAAGGCTTTGGTGTCGGCCAGCTCGACGCGCTCGTAGCGGCGATGGGCGAACAGCGCGTGTCCCTCATCGAGCAACCGATTGCGCGGGGCGCGAAGCCGATCTGGAGGGCTTCGAGAGCCCGATTCCGATCGCCGCGGACGAGAGCGTGCTCGGCCTCGCGGACGTTCTGGGCCTCGTCGGCCGCTTCCAGGTGGTCAACATCAAGCTCGACAAGTGCGGGGGCCTTACCGAGGCGCTGCTGATGGCCGAGGAAGCCCGTCGGCTGGGCCTCGGCGTGATGGTCGGCAACATGGTCGGAACGAGCCTTGCGATGGCTCCGGCGTTCATCCTCGGACAGCTGTGCGATTACGTCGACCTCGACGGACCGACCTTCCTCAAGGAAGATCGCGTTCCGGGCGTTCATTACAGCGACGGCCAGATCTGGTGCCCCGATGAGGTCTGGGGAACTCCGGCCGCGGTACTGGCCGCATGAGTGAGAAGTCGAACTGGTTCGGTCAGCCGCGCGGACTGACGATCCTATTCCTCACGAACATGTGGGAGCAATTCTCCTACTTCGGAATGCGGGCGCTGCTCGTCTATTACATGACGACGACGATGCTGTTCGGGCAGGAGAAGGCCTCCAGCATCTACGGCTTCTACACGGCCTTCGCCTACTTCACGCCGATCATCGGCGGGACGATCGCGGACCGTTGGCTCGGCAAGCGTCGCGCGGTGATCATCGGCGCGGCGATCATGGCGGCGGGCCATTTCATGATGGCGTTCCAGCCCGCCTTTTACTTCGCGCTGGCGACCATTGCGCTCGGCAACGGCTTGTTCCTTCCGACCCTGCCGAGCCAGATCAACGACCTCTACAAGGCCGACGATCCGCGGCGTCCGTGGGCGTACAACGTCTATTATGTCGGCGTGAACCTCGGCGCGTTCCTCGCGCCTTTGATTTGTGGATTCCTCGGCGAATCCTACGGTTGGCACTGGGGCTTCGGAGCCGCCGGCGTCGGAATGCTCGCGGGACTCGTCATCTACGTCTGGGGCCAGCCCTACCTGCCGGTTGAACGCAACGAGGCGGAGCCGGTGCTTCCCGCCAGCAAGCAGACGCACAGGGGCCGCGACACTGTCCTGCTGCTGCTCGGAATCGGCTTGGCTGTGACGATTTTCCGCGGTGCTTACGAGCAGATCGGCAACACGTTCGCGCTGTGGATGCGCGATGATGTCGATCGGGTGATCGGCGGTGTCGAGATCGGCGCTGCAATGTTCTTCTCGCTGAACCCGCTTCTTGTCATGGTCATGACCCCGCTGCTGCTGGCCCGCTGGAAAAAGCAGGCGGAGCAAGGACGCGAATTGTCGCCGACGCAAAAGATGGCGTGCGGCGCGCTGATAGTCGCCGCGTCATATCTCCTGATCGCTGGCGCCGAGGCATTCAGCGGTGGTGGCCGCGCGCACTGGCTTTGGCTGCTGACCTATTTCGTGATCTTCACGCTGGGCGAGCTCTACATCTTGCCCAACGGCCTCGGCGTGTTCGCCCGGCTCGCGCCTCCGAAGCTCGGCGCAACCACGGTTGCCTCCTGGTATCTCGCCATCTTCAGTGGAAGCCTACTGGCGGGACAGGTCGGGCGGCTTTGGAGCCACCTCGGGCACATCCAGTTCTTCGTACTGCTCGCGGCAATCGCGAGCGCTGCGGCGGTCATGCTTTACCTGCTCGACCGGCCGACCAGGCGGATACTCGCTCAGGCGCAGCAGTCAGGCGTCGTCGATCTGACCGACGTCCCGGAGGGAATTGCGAGGCCTCAAAATGCCTGAGGTCCGACGAATTCAAATTCTGAGCAGATTTTCGGCGCCTGTTCCGCGCCATCAAGGCCTGACGCGGAGACGCAGGCCATCGATCAAGGGGAGTTGAAAATGACTAGGCTCGGAAACGCATCGCGAATTGCACTCTTGGGCTCAGCAGCCGCCTTCTGTCTTGGCTTGCCATCGGGGGCGCTCGCCCAAAACGCGCCGGCGGCTTCGCAAGCACAGCAACCTGAAGGCGATGAAATCATCGTCACCGCCCAGAAGCGTGAGCAGGCGCTGCTCGACGTTCCACAGTCGATTTCGGTTGTCACCGCCGAGACGCTCGAGAACCTGCATGCGACACGGTTTTCGGATTACCTGACCCGGCTTCCGAGCGCGAACATCGTCGAAACCCAGGCTGGCAATTCCCGGATCGTGCTGCGCGGTGTCAACACCGGCGGCGTCGGTGCTACCGTCGCGACGTACGTGGATGAAACGCCGTTCGGTTCGGCAACCGCGCTTGCGAACGGTGCAATTCTCACGCCGGATATCGATCCGTTCGACCTTGCACGGGTCGAGGTCCTGCGTGGGCCGCAAGGCACTCTGTACGGCGCTAACTCGCTCGGCGGTCTCGTCAAATTCGTGACGGTGGAACCGGGGACGAGTTCATTCGGGGGCGCCGCCGAACTCGGTGTTGAGGGCGTCTCTCACGGTGACACGGCCTGGTGGGGTCGTGCTGCGGTCAACGTGCCGCTCTCGGATAACGCAGCCTTCCGGGCGAGCGGCTTTTATCGCCAGGACCCGGGTTACATCGACGACCCGAGCCTCGGAAAAGACATCAACGACGGGAAGACCTACGGCGGACGCGTGTCGTTCCTCGTACGGCCAACGGACAGGCTGACGGTGCGGGCGTCAGTCCATCTCCAGAACATCCGCAGCAATGGGACGAACGAGGTCGATCTCGATCCCGTCACGTTCAAGCCGGCCTACGGAAGACTGACCCAGTCGCGCGTTCTGCAACAGCCCAACAACATCGACTATCGGATCTACAACGGGACGATCGATTACGACTTCGGGTCTGTCGGGCTGGTGTCATCGACAAGTTACGGCACGCTCGATCAGACGGCCGTCGTCGATGCAAGCAGTGTCTACGGGCCGCTGCTGACCTTCTTCTTCGGTGTGCCGCTGGGCGCCGCGGTCGACCAGGGGATGACCCAGCGTCGCTTTACGCAGGAGGTACGGCTGGCCTCTACGGGAAAGCAGACGATCGAGTGGACGGTCGGCGGCTTCTACACGCGCGAGAAGAATGAGTTGACGCAGAACCTGTACGGGTCGATGCGCTGACCGGTGACTTGTTCCCGGGCCTGGATGGTCTCGTCATTGTCGCCCTGCCGTCGCGCTACCGGGAATATGCAGGCTTCGCGAATGCGACTTGGCACATTTCTCCGAAATTGGATCTGACCGCGGGCGGCCGCTACAGCCACAACAGTCAGTCGGTAGTGCAGAAAACGGACGGCCTCCTGGCTGGTGGTGCGAGCAGCTTCGACGGAAAGTCGTCGGACAACGTCTTCACCTATTCGGTCGCCCCCACGTTCAAGCCCAACAAGAACACGCGGATCTATGCTCGTGTCGCCAAGGGCTATCGTCCGGGCGGGCCGAATGCGGTCTCGCCGCTCGCTCCGGAAGGCGTGCCTCGGCAGTTCGGTCCCGATACGACGACAAACTACGAACTTGGCGTGAAGACCGAGACGAACGACCGCCTGCTGACCTTCGAAGCCAGCGCGTTCCTGATCGACTGGAAGGACATTCAGCTCCTCGCACAGGTCGAAGGGTTCGGCGTCAACACCAACGGCGGAAGCGCACGAAGCAAGGGCGTCGAGGTGACGGTCGGCGTCAATCCCAACCGAAACCTGTCCCTTTTCGCCAATGGGTCATACGTCGATGCATATTTGACGAAGGACGCGCCAATCATCGTCGGCGGCGTCAAGGGCGATCCCTTGCCTTACAATCCCAAATGGCAGTGGACGCTTGGCGGCGAGTATGAGCATCCGCTGAGCGACTCATTGACGGCCCGCGGAGGGATCAGCTGGCACTACACTGGCCGGAGGTTCAGCGATTTCGACGCCACAAACGGGCAGCGGAAGCTGGACTCATTCGGGCAGGTCGACGCCCATGCTGGCCTGGAATTTGGCCGTTACCGTCTCGACGCCTTCGTGCGAAACCTGACCGATGCTCGGGGATCGTGAATCTCGGGTTCTTCGGCGATCTCAACGGGAACCTCGCTGCATCCGTCATCCGGCCACGCACGGTCGGTCTGTCCTTCAGCGTTCGCCAATAGGGATCGCTAAATGGCGCAGGGCGTGGAGGAACGAGCGCGGACAGCGGACAGGTCGGACGCGCGGGTGGGGCAGCTGCCGCGCCCGTACCTCCTGTTTCTCGGCGACACCGTTGAAGCGGGCTTTGCGAAGACTGCGTTCGGGTTGCGTGACTGGGCGCCCGAACTGTGCATCGGCGAGTATGCACTTCCGAGCGCCCGGATCAGCCTCGGACTGCCGAAGCTGTCGCCGTCGGAAGCGTACGACCGGGGCGCTCGCGCGCTTGTAATCGGCGTTGCCAATTCGGGCGGCTTCATTGCCGAGGCCTGGGTTCCTGCGCTGGTCGATGCGCTTGAAGCGGGGCTCGACATCGTAAGTGGAATGCACGCGAAGCTCGGGCAAATCGCGGAGCTCCGCTATACAGCGGAGCGTCTCGGGCGGCGCCTGATCGACATTCGAACGCCGCCCGCGAACATTCCAATCGCCACCGGCCTCAAGCGCAGCGGCAAGAGGCTGCTTACCGTCGGGACCGATTGCGCGCTCGGCAAGAAATATACTGCTCTGTCGATCGCTCGCGCCTTTGCCGCGCGTGGGGTCGCTACCGATTTCCGGGCGACGGGTCAGACCGGAATCATGATTTCCGGCGGCGGCATTCCAATGGATGCGGTCGTTTCCGATTTCGCGGCCGGGGCGGCTGAATTGCTGAGCCCTGCGGCCGCACCTGACCACTGGGACGTGATCGAAGGGCAGGGCTCGATCCTTCACCCGGCCTATGCCGGCGTGTCGCTAGCTCTGTTGCACGGCAGCCAGCCCGACGTGTTCGTCGTGTGCCACGATCCAAGCCGAACGCGCTTGCTCGGCGATGAAGACTTCGCGGTTCCGCCGGTTGAGGAGATCATCGATCTCACGATTTCGCTTGGACGACGGACCAATCCCGCAATCCGTTGCGGCGGGATTTCTCTGAACACGTCTTCGTTGAGCGATGCGGATGCGACCTCCCAATGCGACGCGGAGTCTGCTCGATTGGGGCTTCCAGTTGCCGATCCGGTTCGCGGCGGACCGGCTTTCGACGCGCTAATTACGGATTGCCTGAAGGCGTGACCGACGCAGCGAACGCCGAGCACACTTGGTTCAAGCGCATCCTGCTGCCCGGCCTTGCGCTCAAGGCGTTCGTGATCGGCGGGGGCTACGCGACCGGCCGCGAGCTCGCCGAATTCTTCCTGCCGTCCGGGCCGCGCGGTGGACTGATGGCCATCGGCCTCGCGACCGTGATCATGAGCCTTCTTTCGGTGATCACCTTCGTAATTGCACGGCGGCTACAAACTTTCGACTACCGCAACTTTTTCAGAGAGATTGTCGGTCCCGGCTGGATTCTGTTTGAACTGGCCTACCTGCTTCTCGTGGTGCTGATCCTCGCCGTTTACGGTGCGGCGGCGGGAGCGATCGCGGGGCGGTGTTCGGGGCGCCGGAATGGGTCGGAACGGTTGCGCTCATGTTCGGGATCGCGGGCGTCGTTGCGTTCGGGAACAGGGCCGTCGAACGCCTTTTCCGCGACGTCTCCTATCTCCTTTACGGGGTGTACGCGCTCTTCATCGTCTTCGCGCTCTATTCGTTCGGCCATTTGATCGCGCCGTCATTCGCGGCCCACCCCGAAACTGCCGGGTGGGCGATGGGAGGCCTGACGTACGCCAGCTACAATACGGTCGGCGCAGTAATCATTCTGCCCGTGCTTCGGCACCTCGTCAGCGATCGCGACGCAGTGATCTCTGGCGTGCTCGCTGGGCCGCTTACAATGCTACCGGCGCTTATGTTCTTCATTCCGATGGTGGCTTTCTATCCTGCCATCAAGGACGCGCAGCTTCCGTCAGATGTCCTGCTGCAGCGCATGGGACTGCCGTGGTTCCACTTGCTGTTTCAAGCTATGATCTTCTCGGCGCTTCTCGAAAGCGGGACGAGCGCCGTCCACGCGATCAACGAGCGCATCGACATTGCTTGGGAATCTCGGGGCCGAGCTCCCTTGTCACACCGCGCGCGCCTGACCATCGGCCTGGTATTGCTTGCATTGTGCATGTTCGCAGCGGGCCGCTTTGGCCTCGTTGCCCTGATCGCCAACGGCTACCGGGCTCTGGCCTACATCTTCCTCGCAGTATTTGTCCTGCCGCTGCTGACCATCGGCGTCTGGAAGATCTTCCGAAACGAACGGGCGCCGGAGCATGCGCTCGAGACTTAAGCAAAGGGGGATGCAATGAAGCCTCGTGTCGCGTTGCGCACAATGTTTGCGGCAGTCTCGCTCGCCGCGCTCAGCGGCACCTCTAGCGCCGCCCGCCGGCCGGGTTCGAGCGGCGGGTCGAGCAGCTTCGGAGAGACATCGGCGTCCCCGGAGTCAGCATTGCCATCGTCGAGGGCGGCAAGGTCACCCTCGCGCACGGCTGGGCGTTCGAGACGTCACCACGAACAAGGCGGTCGATGCCGATACGATCTTCTTCACCGGATCGACGGGCAAGGCTTTCACCAACGCGGCGCTCGCGACTTTGGTCGATGAAGGCAAGCTCGGCTGGGACGACAAGGTCATCGATTACATGCCCGACTTCCGCATGTGGGATCCGTGGGTCACGCGCGAGATGACGATCCGTGATTTGCTGGTCCACCGCAGCGGCCTCGGCCTTGGCCAGGGGACTTATTGTTCCTCCCAAACAGCACTTTGTCGCGCAAGGAAACGGTGCGGCGTATCCGCTACCTCAAGCCCACGAGCAGTTTCCGCAGCGGCTATGCCTACGACAATATCCTCTACATGGCGGCTGGCCAGCTGATCGAGGAAGTCAGCGGCAAGACGTGGGAGCAGTATATCCACGACCATGTCTTCGGCCCGCTCGGGATGAAGAGTTCGACCAACACCGACAAGGAATTCCAGGCAAATCCCAATCATGCGCGGCCGCACAGCCGCAACGACGGCCCAGTTCACGGAATGGGAACGCAGGCTCCGCTCGATGAGAATGCGACAATTGCCCAAAACGCTGCGCCGGCCGGCGGGCTGGCAATCAGCGCCAACGACATGAGCCAATGGCTGCTGACGCAGCTTGGGCGGGGCAAGATCCCGGGCAGCGAGAAAAGGCTGTTCTCAAAAGAACAGTCCGAGCAAATGTGGACTGGGGCGGTCATCACGCCAGTCCCGCAATATCCGCCCGAGTTCGCTGCGGCGCAGCCCCATTACGATCTCTATGCCCTTGGCTGGGACCTGTCCGATTATCGCGGCGCTCAGGTCGTCGGGCACGATGGCGCCGTGCTCGGGTCGCAGGCGACTGTCGCTCTCCTGCCGGAAAAGAACGTCGGCATTTTCATCGCGTCGAACAGCGAGGACGGCGAGATCATCCGCGGCCTGCTGTACGAGCTGCTGGACCATTATCTCGGCCATCCGCAAGCCCATTGGCCGGAGAAGTGGCACGCCTTCAAGGTCGCTCGCCTGAACGCGGCGGCGAAGGCGGTTCGGACCGCGGAAGCGAAGCCCACCAAGATCGGTCCGTCGCTTCCACTAGCCAACTACGTCGGCGACTACACCGACCCTTGGTACGGCACGATCAAGGTGCGTCAGGCCGGGCATAATCTCGCGATCGAATTCCCGCACTCGACGGGAATGGAGGGGCCGCTGACGCACTATCAGTACGACACGTTCAGGATGAATCCGTCACTCGACTGGGTCGAGCCGGCCTATGTTACATTTTCGATCGGCGCCGACGGCAAGGTCAACCGGATAACGATGAAACCCGTCTCGCCGAGAGCGGACTTCAGCTGGGACTATCAGGACCTGCTGTTCACTCCCGCAGCCGCGAGCAAGTAAACTTGCGTTAGCCGATCCTAGGGAAGTTACTTATCCTTCCCGTGCGAGGAGCGCGTTACTCGCTCGAGCATGATAACGCGCGGTGAACAGATGCTTGCGCTCCGCAGAAGCCGGATGGCGGCAACCCATCCATTCCTGCGTGGCGGATTTCGGCCATTCTTTTTCGGGGGAGCGGCGTGGGGGCTGATCGCACTCGCGCTCTGGATTTGGACTCTCGCCGGAGAGGTCTCGTTGCCAACGGCGTTCGAGCCGCTCAGCTGGCACCGGCACGAAATGCTGTTCGGCTTCGTGGGTGCAATCGTCGCCGGGTTCCTGCTCACGGCCATTCCGAACTGGACAGGGCGATTGCCGATCGCCGGTCCGCCGCTCGCTTCGCTGTTCGGCCTGTGGCTTGCAGCGCGAATTGCCGTCCTTTTCTCCGGCGAGATTGGCCGCTTGATTCCTGCGGTGCTGGACGTCGGCTTCTATCTAACGCTTGCGTTAGTTGGAGCCCGCGAGGTCCTCCAGTCGAAAAACCGAAACCTGCCCATTGTCGGGATGGTGCTCCTCTTCGGATTTGCCAATGCGCTCGATCACGCAGGCGCGGCTGGCCTGATTGGCAACAGCGATCTCGGCTGGATGTTTGCCTTGTCGCTCGTCGTCCTGATGATCTCATTGATCGGGGACGGATAACCCCGTCCTTCACCCGTAACTGGCTCATGAAGCAGGGTGTCAAATTGAGATTGCCGTCGCAGCCTGGCCGCTTCGACATCTTTGTCATCGGAGCGACGGCTCTGGCCTTGCTGGGCTGGGTCACAGCTCCGGCAGGTTATCTCTCAGGGGGCCTGTTGCTAGCCGCAGCCGCCCTTCAGTTCGTCCGGCTCGCACGCTGGAGCGGGGTTCGCACCGTCTCCGATCCGCTCGTCCTCATTCTCCATGTCGGTTACGCCTGGGTTCCGATTGGCCTGGCCCTGCTGGGTGCCAGCCAAATTGGCGTGCCGATCCCCGTAGCGCCGCCATCCATGCGCTCACCGCAGGCGCGATGACGACGATGATCCTTGCCGTCATGACCCGCGCGAGCCTCGGTCACACCGGCCGCGACCTGAAGGCAAATGGCGCGACGGTCGCCATCTACGGACTGATTACGGTTGGCGCGTTGCTGCGCGTTTCAGCACCGTTGCAGCTTCTCGACTATCGCCCTGCGATCGAGGTTGCTGGCCTGGCCTGGGGCGGCGCATTGCTATTGTTCCTGATCGCCTACGCGCCAGTCCTCTGGCGCCCGAGATTGGGTGAAAGCGCCTAGATGCCCGCGTACCACTCGTAATCGTTGGTATCTTCCCAGTAGCCGCCACGGCCGCCGTAGACCCCGGCAAGGCTCTCAACCGCTTCGATGCGCTGGATGTACTTCGCCTGCTTGTAGCCGAGTTGCCGTTCCACCCTCAGCCGGAGTGGCGCGCCGTTCGGAACCGGGAGCAGCCGGTCGTTCATTGCCCAGGCGAGAATGGTCTGCGGGTGGAATGCATCGATGAGGTCGATGCTCTCGTAATATTGCCGGTCGCCGAACCGGTCCGCGCAATGGAACACGATATACTTGGCGCGCGTGCTCAGCTCCGCGGCTCCCAGGATCGTCGCCAAGGGGACGCCGTGCCATTTTCCGATCGCGCTCCAGCCTTCGACGCAGTCGTGCCGGGTGATCTGGGTCCGATGCGGTAGTGAGCGCAGCTTCTGGATCGGGATGGATAGCGGGCGCGCCACAAGGCCATCCACGTTGATGCGCCAGTTGGCGAAGTTCTCGTTCAGGTGCCGGGCGTATTCGTTCGTATTCGGAAGCCGGGTCCCGTTCGATCGGAAGATGGGCGACATGTCCGCTGCGCGATATTCGGGCGCGAGTGCGTCGCGAGATGTGATCAGCCGCTGCGCCTTCATCGTCAGGCCTTCGGATGAGCGCAGGATCCCACGGAAGGTCTCGCTCCGATCGAGCCTGTCGCAGCCTGCGACCAGCAATCCACTGGTACCGGCGGCGATGAACTTGCGGCGGCTTATCATTGTTGACCGGCCTCCGTGCGAAGCCTGAAGCGGCCGGTGACCATCGACCCGATCTCGTTCACCGGGCCGGCGAGCGCCACCATGATCAGGTGGATGATGATGAACAGGCCGACTCCGGCTGCGCAAAGGAAGTGGATTGACCTCGCCGACTGACGGCCCCCGAACGCTTCTACCAGCCACGGCCATGCCGCGCTCATTGCCGGCGCCATTGCAAGGCCGGTGAGTACGAGGAGAGGCAGCAGCACGAAGATCACCGCGCCGTAGCTCAGCTTCTGCAGCGTGTTGTAGCGCGCCGCCGCCTCACCGGTCGGGAAGCTCAGCCGGGCATGCTCCTTGATGTCGTGCCAGATGTGGCGAGGCCGAAGCTCATCGCGCGTCGGAGCAAGATCGCGTTGAACGTGCCGGTTCCACAGGCTGACGAGCAGGAAGATCACCAGCCCGGCGGCGAATAGCCACGCGAAGGCCAGGTGCCATCGGCGGGCACCGGACAGGCTGTAGTAGGACGGGATCGTCAGCCATCCGGGGAAGCGCGGGAGCTGGAGCCAGGCGTGATCGAAGTTCGCGCCGTAATTGCCCCAGTAGAGTCGCGGATGAGCGTTGGAGATCATAAGCCCGGACATCAGCATGACGAACACGGTCACCGCATTCACCCAGTGCCAGATGCGCGTGCCGAGCCTGTGTCTGACGACGACTTGAGAGGCCTCGGCGGGTGCGGGCTCGTCGATCTCGATGCGATTCATCGCTCACCGCATTCTGTAGCGGAAGCCTGGGAGCAGCGGTAGCCTCGGAGCAGCGGAGCTGGCTTCTATTCTACTCTACGAGAGGCCTCGCGGCATTGCTCCGCGCCCGCCGGTCCGGCTGGATGCTCGACGACTGTGCCGTCGAGCATCGTGATACGCACGGAATCGCAGTCGAAAAGCCGCGCGAAGCCGAGCAGCGCGTCGCAAAGCGCCTGCCGAACCGGCGCCCTTCGGCTCAACTCGAAGGCCACCATGATTTCGACATTAAGTACTCGGCCGGAGTTTCCTTTCGTGATTGGCTCGTACGTCGCGATCCCGTGCAGGCAGCCGTCTTCCGCCGAGACGGCTATGATTCCGCCGCTTCGTTCGAACAGGTCGTGCGCGAACCGATTCCAGCCGGACAGAGAAGAAAGGCGCGATTTGCTCCTCACCAGCGGCCATGCACGGGCTACGTCCTCACGATCGAGTTGTCGGATCCTCAAATCGGGCATCGCGCAGACCTCCCACCTTCGCGACTACGGGAAGATGCGTATGTCCGGTTTGAGGCAGGTCACTCTATCGAATGATCCAGATCATCAAACGCAAGAGGCCGCCCGTGCTCGCACCTTCTGTCCGCCACCAAAGCACCCTACCTGCAGGACATCCGTGCATGGGCTGCGCGGTCCGCACGGCGGCCGTTTGCGGAGTGCTCGACTGCGACAAGCTCTCGAAGCTTCGGGGCATGGGCAACCAACTTCGGCTGGGTGCCGGGCAACCTTTATTCCACGAAGGCGATCCCGCCATGAGCGTGTTCACCCTCACCAGCGGAGCGATCAAGCTCTACAAGCTCCTTCCCGACGGGCGCCGCCAGGTGACCGGGTTCATGCAGCCTGGCGATTTCCTCGGCATCAGCGTCGACGACGAGCATGCCTTCACAGCGGAGGCGCTCGAGCATTCCCAGCTTTGCTCTTTCCCGCGCTCGCGCTTCGACAATTTCGTCGAGGAGAATGTCGAGGTTGAGCGTGAGCTCTATCGTCTCGCTGCGCACGAGCTTGCCGCCGCCCAGCAGCAGATGGTCCTGCTCGGCCGCAAGACGGCGACGGAGCGCCTTGCCAGTTTCTTCCTTGCGCTCGCGGAGCGCGCCGAGCGTGCGATCGATGGCGAAATCCGCTTCATCCGCCTGCCGATGAGCCGCTCGGACATTGCCGATTATCTTGGCCTGACCAAAGAGACTGTGAGCAGGGTACTCGCTCTCCTGAAGCGGCAGCGGCTGATCCGGCTGGATGCAATCGACCGCATCGAGATCCTCGATCGCGCGTCTCTTGAGCAGGTCGCGGCGGGCGATCTCGACGCCTAGTCAGGCCCTCCAATGCAGCGGTAACTATGTTGCTGCACTGCAACAGCAGTGCGACAGAATCGAGACGGCCAGGGCGCACTGCTTGCCATGGACGCCTTTTCAGAATTCCTTGTGCTTCAGCCAGATACGCACCGTTGTTGCATCAAGGAGCCACCATGAAACTCCATTCCCGCAGCCTGCTTCTCGCCACCCTCAGCCCTTTCGCATTCGCGACCGCCGCTGAGGCGCAGCAGACCAATCAGCCTGCAGCCCAACCCGCTCCAGCTGCGGCGACGCAGAGCACCACGCCCGACGAAGAGACGATCGTGGTCACCGGTACCCGGCGTTCCGACCGAACCGTGGCCGACAGCCCCGTTCCGGTGGACGTGATCGGTTCGGAAGCGATCGCGAATACTGGCCAGACGGAGACGAACCGGATCCTCAACCAGCTAGTACCGTCTTTCAATTTTCCGTCGCCATCCATTGCCGACGGTTCGGACGCGCTTCGCCCGGCGACATTGCGCGGCCTCAGCCCCGACCAGACCTTGGTCCTCGTCAACGGCAAGCGCCGGCACGTGTCCGCGCTGCTCAACATCAACGGCACGGTCGGTCGCGGCAGCGCCGCAGTCGATATGAACCTCATTCCCAGCCTTGCCATCGGCCGGGTCGAGGTGTTGCGCGACGGTGCGGCCGCGCAATACGGCTCGGACGCCATCGCCGGCGTCATCAACATCCAGATCAAGAACGCCAACCACGGCGGTCGGGTCAGCCTGACCTACGGACAATATTACACGACGATCAATGACGTGGCTCGGGTTACCGGCCTGCAACTCGACGCCAACGGCCAGCCGCAGCTCGATCCCACCGACAGCCGCTACTTCCTCGCCAATATGGACGGGGAGCGGAAGGCACATGACGGGACCCAGGTGACGCTCGCCGCGAACCTCGGCCTGCCGATCGGCCCTAACGGCTACATCAATCTCACCGGCGAGTTTCACAACCGCGACCGTACCAACCGTGCCGGATATGACCTGCGACCGAACTTCATTCGGCCGACGTCTGCGTTCGACCCACGGGAAGTCAGCTTCAACCGGCTTCAGTTCCGCTTCGGCGACCCGGATTCGAAGGATTACAATTTCTTCCTCAACGCCGGCCTGGAGGTCAGCCCCGGCTGGGAAGCCTACGCGTTCGGCTCGTACGGGCACCGCAACGCGGAGAGCGCCGCCAACTGGCGCCAGCAAAGCAATTCGGCGAACCGGGACTGGAGCGCGCTAGCGCCCAACGTCTCGCCGACCGCAGCAAATTTCGTGCCGCTGACGGACATCGGCTTTCTCCCCCTGATCGAGACCGAACTCGAGGATTATGCCGGGACCGTCGGCGTCCGCGGCGAGATCAAGGGTTGGAAGGCAGACTTCTCCGTCGGTCGAGGCCACGACAGCTTCGATTATCAAGTCCACGATACGCTGAACTCATCTTTTGGACCGGACAGCCCCAGCGACTTCGACGCGGGTGGCCTGCGCTATGGACAGACGATCTTCAACCTCGACTTCTCGAACCAGTTCGACATTGGATTCGCGAAGCCGCTCTCGGTCGCCGTGGGCGCCGAGCATCGTCGAGAGCAGTTCAAGATCCGGCCGGGCGACACCTTCTCCTGGGCGATCGGTCCTCTCTTCCGCGCGTCCTTTGCGACCACCTCAGCGAACTGCGCGACCGAGCAGGGCGTTTACAACGTCTCGACCGGCATCTGCAGCTTCCCGGGCCGCCAGGCTCCGGTCGGTGCGCAGGGCTTCCCCGGCATTCCGGAGAACAGCAGGACGGACGAGAGCCGCCACAGCTGGGCCGCTTATGCCGAGCTCGATACCGATCCGTTCGAGGGCTTCACGACGACTCTCGCCGGTCGTTTCGAGGATTATTCCGACTTCGGCTCGACCTGGAACGGCAAGTTTGCCGCTCGCTACGAGCCGATTGAGGGATATGCGATCCGCGGTTCCGTCTCGAACGGCTTCCGTGCACCGTCGCTTCACCAGCAATTCTTCACCACGACATCGACCAATTTCATCGGAGGCTTGCCAGTCGACATCTCGACCGTCGCGGTGGACAGCCCAGTAGCCCAGGCGCTCGGCTCGACGCCGCTCAAGCCCGAGAAGTCGGTCAACCTCAGCCTTGGTGCTACGGCAAACCCGTTCCGCGGCCTGACGCTCACCGCCGATCTATACAAGATCAAGATCAAGGACCGCATCGTCCTGACCGAGAACCTGGGTGCCGCGGGTAGCGGAACCTCGGCGCAGAACGCCGCGGTGAAGGCCATCCTCGATGCCAACGGATTCCCGAGCGTCGGCGCGGCTCGCTTCTTCATCAACGGTCTCGACACTACCACCAAGGGCATCGACCTTGTCGGCGCCTACAACTTCCGCGCCGGCGACCTCGGCCGCTGGACGCTGACTGCCGCCTACAATTACAACAAGACGAAGATCGACAAGCGGTTGAACGCACTTGGCCCGCTCGCGCAAATTCCCGGGCTTGTCCTGTTCGGCCGAGTCGAAGGCCTTCGGTTCACGAAGGGCCAGCCGAGAGACAAGATCGTCCTCAGCGCCGATGGCGATTTCGGCAAGCTGGGCTTGACCGCCCGGACCACCCGTTACGGCAAGGTCGTGTCTCCGGGTGCCGCGGCGCCAATCTCCGATCCGACGAGCCTGACCGCATACGGCCCCGATGATATCTTCCTCGGCGCGAAGTGGATCACCGACGCCGAGCTTCGCTGGAAGCCCGGTGGCGGCACCGAGTTTGCGCTGGGTGCGGACAATTTGTTCGACGTGTATCCTGACCGCTCGCCGTTCGGGCCGCGACCAACGTCGGTCGGTGGCGTCTACCCGTGAACCAGATCTACATCCCGTACTCGATCTTCTCGCCGTTCGGCTTCAATGGCCGCTACGTTTACGGCCGGGTTTCGGTGACGTTCTGAGAGGTGGCGGGCGGGCTTCAATCCGCCCTGTTTCCAACGGGTGTCGGGCGAGTTCGGTGCTGGTGAGCCCTGCTGGATTCGAACCAGCGACCTACTGATTAAAAGTCAGTTGCTCTACCGACTGAGCTAAGGGCCCGACCAGCCGTGCCCCGTTACCTGCGAGGCGGCGGCGGGCAAGGCGATGGGCGAAATGATGTGCAGTCTGGTGGCCGTCGATCCGCCAGCTAGGAGCAATCGTTGCCAGAGGGCCGATCACAAAGCTGCGCTCGGTCGCGGATTTATGCGGGATGGAGAGCCCGCGTTCGCTCCAGTTTCCGCCGCTCCAGACGATGATGTCGAGGTCGAGCACCCGCGAGCCCCAGCGACGGCCGGGCCGACGGCCGAACTCCCGCTCGATCGTTTTCAGCTGCCGCAGCACTTCGGGCGGCTCCAGCGCGCTCTCGATCAGGGCAACGGAATTGGCAAAATCGCGGCCTGCGCCGCCGTGCGCCGGGTTGAGGATTATCGGAGCTGCGTCGAACAGGCCGAACTGCTGATCGAGCCTGGCAATAGCGGCCTCGATCACCTGCGGCGGCCGGCCATGACGGCCGTGCGGCCGGTTCGAGCCGATGGCGATGGCATAGAGTTGCGTTGCGCCTGACACAGCGGGTCGCCTACGGCACGATCATGCAGTTCGCCAGCCCCGCCGACCTGTCGCCGGTCCCCAATGCCGAGGCTCCGCGCGACTGCCCGCTCTGCCCGCGGCTGGTCATCTTCCGCCACGAATGCCGCGACGAGCATCCCGACTGGTGGAATGCGCCGGTTCCGGCTTTCGGCGATCCCGAGGCGTGGCTGGCCATTGTCGGCCTTGCTCCTGGAAAGCATGGCGCGAACCGCACAGGCCGTCCCTTTACCGGCGATTATGCCGGCGAGCTGCTGTACGAGACGCTGCTCAAGTTTGGGTTGGCGGAGGGTGAGTATGGCGCTGACCCGACCGACGGGTTGAAGCTAAAGGGCGCGGTGATACTCAACGCGGTGAAATGTCTTCCGCCGGCCAACAAACCGGAGCCGGGCGAGATCAGGACGTGTCGCAATTACTTCGAAGCCGCGCTGGCTTCCCTTCCCAAGGTTCGCGTGCTTCTCGCTCTAGGCCAGATTGCCCACGTCGCCGCCGCGCGGGCACTGGGTCTGCCCCGACTACCACGAAGTTCGGCCATGCCGCGGAGGCGAAAGCGGCCGATGGCCGCCTGCTGCTCTCCAGCTATCATTGCTCCCGCTACAACCAGAACACCGGGCGGCTCGACCGCCCGATGTTCGAGGCTGTGTTCGAGCGGGCTCTTTCCCTTATCCGGTAGGGCCGGCGGGATTGCTGTCGGCGACCAGCTTCCAGCTTCCGTCCTGCTGCTTCTTCCAGACGCTGAGGTTCGTTCCCTTTATGTTGACGAGCTTCTTCGTCGCGGAATCGGTGTAGGTCTCCGTATATTCTGCGGTCGAGTAGGCCATGTCGCCGCTCTCGCTGAAGACCTTCGCGCCTGGCTTGTAATCGACCTTGATCGCCGGATCGCTCAGGAAGCTCTTGAACCCGGCTACGATGGCCTCCTTGCCACGGCTCGTTTCGCCGCGATCACCGATAAACACCGCGTCGTCGGCGTAGAGCGAAGTAGCGCTCGCCGGGTCCCGCGCCGTGATTGCCGCGATCTGGCCTGCTCCAGCTTCTCGATCGCCGCGGTCTCGGCGGCTGTGTCGGGCTTTGCCGACGGAGAGGGCGCATTCTGGGTGCACGCGGCACAGGCCATAAGGACGGCACAAGTCAGTATCGTGCGCATGATTCGTCCCCCATCATTGAGGGGCGGAACAAGCGCCTCTAACGTTTTTGAGTCAATGAGGATCAGCGATCCTCGACGAGCCGTCCGTAAAGCTCCGGCCGTCGGTCGCGGAAGAACCCGAAGGCTGCGCGGTGCTTCTTCGCCTGCGCAAGGTCGAGCGTCGCAACCAGCACCCCGGTTTCGTCCGCTCCGAACTCGGCGAGCATGTCCCCGCGCTCGTCGCAGATGAAGCTGTGGCCGTAGAAGCGCTGCCCGTGCTCGGTGCCGATCCGGTTGGCGGCGACGACGGGAACCACATTCGAGACGGCGTGACCGATCATCGCCCTCCGCCACAGGCGCGACGTGTCGAGGTCGGGGTCGTGCGGCTCGGTGCCGATGGCGGTCGGGTAGAAGAGGATGTCCGCGCCCATCAGCATCATCGCTCGCGCCGTTTCGGGGTACCACTGGTCCCAGCAGACTCCGACGCCGAGCGTCGACATGTGCGGTCCGTTCCAAACCTTGAAACCGGTATTTCCGGGCCGAAAGTAGAACTTCTCTTCGTATCCGGGCCCGTCGGAATGTGGCTCTTACGGTAGACGCCGGCGATTTTCCCGTCCGGGCCGATCATCGCGAGCGAATTGTAATGATGCGGGCCGTCCAGCTCGAAGTAGCTGGTCGGGATCCAGATCTTGAGCTCCTTCGCTAGCTCCTGCATCGCAAGGACCGAGGGATGCTCGGCAGTCGGGCGCGCGTTCGCGAACAGGCTCTCGTCCTCGACGCGGCAGAAATAAGGGCCTTCGAACAGTTCCGGCGGAAGGACGACCTCCGCGCCTTTCGAAGCCGCTTCGCGCACGAGGTCGGCGACCGCCTTGATGTTGGCGACCGTGTCTTCGGTGAAAGCGAGCTGAAGCGCGGCGACGGTAAGCTTGGTCATGCGGGAACCTGCTGGGAAATACAGTGGAAGCTTCCGCCTCCGGTCAGCACATGGTCAGCGCGCAACCCGATTGCAACGCGGCCAGGGAACAGCGCCTGGACGACGTCCACGGCAGCGCGATCGTTCGGAGCGCCATACTGCGGGACAATGACTGCGGCATTGCCGATGTAGAAGTTCATGTAGCTCGCCGGGATGACGTCTCCGTCCTCACTCTCGATGCGGCCGGGCGAGGGCAGAGTGACAACATCGAGCCTTGCTGCCCTCAGTCGCTTGGCAGCATCGCGGTAGACGGTCTCGTTAGGGTCGTCCTTCGCCGCCGTGGGGATCGCAACGCGGCCGGGGCCACGAACCTCGCGAGATTGTCGACGTGACCGTCGGTATGGTCGTTGAGCAGACCTTCGCCGAGCCAGACGACGCGTTCGAAACCGAGATCATGCTCCAGCCGGCCCTCAATGTCCTCGTGGGTCGCGCCGGGATTGCGATTGGGATTCAGAAGGCATTGCTCGGTCGTAATAACCGTGCCCGACCCATCTCCGTCGATCGCTCCGCCTTCGAGCACCCAATCGGCCTGCGCGTATGGCAGGGACGCGGCCTTCGCGATG
The DNA here is from genome assembly GCF_014489515.1 of Sphingomonas sediminicola. GTDB lineage: Bacteria > Pseudomonadota > Alphaproteobacteria > Sphingomonadales > Sphingomonadaceae > Sphingomicrobium > Sphingomicrobium sediminicola. The sequence continues at coordinate 1,433,936 of NZ_CP060782.1, read as the reverse complement.
CGCTCGCCCACGTCCTGGTCGCCTTCGAGATCGTATTTGTTGCCCCAGCCGTTGAAGCGGAAACCCTGCGCCCGGCGCTGTTTGCCCGAGCCCATGACGATTGGCCCGCTGTCGCGAAGCCAGATGTCGCCGAACTTCTCGACGATCACGGTCGCGAACGGCGCGAGCTGGCGAGCCTTCGTCGCGGCGTCCTCGTGAGCGGCAACGAGCCAGACCTGCTCACCCTTGCCGCCGGCGTGCACGGCCTTTGCGAAGGCCGCCACCTCCTTCTCGGCTTCTTTCAAGTCCGAAAGCCATAGCTCTGGATCTGACGGAAAGCCGATCCAGACGGCTTCGTGAGGCGCCCATTCGGGAAGAGGAGGCAAAGTCATCGCGCGCGCCTAAAGCGTTGTGAAACGAAGAGCAAAGATTGCCGCGCACCGTTCGTCGATCCGGCATGTGCCTTTCGCTCGCTGCTGCTAACAGTTGCGGATCTACGGCGGGGAGTGACGGATGTTGAGATTGGCGGTTGCCGCATTTGCGTTGGCGTTCACCAGTACGGCGGAAGCGACCGTCCATTACGCGATCGACCTGACATCGCCTGAGCATCACAGCGGCAAGGTCAGGATCACCTTCCCGGCAACTACCGGCAACACTCTCGATTTGAAGATGCCGGCGTGGCGTACAGGGCGATACCAGATCCTGAACCTCGCGAACGGCGTGAGCCAGTTCTCCGCAAGCGAGGGTAATGGCCATTCCCTGCCGTGGCAGAAGATCGACAAGTCCACGTGGCGGATACAGCGGGCCGGCACTGGTCCGGTCACCGTCGAATATGATCTCTACGCGAACGAGCTTGGCCTCCGGTCGCGCCACATCGACGACAGCCACGCATATCTCGATGCCTCTGCGGTGTTCATGTACTCCGACGCGTCCCGCGCGGACGATGTCACCGTCTCGCTCAAGGTGCCTGCCGGATGGCGCAGCTTCTCGGGCCTGCAATCCGATGGCGCGGACCGGTTCAAGGGCGCTAATTGGGACATCCTCGTCGACTCCCCGATCGAGACGGGAATCAACCGCTCGTTCCAGTTCAAGGAAGGCAACCGCGACTATGAGGTCGTGTTCTGGGGCGATGGGAATTACGACACAACTCAAACTGTTGGCGACCTGAAGAAGATTGTCGCGCAGGCTCCCAGCATCTGGAGCTCCTATCCCTTCCAGCGCTACGTTTTCATGATCCACGCGACGGACGGCGTTGGCGGGGCAACGGAACACCGCAACTCGACGGTCATCCAGATCCCGCGTAATTCATTTCAGCCGCGCGAGAAGTACCTGAAATTCCTCAGCACGGCCTCGCACGAGTTCATCCACACTTGGAACGTGAAGGCCTACCGGGCGAGCGCGATGGTCCCGTATCGCTACCAGGAGGAGAACTACACAGACCTCCTCTGGCTGGAGGAAGGCTCGACCGACTATTTCGCCGACCAATTCCTGGTTCGCGCCGGTATCATGAAGCCGGACGAATATTTCGCTGCTCTGGCCGATGCGGTCGACCATTATCGACGGACGCCCGGAGCCTCGGCGCAGTCGGTGGCGTCGACGTCATTCGACGAGTGGATTGCACCCGGCGGTGACCGCGCGACAAACGCCTGGGCGGATATTTACGCGGAGGGATCGCTGGTCTCCTGGCTGCTCGACATCAAGCTCCTGCAGGAAAGCGGTGGGAAGCTTTCGTACCGGAATGTCCATGAGGCGCTGTACCGACGATTCCCGTCGGAGCAGGGCAAAGGTTTTAATGCGACAGACGTGAAAGCGATCCTTGCCGAACTGACGGGTCATTCCTGGGAAGATTGGTGGACGCGGAACGTCGACGCTCCAGCGCCGGTGGATTTTGCTCGCCTGCTCGCCGCCGTCGGCCTTCGCATTTCCTATGAGGACAGCGACAAGACGGTGCCGACCAATCCATGGGCGGGCTGGAAAGCTGATCAGGCCGAGGGCGGCATGAAGCTGACGGGCGTGGAGCGGGGTAGTCCCGCCTGGGATGCCGGATTCGTTCCGGACGATATCATCACGGCATTCGATGGCAGGCGCGTCACGAAGGACCGCTTCGAGGATGCGCTGATGGAACGGAAGGCCGGAGAGGTCGTCACGGTCAGCTACTTCCGGCGCGATCAGTTGCTTCAGAAGAAGCTGACGCTTGGCTCAATCCCGAAGAACAAGCCGAAGGTGGTGAAGGTCGCTCGTCCGACCGCGGCTCAGAAGGCGCTTTACCAGCGCTGGCTGCTGGCGCCGTACCCGACCAACTGATCAAACAAAAAGGGCGGCCCCGAAGGACCGACCCGCTTGTTCGAACCGATCGAGAGATCAGCGCGAATAGAATTCGATGACCAAGTTCGGTTCCATGCGGACCGGGTACGGAACCTCGTCCAGCGTCGGAACGCGGGTGTAGGTCACCTTCGAGGTGCCGTCCGGCGAGACGTAATCGGGAACGTCACGCTCGGCGAGGCTCTGCGCCTCAATCACGAGAGCCATTTCCTGGGCCTTCGGGCCGAGCTCGATCACGTCGCCGACGTTCACGCGGCGGCTGGCGATGTTGCACTTCACGCCGTTGACGCGGATGTGGCCGTGGCTGACCAGCTGGCGGGCCGCCCAGATCGTCGGCGCGAACTTGGCACGGTAGACGATCATGTCGAGACGGCGCTCGAGCAGGCCGATCAGGTTCTGCGAAGCGTCGCCCTTCATGGCGCTCGCTTCCTGGTACGTCCGCTTGAACTGCTTCTCGGTGACGTCGCCGTAATAGCCCTTCAGCTTCTGCTTGGCGCGGAGCTGGATGCCGAAGTCCGACACCTTGCTCTTGCGGCGCTGGCCGTGCTGACCGGGACCATATTCGCGGCGATTGACCGGGCTCTTGGGGCGTCCGAAGACGTTCTCACCCATGCGGCGGTCGAGTTTATACTTGGCGCTAGAGCGCTTGCTCACGTCAATTCTCCAACTTGCGTTATCGTTGCGCCCGGGACCGCACCGCAGAGCATTGCGCTCTACGCGATCACCGCTTCACCGGGCATGCGGGATCAATTGCGAGCGGCGCACCTAGGGGAGAGGGCGCCAGAGGTCAAGTTTCAGAGCGGTTTCGGCTCGGGCCCACGAGGGCACGGATGATTCCGCGGATGGCCTTCACCTCGCGCGACGACCAGCCGGTTTTAGTGAAGATAGTGCGGATGGTGTTCTTGGTCGCCTGGGTCCGCGACGGCGGGTGGTAATAGCCCTTGGCGTCGAGCTCTTCTTCCAGCTGGGCGATCATACCTTCGACTTCGCCGTGCGGGCGGGCTCTTCCAGCTCCTTGGCCGTCGGCGACGCCAGCTCCGACCGCTTCGACCATTCGTAGGCGAGCAGGATCACAGCCTGAGCAAGGTTGAGCGAGCCGAACTCGGGGTTGATGGGCACCGTGACGATGGCGTTCGATAGAGCGACGTCTTCGGTCTCGAGGCCCGAGCGTTCGGGTCCGAAGAGGATTGCAGTCCTGCCAGCCGAAGCGACAATGTTGTCGGCCATCTTCTCGGGCGTGACTACCGGCATCACGAGATCGCGGCGGCGGACGGTGGAGGCGAACACGGTCGAGCAGTCCCCGATCGCTTCCTGGACGGTGTCAAAGACCTGCGCCTGCTCCAGAACGATGTCGGCGCCGCTCGCCGACGGTCCGGCATCCGGATTGGGCCAGCCGTCGCGAGGGGCGACCAGCCGCATATCGGTGAGGCCGAAGTTGAGCATCGCGCGCGCCGCCTTGCCGATGTTCTGGCCAAGCTGCGGACGGACGAGGACGATGACGGGCTTGCTGGCGCTCACAGCAACTTGTCGTGGCCGGGCGGGACGGATTCCTTCTCCACCCGCTCGGCGATCTCGGCGAACTCGCTCGGGTCGCTGAAGTCCTTGTAGATGCTGGCGAAGCGAATGTAGGCGACGTGGTCGATCGTCCGCAGGCCGAACATGACGGCCTCGCCGATCTTCACGGATGTGACCTCATCCCCCTGCGTTTCCATCTGCCGCTGAACGCCGCTGACGAGGCGGTCGATCTTGGCCGGGTCCACGTCGCGCTTGCGGCAGGCGTGGCCGATGGCGCGCTCCAGCTTGGCGCGGTCGAACGGCTCGCGCTTGCCGTCTTTCTTGACGACGGTGAGATCGCGGAGCTGGACGCGCTCGAAGGTCGTGAAGCGCGCGCCGCAGGCTTCACATTGGCGCCGGCGGCGGATCGCCGCCCCATCCTCGGACGGGCGGCTGTCCTTCACCTGGCTGTCTTCATGGGCGCAAAAAGGGCAACGCATCAGCTATAGATGGGGAAGCGCGCGCAAAGTTCACGCACGCGTCCGTTCACCTCGCGCTCGACCTCGCCATTATTCTCCGGTCCGTTCTTGACCAGACCGTCGAGGACGTCGGCAACCATGTCCCCGATATCGCGGAATTCCGCCTTGCCGAAGCCGCGGGTCGTGCCGGCCGGCGAGCCTACGCGAATGCCGCTGGTCTTCACCGGTGGAAGCGGGTCGAAAGGAACGCCGTTCTTGTTGCAGGTGATGCCGGCATGCTCGAGGCTCTCGTCGGCGTCTTTGCCGGTAAGGCCGAGCGGACGGAGGTCAACTAGTGCCAGGTGCGTGTCGGTGCCGCCGGCAACGAGGTCAGCGCCACGCTCCTTGAGGCGGTTGGCGAGTGTCTGGGCGTTGGCGATCACGGCCTTGGCGTAAGTCTTGAATTCCGGCTGCAGCGCCTCGCCGAAGGCGACCGCCTTGGCGGCAATGACGTGCATCAGGGGACCGCCCTGAAGGCCCGGGAAAACGGCCGAATTGACCTTCTTGGCTATGGCCTCGTCGTCTGTCAGCACCATGCCGCCACGCGGGCCGCGGAGGGTCTTGTGCGTGGTCGTCGTGACGACGTGAGCGTGACCGAACGGTGAAGGGTGCTCGCCCGCTGCGACCAGCCCGCGAAGTGCGCCATGTCGACGAACAGATAGGCTCCGACCTCATCCGCGATCGCGCGGAAGCGCGCGAAATCGAGATGGCGTGGATAGGCCGAGCCGCCAGCGATGATCATCTTCGGCTTGTTCTCTTTCGCCAGCCGCTCAACCTCGTCGAAGTCGACGAGATGGTCGTCCTGCCGAACCCCGTACTGGACCGCGTTGAACCATTTCCCCGACTGGGCCGGAGGAGCGCCGTGGGTGAGGTGACCGCCGGCGGCGAGGCTCATGCCCATGATCGTGTCGCCGGGTTGCAGCAGAGCCATCATCACCGCGCCGTTGGCTTGCGCGCCTGAGTGCGGCTGGACGTTGGCAAAGCCACATCCGAACAACTGCTTGGCGCGCTCGATAGCGAGGGTCTCGACCGTGTCGGACGGCGCGCAGCCCTGGTAGTAGCGGCGGCCCGGATAGCCTTCCGCATATTTGTTCGTCAGGACAGAGCCCTGCGCCTCTAGCACCGCGCGGCTGACGATGTTTTCCGACGCAATCAGCTCGATCTGCGTTTGCTCGCGGACGAGTTCGGCCTTGATGCCCTCGAAGACCGCCGGATCGGCGTCGGCGAGCGTGCGGGTGAAGAAGCCGTCGGGCTGGACGTCGTTCAAATTGGCGGCGGAGGCCATCAGGCGGGTTCCTGTTCCGAGGGGTTGGCCAGCTGGTCGACGCGCCGTTGGTGGCGGCCGCCGAGGAAATCGCTGGTAAGGAAGGCAGTGACGCAGGCTTTGGCCATCTCGATCCCGATCAGCCGGGCGCCGAGGGCGATGGCGTTGGCGTCATTGTGTTGGCGGGCGAGCGATGCCGAAAGCGGCTCCGCGACCTGGGCGCAGCGGCAGGCGGAGTTGCGATTGGCGGCGATCGCAACGCCGATTCCCGACCCGCAAACGGTGATTCCGCGATCGGCTCGCCCATCAGCGAGCGCTTCGGCTAGCATGGCTCCGTAGCGGGGGTAATCGACGCTTTCGGGACCATTGGTTCCGAGATCCTCGACTTCATGACCCTGCTCGACCAGCCAGCTCGCGAGTTGGTCCTTCAGAACGTATCCGGCATGGTCAGCGGAAAGGGCAATGCGCATGCCAGTTTCCTAGCGTGCAAGTTCTCGACGCGCCACCGTCACCGCATCGCAAGGCTCCGAGGATCAATCTCGGTCGCGAGGGTGACTGACTTGACTGAGCCGCACAATCGGCTGGCGGGCCATGTAGCTAGGCCCAGCGATCAAGTGCTGAATCCGGAGCTGGACGTCTCACTGACCTGGAGCACTGCGGAACTGCAGCGCGTTATCGGCCTTCTTCGTGATCTTGTCGTCACTCACCGAGAAATAAGTGTACTTGCTGTACGGGTCCCTGAGATTGGCTCGCGTCCCCCGCAGATCGTAGACACAGACCAGTCCGTCCTGGTTCTTGTCGAAGGCGTCGCTGAGGACTTGCAGGTTGTAATCCCGCGCAGCGCCCAGCGTCGTGAACTGCTGGCCGAACACGCCGCTCAAGTATTGTATCTTTGCCGCTTCGTCGTCTCCGAATGCGGATTGCAGACCAGCCTCGATAAGGTTCCAATATGTGCCAGGGCCGTCCCCGAAGACTTCCGTCGGTCCGCCATTGAGGAGCTTCGAGTCGCTTGTGCACGTGGCATCCGTCTGCACCTCGGCAACGGCCCGTTGCGGCCCAATTGACACCAAAATAGACAAGCCGATTGCCCCTGAACGGAGGACGAGTGAGGGGAATGAAGTCTTCATGCCTTGTCTCCTTCGGTACCCTCGTGGCCCGAGACTTAATCGAGCAGCGCACCTCGCAACCTCTTGAATAATCTCGATCGGAAGACTGGTGAGCTTGTCTTTAGTTAGCTGGGAACCCAAGCGGCTGAGGCAACAGCCGACCGTTGAGTAAACCATAATGGCAGCTTTGGGTCGAAAGCGGACTTTAGCGCCGAACCCGATCACCCGGCATTGTCGACTTTCCTGACCTCGACGGCGCTTTCATCGAAATCGTCGAGCAAGCGTGCATTGATGCCCATCTTGCCGAAATCTTCGCCAAGAGACTCCCAGTGTGTGCCGCAGCCGCAGACCGGACAGTGGTGAATGCCGATCATTCGATCGCCCCAGACATAGGCTGTCGTCTCACCGGAAATGCGTACCTGGTCCGGTGGGAAATAGGCAGTACGCCATGCAAGCCGGCGACAGAGGGAGCAGTTACAGTCTGCGACCCACTCGGGTTTGCTTGGCAGCTCGATCCGCACGTTGCCGCAGTGGCAGCTTCCCTGAACACCCATGACGACATGTAATCGCCGGGCAGGAAGGTCCGCAATGCACGAAAGTGGAAGGCTCAAGCGGCCAGTTTCAGCTCCAGCCGGTCCCAGATCTCGATTAGCGCCGATGTCAGCTCGTCCATCATCTCGGCGGTGTGGGACGGGCCCGGCGTGAATCGCAGCCTCTCCGTGCCGCGTGGGACGGTCGGGAAATTGATCGGCTGTACGTAGAGTCCGTACTCGGCGAGCAAAATGTCGCTGATCCGCTTCGCCTTGACTGGGCAACCTACCAGCAGCGGGACGATGTGCGTCACGCTCGGCATCACCGGCAGCCCGAACTCTGTGAACTTCGCCTTCAGGAGGGCTGCTTTCGCCTGCTGCGCGTCGCGCTCTACTGACGAAGCCTTGAGGTGGCGGACGCTCGCGAGCGCGCCGGCAACGAGCACCGGCGAGAGCGAGGTCGTGAAGATGAAGCCCGGCGCGTAGCTGCGAATGCAATCGACGATCGTCTTGGAAGCGGTGATGTAGCCGCCCATCACTCCGAACGCCTTGCCAAGCGTTCCCTCGATCAGGGTCAGCCGGTCCGCGACACCGTCGCGTTCCGAAATACCGCCGCCCTGGGCGCCGTACATGCCGACGGCATGGACTTCGTCGAGATAGGTCAGCGCTCCATATTTGTCCGCGAGGTCGCAGATTTCCACGATCGGAGCGATGTCGCCATCCATCGAATAGACACTCTCGAACGCGATCAGCTTCGGCGTCTCCGGGTCTTCGGCCGCCAGCAGCTCTTCGAGATGTTCGAGGTCATTGTGGCGGAAGACTCGCTTCTCGCAGCCCGAATTCTTGATCCCCGCGATCATTGAGGCATGATTGAGCTCGTCCGAGAAGATCACGCAGCCCGGAAGTAGCTTGCCGAGCGTGGACAAGGTGGCTTCGTTCGAAATGTAGCCGGACGTGAAGACCAGGCCGGCTTCCTTGCCGTGAAGGCCCGCGAGCTCGGCCTCCAGCTCGATGTGGTAGTGGGTATTGCCGCTGATGTTGCGGGTCCCGCCGGCGCCTGCTCCGACTTCGTGAAGAGCGCGTTCCATTGCTTCGACGACGGTCGGATGCTGGCCCATCGATAGATAATCGTTCGAGCACCACACCGTGATCGGCTTAGGGCCGTTGTGACCGGCGAAGCACTGCGCGTTGGGGTAATTGCCCTTTGTGCGCAGGATATCGATGAAGACGCGGTAGCGCCCTTCCTCGTGAAGCCGGTCGATCGCGGCCCTGAAGATGCTGTCGTAGTCCATTATGTTCTGTCTATCCGACGCCGGCACCAAACTTGACTAGGGAAATTCCCCTAGGCTTGCCCTGTATCCCGCGCCATTACCGTTCGGTCCACCGGATTTCCATTGCGAACGACTCGCAACTAGAGCGTTTGGACTTCCCCGATTCCGTAGTGGGCGAGGGTGCTCAACAATGTCGATCTAGGTTCGGCAGTGAAGACCATGACGCCTTCCGATGGCTCGGTTGGCCACGGCTGTTCGCGGGTCAGGTAGGCGATGCGACGAGCGATGCCCGGTCCGCCGTCAATCCATTGAACGCCGGGAAATGCCTGGCTCAGTTCCGTCCGAAGGAGCGGGAAATGGGTGCAGGCGAGGACACCCACGTCGATCCGGTCACCGCCCGGCGCATCGAACATGGGCTGCGCTGCCGAGCGAACTGCGTCGACGGTGATTTCTTCTCCAGCGAGCTTGGCCTCGGCGAGATCGACGAGTTCCGGCGAGCCATGGCGGATGATCGTGCAATCGGCCGCGAATTCGGCGGCGAGGTTGTCGACATAGGGCTGGCGGACGGTCGCTTCCGTTCCGAGGACGCCGATCGCCCGGGTCTTCGACATCTCCGCGGCCGGCTTGATCGCCGGGACCGTTCCAACGACCGGCAGGTCGAGCGCCGAGCGGACGTGATCGAGCGCGATGGTCGAAGCCGTGTTGCAGGCGATCACGGCAAGGCGCGGATGGAAGCGCTCGACCAGCCGGCCAAGCAATGCAGGCACCCGGCTGGCGATCTCCGCCTCGCTTCGCTTGCCGTACGGATAGCCGGCGTTGTCAGCGACGTAGACGATCGGAGCGTTGGGAAGCAGCTTTCGCGTCGGCTCCAGGACCGACAGGCCACCGACACCGGAATCGAAGAACAAGAGGGGCGAGTTCGCGTCCATGGCTGCGCGGCTTTGCACGCGAATTGGGCGCACGCAATTGCAGGCGTTCGTCCTTGTGCTACCAACCGCGTTTCATGCGAAGCGAACTGCTCCTTGCGCTTGCGCTCGGCTATCTCCTCGGATCGATCCCGTTCGGGCTGGTACTGACGCGCCTCGCGGGCAAAGGCGACGTGCGTGATATCGGGTCGGGCAACATAGGCGCGACCAATGTTCTTCGGACCGGAAGCAAGCTGCTCGCCGCTGCAACGCTCATTCTCGACTGCCTGAAAGCGACTGCAGCGATCCTGCTAGTCCGCCAGCTCTGGCCGGGCACTGAGAATTTCGCGGCGGCAGGGGCGCTGATCGGGCACCTCTACCCGGTCTGGCTCAGGTTCAAGGGCGGCAAGGGGGTTGCCACATTGCTCGGTGTCCTGATCCCGCTGCTGCCGGTTGGGGCCCTCATTTACGCGGTCGTTTGGATCGGCCTTCTGCTTACCCTTCGGATTTCGTCGGTGGCCGGCATGATTGCGGCCCTCAGCGCTCCGGTCAGCGCGGCCATTCTGGGCGATCAACTCCTGTTTCCGATGCTCCTGGCGTTCGCGCTTCTCGTCGTCTGGAAGCACAAGGCCAACATCGCGCGCCTGCGGGCGGGCACCGAACCGAAGGTAGGAAAAAAGACCGAGTGAGTAATGATTTGGTCGACCGGCTCCGGCTGGTCCGTTCGCCCGGCATCGGGCCGTTACCTACCGCCAGCTGAGGATCGACGTCTTCTATCCGCCGGAAAATCAGACGCGGCAGGAAGCGATGTTCGAGTGCGGGTTGGTGATCGCGGAGATGCTGCCGGGGACAGAGCCGCGCGCACGCCACTTCCCCTTATCGCAACCGGATCATCGCCGGCCTCAGCCTCGGCACAGTCGTTGTCGAAGCCGCTCCGAAGTCTGGCTCATTGATCACCGCGCGGCTTGCCGCGGAAGCGGGCAGGGAGGTCATGGCCGTCCCCGGACCGCCCCTCGATCCGGGAGCCCAGCTGAAACCAGCTGATCCGGTAGGGCGCAACTCTCGTCCAGAACGCGGCGGACGTGCTGGAGGCGGTTCGGCCGATCCAGCCTGGCTTCGCATCGCCCCGCGCCACCTACGAGCCCGCTGAGCCGCGATGGATGGACGGCGATGCCGGCGCGCTCGGGCTTGTCGAGGAACTGCTCGGCCCTGCGCCCGTACCGGTCGACGAGATCATCCGCCTGTCCGTGCTCCGACTGGCGCGGTGCAGATGGCCCTCCGTGAGCTGGACCTCGCCGGGTGCCTCGACCGACATGCGGGTGGAAAGGTCAGTCTTCGACCCGCTTGACGAGCCGAATCCGTCGACCCCACGTTATACGCGTATGCGTGAGGGCAAATTTTGAAGCTGGTAGTCGTTGAATCGCCCGCGAAGGCGAAAACCATCGAGAAGTATCTGGGCGGAGGGCATCGAGTGCTCGCCAGCTACGGGCACGTGCGCGATCTTCCGCCGAAGGATGGCTCGGTCGATCCCGAACAAAACTTCGACATGCAGTGGCAGGTCTCGCCGGACCGGTCGAAGCAGCTGAAGCTGATCACTGACGAGGCCAAGAAGGCCGATACCTTGATCCTCGCCACCGACCCCGATCGTGAGGGCGAGGCGATCAGCTGGCACGTGCAGGAGGTGCTTCGGCAGAAGAAGGCGCTTCCCGCGAGCGTGCAGCGCGTCACCTTTAATGCGATCACGAATGCCGCAGTCACCGAGGCGATGCGCAATCCGCGGGAGCTCGATGAGGATCTGATCGACGCCTACAGGGCGCGTCGGGCGCTCGACTATCTCGTCGGCTTCACGCTTTCGCCGATCCTGTGGCGCAAGTTGCCCGGTGCCAAATCGGCCGGTCGTGTCCAGTCCGTTGCTCTACGCCTCATCGTCGACCGAGAACGCGAGATAGAGGTCTTCAAGACCCAGGAATATTGGCTGGTCAGCGCGACGTTCGAAGCGGACGGCCAGCAGTTCACGGGTCGTCTCGTTCAGCTCGACGGCAAGAAGCTCGACCGCCTGTCGATCGGCAGCAAGGGTGAGGCCGACGCCGCCAAGGCGATGGTCGAAGCCGGACGCTTCACCGTCTCGTCGGTAGAGACAAAACCTTTCGCCAAGAACCCACCTCCGCCGTTCACCACTTCGACGCTGCAGCAGGAGGCCGCGCGCAAGCTCGGCTTCTCGGCCAGCCACACCATGCGGGTCGCCCAGTCGCTCTACGAGGACGGGCTGATCACCTACATGAGGACCGACGGCGTCGACATGGCGGAGGAGGCGATCAGCGCCGCCCGCAAGGCGATCGCGAACCGCTATGACGGCGGCTACGTGCCCGACAAGCCGCGCCGCTACACGAGCAAGGCGAAAAACGCGCAGGAGGCCCACGAGGCAGTCCGTCCGACCGACTTCAGCAAGTCGCGCGCTGCATCCGGCGATCATGCGCGCCTCTACGAGCTGGTCTACAACCGCGCGCTCGCAAGCCAGATGGCGTCTGCTCGCCTGGAACGCACCACCGTGGAGCTGACCGACGGAGCAGGCAGGGCAGTCCTCCGCGCGACCGGCCAGGTCGTCCTCTTCCCGGGCTTTCTCGCGCTCTACGAAGAGGGTCGCGACGAGAAGGCGGAGGACGAAGAGGGCGCCCGTATGCCCGCGCTTCGCGAAGGCGATGCTCCAGCGAAGACCGGCGTCGAGGCGACCCAGCATTTCACCCAGCCGCCGCCGCGCTATTCCGAGGCGAGCCTTGTAAAGCGCCTGGAGGAACTGGGGATCGGTCGGCCGTCAACATACGCGTCGATCCTCCAGACGCTGAAGGACCGCGAATATGTGCGCGTCGACAAGGCGCGCTTCATCCCGGAAGAGAGCGGCCGGCTCGTCACCGCGTTCCTCGAGCGCTTCTTCGAGCGCTATGTCAGCTATGATTACACGGCCGAGCTTGAGGAAGAGCTCGACGACGTCTCAGGTGGCCGACTCGACTGGCAGAAATTGCTGGAAGAATTCTGGCATGATTTCAGGCCCAAGGCGGGCGAGGTGATGGAGCAGAAGCCGTCCGAGGTCACAGCGGCGCTCGACGAGTTCCTCGCACCATGGCTTTATCCGCCGCGCGAGGACGGTTCGGACCCGCGCGTCTGCCCGGCTTGCGGCAACGGACGGCTGTCGCTCCGTGGCGGCAAGTTCGGTGCTTTCGTCGCCTGCTCCAACTATCCCGAGTGTCGCTACACGCAGAAGTTCGGCCAGGGCGGTGCGGAAGGCCAGGCGAGCGAAGGCCCGCAGGACCTCGGCAACGGCATTGAGCTCAAGTCCGGCCGCTTCGGCCCGTATCTGGAGCGCGAAGGCAAGCGTGCATCGATCCCGAAGGACGTGCCGGTTGCGGACGTCGATGCGGAAATGGCCGAGCGCCTGCTGTCTTTGCCTCGCGAGATTGGTCCGCATCCGGAGACGGGCAAGACGATCAAGGCCTCGATCGGGCGCTACGGCCCGTATCTCGAGCATGACGGCAAATATGCGCGCCTGGCCTCGACCGCCGAAGTCTTCGAGACCGGCATGAACGCCGCTGTCGTGAAACTCGCGGACGCCGCTTCAGGTGCTGGCCGCCGGGAAGGCGCATCGCGTGAGCCCATTGCCGTGCTCGGCGCGCACCCTAGCAGCGGCAAGGAAATCAAGGTGATGGCTGGCCGCTACGGTCCGTACGTCAGCGACGGCACGACCCATGCGACCTTGCCGAAAAGCTCGGATCCGAAGTCGGTGACGCTGGAGCAGGCGCTCGAATGGATCGATGCAAAGGCGGCGAAGGGGCCGTCGGCGAAGGGCAAAAGGAAGCCGGCCCGGAAGAAAAAAGCCTAGGCCGAGCAGGTCCGGCAATTCGGGTCTTTCGGCAGGCAAATCTTCCGCCAGTCGAGCGCGGCTCCGTCGAACAGGAACAGGCTTCCGGCGACGTCCTCGCCGATGCCGACCGTCGCGCGGATCGCCATCAGCGCCGCGAAACCGCCGACGGTCGCCGTAAGCGCTCCGAGCACGCCCTGTTCGGCGCAGGTGTCGCAATCGTTGCTGTCGAAAGCGTCCCCGACGAAGCAGCGATAGCAGGGCCTGTCGGCCTCCCAACCCGGAAGAGCCCAACCTGGCCCTGGAACTGGACCGCGGCCGCCGAAACGAGCGGGATGTGGAGGCGCGTGAGCGTGTCACCAACGACCAGCCGCGTCGCAAAATTGTCGCAGCCGTCGAGAACGAGGTCGTAGCCGCTGAGGAGTGTCTCGGCATTTTCGGCCGTCAGCCGTTGCTGCACTGCTTCGACTTCCACGTACGGGTTCAGGTTGCGGACGAACTCGGATGCCAGAACGGCTTTCGGTTGGCCGATCTGATCGTCGCGGAAGATCGGCTGTCGCTGCAAATTGGTTCGATCGATAATATCATCGTCGATGATCGTCAGCCGGCCCACGCCAGCGCCGGCCATTGCCGGCAACACCGCGCTGCCGATGCCTCCGGCACCGACCACCACAATGCTCGCGGCCTTCAGCTTGCGCTGACCGACGCCGCCAACCTGGGGAAGAACGATGTGCCTGGCGTAGCGTTCGAGTTCGTCCTCGCTGAGGTCGGTCACCGCCCGGTGCTTCCGAACCCCCGCTGCCGCGCGCCGTCTCCTCAAGCTCGTGCACCTCGGTGAAATGGGCGCGCAGGACGGGCGCCGGCACAAGCTGGGCGATGCGCTCGCCGCGGCGGACTTCGAAAGGCTCATCGCCGAGATTCGCGAGGATGACCTTCACTTCGCCGCGATAGTCGCTGTCGATCGTGCCGGGCGTGTTGAGGCAGGTGATGCCGTTCTTGAGTGCGAGGCCCGAGCGTGGGCGTACCTGCACCTCATGGCCGTGCGGAATCTCGATCGCGAAGCCGGTTGCAACGGCGTGGCGCTTGCCCGGCTGCAAGGTCAGGTCCTCGGCAGCGACCACGTCCAGGCCAGCGGCATGTTCGGTTGCGTATTTCGGCAAGGGCAGCCCGGCGCCGTGCGACAACCGGGTAAGCTTGATTTCAATCATGCAAACTCCTGTGCGACGCGGCGGATCAGGTGCCGCGCGACTTCTTCTTTGGAATCCTCGGGCCAGTCCTCGACCGAATCGCCGGTGACGAGGTGCACCCGGTTCCTGTGTCCGCCATGACATCGCCCGACACGTCGTTGGCGACGATCCAGTCGGCGCCCTTGCCAACCTGCTTGGCGATTGCGTTCTCGACGACCCGGTCCGTCTCCGCAGCGAAGCCCACAACGAGGTGAGGCCGCTGCTCGTGACTGGAGATCTCGGCGAGAATGTCGCGGGTCGGAATGAACTGGAGTTTCGGCGGCCCTTCGCCCTTCTTCAGCTTTGTCGCCGAGGGTTCGACCCGCCAGTCCGCCACTGCAGCAACGAAGATGGCAACGTCTGCGGGAAGAGCGGCCATGACCGCATCGGCCATTTGCTCTGCGGTCTCCACGTTCACGCGCTTCACGTCCCGTGGCGTCTCGAGGCAAACGGGACCTGCGATCAGGGTCACGTGCGCTCCAAGCTCCTCGGCCGCCGCGGCGATTGCGAAGCCCTGTCGCCCTGAGGAACGATTGGCGATCACCCGCACGGGATCGATCGGCTCGTGCGTCGGCCCGGCAGTGACCAGAACATGCTTGCCGATGAGACTCACTTGGTGCCGAGGAACCCGTTCTTGGTAAGGAAATCGACGATCGCGTCAGGCTGGGGCAGGCGGCCGGGGCCGAACTCGCCGCAAGCCATCTCGCCCTCGTCCGGATCGATGACGGTCACGCCGTCGATCTTCAGTTGGGCGACACTCCGCTCTGTCGCCGGATGCTGCCACATGCGGACGTTCATGGCCGGGGCGACGACGACCTTCTTGTCGGTCGCAAGGAGCAGGGTCGTTGCGAGATCGTCGGCGATGCCCGCCGCCATCTTCGCGAGAAGGTCCGCGGTCGCCGGGCAGACGAGGATGAAATCGGCCGAACGGCTAAGCTGGATATGGCCCATCTCCACTTCGTCCTTGAGCTCCCAGAGCGACGTGTGGACTTCGCTCTGCGCAAGGGCGCCGAGCGCCATCGGCGTGACGAAATGCTCGCCGCCTCGGGTCAGCACGGGCGTGACCTCGTGACCCGCCTTCTTGAAGAGCCGAACAAGCTCGAGCGACTTGTAGGCGGCGATTCCCCCGCCAACGATCAGCAGCACCTTGGCCATTGCGCGCGGCTTAGCCCTGTGTGCGGTGGAGAGTCGAGTTCCGCCTACTTTGCCGGCTGAAGGAACTCGTCCTCGATGATCGATGGCGGAACGATCCCCGACGCCCAGATGGCCGCGAATGTATCGCCGGCGGAGAAGGGCTTGCCGTCGAGCTCTGCCTGATGCGATGCCTTCGCCAGCAGGCGGTCGAACTGGGTCTTGCCGATGATGTAGCTGGGCCCGTAGCCGGGTTGGCGGAGGTACAGCAGCTGCTCGAAACCGACCAGCCGGCTGTTGGCGTCGGACCAGCCGCGCGGAGTCCAGCTCGCGTGATATTTCCCGGCCTCGTCGAGCCCGATCTCATTCGCCTGGACCCGCAGCGACGCCAGACCGCGTGCGGCGCGATTGGCGAGCATGATCCAGACCAGCTCGCGGCCATGCGGCTCGTCATCGTAGAGCCCGGCCTGCATCAGCACCTCTTCCATCGCCGTCGCTAAACCTTCCGAGCGATCCGCGTAGATGTTGAACAAGGGCGGGACTTGGCGGATCGGGCTCGGGTGCGGCTCGTGCCGAAGACGTGCAAGCTCGATCCAGTGGAATTGGTGGCTGGACAAAGGCAGCGGGTCGAGCGCCGTGACATGGGTGAAGAAGTTGCGCTGGTCGGGTGGTGTGTAGTCGCCCAGCTGTCCGAACAGTGCCGAGCGATAATAAGGCTTGTCAGTGATGAACCCGCCGTCGACGAGCAGCCGGTAGAGGCGCTCCTCCCGCGCCAGCGCCATCTTCTTGTAGGCGGCCGGGTCCTTGATCTCGGCAATCGGGGGCGCCTCGCGGTTGCGCACCTCCTCGAGCCTGAGCGACGCAAGCGAACGGTCTAGCTCGCGCCGGAGCAACGTGACCTGCTGGTCGAAGTCGTAGGGGCTGAGCAGTACGTTCTTCAGGTACCAATTGTAATTGTCCTTGCCGACGCCGGACGGCCCGTTGCGCTTCGGCGTCTCGGACTTGATCCAGTCGGCGAAGGAGAGGGTTGCCTCGCGCGCCCGCGCTACTGCCGATTTAAGTTCCGGCGAGGCTCCCTTGAGAGAAGCGGTTCGGCGGCCGTCGAGATCATTGAGGCTGAGTGTCCCCGCTTCGAGCGCGGCGAGGGCCTCGGCCTGCTCGCGAAAGGCGCGGTCGCCATAGGCCCACAAATCGTGCGCATTGCTTCCGGCAAGATTGGCGCGCGCATCGGTCAGGAGCGGCGGGATGGTCGCCAGCTGCTTCGCAAGGCTCTTCTGGTCAGCGGCATTCAATGGCCAGCGATATACGAACAGGTCGATGACCGGCTCGGCATAGGTGCCTTCATGCGCCGGCACGTCGCTCATCTCGGGAAAGACGGTCTGGTAAAAGCCGGGATCGCGAGCCCAGGGCTTGAGCACCCGGAAGTAGAAATCGAGACCGTTCATCTCGGCCTGGAGGAGCCGGTAGTCGCCTTTTTGGGAGCCAGTCCAACCCTCGGTCCCGATGCCCGACATCTGCAGCATAAGGTCGGCGAGGTTCCGGGCCTTCCGGTTCATGGCAGCCGGCCCGTAGTCGGGGCGCCCATTCACCAGCTCGGCCCGGTTGAGTGTCCGCCAATCGGCGAACAGGCTCACCAGTTTCTGATGGGTTGAGGCGGGCGCATCTGCCGCCTTCGTGGGCGAAGCGGGCAGCGCGGCAATGGCCGAGATGGCAAGCGCCAAGGCAAATCGAAGCATCGACCGGTCCCCCAATGTTTGGCGCCGGAGGTTATAGCTCCGCGTGCGTCGCGCAAGCCGACACAGAAAAGGCGGGGCCCTTGCGGACCCCGCCTCCTCGCGTGATGAATTGTTCGCCTAGCTGCGCGAACGTGAGCTCGAGCGGCCAGTCCCGGCGTCCGCGGTTTCGGTCGAGCCGGTCGTATCGGACTGGATCGACCCGCCCGTGCCAGTCGCGCTTCCGATCGCGGAGCCGCTTCCGGCGGTCCCGGTCATCGATGCGGTCGTGGTCCCGACGCCTGCGTTCGAGCTTGTGCCGAGATCGGCATTCGATTGGCTCTGGCTCGAGCGATTGCGGCGCCAGCTGTCGAAGTCCTGGTTGAACTGCTGCTCGCGCTCGCGGCAGTAGTCGTCATAATCCCTGTCCAGCTTCGCCATCTCGCGATCTCGCCAGTTCCGATAGTGGTCGTGCTCGCTGGATCCGAAGGTCTGATTGCCGAAGCCTCCGAGTGTTCCGCTGAAATCGCCGTAACCTAGATGCGAGTCACCGAGGTTGCGCTCACGATCGCGATCCCAGTTGCTCTGGCCACGGTTGGCTTCGCCCCAGCTTTGGGGGTGGCTGCGCTGTTGGCTGCGGAAGTTTCTTTCGTCGCGGAAGCCACCGGAGCCCCTTTCCGACGACCCGAACCGGTCGCGTTCGCGGCTGAAGCTGCCGCTCGGGCCGCTGTAGCCGCTTTGCGCCATTCCGCCGAAGCTGCTGAGATCCTCGCGTCCGAAGTTCCGGCTCCTGCCCGGTTCCGGGAACGAGCTGCGGTCCATGTTCCGGTCCCAGGACGGGCTGCGCGGCGCGCCGCTTCGGCTGAACTCGCGATCGCGATCCCAGCTCGAACTGGAGCCTCTCAGATTACGGTCACGATTATCATCGTCGCTGAACCAGGACCGGACCTCGTCGCCGGCTTTCTCGAAAAATCCGCGGCTGTCGTCACGGTCACGCCAGTTGGACCGTTCGCGGTCACTGTCGAGCCATCGATCGCGGTTGTTGTCGTCAGCGCCATATTCGTTGCCGACGGGTTCGCTATATCCTCTCGCCATTACAGGCCTCCTTTTCCGTGGGAATCGGGGCATTGGGCCACGGCGATCCAACGGGCGGGAATCATGGCCGTTCCGGTCCGGGCATGTCGCTTGGCGTGCCGCCGCATCCGACTAGCGCATGGCGAGGAGAATTCTCACGAAGCGCCTGATTCGACGTGGAAAAGGACCGGTTAGCCGATCAGCAGAACGGCGGCCGCGCCGGCCGCTGCAGCCAGCGCTGCAATCACACCGTAGCCCAGCCAGTGACGGTGCTCGATCACCGCGATCTCCGGCAGCGGGGCGGCGGAGGAGCAGCACCGAACGGCGGATAATATTGGTCGATCCGCTTGATGAGTTCGGGAACGAGCTTGGCCGCGCGGACCAGCTCGATGATGCGATCGGCGTAATAGGCCTCGGGGCCGAGCTCGGCGCGCAGCCAGTCGCGGAGGAAGGGCTCGGCGGTTTCCCACATATTGATGTCGGGATCGAGCGCGGTTGCGACGCCCTCGTTCATCACCATCGACTTCTGAAGAAGCAGGAGGTGCGGCTGCGTCGGCATGTCGAAGTCCCGAGTGATGGAGAACAGGCTCTCGAGCATTCGGCCGACGGAAATTTCCTTCACCGGCAGGCCGCGGATCGGTTCACCTGCCGCGCGGAGCGCAGTCGCGAACTCCTCGACGCTGTGGTGTGGAGGGACGTACTGCGCCTCGAAGTGGATCTCGGCCACGCGGCGATAGTCGCCGGTAATAAGACCATAGAGGATCTCGGCCAGCCACATGCGGGCGCGGCGGTCGATGCGGCCCATGATGCCGAAGTCGATTGCTGCGATCCGCCCGTCTTTCAGCGCGAACAGGTTCCCGTGGTGCAGGTCGGCGTGGAAGAAGCCGTCGACCACGGCCTGCCGAAGGAATGCCCGGACCAGTGTCGAAGCGAGCGCGTTGCAATCCTGGCCAGCGGCGATCAGCGCGTCGCGGTCGTTGAGCTTGATCCCATCAAGCCATTCGAGCGTGAGCACGCGCCGCGCAGTGCGCCGCCAGTCGATTTCAGGGACATAGTAACCCGGCTCGGCGACCATGTTCTCGCGAAGCTCGGACGCGGATGCCGCCTCGCGCTGCAGGTCCAGCTCGCGCGCGGTCCATTGCTTGAATTGAGCAACGACTTGCCGAGGTCTCAGGCGAGCCGGTTCACCGCCTATCGCTTCGACGTGCACCGCCGCCCATTCATAGGTCTCGATTGCTCTTGCGATCTCTTCCTCGATGCCGGGGCGGAGGACCTTGACCGCGACGACGCGGCCTTCGCTGGTCACGGCCTTGTGGACCTGCGCGATGGAAGCGGCGCCGATCGGTTCCGGGTCGAAACTCTCGTAGAGCTCTTCGAGCTTCGCTCCGAACGATGCCTCGACGACCCTGCGGATTGCGTCGAAGGGGGCAGGGGGCAGGTTATCCTGGAGCCGCGAAAGGTTCTCGGCCGCCTTGGCACCCACCAGGTCGGGACGGGTCGACAAGGCCTGTCCCAGCTTGATCGCTGCCGGTCCGATCTCCTGAAGCGCTGCCGCGTAATCCGGCGTCGGCGGGATCCGCGCTCCAAAGCGAGCGATCTTCGCCAATCTTCTCACCTGCGGCGGCGTGAGCGGGTCGCTTTCGATCCCGCGCAAAGCGCCGTGGCGAGCCAGCGTCCGGCCCCACTTCAACAGACGCCACAGGTGGGTGACGGTTGTTGTCAAATCTTCCACCCGCTGTGGATCGTCACGAGGCCGCCCAGCATCGGTTCGGCCGCGGTCCGGACGAACCCGGCTTCCGTCACCATGGCCCGGAAGTTCTCGGGGCGCGGGAAGCGCTGGATAGATTCGACGAGGTATTTGTAGCTCGCCTCGTCGTCCGCGATCGCCTTACCGAGCTTTGGAATGACGTTCTTCGACCAAGCGTCGTACAGCTCGGAAAAGCCGGGCCAGTCGCTGCGCGAGAATTCCATGCAGAAGAAGCGCCCGCCGCGCTTCAGGACGCGATGCGCTTCCTTCAAAGCAAGAGGGATGTGGGTGACGTTCCGGATGCCGAAAACGATCGTGTAGGCATCGAAGCTATTGTCGGCGAATGATAGCTTCTCGGCATTTTGAACCTGCCAGGTCAGCCCCTTGAGACCGCGCTTCCCCGCGCGCTGCTCGCCGACCGCGAGCATGTCGGCATTGATGTCGGAGACGGTCACCTCGGCGCCGCGCTGCACCATCCTAAAAGCAATGTCGCCGGTGCCGCCGGCCATATCGAGGATGTGCTCGCCCGGCCGCGGCTTCACCCTGGCGACGAACCTGTCCTTCCACAGCCGGTGCAAGCCGCCTGACATCAGGTCGTTCATCACGTCATAACGGCGGGCGACGGAGCTGAAGACCTCGCCTACACGACGCGTCTTCTCTTCGGGGCTGACAAGCTCTTCGCCGAAACTGACTTTTGCACTTCTGTCGGACATGGGGCGGGCCTCTAGCGGGGTTGGGGCCGGTCCGCCATATCGCCAGCCATGCCTGAACTTCCCGAAGTAGAAACCACTGTCCGCGGTCTCGCGCGTGTTCTCGAGGGCAGGCGGATAACCAGCGTCGAAGCGCGGCGTGCCGATCTCCGGCGGTCATTTCCGAAGGATCTCGGCCAGCGGCTGACCGGCGCTAAGGTCACCGGCCTTGGCCGACGCGCGAAATACGGCCTCATCCACACTGACCGCGACGACACGATGATCTTCCATCTCGGGATGTCGGGAAGCTGGCGGATCAACCGCTCCGAACTGGAGAAGCACGATCACCTGCTGCTCGAGACGGAGGAGGGGACGCGTCTCGCACTCAACGATCCGAGGCGATTCGGGTCGGTGGACCTGGTTCCGACCGGCGAGCTGGATGAATGGCCCGCCTTCGCGGCGCTCGGCCCGGAGCCGCTCGAACTCGAGGCTCGCGACGTCAAGCGGCGGCTGGCCGGTCGGAGCGCGGCCATCAAATTGCTCCTCCTCGACCAGGGCATCGTGGCCGGCCTCGGCAATATCTACGTCTGCGAGGCGCTGTATCGCGCGGGCATCCACCCGAAGCGGGCAGGCGGATCCGTGTCGCTGGCCCGGCTCGAGCGGCTCGTCGCCGCCATCAGGGAAGTGATCGACGAGGCAATCGAGGCGGGCGGATCGACGCTGCGTGATTTTGCCAGCCCCGATGGCGAACTGGGCTATTTCTCGAAGACCTTTGCCGTCTATGACCGTGAGGGACAGCCCTGCGGTTGCGGGGGAACCGTCAAGCGATTCGTGCAGGGCGGCCGCTCGACGTTCTATTGTCCTGCCTGCCAGAGGTGACAGGTTGACGATTCGGACCTCTCCCGTTAGGGGATCGCTCGCATCGGCGCGGCCTCTTGGCTACGCGCCGCTTTTTCATTGAGCCACAGGGTTTTAGAGGAACATTCATGGCGAACACGCCGCAAGCCAAGAAGCGCATCCGCCGCAATGATCGGCGCGCAGCCATCAACCACAGCCGCGTCAGCCGCATCCGGTCCTTCATCAAGGCCGTCGAGTCGGCGCTGGACGCGGGCAAGAAGGATGAGGCTGCAAAGGCACTTCGTGAGGCTCAGCCAGAGATGGCGCGCGGCGTCGCTCGCGGCGTTCTTCACAAGAACACGGCTTCCAGGAAGTTCTCGCGGCTGGCCAAGCGAGTCGCCGCTCTCGGCTGATTTCGAGGGCTGCAGTCCCGCAACGATACGGGCCGTCGGCATTGCCGGCGGCCCTTCGTTTTTCTGCCTGTAAAAAAAATGCAGCAATTACCGCGATTCGCGCTCCGGTTAACGGGAAAGTAAACAGGGAATCCCCAGAAATCCGCCAATTCCTGCCAAAATCCCCGCGTTTGCGCTGTCAAGGCTGATTATTTCGTTCTTGTGAAAAATCGCGCTTGAATGACTCGCCGCACGCTTCCAAAACCATTCTTCCAGACGCGAATCCGCGTCGGGGGGCTAGAGAGAAAAGCAACCTTGGGCGCCCGACTCGGTCGGTCGCGACGGTCCCTTTTTGTCTCTGGCTCTTGAGGAATGTGAGGAGGCGCCACTCAGTGCAGGCAGAACGTTCGGACTCGTGCCAGGAGCGGACTGAAGGGCAGGTCGCCGCACCGCTCGAGGCCGCCTGGGACTCGATCCGGGCCGGACTACGCCGTGACCTCGGCGCCCGCACTTTCGACGGTTGGCTCAAGCCGGCAGCGCTCGGCAATTTTGATCCGGAAATGGGCGCGCTCGACGTCGTCATGCCGAGCCAGTTCATGGCCGATTGGGTGCGGTCGCATTTCGGTGATCGACTCGCGCTCGCGTGGAAAACGACGCTTCCGCTGGTCCGTGAAGTCCGGGTTGTCGCGAGCTCCGACGGTCCCCGTCCGACGCCGCTCCTGATTCTTGAAGAAGCTCCGGAGCCAGCAGCCCGCGGCCGTGATCCTTCGATCCCGAATTTCGATCCGCGCTATCGGTTCGAGACCTTCGTGATCGGCAAGGCGAATGAAGTCGCCGCGACCGCCGCCAAGACGCTCGCCACTGCCAAATCGGTCAGCTTCAACCCGCTGTTCATCCATGGTGGAACCGGCCGCGGCAAGACCCATCTGCTGCACGCGATCGGCCACGCTTTCCTGGCGCAGAACCGCTCGGCGAAGGTCGTGTCGATGTCGGCCGAGAAGTTCATGGTCGAGTTCATCCGCGCCCTGAAGGAAAACGACACGATCGGGTTCAAGCAGCGGCTGCGGAGCGCTGACCTCCTGCTGATCGATGACGTTCAATTCATCGCCGGCAAGGATTCGACGCAGGAAGAATTCTTCCACACGATGAACGAGATCATTACGGCCGGCCGCCGGCTGGTGATCACGTCGGACCGCGCTCCGCAGGATCTGGACGGCATTGCGCCGCGCATTCTGTCGCGCCTGTCGTGGGGTCTGGTCGCCGACATCAACGCGGCCGACTTCGAGCTTCGCTTCAATATCATCGAGACCAAGCTGGCGGCTCTTCCGGCCGTCGATATGCCGCGCAACGTCGTCGAGTTCCTTGCGCGCCGCGTCACGTCGAGCATCCGCGAACTCGAAGGTGCGCTCAACCGCATCGCCGCCTACGCGATGATGACTGGCCGCGCGATCGACGTTGCTTTCGTCGAGGAGGTTCTCGCCAATGTGCTCCGCGCCAACCAGCGGCGGATCACGATCGACGAGATCCAGGCTCAGGTCGCCGAGCACTATCGCATCCGCAAGGCGGAGATGACTTCGGCTCGCCGCGCTCGTGAAGTGGCTCGTCCGCGCCAGGTCGCGATGTACCTTTCGAAGCAGCTGACTCCGAAGTCGCTTCCCGACATCGGCCGGCGCTTCGGTGGCCGCGACCATACGACCGTGATCCATGCCGTCCGGCAGATTGAAAAGCTTCGCGCGAGCGATGCGGAGCTCGACGCCGACATCCGCCTGCTGACGAGGCAACTCGAAGGCTGATTCCGGGAGGGGGTACTCGGTCGCCCCAACGGCCGAAGAACTGGCCCGGCTGGCGAAAACCAGCCGGGCCTTTCTTTTTAGCGTGTCGCGGTGGCGGGGCGCTTTCGGCCCGGAACCGTGATCTTCACGGTCTTCCCGTTCTCGCCCGGGAAATTGGTGAACATCGCTTCGATCAGGTTCGGAACGAGCGTTCCAAGCTCATCGGTCTGCGAACGGGCAACCGCCTTGCCATCGAACAACGGCGCGTTGTCGACGCGCCGAACGATGTCGAGGTCGAGTTCGCTCTTGTAGACCGTGTACTCCCGGATCGGATCGGCGCCGAAGCCGGAGTAGGGCGAGTTATACCAGAACGGATCGTCCCAGCCCCAGTAGAAGGGCGAGCGGTAACCGTAATAACCGTAGCGCGACCAGTATGGCCGGCCGAAATAGCCGCCGTAGAACGGGTCATAGAAGCCGCGATAGAACGGGTCGTAGTAACGGGACCGCGCGAACGGATCGACTGAGATTTCCTTGGTGCCGTTGTCGACGCCGTAGCCGACCTTGACCAGCATATCGGCCGCAGCGGTGCTTGCAGCCTGCTGATAACCGCGCGCGGCCATCTGCTCGGCGACGAGCGCCGCATAGCGGTTGAACTCAAGGCCGGACTGGACGCCCTGGCCCGGGACTACGTAGAAGCTCTGCCCCTGCGGAATGGCAACAGAATAGCGAGTGACCTTCGTCGGAAGGCTGGTGGCGCAGCCAGATACGCCAAGTGCCGCCACGCCAATGAAGGCGGCGGCCACAAGATTGCGAATACGCATGTTACACCTCGATTCCCGAAAACCCGTTTGGGTTCGGGCCCTTATATCACCGGCAGTGCTGAACTGTCGATGAAGCGAGGTGTCAGCGCGGCAGGCCGACCGCGCTGTAAGCCTGCTTCAGAACGGGCTGGCCGAGCGAGGCCGCGCGCGCGGAGCCGTCAGCAAGCAGCCGATCCAGCTCAGCCGGATCGTTGCGCAGTTCTTCGAGCCGCGAGCGCAGCGGGTGCAGCAGGGCCACGAGCGCGTCGGCAAGCGCCGGCTTGAACGCGCCGAAGCCCTGGCCGGCAAATCGCGACAGGACTTGTTCGACGGACTCACCGGTCACTGCGCTGTAAATTCCAACGAGGTTCTTCGCTTCGGGCCGTCCATCCAGCAGAGCTGGATCGTCGGGAAGCGGCTCCGGATCGGTCTTGGCCTTGCGGATCTTCTGCGAAATCTGGTCGTCGCTGTCGGTCAGGTTGATGCGGCTCATGTCCGACGGGTCGGATTTGGACATCTTCGCCGATCCGTCACGAAGGCTCATGATGCGAGCCGCGGCCCCGGCCGGGATGTACGGTTCGGGCGGCACGAACAGCTCCACATCGTAATCGGTGTTGAACTTGATCGCGATGTCGCGGGCCAGCTCCAGATGCTGCTTCTGGTCCTCGCCGACCGGCACGTGCGTGGCGCGATAGAGCAGCACGTCCGCGGCTTGCAGGACCGGATAGGTGTAGAGACCGACGCTGGCGCCTTCTCGCGACTTGCCGGACTTCTCCTTGAACTGCGTCATTCGATTCAGCCAGCCGACACGAGCGGTGCACTGGAGGATCCAGGCTAGCTCCGCATGGGCCGGGATCGCGCTTTGCTGGAAAAGGATCGACTTCTTTGGATCGATCCCGCTGGCGATCAACGCTGCCGCCATCTCGCGGATGTTCGAACGAAGCTCCTGCGGATCGACGTCGATCGTCAGCGCGTGAAGATCGGCGAGGAAGAACAGGCACTCGGCCTCTTCCTGCATCCGGACCCAGCGCAGAATGGCGCCCAGCAGGTTGCCGAGGTGAAGCCCGCCAGTCGGCTGGATACCCGAAACGACCCGCATGCTGGGGTTAGCCGACATCGGTGTACGGCCTCCTGCGACGGAACAAGGACTTCAGTTCGTCGCGGTCGGTTCCGCCGAAGACCCAGACTGCCGGAAAATACACCGCCATTCCGCCGCCTACGAGAGCGGTGACACCCACGAGGCGATGGCCGACCGAACCCTCGAACCAGCTTCCGAGCAATGTACGGATTCCATAGAGTGCTGCGACCATGCACGCGCCGGCGAGGAGTTGCCGGAAGACGCGTGAAGCCAGCCAGCCCTCGATCCGGAAATGCCCGCGACGGTGCAGAATGACGTAGAGCAGCAGGCAGTTGAGCCATGATGTGATCGCGATCGCGGAAGCGAGCCCGGCAATCCCGAACGGCGGAATGAGGATGAAATTGAGAAGGACGGTCGCGACCAGCACCAGCGCCGCAATCTTCACCGGCGTTGCCGTGTCCTGTCTCGCGTAAAAGCCGGGCGTCAGCACCTTCACGAGGACATAGGCGGGCAGGCCGAGCACGACGATCGAGAGGGTCAGCGCGGTGAGGCGTGCGTCCTCGGCCGTAAAGCGGCCACCCTGAAAAAGTGCGGACACGAGCGGGAGAGCGCTAACGGCGAGGGCAAGCGCGGCTGGAAGGCACAACAACATTGCGAGCTCGGCTGCTTGGCCCTGCACCTTGGCGGCCTTGTCGGGCTCGTTGGCGCCGACATGTTTGCTGACCTGCGGGAGAATGGCCGTTCCCAGCGCCGCGCCGATGACTCCGAGCGGGAGTTGGTTGAGGCGGTCGGCATAGTTGAAATAGCTGAGCGACCCGGTGCCGAGGCGGGCAAGGAAGAACGTGTCGATGAAGGCACTGATCTGATAGACGCCCGCGCCGAGCGTTGCCGGCACGACCACCCGGATGAACTGCCGTACGCCCGGGGTCATCTTCGGCCGCTTCAGTTTCAGGACTACGCCTGCGCGCTTGCAGGCGTAGAGCAGCAATCCGAGCTGCAGAACGCCTCCCAATGTCACCGCGATCGAAAGCGCCGTCGCGGTGATCGTTCCACCGACCGGCACGAAGATCAGCGCGGTGAGCATCGCCAGGTTCAGTAGGGCCGGAGCGAACGCCGCGGCCGTGAACCGCGCGAGGCTGTTGAGAATACCCGAGAATAGCGAGACTAGGCTGATCAGCAGGAGATACGGAAAGGTGATCCGGGTCAGGAAAGTCGCAAGGCCGAGCTTGTCACCGGAGTAGCCCGAAATCGCCGCAACGAAGAGCGGCATGATGATCTCGAAGACCAAAGTGAAGACGATCAGCGTCGGGACGAAAACCGCCAGCACTTCCTCGGAGAAGCGCTTGGCCTTCGCTTCGCCATCTTCGCCTTGCAGCCGCTGACTGTAGAGCGGTACGAAGCCCGCCGAGAAGGCGCCCTCGCCGAAGAGCCGCCGGAACGTGTTGGGTAGCCGGAATGCGACGAAGAATGCGTCGGCCTGCCAGCTCGCGCCCATCACGCGCGACATGAGCATTTCGCGGCCGAAGCCCGCAATGCGGCTGACCATCGTCAGCCCACCGATCGTTCCAGTCGCCTTAAGCAGGTTCATGCGCCGATCCCGCGTTGATTAGAGCGAAATCAGGCTTGGTCTGAGCCTTCGGGCGGCGTCGCGGGCTCCGAAGCACCCTCGCTACCGTCGCCGTTCGTCTGCGATTCCTGGGCCTGCTGCTGAAGCTGCGCAAGATAGGCCGCGCCGAAGTCGATCCCGTCGAGCAGGAGCGGCGGGAAGCCGGCGTTCTGCGTCGCTTCGGAAATGATCTGCCGCGCGAACGGGAAGAGCAGACGAGGTGCCTCGATCAGGAGGAACGGGCCAAGCGCCTCTTCCGGGAAGTTACGAAGGCCGAAGAGGCCAGCATAGCTCAGCTCGATCATGAACTGGACGCCACTGTCGGAACGAGCCGAAACCTCCAGCTTGATCACGACTTCGTGAACGTCGTCGGAAACGCGGTCGACATTGATGTTGAACTGGACGTCTACGCGGGGTTGGTCAGTCCACTGGAAGACCTGAGGCGCGTTCGGATTCTCGATCGACAAATCCTTGATATATTGCGCCAAAGTCGCGGCCTGCGGGCCTGCGGCTGGGTCGCCGGAGCCGTTTCCGGGCGTGAGCATATCCTGATCGGCCATTTGTTCTTCGCCTTCGATCGATTTGGGAGTAGCGGACCCGCTTGGGCCGCGAGCGTTTCGAGTTGGCCGACTAGCAGTCGCCCAACGGGCGCGCAATGGCGGCGGCATGGTGAAGTGGGCTTTGAATTGAAAGGTTTCGCGCACTATGTTTGCGGCGAAACTGGAAGGATCGGAATCTAAGCGTTGACTGTAATCGTCATCCTAGCATTGGTGGCATTGTTCATCGGCCTCAGGCTCTACAGCGTGCTCGGCGAGCGGACCGGACATGAGCAACAGCCGATCCTGAAGCCTGCGGACCCCGAAGCAGTCGTTGAGCCGCGAGTGAATCGGCCCTCGGTCGTCCAGCCGTCTGCGACCGACCCTGGCGATCTGGCATACCTGCCGACGGCCGGACCCGGAGTCCGCGCACTTCTTGCGACGGACCCCGCCTTCGACGTCGCGCGCTTCCTCGAAGGCGCCAAGTCGGCTTACCGAATGGTCCTCGAAGCCTATTGGAAGGGCGATGCGGCCGGTCTTCGTCCGTACGTCGACGACCATGTCTTCGAGACGTTCGACTCCGCGATAAAGCAGCGTGAGAAGGACGGTCTCATCCTCGACAACCGCCTGGTTCAGGTCGAGCAGGCGCTGATCACAGCTGCGTCCGGCGACAACGATCTTGCCGTCGTAACCGTCCGCTTCGAAGCCGATATTGCTGCAGTGACGCGCAACAAGGAAGGCGAAGTGGTTGCCGGCTCGATGAGCGACGCGGTACAGACCCGTGACCTCTGGACTTTCCGGCGTCAGATAAGTTCCCGCGACCCGAACTGGCTCTTGATCGAGACCGACGAGGAAGAGTGACGCGCTCCGCAAGAGCGCTAGCGCTCGCGACTTTCATCATTCTGTCCGCCTGCGCTACGCGTCCGATCGAGGCGCCGGCAACGACTCAGCCCCTGCGCTGGCCACAATTCCCGCGCCAGCGCCGGTCGTTCCGCCGCCTCCCGCGAATGCGATTGCCGCCGGCGTCACTCTCGCCGCAGCGCCCTCGTTCATCACGCAACTCGATGCGAGCCGGGCGCTCCAGGCATTCCGGACCAGTTGCCCGGTGCTCCTCAAGCGACAGGACCAGTCCGGACTGACCGGAGCCCAGGACTGGGCAGCGGTTTGCGCGGAAGCTGCGACCGTTGCGCCCGCCAACGCGGCGGCTTTCTTCCGTGACCGCTTCGACTGGGTCTCGGTCGGCCAGGGCAAGGCTTTTGCGACCGGTTACTACGAACCGGAAATTGCCGGATCACGCACTCCGCAACCCGGATACATTCCGATCTACAAAGTCCCTGCGGATTTGATCCGGTGCACGCGGGCAGATGGCCAGACTGGCCGGGGACGCATCGACGAAACCGGGACCTGCGCCCTCTACTACACCCGCGCGGAAATCGAGGACGGCATCCTTGCCGGGAAGGGGCTGGAGATCGCCTGGGCGGCAGACCCGGTCGACCTGTTCTTCCTCGAAATCCAGGGCTCGGGCCGCGTTCGCTTCCCGGATGGAAGCGTCATGCGGCTTGGCTATGCCGACCAGAACGGCCGCGAATATGTTGCGATAGGGCGCCTGCTTCGCGAGCGCGGAATCCTTCCTCCCGGCGGCGCCAGCATGCAGGCGATCAAGGATTGGATGCGGGCCAACCCCGATCAGGGCAAGGCGCTGATGCGGGAAAATCTGTCCTATATCTTCTTCCGTGAGCTGACGGGCCCGGGACCGCTCGGCGCTCTCAACGTGCCTGTCTCGCCTCGCGCGACGGTGGCAGCGGACCCGAAGTTCGTTCCGCTCGGCGCGCCGGTGTTCCTCGCGCTTGATCGGCCGGAGGCTTACGGCTTCTGGATTGCGCAGGACACGGGCGGCGCGATCAAGGGCGCGAACAGGTTCGACACGTTCTGGGGGCAGGGTCGAGGCGACGCAGGTTGCGGGCGGAATGTCCGCGAACGGCGTGGCGCTGATCCTGGTGCCGAAGGGCACCGCGAGTGTCGCGCGCGCTCAACCCTGAAGAATCCGAGCTCTGGGCTCGGGTAACCGCAACCATCCGTCCGCTATCGCGCGAGCCGCTCACGGACGGACCTATTCCAGTTGCCAAGGCCGAGGCTGCTCCGCCTCCTGTGGCGCCGCCGACGAAGCCGAAGGGCCCGGCCCCTCGCAGGGCAGCGGTTCCTCCTCCGCCGCCCAGGCCGGGCATAACGCTCGACGGCACCTGGGACCGGAAGTTGCGCTCCGGTTCGATCCAGCCTGACCGCATCATCGATCTCCACGGCCTGAATCTCGACGGTGCCTGGCGGGCGATCGACCTTGCGCTGGAACGTGCGGAAGTCGCGGGTGACAGGGTGCTTTTGTTAATAACCGGGCACCATCGGCCGGGCGAGCCACCGGTCCAGCGCGGCCGCATTCGCGCGGCGGTTCACGACTGGCTTGCGGTATCGCGGCACGCAGGTCGTATCGCTGCGGTTCGAGGCGCTCATCCGCGCCACGGCGGAGGGGGTAGCCTCTATATCGTGCTCCGGCGCCGGTAACGTCGTCTCTGCACGGATTGTTAACCCTGCCCGTTTAGGTCTGGCCAATCGGCAAGGTGCCGACGCTCGGGGCGCTACGCAATTCGATGAAAGCAGGCACTGCCCAGAAATTCAGCAACGCCCTGCTCTCGGGCGCGGCGGGGTCGCCTCGTTCGTCTTCTCGCTGTGCGCCTTCCTCTACATCACGAACTTGAA
This sequence comes from Sphingomonas sediminicola, assembly GCF_014489515.1. Lineage (GTDB taxonomy): Bacteria > Pseudomonadota > Alphaproteobacteria > Sphingomonadales > Sphingomonadaceae > Sphingomicrobium > Sphingomicrobium sediminicola. The sequence continues at coordinate 1,403,343 of NZ_CP060782.1, read as the reverse complement.
CGATCAGATCATCGCATCGATCGTTGCCGGCGCCTTCTGCCTGCTCATCTGCTACATCGCCTCGGAACGGCCCAACAGCGAAAGCGCCCGCGCGTTGACCGCGCTCGGAGACAGGCTTCTCGCAGTTGAGGACGGCGACCTTGTCTCGCCGCCGCCCGCGATCGTTCGGCAGAACATGCCCAAACTTGCAGCGGCCGTGGACACATTGTTCGCGGAGGTTCGCGCATCGATCGAGAATGCGCAGGCGCTCGGCATGTACGACCCGGTTACGTCGCTGCCCAACCGCCTTCATTTCCGTTCCGAAGCCGACAAGCTTCTGGGCGGGGCTGCGGCGGGGAGCAGCTGCGCGATGCTTTTCGTCGACCTCGACCGCTTCAAGATGGTCAATGACAGCCTGGGCCACGCACGCGGCGACCAGCTGTTGATCATGGTGGCGAACAGGCTCCGGGTCGTAGTCACCGCGGAAGTCGCCGAAGGCCCCGGAAAGAGGCCGCTGCTCGCGCGCCTTGCCGGCGACGAATTCACGCTCTTCTTCCCGGAGATCACTTCGGTTAGCGACGTCGAGCGGGTTGCGCGACGGATCGCCCTCGCCATTTCCGAGCCGTTCGAGCTTTACGGACATAGCGTCGATATCGGCGCTTCCATCGGCGTGGCGATCAGTCCCGATCATGGCAGCAGCATAGAATCGCTGATGCGCGCGGCGGACATCGCGATGTATCGTGCAAAGGCGCTCGGGGGCGGGCAGCATTGCCTGTTCAACGACGAGCTCGCGGCGGACCATCAGCGCAAGATCGATATTGAGAAGGCGCTCACCGAAGCGGTCCAGCGGGGCGAGTTCGTGCTCGCCTACCAGCCACAGCTCAGTCTCGTCACCGGCGAGCTGGTCGGCACCGAGGCCCTGCTGCGCTGGAACCACCCGCGCGACGGTCTCTGCCTGCCCGGCAGCTTCATTCCGGTCGCCGAAAGCACCGGCCTGATTTCGGAAATCGGCGACTGGGTGATCGGCGAGATCTCGGCGACGCTCGGGAACTGGCACCGCGACGGCTTCGATCGGCGGGTTGCCTTCAATGTCAGCCCGCGGCAGCTCGACCGCGTCGATTTCTTCAGCCGGCTCCGCCATGCGCTTGCCGACAACGGCGTCCCGCTCTCGATGGTCGAACTCGAGTTCACCGAGACTGCGGCGATGAGGGCCAGCGAAGCCGTAGTCGTCGAAATCGCAGCGCTTCGTGCCGACGGAGTGCGAATCTCTATCGACGATTTCGGGACGGGCTATTCGAATCTATCGCGGCTGCGCACGCTTCCGCTCGACCGGGTGAAGCTCGATCCGTCGCTGATCGCGGATATCGAGCAGAGCGAGCGGGCCCGCGTCATCGTCCAGGCGGTGATCCAGCTGATCAAGGGCGTCGATTGTGAGATCGTCGCCGAGGCGGTCGAAACGTCGGCCCAGGCGGATATCCTCCGCGCGATGGGATGCCACACGATCCAGGGCTTCGTCTTCGCCGAGCCGATGTTTGAGGACGAGTACCTCGGCTGGACCCGCGACGCCGGTTCGTCCCGTATCGTCGCTTAGCTCCGGCTGCTTCAACCCGGATGATCGTCGATTCCAAGACCCGGTCGGCCGGACTTACATCCGACGGAAAGCCGTTTGATCTGGCATCCGTTCCGCACGACCCCCACCGGAAGTGGAATTCAGCGGTGAAAGCCCCGCTGCCCGAAATTTACGGCGCGCCATTTGCTTGGATTTACGGTCTCTACAGCGGTCATGGCCGGTTCTACCCGCCTTACGATCCCGTACTGGACGTCAATTGGGCCGAGCTTGCCCAAATTCTCTGAGGTCGTCCTAAGCGACAACCTTGCGCAAAATCCGCTCATAAATCCGTGAGAGGGCGTGGATGTCTTCCACGGCAGCGCTCTCGTCGAGCTTGTGCATGGTCGCGTTGGGAAGCCCGAAGTCGACGACCGGGCACAGCTCGATCAGGAAACGGCCGTCGGAAGTTCCACCGCTCGTGGAGAGTTCCGGGGCAATGCCCGTTTCTTCCTCGATAGCCGCGACGATCACGTCGTAGAGCGGGCCAGGCGGCGTCAGGAACGCTTCGCCGGAGATACGCGCACGCACCGTCGAGCCGGGGGCCTCGCGCTCGGCGATCTCCTCGACCATTCGAACAAGGTCAGCACCGTGCTGCAGATTGTTGAAGCGGATGTTGAGCTGAGCTGTCGCCGACGCGGGTATGACGTTGCTCGCCTGCGTCGGTGTCGTGACCGCCGTGAATTCGAGATTCGAGGGCGGGAAAGCTTCCGTCCCGTCGTCCAGGTGGACGGCGTTCAGTGCTGCCACGACCCTTGCCAGCTTCGGCACCGGATTGTCCGCGCGGTGCGGGTAGGCGACGTGTCCCTGCGTGCCCGGCACATCGATCCACATGTTTACCGAGCCGCGGCGGCCAATCTTCACCGTGTCGCCAAGACGATCGACCGACGTCGGCTCGCCGATGAGGATCATGTCCGGGCGGATCGACCGTTCCTTCAGCCAGTCGATGATCCTGGGCGTGCCGTAGGTCGCATATCCCTCCTCATCGCCGGTGATCAGGAAAGAAATCGTCCCCTTGCCTTGCTCGACACGCGAAACGGCGGCGACGAATGCGGCGATTGCACTTTTCATGTCTACCGCGCCGCGCCCTGTAAGAACGCCGTCCTCGATCAGCGTCTGGAACGGGTCGCTGCTCCAGCCGTCGCCTGGAGGGACAACATCGAGGTGACCTGCGAAGCCGAAGTGCGGACCTCCCTCGCCACGGATGGCAACCATATTCTCCGTCGGCCCGTCGGGCGGCTCGCCAAGCACGAAGCGATGGACGGTGAAACCGAGCGTCGTCAGCGCTGCATCGAGAACGTCGAAGACGTTTCCGTGGGCGGGAGTGACGCTCGGGCAGTTGATAAGGTCTCGCGCAAGGGCGATTGGGTCGGCGGACATTGCAGCGGCGTAGCAAAGGAAGAGGGCATGCCCAAGGTCGACCTTGAAAGCATCGAGCAGATCAACCGGACCGGCTATCCGCCGCCGCACAATGAGGCGGTGGCCGGGCGCTGGTATCGGCGATTGGCTCCTGCGACGGGCCTGACCGACTTCGGGGTAAGCCATGTCACGCTCAAGCCCGGGGCCTGGTCCAGCCAACGCCATTGGCACGATGGAGAGGACGAATTTGTCGTGATGCTGTCCGGGGAGGCGGTGCTGGTCGAGGACGAAGGCCGGACGCTTCTCCACGCGGGCGATCTCGCGGCCTGGCCCAAGGGGACCGGGAACGGCCATCACCTGATCAATGAAAGCGCCGAAGACTGCACCTTTCTTGCCTTCGGCGGAGGGACGAACACCGGCGGCGGTTATTCGGATATCGATCTGCGATTCACGCCCGAAGGCACTTACGTCCACAAGGACGGATCGCCTTATTAGGCGGGCTCGTGCTCGTAATGCTCGATGACCCAGGGCTCGTCCTGTGCCTTGTCGATCCACTCCCCGACATCGGGGTGTGACAGAACGGCCTTCATGTAGAGCTCGGCGAACGGTGGCATCGGCACCGAATAGGTGATGAAGCGCGTCACGACCGGCGCGTACATCATGTCAACCGCGCACCAGTTCCCGAACAGGAAGTCGCCGCCGCTGCCGCCGAACCGCGCCCGAGCCTGTGCCCAAAGCTGCAGGATCCGCTCGATCTCGTTGCGGACCTCTTCGGATATCGGTTTGAACGGGAAGGTCTTGCGGACATTCATCGGCAATTCGCGCCGGAGGTTGGCAAACCCGGAATGCATTTCCGCGGCCATGGAGCGCGCCATTCCACAGGCGGACTCGTCCTGCGGCCAATATTTGTCCTTGCCTACCCGGTCGGCGAGGAATTCGACGATGGCGAGACTGTCCCAGACGACGCAGGCGCCGTCCCACAGGATCGGCACCTTCCCGAGCGATGGCGCGAATTCGTCGCCCTCGCGCCGCTTTTCCCACTCTTCGTCGAACATCGGCACGACGAGCTCTTCGAACTCTTCGCCCGAGTGCTTCACCGCAAGCCAGCCTCGCATCGACCAGCTCGAATAGGCGCGGTTGCCGATGATGAGCTTGATCAAGTCGATCTCCCTACGACGTCGCAGCTTCGAGGATTGCTGCTCTCAACTCGGTAATGCCGGAGCCGGTTTCGCTCGACGTCGCGATCAGTTGCGGATGTGCGGCAGCATGCTTGGCCGACTCGGCCGTCGTTTGCTCCAGGACCACGGCGAGCTCGGTGGGCTTGATCTTGTCCGCTTTCGTAAGGACGAGCTGATAGTTCACTGCGGCGGAATCGAGCATATCCATGATCTCGAGGTCCACAGGCTTCAACCCGTGCCGGGAGTCGACGAGTACGAAGGCTCGGCGAAGGACGGCACGGCCACGCAGGAAATCATTCACCAGGAAACGCCAGCGCTTCACGAGGTCTTTGGGCGCCTCCGCAAAGCCATAACCGGGCATGTCGACTAGTCGGATTTGCGGCGGGCGGCCCACGTCAAAGAAGTTGAGCTCCTGAGTCCGGCCAGGCGTGTTGGATGTCCTCGCCAGTCCCTTGCGGTTGGTGAGCGCGTTGAGAAGCGAGCTCTTCCCGACGTTCGAACGGCCTGCAAAGGCGATCTCAGGGCACTCCGGGTCAGGCAGGAATTTCAGGGTCGGCGCCGACTTCAGGAAGTCGACAGGCCGGAGAACAGCTTGCGGGCCTGCTCGACAATATCTTCGTGTTCCTGCTCCACCTCAGGTCGTCGCCGGATGCGTGTCGGAGAAGTGCAGGCCATATTTCTTGTACAGCCACCACTGCTGCAGAATCGTCAGGACGTTACTGGTGACCCAGTAGAGCTGCAGACCGCTCGCAAATGGCGCCATCACGAACATCATGATCCACGGCATGATCGCGAAGATTTGCTGCTGCGTCGGGTCCATCGGGGCCGGATTCAGCTTGAACTGCAGCCACATCGTCACGCCAAGCAGGATCGGCAGGACGCCGATCGCAAGAAAGTGCGGAGGCGCGAAGTCCAGCAGGCCGAAAAGGTTGATCGGCGTCAGCGGGTCCGGCGCCGAAAGGTCCTTGATCCACAGAGCGAAAGGCTGGTGCCGCATTTCGACGGCGACCATCAGTACCTTATAGAGCGCGTAGAAGATCGGGATCTGGAGCACGATCGGCAGGCAGCCCGCGGCAGGATTGATCTTCTCCTGCTGGTATAGCTTCATCATCTCCTGCTGAAGCTTGGGCTTGTCGTCCTTGTAGCGCTCCTGAATCGCTTTCATTTTCGGCTGCAGCTTGCGCATCGCGGCCATCGACTGGAACTGCTTCTGGGCGATCGGGAACATGAGGCCGCGAACGATCAGCGTCAGACAGATGATCGCGACGCCGAAGTTGCCGATCTGGTGGAACAGCCAGTTCAGCAGGTCGAAGATCGGACGCATGAACCATTCAAACCAGCCCCAGTCGATCGACTTGGAAAGCTTGGTGATGCCCGCATTCTCGTAGCGGTCCAGTGCGGCCTTTTCCTTGGCTCCGGCGAAAACCGAAGTCGTGAAGCTGGTCGTCTGGCCCGGCGCGACGACGGATTGGGGCGCAACCGCGTCGGCCTGGTAGGAGCCTGATGCGGAGTAGCGGAAAGAATCCCGCGTCGTTCCCTGAGGGGCAAGGGCCGTTAGCCAATATTTGTCGGTGAAGCCGATCCAGCCCTTCGACGGGTCGTAATTCAGGCCGTTCGGGCCGGCCTCGCGCACTGTTTGCCACTTGGTTTCGTAATCGGCCTTGCCGTCGCGGACGCTCATGGGGCCGACGTGGACGGTGTAGCTCGAAATGTCGGCGGAACGGCCTGCACGGCTGGAATAGCTATACGGTTGGACAGCGACCGGCTGGGTCGATCCATTGGTGACGCGCTGCTCGACCGTAAAGAGGTAGAGATCGTCGACCGAAATGACGAGCTGATAGGTTTGGCCCGCTGGACTGGTCCAGCTGAGCGTCACCGGCTTGCCCGGCGTGAGGACTCGCGAACTGGCCGTCCAGACGGTGTTGCCGTTCGGCGCGTTCGGCCCATTCCAGCTGAAGCCGACAAAGGACGACGCCGCGGTTCCCTGCGGGTTGAGCAGTGCTACCGGAGAGGAGCTATTCTTGTAGGTGACGTGGTGCTTCAGCATCCACAGATCGTCGATCCGTGCGCCCTTGAGGTTGATCGAACCGCGAAGCGCCGGTGTTTCGATCAGCACTCGCGGCGTTTCGCGCAGGACCAGGTTGCGATCGCGCAGTTGAGATGGTGCGTTTGCCACCGGACCACTCTGCGGCTGGATCTGCGGTTCGATCTTACCCTTCTCGACCTTTGGCGGCGGGTTCTGCGGGATGAACCTGTTCGACAGGAAGCTCCAGCCGAGCAGGATAAGCGCGCTCAGCACGACCGCGAGGATCAGGTTCTTGTTGTCGTTCACTTGTGATCCTCGATCAGGGTACGGGGTCGGGGCCCTGGCCGCCCAGGGGTGACAGCGCATGATCCGCTTGAGAGCGAGCCATCCGCCGCGGGCAGCGCCATAGCGTTGAAGTGCAGTGATCGCATAGGCCGAACAGCTCGGCTGATAACGGCAGCTTGGCGGAAGCACTCGGGAGGGACCCTTCTGCCAGCCGCGCGCGATCAGGATGAGCAGCTTGGCGATCACGGGCGCATCTTTTTCAGCGCATTGGCCAGATCGGTCCGCAGAGCGTCGAACTCGCGTTCAATTCCGCCGGAGCGGCCGATCATCACATGGTCGGAGCCGCAATGTCCACCCGCCGGTATGATTTCGCGGGCGAGTTCACGGAAGCGGCGCTTCATGCGATTCCGCACGACGGAGCCGCCGACCTTCTTGCTGACGGTGAATCCGACGCGCTTGGAGGGATCGCCGTCCTTACGATCGCGGACGAGAAGGATAAAGCCAGGCGTCGCAGCGCGCCGACCGGCGTTCGCAGCGAGGAAGTCCGAGCGTTTCCGAAGGATGATTAGGCGCTGAGCTTCTTGCGGCCGCGCGCGCGGCGGGCGTTCAGCACCTTGCGACCGCCCACGGTTGCCATGCGCGACCGGAAGCCGTGCCGGCGCTTGCGGACGAGGTTGCTCGGCTGGAAGGTGCGCTTCATCGCTCATTCTCTCAAAATCTAAATGAAAAGGGCCGCCATTCCGGCAGCCGCTGTTGCAGCGGGCCGATAAGGGAGGGGCGGCTGGAAGTCAATTGGCTCTGCGCTCCGGACCCGCGATGGTTTCGCTTGGTGAGGTGGTGAGTGCCTCCGCCTCGCGCTCCTTCTGAAGCTTGCTGCGGCGCCGGGCGCTCCTTCGGCGAAGTGCCCAGTCGGCCCAGCTGCCCGCCTTCGGCTTGGACCGCTTGAACCGCACGTAGCGGCGTTTCGCCCACATGCTCGTCTTGAGCACCATCGCAAGGCCGATCGCAAAGACGAAGACACCGCCCGGTCCGGGAAGCGCTCCGACCGGAATGGCCGCGATCATGAACAGGATTCCGAGGACGAAGATCGTCCATTCGACTGCGGGCTGGTCGATAAACTTACGCCACTGTTCCCTGGTAATCATCGAACGGATGTGGGGCGAGGCGCCTGTCCTCGCAAGGACTTGCAGTGTGTGTCGCGCCATCGCGCTAGCAGCATCCCGCCGAGTTAGGGGTGTCTGCTTAGCCCATTGTGGCGGGGCCGAATGACCGCCACGGTCGCCACGGTTGCGTACCTCGGGCTCGAAGCCCGGCCCATCGAAGTCCAGGTCCAGCTTTCCGCTGGGTGCATTTGGCGGAGGCGCTCAGCTACCGGCGGCAGGCACCCCGGAATTAGTTGCGGTTGGGAAATGACGGGCTAGCATCTCGGTCTTCAACAGAGGGGAATACATGACTGAACTGACGCCGATCGATTGGGCGAAGCGCCCGTTGCAAATATATGCCGATTTCTCGGGCCGCGCGCCTCGGGCGGAATATTGGTGGTTCACGCTCGCTCTGGTCGTTGCCTACATCGTCATTTCCATCGTGGAGAACATCGTCGGCCTCGACCATACGGTCGGTCCGTACGGTTTCCTCAGCATTCTCCTGATGCTTGGAACACTTGTTCCGTCGATCGCTGTCGGCGTGCGGCGCCTGCACGACACCAACCGCAGCGGCTGGTGGTTGCTGATCGCGATCGTGCCCTACCTCATCTTCGCACTCGCGGCCGGCGCGGCGATTGCCTCGGGAAGCATGATGGCGCTCGCAGGCGCGACGATGCTGCTCGGCTTGCTGGCTCTCGTCGGTGGGATTGCGCTGCTGGTTTTCATGGTTCTTCCGGGAACCAAGGGCGAAAATAGCTACGGACCCGACCCGTACGCCGGTGGCACCGCAGCTGCGACCGTCTGAAGTTAGGAGGCGGGCCGCTGTTCGACGGCGGCCCGCCTCAACCTACGAGAAGGAAACGTGAATTTCTGGATTACCAAACCTTCGTAATTGATATTTAACAGCAATTCAGCGAAACTTTCGGAAGCGCGTGGGTAGCGGTGCTCAACCGTCTAGCGACCTGCCGCGTATCGAGGGGGTCACCATGAAGCTGTTCGAATGCGCGCTTTATACGCTGAAGAAATATGCTGATTTCTCCGGTCGGGCTTCGCGCGAGGAATTCTGGCTCTTCTTCGTTTTCGTGATCATTGCGAGTGCAGTTGCCAGCCTTGTCGGAACGCTCCTGGCCCTAGGGCCGCTGCTTGCGGGAGCGGTCGGCGTGTTGCTGCTGATTCCGCAGCTGGCCGTGGGTGTCAGGCGTCTCCACGACGTCAATAAGACGGGCCGCGAGCTGATCGTGCCCTGCGTGATGCTGCTCCTCGTGCCGGTGGCTTTCGCATTCCGGGGAGCGCTGCCGCAGATCGTCGCGCTCGGCTACCTTGGCATCACGGTGCTCGCGTTTGCCAATCTTCTTACGCTTTTCATGAAGAAGGGCTCGACGATTCCTAACCGCTACGGCGCGGCGCCGACAGCATTCTCATTTGCCGGCTGAACGCCGCGGTTGTCCTTCCGGCGGGCGCTCGCTAGCTAGAGCCCGCTACGGGGCCCCTGTGGCGGAATGGTAGACGCGCTCGACTCAAAATCGAGTTCCTAACCGGAGTGTCCGTTCGAGTCGGACCAGGGGCACCATGATTTCTTCGCAAGCCGCTGGCGGGTATGCGTTCGGGCGGATATCGTCATCTTATGGATGCTCGGACCAGAAAGAAGGCGCCGCCTCCGGTCGAAGTGCCGCACGCTTTTATTGAAAGCAGTACCAAGCGCGACCGACTGCTGGCTTCAATCGCCCTTATCGCGGGCTTGGGCATTCTGCTTGGGGTGCCGTTCGCGCTCAGGGCGGGAGCCGAGTTCTTCCTGCCGGTAACTGCCGCGCTGGTCGTCGCGATCACCCTCGTGCCGATGCTGGAGTGGCTGGAGCGTCGAGGGGTGCCCTCGCGTCTCGCTGCCGGGCTTTGCATCATCTTCTTTATTCTGCTGGCTGCTTTCGCACTCGGCTCGATTGTCCTTCCGGCGATCGATTGGGTTGCGCTGATTCCCGAGCGCATTCCGAAGGCGAAAGCAGCGCTCGGCCCGGTTCTCGACCTCTACAAGTCGTTCGACAAGTTCGTGGAGCGGATCTTCTCGCAAATCACGATCTCGCCTGAGCAGGGCCGGACAGTGCGGATCGAAACTCCAAACTCCCTTTCGGGCTGCTGGCTACGTCCGCGCCGCACCTCCTCATCCAGCTGTTCTTCTCGCTGCTGGTGATCTTCTTCTTCCTCGCCGGCTGGACGTCCATGCGCAAGCGCACGATCGTCAGCCGAGGCAGCTTCGAGGGGCGCTTACAACTGCTCGCGTGATCCAACAGGTCGTGGACGCAACGTCGATCTACATCGGCACCATCACGCTCATCAATGTCACGCTGGGGGCTCTCACTGCCCTCGTGCTGTGGCAGCTTGGAATGGATTCGCCGATCATGTGGGGCGGCATCGTCGCGGTGCTGAACTTCATTCCCTATCTGGGTCCGATCGGATCGGCGCTGCTGCTCTTCTTCGGCGGGCTGATGACCTTCCCGGATGTCTGGTCGGCCTTGCTTCCGCCCTCGTCTTTGTCGGGCTTCATCTGGTTGAAGCCAACCTGATTACGCCGATGATTGTCGGCAAGCGCCTGACGATCAGCCCGCTCGCGATCCTGGTCTCGCTGAGTTTCTGGTCATGGGTCTGGGGGACGACCGGAGCGCTTCTGGCCGTTCCGCTGTTGATCATCATGAAGACGATTTTCTCCGCGGCGGGTACCCCCGACATCGCCGGTTTCCTCTTCGAGCACGGCACGTTGACCCACGCCGGCGAGGAAGACGCGGAAAAAGACGCTGGCGATGTTGACACCCCGCGGGCTGCCACCTAGTTCGCCGCCACGCCAAAAACGCGGGTGTAGCTCAGTTGGTTAGAGCGCCGGCCTGTCACGCCGGAGGTCGCGGGTTCGAGCCCCGTCACTCGCGCCATTCCTGGAATTCGCAGTGGGCCTGGAAAGGCCGCTTATTCGGGTGAGCCACTCGCAGTGCCGGTGGCTGAAGGCGATTGCGTGGCCGCCTTGCCGAAAGGCTTTTCGTCAGCCGCAGCCATGCCGCCATTCAGAGACCAGCGGAGGTTATCCGACGCCTTCACCTGCTCGACATAGTCGGTGTGCTTTGCTTCGTCGGCCGCCTTGCGCGCCGTCATGTTGAAGCGAATCGCGACGCGCTTGTCACCACGCATTGAGGGAGCGAGCGCCTGGGCGCCAGGGATCTCAGCCACCGCTTCCGCGACCTCTGAGGACTGCCCTCGTGTCGCGATGTCGCGCTGTTCGGCGAGCAATGCCGCCGCACGCAGAGCGTCGACGTTCGCTTCACGGTGCGAATAGTCTTGCGAGAAAGCCGTCGAACGTCCCCAGTCGCCTGCCCAGCGATAGAAGATATGCGCGCCGATGACGGCATTCTTGGTGAGGGTCGACGCCCAATAGGGAACGACATAGTCGGCGTGATAGTGGGTCGCGTTCCCGACCGGCTTGTAGACGTAGCCGGCAAGCGCGGCTTCGGCGACCGACTTTGCGCGGCGCCAGGCGTCGAGAGCCGGACCGCGAGAGAGCGAACCGTCGCAGGTGAAGGTGAACTGGCAACCCGTCGCGCGCGTCGAGCCTTCGTAGACAACGCCGCAGACGCTTGCGGGGAAGGCGGGGTGGCGGACGCGGTTCAGAACGACCTGCGCGACTGCACGCTGTCCGTCTGTGCTTTCCTGGCCCGCTTCGTAATAGACGGCGCTGGTAAGGCATTCGAGTGCACGCGAGCGCGTCGCCGCATCGACCTTGCCAAGCGAAAAGGGCCTGGCAGCAGGGTTTGGACCCGTATCGAGTGCAATGCCCTGGTTGATCGCCAGTGCCTGGTCGACGGGAAGCTGACGAATGAGCATCGGCGGGGGCGCAGGTGGCGCTTCAGCAACCTTATTCGACCCAACGCCTGACAGACTCGGCGTCGAATCGGCCGATCCCGCGAGCGCCACAATTCCGGCGAGCGCAACGACTCCCGCCAGGAGTACTTCCTGCGGGCGCTCGCGCCAAAAACGGGCGGCGTTCAAGGCGATGGTCTGAGTCACGGGACGCGGTGATATAGTGAAATAATACGCTCGCTTCAATCGCGGACGTTAGGCCCTTGTCGCCAGTGTCCCGTTTGGGACCATCTCAGCAACGGTTTCAACGGCGCGATCCAAGCTATTCCTACAATTAGATAAAACAGAGCCTGAACGAGAACCGGCCATTGCCCGACCATCCTCGAGAAGCTCGCGACGATTACCGCCCAAAGCACGATCAGAAGCAGGATCGCCGCGATTCCGGCGCCACGTCTCCAACTCGGCTGCATCAGGAGAATTCCTCAACGCCGTCGGGGCTGGCGAAGCCGTGTAGCGGGATGTCCCACGGATCGGTTGGGATGATCGTATCCAGACGTTGCATCGACCAGCCCACACCGATCAGCTTGGCGCCGGTCTTCTTCAGGCGTCCAAGAGCGCGGTCGTAGTGACCCTTGCCCCGGCCGAGGCGCGTTCCCTTCGCATCAACGGCAATCAGCGGCACGAAAATGAGATCTGGCTCCACGACGGGTGCGCGACGCTTCGGTTGGAGGAACCCAAACGGACCTGGTTCCGCTGGATCGCCGGCAAGGAAGCGAAACGGCTTTGCTGGATCTGAGAAGGCGGGGAAGGCGACGATTCGGCCCACTGCTCGCGCTTCCTCCATCGCCAGCATCGGGCTGATTTCGCTGCCCATCGGGGCATAGCCGGCGACGACAGACGAATGCGCACAGAGTGAAGTCAGATGTTCCGCCAGCTTCCGCTCAAGAATGGCCTTGTGACCATCGTCCAAGGTGCTGGCGAACGCCTTCCGCGCGTCCAGCGCCGTGCGGCGCAGGGAATCCTTGGAAAGGTCAAAGGGAAGTGACGGGCCCACCATGGCCGTTTGCCGGAAATCCTCTGACGCCACAAACGTCAGGTGGGCGCCATATGCGTCGGACCAGGGTCCGGGCAGGGACAGCTCCCATTTGGATCGATAAGCCTCAGGGATATTCAAAGGCTCGTACCGGGCAGTACCCGTCAGAACCAATCTAGGCGGTGACGGCCTCCGCCTCAAGTGCCGCAGCGAGCGATTCGAGCCGATCGGCGATCTTCTCGGCCCGCTCGGCCAGAGCGGGATCGGGAAGAACTGGCACCGGAGTGCGTCCGTCGTCGACCAACTGATCGGCGAGCAGCAGCGAAGCGAACAACAACTGGCGGGCTTCGGAGAGAGTCCCAAGCCCGGATAACGCCTCCCGGCTCTTCGCATCGACCAGCGATGCAGCCTTGCGCAGAGAATCCTCTTCGCCGTCGCGGCAGGCGACCTTGTAAGCGCGCCCAGCAATGAAGACGTCGATCTCGGACATCAGGCGTTCTCCGCCGCTCGGATGAGCTGGTCGAGCTCGGCGACGGCTTCCCGAACACGGGCGCGAAGCTCGTCGTCGCGTCCCTCGAGCCGCTTCGGTTGCGAAATTGTGCGCTCGATGCGCAGGATAGCGCGCTCGGCTCTGTCCAGCGCGGAAGTCAGACGCCCTCATCCATATAATTTTAGCTAAGCACAAAGCGCGTTCCCGGCAAGACGCGAGTGCTTGCCGCGGGGCTCAAGGTTGACGGTTCACCGCTCACCCGCCAAGGGCCACCGCAATCCGGCCCGCCGAATCTCGCGTGCAGGCCGACCCGTAGATGGAGCGCGACTTGCAGCCGACTCAACGCCGACTTGCCAATGCCATTCGAGCCTTGGCGATGGATGCGGTCGAAGCTGCTAACAGCGGTCACCCAGGAATGCCGATGGGCATGGCCGATGCGGCGACCGCGCTCTTCACACGCCATCTGAAATTCGACCCCACCGATCCACATTGGCCGGACCGGGACCGCTTCATTTTGTCGGCCGGCCACGGATCGATGCTGATCTACGCTCTGCTCTATCTGACGGGCTACGCGCGGCCGACGATCGAGGACATCGAGCACTTTCGCCAGCTGCACAGCCCGACGGCCGGGCACCCGGAGAATTTCGAGCTCCCCGGCGTCGAGGTCACGACCGGTCCTCTGGGGCAAGGCGTCGCGATGGCCGTCGGCACCGCAATCGCCGAGCGCCACCTCAACGCGGTGTACGGCGACGACCTCGTCGATCACTGGACCTACGTGATCGCGGGCGACGGCTGCCTGATGGAAGGCATCAACCACGAGGCGGTGGGCCTTGCGGGTCACTTGAAGCTCGGGCGGCTGATCGTTCTTTGGGATGACAATGAAATTACCATCGACGGCTCGACCGATCTGTCGCGGAACGAGGACGTGGTTGCTCGCCATCAGGCCAGTGGCTGGCACACGACTGAGTGCGACGGTCTCGATGCCGACGACGTTTCGCGCGCCATTGAAGAGGCGAAAGCCGACCCGCGCCCGTCGCTGATCCGCTGCAAGACGATCATCGGCTACGGCGCTCCGCACAAGCAGGGCACGGCGGCGACGCACGGCTCGGCACTCGGCAAAGAGGAAGTCGCCGCAGCGCGCATCGAACTCGACTGGGACCTGCCTGCCTTCGAGATTCCCGAAGACGTGCTCAGCGCGTGGCGTGAGGCTGGAAGCAGAGGCGCATCGGCCCGCGCCGAATGGAGAAAGCGTCTCGACGCCAACAGTAACAAGGGCGAGTTCACCAGCCGGGTCGCCAACGAGGCCGACGACAGCTGGCTGAAGCCCTACGTCGATGGCCTGATTGCAAACCGGCCGACGGTTGCCACTCGCAAGGCTTCGGAAATGGCGCTCGAAGCGATCAATCCGGTGGTGCAGGCAACCATCGGCGGCTCAGCCGACCTCACTGGCTCCAACAACACGAAAACCAAGGCGCTTCAGCCGCTTACGGCTGACAACTACGGCGGCCGCTACATCTATTACGGCATCCGCGAGTTTGGCATGGCCGCGGCGATGAACGGCATGGCGCTGCACGGCGGCGTGATCCCGTACGGTGGCACGTTCCTCGTCTTCACCGACTATGCCCGACCGGCGATCCGCCTGTCGGCGCTGCAGCAGGCCAAGGTTATCTACGTGATGACCCACGATTCCATCGGCCTTGGCGAGGACGGTCCGACCCACCAGCCGGTTGAGCATCTGCAGAGCCTCCGAGCGATGCCGGGTCTCAATGTCTATCGCCCTGCAGACGCGGTCGAGACAGCCGAATGCTGGGCTTTGGCTCTGGCGAGCAAGGAGCCGAGCGTTCTCGCGCTGACCCGCCAGAACCTCCGCCCGGTCCGCACCGAAGCCGTCGACGGCAACCTTTGCGCTCGCGGCGCCTACCGCCTCAAGGCGGCTGGAAACGCCCGCAAGGTCATCATCATCGCCACCGGTTCGGAGGTCGAGATCGCTCTCGACGCCGCCGAACGCCTTGAAGGGCAGGGCATCGGCACCGATGTGGTCTCCATGCCGTCCACCGAGCTTTTCGACGAGCAGTCCGCCGATTATCGCGAAGACATCCTGCCAGACGTCAGCAATCGCGAGATCCTCCGGGTGTCGATCGAGGCCGGCACCACCTTCGGCTGGGAGCGCTACACCGGGCTCCACGGCCTTCGGATCGGCATCGACCGCTTCGGCGTCTCGGCTCCGGCCAAGGACGCATACGAATTCTTCGGGCTCACCCTGACGCAGTTGCCGAGCGCGTACTCGGCCACATGAAACAGAGAGGCATTCAATGACCAAAGTTGCAATCAACGGCTTCGGACGCATCGGCCGGCTGGTAGCGCGCGCGATCCTCGAGCGGCCCGATAGCGGCCTCGAGCTGGTCGCGATCAACGACCTCGCCGACGCGAAGGCCAATGCCTGGCTGTTCAAGCGCGATAGCGTGCACGGCGTCTTCCCAGGTGAAGTGACGACCGACGGCAATGACATCATCGTCAACGGCAAGCGCATCCACGTCACAGCGGAGCGCGACCCGGCTAATCTCCCGCATGCAGCCAACGGCGTCGACATCGCGCTGGAGTGCACGGGCTTCTTCACGGACCGTGCAGGCGGCGAGAAGCACCTCGCGGCAGGCGCCAAGCGCGTCCTCATCTCGGCCCAGCCAAGGGTGCCGACCTGACCGTCGTCTACGGCGTCAACGACGACAAGCTGACCGCCGAGCACAAGATCGTCTCAAACGCGTCCTGCACGACCAATTGCCTAGCGCCGGTCGCCAAGGTGCTGAACGACACGATCGGCATTGAGCGCGGCCTGATGACGACGATCCACGCCTACACCAACGACCAGAAGATCCTCGACCAGATCCACTCCGATCCCCGCCGCGCCCGTGCTGCGGCGATGTCGATCATCCCGACGACCACCGGCGCTGCCCGCGCGGTGGGCGAGGTGCTTCCGGAACTCAAGGGCAAACTCGACGGCTCCGCGGTCCGCGTGCCAGTTCCGAACGTAAGCCTCGTCGATCTGACCTTCACGCCGAAGCGCGACACGACGCTCGAAGAGGTCAACGGTGCGCTGAAGGCTGCGAGCGAAAGCGGCCGCCTCAAGGGCATCCTCGCCTACACCGACGAGCCCTTGGTTTCGATCGACCTCAACCATAATTCGGCGAGCTCGACCGTCGACAGCCTCGAAACGGCCGTGCTCGAAGGCAAGCTCGTCCGCGTCGTCAGTTGGTACGACAATGAATGGGCTTCTCGAACCGTATGGTCGACACCGCTGCAGCGATGGCCAAGCTCGGCTGAGATGGGCCAGATCGCCGGCATCGCACGCCATAGCGAGCGGCGAGGGCCGATCGAGCAGCTGACCAGCGTCCGGGTCAGCCCGGAGTTCGGCGTCGAAGGCGATCGCAACGGCGGAAAGCAGCGCCGGCAGGTGTCGCTGCTCGAAGCCGAGGATTGGGCTCAAGCGATGCGAGAGGTCGGCGGCAGTCTTCCGTGGTGGGAGCGGCGAGCAAATCTCCTTGTCGAAGGATTTGATCTGCCTCAGCGCGAGGGCGTTCGCCTGCGGATAGGCGATGACGTGGTTCTCGAGGTCAGAGTCGAGATTGATCCCTGCGACCGGATGGAGGAATTGCATCCGGGACTGAGACAGGCGCTTACCGTCGACTGGCGGGGCGGTGCCGGAGCCCAAGTGATAAGCGGCGGGACCGTATCCGTCGGCGACGAGATCAGGATCGAGGACGCGTGACTTTCAAGACTCTCGACGATCTGCCGGAGGATCTGAACGGCAAGCGGGTGCTCGTTCGCGTCGACCTCAACGTACCGATGCAGGATGGCTCGGTCAGTGACGACACGCGGCTTCGCGCCGCCGTTCCGACGATTGCAGAGCTTTCCGACCGCGGAGCGATCGTCCTGCTGCTTTCGCACTTTGGGCGGCCCAAGGGCCAAGTGCGGCCCGATATGTCGACGGCGCTTCTCGTGAAGCCGCTGGCTGCGCTGACAGGGCGGTCGGTCCGCTTCATTGAAGATTGCCAGGGTCCCGAGGCCGAGCGGGCGATCGGCACGATGCTGCCGGGTAACGTTGGCATCCTCGAGAACACGCGATTCCACACGGGCGAAGAGAAGAATGATTCCGAGTTGGCCAAGGCTATGGCGGCGCTCGGCGACTACTATGTCAACGACGCCTTCTCGGCGGCGCACCGCGCCCATGCCTCGACGGAAGGAATTGCGCATTTGCTCCCGAGCTTTGCCGGGCGGGCGATGGAGACCGAGCTCAAGGCTCTGGAGCGAGCGCTCGGCAATCCGGAGCGTCCTGTTGCGGCGGTTGTCGGCGGCGCGAAGGTTTCCACCAAGCTTGCCGTGCTCGGCCATCTAGTCGGGAAGGTCGATCACCTGATCATTGGCGGCGGAATGGCGAACACCTTCCTTGCCGCGCGCGGCGTCGACGTGGGCAAATCGCTTTGCGAGCACGAGCTGACTGGCGAGGCCAATTCGATCTTCGATCGCGCGGATGAGGCGGGATGCACGATCCACCTCCCCTACGACGTGGTCGTCGCAAAGGAGTTCGCGCCAAATCCGGCAAGCATGCGCACCGTGAACGTGCACGAGGTTCAGTCGGATGAGATGATCCTCGACGTTGGACCTGCCGCGATCGAAGCGCTGGCCGACGTGCTCAAAACCTGCCGCACGCTTGTCTGGAATGGGCCTCTCGGAGCTTTCGAGACGCCTCCCTTCGATGCTGCGACCGTTGCGCTTGCCAAGACTGCTGCGGCGCTGACAAAGGAGGGCAGCCTGGTTTCGGTCGCTGGCGGCGGAGATACGGTGGCGGCCCTAAATCACGCAGGCGTCGCACGTGACTTCACGTTCGTCTCGACTGCAGGCGGAGCATTCCTTGAGTGGATGGAAGGGCGTACTCTGCCGGGCGTTGCCGCGCTCGAGCAGTAGGCGGACCAATGACCGCTCGCGTCCTTCATTTCTTTCCTACGCCAGTCATCATTGATGAGTTGGAGGGCGCGGAAGACCTCAATCGCGAACTTGAGCCCGCGATAGTCGATCAGCGTCAAAGAGATTCTGGCCTAAAGCTCTCCAATCGGGCGGGTGGCAGTCCAAGCGGGATTTTCCGCAATGGGGAGGCGACGCCGGCAAGCGTATCATCGAGCATGCCGTCCGCCTTGCGACCGAAAATACCGGTCACGCTCCCAATCGTCCGCCACCCAACTGGTCAGTCGACGTCTGGGCGAACATCAATGAGAGCGGCGGCTTCAACATGCCGCATATCCACGGCGGTACATACTGGTCGGCGGTTTATTATGTCCGGGCAGGCGAGGGGAGGGCGGTCAGCTCGTGCTCCACGACCCGCGCATGCCCGCCCTGCGCATGCATGCCCCGGGCTTGCGCTTCAAGGACGCTGGACCGGACGTGCGGACCACGATCGAACCGAAGAGCGGCTTGATGGTTCTTTTCCCCGCATGGCTGTTGCACAGCGTCGAGCCGTGGCAAGGGGACGGTCACCGGATTTCCGTTGCAATGAACATTCGTGCGTCGATGGCGCGGCGCTAGCTGAAGGATAAGGACGACGATTATGCCGAACCAGGAAATGCTGACGAAGGTGAAGAGCGCGAACGGGTTCATCGCGGCGCTGGACCAGAGCGGCGGATCCACGCCGGGCGCGCTCAAGGGCTACGGCTACAAGGGCGACGAATGGTCGTCGGACGACGAAATGTACGACCTCGTCCACAAGATGCGCGTTCGGATCATCTCCTCGCCGGTGTTCAACGGTGACAAGGTTCTCGGCGCGATCCTGTTCGAGCGGACGATGGACGGTGATGCCAATGGCAAGCCGGTACCGGAATATCTGTGGAGCAAAGGCGTCGTCCCGTTCCTGAAGATCGACAAGGGCCTCGCCGACGAAGCCAACGGCGTGCAGCTGATGAAGCCAAATCCGGATCTCGGTTCCCTGTTGGAACACGCTGTCCGGAAGGGGATCTTCGGGACCAAGGAGCGCTCGGTCATTCATCTCGCCAATGCGGCGGGCATCGCCGACGTTGTGGCCCAGCAATTCGAAGTCGGTGCCCAAGTGTTGAGCCACGGGCTGGTCCCCATCATCGAGCCGGAAGTGAACATCAAGAGCGCGGAGCGCGCCGCGGCGGACGAGTTGTTGCGTGACGAAATTCTGCGCCACCTCGATCGCCTTCCTGAGGGCAGCGAAGTCATGTTGAAGCTGTCGATTCCAGCCAATCCCGGCACCTTCGATGCGCTGGTCAGACACCCGCGGGTCCTTCGCGTCGTGGCTCTTTCTGGCGGCTTCTCGCGCACCGACGCTTGCCGTGAGCTTGCAAAGAACCCCGGCATGATCGCCAGCTTCTCGCGCGCCTTGCTCGAAGATCTTCGACACGACACGAGCGAGGCCGATTTCGACCGCGATCTGGGTGAGGCGATCGACGAGATCTATGAGGCTTCGACCGAGAAGGTCGCCGCATAGCATTGGACGACGAGTTCGACCCGGCCGAGTTTCAACCGCCGAGGCGGACTGAACCTTGCCGTCTCTATCTCATCTCGCCGCAGAACGTTGGGGACGACTTTCCTGAACGACTGAAAGCGGTTGTTGCCGACGAAGTGGTCGCGGCGTTCCAGCTGCGCGTGAAAGATGTGCCCGAGCATCAGCTCGCGCGTCTCGCCGAGCCGCTTCAGCGCATCTGTTCCGATGCCGGGGCGGCGTTCATCGTCAACGACAGCGTGTCGCTGGCGAAGCGATTGGGCGCGGATGGCGTCCACCTCGGACAGCAGGATGGCGACGTCCGGGAGGCGAGGGCTATCCTTGGTCCTCAGGCGCAGATCGGCGTCACGTGTCACGATAGCCGTCACCTCGCGATGGACGCCGGCGAGGCCGGCGCCGACTATGTCGCGTTCGGCGCTTTCTATCCGACGATTACCAAGCCTTCGTCCTACCGGCCTGATCCCTCGATCCTGAGTTGGTGGTCGTCGATCTTCGAAATTCCTTGCGTCGCGATCGGCGGCATTACTCCGCAGAACGCCAAGGTCCTGGTGGATGCAGGGGCAGACTTCCTTGCCGTATGCCAGGCAATCTGGTCGGCTTCCGAACCTACGAAGGTGGTTTGCGAATTCAGTGACTTGCTGAAGATTCCCACGAAGAATTAGTTAGCTTGTCGCTTGTTGGAAATGGCTGCTTTTCGCCATTCTTGGCGAAAACTGTGGCGCAAATGCATCACTCCGAATCCTAATCAAGCCGGCCCGCCATTCTCACGAAACCTTCGCAGGCATGGCCAGTTGGGGCGCGACAAACAAGCAAGGGAAGACTCCATGTACAAATATCTCCTGGCCGCCGTCGCGGTTGCTGCGGTGGCGTCTCCAGCCGCCGCCCGCGATGGTTCCGGCTATGTCGGAGTCGAAGGCGGCATCATGTTCCCGAAGGATCAGGATGCCGATCTCTTCGTCGACTATACGACCACCCAGACGCCGGCGACGCCGGTCGTCGTCGGTCCCGCCGACACGACGTTCAGCAACACGTTCGGCATCGACTACAAGAAGGGCTACGACGTCGACGCCATCGCCGGCTACGACTTCGGAATGTTCCGGGTAGAAGGCGAACTTGGTTACAAGCGCGCCAAGCTCAACGACCTGGAAATCGACTCCACCGACCTCGCCGCGATCAATACGGCACTGAACCGTCCTGACCGCGACGTGGCTCCGGATCCGGTCGATCCGCTGCCGGCCTTGGTTGCTACCGACGTCGACCTTGGCGGTCACGTCAGCGTCCTATCGGGAATGATCAATGCGCTGCTGGACTTCGGCAACGAAGACGGCCTGTCCTTCTACGGCGGTGGTGGTTTCGGTCGTGCTCGCGTCAAGTCGCTCGGTCAGAGCGACAGCGCATGGGCATGGCAGGGCATTGCCGGTGTCCGTTACGCGCTCAGCCGCAACATCGATTTCGGCCTGAAGTATCGTTACTTCTCGACCGGCAAGCTCGACATGTCGGACGACACGGGCTTCGCTCTTTCGGGCAACCCGGAGACGGTTCTCCCCGTGGGCGCCACGGCTCCTGTGGTCGTGACGACGAACGCGACCGCGTTCACCAACTTCGAACAGAAGTTCCGTTCGCACAGTCTCATGGCCAGCCTGATCTTCAACTTCGGTGGTGCAGAAGCGGCTCCGCCGCCTCCGCCTCCGCCGCCCCGCCGCCTCCGGCTCCGCCGCCTCCGGCGACGCAGACCTGCCCGGACGGCACGGTGATCCTGGCGACCGAGGCCTGCCCGGCCCGCCGCCTCCGCCTCCGCCTCCGCCGCCGGCGCCAGAGCGCGGATAAGCGACTTCAAGTTGCGTGTGATCCCGGGCGAAGCGCGTGCTTCGCCCGGGATTTTCTTTGGGAAACTGTTCGGCGCTGCATCGTTCGTGATCGGACAGATTCGAATTGGAGAGTTGCGTGCGCCATCAACGCCTGTTCAGCACAGCGGCCGCCGTCGCGTTCATCGCCGGAGCCGCCATTGCCCAATCGACAACGGCCGGCAACGAGGCCGTCACAGTGGGACCCGCGGCCGGAACTCCGGGGTCAAAGGTCGATCAAGACCTCCTTCAGGCTCAGGTACTGCTGGACCAGGCCGGCTTCTCGCCCGGGCCCATCGACGGGCGCGCGGGTTCCTCTCAATCAAAAGCGATCCGGGGCTTCCAGCAGGCGAACGGTCTTACTGTCACAGGCAAGCTGGACGATCAGACCAGGCAGGCGCTCAATCCCGACAGCCGGCCCGCGACGCTCGAGGTGAAGCTGGCACCGGAGGACGTCGGTGGGCCGTTCACCTTTCCAATGCCGAAAAAGCCTGAAGACCAGGAGAAGCTCGACTTCCTCGGCTATCGGAACATGCTGGAGAAGCTTGCTGAGCGCTATCACACGACACCCGAGACGATCGTTGCGCTGAATGGGGCCGACAAGCGGATTGGCGTTGGGCAGACGCTAACACTCCCCAACGTGGCTCCGTCGTCGCGAGACTATTCGGGCGCGATCGACAAGCAGGAACCGTTGCTCGCCGCGCTGAACGTCGACGGCAACCAGCCCAAAGGCGATTATGTCGTCGTCGACAAGAGCGAGGGGACGCTCAAGGTCTATCAAGGCGATCTTCCGAAGGGATCGTCGAAGCCGTCGGGCAAGCTGGTCGCTCAATTTCCGGTCACGACCGGATCGGGTCACGATCCGTTGCCCTTGGGGAACTGGAAGGTGCCGACCTTCTCGTTCCTGCCGCCCTTCAACTATCAGCCGGACCTGTTCTGGGATGTCTCCGACGATAAGGCCGAACATAAGCTTCCGCCGGGTCCGAACGGCTTGGTCGGAGTCGCCTGGCTCGACCTCACGAAGGAGCATTACGGCATTCATGGGACACCCGAGCCGCAGTTGATAGGCAAGACTCAAAGCCATGGTTGCCTGCGCATGACGAACTGGGACGTGATGCGCCTCTCGAGAATGATGAAGCCGGGCTTCCAGGCCAAGTTCGTCGCATAGGAGGAACAATGGGGAAGGCGTTTACGGTTTCATCGACCGCCGTGGTCACCGCAACCCTGACCAGCGCCTTCTGGATATTCGCCTACAACACCGGCGCCTTGCCGACCGCCGCGGCTCGCAAGGTGCATGCCGCCGGAGATGTCGAAGTCATCGATCCGGCATCAGGCCCGCCAGTCGCCATTGCGGAAGGCGTTGAGGTCGGCCCCGCCGGTCTGGCGATCCCCGTGCAGGGGATCCAGGCAAAGCAGTTGACCGACACCTTCACCCAGGCCCGGGCAGGCGGTGCCAGGATTCATGATGCGATCGACATCATGGCTGCGGAGGGCACGCCGGTGCTCGCGGCGACCAACGGAACGGTGGAGAAGCTGTTCTTTTCGCCGGGTGGTGGTGGAATCACGGCTTACGTCCGGTCACCCGATCAGCATTGGACCTACTATTACGCGCACCTGCAGGGTTACGCGCCGGGCCTCACGGAAGGGCAGCAGGTGAAGCGGGGCAATTCATCGGCCGCGTTGGCCACACCGGCAACGCCAGCGCCGAAGGTCCGCACCTCCATTTCGCGATCAACCAGATGAAGCCCGGCGAGAAATGGTGGCAGGGCACGCCGATCAATCCCTACCCCCTTCTTGCCGGAAAAATGACCAGCGGCTAAGGCCGCCGCCAATCGCGGTTCAACCCGCGGCGGCTCTTTCATCAGTCTTAGCAGGTAGGCGATCATGAAGATCAGCGGCGTGGACATCCGTCCGGGCAACATCATCGAGTACGAAGGCGGCATCTGGCGCGCCGTGAAGATCCAGCACACGCAGCCCGGCAAGGGCGGCGCCTACATGCAGGTCGAGATGAAGAACCTCATCGACGGCCGCAAGACCAACGTCCGCTTCCGCTCCGCCGAGACCGTTGAGCGCGTCCGCCTCGACACCAAGGACTTCCAGTTCCTCTACCACGACGGCGACATGCTCGTGTTCATGGACAAGGAGAATTACGAGCAGGTCTCGCTCGCCGAGGACCTGATCGGCGATCCGGCGGCCTTCCTCCAGGACGGCATGGACGTGGTGATGGAGCTCTACAACGAGCGTCCAATCAGCGTTCAGCTTCCGGACCAGATCGAAGCGACGATCGTCGAGGCCGACGCGGTGGTGAAAGGGCAGACGGCCTCGTCCAGCTACAAGCCGGCAGTTCTCGACAATGGCGTCCGCGTGATGGTCCCCCCGCATATCGCGAGCGGAACCCGTATCGTCGTCGATACGTACAGCCGCGAATATGTTCGCCGTGCCGACTAAGTAGACGATCATTGGTATCCCATTCCGGCCTGATCACCGTCATGCAGCGAGCCGCTCACAAGGCGGCACCGCGCCTTCGGCGCGACTTCGGCGAGGTTGAGCAGCTCCAGGTCAGCCGAAAGGGGCCCGCCGATTTCGTTTCGATGGCCGACAAGCGCGCTGAGCAGACAATTGTCGAGGAGCTGCGTAATGCGCGACCCGACTGGGGGTTGCTCCTCGAGGAAGGCGGCGAGGTGGAGGGAAATCCTTCCAAGCCGCGCTGGATCGTTGATCCGCTCGATGGAACCACCAACTTCCTTCACGGCATCCCGCATTTCTCCATCTCGATTGCCGTTGAGGAGAAAAGACCCGACGGTCGTCCGGAGATTACGCACGGTCTGGTCTACCAGCCGCTTACGGACGAGGGTTTCTGGGCCGAAAAAGGCAGGGGAGCCTGGCTTCAGGATCGCCGTCTCCGCGCTTCGTCTCGCCGCGACCTGGCCGATTGCGTGGTTGGAACTGGCATTCCTCACTGTGGTCGAGGTGTCCCGGCTGAATGGTCGAAGATTTACGGCGCTGTCGCCCCGCACGTTTCGGGCGTCCGGCGGTTCGGTTCGGCCGCGCTCGACCTGGCCTGGGTCGCGGCGGGGCGGATGGACGGTTTCTGGGAAGACGATCTGGATCGGTGGGATACCGCCGCGGGTGTCCTGCTGGTCCGCGAGGCTGGCGGCTTCGTGAGCGATTATCGGGGCTCGGACCGCATCTTTGAACGTCGTGAATATATCGCCGCGTCCGGCGCCATCCACAGCCGCCTGCAGAAGCTGATTGCCGGTGCTTTGCGCTAGCAAAATTGGCCATTTTCGTGAGGGCGGGCGGGTTGCCCTCGCAACCTGCTGGCCTAAAGCCCCGCCAAGTTTTCGAACCCCGGAGATTTGCTTGTCCAGCGTAGCCGCCGGATATCTACCGATCCTGCTCTTCCTCGGCATCGCGCTCGCGCTGTCGAGCGCTTTCGTCGTGCTTCCGATGATCGTGTCGCGCTTGACCGGTGCCCACCGCCCGGATCCCGCGAAGCTGGCCGAATATGAGTGCGGCTTTCCGGCGTTCGAGGATGCCCGTGCCCAGTTCGACGTCCGCTTCTACCTCGTCGCGATCCTGTTCATCGTGTTCGACCTCGAAGCGGCCTTTCTCTTCCCTTGGGCGGTCAGCCTGGACTTCACCAGGCTGTCTGGCTGGATCGCTATGATGATCTTCCTCGCGGAGCTTGGCCTTGGCCTTGCCTATGCGTGGAAGAAGGGGCCCTCGAATGGGAGTGATGCTCGATCCCCGACACGATCGCATGCCGACCGAGGAGGAGCTTGCGCGTCTCGCGGGCCTCGTTCCCGGCGACATCGACCGCGCGAAGCTCGAAGAGTTGCGCCAGAGCCTGGACGAAAAAGGCTTCCTGGTCACCACGACCGAGGATTTGTTCACCTGGGCGCGCACCGGTTCACTGTGGTGGATGACCTTCGGCCTCGCCTGCTGCGCGGTCGAGATGATCCATGTGAACATGCCACGCTATGACCTTGAAAGGTTTGGCGTCGCTCCGCGCGCGAGCCCGCGCCAGTCGGACGTGATGATCGTTGCCGGGACGCTCTGCAACAAGATGGCTCCGGCGCTCCGGCGGGTTTACGACCAGATGTCGGAGCCGCGTTACGTGATTTCGATGGGCAGCTGCGCCAATGGCGGCGGCTATTACCACTACAGCTACTCGGTGGTTCGCGGCTGCGACCGCATCGTTCCGGTCGACATTTACGTTCCCGGCTGCCCGCCGACCGCGGAAGCTTTGCTCTACGGAATCCTCCAGCTCCAGCGGAAGATCCGCCGCGAGGGGACGATCGCACGCTGATGGCCGTCAAACTCGCACTGCACGTCCCCAAGACCGCATCGGACGAGGGGTCATCGACGCCGCCAAGAAGGCTCTCGGCGACAAGATTATCGACGTGAAGGATCATGTCGGCGAAATCACACTGACGGTTCGCCGCGACAGTGTCGTCGATGCGCTGCGCACTCTGCGCGACACGCCTGGTCTCGAATATCAGCAGCTAATGGAGATCGCCGGAGCCGACTATCCCGAGCGCCCCGAGCGCTTCGAGGTGAACTACCAGCTCCTGTCGCTGACAAAGAACCGCCGCCTTCGCGTGAAGGTGCTGACCGACGAAACTTCTCCGGTGCCGACTGCGACGGTTGTCTGGCCGGTCGCCAATTGGCTCGAACGCGAAGTGTTCGACATGTACGGCGTGCTCTTCGAGGGGCATCCCGACCTGCGACGGATCCTGACCGACTACGGGTTCGAGGGATACCCGAACCGCAAGGACTTCCCGCTGACCGGCCATGTCGAGCTTCGTTATTCCGAGGTCGAGAAGCGCGTCGTCTACGAACCTGTCCAGCTTCCACAGGATTTCCGAACGTTCGACTTCCTGATGCCGTGGGAAGGCCCGGAGTACAGGCTTCCAGGCGATGAAAAAGCGACCGCCGAGGCGGCCGGAGCGCCTTCACCCGCGCCCGCGCCGAACGCGCCGGCGGCCGTGAACCCGAAGACTCCTGTCGCAACGCCGAAGACGACCGAAAAGCCTGCCGACACGGGTGCCGGCGCTCCGGCGAATGCGGAGGCAAAGAAGCAGGCCCGTAAGCCGGCTACCGCAAAGGCGAAGTCGGAAGTGAGCAAGGCCAGCAAGACCGCCGCTCCGAAGCCGCAGAGCACCGGCCGCCGTAGGCCCGGGGTGCTGCATGACCGACACCCGTTCGCGCACGGTCGAGGTAAACGTCGGCGCCGGCACGGCTGGCGACGACACCGTCAGCAATTACACGATCAACTTCGGCCCGCAGCACCCTGCGGCGCACGGCGTCCTTCGAATGATCATGGAGCTCGACGGCGAGATCGTCGAGCGCGTCGATCCGCACATCGGCCTGCTCCACCGCGGGACCGAGAAGCTAATCGAGTACAAGACCTACCAGCAGGCGCTGCCCTACTTCGACCGGCTCGATTACTGCTCGCCGATGTGCATGGAGCACAGCTTCGTGCTGGCAATCGAGAAGTTGATGGGCCTCGAGGTGCCGCTCCGCGCCCAGTACATTCGCGTGCTGATGGCGGAGCTGACCCGCATCTCCAATCACATGCTGAACCTCGGCAGCCACATCATGGACGTCGGCGCGATGACTCCGAACCTGTGGCTGTTCGAGGTCCGCGAGGACACGCTCCAGTTCTACGAGCGGGCGTCCGGCGCGCGCATGCACGCCAATTACTTCCGCGCGGGCGGCGTTCGCTACGACTTGCCGGAGAAGATGCTCGTTGACCTTGGCGACTGGCTCGATAACCGGCTTCACCTGTTCGAGGACGCGATCAGCCTTGTCGCTGACAATCGAATCTTCAAGCAGCGCAATGTCGATATCGGCGTCGTCAGCAAGGAAGACGCGATCGCCTGGGGCTTCTCGGGCCCGATGATCCGCGCTGCCGGCATTCCGTGGGATATCCGCCGTTCGCAGCCTTACGAAGTCTACGACCGGATGGACTTCGACATTCCGGTCGGCACCAACAGCGACTGCTACGACCGCTTCATGGTCCGCGTGGAGGAAGTGCGGCAGTCGGCGAAGATCATGCGCCAGTGCCTCAAAGAGATGCCGAAGGGGCCAGTCGGATCGGAAGACCGGAAGGTGTTCCCGCCGAGCCGTTCCGAGATGAAGACTTCGATGGAGGCCCTCATCCACCACTTCAAGCTCTACACCGAGGGCTATCACGTGCCCGAGGGCGAAGTGTATGTCGCGACGGAGAGCCCGAAGGGCGAGTTCGGCGTCTACCTCGTCGCCGATGGGACGAACCGTCCGTACCGCTGCAAGATACGCCCAACGGCGTTCAGCCACCTCCAAGCCATGGACTTTATGATGAAGGGCCACATGCTGGCGGATGTGACGGCCGTGTTGTCCGCAATCGACGTGGTTTTTGGGGAGTGCGACCGCTGATGGCCGGCCAAGCTGGAATCATCGACGATCCGGAAGTCCGGGCGCGCTGGGGAGATTTCCAGTGGACGCCGGAGAATGCGCGCAAGGCGAAGGAGATCGTCGCGCGTTATCCGGAAGGGCGCCAGATGTCGGCGTCGATCCCGTTTCTCGACCTCGCCCAGCGGCAGGTCGGAGCGGAGACGAGCACGCAGGGGTGGCTGCCGCTGCCCGTCATGGAATTCGTCGCTCGCGAACTCGACATGGCGCCGATCCACGTCCTCGAGGTCGCGACCTTTTACACCATGTTCAACCTGCAGCCGGTTGGCCGCTTCCATGTGCAGGTTTGCGGGACGACGCCGTGCATGCTGCGCGGCTCGGACGACGTGCTGCGTGCCTGTGAGCTTCGCGGCATGCGCAAGGGCCATACGACGGAGGATGGGTTGTTCACGCTGACCGAGGTCGAATGCCTTGGCGCCTGCGCAAACGCGCCGATGGTCCAGATCAACGACGACAATTACGAAGACCTGACCGAGGAGAGCATGGGCGCGATCCTCGATGCGCTGGCTCGCGGCGAGACGCCGAAGCCCGGGCCGCAGGTCGACCGGCAAACGAGCTGCCCGAGGGAGGTCCGACCAGCCTCAAGAAAATGGCCGAGCGTAACTACGATTATCGCAGCCAGTGGAACGCCGGTTCGGCCGGGGAGGGCGCGCAATGAAAGGCGTCCTGAAGATCGTCCTTGCGATCATCATCATCGTCGTGGCGTGGAAGATCCTGAAGGGCCTGATCGGCCTCGCGATCGGCGTCGCGCTCGCGGGCCTCGTCGTCTACGGCGGAATGAAGCTGCTGGAGGGGCCGCGCAATGGGTAGCGTCACCCCGATCTCCGACAAGGACCGAATCTTCACCAACGTCTACGGCTTCCAGGAGCCGTGGCTGAAAGCGGCGCGTGCCCGGGGCGACTGGGACGGTACAGCCACACTGATGAAGCGCGGCCAGGACAGGATTATCGAGGAGATCAAGGACTCCGGGCTTCGTGGTCGCGGAGGCGCTGGCTTCCCGACCGGCATGAAGTGGAGCTTCATGCCCAAGGAGCCGAAGCCGGGTAAGCCGAACTTCCTGGTCATCAACGCCGACGAGTCCGAGCCCGGTTCGTGCAAGGACCGCGAGATCATCCGCCACGATCCGCACAAGCTGATCGAGGGTGCGCTGATCGCCGGCTTCGCGATGCGGGCGCGGGCAGGCTACATCTACATTCGTGGCGAATTCATTCGTGAAACTGAGGTTTTACGAAAAGCAGTTGCGGAAGCGTATGAAGCCGGGTTGCTGGGCAAGAATGCCGCCGGCTCAGGCTATGACTTCGACCTTTTCGTCCACCGCGGCGCGGGTGCCTACATCTGCGGCGAAGAGACGGCGATGCTCGAAAGCCTCGAGGGCAAGCAGGGCAAGCCGCGCTTGAAGCCGCCGTTCCCGGCAGGTGCGGGCCTCTACGGCTGCCCGACCACCGTCAACAATGTCGAGAGCATCGCGGTCGTCCCGACGATCCTGCGGCGCGGCGCTACCTGGTTCGCGGGCTTCGGCAATCCGAAGAACGAAGGCACCAAGCTGTTCCAGATCAGCGGCCACGTGAACAAGCCGTGCGTGGTCGAGGAGACCATGTCGATCTCGTTCCGTGAGCTGATCGACCTGCATGCAGGCGGAATTCGCGGTGGATGGGACAACCTGCTGGCGGTAATCCCCGGCGGCTCATCGGTTCCGCTGGTTCCGGCGGCTGAGATCATGGATGCGCCGATGGACTTCGACGGGCTGAAAGCGCTCGGTTCCGGCCTCGGCACCGCGGCGGTCATCGTCATGGACAAGTCGACCGACATCGTTCGCGCGATCAGCCGCATCTCCTATTTCTACAAGCACGAGAGCTGCGGCCAGTGCACACCATGCCGCGAAGGCACCGGCTGGATGTGGCGCATGATGGAGCGCCTCCGCGAAGGCGACGCTGACGTGGCGAGCATCGACAAGCTCTACGACGTCACCAAGCAGGTCGAGGGCCACACAATCTGCGCGCTCGGCGACGCCGCCGCCTGGCCGATCCAGGGGCTGATCCGCCATTTCCGCCCGGAACTGGAGCGCCGCATCGCCGAACACACCGGCCGTGGAATGCTGGAGGCAGCCGAATGAGCACGACGACGATCATCCTCATTGTCGCTGTGGTTGCAGTCATTGCGCTTCTCGTGGCGCGAGGCGGTGGACCGCGCATCACGACGATTGAACGGCGGCGCGAAACTGAAGACCGAAAGAACGGCGACGATGCCTAAAGTTACCGTCGACGGGGTTGAGATCGAGGTCCCGCAGGGCGCGACCGTCCTGCAGGCCTGTGAGCTCGCCGGCAAGGAGATCCCGCGCTTCTGCTATCACGAGCGGCTGTCGATCGCCGGCAACTGCCGCATGTGCCTGGTCGAAGTCGCGCCCGGACCGCCCAAGCCGCAGGCGAGCTGCGCGCTTCCGGCCGCCGATGGCCAGACGATCCGAACCGACACACCGATGGTGAAGAAGGCCCGCGAAGGGGTGATGGAGTTCCTGCTCATCAATCACCCACTCGACTGCCCGATCTGCGACCAGGGCGGCGAGTGCGACCTTCAGGACCAGGCGATGGCCTATGGCCGCCCGTTCTCGCGCTTCGACGAGAATAAGCGCGCCATTGACGACAAATACATGGGCCCGGTCATCAAGACCGCGATGACGCGCTGCATCCAGTGCACGCGGTGCATCCGCTTTTCGGAAGAAGTCGCGGGCGTTCCCGAACTCGGGATGCTTTATCGGGGCGAGGACAGCCAGATCACGTCCTACCTCGAGAAGGCCGTGACTACCGAAATGGCCGGCAACCTGGCCGATGTTTGCCCGGTTGGGGCGCTGCTTCAGAAGCCCCAGGCGTTCGAAAGCCGTCCGTGGGAGCTTCGCCGCGTTCCCGGCATCGACGTCATGGACGCGGTGGGATCCAACATCCGGTTCGATGTCCGCCAGCGGCAGGTCATGCGCATACTTCCGCGCGTCAATGACGACGTGAACGAGGAGTGGATCAGCGACAAGACGCGGCACCACGTCGATGCGCTGGTACGCAATCGCCTTGACCGTCCGTGGGTTCGTGAGAAGGGCAAGCTTCGCGAGGCAAGCTGGAGCGAGGCGCTCGACCTGTTCGCCAAGCGTCTGAAGAAGGCCGGTGCGAATGTCGCTGCCATTGCCGGCGACCTCCTTGACGCCGAGACAATGTACGCCGCGAAGAAGCTGCTGGAGGCGCAGGGCTCGTCGCTGCTCGAGGGCCGCCAGACCGGGCTGACCTACGACGTGTCGAGCCTTGCCGCGATCAACTTCAATTCGACCATCGCCGGCATCGAGGATGCGGACGTCGTCCTCCTCGTTGGATCGAACACGCGCTGGGAGGCTCCGCTGGTCAACACGCGGCTTCGCAAGGCTCAGCGCAAGGGAGCCAAGATCTTCGGTCTCGGACCTGAAGTCGACCTCGGCATGAAGGTCGCGTGGATCGGAAACGACCTGAAGCTGCTTGGGAAGCTTCCCAAGGAAGTAGCTGATGCGTTCGCCAAGGCCGAGCGTCCGGCCGTCATCGTCGGCGCGGGCGCTCTTGCAGCCAACGCGCTCGGCGCGGCGCTTGGCCTGGGGAAATCGCTCAAGCTCGTCCGCGACGGCTGGAACGGTTTCAACGTCCTTCACACAAGCGCATCGCGCATGGCCGGCCTGATCCTTGGCTACGCGCAGAAGGGCGGCATCGCCGATATCGATAAGGCGAAACCGGAAGTCGTGCTGCTCCTGGGCGCGGACGAAGTCGATCCGGCACGCTTCGCGGGAAGCTTCAAGGTGTACATCGGCCACCACGGCGACAATGGCGCCCGGCAGGCCGATCTGGTGCTCCCCGGCGCAGCTTATGCCGAGAAGCACGGCACCTACGTTAACACCGAGGGGCGGGTTCAGCGCAGCGAGCGCGCAACGTTTGCTCCGGGCGAGGCTCGCGAGGACTGGACGATTTTCCGCGCCGTGTCCGATCTGTTCGGCTCGCCCTTGCCGTTCGACCGTTTCGACCAGCTTCGCGCGAAGATGGTCGCGGAGTATCCGCAGCTCGGTCGCGACGGCCTGATCGCGTTCGATTGGTCGCCGCCGAAGCCCGACGCGAAGGCTGAGGGTGCGGTCGTCTATCCGATTCGCGACTTTTATCTGACCAACGCGATCACCCGCTCCAGCCCGACCATGCATGTCTGTTCGGAAGAACTCGTACAGGGCCGCCGCGTGCAGGAGGCTGCCGAGTGACGGCCTGGTTCCAATCCTGGGGCATGACCTACGAATGGTCGTGGTTCATCGCCACGATCATCGGCATCCTCGTCATCGCGCTTCCGCTGATGTTGGCGGTGGCGATGATCATCTATGCCGACCGCAAGATCTGGGCGGCGATTGCCCTTCGCCGTGGCCCGAACGTGGTTGGGCCGTGGGGCCTGCTGCAGAGCTTCGCTGACGGCCTCAAGGTCTTCCTCAAGGAAACGATCATTCCGTCGGGCGCCAATCGCGGCCTGTTCCTGATCGCGCCGATTATCACCTTCACGGTGGCGCTGATCGTCTGGGCGGTGATCCCGTTCGCTCCGGGCGTCGTCCTCGCGAATATCAACGTGGGGCTGCTCTACGTCCTCGCTGCAAGCTCGCTCGGCGTTTACGGCGTGATCGTCGCGGGTTGGGCTTCGAACTCCAAATATCCCTTCTTCTCGGCGCTCCGCGCGGCCGCGCAGATGGTGAGCTACGAGGTCTCGATCGGCTTCGTGCTGATCTGTGTCGTGCTCTATTCGAACACGTTCAACCTGAGCGGGATCGTGCTTGCCCAGCAGGGCCACAAGCTTTTCGGCCTGCTGAACGGCTACGGCTTCAACCCTCTGCTTTTCCCGATGGCGGTTGTGTTCCTGATCAGCTCGATGGCCGAGACCTTCCGCACGCCGTTCGACCTGGTCGAGGCGGAGAGCGAGCTGGTTGCCGGACACCAGACCGAATATAGCTCGATGGCCTTCGCGCTCTTTTGGCTTGGCGAGTACGGCAACGTCATCCTGATGTGCGCACTCAACGCCATCCTGTTCTGGGGTGGCTGGCTGCCGCCGGTGAACTGGAAACCGCTCTACGGCTTCTTCTTCACGCCGGAGCTGACCGGTCTGTTCTGGTTGTTCCTGAAGATGAGCTTCTTCTTCTTCGTCTTCAGCTGGGTGAAGGCGACGGTGCCGAGGTACCGTTACGACCAGCTCATGCGGCTCGGGTGGAAGATATTCCTGCCGCTCAGCATCCTTTTCGTCGTCATCATCTCTGGATGGCTCATGTTCTCCCGCTACGGAGGCGCGGCATGATTTCGCGCACCATCAAGGCATTCACCCTCTGGGAGTTCGTGAAAGCGCACTGGCTGACCTTGAAGTACTTCTTCAAGCCCAAGGCGACCATCAACTACCCCTACGAGAAGGCGCCGCAGTCTCCACGTTTCCGCGGCGAACATGCTCTGCGCCGCTACCCGAACGGGGAAGAGCGATGCATCGCCTGCAAGCTGTGCGAAGCGGTGTGCCCGGCACTAGCGATCACCATCGAGGCAGAACCGCGCGAGGACGGCAGCCGCCGGACCACACGTTACGACATCGACATGGTGAAGTGCATCTATTGCGGGCTGTGCGCGGAGGCTTGCCCGGTGGATGCGATCGTCGAGGGACCGAACCTCGAATTCGCGACCGAGACGCGCGAGGAATTGCTTTACGACAAGGCGAAACTGCTCGCCAATGGCGACCGGTGGGAGAGGGCGATTGCTGCCAATCTTGCCGCCGATGCCCCTACCGATAAGCGCGCCGCAACAGGGTCCAAGACTTGATCGCACTCCTTGCCTTTTACCTCTTCGCGACGGTCATGATCGCCTCGGCGGTCTGCGTGATCTTCGCGCGCAATCCGGTGCACAGCGTGCTCTGGCTGATCCTCGCGTTCTTCAACGCGGCGGGGCTGATGCTGCTCGTCGGCGCCGAGTTCATCGCGATGCTTCTGGTCATCGTCTACGTTGGCGCGGTCGCGGTGCTGTTCCTGTTCGTCGTCATGATGCTGGACATCGACTTCGCGGAGCTACGGTCCGGCTTCACAAGGAATCTGCCGTTCGGGATTATCCTCGCCATCGTCCTGCTCGCCGAGATGGTGCTTGCGATCAGCGCGTGGAAGGCCGGCCCGGTGCTCAGCGGCGCGGTGCCACGTGACACTGCTGTCGAACCCAACATCGTGGCCCTCGGCCAGGTACTCTACAGCCGCTTCCTCTACCCATTCGAAATTGCCGGTTTGATCCTGCTCGTCGCGATGATCGGCGCGATTGTCCTGACGCACCGCAGCCGTGGCGACGTTCGCGGCCAGAAGGTCTCGAAGCAGGTTGATCGCCGCCCGGACGAGGCCATCAAGCTTGAAAATCCAACCGTGGGCGAGGGCATGAAGCTGTGATTACACTTGCTCATTTCCTCACCGTTGCCGCGATCCTGTTCGTGCTAGGCGTGCTTGGCATCTTCCTCAATCGCCGCAACGTCATCCTCATCCTGATGGCGATCGAGCTCATCCTGCTCGCCGTGAACATCAACCTGGTCGCGTTCAGCGCCTTCCTTGGCGATCTCGTCGGGCAGGTGATGGCGATGTTCGTCCTGACCGTCGCCGCCGCCGAAGCCGCCATCGGCCTCGCCATCCTCGTCATTTTCTTCCGTCGCCGCGGCTCGATCGCGGTCGACGACGTCAACCGGATGCACGGCTGATGCACCCTGTAATCTTCATCGTCTTCCTGCCGTTGTTGGCCGCAATCATTGCGGGCCTTGGCGGTCGCTGGATCGGTCAGACGCCGTCTAAGGTGGTCACGACCGGTTCGCTGTTCATCGGCGCGGCGCTCAGTTGGCCGATCTTCATCGGCTATTTGACCGGCGGATCGCAGGAGCAGGTCGTCCAGGTCCTGTCTTGGATCAACTCCGGCAATCTGCAGGTCGCGTGGGAGCTTCGCGTCGATGCGCTGACGGCGGTCATGCTGGTCGTTGTCACGACCGTCTCGTCGCTCGTTCACCTCTACAGCTGGGGCTACATGGCCGAGGATCCGAGCCAGCCTCGCTTCTTCGCATACCTGTCGCTGTTCAGCTTCGCGATGCTCATGCTGGTGACGGCCAACAACCTCGTCCAGATGTTCTTCGGCTGGGAAGGGGTCGGTCTCGCGTCCTACCTGCTGATCGGCTTCTGGTACCATAAACCATCCGCCAATGCGGCGGCGCTCAAGGCGTTCGTCGTCAATCGCGTCGGCGATTTCGGCTTCTCGCTCGGCATCTTCGGTACCTTCTGGGTATTCGGAACGCTTTCGATCCCGGCGATCCTTGCTGCAGCGCCCTCGATGGCCGGTTCGACGGTCGGCTTCGCGGGCATGCACGTCGACACGATGACTTTGCTCTGCCTGCTTCTGTTCGTCGGAGCGATGGGCAAGTCGGCGCAGCTCGGCCTTCACACCTGGCTTCCGGACGCGATGGAGGGCCCGACACCGGTCAGCGCCCTGATCCACGCGGCCACGATGGTGACCGCCGGCGTGTTCATGGTCTGCCGCCTGTCCCCGATGTTCGAGCAGAGCGCGACGGCAACGATGGTCGTGACCTTCGTCGGCGCGGCTACTGCTTTCTTTGCGGCGACGGTTGGCACAGCCCAGAACGACATCAAGCGCGTGATCGCTTATTCAACCTGCTCGCAGCTCGGCTACATGTTCTTCGCGGCAGGCGTCGGCGCATACGGCGCGGCGATGTTCCATTTGTTCACGCACGCCTTCTTCAAGGCTCTGCTGTTCCTCGGCGCTGGCTCGGTCATCCACGCGATGCACCACGAGCAGGACATGCGCTTCTACGGCGGCCTTCGTAAGGAAATCCCGTTCACCTTCTGGGTGATGTTGATCGGCACGCTCGCGATCACCGGCGTCGGAATCCTCGGCGTCGGGTTCGCTGGCTATCACTCGAAGGACGCGATCTTGGAGAGCGCTTATGCGAGCGGCTCCGTCCACGGAACGATCGCCTTCTGGGCAGGCGCGATCGCGGCCTTGCTCACCAGCTTCTATTCCTGGCGCCTGATGTTCCTGACCTTCTGGGGCAAGCCGCGCTGGGGAGCCTCGGAGCACATCCGGCACGCCGTCCATGGCGATCACGATCATCCGGACGCGGAGCATGGCGACAGCTCGCATG
Source organism: Sphingomonas sediminicola (assembly GCF_014489515.1). GTDB lineage: Bacteria > Pseudomonadota > Alphaproteobacteria > Sphingomonadales > Sphingomonadaceae > Sphingomicrobium > Sphingomicrobium sediminicola. The sequence continues at coordinate 1,367,413 of NZ_CP060782.1, read as the reverse complement.
ATGACGACATGCCGCCGGCAGGCACGGGAGGATACCATCCGCACGAAAGCCCGCTGACAATGTTGGTTCCGATCGGTCTGCTGGCTGTCGGCGCAATCGCGGCCGGCTTCACGTTCAGCCACTACTTCCTGGAATCAGCCGAATTCTGGAACGGCAGCGTCGCGTTCAACGAGCACCTCGCTCACGCGATGCACGGCGTTCCGACCTGGGTGAAGTACACTGCGACGGTCGTGATGCTGATTGGCCTCGCGATTGCCTACAACAATTACATACGAAACCCGCAGGATGCGGCCGGCTTCGTCAAGCAGTTCGGCGGAATCTACCGCTTCGTGAAGAACAAATGGTACTTCGACGAGCTGTACGACCGCCTCTTCATTCGGCCTTCGCTTTGGTTCGGCCGACTGTTCTGGATGCGCGGTGACGAGGGCACGATCGACCGCTTTGGCCCGCATGGCGCGGCCTATGCGGTGGGCGTCGGCAACAAGATCACAGCCCGCCTCCAGTCGGGGTACCTCTATTCTTATGCACTCGTGATGCTTCTCGGCCTGATCGGCGCGGCAAGCTGGGCGATCTGGTGGGCGAGCAAGTGACGAATCTTCCCTTGTTAACCCTGCTCGTCGCCATTCCGCTCGTCGCCGGCGGACTGTGCCTGTTCGTCAACGCGAGCGCGGCGCGCTGGATCGCGCTGATCGCCACCCTGATCGACTTGGCTCTCGGCTCCTACCTCTGGGCTGCGTTCGACCCGAACGGAGCACAGTGGCAGTTCGTCGAGCATCTGCCGCTCGCCGCCGGCATCAACTGGGACCTCGGTATCGACGGCATCGCCTTGGTGCTGATCATGCTGTCAGTGTTCCTGATGCCGATCTGTATCGGGGCCAGCTGGCGCTCAATCGACAAGCGCGTGCCTGAATACATGGCGGCTTTCCTGCTGATGGAAGCATTGATGCTCGGCGTGTTCGCCGCGCAGGACCTGTTCCTCTTCTATGTCTTCTTCGAGGGCGGCCTCATTCCGATGTACCTGATTATCGGCATTTGGGGCGGCGCCGAGCGCATCAAGGCGAGCTACAAGTTCTTCCTCTACACCCTGTTCGGCTCGGTCCTGATGCTGATCGCCATGATCTACATGGTGCTCCAGGCGAAGACGACCTCGATCCCGGTGCTGATGGCACACGACTTCCCGGTCGACGCGCAGAAATGGCTCTGGCTAGCCTTCTTCGCGAGCTTCGCGGTGAAGATGCCGATGTGGCCGGTCCATACCTGGTTGCCCGACGCGCACGTTCAGGCGCCGACGGCGGGCTCGGTCATCCTGGCGGGCGTGCTGCTGAAGATGGGTGGCTACGGTTTCATCCGCTTCTCGCTACCGATGTTCCCCGAGGGCTCGGCGATGTTCGTGCCGTTCGTCTTCGTCCTGAGCGGGATTGCGGTCGTCTACACTAGCCTTGTCGCTTTGGTTCAGACCGACATGAAGAAGCTGATCGCTTATTCGTCGGTCGCGCACATGGCATTCGTGACGTTCGGCCTGTTCGCTTTCAACCGGCAGGGCATCGAAGGCGCGATGATGGTCATGCTTGGCCACGGTCTCGTGTCGGGTGCGCTCTTCCTTTGCGTCGGCGTGGTCTACGACCGGCTGCATACCCGCGAGATCGCCAAGTATGGCGGTCTGTCAAACAACATGCCGGGCTATGCTTTACTGTTCATGGTGTTCACCATGGCGAGTGTGGGACTTCCGGGCACGAGCAACTTCGTCGGTGAATTCCTGAGCCTGGTCGGAACGTACAAGGTTTCAAGCTGGGCAGCGGTCGTGGCGACGACGGGGATCATTCTCGGCGCGGCATACATGCTCCTGCTCTACTGGCGGATCGCCTTCGGTGAGGCGCGGACGAAGGAAGCCGCACTGATGACCGACCTGTCGGCTCGCGAATGGTGGCTGCTGGCACCGATCGCAGCAGGCGTCTTCTGGATGGGCATTTATCCTGAAAGCTTCATCCGCCCGTTCCGCAACGACGTCGGCCGGATCCTGGAGCGCGTCGAGCGCGCAACGCCGGCCGGCGACATGAACCTTACTCCGGGCAAGCCGCAGCCGCAGGCTGAACAGCACGCAGCCGAGGCAGCACACTAATGAACCAGTTCGCACCCATCCTCCCTGAGCTGATCCTCACGGTCAGCGGCATCGTCCTGATGATGGTCGCTGCCTGGGGGGGCGTCGCAGCGGCGGATTCACGAGTTGGGCGTCGGTCGCGGTCCTCGTCGCAGCAACTTTCGCTTTGATCGGCGCTCCGTCCCACGCAGGCGGCGTGTTCGGCGGCCTGATCACGGCCGACCTATTCGGGTCGTTCGGCAAGGCGATTATCTTCATCGCGTCTGCCGTCGCGATCATCGCCGCCTATGGCTGGTTCGAGCGGGATACCGAGCATAGCGCCGAATATTCGGTCCTGATCCTGTTCAGCGCGCTTGGTGGCGCAGTGATGGTCTCGGCGACGAGCCTTGTCACACTCTACGTCGGCCTCGAGCTTCAGAGCCTCGCTTCCTACGTGCTGGCGTCCTACCGCCGGACCGACGAGCGTTCGGCTGAGGCAGGCCTCAAGTACTTTGTGTTGGGGCACTCGCGAGCGGTATCCTGCTTTACGGAATCTCGCTGCTTTACGGCTTCACCGGCACGATGAACTTCAACGGCATCGCCGCAGCCTTCGCTCGCGATGGGACAAGCTCGCTTGGCCTGCTCTTCGGCCTCGTATTCGTCCTCGCCGGCGTGGCCTTCAAGGTCTCGGCCGTGCCGTTCCACATGTGGACGCCCGACGTTTACGAAGGCGCGCCAACGCCAGTGACCGCCTTCTTCGCGTCTGCTCCTAAGGTCGCCGCCGTCTTGCTGGGAACGCGCGTCTGCCTTGATGCGCTCGCTCCGGCGACCGATGCATGGCGGCAGATTGTGATCTTCGCTGCGCTTGCGTCCATCTTCCTCGGCGCGGTCGCCGCGTTCGGGCAGACGAACATCAAGCGACTGCTGGCCTATTCGTCGATTAACAACGTCGGCTTCGCGCTGGTCGGACTTGCCGCGGGCACTCCGCAGGGCGCTTCGTCGGTGTTGTTCTACATGGCGGTCTACGTCGTGATGACCCTCGGAGCGTTCCTTTGCGTCCTCTGGATGCGCGACGAGAATGGCGATCCGATCGAGGACATCGCCTCACTCTCAGGCCTTTCCCAGACGCGTCCGGCTTTCGCGGCCGCATTCGCGATCTTCATGTTCAGCCTGGCTGGAATTCCGCCCTTGTTCGGCTTCTGGCCGAAGCTGCTCGTTTTCCAGGCAGCAGTGAGCTCGGGATTGGTCGCTTTGGCGGTCGCAGCGATCGTCGGCACGGTTGTGGGTGCCTATTACTACCTACGGATCATCAAGGTCATGTACATGGATGAGGCGGGCAAGCCGTTCTCGCGCGTGACCCAGCCGATCCAGGGCGCGCTGATCTTCCTGGCAGCCATCGCAGTGTCGCCGCTCGGGTATCTTCTGATCGGTCCCCTCGGTGCCATCACCGATCGCGCTGCAGGGTCGATCTTCTGACCCGGATACGGATTGTAGAGCGAACCGGCTCGACCAATGCCGATCTCCTGAATGACGGCAACGCGATCGAGGGCGACTGGCTCGTCGCCATGACACAAGACGCAGGCCGCGGCCGCCAACGCCGCGAATGGGTCAGCGAAGCCGGCAATTTCTTCGGCAGTACCTTGGTCGTGCTGGGCGCGGCCGATCCGGCTCCGCAGTCGCTCTCACTTGCCGCGGGACTGGCGCTGATTGAAGCTGTCGCCGTCGCGGTGCCGAGCCAGCCTCTTATGCTGAAGTGGCCGAATGACCTGATGCTCGGCCACTCGAAGCTTGCGGGAATCCTGCTTGAACGGAACGGTGACCGGGTCGTCGTCGGCTTCGGTGTGAATCTTTCATCTGCTCCCAAGCTGGAGGGCCGGGACGCAGCAGCCCTGAACGGCGCGCTCCTGCCTCAAGCCTTTGCGCCTCTGCTCGCGGGAAGCTTCGCGCGAATGCTCTCGCTTTGGCGCAGCTCGACGCCCGAAGCGTTCGCCCAGGCATGGCTCGTTCGCGCCCATCCGGTCGGGACCCATCTCACGGTCCATTCGAGCGCAGATGAGAAGGTCACCGGCACTTTTGACGGCATCGATCCCGACGGAGCGCTTCGTCTGCGCCGTGACGGTGAAGTCGACGTGATCCGAGCCGGAGACGTCGAACTCTAGAGGCCGCTAGCATCTACAAACGGGGGGCCGGGCAGCCAGCCACGACGCTTCCGTCCGGAATTTCTGCAACGACGGTGCTTCCGGCTCCGACAACGACATCTGATCCGATGGTGACCCCTGGCCGAAAGGCGGAGCCGACTCCGATCAGGCTGCGAGGTGCCGACCCTCACGTTTCCGCAGAGCCGTACGCCTGGCCCGATGTGGACGCCGTCGCCGATGACGCAATCGTGGTCGATCGAGCAGGCCGTGTTGAGGATGACCCCGCGCCCGATCGTTGCGTCCGCGATCGCGGGTGGAGCCTGCGGCAAGGAAAGCTCCACCGCCAAACTATCGCAACACTGACCTTAATCGGTCCGTCGAGCCAAAATTATCGCCAGAGCGAGTCCAACGGGCGACAAGCCGTGTCCAAGGGTGCGGACATTCGCCAAGTTCGCCGTAGATTTGAGGCTTGGGCGGGGTGCAATGATGCGCAAAGTTCTGATGGCTTGCGGAGCGCTGCTTTTGTGCGGGCTGGCCCCGGTTCCAGCGCAATCGGCGAACTTTTCTTACGGTTCAGGAGTGACCGCGGCGAAGCTGCTGGCCGCGCATAATCGTGAGCGCGCTCGCCTGGGTATTCCGCCACTCCGTTGGGACCCGGCATTGGCGGCCGCCGCGGCGTCGTACGGGCCGACCCTTGCTCGGCTCGGCGGTCTTCGGCATTCGGCGCGCGCAGACCGGCTCGGCCAACGCGAAAACCTCTGGATGGGAACCCGCGGCGCCTATTCTCCAGAGCAGATGGTCGGAAACTGGATTGCGGAGAAAGCCTATTACCGTTCGGGCATGCCATTTCCTGATGTCAGCAGGACGGGGAATTGGGCGGACGTCGCCCATTACACCCAGGTCGTCTGGAGCGGCACGACTCATGTCGGGTGCGCAATCTATCCGAGTGACAACTGGGACTATCTGATCTGCCGTTACTCGCCGCCGGGAAATATCGACGGCCGGCGGGCGGCCTGACCTCAGACAATTAGCAGTGGCGCAATCGTTACGGCTGCGGCTAAGCCGTGACGATGATGGTGCGACCGGCCTGATGCTTCCGCCGATTCTTCAACGCCTTCGGTTGCCGGTGATTGGCGCGCCGCTTTTCATCGTCTCCAATCCGAAGCTGGTCATTGCCCAGTGCAAGGCTGGGGTTGTCGGCAGCTTCCCGTCGCTGAATGCGCGCCCGGCGTCTCAGCTCGACGAGTGGTTGCACGAAATCACAGAAGCGCTTGCGGAGCATGACCGCGATAATCCAGACGCGCCCTCGGCGCCCTTTGCGGTCAACCAGATCGTTCACCGGTCGAATGACCGCTTCGAGCACGACATGCAGGTCTGTGCGGAGTGGAAGGTGCCGATCGTCATAACCTCCTTGGGAGCGCGGGAAGAATTGAACCACGCCGTCCACGGATGGGGCGGCATCACCCTTCACGACATCATCGACGACCGTTTCGCGCGGAAGGCGATCGAAAAGGGCGCCGATGGCCTGATCGCGGTAGCGGCTGGTGCCGGCGGGCATGCCGGCCGCTGGTCTCCGTTTGCGCTCGTCCACGAAATCCGCCGCTGGTTCGACGGACCGCTAGCTCTGTCAGGGGCGATAGCATCCGGCGAGGCTGTGCTCGCGGCCCAGGCGATGGGCGCCGATCTCGCGTACGTCGGTTCCGCCTTCATTGCGACGCCGGAGGCGCGAGCCAGCGACGAGTACAAGCAGGCGATCGTCAAAAGCGGCGCGGCCGATATCGTCTATTCGAACCTCTTCACCGGTATCCATGGCAACTACCTGCGCTCGTCGATCGTCGCGGCGGGGCTGGACCCCGACAACCTGCCGGCTCCGGGCGCCGACGCAATGAACTTCCAGTCGGCCACCGGCGCCAAGGCCTGGCGCGACATCTGGGGCTCCGGGCAAGGGGTAGGGGCGGTCAACGCTGTTCTTCCCGCAGGCGAGCTGGTCGCGCGAATGTCCGCGGAATATCAGGCGGCGAAAGCCAGACTCTGCGCTAGCTGATCGCCTCGAGCTTCGGACGCCAGTGGGAAGGTATTTCGACCGGGCGACGCGAGGCACGGTCCACCACCACATGGACGAATTCACCCTCCGCAGCAGCGCCGTCGCTGCCTTCAGCAAAGATGCCGATTCGATAGCGGATACTGGATCGGCCGAGTTCGGCGACCGCCAGGCCGATTTCAACCGTCTGCGGAAATTCTAGCGGCGCCGCGTAGGTACAGCGGGTCTCGACGACCAGGGCGATGGGATCTCCCTTGGCGATGTCGAGCAGGCCCTGCTCGACCATCCAGGCATTCACAGCGCTGTCGAACCACTCATAATAGACGGTGTTGTTGACGTGGCCGTACGCATCATTGTCCGCCCAGCGGGTCGTCATCTTGCGCCACGCTTTGAAGTCGGCCCTTCCGGCCGGCGGCTTTCGGCTCACCAGGCTGCCTCATAGAGCCGTTGCGCATCCGCTTCAGTGATCTTGCAGGGATTGTTCACCAGCAAGCGCGTCTGCTTCATCGCCTCGCGGGCAAGCGTCGGAGCTTCGGCAATGTCGATGCCGTAGTCGCGCAGTCGCGTCGCAATCCCGCTTTCGCTCACGAGCTGGTCGAGCCGATCGATCAGCATTGCGGTGCGCGCCTGGCTTCCTTCGCGTTCGCATTCTGGAACGACGATGAGCGCCAGCTCCGCATAATGCTCGCGCGCGGCCTCGGCATTGTGCTGGAGCACGTGTCGCAGCATCAGCGCGTTTGTCACGCCGTGGGGCAAGTGATGAAGGCCGCCTAGCGGGTAGGCGAGGGCATGCACTCCGGCGACCGGAGCGTTCGAGAAGGCGAGCCCCGCGAGATGGGCGCCGAGCAGCATGGCTTCTCGCGCTTCGAGATCCTGCGGGTTCGTGCAGGCCGTCAGCAGATTGCTCGAAAGCAGGCGCAGCGCCTCTCGCGCCAGCGCGTCGGAAACCGGGTTCTTGAAACGCGCTGAAGTGTATGCCTCCACAGCGTGCACAATGGCGTCGATACCCGTTGCCGCCGTCACGCTGCGCGGCAGGCCGATCGTGAGGATCGGATCGAGGACCGCCCAGTCAGCCGTCAAGGGTCGAGCATTGACCGCCAGCTTCACCCCGCCTTTGCAAGTGATGACCGAGATAGGCGTCGCTTCGGATCCGGTGCCCGCTGTTGTCGGGACAAGGACGAGCGGAAGCCGCTGCCCTTTGGCGACGTCGACTCCCCAGATTGCGTCGAGATCGTCGCCCGAACCAAGCAGGTAGGCGGCGAGCTTGGCCACATCCATGGGGCTTCCACCACCGAAGCCGACAACCGACTTCACGCCAGCCGAACGTCCGGCCTTGACGGCCGCTTCGAGAGTGGTTCGCGACGGGTCGGCTTCAACCGCATCGAACACAATGGACGGACGTCCTGAGGCGTCGAGCGCTTCCAGGCACGAGTCGGTCAGGCCAAGACCGACGAGCTGTTCGTCCGTGACGAACAAGACCGGCCCCTCGGGCAGTAAATCGGCGATGCTGTCCGACTTGCCTTCGCCTGCGATCAGGCGGGGTCCGGGATGGAAAGTGAAGCTGCGCATTCCGGCGCAGACTAGCGTTGCTTAGGCGAGATTCCCACCGAGGCCGCGTTCGAGCCTGCCCATCAGTGCGCGGGCAGGGCTGGCAGCCGGCTCCTCGGCCACGACGCCCTCGTCGATGCGCTGGATGCGCGCGTACAGTTCGCTGCTCGCCTCGATCAGGCGCTGCGCGGACGCTGGAAGCTTCGCCACGAGCTCCGGGTCGCTGTCGGCGGCATGGCCAAGGCGGCGTTCGGGCCGCCGGCCTTCCTTGCCGGGAAGCTCTCCGGTCTCGATCGCGCGCTGCGTCAGGAGCCAAGCGACGATGTGCATGATCCGGGTCGTGACCTTCAGCGACTCGCAGGCAAAGCCAACGCGAATGAAGGGCTCGAGCGTGTTGCGGTCGTCGCGTCCGGCATCGTCGAAGTAAGACCGCGCCTCATCGGCTAGCAGCATCGCCTCGGTGTAGAGGCTGTCGATCAGCCGCGATGTGATCCGCGCTTCAGACTGCGCAATGCTCGAATCGTCCATCTCGCAATCAGTGCCATTCTTCATGGCTGCTGAAAACGCCCGAAAAGAGGTGCCGGATGCGATGACGGCCTGAAAAATCCCGTAACGGGACAAGTCTCAGGCGATAATGTCAGGCGTATTTCGATCGAAAATCAGCTGGATCTGGTCCTTCAGCATCAGCTTCCGGCGCTTCAGGCGGGCTATTTCCAGCTGGTCGGACAATGGGTTCGCGGAAAGGGCGCTGATCTGCTCATCCAGCCGCCGATGCTCTGCCTTCATGGCATCGAGCTGCTCCCGGATTGCGTCGTCCATTCGCTTCGTGTCTTCCGCGTAGCACCTTCGCATCGTTGCTCTTAGGCCGCGATGAGCCGCGACTCCAGTCGGGCGGACGGACCTTTTGGGTACGAGACAAACCGTCAGAAAAGTGTTTTACTCTCGACGCTATTCAGACGCATTGAAGGAAAGGAATGGCACCGATGGACAAGGCCCATGTCGAGGAGCTCACATCTCAGCACGCTTCCCTCGCCGCGCAAATCGATGAGGAAGAGCACCGCCCGCTCCCCGACATGATCAAGCTTCATGAGCTCAAGAAAGAAAAGCTCAGGCTAAAGGACGAACTCGCCGGTCACTTCCACTAGGACCGGCCATCCGCGGGACGGCAATCAGTCGTCCCGCGACACTTTCTCGATTCGCTCGTGGCGCTCCTGCGCCTCCAGGGTCATTGTTGCGATCGGCCTGGCTTCCAAGCGAGCCAGCGAAATCGGATCGCCAGTCACTTCGCAATAGCCATATTCGCCTTCGTAAAGGCGGCGGATCGCGCAATCGATCTTGGCGATCAGCTTGCGCTGACGGTCGCGGGTGCGGAGCTCGATGCCCCAATCGGTTTCACTCGAAGCGCGATCGGCAATGTCGGGTTCGCGGAGCGAGTCGACCTGAAGCTGGGCCATGGTCTGGCGCGCTTCCTCGAGGATGTCTTCCTTCCAGCCCTTGAGCTTCCGGAGGAAGTAGGCCCGATGCAGATCGGACATGAATTCTTCGTCTTCCGAAGGACGATATCCTTCGGCCAGGACGATGCGATCGAACGGTATAGGTTGCCCACCGTAAAGGTCGACGAGTGCAGTAGCCATTGAACCCCTCCCAGCTCGGACCAGCGAGATCCCCCGACCTCGTGGCACCCCCGTACGCGCCGCCACTGGCTGCGGCCGAACATCCGGAGCAGCCGGAAGCGGATTAGGTCGACTTTCCCGGGACTTAGCTACCCGGACTCAGTCGGTTAACCCCCAACGGGGCTATAGATAAGCGCCTGCGCCTTAACAAGAACTGTCAAACGGACAGTGAATAAATGGCAATTCTGTTGCCGATTTAGCGCATTAGGCGCCATTGCGGGCTCCTGAACTGTCCCGCATAGGCACGGCCATGCGGATCCTCCTTACAAATGATGATGGCATCAATGCCCGGGGACTCGACCTCCTCGAAACGATTGCCCAGCGATTCTCGGACGACATCTGGGTCGTGGCCCCGACCGAGGAGCAATCCGGCGCGGGTCATTCCCTAACGCTCACGCAGCCGGTCAGGGTGCGGCGCCACGACAATCGCCGTTTTTCGGTGACGGGAACGCCCACGGACGCCGTGATGATGGCGCTTGCCCACATCATGAAGGACTCGCCGCCGGACCTCATCCTCTCGGGGATCAACCGCGGCGCAAACCTCGCTGAAGATGTGACCTACTCAGGAACCGTTTCGGCGGCGATGGAAGGAGCGCTTGCGGGCGTCCGCTCGATCGCGCTCAGCCAAAGCTATTCGCGCGAGGGCATGGGCGACACGGTTCCGTTCGCGGCCGCCGAAGCCTGGGCGGAGCGGGCACTGGAGCCGCTGATTGGATTGAAGATGGCGCCGGGCAGTCTCATCAACGTCAATTTCCCTGCACTTCCGCCCGAGCAGGTGAAGGGCGTGCGAGTCTGCAGGCAGGGGATTCGAGATTACGGTCGGTTGAGGCTCATCGAGCGTCAGGACCCGCGCGGCTACACCTATTTCTGGTTCGGTCTTGGGCCTGTGGTCGAAACGCCAGGTCACTCCACGGACCTGGAGGTCATCGCGGACGGGTATGTCTCGGTGACGCCGCTCCATCTTGATCTGACCCACGACGCTTCGCTGGCGCAGCTCCGTGATCGCTTTGTCGATCAGGTCGGGTAGCGGATACCGATTACTTCGTAGCTTTTCTCGCCGGCGGGCAACCCGACGATCCGTTCGTCGCCCACCCGCGCGCCGACGAGCGCCCGGGCAATGGGCGCGCTCCAGCCTATTCGTCCAACTGACGCGTCCGCCTCGTCGTCGCCAACGATGGTCAGGGTGCGACGGGCATCGTCTTCGTCCGCGAGTTCCACGGTTGCCCCAAAGCGGATTTGGTCGCGCGACTCCTGCGCAGCGGGGTCTACGACTTTCGCGGCCTTCATGACCTTGGCGAGATAACCGAGCCGCCGGTCGATCTCGCGAAGCTTCTTCCGGCCGTAGATATAATCGCCGTTCTCCGACCGGTCGCCATTGGCGGCGGCCCAGGCGATGGTCTCGACGATCTTCGGCCGCTCGGTGCCGAATAGCTCCTCATATTCGGATCGGAGCTTCGCGAAGCCGGCGGCGGTGATGAACCGCGGTTGTCCCTGACTCATTCGGAGACCTTAGCCCGGACGGCTCTTTCCCAGATAGTTGGAAACGTGGATGGTGCCGGCCGTGCTGCCGGGGTTCATGCGATCGTAGACGACGCTGTTTTCGATGACCCGCTGCACGTACGCCTTGGTCTCGCTGAACGGGATCTGCTCGATCCAATGTAGAACGTCCTTCTGGCCGCGGGGATCTCCGTAGCGGTTGACCCATTTTCCGACGTTGCCCGAGCCGGCGTTGTAGCTGGCGACCGCCAAAGGAACGTTTCCGTCCCAGATATTGAGCATGCGCTGGAAGTAGGCAGTGCCAAGCATGACGTTGTATGAGGGATCGGTCGTCAGCCGGTAACCATCATAGCCAATGCCCATCTTGCCAGCCTGCTCCCGAGCAGTCCCGGGCATCAGCTGCATCATCCCCCGTGCGCCGGCATGGCTGACGGCGGCGCGATCGAACGAGCTCTCCTGTCGGGTGATGCCATGCGCGAGCGACCACATGCGTGCGCCGCTAACCGATGCCTGCAGACGCGGGTAGGCGGACTCGACGTAGAACGCGTTGCCCTTGATGCGGGCCATTCGAGCGACCCAAACTCCCAAATCCTCGCGACCGATTTGCTGGCCAAGCTGGGTCGCAAGGACGCGCTCGGCATCATTGTTGAGCGATTCGGCAAGGGCTCGAACGAACAGGGTCTGTTCTTCCCGCTGACCCTGCTGACCAAGGATTTGCACAGCCTGCACAAGGCGTCTCGTTCCAAACTCGGCCCGCTGCTGAGGGTTGACCGCGAACGTCGGAAGCGGCCCAGGAGCCGGAACCGAACGCCCCAGCTGTTCGAGCGCGAGCTGGCCGTAGAAGAGTTCAGGATAGGCAGCGGCTCGCTGGAAGTAAGCGGTTCCCTCGGTCGCGCGACGCGCGGACATGGCGGCCTTGCCGGCCCAGTAGAGGCCCTTCGAAAGCACCTGCAGCGACCTGCCGCCGCGCGAGTAGCGGTCGAACATGATCATCGCGTCGTTCGGGCGGTTGAGCCCGCTCCACGCTGCGGTCCCGCCAAGCCACATAAGCGACGTATATTTGTCTCGAATTCCAAGATCCTGGTCGCTGACATTGACGCCAGGGGTCAGGACGTCGTCGGTTTGGCGCGCGATATTGTAGGCGATACTCCAGTAGCCGTTCTGGGCAGCGCTGTCGGCCAGCAGGATCTGCATGTCCATGAAGCGGTCCGGGTCGGCGGGCCGGTAGGTGAAATTGTGGTCGCGGGCGAAAAGCTGACGAGCGGAATGCTCCCAGTTGGCGTCGCGCAGGTAGCGCGCGCGGTCCATCATCAGGCCTGCATCCGTGACCACCTGCCCCATGACTGCCTGATAGCGGGTCTCTGCATCCGGCCATCTCTTCTGCATCGCGACGCGGGCGGTGAATGCGCCGCGGCGCGCAGCGGAGGTCAGCGGGAGGAAGCGCTCGGCATCAGTCGCGTCCTTCGCGAACAGGAGTGAATCCGTCCGCCGATCATGATCCTGCCATGTCAGGCTTTGGCCATAGCGGGCGAAAATGCTCTGTTCGTCGGTCGTGCTGAGATCGGAAGAAGCCCAGGCCGCCCGGACGGCGGCGAGGGCCTCGGCATTCCGTCCTGTCGCGCTCAGTGCGTCGGCAAGGCGGGCGTAGCCGTTGCCGGTCTTGGGCTGCTCATTCGAGAAGAAGGCCAGGACCACACCGGCATTTTCGCCCGGGCGCATTGCCGCTTCGGCCCAGCGGCGGAGCTTGGATTCCTCGGGCCAGCCGGGATTGGCATTCAGAAAACGGGCATAATCCCCGAAGGTGAATCCGCTGTTCTGTCGCAGGCGACGCCAGTCGTTCAGTGCGTAACCGACACTGTAGCCCGCGGTTGGAGACGCATAGGCCGGCCTCGGCGCTGAATAGGCTGGGTACGTCGTCTGCGTGGACGCAGCCGTCGACGTGACGAGCAAGAGTATTAGAGCGACACCTCTCATGCTGGACATTATCCGACTGCCCTCCTTATCAGTCGCTGAACGCGGCTGAGTATCCACCTCGGCGAACATGTCGTGAAGGCGAAAAGTTCATGTTTTACGGGTCGATACCTGCACTGGTGACACCTTTTTCCGGCAAGTGTGTCGATGAAGACTCACTTCGAGAGTTCGTTGATTGGCAGATTACGGAAGGGTCGAACGCGCTGGTTCCGTGCGGGACGACGGGCGAAAGCGCGACCCTCAGCCATGAGGAGCATCGCGAGGTCATCGCGACGACCGTGCGGGTCTCGAACGGCCGGGTGCCAGTCATCGCCGGATGCGGAAGCTACTCGACGCAGGCCGCGATCGACATGGTCCGCGCGGCGGCGGACGTGGGCGCCGACGCCGCGCTCGTTGTCGTTCCTTATTACAATAAGCCGAGCCAGGCCGGCCTCGTGGCCCATTTCACGGCAGTTGCCGAGGCTTCGCCGCTGCCGATCGTGGTCTACAATGTGCCGTCCCGCACGGTTGCCGACATTTCAGTCGAAGCCTTGGCTGAAGCCGCGAAGCATCCGCGCATCGTTGCCATCAAGGATGCGACTGGCAATCTCGCCCGCGTGACCGCCCAACGGCTCGCATGCGGCGAGGATTTCATTCAGCTTTCCGGCAACGACGACATGGCATTGGGCTTCAATGCCATGGGTGGAGTCGGCTGCATTTCCGTGACCGCGAACGTCGCACCCAAGCTGTGTTCGGATTTCCAGGCCGCGACGCGCGAGGGCCGCTGGGACGATGCGCTGGAGCTACAGGACCGACTCTATCCGCTTCATGCCGCTTTGTTTTCCGATGCGTCGCCCGGGCCGACCAAATATGCATTGACCCGCGTGCGGCCCGGTTATCCGGCCGACCTGCGCTTGCCCTTGACCGAGCCGTCGGATGCGTCGAAGCGCGCGGTCGACAAGGCGTTGGAGCACGCCGGCCTGCTTTAAATCGGAATTTTCGTGTCCAAGCCTCTGCCATCCCCGTTCGACAAGACGAAGGTCGTCGCCGAGAATCGCCGCGCGCGCTTCGACTATTTCGTCGACGACCGGTTCGAGGCTGGTATCGCCCTCACCGGGACTGAAGTGAAGGCACTTCGCCAGGGCGAAGGGTCGATTGCGGAGAGTTACGCCACGGTCGATGGCGACGAGATCTGGCTGATCAACAGCCATATTCCCGAATACAGCCACGGAAACCGCCTCAACCACGAGCCTCGGCGAAAGAGGAAGCTGTTGCTTAAAGGGCGCGAGATCGCGAAATTGCACGGCGCGGTCACTCGCCAAGGGTTAACCCTTGTGCCGCTATCCATATATTTCAATTCGAAAGGCAGGGCGAAAGTCGAGTTGGCCCTCGCCCGGGGTAAGAAGGTGCACGACAAGCGCGACACTGTGAAGGAGCGCGACTGGAAGCGCGAGCAGGCGCGGCTAATGAGGTCGCGTGGCTGATTTTGCGAGCGCCATCCGCGGCTTCATGGCGAAGCACGCGCCTTCCCGCGAGGAAGTCCAGAACAGTCGCTGGCTGAAGCCGTTCGGTCACCGCATCCGGGGATCGGACCTGTGGCGCTTCACTCGCCGGTCGGTGCCACGCGGAGTGGCAATCGGCCTGTTCGTTGGCATCTTCCTGATGGTGCCGGGTCTCCAGATCGTCGGCGCTGCGCTGGTTTGTATGGCGCTAAGGGGTAATGTCGCGATCGCCGCGGCGATGACATTCCTCTCCAACCCGGCGACGACCCCGTTTTTCCTGATTGCTGCGGTGGACGTCGGCAACCGCATGGGGTTCCACGCGGACCTTACGACGCTGCAGGTGCTTTCCAACACCCATGCGAGCGTATGGCGGTGGCTTGCCTGGCTGCTGTCCGATGCCGCTCCGGCGATGGTGACCGGCCTTGCCGTGATAGCCGCGATTTTCGCGTTCGCAGGATATTGGATGTCGCTCGTCGGATGGCGATGGTGGATCGGGCGCAAATGGATACAGCGCCGCTATGCCGACCGGGAGGGTGTGTCGGCTTCGGAGATCTCCTGAAGGAAGTTAAATGTATCGTCTGATTGTTGTTCTCGCCGCGAGCACGGCGCTCGCTGGCTGCGTAACCCGTCCCGCCGATGTCCCACCGCCCCCAGTTGAAGAGCCCGGTCCGCCGGCAGCCGAAGCGCCTGCGGTGCCGAAGCCTGAGTATGGAAGCTACGGTTTCGATGCCGCGGGCATGAACACGAGCGTCAAGGCTGGTGACGACTTCTTCGGCTACGCGAGCGGAACCTGGGATCAGACGACGCAAATCCCGTCCGATAAGGCTCGCTACGGCATGTTCAACGTGCTCGATGATCTTTCGAAGACGCGAACTCGCGGGATCATCGAAGAACAGGCGAAGGACCCGAACAGCAAGATCGGTGCGGCCTACAACAGCTTCATGAACGAAGGGGCTATCGAGGCGAAAGGCCTTGCTCCCCTGGAGCCATGGCTGAACGAGATCCGCGCGATCAAGGGCAAGAGCAGCCTCAGTGGGCTTTATGCCAAGGCCGACCAGATCGGCATTTCAGGCCCCTTCCGGATGTTCGTCGGGCAGGATGACAAGGCGCCGGAAAATTACATTCTGAACCTCCTTCAGGGCGGCCTCGGTATGCCCGATCGGGATTATTACCTGTCGACCGATCCCAAGCTCGTCGACACGCGCGCCAAGTATCTGACGCACCTCACCAATGTGCTGACCCTAGCGGGTGAGGCCAATGCGGCGGCTCGTGCCAAGGCGATCCTCGACCTTGAGACGAAGATCGCGAAAGCGCACTGGACGCGCGCCGACAGCCGCGACGCGGACAAGACGTACAACAAGTTCACGATCGCGCAGCTCAAGAGGCGGGCTCCCGGTTTCGACTTCTCCGGATTCTTCGGCGCGATTTCGCCGAAG
The DNA here is from genome assembly GCF_014489515.1 of Sphingomonas sediminicola. Taxonomy (GTDB): domain Bacteria; phylum Pseudomonadota; class Alphaproteobacteria; order Sphingomonadales; family Sphingomonadaceae; genus Sphingomicrobium; species Sphingomicrobium sediminicola. Next base: position 1,351,551 of record NZ_CP060782.1, on the reverse strand, counting down.
ATCGCGGAAGTGCTCGTGGCTCAGCCGAGCGCCTTTACCGGCGAAGCCGCGGCGATCGCCAAGGCGCCGCTTTCGGTCCTCAAGGACCAGCTCCTGGTCCGCTCGATCGACAGCTACGCACCGTACCTGCCGAAGAAGTTCGATGACGAGCGCTTCAGCTTTGCCGGTACCGCCTTGTCGGGCATTCCGGAGCAGGAGCCGCGGTGGAAGCGCGCCGTGAACTTCACGACCGCAGCGCTCGGCGACGATGTCAGCCAGCTCTACGTCGCGAAATACTTCCCGCCCGAGACAAAGGCTGCAGCCGACAAGATGGTGAAGAACATCATCTCGGCGATGGGCCGGCGCATAGACGCGCTCGAGTGGATGAGCCCCGAAACGAAGGCGAAGGCTCATCAAAAGCTCGCCGCGTTCACCCCGAAGATCGGCTACGCGAGCCAGTGGCGCGACATGGGTGGCCTCTCAATCGACGCCAACGATCTGCTCGGAAACGCAATGCGCTCGAAGCAGTTCGAGAATGCCTACGAGATCGGCAAGCTCGGCGGCCCCATCCGGCGCTGGGAGTGGGGCATGACGCCGATGACGATCAACGCCTACGCCAATTCCGGGCTGGTCGAGATCGTGTTCCCCGCAGCCATCCTGCAGCCGCCGTTCTTCGACCCGAACGCCGATCCGGCGGTCAACTACGGCGGTATCGGCGCAGTGATCGGGCACGAGCTCAGCCACCATTTCGACGATCAGGGTGCGAAGTATGACAGCACCGGAAAGCTGATCGACTGGTGGACCCCCAGCGACAGCAAGGCCTTCAAGTCGCGCCTCGACAAGTACGAACAGCAGGTCAACGCCTACGAGCCGCTGCCCGGACTGCACGTCAACGGCAAGCTGACCATGGGCGAAAACGTCGCGGACCTGGCCGGCCTGACTGTCGCTCACGACGCTTACCTTGCTTCGCTTGGCGGAAAGGAGCCGCCGGTCATCGACGGCACCACCGGCGATCAACGCTTCTACCTCGGCTGGGCGCAGGTGTGGCGGTGCAAGCAACGCGAGCCGGCGCTCCGCCAGCAGCTGCTGACCGATCCGCACTCGCCTTGTCCGGTTCGCACGAACGTCGTCCGGAACCTCGACCCCTGGTACCCGGCGTTCAACGTCCAGCAGGGACAGAAGCTTTACCTCGCACCGGCTGACCGCGTACGTATCTGGTAATGCTGCACCAGGAGCTTCCGCCGATTGCTTCCCGTCCACTGGACGGCGGCAGTCGGTGGCTGCTCCCGGGTATCGTCGGAGCCGCAGCGCTCAGCCTTGCGGCTCTGTGGTTTCTAGTCGGTCCCGTTCCAGCGCTAGTTCTCGCGGGTCTCGCCGCAGCAGGCGCGATTGCCGGCGCTCTCGCGCTGCGTCGGCCGGCCAAGGTCGAAACTTCAGAAACTTTGGCTCAAGGCCCGGATTACAGCCTCGTTGGAGCCGCTCTCGCGCTTTGCGATGAGCCCGCCGCGATCACGTCGCAAGACGGCGCCTTGCTGGCAGCGAACGAAGCCTATCGGATGCGCTTCGAGGCCGTTCCTCCGCTGAAATTGCCAGCTGATGAGGAGTCGACTCAGTCAATCATTGCCGCGGTGTCGATGGCGTGGCGCGATGGTGCTGGCTGCGCTGCGGGTGTGGCCACGCTGGCCGGGACGGCCGCCGTGGAGGTGCAGCGCGCCGGACTTCGCAATGACATGCTCCTTTGGCGCTATCCAAATCCACCCTCTGCGGATCCCATGGCACTTGCCATTCAGGGAATTTCGGGAGTCACCGGCGAGCGCCTGACGAGGGCAGGAGTCCTTGCGGCTCTCGTCGACGGAGAAGGGCGAGTCCTCGCCGCGAACAAGCTGTTTGCAGACCGGGCAATACCTGCCGGGCACGCCGACGAATGTCCTCGCTTTTCGGAGCTCGTACATGTCGCCGAGGATGGGATGTTCCACCTGTCGGCCGAGGGCGAGGCCGGTAGCGAGCTGCGCGCGGTACATGTGCCCGTGAATCCGGCAAACCCGACCGGGACGGGGACCTTCCTGCTGTTCGATGGATCGGAAACCTCGAGCAGCTCATCGAATCTTCAGGCCCTGCTCGACATGATGCCGATCGGGCTCGCTCTGGTCGATCGTGACGGCCGCTTCCTCACAATGAACCAGGCCTTCCGGACCGCGGCTGGCATGAAGGGCAAGGCAGTCTATCCCGGCGACCTTGTCGCGAAGGAGGACAAGGCTGCGGTCGCGGACGCGGTTCGCCGCAACGCGCGAGGCCCGGCAATGTCCGGCGACATCGCCGTCCGCCTTACCCGTGATCCGAAGGAACCGGTCGCGCTGACAATTGCAGGATTGCGCGGGCTGGGCGATGCAGCGGTCTTGCTCCTGCTCAAGGACAATAGCGAGGAAGCGAAGCTCAAGCGACAGATCGCCCAGGCGACCAAGATGCAGGCAGTCGGTCAGCTCGCGGGCGGCGTGGCGCACGACTTCAACAACATCCTGACTGCCATCATCGGCCATTGCGACCTGATGCTGATGCGGCACACGCCGGGTGACAGCGACTACGACGACATCCAGCAGATCAAGTCGAACTCGAACCGCGCCGCCGGCCTGACCCGCCAGCTGCTTGCCTTCTCTCGCCAGCAGACCCTCCGTCCGCAGGTGTTGCAGCTTCCGGACGTTGTCTCCGAGGTTTCGCACCTTCTGAAGCGCCTTCTCGGCGAGACAGTCGTCCTGGTCGTGAAACACGGCCGCAATCTCGGCTCGATCCGCGCCGATCCGGGCCAGCTCGAGCAGGTCATCATCAATCTTGCGGTGAACGCGCGTGACGCCATGGCGTCAAAGGGGGGCGGGACCGTAACCATCCAGACTTATGCGGTGCGCGCCGACCAGGTCGCCGAGCTCGGATCGGAGATCCTTCCGATCGCCGATTATACGGCGCTGTCGGTGAGCGACACTGGCTGTGGGATTCCGGCGAACGTCCTCGGTAAGGTGTTCGAGCCGTTCTTTACGACCAAGGAGGTCGGAAAGGGGACCGGCCTCGGCTTGTCTACCGTGTACGGTATCGTGAAGCAGTCAGGCGGCTTCATTTTCGCGGACTCGAAAGTGGACGAGGGAACGCGCTTCATCATCTATCTCCCGGTCCATCAGGCGGAGGAGCCGGCGAAGGCGCGACGCGAGACCAAGGGCGGCGACAACGAGCTTTGGGGCACGGGCACGGTCCTGCTGGTCGAGGACGAGCCGATGGTCCGGACGGTCGCCGAGAGGGCGCTCACCCGGCACGGCTATTCGGTCGTCACCGCCAACAATGGCCAGGAAGCTCTCGAGATTCTCGATCGCGGCGATGAGTTCGCGCTGCTGATCAGCGACGTGGTCATGCCGGAAATGGACGGGCCGACGATGGTGCGCGAAGCGCGGAAATCCCGCCCCGACCTACCGGTGCTGTTCATGTCCGGCTACGCCGAGGAACAGCTTCGCAAATCGATCGATATCGACAAGGTCGCCTTCTTGCCCAAACCCTTCTCAGTCCAGGAACTGGCCGAGGCGGCCCGAAAGGCCCTTACGCCTGTTCAATGAATTAGGGCTATGCTGAAGCGAAGGCCCACAGTATCCGAGGCAATATGGGGCAGCGTAGTATCCTGGTTGTTGAGGACGAGCCGCTAATTGCGATGATGCTCGAGGATTTCCTTGAGTCGCTCGGCCATTCCGTCACCGCGACATGCGAATCCGTGCAGGACGCAATGGCAGAAGCCGACAAGGGCGGTTTCGACATCGCCATTCTCGATGTCAATCTGAAGGGTGAGAGCGTCTGGCCAGTCGCCCAACGGCTTCGTGACATGCAAATCCCGTTTGTGCTTGCGACTGGTGGCCACGTGGATCCGCCGCCGGCCCAGTTCGCCAACGTGCCCGTGATTGAGAAGCCTTACACCGTGGATCGCGTAACGCCCGCCCTGGATGCTGCGTTCGCGCTTTGAAGTTGCGAGCCACGGCGGCTTGCTCTTCCCGATTTCAATGCCCTGATCATCCTTTGACTTTCCGGTCACCCGTTCCCCTCTTGTTCTCATAGAACAAAGCATGTACGAAAAGATTATGGCGGTGGGGCTCGGCCGCCCGTTGACGAGAGGATGAATAGCATGGCAGCGCAGCTCAAGGTCATCGGAAGCGGATTGGAAGTACCCGGAATGGATAGGCAAAAGGCTCTTGAGGCGGCGCTCGCGCAGATCGATCGCGCCTTCGGCAAGGGCTCGGCGATGAAGCTCGGCAGCCGCGAGAAGATCGAGATCGACACGATCTCGACCGGCAGCCTTGGTCTCGACATCGCGCTTGGCGTTGGCGGTCTTCCGCGCGGACGCGTTGTGGAAATCTATGGCCCGGAAAGCTCGGGCAAGACGACGCTCGCTTTGCATGCGATTGCCGAAGCACAGCGCACCGGCGGAACTGCAGCCTTTGTGGACGCCGAGCATGCGCTCGATCCGGCTTACGCGAAGAAACTCGGTGTCGACATCGACGAGTTGATCGTCTCGCAGCCCGATACGGGCGAGCAGGCGCTCGAGATTGTCGACACTTTGGTCCGTTCGAACGCGATCGACGTGCTGGTCGTGGACTCGGTTGCTGCGCTCGTCCCGAGGGCGGAAATCGAGGGCGAGATGGGCGACAGTCACGTCGGCCTGCAGGCTCGCCTGATGAGCCAGGCGCTGCGCAAGCTGACTGGCTCGATCAGCCGCTCGCGTTGCCTGGTGATCTTCATCAACCAGGTCCGCATGAAGATCGGCGTCATGTACGGCAATCCGGAGACGACAACCGGCGGCAACGCGTTGAAGTTCTACGCTTCGGTCCGCCTCGACATTCGTCGCACCGGACAGATCAAGGATCGCGACGACATCGTCGGCAACACGACCCGCGTGAAAGTGGTGAAGAACAAGGTCGCTCCACCGTTCAAGCAGGTCGAGTTCGACATCATGTACGGTGAGGGCGTGTCAAAGGTGGGCGAGATCCTCGATCTCGGCGTCAAGGCCGGCCTGATCGAGAAGTCGGGTGCCTGGTTCAGCTACGACTCGATTCGCATCGGGCAAGGCCGGGAGAACGCCAAGGTCTATCTCAAGGAAAACCCGGAGATCGCCGACCGCATCGATCGTGCAATTCGCGGAAAGACCGATGAAGTCGGCGAAGCGTTGATGGTGGGTCCGTCGGCTGACGACGACATCGCCGCCGAGTAATTCAACTGATTAGGCTTCCGCGGCGGCGTGCGGTTCAATCTGCTCGCCGACCGCGGACGGTCCCGCAAAGAGCCGTTTCGGCTCTGTCAGCACAATGATGATCAAGGCAGTGATTGCGCAGGCCGTCATGCCCCAGAGGAACGGACGGACTGTGCCGTCGAACGCCTGTCCGATTGCATAGCCGATGATCGCGGCACCGACCGTACCGACGACTCCCTGAACCGACGAAGCCGTTCCTGCGATTTCAGCCATCCGGTCCATCGCCAGCGTGCTGAGATTGGACGATGCAAACGAAAAGCAGACCATCGTCAGACCCTGCAGGATGATGAAGACCAGCAGGCTCTCCAGCCCGGCACTGACCGCCACAGCATGAGTGATCGCGACGACGGCGAACGCCACCGTCGCGCAATGGCCGACCCGCCTCAATCCAAAGCGCCCAACTACGCGCGCGTTCGTCCAAGAGGCGAGGGCCATCGGCGCAGCGATCGCACCGAAGGCCAGCCCAAGGATTTCGGGCCTTCCGAAGGCGTCGGCGATAATCTGTTGAATGGAGCTGATGTAGGCGACCAGGGCTCCGAAAGTGGCGGTCAGCGCCAGCGTGTATCCGCGCGACAACGGCTCCTTGACGCTCGCGACGACCGCGCTGGCAATTTCGGAAGGAGCGAGATTACGGCGATATTCGGGATGCAGGGTCTCCGGAAGCCGAAGCCAGGACCAGGTAAGCATGACGAGGCCGTAGCAGGAGAGCACGAGGAAGATGGCTCGCCACGGCGCGACAAGCAGGATCAATTGCCCGATGCTGGGCGCGAGCACCGGGACGACCATGAAGACCATGAACACGAGGCTCATGATCCGCGCCATGGCTTCGCCTTCGAACAGGTCTCTAACCATTGCGACGACCAGCACCCGGGTAACCGCAGCTGACGCGCCCATCGCCACCCGCCCGGCGATGAGGAGAGGGAAACTTCCCGCAATGGCGCAGAGGCCGGCGAAGAGAATGTAAAGCGATACGCCGGCGGCCAGGATCGGCTTTCGTCCGTACCGGTCGGCGAGAGGGCCCCACAGAAGCTGTGTCGATGCGAAGCCCAGGAAGTAGGCCACGACCACCAGCTGCTGGTCGTTCTCGCGAGCGATGTTCAACGATTTGCCGATCTCCGGGAGCGCCGGAATCATTGCGTCGATGGCAAAGGCATTCAGAGCCATCAACCCTGCGAGGAGCGCAATCGTCTCGCGCGGTCCAGGCCGTGGCCCGGAACCGGGCAAATGTCGCAAGTCTATCGGCATCTTCGCCTGCTGGCCTAAGCATGAAGCGCGTGCAACAGTCGTTGCAGCGAAAAGGGGCGAGAAATGCTTGAAACGACCTTGAGCCGTCGTGGATTGATGATGAGCGCGGGCGCGATTGTGGCGTCCGCCGCAATTCCACCGAGGATCGCAGCTGCCGCCCAGGACGAGCTCGGTCCGGTCAAATTGCCGCCGCCGATTTCAAACGAGGAACGGCTGGCGCGCTTGGCCAGGGCTCGCGACCTCATGCAGCGCAACGGCATTGGCGCAGTGCTCGTCGAGTCCGGACCGAGCCTCGATTATTACACGGGCATCCAGTGGTGGCGGAGCGAACGCCTGACGGGCGCAGTCATCCCGGCCCAGGGCGATCCGATAATCGTCACGCCCTTCTTCGAGGGGCCGACGATCAGGGAAATGCTCGTCGTTCCCGCCGAGGTCCGGACATGGCAGGAAGATGAGGAACCGCTCAAGTTCGTCGCCGATTTCCTCAAGGAGCGGGGCGTCGCAGGCGAAACGATCGGGTTCGAGGAGACCAATCGCTTCTGGATCCTGGATCGCCTGAGGGAACAGCTGCCCTCTGCAAAGATCGTCAGCGCCAATCCGGTCGTTCGAGCACAGCGGATGATCAAGTCGAGCGCGGAGCTTGCGCTGATGCAGTCGGCCGCGGACATCACCATCGCAGCATTCCGCCACATCCATCCCAGGATCCGCGAGGGCATGACGCCCACGCAGATCAACGAAATGTATGTCGCGGCGGTACAGGCCCAGGGCGCCAGCACTGACGGCGGGTTGATCCTGCTCGGCGAAGCGGCGGCCTATCCGCACGGATCGGGCAGGCCGCAGCATGTGCGCAAGGGCGAGGTCGTCCTGCTCGACTGCGGTTGCGAGGTCCACGGCTACCAATCCGACATCTCGCGGACTTTTGTCTTTGGAGGCTCGCCTTCGGCCGATCAGCGCAAGGTGTGGGAACAGATGCGGCGCGGGCAGGATATCGCAATGGCCGCGGCGAAGGTCGGAGCGCCCGCCGGGAGCGTCGATGATGCCGTTCGGAGCGCTTACGAAAGCTGGGGCTATGGACCGGGGTACAAGCTCCCTGGGACGTCACACCGCACAGGGCACGGCATCGGCATGGAGGGTCACGAGCCCGTCAATCTCGTCCACGGCGAGAAGACGGCGCTCGCGCCCGGCATGTGCTTCTCGAACGAACCGGGCATCTACCTGCCCGGCAGGTTCGGTATCCGGCTGGAGGACTGTTTCCACATGACGGAGGCAGGCCCGAAGTGGTTCACCGTCCCGCCATCGAGCATCGACCAGCCGTTCGCGTGACAATCTAGAAGTGGTCGTCGATCGGCTTCGTCCGGGCGACGTGTGAGGGCGCATGCGGCGGCTCGATGTCCGCCGGCTCTTCCGGATCGAGTTCGCCCTCCCACTTGGCGACAACTGCAGAGGCGACCGCGTTGCCCACGACGTTCGTGGCTGACCGGCCCATGTCGAGGAAGTGGTCGACCGCGAGGATAAGCAACAGCCCGGCCTCGGGGATGCTGAACATTGCCATGGTGGCCGCGATCACGACAAGGCTCGCTCGCGGAACACCGGCCATCCCTTGGACGTGATCATCAGGACCAGGAGCATGGTGACTTCCTGCCCGAGGCTGAGATCGATTCCATATGCCTGAGCGATGAAGATCGTCGCGAAGGTCATGTACATCATCGACCCGTCGAGATTGAACGAATAGCCGAGCGGCAGGACGAAGCTGGCGATGCGCGGGGGGACGCCGAAGCGGTCGAGCGCTTCCAGGGTCCGTGGATAGGCGGCCTCGCTCGACGCCGTCGAGAAAGCGAGCACGATCGGATCACGGATGTATCGGACGAGGTGGCGCGTGCGCGGCCCGACGATCACGAATGCAGCCGCGACCAGCAGCATCCAGAGAACGAAGAGACCAAGGTAGAAGCTGCCGACGAACTTGCCGAACGTGAAGAGGATCTCCGGTCCCTGTTCGGCAATGGAGCTGGTCACCGCGGTGAAGACCGCGAAGGGCGCGAACCGCATCACGTAATCGGTGACCTGGAGCATCACCTTCACCAGGGATTCGACGCCGCGAACGATCGGTCGTCCCGCATCACCGATCGCTGTCAGGGCGACGCCGAAGAAGATCGAGAAGATGACGATCGGCAGGATTTCGTTCGTGCTCATCGCATCAAAGATCGACGCGGGGACGAGGTGGGTGATGAAGTCCTTCAGGTTGAATGCAGCGGTTTCGATACCGCTCGCCGCTGTTGTCGGCGGCAACGGCAGGTTCAGTCCGACGCCAGGCTGGAGGAGGTTGACGAGAACGAGTCCAAGCGTGAGCGAAACCAGGCTCGCGAGGATGAACCAGGTGATCGAGCGCAGGCCGACACGTCCGAGCGCGGCAATATCGCCCATGTGTGCAATGCCGGCGACCAGCGTCGAGAAGACCAGCGGCGCGATGATCATCTTGATCAGCCGCAGGAAGAGGGCGGTGACGATGCTGAGATATTCGGCGATTTGCTTCAGCCGCTCCGCGCTCTCGGGGGAGCCGTCGTCGATCGCGGCATTGATCGCCCAACCGGCGATGACGCCGAGCACCAGTGCGATCAGGATGAACCTGGTCAGTTGCTTTGCCACATTGTCTCCCTTGAATGGTCACGACACAAGCGGGTGCCCGCGGTTCGTCAAGCGGTCGACTTCACAGGTGGCCGCGCTCTGGCTAGGTGCGGCGAATGGCTGGAACGTCTGCGTCAAACCCTTCGGCTGTCGATCTGCTGAGCTTCGGCCGCGATGTGCTCCACGACGAGGCTCGGGCGCTGGATGCGCTTGCCGACAGTCTCGGCGAGAGCTTTGAGCGGGCGGTCGGGCTGATTGTCGAGTGCAAAGGCAAACTAATTGTCAGCGGCCTTGGCAAATCCGGGCATGTGGGCCGCAAGATCGCCGCCACTTTTGCTTCGACCGGGACGACGGCCACCTTCCTGCACCTTGCAGAGGCCATTCACGGCGACCTCGGCATGGCGGCCGGCGGCGACATCGCGATTCTCATCTCCCAAAGCGGTGAGACGGCCGAGCTAGAGCCGGTGATCGACCATTTCTCTGCAGTCGGAATTCCTGTGATCGCGATCACCGGCAACCCGCAATCCATGCTCGCAAGCTCGGCGGAGGCCGCTCTCGTTCTTCCGCATTGGCAGGAAGTAGGTCCGGAGTCGGTCGCCCCGACGACATCGACGACCATGACTTTGGCGCTGGGCGATGCGCTCGCGATGACGGTCATGCACCTGAAGGGCTTCACGCGCACCGATTTCGGGCGCTTGCACCCAGGCGGATCGCTCGGCGCTCGTTTGAAGCCGGTGAAACGGCTGATGCACTCCGGCAATCAGCTGCCGCTCACATCGGGCGACAGCAGGATGCGCGAGACGATCGTGCAGATGAGCGAGAAGCGTCTTGGCGTCGTCGGCGTTGTCGACGGCGAAGGCTACCTGATCGGCGTGATTACGGACGGCGATCTTCGTCGGCACATGGAAGAGGGCCTCGACCATGTGGCGAGCGACTTCATGACGAAGGACCCGAAGACGATTGGGCCGGACGCGCTCGTCGATGAAGCCCTGACCTTGTTCGACGAATATCGGATCACGACTCTTTTCGTCGTGGACGAGGACAATGGCCGGAAGAGACCACTCGGCGTCCTCCACATTCACGACTGTCCGTCCGCGCGATGAACGTGGTCATCCTGATCCCGGCGCGCTTCGCGTCCTCGCGCTACCCGGGCAAGCCGTTGGTCCCGCTGAAAGGGTCGAGCGGAACGGCAAAGCCCCTGATCCTTCGGACGGTAGAAGCGGCCCGTCGGGTCCGCGAAGCGTCCGGCGTGTTCGTCACGACCGACGATGAGCGGATCGTCGAGGAATGCACGCGCTACGGCGTCGGAGTCATCATGACTTCGCCGGAGTGCCGCAACGGTACAGAGCGCTGCGCAGAGGCGCTTGGCCAACTTCACGATCCGGACCTGGTCATCAATTTCCAGGGCGACGCGCTGCTCACGCCGCCCGGGTTCGTCGAAGCTCTGATCGATCGTATGCGAGACGACCAGGACGCCTTGGTAGCGACCCCGGCCATGCGACTTCGGAGCAGCGAAGTGCGGGCGCTCCAGGCGGAGGAAGCCGCGGGCCGCGTCGGCGGAACCTCGGCGGTTATCAATGACCAGGGGCACGCGCTCTATTTCTCCAAGCGCCTCATCCCGCATTTGCCCGCCGGTACCCTCGACGGCGAAATGTCGCCCGTGCGGCTTCATGTCGGGGTCTACGCCTATCGCCCAGAAGCGCTGGAGCGCTACGTGACGACCCCGGTGAGCGAGCTTGAGACGCTCGAAGGGCTGGAGCAGCTACGGTTCCTCGTTGCCGGCCTTCCGGTAGCCGTCGTGGACGTGCAGCCACCGCCCTACGCGCTTCGAGAACTGAACAATCCAGAGGATGTGGAGCCGATCGAGCAGGCGCTCATCGACGCCGGGCTGGAATGAGCTACCTCGACGCGCTTCCAGAGCGCTACCGGGTCATACTCTGCGATATCTGGGGCGTGGTTCATGACGGCGTGAACCTTTATCCCGGAGCCGCCGAACGACTCCTCCAATGGCGGAGCGAAGGCCGCACCGTAATCCTGATCACGAATGCGCCGCGAACCGCCGAAGCGGTCGAAAGCCAGCTCGCGCGCATTGGCCTGCCCGCGACGCATGGGATGCCCTATCCACAAGCGGCGAGGCAGGAATTGCTGCCCTGACGTCGATCGGCCGCCCGGTCGGGTTCATCGGCACACACGCGGATCGCGTCATCCTCGAAGGCAGGGACGTTCAATTCGCTGACGACGGCGAGTTCGACCAGCTGGCGTGTACCGGTCTCGACGACGATCGTAGGGAGGTGGGCGACTATAAGTCTACGCTTGAGGATCTCAGCCGCCGCGACGTTCTCATGCATTGTCTGAACCCCGACCGGGTGGTCGTCCGGGGCGGCGTCCCGGAGCCATGTGCCGGAGCGCTCGCGGACGTGTTCCTGAGTCTAGGCGGGCGCGTCGAGTGGTACGGGAAGCCGTTTCCCTCGATCTACAGGCATGCTCTTGGGCTAGCGGGCGATCCACCTCCCGACACGGTCCTCGCCATAGGTGACGCGCTTCAGACGGACGTGCTTGGCGCAGCGAAGATGGGCTTTGAGGTGGTGTTCGTGGCCGGTGGAATTCACGCCGGCGAACCTTTCCCGCACGATTTCGGACCGCAAAACGGCCTCGGCGACTGGCAACCGGTGGCGGTTGTCGACGGCCTGCACTAGATAGGCCGCCATGCAATTGTTCGGACGAGACATCGGGCTGAATCGGCCCTTCTTCCTGATAGCGGGCCCGTGCGTGATCGAGAGCGAGGAACTGCAGCTTCGCACTGCGGAGAAGCTCAAGGCGATCACCGACAAGCTCGGCATCCTGTTCATCTTCAAGTCCAGCTTCGATAAGGCGAACCGATCGTCCGACAAGAGTTTCCGCGGCCCAGGGATGGACGAGGGTCTCCGGATCCTGAGCAAGGTTCGTGAGGCGCTGGACGTGCCGATCCTGACGGACGTTCACGACATTCCGCAGATCGAGCCTGTCGCGCAGGCCGTGGACGTGCTCCAGACGCCTGCGTTCCTGGCCAGGCAGACCGACTTCATTCACGCCGTCGCTGCCTCGGGCAAGCCGGTGAACATCAAGAAGGCGCAGTTCATGGCGCCGCACGACATGGTCAACGTCGTCGACAAGGCCCGGAACGCCGCCCAGGCGGCCGGCGTCAACGAGGAGACGATCATGGTCTGTGAGCGGGGCGCGTCGTTCGGCTATAACAACCTCGTGTCCGACATGCGCAGTCTCGCGATCATGCGGGAGACCAACTGCCCGGTCGTGTTTGACGCGACACATTCGGTGCAGCTTCCTGGTGGGCAGGGGACAAGCTCCGGCGGCCAGCGCGAATTCGTGCCGGTGCTTGCGCGTGCAGCCGTGGCGACCGGCGTTTCGGGCCTTTTCATGGAGACCCATCCCGACCCGTCGAATGCCAAGTCCGACGGACCCAATGCATGGCCGCTCGACCGGATGGAAAGCCTGCTGACCACTCTGGTGGAGCTCGATCGAACGGTGAAAGAGCGAGGCTTCGAAGAGGCAAGCCTGTGAAACCAACGGTCTTCATTCAGGCCAACGACCGGCAGCTGCTCGGCGCGAAGATTTCGGCCCACAGCTACAAGCGCGCAAGTGCCAGGCCGGACAGTTTCGATGTGAAGATCATGCGGGTGCAGGACTTTCCGCGCATCATGCAGCAGGGCCAGTCGATCCTTCGTGCCGGCACCGTGCGCCCCTGGGAGCCGGACGACCTGCAGAGCTTCACGCCGCTGCGTTTCGCACCGCCAAGCCTGATGAACTTCGAAGGAAGGGCAGTCGTCACCGATCCGGACTGCTTCGGCGTAGGAGACGTCGCGGACCTGCTGGAGCAGGATATGGAGGGCAAGGCCATCATGGCGGTGGCCCGTCCCGGCCATAACAATCAGCCCGACTATATCGCCACATCGGTCATGCTGCTCGACACCTCGAAGCTGAAGCACTGGCAGTTCGAGAGGGATCTCGACGACCTGTTCAATCACCGGTTCGATTATGTCGACTGGATCGAGCTGAAGCGCGAAGACCGTTCGACCATTGGGTTTCTCGACCCGCACTGGAACGATTTCGATCGCCTTTCGCCGGAGACTGGGATTCTCCATACGACCAAGCGCCGGACGCAGCCCTGGAAAACCGGCCTTCCGGTCGATTACACGCTCCGCGAGCGCGGGCCGTTCGATTTTCTCCGGCGCTGGACCAACCGGCACTATCAGGAGCACCCGGACCCGAAGCAGGAGGCCCTGGTCTATTCGCTACTCGCCGATCTCGTGGATACGGGGGAGGTCACACGCGAGGAATTGAAGGCGGAAATGGCGGCGAATCATGTCCGGCATGACTCGCTTCGGCTGGTCGACCGCTATCGCGGGTGGCAGCTACTCGACGCGGTCGCCTAGCAAGCGTTTCACCGCCGCGACGGCGGTTTCAACAGGGTCTTCGACGGCTCCGGCGTTTGGCTCATCGATTGTGCCCACGAGCCCTTTCGATTGCAGCTCGGTCCAGAAACGGCGGACGTCGCGTTTCGAGCCGGAAAGGCCGTTCGTGCCGAGCTCTCGCTGTCCCTCTTCGTCGAGATCAACCGGAATGAGGCCAACCGGCTTACCCGTCAGCACCGCCTCGGAGATCATCGAAACGCTCTCGGCCGTGACATAATGCTGGTCAGCATCGGCGAGCAGTACGGGGTAGCGAATTCTGCCGTCGGCGACGATCTCGCATTCGGCGCCTGAGCGAGCGATTGCTTCAATTGCGGAAGGTGGCGTTCGTGGGCTTGTTGCGACGATCAGCGATCCGCCAGCTGATCGTGCCTTGTCTGCGAGCCGTTTCACTGCATTCGCGAGCACTTCATCTTGCAGCGCCCAGTACCGTGTCTTTCCGCCGACAGACACGAGAAAGTGAGGTCGTGGCAGCTCGCCGAGCCAATTCTCTTCTTCGTTCGTCGGTTTCGGAGCCTTGCGATAACGTGCCATCGAGACGGGCAAGGTCAATACATTGCCTTGGTCCCTCACAGGATACTGGGGCGTAGTGATCACGAGATCGAACAGTTTCGCCTCGGCCCTCGGATTGCCGAGACGGACGATCTTCGTCCGGCCGCCGCTGGCACCTCTGATCCAACGAGCGGCTGCGACGCTGCGCCGGCCGATCCCGATGACCAGATCTGGCCAGGGCGGCTGCAGATTTCGCCTGGCGTCGCTGGTAAGCAAATGCGGACGTGCCGGAAACAACTTTAGGAAGATCGGCCAGAACTTCCGATAGGTCGGCGTCCGGGTCTCGAACGGGAGCCGAAGTCCCTCCGCGAGTGCAAGCAGTTGGTTGTTGTCGCCGCGCCTATGTCCCAGCAGGACCCAGATTCTCGGACGCCGCGCGCTCATCAAGCCTTCGATCGGACGCGCCGATATTCAGCCCTGACCTGCAGCGCGAGGACAATCCCCATCGACGCATAGGCGAGGACGAAAGCGACGGCTGCGCCCATTATTCCGAAGTTCCAGCAGAGCGGCGCGATCAGGCCGAAATAGACGATCGTTCCGATTAGCCGCGCCTTCAGCGGCGCGTCGGGCCGATCGAGCGCATAAAGCATCGAGGGCAGCGGGAAGCTGAAGATGCCGATGACCGGCGCGATGATAAGCACCATGAGGACCGGGTAGGCTCCCAGGAACTCGTCGCCGAAAATGAGGCTAACCAACGACTTGCCGCCAACTAGCAGCAGCAGAACTGCGGCCGATGCGACCATTCCAGAAAAGGCCGCGCTTCGTAGCATGAGCTTCCAGGGATGCTTGGTGGAAAGGTCCATCCGGACGACTTCCGGATAGAAGGCCTTCGAAAGGAAGTCGGCGGGTTTCTGCGCGCTGTCGGCGAGGCTGGACGCGACGCGGAACAGTGCGGCCGCGCTCGGCCCCAGCAAGCCGCCGACGACGAGCCGGGCGATGGGCCCCCAGGCCGTAATCAGGCTCGACGTCAGGTTCACATGGATCGCGAAGCGCCATGCGCCAGGCAGGGTCGTCGGCCGAAGCGTCGGGCGAATGCCTTTCAGCAGCCCGCGCCTGCGAAGCTCACGCCACGCCAGGAACCAGAAGTAGATGTCGCCGCCAAGGTCTGTGATGAACCAGATCCCGACATAGATTTCGAACGGCGCTCCGGCCGCGAAGGCGATGCCGGCGAGGACTGCCCGGGCGATCGGATAGGTCGTTCCTTGCCAGCTGATGAGGTCGAAGCGGTCCAGGGCGCGGAGAACTCCCACCGGCGTTGCCGCTCCCATGGTCGGAAGCAGCGTGCAGTAGAGCATTGCCAGCCAGAGATATTTGTCGGGAATTCCGAACCAGCCGCCGAGGAATGGGAGCACCATGACCGCAACGATCATGCCCCGATGCCGCTGACCACGTCCAGAGCGAAGGCAAAGCCGGTCGACGACTTGAAATCCTCGTGCTCGCCAAGGGCCAGCGCCTGTCCGCCGTAGCGGACGATCAGCTGCCACGACTGGAACTTGCTGAGCCCGCTAGCGGCCTTTGCGTAGCTGGTGATGAGGACCAGCATTCCGAACAGCATCACGCCGAGCCCGCGGCCCGCGAAAGCGAGCGTCGCGATCCCGGCGATTGCGGCCACGACTTTCGAGACGGCCAGGTAGCTGCTGTTCTTGAGCAGCGACCTGAAATGCGCGTCCTTGAACCAGTGCTTCATTCGCCGGCTCGCCTAGACGAGCCGGCTGGCTATGTCGCGCGGCAATTTAGGCTGTCAGGCGGGTTCGGGAACGCGCTGCTGGATGACCTTGTCTGCCAAGGGGCCGTTGAGTTCCGCCAGATGGTCGAACTGCGCCTCGTAGGTTGCAAGGCCCTGGCTCTGCGAGCGCAGTTCCGCCTCCAGGCCGCCAAGCTCCGCTTCCGGCAGAAGGGCCTCGACGCGATCCCAGCCGGTCCAACCATCGCGTGGCGCCATTCCAAGCATCTGCCCGCGCCGACCTGCCACAGCCGATGTGATGCGGCTCGTCGCGCTCGACGGACAAACGACCGTGACTCGATGCATGGGCTCCAGAAGGTGGGGTTGAGCCGCAGTAAGCGCTTCCTGCATGGCCAGACGGCCGGCCAACCGGAACGCAAGCTCGGAGCTGTCGACGCTGTGATAGCTTCCGTCGACGAGGGTCACGGCAACGTCGACGACCTGGAAGCCGAGCGGTCCTTTTGCCATTGCTTCGCGGACGCCTTCCTCGACGGCTGGAATCCACTGCTTCGGCACCGAGCCGCCGTGGATCTTCTCTTCGAACTGGAAGCCGTCGCCGCGGCCTACGGGACGGATTTCGATGATCACGTCGCCGAACTGGCCGTGGCCGCCGGATTGCTTCTTGTGGCGTCCATGCTGGCGAACCGGCTTCCGGACAGATTCGCGATATCCGATTGCCGGAGCATGGCTCTTCACTTCCACGCCGTAGCGGCGCTTGAGCCGAGAGATGACGGTGTTGAGATGCTCGTCGTTGATCCCGCGAAGTCGGATCTCATGATTTGCATCGTCATGCTCGACGATGAGGCCGGCATCCTCCTCGGTGAGCCGCTGCAAGGCTCCGGACAGCTTCACGTCGTCCTTGCGGTCGGCGGGCTCGATCGCGAGCGCGCAATTGCGTGCCGGGAACTCGATCTCGACTGGCGGCGGCAACTTGCCGGTTCCCAGCCACTGTCCTCCCTTGACGGAGTCGACCTTGGCCACGGCAACGACGTCGCCGGCGCGGGCCTCGCCGATCTTCTGGGTCTTCTCGCCCTGAACCTTGAACAGCGATCCGGCGCGGGCGTGATCGCCGTCCTGGGTCTTGAGGTCCGAGCCTTCCGAAATCTTTCCGCCCAGCACACGGGCAAGGGCGAGGCGGCCGATCGATCCGTGCAGGATCTTGAACGCGTACATTGACGGATCGGAAACCGAGAGGCGTGCCGCCGCGACTTGCGGGCCTGGAGCTTCATGCCGGAGTGCTTTCAGCAGGCGGCGAACGCCCCATGAGCCTGTCGCGGACCCAAACAGGACCGAGACGCCGATATTATCTCCGGTCTCGCGGGCGAGGTCCTGAAGGACTTTCTCGCGGGTCGGGGTCTCGTCCATCAGCAGTTGCTCGAGAAGTTCGTCGTCATGGTCCGCGAGCTGTTCGAGCATATGGGTCCGCGCTTCGATCTCACGGTCCTGGAGATCGGATGGAATCTCGATCCGCTCGGACTCCTGGCCTGCGCGATATTTGAACGCATATTCCAGCGCGAGGTCGACGAAGCCACTGACCTTCTCGCCGTCCCAGATCGGAATCTGGCGGGCGAGCAGCGGGGACACGCTCATCGGCTGCAGTGCGGTCAGCAAGTCGCGGATCCGGCCGTGCGCCTGGTCGATCCGGTTGACGTAAATCAGGTGGGGAATGCCGAGCTCGTCGAGCATCCGCAGGGCAGGGGCTGCCAGCGGCGCGCGCGAGGGGTCCGGGTCGACCACGACAATCGCCAAATCGGCGGCCGCAACCGCGCGGGCGCCATCCGCCGAAAAGCCGATCGAGCCAGGGACATCGATCAGTGCGAATTCGTCGTCGAGATATTTGAAATTGTAGAGATTGAGCTCCGTGGAGCCGCCGCGTTGCCGCGATTCAGGACTGTTGTCGCCGATGCTGCTGCCATTTGCCGTCGAACCCAGCCGATCCGTTGCTCCGGCCGCGAACAACATGGCTTCGGCAAGGCTGGTCTTTCCCGCGCCGGCCGGTCCGACCAGCGCGATTGCTCGAGTGCCGTTGGCAATACCAGGCATGCGACTCTCCCTTCGTCCGTTTGGCGGGCGTGCGAGTCGCTAGAAGGCGCTCACGCGCTCTTCGAAACGATTAGCGTCGGACTCTTTGCTGCCGTTGGCAAGAGCGTGCGACGATTCGCTTCCGC
This sequence comes from Sphingomonas sediminicola, assembly GCF_014489515.1. Taxonomy (GTDB): domain Bacteria; phylum Pseudomonadota; class Alphaproteobacteria; order Sphingomonadales; family Sphingomonadaceae; genus Sphingomicrobium; species Sphingomicrobium sediminicola. The sequence continues at coordinate 1,333,524 of NZ_CP060782.1, read as the reverse complement.
AACGATGCGACGGGCTGACGTTTTTCCAAGAGCGGCGAAGAAGAGGCAGTCGGCCTACACCAGGCGTTTGACACGGACGCTGCGGTTACCTTCGAAATGCTACCAACCCGCCGGCTGATCCGGTCTAACGATCAATTGGACTCCCGGAGGTCCTCCGTTGGAGGCCAAAACAGGCATGAAGGGCGTTGTAGAAGCTTCCACGATTGTCATGCCCTCCCTGACAGTTGAACGGCGTACATAAACGGGCTCGCCGCCCGGGGAACCATGATCAACCGAGATCTTGCCGATCGGCACTACGAGAGAAATGCCCTTACTGCTGTCGAGCCCTTGATGCGTCTGCCGGGTTTTTGCCGACCCCGCGGATTTGCCCTGATCCGCAGCTCGCGAATCCTGGGCAAAGGTCGCGGGGGCATCACCAACCACGATCGCGATTCCAATCGCCATGCACAGAGCGGTTCGCATTACGCTGACACCTCCCACAGGCCGGGCTTCACCGCCGGCGTTACTCGCGTCCTTCCTGCTTGCACTGGCCGGCGTTGCGGCAGTTGAAGAAGTTCGCATCCACATAGCCCGCTACCGATTGCCCGAGCAGGGCGCCATGTACGTCGGCCGTGCGGAAGTGAAGCCCGCCGAAGACTCGCGCATCGATGATGTCGGGGATGACATCGGTGAAGCGGCTGTAATGCCGCGTCGATCCCGTCCCCGGTCCGACGCCCGGGCTCACGAGATCGAACTCCGCTGCGTCGCTGCCGAAGAACGCCTTGGCGCTGTTCAGGAACCCGCTGAAGACGCAGTTGGCGCCCGATGGCTCGTCTGCGTATGGCGGCAACGGCAGGAGCGAGGTCCAGCCGGTATCGGGCTCGGTCGCATCGTTGCCGTCGGTGTCGGCGAGCTGGATCGCGCTCGTCGGCCGCCAGAAGCCCCAGCGACCCTTTTCTGCAAAGCAATTGATCAGGCTGTCCGCCGCTGTCATGGCGGTCATGGCGTGGAATCGCGCTTGTTGAGTGATTGTCAGTCCCTTATCGGCCGCCACCTGGCGCATGGCTGTGTACAACATGGGAACCGGGTGACCGCCCGTAAATTGCGCCAGCGATGTCTCAGCCGCCGTCCGCGTAGATCCGGTGGCCCGGCCTTTCGCCTTCACCTCATTGAACTCGGCCGTGTACTGGGCGCTTGTCAGAGGGAGCGGCGGCCCTGACGTTTGGAAGTAATCCGAGCTCGGCAGGGTGAACGGTCGCACGTTGCGTACCCATGCGTTCGGGTCGTTTACCGGGTTCGGGCGCCATTGCCCGGGACCCGGCGAGGCGGGAAGGGAAAGCCGGGCGCGCCGAAGCGGCCGTCACCGGCCCGGTTGGCCAACATCGCCGCGGCAGCCGCGGCTCCGACTTTGATCCCGTTGGCCTTGGCGTCGCCTGCGGGGATCTCGGCCAGCGAGCTGGCGTATTCTGCATCGAGACGGGCTTTGATTGCCGTCTTGACCGCGGCGGTCAGCGTTGCCGTCAACGGCGCCTGATTGACGAGGCCGATCAGGACATCATGCGCTGCTGTCGAAGCTGCTGCGCCCTTGGATGCGCTGGTAGGTGCCTTCAGTCCGTCCAGGTAGGGGTCGTGGCCGCCCTTGATGGCGTTGACGGCGTCGTAGACGGCGCCCTGGACCATCGCGATATGAATGAACGCGACCGGAGGCGTAAACTGGACGCCTGGCGTGGCGGCAGCTGGGCCGTTGACGAGAGTGATTGCGGCTCTTTCATTCCATACGCGCACCGCATCGTTCTCAGAAGCGTAAGCGGGGCCGGGATCCAGGGTGACGGAAGCGAGCAGGGCGATGGCGAAGAGCCCCGCCCCCCGCTTCACACGCGCTCTTCGCAGACGAGAGTCCGATTTGTTCGCCGTTTTCGGAGAGCTGAAGGAGTTAAGTGCGCTATCGAATTTCGAGATCATCATGAGACGTCCTCCTCGACACCCGCTTTGCTGCTCTGCCGCTCGTCATCATCGTGGTCGCGGCCGGTTTGTAACTGGCCGTCGGAGCGCGCGGCCGGAATAATCTTGCCGGGCGCTTCGCCGAGGGCTGTCTAGATACGCCTGTTAGTTCCTGCGCGAACCTTATCAAAAGTTAGAAATCTTCATTCCCTCACTGGATTAGGCACTGCTGAGAGCTAGCCTCGTCTTGACCACGAAAGCGGAATGAAAAGGCTCTGAAGTACACGTCTAGGGGTGCAGACAGTCGAGTGCGCCCCTCGGGCGACGAACGAGTTCAGCCGTCCAGCATATGGTCGGCAAGGCTGTAGGAGTGGCTCGCCTGATATGCGTTACGCCCGCGGTTCATGTGGGTAAGGTTGAAATTCCGGATCCCGCGCAACGCTCGATCATCGGTGAGAAATGCGCGGATTGAGGTAGAGCTCCGCACCTTGATCACGAATAGATCGACCGCGCTCGGGAAAGTGCAGGCGATGTCGTTTGGCTCGACGACGGATCGTTCCAGAAGCCCTTCGTCCAGATCGTCCGCCGTGGCGGTTCGGTCCGTTGTGAAATCCGAAAGATGGACGATGAATCGCGCCCGGACGTCCTCGCCATCTGCGTAGAGCGTGAACAACTCCATCCAGCTCGCATTTATGCGAACGAGTGGTTTGTCGGACGTCGATGGAAGGCAGGAGACGGACCAGTAGAAGCGTTCGGTCGTGCGCGGGATGGGTATGCAGCGTTCGGCATAGAGCCGGAGTAGGCCGAGAACATCCTCCGCCTGCGGGCGACGGAGAAACTTCTCGAACCGGGCAACATATTTGAAACGCTGCTCTAGCGACTCCGCGCGCTCGTCCGCATCGGACAACTCGGCATTGCCTTCCAGCCAGGCACGCTGCTGCTCCGCGTCCAGAAACTGACGCAGGCCCTTGCCGCCAGATCGGCGGGCTGTTGTCACCGCGGCTTAGGCGGCCGGAAGCAGCCGTTTTTCACCCGCCAGCCGGATCAGCGCCGACTGCAGTTTCTCGAACGCTCGGACTTCGATCTGCCGGATACGCTCGCGACTGACGTTGTAGACCTGGCTGAGCTCCTCGAGCGTCTTCGGCTCGTCGGTCAGGCGCCGTTCGGTGAGGATATGCTTCTCACGATCGTTCAGCGTCTCGAGCGCATCCATGAGCAGGTCATGGCGGACGCGGCTTTCCTCGTCCTCCGCGATCAGTTCGTCCTGGAGCGGGCCGGTGTCGACAAGGAAGTCCTGCCACTGGCCTTCGCCCTCGGTGTCGCGCAGCGGGGCATTGAGGCTGGTGTCGCCACCCATTCCCATGCGGCGGTTCATCGAGATCACTTCGTCCTCGGTGACGCCGAGGTCCTTGGCGATCTTGGCGACGTCGGCAGGTTTGAGGTCGCCCTCCTCGAACGCCTCGATCTGGTTCTTCATCCGGCGAAGGTTGAAGAAGAGCTTCTTTTGCGCCGCGGTGGTGCCCATCTTCACGAGGCTCCACGAGCGCAGGATGAATTCCTGGATCGACGCGCGGATCCACCACATCGCGTAGGTGGCGAGGCGGAAGCCCCGATCGGGCTCGAACTTCTTCACGCCTTGCATCAGGCCGATATTGCCTTCGGAGATCAGCTCGCTGACCGGCAGGCCGTAGCCCCGGTAACCCATGGCGATCTTCGCCACGAGGCGGAGGTGCGAATTGACGAGCTTCGCGGCCGCGTCCGTATCCCCATGCTCACGCCAGCGCTTGGCGAGCATATACTCTTCCTCTGGAGCGAGGATCGGGAATTTCTTGATCTCGGACAGATAGCGATTGAGCCCTGCCTCCCCGCCACTGGCGGGGATCGAGACGACATTTCTTTGTGCCATGCGCTTATTACGTCTCCCTGGGCCGGACGCTTATTACTCGTCCTAGCTCGTTAGAACCTATACCAAAAGGGCGGTGAACAGTTCCTGCATGTCCGCTGGCATGCCACTGGCGAACGACAGGCGGTGCTTGGTGACCGGATGCGTGAAGCCAAGCTCCGCTGCGTGCAACGCCTGGCGATGAAAGTTCAATCTTTTCAACAGCTCGCGGCTGCTCTTTCCAGAATGGCCGTAAACCGGATCGCCCAGCAATGGATGGCCGAGCGACGCCATGTGGACTCGAACCTGATGCGTTCGGCCCGTCTCGAGCCTGCATTCGACAAGAGCCGCGTCCTGCAGGATTTGCAAGCGACGCCAGTGGGTTACGGCGCGTTTCCCGCGACTTCCTTCGACTATCGAAATCTTCTTGCGGTTGGTCGAAGAACGGGCGAGCGGAGCGTCCACAATTCCCTCTGCCGTCTTCGGAAGCCCCGCGACGATCGCGAGATAGCGCCGATCGATACTGTGAGCAGCGAACTGCTTGGCGAGACCTTCGTGCGCTACGTCCGTCTTGGCGACCACCAACAGGCCTGACGTATCCTTGTCGATGCGGTGGACGATGCCGGGTCGGGCAACTCCTCCGATACCGGACAGGGTTCCACCGCAATGGTGAAGCAGCGCATTGACCAGCGTCCCATCGGGATTGCCGGCAGCAGGGTGGACGACGAGGCCAGCCGGCTTGTCGACGACCAGTAGATGTTCGTCCTCGAAGACCAACCTCAGCGGAATGTCCTGCGGCTCGTTATGAGCCGGTCGGGCTTCGGGAACAGTCAGTGTGAACGCTTCGATTCCACGGACCTTGAGAGCCGGGTCGCGAACAGCGGCCGAAGCCTCCGACTGCAATGCACCGCTGCGGATCAGCGCTTTCAGCCTTTCGCGCGATAGGGTTGGAACGGCATCGGCCAGCGCGCGGTCCAGCCGCCATCCTGCATGGCTCGACTTTAGCTCGACGCTGATGACCTGGTGGCCCCCACGTGTTGGATATGGGAATCTGGCGAAGGTCTTTCAATGATTGGCGCTAGTCGCCCTTTGGCCCGAGGTAATTGTCGCCATAGACCGCCCGCCGGATGTCGTGGTGGAGCGTCCCGTCGAACGGCTCCGACTGGACGAAATAGACGACCGTTAGCTTGTTCGCCGGATCGACCCAGAAGAGCGTCGACCAGGCGCCGTCCCAGAAGAATTCTCCGACGGCGCCGCGGTTTTCCTTCTTGCTCTTCGGCTGTCCCGTTCGAACTGCGAAATCCAGCCCGAAACCCCATTGAGCTTGTCCGGAAGCCAAGAGCGCTCCACGATCCGCGGGTCGAGTTGGTCGGTGGACATCAACTTGGCGGTCGCGGGCTTGAGGATTCTCACGCCATCAAGCGCGCCTCCGTTCAGCAGCATTCGGGCGAACCGCATGTAATCGTCGAGCGACGACACCAGCCCGGCACCGCCACGAGTGAGCTTCCTGTTGGAGAAATTCCATAGGCGTATGTCGGCTTCGTTCTTGCGCTGAAGCTTTCCGTCAGAGCCTCTGGCGTAGGGTATGGCCAGGCGCGAATAGCGCTCCTGCGGCTGCGTCCATGCGGTGTCTCTCATTCGCAGCGGCACGAAGATGTGCTGCCGGACGTAATCCTCGAACTTCTGGCCGGACAGCTTCTCGACGAGCGTGGCCTGGACATCGACGGCGAGGCTGTATCGCCATTGGGTGCCGGGTTCGTACGCCAAAGGCACCGTGGCCATGCGCCGGCTGAATTCGGGCAGATCGTTGCCGGGATTGAGCGGGTCCGCGGCGGCGAGCGCCTTCTGCGGATAGGAATCTCCCGGACCATCCCCCAGTCCTGCCGTGTGACGGAAGATATCGCGGACCAGGATTGGGCGGTGGGGCGGGCGCAGGACCGGGTTCCCGGCGCTGTCCGCACCTTCGTAAACCTTCGTCTGCGCGAATTCGGGCAAATAATCGGAGAGCGGGTCGTCCAGCCGGAATTTTCCCTGCTCCCACAGCTGCATCAGCGCGACGCCGGTGACCGGCTTGGTCATCGACCAGATCTGTGCGAGCGTGTCGCGGCGCATTGGCCGCTTCGCCTCGCGGTCGGCATAGCCGGCGGTACCGAAATAGATTTCCTTGCCGTCCGCCAAACGAGGGCAGAGGCACCGGCGGCGCGGCCGCCTGTCACCATCTCCGCGAGTGCTCGGTCGATGCGCGCCTTGTCGATATTCATCGTCGCGGACGCGGTCCGCGTGGCCGGAGCGGCTGTCGCCATTGTGGGCGAGAGCGCTGCAGCAAGCACAGCAAGCAAAATGGTCTTCAGCTGTCCCTCCAACTCCGAACGCAGAAAGTCCGCGTAAAGGGCTTAGGCCGCGGGTGAAAGTGGAAGAACTTGCGCGATGTTAAACCTTGGCTCATTCACGCGGCCATGAACGCCGTTGATCTCGCAAGCCTGCTCTGCTCCAGGCTCTGTCACGACCTGATGTCTCCGGTTGGAGCGCTCAACAACGGCATCGAGTTGATGGCCGACGAGCAGGACCCGGAGATGCGCGACCGTTGTGTCGAATTGCTGGCCGACAGTGCGAAGGCGACTGCAAATAAGCTCAAGTTCTTCCGGCTGGCCTTTGGGGCGGGTGGCGGCTTCGCGGACGCGATCGACGCCAATGAGGCGAAGGTCGCGCTGCAAGGCATCTTCGGGCGGAGCGCAGGATCGAGTTTGGCTGGATGGTCACGCCGGAGAAGCTGTCGAAAGGCGCGATGAAGTTGCTACTTAACCTGGCTTTGATCGCAGGAGATGCGCTCGTCCGTGGCGGCCGCCTCGACGTTGGCGCGGAAACGACTCAAGAAGGACTGGAAATCGCGATCCGGGGTGAGGGGCCGCGCGTCATGCTCGATGCCGGGCTTCGCGAGATGCTGACGAAGGGCGTACCTGCCGAAGGTCAAATCGAGCCGCGCGCTGCAGGGGCATGGCTGGCCCAGGCTCTCGCCAAGGAAGCTGGCGGTGCGATCCGTCTTTCGGAGCCTTCGCCCGAAGTCCTGATCATCGGAGCGATCGTTCCCCGGAACTGAACGTCCATCAGGGATAACGGCGCATTAACAACTGCGCGCCATAAGCGGCCCGAGAGGGCGGGACCGCGTACCGATGGACGATCTGATTTCCGAATTCATTGCCGAATGCCGCGAGATGCTCGAGGCGCTGGGCGGAGAGATCGTCGCCTGGGAGGCATCGCCGGACGACCGCGCACGTCTCGATTCCATCTTCCGTTTCGTCCACACCGTCAAAGGCAATTGCGGCTTCTTCGACTTCCCGCGGCTTGAGGCGCTCAGCCACGCTGCAGAGGATGCGCTTGCAGAAGTGCGCGCAGGCCGCCGTCAGCCGGACGGGCCACTGGTGAGCGCCGTTCTCGCCGTCATCGACCGCATCGCCGAGATGGTAGCGGCGCTGGACGCTGGCGAGGATATTTCGACTGGTGACGACAGCATCCTGATTCAGGCGCTTGAACAGGGGCCGAGACACCTCTCGCACCCGTTGCTGCCACCGTGGCGGAAGCGCAGAGCAAGGCCGTCGCCCCGCGCACGATCCGGCTCTCCGTCGAACTGCTCGACCGCCTGATGAGCGGCGTTTCGGACATGGTGCTGGCCCGTAACGAGCTTGCGCGCCGTTTGCGTGAGGCTCCGGGCGACGTCGCCGTCGACGGCGCGTTCGAGCGTCTTTCCTCGATCATCGCAGACATGCGGGATGCAATCACCCGGACTCGGATGCAGCGGATCGAGAACCTGTTCGTCGCCCTTCCACGGATGGTCCGTGACCTGTCGGCCGAACTAGGCAAGCAGGTGCTAGTCGACATCGAAGGCGGAGACGTCGAACTCGATCGCGAAATGATCGAAATGATCCGCGATCCCCTGACCCACATCATCCGCAACGCAGTCGACCACGGGATCGAGCTTCCTGCCGAGCGTCTCAAGGCCGGCAAGCGCGAGATTGGCATCCTGTCCGTCTCAGCGCGTCAATCGGGCAACCAGATCCTGATCGACATCCAGGACGATGGACGAGGCATCAACGGCAAGAAGCTCGTCGAGAAGGCGATTGCAGCCGGTGTGATCGAGAAGTCGGAGGCGTCCGATCTCGAACCGCGCGAGCAGCTTGCACTCATCTTCGAAGCTGGCCTGTCGACCGCCAAGGAAGTGACGGCAATTTCCGGGCGCGGCGTCGGCATGGACGTCGTCCGGTCTAACATCGAGCGCATCGGCGGAATCGTTGAGGTCGACAGCACATTTGGTGCCGGAACGCGAATGACCCTGCGTGTCCCGCTCACCTTGACCATCATTCCGGCGCTTACCGTTTCCGTCGCCGGACAAAGCTTCGCGATCCCACGTTCGGCGATCGACGAGATCGTGCGCGCAAATGGGGAATCCGTCACGCTCGAAAAACTCGGCGGGGCAGGGGTTGCAACCATCCGCGGTCGTCGGGTTCCCGAAATCGCACTGTCTGACGTTCTTGGACTGAAAAGCGACATTCCGGAGCATGAACGCAGCCTTGTCGTCCTCCGTCCGGCAGGTACCGATGTCTACGCCCTCGCGGTCGACCGAATCCATGATCACGAGGAGCTCGTCGTGAAGCCGGCCGCGCCGGCGGTCATGGCGACCGGTCTTTATGCGGGAACGACGCTCGCCGACGACGGCAGCCCGATCCTGCTCTTCGATCCGGCCGGAATTGCACAGGTTGGCGGGGTGAAGCTCGAATCACACGACCGCGCCGCCCGCATCGTAGACGCTCCGATAGCGGCCGTCGAAGTCGATACACCTGTTCTGCTATTCCACGGACTGGACGGCGGCCGGCGCGCCATGCGCCTGGCGATCGTCGACCGCATCGAGGAGGTCCCGGCCACGGCAATCCGGCCGGGCGCCGGGCAGCTTCGTGTGCAACTCGGCGAAGCCATCCTTCCGCTTGCGGGCGTCAATGGAGAATTGCCGTCCGAAAAGGTCAGGCTGTTCCGTCTCAATGATGGCACTTGCGAGATTGGCTATGCCTTCCGGGAGGTCATCGATCTCTCCGCCATTGCACACGACATCATTCCGGCCGAGCATCCGGGCGAAGTCTCCGCGGTGACCCTGGTTGCCGGCGAACCGGCTGAGCTGGTCGATCCGCACTGGCTGTTCTCCACCTTCCTGACTGCGGCCGAGCGCCTGTCTGAGCAACCTGTCTGCAGGCTTCCGGCTGATGACCCATGGATGCAGAACATGCTACGTCCGATCGTCGAGGCCGCCGGTTACCGCGTCGTGTCCGAAGCCGACGAGTATGAAGTCGATCTCGCCATCCTGTCGGAAGCTTCGAGCGGCGATCTCACGGCGGCGCGCATCATCCGTCTCCGCTCGGAGCCTGATCCGACCTCAGCAAAGGACGAAACCATCTATCGCTATGACCGGGCCGCTCTGCTGACGGCGCTCAAGTCCGCAGGCGCAGGGAGGCGCTGATGGCCGAGCTTCTTCTGATCGTCACCATCGGCGGCGAGCGTGTGGCGCTTCCCGCTGCAGCCGTCGAGTCCGTTGTCGAGCTGGACACCTTGATTCCGGTTCCGCGTGCCGCGCCTCATGTCGCGGGCCTTTCGGCTTTGCGCAGCCGCGTGCTTACCGTCATCGACTGCATGCGCTCGCTCGAGCTTGGCGCGACCGATTGCTCAGACGGAATCCGCGAAGCAGCAGTCGTCGAACTGGACGGTCACCATTACGCATTGATCGTCGACCTGGTCGAAGACGTCGTCGAGGTTCTGTCGGAGCCTGTAATCGTGCGAGCGGCCATGGGCGAGGGCTGGGAGCGCGTATCCAAAGGCATGGTCGAGACCGAGCAGGGACCGATCCTGCTGATCGATATTGCCGCTCTCGTTAGCGGCGTCGAAGTCAAGGCCGCTTAAGCTCTTCGTTACCCTTAGCGTTTAAGTGCCTAATCGAAACCGGGAGTGGGAAGCGTTCCAGTTATGAAGACCTGTCTGATCGTCGACGACTCCAAGGTCATCCGAAAGGTCGCTCGGCACATCCTCGAGACGCTCGAGTTCGAAGTCGACGAGGCCGGTGACGGGCGTGAGGCCCTGTCGCGCTGCGAAGCAAAGATGCCGGACGTCGTCCTGCTAGACTGGAATATGCCGGTCATGAGCGGAATGGAGTTCCTCCGCATGCTCAGGCAGCGGGGCCATAGCGACCAGCCCAAGGTCGTCTTCTGCACCACCGAGAACGACATGGCGCATATCCGCGCCGCGCTGGAAGCAGGTGCCGACGAATATGTGATGAAGCCGTTCGACCGAGAAACGCTGCACATCAAGCTTCAGCTCGTCGGCGTAGCTTAAGGTTCGGGCCGTGGAGCGGGCGCTCGCCAGTTCGCGGGATCGCCAGTCGGTCCCGCCAGTAAAACATCGCCGCCGCATCCGACTGATGATCGTGGATGACAGCGCCGTCGCGCGCTCCGTCCTGTCGCGGATGATCGAAAGCGACAGTTCCTTCGAAATCGCGGCGGTTGCCGGAACGGCCGAGGACGCGATTGACGCGCTTCAGGCGGTTCGGGTCGACACGATCCTTCTCGATCTCGAAATGCCGGGCGCGGGCGGGCTGCGGTCCATTCCGCGTATCCTCGACAACGCCTGCGGCGCGCACGTGATGATCGTGTCATCGGTGGCCGAGGAAGGCGCCGAGGAGACGGTCGCAGCGCTTGCCCTCGGTGCGGCGGATGCCTTGCCGAAGCCGGGCACGGGTCGCTTCAACGGCCGCTTCTCCGAGGTGCTGATCTCGCGCCTCAAAGCGCTTGGATATGCCGAGGATCAACGGCCGGCGGCAGTCGCTCCGGTAAGCGCCGTCGTCAACGCACCCCTCCGCGCCATGTCGGCCGAGCGAGTCGAGCTGCTCGCGGTCGGCGCGTCTACGGGCGGAATTCACGCGCTCAACAGCTTCTTCGAGACTCTGCCGAGGCGCATCGGGATCCCGATCCTCGTCACCCAACATTTGCCAGTCCCTTTCATGCCGGTCTTCGCTCGCCAGCTCGGCATTGCCGCCAAGCGCGAGACGCTGGTTGCGGAAGAGGGCATGGCGCTGCTTCCTGACCGCGTGATCATCGCCCCGGGCGATGCGCACTTGATGGTCGTCGATGGGCCCGATGGCCCTGTCGTGCATCTCGACCGCAGCGCGTCCTATTCAGGCTGCATGCCGTCCGTCGATCCGATGTTCCAGTCGGTCAGTGCTCTCTATGGCGCTTCGGCTGCAGGCGTGGTCCTGACCGGCATGGGCCGCGATGGTGTCCAGGGCGCGGCGCGAATGGTCGCGGCAGGCGGCTCCGTCCTTGCGCAGGACGAAGCGAGCTGCGCCGTCTGGGGCATGCCGCGCTCCATTCTGGAGGCTGGCCTCGCATGCGCGATTATGCCTCCCGACAAACTTGCAAGGCGTATCGCGTCGCGGGTGGGAGGCGGCGCTTGCAGATAAGCGATAGTTCCAGCCGAATCCTCGCCGGATTGCTCGAGGCGCGTACCGGCCAGCAACTGACGATGAGCCGGCGCTGGCGGATAGAGACCGCGCTTTCGGCATTGCTCCGCGAGCGCGGAATCGCGACGCTGGACGAGCTCATCACAATCCTTGTCATGAACAAGGAGCCGGGACTGTCGAACCAGGTGGTCGAGGCTCTGCTCAACAACGAGACCTACTTCTTTCGCGACCGGACACCGTTCGACACGATCTCGAAATATGCGCTGCCGGCGCTGGCCGTGAAGCGTGCCTCGAAGAAGAGGCTCCGCATCTGGTCGGCCGGCTGCTCGACGGGACAGGAAGTCTACTCTCTGGCGATGCTGTTCGCCGACGATGCGGAGAAGTGGAAAGGCTGGACTATCGACATCCTTGGCACCGACGTGTCGAGCTGCGTGATCGACCGGGCGAAGAGCGGCGTCTACTCGCAGTTCGAAGTCCAGCGGGGCTGGCAATCACGCAGACCATCCGCTGGTTCGAGGAATGCGGAGACGGCTGGCGGATTGCGGAGCCGCTTCGCAAGCAGGTCCGGTTCCAGGTCCACAACCTGCTTGAGCAACCGCCGCAGCCGGGTGGCTTCGATATCGTGCTCTGCCGGAACGTCCTGCTCTATCTCTGCTCGGAGAAGAAGGCGCTGGCGTTCGACCGGCTGTCATCGGCGATGGCGGACGACGGTTGGTTGATGCTTGGCGCGGGCGAAACAGTCATCGGTCAGACGAAGAAGCTGTCTGCGGATCCGAAGGCTCGCGGTCTCTATCGGCTGGAAAATCGCGATAAATCGGATCGCAGGACTATCCAGGAGCGTCGGGCCGCCGCGCGAGCTTGAGCTTGGGGTTGACCGAATCTGCGGCTGATGCGCCATTGGGCGCATGGATCTGGACGTGATCGAAAGGCCGTCGCCGAATTTCGACGAGCGGACGATGCCAGTTTCCATGATCGTCCTGCACTATACGGGCATGCCCGACGCGGAAGGCGCACTGAACCGGCTGACCTCGCCGGACGCGAAGGTCTCCTGCCATTACCTGGTCGATGAGGACGGCACGATCTATCGGCTGGTCGATGAGGAGATGCGCGCCTGGCACGCCGGAAAGTCGCGCTGGCGGGGCATTTCGGACGTGAACTCGGCCAGCGTTGGAATCGAGCTGGTCAATCCGGGGCACGAGTTTGGCTACCGCAATTTTCCTGACGAGCAGCTGGCATCGCTCATCCCGCTCGTCGCTGACATCAAGGGGCGCCACGGCATCGGCCGCGGCAATGTCGTCGGCCATTCCGATGTCGCGCCCGCGCGCAAGGAAGATCCGGGCGAGCTGTTCCCATGGGAGGCGTTGGCTCGCTACCGCCTGGCACTTCCAAGCCCGATCCGCGACCTGATCGATCCCTTCTGGACGGACGCGGCCTTCCTGCTCGCGCTCGAACGTTTCGGCTACGATGTAACGGACGAACAGAAGGCTGTGATTGCCTTTCAACGTCGTTTCCGGCCGGACCTGATCGACGGCATAATCGACGGTGAATGCAGGGCCAAGTTGCTGGCCCTGTTGCTGCCAAGGCCGCAATAACCCATATGCAGACTGCCAGAGGGCCAGGCGGCCGCGGTTTCGCAAGAGACACGAGGAAAGTCCGGGCTCCACGGAACAACGGTGCCGGGTAACGCCCGGCGGGTCATGCTTCGGCAGGGCTCAGGGAAAGTGCCACAGAAAGCATACCGCTCGTCCTTGGGCGGGTAAGGTCGAAAGGGTGCGGCAAGAGCGCACCGCGGGGCGGCAACGTCACCGGCACGGAAAACCCCACCGGGTGCAAGACCGAATAGGGCGGCATATGAGCTTGTTCCGGCTCGTCGCCCGGGTTGGTTGCTTGAGGGACGGAGTAATCCGTCTCCTAGAGGAATGGCCGCACAGGCGCAGCAATGCGCTGGACAGAACCCGGCTTACAGGCCCTCTGGCGATATCTGACTGACTGGCGAACGTCTCCGCTCGCCATTAGGTGGAGTGGAGATGGTAGGCACGAAGAGATCGAACGACTGGGCTTCCCGCGGTGGCGCGCCTATGGTGCGGCGGGGCGCGGTGCATCCAAGGTTCGCCTTTGCGATCGCGAGGGCTGCAACGAAGTCGGCGATCGGCCCGCGCCCAAGGCGCCGCATAGCAAGGACCGCTGGTACTTCTGCGAGGCGCACGCCGCCGAATATAACAAGAACTGGAATTACTTTGCCGGGCTTAGCCCGAGGAAGCTGCGCGCCGTGCCGCCGAAGAAGAATCGGGCGCTTCAGCCTTCCGCACATCTGCTCAATGGCAATGGCTGGTCCGGCGATGGCAGCCGCAGCCGAGACGAGATGCGCGCGCTGGAAGTGCTGGAGCTCGATCCGGACGTCGAATTCAAGGATGTGAAGGTGGCGTATCGCCGCCTCGCCAAGGAGCATCATCCCGACACGAACGCCGGCAATAGGAAAGCTGCCGACAAGTTTCAGAAGGTCCAGGCGGCCTATGAAGTCCTTCGCAAGGCAGAAGAACGCAAGAACGGAAAAGTCGCCTAGCTGCTGAGCATGAAGGTCGCCGCGCTATGCGCGATGGGCCGTTCCGGATCTCCCCGTGGGCAACGCCGCGAATGAAGGCGATCTGACGCGTCAGCTTCACGCATTCGCAGCGCGCGATGACGGTTTCACCCTTCAAGGCTGGGCGCATGTAGTCGAGCCTGAGATCCAGCGTGACGATCGGGACGAAGTGGCCGAGGGTCATCCAGACCGAGCCGCCGCTGGCCGTATCGATGAGGCTGACGATGGCGCCTGACGCGAGCACCCCTGTCTCGGGCACTCCCACCAGCTCTTCGCGCCATGGGAGGCAAAGCTCCATCCAGTTGTCGCCGGAGGCGCGATACTCGAGCCCCAGGGCCATGCCGTGCCCGACCCGGCGAGCCAGTTCGAAAAAGCGCTCGGGATCGAAGCTCGCGGTCTTCGCAGTATCGCTCATGCGGCGAGCCGCTGGGCGGTTTCCCGGATCAGCGCGATCATGTTTGGGACGCCCTGAGTGCGGTTCGCGCTCAGATGCTTGCGAAGCTCGAACGGCGCCAGGGCTTCGGTGACATCCATCGCAGCCACTTCCTCGGCTGGCTTGTCCTGCACAGCCGAGAGAATCAGCGCGACAATGCCCTTGGTGATCGCGGCATTGCTGTCCGCAAGGAAATGCAACCGCCCGTTTTCCGTGGTCGTCGGGTAGACCCAGACCGAAGCAGAGCATCCGCGGACCTTGGTCGCGTCGGTCTTCAACGCCTCAGGCATCGGGTCAAGCTCGCGCCCGAGATCGATGAGCAACCGGTAACGATCCTCGCCTTCGAGCAGTTCATACTCGTCAAGGATGTCTTGGAGTGAGGGCAGGCCGGTCACCACGCCCGCCTAGCAGCCGGTCGACCCGCCTTCTAGCGGTCGCGAAGCTCTTCGATCTGCTTCGAGAGGGTGTTTTCCTTCTCGATCGTGATCCGCTCGAGCACCTGGATGCGCTCCTTTAGGTCCTTCACCTCGTCGCGCAGCCGCAAATTCTCGGCGTGCTCGCGTGGATCGATTTGCGCCTCGCCACGTTGCGCATGACCGTATTTCGCTCTCAGAACCGAGGCGATCATCACTGCAACCACGATGACCGCGACCATTTCGAAGGGGTTCATTGAGCCTTGTCTCCATGTTCCAGCCGAGGCTTCTCGCGAAGAGCTTCGATCTGCGCGGCCGTTTGCAGGCCGCCATCCGTGACTATCTGCTCCAGCACGCGGAGTCGCGCCTCCAGCTCGGCGTTGTTCGCGGCATATTGGGCCGCCTTCTCGGCTGCAAGGCTGGTTTGGGCATCGAGCTGCTTCTCACGGAACGTGAAGAAGCGCCGTGCCATGTAAGACAGGAAAATCGTCGGAATGAGGACGACGATCAGAAGGCTTATGACTTCTCCCGGTCCCATCAGGCGTTACCCCCCTTGTCGATCGCCAGCGCGTCGATTTCGCGGGCGAGGCGATGCGGCTGGTCGGTCACGATCCGCTCGACCGTCTCCAGCCGATCCTTGATGGACCCGAGCTCGGCCCGAAGCTGGGCGTTTTCACTCGTGAGCAACTTGATGCGCTCAGCATGCTCGCGGCTGTTCGAGGGATGCAGCGGCGTTCCCCAGGACGTTTCCAGCGGATAGCCGTTCTTGATTCTCAGCCAGGTGGTGAACACCCAGCCTCCGACGCTGACTGCCACGATCACCGCGATCATCGGGAACAGGTTTGCAAGAAGGCTCAGAACTTCGGAATCCATGGCTCAATATCCTCAGCGTAGTTCTTCGATCTCACGGGAGACGCGTTCGGCCGGATCTGTCGCGATCCGCTCGAGGACGGTCAGGCGCTCGGTCAGTTCGGCAATGCGATGTTTCAGCTCAACGTTTTCTGCCCGGATCGCATCCATCTCTCGTTCGGACAGTCGCTCGGCCTGGTCCGGTGCCGTGAAGCCGGCCTGTACCTTCAGCAGGTTCAGGACCACGCCGGCAACGATGAAGGCCAACGCGAGCGAGAAGATGAGCATCCAGAACATGGTCAGGATTCGATGCGGGTCGGTTGTCGCTCAAGAAGCGCGTCGATCTGCTCGGCTGTCTGGATTCCGCGATCGGTGACGATCCGTTCGAGCACCGCAAGCCTCGCTTCGAGCTTCTTCTTCTCTGCGGATTCTCGAGCGGCCTCTTCCAGAGCTTTCCGCCCGATCACACGAAGCTCCATGACCTTATAGCAGATCCACATGATGGCGACGCCGGCCGTTATGCCGGCAATCGGGATCAGGGGCGCAAAGTTCATGGACTCACCCTCCGCTTGGAATTGTTATCGAAGCTGCTCGATCTCGCGGGCGAGGGAGCGGTTCTCGGTCGTCACATAGCTCTCGACATCACCGAGCCGGCGATCGATGTCTTTCAGCCGCAACCGAATGTCCCGAGCGGTTCGGGTTGGGGACCGGCGAACCGACTGCCAGAACTCGCGCGTCTCCGTGTCCGTCCCCTCAAGCTCGCGCGGCCTGTCGGGCGCGACCCATCCGGCGATGAAATAGACCGGGAGGATGGAGCCGCTGCTCAGGAACACTGCCGCGATCATCGTGATCCGGACGAGGGTCACGTCGAAACCAGTGTAGTCCGCGAGTCCGGCGCAGATCCCCATGATCTTGCCGTTGCGCTTGTCCCGGTAGAAGCGGGTGCGGCTGGGTGGCTGATAGGCCATGGTCATTCTCCGGTCCGGACGCGCGAGCGGCCGCGGCTGCGAACTTCGCTCAGCTCTTCGGCGATGCGGTCCGTGGCGTCGGGCAGGCACTGCTGCCTCCAGTTCGGATTTTCGGCGGTCATGATGCGCTCGATCGAGCAGAGGCGATCGTCGAGCCTGCGGGCGAGATCATACAACTCGTCAAGCAATTTTTCGTCGGCGCCGGTGATGGTCGCCGTCTGCTTCCACTTCGTGACGTAGTGAAACACCAGCCACGGCAGTCCCAGGAAAAGGATTCCGACGACCAGTACAGGAATAAGCACGTCCTCCATATTCTAATCCCCTTTGCGCTTCAGCGCGGCCTTCATGGCTTCCAGTTCGGCGTCGACCTTTTCGGACGCCTGCAGCTCTGCAATCTCTTCTTCGAGGCTCTTCGGCCCGGTCATTCCGAGCGCGTCCGCACGCCCTTCGGCAAAGTCGGCGCGGCGCTCCAGAACATCGAACTTGGAGAAGGCGTCTTCGGTACGCCCTCCGTGAAGGATCTCGCGAGCCTTCGCGCGAGTGACCGCGCTTTCCAGCCGCGCCGCAATAGCATTCTGGCGGGCGCGAGCCTCGCGCAGCTTGCCCTGCAGTTTGGAGATATCGGCTTCGTAGGTCTTCAGCGTCTCGTCGATCTGGTCGATCTCGGCGCGAAGGCCCTCGGCCATGTCGGTGGCCTTTTGGCGCTCTATTAGCGCCGCCTTGGCCAGGTCCTCTCGGTCCTTGCTCAGCGCGAGCTCGGCCTTCTCGGTCCAGCTCGATTGAAGATCTTCGAGGCGCTTGAGCGCCCGGCGCATTTCCTTCCCGTCGGCAATCGAGCGCGCGGCGCTAGCCCGCACTTCCACCAACGTCTCTTCCATCTCGAGAATGATCATGCGGATCATCTTCGCCGGGTCTTCTGACCGGTCGAGGAGCTCCGTCATGTTCGCCGCGAAGATGTCCCTCGTTCGAGAGAAGATACCCATTTCGTACTCCGCAATCGTAATCAGGCCTGTATGCCTAAATTCTATACAAGGTTCGTGCCACTTTAACGGAATTCTCAAAAGTCCGCCAAAACAACCGAAATCCGCCAAAAATTCTGTCGAAATATCTTGCCAACAGATGGGGTCTGACACCAACTGTCAGTGCAATGGAGCGGACAAATCAATTCGTCGGGCAAAGCCTCGCCTTTCTCGACGCGGTCGAGCGCGCGAGCCGCGCGGCGCCGCTCAATCGCCCTGTCCTTGTGATCGGCGAACGCGGCACCGGCAAGGAATTGATCGCAGAACGTCTGCACCATTTGTCCGGCCGCTGGGCCGCGCCTCTGATCGTGATGAACTGCGCCGCGCTTCCCGAAACCCTGATCGAGGCGGAGTTGTTCGGACACGAAGCCGGAAGCTTCACCGGTGCGTCGAAGACCCGGCACGGCCGCTTTGAGGAAGCGGATGGCGGGACCTTGTTCCTCGATGAGCTTGGTACGCTTTCGATGCCGGCGCAGGATCGTCTCCTCCGCGCGGTGGAATATGGCGAAATCACCCGGATTGGCGCGTCCAAGCCGATCGACGTAGACGTCCGCATCGTCGCGGCGACCAATGCTAGTCTTCCAGCCGAGGTCGAGAAGGGCAGGTTCCGCGCCGACCTGCTCGACCGGCTGTCCTTTGAGGTCGTAACCTTGCCCCCGCTTCGTGCGCGGACCGGCGACATTCCATTGCTGGCCGATCATTTCGGTCGCCGCATGGCCGTCGAGCTGGACTGGCCGAACTGGCCCGGTTTCTCCACGACCGCGGTTGGAGAGCTCGAGGGCTATTCCTGGCCCGGAAATATTCGCGAACTCAAGAACGTAGTGGAACGTGCTGTCTACCGATGGGAGGATCCGGAACGGCCGGTCGAGGCCATCCAGTTCGACCCGTTCCATTCGCCCTGGGCGCCGCAGGCAACGACTTCGCAGCCTCGCGCGCAGGTCGAGCCGGAGTCCGAGATCGAAGCATCGGAGGCCGCGTCCCCGGTCGCTCCTCCGACATCGACCAGCGACTTCCGTGCGGCGGTTTCAGACTATGAGCGAGCGCTTCTCCAGAACGCGCTCGCGGCGAACCGATTCAACCAGCGCGCAACCGCGACCGCGCTCAATCTCAGCTACGACCAGCTTCGCCACGCTCTGAAGCGCCACAAGCTGCTGGAAACCGACACCGCCTGACGTTCGTCCGTTCGTCGATTCAGCGCTGAAAACCGCCGCAGATTGGCGTATCCTGCAAGAGCAAGTGAGGAGGCTTTTATGAAAGCACTGGTCCTTGCTGTCAGCACCGCGGCTCTGACCGCGGCACTCCCAGCATATGCAGGCGTAATGGTCATCGGAGGCAGCTACGCTCAGGGCTGCTTCAAGGCTGCCGAGCAGCACAATACGACTCTGGAGTCGCTCAACACATGCGACAGCGCATTCTCGGAAGAAGCGCTTTCGCCTCAGGATGAGCTGGCGACCCATGTGAACCGCGGCATCCTGCTGATGCTGCGCGACGATTATAGTCGCGCCTATTCCGACTTCAGCACGGCAATGGCGATGGATCCGAACCGGTCGGAGCCATATCTGAACATGGCGATCCTGCAGCTTCGGAACGAAAAGAGCGCGGAAGCGGTGCCGCTGTTCTCCAAAGCCATCGAGCTCCGTACGGAACTGCCGGAAGTGGCCTATTACGGCCGAGCTCTTGCCAATGAGGACGTCGGCAACTTGAAGGCCGCCTACACGGACCTCCAGCAGGCGACTTCGCTCAAGCCGAAGTGGGATGCCCCGCGGCGTGACCTGGCACGGTACAAGGTGAGCCGCCGCTAAGCGGCTCGCCCATTCCTAGTGCTGGTTGGTCATCGCCAGCAGCATCGGGATCGACAGCAATGTGTTGATCCTGGAGAAGATCATCGCCGTGCGCGCTGACTTGGCCTTGCTTGCATCGTCAGCTTCCACGATTCCCAGCGCGCGCTTCTGGTTCGGCCAGATCACGAACCAGACGTTGAAGGCCATGATCAGCGCGAGCCACATGCCGATGCCGATCAGCCGGTTGGACGGATCGTTGAGCAGAAGCGCTTTCTCCTCGCCGTACAGGTAGGCGACGATTAGTCCTGTCAGGACGGTGAAGGCGGCGCCCCAGCGGAAGTAGAACAGAGCCTTCGGCGCGATGTATTTCGACACGCCTGGCTTCAGCTCGGCCGGGACCGACGGCATGGTCGGGATCTGCACGAAGTTGAAGTAGTAGAGCAGGCCGATCCAGGTGATGCCGAAGAATACGTGCAGCCACTGGAACAAGCCCAGCCAGAGATTGCCTGCACCGACCGAGTTTCCGTAACCGCTGTCCGGGAACACCGCGATCAGGATCGCCAGCACGAGTCCCGCGATCAGGACGCCATTCAGGTTTTCAAAAAACTTTCCCATGTCTCTCCCCCAGTCCACCGCTTGAGCGGCGCTGGGGAACTACTTACGGCCCGAAACATCAAATCGCAACATCTGCGATGAACAGCGGAGCGACTGGGCTCGCTCAACGTTGTTCGGGCAACACCCGAAGGAGAATGACCGCCATGGCTTTTCAGCTTCCCGATCTGCCCTTTTCGAAGGACGCGCTTGCGCCGCACATGTCGGCCGAGACACTCGAGTTCCACCACGGCAAGCACCACGCGACCTACGTCAAGAAGACCAACGAGATGATCGAGGGGAAAGGCGACCTCTCCGGCGCCTCGCTGGTCGACGTGGTGCGCAAGGCGGGCACCAGCGGCGACAAGAAGCTCTTCAACAACAGCGCCCAGCTCTGGAACCATAGCTTCTTCTGGCAATGCCTTAGCCCCGACAAGCAGCAGCCGAGCGGCAAGCTCGCGCAGCTGATCAACGACGGGTTCGGCGGCATCGAACCCATGCTCCAGAAGCTCGGCGACGAGGCCGTGAATCACTTCTCGAACGGCTGGGCGTGGCTCCTGCTCGACCGCGATCAACTCAAGATCACGTCGCTGCACGATGCGGACACTCCATTGGTGCACGACGGAATGGTGCCGCTCTTCACGCTCGATGTGTGGGAACACGCCTATTACATCGACTATCGCAATGAGCGGCCGAAGTTCGTGACCTCGGTCCTTTCGAACATCGTGAACTGGGATTTCGTTGCCCAGAACCTCGATGGGAAGGGCGCCGACCGTGCCAACCAGGAAGCGTCAACCTCGAAGCAGCCTGAACTGACGACCTAACCGCCACGCTTCTTGCGGAGCCCTTTACGCCCCTCCATACCTGTGCCGGTATGGGGGGATACGAGGCATGAGGCGACGTACGCTGGTAATAGGCGCGTCTGTCGCCGCCGTAACCGCAGCCGGCGCTGCGGCTGCCTTACAGCCGCTAGCCGCAGAGCCTGAAGGCGAAAAGGATTGCGGGAGCATCCTTCCGCCGGTGCAGGCGTCACACGCCGTTTCTGCCGATCAGCAGGTTCAGGAGCCTCGCTGGGAGCAGAAGGGCGGAACCGTCAACGACGCCAGCTGCCTCAGCAGGACGGCGGTCGCCGGGATCGTCGCTCCTCGGAGCGAGAAGGAGGTTCAGCAGGCGCTGGCCTACGCGAAGGCCACAGGCCTCTCGATTTCACCAGCGGGCGTCCGGCACAGCATGGGGGGCACGCCTTCCGCCGGGCGGCGTGATGCTCGACATGCGGCACATGAACAGCATCCGGCTCGACCCGGAAAAATTGACAGTCGTCGTCGGTGCGGGTGCGACCTGGCATGACATTCAGAACGCCATCCATCCGCGGTTCGCGGTCAAGGCGATGCAATCCACGGACATCTTCACGGTTGGCGGTTCAATCTCGGTCAATGCCCATGGAATGGATCATCAGGCCGGCGCGGTCCGGAATTCCATCCGATCGTTGAGGGTATTGCTGGCCGACGACCGGATTGAAACTGTCTCGCGCGAACAGAATCCGGCACTCTTCGACCTTATCGTCGGCGGATATGGCCTGTTCGGGATCATCCTTTCAGCCGAGCTGGAGGTCGTTCCGAACTCCATCTACTGGTCTGAGCGCGAGCTCATCGCCACGAGGGATCTGCCGGCAAAGCTGGCGAAGATCATCGCTGATCCGTCAATTGGCCTGATGTACACGCATATCTCGACGGCGCCCGGGTCACTCCTCGATGAGGCGCTGATCTACACCTATCGCAAGACCGACGAGGGGGGTGCCGAGCGGGCGCCGCTGAAGGACGTCGGCTCAGTGAAAATGCGCCGTCTGACGGTCAATCTTGCGAAGCGCTCGACGGCGTTTCGAAGCTTCAAATGGTGGGCGGAGAAGAATCTCGAACACCGGTTCGAGGCCTGCACCGTCACCCGCGCTCAGGCGATGAAAGACGGCGAGGCCTGCCTCGTATCCCGCAACGACCCGATGCACGACAGCGTCCCGTACCTCCGCAACGCGATGAAGAATGACACCGACATCCTTCAGGAATATTTCGTCCCCGCGAGCAATTGCTGCCATTCGTCGTCGGCCTGAGGAACATCGTCCGAACGCATGACGCGAACCTGCTCAACGTTTCGGTCAGGGTCGTCGGAAAGGAAGCGAACAGGCTCAGCTACGCGCCGGAGCCCGCCTACTCGGTTGTGCTCTATTTCAACCAGCGAACCGACGCGGACGGCAACGCGAAGATGGCCAGACTGACGAGCGACCTGATCGACCTGGCCCACGCCAAGGGCGGGCGCTTCTTCCTGCCCTACCAGCTTCACTACGGTCCACAGCAGCTTGTCGATTCCTATCCGGAAATCCGCGAGTTCTTCGCCGCCAAGCGGAAGTGGGACCCGGAAAATCGCTTTAGCAACACCTGGTACGAACGCTACGCGCCGGCCTTTAGCTGACGCTCAATAGTCGTAGACGTGCTCGATCTCGCCGCCCGACGAACGGATGGAGCGAAAGAGCGGAAGCAGGGCAGGAACCTTGGTCGATAGGCCGATGCGCTGCCAACCGGGCCGGTCGGGTAAGGGCATTGCCATCAATTTGGTCGCACCGGTCACGGGATTGGCTTTGATCGGAACGAGCGCGGTGACGAAGATGTCGTCGTTTCCGCTGATCTCAACCAGCTGAACGGGGCTTTGCGACAGCTTTGTCAGCAAGTCGCTGAACTGAGCGTAGCGGGGTGCTTCAACCAAAGCATCGCCGGCGCCGACCTTGCCAACGGGCTTAAGTCGCCCGTCCACGCGCTCAATCTGCTCCGGATTTCCCTTGGCAACGAAGCGGAGCGTCCGCTCGTCAGGGCCCAGGCTGGCGCCGGACGCCCATCCGATCAGCGACGCATATCCGGCCTTCACGCCATATTCGCCGCTGAGCGCGAGACGCCGTTCCCAGTGACGGACCTTGTGCTTCGGTTCGGTGGTGCTCCACAGTCCCGAGAGGGCGCGCCCGAACGGAAATTCATACCAGGGCGTTTCGTGCATGAATGCGCCGTACCGCCGCTGTATTTTGGTCGCGTAGCGATCGTCGGCGCTGTCCCAGCCCCGATCCATTCGGAAACCCGCCCGACCGTGTTCTCGTAGAAGCCTTTGACCAGAAGCTCGGCCGAGAAGCTGAGACCGATCGTGTAGAGCATGACCCGCGTGCCGCCGTCTGCTCCTCCGCTTGCTGCTGAAGCGCGATTGACCGCGCAATAGCTCGACCAGAAGCCGCGGATGTCACGCAGGTAGGAATAGCCGCTGGGCGGATTGCGCTCGAGGAAGCGGGCGAAGCTCTCCGCCGAATAGACGATGTGCCATTCGGGATAGGTCAGCCAGGTTCGCGCTTCCTCGCGTTGCCATGCCTTGTCCCTTACGAGCGGTTTGTAACCGTCGGCTTTGGCCTCGCCTGAGCAGCCGATTTCTATGTAGAGAATCGGAATCGCCGCGAGCGCTGCCAACCCGCCGGCAATGCCCAGCAGGACTTTCCAGCGGCGCTTCACGCGGTCGCGGGCTCACCGGCGCTGCGGCGACGCGCGATGAGGTAGCCGACGATGATCGCGAAGCCGCCGATTGCGATATGCGGCAAGTTGGCCGCGATGCGGGTCTCCAGCGGGATGTTTGCAGGCCCGTGAAGGATGATGCCGAGGTCGAGATAGCCCATGCCAGTCAGCAGTCCGCAGACCCCGTCAAGGAAATAGAGTGGGCCGAAGATGCGGAAATAGGTGCGGGTCGCGCCGTAGGATTTCCAGGCTGCGATCGCTGCCCAAATACCTGAGCCGAGGTGGAGCGCATCGTCCCACCACTGGAGCTTGAACAGTCCGAAAAGATAGCCGTTCATGTCCATCAGTGGCGGCATGTAGCCCAGGGCGGTGACGCCCACGAACAGCAGGGCGTATGCCCAGCCGATAAGCCTCACAAATTGCTGCATGATTACCCCCGGTAGTGCCCGGAAGGCAGTGTGCCTTCGCCTATTGCTTAAGTCGATAGCCGGTTCGGAATATCCACCAGATCACGCTCGCGCAGACGAGGAAGAACGCAAACGTAGCTGTCAGTGCCGCTTCGAACGACACGTCAGCAGTTCCGAAGAAGGTCCACCTGAAACCGTTGATTAGATAAACGACCGGATTGAACAGGGTGATGCTCCGCCATGGCTGGCCCAGCATGTCGATCGAATAAAAAGCACCTCCGAGGAAGGTGAGGGGCGTAACCACCAGCAAGGGGATGATCTGGAGCTGCTCGAAGCCCTTGGCCCAGACGCCGACGATGAAGCCGAACAGGCAAAAGGTCCCCGCCACCAGCAGAAGGTAGAGAAGCATCAGGATGGGGTGTTTGACCTGCACGTCGACGAACAGATGGGCGGTCACGAAGATCACCAAAGCGACGATAATCGCCTTGCTCGCGGCCGCACCGACATAGCCCAGTACTGTCTCTAGAGCGCTCAGCGGCGCCGAAAGGATCTCGTAGATGGTACCGGTGAAGCGCGGCATGTGGATGCCGAAGCTCGAATTGAATATGCTTTCATTGAACAACGACAGCATCATCAATCCCGGGACGATGAAGCTGCCGTAGTCGATTCCATTGATCTCGCGCATCCGGGAACCGATCGCCGACCCGAACACGACGAAATAGAGCGAAGTCGTAATGACCGGCACCGCCAGCCCGGTCCACAGCGTCCGGCGGAAACGGTGCATCTCGAACTTGTAGATGGCCCAGATGCCATGGAGATTCATGCCGCGGCCCTCTTGTGGTTGATCAGGCCCACGAAAATGTCTTCCAGGCTGGACTGGTGCGTATCAAGGTCCTTGAAGCCGATGCCGGCGTCTCGCATCGCGGTCAAAAGCGAGGGAATGCCGGTTCGCTCAGCCTTGGCGTCGAATTCGTATGTCAACATCCCGCCGTCGGCGCTCAGCTTCAGGTTCCACTCGCCAAGTGCAGGCGGCACCGCGTCCAGTCGCTCGGTAAGTTGCAGGTGCAGCACCTTGCGGCCGAGCTTCTTCATCAGCTCGTTCTTCTCTTCGACAAGGATGAGCTCGCCCTTGTTGATGACGCCCACCCGGTCGGCCATTTCCTCTGCTTCCTCGATGTAGTGCGTCGTCAGGATGATTGTCGTGCCGTCCTCCCGAAGGCGGCGGACCATGTTCCACATGTCGCGGCGAAGCTCGACGTCCACACCGGCGGTGGGCTCGTCGAGGAACAGGATGTCCGGATCGTGGGCGAGGGCCTTGGCGATCATGACGCGGCGCTTCATCCCGCCCGACAATTCCTTTAGGATCGTCTTCCTCTTGTCCCACAACGACAGCTCGCGGAGAATCTCTTCGATCCGCTTCGGGTCGGGACGGCGGCCGAACAGCTCGCGGCTGAAGCTGACGGTGCTTATCAGCGGCTCGAATACGTCCATCGTGAGTTCCTGGGGGACGAGACCGATCCGCTTGCGCGCTTCGCGATAGTTGCGCTGCCAGTCCTTGCCGTCGATCAGCACTTCGCCCGCGGTCGGTTTCACGATACCGCAGATGATGCTGATCATCGTCGTCTTGCCGGCGCCGTTCGGCCCCAGAAGAGCGAATATCTCGCCGCGCCTGATATCGAGATTGATCGGCTTCAGCGCCTCGGTACCGCTGCCGTAGACTTTTGTCAGGCCGCGAATGGATAGGATTGGATCGGTCATTCTACCGGCGTGTCCGTGATCACTTCGCCCTTGCTCTCAGGATCCAGCCCGTGCCGAAGAAGCATTGGCATATTGGCGATAGCGAAGACCAGCGAGACGATCGTGACGCCCCAGACCTTGACTGTCAGCCAGGTGTCGAAGTCAAGGGTCGCGCGCATGATCTCGTTCGCGATGGCCAGAGCCACGAAGAAGAGAGCCCAGTTGCGGCTGAGCTTCATCCAGCCCTCCTGGGTGAGGCCCGGAAAGACGGGGCCGAACAGCCATTTGAGAAGGGGCTTCCCGCGAAGAAGACCGCCACCGAGCAACACCGCGAAACCGATGTAGATAACGGTCGGCTTCATCTGGATGAACTTCGGATCGCGCAAGTAGAGCGTGATCGCTCCAAATCCCAGGATCAGGATGGTTGAGATCCAGACCATCGGCGACACGCGCTTCACCACCGCGAGCCCGATGGCGATCGAGATGATCACGGCGACCATGAAGGCGAGGGTCGCGACCAGCGACCCCTGCAAACCGGACCCAGCCACCTTGTAGGCGATGAAGAAGACGAGGAGCGGCCCGTAATCGAGCAGCATCGTCCATGACGATCCCTTGCGTGCAGGTTCGCTCATTCGGGTGGCAGTCCTGCAATGGCCCGCGCAACCGCCCGCGGATCGAACGGGCGCAGGTCGTCGGCCGTCTCGCCGACGCCAATCGCATGGATCGGAAGCCCGAACTTCTCGGCAGCGGCTACCAGCACGCCGCCGCGCGCGGTGCCGTCCAGCTTGGTCATGATGAGCCCGGTCACCCCGGCGCTCTCGCGGAACACCTCCACCTGCGCAAGCGCGTTCTGACCGGTCGTCGCGTCCAGCACGAGCAAGATGTCATGGGGCGCTTCGGGATTGAGGCGACCGAGCACGCGGCGGATCTTGGACAGTTCCTCCATCAGGTGCGATTTGTTCTGGAGGCGGCCAGCGGTGTCGACGACCAGCACGTCGATCCCCGTTGCAGTTGCCTGCTTCACGCCATCGAACACGATGCCCGCCGCGTCGCCGCCTTCCTTACCCGTAATGACGGGTGCGCCGATGCGGTCGCCCCAGATCTTGAGCTGTTCGATGGCAGCGGCGCGGAAAGTGTCACCAGCAGCGAGCAGGACGCCGTAATCCTGCTCCTTCAGCCAATGTGCCAGCTTGCCGATCGTCGTCGTCTTGCCGGAGCCATTGACCCCGATCACCAGAATGACATGCGGCCGCGGAAAGCCCCACACCTGTAGAGGCTTGGCCACGGGAGTGAGGATCTTCTCGATCTCATCGGCGAGGATCGATCGAAGACCCCGTTCGTCGAGGCGCTCGAACTTCTGGCGGGCGATGGCTTCGCGGATGCGATGGGATGCTTCCGGACCCAGGTCCGAAGCGATCAGCGCTTCTTCGATGTCGTCGAGAGTCGCCGTATCCAGTGCCGCACGGCTGGTCAGGCCGGTCAGGTTTTCCGCGACACGATCCGCTGTCTTTGCAAACCCGCCACGCAAGCGGTCGAGCCAACTCATGCCCACACCGCCGTCAGGTGATCGCCGTCGCTGCGGACAATGCGCGCGGTGCCGGTGTCGCCGCGCGAGGTGCCTTCAATGCGGACCGGGGCAAAGCCGTCGCTATGGCCCTTGCTGTTGTTCTCGATGAGCACTTGCTGGTTGGAGCCAACGAGGCCGCCGAGCCAGCGAGTCCTCCGTTGAGCGGCAGCCTGTCGCAGCCGGGCAGCACGGGCCTTTACGAGTTCCCGCGAAAGCTGGGGCATGCGGTCGGCCGGAGTTTCGGGCCTTGGCGAGAAGGGAAAGATGTGGGCGGCAACGACGTCGCAATCCTCAAGTAATTTCAGACTGTTCAGGGCCATTTCCTCGGTTTCGGTTGGGAAGCCGGCGATCAAATCGGCTCCTATGGTAGCGTCCGGCCGGACATCCTTGATGCGCTCGACCGTCCGGACCGCCTCGGCGCGGCTGTGGCGCCGCTTCATCCGCTTCAGGATCATGTCGTCGCCGGCCTGCAGCGAGAGATGGAAGTGCGGCATCAAGCGTGGCTCGCCCCCGACCAGCTCGAACAAAGCGTCGTCTATCTCGATACTGTCGAGCGATGAGAGCCGCAGGCGGGCGAGGGCAGGGATCGACTTCAGGAGTTGCTGGCACAACTTCCCTAGGTTCATCCCGCCGTGGTCGTAGCTGGTGATATCGACGCCCGTGAGGGCAATTTCCTTCGCCCCGCGATCGAGTTCTCGTTCAATCGCCTCGCGGATTGCTGCGAAGGGAAGGGACCTGCTCGGACCACGCGCCTGCCAGATCGAGCAGAAGGTGCAGCGGTGATCGCAGCCATTTTGCACGGCGACGAAGCTACGGACATGGCCCAGGAATCCGGCCGGAACGATTTGCGACGCCCTGCTGGCATCGAGCTGTAAGCTACCGATCTTATTGTCGTTTCCGACGACACGGTCGACTTCCGGCATATCCGCAAACGTCGCCGGATCGAGCTCTGCCGCGCACCCCGTTACGAGAATACGGGTATCCGGTCGCTGGCGGCGTGTGTGCCGGATCGCCTGCCGGGTTTGCCGCACCGCCTCATTCGTGACGGCGCAGCTGTTTACAACGATCCAATCCTCATTGGTCGTTGCCAACCGGCGGATGGTTTCGCTTTCAGCAAAGTTCAGCCGGCACCCGAGCGTAATCGTCTCGACGCTCACGCAAGCGCCTCCAGCTCGATTTCGCCCTTGAAGACGTAGGTTGCACTGCCACGCATGCGGATCGGCTCGCCCGGCGCCCAGGCAATCGTCAGGGATCCGCCTCGCATGGTGACTTTCACCGGCGACTGAACGCGCTTTGTCAGGATTGCAGCGACCGCCGTTGCGCTGGCGCCGGTGCCACAGGCTCGGGTAATGCCGGCGCCGCGCTCCCAGGTCCGAAGGCGGATGCCGTCGGGATGGACCTCGGCGACGTTCACGTTGATCCGGTCGGGGAACACCGGGTCGTGTTCGATCCGCGGGCCGAGCTCGTCGAGGTCGATGCTGTCGGCATTGTCGACGAAGAAGACGACGTGCGGGTTGCCGACGCTGAGCGCCACCGGATTGTGAAGCTCACCCCACGCCATCGGCATCGGGTTGGTCGGTATGGCGTAGGTGACCGGTACTTGGTCCCATTCGAAATGAGGTTCGCCCAGCGATACCTCGATATCGCTGCCGTCTTCCTCACCCCTGACGAGGCCGCCGCCAGTCTCAATCGTCTTGGCGTGAGTTAGCGCGACTACGCAGCGCGAGGCGTTGCCGCAGCTCTCGACCTCGATCCCGTCATGGTTCCAGATCCGCATTCGCAAATCGGCGACAGTCGACTTCTCAAGGACGACCAATTGGTCGCAGCCGATACCCGTCTTGCGATCCGAGACTGCGCGGGCAAGCGGCTCGTCCATCGCGAGTGGCTCTTCGCGCGCGTCGAAGATTACGAAGTCGTTTCCGAGCCCGTGCATCTTGTGAAAGGTGCGTGTCATGACTTGCAGCGGCAATTAGGGACGGGCAGAGGGCAAGTCCACCAGCCGCGAGTAGAGACAAATGCAAAGAGCCGCCAACGATGTGATGCAGTCGATCGTCTTTTCGGCCGTGCTCGATGCTGTCGCCGCGCTGAAATCGGCCTCCGGCGGCCTTCCCAACCAGCTATTGCGCGACGTCCAGGCGATTCATCCGAACGTGACATTCGCCGACCTGCCGAAGGCGCTTCAGGACGCCATCGTGAACAGCACGCGCTCTGCGTTCACGCAGCTCCTGAAAGAAGGCTATGCGGTCGGACCGCGCCAGCAGATGCAGGCGCAGCGACCGATGGATCGCGTTCCGGAGCGGGATCGCAGGGTGCCCAATGATCGTCGCACGGTCCGCCATGGCCAGGGAGGCGCGGTCCGCCACGACCGGAGGGGGATGGGCCGAGCAAGGGCCCGCGCGGTCCCGGTGGGCCGGGTGGCGGTCCATCGCGTCCACGCAAGCCGCCGAAAGGGAAACCGCGGCTGTCTTAAGACCGCCGACCGAACTTTATCAGTGTGCTGCAGATCGGCTCGGGGCGCTTTCTGCAGAAATCGGGAAGCCGATCGGCTCGCCAATAGCGGATTGCTCCAGTCCTCTCTGCGAAAACCAGGAACTTGGGGTCTAATCTTAGCCATGCGGCCGTCGGAGCGGAAAGCATAGGCTCTAGGCCTCCCGAAGGATCGTCGAGCCAAATTGCTTCGTCTTCTTTTGGCGTGGCTCCGACGACGCGCGGGAAGAGATGGTCAGCCACCTGAAGCGCGCTGTCGTGATCATTGAGACGATGCAGGGCTGTCAGGCAGTAGTTCCTAGCGAGGAAGTCGGCCTTGGGGTCCAGGCAGACTGCTCTCAGGCGGACCAGATCACGCGCGTTGAACGCGGACAACATAGCCGCAATCTGGGATCGCGCCCGGTCCAATACGCCCGACGGCAATTGCCCAATCGCTTTCGCCGCGCCGTCGAAATCGCCGGTGAGTGCGTAAGCAAAGAGACGATCCCAGTGGAGACCCGGATGCTTGGGCCACCACCGAACTGCCTGCGCGAACAGTTGCTCCGCTTCTTCCTTTTCCCCGAGCAGGATCGAAGTGCGTATGACCCGCCGTAGCTTGTGGGGATGGAAGGGATCCCGGCCAGTCCGGTCCGAGCGAACTGGGACGATTCCTCGAACCTTCCGACTTTGTACAAGAGTGAGCTCAGGAAGACCGGCGTGAATGGCGCATCCGGATCGGCCTCCATGCCCGCGCGAAGGCGATCCTCGCACTCGCGGGAATAGGTCGACGGGTGGAGGAGGCACCACGGTGCGTAGGTGTCGCCGAAATCGGGCGCCATCCGAAGCGCCTTATCGGCGGCAACTCGGGCCTTCTGGACGGCTTCTTGTCGCTCCGCCTTTGGCAGAGAACTGAGGGCGAAGGCCGTGTCGTATGCGACGCCGAGCTGGGCCAGCAACCAGTCCGGATGGCTGGCGCCGATCCGGTTGGAAATCTTATAGCTGATCAGGGGATCGTCATCGGTCACCGTCACGGCAATGGTCTTCAGCTTCTCGGCGGCGAGCTCGGGAGATCTGGAGTGGCTCCTGTCGAGGACCATCAATGCGAGAACGCCCGTCAGATTGCTGGTGATCTGGGCCCCGATCTGTTCCGGCAGGGGTCCGGCGTCTGCGACAGGGCCTCATAAAGCTGTGAAAACAGCAACGTGCCGGTTCGTCGGTCCCGGAGCTGCATCAGGGCAGAATACGTATTTCCGTTGCGTCTTACGTCTCCGGACAGGACGAGGTCGGCCTTTGCTTCATCCTTTGAGGTAGCCGGCCATGCGAGTTTGCCGTGAAAGCTAGCCGCGACCATCATGTGCGAGAGGGCGTCGCCGGTCGCTGCTGCAAGTTCGCGAGTGCCGGGGTCTCCGCTGGAGGTCAGAGGCTTCAGAGCCACCAGGGGCGGCCTTGAATCTGGGCCGCCCAGCAATCGAGGAGCAAGCCAGAACCCGACCGCGATGGCGATCAGCAAAGCGGCGAAGAGCGTCCAACGCAGTGGGTGCCTTGCCGACGAGCCTTTCGCTCCTTCCTCGAGCAAGCGATAACCGGCCTTTGGCACCGTCTCGATCGAAAAGCCGCCAACTCGTTCTGCGAAATCGCGCAAGATGGAGATCGAGCGGTTGATGACGTCCTCGCCGACGATCCGCCCTCCCCAGCAGGAATCGATCAAAGTCGAGCGGGTCACGACATCACCGGTCTGACGGACGAGCGCTATCAGGACCTTCAGGTGTTGGGGCTGGATCCGCTCACGCCCGCCGGGAAATTCTGCCTCGCGGGAGAGGGGGTCGACGGTCGCGTTGCCGACGCGGAAAGGGCGTTCGGCCTCAAGGTCTACAGCAATGGTTCGCCAGGCGGCCGGACGATCCATGAAACGCCCCCTCTAGCCGCAGATTAGCAAAAATCAGGAATAAATCAGCTTTCCTCCATCGTCTGTCCCGGTCCGGCGCAGCAAGACTGCAAGGTCTGGCGTCGTCTAGGCGCCTCAAACCGGAGGGATCGCTTTGCCCCGTGAAGGCCGGGTGCTGGGGAGTTCAGCAGCATCCTTGATCACCAAATCCGATTGAAATCGGCCACATCAAGTATGGAGAAAGCAAATGAACCGCATCCTTCGTTTCATACCGGTTTCCGCGATGCTGATTGCATCCTCGATCGTCTCCGCACCGGCATCGGCGACGCCGGGATCGGGCTTCGCGCCTTCTCCCATCGTCAATGGGACTTTCGGCACGCTCACCGTCAACACTTCGAATGACAAGACCGACAAATGGGGGATGATCCTCAAGACGCTATCCAGCACCGACATCGGTGCGGATCGCTTGACCGTCCAGTCCGGAGGCTACAGCGGCTGGCATGCCCATCCGGCTCCTGTCTTCGTTACCGTCACGCAGGGGAGCATCATCTGGTACAACGGATCCGATCCGCTCTGCACGGGTACTCCGCACAGCGCAGGTGATTCCTTCATCGAAGACGCTTACGTCACTCACAACATCACAAGCGCAAGCGGCGCGGAGTTCGTAGCGGTCGTCATCAAGCCGTCGGGATTCCCGGGCCCGGCATTCCGGTTGAATCGGGACAAGCCCAATAACTGTAACTTTTAAGGTCCCGCCGCAGGGGCGGCCGGCGGCGGAGGCCTTGGGGGCTTCTGCCGCTGGCGATTTCTTGACCGGGTGAGCGCTTTCGACTAACTGCCCCCGGTCTTTTAGACACAACATCGATGATCGCGCCCGAGGGTGCACGCCGGCCAACGAGGTTTCGTTCGCCGGCGCATTTTCGTTTTGCGTCCCTACTGGGGCAGACATCGATTGGGAGACGTGAATGTTCGATAGTCTGAGCGATCGGCTCGGCAGCGTTTTTGACAGGCTTCGTGGACGCGGTGCGCTCACGGAGGCCGACGTGCGCGCAGCAATGCGCGAGGTTCGCGTTGCGCTGCTTGAGGCGGACGTCGCGCTGCCGGTAGCCCGCGACTTTGTAGACAAGGTCACCGAGCGCGCGGTCGGACAGGAAGTCATCCGCTCGGTCACGCCGGGCCAGATGGTCGTCAAGATCGTGAACGATGCGCTGATCGAAACGCTTGGTTCCGAGACTGCCGAACTGAACCTCGACGTGAACCCGCCGGCGATCATCATGATGGTCGGCCTCCAGGGCTCCGGTAAGACAACCACGACCGCCAAGCTCGCCAAGCGCCTGTCGGAGCGTGATCGCAAGCGCGTTCTGATGGCGTCGCTCGACGTCGCCCGCCCGGCCGCGCAGGAGCAGCTTGCGGTGCTGGGACGCCAGACCAACGTCGACACGCTTCCGATCGTCGTCGGCCAGCAGCCGGTCGATATTGCCAAGCGCGCGATCCAGGCCGCCAAGCTGCAGGCCTATGACGTGGTCCTGCTCGACACTGCGGGCCGTCTCCACGTCGATGACGCGCTGATGGGCGAGATGAAAGCCGTCGCGCAGGCATCGAGTCCGACCGAGACACTTCTCGTCGTCGACAGCCTGACCGGCCAGGACGCCGTCAACGTTGCCAAGGGCTTCGCAGGCGAAGTCGACCTCACCGGCGTGATCCTGACCCGATTGGACGGCGATGCACGTGGCGGCGCCGCGCTGTCGATGCGTGCAGTCACGGGCAAGCCGATCAAGTTCGCCGGTGTCGGCGAAGCGCTTGATAAGCTCGAGGCCTTTCACCCGGACCGCGTTGCCGGCCGGATCCTCGGTATGGGCGACGTTGTCAGCCTGGTTGAGCGAGCAGCTGAAACCATCGAGATGGAGGATGCGGAAAAGCTCGCGGCCAAGATGGCGAAGGGCAAGTTCGATCTCGACGATCTCTGGTCCCAGCTCAAGCAGATGCAGCGCATGGGCGGCCTAGGCGCGCTCGCGGGCATGATGCCCGGCCTCAAGGGCATGAAGGGCGCGATGGACAAGGCGCAGGATTCGAAGGCGCTGGTCCACATGGAGGCGATGCTGTCCTCGATGACCGCAAAGGAGCGGGCGAAGCCGGAAGTCGTGAACGCCAAGCGCAAGATCCGCATCGCCAAGGGCAGCGGAACGACCGTTCAGGATGTGAACAAGCTGCTGAAAATGCACCAGGAAATGTCCACGGTGATGAAGCGGCTGAAGAAGATGGGCGGGCTGGGCAAGCTTGCGGCGATGTTCGGCGGCGGCGGGGCCTTGGTGGTCTCGGCGGCGCGGGCGGTGCCGGTGGATTGCCCGGATTAGGCGGAGGCGGAAGCCCGGCTTTGCCAGGTCTCGGCGGCGGTCAGCCGTTCAACCTGCCCCAGGTTTCGACAAGTTTAGCAAGAAATAATAGAGACTTAGAAGAAGGATCGAAGAAATGGCAGTAGCAATTCGTCTAGCCCGCGGTGGGTCCAAGAAGCGCCCCTATTATCGGATCGTCGTTGCCGACAGTCGCAATGCCCGCGATGGCCGCTTCATCGAGAAGGTCGGCACCTACAACCCGCTGCTGGCGAAGGATTCGCCGGAGCGCGTGAAGCTCGACGGCGAGCGTATCACGCACTGGCTGTCGGTTGGCGCCAAGCCGTCGGACCGCGTCCTGCGTTTCCTCGATGCCGCCGGCATCAAGGAGCGTCCTGCCCGCAACAACCCGAAGAAGGCCGAGCCGGGCGAGAAGGCCAAGGAGCGCGTCGAAGAGCGTGCGAAGCGCGCTGCGGACGCTGAAGCCGCTGCTGCCGAGGCCGCTGCTGCTCCGGCGGAAGAGGCTGTGACCGAGGAAACTCCGGTTGAAGCGCCTGCTGAGGAAGTTGTGGCTGAAGAGGCAGCCGCCGAAGCTCCGGTCGCTGAAGAAGCCGAAGCACCGGCGGAGGAAGTTCCGGCGGAAGCCGAAGCCGCCGCTGAAGAAGCTCCGGTTGCTGAAGAAGCTGCTGCTGAGCCGGCCGAAGGCGCTGCCGAAGACGCTCCAGCTGAGGGCGCCGAGACTTCGGAACAGCCGACTGCCGAGGCAGAAGGCGTTTCGGCTGAGGAGCCGGCCGAGGGTTCGACCGAGGATGCTCCTGCCGAGGGCGCCGAGAAGGCCGAGCAGGCCTAGCCCGATCCAATGACCGACAAGCGCGTCGCACTCGCCGCTGTGGCCGGCGCGCATGGCGTGAAGGGCGAGGTTCGGCTGAAGCTGTTTTCGGATAGCGCAGCCAGCCTCGCCCGGCATGAAGAGGTCTACGTGGGCGGTGCCATGCGCCGCCTTCTTTTTGCCCGCGATGGTGGCAAGACCGCGATCGCGCGCTTT
This sequence comes from Sphingomonas sediminicola, assembly GCF_014489515.1. Taxonomy (GTDB): domain Bacteria; phylum Pseudomonadota; class Alphaproteobacteria; order Sphingomonadales; family Sphingomonadaceae; genus Sphingomicrobium; species Sphingomicrobium sediminicola. Next base: position 1,298,622 of record NZ_CP060782.1, on the reverse strand, counting down.
GAGGGCATTGGCGATCGGTCGTCAGCCGAAGCCCTTCGCGGGTCTCTCGTCGAGGTCGATCGCTCGGCACTCCCACCGCTCGAAGAGGGCGAGTACTACCATTCGGACCTGGTCGGGCTCGCTTGCGTCGACCGCGAGGGTCAATCAGTTGGCACCGTCGTTGCGGTTGAGAACTTCGGCGCGGGTGACCTGCTCGAAGTCGAGCTGCCCGATGGAAAGCGCTCATTGATCCCGTTCCGCGACGGCATTGCGGATCTCGATGAAGGCCGCGTCGTCCTCGATCCCCAGTTCCTAGCGTAGGATTGGTCGGTCTTTCGCCAGGTCGTTGCGGATTGTTGTCGCTGCGACGCCGCCTTCACCCATCGCATGGCTGATCTGGTCCAGGCCGATTACCACGTCTCCCGCGGCGTAAAGACCTGGAACGCTGGTTCGTTGGCGGGTATCGACGCCAATGCATCCCTGTTCGTTGAGACGCGCTCCGACCTGTTCGGCAAGCTGGTTATGCGTGTCGCTCCCAAGGGCCGGATAAACACTGTCGAACGTGAAATGCCCTTCGGCCGTATCTACGACGATGCACTTGTCCGAAATGGCAACGGCCTGTGCGGGCCCGTCGATGCAGTGGATCCCGGCCGCTTTCAACTTCTCCTGGTCTTCCGGCGTCAGGCTGAGCGCCTTGTCTGGAGCGATCAGGGTTACAGCCGGCGTGAAGCTCCGGAGGAAGACCGCCTCCGCGACGCCACGGCTATCGCTTCCAATCACGCCGACATTTTTATCGGTTACCTCATAGCCATCGCAGATAGGGCAATAGCGAATCAGGCCTTTGGCAAGCGCTTCATCATGCAGTTCCTCGTCCATTGGCGGACGACGGTTCTTGACCCCTGTGGCCAGCAGCACGGTCTTCGTTTTCACCGAGCCTGAGCCCCAGGTCGCGCAAAAGCCTTCGTTGGTCTTGTCGAGACGGGTCACATAGTCCCGTTCGATCCGGGCGCCGTAGCGATGCGCTTGCTCTCGCATCAGCCGCACGAGCTCCTTGCCGCTGATCCCGTCCGGATAGCCGGCATGATTGTGCGTGCAGGGAATGCTCTCCGCGCGGCCCTTGCCATCGTCCACCACGAGGATGTCGAGATGGAAGCGCGCGAGATAGATCGCGGCGGTCAGCCCGGCGGGTCCTCCGCCGATGATCAGGCAGTCGAGTTGTTCGGCCATTCCCGCCCAATGGATTGCCGCAACAGCGGTTCCCGACTAGCCCGCCTGCATGGCCTTCACCGCGTCCGTTCTGACCCTCTATCCGGAGATGTTTCCGGGTCCGCTGGGCGTCAGCCTCGCAGGCAGGGCGCTGGGCGAGAGCACCTGGTCGCTCGAGACTGTTCAAATCCGTGACTTCGCCTCCGACAAGCACCGGAGTGTTGACGATACGCCAGCAGGGGCGGGGCGGGGATGGTTCTCAAGCCGGATGTGCTGGCCGCAGCGGTGGACAGCGTGGCCGACGGCCGCCCGATCCTCGCGCTTACGCCTCGCGGGAAGCCGCTGAGCCAGGAGCGCGTTCGCGAATTGGCGTCAGGCGAGGGCGTCATTCTCCTCTGCGGCCGTTTCGAGGGATTCGATGAGCGAATCTTCGAAGCCCGCGACATCGAAGCGGTCTCGATCGGCGATTACGTCCTCTCCGGCGGAGAGCTTGGGGCGATGGTGATCCTCGATGCTTGCGTGAGACTGCTTCCCGGGTAATGGGCGCGGCCTCCAGCGGTGAGGAGGAGAGCTTCGAAGCGGGGCTACTCGAATATCCGCACTATACCCGACCAGTAACATGGGAAGGACGCACGATCCCCGAAGTGCTGCGGTCGGGGGATCATGCGAAGATCGCCGCGTGGAGACACGCAAAAGCGGTCGAAGATACACGGCTAAGGCGGCCGGACCTGATCGAGCGCCACGGGGGCGCATCGCAGGCACCGCCCTCTGGCGCGCAGCGTGAAGATAGAGCGAGTAAGAAATGAACCTGATCGAGACTCTTGAACGTGAAGCCATTGAAGCGCTGACCGCCGACAAGAAGGTCCCCGAATTCCGCCCTGGTGATACCCTCCGCGTTGGCGTGAAGGTCATCGAAGGTGACCGCAGCCGCGTCCAGGCGTTCGAAGGCGTTTGCATCGCCCGCTCGAATAAGGGCGTCGGTTCCAGCTTCACCGTCCGGAAGATCAGCTTCGGCGAAGGCGTCGAGCGCGTTTTCCCACTCTACTCGCCGGCCATCGATTCGATCGAGGTTGTTCGTCGCGGCGCAGTCCGTCGGGCGAAGCTTTACTATCTCCGTGGCCGTCGTGGTAAGTCGGCTCGTATCGCCGAGCGCCGCGACCCTCGCCGCGAAGAGGCGAAGCAGGCCGAAAAGACCGACGCTTAAGGTTCAGTCGCGGCGCGACTTGATCGCGCTGCGATCCACCAGCTTCGTGTACAAATGCCACGTGGCGTAGCCCAGCCACGGGAGCACAGCCGCGAGTCCCACGAACAGTGGGATCGAGCCGATCACGAGCAGCGCGGCAACGGTCACGCCCCATCGGAACATCACGCCCGGGTTCGCCCGGGCGGCGCGCCATGACGTGGAAACGGCCTCGGCTGCGCTGATGTCGCAATCCACGAGCATCGGCATGGACACCACGCTGAGTCCCAGCACCAGCGCTGCGAAGCCAAGCCCGATTGCGTTTCCGATCAGGATCAGCGCCCATCCCTCGGGGGTGGTGAACACTCGCGAGAGGAATGCTCCGATCGACGGCGGCTCCCACCATCCAAAGAGGGCGACGTAGAGCCCGCTGGCGACGAAAACCCAGGCTACGAAGATCCCGAGCAGCAGAGCTCCGACGATCGCGATCTCGTCAGCTCCCGGCCGCTTCCGAACGTCGAGGAAGTGCTGCCAGTTCGAATGGAGGCCACTCTCCCTCCGGCGCGCCATTTCGTAGAAGCCGAGAGCGGCGACTGGTCCCATCAGTCCGACCCCGGCGATGATCGGGAATAGCAGCGGCAGCAGGGCGCCACCCATGACCGCTGTCGCAGCCACGACTCCGACCAGGACATAGATCAGACCGACGAAGATCAGGTCCCCTCGCATGTCCATGAAATCCGCCCAGCCTTCGCTAAGAGCGGCATCGGCGTCGGCGCTGGTGATGCGGCGGACCGGAGTCGCAGATTTGGATTTGGGCGATGCGGAAACGGTTGTTGCGGACACCGAAGACCTCCCTTCGAACAAAGGGCGCGTCTCGCGAACTGCGCGGGGCGCGTCGCTGGAACCGACTCCATTACCAAAGAATCGAAACGGATTCGACGGGCGAGGGTTGCTGCCCCTTGGTAAAGCGGACCGACAACACTAGGTGCGTGCCCGCAACGGAGGATTGAAATGGGCTATCGGGTCGCAGTTGTCGGAGCGACGGGCAATGTCGGGCGGGAGATGCTGAACATCCTCGCCGAGCGGCAATTCCCGCTGGATGAGGTCGCGGCCGTCGCATCTGCGCGCTCGACGGGCGACATCATCGACTTCGGCGACAGCGGGCAGGAGCTCAAGGTCAAGAATCTCGAGCATTTCGATTTCAGCGGCTGGGACATCGCTTTGTTTGCGGCCGGCTCGGAAGTCAGCAAGGTCCACGCACTGCGTGCCGCTCAGGCTGGTTGCACGGTCATCGACAACAGCTCGCTGTTCCGGATGGACCCGGACGTTCCGCTGATCGTGCCGGAGGTGAATGCCGAAGCGATTTCCGGCTACACCCGCAAGAATATCATCGCGAACCCCAACTGTTCGACCGCTCAGCTTGTGGTCGCTCTCAAGCCGCTTCACGACGCCGCGAAGATCAAGCGTGTCGTGGTCGCGACCTATCAGTCGGTCTCTGGTGCCGGCAAAGAGGGCATGGACGAGCTATTCGAGCAGTCGCGCAACATCTTTGTCGGCGACGCGAACGAGCCGAGGAAGTTCACCAAGCAGATCGCCTTCAACGTTATCCCGCACATCGACAGCTTCCTGGACGACGGCTCGACCAAGGAAGAATGGAAGATGGTGGTCGAGACCAAGAAGATTCTCGACCCCTCGATCAAGCTGACCGCGACCTGTGTGCGCGTTCCTGTCTTTGTCGGTCACAGCGAAGCGGTGAACATCGAGTTCGAGAACGAGATTTCTGCCGAAGAGGCGCGTGACATCCTGCGCGAAGCACCGGGGGTGATGGTCGTCGATAAGCGCGAGGACGGCGGCTACGTCACGCCGGTCGAAGCGGTCGGTGAATATGCGACCTATGTCTCCCGAATCCGCGAGGATTCGACAGTCGAGAACGGGCTCAGCCTGTGGGTGGTCAGTGACAATCTCCGCAAGGGCGCGGCGCTGAACGCCGTGCAGATCGCCGAGCTTCTCGGCCGCAAGCATTTGCAGAAGGCCGCCTAACCCAATAGCCTCGCTTCCTTTACGGGAGGTAGCGATGCGCGTCTTCGTTCTATGCCTTGGCATTCTCGCCATTGCCGCCTGCAAGCAGGCGCCGGCCGGGCATGCGGCGGTGACCAAGGCGGAGGCGGCAACGATCGCCGAGCAGGCCGAAGCGAATTTCACAACCGGCAAGGTCGACGATGTCATGCGGCAATATGCCGAAGGCGCCGTCCTGTTCGACGCCGGGCATCCCACCTTGAGCACCGACAGGAAAGTCCAAACCGGCTGGGCGCGGGACTTTGTCAGCATGAAGCCCGCGGACTATCACGTCCCTGACCGGCAAATTCAGTTGCTCGGTCCCGATGCGTTCATAAGTTCGGGTACCGAAGTCTTCACCATCGAGTCCGGAACCACTCGACCGACGCTTAGCGCTCGGTTCACCGACGTATTTCAGCGCCAGCCAGACGGAAGTTGGAAAATCGTCCACGAGCACGTCTCGCTGCCGCCGGCGTCGCAAGGCAATTAGGCCCTAGGGCTGGTCGCCCCAGTAGCGAAGCAGGTTCGCCTGTATTAGCTGCATCCGGCTGAAGTTCTCCGGATCCATCTTCAGGCCCTCGAGTGCCGCGACTTCGTTCAGCTCGAACAGCATGTGCCGCTGGAAGGGATCTTTCACTCGGCTCTGAATGAAGGTGATCGCCACGAGCCTCTCTCCCTGCGTGACCGGCTCGACCTCGTGGAGCGTGTCCGACGGGTAGACGATTGCCTGGCCGGGCTTCAGCTTGAACCGCATGCTCCCGTCCGACAGCCGGACGTGGAGCGCGCCGCCCTCATAATCCCCGGGCTCGTTGAGGAAGATCGTGCAGCTGAGGTCGCTACGCACCGTCCCGTGCGGAAGTTGCAGATAGGCGGCATCGGCATGCGCGCCATAGTGCATCCCCGGCTTGTAGCGGGTCAGCAGCGGCGGAGCGATTTGCGCGGGGAATGCGAACTCGCGGAACTCGTCACTACGCATCATGGCCTGGAGGACGAGCTTCGCGCTCCGTTCGTAGGCGGCCGCCTCATGGAGCTGCTCGTTCTGCTTCGCCTTGTTGTGCGGGTTGCTGATCTTGCCGTGAACGAAGGTCGCATTGGCCGCAATCTGGCGGCATTCCGTGACTTCCTCCGGCGTCAGTATGTCCAGCACCCGATACATTCAGCTCTCCGCCTGCGCCCGGTCGAGGGCCTTCCGAAGCAAGGGCGCTGTTTCGGCCGCCGCGTCGAGCATGGCAAGCGCACTTTCGATGTCAGTACGATGGTTCCGTTCCGCCTCGGCCAGCAACTCGCGACGCAGCTCCGGGCTGTATTCGTACTCGGTGGCCTTCGAGTAGCGGCGAGTGAGCGGCCCATTGGCGATCTCGGCCAGGCGCTCGGCCGTCGCGGGGAACGCGAAGAAGCCGGCAAGCTTTCTCAGGAATCCATCCAGGTCACAGAGGACGCGGTCGAAATCGGCCCACAAGATGTTGGCTCCTTCCGCCGATTCCAGCGCGACCATTTCGCAGGCCCAAGCCGCCGCCGCGAGGTCGGCTTCGCTACGCGGAGCAGAAAGATTCACGCCTCGTGCGACCAGGCGGCCGGTACGCTGCTCCGACCGTCCGGCCAACTCCTTCCGTGAGTTCTCGCCCGCCAGGATCCCGGAGATGAAGGAGCGAGGCGTGGCGTAGAGGAATAGCGCGGGTTCTCCCTCCACCATCAACTCGCCCGCGATTTCGCTGACGAAGCTCGTCGCCTTGATTAGTGCCGCGCCATTCGGCTCGAAGGTCCGGGAGAACAGGGCCTGCAGCGTTGGGATGAACCGTGCCCGCACGTCTCGCGGAAGAAAGTCAGGTCGCGGAGAGCGCGCGGCTCGCGAACGGACAGAATCCCGTCCAGTTCGCCAAGCAGGCGCGCGATCAGGGTCGAGCCGACATGGCTGATGTGGAAGATCCAGCGTGCGTCGCGGCGAGCATCCACTGGGACCGAGTCTGCGATATTTCCCCAAGGAAGCAGGTGCGTGACGCGGTGCTGCTGCTGGAACATCCGATCATCGAGAAAGCTCGCCGAGCGATAGTTTTCCGGCGTCATCTCGACGAACCGCACTAGCCCAGCGCGAGGGTCGACCGCCTGGCCCAGCCAGCGGGCGTCCTTCCAAATCTCTTCCGCAGGCGGTGCGCTGGACATGCCGCCCCTTAGCCGCGCAAATGGTGATGCTCCAAGGGAGGATGTTTTGCCCGACGAAATGACTGGCGGCTGCGCGTGCGGGCGGGTCCGCTACACGGTGAAGATCGCCAACGATGACGCCTATCTCTGCCATTGCCGGATGTGCCAGCGGGCGACGGGCTCGGTCTCAGTCGCATTCAAGAACGTCAAGCAGGCGGACGTCGCATGGGAGCATCAGCCCGACTGGTACGACAGCTCTCCGATCGGGAAGCGGCCCTACTGCCGCGAGTGCGGAACTTCGCTGGGCTACCAGTACAAGGAAGGCAGCGAGAACATGGACCTGACGGTCGCGAGCTTCGACGATCCGTCACGCTTCAGGCCGAGGCACCATTTCGGAGCGGAGAGCATCCAGCGCCCTTGGCTCAATACTGATGGCCTGCCGGAATACAAGAGCAGCGACTACGACGTGCTCGTCAACAAGTGGATCGAGGCCACTGGGATGATGCCGGAATGAATGATGCCGTCCTCAATCGCTGGACCACTTCCGACGGTGTTGAGCTCGCCTATTACGAGGTGGGCGAGGGCAGGCCGGTCATCCTGCTGCACGGGCTCTTCTCCAGTGCCCAGATGAACTGGATCAAGTTCGGCCATGCCGATCGCATCGCGTCCGAGGGTTTGCGAGTGATCATGCCGGACCTGCGGGCTCACGGGGAAAGCGGCAAGCCACACGACCCGGCGAAATATTCGGCGGACATCCTCGTCCGCGACCTCAAGGAACTCATTGCCCATTTGAAGCTCGAGCGCTTCGATCTCGGCGGCTTTTCGCTGGGGGCGCGGACGACCATCGATGCTGTGAGCAGCGGTGTCCAGCCGGAACGTGCGATCCTGTCCGGCACCGGCGTGAAGGTGCTGACCAACTGGGATCGTCGGAGCAGCTTCTTCCTCGAGGCGATCGACCGGTTCGACCAGGCGCGGCGCGGCGATCCGTATTGGCTCTCGATCCAGTTCATGCGCACGATGAAGGTTGATCGCGTAGCTGCGGCGCTCCTGCTCAAGGCGCTCGGCGATCATCCGAGCCCCGAACAGGCGCTTGCCGCCTTCACCATGCCGACACTCGTCGTCTGCGGAAGCGAGGACCATGATAATGGGTCCGCGCGCGAGTTCGCCTCGGCGCTTCCCAACGCTCGCTATGAGGAGATCCCGGGCACGCACATGAGTTCGGTGACCAAGCCTGATCTTGGCGAAAAGATCGCGGAGTTTCTCGCGGCCGTTTGAAGAGCAAAGTTGACCGCTTGACGAAAGGGCTTGCCGGTTCCACTCGGCACGCCTCCGGAGACGTCCAAAATTGGGGAGAGTTGAATCCATGAAATTTGCTGCTTCCGTGTCGCTTGCGGCGCTTGCGTTGGCTGGTTGCGCCGCCAATACGTCTTCGACCTCGCCGGTCGCCGAAGTTCCGGCGACCGCCGCCGCTGCGCCGGCTCCTGCCGCCAATGCGTTGCCCTATCCGCAGACCCCTGAGGGTGCTCGCCAGTTCATTGCCGACGTCGAAAAGGACCTGTTCGACCTCAACGTGATCACCCAGCACGCCGCCTGGGTGAACAACACTTACATCAACGAGGATACGGACGCGCTAAACGCCTACTTCGGGACGATCACGACCGAGAAAGGCGTCAAATATGCGACTCAGGCAGCGCAATATTTGCAGGTGCAGGGTCTCGACGCTGACACTGCTCGCAAGCTGAATATCCTGCGCGGCGCGCTCGTTCTTGCGGCGCCTTCGACACCGGGCGCGGCCGCCGAGCTCAACGACATTTCGACCCGCCTGCAATCGACCTACGGCAAGGGCCGCGCGATGCATAAGGGCAAAGTCATCACCGGGGACGATGCGGAAGCCCTGATGGGCGAGCTTCGCAATCCCGCCGAACTGAAGGAAGTCTGGCAAAGCTGGCATGAGAATGTCGGCCGCCCGATGCGCAACGACTACACGCGCATGGTCGAGATCGCGAACCAGGGCGCGAAGGAGCTCGGTTACGCCGACACGGGCGCGATGTGGCGCTCGCAGTACGATATGTCGCCCGAGGAATTCTCGGCGATGTATGATCGCCTGTGGGCGGAGACGAAGCCGCTCTACAATCAGCTCCACTGCTACACGCGGACAAAGCTCAACCAGAAGTATGGGAACGCAGTGCAGCCCGCGACCGGCCCGATCCGTGCCGACCTGCTCGGAAACATGTGGGCCCAGGAATGGGGCAACATCTACGACGTTGTGGCGCCGAAGGGCTCGGGCGACGTCGGCTATGATATCGGTAAGCTGCTGGAGGGGCAGAAGAAGACGCCTCTCGACATGTTCAAGATCGGCGAGGGCTTCTACAGCTCGCTCGGCTTCGCGCCGCTGCCCAAGACCTTCTGGGAGCGGACGCAGTTCACCCGGCCGCGCGACCGCGAAGTGGTCTGCCACGCATCGGCTTGGGACGTCGACAACAAGGACGACCTGCGCATCAAGATGTGCACCAAGGTCAACTCGGACGACTTCGTGACCATCCACCACGAGATGGGTCACAACTATTATCAGCGCGCCTACAACCAGCAGCCGTACCTGTATCTCAACGGAGCCAATGACGGCTTCCACGAGGCGATCGGCGACTTTGTCGCGCTTTCGATCACACCCCAATATTTGGTGCAGATCGGATTGCTTGATCCAAAGAAGGTCCCCGACGAGAGCAAGGACACAGGCCTCCTTCTGCGGCAGGCAATGGACAAGGTCGCCTTCCTTCCGTTCGGCCTGCTCGTCGACAAGTGGCGCTGGGGCGTGTTCAACGGCTCGATCACGCCGGCGAACTACAACCAGGCCTGGGTCGACCTGAAGCGCGAGTATCAGGGCATCACGCCGCCGGTCGCTCGTTCGGAAGCGGACTTCGATCCGGGCGCCAAGTTCCACATTCCGGGGAACACGCCATACGCGCGTTACTTCCTCGCGCGGATCCTTCAGTTCCAGTTCTACAAGGCGGCCTGCGATATCTCGGGCTGGAAAGGCCCGCTCCACCGCTGCAGCTTCTACGGCAACAAAGAAGTCGGCCAGCGGCTGAATGCAATGCTGGCGATGGGCGCATCGAAGCCATGGCCTGATGCGCTTCAGGCATTCACCGGCAGCCGCGAAATGTCGGCAAAGCCGATGCTCGAATATTTTGCGCCCCTTCAGCGCTGGCTAGAAGAGCAGAATCGCGGGAAGCAGTGCGGCTGGTAAGCAGATAAGAGAAGGGGCGCCGCGAGGCGCCCCTTCGAATGCGTGGGCGTGGTATCAGGAGATTGCGCCCGATCCCGAACCCGTATGAGCGCCGAGCGAGGCGTTGCCGCCGCCCGTTTCGCTCATGCCGCTAGAGCTCTTGCTCCGCGTGCTTGTGCTGCGCGAGCCCGTCGAACGCGAGGACGTGCTTCCCGTCGCTGCGCCGCCCGTAGCGAACTCTTCCTCCAAGTCACCGGAACGCATGCTCTCGGTCCACTCACTGATCTGATCGCTGAGGTTACTCAGCTGCTCGCTGATCTGGTTGCGCTTCGACCAGAGGAACACACCCGCGCCGACAGACGCCGCGGCGACCGCAGCTGCTGTCATCGGTCGTTCCTTGACCGTGCTCATCCAATCGCTGCTGTACTGGTTGCGACCCGTGGGGTTGTTGTTACGGCCGCGATTGCTGGTTCTCGACATCTCCAATCTCCTCCTACTTTCGTTGTGAAAACAACGCGCTGGACCGAACAGCGTTTCGGCCCAGCGACAGGGGAGACTGGAGAGCGACAGACGCCGAAAGTCAGAGCTGTTCGAGCAATGTCTCAGCGCTGGAAGCACGGTATTCGCCCGGAGCTTCGACGTTCAGCTGTTCGACGACGCCGTCGTTGACGAGCATCGAATAGCGCTGGCTGCGCTTGCCCATGCCGAACTTGCTGGCATCCATCGATAATCCAACTGCGTCGGCGAATGCGCCGTTCCCGTCGGCGATCATGGTGATATCGCTCGATCCGTCAGCCTTGCCCCAGGCGGACATGACGAACGGGTCGTTGACGGAGATGCAAGCGATCTCGTCGACGCCCTTGGCCTTCAGGTCGGACGCCTTGTCGACGTAGGACGGAAGGTGGCGTGCCGAGCAGGTCGGCGTGTAGGCGCCAGGCACCGCGAACAGCGCGACGCGGCGGCCGCTGAAGAATTCTCCGGTGGTGGTTTGTTCCGGGCCATCCGGGGTCGCAACGGTAAGCGTTACATCTGGCAGGCGGTCGCCGACATTGATCGTCATTTCTTGTCTCCTCGAGGCATTGCGCTTGAAGCCCCTACAGCCGCGATGGGTTCCCCCTCAAGGCTTGCCCGTTACGGCTGTGCGGCTCATTACGGATTCATGGAAGAGCCGCGTTTTCTTTCGGGCAAGCTATTGCTTGCGATGCCCGGAATGGCCGATCCGCGTTTCGAGCGGGCAGTGATTGCCGTTTGCGTCCACGACGAGAATGGTGCGGTCGGGATCGGCATCGGTCACAAGCGTGCCGGAATGCGGTTCCGCGCACTTCTGGAGCAGCTGGACATCGACGCCGGCAAGGCGCCGGACTGCGCCGTGCACCATGGAGGACCGGTAGAGCCGGGGCGGGGCTTCGTGCTTCATTCCACGGACTGGGGCGGACAGGACTCGCTCCAGGTCAACGGGCCGGATGGGGCAGTGTTCGCAATGACCGGCACGATCGATGTCCTGAAAGCGATCGCGGAGGGAAAAGGACCATCGCAATGGGTGGTCGCGCTTGGCTATGCCGGCTGGGGTGAAGGTCAGCTCGACGAGGAGATGACGCGGCATGGCTGGTTTGCGGCGGAGAGTAGCAAGAAGCTGCTCTTCGACACGCCGGCGGATGAACGCTGGGCAGCGGCCTTCAAGGCGCAAGGTGTCGACCCGAGGCTGCTCTCCAGCGAAACAGGGGTCGCCTAGCTCTCTGTTCATCATATAAAGAATTCTTTATATTTGCTTTGACGGCGCGCTGCGGCTAGAGGCGGCGCGACGCGCACCTCGCGCACCAGCATTCACAATTGGAGACTTTTGACGTGGCGACCCAGGCTGAAACGCGTTTCACCGATTATGTCGTGAAAGACCTCGGCCTCGCCGATTTCGGTCGCAAGGAGATCGAGATCGCCGAGACCGAAATGCCGGGCCTGATGGCGCTGCGCGAGGAATATGGCGCGTCGAAGCCGCTGAAAGGTTCGCGGATCACCGGCTCGCTGCACATGACGATCCAGACTGCCGTCCTGATCGAGACGCTGGCCGAGCTGGGTGCTGAAATCCGCTGGGCATCTTGCAACATCTTCTCGACCCAGGACCACGCGGCGGCAGCCATTGCGGCTCGTGGTATTCCCGTCTTCGCCGTGAAGGGTGAGACGCTCGAGGAATATTGGGACTACGTGACCCGCATCTTCGACTGGGGTCGTGACACGACCTGCAACATGATCCTCGACGATGGCGGCGACGCGACCATGTTTGCACTCTGGGGCGCGCGCGTCGAAGCCGGGGAAGAGCTGTTCACCCCGTCGAACGAGGAAGAGGAAATCTTCGCCGCGACGCTGAAGAAGTTCCTGGCCGAGCGTCCGGGCTACCTGACCAAGACCGTTCAGAACATTAAGGGCGTCTCGGAAGAGACCACGACGGGCGTTCACCGGCTTTACGACCTCGCCAAGAAGGGCAAGCTCCCGTTCCCGGCGATCAACGTCAACGACAGCGTGACAAAGTCGAAATTCGACAATTTGTACGGCTGCAAGGAGTCGCTGGTCGACGCGATCCGCCGCGGGACCGACGTCATGCTCGCCGGCAAGATCGCCTGCGTCGCCGGCTTCGGCGACGTCGGCAAGGGTTCGGCAGCTTCGCTCCGCAACGGCGGCGCACGCGTCATCGTGACCGAGGTCGATCCGATCTGCGCGCTTCAGGCTGCGATGGAAGGCTATGAAGTCGTGACGATGGAAGAGGCCGCTCCGCGCGCCGACATCTTCGTCACCGCGACCGGCAACATGGACGTCATCACCCTCGACCATATGCGGGCGATGAAGAACATGGCGATCGTTTCGAACATCGGCCACTTCGACAGCGAGATCCAGATCGGCGCGCTGGCCAACATGAAGTGGACCGAGATCAAGCCGCAGGTCGACGAGGTCGAATTTCCGGACGGCAAGAAGATCATCGTCCTGTCGAAGGGGCGCCTCGTGAACCTTGGGAACGGAACGGGCCATCCGAGCTTCGTGATGAGTTCGAGCTTCACCAACCAGGTGCTCGCGCAGATCGAGCTCTGGACGAAGAGCGACCAGTACAAGAACGACGTCTACGTTCTTCCTAAGCACCTTGACGAGAAGGTTGCCGCGCTCCACCTCGAAAAGCTCGGCGTGCACCTGACCAAGCTTTCGGACAAGCAGGCCGCTTATATCGGCGTGTCCCCGGAAGGCCCGTTCAAGCCGGAGCACTACCGCTACTAAGCCAGTATTCGGGCGAACAATTCGGGGGGCGCTTCCAGAGATGGAGGCGCCCCTTCTGTTTGCCGACCGTGCCGGTTTGATTAGAAGGGCGGAAAGGATGAAATTCGAATGCGCCTGAAGCAGCCCTTCCTGAAACTGCCGATCCGTTTTGACGCGGACGCCCTGGCGGCAGAGGCGCGTGCTCTTCCGCCTTCGGCCTGGACTCCACACCCGACGGGCTTCGTCGGCAACGAGGCCGTTCGGCTGGTGACGCCCGCCGGCGAGGATAGCGACAATATCGAAGGGCCGATGGCGGCGACCGACAGCCTGAACCGCTGCCACTACGTCCGGCAGATCATGGCGGAGATCGGGGTGTCTGGGGCCGCAGCCGGTTCATGGGCCTGGCGCCGGGACGGGAAGTGCCGCCGCACATCGATATCCATTATTACTGGCGCACGCACCTGCGCATTCACATTCCGGTGATCACCAATCCGGGCGTCCTGTTCACCTGTGGCGACGAGACCGTCCACATGGCGGCGGGCGAATGCTGGGTGTTCAACAGCTTCCTCCGCCATGACGTTCAGAACAAGGGCGATGCGCAGCGCATCCATCTTGTGCTCGATACGGTGGGCGGAGGAATTCTCCCTGAACTGATGAGGGCGGCAGAGAAGGGGGCACTGAACCGCGGCTGTTGGCTCCTGGCGCTCGCTCTGGCCAAAGCTTAGTCTTCGAGCGGGTCAATTCGCCGAAGGTCATGTCACCTTGGGAGATGCGATGCCACCTCGCATTCATCCGCGAACAGGCCGGCACTGATCCGAAGATCGTGGAGTCTCTCGACAGGGTTGAATCCTTCATCGACGCCTGGGCCGCCAACTGGGCCCGCTTTGGAACCGAAGTTGAAGGGCGCGCGGTCTATGAAGGCCTGCTGAAGGACATTCGGGCGAGCCTGACGAAGCTGGAGGTCTCGTCGCTGGAAATGCCCAATGAGGTCTTCCTTGGGCGCATCCTCGAACAATTGATCTTCCAGATGGCGCTTGCCCATCCGGATAGCCGTGTCGCAAAGTCGGAGGCCCCGGTCGCTCACCCCGAGCCGGAAGAGAAGGCAACCGGAAGCGTGATCCTTTCCGGGTCGGCAAAGGCGTTTCGTCCCGCCGACAGGGAGCCGTACCGAAATCGCTTCGACCGGCCGCTCTTCGTCGTGAGCACCCCGAGATCGGGGTCGACCCTTCTCTACGAAACGTTCGTCAAGGCGCCCGGGCTTTTCGCCACTGGGGACGAGAGCCATCGCCTGATCGAGAACGTGCCCGGCCTTGCGCCACCGCAACGCGGATGGCTGTCGAACCAGCTCGTTGCGCACGATGCGACGCCCGAGCGCGCCGAACGCCTTGCCGAAGGTTTCTACCGGCAGCTCAAGGATCGCGACGGTCGCCGTCCGACAGGGCGGGTCCGGATGGTTGAGAAGACGCCGAAGAATGCTCTTCGCGTTCCGTTCTTCGACGCGATCTGGCCGGACGCCGAGTTCATCTATTTGTACCGCGATGCCCGCGAGACGCTCTACAGCATGATGGAGGCCTGGCACTCGGGCGGCTTCAGGACCTATCCTGGCCTGCCGGGCTGGCCTGACGGAACATGGTCGCTTCTGCTTGTCCCCGGCTGGCAGCAGCTCAAGCGGATGCAGATCCCGGAGATCGTTGCGCACCAATGGGCGATCACTACCGAGGTCCTGCTCGATGACCTCGAACGGCTTGGCGAAGGCCGCGTGCAGGCGATCGACTACGGAACCTTCCTTGGTTCTCCGCAGTCCGAAATGGAGCGGCTGGCAGCGGCCGTGGGACTCGGTTGGGATCGCAAGCTCGGCGACACTTTGCCGCTTTCGAAGACGACCGTTTCAAAGCCGGACCGCCAGAAATGGCGTCGGCTGGCGCATGTCATCGAAGCAGTCTGGCCGATCGTCGAGCAAGCCGATGAACGCGCCCGGCAATTCCTGGCTGACAGGCGCGTCCCGATCCGCGCGGCCGCTTAGTCACCAGCTTGGCGATTCCTTTGACGCCGGTTAGAGCGCCGGCAGCATTGCGCCCACGGAGTTTGCGCCAACCATGACATACCAAGTCACCCCGCCGGCTGCTGCCGGAGCAAGTGAAACTGCGGCTCCGCCAGCGCCTCCGCCCGAAGACACAAAGATCAGCGTATCGCGCGGACTGGCTTCCTGGCTGACTGCGAACCACACGAGCCTTGCAATCACGTCGTACCAGAGCGGCCGGCTATTCCTGGTCGGCACGATGCCGGACGGAACGGTCTCCGTGCATCAGTCGGCATTCAGCCGTGCCATGGGCGTTTGCTGGGATCGCAACGGCCTGTGGCTGGCTTCGCGGGTTCAGCTGTGGCGGCTGGAGAATATCCTGCCTGAGGGGATGACCGCGCAGGGCACCTACGATCTGTCGCTGATGCCCCGGCAGACCTTCATCACTGGTGACATCGATATCCACGAGGTGGGCGTGGACGGTGAGGGTCAGCCGGTCTTCGTAAACACAAGCTATTCATGCTTGGCGACGATCGATCCGGTGCACAGCTTCCGCCCGATCTGGAAACCGAGCTTCATTACCGAGCTCGCCAGGGAGGACCGTTGCCACATGAACGGCCTCGGCATGCTGGACGGGAAGCCGAAATACGTGACGGCGGTAAGCCAGACCGACGTCGCCGACGGTTGGCATGGCCGTCCGCTTCCGAAGGGCGTAGTCATCGACGTCGAGACTGGCCGCGTCGTCACCGACCAGCTGTCGATGCCGCACTCGCCGAGGGCGGGGCCGGACGGGAAGCTCTATGCTGTCGACAGCGGACGCGGATTTCTCGTCGAGGTCGACAAGGAGACCGGCGACCTACGCGACATCATGTTCTGCCCGGGATTCCTTCGCGGACTGGCCATCGTCAACGGCTATGCGATCGTGACCGTCTCCAAGCCCCGTTACGGCAAGTTCGAAGATATGCCGATCGCTGACGAGCTCGCGAAGCGTAACGGGACGCCCATGTGCGGGGTTCTAATCATCGAGCTTGCCACCGGGAAAGGGGTGGAGTGGCTGAAGCTTGATGGCGACGTGCACGAGCTGTTCACGGTCGAGCTGATGCCGGGCGTCAAATGCCCGATGGTCGTCGGCCCGGCGACGGAAGAATTCCCGGAGACGATTACCTTCGACGGGGAGTTCCAGACGAGCGCCGCCTAAGCGATAACCTAGCTGTGTCGGCTGTGCGACAATTCGCGTTTACCGGCTCGTACAGTCATGTTGCATTAATGCTACAACCGCCCGCGGAAATTGAGACTGGCGCGCTCTTCACTTTCTTTTCGTTACCGGTTTCGTAAGTCACCCATCGGGGAACCAATCACCACCTCCGAGGGGATCGAAATAGCCATGCGCTCACTTTCCTATGCGTTTCTGACGTCTGCGTCCTTCGCAGCGCTCGCGGTTGCGACGCCTGCGAACGCGCAGACACCGGATCCGGTCAATCCGGATCGTGACCCGTGCCAGGCACCAGCCGACCAGCGGGATCCGAAGGCAAATTGCCCGGCCGCCGACACTCCGGCGGGCGAAGCCATCCAGCAGGGCGCAGTTGCGACCCCGGCTGGTGAAGAAGGCGGCGTCGTCGTTGTCGGTTCGCGCATCCGCCGCGACCGCTTCAATACCGCTGATCCGGTCACCATCATCAACCGTCAGGCTGCGGTCGACGCAGGTTTCAACTCGACGGCTGAAGTTCTTCAGAGCGTCGGCGTCACCGGCGGCACGGGCCAGATCAACGACACGTTCGGCGGCTTCGTCGTCGAGGGTGGTCCGGGCGTCAACACGCTGTCGCTGCGCGGCCTTGGCCCGACCCGCACGCTGATCCTGCTCAACGGTCGCCGCATTGCTCCGGCCGGTACGCGCGGTCAGGTTGGCGCGGCCGACTTGAACGTCCTTCCGAACGCCATTCTCGACCGTATCGAGGTTCTGAACACCGGTGCGTCGTCGATTTACGGTTCGGACGCAGTCGCGGGCGTCGTCAATATCGTCACGCTCAGCAAGTTCAACGGCATCGCCGCGGAAGTCTCGGTTGGCGCTCCGGAAATCGGCGCCGGCACGACGCAGCGTTACGCGATCACCGCCGGTACGTCGGGCGAGCGCTTCTCGATTCTCGGATCGCTTGAGCTGTTCGACCGTAACCGCATCACGCAGGGCGACCAGCCTTGGGCCCGCTGCCCGCAGCAGCGCCGCCTGAGCCCGCTCGGCGTGAACGACTCGAACAAGTGCTGGCCGCTTGAAGAGGGTGGTGTGACGGTCAACACGATCGGCACCGGTTTCTACTTCACGAATAACCCGGCTGACCTCGCCCCGGGCTTCGAGACGGCACCTCCGGGTTACTACCTTTATTGTAACCGTTGGCGTCCGAATCCGGCCAAGGTCGGAACGACCCTGCCGGGCTTCGAGTGCGTTGGTGGCCTTCTGTACAACTACACCACTGGCGCCGGCTTCGGTACGAACCTGAACGTTCGTGACACCTTCGCGCCGTCGATGCTCCAGCAGGACATCATTTCGCCGACGCGGAACTACACCGGCTACCTGACCGGCACGTACGACACCGACTTCTTCGGCAACGGCCAGCTCTACTTCGAGCTGCTCGCAACCCGTCGTAAGTCGCAGCAGAACGGCCAGCGTCAGTTCACGCTGGACTATCCGGTCAACAGCCCGCTGCTCCTTGCTTCGAATGGCGGTCTATTCACCAGCATTCCGAGGCGCGTCAGCACGGCTTCGAACATCGGTGTTCGCGTGTTCGCCGACTACGGCATCTACGACAGCAGCCAGACCCAGGACTTCGTCAAGATGTCCGGCGGTTTCCGTGGCGACCTGCCGTTCCTGCCGACGTGGCGCTACGACCTCTACGCAGCGAAGAGCTGGCCGGACGGTACGTACAGCTTCGAGCAGATCCTTGCCGACCGTCTACAGCGCAGCCTCGACGTGGTCCCGGGTGCAACCCCCGGCACTTTCGTCTGCCGCAACACTCAGGGTGGCTGCGTTGCCGCTCCGCCAATCAGCGGCGCGATCATCGGTGGTCAGGCTCGCACGGCTGCGCCTGCGTGGTTCGACTATGTGACGGACGATGTCGTCGGCCACACGGCGTTCCGCGAATGGACTGCCAACCTCACCCTCGACGGTCCGCTGTTCCGCCTCCCGGGCGGCGACGCGCAGATGGTTGTCGGCATGGAGTACCGCAAGTCGAGCATCAACGACGTCCCGTCGGAAGACGCGCAGCGGAACAACCTGTACAACTTCTCGTCCGCTCCGATCACCCGTGGTTCGGACAGTGTCTGGGAAGCGTTCACCGAGCTTGAGTTCCCGATCCTCAAGAACGTACCGTTCGCCGAGGCTCTGACGCTCAACGCTTCGGGCCGCTACACGGATTATAAGTCGTACGGTTCGGACGAGACCTACAAGATCGGCGGTCTCTACTCGCCGACCCGCTGGCTGTCGTTCCGCGGCAGCTACGGAACGTCGTACCGCGCTCCGGCATTGTTCGAGCAGTTCCTGGGATCGACGACGGGCTTCCTGTCGGCGCAAAGCACGGATCCTTGCACCAGCTTGTTCAACGTCACCAACCCGACCATCCGGGCGAACTGTCTGGCTCAGGGGCTTCCGAACAACTTCATCAACAACGGAAGCGTCACTGTCTTCCAGCGTGGTGGTGCGGAAGCTGGTCTGTCGGCCGAGACGTCGAAGAACCTGACCTTCGGCGGGGTTCTCCAGCCGACCCTTGGTCCGGACTTCGGTAACCTCTCGCTGGCGATCGATTACTTCCGTGTCGAGATCAACGGCGGTGTGTCGCAGCTCGGTGCGGGTACCCTGACCCGTGGCTGCTACAACGGCACTCACCCGGAATACTGTCAGTTCGTGACCCGCGCGCCTTACACGGGACCGGGTACGGGAGCGCTGTCGGTCGTGCAGACCTACATCAACATCGCGACCGATATCGTGAAGGGCATTGACTTCGTGCTCCGTTACGATCGCGAGTTGGGCCCAGGTAAGCTCGACATCGGCGTCCAGGCGATCAAGATTATCGACCGCGTGAACCAGACCGACCCGGACTCGGAAGCGGTCGATTACGCCGGCTCGATCGGCAATCCGAAGTGGGCGGGCACTGCTCACATCGGTTACGATTGGGGCTCGTGGTACGCGCGCTGGGGCGTCGACTACATCAAGGGAACGGACGACCGGTTCCTCACCGAGGACTTGGGTTACGATCCGGCTGTCTACGACTTCTCGATGCCGGACTACTGGCTGCACACGGCCACGATCCGCTTTGAGCCGTCGAACCGCTACAGCCTGACGCTCGGTATTCGGAACATCTTCGACAAGAAGCCGCCGAAGATCACCGCCGAGGATCCGTTCGTGAACACGATCTCGAACGTTCCGCTGCAGTCGGGCTTCGACATGCGCGGACGTACGTTCTTCGTGAACGCGCAGGCCAAGATCTTCTAAGATCGGTCCAAGCGAACAACTCGACGGGCGGGAGAAATCCCGCCGTCTTTTTTTATTTTGCTCCGATGGTTGCGACGGGGCGCTTTCTATCCTTTGCAAGCGTAGCTCAGCGACTAAAGTCATGATCGCTTCGCGAAGTAGGGAGACGAATGGGCGAGCTGGGGGGCTCAGCATGGCTGGCATTGGTGATTGCGGGTCTTTGGCTCGCGATCGCAGCCGCTTTGCTCGTGCTTGCCGTGCGCCGAATGCGGGAAGCTGGGGCAGTCATTGACGCTGCCACGTCGATGGCGGCTCTTCTCGACGTTGCGCCAGCGCGACCGCTTCTCGTTCGACCGGACGGATCGCTCGAAGCGGATCAACGCCTCCTGAGAGAACTCGGGTTGGAGCGCTCCGTTACGCGATGGGCTGATCTTGGCGGCGACGATCAAGGACTGATCGACGAGGACTTGGCCGCGCTGAAGTCTGCAGTGGACGCTTCGGCCCTCTCAGGAACGTCGATACAGCGCCAGGTGAGGGCCTCCGGATCGGACCGCGTGTTCGATGTGCGTGGCGGTCCTGCTCCGGCCCATGAGCCCGCGGGCACCATCCTTCTCTGGTTCTCCGATACCAGCGCAGCGGAGGCGGAACGGTCGAAGTTGTCACTTCGCATCCGGCAGACCGAAGCAGCGTTCGATTCGCTCACTCACCTGATCGAGGCCGCCCCATTTCCAATGTGGTACCGCGGCCCCGATTTACGGCTCGGCCTTGTCAATCGCGCCTTTGTCGAGGCTGTGGAAGCACGCGATGCCTCGGACGTCATTTCCCGGTCGATCGAGCTGGTCGATGCAAGCGGACAGGATAGCGCGCGGGCTTCGGCGGAGGCGGCGCTCGAATCCGGCAGGCTCCAGACACGCATCCAGCCTGCAACAATTCGTGGCGAGCGGCGCGTGATGCGCATTGTGAACGTGCCGCTGACGACAGGCGCGGTCGCCGGCTTCGCGATCGATATCCAGGAATTGGAAGACGCCCGCTCGGAGCTATCCCGCCACGTGCAATCTCAGCGTGACCTGGCCGACCGCATGACCGCGGGCACGGTCCAGTTCGACGCCGATCGCAATGTCAGTTTCTTCAACCAGCCTTTTGCAGTCATGGCGCAGCTTGATCCGGAATGGCTTGCGGAAGCGCCCGAATTTGATCGCGTCCTGGAGCGGATGCGGGAGCGCAACCGCCTTCCGGAGGTCCGCGACTTTCCCGTGTGGAAGGCCGAGAAACGCGAGTGGTTCACCAGTCCTCAGGAGGTCATCGAGGAGGACTGGATTCTCGCCGACGGCGATCACCTGAGAATGGTCGCTCAGCCGCTTCCCGACGGCGGCCTTCGCATGTTCCTGGAGGACCGCACAGAGCAGGTTAGGCTTGCGTCCGCGCGCGATACCTTGTTGCGGGTTCGCGCTGCGACATTCGACAATTTGTTCGAGGCCATCAGCGTCTTCGCTAGCGACGGCCGTCTCTACCTATGGAACAAGAGGTTCCGCGACGTCTGGGATCTTGAGGAAGAACGGCTGACCGAACACCCGCGTGTCGACGAGCTGGTGCCGGCGATGGCTCGGAAACTCGTCAATCCGACCGCTGCCGCCCAGATTCGCGAGATGGTGCGGCACACGACGAATGAGCGCCAGCCCGCGAGTGGCCACATTTCGCTGACGGACGGCAGGCATTTCGAATTCGCGGCGGTACCGCTGCCAGACGGAAATGCGCTCTTCACGATGGTCGATGTGACGGACTCGACGCGCATTCAGGAGGCGCTGCGCGAACGCGCGACCGCGCTAGAGCAAGCCGATCGGGTAAAGACCGACTTCGTCGCTAATGTCAGTTATGAGCTGCGGACCCCTCTGACTTCGATCGGCGGATTCGCCGAGATGCTGGCTGGTGGTTATGCGGGCAAGCTGGCTCCGGCGGCAGCCGATTACGTGAGTGCCATCCTCGAAGCGGTGGACCGCCTTTCGAAGCTGATCGACGACGTCCTCGCGCTAACTCAGGGAACGGCGAGCGGGATCGCTTTGGAGCGCGAGCGAGTGGACCTGTCGGGATTGTGCCGGATGGCGGTCGACACGGTCCAGCCGAGAGCGATCGAAAAGGACCAAAAGCTGGAAGTCGACATTGCGCCCAGCACGGGGTTTGCGTTCGGTGACGTCCGACGCCTCAGGGAATCGATCGAGCACGTGCTTACGAATGCCATCGCTTACACCGACAAGAAGGGTCGCATTCGGATTGAAGCATCGGGCGATGACGAACAGGCCGTGATCCGGATCGTCGACAACGGTATCGGTATCTCCAAGCAGGACCTGCCGCGTGTCTTCGAACGTTTTGACCGGATCAACGAGACTGGTGTCCGCGGCGAGGCTGCGCTTGGCCTTGGCCTTCCACTGACGCGGCAGTTCATCGAGGCACACAGTGGTCATGTCGAGCTGGAATCGAAGAAGGGGAAGGGGACGACCGTGACCCTGACCATCCCGCGCGGAAGCAAATGAATCTTGCGGATGAACAAGCGACCGAAGCTTTGGGGAGGCTGCTTGCCCGTGCCGCGCGAGCCGGGGACGTGATCACAATGTCTGGGCCACTCGGTGTGGGGAAAACTGCGCTGGCACGAGGCTTCCTCGGTGCGCTTGGTCATGAGGGCGAGGCGCCGAGCCCGAGCTTCGCGATCGTTCAGCCCTATGAGGACCTCGAACCGCCCGTCTGGCACGTCGACCTGTTTCGGATAAACGATGTCGGTGAGTTGGAAGAGCTCGGCCTCGAAGCGGCGGCAGACGGCGTTCTACTAATCGAATGGCCGGAAAAAGCGGGCGATCAGGCGTGGCCGCAAGCCCTTGGACTCACCTTGGAATTTGCTGAAGGCAACGCGAGGCGCTTGACAGCGAAAGTCCCGCCTTCATGGCAGTCGCGATGGCCTCCTCAATGATTCCGCCGCCCCACGCGCCCGCATTCCTCGCTTCCTGCGGATGGGCGGGAGCCGAAATCCTGCCGCTCGCAGGCGACGCATCGTTCCGCCGCTACTTTCGGATAGTCCAGGGCGATCGCTCGGCCGTGCTGATGGACGCGCCGCCCGAGCGTGAGGATGTCCGGCCGTTCGTCGCCGTTGCCGAGTGGCTTGCCGAGAAGGGCCTTACAGCGCCGGAAATCCTGGCTCGGGACATTGAACGGGGACTACTTCTGCTCGGCGACTTCGGCGATTGGCGGTTGCGGGAATATCTCGACAGCGAACCGTCGCGCGAGCGCGAGCTTTACGAGCTCGCGACCGACGTTCTCATCCACCTCCACCGGCATGAGCCGATGCCGGGCCTGCCGCCGCACGGTCTCGAACAGTGGCTGGAAGAACTGAAGCTATTCACCGATTGGTATTGTCCGGCGGTAGGATTGTCCGTTGATGCCGGGGCATACCGGGACGCCTGGACGAAGGTGCTCGAGCCGGTTGCGAACGATGGTTTGGCACCAGTTACCGTCCTTCGCGACTACCATGCCGAGAACGTGATGCTGGTGGAAGGCCGCGAGGGTGTGGCCCATTTTGGTCTGCTTGATTTCCAAGACGCTCTCGCGGGCCATCCCGCCTACGACCTTGCGTCCGTACTCGAAGATGCCCGACGCGATGTTCCGCAGGAAATCGAGCGAGCGATGCTCGACCGCTACATTGAGGCAACCGGCAACGGGCAGGATTTCGAGCGAGCTTATTGGACGCTGGCCGCGCAGCGCAACACGCGCATCCTTGGTGTCTTCACCCGCCTCTGGAAGCGCGACAACAAGCCGCACTATACGCATTTCCAGCCGCGGATGTGGGGTTTGCTCGAACGCGATCTCTCGCAGCCCGGCCTGGAGCCGGTTCGCGAATGGTTCGATGCCAATGTCGGCGCGGACTATCGCGTGGCCCCGTGGAAAGAAGCCGCATGACCGCTGCACGCCGTGCACTAAGGCTCCGCGCCGAAGTCGCGGCGGATGTGCCCAAGACAGCGATGGTGATGGCCGCTGGCCTCGGCAAGAGAATGCGCCCGCTGACCGCCACTCGGCCCAAGCCGCTCATCGAGGTCGCGGGCAAGCCGCTGATCGATCATGTGCTGGACCGGCTTCGGGCAGCGGGTGTCGAGAACATCGTCGTCAACGTTCATTATCTTCCCGGTTCGATCGAAGCGCATCTCGCGGCCAAGGCGCAGGACCTGAACGTCACCATTTCCGATGAGCGAGGCCTGCTGCTCGAGACCGGGGGTGGAATGGTGAAGGCGGCTCCGCTGATTCACGACGACCCGTTCCTGGTAGTCAACAGCGATAACCTGTGGGTCGATGGGCCGGCCGATACGCTCAAGCTGCTGGCTTCTCACTGGGATAGCGCGCGGATGGACGCGCTTCTGTTGCTCGTGCCGCACGCGCGAGCCCAAAATCATCGCGGCTTGGGCGATTTCCACATGGACCGGACCGGGCGCCTCCGGCGCCGCGAGAAGTCGCGTGTTGCCCCGTTCGTGTTCACCGGGATTCAAATCGTGTCGAAGGCGCTCCTAAAGGACGCGCCCGACGGAGCTTTCTCAACGAATGTATTCTGGGATCGTGCGATCGAGGCGGGCCGCTGCTTCGGAGCGGTCCACCAAGGCCTGTGGTTCGACGTCGGAACACCGAAGTCCATCGGTGAAACCGAAGCTTTCTTGCAGAATGTCTGACGGCCGCGCTGCGCGCCCTGCCGTTTACAGCATACCGACGCATCGCTCGTTCGCGGATTCGCTTGCGGCGGGCCTGATCGCGAAATTCGGGGACGACCCACTTCGGCTGGCTTCGGGCCGGATCCTCCTTCCGAACAACCGTGCTGTCAGGACGATCACCGATGCGTTCGTTCGGGCGAGCGGATCCGGCCTCTTGTTGCCCCGCCTGATCCCCATCGGTGATCCGGAGCTGGACGAGCGGATCGGCGGCGCGCTCGATCCCGCTGGTGACGAGGAGCCCGTGCCGCCTGCGATCGAGCCGTTGGAGCGAATGGCGATGCTCGCGGCATTGGTGCGCGGACCCGACGAGTCCGCCGCCGAAGCGATGCGCCTCGCTTCCGAGCTGGCCCGAACCATCGACGCCTTGATCATCGAGGAGGTCGATCCCGCAAGGCTCGCCGACGCCGTCGCGGATGCGCCGGAGCTCGCCGCCCATTGGGAGAAGGCGCTGGAGCGATTCCGGGCGGTGCTCGAACGGTGGCCAGCGATCCTCGCCGAGCGAGGACGTATCGATCTGACCGATCGCCGCAATCGCCTGCTTCGACGCACTTCCGACCGCTGGGCTGAAAAACCGCCAACCGGCTTCACCGTCGCAGCGGGCATTACGACGGCTGCTCCCGCGATCGCAGCGGTCTTGGCGCGGGTCGCTCGAATGCCGGAAGGGATGGTCGTTCTTCCGGGCCTCAGCCTAGCCGGGTCAATGTCCGACGAAGAGTGGGATGCGCTTGGCCCGGACGACCGGGGCCGCACCGAGGAAACCCACCCCAATTTCATCTGAAGGTCTTGCTCGACCGAATTGGCGTCGCGCGAGGAGAGGTCCTATTGTGGCCGTCATCGGGAAGGGCGGCATCACCGGCCGTTCGCACTCGCGCGGTCTCGCATGCGATGACCGCCGCGGATTTCAGCGACAAGTGGAATGGGCTCAAGCCGGCTGAGCGCCGATTGACAGGCATCAAGTCCGCGGAATTACCCGATCCGGCGGCAGAGGCGCAGGCAATAGCGCTGGCAATTCGCGAGGCGCTGGAAACTTCGGGCCGCACTGCAGCGCTAGTAACTCCAGACAGGCTATTGGCGCAGCGAGTCTCGGCGCTTCTCCGCCGTTGGGGGATCGATGCTGACGACAGCGCGGGGCGTGCGCTTTCGCAGCTTCCGCCGGGGACCTTGTTGCTCGCTATTGCGTCGGCGGCGGCTGAGGACCTGGCACCGGTGGCCTTGCTCGCCCTGCTCAAGCATCCGCTGGTAGGCGGTGAGGGCGAAGCTCGCCGCAAATGGGTCGACGATGTTCGCGTGCTCGATCGCGCATTGCGCGGTCCGAGGCCGGCGAGTGGGCTAGAAGGGCTCGACGAGCATTTCGCGCGACAGGAGAAGGAGGTTCGAGGCTGCGTGAAGGCGTGGCAGCGCATCCGCCCTCATTTGGGCAAGCTCGAAGGCCTGAAGTTCGCGGTCACGCTTTCGGACCTTGCCTCTGGAATAGCTGGGGCCGCCAAGCAGCTTGCGGGTGATCGGGTTTGGGCCGGGTTGGATGGTCGCTCCGCGGCCGATCTCTTCGCCCGAATCCAGTCCCTTCCTGATTCAGACCTGGCGATTGCTTCCGAGGACGCTGTCCCGATCATTGGGCAGCTGCTCGACGGCATTCGCATCCGACCACCTTACGGTGGACACCCCCGGGTCTTCATCTGGGGATTGCTTGAAGCCCGTCTTCAACAGGCGGACCTGATGATCTTGGGTGGACTGAACGAAGGCGTATGGCCGTCGCTTCCCTCGCCTGATCCCTGGCTCGCACCCAGAATTCGCGCAAATCTCGGGTTGCCGAACCTCGAGTTCCGGGTCGGGCTTTCGGCGCACGACTTTGCCAGCGCACTGGGAGCGCCACACGTGCGCATTACCCGGGCGCGCCGTGACAGCCGTTCGCCGACGATCGCGTCGCGTCTGTGGCTCAGGCTTCAGGCCATGACCGGTGGCCTTGTGCGCGACACGAGGCTGGAGCGCCTTGCGCTCGCACTGGACGACCCCGGAGCTCCGCGGCCCGTCGACCGTCCGGCGCCGAAGCCGCCGCGTGAACAGCGGCCAACGAAGATCTCGGTCACGTCCGTCGACAGGCTGAAGGCTGATCCGTTCGCATTTTATGCGCAGGCGGTCCTGGGATTGCGCCGTCTCGATCCGGTCGATGCCGACCACAGTGCCGCTTGGAAGGGAACCGCAGTTCACGAGGTTCTCGAGGCTTGGCTTCGCGACGAGGGTTGCGACCCTGCAAAGCTAGTCGACCGCGCGCGGTCTCTTCTCGCGAGCGAGACCATTCATCCGATGCTCCGCGCCCTATGGCAGCCGCGCCTTATGGAGGCGATCCGGTGGATTGAAGAGCAGGAGGTTACGAACCAGGCGCTGGGCCGCCTTCCGATAGCGGCGGAGAAAAGGGGCGAGGTTAAGCTCGATGGAGTCCTGCTTCACGGCAAGGCCGACCGCATCGACCGGTTGCCGGACGGGGCGCTCGCAATTGTCGATTACAAGACCGGCAAGGCGCCCGCGCAGAAGGCCGTCGAGGCCGGCTTCTCTCTGCAGCTGGGGCTACTTGGCCTAATCGCGGAGGCCGGAGGGTTCGAAGGCATATCCGGCCACGCGCGAACTCACGAATATTGGTCGCTCAGCAAATACGGCGACCAGTTCGGCAAATGCGTCCGCCCGGACAAGAAGATGGGTCCGGACGGGTTCCTGGAGCATGCCCACCGCAACTTCAGCGAGGCCGCGCGAAAGTGGCTGACCGGCGTGGAGCCGTTCACCGCTAAGCTGAACCCGGCCTACGCTCCTTATGGCGATTACGACCAGCTGATGCGGCTCGAAGAATGGTACGGCCGCAAATGACGCTATCGGCGCGGCTTCTTCTTGATCTTGGAAGCGTAGAGGAGCGCGGCGACGATGGCGGCCGATCCGATCCCGACCGCGACGCCGGCTTTCACGAGCTTCGACCTGCGCTGCTCGCTGGCGTCATCCCTGTCGTTGCTGTCGGCCATCTCGAACCCCTGAATGCCTTTCTTCCGCGCACATCTATGTTCGACGAGCCGACAATGGAAGCGGAAGGCTGATGGGAAAACGCTTCAAGCCTCTTCCAATTCTCGAGGGAGCGCAGGCCGCGGCGGTCGATCCGAACGTCCATGCCTCGGTGTCGGCATCGGCAGGCTCGGGTAAGACGCAGGTCCTGACCGGTCGAGTGCTCAGCCTGCTCATGAACGGGGCCGATCCAGAATCGATCCTTTGCCTGACCTTCACGAAGGCAGGTGCGGCGGAGATGGCGAACCGCATCGGTGCGCGTCTGGCGGCCTGGGTACGCTTGTCGGATGCTCAGCTTCGCAAGGAACTCTACGCTCTGCGCGGCCCGAACGATCCGGCCGCGCTTCAGCGAGCGCGGCGTCTGTTCGCCAAGGTTTTGGAGGCTCCGGGCGGCCTGCGCATCCAGACGATCCATAGCTTTGCCCAGACGCTTCTATCCGCATTCCCGGCAGAAGCGGGAATAACGCCCGGCTTCAAGCCGATCGAGGGCCGTGCGGAGCAAGAGTTGGCGAAGACAACCTTGGCTGGCTTGCTTGCCGACGCCGAATCTCGCCGCGACGAGCAGCTAATTGCCGACGTCCAGTGCCTCAGCCTCCGTCTAGGCGAGGAAGGGGCCGTCAAATATTTGATGCTCTGCGCCCAATCGCCGGACGCGATGGCCGCGCTCGGATCACCGGAGAAAATCGAACCCGCGCTTCGGCATCTGATGGACCTGCCAGACAGCTCGGTTGAGGACTTTCTTGCTAACCATTGCCATGAGGATCGCTTCGATTGCGACCTTCTCGAAGCAATTGCCGATGCCAACCG
Source organism: Sphingomonas sediminicola (assembly GCF_014489515.1). Lineage (GTDB taxonomy): Bacteria > Pseudomonadota > Alphaproteobacteria > Sphingomonadales > Sphingomonadaceae > Sphingomicrobium > Sphingomicrobium sediminicola. The sequence goes on along the minus strand of NZ_CP060782.1, from coordinate 1,270,533 downwards.
CAGGTGGGGCGCGCAAAGCGGCCTCACCTATGCCCAAGCCATCGAAGACTGGCTCGAACTGACGCCGATCGAGCGGGCGGCAGGACTGCAGAAACTTCGCAAAGTCGTCCTCACGGACAAGGGTACCCCACGTGTCTCGACGGGCCAGACGAAAGTGGAGCCGGCCTATGAGGATCATGCGGGCCGCCTCGCGACCCTGATCGGCGATTTGCTCGCGGTGCAGAATGGCGTTCGATTGACTGGCGAAATGGCGGCGGGACTGCGGGCCGGGCAGGCGTTTGCGGCTATTTACACGAAGGCGAAGCGAAGCGCCGGAGTTGCGGATTTCAACGACCTGATCGCTTGGACGCGGCGGCTGCTCGACAGGCCGGGGATGGGCGAGTGGGTTCGCTACAAGCTCGACCGGCGAACCGATCACATCCTTGTCGACGAGTCCCAGGACACGAACCGCGAACAGTGGGAGATCGTTCAGGCGCTTGCTGCCGAGTTCTTCGCCGGAGTGGGAGCGGTCGAGAGCCGTGGTCGGACCATATTCATGGTCGGCGACTTCAAGCAGGCGATTTTCGGCTTCCAAGGTACGGACCCCCAGGAGTTCAAGCGCGCTCGCGATTGGGTTCGGCAGCAGTCCGCGGCACTGCTGGAGGCCGACGAAGATGCGCGGGCCGGCGCGGCGCTGGAATTTCGCGATCTTTCCATCGAGGCGAGCTATCGGTCAGCACCAGCTGTTCTCGACGTTGTGGACGCCGTCATCGGTGATGTTGGCTACCGAAACATGGGCCTTCCCGATCACCCGAACCTTCACCGCGCCCATTTTCATGCGCGTCCCGGTGTCGTCGAACTTTGGAAGCCATTCGCGGTTGAGAACGTCGAGGACAGTGAGGACGGGGAGGAAGGCTGGCTCGGCGAGGAGGCCCGCCTGTATGCCAGCGCGTTGGCCAGGCAAGTGCGGCGCTGGATCGAAGAGGCGCCGATCCTTGCCTCTACGAAACGACCGCTGAGCGCCGGCGATGTGCTCATTCTAGTCCGAAGCCGCGGCGAACTGGCTTCGCTGATCGTCGCGCGCCTTTTCGAAGAAGGTGTGCCCGTAGCGGGTATAGACCGCCTGCATCTCCAGGAGCCGCTGGCCGTCAAGGATCTGCTCGCAGCCGTCGCCTTCGCTGCACAGCCGCTGGACGACCTGAACCTCGCGAACCTGCTGGTTTCTCCCCTGATGGGCTGGAGCCAGGAGCTTTTGCTCGAGCTCGCCTACGGACGGGGAGGCATATCGCTGTGGCAGAGGCTCGGCGAACGCGCCGACCTGAAACCTGAATTCCGGACGGCCCGGGACCAGCTCGGCGAACTCCTTGCGACGGCCGACTTTACGACGCCCCACCGCTTTCTGGAGACCATCCTCTCCGGACCAATGGACGGACGGCGCAAGCTCTATGGTCGCCTCGGTATGGCTGCTCGCGACCCCATCGACGAGCTGCTGGCAAGCGCCCTCGATTTCGAGCATCAGGAAATAGCGTCGCTCGACCGGTTCCTGGCGTGGTTTTCGCGCGGCGAGGTCGAAATCAAACGCGACCCTTCCGCTCCGGCGAATGCGGTTCGAGTAATGACCGTGCACGGCGCCAAGGGCTTGGAAGCCCCCGTCGTAATCCTCGCCGACGCTACCGCCGACCCGGCAAAGCTTGGTGGCACATCGAGGACGCTCGATTTCCCCGTTGCCGGAGCGGGCGAAGTGCCGCTCATTCGGCCCCGCAAAGCGGAACGCGTTTCGCCCTTCTCCGAACTGATCGTCGAAGAGGAAGCGCGGGATCTCGAGGAGCATTGGCGGCTACTTTATGTTGGGCTGACCCGCGCCGAGGAGCGGCTCGTGATCGCTGGCCTGCAGCCGAAGACAAAGGACGGAATCCGTCCCGAGAACTCCTGGCATACGAGCGTCGAGCGGGCACTTGTGTCGCTAGGCGCCCACTGGATCGAGGACGAGCATTGGGGGTCTGCACTTCGTTACCAGGGGGGAGTCCCGGCAGGCGCAGTGAAGGCGAAGTCTGTGTCGGCCGCGCTCGCTCGCCCGAGCATTCCGGCGTGGGCGACGACACGCGTGCCTCCTGAAGCGCGTCCCCCGCAGCCGCTCGCTCCTTCGGCAATTGCCGAGGATCGCGAGTCACTGCCGCCTCCGAGCGAGTCCATGCGCCTCGCGGCCGAGCGCGGTACGATGATACACCTGCTTCTGGAACGGCTCGCGGACGTAGAACGATTACAGCGTCACGCTGCCGCACTACGATGGCTGGAGCGAAGCGCAGGGATGACGGATGCAGGTGCCCGCGGCGAAATCGCGGATACTGTCTGCGAAGTCCTGTCGGATCCGCGCTTTTCAGCTCTGTTTGGCGAAAGATCTCTCGCGGAAGCTCCAATAGCGGCAACCATCGCTGACGGGACGGTCGTCGCGGGGACCGTCGATCGTCTGTTGGTCGAAGAACACCGGATTTCGGTTGTCGACTTCAAGACCGGCAAGGTGCCGCAATCGCACGATGCGATTCCAGCCTCCCACAAGGCTCAGATGAGCGCCTATACAGCGGCGTTGCGAGTCATTTTTCCGGGTCGGGAGGTACGCGCCGCCTTGCTCTACACGAGCGGTCCCCAGCTCTTCGAACTGTAGTGTTGAGACTATCGCGCACAGTCCCATATGCCTGTTAACTTTTGTCACGGAGACATGTTGAAATGGCCACCAAATCCGTCACCGACCAGAGCTTCCAGGACGATGTGCTGGGTGCTTCGGGTCCAGTTCTCGTGGATTTTTGGGCGGAGTGGTGCGGCCCGTGCCGGATGATCGCTCCGGCGCTCGAGGAGATTTCGAACGAACTTGGCGACAAGGTTTCGGTCGTGAAGATCAATATTGACGAGAACCCGGACACGCCGGGCCGCTATGGCGTTCGCGGCATCCCGACGATGCTTCTTTTCAAGGACGGTCAGCCGATCGCACAGAAGGTCGGAGCAGCTCCGCGCAGCCAGATCCAGCAGTGGCTCGAGGGCAACCTCTAGGTCTTTCCGGCGGAATGCATTGAATTAGTCGGGCCCGCGCTTGCCGGGCCCGATTTTTTGCAGTTGGGCCAGGCTGCATTCCAGCGCTCCCATTAAGACTGCCTTTCATTGACTACGCTTAGGGCGCTGCCTACATCGCCCGCCACAATTTGCCGGCTGTGTGGGGGCAGTCGTTCAGGCCCGTCCAAGCGCCCGGCACGTAAAGGATTTCCATGATCGCCGCACTGGCAAAGAGCATCTTCGGATCGGCAAACGACCGCTATGTCCGAGGCCTCGGAAAATACGTCGATGCCGTGAATGGTTTCGAGCCCACGATTTCGGCCATGACGGACGATGAGCTTCGCGGTCAGACCGAGGTTTTTCGCCGCCGCCTGGCCGATGGAGTCAAGCTCGACGATCTGCTACCGGAAGCCTTTGCTACGGTTCGTGAGGCGGCGAAGCGGACGCTCGGCCAGCGGCATTACGACGTCCAGTTGATCGGCGGCATCGCGCTTCACCGTGGCGAAATCGCCGAGATGAAGACGGGCGAAGGAAAGACGCTCGTCGCCACACTCGCGACCTATCTCAATGCGCTACCCGGCAAGGGCGTCCACGTAGTCACGGTAAACGATTATCTCGCCCGCCGCGACGCGGATTGGATGGGTCAGATTTACCGCTTCCTCGGGCTGACGGTGGGCGTGATCGTGCCCAACCTGACCGACCAGCAGCGGCGCGAGGCATACGAAAGCGACATCACCTACGCGACCAATAACGAGCTCGGCTTCGACTACCTCCGCGACAATATGAAATATTCGCGGGAGCAGATGGTCCAGCGGCCGTTTAACTTCGCGATCGTCGACGAGGTGGACTCGATACTGATCGACGAAGCCCGCACACCGCTGATCATTTCCGGCCCGACCGACGACAAGTCGGAGCTCTACGTCTCCGTCGACAAGATCGTGAAGAGCCTAGTCGCCGAAGACTATGACAAGGACGAGAAGCAGAAGTCCGTCGTCCTTACCGAGGACGGCACCGAAAAGGCTGAGCGGATGCTCGAGGAGGCGGGTCTGATCGAGGGCCGCAACCTCTACGACATCGCCAACACGCAGGTCGTCCACCACTTGAACCAGTCGCTGAAGGCGAACGTGATGTTCAAGCGGGACATCGACTACATCGTGAAGGACGAGAAGGTCGTCATCATCGATGAGTTCACCGGCCGCATGATGGATGGACGCCGCTGGTCGGACGGTCTCCACCAGGCAGTCGAGGCGAAGGAAGGCGTCAACATCGAGGCGGAGAATCAGACGCTCGCTTCGATCACCTTCCAGAACTACTTCCGCATGTATCCGAAGCTGTCGGGAATGACCGGCACGGCAATGACCGAGGCGCCGGAATTCTTCGACATCTATCGGATGAATGTCGTTTCGATCCCGACCAACGTGCCGGTGAAGCGCGTCGATGAGGACGACGAGTTCTACAAGAACATCACCGACAAGTTCGCTGCGATCGCGAAGGAGATCAAACATCGGCAGGAGATCGGCCAGCCGGTGCTGGTCGGTACCGTCTCCATCGAGAAGTCCGAAATGCTCTCGGAATTCTTGGAGCGCGAGGGCATCAAACATTCTGTCCTGAATGCCCGCTTCCACGAAAGCGAGGCGCATATTGTCGCGCAGGCGGGTCGCCTGGGAGCGGTTACCATCGCCACCAACATGGCCGGCCGCGGAACGGACATTCAGCTTGGCGGTAACCTAGAATTCCGGATGCAGGACGAGTTCGCGCATCTCGTCGCGGGGACGCCGGAATATGAGGCGCAGGCCGAGAAAGTCCGCGCTGAGATCATCGAGGAGAAACAGCGAGCGCTCGACGTGGGCGGCCTGTTCGTTCTCGGAACTGAGCGCCACGAGAGCCGGCGCATCGACAACCAGCTTCGCGGTCGTTCAGGCCGTCAGGGCGACCCGGGACTGTCGCGCTTCTACCTGAGCCTCGACGATGACCTCCTGCGCATCTTCGGGCCGCAGACGATGTTCGCGCGGCTGATGAACAAGAACCTTGAGGACGGCGAGGCGATCATCAGCCCGTGGATCTCGAAGGCGATCGAGACGGCGCAGAAGAAGGTGGAAGCCCGCAACTACGACATCCGCAAGCAGGTCGTCGAATTCGACGACGTGATGAACGACCAGCGCAAGGTCATTTACGAGCAGCGCGCGGACATCATGGATGCGGAGGACGTCAACGAGGTCGTCACCGACATGCGCGCGGAGACGGTTGCGTCGATCGTGACGGCTTTCTGTCCGCCGGGCACTTATCCCGAGCAGTGGGACAAGGAAGGCCTGAAGGAGAGCGTCGAAGCCGTATTCGGCCTTCAGCCACCAATCGACGATTGGCTCGAGGAAGAGGCGGTCGAGCAGGAATTGATCATCGAGCGGGTCCAGCAGCTCGCAGACGACGCAATGGCGACCAAGCTCAGCGAGCTCGAGCCCGAACGCTGGAACCAGGTTGAGAAGAACATCCTTCTCCAGACCCTCGACCACTTCTGGAAAGAGCATCTGGCCACGCTGGATGCCCTTCGGGCGGTCATCCACCTTCGCAGCTATGCGCAGAAGAAGCCGATCGACGAATACAAGCAGGAGGCCTTCCTGCTGTTTGAGCGCCTGCTGATCTCGATCCGCGAGGAAGTGACGCGGGTGCTCATGCGCGCTCAGGTCCAGTTCCAGGAACCGCCGCCGCTCGAGCTTCCCGATTTTATCACGCAGCACATCGACCCGTTGTCGGGCGAGGACGATACTGTCGACGTGGATGCCGGAGGATCACTCCTGTCGAGCCTCGGCATTTCGTCGCTGAACATCCCGCAGCCGGCTTTGCCGCAGGGTGAGAATGGCGAGACGGTCGAGCAGCCAATCAGCCGTAACTCGCCCTGTCCGTGCGGCTCGGGCAAGAAGTTCAAGCATTGTCACGGCCAGCTGGCCTGACGGCGATGCCGGAACCGGCGCAGGTTGACCGTTCACAGCTGAGGCATGCCTATCGGGCCGACGAGGAATTCGTCGCGCGTGAACGTCTTGCTCAGGCCCGTCTCGACAGCGCCGCTCTGGGCGAGGCGACGGCGACGGCTCGAGCACTGGTGAAGGGCGTTCGCTCGCATAAGCCGTCGGGTCTCGACGCCTTCCTGCAGGCCTATGACCTTGGCAGCGACGAGGGCATCGCGATGATGTGCCTTGCCGAGGCGCTGCTGCGTATCCCTGATGCACACACCGCCGACGAGTTGATCGCCGACAAGCTCTCGGGCCCGGACTGGGCCGAAAAACTGGGCCAGTCGGATTCCTCCTTCGTGAACGCAGCGACCTTTTCCCTGCTCCTGACGGGCAAGGTGCTGGAAGGCGCGTCGGACCGCTCCGACAATTGGAAGGCCGCGCTTGGCCGCGCGGTTGGCAGGCTTGGCGAGCCGGTCGTCCGGACTGCAGTCCGGGAGGCGATGAAGATCCTCGGCCGCAATTTCGTGTTCGGCCGCACGATCGACGAGGCGCTTCGCCGGGCCGCACCCGAACGGTCGCAGGGGCTGACGCATAGTTTCGACATGCTCGGGGAGGCAGCGCGGACGATGGCGGACGCGGAACGGTACGCGGACGCTTACCGCAATGCCCTCGATCGTATCGCCAAGGAGGCCAAGGGAGGCTTCGCGAAGTCGCCGGGAATTTCCGTCAAGCTGTCGGCGCTCCACCCCGCTACGAATGGAGCCATGCCGAAGAGGCGAAGGCGTTCATCCTGCCGATCCTGCAGGAGCTTGCGCATAAGGCGAGCAAGGCTGACGTCCACCTGACGATCGATGCCGAAGAGGCCGACCGCCTCGAGCTTCAGATGGACATGCTCGAACAGCTACTTTTAAACGACAGCCTGTTCGCAAATGGTTGGGGCGGACTGGGCGTAGCGATTCAGGCGTATCAGAAGCGCGCTCTGCCACTCTGCGAATGGACGGTCTCAGCCGCGCGCGCTCATCGGCGCAAGCTGATGGTCCGCCTTGTGAAGGGTGCCTACTGGGACACGGAGATCAAGGCCGCTCAGGTTGCGGGATTGCCGGACTATCCGGTTTTCACCCGCAAGGTTGCGACCGACGTTTCCTATCTCGCGTGTGCCAAGATCCTGCTCTCTGCAAAGGATGCGATTTATCCGGCGTTCGCCACGCACAACGCCAACACCATCGCCGCCGTGAAGGCGCTCGCTGGCAAGACGCCGTTCGAGTTCCAGCGCCTGCACGGCATGGGCGAGGGGCTGTATGAGGAAGTCGCGAAGCTCGAAAAGGCGATCGGCGACCCGCAGACGCCGGTGCGGATCTACGCTCCGGTCGGTAGCCACAAGGAATTGCTGGCCTATCTTGTACGCCGTCTGCTCGAAAACGGCGCCAATTCCTCCTTCGTCAACCGTATCGCGGACGAGCATGTCAGTCTCGACGACCTGGTTCGCGATCCGGTTGCAGATCTTGAAGCTCTCCAGCCCAAGCGCAATCCGAATATCATCCTGCCGAGCGAACTTTTCGGGAACGGGCGCCGCAACAGCGCCGGAGTCGACCTCAGCGACCCATTGGTGCGCGAGCCGTTGATGCAGCGGCTGAAAAAGCTTGAGGCTCGCAGCTGGTCAGCGAAGCCGGGAATTGGAAAAGGTGAGGGCAGGCCGATCGTCTCGCCGCACGACCATCGGATCACTGTAGGTATGACGTTTGAAGCGACGGCCGATGACGTCGACCGGATGGTTCGTGCCGGGCACGCTGCGCAGGTCGCCTGGGATGCGCTTGGCGGCGAAGCGCGCGCAAAGTTGCTCGAACGAGCGGCCGATCTTTACGAAGAGCATGCGGAGGAGTTCTTCTCGCTCTGCACACGAGAAGCCGGAAAGACCCTGGTCGACGCGGTGCTCGAGGTTCGCGAAGCGATCGACTTCCTGCGCTTCTACGCGTCCGAAGCGCGCCGGCAGTTCACTAGGCCCTCCCGCTTCCGGGTCCCACTGGAGAGCGGAACGAAATGCGCTTGCACGGCCGTGGGGTGATTGCGGCCATCTCGCCGTGGAATTTCCCCCTCGCCATCTTCACTGGCCTGGTGTCGGCGCCGTTGGCTGCCGGTAACGCGGTTATTGCGAAACCAGCCGGGCAAACGCCGCTAATTGGCGCATTGGCTATCGAGCTGATGCATCAGGCGGGCATTCCCAAGGACATCGTCCAGCTCGCACCGGGCTCGGGCAGGGTAGTCGGCGGAACGCTGACTGCTCATCCGCTGCTTTCGGGCGTCGTCTTCACCGGCTCGACCGAGACCGCGCGGATGATCAACCGCACGCTGGCCGAGCGCGATGGCCCGATCATTCCGTTCGTTGCCGAAACCGGCGGGCAGAATGCGATGATCGTCGACAGCTCGGCTTTGCCCGAGCAGGTGACTCGCGACGTTATCTCGTCGGCATTCCAGAGCGCGGGCCAGCGCTGCTCGGCCCTGCGGGTCCTGTTCGTCCAGGAAGACGTTGCCGACGGCATGATCGAGATGATCGCCGGCGCGATGGAGGCGCTGAAGGTCGGTGACCCGAGTGACCTGACGACCGACGTCGGCCCCGTGATCGACGAGGCTGCAAAGAAAGTGCTCGATGACCACCTCAAGTGGCTCGACAATAATGCGCAAAAGATCTGCCGATTGAACGCGCCAAAGGAGGCTGCGAACGGTTGGTTCGTTCCTCCCGCTTTCTATGAGATTCAGTCGCTAAGCCAATTGAATCGCGAAAACTTTGGTGCGATCCTTCACGTCATCCGCTTTGCCAGCGACAAGCTCGACAAAGTCGTCGAGGCCATCAATGCGACCGGCTACGGACTGACCCTCGGGCTTCAGAGTCGCATCGACACGGTGCGCGATTACGTCGAGGCGCATGCCCACGTCGGCAATTTCTACGTAAATCGCAACCAGATCGGCGCGGTGGTGGAAAGCCAGCCCTTCGGAGGCGAGGGCTTGTCAGGAACGGGCCCGAAAGCCGGCGGGCCGCATTACGTCGCGCGCTTCGCGACCGAGCGGGTCACCTGCATCGACACCACCGCAGCAGGCGGCAACGCTACCCTGATGGCAGCGATCGAGGGCTAAAGCCTCGTTTGTCCCTTCACGGGACACCGGGGAGCGGCAGGAAAGAGCAGCCGTTTTTAGAGGGCGGGGTGGCCTTCCCAGGCACGAACGCGCTCCGCCGGAGCGGTCGGGCGAAAGCCTGGCCGCTCCGTTTGCATTTGCGCGAAAAAATGGCTCCCCGGGCCTGATTCGAACAGGCGACCATTCGATTAACAGTCGAACGCTCTACCGCTGAGCTACCGGGGAGCGACCCGCATTGCTGCAGGGCGAGGCGGCTAGATAGCGAAGCTCACTCCAAAGGCAAGTGCCGTTGACCCTTCAGGTGGCGAATTGCTCCATCGCGATCCGCTCGTCGAGCGCATGCTCCGGATCGAACAGCAATGTGAGCGATCTTTCGCGGTCCAGGCGGACCTCTACCTTCGCGACTTCGCGGACTTCCTTCTGGTCGGCAACAGCGGAAACCGGCCGATTCTTGGCTTCCAGGATCCGGAAACAGACGGCCGTGTCGTCAGGGAGAATAGCGCCCGACCAGCGGCGTGGCCTGAAAGGGCTGATCGGCGTGAGGGCAAGCATCTTGGCCTGAAGCGGAAGGATCGGGCCCCGCGCAGAGAGATTGTACGCGGTCGATCCCGCGGGGGTCGCGACAAGAACGCCGTCACAAGCCAGTTCCGGCAGGGCAACCCGGCCGTTCACCAGGATTTCGATCTTCGCGGTCTGCCGCGTCTCGCGAAGCAGGGATACTTCGTTGATTGCGGCGTGGCGGAAGATTTCTCCCGAAACCGTTGTCGCTGTCATCTGCAGCGGTGCGACGCGGATCGCTTTGGCACCGGCGATGCGCTCGGCGAGGCGGTCCAGCCGCCATTCGTTCATCAGGAAGCCGACCGTGCCCCGGTTCATTCCGAACACTGGCTTCGGTACTCCGGCATCCAGCATCGCGTGCAGAGTCTGGAGCATGAACCCATCGCCGCCGAGCGCCACGAGGGTGTCCGCCTCTTCTTCCTTGGCCCAGGTGTAACGGCGACGAAGCATCGTCTCGGCCGCTTTGGCGACCTCCGTGTGCGACGACAGCAACCCGATCCTCAGGCCGGCAAGGTCGACCTTTTCTTTGCCACCACCGATCTTGGCTGCGTCAGCGCTCAACTGCCGCTCCCTTCTGCTTTCGAGCATAGGGATTTTGGCAGGGCGCGCCACTGTCCCGTTGTGGGGCGAGGCCTTAATGGCCGGTTTCGGCGGGACGACGGGAGCGCTAGCCAATCATCCATGTTGAAGCGGGATGGCGTAGAGACCAGGGAACGCAACGAGGACCGGCGGGAGTCTCCCGTACCTCGGCGGCGCAAGGATGATCTCCTAGCGGCGGTCATTGCTCACCAGCAGATCGGCGTGGTTTTCCAGCCGCAGATCGATCCTGCCAGCGGCGAAGTCGCCGGTGCCGAGGCCCTTGCGAGATGGGATCGTGTTGCTGGAGCAGAACAATTGTTCGCTCGGGCGGCAGCAGCCGGGCTCTCCGAACCCCTTTCGCGCCTTGTTCAATTCAAGGCGTTGCGCGCTGCAGCGGCATGGGAAGGGCCGCTGCGGCGCCTCCGTGTTTCGATCAACCTTCTTCCGGAAGACATACTGCAGGACAACTACGTCGACTGGCTTATCGGCCAGATCAATTCCGTGGGGATCGACCCCAAGAGGGTCACAATCGAGATTACCGAGAATGCCTTGCTCAGCGACCTGGAAGCGGTTGCGGAGCGACTGACGAGAATTCGCCAGGAAGGAATCAAGGTTGCGCTGGATGACTTTGGAACAGGCTACGCAAGCCTTTCCTATCTCGGCAGCCTTCCATTGGACGCGCTGAAGATCGACCGCGGTTTGGTCGCCAGAATTGGCACCAGTGAGCGCGACCGCATCGTCGTTCGGTCGATCTTCTCTCTTGCCCGTGACCTTGGCCTGACCGTCATCGTCGAAGGCGTCGAGTGCACTTCTCAGCTCGTGTTGCTCGCGGAATGGGGCTGCGACCTCTACCAGGGATTCTTGGGCGCCGGGGCGCTCGACGAAGTGGAGCTCTCACGCTTCGTCGCCGTTTCGCAGGCCAATGCCGCCTAGGCGGCCACCGGCTCCTTCGCACGATCACTTGCCGCGGCCACACGCGCCAGCCCAGTTGAAAGCTGCAACGCGCCGTTGAGCCGTGCTTCTGGCGTCGGCCAATCCCGTGAAACAACGAGCTTGCTGTCCGGTCGGAGCTTAGCCGTGCCTTTCAGCCGGTCGATATAGCCGAGGAGGCCCGCGAGATCCGGGAACCCGCCGTCCGCGAAGGTGACGAGCGCACCCTTGGGCCCAACATCAAGCTTGGCGATCATCGCCTTCTTCGAGTTGAGCTTTGTCTCGACGATCTTGAGCAAATTCTGTGTCTCCGACGGAAGCGCTCCGAACCGATCGATCATCTCGGCCGCGAAAGACTCCACGCCTTGCTTGTCGTCCAGCTCGCCGAGGCGACGGTACAAGCCCATGCGCAGGTCGAGGTCCGGCACATAGGTTTCCGGAATGAGGACCGGTGCATCGACGCTGATCTGCGGAGTGAACCCTCGGGCCGTGGAATGCCGCCGGCCTTCTGCTCGACGATCGCGTCCTCCAGCATCGATTGATAAAGCTCGAAACCGACCTCCTTGATGTGTCCTGATTGCTCGTCGCCGAGCAGGTTACCCGCGCCGCGAATGTCGAGGTCGTGGCTCGCAAGCTGGAATCCGGCACCGAGGCTGTCGAGATTGGCAAGCACCTGAAGGCGCTTCTCCGCAGTCTCCGTGATCGAACGATCAGCCGGGGTCGTGAGGTAAGCGTAAGCGCGAGCCTTCGAACGGCCCACCCGGCCGCGGAGTTGATAGAGTTGGGCGAGGCCAAACCGGTCGGCGCGATGCACGATCAACGTGTTAGCGCTCGGAATGTCGAGGCCACTCTCGACGATCGTGGTCGAAAGCAGCACGTCATACTTGCGATCGTAGAAGGCGCTCATGCGCTCTTCCACTTCGGTCGGCGCCATTTGGCCGTGGGCGGTGACCGCCTTGACCTCCGGCACTTCCTCGCGAAGCCATTCCTCCACGTCCGGAAGATCAGCGATGCGAGGAACGACGAAGAAGCTTTGCCCGCCGCGATAGTGTTCACGGAGCAGTGCTTCGCGAACGACAACTGGATCCCACGGCGTGACGTAGGTGCGGACGGCGAGGCGATCGACCGGTGGCGTCTGGATAACGCTGAGCTCACGGAGACCGCTCATCGCCATTTGGAGCGTGCGCGGGATTGGCGTTGCGGTCAGTGTCAGCACGTGAACGTCGGCTTTCAGCGCCTTCAGCCGTTCCTTGTGGGTCACTCCGAAATGCTGCTCCTCGTCGACAATGACGAGCCCCAACTTCTTGAACTTGATCCCTTTCCCGAGAATCGCGTGCGTGCCGATGACAATGTCGACCTGGCCATTCTCAAGACCTTCACGAGTGCTCCTCGCCTCGGTCGCGGGGACCAGTCGCGACAGCCGCCCAACCTTAATTGGAAATCCTTCAAGCCGCTCCGTGAAATTTCGATAGTGCTGCCGCGCGAGAAGAGTGGTCGGAGCGACGATCGCGACCTGCATTCCTGACATCGCAGCGACGAAGGCAGCGCGAAGCGCGACCTCCGTCTTGCCGAAGCCGACGTCGCCGCAAACCAGGCGGTCCATCGGCTTGCCGGATTCTAGATCCGCAAGGACGTCCTCGATGGCGCGGTCCTGGTCGTCCGTCTCCTCGTAAGGGAAGCGATCGACGAACTGGGGAAAAGCGCTGTCCGCCTCGATCACAACGCCGGGGCGTGTGGCGCGCATCGCCGCGGTCTTGATGAGCTCGCCCGCGATCTCGCGGATGCGCTCCTTCATCCGCGACTTACGGCGCTGCCAGCCTTCGCCGCCAAGGCGATCGAGCGCGACGCCCTCGCTCTCGTTGCCGTAGCGCGTCAGCAGGTCGATGTTCTCGACCGGGACGTAGAGCTTGTTCCCGCCCGCATATTCCAGCGCCACGCAGTCGTGCGGCGCCTTGCCGACCATGATCGATGTCAGGCCTTCGTAGCGGCCGATGCCATGGTCGTTGTGGACGACGAGATCGCCAGGCGAGAGTGTCGCAAGCTCGGATAGGAATGCGGCCGCGCCCTTGCGCTTCTTGCGGCGGCGGACCAGCCGGTCGCCGAGCATGTCCTGTTCGGTGAGGACGGCGACGTCCGGCGCGGTGAAGCCATGGTCGAGCGGCAAGACCATCAGCGCAGGCTGGGTCTTGCTGCCGAGCGCCTCCTGCCAATTGTCGACGAGCTTCTGGGTCTTCAAGCCGTGATCGCCAAGTAGGCCAGACAGGCGCTCGCGGGCACCGACGCTGTAGCTTGCCAGAACGACTTTATGTCCGCTTTTCCGAAGCTTCGAGATATGATTAGAGACAGCTTCGTAGATATTGGCTTGCTGGGTGCGCTCGGGCGTGAAGTCTCGAGCAGTTTCGACTCCGAAGCTGACGATCCTGTCGCTTTCGGGCTCGGGGAATTGTGACGTCAGGTGGATGGGCCGTTCGGCGACGGCTGCATTCCATTCCTCCTCCGTCAGGTAGAGCGCGCCCGGCTCCAATGGACGGTAGCTGCCCGCTTCGCCGGACATCGTCTTGCGACGGTTGGCGTAATAATCGTCGATCGACTCCCGCCGCGCGGCAAGCGCCTGGTCCACACCGGCGTCACGGACGATGATGTCCGCCTCGCCAAGATGATCGAACAGGGTTGTCAGCCGCTCTTCAAATAAAGGGAGCCAATGCTCCATCCCGCTCATTCGGCGCCCGTCCGAGATGGCCTCGTAAAGGGGGTCGCCTGTCGCAGTCGCTCCGAACGTTTCCCGATAGCGAGAGCGGAAACGCTTGATAGTCTCCTCGTCGAGCAGAGCCTCGGACGCCGGCGTGAGCGTGAAGGCCTTGGCTCGGTCCGTCGAGCGCTGGTCGGCGGGATCGAAACGGCGAAGGCTCTCAATCTCGTCGCCGAAGAAATCGAGGCGGAGCGCCATGGTCTCGCCGGCCGGGAAAAGATCGACCAGCGAGCCACGTACGGCATATTCGCCATGCTCGGCGACGGACTCGACCCGCTCGTATCCTAGCGAGCTCAGCTGGGCGACCAGCCGGTTGCGGTCGATGCGCGCGCCCTCTTCGATACGCTGGGTAAGCTGACGTACGCGAAACGGGGTCAGCAGGCGCTGCGTCGCTGCATTCTCCGTAACGACCAATAGCTGAGGACTCGTGGCCTTCAGCTGCAGCGCGTTCAGCGTTGCCAGCCGTTCGGCCATGACGCGCAGGGCTGGGGAGGTGCGGTCGTATGGCAGGCAGTCCCACGAAGGAAGGGTCAGCACTTCCACTTCCGGCGCGAAAAGCGGGACGGTCTCCGCCAGCGCCCGCATTGCCATTTCGTCCGAAGCGATCAGTACCGCACGGCCGCCCTTCGCCGATCCATGCGCCGCGCGAGCGAGATCGGCAGCGAGCACCGGCAGGAAGCCCGGCGGTACGCCGGCAAGAGTCAGCGGTTCGGAAGCGCGGAGGACGTGCTGCAACGTGTCCGTCATCGCGCGCTCCGGATGTAATCGAGAAGCTTCAGGGCATCGATCATGGGACCAGCGAAGCGCTGTGGTGCCTCGGCGGTTCCGATGGCCCAGGCCATGATGTCGACGTCCTGCTCTTCCAGCAAGGCGGAGAAAAGCGCGCGCTCATCAGTGCTCCACGACGCATTGTGAGCGTCGAAGAACCCGCCGATCAGCATGTCCGCTTCGCGCGTGCCACGATGGTGCGCGCGCCAGCGCAGGCGCTTCAATTCCTCGTCTGGAAGCATGCCTGCGATGTAGTGGAGGGATGCCCTCAAAGAAAGTCCGTCCCCCACGCAATTTACATGTTCATTCCAGCCATCTGGTGCGTCTGCTTGTGCGCCTTGCAGCTGACGTTCGGATTGAATTGCGCGAATATCCCGCTCGGGTTCTCGCGATAGAGCCAGACGTGGCGGTCGTAATGGGGCTCGAACATGTGGGCCTCGTCGATCTTGGTGGCAGGGTCATCCTGCATCGTGTCCCATTCGACGCCGTGGAAGCTCGGCGGCTTTGTATTACCGGCGGCATGCCAGGACTTCCGGAAGACCAAGTTCTCGACGGCGACCAGCTGGAGCGAACCATCGGCATGAGGTTCGTAGATGAGGATCGCGGGCTTGTTGAAGTCGGTGTGCGTCCCGTTGCCGTTGACTCGCGGGTTGGGCGGCGCAGAGATTCCCAGCATGTCGGGCCGGAAGAAATGGATGCCCATGGCCCGAGGCTTGCGGGCCGGCCCATCATCTCCGCTGAGTCGCAGGTGTCCGACGGATCGCGGATATAACCTTCCGCCAAAGCGACCTTCACATCCTTGAAGCGCTCGGTGGCCGCCCGAACCTGGTCCAGCGTGGGCTCGGCAGGAATTGCCGTGGTCCCGGGCGGATTCGCTAATAGCAAGGCGCTCGCGGACACAGCCGCGAGGCCAATCGCAACTTTCAACATATTGGTGATGCTCCCTTTTGCGAGGGCGCGGCTACGCCTCGACAAGTCGTTGCTCAATCGAAATGCTTGCAAGGGGCTATGCAGATGTGAATAGCTGTCGGCGGTGTTCTCGTGGGACGATATCGGCGTGTTTCTCGCGCTCTATCGGGAGCGAACGACCGGCCGCGCCGCAAACGCCCGGGGAGTTAGCCAGCCGACGATCGTCCGGCGCATTGCTGCTCTCGAGAATGACCTCGGCCTAGCGTTGTTCGAGCGCAGTCCTACGGGCCTGATGCCCACTGATGCCGCGCACGGCTTGTATGCATCCGCGCAGCGCATCGAGCGGTCGGTTTGCGAGTTCACCGCCGAGGTGGACGGGCTCACCGGCGCTGAAGTGAATCTGATCCGGCTGACGTTCCTCGATCATTTCGAGCAATTGTTGATTCCGGTTCTACGCGACTTCCGATCCCGATGGCCACGTGTCCAGACGCAGCTCCTTGCAAGCGATCACATCTACGATCTTGCACGGGGCGAAGCCGACATTGGGGTTCGCGGACGCGACCGGCCGACCAGCGACGAACTGATTGTCCGCCAGCTGCCGCCGAGCGGATGGACAATCTACGCTTCGGCCCACTCTTCGGCAGAGGAGCGGCCGCGCGCCCCGCGGACGTTGCCGGACATCCGATTGCGCTGGTCGGGGGCGTCCCCGCGACCCTCCCGGTCTATCTGTGGCTTGAAGAGTTTGCGTCGTCTGGTCCTCCTCCCGCGCGGTGCAACAATTATCGGGCGATCAAATCGCTTGTCGCTTCCGGATCGGTTTTGTCGGCGCTGCCCTGCACAATCGGGGATGGCGATTCGGATCTGGTTCGGTGCTTTCCTCCACTCGAAGAATGGGATGTGCCGATTTATCTTATCGGACGGCGTGCGATCCTGCGTCGGCCTCCGGCGCGCGATCTGTTCGATTCGATCGCCGCGCATTTCGATCGCCATCCGGAACTGCTGATGGGCGTGCGCTGATGCGGCCCGACGTTCTCAATCCACTATTCGCAGAGGTGGATACGCTGCCGGGCGTCGGCCCGCAGGTCGCGAAACTCCTCAAGCGTCTCGACATCACACGTGTCGTGGACCTCCTCTATCACCTGCCGACCGGCGTGATCGAGCGAGTCAGGGCACGAGCGGCAACCGGCAACCTGCTCGGATGCAATGTCATCCTCGATCTAACGCCCTTCCAGACGCGCGAGCCACGGTCGGGCAGGGGACCGATGCGCGTGTTCGCATCGGACGCGGACGGTAACTCGATCAGTCTCATTTACTTCAACAATCCCGGCTGGGCGAAGAAGAGCCTGCCGATGGGTGAAAAGAGGACGGTCGCCGGAAAGCTCGAAGCCTACGGTGACGAATGGCAGATCATCCACCCCGAAGTGCTTACGGCGGATAAGGGCTCGGAGCTTTCGATCCGCGAGCCCGTCTATGGCCTGACCGAAGGGCTGACGAACAAGCGCCTTCGCGAATTGGCCGTGATGGCCTTGGAGCGTGCCCGGAGCTGCCCGAGTGGATCGAGCCGAGCCTTGCCGCTCGCGAGGCTTGGCGGCCGTGGCGCGCGGCGATCGCCGAAGCGCATCGCGATCCGGGGACGGACGATCCGCGCCGGCGCCTCGCCTATGACGAAGTGTTCGCCAATCAGCTCGCTCTCCTGCTTCTTCGGCAGGCCTCCCGGCGCAACCGCGGAGTCGCACTTGCAGGAGACGGGAAGCTAATCGGCAAACTCAAGCTGCCGTACCATCTGACGGGCGCGCAACGGCGCGTGGTCGAGGAGATCCGTGGCGACATGGCGCAGACCGCGCCGATGCTGCGGCTCCTCCAGGGCGACGTCGGCTCGGGCAAGACGCTGGTGGCGCTAATGTCGATGCTGACCGCTATCGAATCCGGCGCTCAGGCCGCCTTGCTCGCCCCGACAGAGATTCTCGCGCGCCAGCATCATGCGACGTTGTTGAAGCAACTCGACAGCATCGGCGTGCGTGTCGCGATCCTGACCGGGCGGGAGAAGGGGAAGGCGCGGGAGTCCGTCCTGATGGGCCTCGCCGACGGTTCGATCGACATCCTCGTCGGCACGCACGCGATCTTCCAGGAGAAGGTCGGTTACAAGAATCTCGGGCTCGCGATCATCGATGAACAGCATCGCTTCGGCGTGTCGCAGCGCCTGTTGCTTGCCTCGAAAGCAGAAAAGCCTCCGCACTTGCTGGTCATGACTGCCACGCCGATCCCGCGGACCCTGACGCTCACCCAATATGGCGAGATGGACGTCAGCCGGATCGACGAAATGCCGCCGGGCCGCACCCCCGTCGAAACGCGCGTGATCAGCGAAGAGAGACTCAGCGAGGTGGTCGATGGTCTGGGGCGCCATCACGCACTTGGCGGCCAGGCTTATTGGGTCTGCCCGCTGGTCGAGGAAAGTGAGAAGAGCGACGCCGCGGCAGCCGAAGAACGGGCCCGCATACTCCGCCTGCGCTTCGGCGACGACAAGGTTGGGCTCGTCCACGGGCGCATGAAAGGCCCGGAGAAAGACGCGGTCATGGCCCGTTTTGCTGCCAATGAGCTTGCCGTCTTGGTCGCCACGACCGTGATCGAGGTGGGCGTCGATGTGCCCAATGCGACCTTGATGATTGTAGAGGGGGCCGAGCGCTTTGGCCTTGCCCAGCTGCACCAGCTTCGCGGGCGCGTCGGACGTGGTACGGGCAAGAGCACCTGTCTGCTTATCCGCGGTCAGAATCTCACTGAGGTAGGACGCGCCCGGCTAGGCCTGATGCGAGAGACCAGTGATGGCTTCCGCATCGCCGAGGAAGATTTGCGCCTGCGCGGTCCGGGAGAAATCCTTGGTACCCGCCAGTCGGGCGAAGTCGCTTTCCGGGTAGCAACGGCTCAAGACGTCGAGGAACTCGCCCAGATTGCGCAGGACGATGCGCTTATCTTGCTCGACCGCGACGGAGGCCTTGCTGGGCCTCGGGGACAAGCCGCGCGGATTTGCCTTTACCTGTTCGAGCGAGATCAAGCGGTCGGCCTGATCAGGAGCGGTTAGCGCACCAGAAGCGCGTGCCGCTTCTTGCCCAGGCTGAGCTTCACCGGCTCGCCTCCGACTTCGACGACCAGCGCGGCATCCGACACGGCCTCGTCGTTCAGCCGCACTGCGCCCTCGGCGATCTTGCGGCGGGCTTCCTTGTTCGATGGCGTGAAGCCAAGCTGAGTCAGTGCATGGGCGAGGCTGACTCCTTCGCCGACCGACAGTGTTGGCAGGTTATCGCCGCTACCACCCTGCTCAAAGGTTGCGCGCGCCGTATCAGTCGCTGCCGATGCAGCCTCGCGGCCATGCAGCATCGCGGTCGCCTCGGTAGCCAGCACAATCTTCGCCTCGTTGATCCCGGCGCCCGGTAAAGCCTCAAGTCGCTCGACTTCTTCGAGCGGGAGGTCGGTGAAAAGCCGCAGGAATTTGCCGACGCTGGAATCGTCCGTGTTCCGCCAGAACTGCCAGTAATCGTAGGCGCTCAGCTGTTCCTCGTTGAGCCAGACGGCGCCCTGCGCGGTCTTCCCCATCTTCGAGCCGTCAGGGTTGGTGATCAGGGGCGTCGTCACACCGAACACCTCCGTGCCCTCGATGCGGCGCGTGAGCTCGATACCGTTGACGATATTGCCCCACTGGTCCGACCCGCCGAGCTGCAGCCGCAAGCCGTGACGCCGCGACAGCTCC
This sequence comes from Sphingomonas sediminicola, assembly GCF_014489515.1. Taxonomy (GTDB): domain Bacteria; phylum Pseudomonadota; class Alphaproteobacteria; order Sphingomonadales; family Sphingomonadaceae; genus Sphingomicrobium; species Sphingomicrobium sediminicola. The sequence continues at coordinate 1,251,197 of NZ_CP060782.1, read as the reverse complement.
AGGAAGTCGTAGGCCTGGAGGATCATGTAATTGAATTCGAGGAAGGTGAGCGGCTGCTCGCGATCAAGGCGCAGGCGGACGCTGTCGAACGTCAGCATGCGATTGATGGTAAAGTGCCGGCCGACATCGCGAAGGAAGGGGACGTACTCGAGCTTGCTCAGCCAGTCGTCGTTGTTGACCATCACCGCGTCCGTCGGGCCCTCACCGAAGGTCAGGAAGCGCTCGAATACGCGTCGGATGCCGGCGATGTTCGCGTCGATCTCCGCATCGGTGAGAAGCTTGCGGCTCTCGTCCTTGCCGGTCGGATCGCCGACCTTGGTCGTTCCGCCGCCCATCAGCACGATCGGCTTGTGACCGGCCTGCTGCATGCGGCGGAGTATCATGATCTGGACAAGGCTGCCGACGTGAAGGCTCGGCGCGGTCGCGTCGAAGCCGATGTAGCCGGTCACGATCTCCTTCGACGCCAGGGCATCGAGACCTTCGGCGTCAGTCAGCTGGTGAATGTATCCGCGCTCGTCGAGCAGCTTTAGGAGAGAGGAACGGAACTCGGTCATGCTCGCCGCTTAGCGTGATGCTCTCCGTCCTGCTACTGTGGGCGCAATGCAGCTGAACCTCATTCCGCATCCGGACACGCCGCCTTCGCAGCCCGACTTCAAGGTGTGGGCGAGTGTCGATCATGCAGGGGCTTTCGGCGCGACGGCGACGACCAACATCTGGTTCGGGGTCGGTGCGCCTGCATCGCGTTTCGCCATTCCAGCGGCCGAGGAGCCGTCTCGAGCCGATGAGCTATGGAAGACCACCTGCTTCGAAATCTTCCTGCAAGAGGCAGGCTCGGACGCCTATCAGGAGTGGAATTTCGCCCCGTCCGGAGACTGGGCCGCCTATCGCTTTTCAAATCACCGCGAAGACATGACCGAGTTTGAGGTGAGCGCCCCGCCTTACATCCGCATGGAGGACAATCTGACATGGTGGACGCTCGGCGCGACCATTGCGGTCGAAGCCGGCAAGAGCTGGGAGTTCAATCTCACTGCGGTCCTTGAGGAAAAGGATGGGACCAAATCCTACTGGGCGGTGGCCCATGCGCCGGACAAGCCGGATTTCCATCATCCCGATTGCTTCGTCGCCAAGCTCCCTTAAGCAGCCTTCATGAGCCTGTTTGGAATCGATCGCCTCTTGGCGGACCCGGAATTGCGACGCCCGCTCGAAGGACAGCGCGTCGCGCTGCTCGCGCACCCGGCCTCTGTCACCAAGGACCTGACGCACAGTATCGACGCCTTGTTCGCGGCGGGATTGAAGGTTTCGTCCGTCTTCGGCCCGCAGCATGGCGTCCGCGGCGACCTCCAGGACAATATGATGGAGTCGCCCGACTTCACCGATCCGACCTACGGTATCCCGGTATTCAGCCTGTATGGCGAGGTTCGCCGTCCGACCGGCCAATCGATGAGCACCTTCGACACGATCCTCATCGACCTGCAGGACCTGGGCTGCCGAATCTACACCTACGTCACGACGTTGCTTTACGTGCTCGAAGCTGCAGCCGAGCACGGAAAGAGTGTCTGGGTTCTCGACCGCCCCAATCCCGCAGGCAGGCCGATCGAAGGGTTGATCCTGCGATCGGGCTGGGAAAGTTTCGTCGGCGCCGCTGAGATCCCGATGCGTCATGGGCTGACGCTTGGTGAATTGGGCGCCTGGTTCATCGATTGCTTCAAGCTGGATGTCGATTATCGCGTGATCGAAATGGCCGACTGGCAACCTGAAGGCCCGGGCTTCGGCTGGCCGCAGGAGCGCGTCTGGATCAACCCGAGCCCCAACGCCGCCAACCTCAACATGGCGCGCGCCTATGCGGGCACGGTGATGCTCGAAGGCACGACGCTTAGTGAAGGCAGGGGCACAACGCGCCCGCTGGAAATTTTCGGTGCGCCGGACATCGATGCGGGCAAGGTCATCGCTGAGATGCACGCCCTTGCACCGCGCTGGCTCGAAGGCTGCAAGCTGCGCGAAATCTGGTTCGAGCCGACCTTCCACAAGCATGTCGGAACGCTGTGCAACGGCGTGCACATCCACGCCGAAGGGCCCTTCTACGATCACACTTATTTCAAGCCGTGGCGGCTGCAGGCGCTCGCCTTCAAGGTAATCCGCAATCTCAATCCGGATTACGAGCTATGGCGCGATTTCCCCTACGAGTATGAGTTCGACAAGCTCGCCATCGACGTGATCAACGGCTCGCCATTGCTCCGCGAATGGGTCGAGGATCCGAACGGGACGCCGGACGATCTCGACGCAATCACACTCCCCGACGAACGTGCTTGGAATGAACAGAGGCGCGCCTTTCTTCGCTACTGAATGGCGTGGTTAACGAAAGAGTAGGGGCTTCGCTCTATCCCGCTCACGAAGGAATTCGTTGGAGCGCACGCGGGTCATGGCCACACACGGTATCGAGGAAGTCACTGAGAACGCGATCCGCAGCGTTGCGCGGGACTGTGGCTCCCTGTCGATGGAATGCAGTGACGTCGCCGGTTACGTCAGGGATGTCGGGACCCGCATTACCGAGCATCTCAGCATGCTCGACCAGCTCGAAGAGGTAACAACCCGCCTTCTTGGCGACCAGGCGCGCGTTTCGGATTCGACCGACGAGGCCCGGCTCTTGTCCGAGCAGGCCCGCGCCAAGCTCGAGGCCGGCCGCGAAGCCATCGACGGGACGATCGCCGGTTTCAAGGGTCTGACCGATCTCGTCGTCCAGCTTGGCGAGCGCATGGCAGGCTTCGCGTCGGCCATGAACCAGGTTCAGACGGTCTCCTCCACCATCGAGACGATTGCCCGCAAGACGAACATGCTCGCGCTCAACGCGACGATCGAGGCTGCCCGCGCCGGTGATGCCGGCCGCAGCTTCGCGGTCGTTGCCGCCGAGGTGAAAAAGCTCGCGCACGACACACGCGCCGCCACCAGCCAGATCGCATCGACGATCGGCGAGTTGACCCGAGAGGCGGGAGCCGTCACCACCGAGATCAAGACCGGCGTCGAACGCAGCCGTGCAGCCCAGTCAGGCTTCGGCCAGATCAGCGAGACCGTCCGCGAGGTCGCCGAGATCGTTACGATGGTCGACCGCCAGACCGAGGGCATCGCGCACTCGACCAGCATGATCCAGACCAGCGTCGACCGCGTGAAGGCCGGGCTGACCGACTTTGCCGGCGATGCACGCAACAATGGCAGCCAGTTGCTCCAGGCGCAGAAGCGTCTCGAGCACCTCGAAATGCTGTCGAACACGATGCTCGACACGCTCGCCAATTCGGGCGCGGAGATCGACGACACGCCGTTCATCCTGAAAGCTCAGGAAACGATGCGCGCCATCCAGGCGGTTATCGAGCGCGGTCTCGAAAGTGGCGAGATCACCTTGGATGACGTGTTCGATCGCCAATATCGGTTGATCGAGGGATCGAATCCCGAGCAGTATGACAATCGTTTCTGCGACTATGCGGACCGCTATGTTCGGCCGATCCTGGACCGGGTGAAGGGTGGAGACGAGCGCCTGATCGGTTCCGCGATCACCGATGTGAACGGCTATTTGCCGACGCACCTCACGGAGCGCAGTCATGTTCCAGGTCCGGATCCGCTCTGGAACGATGCGCACTGCCGCAACAAGCGCATCATGATGGACGATACGACCGCCGCGGCGATCGTGAGCGAGAAGCCTGCGATGCTCGCGACCTATCGCATGGAGCTTGGCGAGAAGTTCATCCCGGTGAAGAACGTGTTCGTTCCGCTGTGGATCAAGGGCCGCCGCTGGGGCAATTACGAGCTCGCTTACCGCGACGACTGATCGTCGCTTCCGAGATTATGAACTGAAGATAACGTGGGCATCTGCTTCGTAGCAGGGGCCCGTTCTCTTAATAATCGCCGCGGGCTTCGGCGCGGGCCTCGAGCAGGTCGAACAGGCCGCGGTGCTGGAGCAGAAGCTGCTCGCCGCCGAATCCAAGCGCTCGCTCGCTGGCCATCGTGTCGGAGGCAGCTTCGATCACCGCCACGACCGATGCTTCGTCCGGCAGCGCGGGCGCCGGGGAATCGACGCCGGCTCGAGCAGCGGCACGATCCAGCAGGCGGCGGATGGGCCACCAATCGCCGACTAGCGCAGCGGCAGCACCAAGTGCGCATCCACGGCGCTCGGAAGTTGCGAGGATCTCCAGCGCATTGCGTTGAGCGTTCATGGCCGCTTCGGTCTCGGCGGCGCCAGGGGTGCTCGGCAGCGGCCCGACCGCGGAGGTCAGCCGGACAAGGAACAGGCGTTCACGCTCGAAACCTTCGGCGGCGCGGGCTAGCCAGTCGCGGGCCGGCCCTGCTTCGGCAATTTGGTGCGCGAGTTCGACGAGACTGGGTGGGCTGCCATGCAAACCACAGAGCAAGTGCACTGAATCGGCGATGTCGCGCGCCGTGTTCGTGCCGGAACCTTCGAGAAGGGCATTCAGATAGCGATGGCGTGACGATCCATCCGCGGCGACGCGCGCGAGGTGCGCTTCGGCTACGCTGACCGCTGAACGGCCGACGGACCGATTGATCGCCATTCTGTTCCCTCATCACGCGGAGCGAAAGCCCTAGTCCGTGGACCCTAGCCCAAGGGCGTAAAGAGGAGGTTTATGCGGCGTTAGATTGGCGGAAAGGACCGGTCAGGCGGCGATCAGCTCCCGCTCGGGCTGAGAATGGAACTCGACGTGCGCCGGCAGTTCGACGATTCCGGCATCCTCGACCGTCGCTTCGGCATACTGGGGCTTCGGGAAGACAAGGTGGGACACGCCGACGATGAGGCCGAGGCCGACATAGGCGCCGATCATCAGGGCAGGACCGAAAAAGAGTAGGCCGATCAGGCCGATGCGAAGGAAGATCGGGTTGAAACCCAGATGATCGCCGACCGCCTGGCAGATCCCGAACAGACGCTCAGGCTGGCCCGGCTCGGAATTGTCGACTTCGTTGGCGGCGTACTGAGTGTCGTGCATCGAACTTTCCTTATTGCGTGTGGCCATCGGCCTTTCTTGATGCACTGGAATAAGCAAGGCGCATGCCAGAGCTGGAAAATGGCCGTTTAACGGGATTTTCATTAGAATGATGAGCAACTGAGGACGTCCTCGTCACGGGCTGCAGCCCCAATGTTGGGAAAATCCACGAACCTTGGTGCGGGGCCTACGGGCTTTCTGCCGTAAGCCGGACCGTCTGCCGCCATTCCTGCGTTTGACCGTCAACAAACAGACAGGAGCATGGATATGGCCGACCTAAGCCTGACCGACATTTCCGAGAAAATGCGCGACATCGATTTCGCGGTGCTTTCGACCCGCACGGACGGCGGCGCGGTCGCGGGTCGGCCGATGAGCAATAACCGCCAGGTCGATTATGACGGCGACAGCTTCTTTTTCACCTGTGAAGACTCACGGACGGTAAGCGACATTCGCCGCGATCCGAATGTCGGGCTGACTTACCAGGCGAAGTCCGGAATGCTTGGGATGAAGCCCTTCTTTATCACTGTCGAAGGCCGGGCAGAGCTGATCCAGGACAAAGCGGAGTTCGCCGAGCATTGGACGAAGGACCTCGACGCCTGGTTCAAGCAGGGCATCGACACCCGAGGTCTTACGCTCATCAAGGTTGTCGCGGAGCGTCTGCACTATTGGGATGGTTATGATTCCGGTGAGATCGCGCTGAAGGAGCGGGCCACTGCCTGATCTGGGGAGAGTGGAAGCCCTGCCTCTGGGGAAGGCGAAGGGTCGGGCAGGGCTTCCCTGACGCTGTGTCCACTGGTCCTGACCTCGCAAGGGGAGGAGCGTTATCAGGACAGAATTCGATATTTACTCTTCCAGCCTTAAGCCTGTCCGAAGGATGACGGTTAACGGCTTGGTCAATTCCTCACGTTGATGAAGTCAGGATGCGGTGCAACCAACCGCCGCCATGATCCGCGATGTGACAGAGGAAGACGCAGAAGCGATCGCCGCAATCTATGCGCACCACGTTGCTCATGGCACAGCATCGTACGACATTGGTGCTCCATCAGTAGACGAGACTAGTGCGAAGATCCGCCGCATCATCGGTGCGAGCTGGCCGTTCATTGTCGCCGATGAGGGTGGGTCCGTCGTCGCCTATGCCTACGTCACGCAATTTCGCGACCGGGCGGCATATGCCTGGACTTGCGAGGACAGCATTTATGTCCATCCGGATTGGCAGGGCCGTGGAATTGGAAAAGGGCTGCTGCAGGAGCTTCTGCGGAGGGCGGAGGCTTTTGGCTTCCGGCAGATGGCCGCGGTGATCGGCGGAGCGGAGCCGGCATCGATCCGGCTTCATGCTGGCTGCGGCTTCCGTGAAGTCGGCAGGCTGCATGCGGTTGGCTGGAAGCATGGGCGTTGGCTCGACAGCGTCTACATGCAGATCGCGCTCGGGGAAGGGTCGAGCGAGCCGCCGAATATCTGATCTGGGAGGAGGTGGAAGCCCTGCCCTCTGGGGAAGGCGAAGGGTGGGGCAGGGCTTCTCTAGTCGTTCCGGCAGAGCCGCTCCAAAAAACGCCGGGGCAACGCTGCTGAGGACCTTATTTACCGGTCACCGCTTAAGCTGGTACCAAAGCAATTGGTTACCGAAATCCTCATATTTCGACTGGCTTATCGGGCCTGGACGCGGACGAGAGGACGGGTCCAGCCGCGGCGGATCGGCGAATATTTCAGGCGCACGGTCTCGATGTCCCGCGGTTGCCGGCGAGGTCGATGTTGCGAGTGCAGGCGCCAGCGCCGATGCGCTGGCGGACGCGGACGTCCTGATGCCCGCCATTCTCGAAGCGGACGTCGAAGTCGCGCATGACGATCGGTGCGTTGAAGACGCACAGGCGAACCTGGCGATAAAGGGCATGGCCCTGGACGGAAATCCGGTCGGTGTCGACGCCCCCGCTGACGGTCTTGTAGCCGATGGTGCGCCAGGAGGAGCCGCCGTGATGGCGCTGCTGTGCATCGGCGGGGACGGCGGCGACCATTCCTGCGGCGCCGAGGGCCAGGGCGGACATCAGGACATATGTTCTCATTATCTGATCCCTCCTTCGGATCTTGACGGTGAGAACGGACCTGAGTCCCGAAGCGTTGCACGGCCTGACGGCTCGCTCGCGTCGGCCCGTCCTATGTGAACGCCAGCGAAACGAAGGCTGAATCACTGCTGGATGATGGTCGTTTCGTAGTCGATGCGGATCTGCACCCACTCGCCGATCAGCTCCTTCCCATTCTTGCGGGGCGGCCTTACCCGGAACTGCCAGGCGGCCTGCCGGACCGCGCTCGCCAGGTGAGAGCCGCGCGGCGACTGGCCCAGCTCGATGCAGTCATCGACACGGTTCTGCGGAAGGGTTCTGCAGGCGATCAGGCCGTAACCATCCGGAGCGTTGCGGGGGAGGTAACCGCGAAGCTCGGCGGAGGTCGGTTCGCGAGCCCATTCGGCGGCGTAGAGTACTTCGCCGTTCGGGCCACGGCCGACCGTCCGCGAATCGCCGGCACCGCCCGAGCCCGATCCGGAGCCCACGGCCTTCGGAAGCCGAGTGATTTCCGCCGCCGCCAGTTCTTCCTTGGTCATTGGAATGAGGTCGAGTGGGCGTTCATCGGGGATGGGGGGCTTGATCGGAAGGACGTGGGGTAGGCGGGGACGGGGCGGGGTGATTTGCGCCGTGGGTTTCGGCCTCTCCGCCTTCTCGGCTTTGCTCGACGCTCCGCTCGATTCGGGCACGAGGTTCACGATCAGTGCGTCGGATGGCTTCAGTGGCGGGCCAGAGCGCAGGGCGCCGATCCCCAGCAATACGATGATGAGCACCACGTTGATCGCGACCGCGAGCGCGATTCCGGACGCGCGGCGTCGAAGCGGCGTCTCGTCATACGCGGAGCGGAGGCGATAGGTGGACAGGATCTGGTCTTGGTTTCAGCGTCGCGAAGAACGCCACTAGCCCGAGCGAAGTTGAACCGCGAGTGAAAGTCGCTCGGGCGAGCAGAATGGCGGTTGATTTCCTAAGCCGCGCCGCGAGCACGCATGCGGAGCGCGCGTTCTTCGCGGGGAGTTGGGGACGCCAGCATGCGCGTCACGGCTTTCTTAAGCGCCGTGTCGACCCGCGTGACATCATCTGCTCGATCGTGCGCCCGGCGAAACGAATTGCGGGTGTGGGGGTTGTATGTGGTCAAAGGGTTGATCCCGAAACGAGAATTGGAGACGTCACTTGGCGGAGGCCGAGCAGAAAGCCCAATTGGGCGTGCAGGGACTGGACGATATCACCGCGGGAGGCCTTTCCCGAGGCCGCTTGTTCCTGCTGGAAGGAAGCCCGGGCACGGGCAAGACGACGATTGCCACGCAATTCCTCATGGCCGGCGCCGCCGCCGGGGAAAGCGCGCTCTACATCACTTTGTCCGAAACGGAGGACGAGCTTCGCGCCAGCGCCGCGTCGCACGGGTGGTCGCTGGAGGGCATCGACATCTTCGAGCTGGTGCCGCCTGAGAGCCTGCTCGACGAGGACCAGCAGCAGAGCCTGCTTTATTCCTCCGACCTGGAACTTGGTGAGACGACCAAGCGCATTTTCGAATCGTTCGAGAATGTGAAGCCGAAGCGGGTGGTTCTCGACAGCCTGTCGGAGATTCGCCTGCTGGCGCAATCCTCGCTTCGGTATCGCCGCCAGATCCTGGCGCTGAAGCATTATTTCGCCCGAAGCGGCGCGACCGTGCTGATGCTCGACGACCTTTCGAGCGAGGCCAACGACCGCACGATGCACAGCGTCGCGCATGGCGTCATCCGCCTGGAGGAGCTCTCGCCCGAATATGGAGCGGAACGCCGCCGGCTTCGCGTCATCAAGTATCGCGGACAAAGGTATCGCGGCGGCAATCACGACTTCGTCATCGACACCGGCGGGGTGCGCGTGTTCCCACGGCTGGTGTCGTCGGAGCATCGCCGGCCATTCAAGCGCGAGGTTGTCCCGAGCAGGTCCGCGGAGCTGAATGCGCTGCTGGGCGGCGGCGTGGAGCGCGGCTCCAGCACGCTGATCCTGGGCCCGGCCGGCACCGGGAAGTCCCTGCTGGCGCTCAATTTCGTCGTCGGCGCGTTGAGCCGCGGCGAGCGGGCCGCGATGTTCGTGTTCGACGAGGAACTCGGGCTGTTGTTCGAACGCGCCAAAGGGCTCGGGATCGACCTTCAGGCAATGGTCGACAGCGAGCGGCTGTTGATCGAGCAGGTGGATGCGGCGGAGTTGACGCCGGGCGAGCTTTCCGAGCGCGTTCGGTACTGCGTCGAAGACAGCGGCGCGCGAACCGTCGTCATCGACAGCCTCAACGGATACCAGGCGGCGATGCCGGAGGAGCAGTCGCTCATCCTGCACATGCACGAGCTGCTCCAGTATCTGAACCGCAAGGGCGCCTCGACATTCCTGACCGTGGCCCAGCATGGGCTGGTCGGCGACATGAAGTCGCCGGTCGATGTGACCTACCTCGCCGACACGGTCATCCTGCTTCGCTATTTCGAAGCGCGCGGGCGGGTTCGGCGCGCCATCTCGGTAATCAAGAAGCGCACGAGCGCCCACGAAGATACGATCCGCGAATATCGCATCGGCAGCGAGGGAATCACACTGGGTGAGCCACTGATGAACTTCCAGGGCGTGCTTCGCGGCGTCCCTGAGCTCGTCGGCAAAGGGGAATCGTTGCTCGAGCCCGCTACAGTATGATTCCACACCTCTCGGAACGAGCTCTGATACTGGCTCCGCAGGGGCGTGATGCTGCGGTAGCGGCCGCGATGCTGCACGAGGCTCGATTGCGAAGCCAGATCGTCGGCGACCTCGGCGAACTGATCGCCAATCTGGATGCCGGCGCCGGTTTCGCAATCGTAACGGAGGAGGCGTTGGCTGGTTCGCCTCTTCATGGCCTGTCTGACTGGATCGCGGGTCAGGAGGAATGGTCCGACTTTCCGTTCGTCCTGTTGACGCGGCGCGGTGGCGGGCTCGAGCGAAACCCGTCGGCCGCCCGCTATCTGGAGTTGCTGGGCAACGCCACGTTCCTGGAGCGGCCGTTCCACCCGACGACTCTGGTCAGCCTGGCCCAGTCCGCACTCAGGGGGCGGCGCAGGCAATATGAAGCGCGTGCAAGGCTCAAGGAGCTCAATGACCTGGCCAAGGATTTGGAGCGCCGGGTCGAGGAACGCACGGCCGAGCATGAAGCGGCCGTGGCCCAGCTGCATGAAGTGCAGAAGCTGGAAACCTTGGGCCAGTTGACGGGCGGAGTGGCGCACGACTTCAACAATCTGCTCACTCCGATCACCGGCGCCCTCGATATTCTTCACAAGCAATATGGCGATACGGACCCTCGCTCGGCGAGGCTTCTTGGCAATGCGCTGAAAGCGGCGGACCGGGCCAAGACGCTTGTTCAACGGTTGCTTGGCTTTGCGCGGCGTCAGACGCTGCAGACCGAGGCGGTGGACATCGTTCGTCTGATCACGGGAATGCGCGACCTTATTGCGAGCTCAATCGGTCCGACCATTGAAATTCGTTTCGAGCATGAGGCTGAGCTTCCGGGCGCCGTCGTCGACCCGAACCAGCTCGAACTCGCGATCCTGAACCTTTGCGTGAACGCGCGTGACGCCATGCCCGACGGCGGCCATCTTACGATCGCTCTTCGACAGGAGTCTGTGCGCGCAGGCGAAGTCCCCATGCTGGCGCCAGGCGATTATGTTCGGCTGTCGGTCATCGACGACGGTTGCGGCATGTCCGGCGACACGCTCGCCCGCGCGATCGAGCCGTTCTATTCTACCAAGGAGGTTGGACGAGGGACCGGGCTCGGCTTGTCGATGGTTCATGGTCTTGCCGCCCAGCTGGGTGGTGGATTTTCCATCTCCAGCGAACTGGGCGAGGGGACGTCCGTCGATCTCTACTTCCCGATCGCGGCCGAGCAGGCCTCCGAGACGGATATTCCCTCCGCCGGCACGTCGCGACCCAGCCAGCGCAAGCTGTCGGTACTCCTCGTCGACGACGAGGATCTCGTCCGGTTTGCAACGGCGGAAATGGTTCGTGAGCTCGGCCACAGGGTGACCGACGTTGGAAGCGGCGTCGAAGCCTTGGAGCAACTCCGTCAGGGTCTGGAAGTCGACGTCGTGATTACTGACTACAAAATGCCGCGGATGGATGGAGCCCAGCTTGCGCAGCAAATCGGCGAGACGCGTCCATCGGTCCCAGTCCTGATCATCACCGGTTACACGGGTGTAAGCGGCGACGCCCTGAACCTGCCGCGGCTGGCGAAGCCCTTTGGCCAAGCCGAGATTGCGGCCGCGCTGGCAAACCTTACCGCCGGAGACGAGAAGGTCGTTCGGTTTCCGACGCGCGCCAAGACAGGCGCCTAGCGGCTACTGGTCCAGGAAGCTCCGCATCTTCCGCGAGCGGCTTGGATGCTTCAGCTTGCGCAGCGCCTTCGCCTCGATCTGACGGATACGTTCGCGGGTCACGCTGAACTGCTGCCCGACTTCCTCCAGCGTGTGATCGGTGTTCATGCCGATGCCGAAACGCATGCGCAGCACGCGCTCTTCGCGTGGGGTGAGTGATGCGAGGACTCGCGTCACCGTTTCCTTGAGGTTCGACTGGATCGCCGCGTCCACCGGGATGACGGCGTTCTTGTCCTCGATGAAATCGCCGAGGTGGCTGTCTTCCTCGTCGCCGATCGGCGTTTCGAGGCTGATCGGCTCCTTGGCGATCTTCATCACCTTGCGGACCTTTTCGAGCGGCATCGAAAGGCGTTCGGCGAGTTCCTCCGGTGTCGCTTCGCGGCCGGTCTCGTGCAGGAACTGGCGGCCCGTGCGGACGAGCTTGTTGATCGTCTCGATCATGTGGACCGGGATGCGGATGGTCCGCGCCTGGTCGGCGATCGAGCGGGTGATCGCCTGCCGGATCCACCAGGTGGCGTAGGTCGAGAATTTGTAGCCGCGGCGGTACTCGAACTTGTCGACCGCCTTCATCAGGCCAATGTTGCCTTCCTGGATGAGGTCCAGGAACTGCAGGCCGCGGTTCGTGTACTTCTTGGCGATGGAAATCACGAGGCGGAGGTTGGCCTCGACCATCTCCTTCTTCGCGATGCGGGCCTCGCGCTCGCCCTTCTGCACCATGTTCACGATGCGGCGGTATTCGGGGAGCGAGGTGCCGACGGCCTGCGCGATTTCGCTGATGTCGGTGCGGATACGCTCGGCGCTTTCGCGCTCGGCGGTTGCGAAGGCCGCGAACTTCTTGTCGATTCCGGCGGCGCGGTCGAGCCAGCTGTCGTCGAGCTCATTGCCCGTATAGCTGTCGAGGAAAGCGCGGCGCGGCACGCGATGCCGCTCGGCAAGGCGCAGCATCTGTCCGCCCAGTGCCATTAGGCGGCGGTTGTAGCTGTAGAGCTGCTCGACGAGGAACTCGATCTTCGCGTTGTGGAACTGGACGCTCTCGACCTCGGCGGTAAGCTGCTCGCGGAGCTTTTGGTACTTCTTCTCATCGGCGGGCGGGAATTCCGAGCCGCTCTGAAGCGCATCAAGGCGCGCGGCCTGGAGCTTCGAGAACTTCTTGAAGAGCGAGGTGATGGTCGCGAACTTCTCCAGCGCCTGTGGCTTGAGCTGCTCCTCCATCTGGGCGAGCGACAGGGCGTTTTCGTCGTCTTCCTCTTCGACCTGCGGCTTGGTGCGGCGGTCGACCATGTCCTCGTCGTCTTCGTTGGTCCCGGCCTCGGGCTCATCGGCGACCTCGTCCTCTTCCTTGATGGACGGGCCGGCGGTCTTCTCGCTTATTTCGCCCTCGGCTCCGCCTTCATCGCCTTCCTCGCTTTGCGCGATCTGCTCGGCGGTCGGGCCCTTCGACAGCATGGCTTCGAGATCCATAATCTCGCGCAGCTGCATGCGGCCCTCGTTGAGGGCGTTCGACCAATCAATGATGGCGTTGAAGGTCATGGGGCTTTCGCAAAGGCCCCAGATCATGATGTCGCGGCCCGCCTCGATGCGCTTGGCGATGGCAATCTCGCCCTCACGGGAGAGGAGTTCCACTGCACCCATCTCGCGAAGGTACATGCGGACGGGGTCGTCGGTGCGGTCGGTAGGTTCCTTCTTAGTCGCGGCGGCAGGGCGCGGGCCGCCGTCGTCGAGGGGATCGACCTCGTCTTCGGTCGTGTCCTCTTCCTGCTTGTCCTCTTCGTCGTCCGAGGCTTCCTCATTCTCGACGACGTTGATGCCCATGTCGTTGATCGCGGACATGATATCCTCGATCTGCTCCGAGGACATCTGGTCCTGGGGCAAAGCTTCGTTCAGCTCGTCGATGGTGATGAACCCGCGCTTCTTCGCACGGGCGATCATCTTCTTGATCGACGCGTCGTTGAGATCGATCAGCGGTGCATCGCCGCTGTCCTGGGTCTCGGTTTCTACTGCTTCGTTTTTCGCCATGTGTGCCGCCGCTTAGTCACTGCCGGCGAGAGACGCCAGCCGCTCCTTGATTTCCTCACGTTTCGAGTGCAGCCGACGCTGCTCCTCGAACGCATCCTCTTCGCCTTCCTTCAAACGCTCGGTCGCGGCTTTCAGGGCCGCACCTATCTCCCCGTCCGCCATCAACGCATCGATCGCGGTCCCGAGGTCGCGTACGGCCCGGTCTGGATCCGTGTCGCTGCGGGTGAAGGAAAAAGCCATTGTTCCGGTTCGGCGCGCTTTCTCGAGGTCGGCCGCCGCTCCACTGTCGCGCAATATGGTAGCAAGTGCCTCCCGATCAAGCATTTCGCCGGAAACGGCTGCATCGACCAGCCGGTCGCGTATCCGTGCGAGGGTCGCCTCGCCGATCGGAAGGGAGGCCAGTTGCTCGCAATGATGCTCCAGCGCCTCCGGAAAATTAACAAAACCGAGGACCAGGGCGCGGGCCATGGTTCGGTCGATGCCAGTCGCTGCAATGGCGCGTACGGCAGGGCCCGCGGGAGGCTTGGGCGGTACCCAGCGCGCGCCGCGCTGGTTTGGCTGGCCAGAATATCTGGACTGAAACTCGCGGCGCGGCTGGAATTGCGGGCGGGCGGGTGTGACCTCATCGTGGAATCGCCGAAGCCACTCTTCGCGGTAGAGGCGGGCAAGCGCCTGGTCGCCGATCGCCTGAGAATGCTCGATCAGGCGCTGGCGGAGACCGGCTCGGGCCTCGGGCGTCGTCAGCGGCTGCGCCTGGAGCTCGTGGCGCCAGAGGCGGTCGACCAGCGGCTCGGGTTCGGCAAACAGGGCTTCCAATGCCTCGCGGCCGCCGTTGTTGACGACGTCGTCCGGGTCCTGGCCCGCCGGAAGCTCGACGAACCGCAGGGTCCGTTCAGGGCCGAGGTGGGGAAGGGCGCGGGTTGCTGCGCGGATGGCGGCCTTCTGGCCTGCGCTGTCGCCATCGAAGCAGAGGATCGGGTTCGGATCGAGCCGCCACATCCGCTCGAGCTGGTGCTCGGTGACGGCGGTGCCGTTGGGCGCCACGGCCTCGGCGATGCCGGCTCGGTCGAGGGCGATCACGTCCATGTAGCCCTCGACGACGATCAGGCGCTTCGCCGAACGGGTCGCCGGGCTGGCGAGATCAAGGTTGTAGAGGGTGCGGCCCTTGTCGAAGAGCGGTGTGTCGGGGGAGTTGAGGTACTTGGGCTCGCCGGCGCCCAGGATGCGGCCGCCAAATGCGATCACCCGACCACGGGCGTCGCGGATCGGGATCATGATCCGGCCGCGGAAGCGGTCGTAGGTCTCGCCCTCGTCATTCTTGACGAGCATGCCCGTCTCGACGAGCTTGTCCTCGCCGAGGCTCGATAGTCCGGTCTTGAGCTTGTTTCGTCCCTCAGGCGCTAGACCGATGCCGAAGCGGGCGACGGTTGCTGGGCCGATGCCGCGGTTTTTCAAATATTCGCGGGCCTCTGCGCCTTCGATCCCGGCGAGTTGCTCGGCGAACCATTTCTGGCACGACGCCATGACGTCAGTCAGCGTTGAGGTGCGCTCGGATCGTTCGCGTGCTTGTGGGTCGGGGGCAGGGACTTCGAGCCCGGCCTTGCCCGCAAGCTCCTTCACCGCATCCATGAAGGGCAAGCCCCGCGCATCGGTCAGGAAGCGGATCGCGTCGCCATGCGCGCCGCATCCGAAGCAGTGATAGAAGCCCTTTTCGTCGTTGATCGTGAAGCTGGGCGTCTTCTCATTGTGGAAGGGGCAGCAGGCTTTCCATTCGCGGCCAGCGCGGATCAGCTTCACCGACGGCGAGATAACCGCCGACAGCAAGGTCCGGGCACGAAGCTCGTCGAGGAAGGCGGGACTTAAGCTCATTGGGCGACCGGATTTTCTCGCATCCGACTCGGCGCGCGGCAAGCGCATGAAGGCGATTTATCCACAGATGAGGTGGGCCGATTTTGCAGGTGAAGATTTGACCATGCCCGCAAGGGACGGAATCGACGGGATTATTTCTCCTGCGGAATGAGCGGAAATAGGGTTAATCTCTTCTTTGTTCCGAAGTGCAGCGGTGGGGAGCCGCTGCGCGGAACGAATTGGAGGGGTTACCATGATGAACAAGGTCGGCGGGCTTGCCCGCGCAATCTACATCGTCCTCGCGATCGTGGCTGGATTTGTCGCCATGGGTGGGTTGAATGTTGCGTTGATACTTGTCGTCCTCGGCCTGATCGCCGGACTCTCGATGCCCAGGGAAAGATTGGTGCTTGCCATGGTGGCGGTCGTCGCACTGCCGATCATAGGCACGGCGCTTTCGACGATCCCGGCCATCGGCGCCCAACTCAGTGCCGTGATGGGCAATCTCCAAATGGGTATCGCCGGCGCAGCCGCCACCGCACTTGCCATGCTGATGTATGAACTCGTCATGGAAGGGGTGATGGGCCTAACCGGCAGCGCCGCCGCAAGCGGAACTGCCGCAACCGCAAGATAATCTTCGAACATTTTGAGAGGCTCCGCCGCTTACCGCGGCGGGGCCTTCTTCGTCAGACCAGTGCAGTCCTGACCATTGCGCTGGCCCGCGCCGGATCGATCTGGCCGGCGAGACGCGATTTCACCTCGCTCATGACCTTCCCCATGTCCTTCATGCCCGAGGCGCCGGTCTCGGCGATGATCGTCTGGATCGCCGCGCTCGCTTCCTCGTCGCTCATCTGCTTGGGCAGGAAGCGCTCGATAACCGCGATTTCGGCCTCTTCGGTCGCGGCGAGCTCCTCGCGGTTGCCTTTGCGGTAGAGGTCTGCGGATTCGCGGCGCTGCTTGATCATTTTCTGGAGCACGTCGGTGACGACCAGGTCGTCGTCCGTGGTGGCAGTGGAAGTCCGAAGCTCGATGTCGCGGTTCTTGATAGCCGACTGGATGAGGCGGATCGTGCCCGTCGCGGCCTTGTCGCCACCTTTCATCGCCGTGACCAATGCCGCCTTGATTTCGTCGCGAATCATGCTCGCCCTGTGCCCTTTGGTGGAAAGGACAGCCCGTAACGCGGAAATTCGCGATTTTACAGCGTTGACCTCAAGTCCGCTGGGGCCTAGCGGCAGTGTCTTAGCGACATCGCTGCAAACTCTTTGACGGAAGGCTTTCCCGCCCATGGCCGACGCTCGACCCTTGTCCGCGCCTCAACCGAAAGGCGCGACGGGAGTCGTGGTCTTCGCCGATGGCCGGGTCGTGTGGGGCAAGGGCTTCGGGTCGAGGGCGAAGCCGTCGGCGAGCTATGCTTCAACACCGCCATGACCGGCTACCAGGAAGTGATGACCGATCCTTCCTACGCGAAGCAGGTCATCGCCTTCACCTTCCCGCACATCGGCAATGTCGGCGCCAACGACGAGGACGTCGAGGCAGGGGAAGCGCACGCGCTCGGCTGCCTGGTGCGCGAGGTGGTCACCGAGCCGAGCAATTACCGGGCGAACCAGGGTTTTTCCGACTGGATGCGGAAGTGGGGCCGGATCGGCATTTCCGGAGTCGATACACGGGCGCTGACGAAGCTCGTCCGTGAAGAGGGGCCGCCCACGGTCACGATCGCGTACAACGCTACTGGCGAGTTCGACCTGGAGCGGCTTCAGAAGATGGCGGCGGATTGGCCGGGTCTGGAAGGCATGGATCTGGCGAAGGACGTCAGTCGGCTTCAGGTCGAGCGCTGGACCGGCGGCAAGTGGGTCTGGGGCGAGGGCTATGAAATGGGTGGGGACGATGACGAGCGTCCGCACGTTGTCGCCGTCGACTATGGCTCCAAACGCAACATTTTCCGCAACCTGGTCGAGGCCGGCGCGCGGGTTACGGTGGTACCGGCGAGTGCGTCATTCAACGAGGTCATGTCGCACAATCCGGACGGCTTCTTCTTGTCGAACGGGCCTGGCGATCCGGCGGCGACGGGCGAATATGCGGTGCCGGTGATCCGCAAGATGCTGGAAACCGGCAAGCCGCTGTTCGGTATCTGTCTTGGTCACCAGATGCTTGCGCTCGCGGTCGGCGGCAAGACCAGCAAGATGTTTCAGGGCCACCGCGGCGCGAACCATCCGGTGAAGCGGCTCGAGGACGGTCAGGTCGAGATCACCAGCATGAACCACGGGTTCGCAGTCGAGCGTGAAGGCCTGCCGGACAATGTGCGCGAGACGCACGTCTCGCTGTTCGACAACAGCAATTGCGGAATTGAACTGAAGGACCGCCCGGTGTTCAGCGTGCAATATCACCCAGAGGCAAGCCCGGGGCCGCAGGACAGTTTCTACCTGTTCAAGAAGTTCGTCGGGGCCATGAAGTGAGGATGGCGGCTCTCGTTTGCACTGCTCTTGCTTTACCCGCCTGTGTCACTGCCCGCATGCACACCCAGGCCGAACTCAACGACGTCGGCCAGAATTGTGGTCTCGCCGTGGGAGAGCTGTTCCAGGATGAGAGCGAGAAGCGCCTCATCTTTCTGTTCCGTCCGGATTCCTCACCCGAGGAGCGCGCCTGCGTTGCCAAATGGGCGCGGAAAAACGGGCTCAAGACCGTCTTCGTCAACGCCATCAATTATCCAGCGAGCTGATGCCAAAACGCACCGACATATCCTCCATCCTGATCATCGGCGCCGGCCCGATCGTCATTGGCCAGGCCGCCGAGTTCGATTATTCGGGAAGCCAGGCGGTCAAGGCCCTGAAAGAAGAGGGCTACCGGGTCATCGTCGTCAATTCGAACCCGGCGACGATCATGACCGATCCGGAGCTTGCGGACGCGACCTACATCGAGCCGATCACGCCAGAGTTCGTCACCAAGATCATCGAGAAGGAGAAGCCTGACGCCATCCTCCCGACGATGGGTGGTCAGACAGCGCTGAATACGGCGCTATCGCTCGCGAAGGACGGCACGCTGGAACGGCTTGGGGTTGAGCTGATCGGAGCCAATGCCGAGGCGATTGAGAAGGCCGAAGACCGGCTCAAGTTCCGTGAGGCGATGGACAAGATCGGGCTGGAAAGCCCGCGCTCGGCAATCGCGCACAGCATGGACGACGGCTGGGCGGCGCTCGAAAGCGTCGGGCTGCCGGCGATCATCCGCCCGAGCTTCACACTTGGCGGGACGGGCGGGGGCATCGCCTACAACCGCGAGGAATTCGAGGCGATCGTTAGGGGCGGCTTGGAGGCCAGCCCGACCACCGAGGTGCTGATCGAGGAATCGGTGCTCGGCTGGAAAGAGTTTGAAATGGAGGTCGTCCGCGACCGCGCCGACAATGCCATCATCATCTGCTCGATCGAGAATATCGATCCTATGGGCGTTCACACCGGCGATTCCATCACTGTCGCTCCGGCGCTGACGCTGACCGACAAGGAATATCAGCGGATGCGCTCTGCTTCGATTGCCGTCCTTCGGGAAATCGGCGTCGAAACAGGCGGTTCTAACGTCCAGTTCGCAGTCGATCCGAAGACTGGTCGCATGGTCGTGATCGAGATGAACCCGCGCGTTTCGCGGTCCTCGGCGCTCGCGTCCAAGGCTACCGGCTTCCCGATTGCCAAGGTCGCGGCGAAGCTGGCCGTTGGGTACACGCTCGACGAGATCGCCAACGACATCACGGGCGGCGCAACGCCCGCGAGCTTCGAACCGACCATCGATTATGTCGTGACCAAGATCCCGCGCTTTGCTTTCGAGAAATTCGCAGGTTCTCCGGCGCTGCTAAGCACGTCAATGAAGTCGGTCGGCGAAGTGATGGCCATTGGCCGTTCGTTCGCGGAGAGCCTCCAGAAGGCGCTTCGCGGGCTGGAGACGGGCCTCACCGGTCTCGATCGGGTAATGCAGTACGACGGCGCCGACCCGGTGGTGATCGAGAATGCGCTGGCGAAGGCGACTCCGGACCGTCTACTGGTGGCTGCCGAAGCTCTCCGTCAGGGCTTCACAGTCGAGCGGATCGCCCAGATTGCTGGGTTCGATCCCTGGTTCCTCCAGCGCTTGCAGGAGATTGTGGACGCGGAGGCGCAAGTCCGGCGCGACGGCCTGCCGCAGGACCCGGCGGAGATGCGGCGGCTGAAAGCGATGGGTTTCTCGGATGCGCGCCTTGCACAGCTGGCGCTCCGGTCGGCGCACGTTGAGCGCGAGATGAGCGAGATGATCGCCGGCGGTTCGGGCATCATGCACGACGCGCTGAAGCACATGACGGGTGGCGTTACCGAGACGGAAGTGCGGGATCATCGGCACAAGCTCGGCGTCAGGCCAGTGTTCAAGCGGATCGACAGCTGCGCCGCGGAGTTCGATGCGGCGACGCCATATCTCTACTCGACCTATGAGGCTCCGCTGTTCGGTGAGCCCGAGGACGAAGCGGAGATCAGCGATCGTAAGAAGGTCGCCATCCTTGGCGGCGGACCAAACCGCATTGGGCAGGGCATCGAGTTCGATTATTGCTGCTGCCACGCGGCGTTTGCGCTCGGGCGTGATGGGGCGGGGTTCGAGACCATCATGGTCAACTGCAACCCGGAGACGGTGTCGACCGACCCTGACACGTCGGATCGACTCTATTTCGAGCCTCTGACAGCGGAGGATGTGCTCGAGATCCTGCACCGCGAGGTGGAGAAGGGGGAATTGCTGGGCGTCATCGTCCAGCTGGGTGGCCAGACCCCGTTGAAGCTGGCGGCGAACCTGGGTGCGGCGGGCATCCCGATCCTAGGCACCAAGCCGGATTCGATTGATCTGGCGGAAGACAGGGAGCGCTTTGCCCAGCTCGTCGACAAACTGGGCCTCAAGCAGCCTGAAAACGGGCTTGCGCGAAGCCGGGAAGAGGCAATCCAGGTCGCTTCGCGCATTGGGTATCCGGTGCTCCTTAGGCCATCGTACGTGCTCGGCGGCAGGGGCATGGAGGTGGTCGACGGGCCGGAGCAGCTCGATCACTACATTGCGACCGCCGTGGCTGTGTCGGGATCGAGCCCTGTCCTCATTGACCGTTACCTTCGAGATGCGATCGAGGTGGACGTTGATGCCATCTGCGACGGAACCGACGTCGCGGTTTGCGGAATTCTACAGCACATCGAAGAAGCCGGTGTGCACTCGGGCGACAGCGCCTGCTCCATCCCGCCACACAGCCTTTCAGATGAGGTGGTGACGGAAATCGAACGGCAGGCAAAGGAACTTGCCCTGGCGCTCGACGTCCGCGGGCTGATGAATGTCCAGTTCGCAGTGAGGGAGGACCAGGTCTACCTTATCGAAGTCAATCCGCGTGCCAGCCGTACGGTGCCGTTCGTCGCCAAGGCGATCGGACGTCCCGTTGCCAAGCTTGCAGCACGGGTCATGGCCGGTGAGAAGCTGGCCGACCTAGGCGGCATTGACCGCGCCATCGACCATGTCGCAGTAAAAGAGTCCGTCTTCCCCTTCGCCCGGTTCCCGGGTTCCGATCCCGTTCTCGGACCGGAAATGAAGAGCACTGGCGAAGTCATGGGAATTGACAGGGAATTCGACCTTGCTTTCGGCAAGGCCTTGATCGCCGCAGGCATCAGCCTTCCGAACAAGGGAACGGTTTTCGTATCGGTAAAAGACGCCGACAAGGACAATATCATTCCTGCCGTCGAGAAGATGATTGAACTCGGTTATTCGATCATCGCTACGGGCGGCACTGCCGATCATCTGGCGGGCAAAGGCCTACCGATCGAACGAGTGAACAAGGTTGCCCAGGGACGTCCGCACATCGTCGACAAGCTGATGGATGGTGAGGTCCAGATTGTCTTCAACACGACCGAGGGTTGGCAGTCGCTGAAGGACAGCCATTCGATCCGTTCGACGGCGCTTATCAGGAAAGTGCCATACTTCACGACGGCGGCAGGGAGCCTGGCTACGGCACGGGCAATCGAAGCGCTGAGAGGACATGCGCTTGAAGTCCGCTCCCTCCAATCCTATTATTCCGCCTCCGAAAGCTGAAATTCACCATACAATCCGCCTGAAGCTTCGCGAACCCTGGTCAGGGCGCGGCAGGCGGCGTTTTGAAGAGGAAGGCCATTGACATGGCGACTGCCGAAAAGGTCCCGATGCTGGCCGAGGGCCACCGCAAGCTCAGCGAGCAGGTGCGGCACCTGAAAACGGTCGAGCGCCCGGCGGTCGTCGAGGCGATTGAAGCCGCTCGCGCGCATGGCGACCTGTCCGAGAACGCAGAATATCACGCGGCGAAGGAGCGTCAGGGTCAGATCGAGGCGATGATCGCCGACATCGACGACCAGCTGAGCCGCGCGATGGTGATCGATCCGACCACGCTTTCGGGCGACAAGGTGGTGTTCGGCGCCACCGTCACCCTGCTGGACGAGGACGAGAAGAAAGTTCGCTACCAGCTCGTTGGCCAGGTCGAGGCCGACGCGAAGGATGGCCGCATCAGCTACAATTCTCCCCTCGGCCGCGCTTTGATCGGCCGCCACAAGGGTGAGGAAGTGGAAGTGTCGACGCCGTCGGGTGACCGCTACTACGAGATCAAGAAGATCGAGTTCATCTAGGCCGTGACGCGCTGATGCGCCTACCACGCACCGCAACCGTCACTATCACCGTCGTGACGGCCATCGCATGGCTGCTCACGGCCCTGCTCGGTGCAGACAGCCGGGCAGCGGTGATAATGGGCGTGATCCCGGCCCGTCTAAGCGGCCTGATCGACCTCACGCCGGCTGTTCCCGCCTGGTTGACGCCATTGACGTCAACTCTGGTGCACGGCGGTGGGCTTCATCTGGCCCTCAACATGCTGATGCTCGTATGGTGCGGAACGCAGGTCGAGCGCATTCTCGGTCCGGGACCTTTGGTCTTCCTCTATGCAGTCGGTGCCTACACGGCCGCCATCGCGCAGTGGCTGGTCGATCCGGCCTCGGCGACGCCAATGATTGGTGCCAGCGGTGCGATCAGCGCGATTATCGGCGCGTTCGCGCTCAGCTTCGGCCAGCAAAAGAAGATCGTCAGCTCGGCGGCTCTCAACCGATCGTTGAATGCCTTATGGCTGCTCGCTGCCTGGGTCGTGCTTCAGGTCATGACCGGGTTACTCGCCGGCACGCAGGGGTTCCTGCTCGCGACGCCCGCACACATTGGCGGCTTCGTGGCCGGTCTGCTTCTGCAGCGTCCCTTGCTGATCTGGCGGTACAGGAACGCCTAGGCGGCCGAGGCGGTGCCGCTGTCGCTCTCCGGCTCGAGCAGCCGGTGTAGGTGGACGACGACATACTTCATTTCCGCGTCGTCCACGGTCCGCTGGGCCCGGCCGCGCCAGGCCTCTTCGGCTTCGGTATAGCTCTGGAAAAGGCCGACGAAGTCGATGTGGTCGAGATCGACGAAGTCCAGGCCGCGCGGGTCCTTAACGCGGCCTCCGAAAACGAGATGAAGCTTGCTCATGGCGCGCCCGCTAGCAGGATTCTAAGGCCATGCGAACCGGCTCTCGGACGATCATTCGCCGCGTCGGACAGTGCCCAGCGCCGCCTGCGCCGAAGCTTTCGCAGCGTCGCCCGCGCCCTCGAGGATTGAACGGATGACGTCTGATCCCTTCTGACGCGTGAGGCCGAGCTCATCGAGCCGGTCCTGACCGGCATCCTTGGCAGCCTGGACCGCAGTGCGGGCGGTTTCCCGCGCACGATCGGCCACCGGTTTGACGAGCTTATCCTCCGCCCGGGTGCGCGGAAGCAGTGCGGCGATGGCCGCACCCGCAGCCAGCCCGGCGGCCAGCACGATCAGCGGAGCTTCTTCGATCGTCTCGCCTGCGCGGCGTCCGGCGTTCGAGACCCGGTCGCGGGCGTTGCCATAGGCCTCAATTGCCCGCTGGCGGGGCGTTGAGTGGCGAGCTTCGTCCCGATTGGAATTGCGATTCTCGGTCATACGGGATTCTCCGTGGATTTGGTTCGTGTCCTAGGCTTTGGTCTTGGCTTTGGCTGGGTTGTCTTCGGCACTTTGCGCTTCACGCCGTTGGCCACCTTTCCTGCGAGATCCATCAGCGGTTCGCGGGCGAGGAACAAGGCAATTGCGGCGACAACGCCTGTCGCGGCGACAGGTCGCTTGCGAACTGCGTCGACTGCATTTTCCGCGAGATCCGCGCCCTTGTTCTTCGCATCATGCCAAGCGTTGGAAGCAAGCGTGCCGGGACTCATCCGCGCCTGGAGGCGATTGGCCGTGCTCATCAGTTGCAAGCGGGCGCGCTCCGCTTCGAGCTTGGCGGCAGTCACTTCCGGCAATTCGCGGGTCATAGATCCTCCCGCAAACGCTTGGCGCCGTACCAGCCGAGGCCGCCGGCAACGGCCGCCAAAAGGAGGAAAGCGACAATTCCGCCGGCTAGCGGTCCGATCAATGTAGCGAGACCCATAGCCACGCCGACGGCGAGGGCGGCGATCGCCGCCAACGCAAGTAGGAACGCCATCCCGAACATGATGGACGGGATTTTCAGCGCATTGGCCTTCGCGGTGGCGATCGCCCTGATCACCTCCGCCTCTGCCCGTGCATAGGCCTTGCCGTCCTCGATCAGTTCGTGGACGAGCTCGCCAATCGGGCGCTCATTGTCGCCCGTCGCTCCTTCGGGTTCGTTGGGCGGCTTCAGCAAGTCCGGTTCGCCCCTAGCTATCGTCTTCCTCGTCGCGGTTCAGTCCGGACTTGAGCAGCCGAGCGACGACGAAGCCGACGATTGCGGCTCCCGCAACGGCGAGTCCGGGACTGTTGCGAACGAAGTCGCGGGTGTCCTCGATCAATTCATCGGGTTCTTGGATGCGATCTTGTTGGCCGTATCTTCGATCGCTGTTGCGGCGCGGCGAGCGTAGTCGCCATATTCCTGGCCGAGCCGTTCATCGAGGCCGTCCGCGGTGTCGCCGACCAGCTTGCTGACGTTTGCAAGGGCTTCGGCCGAACGTTCGAGTCCCTGGCTGACAAGGCCGCGGGCGCGATCGGTTGCTTCCGTGGAAAGCCGCTCTCCGCCCTCCCGAATGCGCTTCCGCAGGTCCGGATTGCTTCGAGTTGCGGGAGTTCTCGTTTCAGTCACCAGGCCTGTCTCCGTTGTATCCACGTTCGTGGTGTCGTCCGTATTCGATGCGCCCGCAAGTATCGTGTCGGTGCCTTCGGGAAGGTCGGTTCTGTCGTCACCCATGGCGAGTCTCCTTGTCCTTCCTCAACCCTGAACCGTTACCGTCGTTCCTGACTGCTGAAGCGAAAGTTGCACGCTCCGGCGCGCCGCCTATAGGTGCTGCGCACACCAAAATCATTACGCCTGCGCAAGAAGGATTGCCATGACTGCGATCGTCGACGTCCACGCCCGCCAGATCCTCGACAGCCGCGGAAACCCAACCGTGGAAGTTGACGTCACGCTCGAAGACGGAAGCATGGGCCGTGCCGCGGTCCCATCCGGCGCCTCTACGGGGCGCACGAGGCGGTGGAGCTTCGCGACGGCGACAAGAGCCGCTGGGGCGGGAAAGGTGTCGAAAAGGCGGTCCGGGCCGTCAACGACGAGATTGCTAACGCGGTGCTCGGCCTGGATGCCGAAGAGCAGGCGGAGCTGGACCGAACCTTGATCGACCTCGATGGCACTCCGAACAAGTCCCGGCTCGGCGCCAATGCGATCCTTGGCGTAAGCTTGGCAGCCGCAAAGGCTGCGGCGGATGCGCTCGGGACGCCGCTTTATCGCTATGTCGGTGGAGTAAGCGCCGACGTGCTTCCGGTGCCGATGATGAACATCCTCAATGGCGGCGCCCACGCGGACAATCCGATAGATTTCCAGGAATTCATGGTCATGCCGGTCGGCGCTCCGACCTTTTCGGAGGCCCTGCGTTGCGGCACCGAGATCTTTCACTCGCTGAAGTCTGCGCTGGCCAAGGCGGGCCTCGCGACGTCCGTTGGGGACGAGGGCGGATTCGCTCCGAACATTGCTTCGGCCCGTGAAGCGCTCGATTTTATCCTCAGGTCGGTGGAAAGCGCCGGATACAAGGCCGGAAGCGACGTCGTTCTCGCTCTTGATTGCGCTTCGACCGAGTTCTTCAAGAACGGTAAGTACGAACTGGAAGGCGAAGGCCGAAGCCTCTCGCCGATCGAAATGGCAAGCTATCTCGCCGAGCTCGTGGACGCCTATCCGATCGCGTCGATCGAGGACGGGATGGGAGAAGACGACCTGGAGGGATGGAAAATCCTGACCGACATGGTGGGCGACCATGTGCAAGTCGTGGGCGACGATCTCTTCGTAACGAATGAGAAGAGACTTTCGCAAGGCATTGAAAACGGGCTTGCAAACTCGATCCTGGTAAAGGTCAACCAGATCGGCACACTGACCGAGACCATCAACGCGGTGCGGCTGGCCCAGACCTCCGGCTATACGGCGGTCATGTCACACCGGTCGGGCGAAACCGAGGATTCGACGATCGCCGATCTCGCGGTCGCCTTGGCCTGCGGGCAGATCAAGACGGGCAGCCTTGCGCGGTCCGACCGGACCGCGAAGTACAACCAGCTGCTCCGGATCGAAGAAGAGTTGGGTGATTCGGCCCGATATCCAGGAATTGCGGCCCTGAAGGCATACAAGTCCGCATAATCCACAGCATTATCCCCAAAGGGCTCTTTTTCCTTGCCTTCATGACTCCATCGTGATTCTTAGAACTTATGGGGGGTGCTGCTCGCAGTTTCGGGTTGATGCGTCGGGCGTTTTGGCCCGCGCTTGCGCTGATCGTGGTCGGTAATTTTGCCGGCTATGCGGTTGCCGGACCCAACGGCCTGCTCGCCTGGGGCGGCTATCACCGCGACCTTCAGGCCCGAAAGCTAGAGTTGGCACAACTTGAGGCCCAAAAGCAGCAGCTGCGCCATCGTTCGGCACTGTTGGATCCCCGCAAGGCAGACCCGGACATGGCCGACGAACTCGTGCGCCGCGACCTCGGGCTTGTCCGGCCCGATGAGGTTATCGTCCCGCTCGATTGACGCTACGGCTGCCATTGCCGCCTGAAGCGGTGCAACCTATAGACGCGCCGCTCATTCCATTAGCGCGATAAAGAGGGATAGACGTGGCGCGTTCCGCGAAGACCAAAGCCGCTGCAAGCGCAGCACCGCAAATCCCGAACAGGGAACGCCCCGCGGAGCCCAAGCGCTACAAAGCGACCAAGGACGAGCTTCTACAATTCTACCGCGAGATGCTGCTCATCCGCCGCTTCGAGGAGCGCGCGGGCCAGCTTTACGGCCTCGGCCTGATCGGCGGTTTCTGCCACCTTTACATCGGCCAGGAAGCCGTCGCTGTCGGCCTCCAGTCGGCGATGACCGTCGGCAAGGACAGTGTGATCACCGGCTATCGCGACCACGGACATATGCTCGCTTACGGCATCGACCCGAAGGTGATCATGGCCGAGCTGACTGGACGCGCCGCCGGCATTTCAAAGGGCAAGGGCGGCTCGATGCACATGTTCAGCGTTGAGCATGGCTTCTACGGCGGCCACGGCATCGTCGGCGCGCAGGTATCGCTCGGGACCGGCCTCGCACTCAAGCACAAGTATAGCGAGGATGGCGGCGTCTGCCTCACCTATTTCGGCGATGGCGCGGTCAATCAGGGCCAGGTCTACGAGAGCTTCAACATGGCTCAGCTGTGGGACCTGCCGGTCATCTACGCGATCGAGAACAACAAGTACGCCATGGGCACGAGCATCGAGCGCTCGTCGTCCGAGCCTTTGCTCTACAAGCGCGGCGAGAGCTTTCGCATTCCGGGTATCCAGGTCGACGGCATGGACGTGCTTGCGGTTCGCGGCGCGGCCGAAGTCGCGCTCGAATGGACGCGCGCCGGCAAGGGCCCGATCATCATCGAATTCCTGACCTATCGCTATCGCGGCCACTCCATGTCCGACCCGGCCAAATACCGGTCACGCGAGGAAGTGCAGGACTATCGCGAGCATCACGATCCGATCGACCGCGTCTCCAAGGAACTGGAGGCGATGGGCGTGAAGGAGGAAGAGCTCAAGGCGATCGACAAGGAGATCAAGGACATCGTTGTCGAAGCCGCGAAGTTCGCCGAAGAGGCGCCGGAGCCGGATCCTGGCGAGCTCCATACCGACGTGCTGGTGGAGACCTACTGATGGCGACCGAGCTGAAGATGCCGGCGCTGTCGCCGACGATGGAAGAGGGCACGCTTGCGAAGTGGCTCGTCAAAGAAGGCGACGACGTGAAGTCGGGCGATATTCTTGCGGAGATCGAGACCGACAAGGCCACAATGGAATTCGAAGCTGTCGACGAGGGCAAGATCGCGAAGATCCTCGTTCCAGAAGGCACCGACGGCGTGAAGGTCGGCCAGCCGATCGCTCTGCTCGCAGCGGATGGCGAGGCAGTGAGCGATGCTCCTGCGGCGCCAGGGAAGGCCGAAGAGCCGGCTGCTCAGGCACCGCAGCCCGCGGAGCAGAAAGAGGAAGCAACCCCGACGCCGCACGTCTTCGAGACAGCAGCACGCGACCTGGTCGCCGACGTTGCCAATACCGTCGACGAGCCGGAAGTCCTTGAAGGCACGCCGCTGGTCAGCACGACCGTCCGCGAGGCCCTCCGTGACGCCATGGCGGAGGAGATGCGCAAGGACGATCGCGTCTTCGTGATGGGCGAGGAAGTCGCTCAGTACCAGGGCGCCTACAAGGTGACGCAAGGCCTGCTCGACGAGTTCGGTCCGAGGCGGGTCATCGATACGCCGATCACGGAATATGGCTTCGCGGGTCTCGGTTCGGGTGCCGCGATGGGCGGCCTTCGTCCTATCGTGGAGTTCATGACCTTCAACTTCGCGATGCAGGCGATCGACCACATCATCAATTCGGCCGCGAAGACGAACTACATGTCCGGCGGCCAGATGCGCTGCCCGATCGTGTTCCGCGGCCCGAATGGTGCCGCGGCGCGGGTGGGTGCCCAGCACAGCCAGAACTATGGCCCGTGGTACGCGAGCGTGCCCGGCCTGATCGTCATCGCGCCGTACAGTGCGTCGGACGCCAAGGGACTGCTCAAGGCCGCGATTCGGAGTGAAGATCCGGTCGTCTTCCTCGAGAATGAATTGCTCTACGGCCAGCATTTCGACGTGCCGCAGATGGACGATTACGTCCTTCCGATCGGTAAGGCCCGCATCGTTCGTCCGGGCAAGGACGTTACGATCGTCAGCTATTCCATCGGCGTCGGTGTCGCTCTGGAGGCCGCGCAGGAGTTGATGGGGCAGGGTATCAATGCCGAGGTCATCGATCTCCGCACTCTGCGACCGCTCGATAAAGCGACGGTGCTGGAGAGCCTCAAGCGTACCAACCGCATGATTGTCGTCGAAGAAGGCTGGCCGACCTGCTCGATCAGCTCGGAGATCATCGCCATCGCGATGACCGAAGGGTTCGACGACCTTGATGCGCCGGTGTTGCGCGTGACCAACGTCGATGTGCCGCTGCCCTATGCCGCCAACCTTGAGAAATTGGCGCTGATCAAGGCGTCGGACGTTGTCGAGGCCGCAAAGGCTGTCTGTTACCGCTGACGAGGAGCTAGCGGCTGCGATCGGTGGCGATCGCGTGCTTATGCTCCGTCAAGTCCCTGCTGAGGTTCGCGCGGCTACCGAAGCCTTGTGGCAGGTCGATGCTGCGATGGGCGATGTGGTCGCGCGAGCGACACAGCCGGCGCTTGCCGCCATCAAGCTTGCCTGGTGGCGTGACAGGCTGGCGGAACTCGATACTGGGCCGGCTCCGGCCGAGCCTCGACTGCAGGCAGCTGCCGAACATTTGCTCCCCGCGAACGTCACCGGTGCAGAGTTGGCGGCACTTGAAGACGGTTGGGTGGCTCTGCTGGAGGAGCATGTCGATGCGGCCCGTGTGGCGGAGCGTGGGATAAAGCTTTTCCGCCTCGCGGCCCGGTTGCTTGGTGCCGACGAAACCCGGACCCTTGAAGCGGGTGCACTTTACGCTTTGGTCTCAGTCGTCCGACGTGGCGTTCTGGAACTGCTGGATGAGGCCGAGACCTACGCGCCAGCCCTTGTGAGGCAGCGCTTCCCGCAACCCCTGCGCCCTTTGACGGCCCTAGCCAAGCTTGCAACGCGCGACCTGAAGCAGGGCGCGCCGTTCGAGATTGAGGGCTCACCGCCGCGTTTGGCGGCGATGCTTCGGCATCAGCTGACAGGACGCATTTAATCGCCGCTGAGACCGTCCGTTCCCGACGCAAGTTTTGCCATGCCGAATCTCCTTATGTTGAAGGAGAACCGCATTAGCGCGTTTCCTAACCGGGGCTGCGGCCTGTTTCCTACCCCTGACCGGAGCCTTCCTCTTCTGGCAGAGCCGAGGCGCCACAGCTTCCCCTGCACCCCAGCGCGAATGGCATCGTCCGGCGTGCAAGCGCCGAGCTTGCCCGCGCCGCCCGAAGCGTCCGCCAAGAGCCGCGAGGAGAAGCGATCTTCTCGCGCCGACAAGGACAAGAAAGAGCGCATCGAGCGCGAGGAACTGCTCGCAAGCCGTCGCAAGGCCTCCGCCAAGATCGACAAGAACGGAAACGGCTCGCTGTCGTTCGACGAATGGGCCGTGAAGACGATCGACAAGTTCGCTGGGGCCGACAAGGACCGGTCCGGATGGCTGAATGCGGCCGAATATGCGACTACGGCAGCCCTTCCGCCGAAGAAAAAGCGCTGTTCGTGTTAATTATGTCTTCAACCCGACGTTACCGCTTGAGACTGGCAAAAATGCGGCTAGCGATCAGGTATGCAGTTGACTTCGGTGACGTACACAAGCCTTGCCCGTCTCGACCCTCAATCCTCCGATTTGGACCAAATTCACCAGGTATCTAGAACCAGAAATTCGGCCGACGGGATAACCGGATTGCTGGTATTCAACGGCACGCATTTTCTCCAGATCATAGAGGGATCGGAAAAAGCGATTGAGGATCTGGTCGATCGACTGCGAAAGGATAGTCGTCATTCGGGTTTCGAAATCCGTGACAAGCGCAAGATCGAGAGACGGAGCTTTCCCGATTGGCGTATGGAACTGGTTCAGGTGAACCCGAGCTTCTTCGAGGCCAGGGATGCAATTGCTGAGCGGCTGCCCGAGACCGTCCCCGAAGCGATCAGGGCGCGCTTGCTTCGGATGACGGAGCTGATCTCGACGATTGAGTTCCCCAGTTAGGCCGGCTCGGCGACCGGCTCGCGCTCCAACCACCCGGCCAATTTCTCTCGCGCACGGTCGGTGTAGGCCTTCTTCCGCTCGGCCTTCTTCTGACGCCCGGAGAGCGGAGGCATCAGTCCGAAGTTGATGTTCATCGGCTGGAAACTCTCGGCATCGGCGCCGCCGGTGATGTGACCGAGGAGAGCCCCAGAGCCGTCTCGGGAGGTGGCGGAGGCAACGTTTCACCCGTCCGTTCCGCGATGGCAAAACGTGCTGCGATCAATCCAATCGCGGCGCTTTCGACATAGCCTTCGCAGCCGGTGATCTGGCCGGCGAAGCGGATGTTGGGCTTCGACTTCAGGCGCAGTTCGCCGTCGAGCAGGCGAGGGGAATTGATGAAGCTGTTGCGGTGGATCCCGCCAAGCCGTGCGAACTCCGCATTCTCCAATCCCGGAATGGTGCGGAAAATCCGTACCTGTTCGCCATGCTTCAGCTTGGTCTGGAATCCGACCATGTTCCATAGGGTTCCGAGCGCATTGTCCTGCCGAAGCTGGACGACGGCGTAAGGCCAGCGTCCCGTTCGCGGATTATCGAGGCCGACGCCCTTCATCGGGCCATAGCGAAGCGTGTCCAAACCGCGCTCCGCCATCACCTCGATCGGCATGCAGCCTTCGAAGTAGGGGGTGTCCTTTTCCCAGTCCTTGAACTCGGTCTTCTCTCCGTCGCGAAGAGCCTGGACGAAAGCTTCGTACTGCTCCTTGTCCAGCGGGCAGTTGATGTAGTCCTTGCCGCCCTTGTCCCACCGCGCGGCCATCCAACAGATGTCCATGTCGATGCTGTCGCGATGAACGATGGGCGCGATGGCGTCGAAGAAGGCAAGGGCACCCTGGCCGGTTTCGGCGGCGATCGCCTCGGCGAGCTTCGACCCGGTCAGCGGCCCGGTCGCAATGATCGTCGGATGATCGGGAAGCGCATCGATACGCTCGCGGACGATCTCGATGTTCGGATGACCTTCGATTGCTTGCGTGACTTCAAGAGCAAAGGCTTCGCGGTCGACGGCCAGGGCCGAGCCGGCGGGAACGCGGTGTTTTTCGGCGGCGGTCATGATCAGCGAGCCGAGCGCCCGCATCTCCTGGTGAAGGAGGCCGACGGCATTGTTCTCGGCGTCGTCGGAGCGGAAGCTGTTCGAGCAGACCATCTCGGCAAAGCGATCGGTTTCATGCGCCGGGGTCATGGCGCCACCGCCACGCATCTCGGAAAGACGGACTCGGAGGCCCGCTTCGGCAAGCTGCCAGGCTGCTTCGGATCCGGCGAGCCCGCCGCCTATGATGTGGATGTCGAAGGACATGGAGGGCTGTTAGTCGTCCCGTGAGGCGCTATCCAGCCGCCATGCGCATCTTCACCATCGGCTATGAGGGCGCGACGGTCGCTGAATTCCTGGCGGCGCTTCAGAAAGCAGGCGTCGAACGGATCATAGACATCAGGGCCGTGCCCAATTCACGGCGGCCCGGCTTTTCGAAGACGCCATTGCGCAATGCGCTCGCCGAGGCGGGGATCGACTATGTCCACCTGCGCGCCCTTGGGACGCCCGCGGATGGGCGCGCCGCAGCGCGAGCGGGTCGGAAAGACGAGCTCAAACGCATCTACGCAGGACAATTGGAGCTGCCCGAAGCGATAGCCGAGAGTGGGAAGATGCTCGACCTCTCCCGCGAGAAGCCGAGCGCTCTCCTTTGTTATGAGCGCGATCCCGCAGCGTGCCATCGCACACTGCTGCTCGAAGCCGTGGCGCCGGACGCGGAGATCGAGGACCTCTTCGCCTGACAATTTCTGTGGACGTCAGGCAGTCTCGCTGACTTGAAATGTTACGACCCAGTTTCCGACCGATCCTTCAACGCGGCCAAAGGGGTTGACCGTCAGGTGGAAGACTTCGCCGGTCCGGCGATTGATGCCCTGCAGGTGAGTCGTGCCGGTATCGTCCACCGTTTCGGAATAGCGGCCGATCTCATGCGCGTCCTTCGCGTTCACCGGCTGTACGATCCCATCCTTGCCGATTGGCGCCAGTCCAAGCGCGACGGCTACGATCGTCGTCATTATCGTCATTCTTGTCTCCCTTTTTGCGCAGCGGGGCGCTGCAGGGAGATCACTTCAAGAACCATGCCAACTCGACGAGCACAGGGGATTGGCCGACAAATCGGCCAGCGGCGGGACGAGCGAATGGGATCAGGTGCTATATATTAGCAATACACCACAGCCTCAGGCCGGGGAGCTCCCTCGCCGACGAGCAACTCCTCGATGTCGGGAATCGGGCGATCCGTCATTTCCTTGTTGATGGTCACGACGATGCGTTTCTGGACTTCCTTGTGGAGGCACTTCTTGAGGACACCGAGCGCCTTAGGTGGAGCGATGACCGCCAGGGCATCGAAGTCATTCCGGAGAGCGCGCTTCTTCAATTCGTCCGCCGCGTCCTTCACCCAGCGGTCTTCCTCCTGCTGGTGAAAGTCGGTTTCCTCCATCGCAGCGCGGCCAAATCCCATACTCTGCTTCGTCGCGCCGGGCGCGTCCGTCTTGATGTCGCTGTCCTTGCGGTCCTTGCGAGCATCGTGGGATTCTGTGCGCAGGTCGATCTGGTTCTGGTCACCGTGATTGCGAAGGAAGAGAACCTTCTTTCCGTCGGCGACAAGGACCAGAGCGCGATGGGGAAGGGCCATGAATTTCTCCTTGCTTTCGTTTCAACAACGAACGCGAGCTAACCCACCGTCGTTCCTACTGTTCATCCGCAATCTTACGGGGTTCGGATGCTACGCCCCAAGTTCCGGATCGGCCGAGCGATCGAGCTCGCTCTCGCCCACGACGGCGCCTTCCTCCGGCGCTTTCTCGTCGCCCGCGTCAAGCTCAATCTCGTCCTCGTCGCTCTCATCGATGCGAGCGACACTGACGACGTGCTCGTTCTCGGCGACGCGGAAGATGGTCACGCCCTGAGTATTGCGGCCCATGACCCGGATGTCGCCGACCGTCGTGCGGATCATCTTGCCCTGGTCGGTGATGAGCATGAGTTGCTCGCCGGTATGCGCCGGGAAGCTGGCGACGACGCGGCCATTACGCTCGGACGTGTCGATGTTCGTGATGCCCTGGCCGCCTCGGTTGGTGCGGCGGTACTCGTAAGCGGACGAACGCTTGCCGTAGCCGTTCTCGGTAACGGTGAGGATGAACTGTTCCTTCTCCGCCATTTCGGCCACGCGCTCCGCGGGTAGCGAGCATTCGACGTCCTCGCGGTCACGCCATGGCGGGCACTTGAGGTAGGCCTCGCGTTCTTCCTGAGTGGTGCCGACCCGGTGGAGGATCGACATTGAAATGACCTCGTCGCCGGCGAGCAGTCGAACGCCGCGTACGCCCGTCGAGGTGCGTGACTGGAATTCGCGGACGTCGGTGGACCTGAAGCGGATCGCTTTGCCGTTGCGGGTGGCGAGGAGGACGTCGTCTTCCTCGGTCAGAAGCTCAACGCCGATGAGGCGGTCGGAGAGGTCGGACTGCTCTTCGCTGTCATCGCCGTTGTCCGCGCCTTCGACCGCCGAAGTGCCGAAGCGCATCGCGATCTTGCCGGCGGTTGGGATGTTCGTGAACGCCGCCATGCTGTTGCGGCGCACCGTGCCGTGCGCGGTCGCGAACATGATATGCAGGCCGCCCCACTCGTTCTCGTCCTCGGGCAAAGGAAGCACGGTAGAGATGGTCTCGCCTTCCGCAAGCGGCAGCAGGTTGATCATCGGACGGCCCTTCGTATTCGGGCCGCCTTCCGGGAGGCGCCACACCTTCATTCGGTACACGCGCCCTAGGTTGGAGAAGAACAGTACCGGATTGTGAGTCGAGGTGACGAACAGGGTCGTCACGGCATCCTCATCCTTCGTCTGCATTCCAGCGCGGCCCTTGCCGCCACGCTTCTGCTCGCGGAACAATGCCAGCGGAGTGCGCTTGATGTAGCCGGTCATGGTCACGGTCACGACCATGTCCTCGACCTCGATGAGGTCTTCGTCTTCGATTCCGTCGGCGGCGGGCGCGAGCTCGCTCATGCGCGGCGTTGCAAACTCGGCTTCGACCTCGTCGAATTCCTCGCGCATGACCTCGTAGAGTCGGGCGCGATTGGCGAGGATTTCGAGCAGCTCGCCGATCGAGTCCGCGAGCCCAGCAAGCTCATTGCCGATCTCGTCGCGGCCGAGCGCGGTTAGGCGGTGCAGGCGAAGCTCGAGGATCGCTTTCACCTGCGCTTCGGAGAGCTGGTACGTCTCCGACTTGCCCTGCGGTTCGACGGCTTCGACCAAGGCAATGTAAGGGCGGATTTCGGCGCCGGGCCATTTGCGGTCGAGCAATTTTTCGCGCGCTTCCGCCGGGCTTGCCGACCCGCGGATCAGCTTCACCACCTCGTCGAGGTTGGTGACGGCCACAACCAGGCCGAGCAAGATGTGCGCGCGCTCGCGGGCCTTCAGCAGCTCGAACTTCGAGCGGCGGGTGATGACCTCTTCGCGATACTTGACGAAGCTCTC
This sequence comes from Sphingomonas sediminicola, assembly GCF_014489515.1. Taxonomy (GTDB): domain Bacteria; phylum Pseudomonadota; class Alphaproteobacteria; order Sphingomonadales; family Sphingomonadaceae; genus Sphingomicrobium; species Sphingomicrobium sediminicola. The sequence continues at coordinate 1,216,216 of NZ_CP060782.1, read as the reverse complement.
GATAATGTCGCGAAGCGCGAGAGTTTCCGGGCGGCCGCCGCGGATCGCGAGCATGTTCGCCGGGAAAGACGACTGCGCTGGCGTGTGCCGCCAGAGTTGATTGAGGACTACGTCCGGCGTCGCGTCGCGCTTCAGGTCGATGACGATCCGGACGCCTTCGCGGTTGGACTCGTCGCGGATGTCCGAAATGCCCTCGATCCGCTTGTCCTTGGCGGCTTCTGCGATCTTTTCGACCAGACCTGACTTGCCGACCTGGTACGGGATTTCGGTGAGGACGATCGAGCGGCGGTCGTTGCGGCCTTCTTCGATCTTGTAACGCGAGCGCATCATGATCGAGCCGCGGCCCGTCGTGTATGCGCTGCGAATTCCGGCCTGGCCGAGAATGAAGGCGCCCGTCGGGAAGTCGGGGCCCTTTACATGTTCCATCAGGCCTTCGGACGTGATTGCCGGATCGTCCATGTAGGCGCGGCAGGCAGCCAGCACTTCACCGAGATTGTGCGGCGGAATGTTGGTAGCCATGCCGACGGCGATGCCGCCTGCGCCATTGACGAGCAGGTTCGGGAAGCGCGCCGGCAGGACCTGCGGCTCTCGCTCCGACGCATCATAGTTCGGCTGGAAATCGACAGTGTCCTTGTCGATGTCCGCGAGGAGGAAGTTGGCGACCTTGGCGAGCCGGGCTTCCGTATACCGCATGGCGGCTGGCGGATCGGGATCCATCGAGCCGAAGTTGCCCTGACCGTCGATCAGGGGGACGCGGAGCGACCATGGCTGTACCATGCGGGCGAGAGCATCGTAGATCGCGCTGTCGCCGTGTGGGTGATATTTACCCATGACGTCACCGACGATGCGGCTCGATTTGCGATACGGCCGCCCGGCTACGTAGCCCGCTTCTTGGCAGGCGTAGAGGATTCGGCGGTGGACCGGCTTTAAGCCGTCGCGCACATCCGGAAGCGCGCGACTCACGATCACGCTCATCGCGTAATCGAGGTAGGAGGTCTTCATCTCCTCGACGATGGAGATGGGCGCAATGTCGTCGGTCTGGCCGGGAAGTTCTGCCGGCGGTTCGGTGGCCAAGTGAAAGATCCTGTGGGTTCTGTTTATGCGAATACGCAGGGAGAATCGCCGCTTTGCGCGGCGCTGCCCCCCAGATAGGGAGGCCTAGCCCAGTTTGAACCCTCGCACCAGTGCGCGCGCGGGCGCGCGCGAGGCTAATTCATGCGAAAAAGGCGACCCGGCAGCAGAGTGGAGGGATGCCGGATCGCCTTTGTCGGGTGGGACCCGCCAATTCCTGAGGTGTCGATGCCAAGGGATGGCGAGCCCCGTGCAATAGATACCCGCATGCACGATTACCTTTGTAGTTATCAGAAGTTAGCGCGCGGGCGCGGCCTCGAGTTCAAATTCGGTTCAGGCAGAATCTCGCAGCGGCTTGGCGATCCAATCGGCGGAGTTTATTGCGCCGGCACCACATTCGGGAAGCGCCATGTAGGGCGCGCGGGAGACCAACAGTGAAATCAACGATCAAAACGCTTGGCATTGCCCTTGCCGCTTCGACAGTCCTTGCAACCGGCGCGCAGGCGCAGCGCGATTATGGTGGGGGAGGACCGCAGACGACGGATCCTCAAAGCCGCAGCGAAAAGGCGGCAGAAAAGCAGGAGAAGGCGCCTAAGGGCAGCGCGACTGTCACGCTAGGCGACAAGAAGATCAAGATCTCGGCGGCATTCGCCAAGGCCTACCAGGACCTGGTCACGGCTGTCGAAGCAAACGATACCGCAACGCTTCCGGCCAAGGTCGCCGCCGCGCACGCAGCGGCGCAGACCAAGGAAGAGCATTACCTGGCTTCTCAGGCGCAGCTGAAGGCGGCTGTCGCGACGAAGAACGACGCCGAGCTGGCGACCGCGCTTGAAGCGTTGATTTCTTCGGGGATGCTGGACCAGGGGCAGATGTCCAACGCCTATCTCAACCTCGGCAAGACCCGCTACAACCTAAAGCAGTTCCCGCAGGCGATCGCCGCCTTCGAGAAGGTCCAGCAGCTAGAGCCGGGTAACCAGGAGATCATTCCGCTGCTCGCACAGGCCCGCTCGATCGGCGGCAATCCGGCAGACGCCGTAGCAACGCTTCGCCAGGCGATTGCCCAGCAGAGCGCGAACGGAGCCAAAGCGCCTGAAGATCTCTACAAACGCACGATTTCAGTCGCTTACAAGGCGAAGCTCCCGGTAACTGCGGAAATCAGCCGGCAGTGGGTGGCCGCTTATCCGACGGCTGCGAACTGGAGCGATGCGATTCGCATCTATCGCAACCTCAACAACACCGACGAGGCCGCGACTCTTGACCTCTTCCGTCTGACCCGCGCCGCCAAGGCGATGAAGGACGACGGCGATTACGACCGCTACGCCTATCTGGCTCTTAGCAAGGGCTATCCAGGCGAGGCGAAGCTCGTTCTCGAGGAGGGCGCTGCTGCGAAGCTCGTCGATCTCAGCAAGTCGCCCTTCAAGGAGGAAATGGAGCAGGCCAAGGCGAAGTCGGCCGGCGAAGCTGCGACTCTCGGCGCGGCGGCCACGAAAGGCCTTAACGCTCCGACCGCCAAGGCGGCGCTTGCGAACGGCGACCTCCTTTATGGCTATGGCGAATATGCAAAGGCGGCCGAGATCTTCCGGGCCGCGCTCAAGAAGCCGGGTGCCGATGCGAACATGATCAATCTCCACCTGGGAATGGCTTTGGCCAGGGCGGGCGACAAGGCGGGTGCAACCGCAGCTCTCAATGCCGTGACCGGACCGCGCGCCGAAATTGCCAAATACTGGCTGACCTACGTCTCGACGCTGGCTTAAGCCACGTTGAGTTTCGGGAGAGGGCGTCCGGCTCCGGGCGCCCTTTTTCGTTTGTTCTTTCTGCGTTTAGGCCTGTGCCATTTCGGGATAGTTAAGCATCAGCCTCTTCCTTAGGACTGTGCACCACGTGAACGGTGCATCGACCGATCTTGAAGGAAGCGGATGTAAGCGGTGCGGTTCGATGATCGCCTGGATACCGTGTTGGCACAGCCTGCAGCCAACCCGCACGACCGCGCCGTCCGCTGGCGTCAGTTGGTGGAGTTGCTTGCCCGCTCGAACGATCTCTCTTCGCCGTCCGCTCAAAGAGCGCTCGAGGAAGTCCTCGCGCAAGCAGCCCTGATCGATCCGCAATTGCGGGCTGCCGCTGCGCGCTCGGTCGCTGGTCCACACTTGCCGCTGCCACTGGTGATCGTCTTTGCTGCCGACAATCTTGCAGTCGCCGCGCCGGTGTTGTCGGCGTCTTCGCTCCAGCCGTCGCAATGGCGGGACGCCCTTGCAACAGCGAGCCCAGATAGCCGCCGGTTCATCGCGTCGCTCTATCCCGATCTGTCCGCCTGGGCGCTTGCTGCAGCGCCGCCGGCAGAGGCGGTCGTTGCCGTGCCTGAGCCCGAGCGTAGAACCGAGCCGGCAACAGCAACGCCACCAGAACCGCAGCCGGAGCAGGAACCGGAGGCTGAGCCGACGCCACCTCCGGCAGCTCCGGCGGCGCCGAGCGGGCCCATTCCATCGATCAGCGAAGTCCTCGCGCGGATCGAGCATCTGCGGCAGGAGCGGCACGTCGTTCGCCCACAGCCTCAAGCGCGTCCGCAGCCCGCCTTCGTTGCAAGCTCCGGATTTGGCGCTGCGCCCCTGTTTCGTTGGGAATGCGGACCATCCGGCGAAATCGCCTGGGTCGAGGGGGTTCCGCGCGGACCCTTGATCGGACGGTCCCTCGCAAACCCGGGCGAGCACAATGGCGTAGACCAGCGGATCCAGCGTGCCTTCGCCGTGAGGGCGCCCTTTCGCGACGCGATGCTGACCGTCTCGGGGGACGGACCCGCCGCCGGTGACTGGAAGCTTAGTGGTGTGCCGGCATTCGAACCGGCAGACGGCCGATTTGCCGGCTACCGCGGCGTTGGGATCCGTTCGGCCGACACGGACGAGGAGGAACAGCCGTCGGCCGAAGCTGATGAGGAGCCGCTCGACGAAGACGCCCTGCGCGAGTTGATTCATGAGCTCAGGACGCCCCTGAACGCGATCATCGGGTTCGCAGAGATCATCGACGGCCAGTATCTTGGCCCCGCCGATCACAGTTATCGCGAGCGCGCCGCCGAGATCGTCAGCCAGGCGCGGTTGCTACTTTCGGCGATCGAGGATCTTGATGTTGCCGCGCAGCTACGTTCGTCGTCCGCATTCTCGGATACGTCGACCGACCTAAACGAGTTGCTCACGGAGTTGACGCCCGAGTTGAAGGAACGGGCAGGCGAGCGTGGAGCAGCACTCGCGGTCACGACCTCACGTGCACCGGCGATCTGTTCGCTCGACCGCGCCGTGCTCGAGCGCTTGATGCGGCGATTCTGTTTCGCGCTTGTCGATGTAGCTTCGTCTCGCGAGCGCCTCTCGATCGCGGTCGATTGCGACGTCGGGCAATGCCTCGTTACCATGAACCGTCCGCAGTCCCTGAGCGGCCTTAGTGACGCGCAATTGTTCGGACGAAGTTCCGACAGTGCGGACGTGCTCGCCAGCAGCTTTTCGCTGAAGCTGGCACGCGGAATCGCGCAGACCGCTGGCGGCGATCTCCGGGTCGCCGGCGACAAGCTGGCGCTGGTTCTACCCCGGCGCAGGACCTAGCTTGCGCCCAATGCGGGCGGGGGCTAACGCTTCTGAACCGGGGAGGGCCTGTAGCTCAACGGTAGAGCCGGCCGCTCATAACGGCTAGGTTGGGGTTCGAATCCCTCCGGGCCCACCAAACCCGAATTCAATCCCTATCGGGTTTCTTGCCGATCAGGCTGCAAGTTAGAAACTTTCCATGATGCTCGGTGAGCAGAGCGGACTCGCCAATGCTGTGTGCCGCCATGATCATGGCAATCTTGTTAAGCCGGTAGTTGTTCATCTGCATCCCCGGTGCGTTCCAGTCACGACCGGCGCAGATGTTCTGCCAGATCTTCACGCCGGGAATGTGGTGGCTAGCCCACCAGAGGGAGCGGGATGCCAGGCCGTCCGATCTCAGCGAGAAGTGGATATGAAAGCCGCCGCCCGGGCTCACCTTGTCAATCAGTCGCGAGATGATCGGCAGTCCGCGGCGGACCGGTATGTGCTGAAGGACCATGTAGCTGGTGACGAAGTCGAACTGCCCCAGTGCATTTGAAAGCTCATCGTCGGCGAGCAGGAATTGCACGTTCGCTACGCCGAACTGTTCGGCATTGGTCCTAGCTTCGGCAATCATCGATGGTGAGACATCGAGTCCCAATACATTTTCGAATTCCTGCGTAAGCGGCAACGCAAGCCGGCCGACGCCGCAGCCATGATCGAGAGCGCGTCCCCGAGGAAAGCTACCGAAATGCGTCTCATATCGCTTGATGATGTGGGCAATTGTCTGTCGGCCCGTTTGGAAGAACTCGTCGCGATTCTCGAGGATCTTGTTCATCGAGAACTTCTCGTCCGCGAGAACGCCGAAATAGGGATCGCGCTTCCCTAATTTTTCCCACGCTTTGTCGGTATTGAGCATCGCGTCCACCACAGCCGACCCGAGCATCGACTGCAACGGTGTTTTACGGAAGACTGGTGCTCCGGCCGCGCGGTGAAGTCGCGACCGGAGCGCTCGGTGAAAGCTTAGGCTGCGAGGCGCAGGGTTTCCCCAACCGCCTGCTTGATCGAGCTCTCCCGCTGTTCGGGGCTCACGGCGAGACCGTCGGCGGCAACGAACTCCGGCTCGACACCGATGAAGTTGAAGACCCCACGGAGGTAGCTCTCAAGATGTTCGAGCGACGCGGCCGGCGAGCCGTCATCGTAGAAACCGCCCCGGGCGAGTGCGACGATCACGCGCTTGCCCTTGACCAGGCCTTCGGGGCCTGTCTCCGTGTAGCGGAAGGTCTTGCCGGCGATCAGCAGCCGGTCGATCCAGGCCTTGAGCTGGGTCGGCAGAGTGAAATTGTACATTGGCGCGCCGACCACCACCGTGTCCGCTCCTAGAAATTCGTCGAGGACTGTCCCGTCGGCGAATGCATCGAAGGTCAGGTGGGGCAGGGGGTCAGACACCAGGTCGCGGACGACAATATCGGCCTCGGGCGTCTGAGCGCGAAGCCGATCGACGATGGAGCGGCTGACCGCGCGGCTGGCGCTGTTTTCGCCACTGATGCTGCTGTCAATATGCAGGATGGTCACTATTGCCTCCTTGGTATGTATTTGTTACCGAGGCACCCTAAGTAACCACATGAAAAGCGCTGGCAAGAACGCACTTTTTTGTGGCGGACGAACAAATTTGTGAGCCGGGAACATTGAGGTGACCACGAGATGAAAGATCCAGCGAATCCAGTCTGCCGGACGATCAGCACCTTGCTTTCGCGCATTGGCGACAAGTGGACCGTGCTTGTCGTTCAGACGCTCGGCGATGGATCGAAGAGGTTCAACGAGCTTCGGCGCGAGATCCCGAGCGTGTCCCAGCGCATGTTGACGCTTACGCTACGCAACCTGGAGCGGGACGGGTTGGTCAACCGGACCGTTACTCCGACAATCCCGCCGCGGGTCGACTATGAGCTGACCGAGCTCGGCAAATCGCTTCAGAAGCCGATTTGCGGTCTGGCGACCTGGGCCATGGAAAATGTCGACGCGATCCATGGTGCCCAGGCGCGCTTCGACGCGGAGCAGGACGCGCGCGACGCGGCCTAGGAGATCGGCACTGGCGGCTGCGGACGCAGCTTAGTACGAGGGCGCCCATTCCACGGAATGGGGAGAAAACGCGGATGAGAGTGATTGCGACTGCCGACGTCGGTGGAACGCATGCGCGTTTCGCGTTGGCAGCAATCGACGACTGCCAGGTGGTCGACCTCGGCGAGCCGGTGACGGTCAAGACCGGTGAATTCGCGAGCTTCCAACATGCGTGGCAGGAATTCGGCCGTCGCATCGAGCAGCCGCTTCCCAAGGAACTGGCGATCGCCTTTGCGGGCCCCGTCGGCGGCGACGTGCTGAAGCTCACCAACAATCCGTGGGTCATCCGCCCCGCGCTTATGTTTGAGAGGCTCGGCGTCGAGCGCTTCGTAATCGTCAACGATTTCGCTGCAATCGCCCATGCCGTCGCGGGGCTGGATGCATCGGCTTACCGTCACGTTTGTGGCCCTGAGCGGGGTCTGCCCGACACAGGCGTGATCACGATCGTCGGACCCGGCACCGGCCTTGGCGTTGCGAGCCTGCTAAAGCGTGCAGGCGGATATGAGGTCATCGCGACCGAGGGAGGCCACGTGGACTTCGCACCTCTCGACTCGCTCGAGGATGGGATCCTGCAGCATTTGCGGGAGAACTTCCGGCGCGTGTCGGTGGAACGGCTTGTGTCGGGCAGAGGCCTTCTCAACATCTACGAAGCGCTCGGAACGATGGAGAAGCGCCAGTTCACCCTCCGCGACGAGAAGGACCTGTGGACCGCGGCCTTGTCTGGGAGCGATACCCTCGCGTCCGCGGCGCTCGACCGCTTGTGCCTGACCTTCGGGGCCGCCGCCGGGGACTTCGCACTCGCGCAGGGCGGGCATGCCGTAGTTCTTGCGGGGGGACTTGGCTTGCGGCTCGTCGATTATTTGCCGAAATCGGGCTTCCGCGATCGCTTCATCGCCAAGGGGCGCTTCGAGCGAATGATGGATGAGATGCCGGTCAAAGTGATCACCCATCCACAGCCTGGCCTTTTCGGCGCTGCAGAGGCGTTCGCGAGCGGCCACGGCGTGATCGAGGCCAATGCTTAGCGCCAGCACGCTTTCCGACCGCCGGGGCCTGGTGGCCTTCGGTATCGGCGTGATCGCCGTTACTGCGGGCGTGCTCCTTCACGCGCCCATGTTCTGGATGGGCCGGAACCTGCATTTCATGCTCGCGGGCATGCCGATGGGCGCGGACATGATCGCCGGTATGTTCCTCATTGTCGGCGGGGTCGGTGTCGCGGCTTACGGGCTGTTGCCACGAAACGTCTCGGGTATCCTGTCGGCCTCTCAGGACATTGTCGTATCTCCGCCCGAAGACGCGCCATTGTCTCGAGCACACTGGGTTTTGATGGGCGTTCTCGTTCTCGCCCTCGTCATCGACATCATGAAGCCCGCGAGCCTCGGATTCACGATCCCCGGAATGATCGACGAGTATCGGGTTCCGAAGCAGACCGCTTCGATGGTACCCTTCTTCGCATTGGTTGGGACGGTCGTAGGCTCGATTGTCTGGGGAATTCTTGCCGACATCTATGGCCGAAAAGCTTCCATTCTGCTCTCGGCTGTGATGTTCGTCGGGACCTCCATCTGCGGCGCCATGCCATCGCTCGCCTGGAACATCGGCATGTGCTTCATGATGGGCGCGGCGGCGGGCGGCATGCTGCCGGTTACCTACGCGCTTCTCGCCGAAATGATGCCCAGCAAGCACCGCGGCTGGGCGCTTGTGCTCGTCGGGGGCTGGGTGCCGTGGGCGGCTATTTCGCTGCGAGCGGCTTTTCCGCGCTCCTCCAGCCTTTCTTCGGATGGCGCATCCTCTGGTTGCTGAACCTGCCGACTGGATTGTCGCTCGTTTTGCTCGGCGCGTTCATTCCCGAGTCCGCGAAGTTCCTCCTCGCTCGCGGCCGTCGCGAAGAGGCGAGGGCGGTGATGGCGCGCTTCGGGTCGGAGGCGCGCAGCACTACCCGCGCCGAAGAAGCCGCTTTTACGAAAGGGCCGTCGGTCGCTCTGACCGGCAAGGCTTTCTTCGGCAAATTGTTCGCACTGAGTCTTGCGGCTATCTGCTACGGTCTCATCAATTTCGGGCTGCTCCTGTGGCTGCCCGCGGACCTCGTATCGCGGGGCTACAGCATGGAGGTGACCAGCAAGCTGCTGGCGGAATCCGCTCTGATCGCATTCCCGACGGTGTTCATTGTTGCCTATCTGTACAGCAGCTGGAGCACCAAATGGTCCGTTGTCGGGTCCATCGCGGTGACTCTTGCCGGGCTTGCCGGCGTCCTCTGGCTGGAGTTCACCGGAAGCGGGAGCCCGGTCCTTCCCGTCGCGCTCCTGATCGTCGGCACGAACGGATTGATTGCGATGCTGCTCCCGTATGCGGCCGAAAGCTTCCCGCTCAGGATTCGCGGCAGGACAACCGGCACGGTGGCGGCCTGCACGAAGGCGGGTGGCATGTTCGCGCAATTCCTGGCGATCCTCGCGCTCGTCCCGCCGCTTGATGTCGTGTCGCTGATCATCATCGTTCCGACGATCGGTGCGCTCGTCCTCGTAGCCATGTTCGGCAAGGAAACACGCGGCCGCGACCTTCGTGATCTTGATCCCGATGGCCATACATTTGCGGCGACGGGTGTGTAGTCCGGTGTAAACGATTGGCGCCTATTGCGGCGCGCGAGCTGAGTGACGGAGGGGGAATGACCCGTGAAGCTCATCTGGCCTTGGAAGTTGGCGCCCAGCTGGGCGAGGGGCCTGTCTGGGTAGAGCGCGACCAGGCGCTCTGGTTTACGGACATCAAGCGCAAGAAGATCCACCGCTACGATCCCGAAAGCGGCGACCATCACAGCTGGGATACGCCAGAGCAGGCCGGCTTCATCTTCCCCGCAAAGAGCGGCGGTTACATCGTCGGACTTCAGAGTGGCCTTCATCGGTTCGATTCGAAGAAGGGAAAGTTCAAGCTCCTGGTTGCCGTGGAACCCGGTAGCCCGGACAATCGGTTGAACGATGGCGTAGTCGATCCGAAAGGTCGCCTGTGGTTCGGCACGATGGACGACAGCGAAAAGTCCAAGACGGGCGCCTATTACTGCTTCCATCGCGGCAAGCTCACGCGAACCAATGTCACGAGCATCGCGATCACGAATGGCCCGGCGGTCTCCCCGACGGGGCCATCCTTTATTGGGTCGATACGCTGAGGGGCACGATCTCCGCGTGCGAGATTTGGGGTGATGGACAGCTGGGGCCCTCCCAACTGGTGGTAAGAATCGACCCGCGGGAAGGTCATCCGGACGGTCCGACCGTAGATCGCGAGGGCGCGATCTGGATCAGCCTCTATTCCGGATCGGAAGCGCGTCGATATTCGCCCGCAGGCGAGCTGCTGGAGCGGGTTCGTTTTCCCGTCTCGAACATCACGAAGATTGCGTTCGGAGGGCGAGACCTGAACACGGCCTTCGCGACCACAGCCCAACATTTGCTGTCACCCGAAAAGCTGCTGAGGGAGCCGCTTGCTGGGTCGTTGTTCGCCTTTCAGGCGGGTGTGTCGGGAATCCCCACGCCGCCGATCGCAGACTGACGATCAATGTCATGCCACGGAGCGCGAATGCGTTGACAACGCCATGCGTTCCTATGCACCCATGGTCTTCAAGGTCGCGCCATTCGGCGGTGCCGGCAGAGAGGGAGCATCCGCAGAATGGTTATCGCAACTGGGATCGGCGAAGGCGAGGCCAATGCAACTCCGCTGGAGTTGCCGGACGGCGGAGTGGACGCTCCGAGCCTGCGTTATTTCGTGTTCGCGCTGTTCTTCATCTTCGGCGGCATCACCAGCCTCAACGATGTGATCATCCCGAAGCTGAAGGAGCTGTTCACGCTCAATTACACGCAAGCGATGCTTGTCCAGTTTTGCTTCTTCACGGCCTATCTCGTGATCGGAATTCCCGGAGCTCAGCTCGTCAAGAAGATCGGCTACATGCGTGGAGCAGCGGCGGGCCTGCTGATCATGATGGTGGGATGCCTGCTGTTCATTCCGGCATCGCGGACCGCGACTTACGGCCTGTTCCTGCTTGCTCTGTTCGTCCTCGCCAGCGGCGTGGTCGTCGTGCAGGTGGTGTCCAACCCGCTCATCAGTCTGCTTGGCCCCGCAAAGACGGTGCACAGCCGGCTGACCTTTGCCCAGGCGTTCAACAGCCTCGGCACCACCATTTTCCCGCGTGTCGGCTCGGCGCTCATTCTCGGTGGTCTCGCCGGCGTGTCGGCTTCGCAGCTCTCGGGCGCGGCGCTCGACCAGTATCGGATGGAAGAGACCCAGGCGATCGTCTCGACCTACATCGGCCTCGCCGTCGCTCTCGCGGTGATCGCTGCGGTGGTCTGGATGTTCCGCGACAAGCTTCCCGGTGAAAAGCACGATCACAGCTCGCCGCTCGCGGGCTTTTCCCTGCTGAAGCGCCCTCGCTTCGGCTTCGGGGCGTTGTGTATCTTCCTGTATGTTGGCGCGGAAGTGTCGATCGGGTCGCTGATCGTCAATTACCTGATGCAGAAGCACGTGCTCGGAATCTCCGATGCGGCCGCGGGCAAGCTGATCATGTATTATTGGGGCGGCGCGATGGTCGGCCGCTTTATCGGATCCTACTTCCTGCGGGTCATGAGCCCGGGCAAGATCCTGGCCTCGGTTTCGACGGGCGCGATCCTGCTGATCGCGATTTCGGCCAACACGACCGGCACGCTGTCTGCTTACAGCCTGCTCGCGATCGGGCTCATGAACTCGATCATGTTTCCGACGATCTTCAGCCTGGCGTGCGAAAAGCTCGGTCCGCGTGCTGCGGACGGCTCCGGTATCATCAATATCGCGATTTTCGGCGGGGCCGTAGTGCCGCTGGCGACCGGCTTCCTGGCCGACCAGTCGGGTAGCCTGCAGTTCGCGCTGCTACTCCCCGCGCTCTGCTACGCGATCATCGCAGGGTTCGGCATCTTCGCCCGGCGTCCGGCGGAAGGTCCGGTGATGGCGCCGCTCACCGCCTGAGGCGCGCTCGCCACTGCAGCTAGCCGGAACTCGTACGCCGCGAGAATTGGACGCTCGTGGCCGCACGAAATGGTGAGGATGGTCGGGGAGACAGGATTCGAACCTGCGACCCTCTGCTCCCAAAGCAGATGCGCTACCAGGCTGCGCTACTCCCCGACGGCGGCCTGCTACACGGCAGCGCCGCCAGGAACAACCGCCTGAATCCGCCTATTGTTGGTTGGTGTGCTCGTCGTCCTTATGCGTAACATTCACGTCGACATCGACGTCACCAACCTTGTTCTCGACCTTTGCGGCGGTCTGATCGGCTTCCTTGGCGATTGCGCCACCCAGGTTCTCGGCGGCGTTTCCGATGTCTTCGGCGGCATTCGCGGCAACGTCTTCATTGAACGACAAGGTCGTCGAATTGTCGTCCTTCGTGACTTGGCAGGCACCGAGCAGAAGAAGCGGAACGGCAAAAAGAACTCGCATAGTTTCCTCCCTTTTGGGGGCTCAACGCCGCTTGGCCCGTTTCGGCTCCGGCTCGATTCCGCCCGACAGCACGCCAAGCATGGCGGTCCATGCCGCGACATTCTGGCGAAGCGCCTCCGGATCGATCTTGTCGAGTGTGTCGTCGGGCGTGTGGTGGATGTCGAAATAGTGAGTGCCGTCCTGACTCAGGCCGACACCTGGCAGGCCAGCGTTCAGCAGGGGCTCGATGTCGGATCCGTCCGCTTTCTCAAGCGAGCCCGGCACGATTCCTAGCGGTGCGAGCGCGATTTGAAGCGCCTTGGCCTCCGCTTCGCGGTCCTTGCCGAGCTTGCTGTCGACCTTCCAGATGCGGTCAGCGCCGAAGTCGCTCTCTGCGATCGCATAATGCAGCTCGGTGCCATGCTTCTTCTGGTAGTCGATGCCGCCAAAGAGGCCGACTTCCTCGGCACCGAACCAGACGATGCGAATGGTGCGGAGCGGCCGCCCGCGTCCATGATGCGTTTTGCGGCGGCGGTCGTGATGGCGACGCCTGACCCATCATCTATAGCGCCGGTGCCCTGGTCCCAGCTGTCGAGGTGGCCGCCGACGAGGATGAAGGGTGCCTTGGGATCTCGCCCCGGGACCTCGGCGATCACGTTGCCCGACTTCCCCTGGGTTACCTGCGAAACGAGCGTCAGATGCATCGTCACCGGTTGGCCACGCTTCAGGATGCGCTGAAGCTGCTCCGCGTCAGGAATGCTGAGTGCTCCAGCGGGAATCGGCTTCACACCATCCGCGAAGGTCTGGACACCCGCGTGCGGGTTCCGGTGATAGTCGGTGCCGATCGAGCGCACGACGATTGCGATGGCACCTTTCTTGCTCGCGACGGTCGGGCCCTGCCGGCGAGGCCCTCCGAAGAAGCCGTAGCCCGAACCGTCCTGCGTTCGCGGCATCGCGTGGGAGACGAAGACGATCCTTCCGCGCACTTCGTCAGCCGGCGCGGCTTCGAATTCGGCCATCGAGTTGAACCCGACGATTTCCCCGGTGATCCCTTCAGGAGGCGTCGATGCGCTGTTGCCGAGCGCCGTGATCACCATCCGCTGCGGGAACGGTGTGAGAACCTCCGCGCCTTCCGCGCCCCGTGTCCAGACAGGCATATCGAACGGCTCGATCCGGACATTGGCAAAGCCCATCGCCTTGAGCTTCTTCACCGCCCATTCGCGAGCGCGCGCCTCGGCCTCGGTTCCGGCCATCCGGGGGCCGACCTCTGTCGTAAGGCCTTCGACGATGTCCCAAGCATAATTGTCCTTCAGCGCGTCATCGCGAAGCTGGGCAACCTGCGTAGGCGCAGGCTGAGCGAGGGAAGGGGCGGCGGATGCGAGCAGGAACGCGGCGAACAGATGCTTGGTCATGGGCGATTGCCTAGGGCAGGGACGCACGCCAAGTCACCATGCGCTTCGATAAAAAGCATGCGGCACTCCATCAAAGAAGGCGAAGCTGGTTGCCTTGAGGCGGTTGGAACAGGTCGCGGCGAAGGCCGAACTTCGATCGCTGCAGGCCATAGCGAGCGGCCGCCTTCTCAAAGCGAGTCCGGATGAGGTCCGCCCACGGCCCCTGACCCTGCATGCGGCTGAAGAAGTTGGGATCGTTCTCGCGGCCGCCGCGCAGCGACTGGATGGTTGACATCACCTTGCTGGCCCGATCGGGAAAATGCTCGTCCAGCCATGCCCGGAACAGTGGCGCCACCTCATGCGGAAGCCGCACCGGCAAATAGAAACCTCCGCATGCGCCGGCTCCAGCTCCCGCTTCGACGATCGCCTCGAGCTCGTGGTCGGTGATCTGCGGGACGACCGGGGCAATGGCGATGTGGCATCGGACGCCCGCCTCATTGAGCGCCTTGATCGCCGCGATCCGCCGATGTGGGGTTGGAGCGCGAGGCTCGAGCGTCCGGGCGATCTTCGGGTCAAGTGACGTCACCGACAGCGCGACCGATACGATCCCGAGCTCGGCCGCGGGCTTCAGCAGGTCGAGATCGCGCAGAACGCGATCCGACTTGGTGGTGATCGTGAATGGGTGCTTGGTTTCCACCAGTAGTTCTATGATCGAGCGCGTGATCCGCCATCTTTCCTCGATCGGCTGGTAGGGATCCGTGTTTGTCCCCATTGCGATCGGCGCGCATTCGTAGCCCGGCCGCGACAGCGTTGCGTGGAGAAGCTGGGCGGCTTTGGGCTTCACGAACAGCCGGGATTCGAAATCCACGCCCGGCGACAGGTCATGATAGGCGTGCGTCGGCCTGGCGAAGCAGTAGATGCAGCCATGCTCACAGCCGCGATACGCATTCACCGATCGGTCGAAACCAATGTCCGGCGAGCGATTGCGGGTGAGGATCGACTTCGGATGCTCGATCGTGACCGTCGTTCGGCGCTTCGGAACTCCATCGAGCGCCTCTACGCTGTCGAGCCATTCACCTTCGACCAGCCGCTCCTGAAGATTGAAGCGCTTCGGCGTTGAATTGCGCGTCGCTCCGCGCCCTTTGATCGACTCGACCGGCATGCCGGCAAACTACGCCGACAGTAAGAACAGAACAAGAACAAATGGGCGATCAGGGCTCGCCGGTGGGTGCCATCTGAGTTGCTGCGGCAAGGTTGGTCTGCGCCGTTGGGAAGGCAGGCCAGCGATGTTGCGAAAGAGCGCTCAGCGTCGGCGTGTCGGCTTTCGCGAGACCCTGATAGACCCACAGGTTCCGGAACACCGCCGGGACGTAGTAGCGCGTCTCCCAATAGGGGATGGACTCGATCCAGAGCAGGGGATCGCCCTGACCGCCCAAGGACGTCGACCAACGAGCGACGGGCAGTGGACCCGCATTGTAAGCCGCGATGATCTTTGGAAGCTGACCTTGCGTGGACGTCGAAACGCGCATCGTCTCAATGAAGCTCTGGCCGTACTCGATGTTGGCTGTGGGGTCGAACAGGCTTCCGGCGTCATAGCCATTCCGCCGGGCCATCGCGTTCGCGGTGGTCGGCAGTACCTGCATCAGTCCGACCGCTCCAGCCGGGCTGACCGCATCGACACGGAAGTTCGATTCCTGCCGCATATGCGCAAGCGCAAGCGCCGGATCGATCCGCCAGCCGCTGCGCGGCATCCAGCGCGGGATGGGGTAGCGGTCGACCGCATCGACGACGGCGCCGTACTGGCCGTTATGGGCGAGCCAATATTGCGCCGACGGCAGATCGAGCTTTTTCGAGAGCTCGATCAGCGAGTGATGGTCCTGGACGCGCCCGATCTGCGCCTGGTGCTTGATCAGCGCTTCCGCGAGCCAGGGCTGGCCGATCTGAACCAATTCTTCGGCGCGGCGGACGTTGGGAAGGTTTTCGATGCGCCCAATGCCGTTGTGGATATCCGGCGGAAGCCTCTTGTCGATGCCGAGGGTCTCGCGCGCCAGAAGGCCGTAGAAGCTCTCGGGCGAGTTGGCGGCAACCTTTAGCAAAGGCGCTACCGAGTTTGGTCTGCGGCATGCCTGTTCGGCGCGGGCCGCCCAGTAGTAGCCGGCCGCAGCCAGCTCCCGCTGCTGTGCCCGGGATCCGACCTCGCGAAAGGCAATGGACGCGGAATTGCAGTCGTTGAGCCGCCAGGAGGCAAGGCCCGAAACCCATGCCGACTGGCTCGCCCAATCGCCGCTGGCGCCAACCCGATATGTATCGGCGACCCGGCGGGCATCGGCATCGCGGCCAACGGCGAAATAGGACCAGGCGACCCGCTGACCCGCTTCCGCACGCGCTTCGTAGGAGAGGAGCGGCGTTGCCTGCATCAGCAGGAGCTCCGCGTTGACGGCGTCGTCCACCTTGATGAGCGGATCGAGCTGCGCCCGGAGCGCATCTGCTGCTGGCTCGCCGGTGACGGCCTTAGCCTTGTACCGGCTGGGAGAGTTGCCTAGCCAGGTCGTCGGGCGGCGCGTGACATATTGCGGAAGCGTCGTTGCGCCACGCGTAAGCGCCATTCGCGCAAGCTGCTCCGCCTCCGGGAGCTCCGGCGCCTCAGCAAGAAGGGCCTGGATCTGTCCAAGCGACACGACCGGTGATCCCTTGGCGGTATAAAGCTCGGCCTTGGCCACGGGGGTAAGGATGCTCTGCGGAAGCGTCGCGATTCCGATCTGCGCTTCGGCCCAGCGGCCGCCGCGAATTGCGGAGAAGACCTCTCCGTAGTTGCGGGGAACCCGGACCGCGACGACCGGTGCCGTCGGCGGAGGAGCAATTACGGGCGGGACGACGGTCACCGGACCCTGAGCGACGGGATCGGAAGTTACGTTCGATTGGGCCTGCTCCGTTCCCGCCACAGGAACGAGGACTGGAAGCGGGCTAACTGACGGTTGTGACGGAAGCGGTGCGAGCGGGTCCGAGGCCTGGCCCTGCACCGCCGCGGCTGCAGCTGCTGCAAGAAACAGATGAATGCTCAAACCTCTTCCTCCATCAGAAGTAGAAGGTCACGCCACGCCAGCGCCTTGTTCGACGGTCGATCGAGCAGGAACCGCGGATGGAAGGTTGCTACCGCACGCACCCTTCAACTTTGTGAACATGACCGCGGGCGACTGTGAGCGGCTTTCCGAGCAGTGCCCGGCATGGTGCATCCCCAGAAGCAGCAGTCGCTTCGGCTTGGCGAGGGCGACGTGCCTTCGCGCAAGTGTCGCGCAGGCTTCAAGATCGTTGCCGGAAAGGCGGGTGCCCGGGCTATGGAAGCAGGTCAGGCCCGAGACATAGGCCTGGTTGCTATCGAAGCCGATCGCTGCAAGCATGCGCTGGGTGAGTTCCCAAGCCGGCCCCGCGATGGGTTGTCCTTCGGCAACATCCTCGGGCGTAGGCATATCGGCAAGAAGCATCACCTCGGCCGCTTCAATTCCTATCGGAAGAGCACGACGAGCATTGGCCTTTGCCAACGGAAGAGAAGGCGTCTCACCGAGCCAGTGTCGAAATGCCTCGAGACTTGCAGGAAGTTCCGGGGTTGGCTCGGGAGCGCCGAGCGTGTGGGTCTCGACAGAAGTCACGGCCGCGGTCGCGCCGAGCCAGGCGCGCGGTTGCTCCTGTATCGCAACATCGACTCCCGCCTCGATCCACCAGCCAATGACGCTGGCAGCCTCGGCCGCAGTCAAGCGGTCGTGCTCCCCACCCATGATTTGATTAGGCCTCAGCATTGACGCCGAGGTCAAGGAAAAGCAGGGCTAGCGCGGGCAAGGCGCCCTGCCTGCACGACGAGGGGAACGATGAGCGAACGCGAGTCCATGGCTTATGACGTGGTAATCGTCGGTGCGGGACCCGCCGGCCTGTCCGCGGCGATCCGGCTGAAGCAGCTTGCAGCGGCCGCGGGACGCGAGATTTCGGTTTGCATCCTTGAGAAGGGTAGCGAGGTCGGCGCGCATATCCTGTCAGGTGCAGTTGTCGACCCGAAGGCGCTCAACGAGCTGGTCCCGGACTGGAAGGAACGGGGAGCGCCGCTCACAGTGCCGGTGACGGAAAACCATCATTGGGTGCTCACGAAGACCGGCAAGTGGGGCATGCCGCACTTCGCCTTGCCGCCGTTCATGCGCAACAAGGGCACCTACACGCTGAGCCTAGGCAATTTTTGCCGCTGGCTTGCCACGCAGGCCGAAGAGCTAGGCGTCGAAATCTTCCCAGGATTCCCTGCCGCCGAGGTGTTGTTCAACGAGGACGGCTCGGTGAAAGGGGTGGCAACCGGCGACATGGGCATCGCCCGCGACGGCTCTCACCGTGCCGATTACCAGCCGGGCATGGAACTCCATGCGAAATACACCTTCTTCGCGGAAGGTGCGCGGGGCAGCCTGACCAAGGAGCTGAGCCGACTTTTCGGTCTTCGTGACAAGTCGGGACCGCAGGTTTATGGCCTTGGCGTCAAGGAGTTGTGGGACGTTCCTGCCGACAAGCATAAGCCCGGCCGAGTTATCCACTCGCAGGGCTGGCCGCTCGAGGACGCCTGGGGTGGTGGCTTTCTCTACCATCAGGAAAACAACCAGGTCGCGCTCGGCTTCGTCGTCGCGCTCGACTATGCGAACCCGTACATTTCGCCGTTCGAGGAATTCCAGCGGTGGAAGACCCATCCGGCTATTCGCGCCGAGATCGAGGGCGGCCGCCGCGTCTCCTATGGCGCTCGCGCCATCAACGAGGGCGGCTGGCAGGCCATTCCGCAACTGGCTTTCCCGGGCGGAGCGCTGATCGGTTGCTCTGCCGGCTTCGTGAATGTTCCACGCATCAAGGGCACGCACACGGCGATGAAATCGGCGATGCTGGCCGCCGAGGCCGCGTTCGATGCTCTCTGCAAGGATCGGTCTGCCGATGTCCTCGAGGCCTACGAACCGGCTGTCCGTTCGAGCTGGATCGACAAGGAATTGCGTCTCGTTCGCAATGCCCAACCGGCAGTGGCGCATTTCGGCGGTTTTCTCGGAACGCTCTATGCGGGGTTCGACATGTGGCTTGGCCAATTCGGACTCCGACTGCCGTGGACGCTCAAGCACAAGGCCGACAACACGACCCTCAAGCGGAAGGGCGAGGTCCGGAAGATCGATTATCCCAAGCCCGATGGCGTGCTGACCTTCGATCGCCTTACGTCAGTGTTCCTGTCGAACACCAACCATGAAGAAGACCAGCCCGTTCACCTGACGCTAAAGGATCCAGCCATACCTGTTGAGGTGAACCTCGAACTCTATGACGGGCCGGAGCAGCGTTATTGCCCGGCAGGCGTTTACGAGTTCGTCGAGGAGGCGGATGGGAGGCCGCGGCTGCAGATCAATGCCCAGAACTGCGTCCATTGCAAAACTTGCGACATCAAGGACCCAACCCAGAACATCAACTGGGTTACTCCGGAGGGCGGTGGAGGACCCAATTATCCGAACATGTAAGTCACTTCCCGCTGCTGCCGTCATTCTAGCCGCACTCTGGCCGTCACCAGCGCTAGCAGTCCGAACGTCGAATGCAGCCTGGACGTACATGGAAGCCCGTGCAGCGGCGATCGAGGGAAATCACCTGCGCTCGGCGGAGCTGCTTGCGCAACTGGTCGACGCCAGTTCGGCCAATGCGGACATCACGCGCGAAGCGGTTTCGCAGGCTATCAGCGCCGGCGACATGAAACTGGCGCTTCGCCTGGTCCGAGGACTTCCCGCCACCAGCACGCCGATCGAAGCGCAAATGCTTCAGGCAGCGGACGCTCTGCGCTCCGATGATCCGGCTCGGGCGATCTCCCTTCTTCAGAGCGGATCGGCGGCGGGAGATCTCGCTTTCGTGGCGCCATTCCTACGGGCTTGGGCAGCTGCGGACGCGAAAGATCAGGCTCGCGCGCTCACGGCTCTCGACGCCGTTTCGTCGCGAAACCTTCTGAGTGCCCTGGTGCCCGAGCATCGGGCGTTGATTCTGCTGAAGTTCGGCCGGACCGCAGAGGCGCAGCCGTTCGTCGACCAGGCGATCAAGGTGAGCGGCGGCCGTGAGGCGCGCCTTCGCCTGGCCCTTTCGGACGCCTACCTGCGGGCCGGAGACAAAGCGCGTGCGTCCGCGATCGTTCAGGGCATGAGCACGGAATTGGGCAAGGCCGGCGACAAGGTGTTGCAGGGCAGGCCCGGCGGAATCCGCATCGACAATGGCCGGCGGGCTTTCTCCGAGCTGCTCGTGGTGCTCGCTGCAGAGCTGAACCGCCTTCGCAATGAGAAGATGCCGGTCGCGCTGGCTCAGGTCGCGCGCTACGCGGCCCCCGACAATAGCGCGGCTTCGGTGATGCTCGGCTTGATGCTCGGCAGCCGCGACAGGGTCGATGAGGCCGTAATCGCGCTGCGAACCGTGCCCGATTCAGATCCCTTGTCGCCTCAGGCAAGGGATGCCGAAGTAAGGACCTTGCTTGGCGCAAAGCGTCAAGGGAAGCGCTTCAGGCTGCGCAGCGAGCCATCTCCGGAGGGAATGCCGGGGTTGCCGACTACGCTCGCCTTGGCGACGTCCTCGCGAACATGAAGCGCAATGACGAAGCCGCCGCAGCCTACGGACAAGCGCTTCAGCTGGTGGGGCAAGGCCGACCGGAAGATCGGTGGCCGCTCCTCATCCTCCAGGCTAGCGCGCTTGAAGAAGGCAATCGCTGGCCGGAGGCCCGCGGGCTCCTGACACAGGCGCTCGCGCTCGCGCCGAACGAAGCCGTCATCCTCAACTTCCTCGGCTACGCGAAGCTCGAGCGCGGCGAGGACATGGATTCAGCTGAAGCGATGATCCGCAAGGCCAGCGCGCTCGCTCCGGACGACTCCTCGATCACGGATTCGCTTGGCTGGGCGGTCTACAAGCGCGGGCGGATCAAGGAAGCGATCGAGATCCTCTCCAGGGCAGCAAAAGGGGATCCGGCCCAGGCCGAGATCCACGAGCACCTCGGTGACGCGCTCTACCGGGCCGGAAACCGCTTCGAGGCGCGATATGCGTGGTCGGCCGCTTTGCAGACCGCCGAGGATGAAGTCGCCACGCGGCTGAAAACGAAGATCGAAACCGGCCTGACGCCTGCGACCGCTGCACCCTGATGCAGCTGGAAGAGCTAGCACCAGCCAAGATCAACCTGGCCCTCCATGTCCGCGGGAAGCTGCCGGATGGCCGCCATCGGCTGGAGACCGTCTTTGCCTTCTGCACGGACGGTGATCGGGTCGCGGCGGGTCCAGCCGAAGAAGTGTCGTTGCAGGTGAAAGGCCCGTTTTCCGGCGAATTGGGCGATCCTGACGATAATTTGGCGCTGAGAGCCGCCCGTGCGCTCCGGGAGGATGCAGGCGTCAGCGGAGGCGCGTCTCTCGTGCTGACCAAAAACCTGCCGGTTGCGTCGGGTATCGGCGGCGGGTCGGCGGACGCTGCAGCCGTCCTTCGTCTGCTCACGCGCATGTGGAGCATCGACCCGTCACACGCGTCCGCCGTTGCTCCAGCGCTGGGTGCCGACGTCCCGGCGTGCCTGCTGAGCATGAGCGTCCGGGGCGACGGCGCCGGTGACGAGCTCAAGTCGGTCGATGCCGGAGTGAGCGGCACGCCAATCTTGCTCGTAAATCCGCGCGTTGCGGTCTCGACCGCAGAGGTGTTCACAGCCTGGAGCGGTGAGGACAAGGGCCCGCTCGACGATTGGCGGGCGGGACGGAACGACCTGCAGGAAGCAGCCGTGAAGCAGTTTCCTCTGATCGGCACCGTCCTCGCGTGGCTTTCGGTTCAGCCGGGGGCTCATTTCGTCCGCATGTCGGGCAGCGGCGCGACCTGCTTCGCCTTGTTCGATACGGAAATTGCGAGGGACCAGGTCGAAATCGCTGTGCCTCGCGAATGGTGGCGGCTCTCGACCTATCTGCGCTAAGGCGCGCCGCGTGAGACCAATTCTGACCGCCGAGGCCATGAGGGCCGCCGAGCAACGCGCAATCGCTGCGGGGACCAGCGTGGAAGCGCTGATGGAGCGAGCGGGGGCTGCGCTGGCGGAGGCGGCCTACTGCCACGCTGGAAAAATGCCCGCGCTGATCCTGTGCGGCCCCGGCAACAATGGCGGTGATGGCTACGTGGCCGCGCGACACCTGGCCGACAGGGGCGTCGAGGTTCGCATCGCAGCGATCTCCGAACCGAAAAGCGAAGCCGCCAAATGGGCGCGGGGACAGTGGCGTGGCGAGGTCGAGGCGCTGAACTCTTCGACCGGTCCATCGCTGCTCCTGATTGACGCTTTGTTCGGGACAGGTCTCAGAGAAGGGCTGGAAGATGCTCTACAGAAACAGTTTTATCGCCTGGCTGCAGACTCACAGATGCGGATTGCCTGCGACGTTCCGAGCGGCGTCGACAGCGATTCCGGAGTTGAACTGAGCTCAGTCCCAGGCTTCGAAATGACGGTGACATTCGGGGCGCTGAAACCTGCGCACCGCCTCATGCCTTCGATGGGCAAATGCGGTAGGGTCGTGCTGGCCGACATTGGGATCGAGGCGAGCCCAGAATGGCATGAGCTTGGGCAGCCCGTTCTTCCGGCGCTCGACCCTGGTGGTCACAAATACTCACGCGGACTTGTTCATGCCCTCGCAGGCAAGATGCCGGGCGCGATCGCGCTCTCCGCGAAAGCGGCCGCCTATTCGGGCGCAGGTTACGTCCGCGTCAGCACATCGCGGAGCATCGACGGCCTGCCTTCCGCTATCGTCCAGACCGACACAGCTGAGATCAACGATGGGAGGATCGGGTGCTTGATCGTCGGTCCGGGCATGGGGGACATCCCGCGGGTTCTAACCCTCGCTCTGACGTCACACGCGCCCAAGGTCATCGATGCCGACGCGATCACTCATCTGGGCGAACCAGAACGGCTTCGTGGGCAGGACGCGATTATCACCCCGCACCAAGGCGAGTTCGAGCGTCTGTTTGGCAAACTCGAGGGTTCGAAGGCAGATCGCGCGCTCGAAGCTGCGAAGCGTTCCGGGGCGGTTATTGTCTATAAGGGACCAGACACCCTTGTTGCCTCCCCTGACGGGCGCCTCGGTTTCGCTCCGCCGGCCCCGGCCTGGCTCGCCTCCGCCGGAACTGGTGACGTCCTTGCCGGAATGATTGCTGCCATGCGTGGCCGCGGCCTGGAGGCATTCGAAGCCGCGAGCGCCGCCGTCTGGCTCCACGGGCGTGCTGCCGAGATCGCGGGTGCGCAGATGATCGCCGACGACCTCGCCGCGGCCATTCCACAAGCGCTCGCACTACTGAATGACTGAGCAGATCGTTCGCATTGCCGCACGGGGCGATGGCGTCAGCTCGACCGGCAGGCATGTGCCTTTCGGCGTTCCGGGTGACATGCTGTTGGGCGACGGGACCATCGCCCCGGTCCTCATCACCAGCAACCGCCATGCCGTCATTTTCCCGAGTGCGGGGGATGCCAACTCCAGCATGTCGATGACGATGCCTACCGCAATTACCTTGTCTCGCGGGTGGTGACGGCGCTTGCGCAGCACGGCCTGACGACCGATATCCGCGACCCGCACCTGTCGCCGCCGCGGACACGCCGTCGAGCGAGTCTTCGCGCGCTGAAAGTCGGGCAGGGAGCCGTGATCGGCTTCAACGCGGCTAAATCAAACCGCGTCGTCGACATGCGCGAGTGCCATATCCTTCGGCCCGAACTGTTCGACTTGATCGCCCCTTTGAGATCGCTGCTTGGAGGCCTGTTGCTTCAGCGCCGGACGGCCGAGGTCCAACTCACGCTCGTCGAGCAGGGCGCGGACGTTCTGCTCAAGGGCGTCGAGCCTGAAGGCTATGAGGCGATGGAGGGCCTTACCAGCTTTTGCGAGAGCAATCGGCTGGCGCGGCTGTCGGTCGACCAGGGATTGGGGCCGGAGACGCTGTACGAGCCCTTCCCGGCGACGATATCTCTCTCTGGCGTGCCCGTCGGATTCCCGGTCGGTGGCTTCCTCCAGGCGACCGAGGACGGCGAAGAGACGCTCGGCTCATGCGTTCGCGAAGCGGTTCAAGGGGGCGAGCGTATTGCCGACCTGTTCGCTGGGCTCGGTACCTTCGCTCTTGCCCTGCCCGGAAAGGTCTATGCTGCCGAGGCGTCTCGCGACGCGGTTCAGGCGCTGAAACGTGCCGCGCCCAATATCGCGGTCGAGCATCGGGACCTTTACCGCCGTCCGCTCGACAAGGACGATCTGAAGAGCTTCGACGCAGTTGTTCTCGATCCGCCGAGAGCAGGGGCCGAGGAACAGGTGAAAGAGCTCGCATCCTCGGGCGTCGCGAGGATCGCTTATGTCAGCTGCAATCCTGCGACCTTCGCCCGAGACGCGATGATCTTGGCCGATGGTGGTTACCGGATCGATTGGATACGCCCGGTCGGCCAGTTTCGCTGGTCGACCCACGTCGAGCTGGGAGCCGCCTTCAGCCGTTAGTGGACGAACAGGCCTCAGCCCAGGCAATCGTGAAGTATGCGAGCGCCTGCGTGCACCGTCAGGCCGAGCAGGCACAATGAGGCCAAGGCGAATATCGTGAACCGGTAGAGGACGATGTTCACAGTCGACTGAATGAGGCTGTGGAGGATGCGCAGGCCGACATAACCCAGGCGAGCCAGTAGTTGATGCCGTGGCCCATGCCCATCAGTGCGAGGGTCAGCGCGATCGCATAGAAGATCGTCGGCTGTTCCATCAGGTGCATGTAATTGTGGGATTTCCACTGGACTTCGTCAGGTAGAACTCCGTCGAGGTTCGCGCCGCGCCCACCCCGGCGAGCTGTGCCCAACGTTATCCCCGCCTTTCTCATTGCCGGGATGCGGGTCACGACCATCCAGACCATCACCACGAGGGTCCACGCGACCAGCGCCACCACCGGTACGAGAATCGGGCTGTATTCCATGAAAAAGCCTCCCCTGCTTCCAGAGGGAGGCTGCTTCAGTTCGTTACGGTTGGCAATCGATTAGTCGAAGAGCTTGGCGAAGCGGCGCTTCTCGCGATTACGCCATGCTCCGCGGTGCCAGGCGTCGGACGCCAGCAGCGGAAGGACACTAGTCGCTTCGGCGAATACCATCTGCTCCATGGCGGTCGAGACCTTGCCCCAGCTCGCCGCTTCCTGAAGCGTCGAGGAGGAGCAGGCACCGTCGCGGACGTCTGCGACGGTGATCTGCACTGCGTACTTGTGCACCTCGACATCGTCGTGACCGAGGATTTCGGCGCAGACGACAGTGTCCTGGGTGAAGTTCTTGGGAACGCCGCCGCCGATCATCAGCAGGCCGGTCGTGCCCGCCTTGATCTTGATATCGGTGAGCTCGCGGAAGTCCGCGATCGCGTCGAGCACCATATAGTGGCCGCCGCGTTTCATCGCGTCGACCTGGTGCTTCACAAGGCCGAAGCCGGCCGAGCTGTCGACGAACGCCGGGCAAAAGATCGGCACGTCATGCTCGTAGGCTAGCTGGACGAGGCTGCCCTGCTTCTTGGCATTGCCCTCGCTCAGCCACTTGCCCATCTCGCGGATGAAGGCGCGGCTGGAGTACGCGCGCGGCTCCAGGCTGTCGGCGATCTTGCCGATGGTGAAGTCGCAATCCTGTAGCTGCTGCTCGTCGATGTAGGTGTCGTAGATGCGGTCGATGTAGAGCGAGCGCAGCGTATCATCGTCAGGAATTTCATTGGCTTGGTAGTGCTTGTGGCCAAGTGCTTCGAAGAAATCCATGTCGACGATCGAGGCGCCGGTGGCGACGATCGCGTCGACCATATTGGACTTCACGAGCTCAGCATAGAGATCCATGCAGCCGCCGGCCGAGGTCGATCCGGCGATCACCAGGATGATCGAGCAGTCCTTGTCCTCCAGCATCGTGTTGTAGATGCCGGTGGCGCGGGACAGGTCGCGGCTGGTGAAGCTCATCTTGCCCATTGAATCGATGATCGGGCGGGCATCGAACTTGGTGATGTCGATATGCTCGATCGGCGTCGAAAGAAGCTCGGACTTGCGCGTGTCGTTGATGCGCTCGGCGTCCTGAACCTTGTTCAGCGTATCGGTCGTCATTTCATGCTCCAATGGTTGCCGCGCCTATAGGCTCGACATCGGAAAAGGGCATGTCGTTTTGTTAGCGGGGGACAGCCTCACCCCATTCCCCTCCTACGCGAAGCAGGAGGGGAGGGTTCCTTACAGCGTCACGACGTTGGAGCGCTTGGTCTCG
This sequence comes from Sphingomonas sediminicola, assembly GCF_014489515.1. Lineage (GTDB taxonomy): Bacteria > Pseudomonadota > Alphaproteobacteria > Sphingomonadales > Sphingomonadaceae > Sphingomicrobium > Sphingomicrobium sediminicola. The sequence continues at coordinate 1,190,426 of NZ_CP060782.1, read as the reverse complement.
CCCGCATAGAGCGTCGCCATCGGCTCATCGTCGACGATTTCGGTGCGCTCGGCGCCGAAACCGTTGAACGCGGTGCGCATGGCGCAACCGTATGCGCCCAGCATTCCGATCTCGATGTAATCGCCGTTGGCGACATCGCCCGGAAGCTGGAACGGTCCCGTCATGTGATCGAGGTCGTCGCAGGTCGGCCCGTAGAAGCTAAAATCCATCGGGCGTGTGTTGGACCCGCCGTCCCGGATCAACCGTACGGGATAACGCCAGCCGATGTGCGCTGCATCGAAGAGGGCGCCATAAGCACCGTCGTTGATGTACAGTTCGCTGCCGCGGCGCTTTTCGACACGCACGAGCAGGCTCGCATATTCGGCGCAAAGCGCACGGCCCGGCTCGCACCACAATTCGGCCGAGTAGCTGATCGGAAGTGCTTCGAACGCCGAGTGGATGACCTCGAAATAAGCCTCCAGGGGCGGAGGCTCCATGCCGGGGTAGGTCGACGGAAAACCGCCGCCAACATCGACGATGTCGACGGTAACCGCTGCTTCGACGATCGCGTCGCGAACTCGGGACATCGCCTGGGCGTACGCCGAGGGAGTCATTGCCTGGCTTCCGACGTGGAAGCAGATTCCCAAGGCATCGGCAGCCTGGCGAACTGCGAACAGAAGCGCCTTTACCTCATCGGCCGCAGCGCCGAACTTGGCTCCCAAACTGAGCTTGGCGTGTTCGTTGCTCACTTGAAGTCTAACGAGCAGGTTGAGATCGGTCGGCGCAACGCCATCCCTCGAGGTCGCGCGAACGATCTTTTCCAGCTCTTCGAGCGTATCGAGGCTGAAGGTCTTCACGCCATGCCCGAAATAGGCCTCTGCAATGGCTTCCTCGGCCTTCACCGGGTGCATGAAGCAGAGCACTGCCTCGGGCAGCGTCTCGTGAACCAGTCGCACCTCGCCGATCGACGCGACGTCATAGTGAGTCACGCCCTCGTCCCAGAGGATCTTGAGCAGTTCCGGCGACGGATTCGCCTTCACAGCGTACAGCGACCGTCCCGGGAACTTGTCCACGAAGAAGCGAGCCGCGCGGCGCGCAGCATGCGGTCGGAGAAGCGTCACCGGCTGAGCGGGTCGGCTATTTGCGATATCGGCAACTGGATTGCCGAGAGGGGTGGCAGCTAGCCCCAGCGCGCTATGGTGCTTGTGCAACTCAAGGGACCTCCAACTGGTAGTTCGACAGAGAGAGCTGCCTTGCGGTTGGAAGTCCCATGGGCAGCGGACGCGCGATATATGTATGGGGTATCCTCAAGTAAAGAATTTTCCGAACAATTAAGGCTCGAAGGAGAACTTTTGTCCCCTTCGTGCAACGGTTGGTCGAAACGGTAGGAAAATCAAAGTCTTGAACGACACTCAGACGGTGACGCGAACCGACGTTGTCGAGGCTGGAAGACGCATTGCAGCCTCGATCGAGCACACTCCACTGATTGGATCCGACCTGGATGGCCGGACGATCTGGCTCAAATGCGAGTGTTTACAGACGGGCGGCGCCTTCAAGCTGCGCGGAGCGAGCAATCGGCTGCTCCAGCTATCGGAAGAAGAGCGGAAGAGCGGGGTGGTGGCATTTTCTTCGGGAAATCATGCCCGAGGGGTCGCAATCGCGGCCAGACGCCTCGGGATTCGGGCAATAATTGTCATGCCGAAGGATGCGCCGGCAGTGAAAGTCGACGGCACCCGGGCTGAGGGCGCCGAAATCATCTTCTTCGACCGCTATCGCGAAAGCCGCGAGGCGATCGCTGAGCGAATCTCCAAGGAAACCGGTGCAACTGTCGTTCCCAGCTTCGACGATGCACACATCGTGGCCGGACAAGGCACGGTCGGCCTCGAAATACTGGAGCAGATGCCGGAAGCACCCACGCGCATTGTGGTGCCCTGCGGCGGCGGCGGGTTGGCATCCGGCATAGTGCTGGCATGTCCGGACACGGAGATCGTCATCGTCGAGCCGGAAGGCTGGGACGATATGAAACGCTCGCTGGAGGTCGGAGAGATCGTCCCCGTCAGCTCCGATGCGTCGCCCACGCTGTGTGACGCGCTCCAGACGCCGCGAGTTTCGCCGATTACGTTCGAAATTCTGCGCAATGGGGATGCGAAAGCGCTGTCAGCCAGCGAGGAGGCGGTCCGCAAGGCGATCCGCTGGGCCTGGGAGAGGCATCAATTGGTCGTCGAGCCGGGAGGTGCAGTCGCGCTTGCTGTATTGTTGTCGGGCCAGGTCGAACCTGCCGATGGAACTGTTGTTGTGCTGTCCGGCGGAAATATCGATCCGGCGCTGCATGCCGAGATCGTCGCTTAGGCTGCAGCCGTCTTGTATTCGCCGGGCTCGACGTGGACCGGGCTGCTGCGCTCCACGGCGCGGGTGAGCTCTTCGAGTTCGGCAGCGAGGATCTGCAATTCGGCGGCCAGGGCTTTCGGGTCGGTCTTCGCGACGCTTTCCGAGGCTTCGAGCAACGTCTCCAGCATCATTGCGATGCAGGGGAGGATCGTTTCCTCGATTCGGTCGAACGCCTCTTCCAGGCGTGCCTGCTGCTCTTCGATCGGCATGACGCCTGCCTTAAGGCAGCAGCAGTTAAGTCTTGGTGAAACGGGAGCGGAATTTTGGGGGGCTTAGGTTCGACTTTGATGGCGATCGTGATGATCGCCGCCTTCCTGCTGGTCATCGGCGGGGTCCGGATGCTCAGGCGCAAGGAAGACCGCGGCCGCGGACTCCTGATGCTGGGAGCCGCGGCCGTCTTGGTGGCGAACGTCCTGATCTGGACGGTTTGAGCTTTAGCGCTTGGTGATCGCCGGAGCCGGTTTGTCGGTTGCCAGCCGCATGTCGAGATAATCGTCGACGCTCTTCATCAGCAGATCGAGTTCGTTCGCGAAAAAGTGGTTCGCGCCCGGGATCGTGTCGTGATGAATGGTGATGTGCCGCTGGGTGCGGAGCTTGTCGACGAGCTTCTGGACAGCGCTTGGCGTCACGACTTCGTCCGCCTCGCCCTGGATGATGATGCCTGAAGAGGGACATGGCGCTAGGAAGCTGAAGTCGTACATGTTCGCCGGCGGAGCGATCGAGATGAAACCGCGGATTTCCGGACGGCGCATGAGAAGCTGCATGCCGATCCAGGCACCGAAGCTGACGCCGGCAACCCAGGTCGTCTCGGCCTCCGGGTGAATCTGCTGCACCCAGTCGAGGGCCGAAGCTGCATCGCTGAGCTCTCCGATGCCGTTGTCGAACGTGCCCTGGCTCTTGCCAACGCCGCGGAAATTGAACCGCAGGGTCGCAAAGCCGCGCTTCACGAAGGTTTGATAGAGCAGCTGGACGATCTTGTTGTTCATCGTGCCGCCGGCCTGCGGATGTGAGTGCAGGACCATGGCGACCGGCGCGCGCGGGCGCGTGCCGGGATGGAAACGACCTTCGAGGCGGCCCTCGGGGCCAGGGAAAATGACTTCGGGCATGGAATTCCGTGAGTTCGCGTATAGCTTTGGCCGCAACTGCGGGTGCACCGCGGCGGTGGCTCCTATATAGGTGCGGCCGTTCAACTGGCAATCGGCAGGAATCCGAGCGTTTTGACCGTCAACGACCGCCTCTATCTCGACCATGCAGCGACTACTCCCGTTCTTCCGGAGGCGAGAGCAGCCATCGCCAATGCACTCGACTCATGGGCGAATCCGAATTCGCCTTATGCCGAGGGACGCGCTGCCCGCGGGCTGCTCGAGCAGTCGCGCGGCACAATCGCCGAGGTTCTCGACTGGCGCCATGACGTCATCTTCACATCAGGTGCGAGTGAGGCCGTGGAGATCGCGGGCAGCCGCGCGCGAATTCCAGGGCGGGTCTACGGGGCGACGGAACATGCAATCGTCCCGCATGCCATGGGTGAGGCATCAAAGGTCATACCGGTTGGTTCGGACGGTCTAGTCGACGAGAATGCTCTCGACGCGATCATTGCCGATGGGCCGGCCCTCGTCGCGATTCAGCACGTGAACAACGAAACGGGGGTCGTCCAGCCGCTGGAGCGATTGGCGCCGCGTATTCGTGAGGCGGGATCGTTGCTTCTGGCCGACTGCGCTCAGTCAGCGAGCAAATTGCCGCTTCCCGATGCCGACTTCATCGCGGCCTGTGCTCACAAGCTTGGCGGACCACCTGGCGTCGGTGTGTTGCTGGTCAGGGATCTCGCAACTCTTGAGCCGGTCGGCGGGCAGGAGAAGGGCTATAGGCGCGGTACCCAGGATGTTCCGAGCGCAGCTGGTTTCGCTGCGGCACTTGCAGCGAAGCCCTATGACATGGACCGCCTGACCGCGTTGCGCACTCGCCTCGAGGACGCAATCGTATCGGCAGGTGGTACTGTCATTGCCGGCGACAGTCCGCGCAATCCGACGATCGGAGCCTATGCGATGCCGGGCGTCGCCAGTTCGAGCCAGCTGGTCCAGTTCGACCTAGCCGGAATAGCAGTGTCTGCGGGTAGCGCCTGCTCATCGGGGAGCATGAAGCCGAGCCGGGTTCTCGAGGCAATGGGTCTGCCAGCGGAAGTCGGCAGCTGCTTCATCCGCATCAGCTTCGGTCCGCAGACGAATGAAGCGGATATCGATCGCTTCCTTGGTGAATGGCGGCGGATATACGAGCGAGCCGCGTCCAGGGCGGCATGATCTACCTCGATTATCAGGCCACCACTCCGGTCGCTCCGGAAGTCGCGGACGCGATGCGGCCCTGGATCGAGGAGAAGTTCGCCAATCCTCACTCGCCCTCGCGCTGGGGCCGTGAGGCCGCTGCGGCCATCGAAATGGCCCGTAAGGAGGTTTCAGAGGCGATCGGGCTCACTGGCGGACGCCTGGCGTTTACCGGGAGCGCGACAGAGGCTCTCAACTGGGCCCTCAAGGGCACGCTGGAAAAGACGAAGGGCCGCAATCGAATCGTTACGGTCGCCACCGAGCATGCCGCGGTCCTCGATACGTGCGAGTGGCTCAAGGGAGGGGCTTTGACCTTACGCGCCTTCCCGTCGGGGCCGACGGCCTGCTCAATCTCGAAAATGTGAAGGCCGAGTTGGATGACCGCGTTGCGATTGTCGCAGTCATGCTCGTCAACAATGAGATCGGTGTGATCCAGCCGATCGCCGAAATTGCGGAGCTCGCGCATGAGGTTGGAGCGCTGATGCTTTGCGACGCGGTTCAGGGCTTGGGCGTGTCGAAATACCGGAGGGACCCGATCTCGCCGCCGTATCTGCCCATAAGATTCACGGGCCGAAGGGCATCGGAGCGCTTTGGATGCGGGACGGCGTTGAGCCGGCGCCGTTGATCCATGGAGGCGGGCAGGAGATGGGGTTGCGTTCAGGAACCTTGTCTCCAGCACTGTGCGTCGGATTCGGAGTTGCGGCGAAGCTGGCCACGGAGCGCCGCCAATCCGATCACGAGCATGTCGAAGAGCTTTGGATCGCAGCCGGTTCTTCACTGATGACCGATTGGATCATCAACGGCAGCATGACCCAGCGCTACCATGGGAACCTCAATATATGCTGGCCCGGCGTCGACGCGGCTCGGATCATCGCCGAGCTTCGGGATGTTGCTTTTTCTCTCGGTTCAGCCTGCGCAAGCGGATCTGGCCGCCCGAGCCACGTGTTGCGCGCCATCGGTCTCAGTGATCGCGATGCCCGCTCATCCATCCGGCTCGGGTTCGGAAGGTACACCAGCAAGGAAGAGGTCCTCGACGCCGTGAACCGCATTGACGCGGCTGCCCGCACCCAACGAGGCCTGGCCGCGTGATCAAGGTGCGTTTCCACAAGCCGGACGGCACCCTCGACAAGGAAGTCGAGGCCAAGTCCGGTCAGCGGCTGCTCGATGTCGCCTGGGCCGCGGGCCAGCCCATTGAGGGTGCCTGTGAGGGCGTCATGGCCTGCTCGACCTGCCACGTAATCGTCGACAAGGTGGATTTCGAGAAATTGCCGCATGCAAGCGACGAGGAAGAGGACTTACTGGATCTCGCCGCCCACGCGACCAGAACGTCTCGGCTCGCCTGCCAGATCATCCTTACCGAGGACATGGAGACTTTGGGCGTCCGCATTCCAGCGGGTTCCAAGAATTGGCTGTACGGCTGAAGAAGGCGGATTAATGGATTGAGGGCACGGGTCCCGAGGACCTAGCTCCTCTCTGGCAGGGGAAGACCGATTCTCGTGTCGGGGGCGTTCTTGGGGCGCTTGACGCGCTTTCCCTCTTTCGGTCGGGACGGCAGAAGCACTTTGAGGTTCTGCATTGAGAGCCGGCCCGAGCGATCGTTGTCGAGCAGTTGAAAGCGATATGAGGCAGCGCGCCTGAATTCGTCCAGCGAAACGAATCGGTCGAAATCCGCATCCGCGCCCGCGACGGGTTCCGGGAGATTGAGTAAGCCGTATCGGGCCGCACCCTGCAGGCCGTCCGGTTGATATCCGTCGATGTCGTTCGCCCATCGCCGGTGCCGTTCGCTTCGTTGCGAATCATCCCCCAACCAAGGCTCTGCAGTGCTCTCCTGGCGCCTGCGCTTCCACTGTGAGCCGGACTGAACCTCCGGTGCGATTTCCGATTCGTAAGTCATGCGTTCCTCGGAATCGATTCTGCCGTCCTGATTGGCGTCGATCCTGGCAAAGAACCGCTCCGCGTCGCTACGCATTTCGTCGGCTGTCAGCATTCCGTCCTGGTTTCGGTCGGCTTGGTGAAACCAGCGTGCAAACGGATCATCATCCGGCGCGTGCGACCGAAACGGCTCTCCCATCGGGCTTATGAACGGCGCCCAGGGATATGCTCTGACAATGATCGGCGCCGTTGGTTCCTCCGCCTGCGTTGCGGAAGCGAGAAATGAAATCAAAGCGAATAGGAACATGCAGGCGCCTCCGGCTCGGCTATCGCGACATCCTGCAGGCTGCGTGAATGGTCGATGAAGGGGCATGATACGCAGCAAACTTGCGCGCCCCCAGGTCTTAACCCATATGCGCCGCGGGAGTCGGGCGGACGAGGCTGTCGCCAACCTGGTCAGATCCGGAAGGAAGCAGCCACAACGATTTCGTCTCGGGTCGTTCCGGCTCCCACCTCCAGCCCTTGGCGCGGACCCCACAGCGCCCCTAAACCACAGCTGATGGACGAATCCGAATCGCCTGGCCTGGGCCTCGACTTGCCCGAAGTGCCTCAGAAGGCTGCCGCCTCTCCGTATCGCGTGCTTGCGCGAAAGTACCGCCCGCAGGATTTCTCCGAGCTAATCGGGCAGGATGCCATGGTGCAAACGCTCGCCAACGCGATCCAGCGCGGCCGCATTGCCCACGCATTCCTGCTCACCGGCGTCCGAGGGTCGGCAAGACCTCGACCGCGCGTCTCGTGGCCAAAGCGCTCAACTGCATTGGGCCGGACGGGCAAGGCGGTCCGACCATCACGCCTTGCGGCATTTGCGAACAGTGCAAGGCGATCGCGGAAGGACGACATATCGATGTGATCGAAATGGACGCCGCATCACACACGGGTGTGGACGACGTCCGGGAGATCATCGACGCGGTCCGCTATGCCTCGGTCAGCGCGCGCTACAAGATCTATATCATCGACGAAGTCCACATGCTTTCAAAGAGCGCTTTCAACGCGTTGCTGAAGACTCTTGAAGAACCGCCTGAGCATGTGAAATTCCTTTTCGCAACGACCGAAGTGGAAAAGGTTCCGCTCACTGTCCTGTCGCGGACCCAGCGTTTCGACCTCCGGCGGATTCCAGCTGAAAAGCTCGCGGCTCATTTCGCGGAAGTTTCGAAGGCCGAGGGTGTCGAAGTGGACGAGGACGCGCTCAGGATGATTGCACGGGCAGCCGAAGGTTCCGCCCGCGACGGTCTCTCTATCCTCGACCAGGCGATTGCTCACGGCGGCGGTACCGTGACCGCCGAGCAGGTCCGTGACATGCTCGGCCTCGCGGATCGTGGCCGCATTCGTCGATTGCTGGAACATGTGCTTTCCGCAAACGCGGGAGCGACACTCGCCGACCTCGATGAAGCGCATGATCTTGGCATCGATCCGGGCTCGCTGATCCGTGGGTTGATGGAAGAGTTGCATCTGGCGACTCGGACCAAGGCTGGGGCCTCTGCCGAATCTCTTCCAGTCGAGCAGCGCGAATCGGCTGAGCGGCTTGCCGAGCAACTCGGGTGGGGACAGATCCACAGAGTTTGGCAGATGCTCCTGAAGGGTCTCTCCGACGTCCAGGTCGCCCCGGATCCCCGGGAAGCGGCGACGATGGCGCTTCTTCGGCTGATCCACGCGGCCGACTTGCCCGATCCCGCAAGCGTCCTGTCGCGCCTGTCTGGTGAGGCGGGGGCTGTCCCGGTCTCGGCGCCCGCGACGTCGCGGCCAGCCGGGCCGAGAGCCCAGCTTCCCGCTGACTTCCCGGCTCTCATCGCTTCGCTTGAAAGGTCGGGAAGGCATCAGCTTGCCGTGCAGCTTCACGATCAGGTCGGCCTCGTTCGCTTTGCGCCGCCAGAGATTGTTCTGAGGCCGCTGCGTCCGCTTGGCGGCGATTGGCCGCGTGACCTAGCGGCTGCCCTGAAAGATGCTACGGGCGGCAACTGGCAAGTGTCGCTTTCTGACGAGACGGGCGAGCCGTCGCTGCTGGATCAGGAGAAAATCGCCGAGGAGCGCGTTCGCTCCGAAGTGCTGGCCGATCCGGCGGTGCGCGCTGCGTTCGAAGCGTTTCCGGATGCCACGCTTGAATCCTTTGTTTCCACGAAAGGCGCCTGAAACATGCCCGACCTAGACCTCAACAAGCTCATGGAGATGGCGCAGAACGCCCAGAGCGAGCTTCAGAAGGCTACGCAGAACCTCGAAAGCATCGAGGTTGAAGGCATCGCGGGCGGGGCTTGGTGAAGATTCGTGCGACTGCCAAGGGCACCATCCTCGGCATCGATATCGACGAGAGCCTGCTCCAGCCGTCCGAGAAGGCGATGGTAGAGGATCTGGTCGCCGCTGCCATCAATGACGCCCGCGCCAAGGCTGACCAGGCGGCGAATTCGGAAATGCAGAAGGTAACCAGCGGCCTGCCCCTGCCGCCGGGAATGAAAATGCCCTTTTAAACAGCTGATTTCCGTAGCGAAAACGAACCAGTTGTCGGTTTCGAACTGAAAGTACACACTGCTCCCGCTGCAGTTGGGGAGAGAACGGTGCGGCTTGGGGCGATGCAAGACTGGTCGCTGCGCGTCACGCGGCTGATCGATCATGCCGAACGCGAGCATGGCGACGGGGAGGTTGTGACCGCTTGGGCCGATGGACGGCTGACACGAACGAACTGGCGCAACGTCGCTCGCGACGCGCGGAAAATGGCGCAGGCCCTTGAGCGGCTAGGGATCAACCGAGGTGATCGCGTCGCCACTCTCGCGATGAACCATGAGCACCACTTGATTGCCTGGTACGGCACGACCGGCATGGGTGGGGTGCTTCACACGATCAATCCGCGGCTGTTCGACGACCAGCTGGACTATATCGCGAACCACGCCGAGGACCGCGTCCTGTTTTACGACCGGGTCTTCACGCCGATCGTCGAGCGGATGAAGCCGAAGTGGAAAACGATCGAGCATTACATCTGCTTTGACCCGGAACCAGGCCAGCCGGGTTTCCGTGAATGGATCGATTCCGAAGACGGCAATTACACCTGGATTGATGGCGACGAGCGCGAACCGATCGGCCTTTGCTACACGAGCGGCACCACGGGGAATCCCAAGGGCGTGCTCTACGAGCATCGCTCGACGATGCTTCACACGCTGTCCCAGCTGAGCCCCGACATCATGGGCATTTCGAAGCAGGCGATCGTGCTTCCAATCGTCCCCATGTTCCATGCCAATGCCTGGGGCGTGCCTTGGGCTGCGCCGGCCGCAGGTGCGAAGCTCGTCCTGTCGGCCGACTATCGTCCGGAAAAGATGTGCCAGCTCTTCCGCGATGAAAGGGTCACCCATTCAGCCGGCGTCCCGACCGTCTGGCTGACGATGATCGAACACGTCGAGCGCACAGGAGACACGTTCCCCGATCTTCAGCAGGTCACGATCGGCGGATCCGCTGCTCCAAGAGCGATGATCCGCTGGCTTCGCGAGCGCGGCGTTAGGGTTGGCCATGCCTGGGGAATGACCGAGACGTCGCCGATCGGAACTTGCGGAGCGCCTCCGCAAGGATTCGATGAGATGAGCGACGACGAACAGGTCGAATATATCGCGCGGCAGGGACGAGTGCCTTTCGGCGTCGAGCTTCGTATCGTCGACGACGAGGGCAATGTTCAGCCGCGCGACGGCAAGTCGTCGGGCCGGCTTCAATGCCGCGGACCGTGGGTCATCAAGCGCTACTTCAAAGCCGAGCAGGACGCGACCGACGAAGAGCAATGGTTCGATACCGGCGACGTAGCCGTCCTTCATCCCGACGGTACGATGCAGATCACCGACCGGTCGAAGGACGTGATCAAGTCGGGAGGCGAATGGATCAGCTCGATCGAGCTTGAGAATGCGGCGGTTGGTTGCGGCGGGGTCACAGAGGCGGCTGCTATCGGAATTCCGCACCCGAAATGGGACGAACGGCCGCTCCTATGCGTCGTCCGTGCCAAGGGAAGCAGCATCACCGAGGGTGAGATCCGCGATCATATGAAAAAGCATGTGGCATCGTGGTGGATGCCGGATGCCATCGAGTTCGTGGATGAGCTTCCGCATACGGCGACAGGCAAGCTTTCAAAGCTCCAGCTCCGGCAGCAGTTCAAGGACTATCGCTTCCGGAATGCCGAGGAGATGGTCGGGCGCGACTGACGGGGTGGAAATCCCGCCGTTCATCGCCTAACTCGCGGTCAAATCCCGAACTCGAAGGAAGCTTGCGACCCAATGGCCGCCCAATACGCATTTGTCATGAAGGACATGACCAAGTCCTTCCCCGGCGCCCAGAAGCCGGTGCTGAACCACATAAATCTGCAATTCTATCACGGCGCCAAGATCGGCATCGTCGGGCCCAACGGCGCCGGCAAGTCGACGCTGATGAAAATCATGGCCGGCATCGACAAGGACTTCCAAGGCGAGGCCTGGCCGGGCGAGAACGTCACGGTCGGCTATCTGCCGCAGGAGCCGCAGCTCGATCCGAACAAGAACGTGCTCGAGAACGTCAGGGACGGCGCCCGCGACGTCGCCGATATGGTCGAGCGCTTCAATGCAATTTCGGCCGAAATGGGCGATCCGAAGGACGACACCGACTTCGATGCGCTGATGGAGGAAATGGGCGAACTTCAGGGCAAGATCGACGCGGTCGACGGCTGGACGCTCGACAACCAGCTCGAAGTTGCGATGGAAGCGCTGCGCTGCCCGCCGTCCGACTGGTCGGTCGAAAACCTCTCAGGCGGTGAGAAGCGCCGTATCGCTCTGACAAGGCTCCTGATCCAGAAACCGTCGATCCTGCTGCTCGACGAGCCAACCAACCACCTGGACGCAGAAAGCGTTCAGTGGCTCGAGGCGCACCTCAAGGAATATGCGGGCGCGGTCCTGATGATCACCCACGATCGCTACTTCCTCGACAATGTGGTGAGCTGGATCCTCGAAATCGATCGCGGGAAGTATTTCCCGTACGAGGGTAATTATTCGACCTACCTGGAGAAGAAGGCCAAGCGCCTTGAGCAGGAAGAGCGTGAGGAAACCGGCCGCCAGACGGCAATCCGGCACGAGCTCGAGTGGATCCGCCAGGGCGCCAAGGCCCGCCAGACGAAATCCAAGGCTCGTATCGCCAAGTTCGACCAGCTCGTGGCTGCGCAGGAAAAGCACGTCCCGGGCAAGGCCGAGATCCTCATCCAGGTGCCCGAGCGTCTCGGTGGCAAGGTCATCGAGGTGAAGAACGTCAGCAAGGCGTATGGCGACAAGCTGTTGTTCGAGAATTTGTCGTTCACCTTGCCGCCGGGCGGAATCGTTGGAGTCATCGGTCCGAACGGCGCCGGAAAGTCGACCCTGTTCAAGCTGATCACTGGCCAAGAAAAACCGGACTCAGGTGAGATCGATATCGGGCCCACGGTGCACCTCGGCTACGTCGATCAGAGCCGGGACCACCTCGATAATTCGAAGAACGTCTGGGAGGAGATCTCGGACGGTCTCGACTACATGAAGGTCAACGGCCACGATCAGTCCACTCGCGCCTACGTCGGGGCCTTCAACTTCAAGGGCCAGGACCAGCAGAAGAACGTCGGCAAGCTGTCCGGCGGTGAACGCAACCGCGTCAACATCGCCAAGATGCTGAAGCGCGGTGGCAACGTCCTGCTGCTCGACGAGCCGACCAACGATCTCGACGTCGAGACTCTGGGTGCGCTCGAAGAAGCGATCGAGAACTTCGCCGGCTGCGCCGTGGTCATCAGCCACGACCGCTTCTTCCTCGATCGTCTCGCCACACACATTCTGGCGTTTGAGGGCGACAGCCACGTCGAGTGGTTTGAGGGCAACTTCGAGGCGTACGAAGAGGACAAAGTCCGGCGCCTGGGTGAGGAAGCTACCCGCCCGCACCGGATGAGCTACCGCAAGCTGACCCGGTAATCCGATGCCTGGGGGACCGCGCATGACCACGATCATGTCGTTAGCGGTATCCTCTGCAGGGTCGGGTCGGGGGTGAGCTTCTCGACCATGGGCGCCTTGCTCAAGCTGGCGTCCATGGAAGGGCTCAACGCGCCGGAGCTCGTCTTTTATCGCTCGCTCTTCAGCTTGCCGGTCGTCCTGTTCTGGGTGCTGAAACGCGAGAGCCTGACATCGTTGAAGCCGAACCGGCCCTTGGCCCATGTCTGGCGAAGTTGCCTCGGGCTGCTCTCGATGGGTCTGACCTTCCAGGCCTTGATCCTGCTCCCGCTCGCTGACGCCACGGCGATCAACTTCACCGCGCCGATCTTTGCCACCATCCTTTCGTTTCTCATCCTGAGAGAGGATGTCGGCCTGCATCGCTGGGGCGCCGTGGTGCTTGGCTTCATCGGAGTGCTGATCGTCGCGCGCCCGGGCGGTTCGAGCCTGCCAATCCTCGGCATCGCGATCGCGCTGGTCGGCGCAGTTGGGCAGGCCGGTGTCACGACCACCCTGCGGCATCTTCAGCGAAGCGAGAATGTTGCGGCGATCGTGTTTTGGTTCGCGATTGCGGGGATAGTCGTGGGCGGGCTTCTCATGCCTTTCTTCGGGCGGCTGCACGGATTGACCGCCTTGGCCCTGGTGGTTGCGGGCGGTCTTGCCGGAGGTGTCGGCCAGCTGCTCATGACGTCATCGCTGCGCGCTCCCGTGTCCGTCGTATCGCCATTCGATTATCTCCAGATCGTCGCGGCCACGATCTACGGCTGGCTGCTGTTCTCCGACGTGCCGAGCCTTCACACGATCCTAGGGGCAGCCCTCATCGCCGGCAGCGGCATTTACACCGCGCTTCGCGAGCATCGCCGGCGATTGAGGGAGGGCCCGACCGCGGTGCCGGCAGTATGATCAAGCTCACCGCGACCCTTTGGATCTGGAGCGGTGAGAGCGCGACCTGGCATTTCATGACCGTGCCGGAGGCAATGGCCGGCGAAATCCGTGCCGAGAGCTTCGCTCGGCGGGGCGGGTTCGGATCAGTCCGTGTCGAAGCGACGGTTGGTGACGTGACGTGGCGCACGTCCGTTTTTCCGCAGAAGAGCGGAGGCTACATCCTGCCCGTGAAAGCGGACGTCCGTCGCCGCGCCGGAATTGCCGCTGGAGACGAAGTCGAGCTGGTCCTCGAGATTCTCTAGCTGTGCTGGAGAGATTGGGCAGACCGGTCATAGCCCGCGGCCATTGAGCGCAGGATCTCACGCGCGGACAGATCTTCGGTCGAGTTGGCGAGCCGCCTACAACGAGCGGCCTGCTCCTTGAGCGTTTCGGCCTGCTCTTCGCTGATATCGATCAGCATATTGATTGCACCCTGGAGATCACCTGCTTTGTCGAATAGAGGTGTGGGGTATGGGCGGAAGGCCACCCGGCTTCCGTTCGGGCGCAGGGCAATCGCGATCTCGGACCTTACCGACCGTCTTTCCCTGATTGCCGTCGCCATGGGGCACTCATCGTGGGGTAGGGATTCGCCTTCCTGCGTGAAAAGTCGCCAGGTTACGCACCATCGATCTTCCCCGAGTTGAGGTTCGCGGCCCGCGAAATCGACGCACGCCTGGTTCCAGTAGGTGACCCAGCCGTCCGCATCTGTGGTGTAGATTGGAATCCGGATCTTATCGAGCTCAGCGCGGTATCCGTCGCCGTCTTCTACAGCGGCAAGCGCGCTGTTGAGCAAAGCCTCTGGTTGGCTCGTTTCCAGCATTCAAAATCCCGGTCTAGCCCACGTCCCTCTTCGGCGAGGGACAACCTTCGCTCGGAAATTATGTTCCTAAGTTGCTTGTGGGAAACGCAGCTTTCGGAATCCTGTGTCAGTCAGGCAACAGTCCGAATCTAGCGGAGCCTCTTCACTAATAAGCTGCCGTCGGTAGCAGTTCGCACGTCGAAATTCGGGACCGAACGAATGAGGTCCGACAAGCGCGTGAACCCGTAGTTGCGCGCCGCGAAGCTCGAGACCGCGGTTGCTCGCTGTCCGAGCTCCGACAGGGAGGCATAGCCGTCGTCGTCGCGCTTCGAAGCTTTGTAGGCTTGTCCAAGCAGATCAATGAGTTCGTCGTCGACCACGCCAGCTGAATCATCCGCTGACTTTCCGGCGGCCTCAACGTCATGCGGCAAGTGCAACGCCGCGACATCGAAGAAGCGGGTGCAGGCCTGGCGGAAGCCCAATGGCGTTTTCGCTGTGCCGAAGCCGTAGACCGGAAGGCCTTCCTCGCGAATACGCTGGGCCAACGGCAGAAAATCGCTGTCGCTGGACATGATCCCAAATCCGTCGACATGGCCGCGATAGAGGAGATCCATCGCATCGATGGTCATGCGCATGTCGGTTGCGCTCTTACCCTTGGCAACGTCGAACTGCTGCATCGGGACGATTGAATGGATGCCGGTGAGATTGCCCCAGCCCTTGAGGCTGGTCTTTGCCCAATTTCCGTAGGCCCGGCGCACGTTTATCGCACCTAGCTCGCCGAGGACGAGCAAGACCTCGTCCAGGTGCTCCGGGCTCGCATTGTCAGCGTCAATGAGCAAAGCGATGTTGTCTTCGCGCTCTTCGAGCCTGTCATTCATGTTCGGAATCCATTCATGTTACCGTACCGTAATAGATCGATGCGGGAACGAAACGCCTGTTCGAGCACTGAACCCGCATTGGGAGAGTAACGGGCTTGGAGGATCAGTCGATGAAGAAGTTTGCAATAACTGCCGCCCTTGCCGCGAGTTTCGCTGTGAGTGCGTGCGCTACCAATCCGTACGGATACAATGACCCGTACTACAACGGCCAGAGCAACGATCAGGCTCGCCGTGCCGCAACCGGCGCCGCAGCCGGCGCGGTTGCCGGCGGCGTCCTGGGCGCTGTCGTTCCGGGCGTGAGCACGGTCGAAGGTGCTGTCGCTGGCGCTGTCCTCGGCGGTGTTCTCGGCGCTGTCGTCAATGGCCGTCAGTATTACCGCGATACCCGCGGCTACTGCTACTACGTCGACCAGTACGGTCGTCCGGTCTACGACTACAACACTCGCTGCTAGGCGAACGTGTCAGGCGGGGCGGAAAACACCTTCCGCCTCGTCAAGCACGTAAAGTTTTCCATCGTTGATGGAGAAGTGACAGCCGTGAAGCGCGAGCTTCGCGGCTGTTTCGCGTTCCGCGATCCATGGGAACGTACGAAGGTTGGCGAGGGACACCTGAACCGCCCTCAGCTCCATCTCTAGAAACGCCTTAGGGTCGAGATGAGAGTGCTCGGCCGTCACGGCATCCCGGGCCCCATCCAGCATCCTCACCCAATTGGCGATGAATCGGCCAGCGCCGTGTTCGGCCTCGTCGAACTGGCCGGTCAAAGCCGCGGCACAACCTCCGCATGAACCGTGGCCCATGACGACGATCTCTTCCACTTCCAGCTGGGTCACCGCAAATTCCAACGCCGCCGAAACGCCGTGGTGGCCGGGCGTCGTCTCATATGGTGGGGCGAGAGCGGCGATGTTGCGCACCACAAACATTTCGCCGGGCCGTGCGTCGAAAATGATCGCAGGCTCGACGCGACTGTCGGAACAGGCGATGACCATCACCTTCGGGCTCTGACCGTCGGCTAATTCGTTCCAGCGTTCCCGTTCGTCTTGCCATTCGTTCGTGCGGAAGCGTCGATATCCGTCGACCATGTCGGTGAAGCGCGTCATACGTGCCCGCTAGCGTCACGAGGGCAGGGGTGGCAAGCGGCTCAGCCAGTCGCTATCTGGCCCGCATGACCGAGCCCGCACAGGTAATTCGTCAACGCAAGCCGGACTGGATCCGGGTAAAGGCGCCGACCAGCCCAGGGTATCATTCGACGCGCCGATTGATGCGCGACCTTGGACTAGCGACGGTTTGTGAAGAAGCCGCTTGCCCGAACATCGGCGAATGCTGGACCAAGAAACACGCGACCGTGATGATCCTTGGCGACACTTGCACGCGAGCCTGCGCCTTCTGCAACGTGAAGACGGGGATGCCGCGCGCGGTCGATCCGCTTGAGCCTGAGCATGTGGCGATCGCGGCCGCCGAGCTTGGTTTGGAGCATATTGTCGTGACCTCGGTCGACCGCGACGATTTGCCGGACGGCGGCGCGTCGCAGTTCGTGAAGGTGATCGAAGCTCTTCGCAAACAGACGCCGAACACGACCATCGAGATCCTGACGCCCGACTTCCGGAACAAGAGCGAAGCCGCGGTCGATGCGATCGTCGAAGCCGGTCCGGACGTTTACAATCACAATCTGGAGACGGTACCGAGGCTCTATCCGACGATCCGCCCGGGTGCTCGATATTATGCGTCGCTGCGGCTCTTGGAGAGCGTCAAACGGAAGGCGCCGCATATCTTCACCAAATCGGGCGTGATGGTCGGCCTAGGCGAGCAACGCCTTGAGGTGCACCAGGTCATGGACGATATGCGCTCCGCCGGCGTCGATTTTCTGACCATGGGCCAATACCTGCAGCCTACTCCGAGGCATGCGAAAGTGGAGGAATTCGTCCCTCCTCAGGCTTTCGACGCCTATGCGGCGATCGCTCGTGCAAAGGGTTTCCTGCTCGTCGCAGCATCGCCGCTGACGCGGTCGAGCTATCACGCCGGCGACGACTTCAAGAAGATGCAGGCGAACCGTAACGCGCAACTGGAGCGGGCGAACGGCTGATGCCGCGTCACAGCGAGACGAAGCATCTTCCATACTCACCCGAGCAGTTGTTCGAACTCGTTGCGGACGTTGCCCGGTATGACGAATTTCTGCCCTGGGTCGTCGCTGTTCGCGTGCGCTCATCGAGCCCAAGGGAAACAGTCGCCGACCTCGTCGTGGGCTTCAATGCCTTCAAGGAGCGCTTCACCAGCCGCGTGGTTAAGGAGCGGCCCGGCCGAATTTGCGTCGATTATGTCGAAGGCCCGCTCAAGTATCTTCACAACGAGTGGAAATTCGAGCCTGCGGACGACGGCGGCACGAACCTCTGCTTTTCGGTGGATTTCGCCTTTCGGTCACGCATCTTCGAAGCGCTTGCGGGTCAGATGTTCGACAGGGCTCTTCGGCGGATGACGCGTGCCTTCGAGGAGCGCGCTGCCGTCCTTTACGGCATCAACAATTCGAGCGCGCAAAGCGCAGCCTGAAATCGGACGCCGGCCCGGTTTGGCTCGTCGAAGAACTTCTGGTCCGCGACGATCTGAGACGGGTCCTTTCCGCGCTCCGCCTTGGCGAAGACGACAGTGCCTACCGGCTTGCTCGGCGAGCCGCCGCCGGGGCCGGCAACGCCAGTGATAGCAACCGCAGTATCCGCCTCCGAGGCTTGGAGCGCACCTCGAGCCATTGCCCAGGCGGTCGCAATGCTGACAGCGCCGAACGTCTCGACGACTTCCTGGCTGACGTGAAGGTCGGCGATTTTGGCGGCGTTCGAATAGGTGACGTAGCCAGCCTCGAATACGTCTGATGAACCCGCGATCTCGGTGATGGCGGCGCTCACCAAACCGCCCGTGCAGCTTTCTGCCACGGCAATGCGCTTCCCGGCGGCGCGATTGGCGTCGACCACCTGCTGCGCTTTTTCGACAAGTTCTTTGGGGAGCAGGGCGTCAGGCATTGCGCATCATCCGTATGCTGGCAACGGCCTGTGCCGCAATGCCTTCGCGGCGGCCAGTGAAGCCCATGCCCTCGGTCGTCGTCGCCTTGATGCTCACCTGATTCTCACCAAGCTCCAGGATCTCCGCGACCCTCGTTCTGATCGCAGAACGATGTGGGCCGACTTTCGGCTCCTCGGCGATGATCGTAACGTCAACATGATCGATGATGCCACCGCGCTCGCGGATCATGCCAGCAGCGTGCTTAAGGAACAGGTCCGACGATGCGCCTTTCCATTGGGGGTCGGAGGGCGGAAAGTGCTGGCCAATGTCTCCAAGCCCTGCGCAGCCGAAAAGGGCGTCGGTGATCGCGTGCAAGGCGACGTCGGCATCACTATGCCCGGCGAGGCCGCGTCCGTGCGGGATGGCGATTCCGCCGAGCATGATTGGTCCTTCACCTTCGAAGGCGTGGACGTCGAAACCCAGGCCGGTCCTTGAAACGAAACGCGATGACAGGATCGCTTCGGCACGGGACCAATCCGCCGGTGTGGTCAGCTTCTCAAGCATTGGATCGCCTTCCACCGTCGCCACCTTCAATCCAGCCGCCAGCATCACCGTAGATTCATCGGTTGCGGAATTACGACCCGCTTCCTCATAGGCGTAGATCAAGTCTTCCACATGAAATGCCTGCGGGGTCTGCACGCGAAAGAGTTGTTTGCGATCGACTGGCTCATCGAGGACGCCACCGGAGCCCTTCCCGAGCGTGTCGGCCACTGCAACAACCGGAACCGCCCCGTCGCAGCCTTCCAGGGCGCCAAGCAGGCGGTCGATGACGTCAGTTGGACAAAAGGGCCGAGCCGCATCGTGGACGAGCACCGTACCTTCGGCGATCGCCATGAGGCCGTTGAGAACGCTGTCCGACCGTTCCACGCCACCCTCAATTAGTTCGCCAACCGGCAGGCCGCTAAGCGCCGCCTCGGCAAGATCGCGCTGGCCTGCTCCGATCACCACGCGAACCTGGTTGATCAAAGGGTGGCGAACCATCGCCTCGACTGCCCAGCGCAGCACAGGCTTTCCGCCGATCGGACGGAACTGTTTCGGCACGTCTCCGCCAAGGCGCTCGCCCTTGCCGGCGGCCACGATGAGAGCGGTAACGGTCATGCGGCGGGCGCCTTACGGCGGCTTGCCTTGTCCGCCAAGGGCCGTTCCCCTAAATGCGCCGAACTCATGACCGAGCTGAAGCCCATATCGATCGGCCCCGTCCAGATCGCGTCGCCAGTGATTCTGGCGCCGATGACTGGCGTCACCGACCTCCCGTTCCGGAAGGTCGTGAAGCGCTATGGCGCCGGTCTGACCGTCAGCGAGATGATCGCCAGCCAGGCGATGATCCGTGAGACGCGTCAGTCGCTGCAAAAGGCTCTGTGGGACCCCGCGGAGGAGCCGGTATCGGTCCAGCTCGCGGGGTGCGAGCCTGACGTCATGGCTGAGGCCGCGAGGCTGAACGAGCAGCGCGGTGCCGCGATCATCGACATCAATATGGGCTGTCCGGTCAGGAAGGTCGTAAACGGCGATGCCGGCTCGGCCTTGATGCGCGACCTGCCGCTCGCTGCTGCGCTCATAGAAGCTACGGTGAAGGCCGTGCAGGTGCCTGTCACGCTGAAGATGCGCATGGGTTGGGATCATTCGAGCCTTAACGCGCCCGAGCTCGCCCGCATCGCCGAGGACCTGGGCATCAAATTGATCACCGTCCACGGACGCACGCGTTGCCAGCTGTACAAGGGCACCGCCGACTGGGCGTTCATCCGCAGCGTGAAGGATGCCGTTTCGCTCCCGGTCATCGTCAACGGCGACATTTGCTCGATCGAAGATGCGCGAGAGGCGCTTCGTCAGTCGGGTGCCGACGGTGTCATGATCGGCCGAGGCGCCTACGGAAAGCCGTGGCTGCTGGGCCAGGCGATGGCCGAGCTGGGCGGAGGAGGGGCAAGCCCGATCCGGAGCTGGATGAGCAACTTTCGACCATGCTCGAGCAGTACGAAGACATGCTCTCGCTCTACGGCACGCACACGGGAGTGAACCTCGCCCGCAAGCATATCGGCTGGTATACCAAGGGGCTTCCGGGGTCGGCCGAGCTTCGAAACAAGATCAACCAGCAGGACGACCCGCGGGTAGTCATTGAAATGCTTCGGGAATTCTATTCGCCCTGGTTGTCCCGGGCCGCAGCCTGAAAAAGCGGCAAATAGGCTTCAGTAGCTGTGTTTTTTGTGCAACTGCCGTGCTAGGCCGCCCCGTGGACGCGCCTGCATCCGAATCGAATCTGACCAGGTCTGACTTCGCCGCTTGGCTCGCTCGCAATCGAGCGAACGGCCGAGTGACCCGTTACGCGACCTGGGGTGTTGCGGCCGTCCTGGTCGTGACGGTGGCGTTCAGTGTCTGGGCTTTGACGCGTAGCTCGGTGCCGGGGTCGCTGCTTTCACCGCCCTGATAGCGCTCCTGCTGGTGGCAAACCTCATCCCCGCTATCGCCCTGATGGTCCTTTACTCTCGCCGGGTCGCTCGGCGTCGCGCGAAGAGGGAGGGGCTGGGAAGCGGAAAGCTTCATGCCCGGCTGGTGACCCTATTCTCAGTGCTCGCCGCCGTTCCGACCGTATTTGTGGCGATTTTCGCTTCACTGCTTTTTCAAAGTGGCTTGGAGTTTTGGTTCTCGGATCGGGCTCGGTCGATGCTCGAGAACACGGTCCAGGTCGCACATGCCACTTATCGATATGAACTGGGCCGAGTGGGCGCTGAGGCGACTGCGATGTCCGGAAACGTCGGCGATATTCTGGAACAGATCACCCTCGACGACCCTCGTTTTCAGCAAGCGTTGGCTCAGCAAGTCTATCTCCGTTCGCTGAACCAGGCGGCGCTTCTTGAAATCAGGCAAAACGGGCAGGTTCAGTCGCTGGCTGTCGTAAATGGCTACGACGGGATGATCGACGAGAAGCGGATCAATAGCGCCGTCCGGAAACTCAAGGGCACGCCGCCAGACACGGTGGTCGATGCAGACACTCCCGACCGAATTTCTGTGCTCACGCGCCTATCATACGGGCCTAACAGCTATCTCTATGTCGCACGCGACGTTGACCCGGAGATCGCGCTTCAGGTCGGTCGAGCGAATGAAGTGCTTGATGATTATCAGGCCCTTCTCGCTCGTTCTCGAACGAACCAGCTTCGTTTCAACGGCGCTCTGCTGGTCGTCGCCTTGGTCATCGTGGGACTGGCGATATCTGCGGCCCTGAAGCTCGCGGACCGGCTCGTTCGACCGGTGGGTCAGTTGGTCACTGCTGCAGGGCGCATTGAAGAGGGCGATTTCTCAACGCGCGTCCCGGTCGCGAAGACTGAGGACGAGATCCAGACGCTGGCCAGCGCTTTCAACCGCATGTCCGGGCGCTTGGAAGAGCAGACGGGCGCCTTGATGTCCGCGAACGCTCAGCTCGACGCTCGGCGGGCGTTTACCGAGGCCGTGCTTTCCAGCGTGACCGCCGGTGTCGTCGCCCTGGATGCACACAATCGAATTCTGCTGATCAATCGTTCGGCCGAGAGCCTGTTGCAACATGAGCAGGAGGGGCTGGAAGGCGTTCCGCTGGCCGATGTTTCGCCGGAGTTGGGCGAGTTCATGGCGGGTGAGCAGCGTGAGGCCGATGTGCTTGTGGAGTCCAAGTCCGGCGAGCGCACGCTGGCGGTAAAGCGTGTGCGTTATCAGCAGGGTGCGGTCATTACCTTCGACGATATCACAGATCAGCTTTCGGACCAGCGCCGCGCCGCCTGGTCGGATATCGCCCGCCGCATCGCGCACGAGATCAAGAACCCGCTGACCCCGATCCAGCTTGCCGCCGAGCGCCTGCAACGGCGCTTCGGCAAGGAGATCGCCTCGGACAGCGAGACGTTCGAGCGGCTGACCGGAACGATTGTAAGGCAGGTCGGCGATCTTCGGCGGATGGTCGACGAATTCTCGAACTTCGCACGAATGCCGAAGCCGGTGTTCCGGCGCGAAAATGTGCATGAAATCGCGCGTCAGTCGCTGTTCCTGCACGAAGTCGCCCATCCGGGAATCAGTTTCGCGCTCCAGCCGCCGCAGGGCGACTTCGAGATGGTTTGTGATCGCCGACAGCTGGGCCAGGCGCTTAGCAATGTCGTGAAGAATGCGGTCGAAGCGATCGAGGCTCGGCGGAGCAGGGGCGAACACAACCTTGCCGGCGATCGCGTCGATTTGAAGCTGCATAAGGTCGGCGGGCAGCTGATTTTCGACCTCACAGATACGGGAGTGGGGCTACCTGAAGAGCGCGAGCGACTGACTGAGCCGTACATGACCACCCGAGTGCGCGGGACCGGCCTGGGCCTCGCGATCGTCAAGAAGATTGTCGAGGAGCATCACGGCGAGATTGCCTTCCTTGATCGACCGGGCGGTGGCACGCACGTGCGAATTGCTTTCGATGCGGAGCAGCTTGCTACGCTTGAATCGGAAGCACCAGCGGACTCTTCCGCGGAAAACTCACCTGTAGGGGTCAACAGGGGACAGCGATAATGGAGTAATTGATGGCGCTTGAAGTGCTCGTAGTCGACGATGAGGCCGATATCCGGGACCTGGTAAGCGGGGTGCTGGAAGACGAGGGCTATTCGGTGCGCTCTGCCGCCGACAGTTCCGCCGCGCTCGACGCAATCGAAGAGCGCAGGCCTTCGCTCGTGCTTCTCGACGTCTGGCTTCAGGGTTCTCGCATGGACGGTCTGCAGATTCTTCAGGAGGTAAAGCGCCGCGACCCGAATCTGCCCGTGTTGATGATCTCCGGCCATGGCAATCTGGACACGGCCGTCGCCGCCATTCGTGAAGGAGCGATCGACTTCATCGAGAAGCCCTTCGAGGCCGAGCGGCTCGTCCATCTGGTTGCGCGAGCTACGGAAACCGACCGGTTACGGCGCGAAAACGAAAATCTCCGCCAGCAGGTGGGGCAGGACGACCAGCTTCATGGCACTTCAGTCGCAATCAACAATGTCAGGGCAACGCTGAAGCGCGTTGCCCCGACTGGAAGCCGCGTCCTCATCACCGGCCCCGCAGGCGTGGGGAAGGAGATTGCGGCGCGGATGATCCATCAGTGGAGCCCGCGCGCGAAGGCGCCTTTTATCGTGGTGTCTTCAGCGATGATGAGCCCGGACAGGGTCGAGGAGGAGCTTTTCGGCAGCGAGGTGGACGGTGTCGCGCGGCCTGGCCTTCTCGAGCAGGCTCATGGCGGGACCCTGTTCCTCGACGAGATCGCCGATATGCCGCTCACCACGCAGGGCAAGATCCTGCGGGTGCTGACGGATCAGAGTTACCACCGGATCGGAGGCCAGCGGCCGATCAAGGTCGACGTCCGGGTTCTCTCGGCGACCTCGCGAAACCTGGCCGACGAGATCACCGATGGCCGCTTCCGCGAGGATCTGTATTACCGGCTCAATGTCGTTCCCGTTCGCATTCCCCCGCTGCGCGAACGCCGTGAAGACATTCCCGAGCTTGCGAACCACTTCCTGACCCGCTTCGCCGCGGAGCGTCGCATTACCCCGCCAAGCTTTTCCGAAGAGGCCATCGCGGCGCTGCAAGCCCACGACTGGCCGGGCAACGTCCGCCAGCTTCGTAACATCATCGAGCGGACAGTGATCCTGGCGCCTGGCGACGTTTCGTGCATCGACGTCGATCTCCTGCCGTCGGAGGTGCTCGACAACCAGGGGCGGCGGGTCTTTCGAGCGCGACGCTCACGATCATGGGCAGCCCGCTTCGCGAAGCGCGTGAGTCTTTCGAACGCGAATATCTTAAGATCCAAATCCGCCGCTTCTCCGGCAACATCTCCCGCACCGCATCGTTCATCGGAATGGAGCGATCGGCGCTTCACAGAAAACTCAAGGCGCTGGGCATTGCAGACAAGCGCGACGGAGAGGATTGAGCTCGGGCGATCGCAAATGCCGGACAAGCCCTCAGCCTCCAGGATCAGTTTTTGAACAGCGTCCGGCGATCCAAATCGCCGGCGGTCGTCTTTCTTGTCAAAGGTGTGAAGCTTCAGGGCGTAATCACCTGGTTTGATGCCTTTTCTATCCTTCTGCGGCGCGACATGTCTTCGCAGCTTGTCTACAAGCACGCGATTTCGACGATCATGCCGCAACGCACTCCGACGGACCTGCCGAAGGGGTTTCTTGAGCCGCAAGGAGGCCGGGGGAGCCTGCAGGACATCTTTCTTGCTGCCGCCGCCCGCGAGAAGGCGCCAATGACCCTGTTTCTCGTCAATGGCGTCATGCTGCAGGGTCATGTGGCCGGTTTCGACCAGTTTTCCATGTTGCTCGAACGCGATGGACAATTGCAGTTGGTATACAAGCACGCGGTTTCGACCCTGCAACCGCCGCACGCGCTGGATCTTGGCGATCAGGGCGCGACGGAAGAGCCGAACGCGTGACCTTCTACGACCCCGTCAACGATGTTGCCCGCGGCGAACGAGCGGTCGTCGTCGTGCCGGAGCGCGTTGGCGAGGGATCCCGCCGCTCAACGGAAGCGCGGCTGGACGAAGCGGAAGGGCTGGCCGGTGCGATTGGCGTCGACGTGGTCGCTCGCAAGGCGTTTCGCCTCCGGCAAGTTCGTCCGGCAACTTTGCTCGGCAAGGGGCAGGTGGAGGAAATCGCGGAACTTGCCAGTGAAAGCGACGCAAAGCTTCTAATCGTCGATGCGGCGCTGTCGCCGGTTCAGCAAAAATCACTCGAAGAGCAGGTCGGTACAAAGGTGATCGATCGCACGAGCCTCATCCTCGAAATCTTTGGGGAAAGGGCGGCCACTGCGGAGGGACGGCTTCAGGTCGAACTTGCCCATCTCGATTATCAGGCGGGCCGCCTAGTGCGAACGTGGACCCACCTCGAGCGGCAGCGCGGTGGTTTCGGTTTCCTCGGCGGCCCGGGTGAAACACAGATCGAGGCCGACCGTCGGCTGATCCGCGACCGCATGGCGCGTATTCGGCGCGAGCTGGAGCAGGTCAAGCGAACCCGCGCTTTGCATCGCGGCCGTCGTCAGCGCGCACCATGGCCCGTCATTGCGCTTGTTGGATACACGAACGCCGGGAAATCCACCCTTTTCAACATGATGACCGGTGACGGCGTGCTTGCCGAAGACATGCTCTTCGCGACGCTCGATCCAACGATGCGGAACGTGAAAATCCCGGGCTTCGACAAGGCCATATTGTCTGACACGGTCGGCTTCGTTTCCGACCTTCCGACCGAGCTGATCGCTGCCTTCAGGGCCACGCTGGAAGAGGTCGCGTCGGCCGACCTGCTAATCCACGTGCGTGACATGGCGCACCCGGACCACGAAGCGCAGGCAGAGGACGTCGAAGACGTGCTGTCTTCGCTTGGCATCGGGGAAGGGGAGGGTCCGGCCCGGATAGAGGCCTGGAACAAGGTGGATCTCCTGGACGAGACCGACCGGCGGGCGCTCTTGGCCGAAGCCGAGCGGCGAGCAGATGTCGTTCCAATTTCAGCGCTTAGCGGATGGGGCGTCGACCACATTAGAGAAAGGATTGCCGAAGCCTTGCAGCAGGACACGCAGGTCCATGTGATCCGGCTGAGCTCCAGCGAAGGAAGCCGGCTCGCCTGGCTGCACTCGCGTGGAGAAGTCCTCGAACAACGCGTTGACGGCGATGAGATCGAGCTTTCTGTTCGACTTTCGCCTGAGAATTGGGCGCGTTTTCAGGCGAGCGAGTCCGCCTGATCAGCCTTCGCGCGCCTCCAAAGCTCTTCCATTTCACCCAGCGTCATATCGGAAAAGCCGGGTTCCTGCTCGATAGCCCGAAAGCGCCGCTCGAACTTCCGATTGGCCTCACGGAGAGCAGCTTCCGGCTCAATGTTAAGCTTCCGTGCGAGGTTAACGACTGCGAAGAGGAGGTCTCCCATCTCCTCAAGCATGCCCTGATGCTCGGTTTCGAGCTCCAGCTCTTCCAGTTCCTCATCGATCTTCGCACGAGGCCCTGACGCATCGGGCCAATCGAAACCGGTCCGCGCAGCGCGTCGCTGGAGCTTTGCCGCTCGTTCCAGCGCCGGGAGAGCCAGAGCAACACCCGCGAGGGCGCTCTTGTCTTCGCTTGCCGAGCGTTCTTCGGCCTTGATGATCTCCCACAGGTGATGGCCGCCGTTCTCAGCGTCGCCGAAGATGTGCGGATGCCGGCGCTCCATCTTGTCGCATATGCCGTTGATGACGTCGTCGAGCGCGAAATGGCCGGCTTCCTCAGCCATTTGTGCATGGAAGACGACCTGGAGCTGGAGGTCGCCGAGCTCGTCGACCAGCGCGCCCATATCATTGCGAGCAATTGCGTCTGCAACTTCATAGGCTTCTTCGATCGTGTACGGCGCGATCGTTGCGAATGTCTGCACGCTGTCCCATTCGCAGCCGGTCGAGGGGTCGCGAAGCCGCTTCATGATTGAAACGAGCCGATCGAGGCTAAAGGACGTCCCCACGGCGATTTCCATTTCTACCTCGTAAGTATGATAATATGTATTATGTAAAGTTCCCGAGTAATCAGGGGACGAGGATCAGCCATCGCCCTTCCACTCCCCAACGCTGCAAAGAGGACAGGAAATTCATTCCGAGGACGTTCAAGTCCTCATCGTCGGCAATGTGCAGCGCGAGATCCCGGCGCTCAATGTCGCCGACTTCCAGTTCTTGCGCCGTACCTGTAGCCACACGAATGAATCCATTTCCGGTCCGGACGATCTGATTGCGTGTTGGGCTTGCCCGGACTCCGACCTCAGCCGCAGTTTCCCGCCCGATCGTCGTCATGGTCGCACCGCTATCGATCAGGAACTTCACCTTTCTTCCATTGACCAGTCCGTCGACCCAGAAATGGCCGTCCAGCGCCATCGGAATGCGAATTTCCCGTCCTTGCTTGACGGGCTCGCCTGTCGCTTCGGCTCGAAGCCTTTGCCCGACATAGCCAAGATCGTCACGAAACGTGAAGACGACGAAACCGCCGGCAAAGATTGCAATCCAGGCGAGCACCATGGTCAGTTTCCGGGCAAATGGCTCCCGCCGGGCCATAAGGCTCCCCAGCACCAGCATGATCGCCATGACCAGATAGACGCCGCCCAGCATGAGGCTGTTCGTCATCACGGCTGAAGCACCAGGTAAGTACCCTCGACACGCCAACCTTGAAGCGACGACAGGAAGTTCATCCCGAGTAGATTGGTGTCGTCGTTCTCATTGATATCAATCGGAAAGTCGGTCTTCTCGATGGAGCCGATCTGAAGCTGTTCCGCATATGCCTTGGTCGCACGCGCCGGTCCGTTCGCAGTGTTCACGATCACATGCTCGTTGCCGATTGGAACTCCGGCCGCGACAGCGGTTTCCCTGGATACGGTCGTTACCGAAGCTCCACTGTCCACCATGAAGCGCACATCACGTCCGTTCAGCTTGGCCGCGACCCAGAAGTGACCGTCATCGGCAATGGGTATTCTGATCTGCCGGCCGTCGAGGATGGGGTGCCCATGGCCTCGGCCTTCAACCGTTGGCCAACGCCGGAGAATTCGCTTCGAAACGAGAAGAGAAGGAATCCCACCCGAAGATTGCCACCCAGGCCAGGGCTATCTTCAGAGTTTTGCCGATGGGCTGGCGCATCCCGATGAGCGAACTGGCGACGAACACGGCCGCCACCACATAATAGATGATGTAAGGCCCCCGCTCTTCCATCAGAGTTCGATCTCCAGTCCGTCATGCGCCGGTGCCGCCCAGGACGGCAGTTCATCGACCAGCGTTGTGTAGTCCATGCTGTTGTTGAGGTGCGAGAGGTAGAGCTGCCCCACCTTCATTTCCTCCGCCCAGCCAAGGACAGCGTCGAGGTGGGTATGCGTTGGATGCGGTCGCCGGCTGAGGCAGTCGCTGACCCACACGTCCACACCTTCATACAGTGTCCGCATGTCATCGGTCAGCTCATTGAAATCTATGGCATAAGCCAGTGACCGCGAGCCGATGTCGATACGCAACCCAAGCGACGTGATTCCTCCGTGCGGCTGGTCGACAAAGCGTATCTGTGCGCCGCCGAAGGTCAATTCCGAACCGACTTCGACCGCTTCGCCTACCGCACGATAGAAGCTCGCCGACTTGAAGATGTAACCGAACCGTCTCCGGAGCCGCTCAAGCACGTCGGCTCGGCCATAGAATGGAACCGGCTTGCCCAGGGTCTGCGAGATTGCCCGCAATTCGTCGATGCCATGGCAATGGTCGGCATGATCGTGGGTGATGATCACGCCCTCGACCGTCGCAACCTGCGCCTGGAGCAGTTGCTCGCGGATGTCGGGCCCACAGTCGACAAGGAGCCTGCTGCCCCACCCTCGAGAAGGATCGATGAGCGTAGGCGTCGATTGCGCGGCTCAGCTCGATCGCATTGGCCCCAGTCATTCCCGATCCGCGGAACACCGAATGACGTTCCACAGCCGAGAATTCTTACCTTCACGCAGAGGCCCGGGAGAACAGCCGGAAGAAATTGGCAGTCGTCGTCTCTGCCAGCGCTTCGGGCGGTTCGCTACGCAGTTCAGCAACGAACCGGGCCGTGTCGGCCACAAAGGCCGGCTCACACGTTTGCCCGCGGTGCGGGACAGGAGCGAGGAATGGCGAGTCTGTCTCGACCAGCATGCGATCGGACGGAAGCCAGCTGGCCGTTTCCTGCAATTCCTTCGCATTCTTGAAGGTCACGATGCCCGACAGCGAGATGTAGAAGCCAAGGTCGAGGGCTTTGCGGGCAAGGTCGGCCGTACCGGTGAAGCAGTGGAGAACGCCGCTGACGCCCCCTTCCCGCACCGCGCGGGCGAGGATTTCCGCCGTGTCTTCCTCGGCGTCTCGAGTGTGAACGACCAACGGAAGGCCGCTCTGGCGGGACGCGTCAATGTGGGCTTCGAAGCGCTCCTTCTGAGCATCTCTCTCAGAATTGTCGTAGAAATAGTCGAGCCCACATTCCCCGATGCCGATCACACGCGGATGTGATGCAGCCTCGACCAGCGCCGAGGCGCCGAGATCGGGATGCGCATCGGCCTCGTGCGGATGAACGCCGACGGTGGCCCAGACGTCCGAGTTACGCTCGGCAGCGCCAAGCACATCGCCCCACTCGCTCTGGCGCGTGGAGATATTCAGGAAGCCCGTCACGCCGTTCGCCCGAGCGTTCGCGAGTACCTCGTCCTGGCGCTCAGCGAGACCCGCGTAATTAAGGTGACAATGGCTATCGATGAGTCTCAAGCGGCTGCCTCCTCGTCCTCCGAAAGCTCGAGGCGCGGGAACAGCGGCTGAGGCTGGGCGATCGGCTGGCCGGCTTTACCGCTATCGATATGGGCCAGCAGCTTTTCCGCCGAGGCCGGAATGACGGGCGCGACCGCTTCAGTCAGCTTCCGAACAGCCACGACCAACGTGCCGAGAACCGCCATCATGCGCTCCGGGTCGGTCTTGCGCAGCGCCCACGGCGCCTGAGCGTCGATATAGGCATTGCAGGCGAACACAGCGCCCATCCACGCCTCTAGCCCCACTGAGAACGCGTAATCGCCGAAGCGCTGCGTCAACTCGGCACAGGCCTGATCCACCTTTTGAAGCAGGTCCTTGTCTTCGGCGGCGTCTCCAGCAGCCGGAATGATGCCCTCCAAATTCTTGAAGATCATCGAAAGGGTGCGCTGCGCGAGATTGCCGAAGCTGTTCGCCAACTCCGCATTCACGCGATTGACGATCGCTTCCGCGCTATAGCTGCCGTCCTGGCCGAAAGTGACCTCGCGCATCAGAAAGTAGCGCAGCTGGTCAACGCCGAAGCCCTGGGCCAGCGCCAGCGGGTCGACGACATTACCTACGCTCTTGGACATCTTCTCGCCGCGGCTGAGCAGGAAGCCGTGACCGTAGATCATCTTCGGCAGATCGATCCCAGCCGACATCAGGAACGCCGGCCAGTAGACCGCGTGGAACCGGACGACGTCCTTGCCGATCAGGTGGACGTCCGCGGGCCAATACCGCTTCCAGAGCTCGGTTTCGTCGGGATAGCCGAGGCCGGTGATGTAATTCGTCAGGGCATCGAGCCAGACGTACATCACATGGTTGTCGCTCCCAGGCACCGGCACGCCCCAGTCGAAGCTGGTGCGCGAGATACTGAGATCCTTGAGGCCGCCCTCGACGAAGCGGACGACCTCGTTGCGGCGGCTATCGGGCCGAATGAACTCCGGCTTTGCAGCGTAAAGGTCGAGCAGGGGTTGCTGATATTTCGACAGACGGAAGAACCAGCTCTCCTCGACGGTCCATTCGACCGGCGTTCCCTGCGGAGACAGCTTTTCGCCGTCCTCACCGGGAACGAGCTCGTCTTCCTCGTAATAGGCCTCGTCGCGGACCGAGTACCAACCTTCATAGCGGTCGAGATAGAGGTCTCCCCTCTCCTCCATCGCCTTCCAGATCGCCTGGCTTGCGCGATAATGATCGGGCTGAGATGTACGAATGAAACGATCGTACGACACGTTAAGAGTGTCGCACATCTCTCGGAAAAGGAGTGACATTCTGTCCGCAAGTGCGCGCGGCTCAATGCCCTCGGCACGGGCAGTCTGGGCCATTTTCAACCCATGTTCGTCGGTGCCGGTTTGGAAGCGCACGTCGCGCCCCTGCGAACGCTGGAAGCGCGCGATCACGTCGGCGGCAATCGCCTCATAGGCGTGACCGATATGCGGCGGGCCGTTCGGGTAGCTGATTGCGGTGGTGATGTAGAAAGGTTCGGACATTCCTCACCGCCCTAGCGGCGGCGGTTGGGCGCTTCAAGGAAGCGGGTCGGCAACCGATGCCAGGATCCCGCCAAGCTGGAACACGGTCGACGCGGGATCGAGGGACAGCCGGGGAGCAATCGCCACCAATTCGCGCGTGCGAGCATAAGCGTCGACTGCCCGCAGCCGAGGCGCGCCGGTTAGCGATCGCGCCTCCCTTGCGATTACGGACGGCAGCATTTCCAGGAAGGCTGCATAGCGATCGCCGGCGCCGCGTTTCCCAAGCTCAAGAGCCAGATCCGATCGGCGGCCGTTGGTCGGATCGCCCTGCCGCAGGATCTTGATTGCCTTGTCTTCGAGACTGACGAGGTCGAGCCCGGCCAAGGCAATGGCCCTTCCCGCCGATCCGTCCGCTGCCGCAATGACTCGCGCCCGCTCGAAATCCTTTTGTTCCGGCAATGCCTTGGCGAGAATTGACGTCATGGCGTCGTCATCGAGCGACTGAAAATCCAGCCTCCTGCAGCGCGAGCGAACGGTCGGCAGGAGCCGACCCGGTGAATGGCTGACGAGAAAGAATATCGTGTTCGCGGGCGGCTCCTCAAGCATCTTCAGGAGCGCATTCGCAGCAGACTTTTCGAGGTCGTCGATGGAGTCGATCACCACGACGCGCCAAGGCGACAGTGCCGGCGTGAGGTCGAACAGGTCAGCGAGCGACCGCACCTGGTCGACCGTAATATTGCGGGCGAGGTTGTTCGTCTTGTCGTTCACCAATCGCTCGAGCCAGCGCAGGTCCGGATGGCTGCCTGCTTCCACCAGCTTTGCGATGCGATGATCTTCAGGCGTTTCCAGCCCGGGAGCATCGACTTGCGGCCCTGCGGCGTCCGCGAGAACTCGCGTCGCCGCTTCGCGAGCGAAAGTCGCTTTCCCTACCCCCTTGGGCCCTGCGAGCAGCCACGCATGGTGCAGCGCGCCGCGCTTCCACGCGTCCGAGAACTGTCCTACGGCGCGATCCTGGCCGACGATCACGACAGAAGATCCTTCAGGCCGTCGAGCAAACGCTGCGTAACTTGCTCTGGAGTGCCGGATGCGTCGATCAACCGAACGCGCTCAGGCTCTTCCGCGGCGATGATCCGGAAGGCCGTCTCGACCTTATGGTGATATTCGGCCGAGCGGCCGCCTATTCTGTCGGCTCCGTCGGTGTCGCGGGCACGGGCACGCTCCGCGCCCTCATCCAGAATCAGGACCAGCGTGCGATCCGGCAGGAAGTCGCCGCACGCGAAACGATAAAGATCCCGCACTCGCTCGATTCCGAGCCCGCCGGCACCGCCCTGATAGGCAAGCGAGGAATCGAGGAAACGGTCACTAAGCACCCATTTCCTTTGGCTCAGCGCAGGGCGGATCGTCTTCTCCACATGGTCGGCACGTGCCGTTGCGAAGAGCAACGCTTCCGATTCGGCCGACCAGCGCGCCTCATCTCCCGAGAGCAAAAGCGCTCGAATGGCTTCGGCTCCCTCGCTTCCGCCCGGCTCGCGGGTGACGACGCAGTCGACACCGCGCTGGGCCAGCGCAGCTTGAAGAGCCTTCAGCTGGGTCGACTTGCCGACCCCTTCACCGCCTTCGAGCGTGATGAAGCGTGGGGTCGGGTTCACGCCATCCCGAACAGCTGCTTGAGCCCGATCCAGATGCGTCCGAAGAAGCCCGCTTGTCCGACGTCCTCACCAGCGACCAGCGGCATGACCTGCTCGCCGTCGGGCATCACGACAACCAGGTCAGCGATGTGCTGCCCCTTGGCAATCGGCGCCTTTACCGGCCCCTGATAGCGGATCTTCATCGCTCCGGTCTTCGAAAGGATGCCTGCAGGAATGGTCAAGGCAAGGTCGCGCGGTGCGATCAGCGGCACTTCGCTGCTGCTTCCCATCTGAACCTTCGCCGAGCCGATATTGGTTCCAGACTTGAAAAGCGGCTTCGACTGCCAGGCGTTGAAGCCCCACTGCATCAGCCGCACCGACTCCTGAATCCGCCCGTTGTAACTGTCGAGCCCGGCGACAACCATGATCAGGCGGCGCCCGTTCTGCTCGGCAGATCCGGTGAAGCCGTAGCCGGCCTCTTCGGTATGGCCCGTCTTCAGACCGTCGGCACCCGGGACCTTGCCCAAGAGCGGATTGCGGTTGGCCTGAGTGATCGCGGCGCCCGACCCCAGCGTCTGGCCGTGGGTATACTCAGTCAGGCTGTAATATTTCTTGTAGAGGTCCGGATAGTTCTCGATCTCGGCGCGAGCGAGGGTCGCGAGGTCGCGCGCAGTGACATAAGTGCGACCCTCATCCGGCCAGCCGTTCGAGTTGCCGAAGTGGCTGTTGGTAAGTCCCAGCCGCTTCGCATTCTCATTCATGATGTTGGTGAATGCCTCTTCGGTGCCGGCAATGCACTCAGCGAGCACCACCGACGCGTCATTGCCGGACAAGGTGATGATGCCCTTGAGCAGCTCATCGACCGACACCTGCTCGTTGGGGCTCAGGAACATCGTCGAGCCCGCCTGCGGACCGTGCCACTTTTGCCAGGTCTCGGGCCGGACCGTGCACATTTTGTCCGTCTTAAGGTCGCCCTTCTTGATGAGCTCGAAGGCGACGTTGGTCGTCATCATCTTCGCCATCGATGCCGGCGGCATTCGGACGTCGGCATTTTTGGACAGCAGGACCGCACCGGACGAAAGGTCGATCAGATAGGCGACCCTCGCTGGCGTATCGAACGGGGGTGCCTTGGCCGGAGCAGCGGTGGAAAGTGTGAGAGCGGCGGCTGAAGCGAATAGTATTGCGCGTTTCATCGACTCGGGGTTCGTCCTGCTGGGCTTATTGGAACACCCTCCTATCGCCGCGATTCCACTCGCGCGAGGGGTTCAGCGGCGGGTTATCGCGTTTGCTAGAAGACCGACGGACAAAGCGTAGAAATTCGAGCAGTTGTAATCGAGGATCGCGCGATAGTTGCCGGTCAGCAGATAGGCCGTTCCGTTCGGCCCGTCCGGCTCCAGCAGGGTGGCCACCTCCTGGTCGGAAAGCGACGAACCGTACGGCACGACTCCAATCGATCGCCATTGGCCAACCGTGAGCCATCGGCTGTGCCGCGCATACACGCGCTCGCAGCGCGGGCCCGAAGCGTCGACCGGATAGCTGCTCGGTTCAACGTCGGCGAAACCCGGGCCGCGACGCCCCAAGGCACGCCCGGCTTCCACCCGGCATTGCGAAGATAATTGGCGATCGACGCGAGACCGTCTGATTCACTTCCCCAGATATCCGCATAACCGTCTCCGTCGCCGTCAGCACGAAGCCGGACGACGACCGAAGGCATGAATTGGGGATATCCCGTCGCGCCGGCGTAACTGCCCTTCAGGCGCCATCGCGGAACACCCATGTCGATAAGCCGAAGCGCGGCGATGAACTCGCTCTCGAACATTGGGCGTCGACGTCCCTCGTAAGCGAGGCTCGCCAAGGCTTCGAGCAGATCGAATCCGCCGGTGACCGCGCCATAGCTGGTCTCGTGACCGTAAATGGCCATGAGAATGCCCGGATCGACGCCGTAGCGCGCCTGAATCCGGGCGAGATTGCCGTAGATCGAAGCGTAGCGATCCTGCCCGCGCCGGATCAGGGTCGGAGTGACATGGTCGCGCTGATAGGGCGCGAACGGCGGGATGTAGCTGCTGTTCGGCGGCCCGCCCGGCTGAGACTGGTCGAGCTGGATGGCTCGCCGGTTCAAATCCAGGCCCAGGACATTCGCCTGGATCGTCGCCTCACGTATTCCTGCGCTACGCGCCCGCCCCGCCAGGTACAGCTTGTAGGCGTCGAATCCGGTCGGTGCGGCGTAAGTGGGTCGCGTGACGTATGTTTGAACCGGCTGCATGGAGACCGGCTGGAGCACGGCAGATGACTGCGCAGGCTGAGGAAGAGGCCCCAGCGGGTCGGACTGAGCACGCGCAGGCCACGAGGCCAGCACCGCTCCAGCCGCCAGAATCCAGGCACCAATCAACCGCAATTCGACACTCCCTCCACCGCGTGACGCTACGGGCTAAACGCTGTTTTAGGCCAGCCGTGTTCGCCGCGCGCCTTGCACGTCCCATCCCGACACGCGATAGCGGGAAAAGCTGAACGAAGGATGGGTGGCCGAGTGGTTTAAGGCAGCGGTCTTGAAAACCGCCGTGGGTGCAAGCCCACCGTGGGTTCGAATCCCACCCCATCCGCCAGCGACTTTAAAGCTTATTTTCTAGTACTTGGTCGGTATTGTTGAGACGATTAGATAATCGTCGCCAAAGTCCTCGTCGATAATCTCGCCGCTCCAGCGCTGGACGTTCATTCCCTCTTCGCCGTCAGGTGTGAAAGCCTTTCCACCATTGGCGACCGCAACCATGCGCTCGAGAGTTTCGAGGATTAGGCGATCGACATCGACGATCACCGCCGCTCTGAAGTCGTGGCCCAACCTTGCCGTGCCGGGACCGTAGGGGACATAGAGCCAACCCTCCCCCTCCGGCGACGGAACCACGGCGACTGCTCGACCACAGGTGAAGGCAGGGTCGATGAGCATCCGGTATGCTCGCTTTGGCATCTGCTGGGTCCGCGAGAGCAAGTCCGCCACCTGCATCATCCCGAAGGGCTGAAGCTCAAGCCCGAATGCAATCGTGAGAATGTCGCCACCCGTGAAATGCCTCCTACGGCCCTTCCCCGGGTTCTGCTCGCCCGAAAGCGTTAGCCACTTCCTTGAGACCCAGTTGTGAAGCTGGTGATCGGCAACACCCGTGATGGCAGCCACATCCGGCCGAGTGAATCGGGGAAGCTCCAGAATGCTGTGTGCCTGCTCTCCGCTGCCGACGATCGCACGAAGATTCGCAACCTTATCGGCCAGCGACATGGACTCTCCCCCGTTGCGCCGAGTGTAATTCACTTCGTGCATTTCTCGAAATGCGGGAATTCACCTGATGCATTTCGCGACGGCTCCCCTTGTCCCTCCGTCTAGCCGCCGATGCTTCTACCAACGGCTCTGGTCGATCCGTTTGTCGATTGATCG
The DNA here is from genome assembly GCF_014489515.1 of Sphingomonas sediminicola. Classification (GTDB taxonomy): domain Bacteria; phylum Pseudomonadota; class Alphaproteobacteria; order Sphingomonadales; family Sphingomonadaceae; genus Sphingomicrobium; species Sphingomicrobium sediminicola. The sequence continues at coordinate 1,154,498 of NZ_CP060782.1, read as the reverse complement.
AACCATCGTCGCTCCCTGAAAAGCCGTGCCCTAGCCGCTCCTCCATCGAAACATGGGGATCTGGATGGTGCGGGCCTATTTGCTCGGAAGTATCGCCGTAACGGCCTTGGTGAGCTCCCCTGCGGCGCTCGCCCAAACCCGAGCCCCAGTGATTCGCAATCGACCGCTGCGGTCGCCCAGAATGGCACCGGAAAGCGAACGACGTCCTATGACGCGGCCTATTTCGCTCAATACGCGCCCCGCACCGCCCTCGACATCGCCCGACGCGTGCCCGGTTTCCAGCTGGATCTAGGAGCAACCCAGACGGACCTGGGCCAGGTCGACGTCCGCGGCTTTGCGGGAACGGCGGGCAATGTTGTCTTCAACGGTGCGCGCCCGACGTCCAAGGCGGAAACGCTCGAAGTCACCCTCGCCCGTATCCCGGCCCAGCGCGTTATCCGTGTCGAAGTTGGCCCTGGCGATCTCTATGGCTCCGACTATTCGGGCAAGAGCCAGGTTCTCAACGTCATTCTCTCCGCCGCGTCCGGAATTGACGGAAATGTCACTGCCGCCGGTACCCGACGGTACAACGGCTACATCAATACGGACATTTCGGGCTCGGCCGTCATCCGCAAGGGAGCCTCCACCTTCAATCTGTCGGCCGGAACGGGCCGCAATCGGCAGATTGAAGAGGGAACCGACACACTCACCGACGTGGAAACCGGGGAGCAGGTCGAGTTCCGGCGCAAGCACAACAGTTATTTCAATCGAGATCCTTATGTTTCGGGGAGCTGGGCCCTCGAGCGCGCATCGGACAGCGCCTACCGGTTCAACGTCCGGTATCAGCCCAGCCGTTTCGACCTGCACCAGGACAATCGCGTCACGACCGCTGACGGCCAGCGCAACGACAATCTAGACCAGCACTTCCGAAATCCGCTGATCGAGATCGGCGGTGACGTCACGCGACCGCTGGCAGGCGGCGCCATCAAGCTTGTCGGCCTGGCCACGCGCAGGAAGCGCGACGACACAGAAACCTATCTGCTCCGCGATGGCCTGATCGAGGACGGTGGCTCGGTTGTCGGCGGCTTCGACCAGAATATCGAGGCAAAGCGCAACGAGACGATCGGTCGGCTGAGCTGGACGCGCTCGAACCTCGCCGGCTTTTCCGTGGAAATCGGTGCCGAGGCCGCACTCAATACGCTCGACAGCACCGTCGAGCTTTTCGCCTTCGACGAGGACGGCAACAGGAACCGCATCGACCTGCCGCTCGACGACGCCACCGTGAAGGAGAGGCGAGGCGAGGTCTATTTCAGCATTGGCAGGAACCTGTCGGACAAGCTCCGGATCGACGGCGGGCTGAATTACGAATTCTCGAACCTGAAAGTCCGTGGCGACACTCGCGCCGACCGGACGCTCAAGTTCCTAAAACCGAATTTATCGCTCGACTGGCAGCCCGGCGGGGGGTGGCACGGTCGTCTGTCGGTGCGCCGCACGGTTGCCCAGCTCGATTTCTACGACTTCATCAGCGTGGCCGAGCTCTCGACCGATCGCGTCAACGCCGGCAACGAGAACCTGGAGCCGCAGCGCACCTGGGAATTCCGCCTGACCGCTGAACACCCATTCCTCGGCGACGGCCTGATCAAGCTGGACCTCGGTCATGACCGCATCAGCATGCTCCAGGACCGGATTCTGATCTTCGACGACGAAGGGAACGGCTTCGATGCTCCAGGCAATATCGGCGCCGGCAACCGCAGCTTCGCCGAGCTCACGGTCGATGCACCGCTTGGACAATTATGGAGCGGACTTCGCGCCAAGTTCACAGGCACGATCCAGCGTACGCGGGTCGAGGATCCGATTTCTGGAGATATGCGCAAGTTCAGCGGCTTCTTCCCGGCCTGGCAGTGGCGCGTCGACGTCCGTCGCGATGCCGGCAAATGGTCGTACGGCTTCAGCGTGAACGACAATCAGCGCTTCACCTTCTACCGCACCGACGAGTTCGATACGAATTTCAACGGCGGCCCGTATGGAACTGCTTTCATTGAATATCGTCCGACGGCCAAGACCTCCATCACGTTCGACGTCGACAATGTATTCGAAACCAGCGGGAACCGCACGCGGCGCCTGTTCCTGCCGAACCGCGCAGCGCCCGAGGACGTCATCGACGAGGTCCGCGAGCGTAATCGTCACCTCAGCTTCGGCCTGACGTTGAAGCAGAGCTTTGGAGGCTCAAGCGGTACCGGGGTGGCGAAGGCGGACTGACAGGGGTAAGGAGCCGGCGACTTCTTCAATCGCAGGGTATCCACGTGGCCACTTCCCTCAAGGCGGACGCTCACAACCACGAGCCCGCCATTTTGCCGTTCGACTGGGCTGACGCCTATGACCTCGAGCATCAGTTAACCGAGGAGGAGCGCCTCGTCCGCGACACGGCCGAGAATTATGCGCAGGAGAAGCTGCAACCGCGTGTGACCAGCGCCTACATGGAAGAGCGCTTCGATCGCGAGATCATGAGCGAGATGGGCGAGCTTGGCCTGCTTGGCGCGACTGTCCCAGAGCAATATGGCGGAGCCGGCCTCGGCTACGTCAGCTACGGCCTCATCGCCCGCGCCGTCGAGCGCGTCGACAGCGGCTACCGATCCGCTTGCTCGGTCCAGTCCAGCCTCGTGATGTATCCGATTTTCGCCTACGGCTCCGAAGAGCAGCGCATGAAATATCTGCCGAAGCTCGCCCGCGGCGAGTTCGTCGGCTGCTTCGGCCTCACCGAACCGGATTCCGGCTCCGATCCGGGAAGCATGCGCACCCGCGCCGAGAAGACCGCGAATGGCTACCGAATCACCGGCACCAAGATGTGGATCACCAACTCGCCGATCGCCGACGTCTTCGTCGTCTGGGCGAAGTCGGATGCCCACGGCGGCAAGATCCGTGGCTTCGTGCTCGAAAAGGGCATGCCCGGCCTATCGGCGCCGAAGATCAAGGAGAAGCTCTCGCTTCGTGCCTCGATCACCGGGAGATCGTCATGGACAATGTCGAGGTAGGGGAAGACGCCCTCCTCCCCAACGTTGAGGGCCTCAAAGGCCCGTTCGGATGCCTCAATCGCGCCCGCTATGGCATTGGCTGGGGTTCGATGGGCGCCGCTGAAGCCTGCTACGCCGCTGCGCGCCAGTACACGCTCGACCGCAAGCAGTTCGGGAAGCCGCTCGCCGCCAACCAGCTCGTTCAGCTGAAGCTCGCCAACATGGTGACCGAAATCACGCTTGGCCTGCAGGCGGCGCTCCGCGTCGGACGCCGGCTCGAAGAAGGCACGCTGATCCCGGAGACGATCAGCCTCCTGAAGCGCAACAATTGCGGCAAGGCGCTCGATATCGCGCGCGTCGCCCGTGACATGCACGGCGGCAACGGCATCAGCGCCGAATTTCACGTGATGCGCCACGCGGCGAACCTCGAGACGGTGAACACCTACGAGGGCACGCACGACGTGCACGCGCTGATCCTTGGCCGAGCGATTACGGGGCTCTCCGCCTTCTAGCGGGACCAACGGTAACCCTCTATGTTCGCTTCAAGGCAATTAGGGGCTAATCGCATGGGCATCTTGGTTTGGGTCGTCCTCGCGGCCATCGTGCTGGTGCTGGTCCTGGCCGTCAGCATCTACAACCGGCTCGTCCGGCTGCGCGCGCTGGTGAAGGAAGCCTTTAGCGGGATCACCGTGCAGCTGCGGCGGCGCGCCGACCTGATTCCCAACCTGGTCGAGACAGTCCAGGGCTATGCCACCCACGAACGCGAGGTCTTCGAAGAGGTTACTCAGGCCCGGGCTGAAACCGTCAAAGCCGGAAGCGTGGAGGCGACGGCGCAGGCCGATGCACACATGACGGGAATTCTGGGACGTCTGTTCGCGGTGGCGGAGGCCTATCCGGAGTTGAAGGCCAATACGAACTTCCTCCAGCTCCAGGACCAGCTGGCAAACATCGAGGGCGAGCTTCAGAGCGCTCGGCGGTACTACAACGCGACCGTTCGCGACCTGAATTCTACCATCCAGAGCTTCCCCCGGTGCTAATCGCCCGGCCTATGGGGTTCACCGAAGAGGCGTTCTACCAGGACGACGACCCGGCGATCCAAAGCGCCCCGAAAGTGGCCTTCCAGCGCCCGGGCGCTTAATGATGTCCCGCTTTTGGCGGGCCCTCCCCGCCTTGTTGCTCCTGCTGGCCGCCACGCCCGCGCCCGCCGAGGAGCGCATCCAGCGTTTCGTCTCCGACGTCCAGATCCAGAAGGACTCATCGCTTGAAGTCACCGAGACGATCGACGTCCGCGCCGAGCACAACGCGATCAACCGCGGCATCTATCGCGACTTCCCGACCCGTTATCGGGGACCGCACGGCTCTCAGGTACGGATCGGTTTCACGTTTCGGGACGCAACGCTCGACGGGACGCCGGTGCAGGCGTCGACGGAGATGGTCTCGAACGGCGTCAGGATCAGGCTCGGCGACCCGGACAAGTTGGTCGACATTGGCGATCATCGTTACGTCATCCGATACAAGACCACGCGGCAGGTCGGCCGCTTCAAGGATTTCGACGAACTCTACTGGAATGCGACGGGCAACGGCTGGATGTTCCCGATAGACGTTGCGCAGGCTCGTATTCGCCTTCCCTCCGCCGTGAAGTTCGGCCAGCGGTCCGTTTACACGGGCGCGCAGGGATCGACGGCATCCAACGCCCGAGTGATCGAAGAAAAGCCGGGCGACATTAGCTTCCAGACGACCGGAGCGCTCGGACCCTATGAAGGTCTTACGGTCGCGGTCGCTTTTCCGAAGGATGTGGTCGCCGAACCGACCGAGTCAGACCGGACCAAGTGGATACTTGCCGATTACGGCCCGCCGTGGTCGGTGTGATTGCCATGCTTGGCCTCGGAATATTCCTATACTTCGCCTGGGCCAGGGCCGGACGAAATCCGCGAGCAGGCACGATCGTCCCGCTCTTTTCTCCGCCGGCCGACCTTACGCCTGCCGGGATGCGTTACATTTGGAAGATGGGCGCGGACAATCGCGCTTTCGCGGCCGCCCTCGTCGACATGGGTGTCCGGGGTCACATCAGGCTCAGCGAAGAGGATGGCGGCTTCTTCTCGCGCGACAAGACGGTTCTCGAGCGCCTGCCCGGCGCGAATCCTCTTCCGCCAGAGGAAGAAGCCGCTCTTCGAGAACTGGCGAAGACGGGCGAGCAGATTGTGATGGAGCAGAAGAACCATCAAAAATTCTCTGCTGCACAGAAGAGTTTGGGAGATGTTCTGAAGAATACCTACGAAGGCGTGATGTTCAACCGGAATTGGGGTTGGGCGGTTGCCGGCGTCATCCTGTTCATAGCCGCCTTCTGGTTGGTCGCGGCTGCAGTGGTTGCGACAACCGACGGCGCTGCGATCTGGCGGATCCTGGTAACCCTTGGCGCGGCAGTCGTGGCCGCAATGCTGGCAATGGTGATCCATGGCTCTTCAACGAGCGGGAAATGCCTGCTCGTGCTCGGCATGTTCGGTGCGGGCGCGGTAGCACTCATGACCGGTGCTACAGTCCTGATTGAGGCGCTGAACACGGGCTGGTGGCAGCCGCTTGTGTTGCCGCTGCTCGGGCTGCCCCTCGTAATCTCTGCCTTCTTCTGGATAGCGGCGCCGACGAAGGATGGCCGCAAGGTTCTCGACCAGATTGCCGGCTTCAAACAATATCTCTCGATCACGGAGCGCGAGCGGCTGGACCGCATGCATCCCCTGCGGACACGCCGGAGCTGTTCGAACGCTATCTGCCCTACGCAATCGCGTTGGGCGTCGAAAACCGGTGGGCGGAGCGGTTTGCGGGTGTCCTCGCGGCAGCCGCCGCGCAGGGTCAGCAAGGCTTTGTTTGGTATTCGGGAACACGCGATCCCTGGAGCGACCCCGGCCGATTTGCAGAAAGCGTCGGCTCTTCCCTGGCAAGCACGGTCAGCTCGGCTTCAACGGCGCCAGGCTCGAGCAGCGGGTCCGGCGGAGGCGGGTCGTCGGGTGGCGGCGGTGGTGGCGGCGGAGGCGGCGGCTGGTAGCGCTCAGGCCGGACGCAACCAAATGGTTTGTGGCTTCTCGCGATACGTCCCGTCGGCCTGACGCTGAAAGCCCAGCTTCGATGCGAGCTTCATTGAAGGGTCGTTCCCGGGCGAAATGAGCGCCCAGATTGGCTGTCTGCCAAAATGCTCTTCGAACCAGCCTAGAGCGGCCTCGCAAGCTTCGCTGGCGTACCCTTTGCCGTGTGCGACGGGAGCGAGGATCCAGCCCATCTCGGCCTGCCCCTCGATCGAAGGCTCGCATCCGCGGAGGAAGTCGAAGAACCCGACGTGGCCGATCGCAGAACCACCGCCCCGCTCGGCAACGGCCCACATGCCAACGCCGGTGAGGTGCCACAGTCCTGCGCCGGCAAGCATTCGGCGCCACGTATCTTCGCGGCCGCTAGGCCCTCCAACATGCTGGCTGGCTTCGGCGTCCGCGAAGAAACTCAGGAAATATTCGAGGTCGCGCAGCTCGAAGTCGCGCAGCACCAATCGCTCCGTCTCGATCCGAGGAGCGGACGGAAATCGGTGGGCCTGGTCGTGAAACGGAAGCAGCTTCAGCGAGCCTGCTTACTTCTTGCCAAGCGAGAGTCCGCCGAAACGCTTGTTGAAGCGCGCCACCTGTCCGCCCGTGTCGAGCATCTGGCCACGTCCGCCGGTCCATGCAGGGTGTGACGTCGGGTCAATCTCGAGGTGCAGCGTGTCGCCTTCCTTGCCCCAGGTCGAGCGGGTCTGGAAGGTCGTGCCATCTGTCATCTGGACGGTAATGGTGTGGTAGTCGGGATGGGTACCGGATTTCATCTTCAGTTCCTTGAAATGGCGCTGGTTTCCGACCAGCAGCCGGGAATGCCGGGCGCACTTAAGCGAGAGAGCCCCGATTGACAAGGCTCGCGGCTGGCTCCTAGTCCCACCCCCGGACCGAGGTCCGGCGGTTACGGCTGCCGGCCAAGAAGGAAGCCGGTGCAAAACCGGCGCTGTGCCCGCAACTGTATCTGCCCGCCTGGGTGGGAGTCAGACACTTGCCTTGGTCCGTCGTCCGTTTCTCCGGCCGGGACCAGCCGTAGTGCGTGGGTGCTCCGCATCCTCTGCGACGACATGTTCGTCAAAGGAGGATGAATTGATCGACGCACTTCCAACCACCGAAATCATCGTCACCGCGGAGCGCGCGCCCGAGAAGGCCGAAGATACGCCCGCGAGCGCGGCCGTCATCGACAGTGAAAGTATCGAGCGGCTGGGCGAGCCGCTGGTCCCTGCCCTGCTGCGCCTTACGCCGTCGGTATCGGTCGCCACGTCGGGTCCAGCGGGATCGTTGACGGAGGTCCGCATCCGCGGGACCGAGAACAACCACACATTGCTGTTCGTAGACGGAATCCGGGCGAACGACCCCGCGACCGGCAACCAGCCGCGCTTCGAACTGCTCAACGCCGACGTTACTTCGCGAATTGAAATCGTCCGCGGACCGCAATCGGCGCTCTGGGGATCGGAAGCCGTCGGTGGCGTCGTCGCGGTAGACAGCGTTGCGAGCGAGCGAAGTTCGTTCTCGCTGGGCAGTGAGATTGGCTCGTTCGGATTTCGCAGGGGGTCAGCATCCGGATCGTTCACGAGCGGCAAGTCGAGCCTGGCGGGCGGACTCGGGTGGCAGCGAGCCACTGGCATCGACGCCTTTGACGGAAACGGCGACAAGGATGGCTACCACAATCTCTCTGGACGGGTTCGCGGAACCTTGGAAGTCACTCCGGCCATTCGACTTGGCGTAGCGGCGTTTGCAATGTCCGGACGGAGCGATTTCGACGGGTACGACCCGATTACGTTTCTCCATGCCAACACGCTCGACAGCAGTCGCAATCGACTCAGTGCCGTAAGGTTGTGGGGTGATTTCGGAGATCCCAAGTCGGCCTGGAGCGGCAGTCTCGGCGGCGCCACCCTCTCCTCTCGCAACCGGAATTTCCTCGCCAGTGACGAGATAAACCGAACGTCAGGGCGCAGACAGACGCTCGACGCCCAGGTCCAACACCGTTTTAAGACGTCCTCGGTCGAACATCGTCTGATCCTGGCGCTCGATCACGAAAGTGAGGAGTTCAAGGCGCGCGACGTCAATTTCGGCGGATTCACCGATCAGGACCGCGATCGCAAGCATAACGCCGTCACCGCAGAATGGCGGGCGGACGCCGGACCAGCAACTTTGGACCTCGCAGTCCGGCGCGACGCCTTCAACCGATTCAAGGATGCGACGACGCTTCGGGCCTCGTTGCTTGCGAAGGTCGGGAAGGGCTTCTCAATTGCCGGTTCCTATGGCGAAGGCATCGCCCAGCCGACCTTTTTCGATCTCTATGGCTTTTTTCCCGGCAGTTTCGTTGGAAACCCGTCGCTTAAGCCGGAACGTTCACGCGGATTCGAGGCATCGCTTAGGTATGCAAATCGGACGTTTGCGGCATCCCTCACGGCATACCAGCAACGTCTTCGCGATGAGATCGTCGATACTTTCGATCCCGACACCTTCCTGTCGAGCACTGCCAATCGATCCGAGACTAGCAGGCGGTCGGGTGTCGAGGCTCAAGCCAATTGGTCTCTACATGAGGGACTTAGGCTCTCGGCGAACTACGCCTATATCAAGGCGAGCGAGCCCGACGACCTCGGATCTCACGTTCGCGAAGCGCGGCGCCCGAAGCATATCGGCTCCGTCGCCGCCGATGGACAGCTGGGCCGCATCTCCTACGGGCTCTCTATTGCCTACACAGGTTCGCGCCTCGACACGGACTTCGAGACGTTTCCGTTCCAGCGTGTGAAACTCGGCGCCTACTGGCTCGCCGGCGCCCGCGTGTCTTACGAGGTTGCAGAAGGCGTGCAGATCTTCGCTCGTGCCGCAAATGCCTTCGATGAGCGCTATCAGGACGCGCTCGGTTATCGGACCGAAGGGAGGAGCATTTATGGCGGCATCCGCCTTGCTCGCGGCCGCTAGCGTCGCATCCCTCAATCTATGCACCGATGAGTATCTGCTGCTGCTAGCCAGGCCGCAGGAGATCGCGAGCGTCAGCTTCCTCTCGCAGGACCCGCAGGAATCCCGCTCTGGAAGCTGGCGCGCAGGCATCCTTCGAACCGAGGCTCGCTTGAAGACATCCTCGCGCAAAAGCCCAGAATCGTCCTGACAATGGGTGGCGGAGGACGAGCGACCTCGCTCATCGCTAACCGAATGGGCATTCGCGCGATTGACCTTCGCCCCGCGAGCGCGATCGAAGACGTCGCTTCGAACTTTAAGGCAGTCGCAAGTGCGCTGGGAGACCCTAAGAGAGCAACGCTGTGGCTGAAGCGCCTGGCCAGGCTTCGCGCCACTGCACCAATCAAGGCCCGAGATGCAATCTGGCTTGGTGGCGCCGGCCAGACGATCGGCGTTCCATCGGTTGGCGCCGACTGGATGCGTCTTGCCGGGCTCGCACAGAGACCGCTGAAGGGCGATCGCATATCGCTGGAAACGCTACTCGTCCGTCCTCCTTCCGTGCTCGTTCAGAGCACCTATCGGCATGGCGAATTCTCTCGCGGCGCACAGTGGCTTGATCATCCGATCGTCCAGAATGCGAGAGCCAAGTGGCTGCGCGCCGACGGGCGCTCTTGGACCTGCATGGGGCCGCTGGTCATCGGTGAGATCGAACGCTTTCGATCGGAGCTTCGATGAGCCGCAGCTGGTCCGCATCATTGATCGTCATCGTCGCCCTTATCGCGGCACTTAGCCTGCTGACGCCGCTCAGCAGCCTGCTGGAGCTGCGAAGGACTGATCCAGATCTGGCGTTGGCGTTAATCGAAGAACTCCGGCTTCCTCGGACCCTGCTGGCTCTTGGTTACGGTGCGGTACTGGGGATGACCGGCGCAGCGCTTCAGGCAACCTTCGCCAACCCCCTCGCTTCGCCCGACATCACGGGTAGCAGTAGTGGAGCCGCGCTTGGCGCCGTGGCTGGATCCTATTGGTTGGGAATTACCGGCCCATTGGCCCTCGCCGCATGCGGCGCTGCGGGCGCCGCGCTGGCGCTGGCTGCACTGTTCGCGATTGCAGGGCGTCGGAGCGAAACCGCGACCTTGCTTCTTGCCGGCATTGCCATCGCGCTCGCCGCCGGAGCGGGCACTAGCCTTCTTCTCGCCCTCGCTCCTTCGCCTTTCGCATTTTACGACAGCTTCGAATGGCTGATGGGGAGCTTTGTCGATCGGAGCCTTCCGCAGGCAGCGGCGGCTCTGATCCCAGCGGCGATCGCATGCGGTCTGCTCGCAAGTCACGGCAAAGCGCTCGACATGATGGCGCTTGGCGATGACGTCGCCGGCTCGGTCGGTTATCGACCACGCCGCCTCGCCGTCGACGTCGTGGCCCTCAGCGCGATTGCCGTAGGCGCGTGCGTGTCGGTCTGCGGGCAATCGCCTTCGTCGGCCTTATCGCTCCTTATGCGGCACGCACGATCACGCGGGGACATCCGGGTCAGGCGTTGCTGCCAGCCGCGGCGATTGGTGCAATCCTCCTTCTTCTCGCGGATCTGATCGTTCGCGTGGCTCCAGCGGGCCGATCGATTCCGGTCGGGGTCATCACGACAGCAATCGGCACGCCACTGTTCATCTGGATCGTCGTTCGGATGCGCCGGACGGTGGCGTCATGACGTCGCTCCTGGAAGCGCGAGACATTGCGATTGCCGGTCGGCTCAATCCGACGAGCGTCGATGCCGGGCCGGGTAGCCTGATCGCCCTGATTGGCCCAATGGTGCGGGGAAGACGAGTTTGCTGCGCACGCTCGCAGGCATTGAACGCGAGATGGGCCAGATCCTGGTCGACGGCGAGCCGATCAACGAAGCGCCTCCAGCGCGTCGGATGCGTCTGCTGTCATTTCTTCCCGCTACTCGAAGCCTGGTCTGGCCGATCGCAGCGCAGGATGTGATCGCGCTCGGTCTGCCCTCACCGGATCCAGCGAGGATTGTAGAGCTCGTCGAACTCCTCGAGCTTGGCAATTTGGCAGCTCGCCCTGTCAATCAATTGTCGACTGGCGAGCGGTCGCGGGTCCTGCTGGCCCGGGCTCTTGCGGCCAGGCCCCGGCTGATGCTGCTCGACGAACCCTTGTCGAACCTCGACCCTTATTGGGTCCTTCGAACGCTGCAGATCCTGCGCGGCGAAGCCGACACCAGCGGGTGCACCGTGCTGGCCTCCGTCCACGACCTGAGCCAGATCATGGCCTTCGATCGAGCATTGCTAGTCGATCGTGGCGGAATAGTCATGGATGGATCACCGGCAGTGGCCCTGGAATCACCCGAGTTTTCCACCGCCTTTCGTGTCGAGAAGGCGGGCTCGGCCTGGCGAATTAGCGATAAGTTTTAGGCCGACGGCGGGTCGGCGATCATCGCCGTAAAATTTGCTTCCGCAGCCAGCTTGCCTTCGATGGTTGCACGTCCGGCGAATTTACAGACCGTGGAGCGTTTCTGGACGAATTCAACCTCAAGCTTGAGAATGACGCCTGGCTCGACAGGCTGGCGGAACTTCGCGCCGTCGATAGCCATGAAATAGACGAGCTTGCCGCTGTTCGCGAGGCCGAGGGATTCGACCGCGAGTACGCCCGCCGCCTGGGCTAGCGCCTCCACGATCAGCACGCCCGGCATGATCGGCCGCCCGGGAAAATGCCCCTGGAAGAAGCCTTCATTGATGGTCACGGCTTTGATCGCGACGATCTTATGGTCCGGCTCGATGCTCTCGACCCGGTCCACGAGCAGCATTGGGTAACGGTGCGGAAGCGCCGCCATCACCCGCTTCACATCAAGCGGTCCGATAGCGGCGCCTTCCGTCATTCGCTTAGCGGCCCTGCGGCTGCTGCTGCGCCGGAGCGGCCGGAGCAGTCGTCGAAACGCTCGGCAGCTGCTGATTCAGGGCGGCCAGGACGTCATTGGTGACATCGAGATTTGCACCCGAGGCCAGCGTTGCACCCGCCTCGAGCATTACGTTGGCGCCGCGGCGCTGCATGACCTGCTGATAGATCGGGCCGAGCTTCGTGCTGATCTGCTGCGAAACATAGGCCTGGTTGCGCTGGATCTGGTTCGTCTGACGAGCAATCTCCTGAGCGCCCTGCTGCTGCTTGGTCTGGAATGCCTTGATGCGAGCCTGCAGCGCCGCATCGGGCTCCTTGCCCTTGAGGGCCTCGACAGCCGCCTGAAGCGACTGGCCTTCGGTCTTCAGCGGAGCTGCGAGGGTGGCTTCACGCGACTTCAGGGCAGTCACCTGGCCTTCGAGCGCGGTTTTCGCGGCCTTGCAGGCGGTGCACTCGCTGCTGACCTTTTCGAGGTCGACAACTGCGATCACGGCGCCGGGAATGGCCTGGGCAGAAACGCCCACGGGAGTGAGAACCATCGCTGCGAAGGCAGCGGTCATTGCAATCTTACGCATTAGAATTGTGTTCCTACGTTGAAGCTGAAGAGTTTTGTGTCGTCGCCTTCCTGCTTGAGGATCGCCTTCGCGAGGTCGATCCTGAGCGGCCCGAAAGGCGAAACCCAGTTGACGCCTACACCTATGGCCAGGCGCGGCTTCGGCGAATTGCCGACGAAACGTTCGCGATATCCCGACGTGAACGTATAGCCCGAAGCGCAATTCGCCTTCGTCTGACCCGGATCGAGCGTTACCACCGATCCTGTCGTTCCGCTCGGCGGCGAGCAGAAGCCCGGAATATCCTGCAGCGCCGGACTCTTGAGTCCCCAGACCGAGCCGACGTCGACAAATGCGGAAGGTCGGAGTCCGAAGCTCTTCAACGCGGAACTGGTCGGGAATTCTAGTTCGACGCGGCCCATATAATAGGCTCGCCCGCCGAGCGCATCGCTAACACGATTGCTGGCAGATACGAACTCGCCGTTCTCGTCGTAGTCCTCACGCAGGATACGCGGGCCGATGCCGCGGATGTCGAAACCGCGAAGCTGGGTTCCGAAAAAGCGGTCGGTGATGCGGATCGCGTCGCGGCCCGGTCCCGGCGCCTTCTCGAGCGGATGGATATACCCGCCCTCTGCACGAGCCGAGAAGACCCAGCCGCTGCCAAGGAATGGCGGCTGCCAATATTTGATGCCGCTGAAGCGCGACCGCACGTAGCGAACGTCACCGCCGAGGCCCGCGAAGTCCTGTGAAACGACGAGTGACTGGCCGCGCGTCGGGCGGATGCCGTTCGTATCGTTATAGACGATCGAATAGCCGACCGACGACGTCAGGCGCCTCCCGAGCTCGTCGCATAGATACTGACCCGCCTTCTTGGGGTCGCACGCCGCCGGCAGCGGGCCATTACTTCCAGTGAGAGGCCCGCTTCCATCCGGATCTGCAACAAGGTCCGGATCGGTGAAGAAGGTGCCCTTATCGAGGGTGATATTGTCGAGGATGAGCGAGTAGCGCGTGCCCAACGTAATATATTCGGTAATCGGGAATCCGAGGCGGAGCGCGGTGCCCGTGCTCGTCTGCGAATAGGTCGTGTTCCGCTGATTTCCGACGAAATTGAAGCTGTTGTAGTCGCGCCGAAAGATGTCGCCGCCGAGCAGGATCTGCTTGTCGAACAGATAGGGTTCGACGAAGCCAAGCTGGATCGACTTCGAATAGCGCGACCAGTTCACGCCCGCGTTGAGCTCCTGGCCTTTGCCCATGAAGTTCCGCTGAGCGATCGAGAATGCCAGGATGAATCTCTCGAGGCTCGAATAGCCGGCGGATAGCTGGAGCTCGCCCGTCGACTTCTCTTCAACGTTGAGGCCGAGAACGACCCGGTCCGGACTGGAGCCTTCCGTCTGCTTGATCTCCAGGTTCTCCTGGAAGAAGCCGAGCGACTGCAGGCGATCCTGCGAACGCTTCACCTTCAAGGCGTTGAAGGCGTCGCCCTCGTTGACGCGGAACTCGCGGCGGATGACCTTGTCGCGCGTTGAGGTGTTGCCCTGGATATCGATGCGCTCGACGTAAGTGCGAGGCGTATCGCCAACCCGGAAAGTAATACCCATCACGTGCTTTTCGGCATCGCGATTATAGGCCGGATTGATGTCGGCAAAGGCATAACCGAGGCCGCCGGCTTCCTCATTCAGCTTGGTGACGGCATCCTCGACCGCCTTGGCGTTGAACCAGTCGCCTTCTTTGAGGTTGACCGTCTGGACGATCTTGTCGGGCTGAAGGTCGCGAAGCGCGCTTTCGGCTTCGATCTTGCCGAAACGATAGCGCGGGCCCTCTTCGACCACGTAGGTGATGACGAAGTCGCGGCGGTCCGGGGTTAGCTCGGCCAGCGCCGAGACGACGCGGAAATCCGCGTAGCCTTCGGTCAGATAGAAGGCGCGAAGCTTCTGCTGGTCGGCCGCAAGACGGTCGGGATCGTAGCTGTCATTGGACTTGAGGAAGCCCAGGACGCCGCCGGCCTGGCGCGTGTACATCTCCTTGCGGAGCCGCCCGTCGTCGAACGCATCGTTGCCGATGATGTTGATGCTGCGGACCTTGGACTTGTCGCCCTCATAGATCTCGAACACCAGGTCGACGCGGTTCTGTTCGAGATTGACCACCTTCGGCTCGACGCGGGCGGCGAAGCGGCCTTGGCGCTTGTAAAGCTCGATGATGCGCTCGACGTCTGCCCGGGCCTTGGAGCGCGTGAAGATCTCGCGAGCCTTCAGCTTGATTTCGGGGAGGATCTTGTCGCTCTTGATCCTCTTGTTGCCCTCCAGAACGATCCGGTTGATGACCGGGTTTTCCTGGACGGTGATCACGATGTTGCCAGTCTCGGCGCCGGTGATGACGACGTCGGAGAATAGCTCAGTCCCGTAAAGGTCCTTGAGCGCCGTATCGAGCGTCTCGGCGGAATAGCTCTGACCGGGCGAAAGATTTGCGTAGGAGCGGATCGTCTCCGGCTCCAGGCGTTGGTTGCCGCGAACCGCGATGGAACGGATCGTTCCCTGCGTTGCCGGTGCAGGAGCAACGGACACCGGAGTTGGTGCAGGTGCCGGTGTCGCGGGCGGATTCTGCGCCGGTGCCGGAGCGGGCTGCGCCGCGAGCGGATCCGACTGCTGCGCCTGCGCCAATACGGGTACCGACCAGCCGCCCAGGATGGTTCCGGCGAGGAAGACCGCGCCTGCGCGATTGCCAATAAACTTACGCTCTGAAGTCACGCGTCCCCGCCTTTTGTGCAAGAATCAGCGGCCGCCCCTCAGCGGTCCGCAGGAATGGTGTGCAGCCCTGCCCTAACCGTCCTAGCCAATCAAGCGCCCAAGCCGTTCCCACAAGCCGAACGACCCCAAATCGTTGACGGTTGTGAAGATGAGCAGGGCCAGGATGAATGCGAGACCGCCCGGAACGCCCAGTCCTGAGCACGCGGGCTGACCGGGCGACGCTGCACGGCCTCGATTCCGTAGAATAGGAGATGTCCACCATCCAGCATGGGGACTGGCAAGAGGTTGATGAATCCGAGATTAATTGAAAGCAAAGCGAGCAGGCTCAGGAAGTCCACAAGCCCCAAACTCGCCTGCTGGCCCGCGACCTGAGCGATCTTGAGTGGACCTCCAAGTTCCTTGACCGAACGTCTTCCGGTGATGATCTGCCCCAGCGCCTCCAGCATCGTCCGAGTCATCTGCCAGACATAGGACGTGGCAGCTGGTACGAGCTTGAGTGGCGGCACCGGCTCGAACACGATCCCGACGGGCGACACGCCCAGCAAGCCCCTTCGATAGGTCTGCCCGAACCTGTCCCTTTCGACGTCAGTGCCCAACGTCACCTGGATCGCTCGAACCACTTGCTCGCGTTCAAGCTCGATAGTGACCGTCTCGCCGGGGCGAAGCATGGCGTAGTTGCGAAGCTCTTCAAATGTCGGGGTCGGACGTCCACCGATAGACAGGATCCGGTCGCCCGGCTGGATTTGCGCGGTCGCGGCCGCGCTTTCCGGCTGGACCTCGCTGACGATAGGAGGCGTCCTTGGTGCTCCATAGATCGCGAAGAAGGCCGAAAAGATAAGGATCGCGAGCAGGAAATTCGAGACTGGGCCGGCCAGCACGATCAGAAACCGCTGCCAGATCGGACGCAGGTGAAAGCTTATCTTCTGCTGCTCAGGCGTAAGTTGTTCCTGATCGGCCGGAGCGCTCGCAGCATGTTCGTCGCCGACGAACCTCACGTAGCCACCCAGCGGGAGCCAGCCCACCTTCCACCGTGTACCACGCTTGTCTGTCCAGCCCGTGACCTCGTGCCCGAATCCGATTGAGAAGATCTCGGCGCCGACCCCCAGCCAGCGAGCGACCAGATAATGGCCAAGCTCATGGATGAAGACGAGCGGTCCGAGCGCGCAGACGAACGCGATCAAGATCAGCCAGATTGGCGGTTGCGACAGCATCAGGCGCAGCGCCCTTCGATCATTGCGGTCACATCAGTGCGGACTTTCCGGTCGATTTCAAACACATCTTCGATGGATCGCGGAGCCGGGCTTTCATTTTCTTGAAGAGCCATATCGACCAACTTGCTGATGTCCGGGAAGGAAATCTTGCCGTCGAGGAAAGTCGCGACGGCCACTTCGTTTGCGGCATTGAGCGCCGCCGGCGCCGACCCACCTGCCTCAAGTGCTTCTCGCGACAGTCGAAGCGCCGGGAAACGCTCGAGGTCGGGCTCCCCGAAATCCAGTCTCGCTATAGCGGCAAGATCGAGGCGCTGGGCTGGCGTCGGCATGCGTTCCGGCCAGGCCAGCGCATAGGCGATCGGAATCCGCATATCCGGCGAACCTAGCTGGGCCAGCACAGACCCGTCGATGAATTCGACCAGCGAATGGATCACCGACTGCGGGTGGACGAGAATGTCGATGCGCTCGGACGGAAGCCCGAAGAGATAATGCGCCTCGATCAGCTCGAGCCCCTTGTTCATCAGGGTCGCCGAATCGACCGAGATCTTTGCTCCCATGGTCCAGTTCGGATGCGCCACGGCCTGAGCTGGCGTGGCGTTGCGCATAGCCTCCGCCGAAGCCGTCCTGAACGGTCCGCCGCTGGCAGTCAGGATGATCCTTGAGACCTGGTCGATGCGGCTCCCCGCAAGCGACTGGAAAATGGCGTTATGCTCGCTGTCGACGGGAAGCAGGGTGGCGCCGCTGGTCTTTGCGGCTTCGGTCATCAGGTCGCCAGCGGTGACCAATGCCTCCTTGTTGGCAAGAGCGACGGTCTTCCCCGCCTCGACAGCCGCCATGGTCGGTCGCAGCCCCGCACAGCCGACGATAGCCGCCATGACGAGATCGGAGTCGCCCGTTGCTGCTCCTACCAGCGAATCGGCGCCAGCGGCCGCCTGGCAACCGCTACCCTGAAGCGCATCTTCCAGGTCGCGAAGCCGGCTCTCGTCCGCGATGACCGCAAGCCTGGCGTTAGTCCGTCGGGCTGCGTCGGCGAGCGCGTCCACGTTCACAGCCGCCGTCAGGGCCGTGATCTCGAACTTGTCCGGCGATCGCTCGATGAGGTCGAGCGTCGATTTCCCGATCGAGCCGGTGGAGCCGAGAATTGCGACTTTCTTCACGCTAAGCCCGCTGCCTGCGCCGCAACGGTCAGAACCGCAACTGGAACTAGGCCATCAAGACGGTCCAGGAGACCGCCGTGTCCCGGCAGCCATGACCCGGAATCCTTGATCCCGGCCATCCGCTTCATCTTGCTCTCGAACAGATCGCCGGCCTGCGCGGCAACGGCGAACAGGGGTGCGAGTGGAAGCAGAGCCCAGTTGAGATCCGTTGAGAGAACCCAGGCTGCTCCGAGCAATGCTGCAGCGGCCATTCCGCCCACAGGCCCTCGACCGTTTTGCCGGGACTTATCGTGGGTGCGAGCTTGCGCTTCCCAAAGCGCCTGCCCGCGAAATAGGCGCCGATGTCGGTCGACCACGTCACAACGAAAACCCACAGCAGCAACGATAGGCCCTGATCGCCGCTCCGGTCGCGGATCCAGAGAAGGGCGAGTGCAGGCAGCAGGCAGTAGAAGAAACCGCCGACTGACCAATGAAGGCCCAGCCCCGGACAATCCGCATCCATTCGTAGAACATGCCCGTGGCCGCAGCGGCGACCAGGAATGCGAAATAATATCCACCCAGCACCGCCGCCATGAGCGCGACGACGACCATGGCGATTCCAGAGATGACACGGGTTGTTAGCTCGTTCACCGGCCTCCGAACCGCCGCTCACGGCGGCAAACTGCTCAATCGCTTTGACTAGCTCGGCCTCATCAAAATCGGGCCACAACGTCGGCGTGAAGACCAGTTCCGCATAGGCAGCCTGCCACAGCAGGAAGTTTGACAAACGGACTTCGCCGGAAGTCCGTATCAGGAGGTCGAGTTCCGGAAGGCCATGGGTCTGTAGATGTGATCCCAACGCCTCCTCATCGATCGAGGCGGGTTCGATCTCCCTGATACTGCCTTGGTTGCGAGCTTCCGGGCTGCGGCGGCGATTTCTGCACGCGACCCGTAATTGAGCGCCACGACGAGCGTCAGCCGCCTATTCGACTGAAGGCTCGCCATCGCCTTTTCAAGGCGTTTCGACAGATCGGGCCCGAAAGCCTCGTAATCCCCGATCAGCCTGAGCTTCACGCCCTCTTTGGCGAGCGAATCCAGCTCGCGTTCAAGATAATAGCCGAGCAGCCCCTTAAGGTCGGACACTTCCTCCTCGGGGCGGCGCCAATTCTCGGACGAAAAGGCATAGAGGGTAAGGACTTCTACGCCATTTTTGACGGCAGCCCGCAATGTTCGTCGAACAGCCTCTGCGCCCGCCCGATGGCCTGCAACACGGGGCAGCCCGCGCTTATTCGCCCAGCGGCCGTTGCCGTCCATAATGATGGCGACATGGCGCGGAACCGACCCGCCTTCTTTGGCCGGCCGCTCAGCTTCGTTCGGAGCGGCGGCAGGCGTCACTTGCCGAGGATTTCCTTTTCCTTGGTTTCTGCCGCCGTATCGATCTCCTTGATCGTATCGTCCGTCAGCTTTTGTACCTCAGTCTCGAGGCGCTTGCGCTCGTCCTCGCTGATGTCGTGCTTCTTCTCGTCAGCCTTGAGATGCTCCATGCCATCGCGGCGGACATTGCGAACGGCGATGCGCGCCTTTTCCGCATATTGGCCAACCAGCTTGGCAAGCTCCTTGCGACGCTCCTCCGTGAGTTCGGGGATCGGCAAGCGGATCATCTGACCGTCGGTGATCGGGTTGAGGCCGAGTCCGGCGGAGCGAATTGCCTTCTCGACGGGCTGCACGTTCGAACGATCCCACACCTGGACCGAAAGCATGCGCGCCTCTGGCACGGAAACAGTCGCTATCTGGTTCAGCGGCATGTTCGCGCCGTAGACCTCGACGTGAACGGGATCGAGCAAAGCCGTCGATGCGCGTCCTGTACGAAGGCCGGCGAGATCATGCTTCAGTGCTTCGAGCGCGCCGTGCATTCGGCGCTGGAGGTCGGATTTATCGATGCTCGTCGTCATGCTTACTCTCCCTGGACGACCGTGGCGGTCCCGCGGCCCTCGATGATCTCTGCGAGATTACCGGGCTGGCGGATGTTGAAGACCACGATCGGAATATTGTTGTCGCGGCACAGCGCAACTGCCGCTGCATCCATGACCTTAAGGTCGTCGCTCAACACCTTGTTGAAGCTCAGGCTTTCGTAACGGGTAGCGTCGGCTTTCTTCTTTGGGTCGGCAGTGTAGATCCCGTCGACGCTGGTGCCCTTGAACAAGGCGTCGCAGCCCATTTCGGCCGCCCGCAACGCTGCGGCGGTGTCGGTTGTGAAGTAAGGATTGCCCGTGCCGGCGGCGAACAGGACGATCCGGCCCTTCTCGAGATGCCTGAGTGCCCGGCGGCGAATGTAGGGCTCGGAAACGCTGGCCATCGGGATCGCCGACATCACTCGGGTATCGACACCTTGCTTCTCCAGTGCATTCTGAAGTGCCAGTGCGTTCATGACCGTTGCCAGCATTCCCATGTAATCCGCGGTCGCCCGGTCGAAGCCTTTCGCCGCTGCAGCCATGCCCGGAAGATGTTGCCGCCGCCGACGACCAGGCACAGTTCGTGACCCTTGGCCTTTGCCGCGGCAATTTCGCTTGCCAGTCCTGCGGCAGCTTCCGGGTCGATGCCGAACTGGCCCTGCCCCATCAGCGCCTCACCCGAGAGCTTCAGCAGGATCCGGTTGAAGCGTGGGCGGGTCATTCGGGCGCAACGTCCTTCAGATATGGAAAAGGCGGACACGCTTTAGCGCGCCCGCCTCATTTTCCAACAGCCAAGACAAAATGTCTTAGGCGACCGGTTCAGCCTTCGAGGAGCCGGCAGCCGCCGCGACTTCCGCCGCGAAGTCTTCCTGCTTCTTCTCGATGCCTTCACCGAGCTGGAAGCGGGTGAAGCTCTTTAGGACGATGCCCGTGCCGGCTTCCTTCGCTGCCTGCGCGACGACGTCCGCGACCGGCGTCTTGTTGTCCATCACGAACAGCTGCGACAAGAGCGCATTGTCCTTGCGGAACTTGCCGAGGCCGCCTTCGACCATCTTCTCGACGATGTTCTGTGGCTTGCCACTTTCCTTCGCCTTTTCCATCGCGATCGCGCGCTCACGCTCGACCAACTCCGGATCGAGCTCGTCCGCGTTTAGCGCCAGCGGGTTCGCAGCCGCGACATGCATCGCGATCTGCTTGCCAAGGGCGGTTAGCGTTTCGGACGGAGCAGCGCTCTCGAGAGCGACCAGCACGCCGATCTTGCCGAGGCCCGGAACGACCTGGTTGTGGACGTAAGGAACGACAACGCCCTCCTTCACTTCCACGACCGCGGCGCGGCGCAGCGACTGGTTCTCGCCGATCTTGGCGATGTTGTCCGTCAGCGTCTCGGCAACCGTTCCACCCGACGGGTAAGCAGCGCTCGAGAGCGCCTCGATGTCAGAGCCGTCCTTCAGTGCGATCTGTGCAACGTTGCGGACGAAATCCTGGAAGATCTCGTTCTTGGCGACGAAGTCCGTCTCCGAGTTCACCTCGACAACCGCACCACGAGTTCCTTCGACGGCCACGCCGACGAGGCCCTCTGCGGCCGTGCGGCCTGCCTTCTTGGCGGCAGCCGCGAGGCCCTTGGCACGCAGCCAGTCGATGGCGGCTTCCATGTCGCCATTGGCTTCAGCAAGCGCCTTCTTGCAATCCATCATCCCGGCGCCGGTGCGCTCACGGAGTTCCTTCACGGTCGCGGCCGTAATCTCAGCCATTTCTCTAATTCCCTCTAAGGGCCCCGCGTGTCGCAGGAGCTCGTTCAAGCTTGAATGTAAGTACTGCTCCCCCGCTTCGCGAGGGAAGCAGACTTAAGCTTCGAGCGCGGCTTCAGCCGGCGGTTCGGCCATCGCACCGATGTCCTCGCCACGGGCAGCGGCATTGCCGGTACGGCCGTTGCTGACAGCCTGGGCAACCGCGTCCGTGTAGAGGCGGATCGCGCGGCTGGCGTCGTCGTTGCCCGGAACCGGAAAAGCAATGCCGCTCGGGTCGCTGTTCGAATCGAGAATCGCGACGACCGGGATCCCAAGAACGTTGGCTTCCTTGATCGCCAGTTCTTCCTTGTTGGTGTCGACGACGAACATGATGTCCGGCAGGCCGCCCATGTCGCGAATGCCGCCAAGCGACTTTTCGAGCTTGTCGCGCTCGCGGGTCAGCTGAAGGACTTCCTTCTTGGTGAGGCCGGCGGTGTCGCCCGAAAGTTGCTCTTCAAGCGTCTTGAGGCGCTTGATCGAGTTCGAGATCGTCTTCCAATTGGTCAACATGCCGCCGAGCCAGCGGTGATTGACGAAGTGCTGGCCCGAAACCTTCGCGGCTTCAGCGACGGCATCCTGCGCCTGGCGCTTGGTGCCGACGAACAGCACCTTGCCGCCGCGCTGGACGGTCTGAGTGACGAAGTCGAGCGCGCGGGAGAACAGCGGCACGGTCTGCGACAGGTCGATGATGTGAACCCCGTTGCGGTCGCCGAAAATGTACGGCTTCATCCGCGGGTTCCAACGGTGGGTCTGGTGGCCGAAGTGCGCTCCGGCTTCGAGCAATTGCTGCATTGTGACGACGTTGGTCGCCATGGGTAGTCTCCTTCCGGTTGTGCCTCAGCGGAGCCATGTAACCAGCCTTACGACTGGCACCGGTATGTTAGCTCCGCCTGTGGGATGGCGGGCCAGTTAGCGGAAGGAGCTATTTCTTTCAAGGGCGCAGGCGCGCGTTCAAATTGCCACTTGACGAACCAGAACAAAGCAGGAACATTGTTCCGTCCCAGCAGCTTGGCGCAACCCGAAACGGAACAAAGCGAGTTCGTTACGGTTGTGCCACCAAACAAGGGACGTCGCTCATGCTTGCACCGCTCGCTACCTTGGCTTTCCTGTCGGCACTCTGGCTGACCGCAGCCGTTTTCACCGAAATGTTCGTACGCACCGGGTCGCGCATCGCCGCGGCCCTGCGTGGCGAAACACCAGCCGTCCGTGGAACGTCTCTGGTTATTCGGTCGCGACCGGCTCGCGCGCGGATTGCGAAGCGGAAGCCGATGCGGGCGCAGCCGCAATTGCGCGCCGCCGCCTGACCCGCTGATACGACGCGAAGGCAAACGGCAGCATAGCCAGATACAGTAGTGCGACGATCAAAAGCGTGACCCATGGCGCGCGGATCAGGGCGGCGCCGAGCAGCGCGACGCCCGCAAGCGCAAACAAACGCCAGCCACTTCGAATTCGGATCGACGACCAGCTGTAGGTTGGAAGGCTCGAGATCATCAGCGCCGCGATGAAGAGCGTCCACGCCATCACCGGCTCCCAGCGGCGGAACACCTCGTCGCCCGTGATCAACCAGAGAAAGATTGGGACGAAAGCCAACCCTGCCCCGGCGGGAGCAGGAACCCCTGTATTGAAGCCGGCGGACTTGTGCGGCTGCTCGGTGGCATCGATTCGAGCATTGAACCGGGCGAGCCGAAGAGCGCAACAAACCGCCAAAGCGAGCGCAGCGATCCATCCGAATCTTGGTGCCGTCTGAAGCGACCAGAGAAACAGGATCAGCGCCGGAGCAGTCCCGAAGGCGATATTGTCGCTGAGCGAGTCCAACTCCGCACCGAACCTGCTCTGAGCCCTCAACAGCCGGGCAATGCGGCCGTCAAGCCCATCCAGCACGCCGGCGAACACGACTGCGGCCAGGGCCTTCTCCCATTCAGCGCCGATCGCGAAGCTGACTCCGGTCAGTCCGAAGCACAGGGCCAGCAGAGTGATCGCGTTGGGGATCATCGCACGGAATGGAATACCGTGCCGCAGGCGTTGCTCGGGCTCGTCCATCACTGGCTGAACCCGATCAAGTCCGGCTGAGCTCCGAGTTCGGCGATCACCGTCTCACCCGCAATCGCCCTCTGTCCGAGCAGGACCCGAGGCCCCGTACCCGCAGGCAAGTAGACGTCGACGCGGCTTCCGAAGCGGATCAGCCCTACCCTCTCGCCCGCTTCGACCTGGTCGCCTTCGCGAACGAAAGTCAGGATCCGGCGTGCAACCAGCCCGGCGATCTGCGTGAAACCGATGCGGACGCCCGCTGCGGTCTCGACGACGACATGCTGTCGCTCATTGTCCTCGCTGGCCTTGTCCAGATCGGCATTCACGAACTTGCCGGGGATATAGGCAACCTTGCGGACGCGCCCGCCGACCGGCGAGCGATTAATGTGCACGTCGAAGACGCTCATGAAGATCGATACGCGCGTGTATTCCGCGCCGTCGAGGCCGTCCGCGCCAGCGAGTTCTGGCGGCGTGGGCACCCTGCTGATCATCGTGATGAGGCCGTCCGCCGGTGCGATTACGATATTATCGCCGCGAGGCGTGGTTCGGATCGGGTCGCGAAAGAAAGCGAAGATCCAGACCGTCAGGCCGACCAGCAGCCATGCGATGAACTGCCATCCGAGCAGGAAAGCGAATAGCGTCAGCGCTGCCGAACCGGCGGCGAACTTGCGCCCTTCAGGGTGGGTTGAAGGGAAGCGCCATTTGACGGTGGTTGGGGTGGTCAGGGCGCCATTAGGCTTGTCCAGAGAAGGCATGCGCACTCCCTTAAGCGCGGCTCCCCGGCTGCACAACGCTGCGGTTGCCTGATCGCGGGCCGCGTCCTAATGCCCCGCCAAACCCGGAAAAGCAGGACAATAATGACCAAGATCAAGGTGAAGAACCCGGTCGTCGAGCTCGACGGCGACGAGATGACCCGCATCATCTGGCAGTGGATCCGCGAACGGCTGATCCTGCCTTTTCTCGACGTCGACCTGCTCTACTACGACCTTGGCATCGAGAAGCGCGACGAGACCGAGGACAAGATCACCGTCGACGCCGCCGAAGCGATCAAGAAGCACGGCGTCGGCGTGAAATGCGCCACGATCACTCCTGACGAAGCCCGGGTCGAGGAGTTCAGCCTTAAGAAGATGTGGAAGTCGCCCAACGGCACCATCCGCAACATCCTAGGCGGCGTCGTATTCCGTGAGCCGATCGTCATCGCCAACGTGCCGAGGATCATCCCGGGCTGGACCGACCCGATCGTGATCGGCCGTCACGCATTCGGTGACCAATACAAGGCGACCGATTTCCTGGTCCCTGGCCCCGGCAAGCTCACGATCAAGTGGGAAGGCAACAGCGGCGACAAGCTTGAATACGAGGTCTTCGACTTCCCGAGCGCCGGCGTCGCCATGGGCATGTACAACCTAGACGAGTCCATCCGCGACTTCGCCCGAGCCTGCTTCAACTACGGCATCAACCGTAAGTGGCCGGTCTACCTGTCGACGAAGAACACGATCCTCAAGGCCTATGACGGTCGCTTCAAGGACATCTTCCAGGAGATTTTCGATAGCGAATTCAAGGCTAAGTTCGATGAAATTGGCATCGAGTACCAACACCGCCTGATCGACGACATGGTCGCCTCTGCTCTCAAGTGGAGCGGCAAGTTCATCTGGGCCTGCAAGAACTACGACGGCGACGTCCAGTCGGACCAGGTCGCGCAGGGCTTCGGTTCATTGGGCCTCATGACCTCGATCCTAATGACTCCGGACGGCAAGACGGTCGAGGCGGAAGCAGCCCACGGCACGGTTACCCGCCACTACCGCATGCACCAGCAAGGCAAGGCGACCTCGACCAACCCGATCGCGTCGATCTTCGCCTGGACGGGCGGCCTCAAGTTCCGCGGCAAGTTGGACGAAACCCCGGACGTGGTCCGCTTCGCAGAGACGCTCGAGCGAGTCTGCATCGATACGGTGGAGGCCGGTCACATGACCAAGGACCTCGCGATCCTCGTCGGCCCGGATCAGCCGTGGATGACGACCGAGCAGTTCTTCGACACGATCGTGAGGAACCTAGAGACGACTATGGCTTCGTGGGAGAAGGCGCCGCAGGCGACTGAACCCGCTCGCGCCTGACGCCGAGCCCGACGATCCGACCCGGAATGCGCCGGAGCAACGGAAAGCGATCGAACAGCCGAATAATCAAAGGCGCCTGACGAATGGGCTCTGTGCCCTGAAGCAGGCGGCCGATGATTCGGTCCTGCGCTAGCTTCTGTCCGCCCTGGATGACGCGGGTCGGAAACATTCGGCGCTCCTGCACCCTGGCAAGCAGCGGATCCAGACTTTCTCCACTGGCCAAGGGTCCAGCAAGCGCGTTTGCCGCCGCTACAGCGTCCTGAACCGCCAGGTTGATGCCAATTCCGCCGATTGGCGACATCGCGTGAGCTGCATCGCCGATGGCGAGCAGGCCCGGCTTGTGCCAGGTCGTCAGCCTGTCGAGCTTCACGGTCAGCAGGTGAAGGTCGGAAATCTCGTCGAGCTCTGCCAGGTCAAGGTCCGATGGGGCGGCTGCGGCTACTTCCTCCCGGATCGCGTCGATTCCTCGCTTTTGGTAGGCCTCGGCAGCACCCTTCGGGATCAGGAAGGCGCATTGCCAATAATCGCCGCGATCGATCATCACGAGAAGCCTGCCCCGTTCGACGTTCCCGCGGAGTCCTCCTATCTCCTGCCTCGGCTTGGCGACACGAAACCAGAAGACATCCATCGGCGCCCCAAGATCCTCCAGCGGAAGCTTTCCGCGAACGATCGAATCCCGCCCATCGGCAGCGATCGTTAGTGGAGCGATGACGTCGCGCCCGTCCTTCATCCGGACACCGAGGACCTTGCCTTCTTTTTCGATGAAGCTCTCAACAGGAGACTCCATCTCGATATAAAACCCGGGGAAGGCTTTCCCCTCGACTCGCAAGAAATCGAGGAACTCCCACTGCGGCATCATTGCAATGAACGGCGCCGGGGTGTGGAGGTGCGACAGATCGCCGATCGTCCACTCCCGCCCGGCGAGGCGCAGTTCCGCCCGATCGACTTTGTTGTGTGGCCGATGAAGAAATCGCTGAAGCATCCCGAGTTGGTCGAGGATCTCCATCGTCGACGGGTGGACGGTGTCTCCACGAAAATCGCGGAAGAAATCCGCATGCTTCTCGAAAATGCGGACATTGCAGCCCGCGCGGGCGAAGAGCAGACCCGCCATCACGCCCGCCGGCCCTCCGCCGACGACGATTAGGTCTGCATCACGCTCTGACGTCATGCGGTCGCGCTTACAGCCCTTGCGCGCTCAAGTCAGCGCTACCCGGCAGGGTGACAGATTCTCGGGCACCTGCTCTAAAGCCGGCATGGCAGGCGAATTCGGCACTTCCGGTTACAGTGATGCCTTAGTCATCCTGGGTGCGGCCGGAATCGTCATCCCGGCCTTCGCCCGACTCCGCATCACGCCGGTCATCGGGTTCATCATGGTCGGAATGATCGTCGGTCCCGCCGGTTTGGGTGGGCTGACCGACGAAATCCCGTGGCTGAATTACCTTACTATTTCCACTCCCGAAGCGATCGATCCGTTCGCGGAACTGGGCATTATCCTCCTCCTGTTCGCGATCGGGCTTGAACTGAGTTTCAGGCGACTGGTCGCCATGCGGAAGATGGTGTTTGGCATCGGCGCCGCGGAGCTGATCGGTAGCGCCGTCCTGATCGGCGGAGCTTTGTACGTGATGGGTCAGCCCGCGGCGAGCGCTGCCTCCCTTGGGTTTGCGCTGGCCATGTCATCAACAGCACTGGTCTTGCCGATCGCCGGGACGACCAGCCCAGTCGGGCGCGCGGCGCTCGCCATGCTGCTGTTCGAGGACCTCGCCCTCGTCCCTTGCTGTTCCTCTTCGGAACAGCCGCAGCCGGCGCAGCTTCCGGACTGGTGGATGTTGTTTGGAAGGGCGCACTCGTCATCGCGGGCCTCTTGCTGATTGGACGGCTGGTCCTTCCGGCGCTTTTTGCACAGGCAGCGCGCACCAAGAGCCCTGAACTCTTCCTCGCCGTCAGCTTGTTGGTCGTCATTCTCGCCAGCATCGCGACGGGCGCCGTCGGCCTTTCGCCGATTCTCGGCGCGCTCATCGCAGGCGTCCTGATCGCCGAAACCGAATATCGAAGCGAGGTCGAAGTGGTGACCGCGCCATTCCGCGGCCTCGCTCTCGGCATCTTCCTGATCACCGTCGGTATGCGCATTGATTTCCGCCAGCTGGCTCAAATCTGGCCGGAGCTGCTCGTGGCGCTGGCAGGTGTACTGTTGGTCAAAGCGCTGGTCACCGGCACATTGCTTCGCCTCAGTGGCTCGCGAGAGGGCGTCGCGGCGGAAACCGGCCTCCTGATGGCTTCACCGTCGGAAACGACGCTCATCCTCCTCGGAGCAGCCGCCGCAACCGGCGTTGTCGCACAGGATACGGCAACCTTCTGGCAGGCGGCGACGGCCGTCGGACTCACCATAACCCCTTGCTCGCAAAACTCGGTCGTCTCGCGGCAAGACGGGTCGATCCGCAGGCGATGGATATGCCTGACAATGAAGCCGCAAAGGGTCGCACGATCATCTTCGGGTTCGGCCGGGTCGGCAGAATGGTCGCCGACATGCTGCGCGAGCACGGACGCCCCTATCTCGCGGTCGACAGCGACATCGACAATGTCATGGCCTCACGAGAAGGAGGCTATACGATCCTGTTCGGTGATGTCGCCCGAAGCGAGCTGGTCGAAAAGCTCCACCTCGGCCACGCGGCGGCGCTCGTGCTGACCATGGACGATCCGGTGCTCGTGGCGCGCCTCGCCCGCCGCCTCCGAAACTCGTTCCCGCAGCTGGCCATCATAGCCCGAGCAAGGGACACGGATCATGCGGCCAAGCTCTACGAGGCCGGCGTGACCGATGCAGTGCCCGAAACGCTGGAGGCCTCGCTTCAGCTCTCCGAAGCCGTGCTTGTCGACATCGGCGTGGCGATGGGACCGGTGATCGCCAGCATCCACGAGAAACGGTCGGAACTTCGCTCCGAGATCATGGCCCAGGCGGAAATGGAAGCGGAACCACGTCTCGGCCGCCGGCGGCTACGTGATGCCGGTTAGGCTTCCGACACCGGCTCGAAGCGGAGCACGCCCGCCGTGTAGGTCCTGTGCTCCGGATTATCGCCAGGATGCCGTTGCCCGTCGAAGACCACTACCTCGGCAAAATCGAATGGCGAGACACCTTCGAGGCAAGCCACATTGACCCCGAGCTGGTCTGGGCTCGAGCGCCGCTTGTGGTGCGTGTAGATCCCGCAGGTGGTGCAGAAGTGATGCTCGGCAGTCTTCGTGTTGAAGCGATAGGTCGCGAGCTTCTCCTCACCCTCGGTGATCCGGAAATGCTCGTCCGTTGACGTCACCGCGATCGCGCCGCGCATCCGGCAGATACTGCAGGTGCAGCGCCTCGCGGAAGAAAAACCGAACGGCAGTGTCGTTGTGAACTTCACCGCGCCGCAGTGGCACGAACCGTCGAGCGTAAGCGGTTCGCTGGCTGCGGTGTCGATCACGCTGCAACCTTCTCCAGCGCGTCCCTCACCGCCTCGATCGCCTCCTTGGCCCTTGAGCCCTCCGGGCCGCCTCCTTGGGCCATGTCGGGACGGCCGCCGCCACCCTGCCCGCCGAGTGCTTCAACGGCGGCCTTTACCAGGTCAACGGCACTGATGTGGCCGGCTAGATCGTCGGTGACTCCCACGGCAACACTGGCACGGCCTTCGTTGACAGCCACGAGAGCCGCGACGCCCGAGCCGATGCGCTGCTTCATCGCATCAACAGTCGAGCGCAAGTCCTTGGGATTCAGTCCGTCCACCACCTGGCCGAGGAACTTGTGGCCGTTCACCTGCTCTGGACCGGCCTCGTCGGACTTGGCTGAGCCGCCGCCCATTGCCAGCGCCTTCTTCGCATCGGCGAGTTCGCGCTCGAGGCGCCGTCGATCCTCGACCAGCGACGCTATGCGCGCGGGCACTTCGTCCGGAGACGATTTCAGCGTGGCCGCTGCCTCGCGAAGCTTGGCGTCACGACCGACAAGCCACTGCCTAGCGGCCTCGCCCGTCAGGGCTTCGATACGGCGAACGCCGGATGAGACGGCGCTCTCGCTGATGATCTTGAACAGCTGGATATCACCCAGCGCCCGAACATGCGTGCCACCGCAGAGCTCGACCGAATAATCGGCCTCCGGAGTGCGGCCCATGGAGAGAACCCGGACCTCGTCGCCGTACTTCTCACCAAACAAGGCCATGGCCCCGGCCTCGATCGCTTTATCCGGAGTCATCAGACGCGTCGTGACCGCCTCATTCCCGCGAATCTGTGCATTCACATCGGCCTCGACCTGCTCGATCTCATCACGTGACAGCGCCTTGGGATGCGAAAAGTCGAACCGGAAGTAATCCGGCGCGACCAGGCTACCCTTCTGCGTCACGTGAGTTCCGAGCCGGTGGCGCAGTGCCGCATGAAGCAGGTGCGTCGCGCTATGGTTGGCGCGCACGCGATTGCGGCGATCAGCGTCCACCGATTGGTGGATTGTCTCTCCGACCGTCAGTTCGCCTGCGGCAACCCTGGTTCGCAACACATGAAGACGTCCTAGAGGCTTAATTGTATCCTTAACTTCGCCCTGGAAGCCTTTGAGTGTGGTTAGTTTTCCGGTGTCGCCGATTTGCCCGCCACTCTCGCCGTAGAAGGGCGTCTGATTGGGAACCAAATCCACCGTTTCACCGATCTCGGCGCTTTCAACGCGCTTGCCGTCCTTAACGATCGTCAGGACAACGCCCTCGCCTTCGTCGCCGGAATAGCCGGTGAACTCAGTGCTTCCGAACTCCTCGGCAATGTCGAACCAGAGATCATCTGAAGCGCGATCGCCCGAGCCCCTCCAGGCGGCACGGGCGGCCGCTTTCTGCTGCGCCATGGCCGTGTCAAAGCCCTGGCGATCCACGCCCAGCCCGCGGGCACGCAGCGCATCCACTGTGAGGTCGTAAGGGAAGCCGTAAGTGTCGTAGAGCTTGAACGCGGTCTCGCCCGGGAGCGTGCCACCCTCGGCAAGGTCTCCCGTCGCCTCGTCGAGAAGGCGCAAGCCGTTCGCCAGAGTCTGACGAAAACGCGTCTCTTCCTGTGCCAGGGTCGCCTCGATAAGTGGCTGCGCACGGACTAGTTCCGGGTAGGCAGCGCCCATTTCCGCGACGAGCGCCGGAACGAGCCGATGCATCAGCGGCTCCTTGGAGCCAAGCAGGTGCGCATGGCGCATCGCTCGGCGCATGATGCGGCGAAGGACGTAGCCCCTGCCCTCGTTCGCCGGCAGGACGCCGTCGGCCACCAGGAAGCCCGAAGCGCGAAGATGATCGGCGATCACCCGATGGCTCGCCTGCCGGTCCCCTCGGCCCGCGTCTTCGTCAGCTCTTCGCTGGCCTCGATCAACGCACGGAACATGTCCGTATCGTAATTGTCATGCACACCCTGAAGCACCGCAGATACGCGCTCCAAGCCCATGCCGGTGTCGATGCTCTTCTTCGGCAACTCCGAAACGATCTCCCCGCCGCCTGCTCGAACTGCATGAAGACGAGGTTCCAGATCTCGACGAAGCGATCGCCGTCCTCGTCAGGGCTGCCCGGGGGTCCACCCGCGATGTGATCGCCATGGTCGTAGAAGATCTCGGAACAGGGACCGCAAGGACCATCGTCGCCCATGGCCCAGAAGTTGTCCTTGGTCGGAATGCGGATGATCCGGCTGTCCGGGAGGCCGGAGATCTTCTTCCAAAGGTCGAAGGCTTCGTCGTCGGTGTGATAGACCGTCGCGGTCAACCGGTCTGCACTTATTCCCCATTCCCTGGTGATCAGGTTCCACGCGAGCTCGATTGCGCGATCCTTGAAATAATCGCCGAACGAGAAATTCCCGAGCATCTCGAAGAAAGTGTGGTGCCGGGCCGTGTAGCCGACATTGTCGAGATCGTTGTGCTTACCGCCGGCGCGGACGCACTTCTGGGAACTGCTCGCGGTCGAGTACGGCTTGGTCTCCAGCCCCGTGAAGACGTTTTTGAACGGCACCATGCCCGCGTTGACGAACATCAGCGTGGGGTCGTTCTGCGGCACCAGCGGCGCCGAGGGCACTCGCGCGTGTCCGTTCTTCTCGAAATAGTCGAGGAAGGAGCGGCGGATGTCGTTCGTCGAGGTCATGTTGAGCGGCATGTAAATGGGCTGCTGCACTGCGGCAAGGAGCCGCCGCTAGACAGCGCACTGCCGAGTGCTAGCTTTCCCGCGGGAGATTTGCTCGATGAGATATTACGCGCTCGCGTTCCTGACGGCTGCCTCGGCGCCGGCCCTTGCCCAGATGGACATACACCAGGGCCATTCCATGAAAGAAGCAACGGCCAAACAGACTGTCCTGCTGGAAGGTTACGGCTCCGGAGGCTTTCCGATCTCAACGGCTAATCGCCAGGCGCAAGCCTTCTTCGACAACGGAATGCAGCTCGCCCATGCCTTCGCGCACAAGGCTGCGGTCGAGGCGATGCAGGAAGCGGTGCAGCTCGACCCGAAGTGCGCGATGTGCCTGTGGGGTGAGGCATGGGCCGACGGGCCGACGATCAACTTCAACAAGACCGAGGACGAGGTCGCGAAGCTTAAGGAATTGGCCGACAAGGCCGCCGAACTCGCGAAGGACCACGGCACCGAGCGCGAGAGAGCGCTCATTCATGCTCTGCAACTGCGATACAAGAATGGTGGCGGCGGCAAGGATGGCGACCTCCATTTCGCAAAGGCGATGGCCGCGCTCGCGAGCAAATACCCGGACGACAATGAAATCGCGGTGATCGCCGCGGACGCCTGGCTGATGACGCACGCCGAGACCGACGAAGACTGGAAGCTCAATGCCGGGCTGGCGATCCCGCTTCTCGAAGGAGTCCTGAAGCGCAAACCGGACGATACCCCGGCAATCCATTTCTACATTCACGCGACCGAAATTGCCGGGCACCCGGAGCTGGCGGAGCCTTATGCGGACAAGCTTGCAGCTCTGGCACCGAACGCCAGTCATCTCGTCCACATGCCCTCGCACACCTATTACTGGGTCGGCCGATACGAGGATGCGGCCAAGGCAAACATGCGCGCCGTCGAGATCGGAATCGACAATGCCAAGAGACTCGGCCTGCCCGAGCCTGCTGGCGTGTGGGGACTGCCCTATCACTCGCACAACGTGACATTCGGGCTTGGAGGAGCGCTCGAGGCGGGCGATGCGGATATCGGACTGCGGTTGGGCAGACCACTGGTCGCCCGGGCGCAAGTCCAGAAGGAAGGTGGGCCGTACAGCCAAATGATCTCGGGCAACGGCTATTACGCACTGGCGCGCTTTGCCGAGCCAAAGGAGGTCCTGGCCTTGCCAGAGCCCAAGCTACCTTTCCTCAACGCGGCCTGGCATTACGCGCGTGGCGAGGCATTCGCCAAGCTGAACAACATTGATGGTCTCCGCAAGGAAGCGGCCGCGATCCGTGGCGTCTCCGGAGAGCTAAGCAAGGATGACGGCTCGCTCCAGGCGCAAACAATGACGTACATCGCCCGGAATGTCCTCGCCGGCCGGGCAGCGATGATGGCGGGCCGCCCCGACGAAGCGGAAATTGCTTTCGCGCAAGCCGCAGAAATGCAGGAAAGCAACGATTTCTCGTCTGTCTCGGACCCTCCAGCATGGCACTATCCGGTTCGCCGGGACTTGGCGCTCGCCTTGTTGCAGCAGAATGACGTGGCTGGGCGCGCCGCGAAGCCGCAGCGGCACTGAAGTACCGCCCCAAAGATCCGGGAACCCTGACGTTGTTGTCCAAGCTTGAGGCGCGCTCGGACGCCCGCTAGGCGCTGCAAATGGCGAGACGACCGAAGTCGAATATTCCCCGCTACAAGCGCAGGCGTACGAGCAAGCGCTCCCCGTTCGGACGCATTGTCGGATTCATCGTCAAACTGGTGCTGATTTTCGTGATCGGCTCGGTGCTTTGGGTTCTCGCCTACCGGTTCGTGAACCCGCCGATCACGGCCACCATGCTCGGCGACCTGGTCGCAGGTCGCGGCGCCACTCGCGACTGGATGAGCATCGAAGAGATTGACCGCGACATGGTTCGCGCAGCTATCGGTGCTGAAGACAGCAAGTTCTGTTCGCATAATGGGTTCGACGTCGAAGCCATTGAAGATGCTATGAAACGCAACGCATCCGGGGGCCGGATTCGGGCGGCTCGACGATCAGCCAACAGACCGCGAAGAACGCCTTCCTCTGGCAGGGCGGCGGCTATTTCCGCAAAGGCCTGGAAGCTTGGTTCACGCTGCTGATGGAAAATCTCTGGCCAAAGCGCCGGATCATGGAGGTCTATCTCAACCTCGCCGAGACCGGGATCGGCACCTACGGAGTTAACGCGGGGTCGCAGCGCTACTTCGATCATGACGCTAGCGCGATGAGCCGGACCGAGGCTGCACGGATCGCGGCCGTCCTTCCGCTGCCGAAGAAGCGCGGCGCGGTCGCTCCAAAGGGCTTCACCAGACGCTACGGGAATTCGATAAGCTCACGGATCAGCATCGTCGCACGCGATGGCCTCGACGCCTGCGTTTATCAGGACATCATACCACCGAAGGAAAAGACGCCGCCGGCCACCGCGAAGCCGCAGAAGCAACTTCCGGGCGAGGAATTCGAGAGCGCGAAGCCGCTTCCTCCGCTAAATGAAGCGGTCGACGAACTGCCACCTGAGTCGCAAGAGCCCCTGGCCACAAACCAGCTCTCACCGGCTTCAGAAACGCAGTCCGTGGCAAACCAGGCGACGCCTCCCGAGCCAGGGAACGTGGAAGCCCCGCCTCCGCCGGTCGGTCAGTAGCTTAATTCGTTGATCGCCTGGCCTTTTGCGTTCGGCAGAGGAACGCCGGGCTGTAGCCCTCCGTTCATGCCGCGAACCCAAAACGGAGGACATGTGATGGCTACACGTACTCAGAGTCGATCCTCATCCAGCAATCGTTCCGCAAGCGGCGGATCGGGTGGAAGCGAGAACGGCCGGACCCAGTCGAGAAATCGCACCGCCATCAACCGAAGCGCCTTTTCATGGACCGACAACGCTGGCCCACTGCTGGGCGCTGCATTCGCCGGTGCAGCGATCGGCTTTGCAGCCAACTACGGCCGCAAGTTCCTGATGCAGGGCCTTGAAGCGGCTGCCGGCGATTGGGACCAGATCCTCGCCGCGGAACATGAGGTGGCGCTCGGCATCTTCGACAAGATGCTCGAAACCGACGAAACGCAGACCTGGAAGCGCAGCATGCTTCTAATGAAGCTTACCCATGCGCTCGACAAACATGCGCACCAGGAAGAGATGGTCGTCTATCCGGCGCTCCGCGAGGCGAACATGGCTGTCAATGCGGACGAACTCGAAGGCGAGCACGGCTACATCAAGACTTTCATTTACGAACTGAAGAACATGGGGCCCGAGGCTCCGAACTGGCTTGAAAAGGTCCGGGAGTTCCGAGCACTGGTTTCCAAGCATGCGCACATGGAGGAAGAAGAGGTCTTTCCATCCTTCAAGCAGAGCATGACTGACGAGCAGAACGCCAAGGTTACCGGCCTGGTGAACGCCGACGGTTTCTGGATGGCGTGAAGACTAGCCGACGAGGGCGAGTCTCGGCGGTTCCTGAACGGAAAGGTCGACACTCCCCTCGCCGGTAATTCGCTGGATGCGTGCCTGGAGCTCGGCGTCGAGCGCGAAATCGCGGCCAGCGATCACCACTGCTTCTCCGCCCTTTGAAAGAGGGAGCAGCAGGCGAACGACTCCGCCTCCGCCATGCGCTCCGGCAAGCTCATGCGCGATCGCAGGCACTAGCAGGGGCGAAGAGACCCGCACTTCCATCTGCAGACGAGTCCGCTTGGCAAGACCCTCCAGCGGCTGGAATCGCTTGATCGCCACCCGAGGAATTTCGTCTCCGGGACGCTTGTCGAGTTCTACCGTCAGTAGGCCGCACGTTCCGGCGCGGGCTGCAGCCTCGATGGCGGCGCTGGCTTCATCGTCAAAAATGCTGGCCTGGAACTGGCCGGACGAGTCGCTCAAAGTGGCCATGAGGTAGCGGCGGCCCTTCGCAGACGTCCGCCAGCGCGCTTCCTCGACGAGGCCCGCCATGACCGCGCCCGCGCGACCTTCCGCCGGCATCGGGATATCGGCGAGCTGCGCAAAGGTCTTCGCCTTGTTCGCTTCCAGCAGGTGGCGGTGCGCGTCGACGGGATGGGCGGAGAAGTAAAAGCCGAAGGAATCCCGCTCGGCCGCCATTCGCTGCGCAAGCGACCATTGCTCGACCTTGGCGAGTCGGATCGGGGCGACCGAGGCCTGGCTGCCTCCGAACAAACCGTGCTGACCGCTCGTGCGCTGTTCCGCGGCGCTAGCCGCGTGAGCAAGGATGGTCTCGGCAGATGCAAAGACGGCCGCGCGGTCAGGAGCGATGGCGTCGAATGCGCCAGCGGCCGCAAGGCTCTCGATCTGCCGGCGATTGAGAAGGCGCGGATCGATGCGTTCCGCGAAATCGTCCAGCGACTTGAACGGCCCCTCTCCTCGCGCTCGGCCACCAGCGCTTCCATGGCCTTTTCGCCGACGCCCTTGAGCGCGCCGAGGGCGTAGCGGACCTTGCCGTCCGCGACGGAGAAGGCGGCCTCGCTCGCGTTGATGCAAGGCGGCAAGCACTCGACTTCGCCTCGACGCATGTCTTCGACGAACAGCGCGAGCTTGTCCGTCTGCGTCATGTCGAAGCTCATCGACGCCGCGTAGAATTCGGGTCTGTGATGCGCCTTCAGCCAGCCCGTATGATAGGCGACCAGCGCGTATGCGGCGGCGTGCGACTTGTTGAAGCCGTAGCCTGCGAACTTGTCGATCAAGTCGAACAATTCCGATGCCTTCGCCGACGTGATGTTGTGCGAAGCACAGCCTTCGACGAAGCGGGCGCGCTGCGCGTCCATCTCCGACTGGATCTTCTTGCCCATGGCACGGCGCAGGAGATCCGCTTCGCCGAGCGAATAGCCAGCGAGCACCTGCGCCGCCTGCATGACCTGTTCCTGATAGACGAAGATGCCGTACGTTTCCTTGAGCACCTCCTCGAGCATCGCGTGCGGATATTCGATCGCCGCGCGCCCGTTCTTGCGGTCCCCGAATAGCGGAATGTTATCCATCGGGCCGGGCCGGTAGAGCGACACGAGCGCGATGATGTCGCCGAAGCTTGTCGGGCGGACGGCCGCGAGCGTCCGGCGCATGCCCTCCGATTCCAGCTGGAAAACGCCGACGGTGTCGCCCCGCTGGAGGAGCTCGTAGACCTCTTCATCGTCCCAGGTGAGCGCCGAGAAATTGACGCTCACGCCCTGCTCGCCGAGCAGCCGCTCGGCCTCCTTGAGGACGGACAATGTCTTGAGACCGAGGAAGTCGAACTTCACCAGGCCCGCAGCCTCGACATATTTCATGTCGAACTGCGTGACCGGCATGTCCGACCGGGGATCGCGATACATCGGGACAAGGTCGTCGAGGCGCCGGTCGCCGATCACCACACCCGCAGCGTGAGTGGAGGCGTGGCGTGGCAGGCCCTCCAGTTTCATCGCAAGATCGATGAGGCGGCGTACGTCGGAATCGCCTTTGTACTCGGCCGCCAGCTCCGAGACGCCGTTCAACGACCGTTCTAGGGTCCACGGGTCGGTCGGATGGTTCGGGATCATCTTCGCGATCCGGTCGACATGGCCGTAGCTCATCTGGAGCACGCGCCCCGTATCCTTGAGCACCGCGCGCGCCTTCAGTCGCCCGAAAGTGATGATCTGCGCGACCCTATCGCGACCGTACTTCTGCTGGACGTAGGAGATCACCTCGTCGCGCCGTGTTTCGCAGAAGTCGATGTCGAAGTCCGGCATCGAGACGCGTTCAGGATTGAGGAATCGCTCGAACAGCAGGTTCAGCGCGAGCGGGTCGAGGTCGGTAATCGTAAGCGCCCACGCGACCACCGAGCCCGCGCCAGAGCCACGGCCCGGCCCCACCGGGATGTCGTGCGCCTTCGCCCATTTGATGAAATCGGCGACGATCAGGAAGTAGCCCGCGAACCCCATGCGGGTGATGACGTCGATCTCGAAATCGAGCCGTTCGCGGTAGCTTTCCTTCTCCTCGTCGGTCCGGCCCGTCAGTCGCGAATCGAGGCCCGCATGCGCGTCAGCCCGAAGTTGCTCGTCCTCGTGATCCGACAGCCGCGGCAGGATAGGCCTACGCTTCGGAGCGCCGACAGAACAACGCTGAGCTACAATCGCCGTGTTCGCCAAGGCCTCGGGCAGGTCGACGAACAGCTCGGCCATCGCCGCTGAATCCTTGAGCCAGGCTTCCGGCGAGGACGTGTGGCGATCGTTGCTCTCGATGTAGGCCGACTGGGCGATGCAGAGCATGGCATCGTGGGCGGCGTGGAAGCTTGGATCGGAATAGGCGGCTGGATTGGTTGCGATGAGCGGGAGGTCCCGTTCGTAGGCAAGCTCGATCAGTGCTTCCTCGGACGCTTCCTCGACCGGATCGTTCCGGCGGATGATTTCCACATATAGCCGATCGGTAAAGCATGCGTGCAGGCGATCGAGATAGGTCGCTGCCTTGCCCTTCTGGTTTTCCGACAGAAGCCGGGCGAGCGCGCCTTCCGAGCCTGCGGTCATTGCGATGAGGCCATCGCTCATCGCTTCCAGAGCCGAGAAGGGCACGTGCGGATCGAGTTCGACCGGGCGATCGAGATGGGCCGACGAAACCAGGTGGCAGAGGTTCGAATAACCCTGCTCGTCCTTCGCCAGCAGGACCAACCAATCGACCGCGCTTCCCATCTGGGACGGTCGGGCGACAGCGAGCATTGCGCCAACAATAGGCTGTACACCCTTTGCTACGCAGGCTTCTGTAAACGCCATGGCCGCATAGAGCCCGTTGCGATCAGTCAGCGCGACGGCCGGGAAGCCCAGCTTCGCGGCGCGCTCCGCGATGACTTTCGGCTCCATCGCCCTTCCAGCATCGTGAAGGAGGAAAAGATGCGAAGCGGAACGTACGGCTGAGTCACACTCGAACTATGGCGCTCCGCGGCACGATTGGAAGGCTCGCAGCCCCGCTTTCCACAGATTATTTGGGAATTGCGACGGGCTTATATGTGAAGTCGAAAAATGGCTGCCAGGTCACGCCTTTGTTGGTCGAGATTTGGCCTTGTTGACGCACCGCCCCACCTTCTAGGCGGCTGTACGTCATTCGGACCAGGCTCTCTTCTCCCGGTTTGCGAGCGCCCTTCCAGGAACCGGTCAGCACCATCTTTCCGTCCACCAGGTCTCCTTCGAACAAGACCCGCGCATTCGCTGCGTCCATCCAGACCTGGTGCCAATGACCGTCTTCCGGGTCGTATGTGTTGAGGCTTCCACCGGCTGTCCCAGTCAGCGGCGTCCAGTTCTCGCGAATGACGCACCCGCCGTAGAGGTTCTCGACTACGCTTCGCGCGACCAACCTGTCCTGCCCGGTTGGAAAAACATCCCATGTGCCGACCCAGAAATCGAACTGCCGGTGCTGCGGGGTCTTGCAACCGGACGCAACCTGGGCCGCCGAAACTGACGGAAGCGCCAAGGCCGCAATTCCAGCTATCATCAAGTAACGAATGGGAATCACGGACCCTTCTCCACTGATTGCAGAAGCGCCCAGTTCGTCAAATCTGACAAGCCCAAATCGACGAAACGCTAATGCTGCGGAGTCCACCTGCCGAGCATGATGTCGCGGATTTCGCGCATGCGCCCTCGATAAGTCTCGGCGATGCAGTCGTTGCTCGTGCAGCGGTCCCGATAGATCAGGAAGGAATCACGCGTGCGGGTCAGCAAGCCCCGCTGCTTTGCGTCGGCTTCCGACATTGCGCTTCCGAACTGCGCCGCCATGCGGCGATCGAGGATCGCAAGCCGGTAATCATTGCAGACCGCCACTTCGCCGCTCGTCTTGGCATTGGAGCAGTTGAAGCTCGGAGTGACGGTCGCGGCATTCGAAGCGTCCGCGCCTTCCGACTGCTCTACGGGCGGAAGCACTTCCACCGAATTGTCCGGTTCCGCGGGTGCAACTTCATTTGCGTTGGGCGGCAGCAAATCGCTTGTGCGCGCGTCCGCAGTTCGTGCGAGCGTCGTGAGGGCGTAATGATCTCATCGGCGTTGGAGACGGTCACCGCAGCGCCATCAACGGTGTAGAGAATGTCCGCGCCGAGCGAACGACGACCGCCCGCAACAGCAACCCCAGGCGGAAGGTCGAGCGTGAGTGTGCCGTTACAGGTTACGCTTCCCCCGCTTTCATCGCGTAAGACTG
Source organism: Sphingomonas sediminicola (assembly GCF_014489515.1). Taxonomy (GTDB): domain Bacteria; phylum Pseudomonadota; class Alphaproteobacteria; order Sphingomonadales; family Sphingomonadaceae; genus Sphingomicrobium; species Sphingomicrobium sediminicola. The sequence continues at coordinate 1,114,888 of NZ_CP060782.1, read as the reverse complement.
GCGCTTCCATCCGCACTGTCGAAAAGGATGCGATCTTGTCAAACGCCTCCTGGTCGCTGCCTCGGGCCGCTGCCGCCTGACGGAACAGCTCGCGCTTGATCTGATCGTATGTCGTTTGGCTTCCGCAGCGTTCCGAAGGCTCTTCACTGGATAACGTAACCTGGTTGCCGGTCAGGCGATCGTCTTCGCTCGACCGGTTGCCCATCACGATCATGATGACGATGAGCAGGACCAGCGCTCCGAGCGCAATTGTGGCAAGAACTGTGGGGTTTACGCGTTGCATCGGGCCGCTAACGCGCCCGTCGTCTTCCGGCTCCACTATCCAAGCAGTCCCTCGTGGAGCCGAACCACTCGGTCCATCTTTGCGGCGAGGCGCTCATTATGGGTTGCCACAAGGGCGGCACTACCCTCCCCCGCACCAGACCAAGGAACTCGGCAAGGACCGTATCGGCGGTTGCCTCGTCAAGGTTCCCGGTCGGCTCGTCGGCGAGGACGAGCGGCGGCTTGTTGGCGAGCGCCCGCGCAACGGCGACCCGCTGTTGCTCGCCTCCGGAAAGCTTCGAAGGCCGGTGATCGAGACGAGCGCCAAGGCCAAGCGCTGTCAGCAATTGCTCCGCGCGACCCAGGGCAGCCTCGGTTTCGGCACCGTGGATTAGCTGCGGAAGGACGACATTCTCACGCGCGTTGAACTCGGGCAGCAGGTGGTGAAACTGGTAGACGAAGCCCAGCGCGTTTCGGCGAAGCTCCGTCCGACCTTCGTCGTTGAGCGACGCGGCCTCCCTACCCGCGATCCGGATCGAACCTTCGAAGCCGCCCTCGAGCAGGCCCACGGCCTGCAGCAGCGTCGACTTCCCAGACCCCGACGGGCCGAGCAGCGCCACAATCTCGCCGGGCTGCACATCGAGATCGACTCCACGGAGCACCTCGATCGTCACGTCGCCCTGCGTGAAGCTGCGCTTCAACCCGCGCGTCGAAAGGACCGGTTCACTCATAGCGAAGCACCTGCACCGGGTCGGTGCTCGCCGCCTTCCATGCCGGATAGAGCGTCGCGAGGAAGGACAGGATCAGCGCGATCAATATGATCGCCGTCACCTCGAATGGATCGGTCTTCGATGGCAGTTCTGACAGGAAGCGCACAGACGGGTCCCAAAGATTCTGCCCCGTGATCAGTTGGATGAAGTCCACGACCGCCTGGCGGAAGAAGAGGAAGATGGCCCCGATGATGATCCCGAGCACGATCCCAAGAGAGCCGATCGTAACTCCGACGGTCACGAAGACCTTCATCATGCTTCGCCGGCTCGCCCCCATGGTCCGGAGGATGGCGATGTCACGGGTCTTGGCGCGCACCAGCATGATCAGCGATGACAGGATGTTGAAGACGGCGACCAGGACGATCAGCGACAAGACGACGAACATCGCGACGCGCTCTATCTCCAGCGCTTCGAACAAGGCCGAGTTCATCTGCTGCCAGTCGACGATGATCCCGCGCCCCTGAACCAGCGGTCCAAGCGGGGCGAGGATGATACGGGCTTTGTCCGGATCGCTCGTCTGGATTTCGACCATGCCGACCTGATCGCCAAGCATCAGCAATGTCTGCGCATCCTGCATCGGCATGACGACGAACGCCTTGTCGTAGTCGTAGACGCCGACTTCGAAGATCGCTCCGACCTGGTACGACACTATGCGCGGGACCGTCCCGACAACCGTCGACCGGCCTTCGGGGCTGATCAGGCTGATCTCGCTTCCGACATAGGCACCAAGCGTCTCGGCAAGACGCGATCCGATCGCGACTCGATTGCTGCCCGGCGTGATCGAGGCGATGCTTCCGGACTTCACGTTCTGGGTGATGACCGGGTTGTTGCGGATATCCTGAAGCCGCATTCCGCGGACGAGAACGCCTTCGACGCGCCCGTTTGCCGAAGCCATCAAAGGCTGCTCGATCAATGGCGTTGCCGAGGTGACTCCAGGCAACTTGCGCGCCTCGTCGGAAATCTGCTGCCAATTGGTCAGGCGGCCCTCATAGCCTTGCACGATCGCATGCCCGTTGAGGCCGACGATCTTGTCGAACAGCTCCGCGCGGAAACCGTTCATCACGCTCATGACTATGATGAGGGCAGCAACACCGAGTGCGACGGCGAACAGGCTTATTGAAGCGACGAGGAAGATGAACCCCTCGCCCTTGCCGGGAAGCAGGTATCGGCGAGCGACCGTGCGCTCGTACCGGTTGAGGATCATTCGGACATTCTCGCGAGGGCGGATTCCACGCTCAGCTCTTGCTTCTCGCCAGATGAACGGCGCTTGAGTTCGACCGTGCCCGCGGCAATTCCGCGGGGACCGACGATGACCTGCCACGGCAGACCGATCAGGTCCATCGTGGCGAGCTTGGCCCCGCCACGCTCATCGCGGTCGTCGTAGGCGGTCTCGATGCCGGCGTTCCTGAGGTCCGTGTACAGGCCTTCCGCGGCCGCCACGCTGGGCTCGTCGTCCTGACGCATCGTGACGAGGCCAACTTTCCACGGCGCAACGCTCTCCGGCCAAATAATGCCCGCATCGTCATGGCTCGCCTCGATGATGGCGCCGACGAGGCGGGAGACGCCGACTCCGTAGCTCCCCATCATCGGAGTGACCGGCTTCCCGTCTGTGCCGGAGACTTTCAGTCCCATCGCCGCCGAATATTTGTCACCGAAGTAGAAGATGTGGCCGACCTCGATGCCACGTCCGGTGCGCTTGCGGTCGTCGGAAATCGTCGCCCAACGCGCCTCATCGTGGGTCTCGTCGGTCGCCGAGTAAGTCGAGCCAACGCGATCGAACAAGGCCTTCAGTCCTGCGGCATCGCCATACTGGAGGTCCGACTGCTGCCAGTCGAACTCTTCGAATGCGGCATCGTAAAAGACCTCGCTCTCGCCCGTCGGTGCCAAGACGATAAACTCGTGGCTCAGGTCGCCGCCGATCGGGCCCGACGCAGCTTTCATCGGCACGGCCTGAATACCCATGCGCTGGAAGGTGCGCAGATAGGCTAGAAGCTGGGTGTAGTAGCTCTGCCGCGCACCTTCTTCGTCAAGATCGAAGCTGTAAGCGTCCTTCATGAGGAACTCACGTCCGCGCATCACGCCGAAACGCGGGCGGACTTCGTCGCGGAACTTCCACTGGATGTGGTAGAGCGTGCGCGGAAGCTCACGATAGCTCTTCAGCTCGTCGCGAACGATCGCCGTGAGCATTTCCTCATTGGTGGGCCCGTAGAGCATCTCGCGATCGTGCCGGTCGCGAATCCGCAGCATTTCCGGTCCGTAAGCGTCGTAGCGCCCACTCTCGCGCCACAGGTCCGCCGCCTGGATCGTCGGCATCAGCATCTCGATCGCACCCGCGCGATCCTGCTCTTCGCGGACGATCTGCTCGATCTTCTTGAGGACCCGATACCCGATCGGCAGCCAGGCGTAGATCCCCGCCGCCGTCTGGCGGACCAGCCCTGCGCGCAGCATCAGCTTGTGGCTGACGATTTGCGCGTCCGAAGGACTCTCCTTCAGAACCGGCAAAAAATAGCGGGAAACGCGCAACTTCAGATGCCTCCAGAGGACCGTGGAGCCGGTGCCCTAGGGCGCTAAGCAACAGAGCGCAATCGGGCTCGACCCCCGGCTCGATGTTGCCGGGCAGCCACAGGGTGTGCCCAAAACCTGCCGCACATTGCTTATGCAGGTGACAAGCCACGGCGCCGCGGCATAACTTGCAGTCCTTCCGGCGGGCTGCCCCTTGGGGCCGATGTCGGAAGCTTGAGGCGACGCGCGAAAGCGGGACGCAGCAAGCATCCAAGGGGCTGACGAGCAATCGTCACGCAGGACGCCCGGATCGCCACGCGGTCCGGGCGTTTGCGTTTCGATTGCGCACTCTTGGAAGTGAGTCGCATACGGTGGTATTGCGCCCTTAGCGCTGCTTTCAGCGCTTACACAGGAGGGCACCATGCGAACACGGTGGATGCTCGGCATGATCGTAGCGGCGGCATTGGCCGGTCCCGCTGCGCAAGCGCAGGAAACCAACGAGTCCGGTATCCGGACCGAGACGCAGGAACGTCTGCGTAGCGGCCCGCCGAAGATTGACTGGTTCAATCTGCTCGGAGCGTTGGGCCTGCTCGGGCTGCTGGGCCTTAAGAAAGAACATGGCGAGGACAGTTACCACCCGGCCTCAGTCGAATAGCGCCGACTAAAGGGGAGTTTGAAGATGCGGAATGTGACTTGCTTCCTGCTGGCCGCCGCTTTGGCATCAGCACCTGCGATGGCCCAGAACGAGCCCGCGCCTGCCAATGCGGCCGACGCGAACGCGACCATGGCCATGCCAGCCGACAATTCGATGATGGCTGGAAACGACATGGCTGCGGCCCCTGCGCCCGTCACGACGGAAGCGCCGGAACCCGCGCCGGCTCCCGCTCCGGCCCGCAAATCCGGTGGCGGACTCCCTTGGGGAGCGATCGGGCTTGTCGGGTTGATTGGGCTTCTGGGTCGCAAGCGCCGCGACTGAATCCGTCGCGGCGTGGTAGCGGAGGAGGGACTTGAACCCCGACACGCGGATTATGATTCCGCTGCTCTAACCAGCTGAGCTACTCCGCCCCAGGAAGGCATGGTATTCGCGACCCCGCGAGGCGGGACGCCGCGGCCATATAAGTGCGCGACCAGTGTCGGTCAACGCGAGGAACCGCTTACGGACGTTCACGTTCAAGCGGCATAATCGAAAGGCACTTTGATGGACCCGTTGACCCCGCTCGAAACGCTTTGCCGGATCATTCTTCGGGCGCGGGAGTACGAGGCCCAAACGCCAACGGACTATGACGGCAACGAGACCGCCGACAATGTCGACGACGAAGAGGAAGGTACCCTTTCCGTCCTCGACGACACGATCAACGACAGTGTCGAGGAAGAGCTCAAGGCCGTCTTCGAAGATCTCGGCGAGGACCAGCTCGCGGAAGTCGTCGCATTCTGCTGGGTCGGCCAGGGAACGTACGACGTCGGCGATTGGGAAGAGGCGATGGAGGAAGCCAACGACCTTACCAAGAACGGAAGCGACGCCGCGATCGACGAACTTATGGACATGCCGATGCTTGCGTCGGTTCTCGAAGCAGGTCTCGCGGCGTTCGATCTCAGCTGCGACGGAATCGGCGAACTCAGCTAGCCCCTGAAAGAGAACTTCCGCAGGGTCTCCCAGGGACCGCCCAAATAGCGGTGCAGGCCTACGCCAGAAATGTGGATCGGCCGTCGCAAGAATTGATCGCCCAGTGCATCTATCAACGCTCGCGCCTCTCGCGGCGGCGCCTTGTTCTGGATCGTGACATGGGCTGACCAGCCCGCCGAGTCCTGAGCGGTCAGCAGTCCCCGCAGTCGCTCGGCGATCTCCGCCCGGATAGCGTCAAGTTCTTCGGACGCCACCCGAAGCGCCACTCCTCCGCCGAGATTCACGATGCTTCTGATGCACGCACGAGGAGGAGGCCGTCCGGCCATGGATTTCAGGATTTGCCGCAATTCGTCTTCAGCGGACGGTGCGATGGCGTGGAAGAGGGTCAAGTGTGCCAGCACTTGGTTCCGTTCAGCGGGATAATGGCGGCGGCGCAAGGCATCGAGCCAGGCGAAATCTTCCGGTGCAAATTCGGCAGTGACGATTAGCGGACCGGCCATTCCTTGCCCGTGATTTCCTTCAGTTCATCCACGCAATCAAGGATCAGCCTGTCGGCTTCAACCTTCGTCGCACCCCAAGGCAGCCGATGGAGCGTCTCCCCCACGCCGCCGACTCCTCCCTTCGCTACGACAACATAGTGCAGTCGACCGCTAGAGCAGCCGGCCATGCCGTCCACGCAATTGCCGACTTCATCTCCGGAATGGCTTTGAACTGGCGCCTTAAGCAGTGTCGAGACCGGGAACAGGGCTTCCCCGGGAGTGCGCTCGCTTTTCTCCGCGGCGAGCGAGGCGCCCTCCTCTATCCGCGACTGCCGCCCGAGCCAGCGCCAGACGCCGAAGAGATTCAGGCCTGTCAGCAGGATATTCGTCCACAGCAAAGCGGGCTGGTTCGTCAGGAAAGCCAGCGCCAGCCATGCCACGGAACCGACGGTAAAGACCGCGAAGCCATAACCGGTGATTCGAGAGCCGAGATTCGATGCCGTTACCAACGCCGCTGTAACCGTCGCGATCGTTGCCATCCAACCGATGAGATCTTCCATGGCTGCCGCAACACACGATCAGCCGCGAGGTTCAGATTTCGACCTGGCTTCCCAGTTCGACGACGCGGTTGGTCGGCAGCTTGAAGAACTCCATCGCGCTTTCCGCATTGCGAAGCATCCAGGAGAAAAGCTTCTCGCGCCAGATCGCCATGCCTGGGCGCGACGAGGCAATCAGCGTCTGCCGGGCGAGGAAGAAGCTCGTATCCATCATCTTGCAGGCGGGTCCGCAGCCTTCGAGCTTCGACAACTCGGCCGGAATGTTGACCTCTTCCATGAAGCCGTAGTGGATGATCACGCGATAGAAGCCCGCGGAATAATCCTGCGTCTCCGCGCGCTTTTCCTCGGACACGTAAGGCACGTCCTGAATTTTCACGGTTAGCAGGATCACCCGCTCATGAAGGACCTTATTGTGCTTCAGGTTGTGCAAAAGCGCATGGGGCACGCCGCTTGCGGAGCTGGTCATGAAGACCGCGGTTCCGGGCACGCGGGTTGCGCTGGTAGCCGCCGACTTGATGAAGATTTCCATGGGCAGGCTGGCTTCGTCCATCCGCGCCAAAAGGAGCTGGCGGCCCTTCGCCCAGGTGGTGAGCAAAGTGAAGGCAATCGCCCCGATGAGGAGCGGGAACCAGCCCCCGGCGGGGATCTTCAGCAGGTTCGCGCCGAGGTAGAGACCATCGACCGTGAAGAAGAGCGCTAGGAGACCGATCGCGAGGTAGCGGTTCCAATTCCACAGCTGCAGCAGCACGACGGAAATGAGGACGGCGTCGATCAGCATCGCGCCCGTAACAGCGATGCCATAGGCCGCAGCCAGGTTCGACGAGCTGCCGAACATGATCACGAGGAGGATGACCATCGTCATCAACGCCCAGTTCACGACCGGAATGTAGATCTGGCCGGCGGCGCTCTCGCTCGTATGCGCGATTCGCAAGCGCGGAACGAAGCCCAGCTGTATGGCTTGCTGGGTGACTGAAAAAGCTCCTGAAATCACTGCCTGGCTAGCTATGATGGTCGCCATGGTCGCAAGTAGGACCAGGGGCAGGCGCAGCATGTCAGGAGCGAGGTAGAAGAACGGGTTCTTGACCGTTTCCATCGCCTGCGCAGCGCCCATGTTCATGAGCATCGCGCCCTGCCCCATGTAGTTGAGCAGCAGCGCGGGCATGACGAAATAGATCCACGAAACACGGATCGGCTTGCGGCCGAAGTGGCCCATGTCCGCGTACAGCGCCTCGGCGCCGGTCACCGCGAGGACGACCGAGCCGAGCGCAATGAATGCCCGCAGCGGCTCGTCGAAAAAAAACGTGAACACGTGCACCGGGTTGACCGTTGCGAGGATCACCTGCGGACGGTCGACGATGTGCATCACGCCGAGCACGGCGATGACCGTGAAGTAGAACAGCATCACCGGACCGAACAACGCCCCCACTCTCGCCGTCCCGTGCGACTGGATCGCGAAGAGGCCAATCAGGATTCCGACTGCGATCGGAATGACGAAAGGCTGCAGCCCGGCATTGACGGTCGTCAGGCCTTCGACTGCGGACAAGACCGAGATCGCCGGGGTGATCATGGAATCGCCGTAGAAGAGCGCGGTCGCGAAGACGCCGAGAAGGACTATCCCCGCTGTCCATCTCTTCTTCCCGCCCAATTGCCGGTTGATGAGGGCCAGCAAGGCCAGGCTTCCGCCCTCGCCCTTGTTGTCGGCGCGCATAATGATGGTGACGTATTTCAGCGTCACGATGATCATCATCGACCAGAAGATCAGGCTAAGCACACCGTTGATGTGCATCTGGTCGACATGGAGGGTGTGATGACCCGCGAAGGTCTCACGGAATGCGTAGATCGGCGACGTACCGATGTCGCCAAAGACGATGCCGATCGCACCGACGGCCAGCTTGGCCATCGATCCCTGCCCGTGAGCATGCCCATGCGAATGATCTTGCGGGGCTGCTTCAGCTCCGCCGGTTGCTGTTACGCTCATGGAATCGAAAACTGCCTGGACCGACTGCGAACCCGCATTTCTGGTGCCCCCGCACCGCCGCCGGAGCAGCGGCGCGCCGCACTAGCACCAGTGAACAATGGCCGCAAACCCTGCCGTAATGTGGGGGGACAAGGGCGTTTTGCCAGTCTATAGGCGCGCGCAATCACCATCAGCGGAGCGAACGAATAATGCGGGTCGGGGTGCCTAAGGAAATCAAGGTGCATGAATATCGGGTCGGTTTGACCCCCGCTTCGGTGGCCGAGCTGGTATCGGCCGGGCACGAAGTGTTCGTCCAGGCTGAAGCCGGCAACGGCATCGACTGCCCGGACGGCGCTTACAAAAAGGCCGGAGCGCAAATCCTTCCGGATGCCGAGTCCGTGTTCAAGTCGTCGGACATGATCGTGAAGGTCAAGGAGCCGCAGCAGCAGGAAATCGCCCTGCTCGAGCCGCGGCACATCCTGTTCACCTATCTCCACCTCGCTGCCGACAAGCCGCAAGCCGAGGGCCTGATGAAGTCGGGCGCGACCTGCATCGCCTATGAGACGGTTACGTCTCGGACGGGTGCCCTTCCCCTTCTCAAGCCGATGAGCGAGGTCGCTGGCCGCATGTCGGTGCAGGTCGGCGCGCACTATCTCGAAAAGGAGCAGGGCGGTCGCGGTGTCCTCCTTGGCGGCGTTCCCGGAGTCGCGCCGGCGAAGGTCGCGATTCTCGGCGGCGGCGTAGCCGGCGTGAATGCCGCGCAAATGGCTACCGGCATGCGCGCGGACGTCACCATCTACGACATCAACAATGATCGGCTGGCCGAGCTCGACATGTTCTTCTCGAGCCAGATCAAGACGGCCTACGCCTCGCGACGCGCGATAGAGAATGCGGTGCAGGAAGCCGAGCTGGTCATCGGAGCGGTCCTCGTTCCCGGTGCGGCCGCTCCCAAGCTCGTCACGCGCGACATGCTCAAGACGATGAAGCGCGGATCGGTGCTGGTCGACATCGCGATCGACCAGGGCGGCTGCTTCGAGACGTCGCATGCGACCACCCACGCCGATCCGGTCTACGAGGTCGACGGAATCATCCACTACTGCGTCGCGAATATGCCGGGCGCGGTTGCCCGGACCAGCGCCTTCGCGCTCAACAATGCGACGCTTCCGTTCGCCCTGAAGATCGCGAAACTGGGAGCGGAAGAGGCGATGCGGCACGACCCGCATCTCGCAGCCGGCCTCAACGTTTCGGGCGGGAAGATCCGCCACGAGGCCGTCGCCGAAGCGCTCGACCTTCCTTACGAGCCGGTAGCAGCCTGAGGCGGTCGCCGCGGTCCTTCGAGGGCCGCGACCGCATCCTCGACGAAGGGGCGCCAGCTGGCATCGGCTGGCGCCTCCGCGAGAATTTGCCGCCAGAGGATCAGCGCATCCTTTGGATCGCCCGACCGGGCGAGCGCGAGACCGTAGAAGAAACGCGGTGCAGGATAGTGAGGCGCAAGCTCCTGCGCCCTGCGGAACGCCAGCTCGCTGGCCGGCGTCAACGTTCCAGCGTGGTCGGCAAGGGCATTGCCCAGACCGATCCAGAGCGCCGGATCGCCGGGGTGCTCCCGCACCGCCGACTGGAGGATTCCCGCAGCTTCCTGCGTCCTCCCTCGGCTTGCGAGTGATTCCGACATTACGAGCCAATGCTCGGTGGGCGTGAATTGCCCAAAGAAGGCATGGCGCAAATTCGTCAGGGGATAGGCGGCTGCCGTTGCTCGGCGCTTCGAGGCGACGACGGCAGCTCAGGCTGGCCCAGGAAGGCATAGCCGGCTGACCCGAAAAGCAGGGCCGCAACGGAAAGGTGCATCATTGGCCCGCGAACGCTGAGCGCCCACAGCAGGCCAAGCGAGGCCGCAACTAGCACGAGCAAGCCGACCCAGCCGCTCATCGCCGCTTCCTCCTGAGCCGCCCCGCAGCGACGGCTGCGCCGAAGATCAGCAGAACGACCGGAGCGGCCCACAACGGCCACGCAATCGGCTTTGCCGAGGGCGGTAGCTGATCCAGTCGCCGTAGCGCTCGATCAGCCAGGCCCGGATCTGATCGGGCTTCTCGCCCGCCGCAATGCGCCGGCGAACGAGGTCGCGCATGTCGCCTGCAAGCTCGGCGTCCGAGTCGGCGATCGACTGTCCCTGGCAGACAAGGCATCGGATCTCCTGCATCAGCTCCTGGGCCTTCGCCTCCTGCTTCGCATCGGGAAGCTGGCGATAGGCCCAATAAGACGGCGGCAAGTTGGAATCCGCAAAAGCTGGCGCCGCCAGCGCGATCAGAAGAGCAACCGCGAGAGGCCTCACCGCACCTTCTCCAGCTCTTCGAGAACCTTCGGAACATCCGCCGGTCCGATCGGACCCACATACTGGAGCCGGATGACGCCCTTGCCGTCGATCACGAAGGTTTCCGGAACTCCGGCGGACCCGAGCGCGAGTTGCACCCGGCTGGTCGGGTCGCTCCCGATCCGGGTGTACGGATTGCCATGGCGGTCGAGGAATGCGGCGATTCCGCCCGGAGTGTCGCGGATGGCGATACCCTCGATCTTCACGCCCCGCCGCTTCAGTTCCTCGAGGACCGGAGCTTCAGCGACACACGGCACGCACCAACTTGCGAACAGGTTCAGCAGGCGCGGCTCGCCGGTCGCGAGGTCAGTAGAACGCAGCGCCGGAACATCTGGCGCAGCCTGCGCCAATTCGAACGCAGGGACCGGCCTGTTGACCAGCTGGGAGCGAACGGTCGGATCGTTGGGCGCGACCAGGCGCCACGCGAATGCGATCAGGATCCAGATCAGTAGGACGATCGGAATGAGGCGGAGGCCGCGGCTCATAATGCTGCCGCCCTGCGTCTGCGCCATACTCGCATCGAGTGGCCGATGAGCGCGAGCAGTCCCCCGAGCCCGACCAGCATCCCGCCGAGCCAGATCAAAGTGACCATGGGCTTCCACCAAAGACGCAATTGCCAGCGGCCTTCCTGATCGGACTGGCCGAGGACCGTGTAGAGCTGGCCACCAAGGACGGTCTGGATCGCAGCCTCGTTGGTCTCGGTGGGCGGATCGGTGAAGAAGCGCGACTGCGGACGAAGCACATGCACTCCGCCTCCACGCGACGCGCGGAGCTCCGCCTCAAGAGCGGTCCAGTTCGGGCCGGCGACTGGCGACAGATTCTCGAACCGAACCAGCCACGGCCCGACATCGACCGTCTCGCCGAGCCTGACCGCGGTCAGCTTTTCGGTGGTAAACGCGCTGTCTGCGGCCATCCCGGCGACGGAAACGGCAGCACCCAAATGAGCGATGATCATACCCCAGGTGGCGAGCGGCGTGCGCAACGGATTACGACCGATCAAGGGGAGGATCACCGCCGGGATCAAGCCGGCGGCCAGCGCCAGCCCAAAGCGGGAGAGAATGCTTGCTTGCGGCATGGCAAGGAAGGCGATGACCAGAGCGGTCGCGGCACAAAGAGCCGGCGGCGCGAGCTTGCGAAAGATCGGCCGCTTCTCCTGCCTCCAGCTAAGCAGCGGACCGAAAGCGAGAAGAATGCCGAGCAGGATCGCAAGCGGTCCGGCAACCGAATCGAAGTACGGCGCCCCGACCGAAAGCTTCTCCCCGGAAAGCGCCTCCGCCATCAGCGGATAGAGCGTCCCGATAAAGACGATTCCGAGGATGACCGTCAGCAGCAGATTGTTGACGACGATCCCCGCCTCACGGCTGACAAGTTCGAAGGGTGCCCCTTCGCGCAATGAACCGGCGCGGAAGGCGAAGAGCACGAAGGCCGCGGTCACGTAAATACCGAGCAGGCCCAGGATGAAGGCGCCGCGCGTCGGATCGACCGCAAAGGCATGAACCGACGTTAGAATGCCGGAGCGCACCAAGAACGTGCCGACCATCGACATGGAGAAAGCGATGACCGCAAGCATCATCGTCCACGCCTTGAGTGCGTTGCGCGCTGCAAGCACCGCGACCGAGTGCAGTAAGGCGGTGGCCGCAAGCCAAGGCATGAGCGAGGCGTTCTCGACCGGGTCCCAGAACCACCAGCCGCCCCAGCCCAGCTCGTAATACGCCCAGTAGCTGCCTGCGGTGATCCCCAGCGTCAGGAAGATCCACGCACCGAGAACCCATGGGCGCATCGCCCGCGCGAGATGACGATCGACGTCGCCCGCAAGCATGGCGCCGACAGCGAGGCTGAACGCGACCGAAAGCCCGACATAGCCGAGGTAGAGCGTTGGCGGATGAAAGGCCAAGCCCGGGTCCTGAAGCAGCGGATTGAGGCCCTGCCCTCCACCGGCGCCGGGTTCAATCGCGCGAACGGATTGGAGGCGAACAGCAGAAAGGCGTGGAAGCCCAGCGCCAGCGCCGCCTGAGCGCCAAGGGCCGCAACAAGCGTCCGGCTCGGAAGTTGGCGGGAAAAGATTGCCAGAGCCGCGCCCGACACGCCCAGCACCGTGACCCAGAGAAGCATCGAGCCTTCGTGATTCCCCAGGCTCCGGCAATCTTGTAGATCAACGGTTTGGCGCTGTGGCTGTTCTCGGCGACCAGCGCCGCCGACAGGTCCGTCCTCGCGAAGACGAGCATAAGCATCGCGAACGCGAACAGGCAGAGCACGCCCTGCACTATCGCAAGCGCCCGGACGGGCCGATCCGCTTCCAGCTTTCCGCGAACGTGCGCGATGCTCAGGAACAGCCCGAGAAGCGACAGCGCAGCGGCTAGCCAAATGGCGGCAAGGCCTGCCTCCGGGATCATCGCTTGAGCGTACGTCCCACTTTGTGCTCGGCGGCCTGATTGCCGAGTTCCGGAGGCATGTAGCGCTCATCGTGCTTGGCCAGGATGTTGTCAGCGACGAACGTCTGGTCCGGCGCGAGTTTGCCTTCAGCGACGACTCCGCTGCCTTCGCGGAACAGATCGGGAAGGATGCCGCGATAGGAGACCAGCACACGCGCCTCGCCGTCCTCGACCATGAAGCGCGTCGTCACGCCGTCGCGATCGCGCTTGACCGAGCCGCGCTCGACCATTCCGCCGAGTCTGACGGCCTTTCCGGCCACCGCCTTGCCCGCAACTACATCCGCGGGCGTGTAGAAATAGGCCGCGCGATCCTTGAGCCCCCACATGGCGAGCAAGACCGCGCCCAGCACCGCCAGGAGCGCGAGGACGACAAGGACGAGGCGCTGGTGCTTCGGGCGGGCAATCATTGCGGGCGCTTCAACCCGTCCGCAGCGGCCTCCGCCTTACGCATTGTCACGTATGCCCAGGCGAGCAGCCCGGTCGTTCCAAGAACAACGACGGCGTACGCGGCCGTTACGAATGCCCAATGGTTCATTCCGCGGCCGCCCGGCGCATGCGCGCCTCGACCTTGGCTTCCGCGAGTTCGGCCCGCATGCGCATCAGGACGGCGGCTCCGAACAGGCAGGTGAAGCCCAGCGCAGCGAGCGGCAGCGGCCAGAGGATCGATGAATCGATGCTCGAACCAGAAACTCCGATGCTCTGGCCCTGATGAAGCGTGCGCCACCACAGGACCGAATAATGGATAATTGGGAGGTTGATCGCGCCAATCAGGCCGAACAGGGCCGCGATGCGCCCTTCGCCTCCGCGCTCTCGCTCTGCGCCCGCCAGTGCGATGTAACCGAGATAGAGGAAGAACAGGATGAGCATCGACGTAAGGCGGCCGTCCCATTCCCACCAGGTGCCCCAGGTCGGCCGACCCCAGATCGAGCCCGTGAGCAGGCAGATCGCGGCAAAGGTCGCGCCTGCCGGGGCCAGCGCGCGACCTCCAACGGCCGCCAAGGGATGACGCCAGACGAGTTGCGCGATCGAAGCACCGGCAATGCCTGCCCAGCCGGCCATGCCAAGCCAGGCCGCCGGCACATGGACATACATGATGCGGACCGTCTCACCCTGCAGGTAATCGGGTGGCGTAAGGGTCAGGCCTCCAATGAGCCCTGCAGCCGTCAGCAACAGCCCAATAGCCAGCAGCCAGCCAGTCGCGGGTCGCGCGAATTTCAGGAACCTTGCCGGGTTGGCAAAGCGGTGCACGGCCTGCCTTAACCCCTGCCGATCAGCCGCTGCGCCATCGCATCGGCAACCGACGCGGGGTCGCGGCCAGACTGGGCGCTTTCCGCCCAGATCTGCTCGAGCCGGTCCGGAATGCCCTCGATCCGCTTGCGCACGAGGCTTGCATCGCCGTCGCGAAGATATTCGGTGCAGACATTGATGATGCCGCCGGCGTTGATCACATAGTCCGGCGCATAAAGGATCCCGCGCTCATGCAGGCGTTGCCCGTCCTCCTTTTCCGCAAGCTGATTGTTCGCGCCGCCCGCTACAACCGGCACTCGAAGCGCCGCAATCGTCTGCTCGTCGAGGATCGCTCCCAGCGCGCATGGGCTCAGCACGTCCGCCTCGATTCCCAGGATTTCTTCGGTGCTGACAACCTTGCCGCCGGTAGCATCAGCCAGCTTCTGAGCCTTCGCCGCATCCACGTCCGCGATTGAGAGCCTCGCGCCTTCCGCCGCCGCATGGACCGCGACGCCCGTCGCGACGCTGCCCGCGCCCTGCAGCGCGATGTGAAGACCGTTTACGCTATCCTTGCCGAGCGCGCGCCGAACCGCGGCCTTGAGGCCGAGAAAAACTCCAAGTGAAGTATGCGGCCCAGGATCGCCGCCCACATCGCCACCTTCGACCGGAAGACCAGCAACGAACGGCGTCTGGCGACGGATTTCGATCATGTCGGCAACGCTCATGCCCACGTCTTCCGCGGTCACGTAGCGGCCGCACAGATGATCGACCGCCCTGCCGAAGCAATGCAGCATTTCCGGGGTCTTGGTACGGTTCTCGTCGGCGATGATCACCGCCTTGCCGCCCCGAGCGGGAGGCCGGCCATAGCGTTCTTGTAGCTCATGCCGCGTGACAGGCGCAGCGCGTCGGTCAGACCTTGGGCAGGATCCGCATAGTGCCAGAACCGGCAGCCGCCCGCGGCCGGACCCAAATGGGTCGAATGGACGGCGATGATGGCCTTGAGACCGCACTCTTCGTTCCAGACGAAGTGCAGGTCTTCATGCGCGTCGAAATCTTCGAAGCCCCAGGGCGTATTCATAGGATGGAAAAGGTCCGATAATCGTCAAGAAATGGGGCGATCGACGGGACTTGAACCCGCGACCCCCGGTACCACAAACCGGTGCTCTAACCAGCTGAGCTACGATCGCCATGATGCGTCCCATGGCATCTCTCCCCGGGGCGCGCGCGCTCCTTAGGGTGGCAGCCTTGCGAAGGCAAGCGAACCGGGAGGCGTCGTCGCGTTGGCAGCCTAAGTGCCTTTGCGTAGTTAATATGGGCGTGAATAGGCCCATTTTAAGTTTGCTAAGATCGTTTCAGAGGCGCAATTTGTCTTGGGGAGAACGAAGATGTTGGCGAGTCGCCGCTCGGGCCAGTCGCCGGATCTGGCGTTTCGCTACGCGACACGTTGATTGCGGCCGGACTGAATGAAGAACTTGTCGATCTGCTTGATCATATGCCGCACAGGGTCATCCAGGTCGATCCTCGACGGCCGTTCCGCGAGCCTGGGGTTCCGCGCGACGAAGTCCTGTTTGTCCGATCGGGTCTGATTTCCAAATTCAAGGTCGATAGTTCCGGGCGACGCCAGATCGTTGCCTTGAGGTTCCCGGGTGAAGGTGTGCTTCCTCGCGACGGCCTTGCCAGCTACGGAATTCAGGCGATTGTTCCCAGCGAAGTCATGGTCGGAAGCTCCAAGGACCTCGGCTCGATCATCGAGGCCCATCCAGAGATCCAGCAATTCTTCTGGAGGCTGACGCAGCGCAATGAAGCGATCGGCTACGAATGGCTGGTCAATTGCGGCCGCCGGGATTCGACGGCTCGCGTTGCACACCTGCTGTGCGAAACGGCGGTGCGGAGCCACACGAAGGTGCCGGACGAAGCGCTGCACAATCCTTTCACGCAGCAGCAGATCGCGGAGATTACCGGCCAGACGTCGGTGAACGTGAACCGCGTCATGGCGGACCTGGAACGGCAAGGCCTGATCAGGCGCAAGGGACGCGACATCACGTTCATGGATTGGTCCGAGATGCGTCGCGTCGCCAGCTTCCAGCCAGCTTATCTCGAATAGATTTCGGCGGATTGGCTGCGCTCGGACATGGTGGGCGCGACAGGGATTGAACCTGTGACCCCACCCGTGTGAAGGGTGTGCTCTACCGCTGAGCTACGCGCCCATGCCCGTTCAGGAAGTCGCGGATATAGTGCCGGCTTCCGCCGTGTCCAGCTTACTGAACAGCATCCTTCAAGACCTTGCCCGGACGGAACTTGGGCTGGGCGCTGGCCTTGATCTGCATCGGCTCCCCAGTGCGTGGATTGCGCCCGGTGGACGCCTTGCGGCGAGTGACCGAGAAATTGCCGAATCCTACGAGCCGAACTTCGTCGCCGCGCTTCAGCGCGGACGTCACAACTTCGAGCATCGTCTCCACGGCACGAGCGGCGTCGTTCCTGCTGAGACCTGCGCGATCAGCGACATGTCCGATCAGTTCCTGCTTGTTCATCGGTTCGGCTCTCCCCGGAATTCTACGCGAGACTCACCCGCGACCGCCAAATCCTTAAGGCAAGAGTCTAAACACAAGTAAAGGTCAGTGCCGCAGGGACGCTTCACCTTCCGACGAATGGCCAGGAACTCGGTGTTCGGCCGCATGCTCGTCCGCCTCTGTCCATTCGATCGGCTGCATCTTCTGCGTCATCGCGCGGGCAAGCACCTCATCGACATGCGAAACCGGCACGATCTCGAGGAGATCGCGGACGGTCGCCGAAATATCGACCAGGTCCTTCTCATTCTCCTGCGGAATGAGAACGGTTGTGATCCCGCCGCGAAGAGCCGCGAGCAGCTTTTCCTTCAGGCCGCCTATCGGAAGAACACGGCCACGAAGCGTAACTTCGCCGGTCATCGCGACGTCACGCCGGACCGGAATGCCGGTGAGCGTCGAGATCATCGCTGTGACCATGCCGATGCCCGCGGACGGGCCGTCCTTTGGTACCGCGCCTTCCGGCAAGTGGACGTGGATATCCTTGCGGGCGAAGATCGAGGGCTTCACGCCGTAAGCCGGCGCGCGAGCCTTCACGAAGCTCATCGCCGCCTGGATCGACTCCTGCATCACCTCACCGAGCTTGCCGGTCGTCCTGATCTGTCCCTTGCCGGGAACAGTGACGGCCTCGATGGTCAGTAGCTCGCCACCGACTTCGGTCCAGGCGAGACCCGTAACGGCGCCGACCTGATCCTCTTCCTCGCCAACGCCGTAACGGAAGCGGCGGACACCGAGGAAATCGTTGAGGTTGTCTTCGGTTACGACGACGCTTTCGAACTTGCCTTCGAGAATCTTGCGCAGCGCCTTGCGGGCAACCTTCGCCAACTCGCGCTCAAGCGTTCGGACGCCGGCTTCGCGGGTGTAGAAGCGCAGGATTCCGCGCAGCGCTCCGTCAGTGAACTCGAGTTCGCTGTCCTTGAGACCGTGCGCTTCCATCTGCTTCGGGATGAGATGACGACGCGCGATCTCGACCTTCTCGTCCTCGGTGTAACCCTCGAGCCGGATAATCTCCATGCGGTCGAGCAACGGCTGAGGCATGTCGAGCGAGTTTGCGGTCGTCACGAACATCACGTCCGAAAGGTCGTAATCGAGCTCGAGGTAGTGGTCCTGAAAGCGCGAATTCTGCTCAGGGTCGAGCACTTCGAGAAGCGCGGAAGCCGGATCGCCTCGGAAATCCTGGCCCAGCTTGTCGATCTCATCGAGCAGAAACAGCGGATTGGACGTGCCGGCCTTCTTCAGGTTCGACACGATCTTGCCCGGCAGCGACCCGATGTACGTCCGGCGGTGGCCCCGAATCTCGGCTTCGTCACGGACTCCGCCCAGCGACTGGCGAACAAACTCACGTCCGGTCGCACGAGCGATCGAGCGGCCGAGAGACGTCTTGCCGACGCCGGGAGGCCCGACGAGGCAAAGGATCGGGCCCTTCAGCTTGTTGGTACGCGCCTGGACCGCGAGATATTCGACGATCCGGTCTTTAACCTTTTCAAGGCCGTAGTGATCCTCATCGAGGATGCTCTGCGCCTCCGCGATGTCCTTCTTTAGCTTGGACTTCTTGCCCCAAGGCAGTCCGAGCAGGACATCGAGATAATTGCGAGCAACAGTCGCTTCCGCCGACATCGGCGCCATCGCGCGGAGCTTCTTCAGCTCGGCATTGGCGCGGTTGCGGGCTTCCTTGGAAAGGCGCGTCTTGCGGATCTTGTTGGCGAGTTCCTGGAGCTCGTCGCCGCCCTCCTCGCTCTCGTTGCCGAGCTCGCGCTGGATCGCCTTCAACTGCTCGTTCAGATAATACTCGCGCTGCGTCTTCTCCATCTGACGCTTCACGCGGCTGCGGATCTTCTTCTCGACCTGCAGAACGCCAAGCTCGCCTTCCATGAAGGCGAACACCATCTCGAGCCGGCGCGACGGGTTCATCTCACCAAGCAGCGCCTGTTTGTCGGCAACCTTGATCGACAGGTTCGACGCGACCGCGTCAGCGAGGACGGAAGCGTCCTCGATCTCGCTCAGCTGGATGCCTGTTTCCGGCGGGAGCCGCTTGTTGAGCTTCGCGTAATTCTCGAACTGATCGATCACCGAGCGCATGAGCGCCTGGACCTCCGGACCGTCTGCGGTCTCCTCATCCACTTCCTCCACCTCGGCTGCCATGTAGCCGTCCTGGGGCACCAGCCCGGTCAGCCGGGCCCGCTTCGCGCCCTCGACAAGGACGCGGACTGTGCCGTCCGGCAGCTTCAAGAGCTGCATCGCAGTCGCGATCACGCCGAGATCGTAAAGAGCGTCGCGATCGGGATCATCCTCGCTCGGATCAAGCTGGGCGACGAGGAACAGCTCCTTGTCCGCGGACATGGCCGCTTCGAGGGCGGCCACGGATTTTTCGCGGCCAACAAACAGCGGAACGATGCGCTGCGGGAAAACGACGATGTCGCGCAGGGGCAGGATGGGAAGCAAACGTGTCATAGATGAGCTATATGGGCGGCGCCCGTTCAAGGCGCAACAAAGGGCGGAACAATCGCGCCGAGCGGAGCGCTGAATGCCTCAGCCGTACAAAGGAGTGCGAGCAATGGCCGACGATAGAGAAAAGATCAGCACTGGGCCGAATGACAGGCCGCTCAACGAGACGATCGCCGGGACCGGGCCGGGTATTCCGGACGAAGCTCTGGTTCCTGGAAAGGAGCTCCCGCAACCTCCGACCGAGGAGCAGGAGAAGCGCATTCGGGAGCGCCTCGGCGTCGAGGAAGAAGTCGATACCCTGCCGCTCGAAGGCGAATGATTAGAGCATGTGCCCGTCGCCAGCATGAGCGCCGGCGGAAGATTCTGGAGCGCGTGAACCGTCGCTGGGATCGCGAAGGCCGTCAGCAGTGACCGGCTGCGCCAGGTGACGAACAATGTCGAGAAGATCAGAAACGGCCACCAGATCACCAGACCCCACGTTGGGTGAAAGCTCGAATGGAATAGTCCCCATCCAATCGAACTGATCATGATAGCGACTGCCGGGTTCACGAAGCGGAGCAGGATCAGCAGCGCCGTTCCCATCATCAGCGTCTCGACGACCGGTGAAAGGATCACGATCAGAAAGATTTGCATCGCCGGCGACACCGGGAAATCCGGCTGCGACGCGTTGGGGAAGATCAGGCTGATTAGCGCGGCCAGGGCAATGCTCGGGACGAAAGCCATGAGCCAACCGACGCCGATCGCGACAAGCGGCCGGCGTGGTTCGCGGATCGGTCTTGGCAGGATTTCGAGTGGGCCGAGCCCTAGGCGGCTTGCGTCAGCGGACAATTCAGCCGTCACGCGGCGTCGCCCGCCTTACCCTTCTTGGCGTAGACCCGGACGGGCTCCTTAGTGCCCATAACGACTTCCTTGTCGACGTGGACCTCGTCGACGCCGTCCATCGACGGCAGGTCGAACATCGTGTCGAGCAAGATGCCTTCGAGGATCGAGCGGAGTCCGCGCGCGCCGGTCTTGCGATCGATCGCTTTGCGGGCAACCGCGCCGAGCGCGTCCTCGGTGAACTCCAACTCGACATCTTCCATGTCGAACAGCTTGGCGTACTGCTTCACCAGCGCATTCTTCGGCTCGACCAGAATCTTGACCAAGGCCTCCTCGTCGAGGTCCTCCAGCGTCGCAATCACCGGCAGACGGCCAATGAATTCGGGATGAGGCCAAACCTCAGCAGATCCTCGGGCTCGGTATGCTTGAGCGTCTGGCCCGTACGCCGTTCTTCCGGAGCCGCAACGTGGGCGCCAAAGCCCATCGACTTGCCCTGCATGCGGTCGTCGATGATCTTCTCGAGTCCTGCGAAAGCGCCGCCGCAGATGAACAGAATGTTCGTCGTGTCGACCTGCAGGAATTCCTGCTGCGGGTGCTTCCGGCCGCCCTGGGGCGGGACCGAGGCGGTCGTGCCTTCCATGAGCTTCAGAAGCGCCTGCTGCACGCCCTCGCCAGACACGTCGCGCGTGATCGAAGGATTGTCAGACTTGCGCGAAATCTTGTCGATTTCGTCGATGTAGACGATGCCGCGCTGCGCCTTCTCGACATTGTAGTCGGAGGCCTGAAGCAGCTTCAGTATGATGTTCTCGACGTCCTCGCCGACGTAACCGGCCTCCGTTAACGTCGTCGCGTCGGCCATCGTGAACGGCACGTCGAGGATGCGGGCGAGCGTCTGGGCCAGCAGAGTCTTGCCACAACCGGTCGGGCCGATCAGCAGGATGTTGGACTTCGCGAGCTCGACTTCCTGGCCCGTTTTCGCGCCGTGGTTGAGCCGCTTGTAATGGTTGTGAACCGCGACCGAGAGAACGCGCTTCGCACGGTCCTGCCCGATGACGTAGTCGTCGAGGACCTTGCAGATCTCCGCCGGCGTCGGAACGCCGTCGCGGGTCTTCACCAGAGCGGACTTGCTCTCCTCGCGGATGATGTCGTTGCAGAGCTCGACGCACTCATCGCAAATGAACACCGTCGGCCCGGCGATCAGCTTCCTGACCTCATGCTGCGACTTGCCGCAGAAGGAGCAGTAGAGGGTGCTCTTGCCGTCGCTGCCTGAAAGCTTGGTCATCTAAGTCCTTGTTCAACCGGTCTCATGGACCGCCTCTCGAAGGCCATGCTAGCCTTCTTTATTGCACAATCAATCTTGGTTCAGGGTTAACGTCAGCCCCAATCGATCGCTTCTGTCCCGAATATGGATTGCGTCGGGACGCGCGGCAAGGGCCGCGAGCGCGGCTTTCGTGCAACAAATTGCTGAGACGAACGGCTTTTCCCGCTTGTCAGTCTAGAACAGGGTCGTGAACCAGTAGAAGAGCGCCGCAACCGCAGCCGATGCGGGAATGGTGATGATCCAGGCCGTCATGACGTTTCCGGCAACCTGCCAGCGCACCGCCGAAGCACGCCGGGCCGCGCCTGCGCCGATGATGCAGCCCGTTATCGTATGGGTCGTGGAGACCGGAATTCCGAGCCAGGAGGCAGTGAACAGCATCACCGACCCGCCGAGGGACGCGCTGAATCCCTGATGCTGGGAAAGTTTCGTGATGCGGATGCCCATGGTCTCGATAATCCGCCAGCCTCCTGAAAGCGTGCCGAGACCCATCGCTACGTAGCAGCTCAAGGCAACCCAATGCGGCACCTGAAATTCGCCGTGCAGATAGCCCGTCGAATAGAGCAGCACTGCAATGATTCCCATCGTCTTTTGCGCGTCATTTAATCCGTGCCCGACGCAATAGGCCGCTGCGGAGCTAATGTGTAGAACACGGAAACTTCGCTCGGCTCCAGCAGCGGTCGCCCGCACGCCTAACCAGCTTGTGACCAACATGATGAGCATCGCAAGGACCATGCCCAGTGTCGGCGAAAGGACGATCGCGACCAACGTCTTGTTGAGCCCGCCCCACTGTACGCCGTTCAGCCCAGCATGGGCCACGCCTGCACCGATGATCCCGCCGACAAGCGCATGACTGGACGACGAGGGAATGCCCTTGAGCCAGGTGACGACGTTCCAGAACATTGCCCCGACAAGCGCGCCGAACACCACGCCAGGCGTGACGAGATCCTTGTCGATCAGGCCCTTGCCGATCGTGTCTGCGACCTTGTGGAGTTCCGGGACGGCCAGTGCCAGGAAATAGGCGGCAAAGTTAAAGAAAGCCGCGAACGCTACCGCCGTGACAGGCTTGAGGAGACGGGTCGCAACGACCGTCGCGATGGCATTGGCTGCGTCGTGCAGACCGTTCAGAAAGTCGAACGCCAGCGCAATAAGGATAAGGCCAACCAGAAGCGGAAAGGCGAGCTCGTGCATGTTCCTGCCTCAGCCCGCCTAGGAGTGGTCGATCACGATGCCGTCGATTTGATTGGCGACGTCCTCGAATGCGTCTGTCACCCGCTCCAGGTGCCTCAAGATTTCCCGTGTTACGGCAAATTGCAGGGGGTCCGTCCTCGCAATCTCCCGGAATGCGCGCCTGAGACCGGCTGCGTGAATATCGTCGGCCTTCCCTTCGAGGCGAACGAGCCGTTCGGTCAATTCATGGAGCTTTTGGCCGTTCCTGCTGACGTCGCGAAGCAAGGGAATCGCATCGTTAGTCACGCGGGCCGCCTCGGCGATGACCGCGACGATGTCCTTCATCTCCGGCCTGAGTTGCTCGACTTCGTAAAGGTCGATCGCCCGGGCCGCGGCGAGCATTTCGTCGATTGCATCGTCCATCGCCCCGATGAGGGACGTGATCGCGCCACGGTCGAATGGGGTCAGGAAGGTCTTACGAACGGTCGTAAGGACGTCGCGGATCACATCGTCCGCAACATGTTCGCGATCCTGGATCGTCCTGAGGCACTTCTCGGTAGAACCGCCATCGCTTGCCAATTGCTTGAGGGCTTCGGCCGCTGCGACGAGCATTGCCGAATGCGCTTCGAACATGCCGAAGAAGTCGCCCGTCTTGGGCAGCAGGCGCTGGAACCAGCCGAGCATTTACGAAATCCCTGGACGTGACAGTTCTGTGACGGCTCAATGACAGGGATTTCGCGAAGCGCAAGTCGCCGCGGCTAGCGAACCAGCTCACCTGCCTTGATCACGGCCCCCACTTTCTCAAGCGCTCGGATATCGGTCAACGGATCGGAACTGACTGCGATCAGGTCACCCCAGGCGCCCGGCCGAAGCGTCCCCACCTCTCCCTCCTTTCCGAGGGCACGAGCCGCCTCCGTTGTCGCAGATTGGATGGCCTGCAATGGGCTCATCCCGTAGCGCACCATGTAGGAGAATTGCCGGCCCCCGAGACCGTAGGGATAAACCGCAGCGTCCGTCCCGAACGAGAGTTTCGCGCCCGCTTTCACCGCCGCCGCAAAGCCCTGGCGCTGGATATCGGTCGTCTCGCGGTTCTTGCGGAGATACTCGGCGGGCCAGCCCTGCTTGGTGCCGACCTCCTCGATCCAGTCGCCGTTGTAGATGTCCATGTCGAGCCAGACGCCGCTCTTTTTGGCGAGAGCGATGCCCTCTGCGTCGAGATAGCTCGCATGTTCGATCGTGCGCGCGCCGGCCCGGATCGCGGCCTTGATGCCTTCCGCGCCATGCGCATGAGCGATGCAGTATGAACCGCGCAACTTCGCCTCGTCGCAGGCCGCCCTCATTTCTTCCGGACTTAGCTCGAGCGCGCCGGGTTCGCTTCCAATCGCCAGGACGGCCCCAGTCGCGATCAGTTTGATGAAGTCCGCGCCATGGTCGAGCAGGTAGCGCGCCTTGTCTCGTGCCTCCGAAGCGTTTCGCACTTCGCCGATGCGAAAGGTTTCCGGGACCGGGATGTCTGGCGCCAGTGCGTCGATCTCGCCCCCGCCACCCGGCGTAGTGATGTAGCCACCGGCAACGAACATTCGTGGGCCGATGATGTCACCCGCATTGATCGCGTCTCGAAGCGCTACGTCCGTAAGCCCGCGATAGACCCCGACGTCCCTCACCGTCGTGAAGCCGGCCCGGAGCATCGTCCTGGCCGCCGGGACGGCCTTCAGGATAGTCGCGGATTCGCTGTGCTTGAACGGCTCCGCGGGATCGGCGCTTTCCGTTGCGCCATCGGCGATGTGGGTGTGAAGATCGATCAGGCCCGGAAGGACCGTAAGGCCGGACCAGTCGACGGTGGCGGGTCCGTCGCTCGCCCGCCACGGAGTGACCGCCGAAACCTTTCCGTCGACGATGCGGATGCGCTGGTCAGTCGAAACCCGCCCAGTCTCGGGATCGATCAGGCGCCCGGCGTGGACGTCGACCGTCGCCGCAAAGGCAGGGGACGCAACGGCAATCGCGCAGGCTAAGGACGCTAGTCGAACCGCCATGCCCCTCCCCTTGTTTTCATCTTAAGACGGCGAAACGTCTCCAGCTCCGGTGCCGGCATCTTCGCCCTGTTCCGGACGCTTCTCGAACACCTCGTCGATCAGGCCAAATGCCTTGGCCTCATCCGCCTCCAGGAACTTGTCACGGTCCATCGCCTTCTCGATCTCCTCGATCGCCTGGCCCGTATACTTTGCGTAGAGCGAGTTGAGGCGCGAGCGCATGCGCAGGATCTCGCGGGCCTGGATCTCGATGTCCGCGGCCATGCCCTGCGCACCGCCTGAGGGCTGGTGGACCATGATCCGGCTATTGGCGAGCGCAATACGCATTCCGGGCTCTCCGGCGGCAAGCAGGAAGCTGCCCATTGAGGCCGCCTGACCGATGCAGACGGTCGCAACCTTGGGCCGAATGTACGCCATCGTGTCGTGGATCGCGAGGCCGGCAGTAACCACCCCGCCCGGCGAGTTGATGTACATGAAGATGTCCTTCTTCGGGTTCTCGGACTCGAGGAAGAGAAGCTGTGCGGTAACGAGCGAGGCCATGTGATCCTCGATCGCTCCGGTGATGAAGATGATCCGCTCGCGAAGCAGGCGCGAATAGATGTCGAAGCTGCGTTCGCCGCGGTTCGACTGCTCGATGACGATCGGAACGAGCTGCGAGACGATGTCCTGATGATTCATTGAAAAACTGCCGGTCCTTTTGCTGATGTGACCTACATCGGCGCGAAATGCGGCCGGTTCAAGCGGGCTCGGCAAAACTGAAACGGGCGGCCGGATGAACCGACCGCCCGCCAGGATTACAAAGCCTTGTTAGGGCTTACATTTTCACGGAGGCCCGCGCGTAATAGTACCGGCCCGGAACGTCGTAGACGGTCGGGTCGAAGTTGTTGATGTCGCAGGTCACGCAACCCGGCGCCTTGGTCTTGAACAGGTTGTTCACGCCGACCGCGAAGCCGAAGCGCTCATCCCAGAACGACGGAGTGAAGCGCAGCTGGGCGTCGGTGTAGAAGCGTGACTTCATCACGTTTCCACCCTGCTCCTTCAGCTTCGAGACGTAACGACCAGTGAGCGTTGCGCCAAAGTTCGCGCCATCCCAATCCAGAATGCCGATCGACTTCCACTTCGGGAAGCCCTGCGAAGGGCTGCCCTGCTCGGTACCTTCACGGCTGATGATCTGGGTCCCGTTCGCGATCGGAACGATAACGTCATAGTTCTCCAGGAACGTATTGTTCCAGGTGAAACCAAACGTACCGACCTGTGTCTTGGGCGTCCGATAGGTCGCGTTGACGTCCCAGCCCTTGGTCTTGATGCCCGCAATGTTCTGCAGCAGGCCCGAGATCTGGGTCAGCTGCCCGCCACTGCCAGCACGAGTGACCAGCGCACAGGCCGTCGGGTCGTTGTTGACGACGCAGTTGGTCAGCGTGACCTCTGCGTCGACCGTCTGGATCGCACCGTCGATTTTGATGTTGTAGTGGTTCACCTCGACCGAGAGACGCGGCATGAATGACGGACTGTACACGCCGCCGAAGACCCAGCTTGTCGACGTTTCAGGCAACAGATTCTCGTTGCCGCCGACTATCACGGAAATCTGCGGGTTGGCTTGCTGATAACTTCCGTCAGCCGGGACGCCTGCAGCAATACAATTTGCCCGAACCGTTGCATTGTTCTGGAACCGCTGCGGCGCTGTATTCCCCGCATCAGACGAGCAAGGGTCGTCCAACTGCTGGTCGAAGCGCGACGCCGTTCCAAACAACTCGCCGATCGACGGAGCACGGAAGCCTTCCGCATAGGAACCGCGCAGACGCAGGTCCTTGATCGGCTTCCAGTTTACGCCGCCCTTGAAGGTGGTCGTCGAGCCCGACGTGGAATAGTCGGACACGCGAACGGCACCGTTCAATTCGAGCAGCTCCGCGAAAGGCACGTTGGAAAGCAGGGGAGCATTGAGCTCTGCATACGCCTCCTTGACGTTGTACTTGCCCCGCGTCGGTAGCGCCGGAATGTCGGAGCTAAAGCCCGCGGCCACGACCGGATCTGGATCGAAACGTCCAGAGAGCTTGCGGAACTCTACGCCCATCGCCAGGCCGAGCGGTCCGCCCGGAAGCTGGAACAGGTTGCCGGCGACGTTTCCGGTGAAGTCCCAGGTTACTTGCTGGCTCTTGTCGCGTTGGATGAACGTGACGTAATCTATCATGTCTTGCGTGATGGAGCCCGCGCCGCCGAAGAAGTTGAACGGCACGCAACCCGCGGTAGCCTGGCAGACCGCGAGCGGTCCAAGGGCGGTGCGAAGGTTGCCGGAGTTGATGTTTCCGAGCATCCGCTGATGGGCCTTGTTCTGACCCCATGCAGCGTTGACATCCCAGTACCAATCTCCGCTCAGGATTGAGAACTTTCCGTCCAGGGTCGCCACGCCGTAGGTCGTGTTGACGGTCTGGAAGAAGCGGCGCGGTCCACCTTCGACGAAGCGGCGCAGGATGAAGTCGAAATTCGTCGAATCCAGCGTCACGCCGAACGGATTGTAGGGGTTGGTCGCGTCGATCGTCGTATTGTCGAGGACCGGCGTGATACCCGCGGCGACACCGATGCCGAACGGCAGCGGCGCGGCCTGGTTGCGTGACTTGCGCTGGTTCCAGATGCCCTTGATCGTCAGATTCACGTTGTCGGTGAGCTCGGTCTTGACCGTTCCGAAGAGGCCAAAGCGCTCGAGCGGAATTTGGAGGAAGTTGTACGGACCGAAGTTAAATCGGTCGTCAGGGCTCACGAACGGCCGGAAGTCCGCCGGCGTCGAGGTCCGGTTGAGCACCGGCGCGATCAGGGTCGCATCGCCGCCCGGGAAGAGCGAGCCCGCGTAACGGCCGTTGGGCAGGAAGCCCGAGCAGCCGCCGTCGGCGCATGTCGTCGAATACGGTGCCGGGAAGCGCGAGATCGCGCGATCGCCCGCACTGATCGAGCCATTCTTCACATAGTTGGCGCCAAGAACGACCTGCAGCGGACCGTCGCCGCCATTACCCCAGCTCAGCTGGTAGTTCTGCGTGCTACCATCATCCTCGTCGAGGTAACCACCAAGCTGCGCGGAAGCCATGAAACCGGCCTGCCGGTGCTTGGTGATGATGTTGACGACGCCAGCGATCGCGTCCGAACCGTAGATCGCCGAGGCGCCGTCCTGCAGCACTTCGACGCGCTCGATGGCGCTTTCCGGAATGGAGTTGAGGTCGGTCGAGCCGGGGACGCCGCTGGCCGACGCACCGTTCACGTAACGGATCCCGTCGACGAGGACGAGGACGCGGCGCGATCCGAGGTAGCGCAGGTCGATTTCCGCCGCGCCGGCGCCGACGCCGCCGCCGTCAGGCGGGTTGCCGAGGTTGCCGGAGTTGTTGAACTTGCCGTTCAGGCCGCCGCCGGAGCTCGGAAGGCGCTGGAGAATGTCGTTGACCGAGCTTAGGCCGGTCTTCTGCATGTCTTCCTGGTCGACGAAGACGATCGGCTGGTCCTGCGAAAGCGGATCACGGCGGATGCGCGACCCGGTGATGACGATGTCACCGCCCTGGGTCGTCTGGTCGCTGGCAGTAGCCGGCGTCTGTTGCACATCTTCCGGCGGAACGGTGCTCTGCGCGCCCGCGGAAGACGCGATGGCGACAGCGACGAGAGCCGTCCCGGCCCTGAGTGCAAACGGAATGCGAGTCATTAAAGGCCCCCTATTTGTCACGGCCCGATCGATTTGATGTCGGGCCGAAACGACATATCCAACTAAAGAGGGCTGCAACAGCAGTAGTCACCGAAGCGTAACAGATTTGCTCGGAGGTGATGCAAATCGTCTACAGTTGAGTTGCTCCGGGGGCCGGCAAAGCGAGGTACGCGAGGCGGCGCACTTCCCGCCTTCCCCGCGTGACCGTGTCGAGGATCAGGCCGGCAAAGAATGACAGTACCGCCACGATCGTCATGCCAGTGGCCAGGATTGCCGTCGGGAAGCGCGGCACAAGGCCGGTTTCGAGGTAAGTGAAGACTAAAGGCACGGCCAGGATCAGCGCGGCAGCGACGAGAATCGCGCCAATTCCACCGAAGAAGAGAACAGGCCGCTCGATGCGATAGAGCGTGACGATCGTCTTCAGGATCCGCCAGCCGTCCCGAAAGGTCGACAGCTTCGAATGCGAACCTTCGGGCCGCGCGAGGTAGCGCGTCTCGATCTCGCCAACCGGCATCCGAAGCTCGAGCGCATGTACGCTCATCTCCGTTTCGATCTCGAATCCCTCGGACAGGACCGGGAAACTCTTCACGAAGCGGCGGGAGAAAACGCGGTAGCCGGAGAAGATGTCGGTGAAGCTCCGCCCGAATAGCCCGGAGAGCAGACGGGTGAAGATCCTGTTCCCGATCACATGCCCGCCCCGGTAGGCTTCGGCGGCGTCGTGCTTGCGAGTGCCGACGACCATGTCGAGCCGGTCCGCGGCGATCATCCGCGCCATTTCGGGAGCTGCCTCGGGATCGTAGGTCAGGTCGCCGTCCGCCATAACATAAACGTCGGCCTCGATGTCGGCGAACATGCGCCGTACGACATGGCCTTTGCCTTGCTGCGTTTCGGTGCGGACGACCGCGCCTGCGGCGGCGGCAACTTCCTTCGTCCCATCGCGGCTGTTGTTGTCGTAAACGTACACGGTCGCGCCAGGGAGCGCCTTGCGGAAGCCCTCAACCGTCGCGCCGATTGCCGCTTCCTCATTATAGCACGGCAGGAGCACGGCGATCCGCGGCGACTGCTGGCTGTTCACGCTTCCCCCTCGACTGGTCCTGCGCGGCTATAGAAGGGAACCGCCGAAAACTTCTAGCCCAGCTGAGCGCTCGTAACATGCAATAACCGGAAGTCGTCCGATCCGTCGCAAATGTTCCAGGACGCTCCGGGCGGGATCACGAACGCGTCGCTGGCGCAAAGCTCGAAACCATCCTCGAAATCCAGAAGAGCTGATCCATCAAGGACGAACCCGAACACAAGCTCGCCGTGATGCATGGGAAAGTCGATCTGGCTCCCTCGGATTGTCCTGACTTCTGCGAGTCCACCCGTGGCGTCGCAGATTCCTGTCTCCCGCGCCTCTCCGCCGTGGAAATTCGTCCAGGGCGTTCTTGCCGCAACATGATGCAAGAAGCGTTGCCCGCCGAACGTGCGTTCCGCATTTATCGCGTTCGGAAGGACCATCTCATGATCGGCAAGCGTTTCGTGGAGTGCCGGACATCCGAGCTCGACGACCTCCAGCCCGGCTGAGCTTTCCAGGACTCGATGCCTGATTTGTGGGGGCTGCAGGACGAGGTCGCCGGCCCGCATGACGAATGGCTCGCCCTGGTTTTCGTAAACTACGCGGACCCAACCGCTCCGGACGTAGATGAGCTGGAGCGCGATCCGATGGAAATGCACCCAGTCGGCGACGGGACCGCCATTCGGGATGCTGATCAGCGACGCGATGTAGCGTCCGCCCGAGCGGCCGGGGATCAAGTCGCGATATAGCATTCCGGCCCGGCCTGCGCTCTCGGAGCTGTCGCCGCGCGCCAGGAGGAAGCCGGGCTGAAATGGAGGAAGTCGGCTGGTCGGACGCGAAGCATCGGGCCGGCTCGTTAGCCGGACCTGTTCCCCCTCCCGAGTGAGAACGGCGGTATGCGGATCGTCTGCGGGGTAGATCGAATCTAGCCGGAACCCGGCGCCGCGCCAGGTTTCCAGCGCGGCGTCCAAGTTGGGACAGACGATTTCCCGGTCGTTCAAGCCTTCTTGACGGGCTTCTTGGCAGGCGCCTTCTTGGAAGATGCCTTGGCCTCCGGAGCCTTAGCTGCGGCGGCCTCCTTCACCGGCTTGGCCTGCTTCGGCTTGTCGGCCTTCTTCTCGACGGCACCCTTGGCCGGCTTTTCAGCCTTTGCCGCGACTTCAGCCTTGGGCTTCGCAGCCTTGGCCTTCCCCTTTGTAGTCTTGGCTTCCGGGACGTCGTGGCCGCAGCCCGGGCCATGCACATGGCCTTCCTCGGCCTCGAGATCGGCTTCCAGCTCCGCTCGCGTTGCCGTGCGGTCGGTGATATCCGCCTTCGAGAAGAGGAAATCGACGACCTTGTCCTCGTAGAGCGGGGCACGAAGCTGGGCGGCAGCCATCGGCTCCTGCTGGATGTACTGGATGAACCGCTCGCGATCCTTGCCCTGGTACTGGGAAGCAGCCTGGCCGATCAGCTGGTTCATCTCGCGCTGGCTGACTTCGACGCCATTTGCGGCGCCGATTTCCGAAAGCAGGAGACCAAGCCGGACGCGGCGTTCGGCAATTCCGCGATATTCGGCGGCTTCGCTCTCAATTTCCTTGAGCGCGGCTTCCGGATCCGATTCATGGCTGGCCTCATGGCGAAGCTGCTGCATGATGTTCTCATATTCGGCGTCGACCATCGACCCCGGCACCTCGAACGAATGCCGCGAGGCAAGCTCATCGAGCAGCCGGCGCTTCATGTGGGTCCGCGTAAGGCCGTTCAGATCCTGCTGCTGCTGGTCCCGGAGGATGCCGCGAAGCTGCTCGAGATCCTGTAGGCCGAGCGACTTGGCGAACTCATCATCGAGCTTGCTCTCGCCAGCAATCTTCACGGACTTTACCGTCACGTCGAAGGTTGCGTCCTTGCCTTTGAGATTCTCAGCCGGATAGTCCGCCGGGAATGCGACCTTCACCTCGCGCTTGTCGCCCGCCTTCGCGCCGACGAGCTGATCCTCGAAACCCGGAATCAGCTGGCCCGAACCGATCTCGACCTGCATGTCCTGGCCGGTGCCGCCGTCGAACGGCTTTCCGCCAACGCTGCCGGCGAAGTCGATGACGACCAGATCGCCGGTCACGGCTGCATGGCCCTTCTTCGCGTCAGTCCAGTTCTTGTTGGCGCTAGCCAGCCGCTGAATCTGCTCTTCGATCGCACTCTCGTCAGCATTGACCGTAAGGCGCTCGAGCTTCAGGCCGTCGAAACTGGGAGCCGGGATTTCCGGGAGAGCTTCGAGGCGAACCTTAACCTGGACGTCCGATCCGGGTTTGTAGTCGTCCTCGAGCGCAACTTCCGGCTGCATCGCCGGACGAAGCTTCTTGTCCTGCAGCAGCTGCTGGACGCCCGCCTGGACCGCGCTGTTCAGCGCATCCTGCTGCAGCGATTCGCCGTGCATCTTGCGAATGAGGTTCGGCGGTACCTTGCCAGGACGGAAGCCCGGCATGCGGATTTGCGGAGCAATCCGCTTGACCTCCTGCTCAACGCGGGCGTCGATATCCTCCGCCGGGATGGTCAGCATGAATGCCCGCTTCAGGCCTTCGTTTTCCGTCTCAACCGTCTTGATCACTGTTCAATCCCGTCAAAAGAATTTCGTCTTTCCCGCGCGGCCGAAGCTGCGCGTGGACCGCCGTGCTCGCCAGTCCCCGGGACTAGCTTCACGCGGCGGTGGTGCGCGCGGAGGGAGTCGAACCCCCACGTCTTGCGACACTGGAACCTAAATCCAGCGCGTCTACCAGTTCCGCCACGCGCGCGGACAAGGAGCGGCGCTATAGCAAGGATCGCCGCAGGGGCAACCGCTTAAGGCTTAGCGGCGTTTGTGGAGGCGAAAGGAACGACCATATGACCCAGCAGACGCCGCCTGAAACTCCGCCGCCGCAAGAACCGCCGCAACCCTCTCAGCCCGGACAGCCTACGCCCGTACCGCAGGAAACTCCTGCACCCTCGCCGGACGTGGACGTGCCGACACCGGGCACGACACCGTCGCCTACCCCCGCATCACCGATCGGCTAGGAACTGCGAATCCGGGCGTTGTTTGCCATTACCTCGAAGTCGGGAAGCGCGTTTCCGTAATAGTGCGAGCGCGTCGCGTCGAAGAGGATCAGGTAGAGGCGGCCCTCAACGACAGCGCCAACCGCCCTGCCCTTGCGCCACAGCTCGTCATTATCGAGATGCTCGAAATCGAACTGGAAACCCGGATAGCCTAGGAACTGCCGGGGCTGCAGGCCAAGAGTCCGGAAATCGACGGCACCGCCGCGCACCCTGAAAGCCGTTTCCAGCATCGCCGCAACTTCCGGCGCAGTCATGTCCGACCGGAACTTCGGCACTTGCCGCTCGTCGCTCTTGCGCTGGCGGATCAGATATTGGCCGCTCGGCAGCGCCGTCACGAAGGTGATCCCATCGAGATAAGGGCCGTTCAGCGTCCAATCTTCGACCCAGCGGACGCTGTCGAAGAAGAAGAACCGCCTTTGCTTGTTCCAGGGCCGGGCGGGACGACCGTCACCGAGCCATTGCCCACGTTCGTCGGCTTCGACCGGACAAGGGTGTAGAGCCCGAAATCGGTGCCCTCGCCAACAGTACTGCAAGCAGCGAGCGGGAGCATCGCGGCGGCAAAGACAAGCTTGAACTTGCGCATTCGAATGCTCCTCAACCAGCCATTTGCCGGATGAACGGCGCGTCCGGCGCCGCGGGCTTCATCTGCAGGTAGCGGCCCAGCGCCGCCTTGCCCTCGCCGCTGCGGCCTTCCTTGATCAGCGACAGCCCATGCCAGCGCCAGGCCTCCGCGGGCGCATCGGGATAAGCGACCGCGACCGCATAGCTCTGCGCGGCGCGGGCATCGTCACCAGCCCGATTCCGCAGCCGCCAGACCTCGCCCTCATAATAACGTAGCAGGCCATTCCATCCGTCCAACGCCAGCGTGTTGAGCAGGTATTGGCTTGCGCCCGGGTCGTTCAGCTTGACCTGGTCTTCGAGCAGCATCTGGCGGACCGAACCGATCTTCGACAGATAGTTCGTCCGGCGGCTGTCATAGGGACGCCCGGCGACAGTAACCTCAGCCGCCGAAATCCGGAGATCGGCCATTCGCGAGGTCGGCGACGGATGGGTATCGAAAAGCGTCCCGCGACGACGGCGCTTGCGGCGATAGCGAGCGCTCGCTTCTTCCTCGCCGATCAGCTGCTCCCAGACATTCGCCATCTCGATCGGCGGATATCCGGCTTCCTCGATCAGCCGCGCACCCATGGCGTCGGCCTCGGCCTCCATCGCCCGGCTGTATGCGAACAGCGACAGGATCGTGCCAAGCTGCGCAAGCTGGACATAATCGCCCAGGTAAACCCCGGCACCCGCACCGGCGACCCCCGCCGCCATCGCGCCGATGGCGAAAATGTCGCTCTTCCGCCTGGTGTCGCGCCACGAACGGATCATGTGGCGGCGAAGGAAATGCCCGGACTCGTGAGCGATCACGCCCGCGAGCTGCGCTTCGTTCCGCATGCGCAGAAGCAGCCCTGAGAAAACGACCGCGAAGCCCGACGGGAACATCATCGCGTTGAAGTCGGGGATATGCGCGAGATAGATGCGCATGTCCTTCGCGGCTGGCCCACCGACAGTCCCGATTATGTTCTGGAGATAGGAGACCAGCTCGGGATCCTTGATCAGCAGGTTCGAGCCGGAAATCTCTTCCTCGGCCCGGTCCATCAGTTGCCAGAGACCTTTCTCGTCAGTGTCCGTCGGGCGAAAGCCGGGACCAATCAGCGGAACCATGTCGGCGGGCGAACGCGGGCCTGTGCAATTCCGGTCGCCATCGTCGCGGCAAGCGCTCCGCCTCCGGCGAGAAGCGAGCGGCGGTCCAGTTCGAAGCAGCGTGAGCACATCAGCGCTTCTCCATCGCTTCGCGAACCTCGCGGCCCGGCTTCATTCGACCGACGAGGCGCTCGACCATCTGGGCGGCGCCCTCGGGCGTGCGGATATCGCCGAACTTGACCCCGGGAAGCTGGCTCCCGGTCTGGAGGACATTGAACCAGACGACCTCGCCCGACCTCAGGTCGACGAGCGACGCATAGGCGAACTGGTTACTCCCGCCGCTCGGAGCGCAGAATCCGATGAAGCAACCGGCAACTCCCAGGACCTGCAGCGCCGTGCGTCCCGTCGATGCGATATTGTCCTGGGCATAGAGAAACAGCGCGTAATCGTAGCCGGTCCGGCGGCCGAGCGAGACAGCGTCTTCTCCCAGCGTATATTCGATGCCCTTGCCGCGCTTGGTCGGCAGTGCGGCTCCGGAATATTTGTGAAGAGCGATCGAATTGCCGACCGCATAATGAAGCCGCTCGAGGTCCGCGATTTCTTCCGCGCTGACGTTCGGCAATTCATTTCGCCGCGCGAGAATCAGAACCTTGCCGCCCCGGTCGGCCTGCTCGGCACGCAGCGCGCTGACAATGTTTCCTCGCGCCTGCTCCGTCCAGTCCGCTCTCGGCTCGGCCATCCCGCCGGTCGTAAGCGAGTTCACGGTCACGTCCGGGCGCATGACCAGTAGGCGATAATCGCCCTTCGGCGGCGTAAACTGGACGTCCGCATATTGCCGCGACTGCACGCACCCAGAAGCCGCCACGCTTGCCGCAAGCGTGAGCGCTATCCCGAATCTCCGCATTGCCAACTCCCCCGGCGAACGCCGTCGCCCGCCGCCTGCGATGCACCCTGCCCCTCAATTCCTGAACGCCAAATTAAAGACAGGGAAAAGGTCAAAGAATTGAATGGCCTAGCGGACCGGGCAAGCGACTCCCTCAACGCCATTCAGACATCTTCCGTCCAACTGGGTCGGAAGCGCAAGGCCTATCTCGGCCGCGATCGTGGGGAGGATGTTCACGGTCGAGATGTGGTCCTGCCGATCGGAGGGGCGCATGCCTTTCCGCCACATCAGGATGGGTACACGGCGATCATAGTCCCAGACGCTCCCGTGCGTCGCGACGTAGCCCTCACTCGGCTTCGTAATCGGTGAGACATACTTCTTCAGGACGACATAGAGGTCGCCGGAACGCTGGGCGTCAAACGAAGCGCGAATTTTCTGCGCCGTCGTCCATTTATCGGGCGATTCTGTCGGGATCGGCAGCCTCGCTATCTGCCTTGAGGTGAATACGGCCTCGACCTGCGGGTGCGCCTTGAAGATCGCGATCGCTTCACGCTCAACGCGAATTCGATCCCGCGGCTTCAGCGAACGATCGATCCACACGTCATTGGCGAGGTCCCCGAGCAGCACGGGTCCGGACAGCTTGAGCTTCGCCGCAATCGCCTTGCCAATCTCGGCAGTTCCGAGCGCGGGATCAGCCCGTGCCGCCTGTGTAATCCCCTTCGCCCGCAGGCGCTCCGGAATGTCCATCCCGCCATGATCCGCGGTCAGGACGACGGCATAGTCGATGCCTTCAGCGTCCAGCACCCGGAAGAAGCCGGCGAGATCGCGGTCGAGCGAAAGCAACTGGAGGCACATTTCGCCCCCGCCCGCGCCGAGGCTATGTCCGATGTAATCGGTGGCCGAGAGCCCGACCGAAATGACGTCAGGCGCGGCATCCGTGCCGAGCTTCATCTCCTGAATGAGACCGGCAGCGATTGCGAGCACGGCGCCGTCGAACTCCGGCGAGGCGCGAAAGCCCCTGATATCGCCGCCGGCGCGGGCGAAGCGGCCCGATCCGACCGACATTTCCGGCGATACCGCAACCGGCGCAGCCTTGACCTGGCACATCGGCGGGACTTGCAGGGGCTCACGAGCCGTTGCGATCGCTGCTGCGATGGCACTCTTCGCCCGAGTGATCGTCGCGGGAACCGCAGCCAACTTCAGGTCGGTCGCGAAGGTCTTGCCATCCCAGTACCAGCGCTGGTCGACGTTGTGCCCGCTCATCATGACTGCCGCGCGGTCCTTGCCGGCAACCGCGACGTTCATGCTCTGTGGCGACTGCTGCTTCAGCAGGTCGCCGAGCGTTGAAACGCGAAGATGCATCGGCGAGACCGTGTAGCTCGTCGTCGACGATCCCGGAACGCGCTCGTCTTCGGCGCAGTAAACTGTCCTGTCTGACCGCGTCAGCGACTGGTCGACCCAGGTGTTGCCGATAATGCCTGTATGCGTCGGATGCGATCCCGTCAGGATCGTCGAATGGCCCGGGCAGGTCTCCGTCGCTGCGTGCGCCTGGTAGCCGTTGTGGAAGGCCGTGCCGTTCGCAAGCCGCGCGAAGCCGCCAGTGAAATGCGGGCGGTACTCATCGAAAAGGTCGGCGGAGAACTGGTCAACCGAAATAACAACGACAAGCTTTGGAGCACCCGCCTTCAGCGGTACTGGCGGCTTGGCCGGAGCGGGCGCGGCGGCAAACAAGCCGAGAATGAATGCTACCAATCCCAGCATTCGGCGTCCCTCCGACATCAAGCTAGTCCAGCTTAGCCCGCAGCCGCTCGTTCACAACCTGCGGGTTGGCCTTGCCCTGCATCGCCTTCATCGTCTGGCCGACGAAGAAGCCGAACAGCTGCTGCTTGCCGCTCTTGTACTCGGCGACCTTGTCGGCGTTCGCGGCGAGGATTTTGTCGATCTCGGCATCGATCGCGCCGGTGTCCGACGTCTGCTTGAGGCCGCGCGTCTCCACGATCTCAGCGGCGCCCTGGCCGGTTTCGAGCATGATCTCGAGCACCTGCTTGGCGATAGTGCCTGAAATCGTCCCGTCGGCGACGAGCCCGAGAAGTTCGCCAGCCTGATTCGGAGAAACGGGTGATTCTTCAATACCCTTGCTCAGGCGGTTGAGCGCTCCGAAGAGCTCCGCAACGACCCAGTTTGCCGCCTGCGTCGGCTGCGCGCCCACTTCGAGCACGGCGTCGAACCAGCGCGCCGTCTCGACTTCTGCGGTAAGGACGCTGGCATTGTAAGGGGTGATGCCGAGGCCTTCGTAGCGCTTGCGCTTGGCGTCCGGCAGCTCCGGAAGCGACGAACGGCATTCCTCGATGAAAGCCTCATCCAGTTCAAGCGGGAGTAGATCCGGGTCCGGGAAGTAGCGATAGTCGTGTGCGTCTTCTTTCGACCGCAGCGTCCGCGTCGTTCCGCGATCCGGGTCGAACAGCCGTGTCTCCTGCGCGACCGAGCCACCCTCTTCAAGCAACTCGACCTGGCGCCGCGCCTCGTACTCGATCACCTGCATGACGAAGCGGACCGAATTGACGTTCTTCGTCTCGGTACGAGTGCCGAGTTCGCCGCCGGGTCTGCGCACGCTGACGTTGACGTCGGCACGCATGGAGCCTTCCTCCATGTTGCCGTCGCAAGAGCCGACATAGCGCAGGATCGCCCGCAACTTCCGAAGGTAAGCTCCTGCTTCGGCGGGCGAACGCATGTCCGGACGCGAGACGATCTCCATCAGCGCGACGCCCGCGCGGTTGAGATCCACATAGGACATGGTCGGATGCTGGTCGTGCATCAGCTTGCCGGCGTCCTGCTCGACATGGATGCGCTCGATGCCGACCCGCTTGGTGCTGCTTTCGTCCTTCTCATCGAGCAGGATCTCGACCTCGCCCTCGCCCACGAGCGGATGGAAGAGCTGGCTGATCTGGTAGCCCTGCGGAAGGTCGGCGTAGAAATAGTTCTTCCGGTCGAAGCGGCTCCAGCGATTGATCACCGCTTCAAGCGCCATGCCCGTTCGGACGGCCTGGCGGATGCACTCACGGTTGGGAACCGGAAGCATCCCCGGCATAGCGGCATCGATCAGCGACACCTGCGTATTCGGCTCCGCCCCGAACGCGGTCGCGGCCCCGAGAACAGCTTCGATGCCGTCGCGGTGATCTGCGCGTGGACTTCGAGGCCGACAACGACCTCCCACTCGCCGGTTTCGCCCTCGACGCGATAGGGTGCGGTTGCGGCAGCCATTACCACCACCTCGCCGGCTTCGCGGTGAAGCCCGCTCGTTCTTCGATCGCCAGTCCCGCATTCAGCACGCCCTGCTCGTCCAGCTCACGTCCGATGAGGTGCAGACCGAGCGGAAGCCCCTGCTCGTCGAGCCCGCCTGGAACCGACATGGCCGGAAGCCCGGCAAGACTGGCCGGAACCGCGAACACGTCGTTCAAATACATCGACAGTGGATCGGCCGTCTTGTCGCCAAGCCCGAACGCCGCCGACGGCGCAGTCGGCGTCAGGATCAGGTCGCACTGCTCGAACGCCTTCTCGAAGTCCTGCTTGATCAGCGTTCGGACCTTCTGCGCCTTGGTGAAATAGGCGTCGTAGAAGCCCGCCGACAGCACGTAGGTGCCGATCATGATGCGGCGGCGTACCTCCGCGCCGAACCCGGCAGCCCTCGTCGCCGCGTACATGGCGTCGAGATTGCCTCCGTCCGGAACTTCCCGCAGGCCGTAGCGGACGCCGTCATAGCGCGCGAGGTTCGAAGACGCCTCTGCCGGAGCGATGATGTAGTAGGTCGGCAGCGCATATTTCGTATGCGGAAGGCTGATCTCGACAATTTCGGCGCCCGCGTCGCGCAGCCATTCGATACCGCGATCCCACAAAGCGCCGATGTCGGCCGGAACGCCGTCGATCCGATATTCCTTGGGAATCCCGACCCGCTTGCCTTTGAGATCACTCGACAATCCCGTTTCCCACTTGGGCACGGACAGGTCGAGAGATGTCGAATCCTTCGGATCGAACCCAGCCATTGCCTCGAGCATGATAGCGCAATCGCGAACCGTCCTCGCCATAGGCCCCGCCTGGTCGAGCGAGCTTGCGAACGAGACGATGCCCCAGCGCGAGCAGCGCCCGTAAGTCGGCTTGATCCCGCAAATGCCGGTGAATGCCGCCGGCTGGCGGATCGAACCGCCCGTGTCCGTCCCGGTTGCCGCAGGAGCGATCCCCGCGGCCACCGCGGCAGAAGATCCACCCGACGATCCACCCGGCGCAAGCGCTGCATTGCCACCGTCGTTGCGCCGCCACGGCGAAATCACCGGACCGTAAGCGCTCGTCTCGTTCGACGAGCCCATCGCGAACTCATCCATGTTGAGCTTGCCGAGCATCCCCGCCCCTGCCTTGCGCAGGTTGGCGGTGACCGTGCTCTCGTAGCGCGGCTTGAAGTCCTTGAGGATGCGGCTGCCCGCGGTCGTGTTCACGCCCCGCGTTGCGAACAGGTCCTTGATGCCCAGAGGGATACCCGCCAACGATCCCAGCTCCCCCCGCCGCGCGCCTTGTCCGCAGCGTCGGCGGCCGCGAGGGCGTCGTCCGGCGTCTCGACTGTATAGGCGTTCAGCGCACGCGCAGCATAGACAGCCGCATTATACTGCTCGGCAATCTCGCGGGCGGTGAACTCGCCAGAGCGGAAGCCGTCGCGAAGCTCGGCAATCGACAATAACGTCAGGTCGCTCATTCGATCACCTTCGGCACAGCGAAGAAGCCATGCTCGGCGGCCGGCGCATTGGCGAGAACGTCGTCCCGACAATCGCCGTCGGTAACCTTGTCCTCGCGAAGCCGCAGCGTGTTCGGGATGACCGCGGTCAGCGGCTCCACGCCGTCGGTATTAACTTCGCCGAGCTGCTCCACCCAGCCGA
Organism: Sphingomonas sediminicola; assembly: GCF_014489515.1. Taxonomy (GTDB): domain Bacteria; phylum Pseudomonadota; class Alphaproteobacteria; order Sphingomonadales; family Sphingomonadaceae; genus Sphingomicrobium; species Sphingomicrobium sediminicola. Next base: position 1,075,078 of record NZ_CP060782.1, on the reverse strand, counting down.
GGATATTATTGAGCTCGGGCACCAGCTGCTCCAGCTCGTCATCGCTCATGGCGATGCGGGCGAGCCTGGCGATGTGCCGCACCTGTTCGTTCGTGATTGACATTGTGGCCGCGCGATAGCCGCGAGGGTCAGGAGCGGCAACCCGTTCGGGGACATCTTGCGGCGGGCAGACCAACCGCGACTTCCAGAAATCTTCTCGAGCTGCTCAAAGGATTTCCAGCACACCCGCGTCTCAGGATCGGGCGGAGCGTTTTTGTACCGCAGTCTGAGGGAGATAATCGTGCCAGTTAGCAGGTTTCTGAAAATCGTCGCCTTCTCAGCCGTGATAATGCAGTCCGGAATGGCGTTGGCCCAACAGGCGCCTACGGCCAGCATTTCCGAAATGGCCAGCACGCCGCTTGTGCGCGTCAACATCGCGGAGTCTTTGAGGACGCCTCCCGACGAGGCAAGCATGACGGTCGGAACGCAGGCGAAGGCGCCGACTGCGACGCAAGCGGTCGCAGCCAACAAGGTAAAGACCGAAAAGCTGCTCGCGACCATTCGCGCGGCCGGCATCCGCGAGCGTGATATCCAGACGCAAGGCATTCAGCTGCAACCGGATTACCGCTGGGACAATTTCCCCGGCAGTCAGGGACGACAGACGCTGATCGGGTACATCGCCAACAATTCGGTGCTGATCAAAACCCGCAACATCGACAAGCTGACGTCCCTACTCGACGCGCTGACGACCGCAGGTGCGGATTCCGTCTACGGTCCGACTTTCTCGATCGCGGACCCCGCGCCGCTGAGGAAGGAAGCGCGCATTCGCGCGATGGCGCGAGGCGAGGCGGAAGCGACCGAATATGCCCACAACAACGGCTACACGTCCGTTCGGCTGCTCTCGGTCGAGGAAGGCGTCTCCTATAGAGGCACGGAAGTGATCGTGACGGGCTCGAGAGTCATGAACGCATCCGCACCGCCGCCTCCCCCACCGCCCGCGCCTGAGCGCGGCGGAGACATCGTGGCTCCAGGTCAGCTGGAAACAGGCGTCTCGCTCAACTTGCTTTACCGGATGGAGCGCTAGTCCGGATCAAGACGCGCTCGCCGAGTTGCGGTCATAAAGAGACGGCAACACGAAGGCCGTTCGACGTATATTCCGTGATTGTGACCTCATCGTCCGACGCGTCGTGTCGCGCTAGTACCGCGGAGTATCACGTGCGCGGATTGTTCCGGAAAGCATCCGAAAGGCCGGGAGCGTTCTTCATGATTAATTGGCTCAATCCTTGGAGAAAAAGCGGCTCGACCGTGCCCTGCTTACGGAACAATCAAAGCGACAATTGCCAACACTGCGGCAACGGAGCTTAAGGCGAAGGCCAAAACTAACGTTTTCATGGCAAGCTCCGCAGGACCATCATTCGACGCTCGACTCCCATCGAGCCGCTGTAGCAGCGGACCTCGGAGTATTTTGCCCCAAATGGTCGCGGACACCGCCAAGAGTATCACTGAGATGAGAGCAAGAGTGCGTGCTGCCTCAAGCATGACATGCTTCCTTGGTATGGCCGTTGGCAGCACCGGCGCAGATAGCGCGCGGAAACGAGCCGTGCGTCTCCGCCGAACGAGCCTTCACACTATAGCGACCGGCAAGATCATAATGAATCAATCGAGCCTCGGAGCTCACCGCGTCATGCGCCGCCTTCAGAGAAGCCCTCTCCCGGCTGAGCCAATATATCTGTTCCATATCCATCTCCTGCGAGCGAGAGCACGAACTTGTCTCTCTGTCACAGGGCGCCCGGTTGCGATCTCAGGTGATGGATACTTGTAGCACACCTTCATGAATGACGCGTGACGGTAATCGCTTAATGTCCGCAATGGGTCGGAAGCTGCCACTAGGTCGCTGGCGAGAGGAATGAGTGGAGAACGGATGATACGGTGAACTCCGTATTGGCGTATCCCCCCGCAGACCCGAAGATGAAAACTGGCGCTGCTGGGCGCTGGGTGAAGGAGCGCTTTCGTGGCGAAACCACTTAGGAAAGCTGAACTACGCAGCAAGTACGGCGTGAAACCTGTTACCGAACCTGAGGCTTCTGAGCGGACAGCGCAGGAACGCGCGCCCGATGAAGACGATCTGGACGCGATGGTCAGGCGAAGCATTCAGGAACACGGGCCGTGACTCAAATGGTCGAAGATTGAAACCCGCTCCACCTTGCGGGGCGAAGCGGGTTGACGGGGTATCCCTGAAAAACACAACAACTCAGACGGGCGTCGAAGAACCAACGTTCGTGCCACCACGTCGTTCCGCTCGCAAACGTGCCGATGTCTCTCAGGCTGACGCGCCTCCTAGGCGGCCAACTTCTCCATGCGCATAGCGATAGTTACGACGAGGCCGGTTTCCTGCCAATCATAGGTGAGTTCGCCGCCAAGCTGACTTGACACGGTCCGAGCGATTAAGCGGCTGCCAAAGCCTGACAGCTCGGGATGACCGACAATTGGGGGACCTCCAGTTTCTGCCCAGATCAGGAAAATCCGATCTCCCTCCGTGCGGCTTGAGAGGTCCAAGAAGCCCTCGGCAGAAGACAACGCACCATACTTGACCGAGTTAGTAGCCAGCTCATGGACCGCCATAGCCAAGGTAGAAGCCGTGCGTTCCCCTATACCCACCCGTGGAACCGCGACGCGGATACGCCCGGAGAAGGCCGCCGTTTCGTCGTAAGGAGCGAGCAAGACTGACAGAAGGTCGCCGAGAAGCGCTGCCTTGCCCTGCTCCCCTGGGAGGGGCCGGACGATGTCGTGAGCGCGGCCGAGGGCGGTGAGCCGCTCAGTCAGCTCGCCAGTCATTTGCGCCACGGAAGACGCGGATCGCCCTGTGAACTGCGTCAGGCCCGCAGCGATGGACAAAAGATTCTTGACCCGATGACTCATCTCTCCCGCGAGGAGCTCGCTTCCCTCTTCGGCCTGCTTTCGACCTGTCACGTCGAGGAAGATGCCAAACATTGCGCCGTCGACAATCCCTGCATCGGCGCCTTGCCCTCGGGCCGAGATCCAGCGGACTTCCTCCCCCACTAAAATGCGGAAATCGATTTCGTAAGAACCCTCGACAGAGCGCGTTGCATTGAACGCGGCGCGAACCCTGTCCCGGTCAGCCGGGTGAATGTTGACCGACAGCTCCTCGAACGTAACTTGCTCGGACCAGGGCAGCGCCCAAAGCTCAAAGCCACGTTGGTCCATGGCGAACCGATCGTCGTCAACGTGCCAAGACCACAGAGCGACACAAGCCGCCTTAACCGCCAGTCGGAGGTGATCCTCGTGCCAAACTGGCGCTGCAGTTTTGTCCAAGACCAATCACGTGCCCTGCCGGAGGATTGCCGTGACTGACCCTGTGCCACCAAGCGACGGCACGCAAGCTGCTAATCCGGACCGGGACGGGTAATGTCCGCAATGGGTCGAAAGCCGACATCAGCCCCCGACGACAATTCGCTATCCTACAGACCCAACCCTGTGCTTGCGCCGCTCAGAGACACAGTCATCAGCGCAGGATCGCCATTTTCTTCCACTCTCCTGCCCTCCCTCTCCGCCCGCGCCGTGATGGCGAATGGCCCGGCAACAGGGCCGTAACCTCATTGTCACCCTCGCCGCGCATTGCTCTGTAACTCTCGCTGCACGGGAGGCGGGAATGAGCCGCAAGTCCGCCTACACCCTCAAGGCTCGCGATCCCGACTTTGCGGCGGCCTGGGATGCGGCGCTTACATGCGCTCGGAACATTCGCCAGGTTGACGAAGTGCAGGAAGTGCACAACTCCCGGACTTCACTCAGTCAGGGCGACAAGGCACGCCGCGGCGCGCCGTCGAAATCGTCAACCGCCCAGCTGCGCCGGATCGACGAGCTCCGCCGGGATCGGTTCTTCGCGGGCTTGCCGCGACTCGGACAGCCTCCTCCAAGGTGAGGGAGTTAGGAGTTGCCCGGCCCTCTTCCGCCCAATAGAGCGCCCAGCCAATGTGCGCCCGCCGGTTCCTTATCTTCGTCTTCATCCTGATCCTGCTGTTCGTCGCAGGGGCCTTCGCCATATACCAGTTCGGCCAGCAGGTGCTGATCAAGCAGGCGACGCCGCAGGGCCACTTCGAAGCGCCGTCTAACGGCAAGCCGGATTATTCGAAGGCGGAGAACTGGATCGCGTCCGAGGATCTGCCCAATGACCCATCGCATTGGCGGCCAGCGAACGACCAACCTGTCGAGCCGATCGCGATCGATGCACGCGTCTTCTACGTTCACCCGACGACTTACCTGCGCCGCGACCATTGGAACGCGCCCCTCCTGCCGGACTCCGACACCGAGGCCCGGACCCGGCTGTTCGTTCAGAGCGAGGCCAGTGCGTTCAGCCAGGATGCGGCCGTCTGGGCTCCCCGCTATCGGCAGGCCGCATTCGGCGCCTTCCTGCTTCGAAACGCCGATGCACAAAATGCGCTGGACCTCGCATTCTCGGACGTTTCGGCGGCCTTCGACGAATTCCTGAAGCGCAATCCGACTGGCCCGATCATTCTCGCCGCGCACAGCCAGGGTTCGCTTCACATCTCGCGGCTGCTGCGCGAACGGGCGCCGCAGCTCAAGGACCGGCTGGTGGCCGCTTATGTCGTCGGCTGGCCGCTCAGCGTCACCGCCGACTTGCCCGCGATTGGTCTGTCGGCCTGCACCTCGCCCGATCAGACTGGTTGCGTTCTTTCGTGGCAAAGCTTTGGGCAGCCCGCCAACCCGGACCTGATCATCACTGCATGGGAAGGCACGAAGGGCCCGACCGGCATCAAGCGCGAGCGCAAGGACATGCTCTGCGTCAATCCGCTCACCGGCACCAAGGACGGCGCCGCGCCTCCGAACGCCAATCCGGGCACGCTCGTTCCGAACGGCAGCATGACCGGTGCGCATCTCGAGCCCGGAAGCGTCGGAGCGCATTGCGATAAGGGTCTGTTGCTCCTCGATGGGCCATTCCTGCGCTTGGGCCATTCGCCCTGCCGGGCAACAATTATCACGTTTACGACTACGCCTTGTTCTGGGCTGCGATCCGGAATGACGCGGCACGGAGGCTCAAGGCTTGGCGTCAGTGATCACCAGCAGCGCCGCCGAGTTCGGCGAGACCGTTTTGCACGGCAAGCTTGCCGGGCTCGACGTCGGGACGAAGACCGTCGGACTGGCGGTCTGCGATTTGGGCTGGAGCTTTGCCGGGCCATCCGAAACGATCCGTCGGACCAAGTTCACGGCAGACCTCGAAGCACTTCGAAAATTCGTTGAGCGCGAACAGGTTACGGGCCTTGTCCTGGGACTGCCCTCAACATGGACGGAAGCGATTCCCCGCGGACGCAGTCCGTCCGCGCCTTCGCCCGCAACCTGGCTCCTTTAAACATTCCGATCCTCCTCTGGGACGAGCGCTGGTCCACCCAGGCGGTGGAGCGGGCGATGATCGAAGCGGACGTCAGCCGGGCCAAGCGCGCCGAGAAGGTCGACGCCCTCGCGGCCGCTCACATTCTGCAAGGCGCAATCGACGCGCTGGCGAATCTGGCGCAGCGCCATTAGGCGACGGGCTCGTGGACCTGATTTCAATCGATTCGCTGAGCGACGGCCAGATCGAGACCATACTCGATCGTGGTGAGCGCTGGTTCGAGTACAACCGCTCGAATTCTCGGGGCAGGACAAGAGCCTGCACGACAAGCTCGTCTTCAACCTGTTTTACGAGAACTCGACGCGAACGGCGATGTCCTTTGCGACCGCCGCCCATCGGCTAGGCGCTTCGCCCGTGTTCCTCCCCGTCGAGCAATCCTCGATCAAGAAGGGCGAGACCTTCGACGACACGGCGCGGACGCTCAATGCGATGCGGCCGGACGTCATCGTGGTCCGGCATCGCGAGAACGGCGCTCCGGCCCGCATGACCGAGTTGATGGATTGCGCCGTCATCAATGCCGGCGACGGCACCAACGAGCATCCGACTCAGGCCCTGCTGGACGCGCTTGCGATCTCCATCCGCTTCGGACGGGTCGAAGGACTTAAGATCGCAATCTGTGGCGACATTCGCCACAGCCGCGTCGCTCGCTCCAACGCCAAGCTCCTGCCACGCCTCGGCGCTGAGGTGAGGCTTGCTGGGCCGCCTTCCCTATTGCCGAGTGATGCCCCCGCCCTGTCGATCGACGAGGCGATCAAGGGTGCGGACGTGGTCATGATGCTCCGCGTCCAGCGAGAGCGGCTCGAGGAAGAGCTCGGCGATGCCCCCGGCGAATATCTGTCTCGCTACGGACTGACTGTGGATCGGCTGGCCAAGGCCGCGCCGGGGGCCGTTGTCATGCATCCGGGCCCGATGAACAGAAACGTCGAGATCGCCGACGATGTCGCCGACGATCCCGAACGTTCCTTGATCTTGCTTCAGGTCGAGGCCGGAGTGGCCACTCGAATGGCCTGCCTCGAGCTGGTGACGTCTAGCTGATCAGCGCGACGCGAACTGGATCGGCGAATCGCCGGCAGTCGAACGCACGAAGCAGCTTCCGCCTTTGCCACGCAGGATCTGGCAGCGCGAAATCGCTTCCTGCTGGTTCGCGAAACCGCGGATCGACAGGCGATAGACCGTGCCGCGCGGACCGTCGAAGCGAGCGCTGACCGGCGAATAGTTGCGAAGCGTCGGGAAGCGACGGGTCAGCTTGTCCCAGGCGAGCGACACCCGCTCCTCGGAGCTGAACGCGCCGAGCTGGACGACGCCCTTGGCACTGCCGAGGCTCGGACGGGCCGCGGCGGGCTTCTTGGCCTTCGCCGGCTTGGGCTTCGGAGCAAAGTTGGAAGCCATGGCATAGGCCGCCGGAGCTTCCGGCGAGATGGCTGCTGCCGAGGCGACTGCCTCGCGAACGGTCGGCACTTCTGGTGCAGGAGCAGGAGCCAGTGCATCCGGTTGCGACACCGGGGTTTCGTAAGTCGGGACGTTCGCAGCCTCGGCGACGACCTGGACAGGTGCCGGAGCCGGAGCGGCCTCAGCAACGCGCGTATCGCCTTGCACGAGAGCGAGACGGACCGGCTGGCCCGGATCGGCCGCCGCAGGGCTGACGCCGACAAGGGCGGCAACCTGGTCGTAGGCGTGAGCTGGCTTCGCGAGCGCCATCCACTGCTGTACACGTGCGTCGACGAGGTCGGCGGAGAGATCCTGCGCCGCAATCGTGCGGGCGGCAGCCCAGTCACCAGCGAGCGCATGGGCCAGCGCCAGGTTCTGACGGACGCGAGAGTCGGCACCTTGTGCACGGGCCGCGGTTTCGAGGACCTGGACTGCGTCATACGGCTGGCCCGCAAGAGCGAGCGCGAGACCGTAATCGGCCGGATCGATCATGCCCTGAGCAGCCTGCAGCGCGGCAACTGCCTCGCCGTTCTTGCCTTGGGCGATCTGGACGAGCACGCGCTTCAGGATGATCTGCGGCTGACCCGGAGCCAGCGCGAGCGAGTCATTGTAGGCGGCTTCAGCAGAAGCGAAGCGCCCGGCACCGAAATAGGCGTTGCCGAGGAGGCCACGAATGCCGGCATCCTGCGGGCTGCTCTCGGCAGCGCGCTCGGCGAGATCGACGGCCGAAGTGTAATCACCGGAGCCGATGGCCATCTGCGCCCGCAGAGCATAGGCCAGATTCGCCTTGCCTTTCGCGACCGAAGCATTGCGAGACATTGGAGCTGCGCATCCCGCCAGTATGCCGGCGAGAGCGACGGCCGATACTGCGGTTCCCAAGCGAAGCGGTTTCATTTGCCTTACCCCTTGCATTCGGCCTCGCCAGGCCAGTGCTTACCCGTTGCGTTTGGCCTTTTCGGCCATTGCCTCCAGCTCAGGCATTCCATCGAGGAACAGATCGAGAGCGTCGGTTACGAGAAGCTGAGCCGAGCGCCCGTTGAGGGCACAGGCCAGACGCAGCTTCAGATGACGCTCGGGATCGAGCCGGAGGGTGAACGCAGCCTTCCCCTTGCTGCCCGGAGCCGCGCGCGGACTCGGAGCACGACGAGCGACCGGAGCCGGAGCAGAAGGCACCACGTACATGGGTGCCCGGGCTTCGACAGGCTGCACCGGCAGCTCATCAGATTCTTCGACGATCTCGGCGGTGTCATCGACCACTTCGCCTTCGTCCGTCGCGCCTTCCGGCTCGTTGAACCGGTCTTCGATTTCCGCCTGCTGCGTATGCACCGGCGAATTCACCGGCGTCAGGCCAGCGTGGCCATGGAGAGCGGGATGCTCGGCAATCGGCTCACCGAAGGCATCATGCTCGGAGTCGCGCGGAGCCTCGGCAGGCTTTGGTGCCTCGAACCCCATGTCATTCCAGCCAAGATCTTCGAGATTTCCGCCGATCTGACCAAATCCCTGGGGCCGCATCGCGGGGCGCGCACCGCCCTTGCGAGCCAGCAGGCCGGAAGAGAGAGAAGCGAAAGGCTTCGGTTCGGATTTCACTTACACGGCCTCCTTACTGGCCGGCCACACGACGGCCGAAGCCGCCAACCGGGCGAGGCGAAACTGGAGCCTGAGCTCCGGGGGCCGCAAACACGGTACGGCGGAAATTCTTTTCGAGGCGATCCGAGATGTAGTCCCACAGCTCGATCACTTCCTGGGCCGAGCGCCCCTTCGGATCGATTTCCATGACCGTGCGGCCATCGATCATCGAGGCCGCATAGTCGGTGCGATGGTGAAGGGTGACCGGCGCGACGGTGCCGTGCTGCGAAAGCGCAACAGCCGCCTCGTACGTGATCTTGGCTTTCGGAGTTGCCGCGTTGACGACAAAGATCAGTGGCTTGCCGGCACGATCGCAGAGATCGACCGTGGCGCCGACGGCGCGAAGGTCGTGCGGGCTCGGCCGGGTTGGGATTACGATCAGTTCGGCAACGGCGATAACGCTCTGAATGGCCATCGTGATGGCCGGCGGAGTGTCGATGACAGCGAGGCGGAAGCCCTGCTGGCGAAGGACTTCGAGGTCCGAAGCAAGGCGAGCGACGGTGGTTTGCGCAAAGGCCGGCATTTCGGCTTCGCGCTCGTTCCACCAGTCGGCAAGGCTTCCCTGCGGATCGATGTCGATAAGGCAGACCGGACCGGCCCCGCTAGCTGCGCCTGCACCGCAAGATGTCCGGACAAAGTCGTTTTACCCGACCCGCCCTTCTGCGATGCCATAGCCAGAACGCGCATGCTTTTCCCCTCGCCGTATGCCGTCAATTCAGCGCCGGGAGTGACACTCAAGGCTCTAAAATCTGGTTAACATCCTCAAGATACTGTTGCGGCTTGGTCGCGCTTGATTACCCTCCGCGGTTACGGGGAGTCGCGGACGTATGCGGTCGAAGTATTGGAGCGCAGCTTTATTCGGTGCGTCGCTTGTGTGGGCGGCCCCCGCAAGCGCGCAAAACGTGAAGGCCGGTATCGATGCCTGGCAGCGGGGCGATTATGCGGGCGCCGTCGCAATCTGGCGCCCTCTTGCCCAGGCAGGCGATCCCGACGCCTCGTTCAACATGGGCCAGGCCTATCGGTTGGGTCGCGGTGTGTTGGTCGATCTGGGCACGGCGCAGACTTGGCTCGAGCAGGCCGCGCGAAAGGATCACGTGGACGCTCAGACCACGCTCGGGCTCCTCCTCTTCCAGAACGGTAATCAGGCAGAAGGCCTGAAGTGGCTGAAGATGGGTTCCGAGAAGGGCGATCCGCGTGCCATGCTCGTGTACGGGACCGCGCTCTTCAACGGCGATGGCGTCGCGCAAGACCCGGTGCTCGGGTACGCCTATGTAAGCCGCTCGGCCGCCCAAGGGCTCGAGCCGGCCAGGAACACGCTTGCACAGATGGATGAGATCATCCCGCTGGCGCAGCGGAAGAAGGGTGTGGCCCTCGCTCTTCAGAAGGCGAAGACCCAGTCGGTTGCGAAATCTGCTCCAGAACCGACGCAAAAAGTCGCCCAAACCACCGCTCCGAGAACGAAGATCCAGCAGGTCGCCGCTACAATCCCAACAAGTGGAGCATGGCGGATCCAGCTCGGAGCGTTCTCGCAGCGGTCTTCTGCAGAAGCCCTCTTCAGGAAGCTGTCGGGAAGCGCACCGGTCGCAGGTCGCCAGCAGTTTCTAGTTACAGCCGGAACCGTGACTCGCCTTCAGGTTGGCCCCTATTCCAGCAAGACGGCGGCTTCAGCCGCATGCGGCACATTGTTAGGACGCGGCCAGCCCTGTTTCCCAGTCGCCGCGAAATAATTCCTAGGCCTTCACCCAGTCACGATTCCGAATACCCTGCACCCAAAGCAAGGCGTCCAATCCGTGATGGTCGAGGCGCGCGTCGGCGACTTCGGCCAGCGCAGGCTTTGCCCGGAAGGCAACGCCGAGGCCCGCTTCCTGCACCATCAGCCGGTCGTTCGCGCCGTCGCCGATGGCGAGAGTCTCTTCGCGTTTTAGCCCGAGCTCCTCACGCGCCTCGATAAGCGCATCGCGCTTGGCTTGGGCATCGACGATCGGATCCTCGACCGATCCGGTCAGCAGGCTGCCGTCGAAAAGCAGCCGATTGGCCCGCACAGCGTTGAAGCCGAGCAGCTTGGCGATCGGATCGGCAAAGGAAACAAAGCCGCCCGTCACGAGAATAGATCGCGCTCCGCCGACGCGCATCGTTCGGACGAGCGTCGCCGCGCCTGGGTTAGGAACGACGCGTTCGGCGAGACAACGGGAGATCGCATCTTCGTCGAGACCCGAAAGCATCGCCACGCGCTCACGCAGCGCAGCCTTGAAATCGAGCTTTCCCTGCATCGCCCGCTCGGTGATTTCGGCGATCTCGCGTTTAAGGCCCGCGAAGTCGGCCAGCTCATCGAGACATTCCTGACCGACGATCGTCGAATCCATGTCGGCGACGAGTAGCCGCTTGAACCTGTTCTCCTCGGGCTGAACGAAGACGTCGACGTCCTGAAGGCCATCGAGGGCCCAGCGTATAGCCTGGATGTCTCCTGATACGCGAAGGTCGACCGCATCGCCCTCGTCGATCCATGCAGCGAATGCAGCCTTGGGATCGATTTCCCGAAGCGCGCCGAGAGCGCGGTCGATCAGCCTGTCATCAAGGCGTCCGGCTGCTATCAGCGTCGCAATGGCCATACGGGTCGAGAAACCTCCTGTCGCTTTAATTGCTGGGCCGACCGCCAGCGGCAAGTCGGCTTTGGCGCTTCGGCTTGCAGAGCAGGTCGGCGGGGTGATCGTCAACGCCGACAGCGCACAAGTTTATCGCGATCTTCCGATCCTGAGCGCGGCTCCCAGTCCCGGCGAGCTCAAGCGTGCGGACCACCGGCTGTATGGAATGCTCCATGGAGTAGAAGCCTGTTCTGCCGCCGACTGGGCAGAAATGGCAAAGCGCGAGATTGCCGACGTTCACGTTTCGGGCAGACTGCCGATCCTGGTCGGCGGCACAGGGCTTTACCTGCGGACACTGCTCAACGGGATTGCGCCCGTCCCGTCGATCGATCCCGAGGTGCGCAATCAAGTGCGTGAGCGCTCGGTCGAGAAGAATCGCACCAAGTTGAAGGAGTTGGACCCTGAAGCTGCCGAGCGCCTCAATCCCGCCGACACGACGCGAATCGCGAGAGCGTTGGAAGTTGTCCTCTCGACGGGAAGACGCTTCGCAAATGGCAAGAACAGCGTGAAGGCGGGATCGGCGATCTGATCGCGCTCAGGCCCCTGATCCTGCTTCCACCGCGCGATTGGCTCTACGAGCGCTGCGAAGAGCGTTTCGCACAAATGGTCGAACTGGGTGCCGCGGACGAGGTTCGGGCTTTGATCGATCGAGGGCTCGACCCTGCCCTTCCCGTAATGCGCGCAATCGGTGTCCGTGAAATCGCCTCCTGGCTGAAAGGCGACGTCACTCAGGAAGAAGCCATCGCCGCCGGTCAACAAGCTACACGGCGCTATGCGAAACGGCAGTACACCTGGTTTGCCCATCAGCCGCCCGCCGAATGGCCGCGGTTTCGCGAACCCATGACGCATACGACTTTGAGCGACGCGCTGGCGCTGCTTGGAGTGAAGAGTTAGTCGAAGAAGCATGGAGCTTCTGCGCGACGCAGATATCAACCCCGCGCCCTTGAAGGGGAAGCGCGTCGCCATTCTTGGCTACGGCAATCAAGGTCGTGCCCAGGCGCTCAACCTCAAGGACAGCGGCATCGATGTGGTCGTCGGCCTGCGCGGGGCCTCCGGAAGCGCCAGGTCCGCCGAAGAGGCCGGTCTCGAGGTTGCCCTGGTCGATGACGCGGCAAGCTCAGCCGACGTCGTCATGTTCCTCGCCCCAGACGAAGCACTCGCCGGCATCTACAAGGAGGTGGAGGCGCGGATTCGATACGGCGGGGCGATCGGCTTCAGTCATGGACTGACCATCCATTTCGACCTTATCCGGCCTCGCCACGACCTCGATGTCTATCTGGTGGCTCCCAAAGGGCCGGGAACGGCGCTCCGGTCGCTCTACGAGCAGCGCAAGGGCATGATCGCGCTTTGGGCTGTAGCGCAGGACGCGACCGGCCATGCGAAAGAGATTGCACTCGCCTATGGCAAGGCGATCGGGTGCGCGCGGGCCGGTCTCATCGCGTCATCCTTCGCCGAAGAGTGCGAGGCCGACTTGTTCAACGAGGGCGCGGTCGTGTGGGGCGCGGTCCCCGAAATCCTGACGGCCGGGTTCGAGACGCTTGTCGAGGCGGGCATCTCGCCGGAAGTCGCCTTCCTTGAATGCGTCGGCGAGCTGAAGCTGATCGCGGAACTGATCGAGGCGCGCGGCATCGCGGGAATGCGCGAAGCCATTTCCAACACCGCCGAACTTGGAGCCGTTCTTGGCGGACCGCGCGTCGTCGACGATCATGTTCGCCAGAAGATGCGCGAAGTGCTGGATGAAGTCCGCAGCGGCCGCTTTGTCGAGGCGCTCCGCGAGGAAGCCGCCGGCGGCTATCCGCTTCTCGAAAATGCGCGTGCGCAAGCGCGGAAGTCCGCGATCGAGCAAGTGTTCAATGATCTGAAGAAGCTGGGCGGGTCCTAGCCGACCTCTTCCGGCACTTCGGTGATCCGGCCCCCGATCGATGCGCGCTCTGTATAAACGCGCTGCAGCCTCCGGTGCGCTTCGGCTGCGTCATGGTCCTTTGCGGACAAGGCGAGATCGAGCTCTTCGGCTGCACGCTGGGCGAAATAGGCCCGATCGCCGGTGACGTTGCTGGAGTCTTCCATGATCCGTCTCCTCCGGACGGAAAGAACGATAGCAGTCGAATTGCTCAATGTCGCCCGGAAATGGCGAAATTCAGCGCCTTCCGAACAGCTTCTCCATTTCCGCATGGCCCAGCTTCACCCAGGTGGGACGGCCATGGTTGCACTGTCCGGATCGCGGCGTGACCTCCATTTCGCGAAGAAGGGCATTCATCTCTGCAACCGAGAGCACGCGTCCGGCCCGCACCGAGCCGTGACAGGCGATGGTTGCGGCCACATGGTCGAGCTTTTCCTGGAGCGAAAAGGCGCTGCCGAGCTCGGCGAGCTCTGAGGCTATGTCCGCCAGCAGCCCGGAAACCTCCGTCTTCCCAAGTGCAGCCGGCGTCGCGCGAACAAGGATCGAGGTCGGTCCGAAACGCTCGATCTCCAAGCCCAGGCCTCCAAGTTCCTCGGCGGCGGCGGCGATGCGATCGCAGTCGGTCTCCTCGAGATCGACAACCTCCGGCATTAGCAAGGGCTGCCTGGCGACCGCCGCTCCTTCCCTTGCGGCACGCATTCTCTCGAGGACAAGGCGTTCGTGGGCCGCATGCTGGTCGACGATGACCAGGCCGTCCTCAGCTTCCGCGATGATGTAGGTTGCCGAGACCTGGCCACGCGCGACGCCGAGCGGATACTTCGGGATTTCGGCGACAGCGGGCTCGGCGCGGGCAGCGGGGGGGCGTGATCGAACAGAGCTCGAGCCTCTTCGAGGACGGCGGTGGCGCCGGCGGGCATCGATTGTGGAGATGTGGGCAGCGCAGAAATTCTCCCGGGCTGCTGGTCGTAAGTAGCGCTTGTCGTCCAGAGGACCGGTGCGGCAAGCTGCTCGCGTGTCGCGCTCTTCTGGCTGGCTTCGTCCAGCGCGGCCCGAAGCCCGCCGACGATCAGCCCACGCACGGCGGTCGGGTCGCGGAACCGGACTTCCGTCTTCGCCGGGTGCACGTTCACGTCCACGTCCACTAGCGGCACTGAAAGGAACAAGGCGGCGATCGGATGGCGATCGCGGGCAATCAGGTCGCGATAGGCACCGCGAAGGGCACCGACCAGCAGCCGGTCCTTCACCGGTCGGGCATTGACGAAGAGATATTGCTGGTCGGCCAGGCCGCGATTGAAGGTCGGAAGGCTGACCACACCCGTCAGGCCCATCCCGTTGCGCTCGCAATCGATGCCGATCCCGTTGCGGTCCAGCTCGGCGCTGAGAAGCTCCGCGACCCGTTGCGGCGGGGTTGTCGGCTGCAACGAAAGGATCCGGCGGCCGTCATGCTCCAGGACGAACGCCACGTCGCTTCGGGCCATCGCCAAGCGCTTCACCGCATCGAGACAAGCGGCATATTCAGCGCGAGGACTGCGCAAAAACTTGCGCCTTGCCGGTATCTTATCGAATAAAGCTTCGATCCGCACGCAGGTTCCGGGTGGCAAGGATACGGGTCCCTCGCCCACGGTCGCGCCGTGGTCGATTTCGATCCGCCAGCCGTCCGCGCCGCGAACCCGGCTCCCCAGGGTGAAACGCGATACGCTCGCAATCGACGGCAGAGCTTCGCCGCGGAAGCCGAAGCTGGTCACGCGGTCCAGGACATCGTCCGGCAGCTTGGAGGTTGCGTGACGCTCCAGCGCGAGGCGCATTTCGTCCGGCGACATCCCGCAACCGTCGTCGGCTACTTCGACCAGCTCGAGGCCGCCCGCCGTCAGCCTGATTCGGACCGCTTCCGAGCCGGCATCCAACGCATTTTCGACAAGCTCCTTGAGGGCGCTCGCAGGGCGTTCTACGACCTCGCCAGCAGCGATGCGATTCACGAGCTCGGACGGCAGCCTTCTTATTGACATGTTAACCGTTCCTAGCCGATTACCACTGGGCCAGCGAAGCGCTGATTTGCGACAAAAATTCAGTTTGCATTCAATGGGATAATTTTAATGGCCGGTTAAACTCCAGGGTCTGTCCTGCGAGATGACCGAGCAAAGGGCGAGAGACGGGAAGAATGTTCTGGACGCGCTGGTTCAAATGGATGTCGCACGACATGGCGATCGATCTCGGAACCGCCAATACTTTGGTTTACGTACGGGGTCGCGGCATCGTCCTGAACGAACCGTCCGTAGTCGCGATTGAAACCATCAACGGGGTCAAAAAGGTCAAGGCGGTCGGGGAAGACGCCAAGCTGATGATGGGCAAGACGCCCGATCAGATCGAGGCGATCCGCCCGCTCCGCGACGGGGTCATTGCCGACATCGATGTCGCCGAGCAGATGATCAAGCACTTCATTCATAAGGTGCACGGCGGCAAGATGCGTGCCTGGCGCTTCCCGGAAATCGTCATCTGCGTTCCCTCGGGCTCGACATCGGTTGAGCGCCGCGCGATCCGCGACGCCGCGTCGAACGCAGGCGCCAGCGCCGTCTACCTTATCGAAGAGCCGATGGCGGCCGCCATCGGTGCGGACATGCCGGTAACGGCTCCGATCGGTTCCATGGTTGTCGACATCGGCGGCGGGACGACCGAAGTCGCTGTGCTTTCGCTCCGTGGCCTCGCCTACACCACGTCGGTCCGCGTCGGCGGCGACAAGATGGACGAAGCGATCAGCTCCTACGTCCGTCGCAACCACAACCTCCTGATCGGTGAAGCCACTGCCGAGCGGATCAAGAAGGAAGTCGGAATCGCCAAGCCGCCGACTGACGGCATAGGCAAGACAGTCCACATCAAGGGCCGAGACCTCGTGAACGGCGTTCCCAAGGAGATTTCGATCAACCAGGGCCAGATTGCGGAAGCGCTTTCGGAGCCGGTTGGGACGATCGTCGAGGGCGTCCGCATCGCTCTGGAGAACACAGCGCCGGAACTGGCCGCCGACATTTGCGACCAAGGTATCGTGCTCACTGGGGGTGGCGCACTGCTTCAGGGCCTCGACGAGGTCCTGCGCGACGAGACCGGGCTTCCGGTCACGGTTGCCGAGGACCCGCTGACATGCGTTGCGCTTGGTACTGGACGAGCGCTTGAGGAAGAGCAGTTCCGCGGCGTTCTGCAGACGGCCTAGGGAGTACTGACTGATGGCGCCGCCAGGGGGCCGCGCCCAGGTTGGTCCCGGCGCGCCCAATATGGGCTTTTCTTCAGCTTCCTTGCCGCGGTTGCCGGTCTGGTCATCGGCTTGGTCCTCCTCGGCCTGTCGCTCGTTGCGCCGAAGAGTTATGCTGCCGTTAGAGGTGTTGCGCTGGACGCGACCGCTCCTGTTACGTCGGGCCTAAGGGAGGTCACCGCGACCGTCGGCGGAATCTTTACGGGCGCCGGCAATTATTGGGATGCCGCCCACCAGAACGCGCGCCTCAAGCGCGAGCGCGAACTGATGCTGCAGCGGATCATCGAAGCCAAGGCAATCTCGCTCGAGAACCGCGAGCTTAAGGCGACGCTGCAGTTGCGGGAGCACAGCCGTGCGCCCGTCGCCATGGGTCGCGTCGTAGGATCATCCTTTAGCAGCCCTCGCCGCTACGCGATCTTCTCCGCTGGAACCTCCGACGGCGTACGCGTCGGCATGCCGGTCCGCACTGCCCAAGGCCTAATCGGCCGAGTGATCGATACCGGCGCTTTGGCGTCACGCGTCCTGCTTGTTTCCGACCGGGCGAGCATCATACCTGCTCGGATCCTCCGCAGCGGCCAGCCCATTATCAGTCAGGGCCGCGGCGACGGCACGATCGACCTCAGGCCGCTGGAAGTCGGCCGCAACCCGTTCAAGCCGGGCGATATCGTCATCACGTCAGGGACCGGCGGCCTCTATCCGCCACTGGTGCCCATTGCCCGCGTCGTCAGGCTCGACGACGACGGCGCCATCGCCTTGCCGCTGGCCGATCCTGCCTCAACCAGCTTCGCCATGGTCGAGGAGCCATACGAACCGGAGGCCGTCGCGGAGGAAGCGGGCGGCTCAACGGATACGCAATAATGGTCCGCGCCGCGCTCGCCCAAAAACGCAATATAGGCCAGGGCCCACTCCCCGGGGCACGCTTTGTGCCGGCAATCTCGGTCATCTTCGCTAGCCTCCTGACCGCCCTTCCGATCGTCTCGACCAGCGGCTGGTATCCGGATTTCGGCTTTCTGGTCCTAATCAGTTGGCGGCTCCTGCGCGCCGACGCCTGGCCTGCCTGGTGGGCTGCGCCACTTGGCTTCTTCAACGACCTGATGACGGGGCATCCGCTCGGCTTTTCCGTCGCCCTCTGGACCGCATCCATGCTCGTCCTCGATCTCGTCGACCGGAGGACCATGTGGCGCGGCTACTGGCTCGAATGGGCCCTTGCGACGCTTCTGCTGTTTGGGAATGAGACGGCGGAATGGCGGATCGCCCAGATCATGGGCGCATCGCTTCCCTTTGCGACCATCATCCCGCCGCTCCTGATTGCGGCCCTCGCATTTCCCGTCTTCGCCTGGCTTGCGGCACGACTGGACCGCTGGAGGCTCGGGCGATGAAGATGGAACGGCGGTTCACGTCGGTACACCAGTCGCTGACCTTCTCGCGGCGCATGGCCATTGCGGCGGGCGCCCAGACCGCGGTCGGCGCCTTGCTCCTCAGCCGTTTGGGCTGGCTCGCAATCGCCGAGAACGAGAAATACTCGCTCGAATCCGAGAGCAACCGGGTCCAGCTAATAATTGTCCCGCCCGGCGAGGCTGGATTGTCGATCGCCACGGCAAGCCGATCGCAATCAATCGAAGCGACTTCCGTGTCGACATCATTCCCGACCAGCTGGAGAATCCGGAGGCGACGCTGCGGGAGCTCAGCCAACTGCTCTCGCTGAGCCCGGATGACGTCGACCGCATCCTTCGCGACTTGAAGGCGGCGCACGGTTACCAGCCGATTGAAGTCGCCGAGAGCGTGCCGTTCGACAAATATGCCGCGGTCACCGTCCGCTTGCCTGAACTCCCGGGCGTCAATCCGATGCGCGGCTTCTCGCGCTTTTATCCGGACGGTCCGGCGGTCGCCCACCTTGTCGGCTTCGTCGGAACGGCTTCGGCCGCCGATTATGAGAAGGACAAGAACCCGCTGCTCATCACTCCGGGATTCAAGATTGGCAAGGAAGGCCTTGAAAAAACTCTGGAACCTCGTCTTCGCGGAACCCCGGGCGGGCAGCGCGTGGAGCTTACTTCGCGCGGCAAGCTCGTCCGCGAGCTCGAGCCCAAGCCGGATCGCAGCGGCAACACCGTC
The DNA here is from genome assembly GCF_014489515.1 of Sphingomonas sediminicola. Taxonomy (GTDB): domain Bacteria; phylum Pseudomonadota; class Alphaproteobacteria; order Sphingomonadales; family Sphingomonadaceae; genus Sphingomicrobium; species Sphingomicrobium sediminicola. The sequence goes on along the minus strand of NZ_CP060782.1, from coordinate 1,056,725 downwards.
CAGCTGACCATCGACGCCGGGCTGCAGCAATATGCCGCCCGGCGAATGGGCGACCAGTCGGGTGCCCTCGTCGCCATGGACGTGTCGAGCGGCGACATGCTTGCATTCGTCTCAATGCCGGCGTTCGACCCCAATAGTTTTAGCGATGGTATCGGCCGAACCGAATGGAAAATGCTGTCCGAAGACGACCACATTCCATTGCTGAACAAGGTGGCCCAGGGCCTCTATCCGTCAGGATCGACAATCAAGCCCGCAATGGCGCTCGCGTTCCTTCAACAAGGCATAGACCCCAACAGACGCGTCCACTGCCCAGGCGGTTATCAGATCGGGAATCGGTACTTCCGATGCGACGCGGTGCATGGGTCGATGGATATGCATTCCGCGATCGAACGAAGCTGCAACACCTATTTCTGGGCCACGGGCCTTATCACCGACCCCAGAAGACAACCGAGATGGTCCAGTATCTGGGTTACGGCGAGAAGTTCGACCTTCCGATCCCGAGCCAGCGCTTCGGCACAATGCCGAACCCGAAATGGCTGAAAAAGAAGTATAATCGCGAATGGCAAGGGTATGATTCCGCCAATACCTCGATTGGCCAGGGATATGTGCTCGTCAATCCGATGCAACTCGCGGTCATGCCCGCACGACTGGCGTCAGGAAAGCTACTCAAACCCGCTTGCTGATGGCCGAGAAAGGCCAGGCGGCGCCCGACCTAAATGCCGACCCGGGGCATCTGGAAATCATCCGCAAGGCAATGGCTGCGGTCGTCAACGGCAGCGGCACCGCGGTGGCGTCAAAGCTACCGCTCGAAGGAATCCAGATGGCCGGCAAGACCGGCACGGCCCAGGTTTTCCGTCTCGGCGAACGCGGCCACCAATCCAACTGGGCGCTTCGCGACCATGCCCTATTCATCGCCTTCGCACCGGCGGACAAGCCGCGCTTTGCCATCGGCTGCATCATCGAGCACGGAGGCTTTGGCGCCTCGGCAGCTGCGCCGATCGTACGCGATTCAATGACTTACTTGTTTGACCAGCAGAAGGCGTTCGACGCACTCGCTCCGCTCGAAAAGCAATGGGCGGCACGCTGGCCGAGCGAAACGCGCGCCAAGCTGCTAAATTCGAGGCGATAGCGAGAGCGTCGGCGTCGGCCGCGCCGACTCCAACGCCGCCCGCGGGGCCGACGACATGATCTCGTCAGCCATCATTCCCCAGCCGCTGGCACGGCTTCCGTGGCGCTTGATCTTCCTGATCGCCGGGATCTCCGGGATCGGCATCATCACGCTTTATTCGGCCGCCGGGGGCTCGGCGCAGCCTTGGGCGACGAAACAGGCCATCGTTATCCTCTTCTTCCTGGCCATCGCCATCACGATGTCGTGGAGTAGCGAGGCCACGATCAAGAAAGTGGCCTTCCCGCTTTACGGCGCGGTTCTCGTGATGCTCGTCGTTGTCGAGGCGGTCGGTTTTGTCGGCAAAGGCGCTCAGCGCTGGATCGACCTTGGCATCATCCGGCTGCAGCCGAGTGAATTCATGAAATTGGGCATCGTCCTGGTGCTCGCGCGCTTCTACGAGCTGCTGCCAGCTGGCGACATCCGCAAGTGGCGAGCGATCTGGCCTGCCGCCGCGCTGATAGGTGTCCCGGTAGGCCTGATCATTCTTCAGCCGGATCTCGGTACCGCGCTGATGATCTCGTTCATCGGGGTCACCGTCATGTTCATTGCGGGAGTGCCGATGAGGGTCTTCCTCATTCCCGGCGCAGCGCTCGCGGTCGCGATTCCCGTCGTCTACCAGCTGCTGCACGGCTATCAACGCAAGCGGATCGACATCTTCCTCGACCCTGAAAGCGACCCGCTAGGCGCCGGCTATCACATTACCCAGTCGAAGATCGCGATCGGATCCGGAGGCATCTTCGGGAAAGGCTATCTGAACGGAAGCCAGAGCCACCTCGACTACCTCCCGAAGGTCATACCGACTTCGTCTACGCGACCATGGTCGAGGAATGGGGCCTGATGGGTGGCGCCCTCCTGATCTTCGCCTTCGCCTTCGTCATTCGCTGGGGGATGCGCGTCGCCAACAACGCGCGCAGCCGCTTCGCCCAACTCACCGCGGCCGGACTTTCCGCGACGATTTTCTTCTACGTCTCGATCAACCTCATGATGGTAATGGGTCTGGCCCCGGTCGTCGGGGTTCCCCTCCCCCTCGTCAGCTACGGCGGATCGGCCGTCATGACGGTGATGTTGTGCCTTGGTTTGCTTATGGCGTTGGAGCGTCAGCAGCGAACCACGTCGCGAGTTCTGTAGGCAGGTTGAACTCCGGCGGTTGCGCACCAAGTTTCACCGTGCTACCGGCCCCGCCGCTCAGGGTGAGATTTGACCGCCAGAGCATCCGCCGAATGGCAGTGGACGCATAGCTCAGTTGGTAGAGCAGCTGACTCTTAATCAGCGGGTCCTAGGTTCGAGCCCTAGTGCGTCCACCATTCCTTCCTTCAAATAGAGCTGCCTGCATGCAGGGGAATTCTGCTGGCCCGGTACATCCGTGTCTGGGACGCGGACTTCATACGCCGTAAGGAGCGCTGATGATCTTCGACTTACCACCGTCCGATCCTTCGCTGGAGATCAGCGTTGCGAGCAGAGGTTATTCGAAAGGCCTCGCGCAGACCGACGGTATGCAGGTCCTCATTCGCCCCGAAGTGGCGTTTGGCTCGCTTCGCTTGGGCGCCTACGGAAAAAATATTACCTCTAACCAGTACGATGGAGAGGCCGGAGCGTCCGTCGGATATCGAAAATCGTTCGGCAAGATGGAGTTGGGCGCCAGCGCGACTGTCAAGCATCTCTACGGCGCCGATCCGGACGTCGATGATGTCGCGCTCGAACTGAATTTTGCGGCGTCGAGATCATGGGGCGCACTAAAGCCGCGGGTCAGCCTGACTTACAGTCCCAATGACCTTGCTGGAACCGGGCGCACGGCATTTTGGGAGGCCGGTTCGTCTTACCAAATCGACAAGAAGACTAGCCTTTCGGCGGGAATCGGAATCCGTAGAAGAACAGGCGGGCCTGACTATACCAGCTTCACGGCAGCGCTGAGCCGCACGCTCGGTGGGCCGTTCACCGCAGAATTCCGCCTCTACGATACGAACCGAAACGAACTAGGCGAGAACTATCATCGAAGGATGGTCGTCTCCGTACGAACGCGGATCTGACAATGCTTCTAGCCAGAGTCAGTGGCTCATACTCCTGAAGCGGTCCCTCGCGTTCCGCAGATAATCGAGGGTGGCGTTACGCTCCCGATCGTTTCGATAGTCGGCGCGGCTGCCAGCATCGGCGACGACACGGTCGAGCCAGGCAGCGAAATAATCTGCATCTGAGGGCACCGATGAAGGGCCGCCCGGAAGGTCGAGATAAATCGGGCTTGTGGTGGCGTAAGGATAAAGATCGAGCACCTGCGGATCCGATCCGTCATTCCAGGCGCGCAGGACCAGCCAGCCACCTGTGTCGACCTGCAGCTCGCCCGCTGTGTCAAAATTCCGCCGATCTCCTTTGAGGGCGAAGGCCTTCACGACCCTTCCGTTCTGGACAAGCTCGAGGTGGTCGACGGCAACCGGCGAGCGAAGCGCAATTCGGAAACGCAGCTTGCCAGCGGTCTTTCGACCAACGGTATCGCCCGGATGTTTGCCTTCGACTTCAAGGCCGAGCAGCGGTCCGTTGCTTGCAAAGGTGCGGCCTTCCTTGAGGGCCTTGCGAAGCGCCGCGGGCTAAGCTCGCCGCCGGTGTCGAGAAACACACGATTCATGCCGACCGGCCCGCGCAAGGAAGCGTAGTTCGCCATCGCATCCGTGCCTGCTCCCGCCGGAAGCCGGAAGCCCAGATTCAGCAGCCGGTACCAGATCTCGGCGGTCGATTTGTGGTCGGCGAACCCGACGATCTCGATGTAGTCGACCTTCCCATTGATCACGTCGGCCGGAAGCTCGTTGCTGAGCGATTCCTCCTTAGGCGGATCGATGGCCCAGTCGAACGGGTGCACGTAACCGACCAGGGCACCCTGTGCATGAGCGAGATCAGCGACCACGCCATTGAACGGGTAGGGACTGGCGAGCGCAGTGTGCTGATACGCCGAGAAGTCGGGCGTCAGCATGTGATCTGACAGGTGAAGCAGGCCTAGATGACCCCAATAGCTGGTGTGAAACTCTTGCGAATGCATGATCAGCGTCTCGGCGCTGCCCGCCGGGTCCGGAGTTCCGCGGAAGTATCCGATATCCGGGACCCTCTCCTCCTTGTTGACGATCACGTTGTAGATGGCGTCCAGATCCTCGGCCTGGGTCTGTTTGGCGAGATGTTCCGGCGTATTTCGGTACGCTCCGCCGTAGTTCATGTGGACGTGCAGGTCGGCGCTCCGCCATCTCCCGAACGACGAGGGCAAGTCGTTTAGGTGCAGCTTCACAGGAACTGCCCTGTTCTCGCCTGCGGCCAGCTTCACGGTCTGTCGCCACGGAAGATAGCGAAAGCCGTGCTGAACCCAGATGGCGGTATCGCCTGCCGGCGCCTCCAATGTGCATAGCGACGGACAGTGAAAGTAATGCGTCTCGCTGGCTTGGAGCGCCCGGTCGAAACCGTCGTCCGCGTGCATCCAGGACGACGTCGGCGCGGCAGCCCGTCTGTCGCTTCCCAGGACCGCGACCCGTGCCGGAACGCTGCGTCCCTGCTCGTCGCGGATGTCGAGTGTCAGCCGGGCCTGAGTGCTCTTGTAGTGCCGTGTCTTCGCAACGATCTTCGTCGTTGCCCCACCGATGAACTCCCGAACAGCAAGGCTCGTGTTTCCGCCCTCATTGCTGACGTAAGCGACACGCTCGCCATCGGGTGACCAGCGCGCGCTCGAAAGATCGAAATCGCCAAAGGTCAGGGGAAGCGGCGCAACACCGTCAGGCGTGGTCAACCACAACTGGCGCCACTGCCTGCCGTGATAGCTCGCGAAGAGCACCTGCTTGCTATCTGGGGACATTTCCGGACGGGCGCTCCAGCTGGTCTCCTCGCTCAGTATTTTCCGGCGGTCACTTGGGTGATCCGCCGCCACCGACCAGATATCGCCGGTGCCCCACGCGACCTCGTTATTGGTGACATAAAGGATGCGCTTTCCGTCCGGCGTCCAGGACGGGTTCAACGCATGGTCGTAGGTCGAATAATAATATCGCGAGATCTTGCTCTGACGCTCGCCAAGAAGCGGCCGAGCGTTTCGAAGCCCGTCGGGCCCGATGTCGGCGATGAACAGGTTGAAGTGGCCTGTGCCCTGCGTGGAAACCCAGGCGATGCGCTTGCCGTCCGGCGACAGGCGAGGCTCGACGTTCACCGCGTCGCCCGAGGTCAGTCTCTGCTCGCCACCGGTGCCGAGATCGAGGCGCCACAGTTCCAGCCCAGCCCCGTTATAGCGGCTGAATACGACGCTTCTTCCATCCGGCGATACATCCGGCTGGTAGTCATAGGCTCCGATTGGATGCGTCAATTCGACGGCCTCGTCAAAGCCGATCGTCTGGCGCCACAGTGAACCGCCCATGCTGTAGATCAGCGCTTTGCCGTCGGGCGTGAAGACGGCGCTCGAGGGTCCCGTGGTCAGCTGCGGAATGTACAGCTCGCGCCAGTAGTAGGTGTGCGGAAGATCGACTTGCTTGAGCACCGCCTCGCGCTCGGCATTCGCCACGCCTGCCGGGCCAGGCAGCAAGGCCGCCAGAATTGCAAGACCTCGCCACCCCTGCATCAATCCTCCTTATTCGCGTTCCCTTATGGTCAACTTCTCGACGCGCTTCTCGTTGATCGTGCACTTCACGATGCGGTGCACGTAAATCCCAGGGGTGTGCACGCAGTCGGGGCTGATCTCGCCCACATCGACCAGTTCCTCGACCTCGACCACCGTTGTCTTTGCCGCAGTCGCCATGACCGGATTGAAATTGCGCGCCGTCTTTCGGAACTGAAGATTGCCTTCACTGTCTGCCCGCCACGCCTTGATAATCGCGAGATCGGCACGCAGCCATGTTTCGCGGATGTAAGGCTGACCTTCGAACTCCTCCTGCAGCTTCCCGTCCGCAACGACCGTCCCGACACCGGTTGCCGTGTAGAAGGCCGGAATTCCCGCGCCCCCTGCCCTGATGCGCTCCGCGAGAGTCCCCTGAGGATTAAGTTCGAGCTCCAGTTCGCCAGTCAGGTACTGCTGCTCGAACAGCTTGTTCTCACCAACGTATGACGAGATCATCTTTCGAACCTGCCGCGACTGCAGGAGGTGCCAAAGGCCGAAGCCGTCGGCCCCGGCGTTGTTCGAGATGATCGTCAGGTCTTTCGCGCCCGCCGCCTTTATCTCCGGGATCAGGCTTTCGGGATTTCCTGATAGCCCGAAGCCGCCGGACATGATCGTCATTCCGTCGCGAAGCAGTCCGTCGAGTGCAGCTTTGGGTGAATCGTAGAGCTTGTTCACGGCGTGCAAAACACAGTGTGGCTCTGCTCACGCATGAACTGCGGGACGTACCAGCTGCCAAGGCCGCCTTTCCCGGTCGTGCCGGAGCCCTTCCAGCCGCAAAAGCTCTGAAACCCGGGCCAGGCGCCGGTCGTCGCACCCGCCGCACGGTTTGCGTAAAGCACGCCCGCCTCAATCGTGCTGAGGAAGAGATCGAGTTCCTGCTCATCTTGCGCATACACGCCGGCCGTCAGCCCGAAAGCGCTGCGGTTCGCGTCGGCAATCGCCTCGTCCAGACTGTCGAACGGAAGCACGCTGACAAAGGGGAGGAAAAGCTCATCGCGGTTGATCCTGTGGTCTGCGGGAGTCCGGTGGCAATCGTCGGTTCGACATATGGACCGCCTTCGAAAATGCCGCCTTCGAGGCGCTGGCCTCCTCTTAGGATGGAGCCGTCATTCTCAGCCGCGCTCGCGGCCTTGGTGAAGCGGTCGAGCGCAGCGTCGTTGATGACGGGTCCCATGAACACGTCCTTGTGACGAGGATCTCCGACCACGATTTTATTAGTCGTTTCAAGGAGGGCGCTAAGGAAATCGTCGTAAACCGAGCGATGCACATACGCCTTGGAAGCAGCGCTGCATTTCTGCCCTGACAGACCAAAGGCGGAGCGCGCGACACCCGTAGCCGCCAGGGCCAGATCAGCGCTCGCCGTCACGAATGCCGGATTCTTACCGCCCATTTCCGCGAGCACCGGGCGTGTTGCCTGTGCAGAGACGGCGTGACGAAGGATCGTCATTCCGACTGCGTTAGAACCGGTAAAGGCGAAACCGTCGATGAGGGAGTGTTTCGCCAGCAACTCGCCTGTTTCGCGACCACCCTGGATGAGGTTCAAAACGCCGTCGGGAAGTCCGCCGTCGATTAAAGCTTCGACGACCAGGCGACCGGTCAGCCCGGCAGCGTCGCTAGGCTTGAATACGACCGTGTTCCCAGCAACAAGCGCCGCCGACATCATCCCGACCGACAAAGCGACGGGAAAATTGAACGGCGCGATCACCGCGAAGGCGCCATAGGGCCTTAGAACCACACTGCACTTTTCGGCGGAAGAGGCGCCGGGCCGATCGTCGCGGAAGCCGTCGGTTCGCTCCATCTCGTCGCAATAATGGCGGATAAGATCGATCGCTTCTTCGACCTCTCCAACCGCCTCCAGCCGGGACTTGCCCACTTCGATCAGGCAGGCGACGGAGAGGTCCCACTTGCGCTCTTCGATCACGTCCGCTGCGGCTCGAAGGATTTCGATCCGTCGCGGCCAACCCATCGCCCGCCACGACGGATAAGCAGCACGCGCTGCTTGGACAGCATCGTTGACCATGCTCTCGTCAGCTTGCGGGAACTCGCCTAGAACTATGCTGTAGTCGATCGGACTTCTGACGCTGACGTTTCGACCTTGCGGGCGATCTTCGCCGCCAATGAAGCTGGGCCGAATGTTCCCGAGAAGGCGCGCTTCAGCATCTGGAATAATCCCGTCCAGATAAGCGTGAACACCTGAGAAATCCTCGCCCGTGTTCGAATAGGTGACGCGAGGCAGGTTCATTTCGTGACCTCCAGCCGGTTGTAGCGCTTCAGGATCGAGCGAAGCTCGTCGTGCGGAATACCAAAATAGCGCGCCCCGTTGGCGCCGGTCATCGTCTTTGCAGCGACCAGCGCATTGGTAATGGCCTCTTCCGTTGCCTGAGTCGCCGCTTCGAAAATCGGATCGACGTTGGCGTTCGCAATCGCCTGAATCGGGCTCGGCTTCGCCTGATCCTCATGATTCACTTCCCCGGCACGGTCGAGAAAGCCAGGATCAGGTCGCCCGATGAATTGCCCGAATAGGAACCAAGCCGCGCCAGACCCATGGCAGCGCGCTTGGCAACGCGGTCGAGCTGCTTCGGCATCAGCGGCGCGTCCGTTCCAACGACAATGATGATCGATCCCTGGTCAGGCGGGGCAACGCCCTTCGAACCATCCTCCGTACATGGGGGAAGATTTTCTGCTTTCGCTGCCAGCTTTCGGTCGAAGCAGGGCAACCAGCGATTGGCGAGCGCTGCACCGACCGGTGCACCCGCAATTCTCAACACCCTCCGCGCACCGGTATTGCACTGGACGAGCACGCCGACGGTATAGGACTCGGACTCAATCGTGACGACACGTGAAGCAGTGCCGATGCCGCCTTTGAAGCCGAAGCAGACCATGCCGGTCCCACCTCCGACATTTCCTTCCTCTACCACTCCCGGTTTTGCGGAATCGAGCGCCGCGACGGCGGTTTCGGGTGTGACGTGGTAGCCTTCGAGGTCGCTGAGGTAGCCGCTCCAGGTTTCGGCAACAACCGGCCAGGTGGCGCTTCCGAAATGCTTCGAGTGCCACTGCTGGATGCCGGCATAAACCTGGCCGACACCATTCGTGTCCGTGATCCCGACCGGGCCCTGGACGATGCCGAAATCGTCGAGATAAGCGCGGCCGGTCATTTCCCCATTGCCGTTCAGATTGAAGAAGCCGCCATAGACCGGGCGAGCGTCCGCTTTGCCTCGCGGGAAGATGACGGTGACGCCGGTCCGTACCGGTCCAACTCCGACCTTTAGAGCGCCTTCGCCTTCGATCAGCGTCTTCTGACCGACTTCGACCCCACGGATATCAGTGATCGCGTTGAGGGGCCCGCCTTACCTTCGAACGGAATTCCGAGATCGCGTGCCCGGGCATCCGCCTGCGACGCGAGCGCCACCGCGAGAAGCGCGAGCGCAGCCTTCACAGAGCCACTTTCACCCGACCCGACTCGATCATCGGCAACTCGCGCGGAATAAGCCCTTCGGACTCTTCATCGAGGCCACGCGCCCACTTGTGGCCCGTGTAAACGGCCTGCTGAATGGTGCTCGGCGCCCAGCAGTCTCCGATCCGCGTAATCGAAGCGATACCCGCGTTTCCCCATCGGTCGCTCATCTGATCGAGCCCGAGGTATAGTGCATCGACAGGTAGACGCGCGGTGACAGTCACCAAGGCGCTGCACGGCAGTTCGCTTTCCGCGCCAGTCAGGGCACTGACCAGCCGCACCTTCGACCCATCGAAGCCTATGACACTGGCATAAGTGATTACGTCGATTCCAAGCCGGGCGATCTTCTTCGCAATCGGAACGGCCTCTAGAGTGTTGACCGTCCAGGCCGAGAGCGTCGCCGCCGGCGTCACCAACGTCACGTCGAGCCCGGCCGCGCGACATCGCTCCGCGAGCACTCCACCCATGTAATAATGGTCGTCGTCCCAAATGATGACGGGTCCTCCCGACGGGACACGACCGCTCATCAGATCGTCCGGTGAATAGACATTGGCACCATCGAAACCCGGGACCGCGAAGCCGGAATCGCGGCCGATGCCATCGCTTCGCCAGGTCGAGCCGGTCGCGATCGCCACGTGGCGCGCGCCAAACTCAAGAACGTGCTCAGGCTCGAGCGCGCTTTCCCGGTAGATCGAAACGTTCTCCAAGCGCTCGAGCTGCGAGACCCGCCAGTCGCGAACACGCGCCCATTCGGAGAGGCCTGGCAGTTTGCTCTCGCGGGTTACACGGCCGCCGAGTTCTGAGGTCGCTTCAGCGAGATGAACTTCAAAACCCCGGCGGGCGGCGGCGAGAGCGGCCTCAAGTCCAGCAGGACCTGCGCCAACTACCAGCACCGAGCCGTCCGACTTCTTCGGCGGAATGCTTTCAGGGTGCCAACCCCGGCGCCACTCTTCGCCCATCGTCGGGTTCTGGGTGCAACGCAGGTTCGTCGACGTGTAGTCGCTCGACACGCACATGTTGCACCCGATGCACTCGCGGATATCGTCGATCCGGCCTTCCTCGATCTTCTTCGGAAGAAATGGATCGGCAATCGACGGCCGAGCAGCGCCGATGAAATCGAGGATTCCGCGCCGAATCTGCGAAACCATCGTATCCGGCGACGTAAAGCGCCCGACGCCCACCACCGGTTTGGTCGTGAGCCGCTTCACGAAGCTGGTGTACTGCTCCTGAAATCCTTCCTTTGCGAAGCGAGAGGTCTGGCTGTCGTTCGGCCAGGTCGAGATGTTGACGTCCCACAGGTCGGGAAGCTCGGCGAGCATTTCGATAACGTCGCGAGCCTCGCCATCGTGCGTCAGCCCTGCGTCGCCCAACAGCTCGTCTGCAGCAATTCGAACCGCAACTGCGCAAGTGTCTCCGACCGCTTCCTTGGTGTCCTCGATCAGTTCGCGAAGCAGCCGGGCGCGGTTCTCCAGGCTTCCACCATATTCGTCGTTTCGGTCATTCTTCCGCTTCTCGAGGAACTGCTGAGCGATCGACAGGTCATGGGTCGCGTATACATAGACGATGTCAAAGCCGGCCTTCTTCGACCGAATTGCCGCGTCACGATGCCATTTGCGAAGGTCGCGAATGTCCTGCTTGTCCATCGCTCGCGCCTGCACCGGCGAATAATAGATGATCGGACGGTGCGACGCCCCAGCGGCGCCAGCCGCGTTCCCCAGTTCGCCGCCGATGCGCCGTGGTGCATGATCTCGATGGCCGCGAGGGCACCATGCTCGTGGACTGCGTCGGCCATGATTGCCATCGCCGGAATGTCCCGGTCGTCCCAGAGGCGCCCCTCATGGAAGGGCTCGCAGTCGCCCGTCGGATGGATTTCCGTCTCTTCCGTGGCGACAACCGCCCAGCCTCCTTCGGCCTTGATCCCTCGAAGCCGGGCCAAGGTCTCTGGCTGGGTCCAGCCAATGCCCGTGCAATGCGGCACCTGGTAGAAACGGTTACGCGCCGTCACCGGGCCAATGCGGACGGGTTCGAATAGAATGTCGTAGCGGGGATCGCGGGTCATGACGGCAGGATCGAATCCAATGTTTGAGCGAGGAGATCGACGATCATGGCGAGTTCGTCGTCGGTGACGTTATAGGGCGGCGCGAGAAGGATGTGGTCGCCGTTCCGACCGTCAATCGTTCCTCCACCGGGGTAGATCAGCAGCCCTCGATTGAAAGCGTCGGCCTTGGCCCGCTGGTGCATCGCAAGCTCCGGATCGAACGGAGCCTTCGTCTGCCGGTCAGCGACAATCTCCAACGCGATGAGCAATCCCCGGCCGCGGATGTCGCCGATATTGGGATGATTGCCGAAGCGGCTTCTCAGTAGCGACGAAAGGTAATCACCAGCCTCGTTGACTCGGTCGAGAAGCCCGTCGCGCTGGATGACGCGCTGAACCGCCAAACCGGCCGCACAGCCCACCGGATGCGCATTGTAGGTTTGACCATGCTTGAGCGCGCCAGAGCCCCGCGCGACAGCATCATAGACTTCGCTAGTGCAGATCACCGCCCGATCGGCTGGTATCCGGCGCCCAGCCCCTTCCCGAGCGTCACGATGTCAGGGACCACGCCATCCTGCTCGCAGGACAAGAAGGTGCCCGTCCTGCCCGAGCCACACATAACCTCGTCGAGAATCAGCAGGACGCCGTAGAGGTCGCAGATCTCACGGACATGCCTGAGGTATTCGCCTGCCGGGGGACAGCGCCGGCAGTCGCTCCGACCACCGTTTCTGCCAGGAATGCGATGATCGTCTCCGGGCCGAGGCGAATAATCTCGTCTTCGAGCGCCCGCGCGGCCCGCCGGCCATAATCTTCCGCGCTCTCGCCCGGCTCGGCGAAGCGATATTCGAAACATGGATCGACGACAGAGACGTCGATGAGGAGCGGCTCGTAAGGTGCGCGCCGCCAGACGCTCCCACCCGCCGCGAGAGCGCCGAGCGTATTGCCGTGATAGCTCTGGCGGCGTGCAATCACGCGGCTGCGTGCAGTGTCACCCCTTTCAAGATGATATTGCCGCGAAAGTTTCAGCGCGGCCTCAACCGCTTCCGATCCGCTTCCCGTAAACCAGACGCGGTCGAGTGAGCCCGGCGACATGTCGGCCATGACCGTGGCGAGTTCTTCTGCGGCGTCGGTCGTGAAGAAGCCGGTGTGAATGAACTCCAGTCGCGCAGCCTGCTCGGCAACCGCTGCAGCGATTTCAGCATGTCCGTGGCCGAGGCACGACACGGCTGCACCCCCGCACGCGTCGACGAAACGGCGACCCTCACTATCGGACAGGTAAATGCCTTCGCCGCGTGTGGCGATGGGAGGGCGCGCGGACGTGAACCGATGAAAGACGTGCCCCGCGTTCATTACGCTAGACTAACGTCCGCAGCTTTGGCTTCAATGCCGCCTGATGAAAGCGATCCAGATTCTCTTCGCGACAGCCGCACTGACGATCGCTGCGCCGGCCTCGGCGGAACTCGACCTCAGGCGCGCCGACGTCAGCCATCTTCCGATCGGCCTCACGGTCATCATGCTGGAAGACCACAGTTTTCCGGTCGTCAGCGTCCAGATGCTCTACAAGAGTGGTTCTGCCGCTGAGATAACCGGCAAGACCGGTCTTGCACATTTCCTCGAGCATCTCGCGTTTCGCGGAAGCGCGAACTTCCCGAAGGCTGGCGCGACCGAAGCGATCTACGACGCGGGCGGCGAGTGGCACGGCTACACCGCGATGGACCAGACGACCTACTTCGCGACCATGCCGAAGGGCGATCTCGAACTGCTCCTGAAGATAGAAGCGGACCGGATGGCGAGAACCGTCATCGACCCCGCATCGATCGAAGCCGAAAAGGGCGCGGTCATCACGGAACTCCACAGCTACGAGAATGACCCCTCGGGCGTCCTGCAGGACGCCGTCGTTCGGACCGCGCTTCAATCTCATCCTTATGGGAGTCCGATGGCCGGATATGTGAGCGACGTCGAACGCCTGACCATCAGTGATGCCCAAGCCTATTACGCCAGCCATTACGCGCCGGGAAATGCGGTCCTTGCGATTTCCGGCGACATCGATCTGAAGCGGGCGAAGGCGCTGGTCGAGCGGGCCTTCGCCAATGTCGCAGCCAGGCCAATCGCCCAGCCTCACTATACAGCCGAGCTTCCCCAGCGCGGCGAGCGCCGCACGCAACTGCTCGGTTCGGTCTATCGGCAATATTTCCAGCTCGCATTTCCCGCCCCGGCTGCGTCCAATCAGGACTTTGCTGCTTTTCTTGTCCTCCAGCAGGTCTTGGCAGGCACTCCCGGCGTGAACCCGCGCCAAAGCGGCTGGTCCGGAACGCGTGCAATTGAAGGTTCTCTCCTTTTCGGAACGACGCGTGACATCGCGACCTGGCTGCCCGCTACTCGTGATCCATTCTTGTTCATGATCAGCGGGTCGATCGAGCCGACAGCGGATTCGGGAAAACTCGAACGAGAGATTGCAAAACGGATCGATGGGCTTCGCGATCGTCCAGTCTCTCCGGCTCAACTTGCCAATGCCAAGGCTGCGGTCGCGCGCATCCTCAGGGCAGATGTCCTGACCACCGAAGATGCCGCACATCAGCTCGCCTACTTCGAAGGAATTGGCGCTCTCGATGCGCTGCTCGACATGAACCGTCACGTGCAATCCGTCACAGCTGCGGATCTGCAACGCGTTGCACGGAACTATTTCGCGCCCGATCGGCTCACCGTTGGCTGGATGGCCCCTGGCAATTTGCCCGTTGAAGCCCTCGGATCCGGCAATCCGAAGCCGGCGGCCGATCGAAACGGCGCGCCGGCAAATTCGGAAACCACGACCCAACCGGAGCTGCGCCGACTTCCCGGTGGTTTATCCGCCATCGTTCAATCGAGCCCGCTCTCCGACACCGTAACGGTCGAGCTCCTTCTTGATTCCCCGGTCAAGGACGGTGAGCGGCCCAGTGATCTGCCGGGCCTCGGAACCGTTTCTCGCTCCGGTGAGCCGTCTGAGCTTTCTGACCTGTTGGACGAGGTGATCGCGGCTTCTCGCAGCGGGCCGGCGTCAGCTGAGAGCAAAAGCGACGATCCGGAGACACGCATCCAGCAACTTATCGCGGCCCAGATCGGTGATCCGACCGGGAGAAATGGTCGGCCTCTCGCCGTGATCGTCAGTGGGAATATCGACACCTCAACGGCTTTTGGGAAGCTCGAACAGAAACTTGGTCAGGCGGCCCGGGGAAAATCGGCCCCTCTCCCTCCCCAACGCGCGGACCCAACGTCGTTCGGGAGCGTATCGGGAAGCCACTCTCACAGGGTGGACTTGGCTACGTCGTCGATGGGCCACCGCCGGGCACGCGTGAGGCACTTGCGTGGCAAATGATGCTCTACGTTCTCACCCATGATTATTCCGGACGGCTCGGCCGGTCGGCGATCACCGAGAAAGGCCTCGTCTACCACATCTACAGCTCGCTGCGGACGAATGGCCGGCAGACCTGGGCGACGATCTGGACCGGGGTCGATCCCGACAAAGCCGATGCGCTGGAGATCGAGCTACGCACTCAGATCGCCACTCTGGCGAGCGAACCACCGACCGCCGCAGAAACTGAGGCGGCACGCAACCACATCCTCGGCCGCGACGTCACCGCCGCCCAAAGCAATGACGAACTGGCCACCAAACTCATGCGGGAATTTGTCGAAACTGGCGGTGGCCGGTCTCACGAACAGCTGAGACTCGTACTCAAGACGATTACTGCTAGGGATCTCGCCAAAGCTGCCAAGACATTCACGAAAGGCACCATCCTTCGCGTGGACGTGGGCGCTCCCGGAAACTGACCATTTTAGAGGTTCGATTCAGGCTCCTGGTCGGGTTGCGCACCCTCATCGGAATCTTTCGCAATCATGGCCTTGTAGTTTGCCACTACGGAACGGCAGCTCTTGAGGCCCTCCGCCAACCGGCTGTGCGCCTCTTCGATTTCCTTCTCGCTTGGCAATTCGGAACCAGACACCTGTTATCCCATTTCCGATTCGTCGTTTGTCGACCTAATGCATTCGCAACGGCAGAGTTTCTCGGTTCGCCGCTCTGATTTCTCTATTCGGGAGATACCGATCGGAAGGTGCTCAAGTCGCAACAGCTGCCGGATTGCAAGCGCGCGCAATGGCGTTCTCGAGGGCTCGAGGCCTGAACGGCTTGAGCAGGATGCCGACCTTCTTTGGTAGATCGGCCACCGCTTCGGTTTCCGCATAGCCCGTTATGATAAGGGCCGGTATTCCGGGATGAAGCTCGCGAGCCCGCCGAACGAATTCCGTCCCGGACAGGTGCGGCATCGCATAATCGCTGATCAAAAGGTCACACCTGCTCGACCCGTTCTGCAACGCGGTGAGCGCCTCCTTGCCGTTGGCAACCTCGACAACCGAGTGGCCTAGCTCCTCGAGCATTGCTGCCGTGGTGGTTCGCACCTCGGGATGATCGTCCACGAGCAAGATCTTGAGCGGTCGTGTAGCCCTTTCGCCGAGGGGCTCGTCTGTTGTGGCATCGTAGGGCTGATCGGATGCGTCATACGGAGCACGTGGTATCCACAGTTCGGCTGCGGTCCCTCGACCCAGGCTGCTGTCGATACGGAACGCGCCGTTCGACTGCTTTGCGAAACCGTAGACCATCGGAAGGCCGAGCCCGCTGCCCTTCCCCACATCCTTCGTAGTGAAGAAGGGCTCGAGCACCTTCTCCAGATGCTCCGGTGCGATCCCGCTGCCCGTATCCGAAACGCAAATGCGAACATATTCACCGGCTGCAAGCCCTGGCAGTTCTTCCTCGGCTGCACGGCGGCTTTCGATCGAAACCGTTACGGTGCCTCCGCCCGGCATCGCGTCGCGGGCGTTGATGATCAGATTGACTAAAGCAAGCTCGAGCTGTGCTTGGTCTGCAAAAGCATCGGGAACCTCGCCCTCGACGCGCCAATCGAGGTCGACCAGGCCGCCCAGTGTGTGGGTGAGCAGGTCGGACACTGCATTCCGAAGTGCGGCGATCCCGATCGGCCGCGGTTCGAGTGCCTGCTTGCGGGCAAAGGCGAGCAATCGACGGACCAGCTCACTGCCCTGTTCGGCGGCGCGCTTCGTCATACCCAGGATTCGAGCCTCGCCTTCAGCAAGGTTCGCGCGCTTCTCGATAAGCCCGAGCCCGCCGATCACCGCCGCAAGCAGATTGTTGAAATCGTGCGCAATTCCGCCGGTCAGCTTGCCGATCGCGTCCATCTTCTGCGCCTGAACCAGCTTCATCTCTAATGAGCGTTGTTCGGTGACGTCCGTAAGCGTTCCGGCGAATTCTAGCGGACGACCGTCGCTGTCTTTCAGGAGCACCGCCTGGTCTAGGAAGTGCCGGTACGTCCCGTCCGCGCACTGCCATCGATATTCGACGGAACTCCGCCCGCTCTCGCGGCGCATGCCAAGCGCTGCATCAACCGTGTCGCGATCATCAGGGTGAAGCCGTTCGGACCAAATGTCCGGCTGCTTCTGTACGTCTTCGAACGAGAATCCAGTGATCGCACGAAGGTCGCCGCTGACATAGTGGGGCCAGCGCCGTTCCGAGTCATAGGGTTCCAGATAGAGAACCATCGGCAAGGACTGGATGATCGCGGCCTGCCGTTGCTCGGCGCGGCGCAATTCCTGCTCGGCCTTCAGTCGCTCCGCGTTCGCTCGGATCGTCGCGTCGAGGAGAGCCTGCTCCTGCGCGGCCTTTCGCTCGATCTCCTTGGTTTTCGCGAACAGGTCGACGAAGACGGTGACCTTGGACCGCAGGACGACCGGGTCGACGGGTTTGAAGACATAATCCACCGCACCCATGGAATAACCGCGGAGGAGATGTTCGGTTTCCTTGTTGACCGCCGACAGGAAGACGATCGGAATGCCCTTGGTCTGGTGGCGGCTGCGGATGATCTGGGCGGTCTCGTAGCCGTCCATGCCCGGCATGTAGACGTCGAGCAGGATGACGGCGAACTCGCCCCTCAGCAGGTGCCTGAGAGCTTCCTCGCCCGATCGCGCCAGGACCACTTCGCCGAGATCCTCAAGGACGGTCGCAACCGCGAGAAGGTTCCGCTCGTCATCGTCGACCAGAAGGACGCGTGGCCGCCCCTCTCGGAAGCGAAGGCCGCCGCTCCTTCTTCCGCCAGTGGATTTACCGAAACTTCAGTCACAGGACGGATCATTCCTTACTCTGCCGCCTCCATTGGAGCGGAGGATGCCGAGGCTTCGCGCGCCCGCGCCACCCAGACCCGGAGCAACGCAAGCAGCAGCTCGATATCGACGGGCTTCGCGATGTAATCGGATGCGCCGGCATCGAGGCACTTCTGGCGATCGCCTTTCATGGCCTTCGCGGTGACGGCGATAAGCGCCAAGTCCGCCAGCTCCGGGCGCCTGCGGATCTGCTGCATAGTCTCGTAGCCGTCCATTTCCGGCATCATGATGTCGATCAGCGCCGCATCGACGCCCGGCGTCTGCTCCAGGATCAAGATACCGTCCTTACCCCGCTCCGCATGGAGCACTTCAACATCGTGACTTTCCAGAACGCTTGTCAGGGAGAAGATGTTGCGAATGTCGTCGTCGACGATCAGAACTTTCGCTCCGGCAAGCTCAGGAACCGGCCGTGTCGACGGCAGGGGCGCATCGCCGAGTTTCTTGCGCCGACGCGGCTTCTGCTTCTGCGATTCCTCGACCAGCGGACGGAAGATCCGGACCAATTCGTCGCGCTCCGCAGGCTTCTCCGTCACCCCGAAGCGCCCATGCCAATAACCGACCGGCTTCGGTCGGCGCCGGAAATCACATGCACCGGAATATGTTTGGTTTCAGGGTCGTGCTTGAGGAGATCGAGGAGCACGAAGCCGTCGATATCGGCTAGGCCCAGGTCGAGCGTTATCGCCGTTGGTTGAAGCTTGCGCGCCATGTTGAGTGTGCCCGCCCCCGCAGTCGAGACGACACCCTTCAATCCAGCCTCATGCGCCGCATCAAGTAGGATGGATGCGAATGTTGGATCGTCCTCGACGATGAGCACGAACGAATCCTTGCCGATCCGGTCCCGATCGTCGCTGACCTCGAACTCGGTCGGCAGGGCGGTGGGAACGACCGCACCGCTGTTGTCGTAGCGCGCAGGCGTCCCGATCGCGGCTGTGGAGGTCAATTCCGCTTCGAGCGGCACGTAGAGCGTGAAGGTCGAGCCTTCGCCTGGCTTCGAACGCACCTGAAGCTCACCCCCAGAAGGCGTGCGATTTCGCGGCTGATCGAAAGCCCGAGGCCCGTACCGCCATATTTGCGGCTCGTCGTGCCGTCCGCCTGCTGGAAGGCTTCGAAGATGAGCTTCTGCTTGTCTTCGGGAATACCGATGCCGGTATCCGTGACCGAAATCTCCATCGCGCGGTCGGCATTGCGTAGTACCGGATGGTTGGGACTCCAGCCGCTCTCGGCACAGCTGATTCCAAGGGTAACGCTGCCTTTCGAGGTGAACTTGAAGGCGTTCGACAGCAGGTTGAGGACGATCTGCTGCAGCCTCTTCTCGTCGGTGCGGATCGTCTGCGGCAGCTTGCCTTCGACCTCGACGTTGAAGTCGAGGCCTTTGTCCGCGGCGAGCTGACGGAACGTGCGCTCCATGTGCTGCTTGAGGTGCTGCACGGGCATTTCGCCGACCTCGATGGTCACCGTTCCGGACTCAATCTTCGAAAGATCGAGAATGTCGTTGATGAGGTTGAGAAGATCCGAGCCGGCCGAGTTGATGGTCTTCGCAAACTCCACCTGCTTGTCGTTGAGGTTCCCCTGGGCGTTGTCGGACAGGAGTTTCGACAGGATCAGCAGCGAGTTGAGCGGCGTCCGCAGCTCGTGGCTCATGTTCGCCAGGAATTCGGACTTGTACTTCGAGGTGAGCGCAAGCTGCTCGGCCTTCTCCTCGACCGCTCGGCGGGCCATTTCGATTTCGATATTCTTCGCTTCGACCTGCTTTTTCTCGTTCTCGAGCAGCTGCGCTTTCTCCTGAAGCTCCTCGTTGGTCGCGTGGAGTTCCTGCTGCTTGCGGGTGAGCTCAGTCTGTCGAGCCTGAAGTTCCTGCGTGAGCAGCTGCGACTGCTTGAGGAGCCCCTCGGTGCGCATGGTCGCAGCGATCGTGTTCAAGACGATGCCGACCGATTCCATCAGCTGGTCGAGGAAGCTTTGGTGGGTTTCGTTGAACTCGTTGAACGAAGCGAGCTCGATGACCGCTTTCACTTCGTCTTCGAACAGCGCGGGCAGGATGCTGACGCTCGCGGGACGGGCATGACCAAGTCCGGAGCCGATGCGGATGAAATCGGGCGGTACGTCCTTAAGGAGTATGGGCCGGCGATCCGCAGCCGCCTGACCGATCAGGCCTTCGCGAAGGCCGAATTCCTGCTTCAGTTCGTCCTGACTCTCCGCTCCGTAGCTGGCGACCAGCTCGAGCTTGGTCTCGTCGTCCTCGCGCTTGGAAACGTAGAACACGCCGTATTGCGCGTTCACCAGCGGCGCGAGCTCGGACATGATCAGGTTCGACACGGTCGCGAGATCGCGCTCGCCCTGAAGCATGCGCGAGAAGCGGGCGAGGTTGGTCTTCAGCCAATCCTGCTCCGCATTCTTGAGCGTCTGCTCCTTCAGGTTGAGGATCATCTCATTGATGTTGTCCTTGAGCGCAGCCATCTCGCCCTGCGCCTCGACGGCGATGGAGCGGGTAAGGTCGCCCTTGGTCACCGCGGTCGACACTTCGGCGATCGACCGCACCTGGTTGGTCAGGTTCGCGGCGAGCTGGTTCACGTTGTCCGTGAGGTCGCGCCACAAGCCTGCGGCGCCCGGCACCCTCGCCTGCCCGCCGAGCTTGCCTTCGATGCCGACCTCGCGGGCCATGTTCGTGACCTGGTCGCCGAACGTCGAAAGCGTATCGATCATGAAGTTGATGGTGTCGGCGAGGGCCGCGATTTCGCCCTTGGCGTCCACGGTCAGCTTCCGCTTGAGGTTGCCCTGAGCAACCGCGGTCACGACTTCGGCGATGCCGCGGACCTGATTGGTGAGGTTGGTCGCCATCAGGTTCACGTTGTCGGTAAGGTCCTTCCACGTGCCGCCGACGCCCGGCACCTGCGCCTGACCGCCGAGCTTGCCCTCGGTACCCACTTCGCGAGCCACGCGGGTCACTTCGGACGCGAAGCCGTTGAGCTGATCGACCATGGTGTTGATCGTGTTCTTGAGGGCGAGAATTTCGCCCTTAACGTCAACGGTAATCTTCTTCGACAAGTCGCCCTTCGCGACCGCGGTGGTCACGTCGGCGATGTTGCGGACCTGGCCGGTGAGGTTCTCGGCCATCAGGTTCACATTGTCGGTGAGATCTTTCCAGGTGCCGCCGACGCCGCGCACCTGTGCCTGACCGCCGAGCTTTCCTTCCGTTCCCACCTCGCGCGCCACGCGCGTAACTTCCGATGCGAACGAGTTCAGCTGGTCCACCATGACGTTGATGGTGTTCTTGAGCTCAAGGATCTCGCCCTTCACATCGACGGTGATCTTCTTCGACAGGTCGCCGCTGGCCACGGCGGTCGTCACTTCGGCGATGTTGCGCACCTGGCCCGTCAAGTTCGCGGCCATGGCGTTCACATTGTCGGTGAGGTCCTTCCAGGTGCCGCCGACGCCTTCCACCTGCGCCTGACCGCCGAGGCGGCCCTCGGTGCCGACCTCGCGGGCAACGCGAGTCACTTCCGATGCGAACGAGTTCAGCTGGTCCACCATGACGTTGATGGTGTTCTTCAGCTCAAGGATTTCACCCTTTACGTCGACGGTGATCTTCTTGGATAGGTCGCCCAGCGCCACGGCCGTCGTCACCTCGGCGATGTTGCGGACCTGACCCGTCAGGTTCGCGGCCATCAGGTTCACGTTGTCGGTCAAATCGGCCCACGTGCCGCCGACGCCTTCAACCTGCGCCTGACCGCCCAGCTTTCCTTCCGTTCCCACTTCGCGGGCCACGCGGGTCACTTCGGAGGCGAAGGCGTTCAGCTGGTCCACCATCGTATTGATGGTGTTCTTCAGCTCGAGGATTTCACCCTTCACGTCGACGGTGATCTTCTTGGACAAGTCGCCCTTGGCGACGGCGGTGGTCACTTCGGCGATGTTGCGGACCTGACCGGTCAAATTGCCGGCCATCAGGTTCACGCTGTCGGTAAGGTCCGCCCAGGTCCCGGCAACGCCTTCCACCTGCGCCTGACCGCCGAGCTTGCCTTCCGAGCCCACTTCGCGGGCCACGCGGGTCACCTCGGACGCGAACGAGTTGAGCTGGTCCACCATCGTGTTGATGGTGTCCTTCAGCTCCAGAATTTCGCCGCGCACGTCGACGGTGATCTTCTTGGACAAGTCACCGCGAGCCACGGCGGTGGTCACTTCGGCGATGTTACGCACCTGGCCGGTAAGGTTCGCGGCCATCAGGTTCACGTTGTCGGTGAGATCCTTCCACGTGCCTGCAACGCCCGGCACCTGCGCCTGTCCGCCGAGGTTGCCTTCAGTGCCGACCTCGCGGGCCACGCGAGTCACTTCCGAAGCGAAGCCGTTGAGCTGATCCACCATGGTGTTGATGGTGTTCTTGAGCTCGAGGATCTCGCCCTTCACGTCGACGGTGATCTTCTTGGAGAGGTCGCCGCGAGCCACGGCGGTGGTCACCTCTGCGATGTTGCGGACCTGGCCGGTGAGATTCTCAGCCATCAGGTTCACATTGTCCGTGAGGTCCTTCCACGTACCGGCGACGCCTTCGACACGCGCCTGACCGCCCAGCTTTCCTTCCGTGCCCACCTCGCGAGCCACGCGGGTCACCTCCGACGCGAAGCCGTTGAGCTGGTCCACCATGACGTTGATGGTGTTCTTCAGCTCCAAGATCTCGCCCTTCACCTCCACGGTGATCTTCTTGGACAAGTCGCCGCGGGCAACCGCGGTGGTCACCTCGGCGATGTTGCGGACCTGACCGGTAAGGTTGGTGGCCATCGCGTTCACGTTGTCGGTCAGGTCGGCCCAGGTCCCGGCGACGCCTTTCACGCGTGCCTGGCCACCGAGCTTGCCCTCGGTGCCCACTTCGCGGGCCACGCGCGTCACTTCGGAAGCGAAAGACGCGAGCTGCTCGACCATCGTGTTCACGACCTTGCCGATACGGAGGAATTCGCCCCGCAGCGGACGTCCGTCGATCTCCGTGGTCATCGATTGAGAAAGGTCGCCCTTCGCGACCGCGCCGATCACTCGCGAAACTTCCGCGGTCGGCTGCACCATGTCGTCGATGAGCTCGTTGACGGCTCGAAGCTTGCTGTCCCACCCGCCGCTGGCACCACGAACACGGGCGCGCTGGGTGATCTTGCCTTCCTTGCCGACGACCTTCGACAGGCGCTCGAATTCCTCGGTGATCGCCTCGTTCATGCCGACCACCTCGTTGAAGAGGCTGGCAATCTCGCCGTCGATTCCATCGACGGCCTCGGGCAAACGAACGGTGAAGTCGCCCCGTCTCAGCGCACGAAGAGCGCTGACGAGCTGGCGGCGGTCGATAAAGTCCCGCTGGGCTTGGACGTTCACTCTTACTCTCCGGTCGGTTTTACTCCCCCCGCCCGGTTGAAAACATGCAGCCCCCGGCTGCGGCGAACAAGACACTAGTCGACCGAATTAGTTTCCGCTTCATAAAAATGAACCTCACTTTGGATAGGTCATTTCGGCGGTTGCGTGAGCACGCATTGGCTCGCTAGGGCCGGTCCTATGTCTGGACTGCTCATTCCCGACAATCCGAAGTGAGTCCTTCCGAAGACCTTCTCCGGTTCATCGGATCCAGCTTTCGGTCGGTATGGGCCCTCGAGCTCCTACTCATGCTCAAGCGCGACCAACGCGTCTGGTCGCGGGACGAGCTGGTTGCCACCATGCGGGCGAGCGAACTCGTGGTCAGCAAGGCTCTCGACGCGCTCGTATCGGCCGGTCTAGCGTCGACCGAAGCCGAGGGGGCAGTATACATGCCGGTCAACGACGAGGTCGCCGCCTGCGTCGATCAGCTCGAGCAGGTTTACACCGTCCGGCCCGACGCGGTCCGCCGCGCAATCGTCTCCTCGACGACCAGCGGTGCTGCGGCGTTCGCAAACGCTTTCAAACTGCGGAAGGACTGAGGATGAGCGAAGTCTTCCCGGCAGTCGTTTACGTCCTGTGTTTCCTGACGAGCTCCGCCTGCGCGTGGCTACTCGGGCGCAGCTACAGCCGCTCAAGTATCCGCTTGCTGTTGTGGAGCAGCATCTGCTTCGCATTCCTCGCGCTGAACAACCTGGTCCTCGTCCTCGATCTCGTGGTCTGGCCCCAACCCGAGACCGACCTGCGTTTACCGAGACTTCTGCTGGCGCTGGCGGCGGTCGTCTCGCTGATTTGGGGCTTCATCTGGGACGCTGCAGAGGACTGATCGATGACCCTGTACGACTTCCTATCCGGCGCCGTCGCCTTTGGCTTCCTGGTCTGCGGGCTGTTCTTCCTGCGCTACTGGCACCGTTCGCGGGACGGGCTGTTCCTCGCCTTCGCTTTGGCGTTCGCATTGCTGGGGGTGGGCCAGTCGATCCTCGCGCTGGCAGACATTCCGACAGAGGAAAGAGGAGCTATCTATCTCTTCCGCCTTACGGCATTCCTGCTGATCCTCTTCGCGATCTACCGGAAGAATCGCGTCTCTGCCGGCAATTGAGCCGCTCTAGGCGGGGTCGACGATCCGGATGTGAAGCTCCTTGAGCTGCTTCGGCATGACCGTCGCGGGGGCGTTCATCATCAGGTCTTCCGCCTTCTGATTCATCGGGAAGAGGATGACCTCGCGGATATTGGGCTCGTCGGCCAGCAGCATGACTATGCGGTCGATACCCGGAGCCGATCCACCGTGCGGAGGTGCGCCGAACTTGAAGGCATTGATCATGCCCGCGAAGTTCGTGTCGACTTCTTCCTTGGAATAGCCGGCAATCTCGAACGCCTTGTACATGATGTCCGGACGGTGATTCCGGATCGCCCCGGAACTCAGCTCTACGCCGTTGCAGACGATGTCGTACTGCCACGCCAGGATATCGAGCGGGTCCTTGGTCTCCAGCGCCTCCATCTCACCCTGCGGCATCGAGAATGGATTGTGCGAGAAGTCGACTTTCTTCTGATCGTCATTGTACTCGAACATCGGGAAGTCGACGATCCAGCAAAAGCGGAACGAGTCCTTCTCAATCAGGTCGAGCTGCTCACCGGCGCGCGTACGAGCAGCCCCCGCGAGCCTCGCTGCGTCATCTTCCTTGCCGGCAGCGAAGAAGAGGCCATCGTCAGGGCCGAGGCCCATCGCCTCGGCAATGCGGTTCATGCCCTCTTCGCCATGGTTCTTGGCGATCGGGCCGCCCCACTCGCCACCCTTGCGGGTTGCATAGCCGAGACCCGCGAAGCCTTCGCTCCGTGCCCACTCATTCATGTCGTCGAAGAATTTGCGGCTCTTTTCGGCGGTGCCCGGAGCCGGGACCGCGCGGACGACTGCGCCCTTCTCGACCAGGCCGGCGAACAGGCCGAAGCCCGAGCCTTTGAAATGCTCAGAGACATCGGTGATTAGCAGCGGATTACGGAGATCTGGCTTGTCGCTGCCGTACTTTAGCAGCGCTTCCTTATATGGGATGCGAACGTACTCTCCGGCCGGAGTGACTGAGCGACCGTTCGCGAACTCCTGAAACACACCCGAGAGCACCGGCTCGATCGCATTGAACACGTCCTCCTGGGTGACGAAGCTCATCTCGAAGTCGAGCTGGTAGAATTCGCCCGGGCTACGGTCGGCGCGAGCGTCTTCGTCGCGGAAACAGGGCGCGATCTGGAAATAGCGGTCGAAGCCCGCGACCATGATCAGCTGCTTGAACATCTGCGGCGCCTGCGGGAGCGCATAGAACTTGCCCGGGTGGACGCGGCTTGGGACGAGATAGTCGCGCGCGCCTTCCGGCGAGCTGGCGGTCAGGATCGGCGTCTGGAACTCGGTGAAGCCTTGGTCGATCATGCGGCGACGGATCGAGCTGATCACCGCCGAGCGAAGCATGATGTTCGCGTGTACCTGCTCCCGGCGAAGGTCGAGGTAGCGGTACTTGAGGCGGATATCTTCCGGATAGTCCTGCTCACCAGCGACCGGCATGGGCAGCTCGGCTGCGGCCGACTGGACGACCACTTCACGGGCAACGACCTCGATCTCACCCGTCGGAAGCTTCTTGTTCACGACCTCCGGACCGCGAGCAACGACATCACCAGTGATCGAGACAACCGATTCGGCGCGCAAAGCGTCCAGCTGCTCGAGCATCGGGCTTCCAGCGGCCGCCACTACCTGCGTGATCCCGAAATGATCGCGAAGGTCGATGAACAGGACGCCGCCGTGATCCCGCTTCCGATGGATCCAGCCGGAGATACGGACGGACGAGCCGACGTCGGAAGCGCGGAGCTGCCCGCAATTATGAGTGCGATAAGGGTGCATTTGCCTGCCGATAGCGATGTTCGGAAATTCGCGGCGGCACTCACTGGCGCAAAGCCTTTTGTCAACCCGGCCACTGGCCGCTAATGCCGCCCCAGACCCATGCGAATCCATCCTTTGATCACCCGGTCCGATGACCTGGTTCCCCTTGTCGAGCGCCTCTCCAAGCACCCGTTCGTCGCAGTGGACACCGAGTTCATGCGCGAGAACACCTATTGGCCGGACCTCTGTCTGATCCAGATCGCGAGCCCGGAAGAAGCCGCGGCAATCGATCCGAAGGCGGATATCGACCTCGACCCTCTCCTCAACCTGCTCGTGAAGCAGGAGGAAGTCCTGAAGGTCTTCCACGCGGGAGGTCAGGATCTCGAAATCATCTACAACCTGACCGGCAAGACGCCCTCGCCCCTGTTCGACACCCAGATCGCGGCCATGGCGCTCGGGCACGGTGAGCAGGTCGGTTACTCCAACCTCATCGAATCGATGCTCGGTCACAACATCGACAAGGGGGCGCGCTTCACCGATTGGAGCCGCCGGCCGCTCGACAAGCGCCAGATCGACTATGCAATCGCCGACGTAACCCACCTCGCTACCGTCTTCCCGAAGCTGCTGAACCGGCTGAAGAAGACGGGCCGCGGTGGATGGTTGGACGAGGAGATGGAACGGCTCGCGAATCCGATGAGCTTCGCGTTTGAGCCTGAAGACGCGTGGAAGCGCCTGAAACTTCCGAGCCGAAATCCTGCGGTGCTCGGTCGCCTAAAGGCGCTCGCCGGATGGCGCGAGACCGAGGCACGGACGAAGAATATCCCGAGAGGCCGGATCGTGAAGGACGATACGCTCGGCGAGCTCGCCGCACACCCTCCGAAGACGCAGGATGACCTTGGACGGGTACGCGGGCTCTCCGCGGGGTGGCGGACAAACGATATCGGCGCTCGCCTGATGGCTGCCGTCGAGGCGGCAGCTGCTTTGGAGCCGCACGAGCTTCCCGATCGCGAGCCGCGTCGGCCTGGCCTTACTAAGGACGCCGCTTTGGTTAGCGACCTCCTCAAGCTGCTCCTCAAGATCCGGGCGAAAGAAACCGGTGTCGCTCCGAGGCTGATCGCGCGATCGGACGACCTGGAAGCTCTCGCGGCCGGCGTTCGCAAGGATTTGAACATATTGAGTGGCTGGAGGTTCGAGGAATTCGGCCGAGACGCGCTCGATCTCGTCGAGGGCCGGCTGGCTTTTGCGATCGAGAACGGGAAGCTGAAGATGAGCCGCGTCGTGGAGCAGGAAACGGTCGATGCGTAAGCTGGTCGTGTTAGCCCCGCTCCTAGCTGCTGCCTGCAGCACCGTCCCAGCAGATGGACCCGCTCTCGCCGGCTCCTGCAGCAACAAGGGGCTGAGCGCTTTCGCCGGACAGGACGCGACCGCCGACATCGGTGCCGAGATCATGAGCAAATCGGGCGCTCATGTACTGCGCTGGGTACCGAACGGCTCGGTCGTCACGATGGAGTTCAGCGCCGACCGGGTGACGATCTATCTGGACGCCAACAACAAGATCGAGCGAGTCAGCTGCAGCTAGGCCGCGTCGCCGATCATTCTTGCCTGTGACAGCGCACGCCGGATGGTGGGCATGGTCACCCGCGCCCGCTCGGCAATGGCGAAACGGTCGACTTCCTCGACGGCGCGCTCCGCTGTCCAATATTCGCGACTGAGCCGCTCGGACATAAAGCGGAGAGCATCGGGCGGTACATGCAGCCCGCGATCCGCGAACAATAGCTGAATCAACGCCCCGAACAGCTTGTCGTCGGGCTGATTGACCCTCGCAATTGGGGTGATCGCCAGCCGAGTGCGCAGATCGGGAAGCCTGGGCGCCCAAGCCGGGGGCGCCTCGTCAGCGACCATCACCAACGGAAGGCCACTGTCCTGGGCGTCGTTCCATGCGTGGAAAACTTCCTCCTCGTCCCGGGTGTCAGCCTGATCGATCAGGCGACCGCCGACGCGCTCGGCGAAGGTTCGCGCGAGCAGAGTGCGGCCGGACCTTCGAGGGCCCGTCAGGACCGTCGCCTTGACCGGCCACATGCTCCAGTGACGGAAATGTTCGAACGCCTCGCGGTTGGCGTCGGAGACGATGAAGCGCGATTCGCCTTCTGTCTGGGGCCAGTCGAGGGGAAGCGCGATCTGGTCCGCGCCGCGCTTCATTCATTTCCCCTGGGTGGGTTGGCCGGAGGGGCCTGCGCAGGCTGGGCCGGCTGAGGCGGGGCGGGCGGCGCCAGAGGCGGCGGCCCCTTTCCAGAGGAAGTCATACGCAGAACGAATCCATTCTGCTCGACGCTCCAGCCGCGAGCCGTCAGGGCCGCACGAAGGGCTGGCAGTTCGCCGCGGAAGGTGACGTTCACATAGCTGACGCCGCCCGGATTGATGCTCACCGGAACAACCTGGTCGACGCCGCCAGTCGTGCGAAGGTGGGCCATGGCAAAGTTATAGATGTTCACGTCGGGCGAGACGATCTGCACCTGGTATGTCCACGGCCGTCCAGCGACCGGCTTCGGCGCCTCTTCAACGACTTCCGGCGGTGGCGGAGGCTCAGGAATGTCGAGGCTGCGATCGCGTACCAGCCTGCCGTCGGCAAGCGCCTCTGCAAATATCTGATCCATGCGCTGCACACCTGCCCGCATGACCTGGAGCGCGCTTGCACCGGCAGGCGCTGAAATGGTGAAGGCGCCGACCGGCTGCCTGTCCGGCCCATGATAGCCAACGAATTTCGCGAAGACCGGTCCACCCGGGTAGAGGCGCTGGAACTCCACCTGCGCCACCAGGATGTCCGCAGCTCCGTACAGGTCGATGATGTTACGCCACCAGCCGCGACCTGGCCGATCCGTCTGCGCCGCATTCACCAGCAGCGGATCAATTCCGGAGCCGGTGACCCGGACGTAATCGATCGGGCTTTGCGAAGTCCGGAACTCCGCCCACGCCCGCTGCCAAGGATTGCGAAGTTCGACGGAGGTCTCTGAGCCTGCTGTAACGAGGACCGGCACAAGAATCATGGGTGCCGAACGGCGGACGTCTCCGCCTACGCCGAGTATTTCCGCCGAGCGGGCCCGGTCGAAGAGGATTCCGAGGTCGGCGATATAGCGATTCGGCCCGATCTGCTCACGTTCGACCACAATCGAGCTCACCAGTTCGTCCAGAGTCGAATCCGGAACGGTCGGTGCCTCGGTCACAGGGCGGTTGTGCGCCTTGGCCCAATATGCCCTGAACCCTTGCCGCTGGGCGATGCGCCAACCTTCGTAGCGAGCCGACTGGCCGTCCTTGCCCATCACGTCGACATGAATTCCGGTGACTTCAAGCGTCCCCGAGCTGTCGATCGGCGCAATGCCGCGCTCACCCGCTTCCATCTGCGCGTAGAGCACCCCCGATAGACCGAGGACCGCGGAGAGCAGGATCAGAAGGGAAACGAGGCGGCGGCGGAGCATTCGCGCTGCCTTTTGGCGACAACGGCGTGGAAATCCAAGCGGCTTGTGGCTAGGCGGCCCCTGATGTCCAACAAGCCGCTGACCTATGCAGACGCCGGAGTGTCGATCGACGCGGGGAACGCGCTCGTCAAAACGATCGGACCGCTCGCCCGCTCAACCGCCCGGCCGGGGGCCGATGCGGAGCTTGGCGGCTTCGGCGGATTCTTCGACCTGAAGGCGGCAGGTTACGATGATCCACTGCTGGTGGCCGCCAACGACGGCGTCGGAACCAAGCTGAAGCTCGCGATCGAGGCGGGCAATCATCGCGGCGTCGGCATCGACCTCGTTGCGATGTGCGCCAACGACCTGATCGTCCAGGGCGCCGAGCCGTTGTTCTTCCTCGACTATTACGCGACCGGAAAGCTCGACAATGCCATCGCGGCCGAAGTTGTCGCATCCATCGCCGATGGCTGCCGCCAGGCAGGCTGCGCGTTGATTGGCGGCGAAACGGCCGAAATGCCGGGCATGTATTCCGAAGGCGACTACGACCTCGCGGGGTTCTGCGTTGGCGCCGTCGATCGCAGCAAAGTGTTGACCGGGAAGGAAATCGCGCCGGGAGACATGGTTCTCGGCCTCGCCAGCTCAGGCGTCCACAGCAATGGCTTCTCGCTCGTTCGCAAGATCATCGCGGATCGCAATTGGGATCTCGACGCGCGCTACCCTTGGGCGGAAGGCCGAACGTTAAGCGAAATACTTCTCGAACCGACCCGAATCTACGTGCGGTCGCTGCTCCCGCTCGTCCAGCAGGGGCGAATCAAAGGATTGGCGCACATCACCGGCGGCGGGCTGCTGGAGAACATTCCGCGCGTGCTTCCGGCCAACCGGCATGCCGTCATCGATGCCGGCGCCTGGGTCCCGCTCCCGGTTTTTGAACTGCTCCGCGAGGGAGGCAACGTCGATCCTGCGGAAATGGTCAGGACTTTCAACTGCGGCGTCGGGATGGTCGTTGTTGTCGCTGCCTCCGAGGCCGACGGCGTCACTGCGCTTCTCGAACAGGCAGGCGAAACCGTCTCCCGAATTGGCCGGATAGACGAAGGCCCGCGCGGCTGCACCGTGAACGGTCCCGAGGGCAGCTGGACCGCAACGCATAATGCGTGATCCCCGCCGGGTCGCTATCCTCATTTCCGGGCGCGGCAGCAACATGCAGGCGCTCGCCGAGAAAGCGACCGGCTTTGAAGTCGCGCTCGTCGCCTCCAACAAACCGCAGGCGGCTGGCCTGGATTGGGCCCGTGAGCGGGCCTTCCGACCTGGGCCTGGGACAGCAAGGGAGTCGACAAGGAAGAGTTCGACCGAACATTGAGCGCGGCCCTGGAAGAGCACCGCGTGGGCACGATCGCCCTCGCTGGTTTCATGCGAATCCTCTCTCCTTGGTTCATCGGGCAATGGCGCGGGCGAATCCTCAACATCCACCCTTCCCTCCTTCCCAAATATCGGGGCCTGGATACGCACGCCCGCGCGCTTGAAGCCGGCGACGCGGCCGGGGGCTGTTCGGTGCATATCGTTACTGAGGAACTCGATGCGGGCGAAGTGCTCGGCCAGGCTGAAGTACCTGTCGAGCCCGGCGACACACCTACGACGCTAGAACAACGCGTCCTGGCGGCCGAGCATGAGCTGTATCCGAGAATTCTCAGCGAGTTCGTGAAGCGATGACGAAATCATTGGACCGCGTGCGGCAGGCGGCCCTGGAACTGCCCGAGACCGAAGAACGACTCTCGCACGGCCAAGCGACTTTCTTCGTTGCCGGAAAGCAGTTCGCGCAATTTCGCGACAATCACCACAGCGACGGAAAGACGGTCGTCTGCGTTCGAACCAGCAGTCTCGACGAACAGGCGATGCTGCTTGAGAGTCATCCCGAGACCTATTCGAAGCCGGCTTACCTTCATCATGCGGGCTGGATTTCGGTGAATCTGACGGGCGAAGCGGTCGACTGGGGCCATGTCGCCGACCGCATCGCGGAAAGCTGGGAGCTTGCGGCGCCGCGGCGCTTGCTCGAAGCAGGTGGCCGATGAACGATTCGCCTTCGAACGAAGCCAAGAGACGATCGCGCCTCCGCTGGGTAACCCTCGGCGAATCGATCGCGATCGCAGCCCTGCTCGTCTCCGCCGTCGGAGTCTGGATCAGCTGGAAGACCGATAGCGGCGACAAGGGCCCGACGACTGTCGTCGAAAAGAGGCAGGCGATTCCGCTCACGCTCCGCGGCAAGGTGCAAAGCGACGGGCGAAGCCTGGAAATCACGCCCGTCGAAGACAGCCATGCGCTTCAATCGCTGACCGTCGCGCTTCCCGAGGCCGACGCCATCGAAGTCGGAAGCGACGGCCAACTCAGCGCTAGCGATGTCGAATCCGCCCTCGGAAAGTCGGCAGCCGACGGAAAAGGCACGCACCGTGTCCGCGCCCGGATGGTCGCCAAATATGTAGAAGCCGGCGCCGACAAGTCGGCCACCGGCTCCTACGTAATCAGTTATCGGTGGGAAGGCGGCGGCCTGTTCGGCGGCCGCTCCCTGCGACTAGTCAGCCTGAGCCGTTAGCCGACGATTTCTTCGGGCTTGAAGAAGAAGTCGATTTCGATCTTCGCATTTTCGTCGCTGTCCGAACCGTGGACCGAATTGGCCTCTATCGATTCAGCGAATTCCTTGCGGATCGTGCCTTCGGCGGCATCGGCGGGGTTGGTCGCGCCCATCACTTCGCGATTGCGAAGGACGGCGTTCTCACCCTCGAGGACCTGAACCACGACCGGACCCGACGTCATGAAGGCGCACAGGTCGTTGTAGAACGGACGCTCTTTATGAACGGCGTAGAAGCCTTCCGCCTGATCGCGGGTCATGTGGATCCGCTTCGAAGCAACGACGCGGAGACCCGCATCCTCAAGCTTCTTGGTGATCGCACCGGTCAGGTTGCGGCGGGTGGCATCGGGCTTGATGATCGAAAAGGTGCGCGTAGCGGCCATGGCCGTGCGGTCTCCTGAAACAAAGGGTTGGGATTAGCCGCAGCGCCTAGCGGCACGCGGTAGACGGGGCAAGGGTCAGCTCTTCTGGACCCATTTCCCCTGCTCGTCCTGAGCCCAGTAACGGCGCTCGATCCCTTCCCTGCCTGCGAGCAGCTTCCAGGCCACGCGCGCGCCTTCCAGGGTCGCGGCATCGAACAAGTAGAATGCGCGATCGAAGGTCAGCGCCACTTCTCTCCACTGGCCGTCGGCGATCAGCACGTTCCGAGCGAGGTTAGGCGCATCGTTACTGTTCGACAGCAGGATAGGCTGGCGGGCGTCATCGCTTCCGCCCGAAGGCGCGTGGGGCAGGAAGCTGGTCGCCCCTGATCCCAGAGCATGCGGTCCAGCCTCCCCAGCAGATTTTCGTCCTCCGCGACGATGAGCAGGCGCTTCCTCTCCACGAGGAGCCGTTGCGAAATCGCGGAAATCACCTGCTCGAGCGGCGTTCGTCCGAGCTGGTAGAAGTCGACCTGCATCCAGGCGTCAGCGTGCCTCCACCGACGCTTCGACGAAGCGATCGATGAGCCTTACGCCATAACCGGTCGCGCCCTTGTCGTACGTGCTGTTCGGCTTGTCCGACCAGGCCATGCCGGCAATGTCGAGATGCGCCCACCGGGTGCCGTTCTCGACGAACCGGTGGATGAACTGGGCGGCGGTGATCGAGCCGCCTTCGCGGGGACCGACGTTCTTCATGTCGGCGATCGGCGAATCGATCAGCTTGTCGAACGACTCCGCCATCGGCTGGCGCCAGAGCTTGTCGCCCGACGACTTGGAAGCGTCGAGCAGCTGGTTGGCGAGGTCGTCGTCCGGCGTGAACAGGCCGCCGAACTCGTGACCAAGGCTGATGACGATAGCGCCCGTGAGCGTCGCGAGGTCGACAACGATCTTCGGCTTGTAGTTGCGCTGGACGTAGGTGATCGCATCGGCAAGCACGAGCCGACCTTCCGCGTCGGTGTTGATCACCTCGATGGTCTGGCCCGACATGCTAGTCACGACGTCGCCGGGCCGCTGCGCATTTCCGTCAGGCATGTTTTCGACGAGTCCGCAGATTGCGACGATGTTCGCCTTTGCCTTGCGCTTGGCGAGCGCGAGCATGGCGCCCGCGACTGCTCCGGCGCCGCCCATGTCCCACTTCATGGCTTCCATGCCGGCAGCCGGCTTGATCGAGATGCCGCCGGTGTCGAACGTGACTCCCTTGCCGACGAAAGCCACGGGCGCGTCGCCGTCCTTGCCGCCGTTCCAGCGCAGGATGAGCAGGCGCCCGTCACGGACGGAGCCTTGCGCGACACCGAGCAGCGCGCCCATGCCCAGCTTCTTCATCGCCGCACCATCCAGCACTTCGACTTCAAGGCCGGAACCTTTGACGGCGGCCTGGACGCGCTCGACGAAGGTCTCGGGGTAGATGATGTTCGCAGGCTCGGTCACCAGTTCGCGAGTGAGGCCCACCCCTTCGTAAACGGGCTTCCAGCGCTTCTCCCAGATGCCCGCCGAATCCGCCGGCGCACCGACAATCGTCAGCTCCGTCAAGGTCGGCTTCTGCTTGTCCTTGAGCTTCGTCCGGTAACGGTCATACCGCCAAGCCCGGAGCGCTGCGGCAAGCGCGACGCGAGCGGCCGAATCCGCATCATAGTTAAGCCCCGAAAGGTCGAGCACGGCCTGCTTCTCGCCAGAGGTCAGCAGGCGCCCACGAGGGCGCCGCCAAGCTTCTCGGCTGCCTCGGACGGACCCGTGCCATCACCGGTACCGACGACGATCAGGCGCCGAACGCCACCGTCGGCGGGAATGAACAGCTCGGCCGCGCTTCCGGAATCCCCTCGAACCTTTGGCTCTTCAGCGCGGCGTCGACCGCAGACCTGTCAGCGCCCAGGCTGTCGAGCGCGATACGGTTCTTACCCGAGACTGGAAGCACGAGGGCGAAATCGCCTGAAGGCCGGCTGTCGGCAAAACGAATTTTCATCAAGGAAAGTCCTGCGAATGTCTTGATCTGACGGATATGCAGCGCCTCTTAAGACCCACCCGCCGCAATAGCAAAGGCCTCCCATGCAAGGCGGATTGTGGACTGCCTGCCAAGGTGCGATAGGCTGGCTGGGCTTGAAACCAGGGTTGAGCGGCGGGACCATCTTTTGCGTATGAGATTTGCCTGGTGGACGGCTCTCCCGCTCTCGCTTGCTCCCGCGATTGCCACCGCCCAAGAGACCGCACCGGCATCATTGCCGGCCGCCGAGGCTCCGCCGTCAGATGTCGCACCTCCGGAAACCGATGAGGTCGTCGAATTCAGCGCCGACCAGGTCACTTACGACAGCGAAGCCGATCTCGTCACAGCGATCGGCCAGGTAAGACTTTCCCGCGACGGCAATTACGTTGCCGCCGACCAGGTCGTCTGGGACCGCAAGTCGGGTCAGGTCCGCGCCCAGGGCAATGTCGTCGTGGTGAACCCTGAGGGCGACAAGTTCGTCGGCGACAATGTCGTCCTGACGGATACCTTGCGCGACGGGACCGTGGAGAACCTGCTGATCGTGCTGGAGAGCGGTGGCCGCATTGCTGCGACTAGGGGGCGCAAGACCGGCGAAATCACCGTGCTCGACAACGCGATCTACTCGCCTTGCCCGGTCACGACCGAAACGGGCTGCCCGCGTAACCCCAGCTGGGCGATCACCGCCGCCCGCGTCGCTTACGATCCCAAGGCCGATCGGGTCCGCTTCCAGGGTGGACGGATCCGGATTTTCGGCGTTACGCTCCCACTGCTCCCAATCTTCAGCCTGGCGACGGGCGGCGATGGCGGAGGGATTAGCGGTTTCCTCGTCCCGGACATCAGCATCTCGCATCGCCGGGGCCTCAAGCTCGCCTTCCCCTATTACAAGAGGTTCGGGCCGAACCGCGATCTCACCATTACTCCGCACCTCTATACCGGTCTGCTGCCTGCCATCGAGACGCGCTACCGGGAACTCAACCGCCTCGGCGCATTCCAGGTCGGCGGCTTCCTCACCTATGGCCGGATCGAGCGACTGACCGAGCTCGGCGAACCGGAGAAAACCGAGAACAGGGGTTTCCGCGGCTACTTCGAGGCGAACGGGAAAGCGCAGGTCGATCCGCTGTGGAGTGTGACGAGCTCGATCCGGATCGCGACCGACAAAACGGTGACTCGCCGCTACGACATTACCCAGGACGACCGCCTCCGCAGCTTCATCAACGCAGAGCGGATCAGCCCGAATAGCTACATCTCCATCGCCGGCTGGGCTTTCGAAGGTCTGCGCGTCGACGACGTCCAGAAGCGCATTCCGATTGCTTTGCCCGCTATCGATGCGCGGTTCCGGCTGGACCCGCCGATGCTCGGCGGAACGCTGGAACTACAAGCGAACAGCCTCGCGATCCTCCGCATCGAAGGCCAGGACACGCAGCGTGCCTTCGCAAGCGCGCGCTGGGACCTGCGACGCCTGACCAACTGGGGCCAGGAAGTGACCTTCACCGGCTATGCGCGCGGGGACATCTACCACACGAAGGACGCCGCGAGCACCGAAGTCCCACTTTATCGCGGCGAAGACGGATGGCACGCGCGGGGAATCGGGGCGCTTGCAGCGGACGTAAAATGGCCGTTCGTCGGTCCGCTCTTCGGTGGAACGCAGAAATTCTCTCCGCGCTTCCAGGTCGTCCTGACGCCGCCGACTCCGAATCTCGACATTCCGAATGAAGACGCCCGCGCGATCGAGTTGGAGGACAGCAATCTCTTCGCGCTCAGCCGCTTCCCCGGATACGACCGCTGGGAGGACAGCTCGCGGATCACCTATGGGCTCGACTGGTCCTACGACCGGCCCAAGCTGTCGATCATGACCACGATCGGTCAGAGCTATCGGATCAAGAAGAAGGGCGAGATCTTTCCTAGCGGAACGGGACTTGCTGATCGCGTCTCGGATATCGTCGGACGGACTCGGGTCCGCTACGGCCGGCTGATTGACATCACGCATCGCTTCCGGATCGACAAGGACAACATGGCTTTCCGCCGGAACGAGATCGACCTGACCGTCGGCGGCGAGGAGACCTATGCCCAGATCGGCTATCTCCGCCTCAACCGGGACATCGACGAATCAATCGAGGACCTTCGCGACAAGGAAGAGCTTCGCGCCGCGGCCCGGATCAAGTTCGCCAAGCATTGGTCGGTGTTCGGCGCGACCGTCCTCGACCTGACCGACGCAAGCGAGGATCCGCTATCCGTTTCCGACGGATTCGAGCCTGTCCGGCACCGCCTGAGCATCGATTACGAGGATGAGTGCATTGCGCTTGGCGTCTCGTGGCGGCGGGACTATGAGCGAATTGGCGGGTTCCGCGAAGGGAGCACCTTCTCGTTCCGGGTGTCGCTCAAGGGGCTCGGCCGCTAAGCCTGCGTTCAGCGGGGCTGAATAAACGCTAATCCGCTCATTCAATTGAACTACAAGGGATTTCCGCACTTGTTCGCAGCATCCGATTTTTTCCCGGCCCGCGCTCGTTATGCAGCAGCGGCGCTCGTACTGGCCGTAGCGACTGCAGCAGCGGCGCAGGATGCGGCAGACTCGCCTCCAGCCACAAGCAGCGCCAGCGCGTTGCGGCTGCCCGACAATC
The DNA here is from genome assembly GCF_014489515.1 of Sphingomonas sediminicola. Lineage (GTDB taxonomy): Bacteria > Pseudomonadota > Alphaproteobacteria > Sphingomonadales > Sphingomonadaceae > Sphingomicrobium > Sphingomicrobium sediminicola. The sequence goes on along the minus strand of NZ_CP060782.1, from coordinate 1,019,932 downwards.
CCCAGATCTTCGGCCAGGCCATGCCGTCGGTCGTCAAGGCGACTGCGATCGTCAACGGCGAGGTCATCACACAGACCGACGTGGACCAGCGCCTCGCGCTCTTGGCAATTGCGAATGAAGGCAAGCTTCCCAGCGACCAGATCGACCAGCTTCGTCAGCAGGTTCTTCGTAACCTGATCGACGAGACCCTTCAGATCCAGGCCGCCAAGACCGCAGAGATCAAGGTCACGGACAAGGACATCGACCGCACATTCGGCCGCGTTGCCGAAGGCGTGAAGATGAATTCCGATCAACTCAGCGCCTACCTCAAGACGCACGGTTCATCGGTGCGTTCGCTCCGTCGCCAAATTGAGGGCGAAACCGCCTGGCGGCGCCTTCAGCAGGCGAAGATCGAGAATACGATCAGCGTCGGCGACGAAGAAGTGAAAGCCGTCCTCGAGAGACTGAACGCCTCGAAGGGAACCGAGGAATATCGCGTCAGCGAGATCTTCCTGTCGTCGACCAGCGACAAGATGCAGCAGACGATGGCCAACGCCAACCAGATCATCGGCCAGCTACGTCAGGGTGCATCCTTCGCCGGCTATGCCCGGCAATATTCGGAAGCTTCGACGGCGGCGGTGGGTGGCGACCTCGGCTGGGTCCGCCCGGAACAACTTCCCGAGCAGTTGGGGAACGTGCTCCGGAGCATGGGCGCCGGCCAGGTCAGCGCGCCGATCCCCGTCCCGGGCGGCGTCTCGATCATCGCGATCCAGGATGCGCGCAAAATTCTTTCTGCCGATCCCAGGAATGCAGTCCTGAGCCTCAAGCAGGTCTCGATCACTTTCCCGGCCGGCACAACGCGTGCCCAGGCCGAAGCTCGCGTGGCGAAGTTCGCGGAAGCGGCTCGGAATGTCGGCGGCTGTGGCGGAGCAGATCGCATCGCCGGCGAATTCAATGGCGAAGTCGTCCAGAGCGACCAGATCCGGCTTCGCGAGCTCCCGCCCGCGCTCCAGGAGATCATGCTTCCGTTGCAGGTCGGCCAGGCCACGCGTCCGTTTGGATCGATCGAAGAAGGCGTCCGCACTCTAGTGATCTGCGGCCGCGACGAAGCCGATCCGACCGCACCGACCTTCGACCAGGTCTTCAACCAGCTCAGCGAAGAGCGCGTGAATCTTCGTGCCCGCCGCTACCTCCGCGACCTGCGCCGCGATGCGGTGATCGAATTCCGTTAGGTTTGAGGATCCACGAGCGGGGCTGATGGTGCAAACTCCGTCCCGGCCACTTGCAGTTTCCTTGGGCGATCCCGCCGGGATCGGACCGGAGGTCGTAGCGAAGTGCTGGGACGGCCGCGCCACTTTCGATCTTCCGCCGTTCGTGGCGATTGGCGATCCACGGTCGATCGCGCACGTCTGGGACGGCCCGCTCGAGCTCATCGACGATCCACGGCAAGCGGACTCGGTCTTCGATTATGCACTGCCGCTGATCCAGATCTCATCGGCTGACGGGGATTTGCCTGGACGTCCGAGCATGTCGGGCGCCCATTGCTCGCTCGATTCTCTCGAAATCGCTGTAGGGCTTGCCCGTTCCGGCTCCGCGGGAGCGGTAGTCACTGGTCCGGTTTCCAAAGAGCAGCTTTACGGCATCGGCTTTTCCCACCCTGGGCAAACCGAATTCGTCGCCGAGCGCTGCGGCGTGTCTCACGGCAATGTCGCCATGATGCTTGCTGGGCCTACCCTTCGGACAGTTCCTGTGACCACGCACGTCCCGCTAGCCGAAGTTCCGCACGAGCTATCGGCCGCTCTAGTCGAGGCACGGGGGCGTACGACGCTTCGCGGCCTCCAGCGAAACTTCGGGATTGCCGAACCCACGCTCGCCGTTTCCGGATTAAACCCCCATGCCGGCGAAGGTGGCATGCTCGGCCGCGAGGAGGTCGAACTGATCGAGCCTGCGATTGCGGCGCTTCGGGCGGAGGGATGGCGAGTCACCGGCCCCATCCTGCCGACACGATGTTCCACGCTGCCGCTCGTGCCCGCTACGACGCGGCGCTCTGCATGTATCACGACCAGGCGCTTATCCCTCTGAAAGCCCTGCATTTCGAAGACGGCGTCAACGTCACGCTGGGGCTGCCGATCATCCGGACTGCACCGGACCACGGCACAGCATTCGACATTGCGGGTCAGGATCGGGCCGACCCGAGGCCGATGGCGTCGGCAATCCGGATGGCCGCGTACTGCTCGGCGAACCGGGAACTCGTCGAGTGATTGAAGCAACGGAGCCGCTGCGCGATGTGATCGCGCGGCATGGGCTCCAGGCAAGCAAGTCGCTGGGCCAGAACTTCATCCTCGACCGCCAGTTGCTGGCCCGCATCGCCGCGGTTCCAGGTCCCCTGGAAGGCCTAACCGCCTATGAAGTGGGTCCGGGTCCCGGCGGCCTTACCAATGCTCTTCTTGAAGCCGGTGCCTCGGTCGTCGCGGTTGAGCGCGACCGCCGCTGCATCCCGGCCCTCGCCGAGCTGGAAGCGCGGCACAAGGGCAAGCTCCGGATTATCGATGCCGACGCGTTGACCATCGACGAGCCCACCGAGGCGGGCGAAGGCGCGCACGTCGTCGCGAACCTTCCCTACAATGTCGGAACAGCCTTGCTCCTGCGTTGGTTAAGCGGGCCGTGGCCGCCGTGGTGGCGCTCGCTGACGCTCATGTTCCAGAAAGAGGTGGCGGAGCGAATCGTCGCGGCTCCCGGCAGCAAGGACTTCGGACGTCTGTCCGTTCTGTCCCAGTGGAGATCGGACGCCCGGATCGTCATGAATTTGCACCGCTCGGCCTTCGTCCCGCCGCCCAAGGTCATGTCTGCGGTCGTCCACATTGTGCCGAAGAACATGCCCGGGGGCGTGAAGGCTGCCGTGCTCGAACGACTGACGGAGGCTGCATTTGGCCAGCGGCGAAAGATGCTGAGGTCGAGCCTGAAGAATCTGCCCGGCGCGCTAGAAGCGCTGCAGCGTCTCGGCATCGACAGCTCTCGGCGCGCTGAAACGGTCAGCGTCGCGGAATTCGTTGAAGTCGCGCGCGAGCTTTCGGCCCGCGCCTAACGTCTAGTTGCTCTTCGGAACTTCCGGCGGCTTGGCCGAAGCGACCGTCGGACCGCGATTGATCGTCGCGGAGAGCTCTGCGAGCTGAGTGCAGCCCGTCGGGCAAAGCTTCTGAAGCTTTACGAGGTTTTCCTTCGCGCGGGCCACGGCGCCCAGCTCGACCATTGCCTCGCCCTGGATGGCGATTGCGTCGCGATCGTTCGGCTCAAGGAGAAGCGCTTTCTTGGTGAAGCGGATCGACTGGCCGAACAGCTTCTGACGCTGCGCGACGCGAGCGAGCGCATTGTAAGCGGCGCGGTTGCGCGGATCGACTGCGAGCGAGGTTTCGAACGCCTCGTCTGCCTCGACAAAGCGACCCGCCGCCAGGTGCGTCTGACCCTGGCGGAACAACTCAACCGAACGCGGAGAAAGCTGATCGTCAGGCCGCTGGCCGACCGCTGCGGTCGCGACCAGCGCTGCTGCGATACCGGCAATCAAAACTGGGGGCAAAAGGCGCATCCTCATCTCCTCGGGCCCGGCGGTTCTAACATGGGCTAACCAGCCGCGCGACGAAAAAGCCATCGGTGCCGTCGTGACCCGGAGTCAAAAGCTTTCCGACATCATCCCAACGCCCGGCAGCGATTGGCGTTTCCTCGACGATCCACGATGAACGGCGGCTGAGGAAGTCCTGAATTTGGCCTGCCCCTCGCGGGACAGCAGAGAACAAACCGCATAGACGATCCGCCCCCCGGCTTGACAAGCTCGGCCGCGATATCGAGCAAGCGCGATTGAAGCGCCACGACCCGGTCGAACCTTGCCGGCGTCAGGCGCCAGCGGCCTTCCGGATTGCGCCGCCAGGTGCCGCTGCCTGAGCAAGGAGCGTCGACGAGGACGACATCCCCTGCCCCACCCAATCGGGAAGCTGCGACAGCTCTTCATTGGGATTTAGCAGACGGGCCTCAATCCTCGCCTTTGCTCGATCTGCGCGTCGCACGAGATTGGAAAGCCTGGCGCGGTTTGTATCTGTCGCAACGATGACAGCCGAAGGTTCGGCGGCTGCGAGCGCCAGCGCCTTTCCGCCGGCCCCTGCACAAAGGTCGAGAATACGTTCACCCGGCTTTGGCCCACAGGCGAGCGCGATGAGCTGGCTGCCTTCGTCCTGAACTTCGATCAGACCATCAGCAAATGCCGGATTATCGTCCAGACGCGTTTCTGTGATCAGGCGGACGCCCACGGGCTCAGCGGAGTCGGCTCCGCATCCTCGAATTGGGCAATCAGATCTTCGCGAGCAGCTCGGGCGATGTTCACCCGAATATCGAGCGGCGCGCGATCCAAAAGCGCGGGCCATTCCTCCGGTGCGACGAGCGGTGACAGTTCGTCCTGCAACCAACCGGGAACATATCCAGTCTCGGCACTTGCCTCGCCGTTAACAAGTGGCTCCGGTCCGCGAGGCTCGCCGAACAAATCGAGCAGCTCTGGATCCTGCTGTGTGAGCGCCAGGACGACCGCGCGTCCGCTCTCCGGACGATCCGCAACTACGCGGATCGCGCGGAAAACCAGTTCCCGAACAGCACGGCGATCCTTTGACCCCGCGTAACGGCGTGTCTTGAAATAGCGCGTGACGATCGTGTCCGCGGGCGGCCCATCGTCGCGCGCGGAGACGATTACCTCATCCAGAACTTCGATCGCCGCCTGAAGTCTCGCGGCCGGTGTCATAGCTTAGCGTGTCGGATAATTGGGCGCCTCGCGAGTGATCGCGACGTCGTGGACGTGACTCTCCGACAACCCGGCATTTGTGATTCGAACGAACTTCGCACGCTGCTGCAGGTCCCGAATGGTCTCAGACCCCGTGTATCCCATCGCCGCCTTCACGCCTCCGACAAGCTGGTGAACGATATCGCGAACTGGGCCTTTGTACGGGACCTGCCCTCGATCCCCTCCGGCACCAGCTTCAGCTGGTCCTTGATATCCTGCTGGAAATAACGGTCGGCCGAACCGCGGGCCATCGCCCGACCGAGCCCATGCCGCGGTAGCTCTTGTAGGCTCGGCCCTGGTACAGGAACGTCTCACCGGGCGCCTCTTCAGTGCCTGCCAGAAGAGATCCGACCATCACGGTCGAAGCGCCAGCGGCCAGAGCCTTGGCAATGTCTCCGCTGGTGCGAATGCCGCCGTCAGCGATCACCGGCACACCCGCTTGCGAGGCTGCACGCGCGCTTTCCATGATCGCTGTCAGTTGCGGGACGCCGACACCCGCGATGACACGCGTCGTGCAGATTGATCCCGGTCCAATGCCGACCTTCACTGCGTCAGCGCCGGCGTCGACGAGCGCCTTGGCGGCATCTCCAGTAGCGACGTTGCCGGCGACAACTTGCACCGAATTCGACATGGTCTTCACTCGCTCGACGGCGCGAGCGACTTCCGTGTTGTGGCCATGGGCCGTGTCAATGACGATACAGTCGCAGCCCGCATCGATCAGGGCCTGCGACCGTTCAAAGCCCGCATCCCTACGGTGGTCGCGGCGGCTACTCGAAGCCGACCTTCCGCATCCTTGGTTGCGTGGGGAGCCGCCACCGCTTTCTCGATGTCCTTGACGGTAATAAGCCCAACCAGGTGGTTACGGTCGTCGACGACCAGTAGCTTCTCGATTCTTCGTTGGTGAAGGATCCGGCGGGCGACCTCGCCGCTTGTGCCGAGCCCAACGACAGCGAGATTTTCCTTGGTCATAAGCTCCGAAACCGCCTGGTCAGGGTGCTCAGCGAAGCGAACGTCGCGGTTGGTGAGAATGCCGCAGAGCCTTCCGGACTTCTCGACGATTGGAATGCCGCTGATCCGGTTCGCCTTCATCAGCTCCAGCGCCTCGGCTAGCTTCTGATCCGGCGTCATCGTGATCGGATTAACGACCATGCCGCTCTCGAACCGCTTCACGGCGCGGACGGCGGCAGCCTGTTCTTCAGCGCTAAGATTGCGGTGGAGCACGCCGATGCCGCCGAGTTGCGCCAAGGCGATCGCCATGTCGGCTTCGGTGACCGTGTCCATCGCCGACGAAAGCAACGGAATGTTGAGCGGGATTTCGCGGGTGAGCTGGGTGCTAGTGTCAGCCTGGCTCGGCAGGACCGAGGATTCAAGCGGCTGCAAGAGGACGTCGTCGAACGTCAGTCCGAGCGGGATTTCGGGGGAATCGTTGTGTGGGGCCATATCGGCCCATGCCAAGGTTCCGTCGATTCGCCAAGGGGCGGGCTAGACGAGCGGCCCGACGGAATTCAGCCAGCGGCGGGTTTGAGGCGATAGATTGACAGGCAGGTCGTTGAGCGGCGCGTCACAGACCTTCTCAACTTCCCAGCTCCAGCGCCTGGGTCGGTATTCCACGTCACGGACGACCACGAGCGAGCAGTTATCGCGCTTGAAGTCGACCGATTCCTCTAGCTCGCACGATAGTTTGACCTCGCCATGCGAGGTCATCCCAATCTCTTCGCGAAGTTCGCGAAGGGCGGCGTCTGCCGCCGGCTCGGCCGCATCTCGTCCTCCGCCCGGCAGCCGCCACCCTGGCGCATACCAAAGCTTCACCAAGATCAGGCGACCATTGGGCGTAAGTGCGATCGCGTGAGCGCCAAACGTTCTTGGTCGGCGGAAGAACCATCCAACCGTGAGCATCTTGTGAAAGGCCCTCGCTCCGGCCCGCAAGAGGCGGTTCAGCATTCGGTTAGGGCTGTCCTGCGCGTTCGAGAACGCGCCGCGCGGCCTCGACGTGCATGCGTTCGATCATCCGATCCTCGAACCGCTCGGCGCCGCCGCTGAAAGCTTCCACCAGCCGGCGCGCGCTTTCCACTTCGTCCTCGCTGGGGCCAAAGGCCTCGTTGCACGGTCCGATCTGGTCGGGATGAATCAACGACTTCCCGTCGAAGCCGAATGTACGTCCATGGATGCACTCAGCGATGAACCCGTCGATATCGCTAAGGCGATTGTACACCCCGTCGAACGCCGGGATGCCGTGCGCTCGTGCTGCTAGGACGATTAGCTGGAGTGCCGTCGAAATCGGCTCCCGCGTCGCATCGAGAGGCAGGCGAAGGTCGGTTCGGAGATCGTTCGTTCCGGCGATCAGCGCCCCAACTTCGCGCGCGATCTCGGACGCCGCCAGCACTCCCGCGGCCGTCTCGATCATCGCCAACAGGGGCTTGCCAATGGCCTCCCTGACATCGCGGACAAGATGACCAGACGAGGCACGCGGGAGAACTGCAACGTCGCATTTCGATCGGGCGACCGCGTCGATATCGAGCGAATGCCATTCGGTCCCTACTCCGTTGACGCGAATGGCGACCGGCATCGGCCAGTCTGACGTCACGGCGTCGACCGCCGCAGCCCGCGCCTCCCTCTTGTCAGCCGGTTTGACCGCATCTTCGAGGTCCAGGACGATCAGGTCCGCCGCACTCTCTCGCGCCTTCGCAATAGCCCGAGGGTTCGAGGCAGGCAGAAACAGGATCGAGCGCATCGCGAACAAGTCCGAAGTCACCTCGATTTTCCTTTCGTTCCGCTTCCAGCCACATCAATATGCCGAGAATGATGTTTTGGGGGATATGATGCTGACTACGTTCATGACCGCAGTTGCAGTTCTAGCGCTTCTTTACGTCATGATCGGCGTCAAGATCGTCCACCAGGGTTATCGCTACACGATCGAGCATTTCGGGCGTTTCGTTCGCGTCGGGCAACCCGGTTTCAATTTCGTCCCTCCTTTCTTTTACCGCGTTGGCCACAAGATCAACGTCATGGAGCAGGTGGTCGATATCCCCGGGCAGGAAATCATCACCAAGGACAATGCGATGGTCGCCGTTGACGGCGTCGTATTCTTCCAGGTTCTGGATGCCGCAAAGGCCGCCTACGAGGTGAGCGATCTTTACACGGCGATCATGGCGCTCTCGACGACCAATCTTCGTACGGTGATGGGTTCGATGGATCTCGACGAGACTTTGTCGAAGCGCGACGAGATCAACGCGCGCCTGCTTGCGGTCGTCGACCATGCGACCGAGGCGTGGGGTGTGAAGATCACGCGGGTCGAATTGAAGGACATCCGTCCTCCGCGCGACATCGTCGATGCCATGACCCGCCAGATGAAGGCTGAGCGCGAGAAGCGCGCTTCCATCCTCGAATCGGAAGGTATGCGCCAGTCGGAGATCCTGCGCGCCGAGGGCGAGAAGCAGGCCAAGATATTACAGGCGGAAGGCCTGAAGGAAGCTGCCTTCCGGGAAGCCGAGGCGCGCGAGCGTGCGGCAGCTGCCGAAGCCAATGCAACCAAATCGGTAAGCGACGCGATCGAAGGCGGATCGAGCCAGGCGATCAACTATTTCATCGCTCAGAAATATGTCGAGGCGCTGGGGAAGTTCGCAACCTCGCCTAATGCGAAGACCATCTTATTCCCGGTCGAAGCGACCCAGCTGATGGGGACGCTGGGCGGGATCGGCGAATTGGCGCGCGAAGCCTTTGGCGCAGGCGGCGAAAAGGTGAGTGCTGCACCGCGGGTCAAATCGGAGATCAAAGCAAGTCGCGGCGCGCCGCCTTCCGTCCCCGGCGCTCCGAGGATTGAAGGCTAATGATCGACAATCTGGAGCCCGGCTGGCTGTGGATGATCGGGGGTATCCTGCTGCTGATCGCCGAGATCATCGCGCCGGGATTCTTTCTCGTCTTCATCGGAGTGGCGGCGCTCGCCACCGGAGCATTCACTTTGCTGTTCGGGATGCCGCTGGCGTTCCAGCTGATCCTGTTCACGATCTATGCGCTTGTTGCGGTGATGATCGGCAGGAAAGTCTACGCCAACCAGGCCGCGGATAGCAGCGACCCGCTGCTCAATGATCGGGTCGCGCGCATGGTCGGTAAGAGCGTCACGGTCATCGAGACGGTCGACGAGCATTCGGGACGCGTCCGCGTCGGCGATAGCGAATGGTCGGCGCGTGGTGGCCCCGGTCGTCCTGGCGAGCGCGTTCGCATAACGGGGGTTGATGGAAACTGCCTCCTCGTCGAGCCTGAGCGTCAACTTCCCCCAGCTGACGGAGTTTAATTTGTCAGAATTGTTCCTGAGCCGCCGCGAGGCGGTTGCAGCCCTTTCGGCCAGCGCCGCCCTTCCGTTCTTGAGCGGCGGTCTCTCGCCGGCCTTTGCACAGACAACATCCGCCGACGCCCAGGCCTCGGCGCTTCTCGATTCAATTGCCGAGAACCTGCTTCGCCAGTCGCCAGAATCCGCCACGTCACTGGGAATCGACAAGGGCGAGCATATCGCCCTTCGTTCGCAGCTCGGCGACCGTTCGGGCATCGGGCAGCAGAGGCTTGCACAGACGCTCCGCGGCGACCTCGCACGGGCCAATGCAATCGACGTTTCCGCGCTTTCGCACTCGGTTCGCACCAGCGTCGAAGTCGTCCGGAGTGCCTACGCGAATGCACTTGAAGGCTTCATGCAGCCTTATGGCGACGTTGCCGTCGGCAGCTGGCGGAACACGCCCTACGTGGTCATCCAGAATGTGGGCGCCTACCTCGACACTCCGCGCTTCCTCGATTCCGAGCATCAGATTGCGACACGCGACGACGCAGATGCCTACATCGCGAGGCTCAAGTCCTACCCCGAGCAGCTCGACAATGAACTCGGGCGAGTGATCATGGCCCGCTACAAGGGCCTGATCCCACCCGACTTCCTGCTCGACAAGGCGCTGAAGCAGCTTGGCCAATCGCTGGACGGTGCCCGCAGGGGCGGTGGGCTGGTCGAATCCATCGAACGCCGCACCCGCGAGAAGAACATTTCGGGCAATTGGGCCGAGCAGGCCCGCGCCATCGTCCAGCAGCAGGTTGCGCCCGCGCTAGAGCGCCAGATCGCCGAACTCACGCTCCAGCGCGGATTGGCCAAGAGCGATCCCGGAATGTGGGCACGCAAGGACGGCGATGGGTACTACGCCTGGGCTCTGAAGGCTTCGACGACCACGACAATGACGCCCGATGAGGTCCACCAGATGGGCCTGGAGGAGCTTCGCGCCCTGCAGGCCCGGATGGACCCGATCCTGAAAAGCCTTGGCTACACCAAAGGTTCGGTCGGCGAGCGGATGCAGGCGCTTGGCAAGGATCCGCGCTACAAGTTCTCGCCCGGCGACAAGGGCCGCGCTGAGATCCTCGCCTTTATCAACGAGCGGCTGCGGATCATCCGCTCGAAGCTCCCACAGATGTTCAACACGATGGTGAAGGGCAATCTGGAAGTTCGCCGTCTTCCACCCGAAGAAGAGCCCGGCGCACCTGGCGCCTATGGTGGAGCAGGGTCGATCGACGGGTCTATCCCCGGCAAGTTCTGGATCAATCTGCGGACGACCGAGCTTCACACCAAATTCGACCTCCCCGACCTCACCCATCATGAGGCGATACCGGGCCATGTCTGGCAGGGCGAATATGCGAACAAGCTGCCGCTCATCAGAACGTTGCTGTCGTTCAACGCCTATTCCGAAGGCTGGGCGCTCTACGCGCAGCAGCTCGCCGATGAGTTCGGAGTCTATGACGACTTCCCGGCCGGCCGCCTGGGTTACCTACAGGGCATCGCCTTCCGAGCCTGCCGCCTGGTCGTCGATACGGGCCTCCACGCCAAGCGCTGGTCGCGCCAGCAGGCGGTGGACTTCTTCGTCAACGAGAACGGCTCGAAGGCCGAGGAAGTGGCAAGCGAAGTCGACCGATACTGCAGTTGGCCCGGCCAGGCATGCGGCTACAAGGTCGGTCACACGACCATCAACCGCCAGCGCGACAAGGCGAAGGCGGCACTTGGCTCGCGGTTCGACATCAAGGCCTTCGACGATGCCGTCGTCCTTGGCGGCAACGTCCCGATGGACGTGCTCGCCAAGAACGTCGACGAATACATAGCCAAGGCGCGCGGCTAAGGAGCGACCAGCTGGCTGCTGCCGTCTGAGCGGGAGTTGCGATCTCCCGCCCATGGCTGGTTCGATCTTAGCTCTTTGCTGGAGCGGGCGGTCCCTGCTCGGACCTCCCGCCCGTCTTCCATAGCGAATAGCCGACGCCGGCCGCGAGGATTGCAAAGGTCACCGACAACGACAAGAGTGGGGGAACCTTTGCGATGCCGAGAGCGTCGGCAACGAAGATCTTGGAGCCGATAAATACCAGCAACACGCTAAGGGCGTACTTGAGGTAGTGGAATCGGTGCACCATCGCTGCCAGCGCGAAATAGAGGGCGCGCAGGCCGAGCACGGCGAAGATGTTCGAGGTGTAGACGATGAAGGGGTCTGTCGTGATCGCGAAGATGGCGGGTACCGAGTCGACCGCGAAGACGACGTCGACGACTTCCACCATCGCCAATGACAGGAACAAGGGCGTCATGAACAAGCCTGCGTTTCTGCCCTTTCCAGAAGGCAGACGAACCCAGAAACGGTTGCCATGAAAGGCATCCGTGACGTTGAACCGCTTCCGGACCCAGCGGAGCACCGGCGAGGAACCGACGTCATATTCCTTGTCGGCGAACACCCACATCTTGATGCCTGTGACGATCAGAAACGCCGCGAAGATGTAGAGCACCCAGCCGAACTGACTGACGATCGTTGCGCCGAGCCCGATCATGATCGCGCGAAGGACGATTACGCCGATTATGCCCCAAAAGAGCACCCGGTGCTGATATTCGCGGGGAACAGCAAAGTAGGTGAAGATCATTGCGATGACGAACACATTGTCCATCGCAAGGCTCTTCTCGATGACGAAGCCGGTAACGTAATTCATGCCGGCGGTCGGCCCCATGTACCACCACACCCAGCCGCCGAAACCGAGGCCGAGCAGGATGTAGAACGCGGACATAAGAATGCTTTCGCGCGCGCCGATCTCGCGTTGCTTGCGGTGTAGCACGCCAAGGTCGAGCACGAGCAAAGCGACGACCACGCCGATGAAACCGAGCCACATCCAAAGCGGCTTACCGAGCCAGTCGAAGAACAGAATTTCCATTTTCAGGTCCCTTTGTCAGCGCTCCGCCATGGAGCGTTCCCGTCCGACATCACGGACCAATTCGTCCGCCAGAGGGGCCCGGATGGGATGAGAGGGCGCCACCACCGCCAACCGGCGGCGGCGCCCCCGGTCAGTCAAACAGCTCTTCGAGAAAGCTCTTCCGTCGCTTGCCATAGTGCCGGCCGTGATGACGATCGTCATCCCAGTGCCGATCACCGGAGGTTTCGCGAACCGGCCGGGCAGGCGCGCTGGCGCCGCTTCGCTCGACGATCTTGTCGAGCTCGCCGCGGTCCAGCCACACGCCCGGCAGGACGGGCAATAGTCGATCTCGATCCCCTGCCGTTCCGACATAGTCAACGGGGTCGCACAAGTCGGGCACTGCATCTCAAGTCCTCCCTGCCTGGAGGGACTGCCGACGGATCAGGTCCTTCACGCGCAGCTTCAGCTTCTTCAGTCGCGCGATTCTGAACCAGTCCTTCCAGCGGCGTTGCTGTTCGAGATGAAGTTGGCCATCGATGCGCTGGTGCGCCTCGAGCAGCGTGTACAGACGCGAATTCATACGTGTCTCCTCTTCCTTCAAACCGAGGTTTGATCGGAGACCCGATTGTGCTCTGGGAATGCTGACAGCCCATCGAACGCACCGGATCAACCGATGCGGTCCGACATCACGAATGTCCCGAAGGACAGCCGCCAGAGGGGCCCGGTCCGCAAGGCTTACATATTTGCTGCTGTTCGCTAGTTCAAGAGGATTGGGATGGAGGCTGCGACTTATGCGCGCCTTGGCAAGGGGTTGTAGCGGAGTAGTCCATTCTGAGGCCTTCACCATCCTGAAGATTGCGAACATTCGACCTTCAATGCATGACCGCGAGGTCGGGCGGTACGTGCCATCGCCTCGCTTCGACGGAGAATAGAAGCTCACGGCTATAGAATCTGAGCGGCCAGTCTCGACGCCCCATTGGAGAGATAAGCAGCTCGTTGACGAGCATGTGAAGCGGCTCGCTCGTATCAGCGCGCTCAAGGAACAGGCGAACGCCGTGCAGGAAGCTTCGCGTGATTGTTTCGTGATAGCCTTCGGTATCGCTGTTCACCCCGCCCACGCTTTTGTTGAAGCGACGGATGATGCTCGGAAGTTCGGCATCGAGATGAATGTCGAGCCGTCGAAGCAGGAGGTAGGTCGTCGCGGCTAGGTGAGCTTCGTGTGTCCAGGCTTCGCGGGGCAAGGTGCATGCGAGAAGCCCTTCCCCGAGATGCTCGATCTCGGCGTCAGCCGAAAAAAGTCGTGGCGAATATTCGGTCATTAGATCGGGTCCTGAAATTGGGAGCCCGATCCTTGATGACCGGGCAATTATGCGGCGGCGGGAACCTTGGGCGCGGCTTGTCGGACGCCCTCGTCCACTTGGTCGGCAAACTGCGCGAAGTTCTCGACGAACAGGTCGACTAGCTTGGCCGCGGTCCGGTCGTACTCGGCCGTGTCATCCCAAGTGCTGCGGGGATCGAGAATGTTCGTGACGCCGGGCAGCTCAACCGGGACGTCGAAGCCGAAGTTCGGATCCTTGCGGAACTCCGCGTTCTTCAAGCTGCCATCGAGCGCCGCATTGAGCAGCGCGCGGGTGGCCTGGATCGGCATGCGCTTGCCGACGCCATATTTGCCGCCGGTCCAGCCGGTGTTGACCAGCCAGCAGTCGACATGGCCTCTGGCAATCCGCTCCTTGAGCAAATTGCCGTACACCGACGGATGGCGAGGCATGAACGGTGCGCCGAAACAGGTCGAGAAAGTCGCTTCCGGCTCGGTGACGCCGATCTCCGTTCCGGCGACCTTGGCGGTGTATCCGGACAGGAAGTGGTACATTGCCTGGTCGGGAGTCAGCTTCGCGATCGGCGGCAGGACGCCGAACGCGTCAGCCGTCAGCATCACGACGTTCTTCGGAACCGGCCCCATGTTCTTGTCGGAGCTGTTCGGGATGAAGTCGATCGGATAGGCGCCGCGGCTGTTCTCGGCATATTCCGCGCTGTCGAGATCGAGCTCACGCGTTTCGGGGTCCATCACCACGTTCTCGAGCACCGTGCCGAAGCGCTTGGTGGTCGCATAGATCTCCGGCTCGCTCTCGGCCGAAAGGCGGATCATCTTCGCGTAGCAGCCGCCTTCAAAGTTGAAGACCGCCGTGTCCGACCAGCCATGCTCATCGTCGCCGATAAGCGTGCGGTTCGGGTCAGCCGACAGGGTCGTCTTCCCAGTGCCGCTGAGGCCGAAGAAGATCGCGGTATCACCCCTTGGGCCGATGTTGGCAGAGCAGTGCATCGGCATGATGCCGTCCGCCGGGAGCAGGTAATTCAAGATGCCGAAGACGGACTTCTTCATCTCGCCGCCATATTCGGTGCCGCCGATCAGGATCAGCTTTTCGCTGAAATTGACCGCGATCACGGTCTCGCTGCGGCAGCCATGACGCTGAGGGTTGGCACGGAAGCTCGGAAGGTCGATGATCGTGAACTCGGGCACGAAGCCGGCGAGCTCGCTCGCCTCTGGCCGCACCAGCATCGTGCGGATGAAGAGGTTGTGCCAGGCGTATTCATTGATGACGCGAACGTTGACCCGGTGCTCGGGCTGCGAACCGCCGAACAGATCGGCGACGAACAAGGTGTCGCGACCCTTCAGGTGATCGAGGAAGTCGGCCTTGAGCGCCGCGAACGCTCCCGGCTCCATCGGCTTGTTCGACTTGCCCCACCAGACGGTATTTTCGGTCTCGGCATCGCGGACCGTGAACTTGTCGTTGGCGGAACGGCCGGTGTGCTTGCCCGTGCGGACGACGAGGGGACCGTCCTTCGCCAGCTGGCCCTCACCGCGCTGAACCGCGGCCTCGACCAAAGGTGCGGTCTGCAGGTTCCAGTGGACCTCTGCACTCGTCGCGATACCCTGGTCGTTGAGGCCGAAGCGCGGCACCCGGTCAGTCACGTAAAATCCCCTTCGTTCAATAAATTAAACGGCGGCGACCGGGCTGGCCTGCCGCCGCATACGTATGCGTACGGCGCCTATAACTCCGAAAATCTCGCCGCGTCAAAGCGGTTCGCCGAGTCTGTATCAGCCGGATACAATGGAAGCGCTTCCAATAAGCAGTTGAAATTTCAGGGCCATTATTTTGCCGAAACGTCGCTCGTCGGGGCCCCGCTTGTTTAAGGGGATTGGCCTATCTATCCGTCGCGGATGAGCCACGAGATCGCGCTGGTCGACGACGACCGCAACATCCTGACTTCCGTCTCGATCGCATTGCAGGCGGAAGGATTCGTGACTCGGGTCTACACCGACCCGACGGTCGCCCTAAAGGCCTTTGCGGACAAGCAGCCGGACCTCGGTGTGTTCGATATCAAGATGCCGCAAATGGATGGAATGGAGCTTCTCCGACGCGTCCGCGAATTCAGCCCGATGCCGGTTATCTTTCTGACGTCGAAGGACGATGAACTTGACGAGGCCCTGGGCCTCGCGATGGGTGCCGACGATTATATCGCCAAACCCTTTTCGCAGCGGCTTCTGGTCGCACGCGTTCGGGCAATCCTGCGCAGGCAGGAACTGGCAAAGGGCGTTGCGTCATCCGCTGCGCCGGAGCCTGAGCCTGTTCTGCTCGAGCGTGGCCGGCTGGTGATGGATCCCGCCCGCCACAAGGTCATCTGGGGCGGCAAGGATGTGACCCTGACGGTCACGGAGTTCCTGATCCTCGAAGCGCTGGCGCAACGTCCGGGGGTCGTAAAGACCCGGAACCAGCTCCTCGATGTCGCCTATCACGACGACATCTATGTCGACGATCGAACCATCGACAGCCACATCAAACGCATGCGCCGCAAGTTCCGCGCTGTCGACCCGGAGTTCGATGCCATCGAGACGCTCTACGGCGTAGGCTACAAGTTCCAGGATGAGTAAGCGTCGTCCCAACTGGTTCGGCCAGTTGCCGCTCACCCGCCGCATCCTCGCGGTGAACCTGCTGACGATCGTCCTTCTGGCGTTCGGTGTTCTCTACCTGGACGCCTTTCGCAACCAGCTGAGCGAGGAAAGGCTGACGCTCATCCATCGCGAAGCCGAGATGACCGCCAGCGTGCTGGCCATGACCCCCGCCCCGGCGCGCGACTCGGTGCTGTTGTCGCTCGCCAAATCGACGGGCAGCCGCATCCGCCTTTACGGAAGCGACGGATCCCTGAGGTCCGACAGCTGGAAAGCGACCGGTCCGACCTACACGCTTCGCGATCCAACGACCCAGAAATGGAACAAGGACGCGGCGCGCGCTCTCGACCGGGGGTTCAACGCGCTCGTCGGCGCCAAGCCGCTTGACGACTTCATCGAGCCCGCGGAAGACAAGCTGCAATCCTGGTCGGAAGGAACGTACGCCAGGCAGACGGGACAGGCCGTGACCAAGGTCCGCAACGCCCCCGACCTCACTCCCGTTTTTTCCGCGGCGGCTCCTGTTGGCGAGGAAACTGTCCTCCTGACCACCAACGACCGTGAATTCACTCGAACAATTCGAAGCCAGCGGACCTCCCTCGCCATTGCGATGGCAATCGCGGTGGTCCTGTCCGTGCTTCTGTCGCTCTTCCTCGCCCGCACCATCGTCCGTCCGCTAAGGAGAATTGCGCTTGCGGCTCACCGCGTCAGGCTGGGCCGGGCACGGGAGGTAAAGGTCCCTCGCCTGCCATCCAGGACCGATGAGATCGGCCAGCTTGCCCGCTCCGTCTCCGACATGAGCCAGTCGCTCCGACAGCGAATGGACAATATCGAGCACTTCGCGGCCGACGTGACGCATGAGCTGAAGAACCCGCTCGCATCGCTCCGCTCGGCGCTGGATGGCCTCGACCGAGTTGAAGACCCGAAGCTGAAGCTGCAGCTCCTCGCGGTAGCGAAAGACGACGTCGTCCGCCTCGATCGCCTCATCGGCGACATCAGCGAAGCAGCGCGGACGGACGCTGAACTTGCCCGCGCCAAGTTCGAGCCCGTGGACCTCGGCCCAGTCATCGAACAGCTCGTGTCGTCCTGGGAGCACCGCCGCGAGAAGGGCGACGCGCACCTCGCTTTCGCCAGGCCGCGCAGGGCGACGGCCGTCGTGCTCGGCGATGCGAACCGCCTGGTCCGTGCGATCGACAATATCATCGACAATGCGATCAGCTTCTCGCCGCCTGGCGGACTCGTCGAAATCGCAGCGGCCCGCGTCGGTGACGAAGTCAGGATACGGATCGATGACGAAGGCCCCGGCGTGCCCGAGGAAGCGCGTGAAGCCATCTTTAACAGGTTTCACTCAATCAGGCCGGAGGAAGAACATTTCGGGCGGCACTCGGGACTCGGTCTGGCGATCGCCCGGGCGATCGTCGAAGGACACGACGGGGAAATTGACGTGCAGGACCGCGACGACGCTCCTTCGGGTGCCCGCTTCACCATCACCTTGCCGGCAACGGAGGCAGCATGAACCGCCTACTCTCTTCTGAAACGGTTCACGCGAGCACCGTCGCATCCGAAGGGCGCGCTATCCTGATTTCCGGGCCGTCTGGGTCGGGAAAGTCGGATCTCGCGCTTCGCCTCCTCGACCGCGGCTTCACCCTGGTCAGCGACGACCAGACCATCGTCCGCCGCGAGGGTGACAAGCTGATCGCCAGCGCTCCGCCGAACATCGCGGGAAAGCTCGAGATCCGGGGCATCGGAATCGTCGACATGGAAACGGTGAGCGATGTGCCCGTAGCCCTCTATGTGGAGCTCACCAGCGAAATCATGCGGCTTCCGGACGACCGCCGCGAGCGTCCGGTGCTGGGCGTGAACCTGCCGCTGGTCAGCGTCGACGCGCTGACCGCATCGGCCGCCTCCAAGGTTGCACTTGCTCTCGACCGGCTCGGGCTGAAGCTCTAACACATCGGCGGTGTCTTCCCGCCGTAGTCCCCCTCGCCTCCTGCTCGTGACCGGCATGTCCGGTGCCGGCAAGTCCAGCGTCCTCGACGCTTTGGAAGACATGGGGTGGGATTGCGTGGACAATCTCCCTGTGTCGCTGCTGAACAGTTTCGTTCACGGAAGCGGCGAGAAGGAATGCCGGCTGGCCCCGGCGGCCGTTGGAATGGACGTCCGAAGCCGAGGCTTTGACGCATCGGCGCTCACTCAGCTCATCCGATCGATCCACGGCGTACGAGGCGAGATCCTGTACCTCGACTGCGCCGGCACTGAGCTGATGCGCCGTTACAACGAAACGCGCCGGAGGCACCCGCTCGCTGCCGATCGTCCCGCCGAGGACGGCATTGCCCGCGAGCGCGATATCACCGCGCCGTTGCGCGCGGCAGCCGACAATATCATCGATACGACGGACCTCACGCCCACAGAGCTTCGTGACGAGCTCCGCCGCCGATATCCGAGCGACAGCGACGAGCCGGTGCTGACGATTGTCTCATTTGGGTACGCCCGCGGAGTCTCGCGAACTGCAGACCTGATGTTCGACATGCGGTTTTTGGATAATCCTCACTGGGTGCACGAGCTTCGCCCTCTGACAGGACTGGACATGCCGGTTCGCGAACACCTGGAAAAGGACCCGGCCTGGTTCCAGGCCATGGACCGACTTGAAGCGCTTCTCACCGACTGGATTCCCCGCTACTGGGCCGCCGGCAAAAGCTACGTCACCGTGGCTTTCGGCTGTACCGGGGAAGGCATCGGTCCGTCCGCGCTGCGGAGGAAATGTCCGAACGGTTGCGGAGGGCGGGTTTTTCGCCAAATGTCCGCCATCGTGACCTGGCCTCGCAGCCGAGCGACACGATTGAGGAAGATCCGGGGCACGCCGCAGCCGATGTTTCTAGCGGCGATTCTGGAAGTGAGTTGAACGAATGATCGGATTGGTACTGGTGACCCATGGCCGCCTTGCGGCTGAATTCGTGGTTGCCATGGAGCATGTCGTTGGGCCGCAGGAGGCGATCGAGCCGATCTGCATCGGCCCGGATGACGACATGGAAGCCAGGCGTCAGGACATCGCCGACGCCATTGCCCGGGTCGACCGGGGCAAGGGCGTGATCATCCTCACCGACCTGTTCGGCGGAACGCCCTCCAACCTCGCCATCTCGTTGATGAAGACCGAGAACATCGAGGTAATCGCGGGCGTGAACCTGCCCATGCTCATCCGCCTCGAAGGCGCCCGCAAGGTCATGGGTGTCCACGCTGCGGTCGCTGCAGCGCGCGAGGCTGGGCGGAAATACATCTCGGTCGCTTCCGAGATCCTCGGGGAAGCGGCCGCTTGAACGCGCTGAGGCGCGAGGTCCAGATCACCAACCAGCGCGGCCTCCACGCGAGGGCGAGCGCTAAATTCGTTAATCTTGCCAGCGGCCTGGATGCGACTGTTGAGGTCGAGAAGGATGGAAACAAGGTCTGCGGAACCTCGATCATGGGCTTGATGATGCTCGGCGCGGCCAAAGGTGATTCGATCGTGATTTATGTCTCCGGCACGAATGCCGAGGATGCGCTCGAGAAGCTTGCGACGCTTGTCGAGGAGCGGTTCGGGGAAGAATAATGCCCCGCGAGGTCACCGCTTTCTCCAATGCGACCGTCAAGAGGCTCCGCTCCCTCCGCGACAAGAAAGCGCGCAAGGAAGAAGGGCTGTTCCTCGCCGAGGGTTTGAGGATCATCGCCGAAGCGCGGGACAGCGGCCGGTTGCCTGAAATCATCATGTTCTCGGCCGAAGGAGCACGCCATCCCCTTGCGTCCGAAATCATCGGCGCAACGGAAGCCGCCGGCGGCGACGCTATAGAAACGACGCCGGACATCCTCTCGAAAACATCGGGCAAGGATAACCCGCAAATGATCCTGGGCGCCTACGGGCAGCCGGAAACCATCCTGTCGGCGATCGACCGCTCCTCCGCACCATTATGGTTCGTCGCCCAGGCACTGCGCGACCCCGGCAATATCGGCACGATCCTGAGAACGGGCGACGCGGTCGGTGCCGGTGGGCTGATCCTTATCGACGACAGCGCCGACCCCTATTCCGTTGAGGCCGTCCGCGCATCGATGGGCGCGATCTTCACGCAGAAGGTCGCGAAAGCGCCATGGAGCGAGTTCGTGACCTGGCTGCGCGGGGATCGGGCCAACTCGTCGGTACCAGCCTCAAAGCCACCAACGACTATCTCGAGGTCGAATACACGCGGCCCTGCTTCCTTCTGATCGGCAACGAGCAGCAAGGGCTGCCGGCAGCCTATGAGGAAGAGTGCGATACCCTCGTGAAGATCCCGATGGCCGGACGGGCAGACAGCCTCAACGCGGCCATTGCAGCGGCCGTCATGGCCTTTCAGGTTAGGGCAAGCTGGCGAGACCAATAAGGAACCGGCAATCAACTGCGAAGGCTGTTCCGGTTATGAAACTTTGGCTCGCACCCCTTTCCGCCCTGCTCTTGAGCGGCTGTCTCACCTATCCTCCGCCATCGAGCGCTCCTTATAGGGCCGTTGGACAGGAGCCGGGCTGGACCCTGGTCATCGACGAGCGCGACCTCACCTTCATTCCAGCGGGCGGACAGCCGGTGCGACAGCCGCGGCCGCAGGCGATCATCGGCATTGCCGGTGAGATCTATCAGACGCCGCGCATCGGCGTGAACATCGTCCATGCGCAGTGCACCGACGTCATGTCGGGCAAGGCTATCGCGACCGGGTTCAGGTCGACATCGACGGACGCCGCTTCAATGGCTGTGGGGGCGATCCCGTAGCGCCCTCGGGACTGGCAGGCACCAATTGGCGCGTCGAAGCCGTGAATGGTCGCGTTACGCCTCCGCAAGGCCAGTATTACGTACAGTTCGAGGCCAACCGCATCGGCGCCAGGTTCGGCTGCAATGGCATGGGTGGAAGCTACAGCCAGAACGGCAATGTGCTGACGGTAGGTCCCTTGGCAGCTACGCGCATGTTCTGTCCCGATCCGGCGATGAGCTTCGAAAACCAGGGAGGCGCAATCCTCGCGCAGCCGGTGACGATCACCTCGAGTGGCGACCGCATGACGCTGAGCAATAGCGTCGGCCGGATCGACCTTCGCCGGACCTACTAGGCCAAACTACTCTGCTGCGATCTGCGGCTGCTCTTCGTCGTCGTTGTATCGCGGCAGCGCTTCGACGGGCTGCACGATCTCGATTTCGCGAGCTCCGGGCTCAATGTTGAGGTCGCGGAACTTGCGGGCAGTAACCAAAGATCGGCTCTCAAAAGATGAGACGAAGCTGTTGTAATTGTTGACAGCAGTGGTCAGCCCGCCGCCGACACGCTTGAGATCTTGCGCGGCTTTGGCGAGACGGTCGTAAAGCTCCTTGCCGAGCTCGCCGATCTGCCGTGCTTCCTTGGCCAGCTTTTCCTGACGCCAGACAGCCGCAACCGTGCGCGCGATTGCGATCAGGTTGGTTGGGGTCGCCAGAAGTACCCGGCGCTCGAACGCGTAATCCCAGAGCTTACTGTCCTGCTCCAGGGCAGCCGATAGGAAGTGCTCACCGGGGATGAACATCACGACATAGTCGGGTGCGTCGTCGAACTGTGCCCAATAGGCCTTGTTGCCCAAGGTGTTGACGTGATTCTTGATAGCTGCGGCATGGGCAGTGAGGTGCATCGCCCGCTCAGTCTCATCGACTGCTCCGAACGCATCCTGATAGGAATTTAGGCTGACCTTGGCATCGATCACCAGGCTCTGACCGCCCGGAACGCGCAGAGTGACGTCAGGCCTTAGCCGGCCGCCCTCTCCATCCGACTGGCTCACTTCGGTCTCGAAGTCGCAATGTTCGGTGAGCCCGCAGCTTTCGAGGACATTGCGAAGCTGCTGCTCGCCCCAGCGGCCGCGAGCCTTCGGGGCATTGCGAAGGGCGTTCACAAGCTTGGCGGCCTCCGCAGAAACCCGCTCAGTGCCGCTCCTCATCGCTTCGATGTGGCCGGTGAGCAGGCCGAAATCCTTGCGCCGCTCCTCCTCGACTTTCGTCACCACCTCTTCGTAACGCTGGAGACGATCATGAACCGGCTGCAGCAGTGCTTTGAGGCTCGTGCCGGCGGTTTCTTCCGACTGGCGGAATCGTTGGTCTGCCCGCTCCAGGAATTGTTTCTGCGCGCCCTCGAGGAGCTTGCCGCCAACTTCCGCGAATTGGGCCGACAAAGCTTCCCGCGCGGCTGTCAGCTCGGCGAGCCGCTCCTCAAACGCCCGCTCGCGCTCATCCTGTACTGCCTTGAGCGCCGCTAGCTCTTGCGCAGCACCGCGATTCGCATCTCGTTCCTTGACGACTTCATCCAGCTGCAGGCGCAGGCTATCAACGGTCTGCCTCGCGCCGACGCCGTCACGGCTGCCGATCAGCCAGCCAATTACAGCGCCGACTGCCAAAGCGGCGACAACGAATGCTACAAGCCCCACACCCATCTCGATTCCCCCACGGAACGAAATGTGAACTTACGACCGTCGGACCCGGTGCTCAAGCGGAACGTTGAGGGTCAGAGCGAGGAGAGAATTTCAATGTCCATCCGCAAGATGATCAGCCTTCACCCCGACGTTCACGGCCACGTGAATCAGCCACTAGGCGATGCCGTCCATCATCTGATGTACTGCGCGAAGATGTGCCTCAGCTGCGCGGACGCCTGCGCGGCCGAGAAGATGGACATGACGCAGTGCATTCGAAGCTGCCTCGACTGCGCTGATATTTGTGAGGCTGCATGCCGCGTCGGTTTACGCCGGACCGGGTCCAACGACGACGTTGTCCGCGAAGTGCTCGAACTATGCGCCCGAGTCTGCGAGGCCTGCGCCGCTGAATGCGAGAAGCATGACCACGAGCATTGCAGGCTCTGCGCGCAGATCTGCCGCGAATGTGCCGAGGATTGCAGGAATGCGGCGGCGTCGGTGACGCCGGTTATGGCCTAAGCCGCGACTTTTCTCTGCTTGGCGAGCTTGTTGAGAATCATGTTGCGCTTCAGGCGCGACAGATGATCGATGAACAGCACGCCTTCCAGGTGATCCATCTCGTGCTGGAGGCAGACGGCTAGCAGGCCCTCGATCTCTTCCTCGCGGACCTTACCGTCGAGTTCCATCCACCGGGCGCGGATGCGGTCCGGGCGGTCCACTTCGGCGAACTGGTCGGGCACCGACAGGCAACCCTCGGTGTAGGGCACATCCTGATCGGACGTCCGGAGGATTTCAGGGTTGATGAAGACGCGCGGGTCCTTGACCGGATCGCCGCCCTCCTCTTCCGGTTCCTGGAGGTCGATCACCAGCACGCGCTTGGGAACGCCGACCTGGATCGCTGCAAGACCGATGCCTGGCGCTTCGTACATCGTCTCAAACATGTCGGCGACGAGCGTGCGCAGTTCGTCGTCCACGCCTTCCACGGGCTTGGAGATCTCGCGTAGACGCGGGTCGGGAACTTCAACGATCGTTCGAATTGCCATGTCGGTGATTTAGTCTTTCAGCCCAGTCGCTTCAAGCAATGGGACGCCTTGCTCTAAGGGCCTGCGCGAGCGTGCCCTCGTCTAGATAGTCCAGTTCCCCACCCACGGGCAGGCCGTGAGCGAGCTGCGTGAGGCGGATCGGAAACTTTTCGAGCCGCTCGGCGAGATAGTGAGCGGTCGTCTGGCCTTCCAGCGTTGCGTTCATTGCCAGCACGACCTCTTCGATCCCTCCGAAATTCACTCGGTGAATTAAGCTGTCGATGGCTAAGTCCTCGGGGCGGACGCCTTCCAGCGCCGAAAGGCGGCCTCCAAGAACATGATAGCGTCCGGGAATAGCCGAGAGCGGTCCAGCGCCCAGAGATCTGCAACTTCCTCGACAACGCAGAGGCTCTTCTCGTCCCGGCGCGGGTCCCGGCAGATGGCGCACGGGTCGGAGGTATCCACGTTTCCGCAGATCGAGCAGGTCGAAAGCTTCTCGGAGACGCGCTGGAGGGCCGACAGGAGAGGCTCCAGTGCCGTCTGGCGCTTCTTCATGAGGTGAAGCACCGCACGGCGCGCCGAACGGGGCCGAGCCCCGGCAGCTTTGCCAGCGCGCCTGCGAGCGCCTCGATCTCTTCCGAAGCCATTGCAGCGGTGAGGTAGGCAAAATCCGTGGCGTCCGCCATAGGGCGCCGCAATGCGGATCATCTTCATGGGAAGCCCGGACTTTGCCGTGCCCGCGCTCAACGCGCTGGTAGAGGCGGGCCACGAGGTGGCGGCGGTCTATTGCCAGCCGTCACGACCCGCCGGGCGAGGCAAGGCCGACCGGAAGACCGCAGTTCATGAACGGGCGGACGATCTCGGTCTTGAAGTTCGCACGCCGAGGTCGCTGCGAAGCGAAGAGGAGCAGGCGAAGTTCGCAGCCCTTAACGCAGACCTTGCCGTCGTGGCGGCCTATGGCCTGATCCTGCCGAAGCCGATCCTCGAAGCACCTCGGATGGGCTGCGTGAATATTCATGCCTCGCTGCTGCCCAGATGGCGCGGCGCGGCGCCAATTCAGCGCGCGATTATCGCGGGCGACAAGAGAACAGGCGTCACGTTGATGCAGATGGACGAAGGCCTTGATACCGGCCCGATGTTGCTGGAATGGCCTATCGAAATCGATAGCAAGAATGCCGGGGAACTTACTGAAGAACTTGCAGTTCTCGGCGGACAGGCTCTCTGGCGGTGGCTCGCCGACACCGAACAATACCCACCCCGAGCACAACCTGCGGAAGGTGTTACCTACGCCTCGAAAATCGACAAATCGGAGACTCAACTCGACTTCACGCAGGACGCATACGCGGTCGAACGGCAGGTGCGAGCATTCAATCCACCCGGCGCCTGGTTCGAGTTCATGGGAGAGCGAATTAAGGTGCTATCTGCTGAGGTCGTACCGGGTAGCGGCCCGCCTGGCATCGTCGCCGACGATCATTTGAAGATTGCCTGCGGAGAACGAGCAATCAGGCCGATAGTCGTTCAGCGCGCCGGTAGAACGAGAATGCATCCGGATGAGCTGCTCCGCGGCTTCCCCATTCCCAAGGGAGCTCAACTCAATCCGAGAGGAAGCGAGTGACCCGCTGGCGTCTGACGATCGAGTTCGACGGCGGCCCCTTCATGGGCTGGCAACGGCAGGACCACGGTCCATCGGTCCAGCAGGCGCTCGAGGAAGCGATCCATCGGATGACCGGCGAGCTCATTGCCGTGCATGCCGCCGGACGCACGGATGCAGGCGTCCACGCACTGGCGATGGCAGCCCATGTCGACATCGCGAAGTCGCTCACCGAGCACCGCCTCCGCGAGGGCATTAATGCTCTCGTTCGACCGAATCCGATTTCGGTCACAGCAGTTCAACCCGTCGATGACAATTGGCATGCCCGCTTCTCATGTATCGGGCGCAAGTATCTGTATCGCATCCTTAATCGCCGTGCTCCGCCAGCGTTGGATCTCGGGCGCGTGTGGCACATCGCCGTACCGCTGGACGTCGAGGCGATGGCCGAGGGCGCGGCAATGCTCGTCGGCCGCCACGACTTCACGACCTTCCGATCGGTCAACTGCCAGTCGGATAGTCCGGTAAAGACGCTCGATCGGCTTGATGTGAAGCGTGTCGGCGAGGAGATTCACATCGAGGCGGCCGCACGGAGCTTCCTCCATCATCAGGTCCGCTCAATGGTGGGTTGCCTTGCGCTGGTCGGTCGGAACCAGTGGCAACCGAACGACATCGGTCGAGCGCTCGAAGCACGCGATCGCGCGGAGCTCGGCCTGAACGCACCGCCTGAGGGCCTATATTTCGTCGAGGCCGCCTACCCCTGAAGAAGCAGCTCGCGTGCGCGGGGCTGGCTCAGGAATTCCTGCGGGCTCGCGCTAAGGCCGTAGGCACCCGCGCAGAAAATCGCCACGAGATCGCCGACTTCCGCTCTTGGAAGCGCAACCTCATGCGCCAGCAGGTCGAGCGGCGTGCAGAGGCAGCCTGTAATCGTTGCTTCGCTGTCGGCTTCCGTTCCGAAGCGATTGGCCAGGGCGACAGGATAATTGCGGCGCAGGAGCTGACCGAAATTGCCGCTCGCCGCGAGCATGTGATGCAAGCCGCCATTGGTGACCAGGAAGGTCTCGCCACGGCTTTCCTTCCGATCGACAATGCGAGTCAGATAGACGCCGGCCTCTCCAACGAGCCAACGGCCAAGCTCGATTGATAAGCGGGTCTCCCCGAGGATTTTCGGGCGGCCTTCCAACGTCTTGGCGAGTGCCGTTCCTACGGTCTCGATGTCGAGAGGCTGGTCGCCCGGGAAGTACGGAATGCCGAATCCACCCCCGAGATTGACTTCAGGCGGAGGTGTTCCGGCCTGCTCCGATATTTCCGCGGCAAGCGCAACCGTTGCGGCCTGAGCTTCGATCAGCGCGTCCGCATGCAGCGCCTGACTACCGGCGAAGATGTGCAGGCCGCGCCAATCCGCCCCGGCGTCGATCAGCCGCCGAATAAGTGCGGGCGCCCGATCATGATCGACACCGAACTGGCTGGCGAGGCCACCCATCTTCATCCCGGCACCTTTCAGCGAAAACGGAGGGTTCACACGCACGGCAAGCTTTGGCGGCCGGCTTCCTTGAGCAGCAATGGCCAGAGCGCGTTCCCCCTCACCCTCACTTTCGAGGTTGATGGTGATGGCGGCTCGAATCGCGGTCTCGAGTTGCTGGTCCGTCTTGCCCGGGCCGGCGAAACTGATCGGGAGGCCCAGGTGCACGACCCGGCCGAGTTCGCCAGCGGAAGCCACGTCAAACCCGTCGATCTTGTCAGCAATCCATGACAGCAATGGCGTGTAAGGGTTTGCCTTTACGGCATAATGTAGTGAAATCTCAGGCGGCATAGCCGCCCGGAAGAGTCCGATCTTTTGTTGGATCAGACCCGCATCGTAGACGAACAATGGCGTGCCGCCCGCTTCGGCGACGAGATCGTCGGCGGTGCGTCCGCCAATCAGCAAGCGGCCCTCGACATCGGCTCCGAAGCCGGACGGGACGAGTCCCATCGCCTTCATGCGAATTCCTTCACGATCGCCGCCCGGTCAACCTTGCCGTTTGGCGAAAGCGGAAGAGCATCACGCCAGACGATCTCCTTTGGCTGCATATAGGCTGGCAGTTCCTTCGCGAAATATGCTCGCAGGCGTTCTTCGGCCCCTGCCCCTTGGCGACCGCGATCAGCTTCACCGCCTGGCCTAACCGCTCTTCCTTTACTCCGATTGCCAAAACCTCGCTGACCGCTCCGCTGGCGAGAGCTGCTTCTTCGATCTCCGTCGGGCTCAATCGATTGCCGCTCACCTTGATCATCGCATCGTCACGGCCGCGGAAGCGGATGAGGCCGTCCTTGCCTCGAACCGCCCGATCTCCAGACCAGACAGCGGATCCGCCGTAGCGCGAGAATGACGGAGCCGGCTTGAACCGTTCGCCAGTCTTCGCTGGGTCGTTCCAATAGCCTTGCGCAACGAGAGGGCCGGCATGGACGAGTTCGCCCTCCTCTTCCGGCGCGGCTTCGCTACCATCCTCCCGGGCGATCATCACTTCGGCAAAGGGAATTGCAGTCCCGACGCTATCCGGATGCTCATCCGCCAGTGCCGGTTCAAGACTTGTCGAGCGAAAGGCTTCGGTTAGTCCGTACATCAGGTGCACGCGAGCTTCGGGGAAGAGTGAGCGCAGCTTCCGGAGGACCGTCTCCGGCAGATGCCCGCCGCTGTTGGTGAGAGTTCGCAGCGAGGCTCCCTCGCCCTTGGACCAATCCGCTTCAGCAAGCTGGATCCAGAGTGGGGGAACGCCCGCGAGAACCGTGACGTCATGGCGTCCAACCGCACGGACCACATCTCTCGGCAGGAGATAGTCGAACGCAATTGCGTGACCGCCGGCGGCCCAAGTCGAAAGCAGCTGGTTCTGTCCGTAATCGAAAGCCAGAGGCAGGACCGCCAGTGTCCGATCCTTGAGCGACAAACCGAGGTAATCCGCCACGCTGATTGCACCGAGCCAGAGATTGGCGTGGCTCAGCATCACGCCCTTCGGCTTTCCGGTCGAACCCGACGTGTATAGGAGCGCCGCAAGTTTATCTGGATTGTGGGAGGATGGCGGAAGGATTTCCTCGCCCGGCTGCCACTGTTCCATAGAGGCCAGGCTCGCCTCGGCGCGATCGCCAGCCTCGAGCGACTTCAGCCGTGCCTCATTGGCGATCAGCAGCCTCGCCCCGCTGTCCGCGAGGATGTGAGCCGCTTGCGCGCGTTTAAGGACGGGATTGATCGGCACGTGCATCAACCCTGCGCGGGCAGCGGCCAACGGTAGTACGCAGGCAAGTTTGGTCTTGCCCATCCAGCTCGCAATACGATCACCGGCTTGAAGACCTTGATCCAAGAGTGCCGCGGCCACCTGGCCAACCTCGCACTCGAGCTCTGCGTAAGAGAGCGTCTCTGCTCCCGCGGTCAGTGCCGGAGCATCGGGCGCGCCACGGCTCGTCAGCCGATCGAGCGGAAGAGGCGTCGGGTCTGGCGTCACGCCGCCGTCATCGCCGCCGGAGAGGCGCTAGGCAATGATGTTGCCGTAACAATGGCCTTCGACTAGGGCCGCGGGCGTGTTGAAAAAGGTCGAGAAAGCGCCCGACGAAGTCATCGCCGAGGTGACGCTTCGTGAACTGCTGTCCGAGGTTCTCGGGCTGGCCGAGGACCAGGTGAGCGGGTTTGCGGAGAGCACGGCCCTGTTCGGCTCGCTTCCGGAGTTCGATTCGATGGCGGTGGCAAACTTCCTGACCGCGCTCGAGGAACGGCTTGGGGTTCTCATCGAGGATGACGACGTCGACGCCGAGGACTTCGCCAGTTTCGGCAGCCTGCTGGATTTCGTGGAGCGGCTTCAGAGCCGCTAGTTACTCCGCGGCGAGCGCTTCGAACTCCTGCGCCGCCAGATATTTCTCCGCATCCAGCGCGGCCATACAGCCGGTTCCAGCCGCCGTCACGGCCTGTCGGTAGATCTTGTCCATGACGTCGCCACAGGCGAACACGCCCGGGATGCTGGTCTTGGTCGTACCGGTCTCGACTTCCAGATAGCCGTCGCTGTCGAGCTTGAGCTGCCCGTCGAACAACTCCGTCGCTGGCTTGTGGCCAATGGCGACGAAAGCGCCTTCGACGTCAATTCGTGACACTTCTCCGGTGAGGCGATTCTTGATGTCGAGGCCGATGAGGGCTTCGGGCTCGCCGCCGCCAACAAACTCGGTGACTTCCGAATCCCAGATGATCTTGATGTGCGAGTTGGCGAACAGCCGGTCCTGAAGGATCTTCTCCGCTCGAAGGCTGTCGCGGCGGTGGATCAGGGTTACGTCGTGGCTGTGATTGGTGAGGTAGAGGGCTTCCTCGACCGCGGTATTGCCGCCACCGATCACGGCGACGCGCTTGCCTCGGTAGAAGAAGCCGTCGCAGGTCGCGCAGGCGGAGGCGCCCCTGCCCTTCATATGCTCTTCCGACGGCAGGTTGAGCCACTTGGCCTGGGCTCCGGTCGCGATGATCAACGTGTCGGCAAAATATTGCGTGCCGCTGTCACCGGTCAGCCGGATCGGCCGGCTCTTCAGGTCGACCGCGGAAATGTGATCCCACACCATGCGCGTGCCGACATGCTCGGCCTGCGCCTGCATCTCCTCCATCAGCCAGGGACCCTGAATGACGTCGCGGAAGCCGGGATAATTCTCGACGTCGGTCGTCGTGGTGAGCTGGCCGCCGGGCTGGATGCCCTGGATGACGATCGGCGAAAGGCCGGCGCGCGCGGCATAGATTGCGGCAGTCAGGCCAGCCGGACCTGAGCCGAGAATTGCGACGCGGGTAGACATGGTATTGGTCATGGGAAGCCCGATTTAGTGCCTAAGCTGAATTAAACCAGACGCGACTGTTTCAGCGCGGCCTCTATGAAACCGGCGAAAAGCGGGTGCGGATCGAACGGGCGGCTCTTAAGCTCCGGATGGAACTGAACGCCGATGAACCATGGGTGGTCCGGACGCTCGACGATCTCCGGTAAACGGCCGTCCGGCGACATTCCGGAGAAGACCAGACCGCCCTTCTCCAGCGCATCCTTGTAATGGCTATTCACTTCGTAGCGGTGACGATGGCGCTCGCTGATCTCGTCCTTGCCGTAGATGCCGCGGACGACACTGTTGCCGTCGAGCTTGGCCGGATAGGCGCCGAGCCTCATCGTTCCGCCCAGGTCGCCACCTTCCGCGCGGGCCTGCAGGCCCTCGGGGCTCATCCATTCAGTGATCAGCCCAACTACCGGTTCCGATGTCGGGCCAAACTCGGTCGTCGAGGCTTCGCTGATCCCGGCGGTGTTCCGGGCGCCTTCGATGCAGGCCATCTGCATGCCAAGGCAGATGCCGAAGAAAGGAATCTCGCGCTCGCGGGCGAACTTTACCGAGGCGATCTTACCCTCGGACCCCCGTTCACCAAAGCCACCGGGAACGAGAATCGCATTCAGCGGCTCGAGCTGCGCTACGATGTCGGACTCCGGATGCTCGAAGATTTCGGCATCGATCCACTCGATGTTGACCTTGGTGCGATTGGCGATGCCGCCGTGGACCAGGGCTTCGCGCAGGCTCTTGTAGGCGTCGGGAAGGCCGACATATTTGCCGACGACGCCGATCGTCACTTCGCTCTCGTAATGATCGATGCGATCCATGATTTCGCGCCAGCGTGTCAGGTCCGGCGCAGGAGCATCCTTGATCCCGAACGCGTACAGGACTTCGTCATCGAGGCCGGCTTCATGATACTGAAGCGGGACGTCGTAGATGTTGCGAGCGTCGAGCGCCGGGATAACCGCGGATTTCCGGACGTTGCAGAACAGGGCAATCTTTTCGCGCTCAGATTCCGGAAGCGGCCGATCGCTGCGGCAAAGCAAGACCTCGGGCTGAACGCCCAGGCTGGATAGCTCCCGCACCGATTGTTGCGTCGGCTTCGTTTTCAGCTCACCGGCGGCGGCGATCCAAGGCACGAGTGTCGTGTGAACGCTGACCGTCTGGTCGCGACCGAGATCGTTCCGAAGCTGCCGAATCGATTCGATGAAGGGCAGGCTCTCGATATCGCCAACGGTTCCACCGATCTCGCAAATGACGAAATCGACGTCGTCCGTCTCCGCGAGCGCGAATTCCTTGATGGCATTGGTGACGTGCGGGATGACCTGAACGGTCGCGCCGAGATAATCTCCGCGCCGCTCCTTCGCGATGATGTCGCGGTAGATGCGACCGGTCGTAATATTGTCCGACTGGCGCGAGGACACGCCGGTGTACCGCTCGTAGTGACCGAGATCGAGGTCGGTCTCGGCCCCATCGTCGGTCACGTAGACCTCGCCGTGCTGATACGGCGACATCGTCCCCGGATCGACGTTCAGATAGGGGTCGAACTTCCGGATGCGGACCTTGTAGCCACGCGCCTGAAGCAACGCCCCGAGAGAGGCTGAGAGGAGACCCTTGCCAAGCGATGAGACCACGCCGCCGGTGACAAAAATAAACCGCGCCATGGGAGTCGGGCTTAGGGGCGAACCGCTCGACCGCGCAACCCGCGATGCGAAAAAAATCTGGTTTCGGGCCCGTTATTGAGCGAGCGGGACCGCCGGCTGGCTCTGATTTTGCGTCGGCTGCGCTGGCTGCTGTTGCGGCGCCGCGGGTGCCGTGGTCGGCGCCGGAGCGACCTGGTTGGCGAGCGAAGTATCGACCTTGGTCGGCTCGCGCGTAGCGCCGGCAATCGCGGCAAGCACGATGGACAGCGTGATGAAGAGGCCGCCGAGGATTGCCGTCGAGCGAGTCAGGAAATCTGCTGCGCCGCGCGCCGTCATGAAGCCGGACGAGCTTCCTCCAACCCCCAGTCCGCCGCCTTCCGAGCGCTGCATCAGGATCACGCCTACCAGCGAAGCGGCGACGAGCGTCTGAACGATCAGAAGAAACTTGAACATGGCGGCCTTTCAGGGAGGTGCGGCGGGCATCTAGCGTTCGATGCCCGCCGTTTCAATGCCGTCAGCGTCTACTGCGCGGCAGGTGCCGCGACCTGCGCCTGCAATTCCTCGGCCGTCATTCCGATCACCACTTCACCGTTAGCTGCCGCTACTGCATTGCGAGGCAAGCGAACAAGGGCTCCGGATTGAAGCTTCAAGGTCACGAACTCGGCGTCGACCGCATCGATAGTGCCGACGACGGCGCCTGCGGATCCCTTAACGTTTGCTCCAGGAGCAATCAGCGCCGCAGCAGCCGCAAGGTTTTTCTCAACCTCGGCATTCAACTGCGCCTGGGTCATCCCGAACAGCAGCTTGCCCTCGTTCGGCGTAAAGCTAGTCTTGGGAAGCGCGACCTCATGCTTGTCGGTCTTGACGATGACGTTGCCGCCATCGACGCGAACGACCGTACCGACGGCTGCGCCGCTGGTGTCGATCACCTGCTGGCCAGCAGTCTGCGCAAAGGAAGGCGCCAGAGGCACCGCAGCGGTCAAAGACAGGACCGCAATCGAACGAAGAATGAGTTTCATGATCTCCTTCCCACAATGAACTTCAATCTTATCAATCATCTAATGATTGGAGGCTTGAACAGTCACCCGATTGATGCCGCCGCGATTACGATTGGCACGAATTTTTCGGCAGTCAGGCTTGCTCCGCCCACCAATGCGCCATCGACGTCGTCGACCGCAAAGATTTCCGAAGCATTCGAGGCACTGACCGACCCGCCGTAGAGGATGCGCACCTCGTTGCCCGCATCACCATAGGCGGCGACAAGCCGCTCGCGCAGGGCGCTGTGCATTTCGCGAATGTCGGCGGTTGAGGCAACCTTGCCCGTCCCGATCGCCCACATGGGCTCGTAAGCTATCGCAAACTTTGCCGGAACTCCCGCGGCCGCACCTTCACCATGCGGCAGCGATGCATCGAGCTGAGCTTGAACGGTGCTTAGCGCCTGCCCTGCCTCCCGGACTTCCAGGCTTTCACCGATGCAAAGAATGACATCCAGCCCGGCTCCTAGTGCAGATTCTGCCTTTGCGCGGACCTGCTGGTCTGTTTCGCATTGCCCGGCGCGGCGCTCGGAGTGGCCGACGATCGTCAGGCTCGCACCGGCATCCAGAAGCATCGGGGCCGAGACGCAGCCCGTGTGTGCGCCCTTAGCTTCCTGGTGAACGTCCTGCCCGCCGAATGAAAAGCCGGAAACAGACCGTACCGCCCGCTCGATCAGGGTTGCTGGAAGGCAGAGTGCGACATCGACATTTGATGATTCGGCTGCAGCCGATGCAATGCCCGAAATCTCCAAGATGTCGGCCGAGACGCCATGCATCTTCCAATTGCCAACGACATACTTCCGCCGAGCCATTCATCACCCCTTCTTGCGAGCCGTCGCACCTAGCGGCGGCGAAAGCTTGTGGGAAGCGACGCTTGATGGTCTGGAAAGCCGCACCTAAAGCGGCACTTCCACATCGGCCTCAGGCGAGACCTCAATGCTTGCTTCATTCCGCCGGCTGTCAAAGTCGACCGTCGGCACCGCCATCATGGCGATTATCTTGATTCTGATCCTCGTCGGTTTCGCCATGGGCGACATCCAGAGCGTGCTTTCGGGCGGCGGTTTCGGCGGCAGCAGCGACACACTGGTCAAGGTCGGCTCCGACAAGGTCACCGACCGGGAAATCAGCAAGGCGATGGAGCGCCGGCTCTCGCAAGCCAGGCAGCAGAATCCCGAGGCAGATTACCCGACCATCATGGGCGATTTCGACCAGCTGCTTAGCGCGCTTGTCGACGCGAAGACGCTTGAGGCATTTGCCGCCAAGCTGGGGCTCAACCTGTCGAAGCGCCTCGTCGATGCGCAAATTGCGAATATCCCAGGAGCCAAAGGTCTGAACGGACAGTTCAGCGAGCAATCCTACCGTTCCTTCCTCCAGCAACAGCGGATCACCGACGAGGAAGTTCGGATGATCGTTCGCAACGGCCTTCTCCAGCAGTTGTTGATCGCTCCGGCCGTTGTGAACGCACGTGCTCCGGTTGGCATGGCGACGCCCTACGCATCGATCCTGCTCGAGGCTCGCCAAGGCGAGGTTGCGTTCGTTCCGACTGCGGCATTCCGCGCCGGGCTGAACCCCACGCCGGGGGATATCCAGGCGTACTACGCCGCGAACCAGCGGCGTTATATGGTCCCCGAGCAACGCATCATCCGGATTGCCAAGATCGGGCCCGAGCAGGTCGCGAACGTCCAGCCGACTGACAAGGAAATCGCCGACTATTACAAGGCGAACCAGCCGACCTATGCAGCCAAGGAATCAAGGGTCATCACGCAGGCCGTCGTTCCAACGCAGACGGTCGCCAACGCGATCGCCCAGCGGGTAAAAAGCGGTCAGAGCTTCGTCGCTGCGGCAGCTCCAGCCGGACTGAGCGCCGAGGACATTTCGGTGGGCCCGCAGACCAAGGCCGAGCTGACCGAGCTTGCCGGATCGCAGATTGCCAACGCCGCCTACGCCGCCAGCAAGGGCGCGGTCATCGGACCGGTGAACACCGATCTCGGATGGCGGGTCATAAAGGTCGACGACATCTTGCGTGAAGGCGGCAAGTCGCTCGATGCGGCTCGGGCGGAGATTTCCGCCAAGCTCGTCGCCGACAAACGCAAGGAAGCGATTGAATCGCTCGTCGACACTGTGCAGAATGCGATCGACGAAGGTTCGAGCTTCAGCGAGGCGGCGGCCGCGGCAAAGCTCACCCCGATCGAGACCCCGCCCCTCACCAGTAGCGGAACGTCGCGGACCGATCCGAATTATCGCCTGCCTGCCGATCTTGCCCCTGCGCTCAAGGGTGGCTTCGAGCTTGCGGAGAACGACGCCCCGGTCGTGGATCCTCTGCCGAACAATGCCGGCTACGTGCTGGTCGCGCCGGCGCGCATCATTGCGGCGGCCCCCGCCCCGCTTGCGAGCATCCGCGAGAAAGTCACGGAGGATTGGATCGCCAGCCAGGCCTCGAAGCGCGCCCAGCAGCTGGCACAGAACATCGCCAACAAGGCGGGCACTGTTGCGCTGACCGAAGCTGCGAAGGGCTCAGCCCAGGTCCGGGTCGAACCGGTAAGCGCGCGCAGGATTCAGCTGAGCCAGTTCCAAGGCAATGTTCCGGCGCCGATCGCGATGCTGTTCAGCCTCGGCCAAGGGAAAGCGCGCATGGTGGCGGGCAGCCAGGGCGAGGGCTTTTACGTCGTCAAGGTGAACAGGGTCATCCCGGGCAATGCGCTGAACCAACCGAGCATCATCGGTCAGACCCAGCAGCAGATGTCGGATCCGCTCTCGCAGGAATATGGCCAGCAGTTCCTCAATGCGATGCGCGGCATGATTGGCGTGAAGCGGAATGAAAAGGCCATCCAGGCCGCGAAGGCGCGCATTTCGGGCATCGGAAGCTAAGGCCGGGCGCCGCTTGACTGGCGGCATTTTGTTGCCTACACGTTCCCCGTATGTTCTAACGGGGGATTGGCAGCAACATGCTCACCGCCAAGCAGCACGAATTGCTCCTGTTCATCAACCAGCGGCTGAATGAATCAGGGGTTTCGCCAAGCTTCGATGAAATGCGCGAGGCGCTGGACCTCAAGTCCAAGTCGGGCGTGCATCGGCTGATCTCTGCGCTGGAGGAGCGTGGATTCATTCGGCGGCTGCCCAATCGGGCGAGGGCGCTCGAGGTGCTGAAGCTTCCGGAATCCGCTGCTCCTGCTCCCGCAGTGCCGCGTCCGGTCGTTCCCGCCGCGGCGAACGACACGATCGAAATTCCCTTGCATGGCCGCATTGCTGCCGGAACGCCAATCGAGGCCTTGCAGGGCACGGACGGATTTGCCGTTCCCGCTGCCTTGCTCGGCCCGGGGGAACATTATGCGCTCGAGGTTTCCGGTGACTCGATGGTCGAGGAAGGCATTCTCGACGGCGACTTCGCCCTCATCCGCAAGGCCGACACGGCACGTGATGGTGAGATCGTGGTGGCGCTGATCGACAATGAAGAAGCCACGCTGAAAACTTATCGGCGCGAAGGAAGGACCGTCCGACTGGATCCGGCGAACGCCCGCTACGAGGCTCAGCGTTACGACGAGAGCCGTGTCGCAATCCAGGGTCGCCTGGCGGGCCTGATCCGTCGCTATTGAGAATGGCCGGACCACGCATCGATTATGTCGAATTGCCGAGCGTGACCGCGCACGAGCTGACGCGGGGCTTCTACTCCAGGGCGTTCGGCTGGAGCTTCACCGATTTCGGCCCTGACTATTCGGCGATGACAACTGGCGACGTAGACGTCGGGTTGAACGGGCAGCGGGAGGAAGCGCTTGCTGCGCCACTCCCCGTCATCCGCGTCAACGATCTCGAAGCAGTGTTCGACGCTGTCACCAAAGCCGGCGGAATCATCGCGAAGCCGATTTTCTCGTTCCCGGGCGGCCGTCGATTTCACTTCATCGACCCGTCAGGAAGCGAGCTCGCCGTCTGGCAATCCGCGGAAGAGTAAGGACGCCCTACTCCGCCGTAGTCGGATCGATCATGTTCCTTACCTGGCTGATCTTGTTCGCCGGGAAGCCGCCACGCTGAGCATGCTCGCGAATGATGTCTTCGTTGGGCGCCCGATAGATGCAGTAGATCTTGTCGTCGGTCACGTAGCTCTGCACCCACTGGATTTCCGGCCCAAGCTCACGAAGCACTGAACAGCTGGTCTGCGATGCGCCCTTGAGTTCATTTTGCCCGAGTGACCCAACGCCGGGCATGTCCCGCTCAATTACATACTGAGGCATTCACCGTCTCCCCTTTACGAGGCCAAGCGGCATAGCCGATTTTCCTTTCGGCGTCAGTGCCCACGGATGTCGGCCAAGATGTTCGGACACCTTGTCAACGCGAGAGTATTGCCCAAGGCGGATAGCGACGCCGCCAGTTTGCTCGAGCGCCTTGCGGTCTAGCTTAAGCCAACGGGGTGCACAGGCCTTGGCTAACCAGCGCTCGGACACCACGATGTCGGCATCCGCACAGGCTTTCACGAGCGACTGCCAGTCGATCCGCGCCATCGAGCGCATTGCCAGAAGCCGATATTCGCGCCCGTCCTCGCTAATTCGTCTAATGCGAGCATCGCGCGTTGCGTGAAAACGTACCGTCCAATAGCCCGAGCGCGCTGTGGAAGAAGCGCACCCGCTATGTTAGGGGCGCTCGTCCGTTGCATTGCACAATTGAAAAAAGAGGAAAGCGCGCTTGAGCGCAAGCAGTTCTGTAGTCACCCGCTTTGCCCCGTCGCCGACCGGCTTCCTGCACATCGGCGGAGCGCGCACCGCATTGTTTAACTGGCTCTTTGCCCGCCATCACGGCGGCAAGTTCCTGTTGCGCATCGAAGATACGGACAAGGCGCGTTCGACCACGGAGGCGATCGACGCGATCCTGGACGGGATGCGCTGGCTGGACCTCGATTGGGACGGCCACGAATATTACCAGTCGCAGTTCTGGTCTCGCCATGCCGAGGTCGCCCACAAGCTTCTTGAGCGCGGGCATGCCTATCGCTGCTACATGACGCAGGAGGAGCTCGCAGCTCAGCGCGAGAAAGCACAGGCGGAGCGCCGTCCTTTCCGCATCGAAAGTCCATGGCGCGACGTGACCGACGATCAGGGCGACAAGCCCTTTGTCATCCGCCTTAAGGCGCCTCGAGACGGCGAGACGGTGATCGAGGACAAGGTCCAGGGCCGTGTTGCAGTGCAGAATGTGGAGCTCGACGATTTCGTCCTGCTCCGTTCCGACGGAACACCCACCTACATGCTGGCCGTCGTTGTCGACGACCATGACATGGGCGTTACCCACGTCATCCGCGGCGACGATCACCTCAATAACGCTTTCCGTCAGCTCGCCATCATCCGCGCGATGGGTTGGCCCGAGCCGATCTACGCACACGTCCCGCTGATCCACGGTCAGGACGGAGCGAAGCTTTCGAAGCGTCACGGCGCCTTGGGAGTCGACGCCTACCGGGACGAACTGGGCCTGCTCCCGGAAGCGGTATCAAATTACCTGCTCCGCCTCGGCTGGGGCCATGGTGACGACGAGATCATCAGCCGCGAGCAGGCGATCGAATGGTTCGACCTCGCCCACGTTGGCAAGTCGCCGTCGCGATTCGACTTCAAGAAGCTCGAGAACCTCAACGGGCACTACATACGCGAGGCGGACGATGCGCGGCTCGCTGAGCTCGTCGCTCCCAAGCTCGGCCTAGACGCCGGGCAGAAGGGCCTTCTCCAGCGCGCAATGCCGGAGCTGAAGGCGCGAGCGCACGACCTGAACCAGCTCGCGGAAGGCGCCCGTTTCCTTTTTTCAAGGCGACCCCTCGACGTCGACGAGGCCGCGTCCGCATTGCTGACGCCGGAAAGCCGCGCGCTTCTTACGCACGCGCACAAGGCGCTCGGAACCGTCGAATGGAACCATGACGCGCTCGAGCAGTCTGTGCGCGAGGTGGCTGAAGCGCAGGGCGTGAAGCTCGGAAAGCTTGCCCAGCCGCTGCGTGCCGCGTTGACCGGCCGGACCACAAGCCCGGGAATTTTTGACGTGCTGGCGCTGCTCGGTAAGGGCGAAAGCCTGGCGCGAATTGAAGATCAAATATTGGAGCCGAACGAATGAGCGATACGTCCGTAACCCTGAAGACCTCCGCCGGAGACTTCAACTATCCGGTGCTGGAAGGCACGGTCGGGCCTGACGTCATCGACATCCGCAAGCTCTACGGCCAGACGGGCATGTTCACCTACGATCCCGGCTTTACGTCGACCGGGAGTTGCCAGAGCGCGATTACCTATATCGACGGCGAGAAGGGTGTCCTCCTCCACCGCGGCTATCCGATCGATCAGCTGGCCGAGAAGTCGACCTTCATGGAGGTCGCCTACCTGCTCCTTCATGGCGAGCTTCCGAAGAAGGACGAGCTGGACACCTTCGTCTACACGATCAGCCGCCACACCATGCTGCACGAGCAGCTGGCGACGTTTTATCGCGGCTTCCGCCGTGACGCGCATCCGATGGCGATCATGTGCGGGGTCGTCGGCGCGCTTTCGGCCTTCTATCACGACAGCACGGACATCACCGATCCGCAGCAGCGGATGATCGCCTCGCACCGACTGATTGCGAAGATGCCGACGATCGCGGCGATGGCCTTCAAGTATTCCATCGGCCAGCCGTTCCTCTACCCGGACAACTCCTTGTCCTACACCGGCAATTTCCTGCGCATGACGTTCGGCGTCCCTGCCGAGCCATACGAGGTCAATCCGATCATCGAGAATGCGATGCGCCGGATCTTCATCCTCCACGCCGACCACGAGCAGAATGCGTCGACCTCGACCGTCCGCCTCGCCGGATCGTCGGGAGCAAACCCGTTTGCGTGCATTGCCGCGGGCATCGCCTGCCTGTGGGGCCCGGCGCATGGCGGAGCCAATGAAGCAGCCTTGAACATGCTGCGCGAGATTGGCGACGTGAAGCGGATCCCGGAATATATCGCCCGGGCCAAGGACAAGGACGATCCGTTCCGGCTGATGGGCTTCGGCCACCGCGTCTACAAGAACTTCGACCCGCGCGCGAAGGTCATGAAGGAGACGGCGGAGGAGGTCCTCAAGGAACTCAACATCTCCGATCCGGTCCTCGACGTTGCCCAAGAGCTTGAACATATTGCGCTCAACGACGAATATTTCATCGAGAAGAAGCTCTACCCGAACGTGGATTTCTATTCGGGCGTGATCCTCAACGCGATCGGCTTCCCGACCGACATGTTCACGGCATTGTTCGCGCTCGCCCGGACCGTCGGCTGGGTCGCCCAGTGGAACGAAATGATTTCCGATCCCGAGCAGAAGATCGGCCGCCCGCGCCAGCTCTACACCGGCGCAACGCAGCGGGACTATGTCCCCTGCAACGAGCGCTAAGGGGTCAGGCTGACGGCAGGGAAAGCGTGAAGCGCGCGCCCTGCCCCGGCTCACTGACCAAGCTGATGTCGCCACCCATGGAGTGAGCGAGCCGGCGAGCAATCGCCAGGCCGAGACCGGTGCCGCCTTCTGCACCCTTCGCGCGCTCGAACCGCTCGAAAATGCGCTGCTGGTCCTCCGCGGCGATTCCGGGTCCTTGATCGGCGACGTGTGCGCGGGCGAATCCATCCGTTCGATCGAAAGTAATGGTGACCGTCCCACCCGGCGGTGAGTGACGGACCGCATTGCCCAAAAGGTTCACTAGGATCTGGATCACACCGCGAGCATCGCCATGCGCGGAGACCTGGCGGCTCGGTTCCGAAACGATTGTGACTTTTTGATTTCGGGCAGTGGATTCCAAGAGCCCAATCGCTTCCGTCGCCAAAGCGACCAGGTCGACGCGATCCTGGTCCTGCTCACCCTCATTGTTCATCGATCGGATGACGGAGAGGAGATGCCGCGCGGCGGCCGCGATGTCGCTCGCATAATCGGCATAGTCGGTGCGCAGCGGTCCGTCGGACTGTTGGACGATCCGGTCCGCGCTTTCGATGATGCGGTCCAGCGGCGAGCGCAGCGCTTCGTCGATGATCTGGTCGAGCTGGGCAGTCATGTCGCCCGGCATTGCCTGGGACGCTCCGGATTCACCGATCGCTTCCCCTGAAAGCCGGCGAACCGGCCGTCCTGTGACAACACCGGCGTCCCACGAAGAATCAGGACCTCCTCACTGCCTCTACGAGGCCGAGCCCGCTGACCATCGAACTCATTTCGTGAAGTCGCGGCGACCAGAAGCGGCAGCTCTCCGTCTTCATTTTCTTCGAGCTTCAGGAAACGTGTCAGCGGCTTGCCGATCGCTTCCTCGGGCGTCGTGCCGAGCTTTTCCGCCAACCCGGAGGAGATCGAAACGATCGAGAGGTCTTCGTTTGCCGCCCATTCCTCCGGTGCGCTTCCCAAATCGATCTGCTGCTCATGCGGGACCAAAGTGTTGAGACGCGGCGATGCGGCTGGACGGTAGATCCAGCGCTCCAGCGTCAGAGCGATCTCATCGCCATCGGGAGAAGCCCGGACCCACAGCTCGACATCATGATCCGCGCCGGCCGCAATGGCGTTGCGATAGATCGGCACGCCGAGCTTCCGGGAGAGCCGGGCAATCGAGAGGATCTGCGGCAGCGCAAGCTGCGACCCGATGTGCGATCCCGCCTCCGTTTGCAGCGCAACGAGATCCGGATCGGCGGAGATCAGCCGGTCCATCGCGTCAAGCCGCCCGTTCACTGGGCCGCGATCAGAGGGTGCCGTCGCCACCGCCGCCCTCCAAGGTCCGCAGTGCTGCGCGATACCCCTGATCCAGAATCAACCACTCGTTAACCGATCGCGCTTGCGCCTCGTCCAGTGCATCGAAGCGCCCAATCTCGGTGCCAAGGTCCGCAATCCCGACGAGGTCGCCGAGAAGTGCGAGAAGCCTGGCTGCAAACTCTCTCGAGACTCCCGAGAGCCTCAGCAGGAGGACGAGCCGGCCATCGTCGCCATCGGCGAGATAATCCCACGCGCCGCTCCCACCGATTCCCGCCCGCTCTCCCAGGGCGTTCGCGAGGAAAGCGACGTCGCCTTCGTCCGCAGCGGCCTCCAACAGGCGCTCGTCGAGAAGGCCGGCCTGATTGAGAATCTTTACGAGCGACGAAGTCAGCCGGTCGATCGCCTTGGCTTCCGCCCGCGATTGCACGAGCACCGCCGCCGCTTTGCCAAAGGGCAAATGTCCGTCCTTGGCTGCGAGACCCGGGACATGCTGGCGAAGGGCCGCAGCCACCGAATAAGCAAGCGTTCGCGCGAGCGATACCGGCAGGTCCTCGAACTCGATGCGAGGCTGACCAAGCCTGTCACGGCGGCGGCCGCGGGACAGGATCAGCGCCATTGCTGCCGCGGAGATCGTCTCGTCCTCGTCCGCAATCAGAGCCTGCAGGAATCCGCCGCGCGGGTTCGAGCGGGCGCGAATGGCGTTGGCGATCCGCTCCTCATCAGCACGACGGAGCAAGAGAGCGATCAGATCGGCATGATCGAGCAAGCCGGCCGAGCTCAGCTCACGCAGCAATTGCTGACTGTCTTCGTCATTCGCCGGAACCAGGTTCGCCGGAAGCGCTGCGCGAATTTCATCGGCGATCGTGCCGAGCAATTCGGCAAGCATTGCCGTCATGAGCGCCCGCTCCTGTTCGGTCAGGCGGTCTCGCGGATCGAGGAAAAAATCCTTGCGGACGGTAGGCAAGCGCCGTCGGCCCGCGGGTCGTGCAGGATAACCTCCGTCATCCTCAGACGGAGCCTCGACTGGCCATTCATCTGCCGCCATTGGATTTGCATTATCCGATTGAGGTTAATGTGGCGTCAATTCTGTGCGTATTCGGTGCACCAAATATTGGACAAAGAATAAGGAGATAGCGGCGTAGGCGAGGACCGCGATCAGAAAGCCGGTCCAGGCATTTCCGATCGCGAACGGGAGCAAAAGAAAGATCGAATTGCGGCGTGATACGAGCCACGGCGGGAGCGTGACGTTCGTATGGGCTCGTTCTAGTTGGTACGCCTGCCCAAACGCGGCCCCACAGATCGCGCAAACAAGGGCTCCCCAGCCCCTCCATGCCGGGCTTCCCACCAGCTCAACGCCACAAGGGCCAGGCCTGCCGCGGGCCACAACAGCAGCTGGGAAAAATTGTTGGGCGGAATCGGTCGAAGACGAAGCATCCCGAGCCTCCGCGCAACCAGGTCCAGCGGTGTCGACAGCAGGAGCATGACGACGCCGGCCCACAACCAGCCGCGTGTGAATGAAAAGGCGGCCGCCAGAGTTAGGCCGAGCGTAAGGTGAAGGAGCCAGGTGGGACGGACCGCCGTCTCCATCAGCTTCTCCGTCGCGAAATCTTCGAC
Source organism: Sphingomonas sediminicola (assembly GCF_014489515.1). Classification (GTDB taxonomy): domain Bacteria; phylum Pseudomonadota; class Alphaproteobacteria; order Sphingomonadales; family Sphingomonadaceae; genus Sphingomicrobium; species Sphingomicrobium sediminicola. Next base: position 977,204 of record NZ_CP060782.1, on the reverse strand, counting down.
GAGCGGAAGGATATACTTGCTAGCCAGGTCTGTCCGCTCCGACCGGCTATTTGCGATCAGCGAGCGCTCGAAAAGCTGGAGATCGCCGGGGTTATGGACCAGCAGCGGCTCCCTTTCGGGCGGCACGGGCGCCTGGCGGGCGCCGGCCTGAAGGGTTCGCCGCAGCAAGGTCGACGGTAAATCCCAGTCGCCCAGAACGGCCGCGGTCGAACCGAGCGTGCGTCCATCTACAAGCGCGATTCCGCTCCAGCGGCTGACGCCGTCGATGCGTTCATTCGCTTCATGCTCTGCATCGTCGGGCACCGTGAACACCAAGGGATCCGCCTCGTCAGCGAGGCCGGACAGGAGGTCGAGAGGCGGAGCAACACCGTCGCCGACCACCAGGATCAGCTCGCCAGCCTCGAACCTGGTCGCCGCCTCATTGGCATCGCTGACGAGGATGAGGTTGAGGCCCTCCTGCCGCAGGCGCTCGAACGCCTGATTCAACGCGGCCGGTATGCGCTCGACGAGAACGACGATCGGAGATGCCCCGGCGGCGGCGGCGCAACGGACCTGATATTCGACGAGTGTTCGGCCGGCGAGCGGAAGCAAAGCGGTGAGACCGCCGGAATCATCTTCCTGATAAGCTCCGATCAAAGCGCCGAGCGCCAAACGTCCCCTCCCCGTCTTTCCGTCGCCAGCATCCAGGAATGCAGCGCCGAACCGCATCTGTAACGGCTTTCGCGCCGGGACAAAGATGATAAACTGCTTGTATGAACCCGAGCCCGCAGCGCGCCGAAACGACCACAACCCTTAAGGATTACGTCGATCCGCCCGCCGAGCCGGAGATCTCGGGCGCGTTCGACCCCTACACCTGGAGGGAATCGGAAGCTCAATCCGAGTTTCGCGGAGCGGGTGGTCGTCAGGTCCTCGGCAGCGCGCTGGTCATACTCGCGGCACTATGGCTCGGCTACATTGCATGGGCAGCGGGCAAGGCGTTGTCCGGCCAGCCGCTTTCGTCTCCAGCCATTGCCCAATGGCTGGCGCTCGCTGCTGGGCCGCTGGCGCTGCTGGGTCTCGTCTGGATCATGTTCGGCCGCACCCGGCGGAAGGAAGCCGAGCGATTCACCCGATCGGTCATCGAAATGCGGGCCGAGGCGCGGTCGCTGGAAGGTCTCCTCGCGGTCCTGACACAACGGATCCAGGACAGCCGGACCGAATTGACGATGATGGCCCAGCACCTCATGCAGCTTGGCGACGAGACCACGGGCAAGCTTGGCGGAATTACGCGCGAACTGGATTCGAGCACAGACAAGCTGACGAAACAGGGCGTCGCCCTTGATCGCGCAGCGGAGTCCGCCCGGAACGACATTGCCGTGTTGCTCGACGATTTGCCGCGGGCCGAAGCCACCGCCTTGAGCATGGCCGAGCAATTGCGGGCCGCCGGTTCCGAAGCGCAGCAGCACGCTGCGACCTACGCCGAGCAAGTTTCGACGCTCTCGGAGAGCACGAAGGCCGCTGAGGAAATTGTCGCGACCGCGGTGCAACGCCTCACCGAGCATCTGGGTCGCGTCGAAAGCTCCGGCTCCGCTGCTTCAGCTTCGATCGGAGAAGCCAATATAAAGCTGTCGACCACGGCCGACGACCTGATGAGCCGAGCCGCTGCGACCCTCGAGCAGATTCGTTCAGGGATCGATGCCCAGGCTGCCGCCGTTGCCTCGCTTGTCGAGCAGTCTTCTGCCGGTATCGGTCGCACCGGTGCCGAAGCGGCAGAGGCGCTGGCGACCAATGTCACCGGCGCCAACGTTGCGATCGACGGCCTGACTGCGCGCATCGCCGAGCAGGAGCGTTCGTCCCGGCGGATCGTCGCCGAAACCAGCCGCGCCCTCGCCGAGCTCGATCGTCACTTCGCCGATCTTGCCGAATCTGGCGACCAGCGCGCGATCGCTTTCACCCAGTCGATCGGCCGTGCGCGCGGCGAGTTGCAACAGCTCTCGCAGGAAACCGGCGCGCAGGACAATGCGGTCGAAGCGCTAGCCGAACGAGCGGCCGCCCTGCAGAACCACGTTGGTCAGTTGACCAGCGACGTGAAGGAGCAATTGTCGCTGGCAATTAGCGACGCGGAAGCTGGCGCGAATCGGTTGATGCGAGCGACCGAGACCATCCGGCCGGAGCTCGACTGGATGCGTGAGGCAGCGATCGAGGCTAGCGACCGCATTCGGGCGTCTGCAACCAGCATTGCCGAGCAGCAGGACCGGTTCACGACCCTGCTCGCGACTCTCGACGAAGGTGTGGGAACGGCCGGCGAGCGTCTGACTTCGCTTGCTTCGTCAATTTCCGAGGCACAGACCGAAGCATCGCGCCTGAGCCAGGAAACCGGTCCTGCCTTGATCGATGCGATGGTGCAGGTGAAGGAAGCCGCTGCGCATGCCGCCGAACGCGCCCGGGAAGCGATCGCCAGCGTGGTGCCGCAGAGCGCGCAAAGCCTGTCCGAAGCGACCCGCGATGCACTTCAAAAGGTCATCCACGAAGAGATCGAACAGCGGCTCGCCGACGTTCAGACGACCGCCGCGCTCGCCGTGGAAGCTGCCCGCACTGCATCCGATCGCCTGACCGAGCAGATGCTTACGCTCGGCCGCAGCGCCACGGCGCTCGAACAGCATATGGAGCAGATCAGTTCGGAGCAGCGCGAGAAGGACAGCGAGGCCTTTGCGCGGCGCGTGGCGATGCTCATCGACTCCATGCACTCGGCATCGATCGACGTGGGGAAGATCCTGTCCGACGAGGTCGACGACAAGGCGTGGGATTCCTACCTCAAGGGCAACCGCGGGGTGTTTACGCGTCGGGCGGTTCGCTTGCTCGAGGGCTCAGAAACTCGCTCTATACGGGCGCATTACGAAACGGATGCGGAGTTCCAGCAGTCGGTTAATCGCTACGTGCATGATTTCGAAGCGATGATGCGCCGAGTGGTCTCCGACAAGGACGGCGGAATCATCGCGGTGACGCTCATGTCGTCGGACACCGGCAAGCTTTACGCAGCGCTTTCGCAGGTCGTGGACAAGAAGCGCTAAGCCGTTGGTTTAGTTATAGAAGTCCAGATCGTCGGCTGTGATCCAGCCGTACGTCCAGTTCACGTAGTAGATCCCAAACAGCACCAAGGCGAGCAGCGCCGCCTTGAGCAAGTGGCGTTTGAGATCGAACTTGTGCGGCGCGCTATCCGCCTGCCCCGGCACTTTCTTCGCTCCCACCTCTTCGTGAGTTCTCACTCCGAACGGGAGCAGAAAGAAGGCACTCGCCGCGAAGAACAGGAAGTAGATGGCGGAGATCGACGTCCACTTCATCAGTTGGAACGCACCAGCATCACATCCACGACCGGTTTCTTGCCAGTCCAGGCCGTCGCGCATCGGCGCACCGCGAGCCGTACCGCTTCCCGAAGCTGATCTTCCGATGCCGACGGATTGAAAGCGCGTTCGGCGGAATCCGTCGCATCGATGATGAAGTCTTCGCGGTCTTCCTCGATCGGAACGCCGAAAGGCCGAATGATTGGCTTCCCGGCAAGCTCGCCATTCGAGCCAACCGGAACGGCTACTGAAATCAATCCGCTGAATCCGAGCCGCCGGCGCTCGGTAATAGTGGAACCATCGGCGGGCAGGATTACGTCGCCATCCAGGACCAGGCGCCCGACCCGAACTTCGCTCAATTTTGTGGGACCATCCGGCGCGAGGCGGACGACGTCGCCATTCTTCTGCAGTGCCGCCTTCGGTACTCCATGGGAGAGCGCGAAACGGGCATGCTCCGCCATGTGCCGTGGCTCGCCGTGGACCGGGACGATAATTTCCGGGCGGATCCAGTCATACATCTGCGCCAGTTCCGGCCGGCCGGGGTGCCCAGACACGTGCACATGCGCCTGACGGTCGGTGACGATGATCACGCCAAGGTCGGAAAGCGCATTCATGATGCGGCCGATCGCCGCCTCGTTCCCGGGAATGATCTTCGACGAGAAGATCACGGTGTCGCCCTCGGTCAGCTTGATATCGTGGTTGCCGAGGGCAATGCGGCCGAGCGCTGCGCGCTGCTCGCCCTGGCCGCCAGTCGCCATGATCAGCACTTCCTTGCGGGGCAGCCGCATGGCCTCATCGAACCCGATGATCTCCGGGAAATCGAGAAGATAGCCGGTAGCCTTCGCTACGCGCACGATGCGGTCCAATGACCGCCCCGCCATGCAGACTCTTCGGCCGGTCTCGTTCGCTACCCGGCCAATCGTCTGCAAGCGGGCGGCGTTCGACGCGAACGTGGTGATGACGACGCGTCCCCGCGCTCTGGCAACCTCGTTGCGAAGTCCTTCGTGCACGCCTGCCTCGGACCCCGACGGAGCGTCCTGAAAAACGTTCGTGGAATCGCAGACGAGGGCAAGAATGCCTTCCTCGCCAACCCGCTCCAGCGTCTCATGGCTTGACGGCTCCCCAAGGACAGGCGTTTCGTCGATCTTCCAGTCGCCCGTGTGGAAGATGCGCCCGTGCGGAGTGTCGATCAGCAGCCCGTTGCCCTCGGGAATCGAGTGAGCGAGCGCGATGTAGGTCAGCTTGAATGGGCCGATCTCGAAGCTCGCATCGCGGGCAATGACATTGAGCTTCACCTGCCCGGTGAGGCCCTCTTCCTCCAGCTTTTCGGCGATCAGCCCAGCGGTGAAGGGCGTCGCGTAGAGCGGTGCCTTCAAGTCGGCCGCGAGATAGGGGATCGCGCCAATATGGTCCTCATGACCGTGCGTGAGGACGATGCCGGCCAGCATGTCCCGCCGCTCCTCGATGAAATCGAGGTCTGGCAAGATGAGGTCGATGCCCGGATAATCGGGATCGGCGAAGGTCAGGCCGAGATCGACCATCAGCCACTGGCCCTGCGTACCGTAGAGATTGACGTTCATGCCAATCTCGCCCGACCCGCCGAGCGCGCAGAACAACAGCTCTTCGCCTGGAGTCATTTAAGCCGACGCAACCTTTTGATGCAGCAGGCTCAACCCCTGGATGGTCAGGTCGGGCTCAACCGCGTCGAAGAGATCGGTTTGCTTGTCGAACAGCGTCGCAAGCCCGCCAGTGGCAATGACTCTTACCGGCCGCCCGATTTCACTCTTCAGGCGCTCCACCAGCCCTTCCATCATCGCGACATAGCCCCAGTAGATGCCTATCAGCATCTGGCTGTCCGTAGTTCGGCCGATGACAGACTCATCCGCCGGAACCTCGATGGCAATGCGGGGAAGCTTGGCCGCAGCGTTCACCAGTGCATCCAGAGACAGGTTGATACCAGGAGCGATGATTCCGCCTTTGTAGGCACCGTTATAGTCGACGATGTCGAAGGTCGTGGCCGTCCCGAAGTCGATGACAATCACGTCGCCCGGACATTTGTCGTGTACGGCAATGGCATTGAGAGCGCGGTCGGCACCGACGTTCTGCGGCTCGTCGACGTCGAGCGCAATCGGCCAAGCCGCCCTCCCCTCGCCCGCGATGAGCGCCTCGACACCAAAATACTTGCTGGCGAGAACCTCGAGATTGTGGGTCGCTCGTGGAACAACCGTCCCGATTATTGCCGCCGTGACGTCAGCCTTCGAATAGCCTTCGAGCTCAAGCAACTGATGAAGCCAGACAGCATATTCGTCACCCGTCCGCCGGGGGTCGGTCGCAATCCGCCAACGCGTCTTGATCTCGCGCCCAGCGACGAGCGCGAAGACGACATTCGTATTGCCCGCGTCGATGGCTAGCAGCATGGTTGCGCCCTAGCCGCACCGGCTATTGTTCACAACTTGGCGGTGGATCGAGATGAACCTGCCCGACGACGCGCCCTATCATGCGCATATCTACTTCAAGCCGGATCAGCAAAGCACGGCCGAGGAACTGAAAGGCCGATTTGAGGCTGAGCCGGACATAATCTTCGTGGGCGTCATCCAGGACAAGTCCGGGCCTCACCCGCTTCCACAGTTCGAAGTGCATTTCCGAAGACAGTCGCTTGCACGTGTTCGGGAACTGATCCTCGCGTCGGGCTCGCGGGCGTTGGTCCATCCGCTTACTGAAGACGATCTCGCCGACCATACCAGTCTTGCGGAATGGTTTGGGGAACCTCTCGACCTCGATCTCACGACACTCGATCCGCCCGGAATGAACAAGGGTATCGAACGTTTCGGATCCGCGGCTTGAGGCTTGCGGTCATCGTCGATGGAGGTGCTGTCCAGCGCTTCGCCCTCAATGCGCTCGACACGGTCCGGAACCGACGAGATCTCAGTCTACACCTGCACTAATACTCGAATTCGCAAGCGCTGGTTTCGCCACGCCGCGTATTACGCGCTGAATCTGATTACCGTCCGCAACCGGCTAACACGCAGCGTTCCAGTCGGATGGGAGGCAGCACCATCGAGCAGGAGGGCCGCCTTTATTTCGGCCGGAAAGATCCGCTTCTATCTCAAGCATGCCCTGAACCCGGAGATCCTGCCGGTCTCCGAGCCGGCCAATCGATATTATCCGTACCTGATTGCAATCCCGTCGGATCGAAAGGACAGATTCGATCTGACTTAGCTCTCAAGCGCGCGGATGGGCGTGGCGATAGACGTCGAGCAACCGTGCAGCGTCAACGGCAGTGTAAATCTGTGTCGAAGACAGGCTGGCGTGTCCAAGCAGCTCCTGAAGGGCCCGAAGGTCCGCTCCCCGTGCGAGGAGATGCGTCGCAAAGCTGTGGCGCAAGGCGTGCGGCGTAAGCGTGTCCGGTAGCCCCAGCCGCTTGCGCGCTGCCGCGACCGCCCGGCGGACTAGATCAGGATTGAGCGGCCCGCCGCGGGCGCCGACAAAAAGAGGCGCGTCACGCTCGATTGGCCAAGGGCATTGCCTCACATAGTCCTCAATGGCCTCGCGAATGGCTGGCATGATCGGGACCACGCGTGTCTTGGACCGCTTGCCGGTCACTCTCAGGGCCTGGCCGATGGGGCGCACCCCGCCGGTAAGCGAAAGCGCCTCGGCCACACGGAGTCCGGCTCCGTAGAGCAGCAGCAGGATCGCGAGGTCACGCGCCCCGATCCACCCTTCCGAAGCGGCCTCCGATGCATCTTCTGCGAGCGCGACCGCCTCGTCGGGTGCGACCGGGCGAGGCAAGGTTCTCGGACGGCGCGGAGCGCGAGTGCGCGGCAGTTGCGGCAATTCGCCTTGCTGCTCTGCGGCGTAAGTCAGGAAGTTGCGAACTGCCGACAGCTCTCGAGCGGTGGAGGACGCGCCTAAACCCTGTCGGCGGCGTTCGGCAAGGAATGCGCGCAGGTCCTGAGCATTGATCGTCAACAGATCGCCCTCGCCGATCGCATCGCCGCGGTAAGTACCGAGAAACTCGATCAGCCGATGCGCGGTCGCGACGTAGGCGCGGCCGGTGTGCTGCGAGCGCCTGCGATCGTGGAGGAGATACCCTTCCCAGCGCACGACCAGGCCGCGCGCCGGATGATCGGTCAATTGTCCGGGTTCACCAGCCACCGGCGGATGATAGCGGCAAGGCTCCGGCCTAGGAACATCAGTAGTTCAGACCCGTGACGCGCATCGAGATCCAGCTCGGAACGCTGGCCCAGCGCGATCAGACCGACCGGAAGCGGCGGGTCGCATTCGATGCGGATGAGGGCTTCAGAGCGGATCAGGTCGCAGGCAGGGCCGAACAAGGGATGCCCATGCTCCACCTTACGCATCGAGACGCCCTCGACCCGTTCAATCGAACGGAGAAGAAGCTGTGGCTCTACCTCATGAATGCCATTGCCATCGGCGCGAAAGGCCTTGTCCCCTACAATCAGGGCTAGCGCCACAGCATCGATGCCGAGGATCAGCGGCCATTCCTGCGTGACGACGTGAAGAAGATCGTCGACGCTGTCCGCTTCGATCGCTGCGAGAACCGCCTCATGAATCGCGGAAACGGCGCCCGAATGACCACGCGCGAACGCGATCAGGTCCTGATTGGCTTCCTCGACCGCGCCAAGACGGGCGCGCAGACGCGCCAACGCGTGGTCCTTGAAGGGGATCACCGATGCCATACCCATAATGGTACGCTGGGGACGGTTAATTTCCTACAACCCGCCCTTGAAGGTCAGCGAGCGGCAAGCTTGGCTGCTTCCCGGGCCTCGACGACCTCGGCACGCTTGCCCTCGCCTCCCTTGGTCACGTCCGCAAGCTCGGCGTAATAACGGCTGGCTTTCGCCGTATCGCCCGCAAGCTTCGCGGAGTGCGCAGCGCCGTAAAGACCGGCAAGGCGGCGCGGAGCGCGCTTCAGCGACGCCTCATACTCGACCAAGGCGTCCGCCGGGCGGCCTGCTTCAATCAACATTTCACCGAGCTGCTCACGTGCAGGAAGGATGTTCCCCGGCGTCACCGGATGCTTTTCGGTGGCGTCGTCGAGGTCTGCAGCGGCACGCATGGCTGAAAGCGCCTCGTCCTTTTTGCCGTCGGCATATGTCGTCCAGGCTCCAGCGATCTGGCGCTCAATGGAAACCTGCTTCCGCCAGTCATAGGTTCCGGAGGGAACGACGAGCGTGTCCTCGATTGCCTTGAGCTTGCCGACTTCGTCTCGAGCAAGCGCAACATCTCCGCTTCGAGCCGCACCAATCGCACGGCCGAAATGAATATGTGCCTGACCCCACCGGAAATTCTCGAGCGGAGAAAGCTTTAGGACGTTGTCGGGTATCTGCAGGGCCGCAGCTTCCTTCCAGCGTCGATTCTCGAGCAGGATACGGACTGGAATGGCCGTCGCGGCGTAAGCGACCGAAAAGATCGGCTCATCGACCTTCTGCATCCGGCTCAGATCGCCAAGGACTTGCTGGGCTTTCGCCTCTTGGTCCGTTTGAAGGTAGGCGTAGGCTAGATAATCCATCGCGTGCAGCTCTTCCCGGGACGCCCCGACGAACCCCTTCTTCTTCATGAGCTCGCGGGCGGCAGCTTCAGACTTCAGGTTCGACGCAATCGAGTCATCCCACATCCCAAGCCTCGTGAAGATATGGGAAGGCATGTGCTGCGCGTGAGGCGAGTCCGGAGCGATGCTCGCGTATCTCTTCGCCGCCGGGACCGCCAACTCAGCAAGCGGCGGATAGTCGAAGCCGTGGATCAAGTAATGCGCGACGCCGGGATGGTCCGGCTCCTCCTTCAGCACGGCGTTCAGGATCGCCGCAGCATCCTTCTCGCGCGTGAAATTGGGATCATTGTCCAGCGTTCCGGCAGCAATCTGCGAGAGGGCGTAGAAGACTGCCGCCTCGCGGTCGGCGGGGTAATGCCGATGCACTTCCGCCATGGCAGCGTTGTAGGCAAGCGCCCGTGTCTTGTGATCGGGCTTGTCTGAATCCCGATAGAAGCTGGCGATCGCGGCGACATATTCGCGCTCTCGCTCGGTCTTTGCCGGTGTTGCCTGTGCCGCGGCGACTGCAGCACGGCCCCGCTCCATCTCGGCCTTCGTCGGAGGCGCCCACAGCGGGTGGTAGAGGCTCATCGCGGCGCCCCAATGCGCGATCGAGCAGGACGGATCGGCCGCCGCGGCCTCGTTGAACGCGGCTTCCGCCTGCTCGTACTCGAAGGAGTGAAGCCAGGTTACGCCGCGCTCGAAGATTGCGTGCGCTTGCGGGCTGCAGCTGGTCTGGAAGCTAACTCGGCCGATCTGCTCCGAATGGAGGTGCTCGTGATCGTGCGGAACCGCCTGAGCAAATGCCAAAGCGGAGATGAGAAGAAGCGCGTTCATCGGCAAGACCTCCCGCGCCGCCGATATCATAGCGCGGGCCTTGCCGTCAGTGCTTAGCCTATCTTCTGGCCGGTCTTTTCCCAGTCGGCGAGGAAGCTCTTGATTCCGCTGTCGGTCAGCGGGTGCTTGAACAGCTGGTGGATAATCTTCGGAGGCGCCGTCATGACGTCAGCGCCGATCTTTGCCGCTTCGACAACGTGCATCGGGTGACGAACGCTCGCGACCAGAATCTGAGTCGCATAATCGTAATTGTCGTAGATCAGCCGGATATCGGCGATCAGCGCCATTCCGTCGAAGCCGACGTCGTCGTGGCGGCCGACGAATGGAGAAATGAAGGTCGCGCCGGCCTTCGCCGCGAGCAGCGCCTGCGCCGCCGAGAAGCAGAGCGTGACGTTGACCATCGTCCCATCACTGGTGAGCGCCTTGCAGGTCTTGAGACCGTCCTCGGTCAGCGGGACCTTGATCGCGATATTGTCCGCGATTTTCCGAAGGACTTCAGCCTCGCGCATCATCCCCTGATGATCGAGCGCGACAACTTCGGCCGAGACGGGGCCCTCGACCACGCCCGCGATTTCCTTCACAACTTCCAGGAAGTCCCGCCCCGACTTGTGAATGAGCGACGGGTTCGTCGTCACGCCGTCGAGCAGTCCCGTGGCTGCAAGGTCGCGGATTTCTGCAATCTCGGCGGTGTCGGCGAAGAACTTCATGATTTGCTTCAATCCCGGCTTTAGTGAATTTGGGGCCGCATAGCCGGTGAAGTCGGGTCCGTCACCCGATTCGGACCGGCGCGGGAGGGCCCAATGAGCGAGCACGTCCTGGTCGAGCGAAAAGGCGACGTCCTCGCGATAATCCTCGCCCGGCCTGATCGGCGCAACGCGATCACCGTTGCCATGTATGCAGCACTCGCCGACGCCGTCGAAAGCGCCGCTGGCGATGACAATGTTCGCCTGATCACGCTTCGTGGCGAAGGACAGGACTTCACCGCCGGCAACGACCTCGGAGATTTCATGGCCGAGCTGCCCCGCGACGGATCCGACATTCCTGTCTGGCGCCTGCTGCGGGCGCTGGCGAAGAACCAGGTGCCGATCGTCGCGGCGGTCCACGGCAATGCGGTGGGCATCGGCACGACGATGCTGTTCCATTGCGACTTCGTCATCGCAGAGGAAGGCACTCGTTTCTTGATGCCGTTCGTGGACCTGGGTCTGGTTCCGGAAGCCGCGAGCTCGCTGATCCTACCGAGACTGGCGGGACGTCGGAGGGCGGCGCGCTACTTGCTGCTCGGCGAGCCCTTTGGACCGGAGGAAGCGCTTGACTTCGGCCTGGTCAGCCACGTCGCTCCCGCCGGTCAGCTGCAATCGATCACCGAAAAACTGGTGGCAAAGCTGAAAGCCAAGCCGGCGGAAGCGCTCCGCCTGACGCAGCGCCTACTTCGGCGCGGGAATACCGACGAATTGCTCGAACGAATGGAGCTCGAGAACGGTCATTTTTCGGAACGTCTGACCTCGACGGAAGTCCGCGACGCGATCAACGCCTTCTTCGCCGCGAGGGCGAAGCCCGTCAGCTGACGGTGTAAGCGCGCTTCGAGCGGGTCAGCGTGACCGTCGGGCCGTTGAAGAAAATGAAGTTCATCTTCTTCGTGTAGGTGATCGACAAATCCTTGTATCCCGCACCGGTAACCGGATCGGCGACGGTGAAGGCGCCGTCTCCCTTGCCGAACAGCTTCGTCGTCATCCGCGACTTGATCGCAGCGTCGGTCGGCACGTTATTCGCCGTGTAGCGCTCATAGAGCGTTGCCATGCGCGCGCCTTCACCAAGGGCGTGCTGCATGCCGGCATTCGCCTGGTAGAGCAGGCCGACCTGAAAGAGGCCGTAGATCATTGAGACGAGGATGGGCAATGCCAGCGCCATCTCGATGGCAGCGGCACCGCGGTCGTCCCGCTTCAGGCGCAAGAACTTCATCATTGCGTCCTCATTCCTGTCTTGCCCGTGATCGTGAACGTCCCGTCGGAGTTCGCACGCGGATAATATTTCGACCGGAACATTGGCGTGAAGGTGCCCCGCACGGAGACCGTCACCCAGCGGGCGTAGGTCTGGCCGCTCGTGCAGACCGACTCGTAGTTCGAAGCGCGCGCTCCATCGCACTCGAGCCAAAAGTCGATGGTGACATTGCTCGTTGGCACGCCCGCGGCCGTGGCAGCCTCACTCTGCAGTGTGCCGTAGGTGCTCGTACTTGTCTGGTAAGCCTGGACCTTCTCGATCGCACGCTGCGCGGCCTGCTCCAGCTTGAGCTTGTAGGAATAGGCGCGGCTGAGATCGACCATGCCGATCAGCAGCGAGGCCAGAATGGGTGCGACAAGCGCAAGTTCGATGATCGAGGCGCCGCGGTCATCGCGCGCGAGACGTGCGAAGCGGATCATTCGACCATCCTTATCTTTTTGCCGGTGAAGGAGGATGCTCCGGACCCGGCGGGGCAAGTATTCGAAACTGCGCTATTCCCCGTGAACTTGACCGTCCAGGACACGATCTGCAGGCAGTTCGTATTCATTCCGGACGTGCCGTTGAAGGTGAGGTCCGCCCGCGGGAAGTACAATGCACCTTCAAACTTGGACGCACTGTTACCGTTCACGGTCTGCGAGTTACTTAGCGTGGCCCGCCGATCCTGGTAGAATAGAATTCCTTTGTAAGTCCCTGACGTGGGTGCCACGATATTGATGTTCGCCCCGCCGTTCATTTGCACGCCGCCGATGGTGGCGGTGGAGCTGGGGTCGCGGTTCGTCAAAACAAATGTGCAACCAGTGCAGCTGACGCTGGCTTGCGAGGTTGTCGTGATTGAGCCGGCATCGAGAATGTAGACTCCCGGATTGAGAGTCACATTTCCCTTGAGGTTCAAGCTGCTGTAGCAGCCAGGGTCCAAGGTCGCACTGTTGTTCGGATTTACCGTAACGCTCGGACAGGCGCCCGCCGGGAAATCTGACGCCGAAGGCGCCGGCACGTTCGCGAACGGATCATCCTGCGCCAGCGTAAATGGTTGAAGAACCGTGCCCGTGCCCCAGTTGTCGCTGGCCGGAATGCCTCCAACTGCCGCGATCGGACTTGCTGCTACGCTCGCATTGCCCGTGGCAACGGCGGCCGACATTGATGTCGAATTGGTAATCATGCCGCAGCCCAGGTTGACTACGGTGCTGCCCGTCGCATCGATTCCGGTCACCGGCAGGTTCACGAGGCTCTTCACGCAGTAGTCGCCGCTCGGGACGATCGTCGCCGTGGCCGTTGCAGTGATTGTCGGAGCCGCGTTCATGAACATTCCGGAGAAGCTCAGCTTCTTCTGGATTGCGAGCGCGACCCGGACGGCATTTGCGTCGGCCGTGTAGCCGCCGACCGATGGAGGATTCGTGACCGTGCAGGTTGTCGGTATGCCGACCTGATTGTTCTTCTTCAGGTCGTAGGCAACCGGATTTGCGTAGGTCGAACCAGCAATGTCCGCGCAGGTGCCGACCGCTTTTCCGGAGGCAATGGCATAGACGCCCGCTGCAGCAGCGGAATCCGCCGCGCGCTGAAGCTGCCGCTTCCAGAGCGTCCACTGGATCGTATCGCTCGCCAGACCTGCGGAACCCAGCACGAGCGGGAGCGCAGCGCCTGCAATAGCCAGAGTGTTCCCGCGGCGGTCGCGCCAAAGGCGCTTGAGTGACGAGATCATTCGAAGATCCTCAGGCAATCGGTGCGCATTCCACGCCTCTACGACCGTCACGGTGATCGAAACGTTCAAAGTTTCGGTTAACGAGAGCTAACTCTGTTGTGCTTCCAGCGTCGCTTGAAGAGCGGCGTATTATGCCTATAATACAGTGGAAGTTGTCGCTTGCGCGGCGTAGGGCAGATGTTCACACCCTGCCCACTCGCGCCGGCGACTGGATGACGAGGAACTTGAGATGGCCACGGAACCCACGACCGAGACCAAGACGGACACGACGCTGAAGCTCGATCCGCCGGAAGCGTTAAACCCGATTGCGCCAGCGGAGGCGGCGGGGCTCGTTCCACTAAAGGCTGAAGAGACGACCGAGCTCGACAAGCGGGTCGCGCAATTCGTTGCCGAGCTGGCGGCGCTGGACTCCAACAGCCCCGAATTCGGCAAGAAGGTCGACCAGCTGACGGCGATGGGCCGCAAGGAGATCTCCGAAGCGGCAGGCGCGTCGAACCGTTTCCTCGACCGGCCGGTGAAGGCGATCGACAAGGACACGGGCATTGGAGCGGACCTGACCGAGCTCCGCCGCACCGTCGAGTCCCTGGACCCGAAAGAAGCCACCAAAACCCGCAAGCTCCTCGGGATCATTCCCTTCGGCAACAGCGTCGATCGATATTTCGACAAGTATCGCAGCTCCCAGACGCACATCTCGAAGATCCTCGGCAGCCTCGCCAATGGCAAGGACGAGCTGCTGATGGACAATGCGGCGATCGACACCGAGCGCGCGGGCCTGTGGAAGACCATGCACAAGCTCGAGCAGATGGTTCACATCTCCAAGAGTCTCGACAAACAGCTCGAGGAGAAAGCCAACGAGCTCGACGCGACCGATCCGGCCAAGGCGAAAGCCATTCGCGAAAGCGCGCTGTTCTATACGCGCCAGCGCACGACCGACCTGCTGACGCAGACGGCGGTCACCGTTCAGGGCTACCTCGCTCTCGACCTGGTCAAGAAGAACAATGTCGAGCTGGTGAAGGGTGTCGACCGCGCGTCCACCACGACCGTCTCCGCGCTTCGCACGGCCGTCACCGTCGCCCAGGCGATGACGAACCAGAAGCTCGTCCTCCAGCAGATCACGGCGCTGAACACGACGACCGCGGGAATGATCGATTCCACCGGCGAGATGCTCCGCACCCAGACTGGTGCGATCCACGAGCAGGCAGCCTCGTCGACTATCCCGATCGAGACCCTTCAGCGCGCCTTCCAGAACATTTACGAGACAATGGACCAGATCGACCGGTTCAAGCTCCAGGCGCTCGACAACATGAAGCAGACGGTCAACACGCTCTCGTCAGAAGTCGAGAAGTCGAAGGGTTACATCGCCCGCGCAGAGGGAGTGAACCAGGCGAAGCTCGAGGGTGCCCCTCGCCGCTCACGCCCATTGAAAGCAAATGAGCACAGAACGCTTCGACAAGGTCATCGCACGCGCTGACCGCGTCATGCGGCAGCTCGACGAGCGCGACGGCGCCGTACGGGAAGCCGCGCGGCGTGAGCGCGAGCGGGTGAATGCCGACATGATGCGCCGGATCGGGCGAGTTGGCGTCGCGATCGGCGTGATCAGCCTCCTCACTATTGTCATTGGAATCATCACTCCGATCGGAATGTTCGGCTTTCTCGCGGCCGTGGGCGTCGCGATCGGAATTGCCGCACTTCTGGCCTTCATGCCGAGCGGCAAGAGCAATGCGACGGCACCGACGGCGGATCTGCCGAATGGCCAGATGGTCCAGCGCTTCGATTCCTATATCTACCGGCAGCGTCCGGCTCTCCCTGCGCCCGCACGCGCGGAGTTGGACGCGATCAGCCGCATCCTGCCATCGCTGAAACAGACACTCGAGCGGATCGACGATTTGAACCCGGATGCGCAGGACGCCCGGCGATTGATGTCCATGCACCTCCCGGGCCTGATCGACCGCTACGTCAACGTGCCGCCCGCCTACCGCAACCAGCGCGATGGCGAAGACGTGAGCGTCGACGAACGTCTGGTCGAGGGCTTGCACGCGGGCCGCGGCGCGCTCGAGGAGATTTCCGAGAAGCTTGCCCGGTCGGATGTCGCAGCCCTCGAAACGCAGGGCCGCTTCATCAAGAGCCGCTACGGCCAGGAGCGCATCGACAGTTAAGGCCTGCTGTTCCCCCGCGGGCCTCGTGCTATTGAGGTTCTGGGGCAGGTAATGGGGCATGACACTGGCATGGCGACAGATTCGGTAGCTAGCGCCGACGCTGTCCGCCTTTCCCCGGCGCGGCTGCCCGACAAGATCCCGGATCTGAGCCGTCGTGGGCTTATTCTTTTCCAGCTGATCTGGATTCCGGCTCTGCTACTGGCGGTTGCTGGGCCACTTGCCGGCATATGGTTACGCTTTGACCAGTCGGGCGAGAATTCCGCGCTGATAGTCGGCAGTCGCATTGGACTTGGACTTTCCGAAGACGACCTGACCAAGGTCCGCTTCCCGATCGGCAAGGCTGCGAAGGCCGCGGGTGTGAAGGCCGGAGACGACATCGTTGCGATCGACGGCACGCCGGTCGCGAGGGTCGTTCCCATCTCGAAGCGCGGGCTCGCTCAGCCGCACGATGCGACGGACATGGACTATGCCTTGTTCACCCCGATCATCGAGGGCGGAGATGAGTCCGACTATACGATCCGGCTTCGATCCCGGGACGGTAGCGAAAAGAACTTTCGGGTTCGACCGGGTGAGGATCACATTGGACAGGCCGCCAGCTCCGTCGGCTTTCCGCCGGTCCTCCTGAGCGTCGTCGACCTTCTGCACCTGCTCACCTACCCATTCCTGCTGTTTGCGGCGTGGATCCTGCATCGGCGAAAGCCGGAGGACCTGATCAGTTCGGTCCTGTCCCTCGCGATCCTCCTGACGATTGCCGCTGAACAGCCAAGCGCCGGGTTCCTGACGTTCGTCCTACACCTGCCGGAATGGGCCCATCGCACGCTCTACGACGTGGGCAACATCTGTTTGCTCGCGGGCGTGCTGCTGTTCCCCTTCGGGCAGCTTCGTCCGCGCTTCGTGATCGTTCCACTTGCCCTATTGCCGGTCCTCTTCCTGCTGGAAGGCGAATGGTACCGGGCGGTCTTCATGCTGTTCATGGCGGTCGCCGTAGCGACCTTGTTCGCCCGGCTCCGCGAGACGCCACCCGGTGATGCCCGTCAGCAGATCAAATGGGCCCTGTTCGGCTTCTCCGGCTATGCGGTCTTCCTTGCATCGGCCCTGGCCGCGGACGCCTTCAAGCTCCAGGTCGGATCGTTTGGCAGCCAACTCCTGCTGGAGCTCCTCGGTGGCCTCAGCTTCGGCCTCGCCTTCCTTTGCCTTCAGCTCGGGCTAATGGTCGCGCTGCTGAGGTTCCGGCTCTACGACGCCGAGGTCGTGATCAGCCGGTCGGCAACGTTCGCGCTGGTGACAGTGTTCATCGGCGGGATCTTTGCGGCGAGCAACGAGGCCGTGAAGGTCTTTATCCAGGGCCTCTACGGGCCGAACGCGGGACAGTCTCCGGGCATCTTTGCGGCGGCCGTCGCTACTGTCCTTGTCACCCCGGCGCAGGAGCGCATCCAGCGCTGGTCCGAGCAGCGATTCCAGCGCAATCTCGTCAGGCTTAGGGAAGACCTCCCATCGTTTCTGCGCGAACTTCGCGAGAGCGCCTCGATCCAGGAACTGCTCGACGACACGCTTAAACGGATCGAGTCCGGGTTCGGACGACGCGCATTGCAGTGCTTGTCGACGGCGCGGTCGCTGCCGCGCGCGGGATAGACGCCAAATCGGTGAAGCAGTGGCTCAAGGAATTCGACCCGGACTCCTGCCGCGATGCTCTGTGCAGCACGTCGGACAAGACCTTTCCCGTGCGTGTTCCACTCCAGGCGCGAGCGGACGACGGCGAGTGGATCGGATGGCTCCTCGTCGGACCGCGCCCGGACGGCTCGCTGCTCAGCAAGGACGAGCAGAATGCGCTGGTCGACGTGGCGGCCCCGATCACCAGGGCCGTGCGGATCGTCACTCGACGTGAACTGCGTGAAAAATCGCTGATCGAGAGGATCGAGGCAATCGAAGCGCAGCTTTCGAAAGGGCCGCCCCGGTTTGCTCCGAAAAGGGAAAAAACCGTTAATCGCTAATCGATTGACCGGGTTATAACCGAGGCATAGTTTGCCGTCTGCTCTGGGGTCCCGAGTCATGTTTCGCGTATCCATCATTGCGGCTCTGCTGCTGGCTGCCCCAGCGACGCTGACGATTCCAGTCGGCGCCGCGATTGCCCAGGCCGACGGGCAGGAGCCCGGCCAGGAGCAATGCGCCGACAATCCGCAGAAAAAAGCCAAAAGGTCTATGTTCGGCAACGTCCTCGGAGGCATTGCCGGAGGCATTCTCGGCCGTGCGGGTGGCATAGCAAGCAGCCTGGTCCCGGTAAGCTCGATCGTCGCGGACGAATTGCTGAAGCTGCTCGACTGCAAGGAGCAGAAACAGGCCGCGGACGCGACCAACCAGGCCATTGAGGGGGTGTCGGCACCGAAATCAAATGGAAGAGCGAGTCACGCAAGAACGTGACCGGCTCATCCAAGGTTACGGGTTCTCAAAAGCTGGCGGACGGTAGCCAGTGCATGACCGTGACGGACGTGGTGATCATCGATGGTGAAGAAACCACCGTTCCGAAGAAGATGTGCCGCGGAAAGGGCGACAGCGGCTACAGGAAGGCGTGACTTGGCAGCGCTTTCGTTATTGATCGCGGCGGCGCTCGCAAGTGCGAACGCGGAGGCCGCGGTGGGTTCGACGCCCCGCGATCCGCTCAACCCGACTTGCCCAAAGGTTCTCGACTGGTCGACCTATCGCCAGATGCGCTTTTCGCTGTTCGAGACGGAAGCACGTCGGATCCTGAGGGCGGAAGGCATGATCGACGCGGATGCCGCGACACGGCTTGCGGACGCGCTGAAGCAATATGAACCGGTCGATGAAATTTGGCTTAGATCGCCGGGCGGTGACGCGCGGGTCGGCAACAAGGCCGGTACGATCATCCGCAAGCAGGGCATACCGACCAGGATACCACCCGGGTGGGCTTGCTTCTCGGCCTGCAATTTCATGTTCATGGGCGGGCCGATCCGCTTCATCGACGACGGCGGCCTGTTCGTGGTCCACATGTTCACGCATCTCGCCGACAAGGATGCGGTCCATGCGGAGATCTCTCAGGGGCCGACAAAGCGACGGCGTTGATCGGCGATGTCGAGCAGGACTCGGCCATGCTCGCGAGCGAGGACAACGACTTCCTCATCAAGATGGGCGTGTCGCGAAAACTGCTGACCGAAGTGATGTACCAGCAGAAGGCGGTCGCATCGGACGCCGACAGGTCAACCCGACGCTGCCTGACCGCCAAGGAAACAATCAAGTACAATGTCGCGAACGCCCAGTGAGGCGTCGCGGGGGGAGGCGCACGATGACGTGGCGAACACTTCTGACTGCTTGGACGACGGGTTGCTGCGTGGCGATCGCGGCCCCTGCCCTGTCGAAGGCGTTGGTCGTCCGCTCGGCAGGTCCGTCAGCAAATGCCTACCCGCCGGGCAAGGCATTGCCGGACAGCGCCAAGATTTCGCTGAAGCCCGGCGACAGCGTCACGATTCTCGGCCCGAACGCCACCAAGACCCTTCGTGGGCCCGGCACTTTCCCGGCGTCCTCATCGAGCGCGGAAGGGCTTGCGATGGCGGCCGCCCGCCGCACGCGCTTCGGCGCCATGCGCTCCGGCGACCTCGCTCTCAATCCGAGCCCGTGGAACCTCGACATCAGCCAGAGCGGGACGATCTGCATCGCCAAGGGCAGCCCGCTCAAGATGTGGCGGCCGTCGTCGGAGGACGCCGCGAAGCTCATCATCACGCTTTCGTCGGGCAAGGCAACGACGGTCAACTGGCCGGCCGGCAAGTCGACGATAGATTGGCCCGCTGCACTGCCGATTAGCGAGGGCGTGGATTATCAGCTGGCACTGAAGGACGGTCCAAGCCCCGAGAGCGTCCGATTTTCGCTGATGCCTGCCCTCCCGTCCGACGCAGTGGATACCGCCGAAGCGCTCATCCAGCGCGGCTGCCAGAACCAGCTGGACGTTCTGGTCGCCGAGCTCGGCGACGGCGAATAGGCTAGCCGACCACTCCAGCCGACCGGAGCCGCTCGACCTCCGAGCCGTCCAGCGCCAACGACTCAAGAACTTCCTCTGTGTGCTCGCCGAGCGCGGCGGTGGCAGATCGGTATCCGTGCGGTCTCCATCAATTCGCATGGGTGAGCCAATGAGCGGTATTCCCGTCATGGTACGGATCATGTGCCGGTGCCGAGCCTGAACGTCCGCGAGAGCCTCGCTGATCGTGTTGATCGGACCGGCGGGGATGCCCGCCGCGTCGAGCTGCTCGAACCACTCGGTCGCCGGCTTCTGGCGAATGCACTCGCCGATCAGCCGCACCATCTCGGTGCGATTGCCGACGCGGGCGGCGTTGGTCGAAAAACGCTCGTCCGTCGTCCATTCCGGATGGCCGCACAGTTCAGCCAATTTCCCGAATTGCCGATCATTTCCGACGGCGACGATCAAAGGTTTGTCGGCGGCCTCGAACGGCTGATACGGAACGATATTCGGGTGCGTATTGCCCTGCCGCGGCGGGTCCTTGCCAGACACCAGCGCGTTCGAAACCTGGTTGGCGAGCACTGCGATCTGCGTGTCGAACAGAGCCATGTCGACATGCGCGCCCTCGCCCGTGCGCTCGCGGCGAAACAGGGACGCCAGGATGGCGGTCGCGGTGTACATGCCGGTGAACAGGTCGACCACCGCAACGCCCACGCGCAGCGGCCCGCCGCCCGGCTGCCCGTCAGGAAGGCCGGTAATGCTCATCATCCCGCCCATCCCCTGGATGATGAAATCGTATCCGGCGCGGTCGGCGTAGGGCCCATCCTGACCGAAGCCGGTTATCGACGCGACGATCAGGCGCGGATTGGCTGCCCGAAGGCTTTCGGCGTCGAGCCCGAACTTCTTCAGGCCCCGACCTTGAAGTTCTCGACGACGATATCGCTCCGCTCGGCGAGCTTGCGGACGAGCGCGGCGCCCTCCGGCTTGGCGAAGTCGATCGCAGCCGACTTCTTCCCGCGATTGGCGCTCAGAAAGTAAGCCGCGACCCGCTCCTCGCCTTCACCGTGCCACGGCGGACCCCAATGCCGCGTGTCGTCGCCTGCACCCGGCCGCTCGATCTTGATCACTTCCGCGCCGAGATCGGCGAGAAGCTGCGTGCACCAAGGCCCCGCGAGAACGCGCGAGAGGTCTAGGACCCGGATGCCTGCAAGCGGCGCTGTCACGGTTTCCGTCTGCTCCAGGGCTTGCGGTCGGCGAGAACGGCCTGCGCGGCGTTGTGGCCGGGAGCCCCGGTAACGCCGCCCCCGGGGTGCGCGCCCGATCCGCAGAGATAGAGGCCCTTCAGAGGCATGCGGTAATCCGCCGCACCGATCATCGGCCGAGCGCTGAACAGCTGGTCGAGGCTCATCTTGCCGTGGAAGATGTCGCCGCCGACCAATCCGAACCGGCGCTCTAGGTCGAGCGGCGAGTGGATTTGCCTTCCGATGACCGACTTGGCGAAGCCCGGCGCATGGGAATCGACCGTCGCGATGATCGCGTCCGCCGCCTTTTCGCGTTCTTTGTCCCAGCTTCGGCCCGGGCCGAGGTTGAAGCGAAAATGCTGGCAGAATAGCGACGCGACGTGCTTTCCCTTCGGCGTCAGCGTGGAGTCAAGCGTCGACGGGATCAGCATTTCCACGACCGGCTGCTTGGTCCAGCCGTTGTTCTCGGCATCCAGCCAGGCCTTGTGCATGTAGCCGAGGCTCGGCGCCATGATGATGCCGGCGGTCAAATGATCGCCCTTCTTCGGGAGCACCGTGAACTTGGGCAGCTCCGACAGGGCCACGTTCATCCGGAAAGTCGCGCTTTCGCCCTTCCAGTGATGCATGCGGTTGTGGACGTCCGCATCGACCGCTCCCTGCGGAACGAGCTTGTCGAACAGCAGCTTCGGGTTGACTCCGGCGACGACCGTATCGGCGCGCCAGGCCTTGCCTCCCGCCACGACGCCGACGGCCTTGCCGTTCTCGACAATGATCTCTTCGACTGGCGTGCCAAGCAGGATGTCCGCGCCCTTCTCACGCGCAGAACGGGCCATGGCCTGGGTGATCGAGCCCATGCCGCCGATCGCATGACCCCATGCTCCTGGAACGCCCGCGGCCTCGCCGAAAAGGTGGTGCAGCAGAACGTAGGCGCTGCCAGCCGCGTACGGAGACGCGAAGTTGCCGACGACACCGTCGAAACCGAACAGGGCCTTCACGATGTCGGTCTCGAAATAGCGGTCTAGGACCTCGCCCGCGCTTCGAAGGGCGAAATCATGAACGACGCGCGTCTCGCCAAGCGACAGCCCGGCCATGTCCTTGCCGAGCGTCAGGATCTTCGGAATGGCACTGAGTCTTGCACCAACATTCGGCGGGGAACGCAGGAGCCATTTCTTCAGAAGATCGACGACCGCATCTAGGTCCGCAATGTAGCGGTCGTACCCTTCTGCATCCTTCCTCGAGTGGCGGGCGATCTCCTTGCGGGTCAGGCCATTTCGGCCGGAGAGCAGATAGTCGCCGTCGCCAGGTAGGAAATTATCAGTCTTGCGGAGCACTACCTTGAGGCCGTGGCGTTCCAGATCGAGGTCGCGAATGACCTTTGGGTTCAGCAGGCTGACGGTGTAACTCGCGGCCGAGTTGCGGAAGCCGGGCAGGAATTCGTCCGTGACCGCCGCACCACCGACCGTGTCGGACGCCTCGAGGACGGCAACCTTCAGCCCCTTCGCTGCGAGATAGTAAGCGCAGGTCAGGCCGTTGTGGCCCGCGCCGATGATTACAACGTCGTGCATCAGATCCCCACCGGTGTTCGCCAGAGCCTATAGTGAGGCCCCCGCGCCGCCGCCAGTCGAAGTCTCCGTGCCAAAATCTGGCACGGTCGGGCCTGTCTTTGCGCACCACGCGCAGGCGTATTAGTCTAATAATACGCCAGACACGATTTCGGAGCGGGAAATGAAGATTATGACGGCACTGGCCGGCGCGGCAGCGCTCGCACTGATCCCAGCGAACGCCGGCGCGCAGGCGCAGGAGGCGACGACCGCAACGCAACCCTCGATCGATGCGAAAGCGGTCGTCGCCGATGTCCGGCGCATCCTCAACGAAAACTACGTCCTGCCCGAACTTCGGCCTCAACTCGATGCCGCCCTTGCGAAGGGCCTGGACGACGGCCGGTACGACGTGACCGACGCGGGGGCGCTGGCCGAACGGATCAACTCCGACCTGGAGGCGGTGGCGCACGACCATCACCTTGGCATGCACTTCGATCCCAAGCAATCGGCGGAGCTGGCCGCTCGCCCGGCCGGGGCCGGCGCGGACGACGCCCCGCCGAGCGCGGAGGAAATCCGGTTCGCGGACCGCCTCAATCACGGAATTCTGCAGCTGAAAGTGCTGCCCGGCAACATCCGCTACATGGAAACGATCGGCTTCTTCTGGGCGGCGATAAGACCAAGGAAGTCTACGACAATGCGATGCGCTTCCTCAAAGGGGCGACGCGATCATCATCGACATGCGCAAGAACGGCGGCGGAAGCCCCGACGCGGTCCAGTACATGATCAGCCACTTCCTCCAGCCGAACACTCCGATCGTGACATTCTACATGCGCGGCCAAAAAGGCGACACGTGGAAGAGCCTCGGCTCGCTTCCGGCTGGCAGCCTGGCTGGGAAGCCGCTGTACGTGCTGACTGGCGGCCGTAGCGCCAGCGCGGCGGAGGAATTCATCGGGCATGTGAACGGCTTTAAGCTCGGCGAACTGGTCGGCGAGAACACTGCCGGCGCAGGCTATCGGAACGAGTTCTTCCCGGTCGCGGGTGGCTACGTCATCAGCGTTTCCGTCGGACGGGCCGTGCTCGCCTCGACGGGGAAGGACTGGGAAAAGGTCGGCATCGCTCCAACGATCAAGGCGAGCCAGGACAATGCGCTCGAAGTCGCCCAGGTGAACGCCCTCCGGAAGCTCGCGGCAAAGGCGGCGGGACCGGACAAGACCATGCTGGAGGGAAGTGCCCAGGTTCTCGAAGCGCAGCTCACCCCTGTCTCAACCGCTTTGCCGCTGCCGCAATATGTGGGCGTCTATGGGGTCCGCCACATCACGAACGATGACGGTGCTCTCATTTTCCAGCGCGAAGGCGGACCGAAGGGCAAGCTCGTAGCGGTTGGGCCCAACGAATTCGCCTTCGCTGAAGACCCGATGCAGCGCGTGAAGTTCAAGGTCGCTGGAAACAACGCGACCGAGCTGGAGCTGATCCGGGGTGATGGCAGCAGGGTGGTTGCCGCCCGCAACCCCTGATTATCTCATCAGGACGAGCTCTTCCGACATGGTCGGGTGCAGGGCCACGGTCGCGTCGAAGTCGGACTTCTTGAGCCTTGCCTTCACCGCGATCGCGGCGGCCTGCATGATTTCCGGAGCATCCGGGCCGATCATGTGGACGCCTACGACCCTGTCGGTCTCGCCGTCGAGCACGAGCTTGTAGAGCGAGCGCTCGTTCCGACCGGCGAGAACGTTCTTCATAGGCCGAAAGTCGGAGGTGAAGGTCTTTACGGTGCCCAGCCGGTTGCGCGCCTGACCCTCGGTCATTCCAACTCCTGCCAGCGGCGGATGGCTGAACACCGCGCTCGGAATGCAATCATAGTCGACCTGGTGCGGCTTCTTGCCGAAGAAAGTGTCGGCGAAAGCCTGCCCCTCGCGGATCGCTACTGGCGTCAGCTGAACCCGGTTGGTCACGTCGCCGACCGCGAAGATAGACGGCACATTTGTGCGATTGTCTGCGTCGACCTTGATCTCGCCCTTCTCGCCAACGTCGACTCCGGCCGCATCACAGCCTAGGCCTTCGGTGTTCGGCTGCCGTCCGACCGCAAACAATATTTGGTCCGTGTGAATATCGTCGCATCCGGTCATGCGGACGTGGAGCGAGCCATCGTTCCGCTTCTCGATCGCCTCGATCGTCGCGTGAAACTTGAACTCGATCCCCTTCCGGATGGAAATCTGGATCAGCCGGTCGACGACCTGCTGGTCGTAGCCCCGAAGCAGGACGTCCGTCCTGTTCACCAATGTCACATGGCTTCCGAACTGATGGAATATCCCGCGAACTCGTTCGCGATGTAGCCCCCACCGGCAATGATGATGCGCTTCGGCAGCTTCTCCAGATGAAAGGTCTCGTTCGAGCTGATCGCATGCTCGATGCCCGGAAGCTCAGGCATCAGCGGACGCGCACCGGTCGCAATCAGTATCTTCTCGGCGGTGATCGTCTTGCCGGAAGCGAGCCGAACCGAATTCGACCCGATCAACGTCGCGCGCTCCTTGAAGATCGTCACGTCATGGTTGGTCAGCGTTTCGGTGTAAGCGCCTTCCAGCCGGCCGACCTCGCTGAGGACGTTGTCGCGCAGCACCGCCCAGTCAAAGCGCTTTTCCGGCACGTCCCAGCCGAACATGGCAGCGTCGTCGAGGTCCTCAGCGAAGTGCGCGCCGTAGACGAGCAGCTTCTTCGGGACGCAGCCCCGAATGACGCAGGTCCCGCCGACCTTGTGCTCCTCGGCAATTGCGACGCGCGCGCCGTAGCTCGATGCCACGCGCGCTGCACGCACGCCGCCCGATCCGGCCCGATTACGAACAGGTCAAAGTCCGCCATTCCATTCCTCCGATGCGGCTCGTTCTCGCGGAGAACGAGCGGACGCGCCAATGACATCTATGCATCGGTGCGATGCGTTGCGACCTAGAGCCCGGCTCTTTCGATGAGCGTCTTTGTTGACGGGTCGAAGCTTTCATCGTCCGCGGACTCGTCGAGCTTGCGGGCGATTTCCTTGCCCAGCTCGACCCCGAACTGATCGAACGGGTTGATGTCGAGCAAAATGGCGTTCGCGAACGTGCGGTGCTCGTAGAAGGCAATCAAAGCGCCAAGCGTCCGAGCATCCAGCCGATCGAGAAGGATGGTCGTGCTCGGGCGGTTTCCGGGATAGCTGCGATGCGGATCGTCGCTCTTCTTTCCCCGCATCAGCGCAGCGCCTTGCGCGAAGGCATTCAACAACAGCTGACGGTGGTGATCGGGCGGCAGGCTATCCTCGGCCTCGGTAACCGCCAGGAATTCGACGGGGACGAGCACTGTGCCTTGGTGCAACAGCTGGAAGACCGCGTGCTGCGCGTCCGTGCCCGTTCCGCCCCAGGTCACCGGCGCGGACGGTTGGCCGATCGGCGATCCGTCGAGCCTCACCGACTTGCCGTTCGATTCCATCTCGAGTTGCTGGAGGTAGGACGGCAGCAGCCGCAGGCGCTCATCGTAGGCGAAGGCGGCACGCGTCTGGCATTCGAACTTGCGGACGTAGAGACGGTCGATGAATGCAGAAACTAGCGGCGCATTGCTGGCGGGCTCGGCGTATCGGAAATGCCGGTCCATCTCGGCCGCGCCTTCAAGCAATTCCTCAAACGAACTCCAGCCCAGCGCGAGAGCGGCGGAGAAACCGACGGCGCTCCAAAGCGAATAGCGACCCCCTACCCCCTCGCTGAACTGAAGAATGCGCGTCTCGTCGACGCCCGCCTCGACCGCGGCTTCGGGATGAGCAGTCACCGCAATCACTCGGCCAAAGGGATCGTCCACGCCACCCTCTCGAAGCCAGCCAATCGCGGCATTCAGGTTGGACATGGTCTCGGCCGTCGTGAACGTCTTCGAGGCGGCGACGATCAGCGTCGTTTCCGGATCAAGCGTCGAGACGGCATCGTCGAACGCCGCGCCATCGATGTTTGAAAGAAAACGAACCTCGGCCCGTGAACCGTTCCGGCCAAGCGCGTCCACGAGCAAAGCCGGCCCGAGAACGGATCCGCCAATGCCAATGTGAAGAACGCCGGTAATATCGCCGAACGCGCCTGCTTCGATCGCATCGAGAAGGGCGCGCATCCGGCCGCGGCGGCCTGACGCCAACTCGACCGCATCGGGCGCCCCGGTTCCTCGCTCAGCCACATGCTCGGCGGGCCGACCCTCCGTCGCGTTCACGATCTCCCCTGCAAAGAGGGAGTCGCGGGCCGCGGCAAAGTCCTTGGATTCGGCAATTGCGACGAAGCGTTCGAGCAATCCCGCGTCGAGATGCGTCTTCGACCAGTCGAAATAGAGACCGCCGAGTTCGAGCGAGAACGCCGAAAGCCTTCCTTCAT
The DNA here is from genome assembly GCF_014489515.1 of Sphingomonas sediminicola. Classification (GTDB taxonomy): domain Bacteria; phylum Pseudomonadota; class Alphaproteobacteria; order Sphingomonadales; family Sphingomonadaceae; genus Sphingomicrobium; species Sphingomicrobium sediminicola. The sequence continues at coordinate 950,530 of NZ_CP060782.1, read as the reverse complement.
CGCGCTCGAAGAGAGCTTCGAGCGATTGCACCTCGTACGCGTCGATCGCGTTCCAGTCTTGGCCTGCCATGGCCGGCGTCATAGTCGGGCTACCCACAAAAACCATCCCCGCTTGACGGCTGGGCCACAGGCGGAAACAAGCACGCGCGATGGCATTAAGCTATGCTCGGCGATCGGGCTCAAGAACCAGCAGAAGGGAGCGCCGCGGCAGCTTGCCGCGTCTTATCGTCTCTGTCCTTCTGCTGGCCTGGGTGATCCGAAGCTTCATCTTCGCGCCGTTCAATATCCCTTCCGGTTCGATGCTGCCCGCCCTCTACATCGGTGACTATGTGATGGTGTCGAAGTGGCCGTATGGCTTCTCCCGCTACAGCTTTCCCTGGGGTTTCCCATCCTTCGACGGCCGCATCTTCAGCAGCTTGCCGGAACGGGGCGACGTCGTCGTCTTTCGTGCCCCCGGCACGGAGGAAGACTTCATCAAGCGCGTGGTCGGCCTGCCCGGCGATACGGTGGAGGTTCAGGGCGGCATGCTGATAGTCAACGGCAAGCCGGTGCCCCGTGAGCAGGCGGGACCTTCACGATGCCGATTTCGGCAAACAGCCCCTGCCGCGTGGTGGCGGGAGCGACGCCGATGTTCGGGCGAACGGACGGCGGCGCTTCGGCATGCCTTTATCCGGTCTATCGGGAAACGCTTCCGGGCGGGCGGAGCTATCAAGTCATCGACCAGGTGAGTAACCCCCGCGGCGACGACGTAGCGCCCATCAAGGTTCCCGGCGGCCACGTCTTTCTGATGGGCGACAACCGTGACGACAGCCTCGACAGCCGCTTCAGCGTCAAGGAAGGCGGCATCGGCTTCGTCCCGATCGAAAATCTGGTGGGTCGGGCGGCATTCATCTTCTGGTCCACCGACGGCACTGCCGAATATGCAAAGCCGTGGACCTGGTTCACGGCACTTCGCGGCGGTCGCATCGCGAGCGCCCTCGACGGACAGTCCCAATGACCGAACTTCGCGACTTCCTGCGCGAGACGCTGGGCCACGATCCAGATGATCTCTCGCTTTTCGAGCGCGCGCTGACGCATGCCAGCGTCGGGAAGGATAGCTACGAGCGGCTGGAATTCCTTGGCGATCGAGTGGTCGGGCTGGTGATCGCTCGCCTGCTCTATGAGCGCTTTGAGAAAGAGCCCGAGGGTAAGCTTTCCCGCCGCTACAATGTCCTCGTGTCGCGAGAAACCTGCGCGGAGATCGGGCGTGGAATGGGACTTCCGGCCTGGATCAGGCTCGGCAAGCAGGCCCGCGACGACGGCGCGAACCAGAGCGAGAATGTCGTGGGAGACGCGGTCGAGTCCCTGGTGGGAGCCCTCCTCATCGACGGCGGACTGAAGAAGGCGGACGCGTTCATAAGACGGGCCTGGGCGCCTTTCGTGGACGCTCAGGGCAAGGCTCCGAAGCACCCGAAGTCGGCGCTCCAGGAGCTTGCTGCAGCGCGCAACTGGGCTGCCCCCGAATATGAAATTGCCCGAAAGAGCGGCGCGCACCATGCCCCCGCTTCACGGTTAAGGTCGGAATCCGGAACGTGGGCGAAGCGACCGCCGAAGGCTCGAGCAAGCAGGAAGCGGAAACCGCGGCCGCATCAGCACTGTTGGACCAACTGAAATGACCGAGAAGACCACACGCGCCGGCTTCGTCGCCGTGATCGGCGCCCCGAATGCCGGCAAATCGACGCTGGTGAATGCCCTTGTCGGCCAGAAGGTCGCGATCGTCAGCGCCAAGGCTCAGACGACGCGCGCCCGGCTGATGGGCATCGCGATTCAGGACCAGTCCCAGATCCTGCTAGTCGACACGCCCGGGATCTTCGAGCCACGGCGACGGCTCGACCGGGCAATGGTCGCCGCGGCCTGGGGCGGTGCCGGGGACGCGGATCTCATCCTGCTCGTCATAGATGCCTCGGACGGCCTCAATCGTGAGGTCGAGCGCATCATCGACAATCTTGGGCATCGCGACCACCCCTTGTGGATCGCGCTCAATAAGGTCGACCTCGTCAAGAAGCCCAACCTGCTGACCTTGTCGGTTGCGCTCACGGAGCGGCTGAACCCCGATAAGGTGTTCATGATCAGCGCAGCGCAGGGAGATGGCGTGCCCGACCTTAAGGGAGCGCTCGCCGAAGCGATGCCGGACGGCCCCTGGCTATACCCGGAAGACGAGGTCTCCGACGCGACCGATCGAATGATTGCCGCGGAGATGACCCGCGAGCAAATATTCAACCAACTCCATCAGGAATTGCCCTATTCGTCTGCGATCGAGACCGAGAGCTGGGAGGACCGTCCCGACGGATCGACCGTCATCCACCAGCAAATCTTCGTCGAGCGCGACAGCCAAAAGGCGATCGTGATCGGCAAGGGCGGATCGCGGCTGCGGACCATCGGCGAGAAGGCCCGCGCGGAGATTAGCGAGCATCTCGGCCGCAAGGTCCACCTGTTCCTGCACGTTAAGGTCAATCCACGCTGGGGCGAGGACCGCTCTCTCTACGAAGACATCGGCCTGGAGTGGTCTGACTAGGGTCCGATCATCTCCGCGACCCACGTCGGCACCAGCTTTCCGGCAGGTCCAAGCCGGCTCTCGTCGAAGAGCGTGCTGCCGATGCTTGGATCCAGGTTCATCTCGAGCGTCCGGGCGCCGCAGCAGCGGGCGGTCTGCACGAAGCCGGCGGCCGGATACACCGCGCCTGAGGTTCCAATCGACACGAACAGGTCGGCTCGCCGCAGCGCTTCGTCGATGCGATCCATGTCATAGGGCATCTCGCCGAACCACACGATGTCGGGACGGACTTGGCCCACCTCTCCGCATTGCAGGCACGACGCGCCTTCGCCCATCGGTCCTTCCCAGGCGAAACGCTCGCCGCACGCGAGGCACCATCCGCTGGTCAACTCTCCGTGCATGTGCAGCAGGCGCTTCGAGCCCGCGCGCTCATGCAGGTCGTCGACATTCTGGGTAACGAGCAGGAGTTCCCCCGGCCATTCGGCATCGAGCCGCGCTAGCGCCTTGTGCGCGGCGTTCGGTTCGACCTCGCAGAGACGCGCTCGCCGCGCATCGTAGAAGCGATGCACCAGGACTGGGTCGCGCCGATAGGCCTCTGGCGTCGCAACGTCCTCGACCCGGTGATCTTCCCACAGACCGTCCGCCGCCCGGAATGTTGCGAGGCCGCTTTCCGCCGACACGCCGGCCCCGGTCAGGATTACGATGTTGCGTATTTCGCGGCTCATGATCGCGGCGTATCTCCGGCGGCAGAACTTTCACATAGGTTAGACGGCAGAGTTAACGAGATCGTCGGTGACATTCGCTTTCTGACTGATAATAATCGTTTTCCGGTTCGGGCTTCGAGCCATTCCTGGGGCGACAATTCGCAAGATACTTTACTCGCGTCTGCCGCAGCGCTGGGCCCATCGAGCCCCGCCGCTGCTCGTCGAATTGTCGATTGGAATCATCGCGGCCATTCTGATGGTCTGGGTCCGAGCTCAGCTCGAACCCATCGCCAACGATCGTGCGCCTTACGCACTGAACTTCCTCGCGGTCGTGACCGCCGCCATGCTCGCCGGCTGGCGAAGCGGGCTGGTTGCCTTGGTCGTGGGTCAGTTACTCATCTGGTACGCGATCGTTCCCCCGGCCTGGAGTTTTAGCATTCCGGACGCCGAACGTGCAGGGGGATTGATCATTGCCACGTTCTCCCAGCTCCTGGTCCTCCTCGTAATTGGTCTTTATCAGCGCGAAGTCGACAAGGGCACGGCGGAGCGTGAACGCCGCATGGAACTGTTGAACCACGCCCTCAACGAAATCGACCACCGGACCCGCAACAACCACCAGACCGTCCTGGCGCTCGTCCAGCTTCAGGCTCAACGGTCCAGCGACGATAATGTCAGGGCCGCGCTGCACCAGGTCGCCGATCGCATCCAGGCGATTGCTCATGCAAGCGAGCGCCTTGCCCTTCGCAGCGGGACCTCGAGCACGTCCGGCTGGACGACCACCTTTGCGGCCTGTGCGAGCAAATCGAACGCGGACTTTCCCGGCAGCACGTCAACGTCAGCTGCGACGTCGAGGAGATCACGACCAGCGCCGACAAGGCAATCCCGATTGCCATCATCGTTAATGAACTCGTCACGAACGCCCTCAAACACGCGTTCGATGGCCGCGATGAGGGTCAGGTCTTCGTGAAGGGCCGCATGAACGGTGAGCTCAAATTGACGATCACAGACAACGGCGTCGGCATGAAAGGTCGGTCAACGGGCAAGCGCGGCGGACTCGGCACGAAACTCGTCGAGAATTTCGCCCGACAGCTCGGCGCCCGGCATGAGGTGGTCTCGACCGAAACGGGAACTACGCACGCTTTCACCATCCCCACTGCCGCCTAGCCCGGCATGCCGTTATAGAGCCGGCGATTATGGCTGGCGCGAAGCAAGGTAGGATCAGGATTGGAATCGGCGGGTGGACCTACGAGCCTTGGCGCGGCGTATTCTATCCGTCCGACCTGCCGCAGAAGCGCGAACTTGAATATGCCTCGCGGCACCTCGGCGCGATCGAGATAAACTCGACCTTCTACTCGCGCCAAAGCCCCAAAAGCTGGGCCGCCTGGGCGGCCGCGGTGCCCGACGACTTCCAGTTTGCGGTGAAGGCGTCCCGCTACTGCGTGACCCGGCCGAAGCTCTGTGATGCCGGCGAAGGGATCGGCAACTTCTATGCCCAGGGTCTTTCGGCGCTCGGACCGAAGCTAGGCCCGACCCTCTGGATGCTTGCGAAGCACCGCAAGTACGACCGCGAGGACATCGCAGCATTTCTGAAGCTGATTCCCCGCGCGCTCGACGGAATTCAGTTGCGCCACGCACTTGAGCCGCGACACGAGAGCTTCCGGGACGACGGCTTCTTCGATCTCTGCCGCGAGCACGACGTGGCAGTCGTATTCGGCGACGACGACGAATTTCCCTGCATCGATGCGGACACGGCAAGCTTCCGATACGCCCGCCTGCAGCGGATGCACGAGGAGCTTCCGACCGGGTACGACGACGAGGCGCTCGACGGCTTTGCAGGACGAGTCCAGCACTGGGTCGCGAATGGCGACGATGCCTATGTCTTCATGATCAACGGCGCCAAGGTCCGTGCACCTGCCGCCGCCGCAGCCCTCCAGCAGCGCCTGGTTGTTTAATTTACATTAGGACCGACTCGGTAACGAGGTCTATGAGGCGCGCCGGAGCGACGCCGTCCAGGCGTTCCGCCGATAGGCGACGCCGCTCCCATTAGCCGGAAACACTCGGGTTTCCGGACCGGGAGCATCTCAATGCGTAAGACTATGATTGCCGCACTCGGTGCGGCTGCAATGCTATTATCTACCCCTGCCGTATCGCAGGATTTCCCAGTCAAGGGCGGCGACTATTGGACCGTTGCCGAAATCACCATCGATGACGGCCATTTCGGCGATTACGCCGACCACCTTGCCGGCCTCTATCGCAAGTCCATCGACTTCCAGAAGTCCAAGGGCTGGATCAAGGCCTCCTACATCCTTTCGAACGTCAACAAGCGCGCCGGAGAGCCGGACCTTTACCTGGTGACGATCGCCGATCGGCCCACCACTCCGGCGGAAGACGACGCGCGCGCAAAAGAAACCAACGCTTATCTCCAATCAAGCGCACGCCAGTCGGACAGCCAGAGTGGCGAACGCGCAAAGTATCGCAAGCTCGGCGGCAACATGCTGCTCCAGGAGCTGGTCTACCGGAAGTAGGTCTTGCGGGCCCGGAACCGGTTTCAGTCGGGTCCGGGACAGCCTGTCTAGCGTGAGCGCCGGTCATCTGCCGGCAACTTAGGGGATTACAAATATGCGTAAATATCTTATCGGGGCTGCAGCGTTGGCCCTAACCTGGTCGCTTCCTGCGTTCGCTCAGGACAGCGCGGTCAAGGCCGGTCCGTTCTGGCAAGCAAACCGCATCTACGTCGAAGACGGGCAGTTCGAAAATTACATGGACTGGTTGTCGAAGACCTGGACAGCCAACCAAGAATACGCGAAATCTCAGGGCTGGCTGCTGGAATATCATATTCTCAACAGCGTCAATCCACGGGACGGCGAGCCAAACGTCATCCTGCTCACCCGCTTTAACGACGTCCCGTCCGCGGCGGAATCAGAGCGCCGCAACGCGATGATGAACCAGCGCATGCAGCAGACGGACAAGAGCGCCGACGCCGCCAGCGGCGACCGGACAAAGATGCGCAAGTTGATGGGCAGCGCTCTTTACGTGGAGATGCTCAAGCGTTGAGCCGAACCGCGGCGCCGGCGCCTGTTGCGCGGGCACCGGCGCTGAGCCATCAGTGCCAGCATGCGCACTGACGAGCAGCCGACCCGCATCAGCCTCTTCGCACCGAACGGCCGAATGGGCCGCGCCATTGCGACCGCGGTCGCCGACGATCCTGGCTTCGAGATCGATGCTGACCATGGCGACGTAATCGTCGATTTTTCGGCTCCGTCTGCGCTGCAGGCGAGCCTCGATCGCGCGCTCGCAGCGGCCGTCCCGATCCTGGTCGGAACGACTGGGCTAGACGATTTCGCGAGCCGAAGGATTTCAGCGGCGGCAAAGGACATTGCCGTCCTCCGCGCAGCGAACACTTCCTTGGGCGTCGCCCTGCTTTCCGACCTCGTCGAGCGCGCGGCGAGCGTACTTGGCCCCGAGTGGGACATCGAGATCCTAGAAATGCACCATCGGCAAAAAACCGACGCACCGTCGGGGACTGCACTGGCACTCGGTGACGCCGCGGCCCGCGGGCGCGGAACGAAACTGAATGCAGAACGTGGCCGTAAGGGCACCAACCTCAAGCGGGAGGAAGGCGCGATCGGCTTCGCCTCGCTTCGCGGCGGTACGGTCGCCGGCGACCACGATGTCATTTTCGCCGGCCCCGAGGAGCGCCTGATTCTTTCGCACCGGGCCGAGAATCGCATGATCTTCGCGCGGGGCGCGCTTGCTGCCGCGAAGTTCCTCGTCGGCAAGCCAGCAGGCATCTATTCGATGCGCGACGTCATCGACGCACTGTGACGCGCGAGCAGGTTTTCGAGTTTTTCCGCAGGCTTGCCGAGGAGAACCCCTCGCCAACCACTGAACTTGAGTACGAGAATCCGTACACATTGCTCGTCGCCGTCGTCTTGTCCGCCCAGGCGACCGACGCCAGCGTGAACATCGCCACCCGGCCGCTGTTCGAACACGTGAAGACGCCGGAGCAGATGGTTTCGCTGGGCGAAACGAAGGTCCGTGACGCGATCAAGACGATCGGCTTGTTCAACACCAAGGCGAAGAACGTCATCGCTCTTTCGGAAGCGCTGATCCGCGACCACGGGAGCAAAGTGCCCGGCAGTCGCGAAGAGCTGGAAAAGCTACCCGGCGTCGGCCGGAAGACCGCTAACGTGGTGCTCAACACGGCCTTCCATGAAGAGACCTTCGCGGTCGACACGCACATTTTCCGAGTCTGCAATCGAACCGGCCTTGCGCCTGGCAAGGACGTGCTCAAGGTCGAGCTGAAGCTCGAGAAGGTTGTCCCCCAACCCTTCCGGCTTAACGCGCACCACTGGCTGATCCTGCACGGCCGCTACATCTGCAAGGCACGAAAGCCAGAATGCTGGCGGTGCCCGGTGATCGACCTCTGCCGATACAAGCCGAAAACGCCCGAACCGGGGTCTAAGGCCAGCGCCTCTCGAAACGCGAGCCCAAGGTCGTCAGCAGTTCGTACTGGGAAAGCCCAGAAGCCTCGGACGCCGTAGGCAGGTCGTAATCGATCTCGACCCACTCGCCTTCCCTAATATCAGGGTCGCATCACAACGCACTGCAATCAGGTCCATCGAAACCCGGCCGAGCACAGGCAGCGCGAATTCGCCAGCAAATGCCGTACCCTTCGAGGAGAAGCCTCGGAGATAGCCGTCAGCATAGCCAATGTTCAGGATCGCGGCCTCGGTGTCCGCATCGGCGACGAAGGTCGCGCCATAGCCGCAGCTTTCGCCAGCCCGGATTGTGCGCCGCTGCACAATTTGCGCTTCGATGTGCGCGACTTGCTGGATCTGTCCTTCGGCCTCCTGGCGAGGAATGCCGCCGTAGAGGGCCAAGCCCGGCCTCACGAGGTCGAAGCTGTAGTCGGGCCGATACAGGTACCGGCAGAATTGGCCAGGCTGTAACGCTTGGCCGGCACCTGTGCGGCCACCTCGCGAAAGCGCTGCAGCTGAGCCGCGTTCAAGTCGTGATCCTCGTCGGCACAAGCGAGATGGCTGTGCAGCGTATCGATGGAGAGACCGTTCAGGGCTGCGATCTCATCCGGCCGAAGGCCGAGCCGGTTCATGCCCGTGTCGATCATCACGTCACAGACGCGACCAGGCGCAGCCTGTTTCCAGCGCGAAACTTGCTCGACAGAGTTGAGAACTGGCCGCGCGGTAGAGGCCAGAGCCGCCTCGACGTCGTCAGGGCCAACACCGTGCAGCACTACAAGGCTCGCGTCGCCTGGAACCGCTCCAAGCTCTTCCGCTTCCGGCCAGACGGACACGAAGAAGTCGCGGCATCCAGCACCGTGAAGCGCCCGCATCGTCTCCCGCGCGCCAAGGCCATAGGCGTCCGCCTTGATCGCCGCTCCCGCCGGAACTCCGGCGCGATCGGCGAGCCAGCGCCAGTTATGAACAAGGGCCGAGCTATCGATGGTCAGGCGTAGCGGACGATGCATCCGACGCGCCTAGCCGCCCGCCTGTTCGCCGTCGAGGCGCGCCTTTGCGTTCTCCCAATGCCTCCCGTTGAACTGTTCGATTTCGAGTTCGACCGCTTCATCGAGGCAGTTTGCGTTGACGCTCCACGCATCAGGATGAGACCGCGGCTGATAGAAGCTCTTCACCCCGCAATTCGAGCAGAAGAGGTGCTCCGCTGAGCCGGTGCCGAAGCGGTAGCTCGCCAAGGCGTCGCGTCCGGTCAGCAACTCGAACTCCGAGTGCGGGACTATGACGTGCAGGAAGCCCGTCATCGAGCAAATCGAGCAATTGCAGTCGAGTGCGTGCACCGGCGCGTCGGGCATCCTCGCCGTGAAACGCACCGTGCCACAATGACAGCCGCCTGAAACCTCGATCATGTGTCGGCTCTAAGTGTGGCGCCTGCACCAGACAAGGCGAAGGGCGCCCCGGGGAGGCCGGGACGCCCTTCTTGGAGAGCTCGTGAAACTTAACGGCTGGCAGTGATCGCGATGACCGCTCCGCGGTTCGCGGCGGCGAGCAACGCTTCTCGCTCGGCGGCGGCACGCTGGATCGCTTCGTCGCGGCACTGGCGGACCTTGTTCTGGCCGACGAGATCGGAGTCTGAAGGAACGCCGCAGACTTCGCGTGCCGCCTGGGCAAGCCGGCGATCGAGAGCCTGCTGACCACGCTCGCTGGTGAGGTTGAGGTCGGCTGTCTTCACATAGCTGACGTAGGTCTGCTCGACTGCCGGTGTCTCGGCGAGGGCCGGAACTGCCTTGATCAGACCAGCGGTGATGATCGCGGATGCAATCGCAAGAACGAATGGGTTTCTCATGTCGCTACCCCTTGTTTGTCTGGGACCGGAGCTTACCGGCGCGACCCTTCAACTAATCCCGAAAACCGGTTCGTGTAAGCAACGATATCGTGCTATGATTCTGCAAAATTGCAGAACGGAAATAGCGCCTTTAGGCGCTAAATTGCAGCCCATGCTCGATTGGAACGACCTCCGTTATTTCCTCGCTGTTGCCCGTGACGGCAGCACGCTTGCGGCAGCGCGGGCGCTGCGAGTGAGCCAGACGACAGTTGCCCGACGGATCACGGCGCTGGAGGAAGCGCTTGGTGTTAGGCTCTTCGAAAAGCGCCAAGCCGGCTACACTCTGACGCCTGAAGGGCAGAGCCTGCTTGGCCAGGCCAAGACGGTCGAATCCGCCCTCAACAGCTTCGCCGATGCCGCCTCGGCCCATTCGCGAGATGTCAGCGGCACCGTGAAGATCACGACCGAGGAGGTCTATGCGATTACCATCCTCGCACCCCTGCTTCGCGAGCTTCACGAGGCCTTCCCGGAGATAGTTATCGAACTGGATACGTCGCAGTCCGTCCGCGATCTCGGTGCTGGAGAGGCAGACATCTCGCTACGAAGCACAAAGGCCGAGTCTCAGCTGTCAGCCGGCCTGGTCGGCCGCCAGCTCTGCATCGACGACTGGGCGCTTTACTGCAGCCGTGACTATGCGGCTCGAAACGGCGTCCCGCGGAACAGGGCGCAGCTGAAGAAACACTCGTTCATTGGCGGCGGCGGCGGCAATCTGTGGATTCATTATCAGAACTGGCTGCAGCAACTTGGGCTGGAGCAACAGGTCGCCATGCACCATGCGACCTCGGGCGGTCTCCTGTCCGGAGTGAGGTCCGGCTTCGGAATAGCAGTGCTGCCCTGCGTAGTCGCCGATGGCGATCCGGACCTCGTCCAATGCCTGACGCCGCGCAGCGATCACGGACGCCTGTTGTGGCTCTTCACGCATGAGCGGGTACGCCATACGCCGCGGGTTCGGGCCGTTGTCGACTTTCTCTACGACAAACTCAGCAAGCACGTCCGCAAGCTCGAGGCGACGCGCCAAGCCGCCTGACTACTCGATCGGTCCGCCGCGCCAGGTCGGCATCGGCCGCTCACCGATTGCGACTTCCACCGCGGCCTTCGCGAGCAATTGCGTCGATTCCAGCGTCGGGAGCGGCGAGACGTCCTTCGTCACCAGCAGCGGAATCTCCGTGCAGACAAGCGCAACCGCATCGCAGCCATCCCGCCGCAGCTTCTCGATGATGCGGACGTAGGCGTCGCGCGAGCGCTCGGTGAAAACGCCCAGGCAAAGCTCGTCGAAGATGACATCGTTGACGAGCTTCTGGTCCTCCGCCGAGGGAACGGCCCAGCCGATGCCGCGGCGTCCGAACGCACCGGGATAGACCGGACCGTTCATCGTATATTTGGTTCCAAGGATGCCGACCTTAATGCGACCTTCCCTCAGCGCTTGGTCGGCCACCACCTCGCCGATATTGAGGCCGGGGATCGGGAAGGCATCTCCGGGTGATTCCATCGCGATGTGCGCCGTATTGTCCGGAAGAACGAAGAAATCCGCGCCCGCCGCTGCGAGCTTCTTGGCATCCTTCATGAAGAATGAGCGGAGCGTTTCATTGTCGCCGCTTTCCCATGCATCGAGGACCAGCGCCATCGGCGAGCAGGTCATGATGATCTCGGGATGCATGTGCGGCCCGAGCCGGGCGACGCCCTCCAGGCAGGCGGAATGAAAACAAAGGGTCGCGCCTTCGAAGCTGTGAGCCAGAATGCCGATATGTTTCACAGCCGGTGGTGCCTCTTCCAAAGTTCCTGTGTTGTCTGCACGAAGGCATCGAAGTCCGCGCTGGATGCGAACGCGCGTCGCGGGATGATGAAGGCCTGGCGGCGGGTCGAATAGACGAAGAGGCGCGGCTCTTCGACGTGGATGCGGGGAATGGCCGACCAACGAAGCTCAGTCTTACCGCGCGTCGATTCCGCCCGGAAGCAGTCGTCGGCCACCGTCAGTCGTTGCTCACGGAGCAGGTCGTCGCGCCTCGCGACGCGATCGATCGCCCAGGCGCCGATGTGTGCCCCGTAGCGATAGAGCAGCAGGTAGGCGACCAAGATAATTGCGAGAACGGGCAGATAAATCAGGACGCGCGAGGAGCCTGCAAGAAGGCAAATTGCGATCAGCACGCCCGCCAGGGCAAACAGCGCCCACGCCAGACGAAAGAGCCAGCTTACGATGCGGGGCCGGCCGAGCTCCGCGAGCGCGACGAAATCGGAACGGTCATATCTGAACGGCAGCGTCTGAGGCTCGCCGGCCATGTTCACTCGACCGTGACGCTCTTCGCGAGATTGCGCGGCTGGTCGACGTCCGTGCCCTTCAGGACCGCCGTGTGATAGGCGAGAAGTTGCACCGGAACCGCGTAAACCAGCGGCGCGATCAGCGGATGGACCTCCGGCATCTCGATCGTCGCAATGCACCCCTCCCCGGCATCCTCCAGGCCCTTGGCATCGCTGATCAGCACGATCTTGCCGCCGCGCGCGCGGACCTCCTGCATGTTACTGACGGTCTTCTCGAAAAGGGGCCCCGACGGCGCGAGCACGATCACCGGCACGGCTTCGTCAATCAGGGCGATCGGGCCGTGCTTCATCTCACCGGCCGCATAGCCTTCGGCGTGGATGTAGCTGATCTCCTTGAGCTTCAGCGCGCCTTCCAGAGCCAGGGGATAGTCGGGCCCGCGGCCAAGGTAGAGCACGTCCCGGGCGGGCGCGATGAGGTGGGCCATCGCCGCAATGTCGTCGTCGTGGCCAAGCGCGGCGTTCAGCGCTGCCGGCGCCTCCTGCAGGTGCGCAACGATATCCTGCTCTTCTTCGCGTGTTAGGCGACCCTTGGCCCGCGCCAGGTTTGCGGACAGGGCCGCAAGAACCGCAAGTTGACAGGTGAAGGCCTTGGTCGACGCGACGCCGATTTCTGGCCCCGCGTGCGTTGGAAGTAGAAGATCTGCCTCGCGAGCCATCGAGCTTGTCGGCACGTTCACCACAACCGCAATGCGCTGCTTCTCGCTACGGGCATGACGAAGCGCTGCCAGTGTGTCTGCAGTTTCGCCAGACTGACTTATGAAGAGCGCCAGGCCGCCCGGCTCCAGCACCGGTTGGCGGTACCGGAACTCGCTTGCGACATCGATGTCGACCGGAACGCGAGCAAATTGCTCGATCCAGTATTTGGCGACCATTCCGGCGTAGAAGCTGGTTCCGCAGGCAACGATCGTGACTCGGCCGACGGTTGCGAGGTCGAGATCGCCGGTGGGGAGCGCGACTTCGCCTTCGAAGGGACGGACGTAGCTCTGGAGAGTCTGGGCAACTACGATCGGCTGCTCGTAGATCTCCTTCTGCATGTAGTGGCGGTAATTGCCCTTCTCGACCGGGCCGAAGATGCGCCGGACTCGACAATCTCGCGCTCGACCGGCTCGTTGTCGCGGTCGAAGATTTCGATGTTCTCGCGACGGACAACCGCCCAGTCGCCCTCATCGAGATAGGCGATGCGCTGGGTCCAGGGCGCTACGGCAAGCGCGTCAGACCCAAGATAGTTTTCGCCGTCGCCGTAACCCACGGTCAGCGGCGCGCCCATGCGAGCGCCTATGATCAGGTCGGGATGGTCGCGGAACAGGAACGCGATCGCGAAGGCGCCCTGCAGGCGAGGCAGCACGGTCGCGACTGAGTCCTGCGGCGAGGCTCCGCCCTCGACCTCGCGGGCTACAAGGTGCGCGACGACTTCCGTGTCGGTCTCACTCTTGAACTCACGACCGTCGGCAATGAGCTCCTCACGGAGTGGCTTGAAATTCTCGATGATCCCGTTGTGGACGATCGCGACAGGCCCAACGATGTGCGGGTGGGCATTGTCGACTGTGGGCGCGCCGTGCGTCGCCCAACGCGTGTGGGCGATGCCGATGGTCCCGCCGAGCGGCTCCTGCGCGAGTTCGCGCGCAAGATTTTCGAGCTTTCCTTCGGCTCGACGCCGAACCAGCTCGCCATGGTCAATCGTGCAGATGCCGGCACTGTCATAACCGCGATATTCGAGGCGCTTCAGGCCATCGAACAGGCGCTGAGCGACCTCACTTTTGCCGACAATTCCAACGATTCCGCACATAATCCCTCACTGGACGATCACGTCCGACCCGGTCGCCACCGCCCTAGTATTTTCGGCTTGTAAGTAAACCAGTGGGCGCAGCCTGAAATTATTCCAAGCTCGGCATTAGCCTGCGGCCCTTTTCGCCAGCATTCGATCGCGGAAGCGTTTTGCCCAGCCGGCGATCCCCCTCTGCTCGCTGCGTTCGACGGCAAGGCTGTCGGGCGCGACGTCCTTGGTGATGACCGAGCCAGCTCCAACGATTGCGCCCGGACCTATCGTCACCGGTGCGACAAGCGCGGTGTTTGAGCCAATGAACGCGCCCTTGCCGATCACCGTATTGTACTTGCCGAAACCGTCGTAATTGCAGGTGATCGTTCCAGCGCCGATGTTCGCATCCGCGCCGACGTCCGCATCCCCGATGTAGGACAGGTGGTTGGCCTTCGCGCCGGGCCCAGCACCGCCTTCTTCACCTCGACGAAATTGCCGACCTTCGCCTTCTCGCCGATCTTCGCGCCTGGGCGGAGGCGGGCAAACGGCCCGATCACCGCCTTGGTCGCGATAGTCGCCCCCTCGATGTGGCTGAATGCCTTAATCGTCGCTCCGTCGGCGACCTCGACGCCCGGGCCAAAGACGACATGCGGTTCGACAGTGACGTCGCGGCCGAGCTTGGTGTCGGCCGCGAACCAGACGCTCTCGGGATCAATCAGGGTGGCGCCGTCCTGAAGCGCTTGCTCACGGCGGCGGCGCTGCCAATCGAGCTCGAGATGGGCGAGCTCGGCGCGACTGTTCACGCCGGCAGTCTCGTAGGGATCGCCTTCGATGACGACCGCGTCGCGGCCTTCCGCGGCGGCGATGTTGACGACGTCAGGCAGGTAATATTCGCCCGCCGCATTGTCGTTCCCGACCTGGTCGAGCCAGCGGAACAGATCCTTCGAACGCAACGCCATCATACCGCTGTTACAGAGGCGGACGGTCCGCTCCTCTTCGGTCGCGTCCTTGAACTCGACCATCTTGGCGATGTGATCGCCTTCGCCGAGGATGATGCGTCCGTATTTCAGCGGATCGTCCGGCGTGGAAGCCAGGACGACGACGCCAGGCCCGCCTCCGCCATCAAGGCGGTCAAGCATCCGCTTCAGCGTCTCGGGCTCAACAAAAGGCGTGTCGCCATAGAGGATGAGGACCGCACCCTCATAACCTGCAAGCGCGTCTTGCGCCTGCTGGACAGCGTGGGCGGTGCCCTTCTGCTCCACCTGATGCGCGATACTGACATCGCGACCTTTCAGCGCCTTCTCGACCTGGTCCCGGCCCTTGCCGACGACGACGACGCGTTTCTCGGCACCCAGACGGTCGACGCTGTCGAGCAGGTGCATCAGCAGCGCCTTGCCGGCGATCGGATGCAGGACCTTGTGCGTGTCCGAGCGCATGCGGGTGCCTTGACCCGCCGCGAGGATCACGACTGCGAAATTGGGTGTGTCGCTCATGCGGGTCGGAGCAATGGCACCTTAGCCCAGACCGGCCAAGTGCCTTTGCCGAAGCGCGTCGATCGGCTGAAGCGCCCCAGCTTCCTCGACATGCCAAAAGCTCCAGCCATTGCAGGAGGGAGCGCCCTGCAATGCAGCGCCGACCTTGTGGATTGAGCCCGCATGTGCCTCGCAGGCAATCGATCCGTCGGCGCAGACTTTCGCCTGCCACCGGCGCTTGCTGTCGGTAAGCACCGTTCCGGGTGCGACCATGCCGTACTCAACAAGAAGTCCGAATGCGACCCGCGGCGCAGAGCGCTTGTCGGGAGCCACCTGCATCGCGCTCTCGTCAAGGGCAGGGTCGATGCGATCCGTTCACGAGCAACCTTCACATAGGACGGCTCGCGCTCGATGCCTATCCAGCGGCGGCCGAGACGCCGCGCAACCGCGCCGGTCGTGCCGGTCCCGAAGAATGGATCGAGCACGATATCGCCCGGCTTCGTGCAGGCGAGCAGGATGCGATAGAGCAAAGCCTCCGGCTTCTGCGTCGGATGGGCCTTGATGCCTTCGTCGTCCTTAACGCGCTCCTGGCCGCTGCAGATGGGCAGCACCCAGTCGGACCGCATCTGAAGGTCGTCGTTGAGCGCCTTCATCGCGCGATAGTTGAAGGTGTAGCGCGCCTTCTCATCCTTCGCACACCAGATCAAAGTCTCGTGGGCGTTGGTGAAACGAGTGCCGCGGAAGTTCGGCATCGGGTTGGCCTTGCGCCAGATCACGTCATTCAGGATCCAAAATTCGGCATCCTGAAGCAGTGAGCCCACGCGGAAGATGTTGTGATAGCTGCCGATCACCCAGATCGTGCCATTGTCCTTCAGGATACGGCGCGCCTCGGCGAGCCATTCGCGGGTGAAATTGTCATAGGCGGCGAGGCTGTCGAACTTGTCCCACTCATCATCGACAGCGTCGACGCGGCTTCCTTCCGGCCGGAACAAGTCGCCGCCAAGCTGCAAATTGTAAGGCGGGTCCGCGAAGATCATGTCGACGGACTTGTCGGGGAGGCGCGCCATTTCGGCGATGCAGTCACCCATCAAAATCTCGTCGAAAGGAAGCTCGCGCTTCGGCTTTGTACTTGCACGCGGGCGCAAAGCGCCCTTGGTCTCCGCGATGCGGGCAATAAGATTCATGCGACTGTGCCCCCTTTGCGTCGAAGGGTGAGTCAGGCCCGACTCGCGGTCAAGCGAACAGAGGTTAACGCGCTTTGGGGACACGACGGAACGAAGAGAGTCCGCGAAGACTCGACCACAAGATGTTGAGTCCGCCCGGACTCACGAGACTCAACCTGTGGTGGTGTGACTCAAAGGACTCGCGACGGCGATTTCCGGAAGCTCGAGCTCCGGTTGGGCGGCTGCGGCGATCATGTCACGGACCAGGCCAAAGCTCCGGCGGTGCAGCGGCGTCGGTCCAAGCTCACGCAAGGCGCGACGGTGATCGGGGTCGGATAGCCGCGATTTCGCTCCCATCCGTAACCAGGATAAGTCTCGGCATGAGCTGCCATCATCCGGTCGCGAGTGACCTTGGCGATGATCGATGCCGCAGCGATAGAGCGACATTTGGCGTCGCCGTCGACGATAGCCTTCGACGGCCTCTGCCACTTCGGCGTGGCATTCCCGTCGACTAGAACCCAGGCTGGCTCGATGCCAAGCGCCTCTACCGCCCGGGTCATCGCCAGCATGCGTGCCCAGTAGATATTGATGCTGTCGATCTCCTCGACGCTGGCGATGCCGACTCCGAACGCCGCTACCTTGGTGATCTTGGCGTAGAGCGCCTCACGCTTCTCAAGCGGCAAATTCTTGGAATCGTCGATCCCGCGCGGGAATTTGTTGCGGTCGAGGATGCAGGCCGCCGCAACCACCGGCCCTGCCAGCGGCGCGCAGCCCGCCTCATCCACGCCGGCCAGCGGCTGGGGAAATCCAGCTCGATCTTGAAGGAACAGCGGCGAGGCATTTGCGCCTAAGCCTATGGAGACCCTCGGTGAGTCGCCAGACGACGACTCACAAAACTGTGGATTTATTCGACGCGCCAGGGCGGAAGCGCCGTGCCTCCCCGGCTTTGTAGAGGAAGATGATGTTCCCCGACGGGTCACGGAGGCGAGCCTCGCGCCACATCCACGGCTGGTTACGCGGCGCGTGTTCGAACAAAATTCCAAGGCGCGCCAACCGCTCGACGCGCGCGTCAAGGTCGTCGCACTCGAGATAGACTGCGGTAGTCGGCGAGATCTTCTCTTCCGGGTCAGCCTGGATCGACAAAGTAGCACCGCCGTACGTCTCGAAACGCGCGTACGAATTCTCGGGCTATCGACGATCTGCTTCAGACCCAGCTTCGAGTAAAAATCGACGGACTTGGCGTAATCCTTCACGGTCAGCGTGACCTGATTCAGCCGCGGTCCGGGACCAACATCGAGACGGACGTTGGTCGATCCAACGGGTCCGGCGCCATGCCCTAGGTCCGGAGCAGCGTAGAGGGAAACGCGAACAAACGTGCGCGCGCGTTCTACCGCCGAGGTCAGGCTATCGCCCTGACCGAGCAGGCAGGCGATCGCGCTCGCTAGAGTGCAGCCGGTTCCGTGCGTGCTCTTCGTGTCGATGCGCTGTCCCTGCCAACTGGTGATATTGTCTGTCTCGATCAGGGCGTCGGCAAGCGTATCACCCTCGTCGTGCCCGCCCTTGATGAGCACCGCGCAGCCATGCTCTCCGACAAGCCCGAGCGCAGCGGCCACGGGGTCTTCCTTGTTGCTGAGCCGAGCGAGCTCCGGAAGGTTTGGGTGGTGATGGTTGCAAGGTCCATCAGCGGACCGAAAGCGGCAATCGTCGCTTCATCCGCGAGCAAGGAGCCACTGGTCGCGACCATCACGGGATCGAAGACAATCGGAAGGTCGGGATTCTCCGCCTTCAGCCTCTCAAGCCTCAGCGCGATCTGCCGGGCCGCGAAGACGCTTCCGATCATCCCGATCTTCACTGCGTCTACGCCGATGTCGTCGACCACCGCATCGATTTGCGCGAGGATCACTTCGGCCGGGACCGGATGCACGGCCGTGACGCCAGTCGTGTTCTGGGCGGTGACGGCGGTGACGGCGGTCATCGCGTGACCGCCGAGCATGGTGATCGTCTTGATATCCGCCTGAATGCCTGCGCCGCCGCCGGAGTCGGAACCGGCGATGACGAGGACTCGCGCGGGTTTCGCGGTCATCGCGGCACTTCGGGCGCCGTACGGGCGAAATTGTCCATGCGCACAACATTGGGGTTTCGCGGCAAATTGCGAACAAAGGGTTCACGCCGCGCTTTTCACGGCCTCACAGATGTCGTCGACCAGTCGTTCGACGAGCTTGGAATCATCGCCCTCGGCCATGACGCGGATGAGCGGCTCGGTGCCCGACTTGCGGATCACCAGGCGACCGCGGCCTTTCAATTCTGCCTCGGCGGCAGCGATGCGTTTCTGGACCTTGTCGGATTCAAGGGGTGCGTTACCGCCGTTGAACCGGACGTTCTTCAACAGCTGCGGTACCGGGTCGAACAGGTGCAGCACTTCGCTCGCAGGCTTGCCGCTATCGACGATTGCCGCGAGCACCTGAAGCGCGGCGACGAGGCCATCGCCGGTTGTCGAGTGATCGCTGAGAATGATGTGGCCGGACTGCTCGCCCCGACGTTGCATTTCTTCTCGCGCATCGCCTCGAGCACGTAGCGGTCGCCCACCGCGGTGCGGATCAGACCGATCCCCTCCTGCTGAAGCCGCCGCTCTAGCCCGAGATTGGACATGACCGTAGCCACAACCGCCCCACCACGAAGCTCGCCGCGCCGCTGCAGGTCGAGCCCGACCAGCGCCATCATCTGGTCGCCGTCGATGATGCGGCCCTTTTCGTCGACGAGGATCAGGCGGTCCGCGTCTCCGTCGAGGGCGATGCCGATGTGGGCCCCACTCGCGACGACTGTTTCCTGGAGTAGCTGAGGCTTGGTCGATCCGCAGTCCGCATTGATGTTGAGGCCATCCGG
This sequence comes from Sphingomonas sediminicola, assembly GCF_014489515.1. Classification (GTDB taxonomy): domain Bacteria; phylum Pseudomonadota; class Alphaproteobacteria; order Sphingomonadales; family Sphingomonadaceae; genus Sphingomicrobium; species Sphingomicrobium sediminicola. Next base: position 931,343 of record NZ_CP060782.1, on the reverse strand, counting down.
CTTCACTCCGATCGGGATGACGTCCGCACCGAGCTCCCAAAGCGCTTCGGGCGCGACATGGTAGGCCGCTCCATTTGCGCAATCGACAACGATCTTCAGGCCGTCGAGGCGTAGCTGCTCCGGGAACGTCGACTTGACATGGTGGATGTAGCGACCGCGGGCGTCGTCGATGCGGCGGGCGCGACCGATCTTCTCCGCCGAAACGAGCTTTACCCCCTTCTCGATCTTGCTCTCGATCGCCTGCTCGGTCTTGTCGCTGAGCTTGTAACCGTCCGGCCCGAACAGCTTGATGCCATTGTCCGCAAACGGATTGTGCGACGCGGAGATCATCACGCCAATGTCGGCACGCATCGACCGGGTCAGCATCGCGACTGCAGGCGTCGGCATTGGACCCAGCAATACGACGTCCATGCCGACCGAGGTGAACCCGGCGACCATCGCCGATTCCATCATGTAGCCAGACAGGCGGGTGTCCTTGCCGATCACAACGCGATGGCGGTGATCTCCACGAAGGAAGTGAGCGCCCGCCGCTTGCCCTACGCGAAGCGCAGTCTCCGCCGTCATCGGCTCGCTGTTGGTGAGGCCGCGAATGCCGTCCGTGCCGAAGAATTTCCGTGTCATTGATGACGGTTTAGCGCGCCGCTGCCGGCAGCGCGAGTGGTCAGCCGATCCAACGCCAAATGCCGACAGGGAAAGGATGCAGCCAGGTCGCAACGAGGAACAGGAGGGTGCCGCCAATGAAGGCGGCCGTTCCCGGCCACGCTACGCCCCGGCTGAACGGCACGAACGCAGTTTGGGCGGCCCACTCGTGGAAGCGCTCGCCCATCAGCTTTTCTTTCTTGGCGTCCTGCCCGATCGACCCGGCGATCGCGAGGAAGATGAGGGCGCCGTCGAAGACCATCGCTTTTGCGGTCCCGATGACCGCCAGGTGCACGGCGGCCCAGGTCGCAAAGCCCCACATCATCGGGTGGCGCGTGATTGCGAAAACGCCGGCGGGCACCTTGCCCCGGTCCAGTTTCGCGCCGGGGAGCGCAGGATTACCAAGGAAAGAGCCGACGAACAGGATCGCGCCCAGCCACATTACGAGCACGGCAACTGCCCATACCCACTCACCCGCCGTCCAGACCGGCTGCTCTCGCCCGATGGCCCGGTAAAAATAGATCATCAAGCCGAACGTCAGCAGGGACTGTACGGAATAGAATCCCTGGAAGTCCTTTTCTCCCAGCCTTCCGACGAGCGGAGCGCGGAGCGGATGGGACAGGAGGAAATGCAGGCCGACGAAGGCAATGGCCGACAGGAAAAGGCCGGCCTGCGGAGTCACCTTTGATAGGCCTCCGGAAGCACGTCGCGGCTCAAGTCCTTGTACCGCTCGCGAAGCTTGGTCTGCCTGGTATCCAACGGCTGCTGAACCCCGTCGATGAAAACAGCGTCGGCGTTGCTTGTAACCTGCAACGGATCGCCGGACCATATGACGACGTCTGCACGGCGGCCCGGTGCGAGGCTGCCAATCTCCCGGTCGAGTCCAAGAACCTCGGCAGGTCGCGAAGTGATCATCGCCAGCGCCTCACCCCAGCGGACTCCGCTTGCGCCCGGTACATCGGTCAGTGCGACGAGGTTTCCGGCATATTGGCGCTCGTTGAAGAGATAGCGGGTGTCGTTGTCGTCGATCATGCCGATCGCGACATGCACCCCGGCATCGCGCATGCGGCCTACATTCGACTGCGTCGCTGCGAGCTGCTCGAATGTCGCCGGAAGGTCGTTCACAGCCGATGCTATCACGGGAATTCGCGCCGCCGCGATCTTGTCCGAGACAAGCCAGCCTTCCGATGCGCCGACCAGCACCAGCTTCAGCGAAGGATAGGTGCGCTTGAGGTCGAGCACGTTGAGGATGTCACGGGCTCGCTCGGCATGAATCACGAGATATTGGCGCCCCTGAAGCACCGGCACGAGCGCGGCAGCGTCGAACCGGGTCAGCATGACATCCTCGCTACGCCGGGCGTCAGGGCCGTATTCGCGAGATTCGTTTGGATTGCGGACTTCCGGCGGAAGCCGGCTTTCGCCTCCACGGGTCGAGGAAATTGACGGCGCGTAGCGACGCAGCTCCGATGCTTCCTTCAGCGCATTTCGGAACAGGACATAGGCAGACGCTCGGGAGCCGCCCGCTGTATCGGCGCCGGTCTCGCCAAACTCGACGAACTGGAACAGACGCGCGTGCGTAATCGGTTCCATGTCGGCACCGAGGTCGATGACCGCGCCCTGCCCCGCGAAGATGCTCTTCGCGGCGTTGGGGCCACGACCGCACGCGTTACGCCGTCGGCGCGGTTTACTGCGATCGTCGAGCTTGCGGGATTCACCGCGGGAGCGACGTCGATTGCTGCTCCGAACGGCCCGCCGCTTGCCTTGTCGTCCGTGACTCCGTCGTCCCCGAGATCGATCTCGGAAAGGCCGATCCGGGAGAATCCCGCGACGATTCCTGGCGTAACCCACTTGCCGCGCGCATCGATAACCTGCGCGCCGGGAGGAACGCTGACATGGGTACCTGCAGCGGTGATGCGGCCGTTTCGGATGATGACCGTGCCGCCGGGTATCGGGTCCGACCCATCGCCCAGTGCAACCGTGCCGCCGGTAATCGCGATCGTCTGCGCTGCGGCCGGCAAAGCGGTGGCAAAAAGCAGTGCGGCCATGAAGGAGCGGATCACTTCACGTCTCCTTCACCGGGCTGGCCAAGCTCGAAGTCGCTGACCGGCCGCAAATGCGGATTGCCGCTGAAGTACATGAGCGCGCCGTCGATCCACACGCGTTCGGGCCGTGCGTAGGTGCTGAACGGATTCGCGTTCCACAGCACCACGTCAGCCATCTTGCCGGCTTTCAGGCTGCCGGTCTTGTCGGCGATCCCGAGCGCCTTCGCCGGATTGTAGCTTAGCCAAGTCCAAGCGTGCTCTTCGCTGATGTTGAGGCCCATGCGGCGACCGTCCGCGAGCGCCTTTGCGGCTTCCTGGTTCAATCGCTGGATGCCGTTCGGATCGTCCGAATGGACGATTGCGCAGGCCCCCGCCTTGTCGACCAGCGGAATGTTTTCCTTGATCCCGTCATAGGCCTCCATCTTGAAGCCCCACCAGTCGGCCCACATCGCCGCGCACGTCCCGTTCGCGGCCAGCAGGTCGGCAATCTTGTACGCCTCCACGGCATGGTGGAAGGCCGTGATCTTGTAACCAAACTCCTTGGCCACATCGAGCATGATGGCCATCTCGTCGGCGCGGTAGCAGTGGTTGTGAACCAGGATCTGCCCGTTGAGCACGCCCATCAGCGTGTCCATCGCGAGATCGCGCTCCGGCATGTCACCGCCGATCTTGTTATATTTGTCCCACTTGCGCTTGTAGGCCTGCGCCTTGATCCAGGTGGCGCGAGTGACCGCAATATTGCCCATGCGCGTCTGCGGCATCTGTCCCTTCGAGCCGTAGACACGCTTCGGATTCTCGCCGCAGGCCATTTTCAAGCCGTAGGGCGCCCCTGGGAATTTCATCCCCTGCATGGTCCGTGCGGGCACATTCTTCAGCGTCACCGACCGGCCGCCGAAGAGGTTCGCGGAGCCGGGCAGGATCTGGAGCGTCGTGATTCCGCCATTCATCAGCGCTCGGCTGAAGCCCGGGTCTTGCGGCCAAACGCTATGCTCTGCCCAGACTTCAGGACGAACCGGACTGGTCGCCTCGTTGCCGTCGCTCTGCGACTGAGTGCCGGGCGAGGGATAGTCTCCAAGATGGCTGTGCACGTCGATAACGCCCGGCGTTACATACTTGCCTGCGCCGTCGATCTGATATGCACCCGCGGGAATTGGCGTGTCCGGTCCGCCAACCGCCTGCACGACGCCGTCGGCCAGTACGACCGTCCCGTTATCAACGCGGCCGCCTTCACCATCGAATACAGTCGCGCCGAGGATGGCGGTCACTGCCCCCGGATAGCGATGATAGGTTGAAGGATACGGGTCCTGGTTGATGCGGACCGGCGGCGCCAGTTTTTTCGGCGCCTCGGTCGCGCACCCGGAAATACAAAAGGAAACGGCGGCAATCGCCGCCGTCACCCATTTATTTGACACCGTGCATCCATTTCTGGAGCGGCCAGCTTAGCAGGAACAGCACGACGCCCGCGCCAATAGCGATCCACGCAATCGTCGTGAATGTCGAAGTGTAGGTATCCAGGCTGACCTTCAAGTTCGTCACCTGGCCACCGACCGTTTCGACGCTCGCGAACTGAGCGACGACACCCGCGACATATTGCGCGACAGAGATCGAGAGGAACCAAACGCCCATCATCAGGCCGACGACCCTGGCAATGGATAGCTTGGTGATCATGCTCAATCCGACAGGCGATATGCACAATTCTGCGAGCGAATGGATCAGGTAGAGCCCAGCGAGCCACCAAAGGCCAACCTGCCAATTGTTCTCAGGTCCGGCGAAAGTGGTTCCGAGAACGAGGAACAGGAAGCCAGCACCCACGCCCATCAAGGCGATCGAGAACTTGACCGGGATCGACGGCTCGAGACCGCGCTTGGCCAGGCCCAGCCAAAGCAGGCTCATTAGCGGAGCGAAGACGACGATCGAGATCGGATTGAAGTTCTGCGTCTGCGGCGCGGACATAGTGAACAACCCGAACACGTCGCGATCCGTGTTACGGTCGGCGAACAGGGTCAGCGATGAACCGGCCTGCTCGAAGAGCGTCCAGAAGAAGACGTTGAAGACGATGAGGATCATCGCCGCCGTCATCATCTGCGCTTCCTGCTTGGTCCCCTTGGCGAAGGACCAAGCGAGGATGCCGGGTACTGCGACGATGAAGGTTCCGAACAACAGTTTGCCCATCAAAGGCAGGGAGGCGATGTAACCGATGAAGCCCGAACCAGCCTCCGCCTCGGTGGCATTCATCAGGTTGCTGAACAGAAACACGAACACCGGCACCGCGAGCAATGCGCAAATGTAGATCGTGATGTCCCGATTCTTTGCGGTCTCGGGCCGCTCGCCGTAACCGGCCAGGCGTCCGCCATCGAACTGGATGAGCGCATAGCTGATCAACATGCCGACACCGGCGAGACTGAGGCCAGCCCACCAGCCAAACCAGTCCGCGAGGAATGGGCAGAGCAACTGGCCGCCAATCGATCCCAGGTTGATACCCATGTAAAAGATCGTGAAGCCGGCATCGCGACGGCGATCGCCCTGGTCGTAGAGCGCGCCGACGATGGTCGAGATATTCGGCTTGAAGAAGCCGTTGCCGACCGACACCAGCGACAGTGCAACCAGCATTATGATCAACGTCATCTGATCGCGCTCGCCGCCGAACTCGATCGAGCCCTTGGGAAGGCGCTTTGCCTCCTGCCCACTGTTCAGAAGAGAAACCGACCCGTCTTCATTGCCACGGATCTGCAGCTTCTGCCCGTTCTCCACGAGGAAGCGAGCCTCGTTCGGATCGCTCGTTGGCCGGTCGACGAAATTATCGACGACGACTTCATAGCGGTGGCCATTGACCTCAGCGTACGGCTTTGCCGGGGACCCTCCGAATGCGAGCGTGAAATAGCCGATCGCCATCAGGATGGCGCCGAACTTGATGGATCGCTTGGAGCCCAGATATTGGTCGGCGATGAAGCCGCCGACTAGCGGGGTCAGGTAAACGAGCGCCGTGTAACCACCGTAGAGACCGGTTGCTTGCTGATCCGAGAAGAGAAAGTGCTTTGTCAGATAGAGCGTAAGCAACGCCCGCATGCCGTAGTAGCCAAAGCGCTCCCACATCTCCGTGGTGAACAGGCGGGCGAGCTCGCGCGGATGACCAAACCACGTCTTCTTATCGGCGGGATTGGTTCGGCCCGATGCGGGCGAAAAAGGTTCTTCTACGGCCGGTGTATCGACCATCCGGTTGTCTCCCCTCGCGGATGCGAAAAAATTTTTGCGACCCTAACGGGCAAATACGGCTTGTGAAGCGGATTGTTGCAGGCGTGCCCCTCCCCTAGATGACCGGCCACATGTTGAATGACCGTTCCTCAGCTTTGTCGCTCCTCAAGACCCGCCGCTCCGGCCGACCGCGTGAGATGGTCGCCCCCGGCCCGTCCGACGACGAGCTTCGCCAGATCCTCGAAATCGCAATGCGGGTCCCCGATCACGGTAAACTCGCGCCATGGCGTTTCGTGATCGTCGGAAAGGACCAGCGTGAGCAGTTCGCGCTACTCCTGCGCCGGGCGCTCCAGGAGGAAGACCCCTGCGCAGGCCCTGCGCACCACGAAAAGGCGGATCAGTTTGCACGTCAGGGCGAGGCTCTCGTCGTGCTCGTCTCCACGCCGGTCCCGGAGCACAAAATCCCGGTCTGGGAGCAGGAATTGTCCGCCGGCGCCGCGGCCATGAACCTGCTGCACGCCGGGCATGCGATGGGTTACGTCGGTGGCTGGATTACCGGCTGGGAGGCCTATTCGCCGAAGGTCAATGCAGCCTTTGCGAAGCCCGGCGAGCGTATCGCAGGTTTCATCTATTTCGGCTCGCCCGGACGCGAGTTGGAGGAGCGGCCGAGGCCCGATCCCTCGGAAATTGTTCGGAAATGGGACCCACCTTCCGATTGACCCAAACTGCGCAGTGCTGTATTAGAACAGCATGACGCTTAAGACGAGCCACGAAAAGCCGGTTTACGTCCGCCTTCGCGAAACGATTGCGGACGCGATCCTCTCCGGAAAGTACAAGGACGGGGACCCGCTTCCGTCGGTTCGTGCGCTTGCGGCGGAGGAGCAGGCCAATCCCCTCACGGTCGCGAAGGCCTATCAGGGATTCCAGGATGAAGGTCTGGTCACTGTACGGCGCGGCGTCGGCCTGTTTGTTGCGCCGGGCGCCCGCACTCGCCTGCGCGACGGCGAGCGCAAGCGCTTCGTCGAAACGGAATGGCCGGCGATCCGCGACCGCATGGCTCGCCTCGGAATCAATCCCGTCGAACTGCTGGACCGCGAGAGCGCTTAGGCGAGCTCTTCCGCCGGGGCGCGATAAAGAAGCTCCGTCGTGGCTGCCGCCCCCGCCCCAAGTCCGAGAGCTTCGGGAACAACGATCGACAGAAAATATGCGACTGCTGCGCTGCGCCCCGCATTGCCGGCGTCCGCTTCTCCAGCGTCGATTGCTCGGCCCAGTCGTTCGATCAGCCATCCGGCCGTAAGAACTGCGGCCATCGTCATGAGAGGATAGCTCGCGACCAGCCGGTCGCCGGGCTCCGCATTGCGGGCCGTTGCGACCAGGATTTCCACCTCGTCCGCAAGCGCGATAAGCTCTTCATGAAGAGATTCCGCTCGAATGTCCGCCATCAGGGCGTCGAAGGCACCGCCACCGTCAAGGCCAATCTTCCGCTGGACGAAGTCGGCGGCCTGAATACCGTTGGTTCCTTCATAGATCGGAGCAATGCGCGCATCGCGCAGGTGCTGCGCAGCGCCAGTTTCTTCGATGAAGCCCATTCCCCCGTGGACCTGGATTCCGAGGCTGGCGACTTCGCACCCAACGTCCGTGCACCACGCTTTCACCAGCGGCGTCAGGACATCCGCACGAAGGCCAGCTTCGCGGTCGCCGAGGATATCGCGATCGAGCTGGCCGAATGCGTAGTAAGCGAGCGCTCGTGCGGCCATGGTGAGCGCGCGCATTCGCACCAGCATCCGTCGCACGTCGGGATGGTCGGCGATCCGGATCGGAAGACCAGAGCGCTGCCCCTGCTTCCGTTCCAGCGCATAGGCGACCGCCCGTTGCGTCGCCCGCTCGGCCAGACCGACACCCTGCAGCCCGACGTTGAGGCGCGCATGGTTCATCATCGTGAACATCGCACGCATGCCGCCAAGTTCCTCGCCAACGAGCCAGCCGGTCGCTCCACCATTCTCGCCGTAGCCCATCACGCAGGTTGGCGACGCGTGAATGCCCATCTTGTGCTCGATCGACACGCAATGGAGATCGTTGGACTCGCCATCCGGCAGTATCTTCGGAACGAGGAAGAGCGAGATGCCTTTCGTCCCGTCCGGTGCGCCTGGCGTTCTGGCAAGCACCAGGTGGATGATGTTGTCTGTGAAGTCATGCTCACCGTACGTAATGAAGATCTTCGTGCCGGTGATCCGCCAGCTGCCGTCACCCGTAGGCGTCGCGCGTGACTTGAGAGCTCCCACGTCGCTCCCCGCCTGCGACTCTGTGAGGTTCATCGTCGCCGTCCACTCGCCGCTGACGATCCTGGGAAGATATTGGCGCTTCAGCTCCTCTGAGCCGTGGGCCTCGATCGCCTCGACCGCACCGAGGCCCAGCATCGGGCAAAGCGCGAACGCGACGTTGGCCGCGTTGAAATCCTCCATCATCGCCGCCGACAGGCTGTTCGGAAGTCCCTGCCCGCCAGCTTCGACTGGCCCCGACAGGCCCATCCACCCGCCCTCGACGAACTTTGAATAGGCCTCCCGAAAACCCGGAGGTGTGGTGACCATGCCGTCCGACCATCGCGATGCCGTCCGGTCACCAATCTCATTGAGTGGCGCAAGTTCGCCCTCCGCAAACTCCGCCGCAGCTTCGAGCAAGGCATCGACCGTCTCGGGCGTCGCTTCGGCAAACCGGTTCGATTTCGCCAGCTCGGAAACGCGAACAACATGGTTCAACACGAGGCGTTGGTCGCTGACGGGACAGGCGAAGCTCATTCACGCATCCTTGGCTGTTGGCTCACAGCGTCTATAGCGGCGGCGCTATGCCCGAGGCCACCCGCATACTAACGTTCAGCGACGAGGCCATCGACGCCGCTGCACGCCTGATCGGCGAAGGTTTTCCAGTCGCGATCGCGACGGAGACTGTTTACGGCCTTGCCGCCGACGCCACCAATGCTGAGGCAGTCGCTCGCATCTACGAAGCCAAGGGAAGGCCAAGCTTCAACCCGTTGATCGTGCACGTGCCCGATCTCACGGCTGCCGAGCGCATTGGCGAATTCAGCAACGAGGCGCGGGCGCTTGCGGATCAATATTGGCCGGGGCCCTGACCTTGGTCGTTCCGCTCCGCGCCAACGCCGGCATTTCCTCGCTCGTCACGGCCGGCCTTTCGACCATCGCCCTTCGAGTGCCTGCTCATCCCGCCATGCAGGCCCTGCTTCGACGGACTGGCAGACCTCTCGCCGCCCCTTCTGCCAACGCCAGCGGAAGGATCAGTCCAACGAGGGCAGAGCATGTTCTAAAAAGCCTCGAAGGCCGCATTCCGCTGATCGTCGACGCGGGGCCGACCGAGCGCGGGCTGGAGTCCACCATCGTTGCAGCGACGGACGGGCAGATAAGGCTACTGCGGCGCGGGCCGGTCTCGGTCGCGGGCGCGATTGAAGCGGTAACTGCTGAGATCGAAGCACCCGGCCAACTCGCCAGCCATTATGCGCCGTCGAAGCCTCTGAGGCTGAACGCGGCCGAAGCAACGCAAGACGAATTCATGATCGGCTTCGGAAAGGCGGGCGGAGACGTCAATCTCAGCGCGAATGGCGATCCGGTCGAAGCCGCGGCACGCCTGTTTGAGTTGCTTCACGTCGCGGACGGCTCCGCCAAACCGCGGATTGCGGTCGCTCCGATTCCCGATGAAGGTCTCGGCGCCGCGATCAACGACCGCCTGCGCCGCGCCGCGGCCCCACGTGGTTGACGGAGCGTCGTCCTGTCGCGAGGTATCGCGGCAATGAGCGACCGAGGAGGTCGGCTACCTCCCGGAGGTGACCCTGTCGGGGCGGCGGGTGAACGACAGAATGGGCACTGCTGGAGCGAAGGGCGTCGCCAAGCTGCTTGCAGCGAGCGGTAAGCCACCACCTCAGGCGCGCGTCGGAATCCTCGGCTTCACGTTCAAGAGAACGTACCCGATATCCGGAATTCGAAGGTCATCGATATTCACACGGAGCTACGCAAACTCGGTGCAGAGCCCATCGTTCACGACCCGACGGCCGACCCGGACGATCTCAATCGCGTATGGCATCGAAATGGAGGCGATCGATGAATTTGCCGACTTGTCGGCGCTCATACTTGCCGTACCGCATGCAAAATTTGATTCGATAACGGGCGAGAGCATCAGGCATGATCGAACATGGAGGAGTGTTCATCGACGTGAAATCGTGCGTTAACCCGGCATCGCTCAGATCCGACATCACCTATTGGAGCCTTTGAGGCCAGAACGGAGCGGGACAGTTTTGAACGCAACCCTGCAAAACTTACTGGCTCGCGAGAACGCCACCTGGCTCGTAACCGGCGCCGCCGGCTTCATCGGTTCGAACCTGGTCGAAGTCCTCTTGCGGGGCGGCCAGAAGGTGGTCGGCCTCGACAATTTTGCGACCGGGCATCAGCGCAACCTCGACGAGCTTCAACGGCTGCTTCCCGAAGTTTATGCTGGCAATTTTCGGATGGTCGAAGGGGACATACGGGACCGGGAGACCTGCCGATCGATCGTTGAAGGCGTGGACTTCATCCTCCACCAGGCGGCGCTTGGTTCCGTACCACGCTCAATCGACGATCCCGTGACGTCACACAACGTGAACGTCACCGGTTTCGTCAACATGCTGGACGCGGCGCGTCAGGCGGAGGTCAAGCGCTTCATCTACGCAGCCTCGAGCTCGACGTATGGAGATTCCACCGAGCTCCCGAAACGAGAAGACCGGATTGGCCAGCCCCTATCGCCGTACGCCCTGACCAAGCTGGTCAACGAGCAATACGCTGCCGTTTACGCCCGAACCTATGGGTTCAAGGCGACGGGCCTCCGCTATTTCAACGTTTTCGGTCCGAGGCAGGATCCGAACGGCGCATATGCAGCAGTCATCCCGAAATGGGTCTCGGCGATGATCACTGACGACACCGTCACGATCAATGGCGACGGACTGACGACCCGGGATTTCTGTTACGTCGCGAATGCGGTTCAGGCGAACATTCGGGCCGCGCTTGCGCCGGACGAAGCGCAAGGAGAGGTTTACAACGTAGCGGTCGGTGACCGCACCAGCCTGCTCGACCTGTTCCAGCTGTTGCAGCACGGCCTTGCTCAGCACCAGGTTCACTATCATCGCGACCCGGTGATGGGCCCGTTCCGGCGCGGCGACGTCCGCGACACCCAGGCCTCGATCGAGAAGGCGCGGCGCCTCCTGGACTATTCGCCTACGCACAACCTCGCGCAGGGCCTCAATGACGCTTTGCCCTGGTACCTCAACTTCTTCCGATCTGAAGCGTCGCCAGCGCCGTAGAGGTTAAGCGGGAGCGCCTGCGCCTTTCACGCGCGCCTGGAAACTCTTGCGGAGCTTCTGAAGCTTCGGCGGGATCGTCGCGATGCAGTAGGGATTCCGCTGGCCTTCGCCTTCCCAATATTGCTGGTGATAGTCCTCCGCAGGCCACCATTCGGATTTCGGCTCGATCGTCGTCACCACGCGGCCATCGAGGTCGGCATTTGCGCGATCGAGGCCCGCGCGGGCCTCCCGCTCCTGCTCCTCGTCCTGCGGGAAGATCGCCGAGCGATACTGGGTTCCGACGTCATTGCCCTGGCGATTGAGCTGGGTCGGATCATGGGTCGCAAAGAAAATGTCGAGCAGGTCGGCGTAGCTGAGCACGTCCGGATCGAAGGTGATGCGGATGGCTTCGGCATGGCCCGTGTCTCCGCCGCAAACCTGTTTGTAGCTGGGGCTCGGGACGGATCCGCCCGTGTAGCCGCTCTCGACCTTTTTCACGCCAACGACATCGTTGAACACGGCTTCGGTGCACCAGAAGCACCCACCTGCAAAGACAGCGACTTGTTCGGCCATGATCCGCTCCTGCTGATTGGAGCGTCTAAAATAGGAAGCGTCAGCTGTTTTGGTAAGCCGCCTTCAGGCTGGCGAGCTCCAGCCGCTTTCCGACCCACTCGGCCAGATCCTCGAACGACAGCGCGTCGTCGAAGACGATGCCTGCCTTGCGATTCGAGTACCAGCGGACCTCGCCACGGATAGGGCGGAGGCTCTCGACGACCACGACGACCTTCTTGCCGAGACAATATTCGTCAATCGGCTCGACCTTCATTCCGCCGAGCGAAATGTCGTGAACGTCCACAGTGTAGTAAGTCTTGTCGACGCGGAGCGACGCCTTGCAGCTGACGTCCAGCCGCGGCGGGCGGGCGCGGAAACCATGACGCGGCTTGCGGCCCGCGAGCAGTTCCCCAAGGTCGATATTCTGGTCGAACTTCACGCCGACCGTTCCGTCGCGAATCCAGACAACCGATCCGGGATCTTCTGCGAAGAGAGTTCGACGGTAACTATGTCGCCCACCGAGACCGGTTGGCCGATTTCGGCCATCAGGCCGCCAGCTGAGACGTTACGGACGCGAATGAGCTGCACACCCGAAGGACCATCGAGCTTGGCAACGCGAAGCATGGGCGCCACCCGCTCTTCAGTGCGGCGCTCGCTTGGGCGCGGAACGGCGGTGCTAAGCGAGAAAGTCGTCGAATCGAAACTGCCGTCTTCCGGATTTGGAAGGCGGGTTTCTTTCCGGCGAATGAGCGATCCGAACATTCAAGCGCCTCCAAACGGCACATTTCGAGCGACGAATGTAACTAACTTGCGGTTAAGAACCGGTTTCATTTGTTTGACGTCCATGGGCATTCGAGCGCACACTTGCGGTCACGGTGTCGGCAGGAGTTTTCGCCGATGAAGCGGCCTCAGCTGCTTCTTATTGATGACGAGCCGGCGCTTGCCGATTTCGTTGCGAACGCGGCACGCGAGTGCGGCTTCGATCCTACTGTCACCTCGAATGACATGGCTTTCCGGGATGAATTCCGCGCCGGGCGGCCGGACGCCGTTGCGATGGATTTGGGCATGCCCGTCGATGGAGTCGAACTTCTGCGCTTCCTTTCGGACGAGCTCTTCCAAGGTCCGGTCCTCATCATCAGCGGCTTCGACCGCCGCGTCCTGGAGTCTGCGTTCCGGCTTGGAGAGGCCCAGGGCCTCAACATGGCCGGACCGCTCGAGAAACCCGTCCGGCTCGAGGAGCTTGAGGACTTGCTCAAGCGCCTCAAGCCGGTTGTGCCTTCATGACGGCAGCCGACCGCAAGCTGCTTGAAAGTTTCGGGCGCGCTCTGGCGACCCAGAAACTTCGCCTTGTTTATCAGCCCAAAGTCAGTCTTAAGGATGGTCGGCTTACACGAGTTGAGGCGCTCGTCCGATGGGACGATCCCGAGCTCGGTCCTGTCTCACCCTCCCGGTTTGTTCCTCTCGCCGAACAGCACGGACTGATCGACCCGCTGACAGAGTGGGGGTTGAGGACGACACTCAAGCAATGGCGAAAGTGGCGCGAGCAGGGTCTCGAGACGCGCCTCGCCTTCAATATTTCCGCCGTAAGCCTTCAGAGCCTCGATTTCCCCGACCTTGTCGAGCGAATGTGCCGCGCAGTGGGCGTTCCGACCGATCGGCTGGTGCTCGAACTGACGGAGGGCGCAACCCAGCCGCTCGTTCGCCTGATGGACACGCTCACCCGGTTCCGGATCAAGGGTATGGGCTTGGCGATCGACGATTTTGGGACAGGCTATTCATCGCTCCTGCAGCTTCGCCAACTGCCGTTCACGGAAGTGAAGATCGACCGCTGTTTCGTCAAAGACCTTCCCTCAGCGCATGATTCACGGCTGATCGTGCGGACGATCGTGGACCTTGCACACGGACTAGGCCTGGTTGCCACAGCAGAGGGCATCGAGACGATCGAGCAGCTCCGTTGCGTCCGCGAGCTCGGCTGCGATGTCGTTCAGGGCTTTCTGGTTGCGCCACCGCTCGATCCTGACGACCTGATCGGGTGGGACCGCGAGTTCAAGAAGCTCTGGCCAGCCCTTCTCTCCGACGAAAGCCTCGAGCTATGGGGCGATGTCGAAGCGGATACCCTGCGCCAAAGGTAAGTCGGTCCCGTAGTTCACCGTATTGGTCTGCCGCCGCATGTAGGCTCGCCAGCTGTCCGAACCACTCTCTCGGCCCCCGCCCGTCTCCTTCTCGCCGCCAAACGCGCCTCCGATTTCGGCCCCTGACGGGCCGATGTTGACATTGGCGATGCCGCAGTCCGATCCGGCTGCCGAAAGGAAGCGCTCGGCCTCGCGCAGATCGTTGGTGAAGATCGCGGACGACAGGCCCTGCGGCACCTCATTGTTCAGCCTCAGCGCTTCATCGAACTCTCGATACCGCAAGGCATAGAGGATTGGCGCGAAGGTCTCCTGGAGAACCGTCCCAGCCTGCGCTTCCGCCTCCACGAGTGCAGGGCGAACGTAATAACCACCCGAAATGGCGTCGACACGCTCGATCCGTTCTCCGAGCACCCGCTTCATTCCGTCGAAGGCGGATTCATCGATCAGCGGTCCGACAAGAGTGTCGTGCTCGCGAGGGTCGCCAACCTTCACATGGGCGAAAAGCTGCTTGAGCCGAGCGACAAGTTGGTCTGCGACCCTTTCATGGACGATCAGGCGCCGGAGCGTCGTGCAACGTTGTCCCGCCGTTCCCGCCGCCGAGAACAGAATTGCCCGCTCCGCCAGCGCTAGATCAGCCGACGGGCAGACAATCATCGCATTGTTCCCGCCAAGTTCGAGCAGCGCGCGCCCAAACCGCTGTGCGACGCGTGGCCCGACGGCGCGGCCCATTGCCGTTGAGCCGGTCGCGGAGACGAGTGCGATGCGGGGATCGTCGACCAGCTGCTCGCCAATCTCCCGGCCGCCCTGAACCAGCTGGACCAGCCCCTCCGGTGCATCGCCGAACCGCTTGAGCGCACGTTTCATAAGCGCAGTCACAGCTTCGGCCGTGAGCGGGGTCTTCTCGCTCGGCTTCCAGATGACCGGATTGCCGCAGACCAACGCAAGTGCGGCATTCCAAGCCCAGACGGCGACAGGAAAGTTGAATGCACTGATGACGAGCACCGGCCCAAGCGGATGCCACTGCTCCATCATCCGGTGGTTGGAACGCTCGCTGGCGATGGTGAGGCCGTAGAGCTGGCGCGAAAGACCGACAGCGAAGTCGCAGATGTCGATCATCTCCTGGACCTCGCCGAGGCCCTCCTGGAGGATCTTGCCACTTTCAAGAGTCACGAGCTTGGCCAGCGGCTCCTTGGCCGCGCGAAGCTCCTCGCCCAGCAGGCGAACGAGCTCACCGCGTCGCGGAGCTGGGACGGTTCGCCACCGCTCGAAGGCCTCTACGGCCGCACGTGCAGCCTCGGCCGGATCGGCAGTGCGGACTCGGCCGATTTCACTCCCGTCGATCGGCGACGAGCTGACAAGATCGCCGCCGTCGGCATTCACTCCCAATTCTTTCAGGATCGATGCGGCTTCCTCTGCCGGGCTCATTTGAAAAGCTCCCTTGCGCGCGCCATCGCTTCTACGCCCGCGTCGATCGTTTCGTCACGCTTGGCAAAGCAGAGCCGGACAAGATGTCGTGATGGATTGTCCTCGGCGAAAGCAGACACGGGTATCGTGGCAACGCGCGCTTGCTCGACCGCTGCCGTGGCGAACGTCTCGTCGTCCGCGTTCAGGCCCGACGCCTTTAGGTCAACGCACAGGAAATAGGTCGAAGCCGGCTCGAGAACCGCATAGCCCTCGTTGATCAATCCCGTGCGCATCCGCGCAAGCGCTCGGGCGAAGCGCTGCCGCATGGGCTCAATCCACGCATCACCCCTTGCAGACCGAAAACCACGGCCGACTGTAGGTTCGGAGCCGTCGAGAACGTGAGAAACTGGTGCGCCCGCGCCGCAACCGCCGCATTCTCCGGCGAGGCGATGATCCAGCCCACTTTCCAACCGGTTAGCGAGAAGATCTTCCCGGCCGATCCCGCCTTCAAAGTCCGCTCAGCCATCCCGGAAAGCGTCGCGAGCGGCGTGAAGCGCTCATCATGAAGCAGGACGTGCTCCCAGACCTCATCGCTGATCACCATCAGGTCGTGCTCGATCGCGATGTCGGCGACGATCTGGAGTTCGTCTGGTCCAAACAGCCGGCCAGTGGGGTTCTGAGGATTATTGAAGATGATTGCGCGCGTCTTGCTGGTGACCGCCGCGCGAAGAGCGCCCCGGTCGATCTTCCATCCGGGCGGCTGAAGCGCGACTTCGCGAGGCTTCCCTCCTGCCCTCCGGATCATCGGAGCGTAGCTGTCGTACGCGGGCGTGAAGATGATCACTTCATCACCCGGCTCGACCGTCGACAGGATCATCGCGCCAAGTGCCTCCGTTGCGCCGCTGGTCACGCAAACATGATCCGGGTCGAGCTGCTGGGCGAAATGGCGCCCGTAATGGTCGGCGATTGCCTGCCTGAGCTGGGGTAACCCACTCGACGGGGCATATTGGTTGGAGGTCTCCTTCAGTGCCCGCGCCGCTTCATCAAGGATTTCGTCCGGCCAGCCGAAGTCGGGAAAGCCCTGCCCCAGGTTCACCGCGCCGTGCTTCGCGGCGGCGAGGCTCATGCGCTCGAACACGCTGACTTTCATATTCTCATAGAGCGGGTTCAAAGCAGCACACCCTCCGTCCGCAACCGCGCGATCTCGTCCCCGGAATATCCCAGCTCGCCGAGAATGACGTCTCCGTCCTGCCCCTCGCTCCTCGGCGGATCGGGTCGGTCGATCTGCGTCGCCGAGTATCGAGGCGCCGGCGCGGGTTGGAAGACGCCGTCCACGTCAAGAAAGGTGCGCCGGGCGATGTTGTGCGGATGAACCGGCGCTTCGCCGAGATCGAGCACGGGCGCGACGCAGGCGTCAGTCCCGGCGAAGTGGTTCACCCAGGCATCGCGCGTCCGGCTCTTGATCACGGTTGAGATTTCTTCTCGTGTCGCGCCTGGATTGAGCGCCAGTCCCTTGAAAAGGGCGTGCTGGAACTGGGGCTCAATCGCCCCGATCGCCAGGAACTTACCGTCAGAGCAGCGATAAATCCCGTAGGTCGCGGTCCCACCATCCAGAAGGTTCGCCTCCCGCTCGTCTTTCCAGAGCCCAGCGGCGAGCAGGCCGTAGGTCATCGCCCCGATCAGGGCCGCTCCGTCGCTCATTGCCGCGTCGACAACCTGACCGTCAGCGCCGCCCTTAACCGCTAGCAGCGCGCTGACCATGCCGAACGCCAGCATCATTCCGCCGCCGGCATAATCCCCGAGATAGTTGATCGGCGGTACGGGCCGCTCTTGCGGGCCGATGCCGTGAAGAAGCCCGCTCAGTGCAATGTAATTGATGTCGTGGCCGGCAGTCTGAGCGAGAGGGCCGGTCTGGCCCCAGCCCGTGACGCGGCCATAGACCAGCTTTAGATTCGTCCGAAGCAACTCATCCGGGCCAAGGCCGAGCCGCTCCATTACGCCTGGCCGATATCCTTCGATCAGACCGTCGGACTTCGCAGCGAGCCGCCGCACAATCTCGCAACCTCCCGGCTGCTTGAGGTCGAGTGAAATGCTTCGGCGCGACCGTCGAAGGGGATCGTTCTCGAAACCGATCATCCCGGCACGCTCGACGCGGATCACGTCAGCACCATGATCCGCGAGCATCATCGCGGCAAAGGGCGCCGGCCCGATACCGCCCAGCTCGACTATCCTGACGCCCTTCAGCGGCCCTGCCATGGCTGGCGTGCATGCACGTCAGATAGTGTCGTTTGCAAGGCTACGAACGCCGCCTCCCGTCCGTCACCTCTGCTCAATGCAACGATGAAATGCCTTCGAACTGAAGTCAGGTAGGCAAACGAAAGGGGAGCCGGCAGAAGCCGGCTCCCCTCCGTTAGTTCGCTGCTGCTTAGCCGCGCTCTGGAGCAGGCGGTGGCGGCGGCGGCGGCGGCGGCGGGGCCGGGCAGGCCTCGGTCGCCAGGATTACCGAACCGTCCGGGCACGTCTGAGTAGCAGGCGGCGGCGGCGGCGGCGGCGGCGGCGGCGGCGGCGGCGGCGGCGGCGGAGCCGCTTCCTGACCGCCGAAGCGGACACCCGCGCCAATCAGGAACGCAAGACGCGAGGAGTTGGTGCGGTAGTTTGAGTACCGGCCTTCGCCCTTCAGGTAGAACATGTTGCTGACGTCTTGTTCGATACCAGCGCCAACCTGCCAACCGCGGGTGCGGTAGTGGTTGTAGTAATCACCGTATGCGTCGTTGACCGGGATGCCCGGAGTGGCGACGGGATCGGCGTTGAAATACTTGCGCTGCTCGTTGATGACCCAGCCGCCCTTGACATAAAGAAGGGTCGACGGAGTGATCAGGGTGCCGGCGCGAAGGCCTGCGCCCCACTCTTCGAATGACTTGCGGTACGCAACTCCCGGTCCGTCACGAGTGACGTTCTCACCGCGCGCATTCCAGAAGCTGCCATACGGACCCACAATGAACCCGCCGAGATCGAAGTCGGCGCCGATTTCGCCTCCCCATCCGACATGGTTGTCGTGATTTCCTTCCGAATAGAAGCGATCAATGCCGACATCCGCCTCAGCGCGAATACCGTGCAGAGACTGCGCGTTCGCCTGCTGAGCGGCGAATAAGGCTAGCGCCGTGAAAGCGCCTACGCGAACTAGCTTCATCTTATCCCCTTTCTGTGTGGATACGTATTAATTGGAGTTCCCCGTCGGAAAATCGGGAACGTTCACTATGTTCCCTATCCGTCGCGTTAATTTTCATCATATGATAACGGAAGTTTAATGATCAACTGACGAAATACTTCTTCAAGATGATAACTCGTGAAGAATGGACCTCCTTACAACTAAATGGCAACAGAATAGACCCTCCGTAGTCAAGCTTGGTTCCGTGAGTGGCGCTTGATTTAGACGGGTATGTTGCGGGTTCGCAACAACTGCATATCCCTTAATTGCAGTATGCGAAGTTCCGCGATATGAGCCGCCCATCTTATGTTTAAGGCCTTGTAAACTGGTGCGTTCTGTGTCGGGTCAGCGACATTGTCACGTTAACCTGCTTCAGCCTTGTGCATGCAGAGTTGTTAAGATTTTGGGACGGGCATGAATTTCGACAGTCTTAATGGGATGGTTGCGAATACCGACAAGAGGCAAGAGAGTTCCCTTTGCGGTGACGTCTCGTCGTCTCGCGTGGCGCCCATCGTGCCTGTGGTGTTGAGCGGCGGGGCGGAACACGGCTGTGGCCTTTCTCGACGGCCGAAATGCCCAAGCAATTCCTGCCGCTCGTGGGCGACAGTTCCCTTTTCAAGCAGGCATTGGCGAGGGTGAGCGATAAAGGCCGGTTCGCGTCAGCCATCGTTGTCGGAAGTGTTCGCCACGCTGAGCACTGCGAACAGGAATTGTCCGACTTCGAACAGTCGAGACTTGTCCTGGAGCCTTGTGCACGAAATACGGCGCCCGCAATCATTATGGCAGCGATGGTGGTCGACGAGATGCATGGGCCGGACGCGCTCCTGCTCGTGATGCCGAGCGATCACGTGATCGAAGATGTCGGCGCCTTCCATGATGCGATTTCAAAGGCAGTTCCTGCTGCACTTGCAGGCCGCCTGGTAACGTTTGGTATCCGTCCTACCGGTCCGGATATCAGCTTTGGCTATTTGCATATGGGAGCCGAGCTCGAGCCAGGCGTGATGGAGGTCGTGCGGTTCGTAGAAAAGCCGACTCTCCATGTCGCGGAATCGATGGTCGCCAGCGGAGATCATCTCTGGAACGCAGGTATTTTTCTTTTTCGGGCGGGCACTCTGCTGGAAGAGGCTGAGCGAGTGGCACCAGAGATCGCGCGGTGCGCGAAAGGTGCCATCGGCGCTGCGATCAGAGAAGGACACCGGATCACGCCGGACGTCGCTATTTTGTCGGAATGCCCGAGCGATTCCATCGACTATGCAATCATGGAACACGCATCGAATGTCGCGGTTGTTCCAATGTCGCCTGGTTGGTCGGACCTTGGAAGCTGGGACGCACTAGCGGACCTCGTAGGCTCCGATTCTACTTCCGGGCACGTCACGGCGCTGGAGTGTGATGATTGTTACATCCGCAGCGACGGGCTAGAGATCGCGGCGTTCGGCTTGCGAGACTTGATCGTCGTGGCCTCGGGGCGGCGCCTGCTGGTGCTTCCGCGAGGCCGTTCGCAAGAAGTCAAACAGCTGTTGTCGGCGATGGAGTCGACAGCTGCCTAACTAAAGGCGTGGCATTTTGCTGCGGAGCATCGGTGCGGAGGACACCTCAATAAACGTGTATCAAGACCTCACCTCAAGGTGGTCGATTTCCACCTTGCGAGTTCGCGAACGAATTCGGAAGATCAACTGGCTATTCTTAGCCACTGTTGTCGTGCCGACCGGTGTTGCGATCGCATACTACGGATTGCTTGCTTCGGACGTTTACGTTTCTGAATCCAGCTTCGTCGTGCGGAGCCCGGATAAACCTTCGACAAGCGGATTTGGCGTGCTCTTGAAGAGCGCCGGATTCAGCAATGCAAATGATGAAGTGTTTGCCGCGCAGGATTTCATCCGTTCGCGAGATGCCCTCCGTGCAATAAACAAGGGGGCGCCTTCAAGGCTTCCTACTCTGCGCCCGACATTTCCGTCTTCGATCGTTTCAATCCGACCGGAATGCGTGGATCATTCGAGGACCTCTTCGACTATTTCCGCAAAAAGGTCGACGTGAACTTCGACAGTTCAAATTCGATCACCAAGCTGACCGTACGCGCCTATAATTCTGAAGACGCGTACCGGTTTAATGAAGAGCTGCTGCAGCTCGCCGAGCATACGGTCAATCGGCTGAACGAGCGCGGTCGGCAGGACCTCATCGGGTTCGCGCAGGCGGAGGTCAATCAGGCCAAAATCGAATCCAGAGAGGCCGCTGCCAAGCTCGCCTCGTTCCGCAACCAATCCGGTGTGGTCGACCCGGAAAAGCAAGCGGCAGTTCAATTGCAGATGGTTTCGAAGCTTCAGGACGAGCTCATTGCCACGCGAACTCAACTTGCCGAATTGCAGCGCTACGCGCCTGAGAACCCGCAGGTTGAATCCTTCCGAATCCGGATCGGAAGTCTCCAGCGACAAATCGGCGAAGAGTCAGCCAAGGTTGCTGGGAGCCAGCGCTCGCTGGCTGGGACTGCTGCCCAGTATCAGCGTCTGTCACTCGAAAGTCAGTTCGCCGACAAAAACCTGGCCGCGGCAATGAGTTCGCTGCTCGAGGCGCAGAATGAAGCTCGCCGAAAGCAAGCGTACGTAGAGAGGATTTCCCGACCGAACACTCCGGACGAGGCGACCGAGCCTCGACGACTTCGCGGAATTCTGGCGACCTTCATCCTGGGTCTCGTTGCCTGGGGCATTCTGTCGATGTTGCTTGCCGGCATTCGCGAGCATCGGGACTAGTCCGAGCCGCCGTGATCAAACTTACCAACGTCAGCAAGACCTATGAGACCCGTACCGGGCCCGTCACAATCTTCAGTGATGTGAATCTGAGTGTAACTGCAGGCCAGAAGGTCGGCGTCCTAGGTCGAAACGGCGCCGGAAAATCAACGATCATTCGCCTAATCAGCGGAGCGGAAATGCCGACCTCGGGCCGCGTCGAGCGACGTATGAGCGTGTCGTGGCCACTCGCATTCGGCGGTGCGTTTCAGGGCGCATTGACCGGGCTTGATAATCTCCGCTTCATCTCGCGTGTCTACGGGGCGAACGCGGAAGACAAAGTCGGCTTCGTCGAGGACTTTTCAGAGCTTGGCACCTATTTCCGCGAACCTGTTCGAACCTATTCTTCGGGCATGCGCGCCCGCCTTGCGTTCGCTATTTCGATGGTTGTCGAATTTGATTGCTTCCTCATCGACGAAATCGTTGCGGTCGGCGATGCCCGGTTCACCGAGAAGTGCCGTCACGAACTCTTCGAAAAGCGCGGCGACCGAGCAATGATAATCGTTTCACACGACCGCGAATTCATCCGTCAGCATTGCGAGCAGGCGGCCGTGCTGACCGGTGGTCATCTTCATCAGTTTGCGAGCGTTGAAGAAGCCTATCAGTTCTACGGGGAACATCAGCAGTGAATCTCGCGGCCAAAAATCGCTGGCCCGCGGACGAAAAGGTGGGCTTGGGCGATGCCGCAAAGGTGGCGCCAGCGCCGTCCCGTCAGCTACTGCTAGACGTCTCGAACATCGCGAAGAACGACGCTCGCACCGGGATCCAGCGGGTTGTCAGAGCTGTTGTGGCCGCACTCCAACATGTAGACCTCCAAGGAATTTCCGTTAGGCTAATCGCGGCGGATAAAACAACATTCTACCGGCGCCTCCCCGACAATTGGCTCCAAGAAGCAAGGCCCGGCCGGGAACTCCGACTACTCGATCACCCGCCAGTTCGAGTGCGCCGGGGCGATATATTCTTTGGTCTCGATTTCACTTCGTCAATCCTTCCTCATCACGAGGACAGGCTGGCCGCGTGGCGCAGTGAGGGCGTGGAGATCCGGCTGGTCCTGTACGATCTGCTCCCGCTGACGCATGGGCGGTGGTTCACCATGAAGATGCGGCGCAATTTCCGCCGGTGGCTCAATCTCGTCGAGCGTCGCGCAGACCGAATCGTGGCTATTTCGGAATCCGTTGCGAATGAGTTTGCTGCCTGGCAGCGCCGTCCGCGCATTCGCGCGCGCCGCAACATCCCTGTTTCGACGGCACGATTGGGCAGCGATATCTCCGCCTCTCTACCCAGCAAAGGCTTGCCGGGAGACAGTGAATCTGTCCTGTCATGGATGAGGCAGGGCCGCACTCTGTTGATGGTCGGGACCATCGAGCCTCGGAAAGGTTACGAGCAGGCAGTCGCTGCGTTCGAATGGCTAAAGCGCGAAGGAGACAAAGCAACTCAATTCCTGGTGATCGGGCGAGGCGGCTGGAAAACCGAACAACTGCAGCAGAAGATGCGAATGTTATCTCAGGCCAACAGACAGTTCCGATGGATCGATTCTGCCAGCGACGAATTCCTGGAACATATCTATCGCCGCGCGTCGGGATTGCTCGTCGCCAGCGAGGGCGAAGGCTTTGGACTTCCAATTGTTGAGGCACTCTCGCACGGCAAACCAGTTCTCGCGCGTGATCTCGCGGTCTTTCGTGAGCTTGAAGGTCCGGGCGTCAGTTTCTTCGAAGGCCGCACCGGGGCGCAACTGGGCAATGCGATCGTAAATTGGTTGGAAGAGAATGCTCGTGATGGAACCGCTGTACTGCGCCGCACCGCAAGCTGGACCGAAGCAGCCGCGATGCTATCCGATCTACTTATTTCTCCAAGTACCCAGACCGAAACTGAAAGGCCTGGTCGATGAGTGAGAAGAGGAAGCCGGGCGCCAATAACCTTGCCGAACTCCTGTCCAGTTGGGACAGCGAGTTCGTCGAGAAGGCTTATTGGACCCTGCTGGGCCGCGCACCTGATCCTGACGGAGGAACTCACTACCTAAACCAAATCAGGTCCGGTGTGTCGAAGCTCACAATCCTGCTTCGACTTAGCGAGTCTCAAGAAGGTCGCGCTCAGGACCACCAGGTCGATGGCTTGGACGATGCCCTGAGAAAACATCGGCAGGCTATACGGCCCTTCACAGGTGGTATCGTTCGAATGATTACCGGTCGCGCTGGAGACACTGGACAAGAACGAACGCGACGCGCGATCGTGAATCATCTCGCCGCAATCAATCCTGAAGCAGGGACAATGACGGATGTCGACGCGAGAGACCGGCATGCAAACTTCCCGTCAGCGAGTGTCGGTGCCCGAACGGAATTCGGAATGGTCGACCATCTGCTGATGAGAATGGTGCGGGTTGAAGCCTCGCTTAAACGCATCGAGGACCGGCTTAAGCGAATCCCTCCTCCTAAGGGCAGTGAGAAGGTAGCTCGACGAAGCTGAGGTCAATGCCGGAGCGCTTAAAGAGGGCGACTGGCTATGCTGCAGAAATTCAATCGTTTCGGTCAACGCTCAAAGTCCATTGAGCCAGAACCTTGTCAACGCGTCGGAGAATTTAATGTGGACTGAGAGTCAGAGCAGTGAAACGAGGGGCGCTGAAAGCCGCACGCTGCTGACAAGTGGTGATAAAGCGAGCCCAATGAAGTCTCGATCAATAGGAACAGTCGGCATCTGGATCGAAGGTGTCGATCGCCTTGGTGCGGCGTACGAAGGTATCTGGCGTGTTATAAAGCGCTTCATCATCTCGTCTGACGGCACGAGGACGCGCTTCCGATTTGTTGCTCCGGCGCGGTTCGCAAGCGAAATTCGAGAGTTTCTCTCCGATCTACCGCCTGAGCTATGCGAAAAGGTTGAAATCGACGAATTCGGCAGCCGGTCCGATGTTCACGACGCCAACGAGGCGGTTCGCCAAGCGAGCTTCGCCAACAATATTGAAGTTGATACTTGGCTGGTCCCGAATCCCATGTGGAGCTCGGCCAAATACCTGATACGGCCTAAACTGGTTTGGTTTCACGACTTCCTTCTCGTCGAGTTTCCGCAAAGCTACCCGCGGAAGCTGTTCCTGGAATTCCAAAGCAATGTGAAGGACTTCGTCTCTGCCGGCGCCTTCTTCATATTCACATCGCCCTACGTAAAGGAAAAGCACGGCCACGAATTCTGTGGCATTCCTCGCGAACAATCGGCCCTGATCCTCAATTCGCCGATCGATGGGCTACCTGCACTGGAAGGAGCTTCCGCCGATCCGCGCGATGCCGGCGACTTTATCCGCGACGAGTTGAAGGGAAACCTGAGGCGATGGTGCTCCCCTGCCCACGCGGAGCTCTTCTTCCATCACATTTCGTCCTATCCGTTCGAAAAAGTCCCTTACTTCTTCGTCTCGTCGCAAAATCGCGAGCACAAGGGTTTTCTGCGTCTTGCGCAGGCGCACGCCGCACTCCTTCGTGAACGGTATTTCCAATATTCGATCTTCACGACGGCGCTAGTCGACGTCGCTGGCTCCTCGGCGCTCGAGCAGTTCCTAAGAGCCAAACTTCTGCTCGGCGATTTCATGAGCGTGGGCAAGGTGAGCGAAACGACGCATGCGCTCCTTTACAAATTTGCGAGGCTGACGATCCACCCGTCGACCTTCGAAGGAAACTTGCCCCTGCCCTTTGCAGAGTCCGTTTCCGTCGGAACCCCTTGTATTATGCCGTACAGTCGCGCTTACGCGGACTATCTAGATCCGGCCCTGCATCCCTGGGTTTTCTACAATGCGACGCAGACCGGGCTCATCGACAAGGTCGCCGAGGTTGAGGAACGGCGCAGCGACTTTATCAGCGCACAACGAGACGTGCTTTCCCAGCTTCGCAAGCACAGTCTGAAGGATTTCTTCAAGCTTCATGCGGAGGCCTTTGACAAGGCGCGCGAAGTCAAACCGCAATCGGCCGAATTTGTCGTAACTTCTCGACAAAGCAGTTTTGCGCCGATCCGCAAGGGATTGCTGAAAGGTCTGTTCGCCGCGCCTTCGAATGAGGCCTTCGCCGATACAGGGTCGCTGATTCAGACCCGTCTGTGGAGTTCTTTCGAGCTGGAGCGCAGTGCGGAAGCTGACGGAGAGGACGCGCCCGCATTACATTGGGCAGCATATCTCGGATCCAATCATCCGAAAGGGGATTCCTACTTCCTGGCTGGGATCGGCGAGCGTCGACCGACCCTCAATCCGGCGGACCTGGGCCTCTTCGCGGAAGTCGGGTCGTGGCTGAACAATGAGTATAGAGTCGCAGACAGCCATACTTTCCGCTTCGACGGACTCGAAGGCTTGCCGCAAATATTCCGGGAAGTCGCCCAGCAAACGGGAGTCGTCGCGGCTTTGGGCGGCGCTCAGCGCATTGGCTGGGTAAGGCTGACCTGGAACCAGGGCATCATTCCCGAACTAAGAATCGGCGGCAAAGCGCTGAAGAGCGGCTCGGCAGTCAGTGCGAGGGCAGCGAGTTTATTCCGTAGCCCGACATTGCATCCCGATTTCGAACAGAGCCTAAGCTGATTTTCTCCGGCCCACTCTCGAATGTTCCTCCAAATAAGGATGGATTTGTGTCCAGTTTCGTACCGACCCACATCGACTACCGCGACAAGACGATCATGGTCGTCATGCCCCACCCGTGGAAGGGTGGGTTCTTCCGTGTCGCGGCGGCGATCTGCAACGCACTCGATGAGATAGAAGTCGATGGCTCGCGCTTCCGCGTAATTCTGGGGGTTCCTGCCGAGTATGAGTGCACGGAGGCGTATCTACTCAACAGAGGCGTGACTGTGGAGCAAATCGGGTACGAGGCCGTCGATCTGTACGACACTCGATACGTGGATCCCAACAAGGTCGAGCGCCTTAGCGGGCTACCATTGGTAACGCCCGCCAAGACCCTCCCTTACGGAGACACGGGGACGATCGGCGAGGTCGACGCCTATGTGTTGCTGTCGGCTCTCTATTTCGAAGGGGTCTTCGTCAGCCGCAAACCTTACTCGGTCTACATCGCAGATTTGATCCAGCGATACGTGCCGGAGATCTACAGCGACGCCGGAGCCAACTATCAGGCTCCGCCCTGGAAGATGGATCGGCATCAGCGCGCCGCCATCAAGGAAGCTGCGTGCGTTTTTTCGACAACGGAACAAACTCTCAAGGACACATTGCATTACGCGGGCGCTGACCCGGACAAGACCATGTTGTTCCCGATGTTTGCGATGGACATCGCCGACCGCCAGGACACCGAACGCGGCCCCGGGAAGCCCGCCCGGCAGTCATACGAGCTGATGGACCTGATTTCGAACAAGACGTTCAAGGTCGAACGTCGCGGGTACTTCCTATGGGTGACGAATGCGTCGGCCCATAAGAACCACGTAGCTGCCTTTCGGGCGCTTCGTCATTACTACGAATCCTTGGGTGGACAGCTAAAGTGTCTGATATGCGGCCCAGTGACGGACATGCTGATTCCGGGCCAGCTCGAGAGCCCATATCATGCAAAGGTCTACAAGGAACTCCGGCAGTGGACCTCGTACAACGATAATGTGAAGGTTCTTGGCTATCTGAGCGACCATACTTATCTGTCGTTGCTGAAGGATGCTCAGTTCCTCTGGCACAACGTTATCTACGACAACGGGACCTTCTCGATCATCGAAGCATCGAGTGTCGGCACGCCGGTGCTATCTAGTTCGTATCCGCAGATTGAGTTCATCGACCAGCAGTTCAAGGTAGGCAGCACCTTCTTTGACGCCCGCGACCCGATTGAGGCGGCGACGAAAATCCGCGCCATGGAATTGAAGTCCAAGAGATTGCCCGCTCGAAAGGTTGGCGGCGTGAACACCGTATTGTTTCGGGCGTCGCTCAAGGAGCTTGTTGAGCGGATGTTCGAAGGTAATGCTGCATCCAGAAAGCCGTCGCCAAGGAAGAAGGCCGGGCGTTCCGCGGTGATCGGCTGATCGGGCATTACGTCGTGCGCTTCCACGGCCAGTTCGAACCTCCCCTCGACCAATACCTTTGGGAGACGTTTTTCATCGAGAAGAAGGATCCCGGATTCTTCGTTGAGTGCGGAGCCTTCGACGGTGTCTACGACAGCAGCTGCCTGATGTTTGAAGAATCGCTGGGGTGGACTGGCGTGAACATTGAGGCGTCGCCGGTCATATTTCCGTTGCTGGAGAAACAGAGGCCGAACTCGACGAATCTTCAAATCGCACTGTCACGGAATTCTGGCACCGCAACTTTTCGACACGTCAGCGACGCTGTTCACGGGGATTTTCTGGGATGGGGCTCGCTAGAGCATCAGCCGGCTCAGGCAGCTGAAATCTCCCAAGAGAGGATGCTTGTGACAGAATGGCAGGTCCAAACCTGCGCCTGGCGCGACTGTGAAATTCTGCAGACCGCTGGGAACATTGACCTTTTCGTCCTCGACGTGGAAGGACATGAGATCGCGGTTATCGACGGAATGGCAGGAGCGGCCGTCCTTCCGAAGGTCCTGTGTGTTGAGCATGGTCAGGTTGGGATAGAACTGCTGAAGGGCAAGCTTCTCGAGCTGGGCTTTGAATTCGTGTCGAGTTTGCACGTGAACAGCTTCTTCGTGCTCAAACTCTGAAACAAAGATATCGAGCGAGCAACTGGAAGTCGCTTCCTCCAATTTTGGTAAGAGACTGTAATGACAACAGAAGGACGGCGCGGAAGGATGAGCGCCATCTATGGGACCGGACACTCGATGCGGGTCGAGGGGCGGATCATTCACGCATTGTTGATGCGCGAAATCCTGACCCGTTTCGGCCGTCACAACATCGGTTTCATGTGGATGTTCGTCGAGCCGATGATCTTTACGCTCGGCGTTACCGCGCTTTGGACCATCACCAAGAATCTTCACGGCTCCAACCTGCCGATCGCCGCATTCGCGCTAAGTGGATACTCCAGTGTGCTCCTCTGGCGAAACATGCCTTCACGCTGCATCGGAGCGGTCGAGCCAAACCTGGCCTTGATGTATCATCGCAACGTCAAGGTTATGGACATCTACGTGTCCCGCCTAATCCTGGAGGGCGGAGGCGCGACCACGTCTTTCGTGGTTCTTTCGGTTGTCTTCATTGCAATCGGTCTGATCCAGCCCCTGAAGATTTACTCCAGGTGTTCTGGGGTGGATCATGCTTGCATGGTTCGGTGTCTCCCTCGCGCTCTTTCTGGGCAGTCTTTCCGAAGACTCAGAGATCGTCGAAAAACTGTGGCACCCCGCATCTTACCTCTTGTTCCCTCTTTCGGGCGCTGCCTTCCTTGTGGATGTCCTACCACCGCAGGCTCAGAACTTAATCCTTTACCTCCCGATGGTGAACGGCGTGGAGTATCTCAGAGAGGGGTTTTTCGGATCGAGAGTCATTGCGCACTACGACATGGGATATATGGCGCTTTGCAATTCGGTCATCCTTCTAATGGCCATGGCTCAAATTCGTAAGATTAGCCGAACAATCATCCCCGAATGACGGCAATTGCGTTTGCCAGGCCTAAAGCTTTTGGTTAGCCGCACCAGGTCGGATTTCTCTTCTTCTGCGTTGGATAATTGACATGATTCCTGTGTATTCGCCTGATCTTAGAGGAAACGAGCGTCGTTATGCCGATGACGCTGTCGCAACGAGCTGGATCAGCAGTCTTGGTCCCTACATCGATCGATTCGAGACCGCCTTGCGCGATACTATCGGCACGCGGCATGTGGTCGCCGTCTCAAATGGTACCGTCGCTCTCCATCTGGCGCTCCATTGCCTCGATGTGGGACCGGGCGACGAGGTGATCGTCCCGACGTTCACCTACATTGCCTCGGTGAACGCCATTAAGCAGACGGGCGCCACACCGGTGTTGGCAGACGTGAGACCGCAAGACTGGCTTCTCGATCCCGATCAGGTCGAAGCACTGATCACTCCGCGCACGAAGGCCATAATGCCTGTGCATCTCTACAGCGGCGTCTGCGATTCCCGTATCAACGAGATTGCACGTTCGAATGGGATCAAGATCGTTGAGGATTGTGCGGAGGTTCTTGGCACCCGTATCGGCGATCATCATGTCGGAACCACCGCCGATGTCGCAACCTTCTCTTTCTTTGGAAACAAGACCATTACGACGGGCGAAGGCGGAGCCGTGGCAACCAACGACGACGCGCTCGCGTTGCGGCTGCGCAAGGTCAAAGGCCAGGGACAGTCGCTCACACGGCGCTACTGGCACGATGAGCTTGGCTTCAACTATCGCATGACGAACATTTGCGCCGCGATTGGAACAGCGCAGATGGAACGCATCGACTCAATCCTCGATCGCAAGTCGCGTATCGCGAGCATGTACCGCGACGCACTCGGAGGATCGGGCGTCGAGTTCCAGAGCGTCGCGCCCTATGTAAAGAGCAGCGAGTGGCTCGTCACGCTGCTCCTTCCCAAGGGCGCCGACCGCGATCAGGTGATGGCCGGACTTACCGATCTTGGAATAGACACGCGCCCGGTATTCTTCTGTGCGCATCAGATGCCTATGTACCGTTCGGACAAGCCCTACCCCGTCGCCGAAGACATCACGGCCCGGGGAATTTCCTTGCCATCGTATCCGGGCTTATCGGACGATCAGGTTGCGCAGGTGTCCGACGCTTTGCTGAAAGTTCTTGCGCAACGCGACGTCGCAGTCGCTTAGCCTCACGCTCGCT
This sequence comes from Sphingomonas sediminicola, assembly GCF_014489515.1. GTDB lineage: Bacteria > Pseudomonadota > Alphaproteobacteria > Sphingomonadales > Sphingomonadaceae > Sphingomicrobium > Sphingomicrobium sediminicola. The sequence goes on along the minus strand of NZ_CP060782.1, from coordinate 901,387 downwards.
CAACGTTGGACCCATAACGAATGAAAGTCGGAGTACTGCTCCCGTCGGCAGTTGACTTGGGTCTCCTTCGCCGCGCCCAGCGGTTGTCGCGGATAATCGCCGGCATTGAGGATGCGGACGGCACATCCTGGTCGGTTGCGATCGGAGTGCCGGAGGACTCCGAGGAGGGCTGGCGCGCGATCGAGCGTGAGCTACGCGGAGTCGAGCCGAGCGCGATTGTCCGGCATCTCAAGTGGGAGACCGTGCCGGTTGAGAACGCCCGGCGTATGTTCGCGAAACTATCGCCCTCACTCGATCTAAGCGGTATCGAAGACGTCGTCGTTCCCCGCGACTGGGGCTGGAATTTTCAGGACTGCGATGTCCAGATCGTCTTCGCGGATCCTGGATTGGGCGCCGTTCTGCCGCTCGTTCCGACCTTGTTCTACTGCCCAGACCTGGCTGTACGGATCGTTCCAAAGATCGCAGCCAAGTCGATCGACGACGAATATTGGACCAGGCAGACCGATGCATTCCGAATCTGGCGACAGGCCGGTGTCGCGACCGCCGATCCTTTCACGATCGAGGACATCGTCGGATTTGCGGGCGTTCGCCGAGAGAAAGTGTCTCTCTTCCCGAAGCTTCTGGACACCGGTATCGCTCAACCTTCGGATCCTGTCGGCAATCGATCCCAGGCCCTCGCGTGGCTGATTCAATCTGCAGCGATCAGTGACGTAGAGAATGCCGCCAAGGGATTGCGAACCTATATTTCCGAGGGAGGCGGGCTTGAGCCTCTTCTCGTAATCGACGCGGTTCGGACGAAGGGTGCTGACGCCTCCTTGTTCTACGAAGAGGGGCTGCCCAAGTCGGTCGCGGATTTTCTCTACGGCCTTCCGAGCGAAACCGTAGGCTCGGAGCGGGAACTCATAAGATTACTCCGGCGGACCTCCGCAATCTGGTCAAGTCGCCTCGCTGGCGGCGAAGGCGAGGCACCATCGCTCGCGACGGAGATTGGCATTCCATTCGTTGGCGCCAATTACGGCGCGAACCGAGAACCCCTGCAGTCCGAAATAATACCTTCCGTTCTTTATGAACTGAACAATCCGCTCGCGATAGCAGACGCCTTGCATGAAATTGAGAAGCGAATCGATACGCCGGCAGTAGGCACAAGGCCCCAGGACCTCACGTCGAAGCGTGCTGAAATCAGAGCACTCCTTGAGCGCCTGCTGGATCCCCACGGTGGGGTTGAAGGGCGGGTCCCGGTCGGGATTTGGTCTGAGCTCGGACCGGGCGCGCGCTGGGCGAACGAGGGCGTCTCGCGCGTCGTAGGCTTCCTTATCGAAGGCGCAGCGGCGGGCCGCAAATACACTTTCCACATCCTCGTTCCGCACGGGATGGGCGAAACTGTAAGGGAGGACTTGCGGCAGCTCTCTGCGGTTGAAGACCGGGACTGGGTTGTCTGGGAGCCGCCTGCACCTGCGCATGGGGAAGCACTTTCCGAGCTCGCCGATTTCGCGAATCGGAACGTGCCGGTTGAGGCTTGGATCGTTACGTTCCCTCATTTCTCCGGCTCCCTGCACCTCACCAAACCCAAAGCGACGCTTTATCCGGATGCCCTGCCCTACGACTTCCCGCTTGGCTGGAATGAAGAAAATGCGTGGGGCCGGACGGTAGTTGGCCGAAGTGGCGACGCACCGCCACAAACGTCATGGCCGAGAGCGCTGCGGTAATCACCTTCTCCAGGCACGTCGCCGAACGGCATGCTGGCCCCCTTTGCGACGTTCCTTTGAAGAAAGTCCGCGTGATACCGTTGGCGCCACCGGATCTCGCTCCACTTCTGCCTTTCGTCACAAACCGACAGCAGACGGCCGAAAGCCGCTCAAGGGCCGCGGATATTTTGCGGAAGCATGCGACCGAGCAGAGTCTAGATTACCTTCGTGGTTTTCCATTTGAGGAAGTCAATTTCGTTGCGGCTGCTACGCAGGACCGGCCGACGAAGAATCTTGGGCTGACCGCTGAAGCAGTGCGGAGAGTAGTTCGCGAACGGCGCGGGAATTTGAAGTTGTTCATGACCGCACACCTTCACGTCGGGGCGACGTGGACAAAGCTTCCGGAAATTGTTCGGCGTGGTCAGTTCCACCACGATCTAATGTCACTGCCAGACCTGCCGCGAGACGTTCACGCAGCGCTTTTCCACTGCGCGACTGTTGTTGTTCACAGCAGCTTCTTTGAAGGAATCATCGGCTCACTTCCCTTCTATGAAGCGGCCAGCGTCGGTACACCCAGCCTTCTCGCTCGAGGGCCACACATCGATGAGCTGCTCGAAACGGAGCCGACGATCGAACCTTTTGTGTACGACCCCTATGATATCGATCGATTGGCGGATTTGATCGTGGACGTAGCTTCGAACCGCGAGACCTATGTCAAAGCGCAGGCGGAGGTATTCGGGCGACTGGTTCAACGCAGTTGGTCGGAAGTAGCGACAGAATATGCTCAGGCAGCGCTCTCGGGCGTTGTCGCAAGGTCGGCCTGCTGATGATGATCGATCGAATCTCCATGAACAACGACCGGCCGGCGATTGGTATCTGGGCCCAATGGCCGGACGGAAGTCGTTGGACCAATGAGGGGATGACGAGGCTTCTAGGTTTTCTCGTCGAAGGAATTGCGCAAGCCGGGACTCACGTATTTAGGATAGTCCTGCCGGATAGTATCCGCGACGCGGCCGAATCGGACCTCCGTACCTTGAATGCCAAAATCGGCCGTGATTTTACGCTCCACTCACCTCGTGATTATTCGACACGTGGTGGAGATATCTCCGACTTGCCGACTTTTGCCAATCAATACGTCAATGTCGAAGGTTGGCTAAGTCTCTTTCCAAATTTCGCCGAAGCGGGAGAACTCAACGCTCCGATTACGGTAATATTCCCCGACGCAATTCCTAAGGTTTTTCACCAGTTCGGCGATGACGCGTGGGGTGAAGAAGGAGCTCATTTTCGGTGGGAAAATGACGTTCGACACTTGCTTGCGCGTGCCCGGGCCGTGGTCACGTTTTCGAACCACGTAGCTCGCGAGCATGTCGGCGGAATATTTAATTTCCCGGCCGACCGCCTCAGAGTGGTCTCCCATGCAGCACCGGACCTGAAACCGCTTCTTCCTTTCATGGACGGTCGTCAGCGAACCCAGGAAAGCCTCCGACAGGCAGCCGAAATCCTCCGAGAGGAGTGCCGAAACCGCAATGACTCGTATTTGGGCGACTTTCCGTTCGAAGAAGTTCCATATGTCGCGGTTTCAACTCAGGATCGGGTAACGAAGAACATCCAGCTGATAGGCCGCGCTATTCAGGTTCTGGTGAGGGAACGCCGGAAGAGCTTGAAACTCCTGACTACGGCCCCTTTGTCGTACGTTGAGCGATGGGCTGTGCTTCCGAAAATAGTGAAGGAAGCCCAAGCCCAGTTTGACGTCGTCTCCATCCCGGACCTTCCGCGGCAGGCTCATGCGGCGTTCCTGCATTGCGCGTCGCTAGCTGTGCACCCATCGATTTACGAGGGCGGGCACGCTCCGTTCCCTTTTTATGAAGCCGTGAGCGTAGGTACGCCCTGCATTATGGCCCTGGGCCCGCACATCGCTGAACTTGTCGAGAGCGAGCCCTCGATCTCGCAGTTTTGCTTTGACTCGAATGATTGTGACGGGCTTGCAGACTTGATTTGCAAGACAATGGAGTCCCGAGTGGACGTGCTGACGGCGCAGCAAGACATCTACTCCAGATTGCAGGGGACGGACTGGTCGAACGTGGCCCGAAATTATGCGAGCGCAGCACTTTCTTCGGCGCATCGATAGAAATGAAGGGAATAATGAAGTCCGAAGTGATTCACAGTCTGGGATCCGACCTTGACAGTGCTGTGGTGGTCATTGGCGCTGGAGGACACGCGAAGGTTGCTATCGAGGCCCTTAGGTTCTCCGGCTGGCGAGTGATTGGTTGCACGGACTTCGACCCCTCTCCTCGAACCGTGGTCGGCGCTGAATTGTTGGGAGGAGATGAAATACTTCCGGACCTAAGGTCAGCGGGAATTCGTTACGCATTCGTTGCGCTTGGTAACAACAATCTTCGCCAGGCCAGAGGGGAAGATTTGCTCAATGAAGGCTTCGAATTGCCGGCTGCTATTGGCCCCAATTGCTCGATATCTCCGACTGCAAAGTTAGGTCGAGGTGTCGCCATTTTTGGCGGGGCAGTCATAAATGCCGACGCCCAAATCGAGGATCTTGCGATCATCAACACCAATGCGTCGGTGGATCATGACTGCGTGGTTGGAACGGCGGCGCATGTGGCTCCGGGCAGCGCGTTGGCGGGCTGCGTCAAGATCGGAAATCGCACTTTCCTGGGGCCGGCACGACCGTGATCCCGGGCGTAACCATTGGCGCAGACTGCATGATCGGGGCGGGAAGCGTCGTCGTTCGCGACCTGCCCGACCTAGTCACTGCTCTCGGTGTGCCCGCCCGCGTCCGATCGTCTTAAAGTTGGGGACGAAGTGCTTTGACGTTCCGGGACGATCTGCTATCGCCGCGCGGCAGGATGAATGAATCCTACTTCAATTCAAATTGAATGTAAGTCGCTGGCTCCTGCCTGCGTATTTATCCACATTCATTTATCATTTATCTTTGAGTAAAGGCGTCCAGTTCGAATGAAAACGGCAGTCATTACTGGAATTACTGGGCAGGATGGCGCGTATCTTGCTGAACTGCTTCTTGAAAAGGGTTATCAGGTCTACGGCACTTATCGCCGTACGAGTTCGGTTAATTTCTGGCGCATCCAGGAGCTTGGGATCGCCGATCACGCGAATCTTCACCTGGTCGAACATGATTTGCTCGATCTCGCGTCCTCTATCCGACTACTGCAGCAAACTGGCGCGAAGGAAGTCTACAATCTCGCAGCTCAAAGCTTCGTAGGCGTTTCCTTCGACCAGCCTGTGGCAACGGCGAAAATAACGGGTGTAGGTGCACTAAACCTACTTGAAGCAATTCGGATCGTCGATCGTGGCATCCGCTTCTATCAGGCAAGCACGTCTGAGATGTTCGGGAAGGTTCAGGCCGTCCCGCAGAACGAGTCGACGCCCTTCTATCCGCGCAGCCCTTACGGCGTCGCCAAGCTCTACGCGCACTGGATTACGGTCAACTACCGCGAGAGCTACGACATTTTTGGAAGCAGCGGCATTCTATTCAATCACGAAAGCCCGCTTCGTGGTCGCGAGTTCGTGACTCGCAAGATCACGGACGGCGTCGCCAGGATCAAGCTCGGGAAGATCGAGAGCCTTGCGCTTGGTAACCTCGACGCTCAGCGCGATTGGGGTTTCGCTAAGGAATATGTCGACGGCATGTGGCGAATGCTTCAGGCGGATGAACCAGATACGTTCGTGCTTGCGACCAATCGCACCGAGACCGTCCGCGACTTTGTCACGATGGCGTTCAAGGCCGCAGACATCAGCATCGAATTCTCCGGCAAGGAGAGCGAAGAGACAGCGATCGACACGGCGAGCGGCAAGACCGTAGTTCGGATCGATCCACGTTTCTATCGTCCAGCGGAAGTTGAGCTGTTGATCGGCGATCCGTCCAAGGCGACCGAAACCCTAGGCTGGAAGCCGAAGACCGCACTAGAAGAACTTTGCCGGATGATGGTCGAGGCAGACCTGAGGCGGGTTCAGACCGGCTATTCGTTTTGATTGTCCGCGTGCCGGTTGAATTCCTGATCGCCCCGCTAGCATAGAGCGCAGATGAAACGCGTGCTCGTTACTGGCGCCCATGGCTTCACGGCGCGCTACCTTGTGCCTCGCCTGGTCGAGCGGCGAGTAGAGGTTCATGGTACGGCCCGGCCCGGCGTGGCTGGGCCGTCTCCCGATAATCTGCATTTGCATGATGTTGATCTGACCGACTTGCATACGCTCACTAGACTTGTGGAACGGGTGCAACCTGACACGGTCATTCATTTGGCCGGGATCTCGTTCGTCGCCCACTCGAACATCCGCGATATCTACGATTCCAATCTGGTTGGTAGCCGCAATCTTCTCCAGGCCCTCACCGACGCAAAGGTGCAGCCTGGCGCAGTCCTCTTAGCCAGCAGTGCGAACGTTTATGGCAATCAGCGACAAGGCATATTGCGCGAGGACACTCCGCCGCAGCCAGTGAACGACTATGGCATCAGCAAGCTGGCGATGGAATATGTTGCTCAGCTTTTCATGGACCGCCTGCCGATTATCGTGACGCGACCGTTCAATTACACTGGGGTCGGTCAATCGACTGATTTCGTAATCCCAAAAATCATTGATCATGTCCGCCGCCGAGAAGCCACGATCCAACTCGGGAATTTGGACGTTGAGCGAGACTTTTCGGATGTCCGGGGCGTGGTGGATTGCTATCTGCGTCTTCTCGCTCTCCCTGCAGCAATCGGCCAGACATACAACGTTTGCTCGGGCAAGGGGCGCACGCTGAACGAGGTTATCGAGCTCGCGCAACGTCTCTCAGGCCATTCTCTACAAATTGAGACAGATCCCGCGCTGGTTCGCGGCAACGAGGTTAAAACCCTTTATGGAGACAACGAACGGCTTGTCGCGGCGATTGGCGATCTGGAAATGCCGCAACTGGAAACCACGCTGAAGTGGATGATTGAGGCCTAGCCTGTCCATTCGATTAGGTCTTTCAGTCGAAGCCGTTGAGCCTGAACTTACCGGCATCGGACGATATTCGCTTGAGCTCGCGCGGCGGCTCCCGCGGCACAGCTCGATCAGGTCTTTGACACTTTTTCGTGGTCTCGAAACCCTCAGCGATGTCGAGACGCTAACGCGTATGGAGCTACGGCGCAGACGGGGTCATCGCCTCGTCAGCCAGGTCTCGCGAGCCTTAGCCAGACACCGTATCAACCTGTTTCACGGCCCTAACTATTTCCTGCCGGATTGGGCGGAGCAGGGGGTCGTTACGGTCCACGACCTGTCCGTCTTCAGGTTCCCCGAGCTTCATCCAACCGAACGAGTTTCCGCTTTCGAACGCGGCCTCCGCGCAAGCATCGACAGGGCAAGTCATCTTATCACGGATTGTGAAACCATTCGCCGGGAGGTCATCGACTTTACTGGATTTTCACCCGACCATGTAACCGCAATACCGCTCGGGGTTTCGAGCAACTTTCGACTCGTGCCTGCGGAAGTTCGGCAGGCGGTCCTCGCGCGCCACGGTCTTCCGGCGGGTGGTTATGGCCTCACTCTTTCCAGCTTCGAGCCTCGCAAGCGGATTGCAAGCCTCCTCCGCGCATGGCGACTTCTGCCTCGTCCCGTGCGCGATCGGATCCCCTGGCAATCGCAGGCGCAAGTGGCTGGAAGAATGAGACTCTTCATGATGAAATCCGGGAGGGAACGCGGGAAGGATGGGTAATTCCGCTTGGCTTCGTCCCGGACGAAGATCTTCCCGCACTATATTCAGGTTCGACGCTGTTCGTCTTTCCATCCATTTACGAGGGCTTCGGTTTGCCGCCGCTTGAAGCCATGGCTAGTGGCGTTCCAACGATGGTTGCTTCATCCTCGTGCCTGGAAGAAGTGACGAAGGGCGCAGCAATGCTTTGCCAGCCCGACGATATAGACGCATTTGCAGACGATATTGCTCGGGCGCTGGAGGATGAGCCTTGGAGACAGCGAGCGATTTCAGCTGGCATTCAGGTTGTGAAGGATTACACATGGGAGCGATGTGTCGATGAAACTGTCGGCGTTTATCAACAAGTTATGGGTAAATTGGCCGACAGGTGAACTCATGAGAGCGTCCTTGAATTTCTCGATTCGCAACTTTCGAAGAGCATCGATTCTGATGGCGGGAGTCTCGCTGACGGCCTGCGCCTCCGTTGGTGCCTCCGGGCCGTCCAGAAACCAGATCATGAAGGCTGGCGAGCAGACGATCGAGTCCGCGGGCATCAAGATCGTCGACGTGAACGATACCGTCGCGCGTCAAGTTTTGAATGCAAACCAGACCCCCTCTTCTCTCAAGCGCTCGGCGAAGGCGTTGCCGAACCGACGGTGATTGGGCCGGGCGACGTGGTGGATATTTCCATCATCGAAGCGCCCCAGCCGTGCTTTTCCTCGGCACGCTCCAGAGCACTCAACTGTCCACCAACGACGCCGTTCGGCCAACCACCGTATCGAGCGGCCTTCAGCTTCCGCAGCAAATGATTGATCAGAACGGCCGGCTTACCGTTCCCTTCGCCGGATCGGTTCAGGCCACTGGACGGACCCCGCAAGAGATCGAGCGCGATATCAGAGCTCGGCTCCGCGGCAAGGCTCATGACCCCCAGGTGGTCGTCCGCCGAGTCACAAACGCCACTTCAACGGTGACGGTACTTGGAGAAGTAGCGCAAAGCGGGCGCGTTCCGTTATCGGCAAAGGGCGAACGCCTGCTTGACGTCCTTGCGACAGCCGGCGGCTCGACCCAGCCCATCGCAAAGAGTGTAGTCCAGGTCACGCGGGGCGATCGAACCCTCGCACTGCCCCTCCGAACAGTCGTGAGCGACTCACGACAGAACGTCATTCTCGAGCCGGGCGATGTCGTAACCGTCTTCTACCAACCTTATACGTTCACCGCCCTCGGTGCGACTGGAAGCAATGCAGAAGTTCCGCTCGAAGCCACTGAAGTAAGCCTCTCTCAGGCCCTCGGCCGCGTTGGCGGCCTGCAAGACAATCGTGCCGATGTAAAAGGTGTATTTGTCTTCCGATTTGAAGATCCGCGAGCTCTTGATCCTTCGCTGTTGGCCGGAGCCAGAACGACCCTGATGGTCGAGTACCAGTGATCTATCGGGTAGATATGACGAATCCGGCGACTTTCCTCGTCGCGCAGAACTTTCCGATCAAGAACAAGGATGTCCTTTACACTGCGAATGCACCTCTCACGGACTTCGTGAAGTTCGTGAACATCATCTCATCGATGACCTATACTATCGTGAACTTGGGCACGTCGGTCACCCGATAACGTTCTGACGACGGAACGATCTGACTGAGACTGGCAAATCTCCGGACCTTGATCCGCCCGTTCAGGAAATCTTTAGTGGCTTCGTTCATTTTGTTGCATCGAGGACACATCTGCACATTTAACTTTTGGTAATTCCTATTGTTAGCTTGCGTTGTCAGCCCTCGGTCCGGGGCAGGGCCTTGACTGCACCTACTTGAGCTTTAGGGGTGGTGCGGCTCGGGTGAGGGAACCATGGTTGCGTTTGCCACCGCTATCGCTTTGAGCGTGCGCGATAATTTACGACGTGAGCGTCTTCGTGCTGGGGCGGGGCAGCCCTGCTTGACCAAATTTCCGGCGCTCAAGACGGGGTTGAGGGGGGCGAATGCGGAGCCAGAACCGGCACTTGCTGCGCATCCCGCCTTTTCCCGGCGCAATGACTTCAAATCTCGCCCGTCCGGCAGCGGATGTTGAGTTGGGACGTGGTCGGGTTGAAGCGCTCGTGGACCGCATCCGTAAAGCGCGGGTTGGCGGAACGTACTGGGCAGCTCAACCACGACTTTCAGCAAGCTATGTGCTGGCACGAACGCCAGACGCGCTCGCTACTGCGAAACGTGTTCTTAGCGATGCACCTATCGTGCTTTGGAGCACCCAGAAAACGCCACACACCGGGTTCACCGTAACGGGCGATTGTGATCCCTGGCACATGCTCTCTGGGGCGCTGGGCTTGTTCACTAACGACGAGGACAACGAAATCCTGACGATCGCAGCGATCTTAGGGGTGCCTACCTACGTCCGGGGCAAATCGCGTGACTTCGAACTGGAGGGCGGGATGCGGCTTCCAGGCTGCAACTGGCGCTCCGGAACACGATCTTCACCGATCCATTCACGGGCACGGACCTTGGCATCGAAGACGCGATCGAGCTTTGCAGCTTTTGGCGCAATTTGATTGACTCAAACAGGCCTATATCTTGTGCCCTCGGCTTTGCGTTTTGGAAGCGGGAGAACGTCGCTCCACTTCTTTGGAGTGGCTCCGGCCCCGTAAGATTTGACGAACCCAAGGATGGCCCCAATGGGCAACCAGTTGCGATCTGGCGCTCCAAGGTGCCCAACGAAAGCGCCGCGGCGCTGGAGCACTCCAAGACACCATTGATAGAGGTCGAGGATGGCTTTCTACGGTCGAAAGGTCTTGGTGCCGATTGCGTCCCGCCACTGTCGATCACGGTAGATCGCCTCGGACCTCACTTCGACCCTTCAAAGCCGAGTGAACTCGAAAACTTACTGCAGTTTGGCGTCTTCAGCGAGGAGCTGCTCGGACGTGCTCGATCCCTTCGAGAGGTTATCGTCAACGCAGGTCTCGGCAAGTACGAGGCCGGCGGACTTCCGCTGGACCGCCCCGCTCGAGCCCGCCGCCATATTCTGGTCCCGGGGCAAGTCGAAGACGATCGATCCGTTTTGCTAGGCGGCTGTGGACTGAATTCGAATATCGACTTGCTTGTTCGGGTTCGAAAGCATGCTCCCGATGCTTTCATCATCTACAAGCCTCATCCCGACGTCATCGCCGGTCACCGAAATGGCTCCATTCCGGAACGAATGGTTCTGCAATTCGCGGACGAAGTAGTGATCGATCAACCGATCGTACCGCTTATCCAGATGTGTGACGAGGTTCACGTCAACACCTCGCTCGCCGGGTTCGAGGCTTTGATGCGCGAGAAACTGGTCACTACATACGGAGTGCCGTTTTACGCGGGTTGGGGCCTCACAACTGACCTTGGCCCCGTTCCCGCTCGCCGCAGCACCGAACTGTCGCTCGACGAACTCGTTGCCGCAGTGCTTCTTTTGTATCCGCGCTATCTTGATCCGGTAACGGGTCTTCCTTGCCCGGCAGAAACCGTGGTTCGCCGCCTCGTCGATGGCTCAGCCGCGCAGGATAGCCTAGTAGTTTCGATGCGTCGTATCCAAGGCAAGGTCATGCGCCGTTTTCGGGAACTGGTGCGATGAACAAGCCGCTGATCGACTTCCACGGCCCGGCCAGTGATGCCATCGTTGAGCAGCGGAAGTCGGAACGTGTCCGCCCGCGCCCTGCATCTCGGCTAATCGATCACCGCGCGTTTGTATTTCTCCAAGGTCCGCCAGGTCCGCTCTTTCATCAACTCGCTCAATCCATGCGCGGCAAAGGAATCTTCGTTGAGCGGATCAACATCTGCGCGGGTGACAGCGTCGACTGGCCCGAAGCGGCAACCAATTTTCGCGGTCGTTTCCGCGACTGGCCCGTCTTTTTCGACAACTTCCTTCGTAAGCACCAGATTACTGATGTCCTCCTCTTCGGCGATTGCCGCCCATATCACGTATCCGCGCGGCGGATTGCGGCGCTTAGAGGCATTCGAACCCACGTGCTCGAAGAAGGCTATCTGCGTCCACACTGGATGACTCTCGAACTTGAAGGCGTGAACGGATATTCGCGGCTCCGCCGAGACAAGGATTGGTTTTTCGAACAAGCCCAGTTACTTCCTCCAGAGCCTTTCCTGCCGCCGGTGACATCGAGTTTTCGTCGTCGGGTACGCGATTCTGCCCGACACTATGTCGCCGTTCATTTGGGAAGGATTGCCTATCCATTCCATCGCACTCATCGGCCCGAATCTCCGCTGCTTGAGGCTGTTGGATGGGGTTGGAAATATCTGAGGTCCAAGCGCCGCAGGAATACGACGGACATGACCCTGGATCGGCTAAATGGCCATTCGTTCTTCCTTCTGCCACTTCAGCTCTCCGGCGATTATCAGATTCGGAATCATTCTCCCTTTCCGGACATGCCGGCGGCGGCCGCCTACGTATTGGAAAGCTTCGCTGCGCACGCCCCATCCGAAGCAAGGCTGGTCATTAAGGCGCATCCGCTCGACTCGTCGTTCTTTAACTGGAGTCGTTTTGTTCAGAAGAGAGCGCACGGACTTGGGATCGCTGACCGCGTCTATTACATTGACGGCGGCGACCTCGACAATCTTGCCGCAGGTGCTGAAGGCATGGTTTGCGTAAACAGTACCTCGGCGACGCTGGCGTTGGCAGCAGGGACGCCAGTCTGCACGTTAGGCGATGCAGTCTACAATGTCCCGGGCCTGACATTCGATGGGCATCTTGACGATTTCTGGGATGACCCAGAGCCGCCGTGCCCCGGTCTGTACGGCGCGTTCCGTCGAGTGATCGTGGATCGCTGCTTGGTCCGCGGAGGATTGGCTAGCGAGTCCGCGGTGAAGACGCTTGTTCAAAGCATGATCGAAAAGCTTTGCGGGAGATCCCCTTTTCAGAGCCCTGCCAACCAGGATTCGACCTTCGCGAAGTGATCCGTCCATGTCGGGGTTTGAATTTACTCAGCCGCTCCAATTGAGTGCGGCGGGCTACGCTCGTCTTCTCAGAATAAGATAGAATTGCACGCTCCCAAGCTGGGCCATCCAGCGGATGGACAAATTCGGGAATACCCTGGCCAATTTCTCGGAAGACGGCCAGATCGCTCGCGATTACCGGCACCCCTGCCGAAAGCGCCTCGATCAGCGGCATTCCGAACCCCTCCGCCAGGCTTGGGAATAGCAACGCGCGAGCCGAAGCAAGATGGCTTGCGAGTTCCGCATCTCCGCAACCGGCAATCTCGACTAAAGAGTCACCGAACGCGCCGCGTTCGAGGAGATCAATTGCCTGCTCGCTTTCCCAGCCCCTCTGCCCGATCACCAGCAACCGAGGTGAATCGGACCCCATTTGCCGCGCCAAGCGCGTCCAAACCTGCAACAGTAGCAAATGATTCTTCCGAGCCTCGATCGTCCCGAGCATGACGAACGTGGGGCGTGCGGAGAGCTTAGGTTCGCTACACGGTAGTTTCGTCGACCCAAGCCAAGCGGCAATCTCCGGTCGATTGGGCAGGTTCTCCCGCCGGGCGAAGATGGACAATTCATCGAGCGTCGCCTGGCTGTTCGCAATAATGCCTTCGCCAGTTTCCAGGACGGTTTGCATCCGCAATGCATGGCGTCGAGCCTCTCCGGCGCGGCAGTATTCCGGATGCGTAATCGGTATCAGATCGTGAACGAAGTAGATCGGCCTGACATCGGAACTGACGACCCAACGCCGAAAGCCTGGGTCGTTGAGGCCTGTATGCCCTATGTTCAGATAGGGCCGCCGCCGCGCCCCGCAAGCCGTTGACATCCCACGACGAATAGCTCCCAAAGCAAGCCGGCCTCGAAAGTTATCGGACCCTTCGGAAAGTAAGGAAAACAGAGCTTTGGACGCATCGACGTCAAGGATGCCGCGATAGTATTTGTGCTGAACCACGGCTTGGGCCTGGGTCCCAAAGTGTTCGAGATAGGCTAGGCAAACCCGGTCGACACCCGTGGGTGCCGGCCGACCCATCGGCGCCAAACAAGCCGCGTTACATCCAGCAAGAATGGGGCATCGTTTAACAGATTTCCTCACTAAGTCTTTGCGTTGCTTGTGGTGTGAAGCGGACGCCCACCACTCCAAAGAAGGTTTGAAGGCACTGTGAAAGCCGAGCCTCGAAAAGCAGCCCGCCCTTCAGCAAAGTCTTAGAGCCAGTAGTCCGAGTTTGATAACGCGACATAAACGCCACTTGCCCCGAATCCGACGATATCAACGAAGCCGTCGTTGTTGACGTCGGCGAGGTGCCGCGGGAAGGTGTCTTGGCTTCCCCATCCTCCGGCCTCGGGACCGGCCCCGAAGTTCCCCGAAACGACCTGGGAAGCAGCGAAGGTGCCGTTCTGCTGGCCGAGAGCGACATAGACCGCGCTCTGGCCAAAGCCGACAATGTCGGCACGGCCGTCACCGTTTACGTCCGCAAGTTCGCGATAATAGACCTCGTTCGAAGTCCAGCCGCCAGCCGGCGCCGACCGACCAAATTCGCCAGTCGCGACGAAGGCCGCTCCGAAAGTGCCGTTTGTCTGCCCCAACGCAACATACGTGCCTCCCTCACCGAACGCGACGACGTCCGCTCGACCATCGCCGTTCACGTCGGCAAGCGTACGTGGATAAATGTTGTCCGAGGTCCAGCCTCCGGCACCCACGTTGTAACCAAAGTTTACCGAAGCGACCTGGGCAGCGCCGAACGTCCCGTTGGAATTGGCCAAAGCAACGTAGACGCCGTCATTGCCAAATCCGACGATATCGTCCCGATTGTCTCCGTTCACGTCAGCCAATTCGCGATGGTACCGATCGTCCGAAGCCCATCCCCCGGCTCCGACCGAATGTCCGAACTGGCCCGTTGCGACGAAGGTCGCCCCAAACGTACCATTAGCCTGCCCCAGCGCGACATAGGTGCCACCCTCACCGAAAGCGACGATGTCGGCGCGATTATCGCCGTTCACATCGGCCAACTCGCGCGGATAGGTATTGTCCGAAGTCCAGCCTCCCGCACCCGGGTTGAAACCGAAGTTAAGTGAAGCGACTTGCGACGGCAGGAATGAGCCGCTGTTGTTAGCGAGCGCGACAAAGACCCCGTCGTTGCCAAATCCGACGATATCCGCGCGGCCGTCACCATTCACATCGGCCATCTCGCGCGGATAGCGATCGTCCGAAGTCCAGCCGCCTGCACTGTAACCAAACGCGGTCAGTACCAAATTCTCGGCGCTGAATGGCGTCACTTGGATGGCCAATTGAACCCCACCCCCCTGTGCAGCGCTGGCAACTATCGTTCCGCTGACCGGCGCGGACAGCGTCAGCGAGCCGCCCGAGTAGGTAAGCGTGTTGCCGGAGAGGTTGAAAGTGAACCCGTTCAGAACCGCATCGGTGAACACGATCTTATCACCAACCCCGAAGTCCGTGATCGTATCGCCGTTAAGGCCGCTCTTTAAATCCCGGAAGGTGTCGTTGCCGGCGCCGCCGGTGATCGTATCGCTGCCATCGCCGCCAGTCAGTACATTTGCGACGCTATTGCCGATGATGCTGTCATTGCCTCCGCCACCGATCGCATTCTCGATGGTCGTCCCTCGGGCGATGCTGACATTTCCATCGAGAGTACCGACGCTCGAAAATGATTCGGCATTCAGATTGAGTACCTGGGCGACGTCGTACCCAGAGAAATCCATCGTATCCGTGCCGCCAGTATCGAAGATGGTGTAGGCGACATTGAAGAGAACCGCAGCGTTATACGGATTGCCCGCATTTGAGTTGAAGCCGTAGGTCGTGTCCCCATTTCGGGTGGTCGTCGACAACCCGTACATCTGCTGCATAGCCAGTATGTCGGCTACCATCGGCGTAACCAGGTACGCGCTGTCGAAGCCTTGACCCGCGAAGTAGGTGTTCTCGGTCTGGCTGAAGTACGACATGACCGACGTCGACCAGGCGTCGTTCTGGTAAAGCGCGTCGTACGGATAATTTGCAGTCGTATTATAGTTCCCGGCGTGCCCAAGACCGAGTGCGTGCCCGATTTCGTGAAGATAGGCCTGATATGCGTAGCCCCCCACGCTTGAGCCGTACGTCGACAGCCAACCAGCATCGATATTGACGTGCGAGTCCGATATGTCTGCGCCCGAGTAGTTGGAATCGGTGAATGCGCCCCTGCCGGATCATTATCGGTGAAAGTGATTTGCGCTGCACCGGAAGTCTGGACGAAATTGATGCCAGTGATGCTGCTCCATTGCTGAAGAGCTGTCAGAGCGAGATTCTGACCGTTCAGGTCTGAGATTCCACTGATGTTGACTGTAATCGTCCTAGTTTGGTCTAGGACGAAGCGATGCATGCCGTCGCCCCAATAACCTGAAACCAACTGCTGGGCGATCTGATCATTGGTCCAAACGGGAGGTTGGGTCCAAGCGGTGACGTTCAGCTGATAGTCGCCGGTAACGCCCGGATAACTGGCATTTGGATTTTGCGGATCCGCCCACGCAGCGGCATCTATGTAGTAAGTCCCCGATTGCGTCGCCTGAAAGCTTATCTGCGAGTTGAGACCCCCGAAATCATCGTTTTTGAAGACGACATTCCCACCAGCATCCAGAATTCGAAGGTATGGATCGCTCAACGTCACTCCGTTCAGCGAAACGGTGATTGCTTGGCCTGCCGTTAGGGTTATCCGGAACCAATCGTGATCCCCGATCGTGTCAATCGTGCTGGTGACTGACCCGCCAACCGAAATGGTTGCGGTCGTCGACGCATTGCCCGCGATAGTATCGACCAAGTTCTCTGCTCCCCACAAGCGCCGACGGGATTTGTCCGGTTATTCGGCGACACCAAATTCCGAATAGATTGCTCCTAAGTGCTTTCCGTTTCCTTCAGCACCGGAACTATGATTTGCCGGACCCGGCTTTCGCCAGTTCCATCGCGATTGCCGAGGCAAAGCTTTGAAAAGCCCCCATCGACAGGGCCTGTCCATCCTCACGAAGTTCTTCTCCGGGAGTTTGCGACCGTCGCTCATCGTGATCGCCGCCGACAGACGCGATCTCGGCAGAACCCGAACTTCGACGGTGTAGCCCACGCCTGGAGCGTGCTTAGCCGCGGCGACCGCAATTGCGTCGCAGAGAGCGGTCTCACCGCCTGAATTGGGAGGGAGGAGCTCACCATCGATCACGCGGCAACCGGCAGTCGATGGCATGGAAGTGCTCATCGCACAGGCACTTCCGCCCGTGAGCAACGCGGCGCTGGCCAAAGCTGCCAACCTTCCGAGCATCGATCCTCCACCCTCACCGCGACCTCGTCCCCATTGTTCAAATTGCCGACAATCGTAATTCTGTCAATGACTTATGCACTGTAAAATTAACCTAGAATTGCAGACTTTTATGCTGATACAGGCCTCGGCGCATCCGGATTGATTGCGCTGTCCCAAATCGTTTCAGATCGGAAAGGGCTAACATCTGGACCGCGGCTCGGATTCGTCTCATCGCCATCCGCCAAGCGAGCATTGGAAGGACCTATTGTGAAGCTACAGAGAAGCGCAGTGGAAAAGCCATGGGGTCGAACGGATCTCGATCCCGTGTTCGGTACATCCTCAGCGCAGAGAGTTGGCGAAATATGGTTCACTCATGCGGAACTCGCGGACCCGCCGCTGCTCGTGAAGTACATCTTCACTAGCGAAAACCTCTCGGTTCAGGTCCACCCGAGCGATGATGAAGCCCGCGCTCGCGGCCTGGCCAGCGGCAAGAACGAATCTTGGTACATCCTCAATGCCGATGACGGCGCGCGACTGGGCTTGGGGCTGAAGGCAGCGGTCACGGAGGATGAATTGCGGGCGGCCGCAATCAATGGCTCAATCGAACAGATGCTGGACTGGCGGCCCGTCGAGGCCGGGGATTTCTTCTATGTTCCTGCTGGCACGATCCACGCGATTGGCGCCGGAATCGCACTCATGGAAATACAGCAGAACGCCGATGTGACCTACCGACTTTACGATTACGGACGGCCGCGCGAGCTCCACCTCGACGACGCTGTCAGCGTTTCGCAACGGAAGCCGTACGTCGGCCACTCGATAATCAACTCGAGCACCTCCAATGATCGTATTCTAGTCGATGAGGCCAGTTTCAGTGTGATTCGCGCCAGTTCAACCGAAGGCATTCCTCAATCGCTGGCATCGCGGCAACGATGGGTAATGCCGCTTCACGGATCCGCTTCCTCCGGTACCGAAGGAGCCTCGATTGGCGAGTGCCTGCTTCTTCAGCCGAGGGCGCCGCTATCGTTGTCGCCCGATGCGCTTGTCTTGGTCGCGGTTGCGGGGCGGATCTGAGTTTCATTCACTATCAATCCGTAAATGCATGCATTCCCGCGATAATCTGACCGCCTCTGAAATCTTTACCCAACGTTCGGACGTCGAACAACTCCTTGAAGGAATAGCTTCCGCTCAATTCCCGGCCTGGAGAAGTCGCTCTCCATCTCACCGAATAGGACCAGCATTGCCCCTCCGGGGCCGTTAACGATCAACTTCCATGAGGCGGACAGGCGTTGAAAACAGGAGACGCAACTCCTCGGCCGGGCCGCTAACCGAGGATCCGGCGGCGGGCGTTGAGCTCACCAGCGGCGGTTGTCTTAAGGTAGTCAAGGAGACTTGAGCAGTAGGCGAGATACAGGCTGAGACGGAAGGCATGCGCTGCCAACAGTTGCAAAGGCATTGAACGGTTCAACGGCATTCTCCCCTCCACAAACGGCTAACCGCGTAAAGCGCTTGCAGTTCCGTTCTGGGACAAACCGGTGCCAGCACCGCGACTTGCTGACTTGCTTTAGGCACGCGCAACAACTTGTTACGAGTGCGAGGCGACTGCAGGCGGAGTAGTGTTGGGCCGTGACGAAGGAAGGGAGCTCCGAACCCCAAAGGCCATCGCGCGCGATTCTCGTCGGTGCAGGGCTGATGGGACGCTATCACGCGCGCGCCGCGGCCGCCGCTGGTGCAGCGATCGTCGCCATCGTCGATCGGGATGCGCAAGCTGCGTCGTCGCTTGCGAGTCAATTCAGATCTGCCAGGCCGTTTGCCGACTTCCGTAAGTCCGTCAGAGCCAGCGAGGCGGATGTCGTTCACATCTGCACGCCGGCTGGCACACACGTCGAACTCGCCCAGTTAGCTGCCGACGCGAGACTTCACGCGCTCATCGAAAAGCCGCTCGCAGCAACGGCCGAGGACACGCGGCTCGTCCTCGACAATTTCGCTTCGGCCGGGCGCTTCGCCTGCCCAACCCACCAATATGCGTTCCAGCGTAGCGTCTGTTCGGCGATCGAAAGCTTTCCGCGGCTCGGCCCGGTTCGGCACATCGCTTTCGACATCTGCTCGGCCGGCGCAGATCGCGGTGGAATGGATCTCGACGAGCTGGTCGGGGAAATTCTGCCGCATCCGCTAGCGATGATTCAGACGCTCCTCCCGACTTCCGATGTCGGCGCGCTCGAATGGTCCTGTTTCCGGACGGGCCCGGGCGAATGGCAGATGTTTGCCCAGTCCGGAGATGTCGCTTTGACGATCGCGATGAGCATGAGCGGACGCCCAACCCGCTTCCGAACGACAGTGACGGCAGACCGGGGCACGGTCGAGCTCGACAACTTTCACGATTACGCAGTCCTTCTGCCCGGAAATGTCTCGAGGGCGCAGAAGATGGCCGCGCCATTCATCCGCGACGGGCTGGGGCTGTTCGCTGCCGGGCGAAACCTCGTCCTCCGCGCGATCCGGTCGGAATTGGCCTATCCCGGACTGACGAACTTGGTCGATGTCTTTTACCGGGCAGTTCGAGAACCGCGGACGGTCGCGCCTCCGATCACTGCCGAGCAGGCGATTGCCGTGGCGACCGCCCGCGACCGCCTTATCGAGTTGTCCGGAAGTGGCTGACGACCTCACCGTCATCATCGTCGCTCTCGTCGGAGGAGAGGCGCTCGCGCGCTGCGTGGAAGCTGCGAGATCGCAGGCACCTGCCCTACTCATCATTCAGCGCGGCGGGACGATCACAGATGCGTCCGGCCGCGTGGTCGGACGAGCCGACAGCCTAGACATTCCATCGAAACGCAGACGGGCCGTGGAGCTGGCGACAACCGGGCTGGTCGCGCTGGTCGAGGACACCGTGATTGCCGCACCGGGCTGGGCGAACGCGGCGGTCGAAAAGCTCGGTGGCGAGCGAGCAGCGGCCTGCGGCGGACCAGTCCGAATCTCTGCCGGCCTTCCGGCTTCGACGCGAGCTCTAGCGATCTCCGAATACGGGAGCTTCAGCGACCGCAAAGCGGCTGGCGAGACACTTACCCTGCCCGGTTGCAACTTCGCGTTCCGCCGCGATGCCCTTTTGAAAACGATGAAGGGTTCAGAGGGTCTCGTCGATCAAATCGTCTTCCGCGAATTGCGCAAGGACGGTCGGGTCGTTTGGTCGTCGGATATGGCCGTGACCTACGCCCACGCGTACCCCGAAGGCGCCCGACTCCGGACGCGGTTCGATCACGGCCGCATCTACGGCAGCGCAGAGGCAGAGCATGCGGAGCTCGCCGGCCGCATCGGCAGGGCCGGCAAGGCCTTCCTCCTTCCACTCGTCCTGACGCTTCGCAGCCTTAAGACCGCAACCGCCGCCGAACGTCGTTCCCTTCCAACGCTCGGCTGGCTGGCGCTTCAGCACACAGCCTGGGCGGCGGGCGAGTTCGCCGGTGCTCTGGCGGGCCCGTCCCACAAGGGTCTGGAGCATTGGCAGTGACCGGCCACCTGTCCATCGGCGTCGACGCGACGACGTGGTGGAACAAGCGCGGGTTTGGCCGCTTCACGCGGGGCCAGCTTGGAGCGATGCTCGACGATCCGCGCGGCCACCGGTTCGTGCTCTTCGTCGATCAGGAACCAGTCGACGAGATGATCCGCCCGAACGTGGATATCGTTCGAGTGGAAACGTCCGCGACCGTCACGGACTCGGCGGTTGCGGACGGTAGCCGCAGTGTCGGAGACCTGCTCTCGTTTCGGCGGGAGGCATCGAGCCGGCCGCTTGACGTCTTCTGGTTTCCTGCCGTCTATTCCTGGTACCCGGTCAGCGGCAGAATTCCGACCGTTGTGACGTTTCACGACGCGATCGCCGAGCATTTCACGAGGCTCGTCCTTCCCACGCTGCGCGGACGACTGTTCTGGAATCTGAAGGTCTGGCTGGCGAAGCGATCTGCGCGGCACATTGCGACCGTCTCCGAAGCGGCCCGCGAGGAGATCGTCCGCTATCTCCACATCCCGCGGCGGAAGATCAGCGTCATCCTCGAGGCCGCCGATGAGCAGTTCCATCCGATTACGGACGAGCAAGAGCTGCGAGCCGCGCGGTCGAACCTCGGGCTTCCGCTCGATCGACGCCTCCTCCTCTACGTCGGCGGCCTAGCGCCTCACAAGAATCTCGCCGGGTTGATCGAAGGTTTCGCCAGAGCGATCGGGAACGGCGGGCTGGACGATCTCGACCTGGTCCTCGCCGGCGATCCCAAGGGGGCGGCTTTCACTCCAATGTTGAGGAATTGCGCGCCCTGATCGCCGAACACGGGCTGGAGGACCGCGTTCATTTTCCCGGCTTCGTACCCGAACCGGTGTTGCCCGCGCTTTATTCCGGCGCTGTCGCCGTGGCCATGCCGGCGTTCAGCGAGGGCTTCGGACTTCCTGCGGCGGAAGCCATCGCCTGCGGAACGCCCGTGATCGCAACCGAAGGCGGAGCAGTTTCGGAAGTCGTCGGACGAGCGGGGCTGTTCTTCGACCCTCGCAATCCGGACGACATTGCAGAAGCGATTGCGAAGATTGCCGGGGACCCAGCACTGCTTGCTCATCTCAAGATGGAGTGCCTGCCGCGTGCCGCCGAGCTGAGTTGGAGCCACAGCGCGTCAGCAATGATGGACCTCCTCGAAGCACACGCGAGGGGAGAGCCTGATGCGCTTCGGGATGGTCACCACCTTCTATCCGCCATTCAGCTACGGCGGCGACGCGACCTACGTGCGCAGCCTCGCGAAGAGCGTCGCCGCACTGGGCCACGAGGTCGAAGTCATCGCCTCCACTGACGCCTATTTCGTTCGCAGTTCGGACCAGGGTCAGCCCGACACGACTGTCGAGGATGGGATCAGCGTACACCGGCTTCGCCATCCCGCGGGAATTCTTGCGCCGCTCGTAAGTCATCAGACCGGCCGTCCTGCGCTGAACGCCCCGGCGTTGGCGTCCTTTTTCGCCGAGCCGTTCGACGTCCTCCATTTCCACAACATCTCGTTGATGGGCGCTCCGGGCGTGCTCGGCATGGGCAAAGCTCGGGCCCGCCTTCTCTCCCTCCACGACCACTGGCTGATCTGTCCTACCCACGTTCTCTGGAAAAACCGGAGCCACGCCTGCGATCGCCGGACCTGCTTTTCATGCTCGATCCGCTCCGGGCTTCCGCCGCAACTCTGGCGATACACGGGCCTGAGGGATCGGTGTCTCAAGCGAATGGACCGACTGCTCGCGCCCAGCCGCTTCACGTCGGAGATGCACCGGGAAAACGGCATCAGGGCACCAATCGAGGTCCTGCCGCTCTTTTCCTCCGTCGACCGTCCGACGAAACCTCCCGAAGTCCGACCAAACCGGATTGTCTTCGCGGGCAGGGTCATGACCCTGAAGGGCATCGCCAGCCTGGTCCGCGTCGCCGCGGACATGCCCGATATCGAGTTGGTAGTAATCGGCGAAGGCGAGTTGAGGTCCGACCTCGCGGCCAGATACGCCGGCCATTCAAATATCCGCTTCGTTGGCAAGATCGATCAGGAAGCCTTGGCCGAACATTATGCGAGTGCCGCAGCAATCGTCATCCCGTCCATCGTGCCGGAAACCTTCGGACTAACCCTCGTCGAAGCGGCCGCCTGCGGAACGCCCGCGATCGTCGGCAAGGGAACCGGAGGCGCGGCCGAGATCGTCCAGGTCACCGGCGGCGGCCTACTCTACGACGGAGACGAGGAGCTCGCCGAGGCCATTCGCCAGATGGTCAGTGACCGCCCACTTCGCGATCGGCTGGGCGCCCTGGCACGCGCTGGCTACGAAACGCGCTATACTCGGGAACGGCACGTCGCGGACTATCTTGCGCACGTCGAAGAAGTGCTGGGCAAGCGAAACTGAGATGCGCGCAGTTCTCACCTTCCACTCGATCGACGACCTGCCCGGCCCACTATCCTATTCGCCAGCCGGCCTCGAACGAATGCTCGATGCGCTGGACGAGGCGAGATTGCCGGTACTCGATCTCGACGAACTCCTTGCCGATCCGGACGCGAATGGCGTCGCGTTGACCTTCGACGATGGCATTTCGACCGTCTTCAAGACGGCGATGCCGATCCTCGCCGAGCGCAAGCTGCCGGCGCATGTCTTCGTCATCACGAACTGGGTTGGCGGCGACAATCGCTGGCCAGGTCAACCCGATCGCGCGACACCCTTCAACCTCATGGACTGGAGCCAATTGGAGGCCATCCAGAGCGGCGGTTTCAGGATAGAAGCGCATACGGCAAGCCATCCTGACCTGCGCAAACTGACCGATGCGCAGATCGACGCCGAGATGGAGGAAGCGGATTCCGCTATCGAATCTCGTTTGGGCAGGTGCCCGCGCTATTTCGCTTATCCCTACGGTTATTATGACGGCCGGGTCCGAGCGATCGCCAGCAAGCGTTACCGCG
This sequence comes from Sphingomonas sediminicola, assembly GCF_014489515.1. GTDB lineage: Bacteria > Pseudomonadota > Alphaproteobacteria > Sphingomonadales > Sphingomonadaceae > Sphingomicrobium > Sphingomicrobium sediminicola. The sequence continues at coordinate 878,377 of NZ_CP060782.1, read as the reverse complement.
GCTCCTTCACGACCAAGCTCGATTATCTCGATCCTCGCTCGGCCGCGGACGCTCTGCCTCGGCTGGATACACATTATCTGCGGTCTCCGACCTTCGTTCGTGCGTTGGCCGGCGGGCCTGCGCACGCGTACATCGCACTGCGGCGTGCGCTCCGACGACTGCGTGGCTACTGATGACCGAGCCAACGCTCAGCATTGTCCTGGCGGTAAAGGACGGAGCGGAAAACGTCCCGGCGTTGCTCGACGCCATCAAATCCCGCGGTGACGAGACGGAAGTAATCCTTTGCTGCGCCGGATCAATGCCAGACGCCAGCAGTGGAATAGGTTGCCATGCGTTTCCCGAAGAAACGCTGGTCCCAGTGCTGTGGAGCGAGGGGATCAAGCGTGCCCGCGGCGGCCGGGTCGCGCTTACAACCGCGCAGTTCGTCCCCGATCCTCGCTGGATCTATCATTTGCAGTCGGCGGATCTCGATCGCTGGGCCGGAGTGGGCGGAGTGATCGATAATGATCCCCGGTCGTCCGCCCGCAACTGGGCGATCTTCTTCCTGCGCTATTCCGCGTTCGCACCTCCTCTCAAGGCGGGCGAAACGAACGAGATCGCCGCCGACAATGCTATCTATGACCGCGCCGCCATCTTCGAGCATCCGGACCTGCTGGAGGAAGGATTCTGGGAGCCATCCTTTCATCGCCGCTTCCATGCTGCGGGACGGAAGCTTTCAATCGATCCTGGTTTGGTCGTCGTGCACCATGGCACGGTTTCGACCGTTAGCTTTGCACGTCAGCGCTTCCTCCATGGACGCGCCTACGGGGTCGAGCGCGCGGAGCGCGGGAGCTTCCCGCACAACTTGCTCCTGCTACTTTCGAGCCTGCTGGTGCCGCCTCTCCTGCTGGCGCGCATCATCTCCAGGATTGCGAAGAAGAGGGCTTATCGCGGCAAGCTTTTCGCCGGATTTCCGTGGCTATTCTGGTTCACCCTAGCTTGGTCGGCAGGTGAAGCCGGCGGTTACGCTTCAACATTGACCAGAAAGCTGCGCGGCAACGCCGCTGGCCCGTCGAAAAGGCACGCTTGAATGAGTTCGGGGGAAAGCATCGCAGTCGTGCTCGGGCGCGTCAGCACCGAGGACACGGACCGCGTAATCGAGACGATCGAAGCGCTCGATCCCGTGGTCAGCGGAGAGCGCTGCGAAATCGTCATCGCCGACCGATTGCAGGACAAGCTCACCGACGTCATCCGGCGAGTCTATCCGCATGTACGGCTGATCGATTGCCCACCCGGCATGACGCTGACCGAGATGCGAACCCTGGCCTACGAAGCGAGCAGCGCGCCGATCGTCGCGGTCACCGAGGACCATTGTGTTCCAACTCCGGGCTGGGCGCGTACTATCAAGCAGGCTTTCGACCAGGGCGGGCCCGAACTCGTCGCGGTCGGGGGAAGCGTCGTCAACGGCGTCACGGACACCGGCCTCGATTGGGCAACCTACCTTTGCGAATACAGCTTCTTCTCTCCGCCCGTTGCGCAGGGCGACAGCGCGATTCTGCCGGGCATGAACGTCGCCTACCGGCGCAGCGCGCTCGAAGGCATTCCGCGCGAGCTGCTGACGAGCGGATTCTGGGAAACGACGGTCCATCCGCTCCTGCTCGAAAAGGGCGGACGCTTCCTGTCACTCAACGAGCTGGTGATGTTACACAAGAAGCGGTTCTCGTGGCGTCTCTTCGCGTCCCAGCGCTTCATCTATTCGCGCTATTTCGCCGGCCTACGGTTCGGCCATGCGGCATTGCCCAAGCGGGCTTTGGCCTCGCTTGCGTCGCTAGCGCTGCCGCCCCTACTGCTCATGCGAGCCGTTAAAGCCGCCAAGGCCAAGGGTCTCGGCAAGGAAATGCTGCGGGCGTCCCCCTACCTCCTCACGCTCTATTGCGTCTGGGCCCTCGGCGAGAGCGTCGGGCGCTTCGCGGCCCGGGCGACGCCCTCGCGATGATCGAATGACCGCGCTGGCACCGATCGAATTCATTTGCCCCGCGTGCCGCTCGCCTGTTGAAGCGAAGGACGGCGCTTACCGCTGCGGCCCGTGCAATCGCGACTTCCCGGTGTTGTTCGGGATCCCCGATTTTCGCTTGGGCGGGGATCAGTATCTGTCGCTCGAGGACGAAAGGGCGAAGGCCGGCAAGCTTCACGCCTATGCTCTGGATCATGACTTCGCCTCACTGGTCGCTTTCTATTACTCAATCACGGACGATGTCCCCGACCGGCTCGCGCAGCATTTCACAAACTACGTCATGGGAGCGGCCGATCGTGCTGCGCCCGCAATGCACTTCCTCGCACCGGCCGGAGGGCGTTCGCTCCTCGACCTCGGTTGCGGGAGCGGTGGCGCGCTCGTTGCCGCAAAGGACGGTTTCGAACGGCGAACCGGCGTCGACATCGCGCTACGCTGGCTAGTCATCGCCCAGAAGAGGCTGAAAGATCTCGGCTTCGAAGCCCTGCTCGTCTGTGCCGACGCCGAGGCCCTACCCTTCCGCGATCAGCTTTTCAGCCATGTGATGGCAAGCGACCTTCTCGAAAACACGCGCTCCCCCGACGCCGCCATGCGCGAGTCTGGTCGTGTAATGGAGCAGAGTGGCCGTCTCTACGTCTCGTCGAGCAACCGGCGGTGGGTCGGGCCCCATCCGGCGACCGGCGTTTGGGCGGCAGGCCTGGTACCCGCCGGATTGCGCTCAAACATGCTCAATCGCCGCCACGGCGTCGATATCCTTCGCGCGGTCAGCTTCGTGAGTCCCGGCTCGGTTCGGCGGATGGCGAAGTCAGCCGGGCTTCGGCAGGTCGATCGAAGACCATTGGAATTCGACGCATCCGGGCTCAAAGGCCGCTCGAGGCTCTTCAGATTTGCAGCAGGCCTGTACTCCGGGCTCGCCAAAGTGCCGCTGCTTCGTACAGTCCTGGTCGTGGCCGGACCCGTGTTCCAATCCCTGTTCGTGAAGGAAGAAGCCAGTTGAGCGAAGTCATGCGGTTCGGGCTCATCGGAGCAGGGGCGATCGGAAAGATCCGTGCGGACGCCCTCACAAAATCCAATTCTTGCGAGCTCGTAGCGGTCAGTGACCTTGATGGGGCCCGAGCCCGCTCGGCCGCGCCGGAGGCAATTTATTACGCTGACGCCAACGAGTTGGTTGCCGCGAAGGACGTGGACGCAATCATCATCTCCACACCTCCTCCACTTCACGAACCCCTGGCGGTCGCTGCGGCTTCAGCGGGGAAGCACGTGCTGGTCGAAAAGCCGATGGCCGCCACTCCCGATGCCTGCGAACGCATGATCCTCGCGGCGCGCAAGGCTGGCACGCTGCTCACCGTTGGATACAACCACCGCTACTTCGATGCGCTGAAGCTGGTCAGGGACGTCGTCGCATCCGGCGACATCGGAACGCTCTCTCATGTCCGCGCCTACACCGGGCACAGCGGGCTCGCTGAGTTCAAAGCACCCTGGATGTACGACAAGGAAGTCATGGGCGGCGGGGCGCTCATGGACAATGGCACGCACGTGATCGATCTCGTCCGTTACATGATCGGAGATCCGACCGAGGTCTTCGGTTTCGCTACCAACAAGGTCTGGAAGCTGGGCGTCGAGGACGAGGGCATCGCACTGCTTCGGACTGCGGAAGGGACGACCGCTTCGATCGAAGCCAGCTGGCACGAATGGCGCGGCTACCGCTTCCACATCGAAGCCTACGGCGATCGCGGATTGGCGCGAGCTTATTATGCTCCGATGATGGCCACCGTCGTGAAGCTCGACAAACCGGGCGGCAGCAAATCGGTTCAGCGCCATTTCTATCCGAAGGCCATCCTTCGAGAGAAGGTGAAGGGCTGGCAGAGCACGGTCATCCAGACGTTCGTCGAGGAACTCGCGGACTTCGTGGCAGCCGCGAATGGCAAGCCGCACAGTGGGCGACTGGCGGTCGCTGCCGATGGATTGCGCGCCGTCCAGATCGCCCAGGCGACCTATGCGAGCGAAGCCACCCGCGACTGCGTCAAATTGCCCGCCCTACCCTAGTCGAGCTGGGACGGATCGCCCGGGCGGCCGGTGACGTAGCCGACCAGCTCGCCCGCCGACCAGCAGGTCTCGGCGATCAAGATCCGAGGGAACCAACGCAGCCAGGAGAGGCCGCCCTGCCGATGCTGAAAAGCGTGGGCAAGAATACGGTCCGTCCGTACCGCCGGCAGGACAAGGGTCATCGGGATGGTCTTCAGAAGCGAGAGCTTCGGCGTGCGCTTGGCCGCATAGGCGCGGCCATGGCGGAAACGGCGCCCGCAATATTCGGCGAACCGGTAGGAACGGGCGTATCGAACGCGAGCCTGTTCTACGAGCTTCGGTGCAAAGCCTTCGCCAAGCAGCTTGGTCTTGGAAAAATCGTCGCCCGGGAATCCCAGTCTTTGTCGAGGCAATACGAGATTGCTTCCAGGGACCTCTTTCATGTCGATCGGGATCGGCCAGCGGAACTGGACGTACTCGGTGAAGTACCCGACCGTACGAGGATCATCTGGGCCGAAATCAGGCTCGACGGGGCCCCAATAGCCGTCGCTCCAACCTTCCCGCTCGATCGCTTCTGCCATGGCGGCAAACCAGCCAGGTGCCGGGAGCGCATCAGCGTGAAGGATGGCGACCCACCCGGCCTTGGTTCGGTCGATCGCCACACCCCACAGCTCGAACAGCGATTTGCCATCTCGCAAGTGGATCGTCAGTCCTGTTGTAGAAGTCGCAGGCACAAATTTGGGATCGCATGCGACATGGATTTCGACGGAAGGCGGGACTCCCGCCTTTCGAATGGCAGACAGCAATGCGTCCGGATCCCACTCGCCTTTGGTAGCGATCGCGAGGGCCAAGTCGGTCAAGACCGTCGTGCCTCCGCCTCCGCATAGGAGCGATAGACCAGATCAAGCGTGTTCCGCGCCTCCGCGATGCCGTTGGGCGGTTCTCGCCCTTCGCCGATCGCGTCGAGGAAATCCCGAAAGAGGCGTGCGGTCGCGTCGGCAAAGAGGTCCAGCGGAGCCTTCGCCAGGGTCGTGTAGCGATCTCCATGATAAAGCCGTGCCACACCGCCCATGTGGACACCCAGATCGACGAAGGGTTTGCGCCCCTGAGGCCTCAGGCCGAGGGTCACCTCCGCGCTTCCCCCGATACTGGTCTCGATCGTTCCCTTCTCGCCGACGAGCCGAAGATCGAGGTAATGGTGCCGTCCCTTGGTCAGTCGGTCGAGCGTGATCTGTGCGACGCGATCGCCGCTGAATTCCAGCTGGACCAAGTTGAGGTAATCTGGGCCGCCTGCCGCAAAGGGGCGAGGCATTCGCACCTGCATCGCCTTCGGCTGCTCTCCGAAGAAAGCCTTGCACAAGTCGATGACGTGGGTCCCGAATTCCTTGAAGGTCCGCTGAAGGTCCTCGCCCCTCCAGCCGGCCTCCGTCTCGTCAGTCACGACGAAGGTCTGGCGCGCTTCCACGAACAACAGCCGCCCGAACCGGTCGCTCCCGATCTCGCGGGCGGCTGCGAGATGCGTCGGCATGAACGGGAATTCGCTGTTCACGCAGACAAGTCGTCCGGCCGCTTTGGCGGCAGCGGCGATCTCGTCAGCTTCCTCGACGCTATTGGCGAGCGGCTTCTCGCAAAAGACGTGCGCCCCGGCCTGCAGCGCTGCAACCGCGATCACAAGATGCGCGGCTGGAGGCGTTGCGATGACAACGATTTCGGGCTTGAGCGCAAGCAGCTCATCCAGCGACGCAAAGACCGGAAAATCCATATTCTGCGGCACGGGGTCGTAACCGCCTATGACGCTAACGTCCGGCAGCTTCCGAAGCGCCGGAATATGAATGGCTTTGGCGGCCCTGCCGAGGCCCGCGATGGCGACCCGAGTTTTCGGCATGTTGGAGATCGTAAACTGGCCGGCGTTACTGGGCTAGTTCGGCGCGCTTCAGCGGCACCGGCGTGTTGCGGTCCGCGTGACGCCGGAGCCCAATCCGGGTCCCCAGCATCACCAGCGCGTACGTTACGCTCGCGTATAAGTGATAGAACCAGTGCATCGCGGCCGCGCCGGCTAGCTGAAGCGGATTCATTCGGCGGGTCAGGACGCCAAGGAACTTGCGAATACCGAACAGATAGAATGCGATAAGCGCTCCAGCTCCAATCCAGAAGTAGCTCTCGAATAATCCGCCAATCACAAACACGGGAATGGAGAATGCCGTAAGCGCCAGGATTCGCTCCTTCCTGGCAAGGTTGAGGTCCGGCACCGCCAGCTGCCCATCGGCAATAAGCCGAGACCACGGAAGCGCCCGGCGCACAACGTCGGTGTGCCACACCCTCCAGAGCGTCCAGTCCTTCCAGTGCGTGCCCTGCGCTTCGGGCACCAGTCGGATCGTCTTACCCGAATTGATCAGCCTCATCCCCAGCTCGACATCCTCGATGCTGGGATGCGCGAACAGGACGTCGTCGTAGCCGCCAAACTCCCGAAACGCCTCGGTCTCGATCAGCCCGATGCCCGTCCAGAAGGTCGTCGCATCGCGATTGCCCGACTGATGCACGAAGTGATGCCGCAAGTTTGCGTAGAGCGCCGGCAGCCGCCTCGAGCGCGGATGATCGTCGTATGATCCGAACGCCGCGACAGCGCCTGTCCGCTCAACCTCTTCAGCCAACTTTTCGATCGCATCCTTGTGGATGATCACGTCAGCATCGACGAACATAATGTAGGGCTGGCTTGCGTGGGCAGCCGCGACATTGCGGCCGTGCGCAGGGCCTTTCGGGGAGCCTGCATTACGGACAATCTTAGCTCCGGCTGCCTCGGCGATACTGCGCGTCGCATCGGTCGATCCATCGTCGAACAGCATGAGTTCGTCCCCGGGCCGCATCGCCGCCCGCAGAGCGCTCAAGCATTCGGGAAGGGTGGATTCAGCGTTGTACGCCGGAACGATGATGGAAACCGGCTGACGCACAGTTCATTTCGCCCCTGCGAGAATCCTGGTCGGCTGAAGCCTCTCGGAATGCCCCATCGCGCGCTGCTCTGATTCCTCGGGCTCCCTGACCTCCTCGTGATACTCCTCCTCGACGTTCACGGCCCACAGGTCGTGATTCTCGCCAAGGATGTTCTTCACGGCCAGCATGGCGGTGAGCATCGAGTGGTCCTGGTTGTTGTAGCGGTGCATCCCGTTACGGCCGACCGCCTGCAGGTTCGGGATTGTCGCCAGCCACTCGCGGATGGTCTCGAGCGCGTCGCGATAATCGCCATCGTAGAGCGGATAGGCCTTGCGCTGGCGGATCACCTTACCGTCGAGCACGGGAGCGTCGCCGACCAGGTTCAGCGTGCGCAGCTCTCGCTCCGCCTGGGCCAGAAGCTCCTTATCATCCTTGTCCCAGAGTTCGTCGTTCTCGTTGCAGAAATACTCCATGCCGAGGCTCGAACGGTTCGGCTCCGGAATCATTTCCTCGGACCAGGACCGGAAATTCTGGATCCGGCCGACCTTCACGTCCGGCGAGTGAATGTAGATCCAGTTGTCCGGGAACATGTTCTCGCCCTCGATGATCAGGGTGACCATCAGGAAGTCGCGATAACGAAGCTTCTTGGCGGCTTCGCGGACGTGGTCTGGAGCCGGCGGAACCATATTTTCGACCAACGCTGAAATCGGCATGGACGAGATGAATTGGTCCGCGGCGAACTCGTAGGTTGAGCCGTCGGCATTCTCGACCTCAACGGCGCGAACCCTGTTCTCGTCGCGGAAGATCCGGCGGACCTTCTGCTCCATCCGGACCTCGCCGCCCTGGTCCTCGACACGGTCGCGGAACGCTTCCCACATCATGCCCGGGCCGAGGCGCGGATAGTCGAACTTCTCGATCAGGCTGTGCGTGTCGTTCGAGCCCGAAAAGGCATTCCATATAGCCTTGCGAAGCGACAGGTTCTTGATGCGCTGGGCCGCCCAGTCGGCACGGATCTCATTGCAGGGATTCCCCACACCTTCTCTGTGTAGGACTTGAAGAAGTGCCAGAAGAGGCGTCCGCCGAAGCGGTTGGTCACCCACTGCTCGAAAGTGACTTCCTCGCGGCTCGGGCGAACCTTCCACTTCGCATAGCTGAGCATGATCCGCATGGACTCATACGGACCCATATTCAGAAGCGCGTTGAGTGGTTTCAGCGGGTAGTCGTAATACTTGTTCCGATAGAAGATGCGGCTCATCCGAGGGCGCTGCAGGAAATCGTTTGGCAGCACTTCCTTCCACAGGGCCTCAACCGACTTCACCTTGGTGAAGAAGCGATGCCCGCCGATGTCGTAGCGATAGCCCTTGTACATTTCCGTGCGGGAAATGCCGCCAACCTGGTCGCTCTCTTCGAAGACCACGGGGTGATACGCTTCGCTGTGTTTCTGAAGCTCGTAAGCAGCAGTAAGCCCCGCTGGGCCCCCACCGATAATGGCAACCGTCGACGCTTCGGACTTGCGACCGACATCATCGGCCGCGCCGAACGAGCCGGCTGGGTGGAGATTCATGCTCGGGCCCCGCATTTCTAAATCATTGTTAATTTAACGAAAGTTGGCAAGCCTAACAATGGCCGAGTCCCGCTCGTCCCAATTTGAGGCAGGGCGCACTCCCCGTCCAGTTCAGTCAGTTGTTCCGAGTTTGCGCGTGCATCGCAGGGCCGAACAAGTATCACGCGTTTGGACGGTGGGCTGATGCAGCGAGGAACGCATGCGTCGAACGGCCGCGTTTCCTGTTCCGCTTAGGCGATGCCCGGCTTGCAAGGGCGTCCTCAAGAATCGCGCAATGTGGTTAACCTGCGAAGGCTGCAATCGCGAATTCGACGTCATCGACGGCATACCGGATTTGAGACTGTCGATCCCAAGTTGGATCGACGCTATCGACGACACCAAGACTGCGCGCGAATTGTCGGCTGCCCATCTCCCTCTCAAAGAGCTAGTCACCGAGGTGTACTCTCGCCGTCACGGGTGGGACGAAGCCAGGATCGCTCGTCGGTCGCGGGAAGTCCTTCAGGGAAGCGCCCAACTTCGGGAGGACCTCAAGAGCTGGCTCAGGCCGGTCGTCGCTGACGGCCCATTCCTCGATCTCGGTTGCGGCGGCGGCATGCTCATGGCCGCGGCAGCAAAATTGCAGCCCGGTCGATGTTTGATCGGGATCGACGTGTCGATGACCTGGCTGGTCGTTGCCAAGAAGTTCGTGAGCGAATGCGGCGGGAGGCCGATGCTGGCCGCCGCGATGGCAGAGGCCTTGCCGTTGGCGGACTCTAGCGTGCCTGCAGTCGTTTCGCTCGATGTCATCGAGCACGTCCACGATCCCGACGCCTATCTCGCCGAGATCGATCGGGTCCTTCAGCCCGGCGGCCGCGCCGCATTTTCCACTCCAAACCGGTTCAGTCTGACCGCAGAGCCTCACGTCTTCGTTTGGGGCGTGGGATGGCTGCCGCGATCACTGCAGGCGTCGTACGTCCGGTGGCGGAGCGGCAAGGTCTACTCGGACACGGTCCTGATGAGCAGCTTCCGGCTAGCCAGGCGCTTGCGCCGGCGTACCCACCTTCAATTCAGCATCATCGTTCCGACAGTTCCCGAGGCACATATCGCCTATTTCAACAAGGCGAAGGGTAAACTCGCACGGCTTTTCAACGCCGTGTCGCAATCCGCTGTGCTGCGTCCACTTTTCCTGATCATCTCGCCATATTTCCGGGTTACCGGTGCGAAGGTGTGGCTTCATTAGCCCCAGGCCAGGACGCTTTCAGCGCTCCGCCGAATAGATGATCGCGCCCGTACGATACACCAGAGAGGCGCCCCGGTCTGCAAGGACCTTACACTCGCTGACGAACTTTCGCTTCAGCTTCTCCGCCTCCGCGTCCGGCAATGCGGTCAGGCGTTCCCTGGCTTCGCTGTCGAAAACCGCCTGCACGTCCCAGAATTCCTCCGGCGTCAGCTGGAAGCGCTCTCCCCACCATTCCCGGCGGATGTTCTTGAATCCCACTGCCGCGAGCATCCCGCTCACATCTTCATTTCCGTGGTGCGCGGCATGTCCCCTGCTCGACGGCACTCCTTGTCGGTCAAGAAACCTGCGCAGGAACTCGGGCGACAGCGCACGACGCCCCACCGCGGCGAACAGGCGGTCTGACAGGGCGCCAATTCCCGATGCTACGGCGCTCGCCGAGAAGGGGGTCGGTCTCGCGCCAACCGCTGCGACCAGCTTTCCACCGGGTCGCAGGATGCGATGCAGCTCACGGCAGGCGGCTCGAGGATTGGGCAGGTGTCGCAGGACATACAGGGTCGCCGCGACATCGAATGAGCCGTCTTCGAACTGGAGCGCTTCGGCATCCATGACCTGGAAGGTCGCTAGCTTGGCCTTCAACCGCGCTCGGTCGAGCATCCCTTCCGAGTGATCGATCCCGACGACATTCGCCCCCCGTTCGGCGGCCAGCCGTGCAAGAAGGCCGGTTCCGGTACCCAGGTCGAGCAGTCGATCGGATTGTTCGACCTTCACGACGGCCAGGATCCGCGAGGCGATCCCCGTCGAATATCGATCCGTGAGATAATCGAAATCCGTCGCGGTTGCGTCGTAACTCGCGGCATCGGCTTGCTTCAGTCGGTTCGAGTCACCCGCATCGTCGCCCATGCCCGCCCCTCCGCTGGATGGCAGGCACACTTGATCATGCCACCCGCTGTGGCAACCCCTCGGAGGGCATTCTCTTCAAGCGCCGGTACTTAGAACCAGGTCCTGAGGCCGGCCACGAACTGCCAGCCACCAGGACTTTCGCCATCCTGCGTGCGAAATCGCCGGGTGTCGCCGAACGCGCGTTCGTAGTTGACGCCGACATACGGGGCGAACTGGGGCACGATCTGGTAGCGGAGCCGCAGACCGAGCTCGGCCGAGGAAAGGCCCGATCCGATTTGCTGGCGCGGGATATCCTGCGCTGCAAAATCGAGTTCGACGCGAGGCTGGAGGATGAGCTTCTGGGTCAGTCGCATGTCATGCTCGACCTCGACTCGTGCGGTGACGTCGCCCTTGTCCGAGAGGAATGCGGCCGCGTCGACCTCGATCCAATACGGCGCGAGACCTTCGACGCCGAGGACGAGATGCCCGCGCGTATCGGGCCGCGCATCAAAACGCGCTCCGGCCTGGAGATTGAACCACGGGTCGATCGCATGGCTCCAGAGTGCCTGGAACTCGGCCTGCTCTGCCTTCCGTCCGTACTCGCCTTCTATCTCGGTCTTCAGCCACAGCTTGTCGATGTCGCCGCCGTACCAGGCTTCGGCGTTTAGATAGTAGCCGTCGCGCCCTCTCCGGGCGCGCGTCTCTAGCTGATCGATCAGCAGCTTTGACGCCGGCATGCTTCCATGCTCGCGCAGGAGCACCGCGCGCGAGGAATCCATCGCCCCATGCCCCAGACCGTGTCCGCCGCATACTGGGGACCGCTGAGAGCCTCGGGCGGAGGCGGTGCGACCGGCGGTTCGGCCGCCATCGCCGTCATGTCGTGACCTGCATGGGCATCCGGCGTCGCGGATTGCTCTGTCGGCATGACATGGCCGGCGTGAGGATCGGTCTTCGACGTTTCAGCGGGCATCTCCATGCCGGGCATGCTCGACATGTCGTGCCCTGCATGCGAGTTCGCCGCGGGCTTTTCGACTGCCTTCTTCACGGTCTTCTTTGGGGCCGCCTTCTTCGGCACCGCCTTCTTTGCCGTTTTCTTCTTCGCGGTTGTCTTTTTGGCCGCGGCCTTCTTGGCGGCTGGCTTCTTCTTTGCTGCGGGCTTGGACGGCATCGGCATCGTCATGCCGGGCATGTTGTGCCCCGTGTGCTGTGCCAGGGCCGGCGATGACGCGAGCGCCGATGCGGCGAGGAGCAGGATCAGGCGCTTCATGCCGCCTCTCCTTCCAGTGGCCGGATCTTCACAACGCGCATCATCCCCGCGTGCATGTGGTAGAGCAGGTGGCAGTGAAACGCCCAATCGCCCGGTGCGTCCGCGGTCATGTCGAGATCCACGTAGCCGCCGGGTAATACACGCACGGTGTGCTTCAGCGGCTGATTGGCGCCGTGACCATTCACCAGCTGCCAGAAATGCCCATGGATGTGCATCGGATGAGTCATCATCGTGTCGTTTATGAGCCGCATCCGCACCCGCTCGTTGCGCGCGAATCGGTACGGCTCCGGGTTCTCGCTCAGCTTCTCGCCGTCCATCGACCACATGAAACGTTCCATGTTGCCGGTCAGATGGATGTCGATCCGGCGCGTCGGCGGGCGCTGATCGTGAAACGGCTTCAGCGCCACGAGATCCCTGTAGGTGAGAACCCGGTGGCCGACATTGTCGAGGCCGATGCCCGGATCGCCGGTGCGGTCCATCGGCATCGGGGCGATCATGTCGACCCCTACGCCGACGGGGAATCTCACCTTGGACTTGTCGCGCATCTTCATGTCGCCGTGGTCCATCGGCGCGCCGGGCACAGGCACGCTTCCATGTCCCATCGCCGAATGATCTATTGCGCCGGTGCTGCCATGCCCCATGGCCGAATGGTCCATGGGCTGGGCCGAGGCGCCGTGATCCATGCCCATGTCCTTCATTCGAAGGATCGGACGTTCGCGAAGGGGTGGGACTGTCGAGCGCATGCCTTCGCGCGGAGCGAGCGTCGCGACGCCCATGCCGGACCGGTCGATCGTCTCGGCGACAAAGGTGTAGGCACGGTCTGAGGGCTGGACGATCACGTCGTAGGTCTCTGCATTGCCGATCTGAAGCTCGTCGACCTCGACGGGCCGGACGTCGGTCCCGTCGGTCGCAACGACCGTTATCGGCAGGCCGGGGATGCGCAGGTTGAAAATCGTCTGCGCGGCCGCATTGATGATCCGCAGTCGGACCCGCTCGCCGGGATGGAAGAGACCCGTCCAGTTTTCTCCGGGCGTGTGGCCGTTGATGAGATATTTGTAGGCGGCCGCGGTCACGTCCGAAACGTCGGTCGGGTCCATCCGCATCCGCGCGAACATGGCGCGTTCCTCGGCCGTCAACGGATTACGGCCCTTCATCCTGTCTTCGAGTGTCAGCTTCTGCCGGTTGAAGACACCAGGCTGCTTCTTCAGCTGGGTAAACAGCGCGTGCGGGTGGAGGAAGGTCCAGTCGGACAGCAGGATCACATGCTCGCGATCGTAAGCAACCGGATCCGGGCCGGCAGGATCGATAATAATCGGCCCGTAATGTCCCACCTGCTCCTGCAGGCCGGAATGGCTGTGATACCAGTAGGTGCCGGACTGCCTGACCGGGAATTCGTAGACGAAGGTCGAGTGCGCCTTGATCCCGGGGAAGCTGACGCCCGGGACCCCGTCCATCTGAAACGGCACGAGCAGCCCGTGCCAGTGGATCGACGTGTCCTCGCCCAGCTGGTTGTGCACCGCGATCCGGACGTTCTCACCTTCCTTGAGGCGAACGAGGGGGCCCGGGATCGTGCCGTTCATCGCGACGGCGAGTCCGACGCGGCCGTCAACGTTGAACGAATGCGGCGCGACCGTGATCGCCAGGTCGTTTCCGGCAAGCGTGCCGCTTCCTTTTGCAGCAGTGACGCCGGGGCTCATGCTCATGGCCCAGGCCGGAAAAAGTCCGGCCACGCTGGCGGCGGCCGCGCTGCCGGCGAGAAACGTCCGCCGGTTGAGTAATGTCAGTTCATTCATGAAAATGTCCTCGCCCGACGAGCGGGCGTCGATCCTGTTCCCTGGAAAGGTGGCGCCGCCCGCGTGGAGCGGCGCCTCTTCGATTAGTGGGCGTGGCCTTCGTGGGCCTGCGCGGACGCGTCGGGCGCTGCCGTCTTGGCATCCGCCTTCTTGTCCATGCATTCCATCTTGCCGTCCTTGCCCTTCATCTTCTCACAGCACTCCTTGCAGTCATGCTTGCCCTGGCTGTGCTGGCTATGGTCCATCTGTCCCATCTGGGAATGGCCCATCTTGGAATGGTCCATCTGGGACGACGGAGCGGTCTGGGCTGCGACCGGTGCGGCAATAATGAGCGCGATCGCGCCAATAAAAGTCTTCATGTGAAATTCTCCAAATGCTGTGTTGGATCGAAAACTGAGAGTCAGTCTTCAGGCCAGCCTTGGAGGGGGTGTCGCGATCTCGGGTTTGGTGTCGGAAAGGGCGTTCATCGCAGAAATGCGCGCGGGCGCCTGCGGCTTGAGTTCGGGGACTGCCGTCGGTTCGATCGCAGGCAGCGCCGCGCAAGCTGCACAGTGCATGCTCATCTTGGCCGGCGCGTCGGCCGGCTTCTGATGTTCGTCGCAATGGCCGGCAGCGGCGGTGGAAGCAGTTGCCGCCACCGCAGGCGCGCCTGTCATGCCAAGAGGCATGAACGCCAATGCGATCAGCATGATAAGCCTGAGGAGCGCCGCGGGCATGCGGGCGACATAGGCCCCGCCAGCTTGCGCGGCAATGACCAGGGTCATTTTCCGTCTCCCTCGAGCCCGCCGAGGATCGGACAGTCCGGTCGGTCGTCGCCATGGCAGCGAGCGGCCAGATGCTCGAGCGAACGGCGCATCTCGTCGAGCTCCTTTGCCTTCCTCTTCAGCTCGGCTGCCCGCGATAAAGCGAGCTGCTTGACGTCCGCGCTCGACCGGTGCCGGTCGTTCCAAAGCCCCAGGAGCGTGCGGATTTCCTCGATCGGGAAGCCCAGATCGCGGGCTCGACCGATGAACCGCAAGGTATGGACATCGCGTTCGTCATAATCCCGGTATCCGGAATCTCGCCGCGATGCCGCGGGGACGAGACCGATCTTCTCGTAATGCCGGATCATCCGCTGACTGACGCCGGATGCGATCGAGGCCTCACCGATCTTCACAGCCGGGCGCTCCTCAATCGCAAGGAATTGCCGATGACCGCGACTGAGCTGAAGGCCATCGCGGCCCCAGCGATGATCGGCGACAAAAGCAGGCCGAAAGACGGATAAAGGACTCCGGCGGCGATAGGCACGCCCGCACCGTTAAAGACGAACGAAAAGAACAGGTTTTGCCGGATGTTGCGCATCGTTGCGTGGCTGAGGCGGCGAGCGCGGACGATTCCGTTCAGGTCGCCCTTCACCAGGGTCACCGCTGCGCTTTCCATGGCGACGTCGGTTCCGGTCCCCATTGCGATGCCGACATCGGCCGCGGCCAGCGCGGGGGCATCGTTAATGCCGTCGCCAGCCATTGCGACACGGCGCCCTTCGCTGCGAAGCTTTTCAACGGTTGCCTGCTTCTGATCGGGGAGCACCTCGGCGGCGACTTCGTCGATGCCGACCCGGCGGGCGACGGCTTCCGCCGTTCGGCGATTGTCGCCCGTCATCATGACCAGGTGAATTCCCTCGCGCTGTAGATGGGCGACGGCTTCGGCGGCGCTGGGCTTGATGGGGTCCGCGACAACGATGAGGCCGGCCGCACGGCCGTCGATGGCGACGAACATGACGCCCTCGCCCTCCGACCGATGTTCATTCGCTAAGACCTCAAGCACGGTGACGTCCGCTCCGAGTTCCGCGAGCAGGACATTGTTTCCGAGGGCGACCTCTCGGCCGTCTACTGTCCCGGAAACGCCCTTGCCCGTGTGGCTCTGAAAATTCTGGGCCGCCGGCAGGTCGAGGCCGCGCCCCTCAGCACCTTCAACAATCGCCGCCGCAAGCGGATGTTCGCTGCCCCGTTCGAGGGCGGCAGCAAGACGAAGCACCTCGCGATCCTCGAATCCGCTTTCCGCTTTGACGGTGACGAGCCTGGGCTTGCCAAGCGTCAGGGTCCCGGTCTTGTCGACGACGAGTGTGTCCACCTTTTCCATCAGCTCGAGCGCCTCGGCATTCTTCACCAGCACGCCCGCCGTCGCTCCGCGGCCGGTACCGACCATGATCGACATCGGAGTTGCTAGGCCAAGAGCACAGGGACAGGCGATGATCAGCACGGCGATCGCGTTGACCAAGGCGTGGGCAAGACGCGGCTCGGGGCCGACGAAGCTCCAGACGACGAACGCGATGACAGCCACCAGCGCAACGCCTGGAACGAACCAGGCGGAGACCTTGTCCGCGAGCGCCTGGATCGGAGCGCGCGATCTCTGCGCTTCAGCCACCATGCGCACGATCTGGGAGAGCATAGTGTCGCGGCCGACGCGCTCAGCCCGGACGAGCAGGCTGCCCGTCCCATTGACCGTCGCTCCAACGACCTTGTCGTTCGCGACTTTCTCGACCGGCACGGGTTCGCCGCTGATCATGGATTCGTCGACCGAGCTGTGGCCCTCGACCACGATCCCATCGACGGGCACTTTCTCACCGGGCGGACGCGCAAGAGGTCGCCGACATGGACGTGCTCTAGCGGAATATCCTCCTCGCTGCCGTCGTCGTGGACCTTGCGGGCTGTCTTCGGAGCAAGTCCGAGCAAGGCGCGGATAGCCTTGCCGGTTGCCGACCTAGCCCTCAACTCGAGCACCTGTCCGAGCAGCACCAGGGTCGTGATGACCGCGGCAGCTTCAAAATAGACCGGGACCGACCCGCCATGGTCTTCAGCGACGCGGGGAATATCTCGGGCACCAGTGCTGCAACGACGCTGTAGCCGTAAGCAACGCCGACCCCGAGCCCGATCAGCGTGAACATGTTGAGATTGCGCGACTTCAGCGATGACCAGAACCGCTCGAAGAACGGCCATCCGCCCCACAGGACGACGGGCGTCGCGAGCGCAAGCTGCACCCACACGAGCGTCCGCATCGGCATGATTTCCAAGCCGAACAGCTCTGCCGCGATGACCAGCACGGCAAGTGGCACGGTGAACGCGGTGCTGGCCCAGAAGCGCCGGGTCATGTCGATCAGCTCGGGGTTCGGCCCCTCCTCGAGGCTTGGCTCGAGCGGCTCGAGCGCCATGCCGCAGATCGGGCAGCTTCCGGGACCGTCGCGACGGATCTCCGGGTGCATCGGACAGGTCCAGATCGTACCCGCAGGGCCGAGACCACCGGACTATGGCCGGTCGGGTTCAAATAGGTGTCCGGGTTCGCTCTGAACTTCTCCAGGCAACGCGCGCTGCAGAAGTAATAGGTGCCCTCACCGAGCTCGAATCTGTGCTCAGCGGTCGTCGTATCGACCGTCATCCCGCACACCGGGTCGGTCACGAACTTTCCGTGGTCGCCCGCCGCAGCGTGGTGGTGATGTTCGTGCGCATGATGGCACTCGGCCATGACGCATTCCTCGCCTTCTCGACTCGTCATGTGGGCGCTTTTGGACCTTGACACAATGTCAGGGTCAAGAGCGCCGAGTTCGGCGATATTCGTACTGGCTGGGGCGGCAGGATTCGAACCTGCGAATGCCGGTACCAAAAACCGGTGCCTTACCACTTGGCGACGCCCCAGCAGGCGGCCCGTCGATGCGGGGAAGCGCGCTTATACCCGCCGCTTCTCCCAAGGGAACCCCAAGCTTAGCCTTTGGCTCCGCCTCTGCTAAATGGCGCGCCATGAACGCCATCCGCGACTTTCACGCCCACATCTATTTCGATGCGGACCAGCTCGACCGCGCTCAAAAGCTTGCCGAAGCTGCCCACGCAAAGTTCGGCGTTCCAGTGGGGCGCTTCCATACGAATCCCGTCGGTCCCCACCCTCGCGGAAGCTGCCAACTCACGGTGCGTCCGGAGCAATTTGGGGATTTCGCGCAATGGATGGCCCTCCACCGCAACGGGCTGACGATCTTCGCGCACACCAGCACCGGCGAGGACTTCGCAGACCATACCGAGCATGTGATCTGGTTCGGCCCGAGCGAAACACTCGACCTGTCGATCTTCGCCGAAGCGCTCTAGCGGATCAGAGTACCCGCTCGGTCCAGCCGTACGGGTCGGGAGCATGGCCGCGCTGGATGTCGACCAGTGCCGAGCGCAGGCGCATGGTCAGCGGGCCGACCGACTGACCGCCGATGGTGAACTCGCCGTCCACGCCTTTTACCCGTCCGATCGGCGTGACGACCGCGGCGGTTCCGCAGGCGAAGGCCTCCGTCAGCCGTCCGCTTTCGGCATCCGCCTTCCACTGCTCGATCGAATAAGGCTCCTCGCGAACCGGCGCACCCATGTCGCGAGCCAACGTCAGCAGGGAATCGCGGGTAACCCCGTGCAGGATGGTGCCGTCCAGCGGCGGGGTCCGGATCGATCCGTCGTCGAAGACGAAGAAGACATTCATTCCGCCAAGCTCTTCGACCCAGCGCCGCTCGATCGCATCCAGAAAGACGACTTGGTCGCATCCATTGCGGATCGCTTCGGCCTGCGCGATCAGGCTGCCGGCGTAATTGCCCCCGCACTTCGCTTCGCCGGTCCCACCGGGCGCAGCTCGCACATATTCCCGCGTGACCCAGAGCGACACGCTCGGCGCATTGCCTTTGAAGTAGGCTCCGACCGACGATGCGATAACGGCGTAAATGAACTCAGTCGAAGGCCTCATCCCAAGGAACGAGCCGTTCGCAATCATGAACGGGCGAAGATAGAGGGAACCGTCTTCCGTCTCCGGAATCCATTCCCGGTCCGCACGCACGAGCCCACGAACGGATTCCAGGAACATCTCTTCCGGCAACGGCGGCATAGCCAAGCGAATGGCCGATTTGGCGAACCGGCGCGCATTTGCGTCCGGGCGAAAAAGCGCGACGCCGCCGCCCGGCCTGCGATACGCCTTCATGCCCTCGAAAATTTCCTGGGCGTAATGAAGTACCGGCGACGCCGGATCCATTTTGAAAGGATGGCGGGCGGTGACACGCGCGTCGTGCCAGCCCTTGCTCTCATCATATTCAATGATCGCCATGTGATCGGTGAAAACCCGGCCGAAACCCGGATCGGCGAGGAGCTTGGCGCGCTCGTCCGCCGGAACGGGCTTCGTCGTGGGTTCGAAGGCGAGACGGCTTTTATCTTCCACGTAAAGTTCGCCGATCATGTCATGGCCCCTGTTAGGCTTTGGCGACTAGGACGGTGAGTTCTCGTCGGCAAGCTGAGTGCCCTTCGCTTCCGCTGCGAGTTCGCCGGCACGACGCGAAGCTGCGGCGGTTGTCAGCGAAACGAGCTTGTCGAGCACATCATCCCGGCCAAGCACTGCGAGTCCGGCCGCCGTCGTGCCGTCCGGGCTCGCGACGCGTTCGACGATCTCGCCCATTGTCTCCCGCGTTGAGGCGGCCATCCATGCCGTTCCGAGCACCGTTTCCAGCGCAATCGTCGAGGCCGTCTCGCTCGACAGGCCGCGATCGACGCCCGCCTTCGTCAAAGCGTCGATGAACTTCGCAACATAGGCCGGTCCGGCGCCAGCGACCGAGCCGATCGCCACGAGATTGGCCTCGGTATTGGTCCACATTGCAAAACCTAGCAGTGCGAACAGCTGCGACAGCTCGTCATGCACCTCGCCCGGCAGATCGTCGCCGTACAGCGCGACCACGCCGCGACGCACCGAGACGGGAAGGTTCGGAAGTGCCCGGACGACCGCTCCGGCGGTCCAGAATTTCTCGCGCAGTGTCGCAACTTCGACACCGACAAGGATAGACACGACCACGGTCTGCGCGGTCAGGTGCGCTGAAAGCCGGGTGACGACATCGTCCAACTGCTGCGGCTTGCATCCGAGGATGACCAGCCGCGGCGGCGGGCCGGCCTCGGCATAATTCGTGATGACTCGAAGACCTTCGACAGGCTTGCCGCTCGGGCGAATGACGACAGCATCGCTCAGGTCGGCGCCGGCAGTGCGCCAGCCTTCGATCATTGCTCCGGACATGTTTCCGCAGCCGATGAACCAGATCGGTTTCAGTACCAGTTTAAGCCTCCCCGTGGGTGTCGATCAGGGCCGCGGCGATGGCTTCGCCCGGCGATTTCCCGCCCCAGAGTACAAACTGGAAGACGGGGTAGAAGCGCTCGCATTCCTCGAGAGCGGCTTCGATAATGGCTTCCGCCTGGTCGAGGGTAAATCCATCGCTTTCGCGCGTGTCCAGGATGGTCGCGTGACGGAACACGACCAGGCCGGAGCCCGACCACATCTCGAAATGGCCGAGCCACAGCTGCTCATTGATGAGGCCCAGGCTCTCATAGATCGCCGAGCGCTTCTCCGGTGGCACCTTGATGTCCGGGAACGCCAGAAACTGCAGAACCTGATCTTCCGGCCGCCAGACGCCGCGAAGCTCGTACTGGGTCCAGCTACCGGTCGCAGACGCTACGATTTCGCCTTCGCCAGAGCGTTCGCACGCCCAGCCGCGAGCCTCGAAATATTGGTCGAGAACTTCAATCGGAGCGCCGTCGTCGCGCTCTTCCTGGGCCTCTTCGTCGCTCAGGTTCACGCCTCCGGGCTGCCCTTCGGCCTCGGCGCTCTCTTGGTGCTGGCAGCCGCAGGAGTCGCCTTCGCTTCCAGAGCGGCGATCCGGGCCTTCAGGGCCTCATTCTCGTCGCGGGCAGCCGCGGCCATCGCCTTTACAGCCTCAAACTCGTCACGGCCGACGAAATCGGCACCGGCCATCCATTCGCGCGCCTTCTCCCGCACGGACGCTTCGGCCTCGCGGCCTACTCCGGCCATGGTTCCGGCAACGCCGTTCACCATTTTCACGAAGTCGTCGAACAGCTTGTTCTCGGACTGCATACTAGTCTCCTCCGCCCCGTCAGATGGGCTCAGCTACGCATTTAGACAATGGAACGCGCCGCCTGCAGGAGGCGCGAAGCACATCGACGTCAAATAGGGAAGCCCGAATGCGCCCGCCAGAGGGCGGCGTCAGCGAAGTGCAGCTACCATCCTGGTCTGGAGCGCGCCCTCTTCGGGTAGGACGACCTTCAGCTTCTTGCGATAGAAATCGATCGATACGCGGTCGAAACTCCGAAGGGCATTCATGCCGAGGAGAAGCGCCGGCTTGTCGTTGAGGCCGAGCCGCTTGAACGCGTGCGAGTCCGCAAAGACGATCGGAAGCTTTTTGAGCGTGATGCCGCCCACGGTGAGCTCCCGAACGATCGTATATTCGCCCGCCAATTTCTCGCCGGTCACGGATTGCAGCTCGACCGGTCCCGTCCTCTTCACACTCCCGCGGCTAAGCTTTCGCCGGAGCGCCTCATTTCCGATCGAAATCTGCGCACCGGTATCGACCACCAGCGTCAGGGGAGTGGACTCAGCGCGAGCCTGGGTCAGGATCAACCTGCCGTTCTTCACGCGCGCGGTGACAACGATAGTATCCTTGTCTTCACGAACGTAAGTCTCGGAAGGAACGATCGTCAGAGTCTGCTTCTTGAAATCGAACAGGACGCGCTGCGAACGAAGCGAGTCCAAGCCCAGGATGCCGTCGGCGCCGATATGCGCGGAATCAAGGAGTGCCGCGTTGACGTTCTTCACCTGTTTCGCCGCGACATCGAGAACCGAAACGTTTGCAGTCTCGATGTCCGAAGCGCCGGTCACGCTATGAAGGACCACGTGATCGCGATCGTGAAGACTTAGGCGTTGGGCCAGCTCCGACGAGATCGCAGTCCGATCGGCGCCCGTATCGACCAAGAAACGGTACGGCCCGGCCCCGGCGACGCGAACCGGCACGGTCATCCTGTCGTAATCGTCACGATTGAACTTTAGCTTCGTGGCTTGGGTGGTGCTGTCGACCTGATCCGACTGGGCGATGGTCTCGTATTGCTGGGTCCGGACGGGAGAAACGGGAGCCTCGACCGCAGCAACCGGTAATTTCATCGTCTGCGCCGCCACTGGCAGCGCCGTCCGAGGAGAAGTAGTCCTGCAGCAGGTAGGAGTCTCATCATCCCGCACCCTTCTTTGGAAGGGCGCTTATACCATGAATGACGGACCGTGCGGGATATTCGACGAACGTCGTCCTGGCGCGGCTAAACGCTAGCGCCTGGATTGAGCCGGCCGATTGCGGAATTGAGCGTCGCCGCGAAGCAGAGCCAAAGCAGGTACGGCACCATCAGGTAACCAGCGAGCGGCCGGATCCGGCGGAACTGGCCCGCGGTGAAAGCGGCGAGCGCTGCCATCACGACAATTACGCCAAGTGCGATCTGGATCGCGTGTGCCGCGAAGAAAATCGGCGACCAGGCGAAATTGAGCGCCAACTGCGCGAAAAAGGCCAACAGTGCGTTGCGGCGGCGGTCCGACGGCGGTTCGACCAGGATCAGGGCAAGCGCGATCCCGAGCAGTGCGTAGAGGATCGGCCACACCACGCCGAACGCCCAGCCGGGCGGCATGAAGAACGGCTTTGCGAGGCTGTCGAACCAGGGATTCCCGAAACCGGAATTGGATAGCCAGCCGCTGGCGGACCCGGCAATTATGATCGCCGGAACCGTGACAAGTGCGATCTTCCACCATTCTCGACGCTCGACAGCTTCAGCCATTCTTCTCCGCCCCAGCAGGAACTCAATATTGCCTTCGGGCCCGGTGATCGGGCTTGGTGTCACGCCAAGCACGGTCCAGCCTTGGGACTCAACCCAGCCTTTGGCCTGTGCACAAACGCGCTCGTGGACTTCCGGGTCACGAACTACACCACCTTTTCCGACATCTTCTCGACCTGCTTCGAACTGAGGTTTCACCAGAGCGACCAACTTGGCACCCGGCCCGACAAGCTTGAGCGGCGCTTCGAGGACCTTCGCCAGCGCAATGAAGCTAGCGTCGCAGACGACGATGTCGATCGGCTCCGGAACCTGGTCGGCGGTCAGGAAGCGCGCATTGGTCTGCTCGTGGACGACAACCCGCGGGTCCTGCCGAAGCTTCCACGCCAGCTGATTAGTGCCGACGTCGATCGCGTAGACCTTGGCCGCACCGCGCGACAGCAGGACGTCCGTAAAGCCACCAGTCGACGACCCGACATCGAGCGCCACCGCGCCGCTCACGTCGAGGCAGAAGTGCGCCAGCCCGTGATCGAGCTTGATACCTCCGCGTGAGACCCAAGGATGGTCTTTACCGCGCACTTCCAGCGGCGCGTCCTCGGCGAGCATATCGCCCGGCTTGGCGAGCTTCCTCTCCCCACTAAACACCGCTCCAGCCATGATCAGCGCCTGAGCCTTGGTACGGCTGTCGGCGAGCCCGCGGCTCACCAACAACTGATCGGCGCGGACCTTGGCTACGCCCGCACCTCTTCGACGCCGGCGCTGTTCACGCGAAGCGCCTTGAGCACCATCTCGACGATATGCGGGGCGTTTAGGTGCGCCTCGTCATATTGCTTCTCGGGCTTGTCATGCTCCTGGAAGGCGTCGGGCAGGCGCATCGTGCGGATCTTGAGCCCCGCATCGGTCAGGCCTTCGTCGCTGGCCATCGTCAGGACATGGGCGCCAAGTCCACCGATCGAGGCTTCCTCGATCGTCACCGCGACTTCGTGCGTCGTCAGGAGCTTGCGGATCAGCGCCTCGTCAAGCGGCTTGGCGAAGCGCAGGTCCGCCACGGTCGTCGACAGACCCTTGGCCTCAAGCTGATCGGCCGCCTTCTCCGCCTCGGCCAGACGCGTTCCGAGCGACAGGATCGCGACCTTGCTGCCCTGGCGGACGATCCGTCCCTTGCCGATCTCCAGCGCCTGCGGGGTTTCCGGAAGCGCAATCCCGCGACCCTCGCCGCGCGGATAGCGAACCGCGATCGGCCCGCTGTCGTGGAGCGCCATGGTGTGAACCATGTTGACGAGCTCCACCTCGTCCGCAGCGGCCATCACCACGAAATTCGGCAGAGTGCAGAGATAGGCGAGATCGAAGCTACCGGCGTGGGTCGCACCATCAGCGCCGACGAGGCCAGCGCGGTCCATCGCGAAACGAACCGGCAAATTCTGGATCGCCACATCGTGGACGACCTGGTCGTAGGCGCGCTGAAGAAAGGTCGAGTATATCGCGACGAACGGGCGCATGCCCTGCGCCGCAAGCCCGGCGGCAAAAGTAACACCATGCTGCTCGGCGATACCGACGTCGAACGCCCGCTCGGGATGAGCGGCCGCGAATTTGTCTACCCCGGTTCCGGAAGGCATCGCAGCCGTAATCGCGCAGATTCGGCTGTCGGTTTCGGCCAGCTTGGCGAGGGTTTCGCCGAAAACGTTCTGATAGGACGGAGGACCGCCGCCGGGTCCCTTATCCTGCTTGCCGGACACGACGTCGAACTTGACGACACCGTGATACTTGTCCGCTGAATTCTCCGCCGGACCGTAGCCCTTGCCCTTGTGAGTGACGACATGGACCAGCATCGGCCCGATATCGGCGTCGCGGACGTTCTCGAGGACTTCGACCAGCGCCTCGACGTCATGCCCGTCGACGGGGCCGACGTAATAGAAGCCTAATTCGTCGAAGAGCGTGCCGCCCGTGAACAGGCCGCGCGCATATTCTTCGACGCGACGTGCCGTGCGATGGAGCGGCTCCGGCATGGCGCGGGCGAGTTTCTGCGCCAACTTGCGAGGAGCAAGATACTTGCTCGAGCTGACCAGCCGCGCGAGCGCGTTGCGCAGACTTCCGACCGGCGGCGCGATCGACATGTCATTGTCGTTTAGAATGACAACCAGCCGGTTGCCGGCCGCAGCGGCATTGTTCATCGCCTCGTAGGCCATGCCTGCGCTCATCGCCCCGTCGCCGATGACCGCGATCGCCTTACCGGATTGGTGGGCTAGCTTATTGGCGATGGCGAAGCCGAGAGCCGCCGAAATGGACGTCGAGCTGTGAGCCGCACCGAAGGGATCGTATTCGCTCTCGCTCCGCCTAGTGAAGCCGCTGAGCCCTCCGCCTTGGCGAAGCGTACGGATGCGGTCTCGCCGACCGGTCACGATCTTGTGCGGATAGGCCTGGTGTCCAACGTCCCAGATCAATTTGTCGTCGGGCGTGTTGAAAACATAGTGCAGCGCGACCGTCAGCTCGACGACGCCCAGGCCCGCGCCAAGGTGACCGCCCGTCACGGAGACGGCGGAAATGACTTCCTGTCGCAGCTCATCGGCAAGCTGCGAAAGCTTTTCCCTGTCGAGCTTGCGGATGTCTGCGGGATACTGAACCGTATCGAGCAACGGTGTTTCTGGCCGGTCGGACATGGAACAGGCCTTATCCGGAACCCGAAACCTTGTCACGAACGAGTCCCATTCTCAGCAATTGCTCAGAAAATGCTCAGCTGCGGTCATCCCCGCAGTCGCCGCAGGTTCCACGGACCTCGATCACCGGCCTGGCGGATGAGAAGCCGGCGCTTGCAGCCGCCTTCCTGACCCCACCCGAGAGCGCATCGTCGTCGATGTGCACGGCCTGTCCGCAAGTGTCGCAGATCAGGAAGATGCAGTCGTGCAGGCAGTCCGGATGGGCGTTGGCGACATAGGCGTTGGCGCTTTCAACCCGGCGGGCCAAGTTCGCGCCGACGAACAGGTCGAGGATACGATAGACGCTGTTCGCTGCGACCCGCCGCCCCTGCTTGCCGGAGACGGCCTCGGCAATGTCATAAGCGCTTGCCGGACGGTCGAACCCTGCCAGGGCCTCGAACACCGCGGCCCGCATGTCGGTCCACTGCTCGCCGCGGCTGGTCAGCTGCTCGCGCGCCGCTTCCGTCAGCGACTCGCCTTCGTGCAAGTGGTGGTGATGCGCGCCCATAGGTAGGGGAAATAGTCCTCGGTTGGTGAGGCCGCAAGGCGGCCCGCTCCTAATCGCCTAGTCCGCAGCGATGCTGTTGAGCTGATGCCCGAGCGCAAGAATGCCGACGCCGATCACCGTGGTCAGCGCTTCCGATCCATTGTGCGGCAGGGTCAGCGCACCGCCCATCACGCCAAGACCCAGGCTTCCGACCGCACTCGGCATCATGAAGCCGTGCTCGATGATTCCTCGTCCAAGCGCAAAAGCACCGACAATCATCGCCAGGCCGAGGCCCGTCTCGTGTATCAGCGGCGATCCGAGGAACCCGCCGGCTGCCGAAAGCATCCCGAGCAGGATAGCGGTGGCAAGGCAATGGACGAGGCAAAGGCCGGATAGGCCAATGGCCATCCGGTCCAATCCGCGTGTCTGAACTGCCATTGCCATCGGGCGAGAATATAACGCGCCATTCGTCAGGTTACAACATTACATAGAGAGAATCTCGACGGGGTGGATCGGCGCAACCGAAGCACTTGGCAAAGCTCTCCGGCCGCCCGATACGCCCCCGCAAATGGACTCGACCCTCACCGCATCCCGCGAGCAGGCTCTGCCGACGAAGCGGCCGCTAGCGATCTCCAACTGGCTCCTGGCCGTTGCCGCCCTGGTCTTCCTGATGGTCGTCGTGGGCGGGATTACCCGCCTCACCGAGAGCGGCCTCTCGATTACCGAGTGGAAGCCCGTCTCCGGCGCGATTCCGCCGCTGAGCCACTCCGACTGGCAGCACGCTTTCGACCTTTACAAGCAGACGCCGGAATATTTGGAGATCAACGGGCCAGCCGGAATGACGCTTGCCCAATTCAAGTTCATTTTCTTCTGGGAGTGGTTCCACCGGTTGATCGGCCGCCTCATTGGCGTGGCCTTCGCTGTTCCCCTGATCTGGTTCGCGGCGAGGCGGGCCATCCCGCGAGGCTATGGGTGGAAGCTGGGCGGCCTTTTCGTGCTCGGCGGGATGCAAGGCGTATTGGGCTGGTACATGGTCATGTCCGGGCTCGTGGATCGCACCGACGTCAGCCACTTCCGGCTCTCGGCGCACCTTCTCCTAGCCTTCGCGATCATGAGCGCCCTGATCTGGGTAGCCCTCGATTTGCGACTTCTTGCGCGCACGGGAGAAGACCGCCCTGCCCACTTCACCGGCGCTGCATTCGCAACGATCGCTGTCCTCTTCATCCAGCTCCTGTTCGGGGCCTGGGTCGCCGGCCTCAATGCGGGGCAGGTCGCCAGCGACTGGCCGTTGATGCAGGGGCGCATCTTCCCGGAAGGTGTGGATTGGTCGAACGGCGCGTTCTTCGCGCTCACGCATGACCCATTCTTCATTCACTTCATCCACCGCTGGTGGGCCTGGGTCGTCGTCGCGGCGCTCGTGATCTTCGCGCGACGGATCAAGCCACGTGAGGGCGGGCGGTCCGCGTCGATCGCCATCCATTCCGCCTTCGGGACGCAGATCCTGCTGGGTATCCTGACGGTGCTCACCGGCGTTGCGATCTGGCTCGCGGCCCTTCACCAGGCCGTCGGCGCGCTCGTGCTCGCCTCGACGGTCTGGGGCGCGCATGTGCTGGGACGCCGCGAGAAATGAGCGTCGTCTCGGTCTACTGTGTCTTCGCCAGTGTAGAGGAGGCCGAGCGCATTGGCCGGACCGTCGTCGAGGAGCGTCTGGCGGCCTGCATCAATATCCTTGGACCCTGCCGTTCGATCTACCGTTGGCAAGGCGCTGTTGAGACTACGGAAGAGACGCCGGCGATCCTCAAGACGACCGTAGAGGCCGCCGACGCGCTGATTTCGCGCATCGCCGGCCTTCACAGTTACGAGGTGCCGTGCATCGCCGTCTGGCCAATCGACAAGCTTCTGCTCAGCTATGCCGAATGGGTCGAGCAGAGCATCGGCTTGGTCGGCAACGCCTAGAGCGGCTCGATCGGGGTCTCGACCCCGGTCGGATGGGCAATGCGGGCCCGACCCGCCGAAAGCGCGAAGAACAGCAGGATGCCGTAGCAGATCGCCGGAACGATCAGCGCCGTGACATAGTCCGTGTTCTGCGAGACGAGACCTACGAGCGGCGGAATTGCCGCGCCGCCGATGATCGAGAAGCAAAGGAACCCGGACGTCGCTTCTTCCGACGCAGTCGACCGTTCCAGCGTGATCGTGAAGATCACCGGGAACATGATCGAATTGAACAGGCCGATCGCCAGTGCGACATAGCCGGCGCTAACGCCGCCTACCGCGAAGACGTAGACGCACATGGCGCAAGCCATCCCGGTAAAGACCGCGAG
Source organism: Sphingomonas sediminicola (assembly GCF_014489515.1). GTDB lineage: Bacteria > Pseudomonadota > Alphaproteobacteria > Sphingomonadales > Sphingomonadaceae > Sphingomicrobium > Sphingomicrobium sediminicola. Next base: position 850,584 of record NZ_CP060782.1, on the reverse strand, counting down.
CAGTCTCGGCGCCGGAACCTTCGTCAACAGTCCTGACCCGACAAGCCGGCCGACCATCGCACCGCCCCAATAGAGGCTGACATATTTGGCGGCATTCTCGAGCGGGATACCCCAGACGCGATCGCTGTTGAGGAAGAAGGACATCTGGGTCCCGATCGCCACCTCAGCTCCGACGTAGAGGAAGATGGCGAGCCCACCGAATAATGCCCAGTTCGACGAAGTCGCGTCGCGGAAGGTGGCAGCGACGCCTCGGCGTGCGGTCTCCTGGGGTGCCGCGGGAGCGGAAGCGCTGATCACCTTGCGGCCCATCCAGATTATTACGCCGACCAAGATGATCAGGCCTGCAATCCAGAAGAAGGCTCGGTCGATTCCGGCCAGCGACTGTGCGCGCACCTCGTCGGTGAGGACCGCGCCATGCTTCACCTCGACGCCCTTCAGGAACAGTACCGCACCGAGGTACGGGCCGATGAAGGTGCCGAGGCTGTTGAAGGTCTGGCTGAACGTCAGCCGGAAGTGGCTGCGATCTGGCGGCCCAAGCGCGGCGGCCAGCGGGTTCGCGGCGACCTGCAGGATCGTGATACCGCTAGCGAGGACGAAGAGCCCAAGCAGCACAAGCTCGTAGACGGCGATGTTCGCAGCGGCGAGCATGATCATGCATCCAGCGACCATCAGCGCCAAAGCGATCAGGACGGTGCCGACGGCCTTCCTTCTCGAGAGCAGGACCGCGGCCGGGAGGCTCATCACGCCGTAGGCGATAAAGAATGCCGACGCGCTGAGTTGGGCCTCGACGTCACTGAGCTGGAAGATGCCCTTCACCGCAGCGACCAAAGGGTCGACCAGCGAGGTGATGAATCCCCATGCGAAAAACAGGCATGTGACGATCGCATAGGCGCTAGTCACTGTTGCCGAACGGCTATCGGTCTGCGCCACTCGTCGCTCTCCCTAACTGATGGCGGCGCCTTGGTGGCAGCTAAGGACCGGTGTCACAAGCCCGGAAGTCTCGGATTTCAGCGAGCGGCTGCGGCGTCCATTGCAAGCGCGATCGATCCCATCGGTCCGGCTTGCGCGCCGAGTCCGGGAGCGACCACGTAATCGGCGCGAGGCAGGTCGACATAGTCGCCGAGGCTATCGACGAGCGCCTTCTGGACTCGCGGAAGCAGATGCGGCTGGCGCTCCAACACGCCTCCGCCGATCGCAATCCGCTCCGGGCAAGCGGCGCAGACGAGCGTGTGACAGAGCTGAGCAAGGGCGCTCACCACACTTTCCCATACCGGATCGTCCTCGGCGATCTCGCCGATATGCCGCGACTGGAGCCTCGCCTTCAGTGCCGTTCCGGAGGCCAGGCCCTCGACGCACGCGCCATGGAAGCTGCACGCGCCCGGCCAATCGTCGCCCGGCAGCCTCACCGGCCGTACATGCCCGAGCTCGCTATGGCCGAACCCGCGCGGTGGAAGCCCGTTGACGATCAGCCCGACGCCGATACCCGTTCCCACTGTGATGTAGGCGAAGTCGTGAAAGCCCCTGCCCGCGCCCCATTTCATCTCAGCAAGAGCCGCGCCGTTCACGTCCGTATCGAAAGCGACGCTCGTCCCAGCCGCGCGAGCGAGCCGCTTCGCGACGTCCGTGTTTGACCATGCCGGCTTCGTCGTCTTGGTAATGTAGCCGAAGGTCGCGGATTCCATGCGCAAGTCGACCGGGCCGAAACTGTTGACGCCGAGTGCCGCGATGCCACCCCCGGACCATTCGCGCAGCAAAACCTCGATCGCTCCAAGCGTCTCGCCCGGCGTGGTGGTCGGCACGGTTTCCTGTCGAAGGATGTCGTTAGGTGAGTTTGCGAGCGTGCAGACGCATTTCGTCCCTCCAAGCTCGACTCCGGCGAACGGTAATCCCGCCAATGCGTTCTCCATGACGACTTCCACCTTTGAACAGCAACGCTACACTCCTATTGAGGCGCGCAACAACGAGGAGCCATTTTGGCCGAGGGCCATCGACAGTTGATCGAGACGGTCGGCGCATCGCCGCTGGCGATGGTCGTCAGCAACCCGCGCCTCCCGGACAATCCCATCGAAGTCGCCAACGCGGCCTTCTGCAATCTCACCGGTTATGCAGAATCCGACATCGTTGGGCGCAACTGCCGGTTCCTCGCCGGCGAAAGCACCGAGCCATGGGTGACCGGAGAAATCCGCGCTGCGCTTCGCGATCGACGGCCGCTCCTTGTCGACATCCTGAATTACAAGAAGGACGGCACGCCGTTTCGCAATGGCGTGATGATCACGCCCTTGTTCGACGCGGAAGGCGGCCTTGCCTGGTTTCTCGGCTCGCAAGTTGACCTGGGAGAACCCTCGGCGGATCGGTTGTCAGGGCGCCGCGGAAGGGCCGCGGCGCTGGTTGCCGATCTCCCGCCGCGCCAGAAGGAAGTGCTCGAATCCATGGCTCGCGGCCTGCTCAACAAGCAGATCGCCTGGGAAATGAAGATCAGCGAGAAGACGGTGAAGATGCACCGTGCTCTCCTGCTCGAACGCCTCGGCGTGGCAACGTCAGCGGAAGCTATCCGCATCGCCGTGGAAGCCGGACTCTAGCTGCTCGTACGGCTGAAAGTCCGTATCGCTTCAGCCCCGCCGCCAGCCTACTTCCGACCAGTAAAAGGGCGTCCGGCGCATTTGGTCCCTCCTGAGCGCCGGGCGCCCGACTTCGAAAAGGATTCCCCATGCGCGCCATCAACACCATCACCCTGCTCTTGCTGATTATCGGCGGCCTCAACTGGGCCTGGTCGGCCTGTTCGGCTTCGACCTCGTTGCGACCATCTTTGGCGAGATGTCGGTGCTCAGCCGGATCGTCTACGTACTAGTGGGCGTCTCCGCGATCGCGCAAATCGTCCCGCTCATCAGGGCCGGCGACCAGCGCTAGCCCCTATCCGAGCGCGGAGCTGATCTGCAACATCGGCGCGGCGAGTGCCTGCTCGACCGCGCCGAAAGCCGTCATCGCCAGCGCGCCTGCGATAAGCGCCAGGCAGGCAAACTCCATCGCCCGGCCTGCCATGCGGCTATGGTCGTGTTTCTGCTGAGCAGCCCGCGGCGCACGCCGGCGCTCGACCGGCTGGCCCGCACCAACGCGCGGCGCCGGCGCGGAATTGTCGTTTACCAATGCCCTTATGAAAATCGCATCCTGTGAGCGGAGTCCGGCGCGATGGCCCTTTGCCCAGACGACCCTCGCAACGATCGACTGGGTTCCTCGGCAAATCTCGACATAAGTCCCGCGGGACGGCGGCTCCGAAGTCTGGATCCCTAGACCGTGCAGGGACAGGTTGACGATGCAGACGTCGTTCCAGGAGGCGTCGCTACGCATCCTGGCTTTGACCATCACCTTCTGCCGCTCTTCGCGAGGCTTCATCGACACTGCTTCCGCCGCGCGCCGTTCCCCCCTTGGCGCGGCAACACGCGCCGGAGAATTAAGCCCGCAGCCAACTTCGCATGCTTAAGCATTCCTCCGTTCCGGAGCAGGTTGACTATAACGATCCGGTATTATTTTACCCGTCGCCAAACAGGCGGATTTGCTTGACGAATTTGGCCTCTGCTGCCATTGGCCGCTCCGACGGCGGCGCCATTTGGGTGCCGCTTTCCCGTTTTTGAAAAGAGGCAAACGCCATGAAGGCGCTGATGAAGACGACCAAGTCGGCCAAGCCGGCCGAGGTCGAGAAGAAGTGGCACCTGATCGATGCGGACGGGCTGGTTGTCGGCCGCGTCGCGACGATTATCGCCAATATCCTGCGCGGCAAGCACAAGCCGAGCTACACCCCGCACGTCGATTGCGGCGACCATGTCGTCGTCATCAACGCGGACAAGGTTCGTTTTACCGGCCGCAAGCTCAGCCAGAAGATCTATTACAAGCACACCGGTTATGCCGGCGGCATCAAAGGCATCACCGCGGGCAAGGTCCTCGAGGGCCGTTTCCCCGAGCGCGTGCTCGAGAAGGCGGTTGAGCGCATGATCCCGCGCGGCCCGCTTGGCCGCGACCAGATGCGCGCTTTGCATCTCTACAACGGCACCGAGCATCCGCACGGCGGCCAGGACCCGCAGGTCCTCGACGTCGCGTCGATGAACCGCAAGAACAAGGTGGGCGCATAATGTCCGACAATCGCCAGTCCCTTTCCGATCTCGCCGAGTTGACCGGCCAGCAGGCTGCCCAGCCCGCGCCGGCTCCGTCTGCAGAAGCTCCGGCTGAAGCCGCTGCTCCGCCGCCACCTCCGGTGCAGGCCGAGACGCCGCTTCGCGAGCAGCAACTCGACAAGTTTGGCCGCGCCTATGCGACCGGCCGCCGCAAGGACGCCGTTGCGCGTGTCTGGCTGAAGCCGGGCTCGGGCAAGATCGAGGTCAACGGCCGCGACCAGGAAGTCTACTTCGCGCGCCCGACGCTTCGCCTGGTCATCAACCAGCCGTTCGACATTACGGACCGCAAGGGCCAGTACGACGTCGTCATCACCGTCAAGGGTGGTGGCCTCTCGGGCCAGGCCGGCGCTGTGAAGCACGGCATCGCCCAGGCGCTCAGCCGCTTCGAACCGGCGCTCCGCACGACGGTCAAGCAGGCAGGCTTCCTGACCCGCGATCCGCGCGTCGTCGAGCGCAAGAAGTACGGCCGGGCCAAGGCACGCCGCAGCTTCCAGTTCTCGAAGCGCTAGTCGCTACGGCAGCAGTCAAGCGAAGGGCGGTCCGGACTTTCCGGGCCGCCCTTTTCTTATGCGCGTTTAACTGTGCTAATCCGCGTCGCCCAGTTGCGTAGGGTCCACATCAAGGAGCTACGCTCATGCCAAGCGACCGTAAGAACTTGCAGCGCCTGGACGGTAAGTGCGCGGTCATCACTGGCGCGACGGGCGGGATTGGTGAAGCGACCGCCAAACTCTTCCTCGACCTTGGCGCGAAGGTCATGCTCGTCGGCCGCAACGGCGACAAGCTGGCCGAGACGTGCGCAAGGCTCGGCGAAGGTGCGAATTGCTCCACGGCAATCGCGGATTCTACCGACGAAGCCGCGATCGCGGCCGCTGTGAACGCGACCCTGCAGCAGTTCGGCTCACTCGACATTCTGGTCGCGAACGCCGGGACGGAAGGCGTCCTTAAGCCGATCGAGGCGCTCAGTGTCGAGGATTTCGAGGAGGTCCTCAGGGTCAACGTAATCGGGTCTGGCTAGCGATGAAATATGCCGCCCCAGCCATGAAGGCGGCCGGGAAAGGATCGATCATCGCCCTATCTTCGATCGCGGGCGTCATCGGCTTTCCTGCGATGGCCCCTACATCGCGAGCAAGCACGCCGTCGCGGGCTCGTGAAGACCGCGGCGCTGGAGTTAGGCTCCTCTAACGTCAGGGTGAATGCTGTCGCTCCCGGCCCCATCGACAATCGAATGACCCACTCGCTCGCGGATCAGCTTTCGCCCGGCGACGAGAAAGGATTCCGCTCCTTCGTCGAGGAGAAGATCCCCATGGGCCGATACGGCACCAACGAGGAGATCGCGCATCTCATCGCGTTCCTGGCGAGCGATGCCGCAACCTATTGCAGCGGCGGCCTCTACCTGGCGGACGGAGGCTATGTTGCGGGCTGACATTGGGCCTCGTATCCGCTCTACTTGATGCCCCGCGCGTACACCCGGGCCGTGAGCCCGAGACTTGCCGATTGTGAGCTGACTCACTTGGAGCGAATGCCGATCGACCCGACGAGGGCCGACCGTCAGCATTCCGCCTACGAGCGGGCACTCGAGGAGGCTGGGTACGGGATCGTCCGCCTCCCCGAACTCCCGGACCATCCCGATGGCGCCTTCGTCGAGGACACGGCCCTCCTGCTCGACGACCACGCGGTCATTCTTCGGCCTGGCGCCGCATCGAGGGCTTCCGAAACCATCTCAACCGCCGAGGGTCTTGGCGCTCATTTCGAGCTGCATCGCGTGGCCGATGGGCATGTGGACGGCGGCGATGTCCTCAGGATCGACCAGACTCTCTATGTCGGGCTTTCAAAGCGCACCGACGCTGCGGGCATTGCCGCGCTAACCGATATTGTTCGCCCGCTCGGTTTCGAAGTCGTCCAGGCCCGGCTGAAGGACTGCCTGCACCTGAAGACCGGAGCAACGCTCGCAGGCCCTGATCAAACCGGGAGCCCGGTGCTTCTCTATAATGCCGCCAGCGTCGACCCCGCGCAGTTCGCCGGCGTCGAGCCCATTGCGGTCGATCCTCTGGAGCCCGCCGCGGCAAACTGTCTCCGCGTAGGCGCGCGGCTGATCCTGCCGTCGGGCAATCCGCGGACCGCACAGCGCCTGCGCGAACGAGGCTTCTCCGTCGTCGAAGTCGATGTCTCCGAGCTTCAGAAGGCCGAAGCCGGCGTCACCTGCATGAGCCTGATCGCCCACTAGCGGCGGGACTCAGCTAATGTCTGCCTTGGGTGGAAGGCGGACATTAGGCTAGAGGCACCCGCCTCTCGATTAGCGTCAACGAAAGCGTCCTGTCCGGAGATCGACGGGACAGGTCGCCTTCCAAAGCAGAGAGCAGGCAAAGCAACTTTCCGACAAGTTAAGTTGGCACGGAGTGTAACGGGCAAGCGGCTTTGGTCAGTCAAACTTGCGATCATTTGCAAGAAGGCGTCGAACCCCACTCGACGTTCGACGCCTTCATCTTTCAGAGCTTAATGCGACTTGCCGTGGTGGCAATTATTGGGCTCGGACTGGTCTGTTCTGAACGGGACGCCCGTAGGATTGAGCCTAATCGCAATGAACTCAGAAGCATGGTCCGTTGGATTTCGCGCGTTGTGAGTTCGAAGGGCCGGCTCGATAAAGGACTGTCCAGCGGTGTAAGATTTCCAAGCACAGATCGGATCGCCTCCATCGAACCATTGGATGGTACCCTTGGTGACGGTTACGAAAACCGGCGCTGGATGGTTGTGCCAGCCCGTGTAACCACCCGGCTGCAAGGTCAGCCTGTCGGAACCGACGTCCGTGGCATCGGTCGATTTGACGTGAAAATTCCAATTGCCCACCGGTCCGGCGCTCTGATCGATCGTGCCGAATTGACCATTCACGACCGGTGACACCGCAATTCCCGAACCTGGGTAGCCGTCGCGGGCGAAATCGCGAACCCGGAAGCAATTAGGGCGACCGTCGCTCCCGCCCCCGGTACCAGCATGTGGATCTTTCGCATGTCGTGCCTCCAGTGCGACACCGGAAAACACCACCCCCTGATCAACCAGACAACTGCGATTATGCGCTCGTTTCAAGCCTTTGGATATAGCTGCACATTCATGTGGACGATTAGCCTTTATCAAACGCTCGAACTTGGTGCAGCGCACGATGGTTGATCTATCAAGAAGAGCGCTAATGTCCGGAATGGATCGAAAGCGGACACGTCCGTGCCAGCGCTGAACACTATCAATTTGAGCTTCGGCGCCTGAAAGTCCGTGAACGCGCTTTGATCTTGCGGGAGAGAATTACCGGGTGCGGCCTTAGACGATGCCGCGGTGCCTTAGCCCAGCCAACTCTTCGGCCTCAATTCCCAGCAGTTCGGAATAGACTTCGGCATTGTCTTGTCCGATCTTCTGCGGGGCGACGCGCCGGACGCCCGTCGGCGTTCGGGACAGCCGAGGAAATGCATTCTGCATCTTGAGCTTGCCCCAGCGAGGATGCGGCACTTCAATAATTGCTTCGCGCGCGGCAAAGTGCGGATCTTCAAGCATGTCCTTGGGGTATAGACACGCCCGGCAGGGATCGCGTGCCGGATCATCAGATCTTCCACCTCTGCCAATGACTTCGTTGAGGTCCAGGCCTCGATCAGCGCATCAAGTTCGTCCTGGTTGCGACCGCGAGCGATATGATCGACGTACCGCGGGTCGGACGCAAGTTCGGGCTTGCCCATCGCCTTGCACAGCCGTGCGAAAACGCTGTCCTGGTTTGCTCCAATCAGAAGCTCGCCGTCCTTGCAGCGGTAAACGTTCGATGGCGCGATGCCCGGAAGTTTGCTTCCGGAGCGACGCCGGATGTAGCCGCTTGCCGCGTATTCCGGGACCAGGCTTTCCATCACCTGCAGCACCGCCTCGTACAATGCGCTGTCGACGACCTGCCCTTCGCCTGTTCGGTCCCGGTGATGGAGTGCGGCTAGCGCGCCCATGCATCCGTAGGTCGCGGCAAGGCTATCGCCGATCGAAACGCCCATTCGGCTTGGCGGCCGGTCAGGGTCCCCAACGATGTTGCGCCAGCCACCCATTGCCTCGCCAATTCCCCCGAAGCCGGCACGATTCGAATAGGGGCCAGTCTGACCGTAGCCGGAGACACGGACAATGATCAGGCGCGGATTCTCAGCATGGAGCTTCTCAGGCGCGAGGCCCCACCTTTCGAGTGTGCCTGGGCGGAAGTTCTCGATCAGGATGTCCGCCTTGCCGATGAGCCTCCGCGCGAGATCCTGCCCCTCCGGCTCGCGAAGGTTTGCTGTGACGCTCTTCTTGTTTCGTCCTACGACTTCCCACCAAAGCGGATAGTCGCCGCGACCCCAGTCGCGCATCGGGTCGCCACCCTTGCTCTTGCTCGTGGAGGGCGGCTCGATCTTGATGACATCCGCGCCCATGTCGCCGAGCAGTTGGCCGCAGAAAGGCCCGGCAATCAGTTGCCCCATCTCAACGACGCGGATGTCCTTGAGTGGGCCCCTGTTCTCGCCGCTCAGAGTCATGCTGCCGCCATGGGAATTACATCCCAGCGTGGTGGCAGCGGCGCCGGCAGCCCCGTCTCCTTCTCGCATCGTGCCCGAAGCTCTTCGATCGTGCCGCCCCGGTCGAACAACTCGTTCGCGCCCTGTCCTTGCATCGAGCTGCGCAGAGCTCGAGTTGCAGTTTCGTCCAGAAAGCCTTCGGCATCGCAAACGACGCCATACTGGCGCGCCCCCGCTGGACTGACGAGGCCTTGCCTCACTTCCTTCGCGACCAGCGCTGGATCGCGCTCCAGCGGGTTACCCCAACCGCCGCCTCCCCAAGTGATAAAGTGAAGGACATCGCCATCTTCGACTGTCAGGCTATCCTTCTTGTTCGGGACCGGAACCCTGGTGCCGTCGGCTTTTTCAAGGATCTTGCGCGCGCGTTGACCCGGTTTTCCACCGTTCACGCCCCACGGGTATGTGAACCATCGATCGTCGTGGATCGACACCGTACCGCTCGCCAAGAAGCGATAGCTCATAAGAATGCCGTTCCCCCCCCGGAACTTTCCCGGCCCGCCGCTATCGGCCAGCGCCTCGTAACGCTCAATCCTGAGCGGGAAGTAGCGCTCGAGAAACTCGTTGGGGACGTTCGTGAAGCCGGGCCACAGCGAGTGGCCGTCCGGACCGTCCCCGAATGGCTTGCCGGGAATGCCTCCGAAGCCAATCTGAAAAAGCTGGAACCAGTCACCCTTTTTGTCGCGTCCCGAATACATGAGGTGCGGCGAGGAACTGAAGCCCGCCGCGCAAAGGAATTCCGGCGTTCGTTGGCCGAGGAGGCCGCCCAGAATGTCGAAGATCCGGCCCAATGCGTGCGTTCGCCCGGATAGCGCGGCTGGAAACCTCGGTTTCAGCAGCGATCCCTCCGGTATCCGCACTTCGATGAGGTCGTAGAACCCGTCGTTAAACATGATCTGTGGGTCGAAGACCATGATCATGTAGATACCGAAGAACATCTTGAACATGTTCTCGTTGAGATAGAAGTTGATCGACGCGGCCGACTGCGGATCGGTGCCGTCGAAGTCTAGGATCACCTTCGATCCCTCGCGGTGCATGGTGCAGGCTATCTTGTACGGACCGTATCCGACGCCGTCGTCGCACACGTAGTCTTCGAAGCTCACCGGGTCGGTGCCGACGCTGCTTTCAATCAATGCCTTCATGGCTCGGTAGTTGCGGTCGAGCAGCGCTTTAGTTGCGCTAATGTACGTGTCGTCGCCGAACCGAGCGCAAATCTCCTCAACGCGGCGGGCGGCCACCCGGCAGGAGGCAATAAGCGCGTTCAGATCGGCTGCGCACCAGTCCGGCTTTCGGGTCTGGTGCATTATGAGCTTGATCAAGTCTTCGTTGTAGACGCCCTTCGCATAGATTTTGACCGGCGGGATGCGCACACCTTCCTCGAAGATGGCGCGTGCATCGATCGGCATCGACCCGCGACCTTGCCGCCGATATCGGACTGGTGCCCAAACATTGCAGTCCAGGCGACCAACCGCCCATTTCTGAAAACCGGCAGAAGCACCAGCCAGTCGTTCGAATGACTGATTGCACCCTCGCAGCTGTACGGGTCAGAGAGGAATATCATGTCTCCGTCTTCGATCGTCCCATCGAAGGCCTGAAGGAAGCCGTCGATGAAGCTCCCGAACTGACCGACGATCATCTTGCCCGCGGGATCGGCAATGAGAGGAAAGGCATCACCCTGCTCACGGATGCCAGGGACATGGCAGTTCGGACGAGCGTCGCATCCATTTCTATCCGCGCATTGCGGAGCGCGTTCTCGATGATGTCGAGTGTGACTGGATCGATGTCTTGCGCAACGAATGGCGCGCTGTCGCTCTGCAGGATACGTGCGGGCATCAGCGTCCCTCCGGATTGATCAGCAGGTTCCCGAAATCGTCCACCGTGGCGAGGTGGCCCGAGTGAACGAGCGTCGTCGAGTCCATCTCCGTGATGATCGCTGGCCCGGCAATCCGATCGCCTGCGCGAAGACGCGCACGATCGTAGATGATTGCGTCCTGCTCGCGGCCGTCCATCCAGAGCTTGTGGTCATAGAGCTTCGCGGAAGCCGGATTGCCGGACCCCTTCTCAATCCGCTCCGCGCTGACGTTTGCCGCCTTCCCGAGCGCCACGACACGGATGTTCACAATCTCTTGCGGCACGGGAAGATTGAAGGTGAACAATCGAAGGTGCTCTGCGTCGAAACGGTCGACCAGTTCGGCAATCGTACTGCCCACGGGCGCCGAAAGCGGAACTTCGAACGCCTGGCCAGAATAGCGGAGATCGATTTCAACCCGGTGTTCCTGGTCGGCGGCGGTAACACCTTCCGCCTCCAGCTCCGAAGTGACTTGCGCGATGATCTCTTCGACCACCGCCTTCACTTCTGAATCGTTGGTCTGCGTGACCAGCCTGTTGAAGCTGCGCTGCGCGTCGACGCGCAGTCGTGTGGTCGCATCGCCATAGGCGCACAGCACGCCCGGCGAGGGGGGAATAATTACCGGCCAGCTACCCATCAGCATCGCCATGGCATTGCCATGCAGCGGCCCCGCGCCGCCAAAGGCCATCAGCGCGAAGTCTCGCGGGTCGTAGCCCTGCTGCACCGAGACGAGGCGAAGGGCACCAAACATCGTCTCGTTGACGATCGAAATGATACCGGCGGCCGCCTCCATCAACGAGAGATTGAGCGCGTCAGCAATTTTCTGGACAGCACGCTTGCTTGCCTCGCGGTCGAGGCGGAAAGTTCCGCCAAGCAAGTTCTCGGGAGGTTGCCTAGGACCACATTGGCATCTGTAACGGTCGGCTCCTCGCCTCCGCGGCCATAGGCTGCAGGACCCGGCACGGCGCCAGCTGATTGCGGACCGACGCGCAACGCTTTGGTGAGCTCGGGCACGCTTGCGATCGATCCTCCGCCGGCGCCCACGGTCTTTACATCGAGCGATGATGCCCGAACGGTAAGGTGCCCGACGCTGGTCTCGCGCCTGAGCCGCGGCTGGTAGTCTTCAATGAGCGCCACGTCGGTCGAGGTTCCGCCCATGTCCAACGTCAGCACGTTTCGATGGCCGCTGTTCTTCGCGACCCAAACCGCCCCCGCCACGCCGCCCGCTGGTCCGCTCATCAACAGGTTCACGGGTGCAGTGCAGCTTTTGTCGGCGCTCATCAGACCGCCGTCGGAGCGCAACAGGCTCAGTTTCGCTTCGCTTCCCAATTCGTGAAGCTCGCGCTGGAGGTTCCCAATATAGCGGGAAACCGTTGGCCGGACGGCGGAGTTTGCCACGGTCGTCAGCGCTCGCTCATATTCCTGCATTTCCGGCAGGATGTCGGCAGATACGTTGACCGGAACACCGGGAAGCTCTTCGGCAACGATCTCGGCGATGCGCCGCTCGTGCGCATCGTTCACGTAACTGTTGATCAAGCAAACGGTCACTGCCTCCACTCGCTCTTCGGCCAGGCGCGCCAAGCTGGCCCGAAGGGCGGCCTCGTCGAGCGGCCGAACAATCTCTCCGTTGGCGCCGATCCGCTCTTTCGCCTCGATCGTCGCTTCGAGCGGCGCCATTGGTTCGGGCTTCGGCCAGACAATCCACGCCGCAAGTCCACCCGGCACGAGGCTTCGCGCGATTTGAAGGATGTGACGATAGCCCTCGGTGACGATTAGCCCGACGCGGGCAATCTTTTTTTCCAGCACCGCGTTCGTCGCCACGGTCGTGCCGTGCAGGAATAGGCTCACTGCTTCCGGACTGACGTCAGCTTTGCTGCAGACGGCCTTCATCCCGGCGACGACTGCCTCGGAAGGGTCGTGCGGGGTTGAAGGAACCTTGTCGCGCCAGGTCCGACCGTTCGTATCGTCGATGACAAGCAGGTCAGTGAAAGTGCCACCGACATCCACGCCCAGCCGATAGCTCATGCACACTCCTGCTGCTTTTGGGGGTGAGGCGAAAAATCTCCGGCCCGGCCGACCCGGCTGGAAAGCGATCTGCCCATCCTTTCCGATAACCAACGATTGGCTGCGATCGCCTTCGTGAGATCGAGGCCGGTTGAAATTCCGGCGCGCTCGAACAGGTAGATCAGTTCTTCAGTTGCGAGATTCCCGGCCGACTTGGGGGCGAAGGGACAGCCGCCAAGTCCACCCAGAGCGCTGTCGAACTTGCGGCAACCTTCTTGCCAGGCCGCCCAGGAATTCGCCGGCGCCATGCCGCGCGTGTCGTGGAGATGGACCCGAATGGGCAGGTCGCCCAGCCTCTTGCGCGCGCTTGCAACCATCCTCCCGACGTTCGCCGGAACCGCAACTCCGATCGTGTCCGCGAATGCGATCTCGGTTGCACCCGCTTCGGCCATGGTCTCGGCCAGACCTAGTACGTGATCCTCGCCGACTTCACCCTCGTAGGGACAGCCGAAGCTGCCCGCGATCGTGACCTGTGCCGAGAGGCCGCCCGCATTGGCCGCAGCGATCATTGCGCGATTCGCTGCAATTCCCTGATCGACAGTCTGCCCTTGGTTCGCGATGCCGAAGCTGTCGGTTGCGACGAGAACGCACCCTATCTCGTCGAGACCGCGCGTAGCCGCGGCGGAGGCTGCCAGCGCACGTTCGACGCCGCGCTCGTTCAAGCACAAGCCGATGAAACGTGCGTCGCTGAGGACCGGTAGGCCCGCGACGACCGCCTCAGCATCGGCCATTTGCGGCACGCGACGAGGACTGACGAAACTCGTGACTTCGATGCGCCGCGCGCCGATGCCGATGGCGCGTTCGATGAGCTCCAGCTTTTCCGCAAGCGACAGGCCGACCCGCTCGTTCTGCAGGCCGTCGCGCGGGGATACCTCGACGACTTCGACGTCTCGTTCCATCCGATTTTGTATACAAACCAGTGTCGCGCTTGTATAGCGGTCTCAAACCGGTGATGCAGGTGCGATGAGCGTTCACGGGCGCGATCTCGAGAAGGATTATGCGGCGTCTGGGTTTGGCGGCAGCCTTCCCAGGGGACGCCGGCCCGCGCTCCTGCTAGTTGACTGGGCGCGCGGCTATTTCGAGGACGGCTCTCCGTTGCGGGCGCCTGTCGAGCGCTGCAGGGAGGTTGCCGCCGACCTCGCCGCCGAGGCTCGCCGACGTGATGTGCCTCTTGTCTTCACGCGCGTCGAGTACCCGCTCGACAGGAATGCGGAACCAGCCCGGTTGTTTCGCCGCAAGATTGCTGGCCTCACGTGCTGGGAAGTCGGAAATCCATTGGGGGATTTCACGCCAGAGCTGGCTCCGAAGGACGGGGACCTCATCGTGACGAAGCAGTTCCCGAGTGCTTTCTTCGGCACCGACCTGGCGCAGCAATTGCACGGCCGCGGTGTCGACACGGTCCTTGTTGCCGGGCTCACCACAAGTGGTTGCGTGCGAGCTACGGCCTTGGATGCCCTCTGCCACGGATTCGCGCCTCTGGTGGTATCCGACGCTTGCGGCGATAGGGATCCGAAGGTTCACGAAGCAAACTTATTCGACCTTCAGGCAAAATATGCCGACGTGATCACTGCCGCGCAGGCTCGCGACTATCTCGCTTCGCTCTCCTGATCGCTGCGGGCAGTGAAGGCATGAAAGGCCCGGCGGATATGCCCGGTCATCACCGCGTGAGCCCATTCTCCGTCGCGGGCCGCGAAGGCCTTAAGTAGCTCTCGATGCTCGCTTGCGGATTGCTCGAGCTCTTCGCGGCCGTAGTGCATTGCAGTGCGCCGAACGATTGGCTGCTCGACCAAGGTTGCCAAGGTCGCCAGGAGCCTCGGCGACGAAGCGCCCTCAATGATCGATCCGTGAAACTCCCGGTTTCGATTGAGAAACGCGACCACGTCAGGCTTGGCCTTTGAAACCGCCGTTTCGATCGCCCGATTGCACGATTGCAGTTCGGCGAGCCGGTCATCAGTCATCCGTTCGGCCGCTCGCCTGGCCGCATGCGCTTCCAGCATCGCCCGAAGCGCGAACATTTCCTCTACGTCTTCTCGGCTCCAGTCCGCGACGAATGTTCGCTGGCTCTCGCTGCGAACGACATAGAGCTCCGCCTCCAGACGGCGCAGTGCGTCACGGACGGGTGTACGCGACACGCCGCAGAGATCCGCCAACTGTTCTTCCCTTAGCGGCGAGCCGGGCGGCGCGTCACCTGAAAGGATAAGGCTTCGAATCTCGGCATATGCATGGTCGGATGCGCGCGACATTGCCTGCCTTGTAGCTCCTGCGGTCTGACGAGCAACTCGCTTGACGCTTCCATTTTGTATACATTACATCTCTCATGCGGAAGGGGCTCTCCGTCCATGGCCGGCGAGTCGAAGCAGTACCGATTCCCTGTGCACATCAGCGGCGGCCGCGAGGCGCGCCACAAACGGAGGAGGGCGGCGATGAAGAAATGGTGGAAGACGCACCTGGCTGTCGGTTGCGCGGCATCGGCACTGGCAATTCCAGCTCAAGCCCAGGATGTGCCCCAGCCTACGGAGCCTTCGCAACAGTCAGCTGCCGCAGAACCGCAGCCGGAAGAAATCATCGTAACCGCCCGCCGCCAGAACGAGCGATTGATCGACGTGCCGGCATCCATTTCTGTACTGTCCGCCGAAACTTTGGCGCGCACCGGAATTACGAAAGCGGAGAGCTTCGTCCAACTCACCCCCGGTGTCACCATCGTTACCGGCACCGCCGAGGCAGGCGATACGCAGATCAATATCCGCGGGATTAACGGAGCGCGTGACGCCGAGAGTTCGGTCGCGCTGGTCGTTGACGGGATTCTCAAGACGAACACCGCACAGCTTAACGAGTTGCAGGGCACTCTCCGTCAGGTGGAAATCCTGAAAGGGCCTCAGGGAGCGCTCTATGGCCGCAACGCCGCTGCCGGTGCGATCGTCCTGACGACCGTCCGACCGGGAAAGGAGTTTGGAGGAGCCGTCACGGGCATCGTCGCCGAGAACAGCACCTACGAAGCACGCGGTTACGTTGCTGGACCATTGAGCGAGTCCGTTGGCGTCGTGCTCTCCGCCAACTACCGCAAGACCGACGGTTTCTATCATAACTTCTTCCTCGATTGTGACTGCGTCGACAATCAGAAGAACTATGGGTGGATGGCCGCGTTGTCGCTGCGCTCGGTCCAAACACGGAGATCGACGTCAAGGCTAGATACGCCAAGCTCAAAGGCGCTTCGATTGCTTTCAATTCGTCGTTCCACCTTCCCAATTTTGCTGGGGTGAATCCCGCCTTCTATGAGGACGTGAACGACCATCCTTTCGGTTTTTACGGGAATATTCGTCCGTCCAATGACCAGCGCACGATCGAGGCCTCGGTCAAGGTCGAGCATGATTTTGGTGCCGCCAAGCTCATTGCCTGGACGCTCTATTCCGACATCAAGCAGGACCTCGTCGCCGATGGTACGTCGGCCGACTTCGCCCGCTACATTGCTCCGGCGCTAGGCGCTCCGGCAAACCCCACAAACACCGCGGTTCAGAATGCCTGTTTTGCGTCCACCGCGGCTCTCACCGGCTTTCCGCTAAACCAGCCGGCGTTCATTGGCGCTATTCCGGTTCCCTTCATTTTCGCGCCGGCCAACGGCTCTACGTTCGGCGCGTATTCGCCGACCACGTGCGACGGGACGCAGTACCAAGTTCGCAATCAAAAGGACTGGAGCGCCGAGGTCCGTCTTGCGTCGGACACGGGCGGCCCGCTGAACTGGCAGGTCGGCGCCTACTATCTCCGGATCAGTCGGCTAGTCGGCGTCAGCCTCGCCGCAGATCTAGGCAGTGGCGTGATTCAGAATCTCTACAACGATCCAAGCTCGACCAACCCGACGTCGCAGCTTTATGCCGACAAATTCAACACCAACGTCTACGCCGGCTTCGGCTCGGTCGACTGGGCAGCTACCGAGAAATTGAAGATTGGAGTGGCGGCGCGATACGACGTGGAGGCGCGCAAGGTCTCGAACCGGGTACCATTCGTGACCGATCCAATCACTGGCGGTCCGCTGAATCCGGGCCAGGCATTCGGCCCGATTGAGGATCAAAAGAAGACGTTCCGACAGTTCCAGCCCAAGATCAGCGTCAGCTACCGGCCGGTGCCGTCGACCAACATCTATGCAAACTGGGGCATCGGCTTCAAAGCCGGCGGCTTCAACAACAGCGGGTCCAAAGCGACCATCGATGCCAGCTTCAATGACGGCGTGACGCCCGGAACCATCGACGCGGACGTCACCATCGAAGACCGTTATCGCAAGGAACGATCAAGCGCCTTCGAAGCCGGCATCAAGGGCGGGTTCCTGGACGGCGCGGTTACTTACGATCTCGCGGGATATTACACGCGCGTCACCGACATGCAGTTTTTCGAATTCTTCGTCGGCAGTTTCGGTCTGCTGCGAGTGGTCAGCAACATCGACCGGGTCGACATCAAGGGCGCTGAACTTAACGTCAACGTGCGGCCGCTTCGCGGCTGGACATTGTTCGGCTCGTTCAACGTGACCGATAGCAAGATCAAGAAGAACAGCTCGCGCCCGTACACGGTCGGCAACAAGTCTCCCTATACGGCAGATTACACGCTGAACCTCGGGACCCAGGTCACGCAGCCCATCGGCTTTGCGAGCCTGGTCGCACGAGCGGACTACAGGTTGACCGGACCAACCTGGTTCCACACGGTTCAGGGTGACGAGCGCCCTACCCTCTTCTCAGCACTCCTTCCGATCAGCGCGTTGGGACTGCCCGGGTTCGTCGGAAACGCCCGCTACGACGTGAACCGGCGCGACCGGTTCGGCGTTCTCAACCTCCGCGGCGGGCTCGAGGGCAAGAACTGGAGAGTGATCGCGTTCGTCGACAACGTGACGGACAAGAAATATCTCAACGAAGTCATCCCAGCGATCGAGTTCGGCGGCTCGTTCATTTCACCGGGCGGCCGCCGTCAATTCGGCGTGGAGGTCGGCGCAAGCTTCTAACGAAGGCGCGCGCTCAGAACTTCCCATTCGGGATGGGCGGAACTCCAGGGAGATGACGTGTCTCGAACTCGGCGATCGCCGGCTCGAGCTTCAGCGACCGTCCGATCTCGTCCAGGCCCGAGAGCAATGCCTCGCGCTTCTCGGCGGGGACGTCGAACGGGAATGTTTCACCAGTTGCGGCGGTGACCTCTCCAGCCTCGAGATCGACCTTGAGCAGGCAGGTGGCGGGGTTGCCCGCGAGCGCCAGCAACCTCTCAACCGCACCGGCCTCAAGCTTCGCTGGAAGCAGCCCGTTCTTGAACGCATTATTGTAGAAGATATCGGCAAAGCTCGGAGCGAGTACAGTTCGGATGCCAAAGTCGGCCAAGGCCCAAGCTGCATGCTCGCGACTCGAGCCGCATCCGAAATTGTCGAGCGTCACCAGGATTTTCGCCTGCCTCCATGGCTCCCGGTTGAGAATGAAGTCCTGTTGCTCGCGGCCGTCAGGGTCGTATCGCAATGGCGCCAACAGCACCTTGCCGAGGCCGTCTCGGGTCGTTCCCTTGAGGAAACGCCCCGGCACAATCTGGTCCGTGTCGACATTCGCGATCGGAAGCGGTGCCGCGACGCCGGTCACAAGTGTGAACGGGTCATACGCCGAATGTCCTAACGTCGACGATCTTGCCCGCGATCGCAGCCGCGGCGGCCATGGCCGGCGACATCAGATGTGTGCGGCCACCCGGACCTTGCCGCCCCTCGAAATTGCGGTTCGAAGTCGACGCGCAGCGCTGGCCCGGGTTCAGCCGGTCCTCGTTCATCCCCAGACACATCGAGCACCCGGCGTCGCGCCAGTCGAATCCCGCATCGAGGAATATCTGGTCGAGTCCTTCAGCCTCGGCAGCCTGCTTCACCATTCCCGAACCGGGCACCACGAGCGCTCGCACTCCCGGCGAGACGTGCCCTTCACGCGCAATCGCCGCCGCCGCGCGCAGGTCCTCGATACGGGCGTTGGTGCAGCTTCCGATAAAGACCTGATCGATCGGAATTCCAGCCAGCGGCTGGCCGGGCCGAAGGTCCATATAATCAAGCATTCGAGCAATTTGCGCGCGACGCCCAGCATCGGATGCCTCCTTCGGGTCTGGTACACGGCCGTCGATAGCCGTGACGGCCTCCGGGCTGGTTCCCCAGCTGACCATTGGAGCAATTTCCGGGCCCTCGATCACGACCTCGCGATCGAACCGGGCATCGGGATCGCTTCGAAGCCGCCGCCAACGACTGCAAGCCTCTACAAATGCCTCGCCTTGGGGCACCAGCGGCCGTCCCTTCAGCCATTCAAAGGTCTTCTCGTCTGGCGCTATCAGGCCTGCCCGCGCGCCCGCTTCTATCGACATGTTACAGACCGTCATGCGCCCCGCCATGTCCAGTCGCGCAATTGCTTCGCCGCAATATTCAACGACGTGGCCAGTCGCTCCCGCCGTGCCGATTTGGCCGATAATCGCGAGAATGAGATCCTTCGCTGTCACTCCGGTGCCGAGCGCGCCGTTCACCTGAATGCGCATGTTCTTCGCGTGCGACTGCACCAGCGTCTGGGTCGCAAATACGTGCTCGACTTCGCTGGTACCGATGCCGAACGCCAGCGCTCCGAACGCACCATGAGTTGACGTGTGGCTATCGCCGCACACAACGGTCATGCCTGGCAAAGTAAATCCGAGCTCAGGCCCGATCACATGCACAATCCCCTGCTGCCGGTGGATCAGCGGGACGTAGGGTATGCCGAACTCGATGACGTTCCGTTCCAGCGCCTCGACCTGGGCACGGCTTTCCCGATCGGCAATGCCGGCGACCCCAAGCTTCCGTCTTATCGTCGGCACATTATGATCTGCGACGGCAAGGGTGAGTTCCGGCCGGCGCACCTGCCGACTTGCTTGCTTGAGGCCAGCAAACGCCTGTGGACTGGTTACTTCGTGAATGAGGTGCCGGTCGATGTAGAGCAGCCAGTCATCCCCGCTCAACGGAGCGACCGCATGTCCATCCCAAATCTTGTCGTAGAGGGTTCGGCCAGAGCTCACGTATACATAATATGTCTAGGGTGCCCCGAGTGAAAGGCTAGAGCTTGAACTTGAGCGCCGTTACTAATGTCCAGAAAGGGTGGAAAGCGGACTTTGGCAAAGTGCTATCGAAAGGGGCGACTTGCGCCGTTAGCCGTCAGCTAGGGACTCAACCTGGTTCTCAGAAAGCGTTCGACGCTCCCATTCGCGTTCGGTCGCCAAAGCTCGCTGCTCGTAGCCTTCAGCCATTCGGAGCAGTGCTGACCGGTCTTCTGGCTTTAACGCAAGCTCGGCCGACTTGCGGCATCGGGTTGCCAACAATCGGTAGCGCAAACCGGGGACATCCATCCGTCGACTCCGAACCCAACTGAGTGGGCAATTCCACCCGACCGTCTTGGCTCGGCTCTCTTCGTTTGGAGGGGGATGAGAGCCGAGCCTGGGGATGAGAGATGCACTCGCCGTTTATGGCTAGACCGAGGGCACGCTCTCGCTTGAATTCTGCCGCCGTGTTGGACGAGCCGGAATACGGGAGTTACCCTAGGGTCTCTTACTTACAGAAGGGGTCCGGGGCCTCCGAACAGAAGCTGGATTGCGCGACTGAGATCAGGGGCGGGAGATGATGATCGGAGAGAACCAGCGCCACGAGGAAGCCGGTGCTGTCTACACCGCTATGATGGATCTCGCTGAAGAGCCCATTGAGCGAAGACGGTTCTTCGAAATGATCGAACTTAGCCCGGTCGCGATGCTGATCACAGATCCCACTCATCCCGATAATCCCATCCAGCTTGCTAATGCGGCATTCTGCGCACTCACGGGCTATCGGAAGTCTGAAATCCTTGGCCGAAACTGTCGCTTTCTGACTGGGCGCGCGACAGACCCGGCAGCCTCTGCCGAGATCAGGTCGGCTATCGAGCAAGAGCGACCGGCGCTTGTAGAGGTAATCAACTACCGAAGGGACAGGACTCCGTTCCGCAACGGTGTGATGATCACGCCCCTGTTCGACGCGAACGGAAAACTGAGATGGTTTCTGGGTTCGCAGGTCGATCTCGGCGCAAAGGAAAGGAGCGGGCTCACCGCTCGGGAAAGCGATGCCGCTCGTCGAGTTTCAACGCTGTCAGTCCGTCAGCGACAGATTCTTGCAAAAATGGCTCGGGGTTATTGAGCAAGCAGATCGCTTGGGATCTGAAAATCAGCGAGAAGACAGTTCAAATGCACCGTGCGCATCTGCTCAAGAGGCTAGGCGTGGCCACATCGGCGGAGGCAATCCGGCTCGCGGTCGAGGCCGGCCTTTAGTGTCCGGAGTGGGTCGAAAGCGGACACTAAGGTTAAGGCAAGCTTTTGGTGAAAAGCGGACATGAGAGCGCTAGGTTGGGCGGATGCCGGATTTTTTCGCCTTCGCGTGTGAGCTTTCTGTAGCCGCCAGGCGCGAGACACTGCGAGACCTGTCCACCACTCTCGGATTGGAGAACAAGAACCCCGGCGGCCTTTCGATCCAGTTTCGAATGCGGATCGGGGAGCCGAGCGTGCAATGCGCGAGCTCATTGTCGAAGCCTTTCCGGACCACGGTATTTTGGGCGAGGAATTTGATGATCGGGCGGGAACAAGCGTCTATCAGTGGAGCCTTGATCCCATCGACGGGACGCGTTCCTTCATTAGCGGTCTTCCAACTTGGACAACCTTGATCGCCCTCATGGAGAACGGTCATCCAATTATGGGGTTATCGATGCCCCATACCTCGATGAGCTTTATGTAGGTTGCCTTGACTCGAGTTGGAAAGAAGTAGCCGGAGCGCGAACGTCGCTTCGCGTGAGCAATGTCAGGGAATTAGGCGAGGCGCGCCTCGCGACGACGGACCCGTTCCTGTTTGATGGAGATGCGGCCGCGGCTTTCAAGACCCTCTACGGCTCCGTACCTATAACGCGCTTCGGTCATGACGCTTATGCTTATGCGCGCCTGGCATCAGGCACGATCGACCTGGTCGTCGAGTGTGGGCTCAAGCCTCACGACTATCACGCTCTGATTCCCGTGGTGCGCGGCGCTACAGGTGTATTTGGAGATTGGTCGGGAGGCACTGACTTCAGTGCCGGCCAGGTCATCGCGGCAGCGACCCGTGAGCTATACGAAGCTGCAGTCGAAATCATGCGCGCTGCAGCTTCATCCGTGCCGCCGCCGAAGGACGGTGATTAGGTCTTCCCAACTCATATCCCGGGCCTGCAAAAGCACGGCGAGATGGTAGAGCAGGTCGGCGCCTTCTTCAGCGCATCCGGATGAGTCTCGCGTGACTGCCGCCAGCGCCAGCTCCACGCCTTCCTCGCCCACTTTTTGAGCAATCCGCTCAACGCCGCTGTCGAGCAACTGCCGCGAATAGCTTGATTGTCCGCCCGAAGCAGCGCGGTCTGCGACTATGGACGACAAGTCCGCCAGCCAACCGGGTCCTGTCAGGATTTGCTCCCCGAAGCAGCTGCGCGTGCCGAGGTGGCAAGTTGGACCTTCTGGCTCGGCAATGACCAGCAACGCATCATCGTCGCAGTCCGCGAACACTGATCCCAGGCGCAACCGATTGCCGCCCGTTTCGCCCTTCATCCAGAGCCTCTGTTTCGACCGGCTGAAGAAGGTGACGAAACCGCTTTCGAGTGTGGCGCCGAGCGCGTCAACGTCCATGTAACCGAGCATCAGCATGCGGCCTGAGGCGCGATGCTGGATGGCGGCGGGCAGCAGTCCATCCATCTTGTCCCACGCGAGACCGCCGATGTCCGCCGCGGTCAGAGGCGCATTTCGATCCCGCATGATACGAGGAACTCCTTCAGCTTGGGAATGCCGATGATCCGCTCGTGAAAGACGGTGGCCGCGAGAGCTCCGCTAGCGCCGATCTCGAAGGCATGGCGGAAGTGCTCTGGCGCTCCTGCCCCGCCAGAGGCGATCACCGGGACTGTGATGGCTTTGACGACGGCGGCGGTGTGCGGGATGTCGTAACCGGTGCGGACGCCGTCGCGTCGCATGCAGTTCAAGACGACTTCGCCCGCGCCTCGGTCGCACGCTTCGCGCACCCAATCGAGCGTCCGCCGTCCGGTGTCGCGGGTCGCGTCGGGGCTGCCGGTATATTGCTTCACCCAGTAGTCGCCGTTCGCTTCAAAGCTGTCGACGCCGAGCACAACGCACTGGCTGCCGAATTCGCGCGCCAGCTCCCCGATAAGACCGGGCCGTTCCAACGCGGGCGAGTTGATCGACACCTTGTCGGCGCCGCAGTCGAGGCAAGCAGCCGCTTTGTCGCGGCTGCACAGACCGCCCGCGACTGCGAAAGGGATGTCGATGGTCTCTGCGACCTTGCGCACCCATGCGAGGTCGACACTACGACCCTCGGCGCTGGCCGTGATGTCGTAGAATACGAGCTCGTCCGCGCCCTCGTCGCGATACCGCATCGCCTGCTCGACAATGTCGCCGGCGTCGCGATGGTCCCGGAACTGGACACCTTTAACCACGCGCCCATACTTTACGTCGAGGCAAGGGATGATCCTACGTGCGGACAAGGCGGAGAGCCTCCTCGAGCCGGATGCGGCCCTCCCAAAGAGCCTTACCGACGATCGCGCCGTCGGTCGTTAGACGTTCCAGATCAGCAAGCGAGGAGACGCCGCCCGAAGCCTGGATATTCAGGGGCGCCAGACGCTCGACGGCGTCTTCGAGCAGCTCGAAGTTCGGACCGGCTAGCATGCCGTCCTGGCCGATGTCGGTGAGCAAAAGGTGCCGCGCCTCAGGATATTCGGCCACCACTTTCCACAGGCTGGTGCCCGTGTCCTCGGTCCAGCCGGAGATGGCGACGACCGGCACACCATCCACCACGTTGACGTCCAGCGACAAGGTGATCCGGTCGGCGCCAAACTCGCCGATCCACCTTCGGACGGTGTCTGGCTCGCGGACGGCAAGGCTGCCAATGACTACGCGAGCAATGCCGGCGTCCAGCATGCGCGCAACCTGATCGCGGGTGCGGAAGCCACCGCCGACCTGCAGTCGCAACGATGACATCCGTGCAAGTGCAGCGATCAGCTCATGCTGGACCGGCTCGCGCATCCGGGCTCCGTCGAGGTCAACAATGTGCGTCCATTCGGCGCCAGCCTCCGCGAAGCGCTGCAGCGCCTCGAGGGCTCGTCCGAATAGGTGGTGGCATCGTCGAATTTGCCCTGCTGCAAACGCACGATGCGTTCGCCCATTAGGTCCATTGCCGGGTAGATGATCATTGCGGTGGTGCAGTCACTGCAGGAAGCTTTGAAGAAACCGCGCGCCCGCCTCGCCGGACCGCTCGGGGTGAAATTGCGCACCCAACCAGTTGCCCGTTCGAACCACTGCAGGGATTGGCCGACCATAGTCGGCGCGCGCCACGGTCGCCGGCCCGTCGTCACACGCATAGCTGTGCGCGAAATAGACATAGTCGCCGGAGCGCAGGCCGAGGTCCTGGTTCCCAACATGAACACGGCTCCAGCCCATGTGCGGCACCGGGCGCTCCGGTTCTGGCTCCAGCGCGCGGACGGCACCGGGGATGATGCCGAGGCAGTCGACATCTTCTTCCTCACTGCGGTCGAACAGCAGTTGCATGCCAAGGCAGATGCCGAGCGCCGGTTGCTTCAGCGATCGCAGCGGCTCGCGCAGGCCGAGCGCTTGAATCCGTTCCATCGCGAAGCCGGCGGCCCCTACACCGGGCAGGACGACCTTGTCAGCGGCAGCGAGTTGCTCCGGATCGGCAGTGACAAATGGACTAAGTCCAAAGCGTCTAAACGCCAGCCGCACGGATCCGATATTGCCGCAACCGAGATCGACGATGGCCAGCTTCACAGCATGCCCTTGGTGCTTGGCAGCGCATCACCCTCTCGACGGACGGCTTGGCGGAGCGCGCGGCCGAATGCCTTGAAACAGGCCTCTGTCTTGTGGTGGTCATTCTCGCCCTGGACGCGGACGTGGACCGCGGCACCGAGGCCGTCGGCAAGGGAGCGGAAGACGTGAGGCGTCATCTCGGTCGGATATTCGCCGATGTGGCTGGTCTCGAACTCGCCTTCGAAACGGCTGAACGGACGGCCGGACAGGTCGATCAGGACCTGTGCTTCAGTCTCGTCCATCGGTAAAGCGAAGCCGAAGCGGCCAATGCCGCGCTTATCGCCGAGCGCGCGCCCGAGCGCCGTGCCCACGGCGATGGCGCAGTCCTCGATGCTGTGATGGCCGTCGATGTCGAGATCGCCATCGCAACTGAGCACGAGGCTGAAACCGGCATGCGCGGCGACCTGGTCCAGCATGTGGTCGTAGAACGGAATTCCGGTCGCGATGATCCGCGGCTCCGCCCGCTCCAGGTCGAGGGCGACCGCGATCTTTGTTTCCCTGGTCTCCCGGACGATCTCGGCGCGGCGCACCTTCTCGTCACTGCCGGGCACGCCGAAGGCCGCCAAGGCCGCAGCATTTTCCTGTTCGGTTCCGATGGTGAGGCGCACCCCGCCAGGCGCTGCATATGGCCGAAAGCGAACACGGATACCGAGACCGCGCAGTTTAGCTGCGAGCGCTGCCGGATCGTGGACTTCGAGGAAGAGAAAATTGCCCCCGCCGCTGCGCACCGACTTAACGATGGCCGATTGCTCCAGCAGCGGCACGAGCCGTTCGCGGTCGGCCTTGATGCGCGCAATTCGCTGCTCGTGGATGGGCCGGCGCGATGGCGCGAGGGCTGCCATTGCCGCTTCGATCGACAAGCTCGGCAGTGGGTATGGCGGCAAGGCCCGAGCGGCGAGACCGATCAAGTCGGGGTTCCCGATCGCGCAGCCGATGCGCGCACCGGCGAGGCCGAACGCCTTTGATAGAGTCCGCAGCACGACGAGATTGTCTCGCGAGCTCGCGTTGGCGGCGAGGCTCGCTGTCTCGGAGAATTCGAGATACGCCTCGTCGAGCACGATGATCGTGTTCGGCAGCGCGTCGGCGACGCGAAGCACCAGTGCCGGGTCGACCTCGTTCCCGGTCGGGTTGTTCGGCGAGCAGATGAAGGCCAGCTTCAGGTTCGGCTCGCCCTTCAGCACCTCCAGGTAAGCATCGGCGTCGAAGCCGAAGTTTTCGCTAAGCGGCACGTGGACGATACGGGCACCCTGCACACGGGCAAAGTGCGAATAAGCCGAGAAAGTCGGCTTGGGGATGGCCACGGCGTCCTGGCCCGGCCGGCAAAAGGCGCGCACCAGCATGTCGATCGCATCGTCCGCGCCGCGAGTGACGACGACATTCGCCGGCTCGACGCCGTAGAGTGCTGACATGGCGCGCGTCAGCCGCTCAGGCTGCGGCTCCGGATAGCGGTTGAGGCCCGCCGCGAGCGGACCCTCGGACAAGGGCGGAAAAGGATTCTCGTTGGCGTCCAACTTGATAGCGTCCGGGGTGAACGAGCCGTTTGCCTGCGCGGCGATGTCGAAGGGTTCGAGCGCCACGATCTCAGGCCGGGCGAGGCGTTGGGCGAGGATGCTCATCGCACCAGCTCCAGCCGCGCGTCGGCGGCGCGAGCGTGGGCTTCGAGCTGCTCGAGCCGAGCCAGTGCCGCAGCGGGGGCGGCGATGCGGCGGGCGGCCTCCGGACTAACTGTCTGCACGCTCATCGCCTTGAGGAAGGTGTAGGCTGAGACGCCGCCCCAAGCGCGCGCTGCGCCGTCAGTCGGCAGGACATGGCTGGAGCCCGCGATATAGTCGCCGAACGTCTCTGCCGCGAGTAGGCCTGCGAAAACGGCGCCGGCATTTCGAACGGCTGGAACGAGGGAGTCGGCATTTTCGACGGCAAGCGACAGATGCTCGGGAGCATAGAGGTTGGCGATCGCGACGCTTTCCTCGAGGTCCGCGACGAGGATCAGCCGCGCCGATGCCAGCGACGCACGGGCAATGTCGGACCGTGGCAAGTCGACGAGCTGCACTTCAACGGCTTGCGCAACGGTCTCGGCGAGCTGTTCGGACGGTGTAACCAAGATGACTTGAGCGCCGGCGTCATGCTCGGCCTGGCTAAGCAGGTCGGCGGCCACGATGCGCGGATCTGCACTTTCGTCGGCAATGACCAGCAGTTCGCTCGGCCCCGCAGGCATGTCGATGGCCGGTCCGCCCGGCAGGCTGGCGACCAGCCGCTTCGCTTCCGCAACCCACGCGCTGCCCGGTCCGCAGATCTTGTCGACCTTCGGGATGCCGCCAGCGCCGAACGCCAGCGCTGCGATCCCCTGCGCGCCACCGACGGTCCAGATACTCTCGATGCCGCATAATTCGGCGGCGAGCGCGATGAACGAGTCGAGGCTGCCGCCGGAGCATGGCGGTGTGACGGCAACGATCTCGCCGACCCCTGCGACCTGCGCGGGGATGCCGAGCATCAGAAGGGTCGAGAAAAGTGGCGTGTTGCCGCCGGGCACGTAGAGTCCGACACGGTCGATTGGTCGCCAGACCTTGCGTACGGTCAGGCCGGGTGCGGTCTCGACAGCAACGTCGCGAGGCAGGCTCGCCTCGTGAAACGTGCGGATGTTGCGGGCGGCAAGTTCGATCGCGGCGACTTGATCCGGGACGCCCACTGCCTGGCCTTGGCCGCTGCCGGAGCGACTTTGAAAAGCAATGGCTCGGCGCCATCGATGCGACGAGCGGCGGCGCGCAGCGCATCCCAGCCGCCGACGCGCACCTCCTCGACGATGCCGGCCACGCTGGAGCGCAGCGTCGCGTCCATGCGCTGCTGCGGGCGAGCCAGGGCCGCGGCTCGCTCCGCCTCGCTCAATGTGTTCCACCTGAGCGTTCTCACATCATCATCTTTTCAATCGGGACGACGAGGATTGCCGAAGCGCCCGCGCCCTTGAGCTTCTGCAACGTTTCCCAGAACACCGATTCCTGGCAGACCGCGTGGACCGCGAAGTGCCCTGGTCGACCATGCAGCGGCACGATGGTCGGCGCTTCTGCGCCCGGCAGGAGCTGGGTGATCTGCTTCAGCGCGTCCTCGGTCGCGTTGAGCATTATGTACTTGGATTCCTTGGTCGCCAGCACGCCATCAATCCGGCTCAGCAAGCCTGCAGAGATCGCTTCGCGCGCCTCGTCGAGCGGCCTCTTCGTACGGATCAGGAGCGACTGGCTTTCCAGCACTGTCCCGACCGGCTTCAGCCCATTTGCTTCCAGGGTCGCACCGGTCGAAACCAGGTCGCAAATGAAACTGGCGATCTGCAGCCGCGGCGCCAATTCGACCGCGCCGTTCATTTTCACGACCGTCGCTTCGATACCCTGCTCTTTCAGATACCGGGTGAGCAGCCGCGGATAGGACGTGGCGATCCGCGTGCCGGCTAGTGATTGCGGCCCGTCGAAACGTAGGTTCTCGGGAGCAGCGAGACGGAGGCTGCAACGGCCAAAGCCCAGTTCGGCAAGCACTTCATAGCGCTGATCGGGCTCGCCCAAGGCGAATTCCTCCAACACGTTCTGACCAACGATCCCGAATTCGCAGACTCCGTCGCTGACGAAAGTCGGGATGTCGTCGTCGCGGACGAACATCAGCTCCGCTGGAAAGTTCTCGACGCGGGCTGTCAGGCTGTTCTTGCCCGATTGGATGCGAAAGCCGGCGTCGCGAAGCAGTTCGCGGCTCGCGTCGGCGAGACGCCCGGATTTCTGAAGCGCGATGTGCAGACGAGAACGATCAGCTAACACCGTTCGGCCTCATTGCGTCGATTGCCCGCCGATAGCCTTGGTGCGGCTCGTGGCGCAGAAACCGTCCGACGCGGACCACAGTCGTCGTGCTGACTCCCGTCGCTTCGTGGATGTCGCGATACGGCAGGTCAGTGCCGTCCAGCAGACGCGCCACATGCCACCGTTCCGAGAGCGTGCGGATCTCGGCGGGCGTGCACAGATCCTGGAGTAGGCACCGCATCTCGGCGCGACTTTTCGGCGTCAGAAGCGCATCGCAAAGGTCGTTCTGCAGAACCTCGAGATCGCGCGTCGGCTCTGGCGGAGATGAAAGAGTCATCGAGAGCTTGTTCCATCGTGTTAAAACGCTAAAACGCATTCGCCGCCTTGAGTGTCTGAGTCAACCCCGATGCAAGTTGTCAAAGTCATCTTCTTCCGAGTGGCGACGCCAGCCGAATGTCCGGAATGGGTCGAAAGTCGACATTCTTCAGCCTGCCGAAATCGCAGAAGCCCCAATTCACGGGCTTGGGGCGGTGTGCTATTGAGGTTCCAGCGGTGATGGAGAGTCAGCATGGTCTATTGGGAGTTCACCGGCCGCGAGCTGGTCAATTGCACGTGCGAATATGGCTGCCCATGCCAGTTCAATGCACTTCCAGACAAAGGCCATTGCTATGCGGTCGCCGCCATCCAGATTGATCAGGGTAAGCACGGCGACACGCGCCTCGATGGCCTGAAGATCGGCGCCATTTTCAAATGGCCGGGCGCGGTCCACGAAGGCAATGGCGAAGCATTAGCCATAGTCGATGAGCGCGCCGACGAAACGCAACGGGACGCGCTGCTCAGAATCATGACCGGTCAGGACACCGACCCGTTCGCCACCATGTTCGCGGTCTACGCATCGACCATAACTAAAATGCACGAGCCTGTGTTCGCCGCCATCGACTTCGAAGTGGACGTTGATGGGCGCGTCGGGAGACTGTCCGTCCCTGGTTATGTTGAGATGACCGGCGAGCCGATCCGCAACAAGGTAAGTGGTCAGGAATCGCGTGCCCAGATCGTGCTTCCCGCAGGCTTCGAGTATGCAGTTGCGGATATCGGCAGCGCATCAAGCCGCACGACCGGCGGACCGATGCAACTTGAGATCGAGAGCAAATACGGTCAGTTCGCCCACCTTCATCTATCGAGCCATGGGGTCGTCCGCGACTGACCTGACCAGCCGATTGCTGCGCCACGAGCGAGGGCTACTCGCTGGTAGCATCTTGCTGCTCGCCGCTCTGAGCTGGAGGTTCCTGATCGGCAACGCGGGAATGGAGCCGATGCGGCCACCGCTGACGGCTCTCATGTTGATGTGGTGGGTGATGATGGTCGCGATGATGCTGCCGTCGGCAACACCCGCAATCCTGCTTTATGCGCGGGTGCGCCACGTACGCGGCAGCGATGCGGCAATCGCCCAGCCATGGGTTTTCCTTGCCGGCTATCTTACCATGTGGCTGGTGTTCTCCATTGCAGCGGCCTTCGCGCAGCGCTCGCTGACGGGCCCTCGATGGCGCTCCAAGGAAGCTTAGCAAAGGGCCTAATGCTCCTCGCTACGGGCGCTTATCAGCTCTCCCCGATGAAGTCGGCCTGCGTCAGCCAGTGTCGCTCCCCGGGCAATTCATCAGCCATCACTGGCGTTCTGGGTTGACCGGCGCATTGAGGCTTGGGGTGATCCACGGCGCCTATTGCGTGGGCTGCTGTTGGCTATTGATGGCGCTGCTGTTCGTCGGTGGGGTGATGAACCTCTTGTGGATAACGGGTCTGACGGTTCTTGTGGCCGGCGAAAAGCTGCTTCCAAATGGTCGCTTGCTTCAGCAGGTGTCGGGAGCGGCGCTCATCCTTTGGGGAGGAACAAAGATCCTCTTGTGATCTCTCGGGCAATGTCCGCAATGGGTCGAAAGCGGACGCGCGGCTGGTGACTGGCAACTTTGAAAGCGGCCGCCTTCTTCCTATCTGATTGCGGGGCGGGCCAACGACGGAGACGCGCCGATGAACATCCTGATGGTTCTCACAAGCCACGATCAGTTGGGTGATACGGGAAAGAAGACCGGGTTCTGGCTCGAGGAGTTTGCTGCCCTTATTACGTGCTGAAGGACGCAGGACACCAGATTACTCTTGCTAGTCCCAGGGGCGGCCAACCACCTCTCGATCCCAAGAGCGATGAAGCGGCATCGCAGACGGATGCCACCCGCCGTTTCAAAGGCGATGCAGATGCTCAGGCGCAGCTCGCTTCCACCAAACCACTGGAGTCTGTGCGACCGTCAGACTTCGATGCACTCTTCTATCCTGGCGGTCACGGGCCGCTTTGGGACCTTGCGGAAGATCCAAAGTCGAAAGCGCTAATCGAGCAGACGCTCGCCGACGGGAAGCCGGTCGCGCTCGTTTGCCATGCCCCTGCAGTGCTGAAGAATGTTACAGCGCAAGATGGCGTGCCGCTTGTTGCCGGCAAGTCCGTTACTGGGTTCACGAATGAAGAGGAGGAGGCCGTCGGCCTGACCAAAGTTGTTCCGTTCTTGCTCGAAGATGTGCTCAAGCAGCTTGGTGCCAAGTTCAGCAAGGCCGAACCCTTCAAGCCTCATGTGGTACGCGAAGGTCTGCTCATCACAGGTCAGAACCCGCCGTCGAGCGAGCCCGCCGCCGAAGCCCTGCTGGAGGCGCTTGCAAAGGAACCGGCAGGCGTCGACTCCTGACCAGCGACAGACCCTCCTAGTGTTCGCAATGGGTCGAAAGCGGACACTCGGCTAACGTCAGCTTTGGTCGATGGCGGACGTCACGCTCCAGACTAACGTGGTTCGTTTTGGCTCGTTCGAGTGGCCCGCAGATGTCGGGAATAGTAAGAGTGGCGGCGCGGGCCCTCCCGTCGCTTTGACTTCCTCTATGGATTGGAGCGCTCGATGCTGATTCAGCTGTTCCTGGCGACAATCATGTCGCTCGTCACGGTGGTAATTCACCTGACCGGTCTCGCTTTCCTCGTGCGAATACTCCGGTCTCACCATAGATTGGTCAGGCCGTTGAAGAGTGCCCCTGTCGCAGTCCTGCTGGTCTCAACAGCCACTATCTTCGCAATTCACACCGCGGAGATATGGCTCTACGCGTTTCTCTATTTGCTGCTCGGCGCCCTCGGCACTTTCGAGGTGGCGCTCTATTTTTCAACCGTTACCTATTCGTCCGTTGGCTACGGCGACGTGCTGTTAGGCCACGAATGGCGGATATTCGGCGCCATCGAGGGTGCGACCGGAATCCTCATGATTGGTTGGTCAACCGCTTTCCTCGTATCAATGCTGGGGCAGCTCAAATTACTGACTCACGACTGGCTGACACCTGAGGCAGGTCCAAGTCTGAAGCAGGCGGCACGTTAATGTCCGCTTTGGGCCTAAAGCGGACATTCGCAGTGAACTTGATTCGAAGCAGACCGCCACGTAACCGGGCGTAATG
Source organism: Sphingomonas sediminicola (assembly GCF_014489515.1). GTDB lineage: Bacteria > Pseudomonadota > Alphaproteobacteria > Sphingomonadales > Sphingomonadaceae > Sphingomicrobium > Sphingomicrobium sediminicola. The sequence goes on along the minus strand of NZ_CP060782.1, from coordinate 818,831 downwards.
CAGGGTTCGGCGGGTCACGTAGAGCTGAGAGAACTTCGCGCCTCTATCCACCGCACGCCAATCGCAACCATCGTCACCGACAATCGCGCAACGGACAATCCGATCGTAGAGGTCAACGATGCGTTCCTGAGGCTCACCGGCTATGAACGAGAGGAAGTTGTAGGGCTCAACTGCCGTTTTCTCGCCGGTCGGGGATCGGAGCCGGAAGCTCAGGCCGCACTTCGGGCGGCGGTCGCGAATGGCGCACCGACGATTGTCGAGATCACCAATTATCGGAAGGACGGCACTCCTTTCCGCAACGCCGTCATGCTCGCACCGGTATTTGGCGAGGATGGCTCGGTTGCCATGTTCATCGGCTCACAGATGGAAGTTCAATCTGGCGACGGAGCGGGGCCGGACTGCGCGAGACACAGGCGCGCATGCTAGTCGGAAAGTTGACGCCGCGACTGCGGCAAACTCTGGAACTGATGGCGATGGGCTATCGCAACAAGCAGATCGGCGGCTTCCTGGGCATCGAAGAGAAGACCGTCAAAATGCATAGGGCACGGATGATAGAAGCGCTCGGCGTGAGGACCTCCGCCGACGCTATCCGGATCGCCGTGGAGGCTGGGATCGTCCCTAGCGGTCGCGACTGATCGCGAACCGGGCGATTGCAGCCAGAAGATCGGCGGCTTGTCCGAATGCATGGAGGTGCTCGATCGCTTGATCGACGAGAATTTGAGCTTGGTGACGGGCACGCTCCTCGCCGAGCAGTGTGACGAAGGTCTCCTTGCCTTGCGCCTCATCCTTGCGGAGGCGTTTCCCCACGGAAGAAGGATCGCCTGAAACGTCGAGCAAATCGTCTGTGATCTGGAAGGCCAATCCCAAATTCTGCGCATAGCCCCGCAGACTGGTTCGTTCCTCGGTCCCAGCACGACCGAGGATGGCGCCGCACTCAACCGACCACCCAATCAGGGCTCCCGTCTTCAACCTCTGCAGCCGAGCAATTGCCTCCATGTCTGCAGGCTGCTCCATCGGCATGAGATCGAGCATCTGGCCCCCGCCATGCCGTAGGCACCTGCCGCGTGCGCAAGGTCTCTGACCAGCTCCACACGCACCTCCGCCAAAGGGTGGGTTTCGGGGTCGGAGAGGATCTCGAATGCGAGTGCGAGCAATGAGTCGCCCGCCAGTACGGCCGTCGCCTCATCGAATGCAACGTGCACTGTTGGCTTTCCGCGCCTCAGATCGTCGTCGTCCATGCAAGGAAGGTCATCGTGAATGAGCGAGTGCACGTGAATGCATTCGACGGCGAGTCCCGCGCGGACGGATAGATGCCGGGATACGCCGAAAATGTCGGCGGAGGCACACGCCAAGAGGGGCCGAAGGCGTTTGCCTCCACCTATTGCGGCGTGACGCATCGCATTCAGAAGTCGGGCGCTGGGATCGGAGGGTATAACCAGCACTCTTTCGAACAATGCGTCGATGTCCGCCGCAATCTTCGCAAGCGGTAGGTCTATTCGGGTACATCCCGTGCAATTTCCGCTGTTCTCATGCGATCGCCATGCGTTTGAAGACGGTGGTTTCGGTCCCGGAGCCGAGCTCTTCCACGATCATGCGGTACCGGGCGCCCAGCGCGGACAGAATTGACTGCACGCTGGTCTCAGGAGTCGATGCGGCCGCAGTAATCCCAATCACTCCGCTCTTCGGCAGGCCGCTCCAGTCGATTTCATCGGACCCCGCGACCAGCTGCACATTATTGCAGTGGGCGCTCGCCACCTCGGCCAGCCGGCAAGCGTTCGAAGAGAATTGCTCTCCTGCAACGATGATCGCGTCGCTCTGCAGGGCCACTTCCCGGACGGCCGCCTGACGGTTGGTGGTCGCGTAGCAAATGTCGCTGGAAGCTGGGCCAACAAGGTCGGCGAAGCGAAGATGCAGAGCCTGAATGATGGTCCGCGCGTCATCGACCGAGTAGGTCGTCTGGACGGCATAGGCGGCCGGTTCATGACTTGAGATCGGCAAGTTCTCGACCTCGTCGACGCTGTTTACGACATGCTTGCGGACGGACGAGACGTGACCCAGGGTGCCCTCAATCTCCGGGTGCCCCTTGTGGCCTATCAGGATGATCTGACGTCCTCGGCGCTGGTGGCGCTCGACTTCGCGGTGGACCTTTGCGACCAGCGGACAGACGGCGTCATAAGCGATCAGCCCTCGCTTCTGGGCATCGGCCAGGATCGCCGGCGACACGCCATGCGCTGAGAAAACGACGACGCCGCCGGCCGGCACTTCGTCCAACTCCTGGACGAACACGGCCCCTTCCGCTTCCAGCGATCGGACGACTTCTAGATTATGGACGATTGCACGGCGCACAAAGACGGGGGTTCCATGCTTGGCAAGAGCATCCCGGACTGCGTCGATTGCCCTGCGCACCCCTGCACAAAAACCTCGCGGCGCCGCGAGAATGACACGGATTTCCGGCCTTTCTTCCGCAAGCAATTGGGAGCCTGGGGAAGTTCGGGGAATGTCGGTAGAACGCAAGTCGAGCATCGCCTTCCGAAACAGCATATACCCCAGCATTGCAGGGTAAGTCTCTGAATTCCGCGAATCTATATGGGCTAAAGCAGGTATTGCATGCGCACGCTCGTGCGAGTGAAGCCGGACGTAAGTTCAATGCTCACCTTTTCGAAACGCGGCGGCCCGAAGCGGATCCCAGGATTTCGCGAGAAGCCGAAGCCCTCTCTTGGGATTCCGACCAGCGTATCGAGCTTCTGGTTGGCGTTTTCGTCATGAAAAACGGACAAGGCATAGCGACCGGCGGGCACCCCAGTGAACTGGATCCTTCGAATGTCCGCCGGAACAGATTGCTTGAACGCGTCGGGATCTGCCTTGCAGTTCGGGAAGTGCGCCGGGTTTCGGGTCATGCACAAGCGAATGGCTCCGTGCGTGTTACGAAGCGCCGTCAAATCGACTTCGACCGTAGCGGCAGGAGCAGTCGCCGAAATCAGCGGAATAGCGACCAGAAGCGTGGCAAATCGTGTCATTCGTCAATTGCTTATCAGCGGCCGGAGGATTTCGCCACGCGGGTGATGAAGTGAGCCGGATCATAATCGCAGGCGGAGGGCTCTCGGGTTCTCTCGCCGCTCTCGCGCTCGCGAGACGTCGACCGAGGACCGAGCTGCTACTCGTCGAGCAGGGCGAAACTTTCGGCGGAAACCACACTTGGTCGTTCTTCGAATCCGACGTCCCGCCAAAGGTCCGCTGGGTGCTCCAGGGAGTCGAGGCGACCCATTGGCCTGCGCACGAGGTCCATTTCCCCAGGCGCAGCAGAAAGATCGACGTCGGTTACACCGGCATTCGTTCGATCCACCTCGACGACGCCGTCCGCGCCGGGTTGCGTCCCGAACAGTTTCGCTTGAATGCGCGGATCCAGGCCGTGGAGCCGTGCGCGATTACGCTGGACGGCGAAACGATCGAGGCCGACGCGGTAATTGATGCACGAGGCCCGTCATCGATGTCAGGCCTCGAGCTGGGGTGGCAGAAGTTCGTCGGCCGCTACTACCGCTTCCCCCGGCCGCACGGCATGTCGCTCCCTATTATCATGGACGCGACCGTCGAGCAGGTCGACGGCTACCGCTTCATCTATCAGCTGCCGGTCAGCCCGACCGATCTGCTGATCGAGGATACTTATTACTCCCGCACCCCGGTTTTGGATCAGGCGGCATTGCGGGCCGGATCGATCAGCTGGCCATGAGGTTGGGCGGGGGTTCTCCAGAGGTCCTAGATGAAGAGAGCGGCGTCCTGCCCATCGTGCTCGGCGGGATGTCGAGACGCTCTGGCGAAGCGGACAGGTGGCGCGCCTTGGACTTCGCGGCGGATTCTTCCACCCGACCACGAGCTATTCGCTCCCCGATGCGGTCGCCAATGCTGCGCTCCTCGCCCAGCAAGATGAGCTCACGAGTGAGGCGCTGCACGCGGTTTTCCACAAACGGGCACAGCAGCTTTGGCAGGACAGAGCCTTTTTCCGACTTCTCAACCGCATGCTCTTCTACGCGGCCGAGCCTGATCAGGCGTACCGCGTTCTCGAACATTTCTACCGGCTACCGCCGGCGGTCATCTCCCGCTTTTACGCTGCCCAGCTCTCGGGCTTCGACAAGGTCCGCATTTTCAGCGGCAAGCCTCCGGTTTCGATCGGCCGCGCTTTGTCGGCTTTGCGCAGGAGCGCGGCATGAAGCGGAAAGCCGCGGTCATCGGCTCCGGCTTCGGTGGGCTGGCGCTAGCGATTCGATTGCAGTCGGCCGGGATCGACACGACGGTAATCGAGGCCCGCGACAAGCCCGGCGGCCGTGCTTATTCCTGGGAGAAGGACGGCCACGTCTTCGATGCCGGCCCGACGGTCATTACCGACCCAGCCTGCCTCAGGGAGCTTTGGGAGCTGACCGGCGCCGACATGGCGCGCGATGTCAGCCTCGTCCCGGTGTCGCCTTTCTACCGCCTTTCTTGGCCGGACGGCACGACGTTCGATTACGTCAATGACGACGAGGAACTTGGCCGGCAGATCGCTGCTCTGGAGCCCGCGGATGTCGCAGGATACCAGCGTTTCCTGCGTTATTCGGAAGGTGTTTACGCCGAGGGATACGAGAAGCTCGGCGCTGTTCCTTTTCTCGACTTCAAGTCCATGCTGCACGCGGCTCCGAAACTCGCGCGGTACCAAGCTTGGCGATCAGTTTACTCCATCGTTTCGCGCTTCGTCCGCAACGAGAAATTGAGGCAGGCGCTGTCGTTTCACAGCCTGCTCGTCGGCGGCAATCCGATGACGGCAAGCGCGATCTATACGCTCATCCACAAGCTCGAACGCGACGGCGGAGTGTGGTTCGCAAAAGGCGGAACTAACCAGCTAGTATCCGGCATGGTCAAGCATCTGGAGAGGCTTGGCGGTTCAGTTCGATTGGGCGACCCTGTCGCCGGCATCGCCACGAAGGAGGATCGCGCCACTTCCGTTCGTACTCGGAGCGGTTGGGAGGAATCGTTCGATGCGGTCGCCTCAAACGCCGATGTCGTTCGAACCTACGACATGCTTCGACATCGTTCGGCCAAGCGCAGCTCCGCCAAGCTCAAGCGCAAGCGCTTCTCGCCGTCTCTTTTCGTGGTCCACTTTTCGACTGATGGTAATTGGCCCGAGGTGTCGCACCACAGCATCCTGTTCGGCCCCGTTATGCTGAGCTGCTGAAAGAGATTTACGGCGGCAACTCGCTCCCTGAAGACCCGTCAATCTATTTGCATCATCCGACCGCGACGGATGCCTCGATGGCGCCCGCCGGCCGCTCGACATTCTATGCTCTGGCGCCCGTGCCCCACCTCGGGCGGGCCGACATCGACTGGGAAGTCGAAGGGCCGGCATATTCGCGCCGCCTTCTAGAAATCCTCGAGCAGCGGATGCTCCCGGGTCTCAGGGACAGGCTCGGCGAAGTCTTTCATTTCGGGCCCGCCGATTTCGAGCACGAGCTTAACTCCCACCTGGGATCCGCGTTCAGCCTCGAACCAATCCTGACTCAGAGCGCCTACTTTCGGGTCCACAATCGCGACGACGTCATCGGCAACCTCTACTTCGTTGGAGCTGGGACTCACCCCGGTGCCGGGATCCCCGGCGTGGTTGGAAGCGCCAAGGCAACGGCGGGACTGATGATCAAGGACCTTGCCGCATGACTCGCGATGAGATCGTTGCCGGCGCGTACGAGGTCATTCAAAGCGGCTCCAAGTCCTTTCGCGCCGCCAGCCGGCTGTTCGACCGCACCACCCGCGAAAGGGCGTGGCTGCTCTATTGCTGGTGCCGGCATTGTGACGACGTCTGTGACGGTCAGACCTACGGTTTCGCCGGCGGCTTCCGTGGCAACGTCGCTGTCCTTCGCGGGAAGACGCATCGGGCGGTCGCGGGCGAAGCCACGGCCGAATTGCCGTTCCAGGCCCTGTCGCTGCTGCTCTCCGAATGTCCGATCCCCGAACGCTTCCTCGAAGATCATCTGCGCGGCTTTGCTCTCGATGAGTCCGGCTGGCAGCCCGTCACGGAACAGGATCTCGCGACGTACTGCTATTATGTCGCCGGCGCCGTCGGATGCATGATGGCCATTCTGATGGGTGTGCCGGCGGATGATGAGGAGACGCTGGAGCGAGCCGCCGACCTCGGGATCGCCTTCCAGCTTTCGAACATCGCGCGCGACGTACGCGAGGACCTGGAAGCTGGTCGATGCTACTTGCCCAGCGACTGGATGGCCGAGTTCGGAATTACTCGAACGACCCTTTTCGATCCGGAGAATGAGACGGCACTCGTGGCGATCGTCAAACGGCTGATCGACGGAGTTTCGATCTACGAAGAGAGCGCTCGTCTCGGGGTAGAAAAGCTTCCGTTCCGCTCACGCCTTGCGGTCTTGTCTGCGTTGCGCATCTACGGAGCGATCGGGCGTCGCGTCGGCCGACTGGGCAGCGCTGCCTGGGATCAGCGCGTGACCGTCGGCAAGATGCAGAAGCTGGCGTATGTCGTGCCTAGTTTCGCAGAGGCCGTGGCGACGGGTCGATCATAAATTCCCCAAGACCGCGGTCCGTGCCGCACAGTCGATCCCAGAACCGGAAGTACAATCCGTAATTGCAGAGATGTTTTTCATGATGTCGCTGGTGGTGGCTGGCGGTTATCAACCATCGACCGGCGGGCCCACGGACAAGCCAGTTCGGGAATAGCTCCCAACCCATATGATTGGTGACCCCATCACCGTCATGATCAGCAGCACCGCGAGCAAGGCCCATAATGGATCGGAATGAGCAGGACGAGCGAGGGGACCAGCACGGCCCCCGTAATGGATTCCCATGGATGGAAGCTCATCGCCGCCCACGCGGTTGGATTCCGGCTTGCATGATGAACCGCATGCATTCTCTTGTAGATGCGAGGCCGATGCATGAACCGGTGCGTCCAGTAAAACCAACTGTCGTGAAGCAGCAGGCAGACGACCACGGATCCTGGTAGCCACCACAACGGATAGTCTGTGACGTCGGCATAGATGCGCGTCCAACCACGCGCCTGCCAACCCCACGCAAGCAAACCAGCGGGCGCCGCATAGATGAAGGCGCTCGCAAGGGACCAACCGATTTCCTTGCGGATCTGATCGCTGCGGTCGTCGTAAAAGCCTGGCAACCGACGCTCCGTGAGCCACGCAAATGCTCCGCTGACCGCCAGATAGCGGACGCCAACGATAATTGTCATCGCGAACACGGAAAGGATCAGTGCGGTCAGCATGTTTTAGCGACGAGGCTCGCGGACAGTCGCTTGCTTGCTCTCGCCAAGCTGCCGCTTCAAACGGTCCGCAGGCGGCGCCCACAGGAAGCCAAAGCTCACCGAGCCGTGCTTACCGCTGGTTGCGTGGTGCAATCGGTGCGCTTGAATGATCCGCTTCATGTAGGTCGAGCGCGCTACGTAACGATGGTCAATGCGTTGATGGACGATGACGTCGTGAAACCCGAAATAGATCGCGCCGTAGGCCGCGATGCCCGCACCCACCCACACGGCCCAGCTTCCCCAGCCAAGCTGCACGCCTCCAAGCAGAAGGACGATCGAGGGAATTGCGAAGATCAGCGCATACAGGTCGTTGAGCTCAAACAGCGTATCCCTACGGCGATGGTGGCTCGCGTGCAGGAACCAGCCCGGCCCATGCATCACCCAACGATGTGCCGCGTAAGCAACGGCCTCCATCGCAAGAATGGTGCCCAAAAACAGAAATATGCCGGCGACAGTCACTGGGCGTCCTATAGACCTGCCGACACCGGGTTCGAAGCGGTCTTTAGGCCGTATGAAACGCCCTTAGGCCGATCCGAATGTCCGCAATGGGTGGAAAGCGGACTTGGCGCCAATGACTGGACCGGGTGAAGTCCTATACTAGTGTGGATGCACTCTCCACTATAAACCAAGTAGGATTGAGGAGCGCAGCCAGGCTGCGCTCCTCGTCCTTCTTCAGAAGTCCATCGCGGGGACCGACGGCGATTTCTCTTCCTTGGGTACCTCCGCAACGAGCGCTTCCGTGGTGATCAGCAGGGAAGCCACGGACGACGCGTCCTGCAGCGCTGTGCGGACGACCTTGGCCGGGTCGATGACACCTGCCTTGACGAGATCCTCGTAGGTACCGGTGGCGGCATTGAAGCCCCACCCATACTCGTCGGTCTCCAGCAGCTTGCCAACGACGTAGGCACCGTCTTCGCCAGCATTCTCCGCGATCTGGCGCGCGGGAGCCCGCAGCGCACGGCGGACAATGTCGACGCCCGACTGCTGATCGTCATTCGCTGTCTTCAACCCGTCGAGCGCCTTGATCGCTCTCAGCAGCGGAATGCCGCCTCCAGGAAGGATGCCTTCCTCTACGGCCGCGCGGGTCGCATGGAGCGCGTCATCGACGCGATCCTTCTTCTCCTTGACCTCGACTTCCGTCGCTCCGCCGACGCGAATGACCGCCACACCTCCAGCGAGCTTGGCAAGGCGCTCATGCAGCTTCTCACGATCATAGTCGCTGGTGGTCGTTTCGATTTGCTGTCGGATCTGCGCAACGCGGGACTCAATGTCCGCCTTGGCGCCGGCACCGTCGATGATTGTTGTATTATCCTTGTCGATCGCGACCTTCTTGGCGCGTCCGAGCATGTCGATCGTGACGTTCTCGAGCTTTGTGCCAAGTTCCTCGCTAACGACGTTGCCGCCTGTCAGGATCGCAATGTCTTCCAGCATCGCCTTGCGACGATCGCCGAAGCCCGGCGCCTTGACCGCCGCGACCTTGAGGCCGCCGCGCAGCTTGTTGACCACAAGCGTCGCAAGCGCCTCACCTTCGACGTCCTCGGCTATGATCAACAGCGGCCGGCCGGACTGGACGACCTTCTCTAGGAGCGGGATCAGAGCCTGGAGATTGGAGAGCTTCTTCTCGTGGATCAGGATGTAGGGATCGTCCAGTTCCACCTTGAGCTTCTCAGAGTTGGTAATGAAGTAGGGCGACAGATAACCGCGGTCGAACTGCATGCCTTCAACCGTCTCCAGTTCCGTCTCCAGGCTCTTCGCCTCCTCGACGGTGATCACGCCCTCGTTCCCGACCTTCTCCATGGCCTCTGCGAGGATGCGCCCGACCTCTTCGTCGCCATTGGCGGAGATCGTCGCCACCTGCGCGATTTCATGGTTCGCGCCCACGGTACGTGCATGGCTCTCGAGGTCCTTGACGACCGCAGCGACGGCCAAATCGATGCCGCGCTTGACATCCATCGGGTTCATGCCGGCGGCGACCGCCTTCGAGCCCTCACGGACGATTGCCTGAGCGAGCACGGTAGCGGTGGTGGTACCGTCGCCAGCGCGGTCGTTCTGCTTGTTGGCGACCTCGCGCAGCATCTGAGCACCCATGTTTTCGAACTTGTCGGCGAGTTCGATCTCCTTCGCGACCGTCACGCCGTCCTTGGTGATGCGCGGTGCACCGAAGCTCTTATCGATCACCACGTTGCGGCCCTTCGGACCCAGAGTCACCTTCACTGCGTTCGCAAGAGTATCCACGCCACGCAGCATGCGATCGCGCGCGTCCGACGCAAATTTCACTTCCTTGGCAGCCATTCTGCCCAAACTCCTTTCTATAGTTTCAGCTTGTTGGAAGTCGCGAGGGTTAAGCCGCGCGCTTGAGCGCAGCTTCCACCTCGATCACTCCGAGGATGTCGCTTTCTTTCATGATCAGCAGATCCTCGCCGTCGATCTTGACCTCGGTCCCCGACCATTTGCCGAAAAGGATGCGGTCGCCCTGTGCGACCGACAGCTCAACGAGCTTGCCGTTCTCATCCCGGGCGCCTGGGCCGACGGCGACAACCTCGCCCTCCTGCGGCTTTTCCTTTGCGGTGTCGGGAATGATGATGCCGCCCGAGGTCTTTTCCTCGGCCTCGATACGGCGGACGACCACCCGGTCGTGCAAGGGGCGGAAATGCATGCATTAACCTCCAGTTGCAAAACGTGAATGTCATCGCCGGGCATCCGCTGAGGACGCCAGGCGGCGGCGGATTTTGGAGTTCGAAATCCCTCGTTCAAGACCCGGAACGAAAATTTTTGGCGCTCGTTGGCACGAAGTGCCAAATTCCGCAGGAACTCGCCCCGGGAGCGGCTCTTTTACATCTTGACGGGAGCGCCTGACGGACAAAAATTCCAGCGGGCCAACAGGCCCTTGAGCCTTAGGAGCGGCAGTTTGGAAGGAGGATTACAGTGTCGCGACAAGTCTTTCCGAGCGATCACCCATTCAAGGCAGAGTTGCGGCCAAGTTTCGAGCCCGAGGTCCAGCGTGCGATCCTCGCTCGCCTGACGTCCAGCGCAGCGCCACGTTCGCCGCGCAGCTTCGGCACCCCGGGTATGATCTGGTTTCTAAAGGGCCCACGATGGCACTGCGCCGGCATGACCGATCGCGCGTTCGTCGAGCAGATGGGCGGATCCGGGCTCACGACGGCGGAGATTTATTACTATCGGCCGGATGCGCAGTCACTGCTCCAGTTGTTCGTCTGGCAGGAGTATGATCTGGCGCCGGATTTTCCGGTCCTGTTTCAATTCCTTGAGAATTGGCAGCAGCAATTGGAAGGCGCACTTCACTCGGTCAGCATTTCGCACCAGAGGCTGATAAAGCCCGCCGAATTGCGCGCTGTCGGTGGAATTCTCAGATTACCATAATGCTCAAGCGGTCGACGGGTGGTTGTGGCAGCCGTGGCCCGATGCTGTCGCGGCAAGTTTGGGTGGAAAGGGACATTAGCGACGCTGTGTCGATAGGTGCGCAATCGCGATGGGTGAGACGCCAGGGGCTTTTGGAGCCAGCAGCGCGATTCAGGCTTGCTGTCGCTCGTTATCCTGTTGGCCTCGCCGAGCTTCGAATGTGCGAATGTCCGCTTCGGCCTCATCGGCCATTTGCCTGAGGACGCCTTCAGTGTGTGGATCATTGATCATCGCCGCAAGACGACGACACTGCGCCACCCGGTTCCGCGCCTTCTGAACTAGGTCTTCGTCACTCATCGCCCGCTAAACGCACTCGGCTTCGGCTTGTTGCAATGTCTGCTTTGGTCGAGGGCAGACATTGCAAAATGCATCGTCACTGGCTTGAGATGCTCAGGGCTAGGTGGCGTGGAGCCACTTCTGTGAGGTGCTTTGATGCTCTCTGTTCCGAAGACCCCAATGGAGGCACTCGCGATCTTCCGCAGCCCAGACGCAGAAGACTGGGAGCGCGACTATGCCGCTTTGATGATTGCTTCGCTCGATGAAGCGCTTCCTGACCTGGTGGCGATGGCGCGCGACAACACTGCAAGCGAGATGTTGCAGCAGAGAGCGGCAGAGGCTCTTTCGTTCGCTTGGAGGGATCGCGACATACTTTGGACAGCCGATATATCCGGCTTCACGCCGGCCGCTCGTCAGGAAATACTTTTCCGCCGAGGCGAGGGACCGCCGTTCCGAGGCTGATCCTCAATGTCCGCAATGGGTAAGAAGCGGACATGAGTTCACCGGTCAGACACATCTGAGCTTACGCGAATCTACTTATTTCGCAGCCACTCCGATTAGGGCCAACTAGCACACAGCGCCGGAGTTGTTGCCATGTCAGAGCACGAGAGGTTTGGGCTAGTTTCTCGCAGGGACCTCCTCAACATCGCTGCGGTCGGAGCTAGCGCCTTGGTCACATCGGGCGTGAGCTACGCTGCATCAGCAGCGCCCAAGAAATTCACGCAGAAGCAAGCCCACTATCAGCCGATTCCGAAATCCGGGCAGCGCTGCCAGACATGCGCGCTCTGGCAGCCGCCGACTGATTGCCAGCAAGTCGAAGGACCGGTCAGCCCTGCTGGTTGGTGCATCCTTTACGTTCGGAAGAGCTGAACATCATGGCCAGAGGGGCGGCGGCATGACGATACGGGTCAGTTGGGTATCGACCTTTCTCCCAGGAGCGGTCCTCTTCGGAATCGCCTTGGCATTCCATCGCCCGGCACAAGCCGTTCCCGCTTTTGCAGAGCAGACAGGACGCAATTGCGCCGCTTGCCACGTAGGCGGCTTCGGACCCGAACTCACTCAGTTCGGGCGCGAGTTCAAACTGGGCGGCTATACGCTGCGCATGCATAAATCAGTGCCACTCTCGGCGATGGCAATCGCCTCATGGACGCATACGCAGAAGGATCAGGTTCCACCGCCGGAGCACTTAAGTCGCAACAACAATCTGGTGCTTGATCAAGCTAGTCTGTTTGTCGCCGGCGGAATCGGTGAACATCTTGGCGGCTTTGCCCAGCTCGTCACCTATGACGGCGTCGAACATGCTTGGTCGTGGGACAACATAGACATTCGCGCCGTCACGAACGCCAAGCTGTTCGGCCAGGATTCGATCCTCGGGCTGACACTGAACAACAATCCGACCGCCCAGGATCCTTGGAATACACTACCGGCATGGGGATTTCCATTTACGGAGACCGCGGTCTCACAGACACCGGGAGCCGGAGAGTTGATCGACGATCCTCTGGCCGGAAACGCGTTGGGACTCACCGCCTATGTTTGGTTCGACCACAAATTCTATGCCGAAGTCGGAGGCTATTCGAGTCCATCCCGCGGGTTCCTCGATTTCGTCGGCATGGATCCGGAAGACCCCGGCTCGCTTCACGGAATCGCGCCCTACGGACGCATTGCCTATCAGGCCGACCTCGCTGGCGGGACCTTCGAAGTCGGGGCGAATGTACTTAAGGCGGCGATCTTCCCGGAGCGCGATCGCTCGAGTGGTTTAACCGACCGTTACACCGACTGGGGACTCGACAGCTCGTGGCTAAAATCGATGGGTAAATCCGACTCATTCAGCGCCCATGTCCGCTTCGAGCATGAGAGAGGCAACCTGCGCGCGAGCTGCGCGCTTGTACTCGTCGGCGACGGCACCGACACAAACTGCGGGCGTTATGACCTGAACGAGTGGCGTGCGGCGGTTCGCTATAACTGGCACGACAAGGTCGGTGTGACGGTGTCTCCGTTCAGCATCAGCGGCTCTCGAGACTTCGATTTGTACGACGGCAATGGCCGGCCCGATAGCAATGGGGTGCTCGGCCAGATAGACTTCACACCGTGGGGCGCCGAAAATTCCCCCTGGGCCCGAGGTTCAATGCGAGATTGGGTGTTCAATACACGCTCTACGGCAAATTCAATGGCCGCCGGCACAACTATGACTTCGCGGGCGCTAACGCGCGTGACAACAACGCCCTCCGACTCTTCACTTGGGTCGCTTTCTAAAACAACGCCGGCGATGCGCGATAAGCCTAGCTCAGGATTGGTCGTTTATAGGCCGGCCCGGTAAGAGTTCAAACCGGAGTCAGATGTGAAGAAATTCAAAGGCGCTCCATGAGATAGCAGAAGCAGTCCTGCCTCACTATGCGCGGCACTACCGTGAGCATGGCGGGCACAGCTTGCTTGCGGAGTTTCAACTTGCCCCCGCTTGTTTCGAAATAATGCGCCGCTACATCGAGCCCCCTCTCATCAATCATCTGTAGCGGCATTTGATGCCGGGTTTCCCCCAACACTGTTCCGGGCTTCAACTCTCGGAAATTGTTCTTGTCGAGGGCCGGGTCGAAGCGAACTTCGGCCTCGCCCACTCCGAACCCGAAGCTTACGTCCTCTCTTACGCGAACAACGCCGAGCGTGTGGTAGAGCTCGAGCATAATCCGTTCATTTGCGCCGTTCGGCAACTCGTCGAGATTCAGCGCTTCGTCGAGGAAGCGGGCTCCTGCTTGTGCGTTGGCTGCTTCGCCCGGCAGTCCGCATTCGGCGGTGATTGCCGGGATTAGGCCGGCGAACGAAGCGGTCTGGCTGCCCAAGATGCCGCGGAAGCAGACCGCGCGCCGCGAGAACAACGCGGCCAGACCGAGCGTGGGAGGATCGAAATTGCAAACGACGGCATAATGTGGGTTGCGGCCTGTATTGTTGTGGAGGTCGATGGCGGCCACGGCGTGCCGAGCCAGCGCCCGCGCATGAACTTTGGCCATCATCCCGGCTTCCGGCGTGTCGCCTTGGTTCGGCGTTCCGGGCCAGATGCGATTATAGTCTGGCTGATCGTCCAGCCGGCGCAGCCCATGGCGCGCCGCCTCAACATTCCCGATCAGCAGCATCAGCGAGCGCGGGAGCACCCGACCCCGGTAGCCATTCATGACGCGCTGAATTGCGCCCAGGCCCGAGTCCTCATTGCCATGCAGCAGGATCGAAACGAACAGGGGTGATCCGCGTTCGCCCGCCAGCTCGATGAGCGTTGGCCCGTCCAACACCTGGTGCAGATCGCGCGCGTGGCAGTCGAGAAAGCCGTCGGGGAGGGCGTCGAGTATGGCCAAGCCGGTTGTCCTCGCCATGTCGCTTAAAGGGCCCATTCGTGAACCGGTCTCCCGGTCCTCTGGTTCTCGACATAAGCAGCCGTTAGCTTGTGGAGGTCTCCGTACCGATCGAAATGGGCGAGCTGCCAATCCGCACCATTGCGACCGCAAGCCAGCCGCGACGAGATGATATGGAGATAATGATCAATGAGGTCATCATCCATCCCCTGCGCGGCCAGTCCCTCGGCCGCCAGTGGGAGGATCTCGCTCAGAACACCGCGGATAGAGCGTTTCCCGGTCCCGTTCAGCCAATGAATTTCGGCGTCGAGACCGAAGCGAGCAGCTTCGTAGAAATTCTCCCGCATTGATGCAAAAGGCAGCATCGCTTCAGCATTGTCGAGCTCACGCGCGAGCACGTGGACTGCGCCGAAATAGAGTGCGGCATTGGCCATCATGTCGCGCACCGTTGGCCCGGCCGGAAGGACGCGCTGCTCGATCCTGATGTGGGGCGTTCCGTCCGGGTCAAAACCGACAATCGGCCGGATCCAGCGCCATATCGTGCCATTGTGCAGGCGCAAGCAGGAATAACAGCGCACGGGATCCTGGGGCTCGACCGGCAAAAGGACCGGATAATCTCTCAAATTCTCCTCGAACAACTCGGTGATATCGGTCCCAGCATACTTCGTTCCCAATGTGACCCGTTGGGGACCATGAGGCTGCTGAAGCGATTGCTCGAAAATCGGAATCCGTGTTTCCCTCCAGAGCGGCTGCCCGAACAAGAAGGGCGAGTTCGCGCCGATCGCGACCAGCGGGCCAGTCAACATCAGCGACGCATTGTAGGTGCGCGATATCAAGTCCGGCGGCACCTGGAGGTGGAGCTGGAATGACGTAGCTGCCGCCTCAAGCATCACGTGCTTGAAGCAAGCGAGGAAAGGATGGCCGCCGGGAAGCGCGCAATCGATGTCTACATTCAACGGCATGCCGCCCTAAGGCGCATCGCTTCGCGGTTGAGGGCTTGGTAGCGATGGGAAGGCGTCATTGCTTCGAGTGAAAGGTCTTGCTGTCGAAGGGTCGGCAAGGTCCCGATCGCGATTACCGTGTCGATGTCGTCATGAGCGTTGGCGGCGCAACGACGCATAGTCTCCGACAGATGCTTGTGCATGCGATGGAAGCCGGGGCCTTCAAGCCGCTCTACAGGCGCATTGATCTCGATATTGAACTGCGAAAGCTCGGCAACCACGCATGGGTCGGCGAGGCGTTCGAGAAACAATTGATTGTGTGGCGCCGGGAAGAAATTGTGGTCGATCAGCCAGATTTCGAGCTCCAGACCAATGAAGGGTCCGGCGCTTGAGGATCGGCCGGCAGCGAAGGTTTCGCGCAGTGACCCGGTCTCTTGCGCTAGCCGCCTTCGAAACCGTGCGAGATCCTCTGCGGAAAACTCGCGACCCCGGATTTCCTGGCCCATGCTGTTCACTCTCTGATGGAGGTATAGACAATGATTCCGTGAATGTCCGCAATGGGTCGAAAGCGGACACTAGCCTGCTAATGTCTGCGTTGGGTGGGAAGCGGACATTGCCCCGTGCGGACACTCGAGAGGGGAACGACCAATCACGTTCATCGTTCGGCGGCGGTGAGACTGATTTCAAAACTGTTGGCACTTGGGGGTTTCGGCCTGGCTGCCATCGGCCTTGCGGCATGCTCGACCCTGGTTTCCCGGCACCCAATCGGGAACCGTTCCGTTCCACAGCCAAACAAGCCTGTCGATCTGCAGAAGTACCTCGGCCGTTGGTATGAGATTGCCCGTTACGAACAGAGCTTCCAGAAAGGATGCGAAGGCGTAACCGCGGATTATTCGCTCCGGGCGGATGCTAGCATCGACGTGGTCAACCGGTGCCGGAAGCCCGATGGCAAGTCGAGCGAAGCACGAGGTCATGCCAAAGTGGTTGATGACGAAACCAAAGCCAAGCTGAAAGTCAGCTTTTTCGGTCCGTTCTACGGAGACTATTGGGTGCTCGATCACGCTGACGACTATGGCTGGTCGATTGTGGGTGAGCCGTCCGGGCGATATCTGTGGATATTGACCCGCGAAGCGACACCGGCAGAAGCGGAAGTCCAGAAGCTGATCGAACGTGCGAAGGACCTGGGCTACGACACGTCGATGCTACTTCGCACCAAGCAACCCTGACTGCGTCGGTTGAACCCACCTGCCGCATAGCACGGAGGAAACCCTTTCCTACAGCGGGGTTTCTGTGTTCCACAGTAGGAATGGCCGGTTCCGTCGTATCTCGATCAAATCGTGAGTTCCGACTCGCGTTTGCGCCTGCCTGCGCGCGTTGGGAGTGAACCTGGTGAACTTCCGAGCCTTCTTGGCGCTGATTTTCTTTTTTCTGCTGGCCTCGCCCGGTTTTGCGGGCCCTCAGGCGAATGGCGCGATCCTGATTTACTCAGGCACGACCGGATATCGTCACGATTCCATACCAGCGGGCGTCAAGGCGGTCAGTGCCATGGCCGCGCGGCGCGGGCTCGCGGTGATCGCGTCGGAAGATCCGACGGTCTTTTCCGCGACCAACCTGAAGCGCTTCAAGGCGATCGTGATGCTCAGTTGCACGACCGATCCGAAGAAGCCGGATTCGGAATGGCTGGTCGGCGATCGCCGCGATGCGCTCCAGCAGTTCGTCCGCAACGGCGGTGGCATTGTCGCCATCCACGCCGCGGCGGACTCTCACTACAGCTGGCCCTGGTACGGGCGGATGATCGGCGGTCACTTCGCCCGTCATCCCACCGGCACTCCGAAGGGACGGGTCACCATCGTCGCCCCGTCGGATCCGGCCGTCCAGGGACTGCCGCGAACCGCCGACCGTACGGACGAATGGTATTATTTCGAGGACTATGACCCCGTTTCGAAGGTGCTGGTGACGCTCGATCCCACTTCGATCGGTGAAAAGGACATCAATCCCAACCCGATCTCGTGGACTCGCCAGATCAACGAGGGCCGCGTCTTCTACACGGCGATGGGCCACACGACCGAAAGCTATTCGGAGCCGTACTTCCTCAAGCATGTTGCGAACGGACTCGACTGGGTGTTGAGGCGCCGATGATCAGGAAATTGCTTCTCGCGGCATTGCTCGTGGGTGCGGCCCCGGCGCAGGCGGACACGCTCCTGCTCAAACCTGCCCGCGTGTTCGACGGCGTCAATGCGCAGCCTCACGAGGGTTGGTCGGTGCTTGTCGAGGGAGATCGGATCGCCGCCGCTGGGCCCGTGGTCGCGGCGCCCGCCAATGCCCGCGTCATCGAACTTCCGGGCGCGACCCTTATGCCGGGGATGATCGAGGGCCACTCACACCTCTTCCTCCATCCCTACAATGAAAAGCTCTGGGACGATCAGGTGCTCCACGAGCCGCTTGCTTTGCGAACCGCACGTGCCGTCGTCCACGCAGCGAAGACGCTCGACGCGGGCTTCACGACCGAACGCGACCTCGGCACCGAAGGCGCGGGCTTCGCCGACGCGGGCCTCCGCCAGGCGATCGACCAGGGCATCGTCCCCGGCCCTCGCCTCCTCGTTGCGACCAAGGCCATCGTTGCCCGCGGTGCATACGGGCCGAAAGGATATGAGCCGGGAATGGCGATCCCGCAGGGCGCCCAGGAAGTCAGCGGCGTCGAGGAAATTGTGCGCGCGGTTCGCGACCAGATCGCAGGGGGCGCAGATGTCGTGAAATTCTACGCCGACTATCACTGGGGCAAGGGCGAGCCGAGCCGCCCTACCCTGTCGCAGGCCGAGTTGAGCGCGGGCGTCGCGGCCGCTCACGATGCTGGGCGCTCCGTCGCCGTCCATGCGACGACGCCCGAAGGCATGCGCCGCGCCGCTCTCGCCGGTACGGACACGATCGAGCATGGTTATGGCGGCACCGAAGAGGTGTTCCGCCTGATGAAGCAGAAAAACGTCGCACTTTGCCCGACGCTCGCCGCCTCGGAAGCCTATGCACGCTACTTCGAGAAGTGGGACGGTCAGGAACCCGCACCGCAAAGCGTCCAGGAGAACCGCCACTCTCTCCAGCTGGCGAAGAAAGCCGGCGTACCGATCTGCATGGGCGGCGACGTCGGGGTCTATTCCCACGGGGAGAATTGGCTGGAGATGGATGCGATGCGGCGCGCCGGAATGCGCACCGCCGATGTGCTGGTTGCGGCCACGTCCGGAAACGCGGCGATATTCCATCTCACCGATCGCGGCTCGGTCGGCCCGGGGCTTCTCGCCGACCTGGTTGCAGTCGATGGCGACCCGACCCGCGACATCTCGATGGTTCGCAACGTGAAACTGGTGATCAAGGGCGGAAAAGTCGTCCGCGCGCCCTAATTGCCAAGCCTTCGCCTCACCTCGTCCGCATCGAGCGCCACGGCAATTCGCTTGTGCCGGCTCGCATGTCCGCTGACGATATCGACATCCGAACGCGGGACTCCGAGAGC
Organism: Sphingomonas sediminicola; assembly: GCF_014489515.1. Classification (GTDB taxonomy): domain Bacteria; phylum Pseudomonadota; class Alphaproteobacteria; order Sphingomonadales; family Sphingomonadaceae; genus Sphingomicrobium; species Sphingomicrobium sediminicola. The sequence continues at coordinate 800,057 of NZ_CP060782.1, read as the reverse complement.
CTTCGCCAGCAGCTTGATGACGGCCGAGTTCGCAGCGCCATCGGTGGGAGCCTCCGAGACGCGGACCTCCAGCTCTTCCCGCCCGTCGGTTCCGGCCCGCCAGCCGCCGAAGCCCGGATTTGCGGAACGCGGCGTCACTCGGACTGCAATCTGGCACGACAAGGTCAGCTTCCCCTTCCGAACGCGCTTGGGCTAGGTTGCAGTCGATGAGCGACAAGAAGCCGATGCATCCGGACACAAAGCTCGTTCTAGGCGGCCGGCGCAAGGAGTGGCTGCGCGGCATGGTCAACGTGCCGGTGTCGCGAACTTCGACGATCCTTTTCGATAGCGTCGAGGAAATCCACGCCGCCTATCCGCCCGAGGACGGTAGGCTCAGCTACGGACGCAACGGAACCTGGACCCAATGGTCGCTCGCCGAAGCGCTGACCGATCTCGAGCCGGGCGCTGCCGGGACGCGCCTGTTCCCCTCCGGATCCGCCGCGGTTTCGATCGCGCTGACCAGCGTTCTCGGTCCCGGCGACGAGCTTCTGATGGTGGACAGCGCCTACGGTCCGACACGCCATTTCTGCGACCGTGAACTCAAGCGGCTGGGCATCGCCACGCGCTATTACGATCCGGTCGCCACGCCAGAAGAGTTGGAGGCGATGATCTCTGACAAGACGCGGGCGATCTTCATGGAAAGCCCAGGCTCGCTGACGTTCGAGGTGCAGGACGTGCCCGCCATCTGCGCCATGGCGAAGAAGCGCGGACTCACCACCTTGCTCGATAACACCTGGGCGACGTCCTTTTTTTTCCCGGCGATCGCCAAGGGCGTCGATCTCGCGATCGTCGCTTGCACCAAATACATCTCCGGACATTCCGATCTGATGATGGGCGCAGTCACCGCAGCCCCGTCGCATTGGGAACGGCTGAGCCGGACGGGCCGAAGCTTCGGCCAGTACGTCAGTCCCGACGACGCCTACCTCGCCGCTCGCGGGCTTCGGACCCTCGGCGTCCGGCTTCGGCAGCATGAGCTCGGCGCCGTGAAGGTTGCTCACTGGCTGAAGGACCAGCCGCAGGTAGAGCGGATCATCCATCCCGCCTTCGCCGATTGTCCCGGCCACGAATTCTGGCGCCGCGACTTCCTGGGTTCATCAGGCCTGTTCGGTTTCGCCTTGAAGGGGGCGGAGACGCAGCGCGCGACCGGCTGGTCGAGAGCCTGGAGCTATTCGGCATTGGCTACAGCTGGGGCGGATTCGAAAGCCTCGCCGTCCCGGCAGAGCCCGATCCCATCCGCACCGCATCCAAACGTGATTACGGCGGTCCGCTGGTGCGCCTTCACGTCGGTCTCGAGGATCCCGACGACCTCATCGCGGATCTGGCCCAGGCCCTTGCCATTCATCCAGCAAGCTGAGGCCTCAATACGAAAAAAGGCGGCCCAGAAGGGCCGCCTCAAGAGGGTAGACGGAAAGCCGCCTTAGAACTTCATATAGGCTTCGTTGCCCACGAAGCCCATCTTTTCGACGTGGGCTTTCTTCGTGATCGCAAGCACTTGATCAACTAGCTCGTAGCGGGCTTCCGGCTCCGGCTGCAGGTGCAGCTCGGGAATCGGCTGAATCTGCTGCGAGAGCTCGAGATACTGACGCAGCTGTTCCGGTTGCACTGGCGTACCGTTCCACAGGATCTGACCACCGGCCGTGATCACAACCTTGTTCTTCACAGGGTCGATCGGCGGCGGGGGCGTGTTCGGCTGATCGACCGGAAGGTCGAGCTTCACCGCGTGCGTCTGGATCGGAATGGTAATGATGAACATGATGAGGAGAACCAGCATGACGTCGATCAACGGCGTCATGTTGATATCCATCATCGGCTCGCCACTGGTGTTGTCACTGGTGGTTTGCATCGCCATGGCGATAAGCTCCTAAATTACAGGCGCGTCGTCGTGCCTTCACCCGCGGGCGGCTCGGAAATGAAGCCGACGCGAGCGAAACCAGCGCGTTGCATAGCAAACACCGCACCGCCGATGCAGCGGTAAGGTGTGTTGATGTCACCGCGAATATGCGCTTCCGGCATATTCTCCTCGGTGATGTTCTCAACGCCGCCAACGTCCCTGATCGTGTCCTCAAGCTTTTTAACGGCGCGCTGCAGCAGCTCGTCGGAATTCACCTTAGTGAGATTCCAATAGACTTCGCACGTTCCGCCCGGGCCACCGCGAACCGACAGGTTCACGTTTTCCGGCTTCGTCGTCGTGGCTTCGTACTTAACCTTCGGAAGCGAGACGGGAACCGTCTGCAACACGACGGGAACCGCGATGAGGAAGATGATCAGAAGCACCAGCATGACGTCCACGAGAGGCGTCACGTTGATGTCAGACATCGGCGTGTCTTCTTCACCTTCTTGGGAAACGCCCATAGACATAGCGTTTTGGCCTTCTTCAATTCAAAGTCGTCACGAGTCCGTGCCGGCACCGGCCGGCACGGGATCCCGTAGACAGATTAGACGCGGTCGGCCGTGGTGGTCGCACCGGTGCGCAGCGGCTCCTGCGTGCGAGCAGTGGCGGCAGCGGCCGTGCGGCCGGCGTCAGTCTTCGGAGCTGGGCCGCCAAGACGCGGCTTAACGCGGCCTTCCGACATCAGGTACCCGTGGAGGTCGTTCGTGAAGGCCGCGAGGTCCTCCATGATCGACTTGTTGCGGCGAACCAGCCAGTTGTAGGCAAGCACGGCAGGAACGGCGACGACCAGGCCGAGAGCAGTCATGATGAGCGCCTCACCGACCGGACCGGCGACAACGTCGATCGAAGCCTGACCCGACGCGCCGATCTTGATGAGCGCGCGGTAGATGCCGATGACGGTACCGAACAGACCGATAAACGGAGCGGTCGAACCGACGGTCGCGAGGAAGGCGAGACCTTCACCGAGACGGGCGCCGATGGCACCCTGGCTGCGGGCGAGGCTGTTGCCCATCCAGTCGTGACGGTCGATCGGGTCGGTCAGCTTGTCGTGCTGCTCCTGAGCGATCAGCGCGTCATCGACGATCGCGCGATAAGCGCTTCGCGTTTCGAGCTTGGTCGCGGCTTCGCGCAGGTTCGGAGCATTCCAGAAGCTGGCGCGGACCTTGCGGCCCTGGCTGATGATCTTCTGCTGCTGCATCAGCTTGGTGAACAGGATGTAGAATGAGAAAATCGACATACCGACCAGGATGATGAACACCGACCAGGCGATGACACCGCCCTGCTGAAGCGCCTCCCAAAGTCCGTAAGGATTCTTGTTGGCTGCAGGAGCTGCGGCAGCGGCTGCCGTAAGTGCGAGAATTGACATATCCGTCTACTTTCCTCTCGAAAAATTCGTTTCAAATCAGCGCCGAAAGCTTAGCCCTCGAGACGCCAGGTAATCCGCTTGCTGTAGGTATCCGGCATCGGCTGGCCATTGCTGCCCTTCGCCGGGCTGAATCGTGCGCGGCTGCGCAGGATCCGGCACGTCGCGTTATCAAGCGACCGCGAGCCGCTCGACGAGGTTACAGTGCAACCGCTGACGCGGCCGTCCGTACCGATATTCAATGAAACGCCAACCGTACCCTGCTCGTCGTTGCGCTGCGCATCGGCGGGATAGTCGTCCCCGCTGAACAGCGACTGGAGATCGCCGCGAGCACTCTGCGCCTTTGTGACGATCGCGGGCGGCGCCGGAGGGCCGGCGGCGCGGGAGGCGCAGTCGGCGTAATCACTGGTGGCGGCGCTTCGCGAACCGTCTGAACGATCGGCGGCGGAGCAATGTTGGTACGAACGAGCGGCGGCGGCGCCACGACCTGCGGAGGTGTCTCCGGCTGGTCCGGCGGCGGCGGCGGCGGCTCTTCGGGTGGCGGCGGCTCCTCTTCGACGTCGAACGTCTTGAGGTCCTCGGCCGCCTTCTTGATCACATTGTAGGCAAGGCCCGTGACGATTGCATAACCGAGCAACGCATGGATCAGTGCCACGACCACGATCGCGACCGTGCGGTTGCCGCTAAGCTGTTTGTGTTGGGCGTATGACATTAACGCGCAATTCTCCTGGACACCGCATCAACTGGTTCAGACTAGGCGGCACCCCTGCACCAGGCCTGAGGAAGGGACGCCGTCCATGTATCAACGTAACATGGGCGACAAGCGCGCCTCCTTATATTCGGCTCAAGTGCGGCGCAACGGATTTTGTTCCACACTTGTCACATTGTCTCACCGCTCAGGCGCGCCGCCGCTGAACGAAGCGAGTTCGACGCCGACCGCACGAGCTTCCCGATAGACGTCCGGCTTCGACGTAACGACGCGCAACGCGCGCACTCCGCGCAGCGCGGCGACGCGGTCGTAAATTGCATGTGCCAGAGATTCCTGGAGATTATATCGGCGGGCATTCGCCAGCTCTTGAACCTGCTCGCGAAGGAAATCGTAATCCCACGCGAAGGCCGGATCGTCGCAGTCGGCGGGCGGAATATGATCCAGCCAGATTTCAACTGACACCAACAAACGCTGTGGAACCCCGACTTCGAAATCATGGAATCCGATGTCCGCCATGACTTCAAGCGAATCGAGAAAGATTCGCGCGGTTCGGGGCCGGAGCGCTTCCGGGACCAGTCCCTGAAGCTTGGGTCGTGTATCGCTCATTAGTCCTCCAGGAATTGGACGTCTCGCGCTGGCGGCGAAAACCGCTGTCCGCCATCGATCACGAGCACCTCTCCGGTCACCGTGGGAACAGAGACGAGATATCTGATCGCCGACATGACGTCGTCGGGCTCCACGCCCCGTTGAAGCGGGTTGCGGGAGTGAACACGCTCGTAGTTTTCGTCTGTTTGCCCCGCCGACCGAAGCATCAGTGCGGGCGCGATTCCGTTTACTCGGATTCCCAGCGAGGAAAGCGCTCGAGCGGACAATTCGGTGAAGCCGGCCAGCGCCTGCTTCGACAAGGTGTAGCTGAGGAAGTCGGGATTCGGCGCGGCCAGCTTCGAATCGAGCAGATTGATGATGAGGCCGTCGTCGCCATCGTGCCTTCGGGCGAATGCCTCGGTCAGCAAGATGGGAGCGCGCAGGTTTACCGCCATATGGGCATCTAGCTCTGCGGCGCTCAATGCACCGAAGTCGTCCCGAACAAATCGGGCGGCATTATTGATCAACAGCCGGACAGGCGGGAGACCGTCGGCCGCCGAGAAGATCGCCCGTCCACATTCAAGATCGCCCAAATCCGCGACGGCGCTCACTGCCCCAACCGGAACCTCGTCCCTCTCGTGATGAACGTGCGCGACGACGGTCCAGCCATCCGCAATGAGTGCCGAGGCGATGACCGCGCCAACGCGCTTGCCCGCTCCAGTAACGATTGCCGTTCGCGGCTTGCCCTTCATGGACGCCCTGTTGTCATCGCGAGCCCGCCGAAGCAATGACGAGCCGTGCCCGAAAGCCGTCCCCTATCGAATTGCAAGGCGTCAGCCTCTCCGGTCTTCAGAACCTGATCGACGAGCGGCGGCTGCCTCCGGTCGAGCAATGGAACCCTGAGCGCTGCGGACATAGCGACATGCGCATCGCGCGCGACGGCACCTGGTACCATCAGGGCTCGCCGATCAACCGGCCGGCGATGGTCCGGCTGTTCTCGACGGTCCTCCGGCGCGAGCCTGACGGCAGCCACGTACTAGTGACCCCTGTCGAGAAGCTGGAAATCGATGTCGAGGCCACGGCCTTCCGGGCAGTTGAGATGCAGTCCGAAGGAGAAGGCCAGGATCGGCAGATTGCCTTCAGCCTGGACAGCGGCGACGCCGTTATCGCGGGTCCGGAGCATCCGATCAGCATTGTCGTATCGGAGCACGGCCCCTCGCCGCGCCTCGGGGTCCGCCACGGGCTCGAAGCCGAGTTATCGCGCGCGATCTACTACGAGCTCGCCGAAATCGCCCTTGCCGAGAATCACGATCCGCCCGGCGTATGGAGCGATGGAGAGTTCTTCCCGCTATCGCCGCCCGAAGCATGAGCCTGATTGACCGCCTGCGCGAGGCGCTTACGCAGCCTTCTGTGTTGCCTTTGCTTGAGGGCGACCTACCGGAGGAGCGTGCTCTCGCGTCGGTCCCAGCAGCGGTTCTCGTCGGCATTACAGACCGGCCGGACCCGGGAGTGATCCTGACCGTCCGCCGCGAGCATATGCGGACGCATGCCGGGCAAGTCGCCTTCCCCGGCGGCCGCATCGACCCGGGCGAAAACAGCGTCGAAGCCGCCCTTCGCGAGGCCTGGGAGGAACTTGGGCTCGATCCGGGGCGGCCGAGATCGTGGGGGCGATCGATCCTTACCGCACCGTCACGGGCTATGTCGTGACGCCCGTGCTCGCCGTGGTTCAACCGGACCAGCCGCTGAGCCCCCACGAGCACGAGGTCGCCGACTGGTTCGAAGCGCCGCTTGGGTTCGTCCTCGATCCCACGAACCAGCAATACAAGAGCGCACTGTTCCAGGGCCGCGAGCGACACTACTACGAGATCATGTGGGGAGAGCGGAGGATCTGGGGGGCGACCGCGTCGATGATCGTGAACCTGTCGCGCAGGCTGCAATGGAACTGAGGATCAATGCGTCAAAGTGGCGCAGGAAGCGCGGCGTTTCGCGGCTCCTCGATGCCCTCGGCGCCGATCAGGGGCTGACCCGTTTCGTCGGCGGCGCCGTCCGGGACGACCTTCTGAACCTGCCGGTCAGCGACGTGGACCTTGCGACGAGGCTGAAGCCGGAAGAAGTCGTCGAGCGCCTCGAAGCCGCAAAGATTCGCGCGGTGCCGACCGGGATCGATCACGGCACCATAACGGCCGTCAGCAGCGGCAGCCCGTTCGAGATCACAAGCCTTCGCCGCGATGTCTCGACCGACGGCCGGCGCGCGACGGTCGCATTCACCGACGACTGGCAAGAAGATGCCGCGCGGCGGGATTTCACGATAAACGCGCTTTCGGCGGACCCGGTCACCGGCGACATTTACGACTATTTCGATGGCAAGGAGGATTTGCTTGCCCGTCGAGTGCGGTTCATCGGCGATCCTCTCGAGCGCATCGCCGAAGACCATCTTCGCATCCTCCGATTCTTCCGGTTTCACGCGCGCTTCGGTGAGGGCGATCCGGACCCGGAAGCACTTGTGGCCTGCACGAGCCGTGCAAACGACTTGATGGCTTTGTCGCGCGAACGGATTGCCGATGAGATTCTCAAGCTGCTCGCAGTCGAGAACCCGGCAGCAACGGTGAAGGTCATGCTCGATCGAGATATCCTGCGGCCCGTCGTCCCCGAAATTGAGCGACCTGCGCTGGCGAGACTGGAATCACTCGTCGAAGCGGAGCGTAAAGCCCGCATGAAGCCCGACCCGCTCAGGCGTCTCGCCTCGCTATTGCCTCGCGATCCCGAGGTTTCGGGGCAGGTTGCCGCGCGGCTGAAGCTCTCCAACAAGGCACGCAAGCGACTCGCCTGCGCCGCTAGTGAAGAGATCCCGCGAAAGTCCGCGAGCTTGCGTATTATAATGGCGCGGAATGTGCGGCGGATCGGCTGCTGCTGGCTGGAAAGGCCGATCTCGCCGCCGGCATCGCCCATTGGGACGCGCCTAAGCTACCGATCAGCGGCGGCATGCTTATTCAACGCGGACTTCCCAAAGGTCCCGTGGTCGCGAAGACCTTGCAGGCCATCGAGCGGCAATGGGTGGTACAAGATTTCCCTCAAGGCGCGGAATTCGAGCGGATCGTCGACCAGGCCCTTTTGTCCACGCGGGGCTGATGCAAGTCGTGTCGTAAATGCAACACCGGTGGCGCGAGACCGCCATCCTGTTGCGCCGCCACATATTCCGATGCATGACCGACCCAGCCCAACTTGGCCAAAAAGGGGTCTTTTCATGCGTAAATTATTGCTTGCTGCGGTCGCGACCGTGGCAATCGCCTCACCGGCAGCCGCCCGCGACGGCTCCGGCTATGTTGGCGTCGAGCTCGGTGGAATGCTCGCCGAAGACACGAAGCTCGACTTCGACGACGCTGCCACTCATATCAACAATGCGATCGCACCCGACTACGACACGGGGTTCGATGGCGACCTGATTGGCGGTTACGACTTCGGGATGCTCCGCGCGGAGGGTGAACTCGGTTACAAGCGCGCCAGCATCAACGAGGTGGTGCTCGGCCCGGGTGCTTGCACCAACATCAATAATTGCATTCTCGATGCTGACGGCCGCGGAAGCGTACTTTCGGCTATGGCAAACCTGCTGCTCGACTTCGGCGACGACAATGGCGTTACCGGCTACCTCGGTGCGGGTGTCGGCATGGCTCGAGTCAAGATCTCGACCGATTTCTCGGGCACCTTTCCGACGATCCCGGCAACGGGTTTAGGGTTCAGCGATTCTGACTCGGCTCTTGCCTGGCAGTTCATCGCTGGCATCCGCACGGCGGTAAGCGACAACATCGACGTTGGTGTGAAGTATCGCTTCTACAACACGCGCGAGCTTAAGTTCGCCGACAGCGATTCGCAGCTCACGGGTCACTGGCGTTCGCACAGCCTGTTGGCGAGCCTGATCTACAACTTCGGTGCAGCTCCGCCGCCTCCTCCGCCTCCTCCGCCGCCACCCCCGCCGCCTCCGCCGCCTCCGGCGACGCAGACGTGCCCGGACGGCTCGGTTATCCTGGCGACCGAGGCTTGCCCGGTTCCGCCGCCACCGCCACCGCCTCCGCCGCCCGCTCCCGAGCGCGGCTAAGCGTCAGGCGAACAGAAAGAGGCCGGTCCGGGGAAACCCGGGCCGGCTTTTTCTTTGTCTGAACATGGCGCGGAACGCGGCGCGGCTAGCGACGAACTCGGAGCGCTCTGACGACAGGGCGCCGGTTGGTCCGTCAGTCGAAACGGCCTTGGGGCACCAAGAGGCCAGACCGGTCTTCAAAAGGCTTTGCGCGGATCAGTTGGCGGCGCGTGCGGCCGGGCTGATGTAGGTCGACGCGACCTGCGCACCGGGCTGGTCCCAGCCATATTCGTCCTTCACCCATGCAATCTGTCCGCCGCTGGTCGGCTGCGCAGTCAGGTAGGTGATGTAGATTGGAACGCCGCGTGGCAGCTGAACCTGAATCTCGGGCGTCGTTCCCGGGGGCTCGGTTCACGGCCGAGCAGCCAGCGACCGAAGCGCTGAGCGTCCTCGAGACGGACGCAGCCGTTGCTGCGAGCGCGGTTCGCAAGGCTAAACGGCCCCTTCTCGGGGGTATCGTGCAGGTAGATGTCCTGCGGATTGGCGAACGGATATTTCAGCTGAGCCATGAAATTCTTGGGGCCCGGGTCCTGCCGAACGCGCACGTGTGTCTTGCCCGCCGCGACATCTTTCCAGTTCACGCTTTCAAAGGGAACGGTCGCTGAATTCGCCGACCAATCCGCCATCACCTGATAACCCATGCTGTCGAAATACTTCTTGCCGCCGGCCAGTGTCTTCGCGGCGATCGGCCCCTTCACCAGATGGTCGGGCGCGTTCCAATATGGGTTGTAGGTGATGTAATACATCACGCTGGCAATCATCGGCGTGGGCAATTTTGTATCGCCGACGATGACCTTCATCGAATCTACCGGAGCACCGTTTTCGTACATGAAGAGGCGCTGCGACGCGACGTCGACAAGCACGAAGCGGCCCCGCGACGGAATCGACCGCGCGCGTTCCAAATTAGCCAGGATCTTGGGATCCGGCGTCATCGTTCCAGCCGCTTGCATTCGCGCCCATTCCGCGTCTCGAATTCCCGAATAGATAGGATTCACCGCGGCGACCGAGCTGATGTACGCTTCCAGCGAGGGAGCGGCTGCGGCGCCCAGCAGAATCTGGTCGGTGCGACCACCCTGCGGCTTTAGCACTTCGTACTGATAGATCATGCCCGGCGTCGGCCGCTTGATCGTCTGGACGTAGAGGACCCAGGCCGAAGACATCAGCTGCTCGGCCGCGTCGACTGCCGCCGGATTGCCGTTCGTCGACCGCATCGCCGCCTCGATCTGGTCGGCCAGCTGCGGACCCGAACCGAGGCCATCCAGCGGCGAACGCCGAAGAATCTGCACCAGCTGAGTGGCGGCAACGGTGGGTGCACCGTTCCGGAACCAGATCGGCTTCATCTTGTACTGGTTATAGATGGCTGCCACGGATCCCGCCGTCGGGAGCGCGAGGGCCTGCGTGGCCGCGACTGGAACCGCCGCCTGGTCGGCAGCAACAGCGGCTCCCGGCGCAACAAGCGCAGCTGCGGACGCAAAGGTGATCGATTTCAAAAAGCTAATACTCACGATGTCCCTCTACCCAGCCCTAGCTGAACAATGCCCGTATGGTGTCGGAGGTTCAACTTTTTGACCCCCTCACGCAATTACGCAGACTGACTGTGTACTCGTGAACACAGCATTGCGGGGCGGATTTCAAGTGCCGGCGACTAGTGGCGCTTGCGGGATTTCCAGTATTCGAGCGCTGCCTCTGCCTCCAGCGGTTTGGCGAAGTAGAAGCCCTGCCCGCTTGCACATCCCAGCGTCGCCAGCGTCGTTGCAAGCTCGACGGTCTCGATGCCCTCGGCCGTCGTGGACATGCCGAGCGCATCGGCCAGGCTAAGCACGGCGCGGACGATCGCCACGCTGTCGGGATCGACCATCATGCCGGTGACGAAGCTGCGGTCGATTTTCAGCACGTCGATCGGCAGCCGCTGGAGATAGGCGAGGCTCGAATAGCCGGTGCCGAAATCGTCCATCGCGACCGTTGCGTCGAGCGACTTCAGTGCGTCGAACACACGGGTCGCGCGTGCGGGGTCTTGCACGATCGAGCTCTCGGTGAGTTCGAGGGTGAGGCGATCGCCTTTCAGTCCGCTCGACTTCAGGGCGCTCGAGACGACGGCTGCAATGTCGTCCCGGGCGACCTGAATCGCGGAAAGGTTCACGCCAACGTAAAGCGGTAGCGGCTCGCCGGCCTTGCGGTCCCAGTCTGCCAGCGTGTCCGCGGCGGTGTGCATCGCCCAGCGGCCTAGCTGCAGGATGAGCCCCGATTCCTCGGCGACGGGAATGAACTCCGTCGGACTGATCTCGCCGCGATCCTCATGCTCCCAGCGCGCGAGAGCTTCGAAACCCGCGACTTGGCCGGACTTGAGGTCGATGAGCGGCTGGTAAAACAGCTTCAGCTGGTCCTTGTCGAGTGCGCGACGCAGCTCCGTCTCGATCGAGAAGCGTCGGCGAGCTTCGCTGGCCTGCCTCGCTTCGTAGACTTGCGGTTTGCCGACCTGCTTCGCTTGCTTGACTGCGAACTGAGCGTTGCGGAACAACTCTTCGGCGTCCTGCCCCGCAGTCATCAGCGCGAGCCCGATGGCGCATTCGACGCGGATCTCTAGGTCCGAGATCTTGAACGGAGCCGCCAACACCTCCTGGATGCGATCGGCCGCTGCGAGAGCGTCGACAACGCCGCGGCGCAAGGTCACCAATACGCCGAATTCATTGCCCCCCGTGCGCGCCAGCACGTCGCCGCCACGAAGCGCGGACATCAACCTGCGAGCGAAGGTGATCAGAAGCTCGTCGCCGGCGAGGCTGCCCATGCTCTCGTTGATCCGCGAGAAGCGCAGCATGTCGACGACAAGGACGGCATGCTCGACGTCACGCTTTCCGTCGTGGTCGAGTTGCTCAACCTTTTCCGTAAAGGCGAGGCGGTTGGGCAGGCCTGTAAGGCTGTCGCGCAGCATTTCGGCGCGCAGCGAGCGTTCCGCCTGCGCTTCGACCGTGCGGTCGACGAGGCTCAGCAGGCAGCGAGGGAATGAACCCTTGCCTTGCGGCAATGGCGCAAGTTTCATTTTGAAATAGCGGGCCGAAACGCCCTCACCGTCGCGGAAATCCAGCTCCCCGGGCGACGAGAAATCACCAAAGAATTCGCGAAGGACCTCGGCGATCGCGCCATCCTTCAAACAGTCCGCATCATTCCAGTCGATTGCCCTGCAGGTCGACAGCTCGACGGTTTCCATGAACCGGTCGTTATAATCGAGGACTTTCAGGCAACCGTCCTGATCGCCGATCACGGCCGCAGCGATGGGCAATGCGCCGAGCAATGCCGCATCGTCACCCATCGCGAGGTGCGCCTTAGCATGGTGATTTTCCCCCTGCCGACCGGTTTTGCGGTTCGGCAGGCGGTTGACTGCAGCCTGCATAGAAGCCGGTTTACGGCGAGTAGGTTAATTCGGAGTATCCGGCGCAGAGGTAAACCGAGTTAACCCTGGTTAATATTGTCGGTCAGTCGAACTTGTTCGAGCGGGGAAAACCGATAGGTGGCATCCGCCCAGCCGCACCGCGCGCTGCGCGCCACGGGCTCAGGTCCGTTTCGGTGCGGGTTCGACCGCTTTCGCCACCCAGCGCCCAGCTCAGGCCGTCGGTGAGCCGGAATGCGATCACATCGGAGAGACCGCCGTCGCGGTATCGTTGAAGCGTTACGCCCTGTCCGCGTGCGAGCTCGGGCAATTCCGAGATCGGGAACACGAGCATCTTGCGGTTCTCGCCCACGACACTGACTGCATCGGCACCTTCCGGAACCTGGCGAACGACCGCGACCCTCGCGCCCGATCGCAAGTTGACGAGTTGCTTACCCTTGCGGGTCTCCGCGAGCGTGGCCTCGCCGCTCGTTAGGAAGCCCTTTCCGTCGCTGGAAGCGATCAGCAGCTTCGTGTCGGCCCGGATCACCATTAGCTCAACGATATCGACCTCCGCGTCGAGGTCGATCGAAAGCCGCACTGGCTCGCCGAAGCCACGCCCGCCGGGAAGCTTGTCGCCGCCGAGCGTGTAGACACGGCCATTGGCGGCGAAGAGCGCCAGCCGGTCGGTCGTCTGCGCATGAAAGATCGTATCGAGCGCATCGCCTTCGCGGAATTTCAGCGTCTCGGCGTCGTCTAGTGCGACGTGGCCGCGCATAGCCCGGATCCAGCCACGCTGCGACAGGATGACGGTGATCGGCTCCTTCTCGATCATTGCCGACCAGTCGATCTCCCGTGTCGCAGCGACTTCCTCGATGCGCGTGCGGCGATAGTCCCCGAACTGCTGCTTCAGGGCTTCAAGATCCTTCTTGAGGCGCCGCCGCTGGCGAGGGAACTCGGCGACCAGCTTGACCAACTCTTCCCGTTCCTTCGCGAGCTTCTCGCGCTCGCGACCGATTTCCATCTCCTCGAGCCGGCGGAGCGAGCGCAGCCGCATGTTGAGGATCGCTTCGGCCTGGCGGTCCGAGAGCGAGAACTCCGTCATCAGCACGGGCTTGGGCTCGTCCTCAGTGCGAATGATCTCGATAACCCGGTCGAGGTTGAGGAAGGCGATAAGGAAGCCGTCAAGGAGCTCCAGACGGTCGTCGATCTTTCCAATGCGGACCTGGCTCTTGCGGACCAGCACTTCGATCTGAAACTTGAGCCAGGCCGAGAGAGCCTCCTTGAGACTCATCACCACCGGCGTGCGGTTCTCGTCGAGCACATTGAGATTGAGCGGAAACCGCACCTCAAGATCCGTTAGCCGGTAGAGGCTCTCTTCCAGGAGCGCGGCGTCAACGGTTCGAGCGCGCGGCTCGAGGATGATGCGCAGATCGTCGGCACTTTCATCCCGCACGTCCGCGAGGATCGGCAGCTTCTTTTCGCCGATCAGTTCGGCAATTTGCTCGATGAGTTTGCTCTTCTGAACGCCGTACGGAATCTCGGTGACCAACAAGTGCCAGCCGCCGCCCTTCTCGGCGACCTTCTCAACGGTCGCGCGAAGGCGGAAAGAACCGCGGCCACTGACATAGGCGCGTTCGATCGTTTGCGGATCGTCAACGAGCTTGCCGCCGGTCGGGAAATCCGGACCCTTTACGATCTGCAGGATGTCGCGATCGTCGGTCTTGGGCTCCTCAATCAACTTGATCGCGGCCTCGATCAGCTCGCTTACATTGTGCGGCGGGATAGAGGTCGCCATGCCGACCGCAATGCCGCTCGCTCCATTGGCGAGCAGGTTCGGGAACAGGCCGGGGAAGACTTCGGGCTCTTCCTCTTCGCCGTTGTAGGTCGGGCGGAAGTCGACCGCTCCTTCGTCGATGCCGGCCATTAGAGCCATGGCGACGGGCGTCAGCTTGGCCTCGGTGTAGCGATAGGCAGCGGCGTTATCGCCGTCGATGTTGCCGAAATTCCCCTGTCCGTCGACCAGCGGATAACGAAGCGCAAAATCCTGCGCGAGGCGGACCATGGCATCGTAGACGCTCTGGTCCCCGTGCGGGTGGTATTTGCCGATAACGTCGCCGACGACACGGGCGCTCTTCTTGTACGCGCCGGCCGGATCGAGCCTCAGGAGACGCATCGCCCACAAGAGGCGCCGATGGACCGGCTTCAGGCCGTCTCGGACGTCCGGAAGCGAACGCGCGGTGATCGTTGAGAGGGCGTAGACGAGGTAACGCTCCGACAGAGCGGCGTCGAATGGGGTATCGATGACGGAGGATTCTGAATTCGGGTCCATCCGCCACGCTTAGCAACGGGATCGGACCGCCGTCACCCGTTAAGCGGCAATTGCGAGCGAACTTTTGATCGTTGCGGAGTCGAATTGAACCGCCTTTTCATTCGATGATACAAACGGCTATCGCCGGGGGGCGCAGGATTGGAAGCTTATCGAGTCTATTGTCTCGACGGGGCCGGAAAAGTTTGGGCCGCCGAATGGATTGACGCCGCGGATGACGCTGCGGCGCTCGAATCCGCTCGGCGTTTCAACCAGGCCGTGCACTGCGAGGTATGGCTAGGTCAGCGACTTGTCGGCCGTGTCGAACCCGATCGAAGAGACGACCAGGGCGACGACTAGCGCAGCTCAGATCTCCATCGCCGCGTCTGAAAGAGCGGGTTGCCTCGCCTCTTCCATGACCGCGAGCAGCCATTCACGGAACCGCTTCACCTTGGGCACCATGCGCCGCTCCGGAGGGAGCACCAGCCAATAGGCCCAACCGCGCGCCGAAATGCTCTCCGGGAACGGGACCACCAGACGCCCGGCCGCGACGTCGCCTTGCCACAGGAACGGTGTCAGCAGCGCGAAGCCCTGCCCCGCCATCGCCGCATGACCTTCGTTCGCCTGGTTGTCGAGGCGAATGCCGGGACGCCTAAGGGCTTTCTCGTCGGGAGCAACGCCATTGTCGCAGAACCATTGCTGCCACCAGTCGTCGCCCGGATTGATGATGTGCGCGGTCGGCATGTCCGACGGCTGCAGCTTCCGGCCCAACTTGCGCTCTTCGGCGGCCAGGCACTCCGGGCTCGCCATCGGCGTGAACTGGGACTCGAAAAGCTTATGGGTCTCGAGACCCGGCCAGTGACCGGGGCCTGCACGTATAGCGATATCTGCGTCGCCGGCTTTCAGGTCGACGATGTCGTTGCTGGTCGACATGCGAACGGCAAGCTCCGGGTGAGCCATCTGGAATGCGCCGAGCCGCCACGCCAGCCAGGTGTTCGCAAACGTATGGGTGGTCGTGATCGTCAGTAGGCTTTCGTCCTCCTCGCGCTGGGTCGTGAAAGCCGCCTCGATAGAGTCGAAGGCCTGGCTTAGCGTCGGAAGAAGCCGGTGGCCCAGCGGGGTGAGCCGGGCGCGTCCACGTTCTCGCACGAACAGTGGAGCACCGAGCCGCTCTTCCAATGCTTTAACCTGATACGAGACGGCGGCTTGCGTCAGCCCGAGCTCGGCCGCAGCAGCGGTGAAGCTCTCATTGCGGGCTGCGGCTTCAAAGGCCCGAACGGCAGCGAGGGGTGGCAGGCGTCGCATCCGTTTACATAAGCCCAGCTTATGCCCTTTGTCGAGGCTTTGATTGGCCCCGAAACGATCGAATCCGTAGATAGATCACAAGCCGCCGCCGGACCAAATGGGATCCTCTCCCCAACCCCCGAACCGGCGGCGGCGAAAAAGGAGGACGCAAACATGGCTTATGGACTCAATCCACGCCTGTTCGTCGAGAACGGGCCCGCGCTCCAGGCGGCCGCAGCACATTCGCGGAGCTCCAGCGACGCGTTCCGTGCTTGGGCCGGACTCGATGCCGAGCACCGCCTCGAACTGATCGAGAAGGCGCTCAAGGAGGCCGCGAACGACAGCAGCGAGCTGCCGATCGCGCTCTAAACAGAAGGAACGAGGAAAGGGTGATCACCATGATCGATGAAATTTTCGACCGCCAATACCAGTCCGGTCGCAACGAATTGAATGCTGGTCTCGACCGGCTGTTCGCCACGATCGGTCGCGAAGTCAGCAAGAGCCTTGCCGCTGTGCACCGCTTCGAATGGAACGCCCCCTGGGCTCGCAACGTCACGCCTTCGAAGGATGTCGGATGAGCGTGATGCAATGGTGAGGAACGCGGACTAGCACGCGCCGCGTTCCTCACTGTGTTTAATTCAGATTAAGAAAGACTCGCCTCCCCAAGATCTTGAGTGCAGAATTCGCCCCATCAATCTGAGGGGGCATTCATGCGAACAGCGATCCGAGTAACGTTTCTTGCGTCAGCGTTCGTCACTTCATCGACGCTCATTGCAGCCGAGCCTTCCGACCCGCCGCTGATAGAGCGGACCAAGCTCTTCGGAAATCCGGTCAAGGCCTACGGCCGCATCTCTCCCGACGGAAAATGGCTGAGCTTCACCGCTCCGCGCGACGGCGTCCTCAATATCTGGGTAGCACCTGTCGACAATATCGATGCCGCCAAGCCGCTCACGAACGAGCGTGAGCGCCCAATCCGCTCATATTTCTGGACCCCGGATTCGAAACAGATTCTGTTCATCCAGGACAAGGGCGGCGACGAGAACTTCCTGCTCTATGGAGTGGATGTCGCGACCGCAAAGCAGACCACCCTCACGCCGTTTAAGAAGACTCGCGCGGAAGTCGTTGGCATCTCGAGCCGGCATAAGGACCGGATCCTCGTCGGCCTGAACAACCGCGATCCCAAATGGCACGACGTTCACAGCCTGAACCTCAAGACCGGCAAGCTCACGCTCGTGCAGCGCAACACCGGCTACGGCGGCTTCCTTGCCGATAACGACCTTCATTTGAGGATGGCATTGAAGTCCCGCGACGACGGCGGCATGGACTATTACCGAATCTCCAACGGGAAGATCGAAACCAAGCCGTTCGCGACCGTTGGCCTCGAAGACGCGCTGACGACAAATCCCGCCGGATTCACCGCCGACAACAAGACGCTCTACTGGATCGACAGCCGCGGCAGGAACACGGCGGCCCTTATCGCTCAGGATGTCGCGAGCGGAGAAACGAAGGTTATCGGCGAAAGTCCGAAGGCCGACATCAGCGGCACGCTTACGAATCCGAAGACCCTTCAGGTCGAGGCTTATCAGGCGGAATATCTGAAGCCGGAATGGAGCGCGCTGGACAAGGACATCGGCGCCACGCTCGAATGGCTGAAGTACAAGCTGGGCGCTTCGCCGAACGTCCAGGCGAGGACCGACGCGGACGATAAGTGGATCGTCAGCGCGGACAAGGTCGTCGAGCCTTCCGCTGTCTATCTGTTCGACCGCAAGGCCGGGACCCTGACCAAACTGTACACCGGCCGTCCCGAGCTCGTCGGCGCTCCGCTCGTCCCGATGTGGCCAGTCGAGATCAAGGCTCGCGACGGGCTGACCCTGCCGAGCTACTTGACGCTTCCGGCCAGCGCCGACGCCAATCGCGACGGCAAGCCGGATCGCGCCGCTCCGATGGTGTTGTTCGTCCACGGCGGACCTTGGGCGAGGGACGAGTTCGGCTACAATCCCTACCACCAGTGGCTCGCCAACCGCGGCTATGCCGTCCTCTCCGTCAATTACCGGGCCTCCACCGGCTTCGGTAAGGAGTTCCTGGCGGCCGGGAACCTGCAATGGGGCAAGAAGATGCACGACGACTTGATCGACAGCGTCGATTGGGCGGTCGCGAATGGCGTCACCACGCCCGACAAGGTCGCGATCATGGGCGGGAGCTATGGAGGCTATGCGACCCTTGCAGGCCTGACCTTCACTCCGGACAAGTTCGCGTGCGGCGTCGATATCGTCGGGCCGTCGAACCTGTTCACGCTGCTCGAGACCATTCCGCCCTATTGGGAAGCCTTCAAGCAGCAATTCTATCAGCGGATGGGTGATCCGACGACCGAAGCAGGTCGAGCGCTCCTGAAGGAAGTGTCTCCGTTGACCTATACGGACCGGATCAAGAAGCCGCTCCTGATTGGCCAGGGCGCGAACGATCCTCGCGTGAACAAGCGGGAGTCCGACCAGATCGTGGACGCCATGAAGGCGAAGAACATTCCCGTTACCTACGTCCTCTTCCCTGACGAGGGCCACGGCTTTGCCCGACCAGCCAACAACATCGCGTTCAATGCGGTCGCCGAAAACTTCCTCCAGCCATGCTTGGGAGGCCGCGCAGAGCCCATCGGAGATGGGTTGAAAGGCTCCACCATCCAAGTGCTCAACGGAAGCAAGTATGTGAACACGCTCGATCAGTCGTTAGCCAGCAAGTAACGCAACTCTGCTTGATTGCGGGAGGGGGACGGCTCGCCTATAGCCGCCCCTCCCCGATCCCCGGGGGTGGAGTAAAGCGACAGCAATGGCCCGGCGCCGCCAGATCTATGAAGGCAAGGCAAAGATCCTTTACGAGGGTCCCGAGCCCGGCACGCTCATCCAGTACTTCAAGGACGACGCGACCGCGTTCAACGCGCAGAAGCGAGGGACGATCAGCGGCAAGGGCGTTCTCAACAACCGCATTTCAGAGCACATCTTCCTCGCGCTGCAGACGATCGGAGTTCCGACGCACTTCATCCGCCGAGTGAACATGCGCGAGCAGCTCATTCGCCAGGTCGAGATCGTCCCGATCGAGGTCGTCATCCGCAATGTCGCTGCGGGGTCGCTGACGAAGCGCCTCGGCATTGAGGAGGGCACGCAGCTCCCGCGGACGATTATCGAATATTATTACAAGGACGATGCGCTCGGCGATCCAATGATCTCCGAAGAGCATATCGCCTGCTTCGGCTGGGCCAGCCAGGAAGAGATGAACGACATCGCTGACATGGCGATCCGCGTGAACGACTTCCTCAGCGGCATGTTCGCCGCGATCGGCATCCGCCTGGTCGATTTCAAGCTGGAATTTGGCCGGGTGTGGGACGGCGACTATGCCCGCATCATCCTCGCTGACGAGATCAGCCCGGACGGCTGCCGACTGTGGGACGTCAAGTCGAACGAGAAGCTCGACAAGGACCGCTTCCGCCAGGATCTCGGCGGCGTCGAGGAAGCCTATCAGGAAGTCGCGCGCCGCCTCGGCCTGCTGCCGGCCGACGACGAGACGTCGGTCCTCGATTTCGACCAGCACCGCAAGAAGCGGGGCAAGTAGGCTTCAGCCTTCGATCACCTGAAAGTGCGTAACCTCGGGCTCCAGTTCGAGGAGGAAGTCGGGGTCGAAGTCGTAAAATTTCGCCTTCGCAATGTCGTCCCCGGCAAAGCGGTGGATCGCCCCGAGATCGTCCCACAGGGTGAACATCTCGACATGGACGACATCGCCCGCGCGGCGGTGCAGGCACCACGCCCCGCGGTTCCCTTCGGTTGATCGGTAATCGGCCAAGCCTACATCGTTCATCAGCCGGAGATATTCTCCGGCCTTCGAACCGGGCACCCGCCCGTGCCAGCGTCTTGCAATCATCGGACTAGTCCTCTTGTTAGAGGTCCTCGTCCCGCAACCCCGAAGTCCCCTTAGCCGATGAACCGCGCCCGTGTCGTTACCCTCAATGCAGCGCTCGGGCCGCTCGACTATCGAGTGCCCGACGACATGCACGTCGAGCCAGGGACGGTTCTGGTCGCGCCGCTCGGGCCGCGGCAACTTCTGGGCGTCGCCTGGGAGCCGGAGCGGCTACCGACTGAAGAGGTAGGTGACAATCGACTCCGGCCGATCATCGGAACCTTGGATGTCCCGCCGATCGCTACCCCGCTGCGGCGGCTCGCGGAGTGGACGGCGGATTACTATCTCTCGCCGCTCGCGTCGGTGCTCCGCATGATCCTTCCTTCGTCAAGTGCGCTCGAGGGCCCTCGACAGCTGACGGAGTACCGCCCGACCGGCTTTCAGCCCGACCGAATGACGCCGCAACGGCTTAAGGCCCTGGCCGCAATCGAAGGTCGCCAGGGCACCGTCCGCGAGCTCGCCGACCATGCCGAAGTCAGCGATGCAGTGATGCGCGGACTAGTGAATGCCGGCGCGTTGGAATCAGTCGCGGTCGAGGCCGACCGGCCCCTGCCCGTCCCCGATCCGGAATTCGCGCCGCCCGAGCTCAACGAGGAACAAGTCGAGGCGGCGGCAAGTCTTTCGTTCGCCATCGGCAAGGGCTTCGATCCGGTCCTGCTCGATGGCGTAACCGGGTCGGGCAAGACAGAAGTCTATTTCGAAGCGATCGCCGAATGTCTTAGGCAAGGGAAACAGGCGCTCGTCCTGCTTCCTGAAATCGCGCTGACCGAGCCGTTCCTGAAGCGCTTCACCAGCCGCTTCGGCTGTGAGCCGGTGGCCTGGCATTCGGACCTTCGCTCGTCGCAACGCCGCCGCGCCTGGCGTGCGATCGTCAGCGGCGAGGCCAAGGTTACCGTCGGCGCTCGCTCGTCGCTATTCCTGCCTTACGCGAAGCTCGGCCTGATCGTCGTCGACGAGGCGCACGAACCCAGCTTCAAGCAGGAGGAAGGCGTCCCGTACCACGCGCGCGACGTCGCGGTGATGCGCGGGAAGTTCGAGGACGTTCCGGTCATCCTTTCCTCCGCCACGCCAGCGATCGAGACGCGGCACATGGTCGAAATCGGCCGCTATCGCGAGGTGACGCTCAGCCGGCGATTTGCCGGTGCGAGCATGCCGGAAATCCGGGCAATCAATCTGACGGAAGATCCGCCGCTACGCGGGCGGTGGCTGGCGCCAAGCCTGGTGGCTGAACTGAAAGCCAATCTGGAACGAGGCGAACAGTCGCTGCTCTTCCTCAATCGACGCGGCTTTGCTCCGCTGACCCTCTGCCGCCATTGCGGCCATCGCTTCCAATGCCCGAACTGCACCGCGTGGATGGTTGAGCATCGGCTGATGGCCCGGCTTGCCTGTCATCACTGCGGGCACGTCATGCCGCCGCCCAAGGTCTGCCCGGAGTGCGGCGAGGAGGACAGCCTCGTTGCCTGCGGTCCCGGCGTCGAGCGAATTGCCGATGAGGTGGCGGCGCTCTTCCCGGATGCGCGGACCGCAATCGTCACGTCCGACACCATCTGGTCCCCGGCACGCGCCGCGGAATTCGTCGCCCAGATGGAAGCCGGAGCGATCGATATCGTGATCGGCACCCAGCTCGTCACCAAGGGCTATCACTTCCCCAACCTGACCCTGGTCGGCGTCGTCGATGCCGACCTCGGCCTTGCCGGCGGCGACCTCCGCGCAGCAGAGCGCAGCTTTCAGCAGATCCAGCAGGTCGCGGGCCGGGCCGGCCGCGGCGACAAGCCGGGCCGGGTGTTGGTGCAGACGCACGATCCGGAAGCTCCGGTCATTGCGGCGCTCGTTTCCGGAGATGCGCCCGGCTTCTACGCCGCTGAAACCGAAGCCCGCCGCGACGCCGCGATGCCGCCGTTCGGGCGACTGGCCGCGATCGTCGTGTCCGCAGAGGATTCCTCGCAAGCGGATTCCGTCGCCCGTCGCATCGGAAATGCCGCACCCAAGGTGGATGGAATGGCGGTCTTCGGTCCTGCCCCCGCCCCCTCGCGATGCTTCGCGGCCGGCACCGCCAACGCCTTCTCGTTCACGCCGCCCGAAGTCTCGACGTGCAGGACGTCATCCGCGACTGGCTGGCCAAAATCGAATGGAGCCCGAAGGTCCGCGTGAGCGTCGACGTCGACCCCTACAGCTTCCTCTAGACAGCTGTTTTCGCTGCGCTAATTTCCCCTTGTTGATTGAGGGAATCACAAATGTTTCTAAGGCTTGCAGCGTTGACGGCGCTCGCACTCGCGCCGTCGCAAGCACTGGCCCAGTGGAACGAGGCCAGAACCAACCACTTCATAATCTATTCCAAGCAGAAGCCGGATGCTTTGCGCGCCTATGCGACGGAGCTGGAGCGCTTCGACAGCGCCGTTCGGGCCGTGCGCCAGATGAAGGACCCGCCGCCCACCTCAACCAGCCGCCTTACGCTCTACACGCTGCGGGATTCGCAGGAAGTCTCGAACGTTACCGGGATCGGCGGCATCGCGGGCGTCTACTTCGGCCGCGCGTCTGGGCCCGTTTCCTTCGCCAACAGCGAACCGAAGCGGGATCGCTGGGATCTCGACGGCAGGACCGTCTTCTTCCACGAATATCTGCATCACCTGATGCTTCAGGACGCAACAGCCGCCTATCCGACGTGGATGGTCGAAGGCTATGCGGAGTTCTTCGCTCCGGCCGAACTGCTTCCGGATGGCTCGGTGGAATTCGGCGAGCCGCCGCATTACCGCGGCGCGTGGCTGCGCCTCCTTCGCGGAATGTCGCTGCCGGACATGCTCGGGGCATCTATAATCAGACTACCGACGAGGAATGGATTTCCCAGTACAGCAGCGGCTGGCTGCTCGCCCATTATCTGGCGTTCGAGCCGTCGCGGCGCGGGCAAACGACCAAGTATGTAGACCTGATCCAGAAGGGCGTTCCGGCCCTTGATGCCGCGAAACAGTCGCTTGGGGATCTCAAGAAGCTCGAGAAGGAGCTCAACACTTATCGCGGTCGAGACACCCTGCCGACCCGCATCATCCCTGCTTCGATGATCAAGGTCGGCCCCGTTGAGGTGCGGACTCTTCGGGATGACGAGCAGGAAATTCTTCCGGTGCGCATGAAGCTGGAGGCGCAGATGGAGGATTCGGCTGCGGCTCGCATGGTGCTCGGGGAGCAAGATCGGCAGCGGAGAAATTCCCCCGCAGTGCGATCGTAATGGAAACTCTCGCGCAGGCTGAATTCCAGGCAAGAAAATACGAAGAAGCATCGGTTGCCGCCGACCAGGCCCTGGCCTTGAATCCGAAGTCCTTCAAGGCGCTGATCTACAAGGGCCGCGCCGGGCTGGAGCTGGCAAAGAAAAATCCGAAGTCGGCGAATTGGACCGCAATCCGCAGCCATTTCTCGAAGGCCAACCGGCTGGACCTCAACTCGCCGGAGCCGCTCATGTACTATTACCAGAGCT
The DNA here is from genome assembly GCF_014489515.1 of Sphingomonas sediminicola. GTDB lineage: Bacteria > Pseudomonadota > Alphaproteobacteria > Sphingomonadales > Sphingomonadaceae > Sphingomicrobium > Sphingomicrobium sediminicola. The sequence continues at coordinate 776,974 of NZ_CP060782.1, read as the reverse complement.
TTGTAGAGGAAGGCGTGCCCCCGCCCGCACAGGCCATCGACGGGCTGCTGTTCGCGGTCGACCTAGTTCCCCAAGATGACGATCTCCGCCTGACAGCGGTCCGGCAACTACTCCGCGATACCGACGCGGCCGACGCGAAGGACCTGTTTGCCCCCATAGCCTTCAGTCCACATTTCCCGAGGGAAAAACGCCGTAACCTCGAGATCATGGAGAAGATCAAGGCGGGCGACGGAAAGGGCGCCCTCGTCATGCTCGAGGAAGACGAGAGAAAGCGACAGAAGGCGAAGCGTTAGCGTCCTCAGATCAGCAGCGGGTCGGCGCCCTCGGCCTTCAGAAGCTTACGCTTGCGGTCCAGGCCGCCGGCATAGCCGCCAAGCGAGCCGTCCGAGCGAATTACGCGATGGCAGGGAACGAGCACGGCGACCGGGTTCGAGCCGTTGGCAGTCCCGACCGCGCGCATTGCGCCCGGCTGACCGACCGCTCTCGCGATATCGGCGTAGCTGCGGGTCTGGCCGAGCGGAATCTTGCGGAGCTCGCGCCAGACGGCCTCCTGGAATGCCGTCCCACGCACATCGATCGGAAGCTCGGGAGCCGATTGCGGATGATCGATGGCGGTCAAAACACCTTCGATCAGGTCGGCCATCGATCCATCGTCCGCCACGAGATTGGCGTTCGGGAAGTTCCGGCGCAGCGCACTCTCGTCTTCCTCGAAAGTTAGGCGGCAAATGCCCTTCGGCGTCTTTGCCACCAGCAGCGGCCCAAGCGCACTGTCGACGACCGTCCAATGGATGGTTTCGCCACGGCCGCCATCGCGCCATGCCGAAGGAGTCATTCCGAGACGCTCCTTGGCGTCCGCGTAGAAACGGCTCGGACCGGAATAGCCGGCCTCGTAGATTGCTTCAGTCACCTGATCACTCTCCTCAAGAGCCTCGGCGGCGCGCTTTGCGCGAAGTCCCCGCCAGTATCCGGCTGGAGAGACACCGAGGGCGCGCGTAAAGACGCGCTGGAAATGGTGAGGCGCATAGCCGACGGCTTCGGCAAGGTCGGAAAGGCTGATCGCCTCTTCCGCCTGCTCGATCAGCTTCACCGCCTTGGTAACCGCAAGAGCCTCGCGACCCACCTCGTCCGGCTTGCAGCGCATGCAGGACCGATAGCCGGCTGCCCGCGCTCCAGCGGCGTCAAGGAAGAACTCGACATGCTCGCGTTTCGGGCGCCGCGCTGGGCAGCTCGGCTTGCAGTAGATGCCGGTCGTCCGGACTGCTCCGATTACTCGGCCATCCCAGCTGCGGTCGCGGCGCTCGAAGGCCGCCCAGGCCGCATCTGCATCTATGGTTTTCATCAACATGGACGTAGCATAGCGAGGCGGTCTAGGTCCTGCTTCCCATGGCTTGCTTTCAAACTAGGAAGATAGTGATCGCGGCGGTTGGCGCCATGACGATCGGTGCTGCGCCTGCAGCAAAAACCTGCCCTCCGCTGCGGGTGATGACCTACAACACTCGCCTCGATCTCGAATCCGACGGGATCAACCGCTGGTCCGCCCGCCGCGACCAGTTCATCGGACAAATCAAGATGATGAAGCCGGCTATCTTGGGGCTGCAGGAAGTGGTGCGGGGGCAGCAGGCCGACCTCGAACATGCCTTTCCCGATTACTCCTTTCTCGGGCTGCCTCGTGAAAGCGGTCCTATGGGCGAGTCTTCCAATGTCGCCTTCGATCGTACCGTCTTTCAGCTTAAGTCGAGCGGCACCTTCTGGCTCTCAGAGACACCGGACAAGCCGTCGAAAGGTTGGGACTCAGCTTACAGCCGTACCGCGACTTGGGCGCATCTCGTCCGGCGCAGCGACGGGAAGCGCTTCGTCGCGGTCAACACGCATCTGGACAATGAGGGGAAAGTAGCGCGCCTCGAAGGAGCACGGCAGATTCTTCGCTGGATTGCCGCGAAAAAGGCGCCTGGCGAATCAGTCATCGTCACCGGCGATTTCAATACCGAGCCGGGCACACCGCCCGTGCAGGCAATGACCCATTCAGCGCTCGGCCTTCGGGATGCGCACGACGCGACCCGCTCGATACCAGTGGGCCCGGAAGGAACCTGGAATGATTTCCAGACGCTTCCGAAGGAAAGCAGCCGGATCGATTTCGTATTCGTCAGTCCGCAGCTTAATATCGAACGCTACGCGGTGCTCGCCTGGCATTACGAAGGCGGCCGGCCGGCATCCGACCATTTCCCGGTCGTGGCCGACCTAAGCAGCTGCCGTTGAGCGCTCGATCCGGGCTGAGAAGCAGCCGCGGGTCGCGTTGTGCGCGTCAATGTGATCGACGGCTTTGTTGTCGAACAGGCGGCGGATAACGCCATCGGCCTCGCCCGGCTGGGCAAGCGCGGCATCGACCATCATTCCATTGTCGTCGAATGCGCGGAGTGAGAGGATTCGCTTTTCGAAGACGGGCGGGATCTGGTCGATATATTCAGCCGCTTCTTCTTCGCCTTCCGTGACAAAGATGGCGTGGGCGGCGCGGTAGGGATTGTCGACGTCGTGGCTGACATGATTGAGAAGAAGCACTGACTCCCCGATCTCGCGGTCGGTCAGGCTAACCCGGCACGGGAAGGTCGGGCTGCTGACCGTCATGCGGACGATCCCACGGCCGGCGAGCTCGTCATCGCTCATGCCGAACAGCGGCTTGTAGGGAGCAGGATCCAGGCCGGTAACGCGATAGGTCATCATCATCTCCTTGTTGGAGATCCATTACCGCCTGGCGCAGAGCGCTGCTTCCCGCCGATTGCGTTCAAACCGCGCCCACCCGCCTTGCATCCTGGAAGACCCCCTGCTAGTGGCGCGCCAACTCATGGGGGCGTGCGGGTCTAACCTGCGGCAGCGCCCCATTTTTCATGGGGCAAATTCCAGTTCTGGAGCTTTAAGCGCGGTGGAAACATCCAGCGGCATACAGGCTAGCTTAGCGGGGCGCTATGCGTCTGCTTTGTTCAACCTGGCTCGCGACGAACGGCAGATTGATGCGGTGGGTCAGAGCCTTGGGCTTCTGGCGCAGGCGCTGGTGGATTCGCGCGATTTCGCGGAGCTCACTTCGAGCCCGCTGATCGACCGCGCGGAGGCCGGGAAGGCGTTCGCGGCAGTCGCCAAGCAGCTCTCGCTCGATCCGATAACGGCCAATTTCCTCGGCGTGCTCGCCAGGAACGGTCGCAAGAACCAGCTTCAGAACGTGATCCGTGCGTTCCGCCGCCTCGCTGCCGAGCACCGCGGTGAGACCACTGCCGAGGTCGTGACTGCGCACCCGCTCAAGGACGACCAACTTTCGGCGCTGAAGCAGCAGCTTCGCGCTCGCGCCGGTCGCGACGTTGCGATCGAAACGAGCATCGACCCTGAAATCCTGGGTGGGATCGTGATCAAGATGGGCAGCCAGATGATCGACGCATCCATCCGCACCAAACTCAACAGACTCGCCGAGGCGATGAAAGGCTGAATATGGACATCCGCGCCGCTGAAATTTCCCGCGTAATCCGCGACCAGATCGCGAATTTCGATGCCGACGCGCAGGTATCCGAAGTCGGCACCGTGCTGTCGGTCGGCGACGGCATCGCCCGCATCCACGGCCTCGACAACGTCCAGGCCGGCGAGATGGTCGAGTTTGACGGCGGCATCAAAGGCATGGCGCTCAACCTCGAAGCCGACAACGTCGGCGTCGTCATCTTCGGTTCGGACTCCACCATTCGCGAAGGTTCGACCGCCAAGCGCACCGGCACCATCGTCGACGTTCCGATCGGCAAGGGCCTGCTTGGCCGCGTCGTCGACGCTCTCGGCAACCCGATCGACGGCAAGGGCCCGATCGAAGGCGCGGAGCGCCGCCGCGTTGAAATGAAGGCTCCGGGCATCATTCCGAGGAAGTCGGTTCACGAGCCTGTGCAAACCGGCCTCAAGGCGCTCGACGCCCTGGTTCCGATCGGCCGCGGCCAGCGCGAGCTGATCATCGGCGATCGCCAGACCGGCAAGACCGCCGTCGCGCTCGACACCTTCATCAACCAGAAGGAAATCAACAAGTCGGGCAAGGAGAGCGAGAAGCTCTACTGCATCTACGTTGCGATCGGTCAGAAGCGTTCGACCGTCGCGCAGATCGTCCGCGCGCTCGAAGAGAATGGCGCGATGGAATATTCCATCGTCGTCGCGGCGACCGCGTCCGAGCCTGCTCCGCTGCAGTTCCTTGCGCCCTACACCGGCGCCGCAATGGGCGAATATTTCCGCGACAACGGCATGCATGCCGTGATCGTTTACGACGACCTTTCCAAGCAGGCGGTTGCTTACCGCCAGATGTCGCTCCTGCTCCGCCGCCCGCCGGGCCGCGAAGCCTATCCGGGCGACGTCTTCTATCTCCACAGCCGCCTGCTCGAGCGTGCAGCGAAGATGAATGACGACAACGGCGGTGGCTCGCTGACCGCTCTGCCGATCATCGAGACGCAGGCAGGCGACGTGTCGGCCTACATTCCGACCAACGTCATCTCGATCACCGACGGCCAGATCTTCCTCGAGACGGACCTGTTCTACCAAGGCATCCGTCCGGCGATTAACGTCGGTCTTTCAGTCAGCCGCGTCGGCTCGGCCGCGCAGACCAAGGCGATGAAGAAGGTCGCCGGCTCGATCAAGCTGGAGCTCGCGCAGTACCGCGAGATGGCCGCCTTCGCTCAGTTCGGCTCGGACCTCGACGCCTCGACGCAGAAGCTTCTCGCTCGCGGCGCCCGCCTGACCGAGCTGCTGAAGCAGCCACAATATGCACCGATGCCGGTCGAAGAGCAGGTCGCCTCGATCTACTCGGGCACGCAGGGCTTCCTCGACAAGGTCGATACCAAGGACGTCGTCCGCTACGAGGCCGCGATGCTCAGCTACCTTCGCAACGAGAAGGCCGACATCCTCAAGGCGATCCGCGACAGCAAGGCGCTCGACGACGACACCGCCGCCAAGCTCAAGGACGCGCTGACCGAGTTCGGGAAGACGTTCGCATAAGATGGCCAGCCTAAAGGCCCTCAAGCTTCGCATCGGCTCGGTGAAGTCGACGCAGAAGATCACCAAGGCGATGAAGATGGTCGCCGCGGCGAAGCTGCGCCGTGCGCAGCAGAACGCCGAGGCCGGCCGTCCCTACTCGACCCGCATGAACGGTGTTGTGTCCTCGCTCGCGTCGAAAGTCGCTCGTAGCCCGCAGAGTCCCAAGCTCCTCGCGGGAACGGGCAAAGAAGACACGCATCTGATCGTGGTCGCCACCAGCGACCGCGGCCTGGCAGGCGCCTTCAACAGCAACGTCGTCCGCGCTGCTCGCCGCAAGGCCGACGAGCTAGCCGCCCAAGGCAAGACGGTCTTCTTCTACATCGTTGGCCGCAAGGGCCGTCCGGTCATCCAGCGCTTTTATCCGAAGGGCATCATCGCCCAGTACGATACGAGCGGAATGAAGGCCCCGACCTATGCGGACGCACAGGCGATCGCGAAAGACCTGATCGACCGCTATACGACCGACGGAATCGACGTGGTGCACCTCGCCTACGCGAATTTCCGCTCGACGCTCGTTCAGGAGCCGACGGTCGACCAGATCATCCCGGTCGCAGTGCCCGCCGCCAACGACGCAGGCACTGGCACGGCGTCGCTTGCTGCGGTCGAGTATGAGCCGGACGAGGAAGAGATCCTCGCCGACCTGCTGCCGCGCAATATCGCGATCCAAATCTATCGAGCATTGCTCGAGAACCAGGCCGGTTTCTACGGCTCGCAGATGACCGCGATGGACAATGCGACCCGCAATGCCGGCGACATGATCAACCGCCTGTCGATTCAGTACAATCGTCAGCGCCAAGCCGCGATCACGACCGAGCTCGTCGAAATCATCTCCGGCGCAGAAGCGCTCTAACCGAACACGAAGCCAAGGAAGACAGACATGGCAACCGCCGCTCCCGAGACCAAGCCCCGCAGCCGAGCCAAGAAGGCCGACGCGCCCGCGTCCGGCTCCGGTGCAGCTGCCGAGCAGCAGACCGGCAACCTCGTCGGCCGCGTCGCGCAGGTGATCGGCGCCGTCGTCGACGTCGCGTTCGAGGGTGAGCTTCCGCCGATCCTCGCCGCGCTTGAGACCGACAATGGCGGCAACCGCCTCGTCCTCGAGGTTGCTCAGCACCTCGGCGAGAACGTCGTTCGCACGATCGCCATGGACTCCACCGACGGCCTGACCCGCGGCCAGACCGTCAAGGCGACCGGTTCGCAGATCCGCGTTCCCGTCGGCCCGAAGACGCTCGGCCGTATCATGAACGTCATCGGCGAGCCGATCGACGAGCGCGGCCCGATCGGCAGCGACATGACCGCCTCGATCCACGCCGATGCTCCGGCATTCGTCGATCAGTCGACCGAAGCTGCCATCCTGGTCACCGGCATCAAGGTCATCGACCTGCTCGCTCCGTACGCGAAGGGCGGCAAGATCGGCCTGTTCGGCGGCGCGGGCGTCGGCAAGACCGTGCTCATCCAGGAACTGATCAACAACATCGCCAAGGGCCACGGCGGCGTATCCGTGTTTGCCGGCGTCGGCGAGCGCACCCGCGAAGGTAACGACCTCTATCACGAGTTCCTCGACGCGGGCGTCATCGCCAAGGACGCCGATGGCAACCCGACGCCTGAAGGATCGAAGGTCGCGCTCGTGTTCGGCCAGATGAACGAGCCGCCGGGAGCCCGCGCTCGCGTCGCTCTATCGGGTCTGACGCAGGCCGAATATTTCCGCGACCAGGAAGGCCAGGACGTCCTGTTCTTCGTCGACAACATCTTCCGCTTCACGCAGGCCGGTTCGGAAGTGTCGGCGCTTCTAGGCCGTATTCCTTCGGCCGTGGGTTATCAGCCGACCCTTGCAACCGACATGGGCACCCTCCAGGAGCGCATCACGTCGACCAATAAGGGCTCGATCACTTCGGTGCAGGCCATTTACGTTCCGGCCGACGACTTGACCGACCCGGCGCCGGCCACCTCCTTCGCCCACCTTGACGCCACCACGACGCTGTCGCGCGCGATTTCGGAACTGGGCATCTACCCGGCCGTCGATCCGCTCGACTCCGTCAGCCGTGTTCTGACCCCGGCCGTCGTAGGCCAGGAGCACTACGAGGTTGCTCGTGCGGTCCAGGAGACGCTGCAGAAGTACAAGTCGCTGCAGGACATCATCGCGATCCTCGGCATGGACGAACTTTCCGAAGAGGATAAGCTGGTCGTCAGCCGCGCCCGCAAGATCCAGCGCTTCCTGTCGCAGCCGTTCCACGTCGCCGAGGTGTTCACCAACATCCCGGGCAAGTTCGTGCAGGTCGAAGACACGGTCCGCTCGTTCAAGGCGGTCGTGAACGGCGAGTACGATCACCTGCCGGAAGCCGCGTTCTACATGGTCGGCGGCATCGACGAGGCGGTCGCCAAGGCCGAGAAGCTCGCTCAGGAGGCCTAAGGGGAATTGGCTGACCAACTTCGCCTCGAGGATTGCGTGAATGACGTGTGTCCCTGGTCGGGGAAGCCGGTCAGCTCCGACAGCCTGACGCTCTACAAGGGCAAGGTCGTCGGCTTCTGCAACACGGGCTGCCGCGACAAGTTCGAAGCTGCCGCAGGCGCGTTCGACGCCGCGATTGAGGGTAAGAAGTAATGGCCGATCTGAAGTTCGAACTCGTGACGCCTGACAGGTTGGTCATGTCGGACGACGTCTACATGGTCGTCGTTCCGGGCACCGAGGGCGATTCCGGCATTCTTGCTGGTCACGCGCCCTACATGACGACCCTGCGTGACGGCGACCTGTCAGTCTATCGCTCTCAGGGCGCCCAGCCGGAGAAGATCGCTGTGACCGGAGGCTTCGCAGAGGTCAGCGAGCGTGGCCTTACGGTGCTCGCGGAGAGTGCAGGCGCCTGATTGCGCGACCCGCTTCGGAAGCGGACAAGCTAAACGCGGTTAGCTTTTTCTAAAAGTTTGAGTCCTATTCACCAAACCTGATTTCGGCGGAACCGCAGGAAACGGGTAGAATGAACGCATTCGGCAAACGTGGCGGCGCGGGCGGCAACGGTCGTCCACAATTTGGTGTCGCCAAACCGATGAAATCCTCCGGTGGAGCGGCGGCAGCGCCATCCGTCCCGGATGAGGCCGAACAATTCCCGCCCGTCAGCGACCTGACCGCCAGTCTTGACGGCGGCCTTCAGGAGCCGAACGAAGCCGGCACCGCGGCGATGGACCGCCTGAACAGCCGCCAGAACGCCAGCGGAGACGCAGCAAGCAGCAGGTCTGAGGGCTTCGAAGCCTCCGTCCACCGAATCAAGGAGCAGGTTCTTCCGCGCCTGCTCGAGCGCGTCGACCCCGAAGCCGCCGCCACGCTCAGCAAGGACGAGCTCGCCGAAGAATTCCGCCCGATCATCAGCGAAGTGCTCACCGAGCTGAAGATCAACCTCAACCGCCGCGAGCAGTTCGCTCTCGAGAAGGTCCTCGTCGACGAACTGCTCGGCCTCGGCCCGCTCGAGGAGCTCCTGGCCGACCCGGCCATCAGCGACATCATGGTCAACGGTCCCGAGCAGTGCTTCGTCGAACGCAAGGGCAAGCTCGAACTGGCGCAGATCCAGTTCCGTGACGAAGAGCATCTGTTCCAGATCGCCCAGCGCATCGTGAACAAGGTCGGCCGCCGCGTGGACCAGACGACGCCGCTCGCCGACGCTCGCCTTCAGGACGGCAGCCGCGTCAACGTGATTATTCCGCCGCTTTCGCTTCGCGGCACCGCCATTTCAATTCGTAAGTTCTCCGAAAAGCCGATCACGCTCGACATGATGAAGGGCTTCGGCTCCATGTCCGAGAAGATGGCGACGGTGCTGAAGATCGCTGGCGCAGCGCGGATGAACGTGATCATTTCCGGCGGTACCGGTTCCGGTAAAACGACGATGCTCAACGCCCTGTCGAAGATGATCGACCCGGGCGAACGCGTGATCACGATCGAAGACGCGGCCGAGCTTCGTCTTCAGCAGCCGCACTGGCTTCCGCTTGAGACACGTCCACCGAACCTCGAGGGGCAGGGCGCCATCACGATTCGCGACCTCGTCATTAACGCCCTGCGTATGCGTCCTGACCGCATCATCCTCGGCGAGATTCGCGGCCAGGAGTGTTTCGACCTTCTGGCGGCAATGAACACGGGTCACGACGGCTCGATGGCCACGCTTCACTCCAACAGCCCGCGCGAATGCCTGGCTCGTATGGAAAACATGGTCATGATGGGCGACATCAAGATCCCGAAGGAAGCGATTTCGCGGCAGATCGCGGATTCCGTCGACCTGATCGTGCAGGTGAAGCGCCTTCGCGACGGTTCACGCCGCACGACCAACGTTACCGAGGTGATCGGCATGGAGGGCGAGGTCATCGTCACCCAGGAACTGTTTAAGTTCGAGTATCTGGACGAGACAGCGGACGGAAAGATCCTAGGCGAATATCGCTCGATGGGCCTACGTCCGTACACGCTCGAGAAGGCCAAGCAGTTCGGCTTCGACCAACCGTACCTCGAGGCCTGCCTCTAAGGCATCGTCTTTCGCTTATTGCTGTGCAACGCTGCGGCGGTTCTTGATGAAGGAGCCGCCGCATGCGTTTCTGGGTCGCCGTTGCTCTGGCTGCATTGAGCCTGCCTTCGGCCGTCGATGCGAAAAAGACACCTGCCCAGCCGCCGGCCGTCGAAGGGCAAACCGTGCAGGCTCCCGTCGCAGAAGGCGGCTTCCCCTACCTGCTGTTCATTCCCAAGGGCTACAATGAGAGCGGAGCGGACCGCTGGCCGCTGGTCATCTTCCTGCACGGATCGGGCGAGCGCGGGACCGACATCAATGTCGTCAAGAAGCACGGACCGCCCATGCTCGTGGAGAAGAACCCTGCCTTCCCCTTCATCGTCATTTCGCCGCAGCTACCCGAACAGTCGGACACGATTGGTGAATATTGGCCGGTTCCGCCGCTCGAAGCGATCCTCGATCATGCGATGAAAACCCTCAGGGTCGATCCTTCGCGGGTCTACCTGACCGGCCTCAGCTTGGGCGGAATCGCGACCTGGGAATGGGGCACAACCCATCCCGAGCATTTTGCCGCTCTGGCGCCCGTGGCAGCCTTCGGAGACCCCAAGAAGGCCTGCAATGCGAAGGAGGTCCCTGTCTGGGCATTTCACGGCGACCATGACGACGCCGTCGACACGCGCGGGGACTTTGAAATGGTGGACGCTCTCAAGAAGTGCGGAGCAGCGCCTCGCCTGACCATCTATCCCAACACCGATCACTGGTCATGGGTGCCCGCCTACAACGACCCGGCGCTTTGGATGTGGCTGCTGGAGCAGCGGAAGCCGTTACCGGCCAAGCCCGCTAAATAACCGGCGTCACCTCGAGGACGGTCGCTTCGACGACGATCGCTTCGGCCTCATCCCACATCTGTCTCAGCCCTTTCGGCAGCGCCTGTTTCACGTGGTCGACCTGACCTTGCGAGATATGCCTGGATAACGTCCGGAAGACCGCGTTGACCGCCTTTTCGGGATCGACCGGTCGAGTGTCGCTGAGCCACTCCGCGACCTCGTCCACGAACTCCTCGCGGGTGCGGCACACCGCCGGCATCTTCGCCGGCTCGAACTGGTCGTAATAGACACCGCGGATCAGCAGCGGCAGCTGGGCCCCAGATGGGCCGCAAGGTTGATCGAAAGCCGGTCGCGCAGCTTGTGAAGGACGGTTGAGAGCACCTTCCAGGCGACCTGCTTATCCGGCCCAAGATCCGCCATGATCTCCTTCAGCCAGACGTGCGTGATATCCAGTGTCTTATCGAAGACTTCGAGGCCGTTCGCGCTCATGGCCCCTCTCCTTCCACACGGTTGGTGAGATACGCCGAATTGCGAACGTTCAGGCGCAACGGCGCGTTCCGCAACCCGACGCATTTCAGACGCGCATTGGGGCGCGGTCAGAAAACGGTGTTGAAGGGAAAAATGGTGGGCGTGGCAAGGATTGAACTTGCGACCCCTGCGATGTCAACACAGTGCTCTACCACTGAGCTACACGCCCACTCTGGAGCGGGCATGTAGAGAGCGGCGGCGGACCGCGCAACCCTTCGCGAACAGTGTCTTGCAGTTGCGCGGCGAGCGCCGAGATGAGAGATGACCGCCATGGGCACGGTTCGCATCGAAAGACGGTTCCGGGGTCCGCCGAAGACCGGAAACGGCGGTTACGTGGCGGGTCTCGTGGCGGCTGCCCTTGGTGGCTCCAATTGCACTGTAACGTTGAAGGCGCCGCCTCCCCTGGACCGTGATCTAACGCTCGAGACTGACGGCATCTCGGCCTCCCTCCTGCAAGATGACCAAATAGTGGTGACCGCCGCGAAGGGGCCCGTCGAAATAGACGTCCCGCCACCGCCGACCCTCACGGAAGCGCAGGATGCCGAGCCGCGCTTCTCGGGCCATTCGCATCATATCTTCCCGGGCTGCTTCGTCTGCGGGCCGGATCGTGAAGCCGGCGACGGCATGCGAATATTCCCGGGCGCGCTCCACGATCACGCCAATCGTGTCGCAGCGACCTGGACGCCCGACGATTCGGTGACCGGCGAAGACGGACTGGTCCGGCCGGAGTTCCTCTGGGCCGCGCTCGACTGCCCGGGTTACTTTGCGACCGAGGACAAGGCGGGCCTGGCTCTGCTGGGACGGATGTCGGCGGTGCTTCATCGAGCCGTCCACGCGGGCGAACCGCTCATCGTGACTGGCTGGCCAATCGACAGCGAGGGCAGGAAGCACCGCGTGGGAAGCGCGCTGCACGACAAGGACGGTCAGCTAGTCGCTGCGGCGACCGCTACCTGGATTACCCTGAATGAGGCGAAAGCCGCTTAAAGGCGGCCGAGCACATCTGCTTAGAGACGGCCGTGCTGATCTTCCGTCTGGAAGATCCGGTCGACCTCGGCAACGAGATCCTTCAGGTGAAATGGTTTGGACAGCAGCTTGGCGCCAGGAGTCGTTCGCCCACCCTGCAAGGCGACCGCTGCAAAGCCCGTGATGAACATCACGCGAATCTCGGGGTCGATTGCCGACGCTTTCTGGGCAAGCTCGATCCCGTCCATTTCCGGCATGACGATATCCGTCAGCAGAAGGTCGAAATGGTCGGTTTCGAGGAGCGGCATGGCTTCCGTCCCACACCCTACGGCAGACACCTCGTACCCGACACGCTGCAGCGCGCGCTGCAGATATTCGCGCATCGACGTATCGTCTTCTGCCAGTAGTATTTTCGCCATGCGGGACCTTATGCTCGGAACGTTTAAGATTTTCCAGCGTGATGGGTTCCGGTTGACCCGAAACGCGACAGTCGTAGACAGGATTCATTGACGTCGATGCCGCTATCTCCGCCGGCCATTCATCCGTGCAACGCCGAAGTCCCGGTGCTTCTTTCGGTGCCTCACGCCGGTCGCGACTATCCGAACTGGCTGATTTCGCTGAGCAAGGGGGGTGAGACGGCCCTGGCCGGGCTTGAAGATCCACTGGTGGACGAGTTGGTCGAGAGCGCGATCAACAAGGGCGTGGGCGCGGTTGTTGCGCAAACCCCCCGAGCCGCGATCGACTGCAATCGAGCCGAAGACGAGATCGACCCGACGGTCGTCCGCTCCGGGCCTCTTCCCTCGCTTAGCCCCCGCGCCCGCGGCGGACTCGGAATTGTGCCGGGACGAACGGCTTCCCACGGCTCGCTGTGGCGGCAGCCGATCCCCCGTTACGAGCTGGAGGAGCGGCTGACGCAGGCGCATCGCCCATATCATCGTGCGATCGAGGAGCAGCTGAATTGCCTGCTCGACAGGTTCGGCTGCGCGTTGCTGCTCGACTGCCATTCCATGCCTTCACCGGATAGCGGACCGTCGGTGATCATTGGCGATCGCTACGGGCACAGCGCTGGCCCGTGGGTGACGTCCGAGGCGGTGAAGATCGTGACTTCGATGGGCTTCCGGGTCGGGGTCAACCAGCCCTTCGCGGGCGGGCATGTCGTTCAGCGGCACGGATCGCCCGGCCGAGCCGTTCACGCCTTGCAAATCGAGATCGACCGCCGCTGTTATCTTCAGTCCAACTCGGTGCGGCGAAGCTCTGGCTTTCCAAAGGTTGCTCGATTGTTTGATGAGCTGGCGATGCGGCTGGGCCAATTCCTGCTGGACCGCCGCTTCTCCGAAGCCGCCGAATAAAAAGGGCCGCCCCGGCCATGCAGGCGGGGCGGCCCAGTTCAGGGAGGAAACGCACCCGCTGGGCACGTGGTCCGCACACCGCAAGGAGGGGGCCAGGCGGCGGCGAACGTCCTTCAGATGGTTAGGCTGGGGGCCGAATTCAATTCGGCCCGCCGCGCGTCATTCACGCCTCGGCTGGAACCGGCTGCGGAGCGGCGATCGGGCCTTTGCCCTGTGCGACCTGCCGAGCGAACACCTCGCGAATCTGCGATAGTGAGAAGAGGTGCGCGTAGATGAGCGCGAGCATGCCGCTCTGGTTCATCTTGCGAAGCTCGTCACCGCGAAGCTCGCGCAGCTTCTCTTCGTCGACCATGCGGAAACCGCGATAGACGAACGGCTGCGGAGCGCCTTCGGGCTGGATGGCGACTTCGCCGTCCATGAGAAGGTCGCTGTTCTTCAGCTCCTGGATGAAGGCCGCAGTGCGCTGGCCGGCCGTCTCGAACTGCTCGCAGAACTGCAGAACCGCCTTCGTGGCTTCGGACGGCTGCTCACCGTCGAACAGCGCCTCACCTTCGGCAAACTCGCCGACCGCACCCGACGTCGGGTCGAAGCACAGCGACAGCTCGTCGCTGTCGGGCCGCAGGCGCGCCAGAAGGAACGGATAGCGGCGCATGTAGGCCGGAATGTAGACGCTCGGATCGTGCGGAAGTCCGGTCGAATCCAGGAATGCGTTCGCACCTTCGTTGAGGCCCATGAGCGCCAACGGAACCGGCTCGCCGCCGACGGAGAAGACGATCGGGTAGAAGCGCTGCAGAAGCGCGAACTCATCGACCGTAACCGGAACCGCATGGGTAGAACCCATCTCCGGCGCGCTCTCGATCCGGCGGATCTTCATGTTTCCATGCTGTCCGGCATTCAGAGCTTCGAGCTGATTGTAGAAAAGCGGCAATTCCTGTGTGGGCGCGGCAGTCGCCATTTTACGAGTTTCTCCTGGGTGCCGGCCCGAGCGCGCAGATGCGCACTTCCATCGGGCCGTTGAAATCGTCGCCGCGCTGTACTCATGGCCCTTGGCTTTCGCAAGCGCCGATAGGGGAGAGATCGGCTCGGGCGTTACCCGGACAATTCATTGATTGTTCAACGGACTGCCCGCAAGACCATGTCCGGGGATACAACTATCTTAATGCCATTCGCGTTCTTTCTTTCGCTGCTGCCGGCGATGTTCGGCTTCGCAACCGCCGAGCAGTCGGACCATGTGCGCACGCTCGTCGTCGAGCAGGAGGTGATCATGCGGATCCCCGTCCGTCCGCGCCCCGTTCAGCCCTTCGCATTTGAAGAGAAGAAGGGCCCGAAATGCCTGGATGCGAGCAGCATCCGCGGCGCCGCGCTTTCGGGACGTGAGACGGTCGATTTCCTGCTGTTCGACCGGAGGCGGTTCCGGGCCGAATTGTCCGAGGATTGCCCGGCGCTCGATTTCTACAACGGCTTCTATCTGACCCCGGAGGACGGCAAGATTTGCGTCCGGCGCGACGGCATCCACTCGCGCATCGGCCGTAGCTGTCGTATCGAGCGTTTTCGCCGGCTCGTGCCGAAGTTTCCGCGCTGATTCCTTGACAAGATTGAAAAGCGCGCCTTAGCCCCAATCTCATGGGAAGTGCCGCAACGAATGCGGCTACTCATCGCTCTTCTTCCGGATCTTGCATGACTTTTGCCGACCTCGGCCTTTCTGACCAATTGCTCCGCGCCGTCGATGAAAGCGGCTATTCGGAACCGACACCGATTCAACGCGGAGCGATCCCGTCGGTCCTGATGGGCCGCGACCTGATCGGCATAGCCCAGACAGGCACTGGGAAGACGGCCAGCTTCGTGCTGCCGATGATCGACATCCTCGCTCACGGCCGCAGCCGCGCGCTCATGCCGCGCTCACTAATCCTCGAGCCGACGCGCGAGCTTGCCGCGCAAGTCTCGGAGAATTTCGAGAAGTACGGCAAGTACAACAAGCTATCGATGGCCCTGCTCATCGGCGGCGTTCAGATGGGCGACCAGGTGAAGGCGCTCGAAAAGGGCGTCGACGTCCTGATCGCGACGCCGGGCCGACTGATGGACCTGTTCCAGCGCGGCAAGATCCTGCTTAACGGCTGCGAGCTTCTGGTCATCGACGAAGCGGACCGGATGCTCGATATGGGCTTCATCCCGGACATCGAGGAAATTTGCTCGAAGCTGCCGAAAAATCGACAGACCCTGCTGTTCTCAGCGACCATGCCGCCGCCAATCCAGAAACTGGCGGCCAAGTTCCTCAATGAGCCGAAGCGCATCGAGGTTGCTCGACCCGCTACAGCGAATGTCAACATCGAACAGCGCCTGATCAATGTTCGCGCCGACAAGAAACGTGAAGTCCTCCGCGACATCCTTCGTCACGAAGAGTTCAAGAACGCGATTGTCTTTTCCAATCGAAAGTCGACCGTTCGCGAGCTGGCGACAAGCCTGAAGCGCTCTGGGTTCGCGGTGGGCCAGATTCAGGGCGACATGGACCAGTCAGACCGCATCGCCGAGTTCGACCGCTTCAAGAATGACGAGATCAACGTGCTCGTCGCGTCAGACGTCGCCGCGCGCGGGCTGGATGTCAAAGGCGTCAGTCATGTCATCAACTTCGACGTGCCCTGGCAGCCCGACGATTACATTCATCGCATCGGCCGCACCGGCCGGGCCGGCATGAAGGGTATCGCGATCACGCTGGCGACTCGAGAGGACGCCGAGGCGGTATCCGCCATCGAGAAGCTGACTGGCGTGAAGTTCGCTCGCGCGGATGAACCGAAGAAGGAAGAGGCGGACCCGGCAGAGTCGAAGCGCAGCGAGAAGAAATCCAGCGATAAGAAGCCTGCCGAGAAGAAGCCGATCCGTACGAAGCGCGCGGAGCGGCCCCGACCCGAAGAGCGGGACCTGCCCGAAGAGCGCCAAGAACGCTCGCCGGTGGTCGAGGATATCCAGCCTGACTGGAACGGGCCCCTGCCGTCCTTCCTGTCGGTCGGCGCGCTCTAGCGCGCGACTCGATAGCGCTTCAGAAATTCGGCCGCGAAGGCGGACAATCGCGTTTCGGCGATTGCGTCACGAAGGCCCTGCATCAGCCGCTGGTAGAACCAGAGATTATGCTCCGTCATGAGCATCGCGCCGAGGATTTCTCCCGAGCGTACTAGATGGTGGACGTACGCCCGCTCGAACTTGGTGCAGGTCGGGCATGGACAGCCGGGCTCGAGCGGGTCCTGATCCTCGCCGAACTTTGCGTTGCGGATGTTGAGCGGACCGTCCGCGGTGAACGCCTGCCCCGTGCGTCCCGACCGCGTCGGAAGCACGCAATCGAACATATCTATTCCGCGCCGGACTGCTTCGACGATGTCATCGGGCTTGCCGACGCCCATCAGGTAATGCGGCTTGTCTGCCGGAAGCTGGCCCGGGGCATAGTCGAGGCAGGCGCACATCGCCTCGTGCCCTTCGCCCACCGCTAGACCACCGACCGCATATCCATCGAAACCGACGTCGATCAGCGCATCGGCTGAACTTTTGCGCAGTTGTTCATCGAGTCCGCCCTGCTGGATTCCGAAGAGGGCGGCGGACTCTGCATGCTCGCCGCCGCGGTCGAACTCGTCGCGCGAGCGCTTCGCCCAGCGCACCGAGCGTTCCATCGCGGCAGCCGCTTCCTCACGCGTCGCGGAGGCAGGCACGAGTTGGTCGAACGCCATCACGATGTCCGAGCCGAGCAGCCGCTGCACCTCGATCGAGCGCTCCGGCGAAAGCATGTGCCGCGTCCCGTCGAGATGGCTCGCGAAAGAAACGCCTTCCTCGCTCACCTTGGTCAGCTCGCTCAGACTCATCACCTGATAGCCGCCGCTGTCGGTGAGGATCGGCCGCTCCCACCCCATGAACCGATGCAACCCGCCGAGCCGGGCGACGCGCTCTGCCCCCGGTCGCAGCATCAGATGGTAGGTGTTGCCGAGAATAATGTCCGCGCCGGATGCGCGCACTTCCTGTGGCCTCATCGCCTTTACTGTCGCCGCTGTCCCGACCGGCATGAAGGCGGGCGTCCTGATCTCGCCGCGCTGCATCGCGATCGTGCCGGTACGGGCAGCGCCGTCGGTGGCGGAAATCTGAAAGGAGAAGCGAGACATTTCGCGCGCTCCTAGCGACCGCCGGACGGCGCGGCTAGGACCGCCGGATGATCGAGCCGTGGGTCTACCCCGCCCTGACCGTCATCGCCGTCCTGACCGGCTTCATCGATGCGGTCGCAGGTGGTGGCGGGCTCATCATGCTGCCGGCGCTGCTTTTCGCGGGTGCGTCGCCGATCCAGGCGCTGGCGACCAACAAGCTCCAGTCGATCTTTGGGACCGCAGTCGCGACGCGCAATTATGCGCGCGCCGGCCTTGTCGATTGGCACCGGCACAAGCTGACGATCGCCCTGGTCTTCGTCGGCGCGACCGCCGGCGTACTGCTCGTCCAGGCGATCGACACCAAGGTGCTGGGGCTGATCATTCCGCTGCTGCTGATTGCAGTGTCGCTCTACGTCCTGTTCAGCCCCCGAATGACCGACGAGGATGCGCATCACCAGGTTACCGAGCGAGGCTATGCACCGGTAGGCGGAGCGATCGGCTTCTACGACGGCTTCTTCGGGCCCGGCACCGGAACCTTCTTCAGCACCAGCCTTGTCGCGCTTCGAGGCTATGGCCTCACCCGCGCGACCGGCCTGACCAAGCTGTTTAACTTCACCAGCAATGTGGCGAGCGTCCTGTTCTTCACTCTCGGCGGGAAAATGTTGTGGCTTCTTGGCCTGTGCATGGCCCTCGGCGCGATGACCGGAGGCTGGCTGGGCTCGCACAGCGCAATCCGCTTCGGAGCGCGGCTCATCCGACCGCTACTCGTAGTGATCTCACTCGGACTGACGGCGCGGCTTTTGTCGGGCTATTTCGCCACCTGAGGAAGCAGAAGGCTCGCGTCGCCGTAGGAGTAGAAACGGTACTTCTGCTCCACCGCATGGGCGTAGGCGCGCTTCATCACTTCGAGGTCCATCAGTGCGCTGACCAGCATGAAGAGCGTGGAGCGCGGAAGGTGGAAATTGGTGATGAGGCCGTCGATCGCCTTGAAGCGATAGCCGGGGGTAATGAAGATTGCGGTATCGCCTTCGAAGGGATGGATGATGCCGCTCTCGTCCGCGGCGCTCTCCAGCAAGCGAAGCGACGTGGTTCCGACTGCGATCAGCCGGCCGCCCGAAGCTCGCACCGTGTTGAGCCGCTCGGCAGTTTCCTCGTCGATGCGGCCCCATTCGGCGTGCATCTTGTGCTCGATGGTGTCTTCCGCCTTCACCGGAAGGAAGGTCCCCGCGCCCACGTGCAGCGTCAGCGTCTCGCGGCGAATGCCGTTTTCCTCAAGCCGCTCGATCAGCGTTGGCGTGAAATGCAGCGCCGCTGTGGGCGCAGCTACTGCCCCCTCTTCCCGCGCGAACATGGTCTGGTAGTCGTCGCGGTCCTGCTGGTCCGCAGGCCGGCGCGAGGCAATGTAGGGCGGCAGCGGCATTCGACCTGCGCGCTCGAGCAGGATTTCGACGGGGTCCTCACCCTCGAAGTGGAGGAGAACGGCGCCCTCTTCGTCCCGGTCCGCAACGGTCGCGTGGACGCCGTTCCCGAATTCGACGACGTCTCCGACACGCAGGCGCTTGGCATTGCGTACGAACGCCCACCAATCGCGCGGCCCCTCCCGCTTGTGGAGCGTCGCTCCGATCCGGGCCTCGCCTCGGCGGCCTTCGAGCTGCGCCGGGATCACGCGGGTATCGTTGAAAACGAGCGTGTCACCCGGCCGAAGCAGGTTGGGCAGATCGAGCACGGCCTTGTCCGATATAACCTCGCCATCCACCAGCAGCAGCCGCGCTGAATCCCGCGGCCTGGCGGGCCTCAGCGCGATCAGCTCTGCAGGAAGGTCGAAATCGAAAAGGTCGACGCGCATTCGCGCGCTTTAGCCGCCCAGGGTCGCGCGGACGATCTTTGTCGGCTGCTCCGGCGGCTCCCCCGGTGCAATCGTGTCGACGGCCTGCATGCCCTCTATCACGCGACCGAACGCCGTGTACCGCTCGTTCAGCGTAGCATTTGGCGCGAACATGATGAAAAACTGGCTGTTCCCCGTATCGGGCTTGTCGGTACGGGCTGCGCCTACCGTGCCGCGCAGGAACGGTAGCGAGTTGAATTCGGCCTTGAGGTCGGGAAGCGGCGAGCCGCCATCGCCCTTACCGGTCGGATCACCGCCCTGCGCCATGAACCCGGGAACGACGCGATGGAAAATCAGACCGTTGTAGAAGCCCTGGCGGACAAGCGTTTTGACCCGCCCTACCATCTCAGGCGCGGCGTCGGGACGCATCATGATGACGACCCTGCCGCCCGTGCTGAGCTCCAGGATCAGCTTGTTTGAAGGGTCGTTGGCCACCTCCGCAGGCGCAATCACGCTAAGCATCGGCTTGGCCGGCGGATCGGCGGGCTTCGCCGCAACGAGCGCCAATGCTGAAATCGTAAACAAAACCCGGCCAATCATGCGCCCGCTTCTCCCTCGAGGTGCCTTCTCACGTCCGCCGCAACCAACGGCGTGACAAACTTGTCGATCGAGCCGCCATAGCGCGCGATCTCCTTAACCAGACGTGAGGCGATCGGCTGAAGCGACACGCCGGCCATCAGGAAGACCGTCTCGATATCGTCGTTCAGCTGCTGGTTCATGCCCGCCATCTGGAATTCATATTCGAAGTCCGCGACTGCTCGCAGGCCCCGGATGATCATCGAAGCGCCCTGCGATTCCGCGAAATCCATAAGCAGTGAGTTGAACTCGATGACCTGGATCTTGCCGTCGGCAAGACCGGCAACCTCGCGCCGAACCATTGCGAGCCGCTCCGAAAGTGAAAACATCGGCTCCTTGGACGGATTTGTCGTGACGCCGATGACGAGCCGGTCGACGAGGTGCACGCCGCGCCGGATGATGTCGATATGCCCGAGCGTGATCGGGTCGAACGTGCCCGGATAAACCCCGATGCGTTCCGTCATGCTACTCCCCAGTCCGCCTCAGTGGTTCCGCTCTATAGCGAACCGCGCGAGCGCCCGCAGCAAATCGGCTTCGGCTCCATGGTCCGCGAGATGCTCGATTGCCTGGCTGACGAGGAAGCGCGCCTGCTGCTCAGCGCGCTCGGGCCCTAGGACCGATACGAAGGTCGCCTTCCCCGCCTCCGCGTCCTTGCCGGTGCGCTTGCCGGCCGCGTCGGCGTCGCCCGCATGGTCGATGAGGTCATCGGCGATCTGGAATGCGAGCCCGATGTTGCGGGCGTAACCGCGATATGGCGTCCTCGCCTCCGAAGGCAGCCGGCCCATGATACAGGGCGCCTCGACCGCATATTCGATGAGCGCTCCGGTCTTCAGCTGCTGGAGCCTAGTGATCGCCGAAAGGTCGAGCGATTTTCCCTCGGCGGCGAGATCCATCATCTGGCCTCCCGCCATGCCCGAAGGCCCCGAGGCCTTTGCCAGCGCCAGGACAAGGTCCGACCGGACGAAAGGATCTTCATGGGTTTCGGGATCGGCAAGGATTTCGAATGCAAGTGCGTGAAGGCTGTCCCCGGCGAGAACCGCGGCCGCCTCGCCGAACATCTTGTGGACGGTCGGCTTCCCGCGACGAACGTCGTCATCGTCCATGCACGGAAGATCGTCATGGATCAGCGAATAGACGTGGATCGCCTCGATCGCTCCTCCGACACGCAGGGCCCGATCTCGCGCAATGCCAAACAGCCGCGATGCGGCAACCGTCAGGAGTGGTCGAAGTCTCTTTCCGCCACCGATCGCTGCATGGCGCATCGCCGCGTAAAGATCGTCGCGGCCATCGTTGCGCGACACGAGCAGACGTCCGAACAGCTCATCAATCTCGCCGCGAATCCGTTCGGCCTCGGCGTCCAGCTCGAGCCGCGCCCGGTCGACCGTCTCAACCGGCATCGAAGGGGGTGACGCCGGATGGCCGCCCGTCGGCCCCAAAGGCAATCTGCTCGATCCGTTCCTGAGCCGCCTTCAGGCGCGCCTCGCAATGACGGCGAAGCCGGTCCCCTTCCTGGTAAAGCTCGATCGACTGATCGAGCGGAGCCTCGCCACGCTCGAGCAGGCGCACGATTTCCTCAAGGCGCGCAAGCGCCGCCTCGAAGCTCAGTTCGCTCTGTTGTTCGGGCGCGTCCATGGACGAGGAATGACCCTCCGACAGGCTTAAATCAACGCTTGAACGGGTCGCGGATGCCCGGGACGATCTCGTCGGACGGAGCATCTTCACCAGCTTCGGCAGCCGCAAGCGCGGCCTCCGCGTCGCGATGATGCTGCTCGCGCTCGGCGCGGAGCTGCACGATCAGCGCGTCGCGGTCGCTCTCGAAGCGCTCGTCGGTCGGCGCCGCGCCGCCTGCGGCCTTCTGCGCCTTCGCGATCGCCGCATCCAGCTCGCGCTGGCTCGTCAGACCGAGCGTCACCGGATCCTTTGGCGTGATGTTCGCCATGTTCCAGTGCGAACGCTCGCGGATCGCGGCAATGGTCGTCCGGGTCGTGCCGATCAACTTGCCGATCTGCCCGTCGCTGACTTCCGGATGGTTCTTGATGATCCAGGCGATTCCGTCCGGCTTATCCTGACGCTTCGACACCGGCGTGTAGCGCGGACCGCGCGTGCGGCGGACCGGGTCCGGCGCCTTGTGCATCTGAAGGACGTAACTCGAATCCTTCTGGCCCTTCTCGATTTCCTCGTGGGTCAGTTCGCCTGCACGCACGGGATCCCGACCGGTCAGCTTGGTCGCGGCCGTGTCATCGGCAATGGCCTGGACTTCGAGGATATGCAGCCCGCAGAACTCGGCGATCTGCTCAAACGTGAGCGACGTATTTTCCACCAGCCAGGCGGCGGTCGCATGGGGCATCAGGGGCTGGGCCACTGGGTTTCTCCGGTCTTTAGAAACAATAAGGGCCGCCCCTTCCGGAGCGGCCAGCGTTGCGGGCGATGTAAACCGACCCGTGCCCTACGGCAAGGCAAAGACGGTCAGTTCGCGACATCCAGGACAATTTTGCCAACATGGTCCCCGGCTTCCATGCGCGCATGGGCTTCGGCGGCGCGATCGAGGGGGAAAATGCTGTCAATGACAGGCTTGAGCCGGCCGCCCTCGACATATGGCCATACGGTCCGCGTGATCTCGTCCGCGACCATCGTCTTGAACTCGACCGAGCGCGGCCGGAGCGTCGAGCCGGTCAGTGTCAGCCGGCGCCGCATGACATCCGGAAGCAGAACCTCGCCCTTCGCTCCGCGCTGGAAAGCAATGGAGACATGGCGTCCTTCCTCGGACAGCGAGGCGAGATTGCGGGGCAAATAATCGCCGCCGACCATGTCGAGGACGACTGCGACACCGCGCCCTCCGGTGAAGCTCTTCACCTCCGCAGCGAAGTCCTGCGTGCGGTAATTGATCGCGGCCGCAGCACCGAGCTCCAGCGCGCGCGCGCATTTCTCGTCGCTTCCGCAGGTCACGATGACCTTGAGATTGAACAATTTGCCGAGCGCGATTGCCATCGTGCCAATGCCGCTCGTCCCGCCGTGGACGAGCACCGTGTCTCCCTCCGCTGCATAGCCGCGCTCGAACAGGTTCACCCAGACTGTGAACAAGGTCTCCGGCATTGCGGCTGCTTCGGCCAGCGAAAGCGCTTCGGGAACGACGAAGCAGGTCCCGGCGGGCGCAACGCAATATTCGGCGTAACCACCACCGGCGACGAGCGCGCAGACCTTCTTTCCGATCAGATCGCCGGCCCCCTCACCCGCCTCGACGACCGTACCCGCGATCTCAAGGCCAAGGATGTCAGGCGCGCCAGGCGGCGGCGGATAAAGACCGCGACGCTGAAGGATATCTGGACGGTTCACGCCCGCGGCTGCGACCTGGATCAGGACTTCGCCTGCCCCGACCCGCGGGACCGGCCGTTCGACTACCGCAAGCTCCTCCGCGCCATCCGGCTGGGGGCGACGATCGCCTTCATGGAAGCTGGAACGGCTTTGGTCACTGCGCGCGCTTATTGACACCACGGCCGCATCGGTCAACGTTTCACCGATGGACCTCGAGGAACTCTTCCCGAGCAAGCCGGGCGACCCGCTGGTAGAGCTTGCAAAGCAGGATCTCGACCCAATCTCGATCGAGGAGCTTCATGCCCGCATCGAGGCTCTGAAAGCCGAGATTGCCCGCGTCGAAGCCCATATCGACCGAGCCACGAAACACCGCTCCGCCGCCGAAGAGCTGTTCAAGAAGTAATGCGGGTTCCGGTCCTACAGGCCGGGATAACCTTTAGGCGCGATAAATTGGGGATAATGAGGCCCAAGCCTCTTGATTGCTCGTTTGCCGCGTATGACATTCGTGAAGAGCCCGGCCCATTCCGGGGACCGGGCAGGAGTAAAACCTAAATGCCCAGTTTCGCTCGCGAACTCGAACAGACCTTGCACAACGCACTGGCTGAGGCCAGCCGTCGCCGTCACGAGTACGCGACCCTTGAGCACCTTTTGATCGCCTTGATCGACGACGAGCATGCGTCCAAGGTCATGACCGCATGCGGCGTCAGCCGGGACGAGCTTCGCGCGGCCGTGAAGCATTATCTCGACAATGAGCTTGGGGCCTTGGTCGCCGACACCGGCACCGACCCGACTCCGACGAGCGGCTTCCAGCGCGTCGTCCAGCGCGCGATTCTGCACGTCCAATCGTCGGGCCGTGACGAGGTCACGGGCGCCAACGTGCTCGTCGCGCTCTTCTCCGAACGGGAGAGCTATGCCGTCTATTTTCTGCAGCAGCAGGACATGAGCCGCCTCGATGCCGTGACCTACATCAGCCACGGCGTCGGCAAGGGCGAAACGCCCCCCGAACCTCGCGAGGTCGGCGGCGCCGAAGAGAAGAGCGGCGAGAAGGAGGGCAAGAAGGAATCTGCCCTCAAGCAGTTCACCATCGACCTCAACGAGAAGGCCCGCGCCGGCAAGGTTGACCCGCTCATCGGCCGCAGCGCCGAGGTGGATCGCACGGTCCAGATCCTCTGCCGCCGGTCGAAGAACAATCCGCTCTACGTTGGCGATCCCGGCGTCGGTAAGACCGCCATTGCCGAGGGCCTCGCACGCAAGATTATCGAGGGCGACGTTCCCGACGTGCTAAAGGGTGCGACCATCTATGCGCTCGACATGGGCGCCTTGCTGGCGGGCACGCGCTATCGCGGCGACTTCGAGGAGCGGCTGAAATCGGTCGTTTCCGAGCTCGAGAAGCTCCCGAACGCGATCCTCTTCATCGACGAGATCCACACGGTGATCGGTGCTGGCGCCACCAGCGGCGGAGCAATGGACGCATCGAACCTGCTCAAGCCCGCACTCTCGTCGGGTGCAATCCGCTGCATCGGATCGACGACCTACAAGGAGTTCCGCAACCACTTCGAGAAGGACCGGGCGCTGCTCCGGCGCTTCCAGAAGATCGACGTCAACGAGCCGACGGTCGAAGACACGATCAAGATTATCGCCGGCCTGCGCTCCTCGTTCGAGGGCCACCACAACGTCCGTTATACGCCTGACGCCATTAAGTCGGCGGTCGAGCTCAGCGCGCGATACATCCATGACCGCAAGTTGCCGGACAAGGCGATCGACGTGATCGACGAGGTCGGCGCGATGCAGATGCTCGTCCCGCCGTCACGCCGGAAGAAGGTCATTACGACCAAGGAAATCGAAGCCGTGGTGGCAACCATGGCGCGGATCCCGCCGAAGTCGGTTTCGACCGACGACAAGCGCGTCCTCGAGAACCTCGAGGCCGACCTGAAGCGCGTCGTGTTCGGGCAGGACCTTGCAATCGAGAAGCTCGCCTCGGCGATCAAGCTGTCGCGGGCAGGGCTTCGCGAGCCCGACAAGCCGATCGGCAATTATTTGTTCTCCGGTCCGACCGGCGTCGGCAAGACCGAGGTCGCTCGCCAATTGGCATCGATCATGGGCATTCCGCTCCAGCGCTTCGACATGTCGGAGTACATGGAACGGCACTCGGTGAGCCGCCTCATCGGCGCTCCTCCGGGCTATGTCGGCTACGACCAGGGCGGCCTGCTGACCGACGCGGTCGACCAGCATCCGCACAGTGTGCTGCTGCTCGATGAGATCGAGAAGGCGCACCCCGATCTGTTCAATATCCTCCTGCAGGTGATGGACAACGGAAAACTCACCGACCACCACGGCAAGACGGTCGATTTCAGGAACGTCGTCCTGATCATGACCACGAATGCCGGCGCGTCCGACATGGCGCGTGAGAGCATCGGCTTCGGCGCCGCTTCACGCGAAGATGCGCAGGAGGATGCGGTCAAGAAGATGTTCACGCCGGAATTCCGCAACCGGCTGGATGCGATCGTTCCGTTCGCATACCTGCCACCGGCCGTTGTCGCCCGTGTCGTCGACAAGTTCATCCTCCAGCTGGAGCTGCAGCTTGCCGACCGCGGCGTCCACATCGAGCTGGACGACGAGGCGCGCAAGTGGCTGACGGACCGCGGCTACGACAAGCTCTACGGCGCTCGTCCGATGGCCCGGCTAGTCCAGGAGAAGATCAAGCAGCCGCTCGCCGAAGAGCTGCTGTTCGGCAAGCTGGTCAACGGCGGCGAGGTCAAGGTCCGCATCAAGGACAATGCCCCGTCGTTCGAGATCGTCCCGGCACCTCCGAAGGCTGCAAAGCCGAAGGGCGGAAAGGCGAAACCGAAGGCAACGGCCAAGGGCAAAGCCGGCGACGAGACTACGGCAGCCGAATAAGGCAAGTTTCAAATGAACCAAGGGCCGGGATCGTCTCCCGGCCCTTTTATCTTGCCTTCAAACGATCTCAGGCAGGCAATTTGCTGTCGTAATCGTCCTTCAGACGCTCCCAGTTCTGCCAGAACTCCGCCGGCCGTTCGCCAGCCGATACCGCCTCCAGCACGTCGAGGTGCGCGTGCCAGCCTGCTGCGACCTTAAGCAGCATGTCGCGGCTTGGCAGGCGCCGATGAGTGATGGTCAGGAGCACGCCGTTGCCATCGGGTTCGAGCTCGAATGTCACTCCGCCGGTCGTGCCCCACTCGAACGACAGCTTCTTCGGCGGGTCTACTTCCGTGATCCGGCTTTCCATGCGGTGCTCTTCGCCGAAGCCATTCGGCCGTTGTCCGGGCGGATCGGTGAGTTCGTCGTTGCGCCACACTAGCTCGAACGGCGCTCCGACCGCGAGCTCCATCTCGCCGGATGCAAGCCACTTTCTGCGCATCTCGCTGTCCGTAAGATAGCTCCACACTCGCTCGATAGGGCCGGGCAGAACCCGTTCTATCTTCAGCGTAGTGGGCTCGACGAGTACGCCGTACGCATCCTTGGTCGTCCAATCGATCATCGATTTTCTCCTTTTGATTTGGAATTGGGAGAAGCGACCTCTTCGCGAAGCAGGCGCTCCAGGGTGTCGATACGTCCAGTCCAGAAGTGCTCGTAGAAGCGCAGCCATTCGTCAGCGCTTGCAAGCGGACCGGGCTCCAGCCTGCACCAGTGGGTGCGGCCACGAACCTCGCGTCGGATCAGGCCGGCATTCTCAAGTGCCTTGATATGCTTTGACGCCGCAGCGAGGGAAATATCGAACGGCTCGGCCAGTTGACCGACGGTGCGCTCCCCACCCGCGAGCTCCCGGAGCATGACCCGACGAGTGCGATCGCCGAGAGCATGAAAGACGACATCCAGCCGCGGCTCATCAAGTTCAACCATTTGGTTGAATTAGGACCCGCCTATTTGATTGTCAACCTTTCGGTTGAACTTACTGAGCCGGGATCGGGTTCGGCATTTCGTAGCGCGCGGCTTCTTCCGACCCGCCAGTCGCATCACCTTCGCTGTAACTGTGCGCACCCGTGCCCGCGAGCTTGCCGCCCTGGACGATCAGATACTCATCGCGGATCGGCCGACCCTCGAAGAAGCATTCGAGGATTTCCCGGGTACCCGCCGCATAACGAGCCTGCGCTGACAGCGACGTCCCGGAAATGTGCGGCGTC
Organism: Sphingomonas sediminicola; assembly: GCF_014489515.1. Lineage (GTDB taxonomy): Bacteria > Pseudomonadota > Alphaproteobacteria > Sphingomonadales > Sphingomonadaceae > Sphingomicrobium > Sphingomicrobium sediminicola. The sequence goes on along the minus strand of NZ_CP060782.1, from coordinate 749,756 downwards.
ATCCCATGATGCGGCATCGTCCGCCACGGATGGTCACGGGCGCCGGCTGCGGGAACCAGACGTCGCCGGCATAGCCCGCCAGATGGCCGCTCCTGAGCGCGGCTGCTACCGCGTCGCGGTTCGCGATCTTTCCGCGCGCCGTGTTCACGAGATAGGCGCCTCGCTTCATCCGGGCGATCATTGCTTCGTCGAACAGGTTCTCCGTTTCGGGATGCAGCGGCGCATTGATGGTCACGACGTCGCAATGCGGGACCATGTCCGCAGCGGATTCGTGGAAGGTGACGCCAAGCTCCTGCTCGACCTCCGGCGGCAACCGATGCCGGTCGGTGTAATGCAGATGCACGTCGAACGGTTTCAATCGGCGAAGCACCGCCGATCCAATACGGCCTGCGGCGACCGTCCCGACGTGCATTCCCTCGATGTCGTAGGATCGCGCGGCGCATTCAGCGATGTCCCACCCGCCCGCCTTCACGTCTTCCCAGGACGGAAGGTAATTCCTCGCCAGCCCGAGGATCATCATGACGACGTGCTCGGCGACACTGATCGAGTTGCAGTAGGTGACCTCGGCGACGGTCACGCCGCGCTCGGCGGCCGCCTGCAGGTCCGTGTGATCCGACCCGATGCCTGCGGTCACGACCATCTTGAGGTTCCGCGCCTTGGCGAAGCGCTCGGCGGTCATGTACGCGGGCCAGAACGGCTGCGAGATGACGATATCGGCATCGACGAGCTCGCGCTCGAACACGGAATCCGGCCCGTCCTTGTCCGATGTGACCACGAACTGGTGGCCACCGGATTCGAGGAATTTCCTCAGGCCAAGCTCTCCCGAAACGCTTCCGAGCAATTGCCCAGGCTGGAAGTCGATCGCTTTTGGCGTCGGCAACGTCTGGCCGTCGGGATAGCGCTCGATGTGCGGCAGGTCGTCGCGAGGGTAGCTGGTCGGATAGCCGTCGGCGGGGTCGTCGTAGAGGACGCACAAGATCTTCGCCATGGATGTGCCTTTCATGGTCCTTGCGGCGGACGGCACAGGGATACTCTCGGGTCGTCCACGGCGGTGGCGCTGGCGGCGCGTCTCATACCAGCTTCAAGGAGCTTCGGCACGTTCGTTTCGAAGACGCTTGTCGCGGGCCCGCGAAAGTTGAATCGTGCGCGCCTTCATCCGGAGGGGAGCTCCTTTCATGCCCAATGCCCGCCGACTTGCGCCTTTCGCCCTCCTGCTTGCAGCGACAGTTCTAAGCCCGCCGGCGGCAGCCGCTCCGGCCGAAGGCCCGAGCCCAGTCTTCACCGGCCGCGACCTGTTCGACTTGAGCGCGGCGTCGGATCCGCAGATCAGCCCGGACGGCCGGACGGTAGCCTACGTGCGCCGCTCCGCCGACATCATGACCGACAAGGCGCGCTCGTCGATCTGGCTGATCAACGTCGCGACTGGAGAGCAAAGGCCGCTTGTCGCGGGAACGGGCGATCATTTCAGCCCGCGTTGGTCGCCGGACGGCCGCCGCCTCGCCTATGCCTCCACGGGCGAAGGCGGAGCGCCGCAGCTTTTCGTGCGCTGGATGGATACCGGGCAGTCGGTCCGGGTCACCGGGCTTCCCGATAGCCCGCAGGGCATCGCCTGGTCACCGGACGGCCGCCGCATCGCCTATCTCATGAACGTCCCCGATGAGGGTCCAAAGCTCGGCTCGGCTCCCGACAAGCCGGAGGGCGCGCAATGGGCCAAGCCGCTCGAGATCCTCGACAAGGTCACCTACCGAACCGACGACGCCGGTTACCTGAAGCCCGGCTTCGACAAGATCTTCATGGTCGATGCGAACGGCGGCGCACCGCGCCAGCTCACCTTCGGCGCGTACCATGACGGCGCTCCGGAATGGACGCCGGACGGTCGCGCGATCCTGTTCAGCGCGGTCCGCAAGCCCGACTGGGAAATGACCGTCGTCGACAGCGAGGTGTACAAGCTCGATCTCGACACGGGCAACGTCACCGCGCTGACGAGCCGCAACGGCCCGGACGCGGCTCCTGCGGCCTCGCCGGACGGCCGGAGCATCGCCTATCTCGGCTTCGACGATCACATGAAGGGATATGAGCAGGCCAGCCTGTACGTGATGAGCGCCAATGGCGGCTCTCCAAGACTGATCGCGCCGAACCTCGACCGTGGGATCAACCAGATCCACTGGTCCGCGGACGGCCGCGCAATCTACGCTGGATACGAAGAAGGCGGATCACTCACCGTGTCGCGCATCGGGCTGGACGGAAGCGTTCGGCCGATCACGCATGAAGCCGCTGATGCAGGCTATGATCGGCCTTATGCCGGCGGGGCGTTCACCGTCGCGAAGAACGGCACGATCGCCTTCACGACCAGCACGTTCGACAGGCCGGCGGACGTCGCGATCTCGAGCGGCGGGGCAAAGCGACAGCTCACCCGGCTCAACGATCTCAATCTCGGCGCAAAGAATCTGGGCACCTTGAGATCGTTCGTCGCGACCGCACCGGATGGCGCAAAGGTGCCGTCCTGGCTTCTCCTGCCGCCAACGTATCAGGAGGGTCAGCGCGTGCCGACGATCCTTGAGATCCACGGCGGACCCTACGCCGCTTACGGCCCGCACTTCTCGACCGATTATCAGCAATATGCCGCGGCCGGTTATGCGGTGCTCTACACGAATCCCGCGGGTCCACCGGTTACGGCCAGGGCTTCGCGGACGGGATCGAGAAGACCTATCCGGCGAGCAATTTCGACGACCTCATGGCGGCCGTCGATGCCGCGGTCGCAAGCGGCGTGGCCGATCCCGACAACCTCTTCGTGACCGGTGGATCGGGCGGCGGCATCCTCACCGCCTGGATCGTGGGCAAGACCAATCGCTTCAAGGCGGCGGCATCGCAGAAGCCGGTGACCAACTGGACCAGCATGTCGCTGACCTCGGATGGAACGCCCTTCTTCGCCCCGTACTGGATGGGCTCGCTGCCATGGGAGAATTACCAGGCCTATTGGTCGCGCTCACCGCTCAGCCTGATGGCCAATGTGAAGACCCCGACGCTCGTTGTCGTCGGCGCGTCCGATTACCGCACTCCGGTTAGCGAGGCCGAGCAGCTCTACTCCGCGCTCAAGCTCCAACGCGTGCCGACGGCGCTCGTGAAAGTTCCCGAGGCGAGCCACGGCGGAATTGCGTCACGACCAAGCCAGTCCGCCGCGAAAGCGAGCGCTATCATCGCCTGGTTCGATCGCTTCCGGAAGAAACCCGACGCCAGCAGCGTCGTTTCGACCAACGGCACTTCCCCAGCCGCCGCGCAATAAGTATCGGGTTTGCAACTGTTTCGGCGGCTGGGTCATCTCCTGACGTGCCGCCGATTCCTGCCTTGTGCCTCTGGGGAGAGTGTGGAGTGAAAATCGTTCATCTGTTCGCCGCGACCGCAATCGCGCTTGTGGCGGTTCCCGTCGTTGCCGCCGACACGGGCAGCTTCAGCCCGCAGCGCCTGTCGCAGCACATCCAGACGCTCGGGTCGGACGCTTACGAGGGCCGCGGCGTCAATACGCGCGCCGAGGTGAAGACCATCGACTACATCGTTGGCCAGTTCAAAGCGGCCGGGCTCCAGCCGGGCGGCGAAGTCGTGAATGGCCAGCGCCAATGGACGCAGCGCGTGCCGCTTCTGCAGTCCGAGATTGCCGGCGACCCAATGGTGACGATCCAGAATGCCGGCGGCGGCATGCGCCTCACTCAAGGCAATGAGATTTCGGTTCGTGCGCCGCAGAATGGTCAGAACCAAATCCGCATCGACAATGCGCCCCTCGTCTTCGTCGGCTACGGCGTGTCGGCGCCGGAGCGCAGCTGGGACGACTTCAAAGGCCAGGACGTGCGGGGCAAAGTAATCGTCGTGCTCGTCAACGATCCCGATTTCGAGGGAGGCGAAGGCGATTTCGGCGGCAAGGCGATGACCTATTACGGCCGCTGGACCTACAAGTATGAGGAAGCGGCGCGGCGCGGCGCTGCCGGCGTCATGATCGTCCACGAAACAGCGCCTGCCTCATACGGCTGGAACACGGTCAAGAACTCGAACACGAACGTCCAGTTCGACATCGTCCGGAAAGACCCTGCCGCCGCACACACTCCTTTCGAGACCTGGATCCAGCGCGATGTCGCGGTGGAATTGTTCCGCAAGGCCGGGCTCGATTTCGAGCAGGCCAAGCAGGCCGCCAAGCGCCGCGACTTCCAGCCGCTCGACCTCAAATCGACGGTTAGCGCGACTGCAAACGCCAAAGTCGAGACAATCACGTCGCACAATGTCGTCGGGCTGCTTCCTGGAAAGGCGCACCCGGACGAGACGGTGATCTATTCGGCGCATTGGGACCATCTCGGCATCGGCAAGCCGGATGCGAACGGCGACAACATCTACAATGGCGCGCTCGATAACGCGTCGGGCATCTCGCACTTGATCGAGCAGGCCCGCGCCTTCGCCAAGGGCCCGCGTCCCGACCGCTCGGTCGTCTTCCTTGCGGTCACCGCAGAAGAGAAAGGTCTCCTCGGCTCGGAATATTATGCGGCCAATCCGCTCTATCCGCTGAGCAAGACGGTGGGCGTCCTCAACACCGATTCGATGGGCCTGAACGGCCCGAGAAGAACTTCAGTATCTCGGGAACTGCCAAACTCGACCTGCTGGACGACCTGATCGCCGAAGGAAAGAAGCAGGGCCGCTATTTCACCGCCGATCCTCATCCTGAAAGCGGTGGCTTCTATCGCTCCGACCACTTCTCCTTTGCGAAGGCCGGCGTTCCGGCGATCAGCTTCAAAGCCGGCAACGATCTGGTGAACGGAGGAACGGCGCGCGGCGAGGCGATCGCTCGCGAATACACCGAGAAGCGTTATCACCAGCCGGACGACGAGTTTCAGTCGGTCTGGGACTTCCGCGGCCAGGCCGAGGACGCCCAGCTGCTTCACATGCTCGGTGAACGGCTCGCCAACTCGCGCGAATGGCCGAACTGGTCGTCTGACAGCGAATTCCGTGCAACCCGCGACCAGAGCGGGGCGGATCGCGCCGGAAGCGGCGGAGAACGCGGCTAAGAAACAAGCCTGCGCCGGGCTGGACCGTCCTCGGGATGAAACTTTCGGCGTCCATGCCCGGCAGACTTGAGCGTAGCCGCGCAGAGGAGTAGTTCGCGCTTTGTTCTAAATCAGGGAGAGCGGAAATGGCTGACCTCGTCTTCTACACCAATCCACAATCGCGCGGGCAGACGGTCCGCTGGATGCTGGAGGAGGTCGGCGCTCCCTACGACACGGAAATTCTCGACTACGCTTCGACCATGAAGGCCGAGCCCTATCTGTCGATCAACCCGATGGGAAAGGTTCCGGCGATCAAGCACAAGGGTAAGGTCGTCACCGAGGTTGCCGCAATCTGCTGCTATCTCGCCGACGCCTTCCCGGAGGCGAACCTGGCCCCACCGCCGTCCGATCGCGCGGATTACTATCGCTGGATATTCTTCACGTCGGGGCCAGTGGAAGCCGCCTTCAGCAACAAGGCAGCGGGATGGGAGCCGACGCCGGAGCGGCAACGCATGTTCGGCTACGGCAATTACGACCTAGCCATCAACACGCTGGAGAAGGCGCTGACGGGCCGCGAATATATCGCCGCTGACCACTTCACTGCCGCCGACCTTTTCGTCGGCGCCAACGTCAATTTCATGCTCGCCTTCAACCTGCTCGAGGCCCGACCGACCTTCGTCGATTATGCGCGGCGGATGACGGATCGCGACGCCTATCGCCGAGCCCGCGACATCGACAGCCAGCTGGTAGCCAAGGCCCAGCAGCCACAACCGGCTTAAGCGATGGACCCGCAGCTCAGGAAGGCCGCGATCGCTCTTTACGATCGCTTCACGCACGAGGGTTTCGACCGTCGTGTCTTCATGACGCGGATGGTCGCGCTTGCCGGAAGCGTGGCGGCCGCCGACGCGCTGATCGGCGCGATCGCCGCCTCCCCTGCTGCAGCGGCGATCGTGCCCGCAGACGACAAGAGACTTATCACGCGCACGAAAGACCTGGTCGGCGGGTACAAGGCATATGTTGCCGAGCCTCGGACCCGATCGCTGAAGGCGACGGTGCTCGTCATTCACGAAAATCGAGGCCTCAACGACTATGTCCGCGACGTGGCACGCCGCCTCGGCGTCGCCGGTTTCCGCGCGGTCGCGCCGGATTTTCTGTCGCTGTCGGCGGAACGCCTTCGAATGAGGACGCGGCGCGAGATGCCATTGGCAAGCTCAATCTAGACAAATCGGTCTCGGATGCGGTCGCCATGCTCGACGAGCTCGCCAAATCGAGCCGCGGCGGGAAGGTCGGCGCGGTCGGCTTCTGCTGGGCGGGGGTTTCGTGAACCGCCTCGCCGTCGCGGCCGGAGACAAGCTCGATGCCGGAGTGCCATTCTATGGCCCTGCCCCGGATCCGTCCGAAGCCTCGAAGGTGAAGGCTCCGCTGCTGATCCACGATGCGGGGCTGGACGAGCGAGTGAACCGCACGTCCTTCCCTTGGGTCGAGGCGCTGCGCGCGGCGGGCAAGCCGGTGAAGTTCTACCTCTATGACGGGGTGAACCACGCCTTCCACAACGACACGTCCGCGGAGCGGTACAACAAGGACGCTGCCGAACTGGCGTGGAAGCGGACGTTGGCCTTCTTCAAGCAGCATCTCGCCTAGCCCGGCGGCCTGCTGCTACGCGGAGCCATGGAGTTCCGCACCGAACGTCTTCTGCTGAGATCCGCCCGAGCGGACGATCTCAAAGGGCTGCACGCGATCCTCAGCGATCCGCGAGCCATGGCCTATTGGTCGTCGCCTCCGCATCAGAAATTGGATCAGACGCGCGACTGGCTCGCCTCGATGATCGCCATTCAGCCTTCGGAGGGCGAGGACTTCATCGTGGAGTTTGAAGGTCAGTTGATCGGCAAGGCCGGACTTTGGCGCTTTCCCGAGATCGGATTCATCTTCCATCCCGAGCATTGGGGACGCGGCTTCGCGCGGGAAGCGCTCGCGCCCGTGCTCGACCGTGCCTTTAGCGTTCATGGCCTGCCCAAGGTCGACGCCGATGTCGACCCGCGAAACGGCAGTTCGCTGAAGCTGCTTGGCCGACTGGGCTTTCACGAGACCGGACGGAAGGAACGCACATGGCTGATCGCGGACCAGTGGTGCGACAGCATCTATCTCGAGCTGGACGCCGGCGGCTGGCGCCAACGCCGCCCGTGAAAAAGGGCCGGCGGTTTCCCGCCGGCCCCTCTTATTTCTCGCTGCGAGCGATGCCTTAGCGGCGGTCGCCCATGAACTGCAGCAGGAACGTGAACATGTTCACGAAGTCGAGATAGAGGTTCAGCGCCCCCATGATCACGACCTTGCCCATCATGTCGGTACCCGCGACGTAGGCGTACATGCTCTTGATCTTCTGCGTGTCGTAGGCGGTCAGGCCCGCGAACAGCAGCACACCGATCGCGCTGATCGCCAACTGCATCGCAGGCGACTGTAGGAACAGGTTGATCAGCATCGCGACCAGAAGGCCGACAACGCCCATGATCAGGAACGTGCCGAAACCGCTGAGATCCTTCTTGGTCGTGTAACCGTAGAGGCTGAGGCCGAGGAAGGCCGCGGCCACCGCGAAGAAGGTCTGCGCGATCGATGTTCCGGTATAGGCGATGAAGATCGTCGACATCGACAGTCCCATCACCGTGGCGAACGCCCAGAACAGCAACTGCAGCGTGCCGGTCGAGATCCGATTGATGCCGAAGCTCATGACCATGACGAAGGCCAGCGGCGACAGCGTGATGATCCAGCCGAGGCCGCTGAGGCCACGACCGCTCGCGCTGACGAGAACGTCCGCAGCATAAGGTGCGAACAGCAGGGCGACGATGCCGGTCAGCAGCACGCCCGAGGCCATGTAGTTGTAAACTGACAGCATGTAGGACCGGAGCCCAGCGTCGCGGGCCGCGCGCGGAACACCAACCGTTGCGGTGGTATTCACGCCGGTCGTCGTGCGTGGGTCAAACTGGTTCTGCATTCTCTCTCCTATCGGACGGGCTAAGGGCCCGTGCTCCCGAAACGAATATCGTGGATACTAGAAGGGCTTTCAAGCGAAACCGGACAGATTGAACAACCGTTCATCTGGATGAAAGGAAGCAATGCACCGGTTGTTCGTAGCTATCCGGCCGCCCGAAGACGCCCGTGACCTGCTGATCGACGCGATGGACGACAGTCCTGCGCTGCGCTGGGTTGGCGACGAGCAACTTCATTTGACGTTACGGTTTATTGGAGAAGTCGAGCGTCCGGTGGCGAACGACATCGCCGCCGCACTTGATCGCGTTCGCTCGTCGAACTTCCAGATCCGCATCAGCAGCACCGGCAAATTCGAGAAGCGGAACGGCGGCGCTTTGTGGGCGGGTATCGAACCGAAAACGCCGGTTGTCGGCCTCGCCGCCAAGGTCGAGCGCGCGCTTCAGCAGGTCGGGCTGGAACCGGAGCATCGAGTTTTCTTGCCACACATCACGCTCGCACGCTGGAACCGCCGCAACTCGGAAGCGGTGGATGCCTTCCTGCGACGCACTTCCGACCTGCATTCGGAGCCCTTCGACGTCGACCGCTTCATCCTTTTCGAAAGCAAGCTGTCACGGCACGGCCCGCATTATGAGGAGGTGGCCGACTTCGCCCTGCTTTGAGCCATCACGAGATGATCATGAAAACATCGGCAGATCATCATCGTGGTCAGGCCGCGACCGCTATACCTCTCGAACTTCCGCATTGCGGGAGGACGAAATGGAAATTCGAGGTGCAACGAAGCTGTTCGCGGCCTCTGCCGCCTTGGCACTCAGCGCGTGCGGTGGCGGTGGCACCGGCACCGCGTTCCGGCCGGAGCCGACGCCGCTTCCTCCGCCGCCACCGCCTCCGCCGCCCCAGGCAGAGGCTGTCACGATCTTCACCAATCCAACGCCGCAGGATTACGCATCCGTCGGGGTCTGGTCCAACATCGGCGACCTCTCCACCCCTCCCTACGACGTTCAATTCACGGGGATAACGAGCGCGGAATCCAGTCAGCCGAAAATTCGCTACACAGCGGACGGTTTTTATGAAGTGCAGCTGCCCGGTGATGGATTCTCCCGGCTGATTCACGACGACTCCATCACCAATCCGACCTCCGGCAACACCGTCTTCGAGCTGCAATCGCAGATGAACCGGTCGTTCGTCATCACCGGTTCCCGAAACAGCGGCTACCGCTACTCGGAGATGGCGAAGTGGGCCCGGCCTGACCTGGACTTTGCTCAGACGGTCGACATGGGCTTCGTTGCTTTCGGAACGCCCACTCCCGCGGATGGTGTTCCCGTCACCGGCGCCGCAAGTTTCCAGGGTCAGATCCTCGGTGCGACAGACCTCCCGGCTACATCCTGCGACTGCGGTTTTCCTATCGCCGTCGAAGGAACGGTCGCGCTGAATTTCGACTTTGGCGCTGGAACGCTCGGCGGCTCCATGTCGATGGCCCTGAGTAGCGGATGGGGCCCGGTGCCAGTCGGCGACTACAACTTCGTCCAGACCGTTTTCTCACCTGGAAGCACATCCTATTCCGGTCGCTTCGACACCAGCCTGTCCGGCAACAACTTCTTCCTCGGCCGGTTCACGGGACCGAGCGCGGAGGAAACCATTGGCGCTTGGGCGGTCCCATTCAATTTTCAGGACGGCACTCATCAGGCGATCGGCGCGTGGATCGCCAAAAGGGGCAGTGATGACGAGCAGGTCAAATCGCTGGATGTTCGCAGCAGCCGCGGGACTCGCCTTGTCGGCGTGCGGAGGCAGCGGTGGTGGCGGAACGAGTGTTGCGTCCACGCCTACCCCACCGCCTCCGCCTCCGCCTCCACCAACACCGCCGCCGGTCAGGATCTTCGCCAACCCAGCGCCAATCGAATATGCGTCGGTCGGAGCCTCGGTCGCTGGCCCGGGCGGCAACCTCGACACCTACGACAGCAAGACCGCGACGTTCGGACCGATCTCGACCAACGACGGCGACCAGGCGCACATCCGGTACAACGCGGGCGGCTATTACGAGATCGAGCTTCCGGGCGCCGGCTGGGACCAACTTGTCCACTACAAGGGCATCGTCGGCCCGACGTCGGACAACAATTACTTCCAGCCGCAAGACGTCGCGATGAACCTCGCGTTCCTGGTAACTACGAGCGCGAGGGATCGGGGCTTCACTTATTCTGAGCTCGGAAGCTGGGGCTCGTCCGCGGCCTCGCGCTGGGGTTACGTCGCGTTCGGCATCCCGACCCCCGAAGGCGCCGTCCCAACGACGGGCTCTGCAACCTTTCAAGGCTATTCCGCAGGTAGCACGGACATCATGGTCGCCGACAATCTTTACGGCGGCTATTTCCCGCTCAACGTAGACGGGACCGTCGAGCTGAACTTCAACTTCGGTGCGGGGACTCTCGGCGGTTCGATGACCCTCTCGCTACCCGACGGCATGAATCCCGTGGAGATCGGGACCTGGGCGTTCCGGGACACGGTCTATTCCGCGGGAAGCACGACATATTCGGGCAGATTCGACACCAATGCCCTTGGCCAGAACTTCTTCCTCGGAAGATTCACGGGTCCGTCTGCCGAGGAGACGATCGGCGCCTGGGCGTTGCCGTTCGTGTTCGACAGGGGCGGCGAGTCCGTTACCCCGGACGGCCAGACCCACCAGGCCTTCGGCGCCTGGATCGCCAAGCGGGGCAATTGAGGCCTGCCCGTGGAACCCTGGCTTGAACTCGCCGGTGCGGTCGCGGCCTTGGCAGCGCCAGCGGCTCCGGCCGGGGCCCCGCGCACGATCCGGCTCAACATGGAACAGGTCTTTTCGCTGGCGGATGCGGCGCAGGAACGGGGAGACATTCGCGTTGCGGAGGCAGCATACGAAGCGCTCGCGCACGATCCGAACAAGCAGGTCCGCGCCGAGGCCCTGTTCCGGCACGCCAAATTGCTGGCCAAGGCTGGGCAGTTGGAAAGCGCGGCAACCCTGTTCCGGACGCTCCTGGACGAGCGCCCGGACGCCATCGGCGCGCGGCTGGAACTCGCGCGCGCGCTCGACCTAATGGGGACAAGGACGCTGCCTGGCGCGAACTACGCTCGGCTCAGGCATCAGGGCTGCCATCGAGGGTCGCTCGTCTCGTCGACCGATATTCGGATGCTCTGCGCAGCGCTCGCCCGATGGGCGCAAGCCTCGAGATCACGATTGCTCCCGACAGCAACATCAGTCGGTCAACCCGGTCGGACACGCTCGGGACAGTTCTCGGCGACTTCGAGATCGATGACGACAGCAAAGCCAAGTCCGGACTCGGACTCGCGCTACGGGGCAAGCCTACCGCCGGTTCGGCCTCGGCGAGGGATCAAGCATATTGGTTCGCGCGAGCGGGTTCGCAGACCTCTACAAGAAGTCGGAATTCAACGACATTGCGCTCGACGTGGCGGCCGGGCCCGAGTTCCTTGCCGGCCGAAGCCGCGTCCAGCTGGAGCTTGGCGCTACCCAGCGATGGTTCGGGCAGGACCCGTATCTCCGCTCCGCACGGGTGAAGGGAACCTGGACCCTACCGGTAGATGGTCGAAGCCAGTTGCGGATCGGAGCGAGCGCGACGCTCAACAACAATCAGCAGAACGATCTGCAGGACGGCAAGCGCTTCTCGGGCGAGATCGCATTCGAACGCGCCTTGTCCGCGTCCATGGGCGCCGCGCTCAGTTTGTCCGCCGACCGGGAGGTTGCGAGGGACCCCGCATACTCCACGCGCGGCTGGCGAGCGGGCGTGATGGCGTGGCGCGACATTGGCCGAACGACATTTACGGCAGGAGTGGATTTCGGCCGGCTTCGGGCAGACGATCGCCTCGCGCTCTTCCCCGATAAGCGCAGCGACCGTTACTATCGGTTGAGTCTGGGCGCGACCCTGCGCCAGTTTACCTTCGCCGGCTTCGCTCCGGTCACGCGGCTGGTGATCGAACGGAATCACAGCACGATCGAATTTCACGATTTCAAGCGCACTCGGACGGAGTTCGGAGTGGTTCGTCCGTTCTAGCCGACCCTATCGCTTGATCCTGCGCGCCGCGACCGCGACTGCAACGCAAACGCCGGTCGGCACGATCCAGTCGAGCCATGGATCGGGCTTCTGCCAAACGCGTAAATCGAGCCCGCCCCACCAAGGCATGTTCGCGCGCAGCCCTCCGCCGAACTGCTCGATCCAGCGATACTCCGCTTGGGCGATCTCCCTCGAAAGGAACCAGGTGAATGCCGCTGCGGTGCCAGCGGTCCAACTTCCTGAAATAAATCTCACAATGAGTTGGATCAGGATCGCGACGATTATATGATCGATCATTCCTCAAATACTCGAACTCAGATCGGTACAGTGTTCAGTTCGGCCCGAATATTACCAGAACAATTAGAATCGGATGCTGGATCACTTCCTAAGGAAGCGATGGGCCCGATCAAAGTCGTCGCACTACCCGCACCTCCCGCGCGAGCCGGATCTCAATGGTGGCGTGCGCCGTTCTGGGTCCTGGCTTTGCTCACCGGGCAAAGAGCTTCGCGGACAATCCGATCCTCGGTTCGCAGCGACTGAATGCCTCCGGACTGCATGTTTGGCGTCTCAAGCTGGCGCATGCTCTGGCCCGCTCGCGCCGTGCGCGCCTCGCCCAACGCCTTCCGGCCGACTGGAAGGAACAGTTCGACCGAAACGGTTTCGTCGTCGTGCGCGACTTCCTTCCGCCTCGCCTGCTCGAGGAAATTCAGACGGAATTGCTCGATCCCAGGCTGGAATGCCGCAGCCAGCAGCAGGGCGACACTGTCACTACGCGCATCCCGATCGGGCCGCGCGTTTTGCGCCGCCTGCCAGGCCTCGCCGCTGTCCTGGACAGCGCGAATTGGAAGGGCCTTATGGCCTACGTGGCGAGCACCCGAAGCACGCCGCTTTACTATCTCCAGGCGATTGCCGGGGGCGTTTCCGACGGCCCGCCGGACCCGCAGCTTCAGCTGCATTCAGACACGTTCCAGCCCTCGCTCAAAGCCTGGATATTCCTCACCGACGTGCCGGAGGACGGACGCCCGTTGACCTACGTCGCGGGCTCGCACCGCCTCTCGGACGAGCGGATCTCATGGGAACACCGAAAAAGCGTCGAGGTCCTGAAGACCGGCGATCGTCTTTCGCAACGCGGATCGTTCCGAATTTCGCCAGAAGAACTGCCTGAGCTCGGACTTCCCCAGCCGACGCATTTCAGCGTCCCCGCGAACACCTTGGTGGCGGTCGATACCTGCGGATTCCACGCACGCGCCTCGTCGGACCGGCCTACCCTGCGTATCGAGATCTGGGCATACAGCAGGCGTTCACCATTCCTCCCGTGGACGGGGCTGGACCTGCTTTCATGGAAGCCGATCGCCATGCGCCGCGCCGAGTGGTTGCAGAAGATCGTGGATTGGATGGACCGGCGCGGCTGGGCGAAGCAGCACTGGCAGTCCGCAGGTCGTTGGCCTCTATAGCCTAAAGGAAAAGGAAGCGCGCGGCCGACGATGCTCGACCGCGCACTCCCCTCGGCAGTCGGGGAACGAGCTGCCGATCACCAGATCCGGACGCGCTTGTCCGGGGCGATGTAAAACTTTGAATCCGGCCCGATACCGAATGCCGCGTACCAGGCGTCGAGGTTCCGCAACGGCCCGATGATGCGATATCGCCGCGGGCTGTGCGGATCGGACGCGACTTGCGTCTTGATTGACTCGTCGCGTTGTTCGCCGCGCCATCCCTGCGCGTATGCCAGGAAAAAGCGCTGGTCACCGGTGAGGCCGTCGATAACCGGCGGCTCCCTGCCGTTCAGCGACATCTTGTACGCCAGGTGCGCGACTTCCAGCCCCGACATGTCGCCGATGTTCTCGCCCATCGTCAGGTCGCCGTTGATGAAGACGCCAGGAGCCGCTTCGTAAGAGGCGTATTGCTTACCCAGCTCCGTCGTGAGCGCCTTGAACCGCTCGGCATCCGCTTTCGTCCACCAGTCCCGGACCGCGCCATTCTCGTCGATCTTGCGGCCTTGGTCGTCGAAGCCATGCATGATCTCGTGACCGATCACCGAGCCGATGGCGCCGTAGTTGACGGCGGCGTCCGCCGTCGGATCGAACAGCGGCGGCTGGAGGATTCCGGCCGGGAAGACGATCTTGTTCTCGAGCCCGCCGTTATAGGCATTAACGGTCGCGGGGCTCATGGCCCACTTCTTCCGGTCGACCGGCTTGCCGAGGTCCGCGAGCTGATACTCCCACTCAAATGCTGAGCTACGCTTCACGTTGCCGTAAAGGTCGTCGGGCCGCATTTCGAGCTTCGAATAGTCTCGGAATTTCTCGGGATAACCGACCATCACGTCCATCTTGGCCAGCTTTTTCAGCGCCGCCTGCTTGGTCGACTCCTCCATCCAGCTGTTGGCCTTGATGCGCTCGGCGGCAGCCAGCTTCAGGTTCTGGACGAGCTGCTCCATCATCGCCTTCGACTGCGCCGGGAAATACCGCTCGACATAGGTCTGGCCGAGAAGCTCGCCGAGGCGGCCGTCGACCTGGTCGATGCCGCGGCGCCAGCGTGGCCGAAGCTCCTTCGCGCCGGTCAGCACCTTCGAGAACTCGAAATTGCTGTCGACGAACCTCTTGGAGAGATAGGGCGCGGCCTGGCTCGCAACCTTGAAGCGCTGCCAGGTCTTGAGCGTCTCAAGCGGAGTCTTCGCGTAGAGGGCTGCCAGCGCCTTGATCGCGGTGTTGTCGGCGACGAGGATCTTCGGCGCCATCGTCTCGGACTCGGTCAAATACCGGTTCCAGTCGATCCCCGGCGCGTACGCAGCCAGCTGAGCCGGGGTCATCGGGTTGTTCAGCTTGTCGATGTCGCGAAGATCGGCCTGGCTCCACGAAAACTTCGCTATTTCCGTCTCGAAGGCCATGATCTGGTCGGCCTTGGCGGACGTATCGGCCGTGCCGACCAGGCCGAGAGTCCGCTCGATGTAAGCGCGATAGGCGTCGCGCTGCGGCTTGTACTTGTCCAGCAGATAATAATCGCGGTCCGGCAGGCCCATTCCGGACGTTCCAACGGCGAGGATGTTGATCGTTGGATTGTCGAGATCCGGGATGACCTGCAGGGTGAACAAGGTCGATCCGAAGTCCTTGACCGTCGACGCCATGAAGCTTCGGAACTGATCCTTGTTCTGGATCGCGTCAACGCGGGCGAGGTCGGTCTGCAGAGGCTTCATGTCGAGTTGCTCGAGCAGCGCCTCGTTCATGTAGCTCTTGTAAAAGGCGCCGAGCTGGCTGTCGGCTGGGGCGCCCATGACGATCTCGCGCAGCTGCTCCTGGTTGCGATCGCTCATCTCGGAGCCGATGCTGTTCGACGACTTGTCGGCAGGAATGTCGGTCTCGTCCATCCACTTGCCCGCGGCGTAGCGCTGGAAGTCGTCGCCCGGCTTCACCGAGAGATCGCGGGTCGAGAGGTCGACGCCCCAAGTGCCGAAGTGAACGCGCGCCGATCCTGCCATTTCGGTTGTGGATACGGCGGATGCCGGCGGTTGAGCCGACGCGGAAACCGCTCCGACGGCGCTGCACGCGAGCAGCATCGCGCAAAGACGCGGCGCACGGCGAGAAGAACGGAGAATCATGACTTGCCCCCAAACGCTTGATTTGATTGGAGCTAGTTCTCCACTCGAGCGCGGAGCCGCCACCCGCCGTCGACAAAGGTGCGGCTGGCGTCGATGAGTTGCGGAATCCATCCGCCGCACCCACATTCGGATAAGCCGCGTTGACCATCAGCGGTGGCTCGTTTAACCAGAACATAAACGGAACGAAAACCGGCTGATGCTGACCCATATTTCCGTCCGCGGCGCGCGGGAGCACAATCTGAAGGCAGTCGACGTGGACATCCCGCGCGAGAGCCTGACGGTCATCACCGGCCTCTCCGGCTCGGGCAAATCCTCGCTCGCGTTCGACACCATTTACGCCGAAGGCCAGCGTCGTTACGTCGAGTCCCTATCGGCATACGCCCGCCAGTTCCTGGAGATGATGCAGAAGCCGGACGTCGAGCATATTGACGGCCTGTCGCCCGCCATTTCGATCGAGCAAAAGACGACGTCGCGCAACCCGCGCTCGACGGTCGCAACGGTCACCGAGATCTACGACTACATGCGCTTGCTCTGGGCGCGCGTTGGCATTCCCTATTCGCCGGCGACCGGCCTCCCGATCGAGGCGCAGCAGGTCAGCCAGATGGTCGATCGCGTGATGTCGCTGCCCCACGGCAGCCGCCATTACTTGCTCGCGCCCGTCGTCCGCGGCCGCAAGGGCGAGTACCGCAAGGAGCTCGCCGAATGGCAGAAGGCGGGCTTCACCCGCGTCCGCATCGACGGTGAGTTCCACGACATCGAGGACGCGCCGGCGCTCGACAAGAAGTACAAGCACGACATCGAAATCGTCGTCGACCGCATCGTCGTCCGCGAAGGCATCGAGCCGCGCCTCGCCGACAGCTTCGAGACCGCGCTGAAGCTCGCCGAGGGCCTTGCCTATCTCGACCCGGCCGACCCGCCGGCCGAGCCCGAGCAGCAGTCGGGCATGAAGCTCGACTACGGCGCCCCCGGCCGCATCCTCTTTTCCGAGAAGTTCGCCTGCCCGGTCAGCGGCTTCACCATCGCCGAGATCGAGCCGCGCCTGTTCAGCTTCAACGCACCGCAGGGCGCCTGCCCCGCCTGCGACGGCCTCGGCGAGAAGCTGATCTTCGACGAGGACCTCGTCGTCCCCAACCACGCGCTCTCGATCAAGAAGGGCGCGGTCGTCCCCTGGGCAAAGTCTAATCCGCCCTCGCCCTATTACATGCAGGTGCTGAGCTCGCTCGCACGCGCCTACGACTTCGACCTCGAAACGCCCTGGGGCCAGCTTCCGGAGGAGGCGCAGGACGTCATTCTCCACGGCACCAAGGGCCGCGCCGTCACCCTCCGCTTCGTCGACGGCCGCAAGTCCTACGAGGTGAAGAAGCCGTTCGAAGGCGTCATCGGCAACCTCAATCGCCGGATGCTGCAGACCGAATCCACCTGGATGCGCGAGGAGCTCAGCCGCTACCAGGCCAGCCGCCCGTGCGAGGTCTGCCAAGGCGCCCGCCTCAAGCCCGAGGCGCTCAGCGTGAAGATCGCCGGCGAGGACATCTCCCTCTCCTCACGCCGCTCCGTTGCCGACGCTTTCGCCTGGTTTGGCAGCCTCGAGGACAAGCTCAGCCCAGTCCAGCGGGAAATCGCGCACGTTATTCTGAAGGAGATCAACGCGCGCCTCGGCTTCCTCCACAATGTCGGCCTCGACTATCTCCACCTCGACCGCACGTCGGGCACGCTCTCAGGCGGCGAGAGCCAGCGCATCCGCCTCGCGTCGCAGATCGGGTCCGGCCTCTCGGGCGTCCTCTACGTCCTCGATGAACCATCGATCGGCCTTCACCAGAAGGACAACGACCGCCTCCTCGAAACGCTGAAGCGCCTTCGCGGCCTCGGCAACACCGTGCTTGTCGTCGAGCATGACGAGGACGCGATCCGCCACGCCGACCATGTCATCGACATGGGCCCGGGCGCCGGAGTCCATGGCGGCCAAATCGTCTGCCAGGGAACGCTCGAAGAGCTTCTCGCCTGCACCACCAGCATCACCGCCGACTATTTGAGCGGCCGCCGCGAAATCCCGCTCCCGAAGAAGCGCCTCAAGGGCACCGGCAAGTTCGTCACCGTGAAGGGCGCCCGCGCCAACAACCTCCAGGACGTGACAGCGAAGTTCCCGCTCGGCACCTTCACCTGCGTCACCGGCGTCAGCGGCTCGGGCAAGTCCTCGCTGACCATCGACACGCTCTACGCCGGCGCCGCCCGCGTTCTGAACGGTGCGCGCATCGTCTGCGGCCCGTGCGACGGCATCGACGGCCTCGCCAACCTCGACAAGGTCATCGACATCGACCAGTCGCCGATCGGCCGCACCCCGCGGTCCAACCCGGCGACCTACACCGGCGCCTTCACCCAGATCCGCGACTGGTTCGCCGGTCTGCCGGAAAGCCAGGCGCGCGGCTACAAGCCCGGCCGCTTCAGCTTCAACGTCAAGGGCGGCCGCTGCGAGAAATGCACCGGCGACGGCCTGCTGAAAATCGAGATGCACTTCCTGCCCGACGTCTACGTCACCTGCGACGTCTGCCACGGCGCCCGCTACAACCGCGAGACGCTGGAGGTGAAGTTCAAGGGCAAGTCGATCGCCGACGTCCTCGACATGACGGTCGAGGATGCGGTCGAATTCTTCAAGGCCGTCCCCGGCATCCGCGACAAGATGCGCATGCTTCAGGAAGTCGGCCTCGGCTACATCAAGGTCGGGCAGCAGGCGACGACCTTGTCCGGCGGCGAGGCGCAGCGCGTGAAGCTGTCGAAGGAATTGTCGCGGCGGGCCACCGGCAAGACGCTCTACATCCTCGACGAGCCCACCACCGGCCTGCATTTCGAGGACGTGCGTAAGCTTCTGGAGGTGCTCCACCGCCTGGTCGAGACCGGCAACACAGTCGTCGTGATCGAGCACAACCTCGACGTCATCAAGACCGCCGACCACGTGATCGACCTTGGCCCTGGCGGAGGCGTGAATGGCGGGAAGATTGTGGTTGAGGGAACGCCGGAAGCGATCGCCGCGAGCGCGAACTCATTCACGGGCCAGTATTTGAAGCCGCTATTGGAACGCGCGAGCGTGAAGCCAGAAGTGGTTGAGAGCGCGCCGAAGAAGACGAAGCGGAAGACGGCGAAGGCGTTAGCGGATGAGGATCAGCCGGATTTGATTGCGGCGAAGTGAGAACCGCTGCCAGTTAGTCGAATGCAGAGTTGTCATTGGTCGTCAGTGCACGAACCAAGTCATCGAATATGGTATCGGCGCCCCAAGCTTGTGCGGCCGTAAATGCGACTTTGCGCCGCTCTTCACTGGTGAGGTCTCGGACTGGTTTGTAAACCAAATCGTGGTGAGCTTCAGACCAGCTTCGCTTCCTGACGCCCCTCGCTGCTTGGTTTAGACTGTTCGCTCGCATGCCGACCGGCGTTCAATGGCTCTACGCACTGGTTCGCATCTGCTACGGCAAAAGCGCTCGCCTGCGCTCGGCATTTCGTGTCAGGGGAAGGAGACGATGAAGCTCATGATCGCGCTTGTCGCGCTGGCTGCGGCCACGTCCTGCTCACCGGCAAAGGAAGAAGCGCCCGCTGCGCCCTCAGCGACGGCAGAGCTTCGCGCGGCCGAAGCGAGGCTGATTGCCCATCTCCAGGGCAATGACCCGATGGCCTGGGTCGGCGACTATACGAAGGACGCCGTGTTCCAGGAAGGTGATGGAGCGCCGGTCACCGGCCGCGCCGAGCTCACGGAGGTCGCGCGCACGCTCGGCCCGCTTCACGACACCGCGATCAAGCCCATCCGCACCGAAATCCAGGGCAACCTCGCCTACGTCCAGATCCGCGCCCGCTACGCCGCCGGCAACGACCAGCCGACCTGGTATCGCGGCGTCATGATCTGGCGGAAGGAAGCCGACGGCCAGTGGCGCATGCTCCACGAAATGCTCGTGAGAGACCGCCCGGCACGGGAGTAAATCCCGGGAGGTGAGCTTCGGTCAGTTTCGCTTCCGGACGCGTCGCAGCGCGGCTCAGATCGTAGCGAGGTTTACGGCGTTGGGCATACCGTTGGTGTGGTGCACATCGTACGACAGGCGCTGGCCTGCCCGCGGCGGAGCTACGTGGGTCCAGGACCCCGTGCCTTGCGCGAACCGGAGAGCCTCGCCACCGGTTTCGGGAATGATGAAGCCGTGACCGGTTTTCTCGTCAAACGACTTGACGGTTCCAAAATATTTCATGGGAAAATGTCCTGATTGCCGAAACATTCCCGATTGAACGTCCCGTGGTCTGAAGGACAAGACAGCTTATCCAATCATTTGGATGCGTACTTATCAACAGATTACGAGGATGATATAAGGCATCTCGTACAGATTTACTAGTTATCTCTGAACGAACATGGATGAATTATATTGCGAGTTTGCTTGAATTTATTTTGGGATTGCCACTTGTCATTTGCCGAATAGAAGTCCATTTACGTGTGGCTACCAGTCGCAATCGACGGTTTTTGGCGCTAAGTCGCACCTTCCTCCCTCTTTAACGTCTCCTAGCAGGCACCGCGCCAATTTTGGCGTGTGCCCACAAAGGAACTCAGCATGAAGCTATTTGGCACCGTAAAGTCGTTCGACACCATCAAGGGCCACGGCGAAATCAAGCCGGAAGTGGGAAGCGACATCATCCCGTTCGAAAAGAGCGCGATTGGCTGGGAAAAGGATCGTCTCCCGACGGTTGGCCAGCGTCTCTCTTATGAGACGGGCACCAATAACAACGCTCCCTGTGCGTTGAATCTACAGACGGTCTAATCGGTCAGAGGCGGGGGAAGTATTCCCCGCCCGCGTTCTTGCTCGCAAGGGGCCGAGCCCGGGCAGCTGCTGAGTGACTTTAGTCCTCGCCGCTGTCCGGGCTTTGTTGTTTTAGGTTCATGCATCTCTTCGTGCCGATGTTCGTTCTTTATTTGAACTCGCCGGCATTTCCTGGGCGAGACGAGGAATTTTTCCATGACAATGTTCACGAAACTCTTGACCGCAACTGCGGTGATTGGCGGCCTTGCGGCTCCGGCGATGGCGCAGACGCCCTACCCCTACGGCTATCCCCAGCAGCAGCCTGCCTACCCGCAGCCAGCTCCCGGCCAGCCGGGCTACGGATATTATCCCCCCGAACAGAGCTATCAGCAGGGTTATGGTCAGCAGGCCTATGGATATGGCTACCAGAACCAGAACCAGGGCGGTCTCGGCGCGATCATCGGCCAGCTGCTCGGCAATCGCTACAACGTGAGCGACCGCACCGCGGTTCAGCAATGCGCGAGCGCAGCAATGACCCAGGCCAACGCGCAGTATCGCCCGCAGAATGGCTACGGCCAGCCCTATGGCAACGCCTACGGCTACAACAACAATCGCGGTTACAACCAGGGCTACGGCATGAACATGCGCGTCACCGCGATCACCAACGTTGAGCGCCGCCGCAGTGGCCTCCGCGTCTCCGGCCTGATCGACAGCAACGGCGGATCCTATCCGCCCAATGGCCAGGCGTACGGCTATCACAACCAGGGCTACGCAGCGACCGGCGACCTGAGCTTCCGCTGCAACGTCGACTATCGCGGCGCCGTCAGCGAAGTTCGAATCCGCCGCGCCAACACCTACCGCGGTTAACCGCCTGTAACGCGTAAAACATGCGGCCCGGCCGGAGCGATCCGGCCGGGCCGTTTGCATGTCCGGACCCGAAAGAAATCCAATAAATCCGCCAATCGGCGACTCCTCGCAACGGCTCGTCGCAACCGGTCAAACCGTCTGCGTAACGGCTCGTTGGCCATCCGAAACGTCGCTTCGGCGGCACGGATACGAAGGTTTAGAACAGTGGGAACCTACAGGCTTTATTGCCTCGATGGGGTGGGGAAAGTCTCGTCCGCGGAGTGGATCGCCGCGGAGGATGACAAGACAGCGATCGAGGCTGCGAAAAACATGGTCGACGGGCACCCCTGCGAGCTCTGGGCTCAGTCGCGCCTGGTTATTCGCCTTGAGAGGAAGCGATAGATTTGTGCCGGTTGCGGCATGCCTCAACGATGCCTCAACCCACCGCAAAGACGAAAACAATCAAGTACTTGGCCGTTCAACCTCGCACACCTCGGAATTGAGGTGGGCAGAAGCGCGGGACCGTCCGCGTCTGTTCTTTGCCCAGACAGGAGTTGAACATGCGTAAGATGATTTTTGCCGCCGCGATTGCCGCGGCGACCCTTTCCGCTCCGGCAGTCGGCCAGGTTGGCAACTCGCAGGGCCTCGTCAACGTCACCGTTCAGGACGTGACCTTGCTCAACAATTTCCTCAACGACACTCAGATCGCGGCGCTGAACAACCTCAGCGTTCCTGTCACCGTACAGGCGCCGATCAGCGTCGCCGCAAACGTCTGCGACCTTTCCGTCGCCGCACTCGCCGAGCAGCGCAAGAACGGCGATGCGACCTGCACCGCCAAGAGCGGCTCGAAGGCGCTTGCGGACATCGTCAATCGCCAGAAACTGAAGCAGAAGAAATAATACACTTCTTCTCCCGAAGGGCCCGGCCGGCGCGATCCGGCCGGGCTTCTTTATTCGGCCGCCGGCTTCATCTGCACGATGTACGACCCAATCGTCTGTCGGGCCTGATCGCCTGTCCGCCGACCGGCGTCCGGTTCAGATAATTGAGCTGCCCCCAAAGCGCGAAGTCGCAAAGATACGGCCGGTCGCCCAACAAATACGGTCGTGCCGCCAGCATCCCCTCGATCGCATCCAGGTGCCGCTCGAGGTCCCTGCGGACATGCTGCGGCGATTTGCGGAGTGTGCCCTGCCCTCGCACCTGCCCGAGGATCCGCCGCTGGTAGAACCAATAGAGGGCTCGCCCCGACAAGGACTGGCCGAACGCAGCCGGGATCGCCTTGCGTCCCTCCGCCTCGAACCACCGATAATAAAGCCCGATAAAATAGAGACTCTCGTCCGCCCAATCCTCCAGCGCATGGCAAAGCCCGCGCTCGCGCGCGTCCGTCGGCAGCAGCGGCGGGTCCGGAAAGCGCTCGTCGAGAGCATAGGCGATGTCTGTGGAATCGACGATCAACTCCCCGTCGATCTCGACGGCCGGCACCTTGCCCGTCTTCCCCCGTCGCCGAAGCTTCAGCATCGTCGAGCCGAGCGGGGTCACGCGCTCGTACGGCACGCCTTTGTAATCGAGGATCGCCCGCACCTTCATGCAGAAGGGCGAGTACTTCCAGTCGTAGAATTTAACCCGCGTCAGGCGGGCTACTTCACTTCGAGCACGACCGGCCCTGAAACCGGGTCGGTGTCACCCTCCAGCGTGTCGCGGAACGTCTCCAGCGTCTGCAGCATGAACGGCCGCGCATTGGCGAGGCTGTCCATGTCGTCCCATTCGCCGATGATGCAGTAGCTCTGGTCGCCGGTCTTGATGAGGTTGGCGTGCCTCAGGCCCGGCCAGTTGCGGTCGGCCTTTTGATGCGCATCCAGGAACTCCTGCTCGCGCCCGGGCTTCAGGTTGAATCGAACCGTGTTGAATGCGGTCATTGCGCACCCCCTTTCGATGAGGTCAGCGCCGCGCTTAATAGACCTCTGCGCACCCTCGCGAAAGACGACTCAGAGCACCGCGCAGGCGATGCGGTCGCCGCTGTTCCCGCTTGGGTCCGTTACCTCGTCGTCCGCCTTCGCGTGCAGCACCAGTGCCGTTCCATCCGCGTCGCGGATTCCGTCGAGAGTTGCTTCAGGCACGAGCAACGCGACGACCAGCTTTCCGTCCGCTCCGACGCCGAGATTCCCGAGATCGCCCATGTGGTAGCCGGCGGGATTCCGATGCCCGTGCTTCTTCTCGGTTGGGTTCCAGTGCGGCCCCGCGCTCGTGAACTTCGGCGCTTCGCACTTTCCGACCGAGTGGAGATGGACGCCATGCTGTCCGGCTGGAAATCCGCTCGCGTTGATGCGCAGCATGATCCCCGTCGGCTCGCTGAACATGCGCACAGTCCCAATCGCTGCTCCATTGCTGTCGAGAAGGTTTGCTGTCGCGACCACGGCATCTGGCGGGCCATCGGAACGCAACCGGCCAGTGCAAATACAAGCAGACTCGAACGCAACATGGGCTTCTCCCTCAAGCAATAGGCCGGCTTGCGTTTCTGTGCCGCCCCGTCATCTTTGTCGAGTTCGTGAGGGAGAGCGCGAGCTATGAATAAGGAAGCTGGCGGCCCCGTGTGACCGCGTACGCCTGGTACGCGCTCATCCTGTTCGTCGTCGTCTACGTCTTCAACTTCATAGACCGCCAGATCGTCTCCATCCTCGCGGAGAGCATCAAGGCGGACCTGAAGCTCGACGACGCGCAGATCGGCTTCCTCTACGGCACGGCCTTCGCGGTCTTTTATTCACTCTTCGGCATACCGCTCGGTCGCTTGGCAGATAGCTGGTACCGCGGCCGACTGATGGCCATCGGCCTCGCGCTTTGGTCGTCGATGACCGCAATGTCCGGCTTTGCCCAAAGCTTCGGCATGCTCGCCACCGCACGCATCGGCGTCGGCATCGGCGAGGCGAGCGCGTCACCCGCCGCCTATTCGATGATCGCCGACTATTTCCCGAAGGAACGCCGCGCGACTGCCTTGTCGATCTACTCCAGCGGCCTCTACATCGGCGGAGGAATCGCACTCCCCATCGGCGGGTACGTGCTGGCGGAATGGGGACGGCGATTTCCTGATGCGCTGAGCGCCCCGCTCGGTCTCGCGCCCTGGCAGGCGGCCTTTCTCGCGGTCGGCCTTCCCGGCCTCGTTCTCGCAGCCTGGATCTGGAGCCTGAGGGAACCTTTGCGCGGTGCGATCGACGGCCATCCATCCGACATTGTCCGCCCGAACGCGTGGAGTGAATTCGGGCGCGAACTCGCCGCGATCCTCCCGCCGTTGACGCTGATCAGCGCTGCGAGGCTCGGTGTCCTCGTTCCGAACCTCATCGCCCTCGCAGTTTGCGCTGCTGGCGCATTCGCACTTGCGACGCTGACGGGGGACTGGCCGCAATGGATCGCATGGTGGACTGGCATTTACGCGATTTTCAGCTGGACCCAGTCGCTGAAGCGCCGCGATCCTGCCACCCACAGGCTGCTGTGGGGAACGCCCATGGTCGTCACGCTGACCATCGCCTTCGGAAGCATCAGCTTCATGACCTACGCCGTGGCTTTCTGGATCCCGCCTTACGTCCTCAGGACGTTTTATACCGGCCCAACCGACGCAGCGATGATCATGCAAGGCGTTACGGCAGCGGAGGAAGTCTCGACCATCTTCGGCTGGAGCGCGGCAGCCGCATCGGCAATCGGAGTGATCCTTGGCGGAATCGTCAGCGACAAGCTCCGGCAGCGTCACGCCGCCGGCCGTCTCTACGTGAACATGGCCGCGATCATCCTTCCCGCACCCGCCGTCTTCTTCCTTTTCACGACGGACAATCTGGCGAACTTCTACATCGTTGCCCCATACGTCGGCCTTTGCAGCGCGCTCTGGGTCGGAGCAGCGATAGCAACGCTTCAGGACGTGGTTCTTCCACGCATGCGCGGAACAGCGGGCGCGACCTACGTGCTCGGCACGTCCCTGGTCGGTCTCGCGCTGGGCCGTATTTCGCCGGGAAGGTCGCTGCGCTGACCGGGAGCCTGGCGACGGGAATCTTCTCGCTCTACGTCGTCCCGCCGTTCACACTGGCGGCGCTCTGGATTGCCTCGCGCAAGATCGGCGAACTGGAAGCAACCCGCGAACAGCGCGCTGCGACTGCCTAGATCACTACGGACCCGCTCACAGGCCGCGAGTCGGCAAAATCCATCTTCTTTCCCTTATCCGAGGATAACTTCGTCGTGATTCACGGAGGTGTAGAATGCGCACGGGACTCGCCGCCCTTAGAGCTTCGACACCTCCGATGGGTGCGGGTCCTACCCCTCGCAATTCTTGATTTTTGTTAGTCGCGACTTCCGTGGCCTTGCGCTACGGAATCGCCCGAGTCTCGCCACCGGCTCAGGAGGGCGGTGGCGCGGCTCCCCTTCCGTGCGTTGCCCATTGTAACGGTAGGGGAAGCGGTCCGGTCGGCGCCCCCAAATGGCGGTCCGGACCGCTTCGAAGGGCGCGGTCCAGCGCTCTGCTCCCATTAACTGTAGGAACTCTGGCGGATTTCAGGGGTTTTCGACCCCCGGATGCTTCCCATCCCCGTTGAGTAGCCTGGAGCGGCCCGGCCAATGCCCCCCCGGACCGGGCCGCTTCCTCTCATACGATCTTGATTAACCAGCCACTGCTATCCGACTTGATCGGAGGTCGCGATGGCATTTTCCCAAGAAGAGTTCGAAGCTTGGCACAAAGCGACGCTCGCCAAGGAATTGCAGCCGCCGGTGAACTATAGACCTCCACCGCTTGCGATCTGTGCAAGTTACCACAATTCCTTCGGGGTCAACGAG
The DNA here is from genome assembly GCF_014489515.1 of Sphingomonas sediminicola. Classification (GTDB taxonomy): domain Bacteria; phylum Pseudomonadota; class Alphaproteobacteria; order Sphingomonadales; family Sphingomonadaceae; genus Sphingomicrobium; species Sphingomicrobium sediminicola. The sequence goes on along the minus strand of NZ_CP060782.1, from coordinate 723,715 downwards.
AGTGTGATTACCGATGAAGTCGCCATCTGCGACATCTGTTACGGTGATAACTGACTCGGTCCGACCTTAGAACTTCATCTTGAACCGCAACATCAGCCGGTTGGATGAAAAGCCTCCGACATCGATGCTTTCAGTCTCTGCCCCCGCGCTCACGCCGCCCGCAATCTTCACCTGCGCGTCAGGCAGCGCCTGGCGCTTCGCCGGCGGCAGTTCCCCCAACCTGTAAGGACTCTCACCCCGCTTCGCGCAAACGACGACCTCTTGGTCCGCCTTCGTCTGCTCGCACGGCTGAGGAATGGTGAGGTCGATGACGTCCGAACGCTGCACGGTTACGGTCTGCACGACGGCGGCGAGAAGAAAGATCATCGCTCACTCCAATCATCTCCTCCTTCCACAACCTTGATCAAGATTGCAAACTAAAGTGCACCATCGCGGAATTCTCGACCGCGTCTCGCCATCGCGTCCGCGCGATCCGGCGATCGGCTCCGGATCGACACAGACCACGATCCGATCGAACTGCTCCGGACGCGGTCTCAGACCGCAATCTTGAGTACCCGCGCTGTCTCCTGCCGCTCCCTGGCAAAATGCGCTTCGTACTTGGACCGCACGGCTTCGAACCCCGGATCGCCGCGGAGGGGAAGCAAGGCCGGCTCATCCTCCAGTTTTAGGAGATCAGTCCGCGTCGCGTGGACAGAGCCCCGACGCAGGGCCCGTTCAAGCGCAGCAACCGCGGCCGCGCGTTTACCCTGCAGGGCCCAGACACCGGCCGCATCGTCCTCGAACCACAGCGGGACCCTCCCACGAGCATAGGCTCGCCGGATCAGCCCATCGGCTTCGCGGAGCAATGCGTCGGCTTCAGGGCGACGGCCAACATCGCGCAGTGCTGCCGCGACAATGGCAGCGCTCTGAAGATAGCAGGTCCCAAGCGCCTGTCCGTGGCGCACGCCCAGCAGTCCCGTGGGCGTGTCAAACGTGGCGGCAAGTTCGCGCGCCCGTCCGGCGCGCAACATCAGCTTCGCGGCTATCACGTTCTGATCGCGATATACGAGTTCGGCGGCCCACGACCGATTCCGCTTTTGCCACTCCGCGGGTGACGGGGAGCGGTTATCCAGATTCGCGCAGGTATTACACGGGCCTGTCCGACGAAGGGCCTTGCCGGGCGCGAAGGCCGGTCCTTCGATAGGTTCAGCATAAACAACGTATCTTGCAGGCTCAGCTTGGACGGCGACGCCCATCGCGTCTGCCCCTCTGCGAGCGCCGACCACCCACGCGCGCCTTCCGAAAAGTCGCCGACCAGGCGCGCGACCCGGGCAAGCGCGAATTGCCTGATCATTGGATCGTCGGTCATCCCTTCATTGATTACGGCTTCGGCGGCGCGACGGTCGCCCAATTGCGCCACATGATCCAACATGACGCGCACTGGGTCTGACCAGACGGGGTCTAGCTTATGAGCACGGCTGAAGGCTGCTGTCGCTTCCGCCCACTCGCCCGATGCTTGATGCGAGAGCCCGAGCCGCAGGAGACCCTCTCCGGACGTGGGATCGAGCGCCGCGGCACGTAGCTGGTGCGCGATGGCTTCCGGACCGTCCGAACCGAGCAGTATCGAGAGAATTGCATGCGCATCGGGATCGTTGGGATCCAGGCGCAAGGACCGACCCACCGCATCTCGGGCCTGCGGCAGCACGGCGACCAGCCCTTCGTCTCCCTTAGTCGAGCCATCGAGCATCAAGGCCTGCGCCAGGCTCGACCAGGCGGGAGCAAAGGTGGGATCCAACCGAATGACCTCACGCAACAGATCGACAGCGTCGCGGCCCGACTCCGGATTGCCCGACCGGAGAATGCCGCGCGCATTCAAATAGAGCGCGTACGCCTTGCCATTCACCCGCACGCGCGCGGCCGATGAATGGACCAGCGCTCTCCGAAGCTCGCTCGCCACCGCCTGGCCGATCGCACCCTGCACTTCCAGGATGTCGTCGAGCTTTCGGTCATACGTCTCGGACCAGAGCCGCACTCCGTCCTTCGTCTGGATGAGAGCGGCATTGATGCGCACCCGGTCGGCGTCCGGCCGCACGCTGCCCTCGAGGATATAGTCGACGTTCAACGCACGCCCGATTTTGCGCGGGTCGGCTGGGCCGCTGAACTGCGCCGCCGAAGCGCTGCCTGCGACGCGGAAAGCAGGCTCGCGAGCGAGCTGCCCCATGATCTCTTCGCCTACGCCCTCCGCGAAATAGGGCTCGCCGCTCGACAGGTTCCGGAACGGCAAGACCGCTATCGAGGCCGACTCCGAAGCGATCCCGCGCTGCTGCCAGAACACGAGCCCCGCTATAGCGACGAGGAACAGGACCAGCGCAGCCGCGGCCAGGCGCCATCGTCCTGATCGGCTTGTTTGCGGTGCCGCCTCCCGTTCGGCGCCGTTCTCGATCAGCCGGTGGCCAACGCGAGCCACGGTTTCGATCGCGAATGGCTGCGGATTGATCTCCTGCGCGAGATGGCGCAGAGCGAGAATGCAGCGGTTGAGTGCGTCGTCGCCGACGATGCGGCCTTCCCAGCACTGCTCGATCAGCTTGTCCCGGGACACGACCGATGGACGGGCCTGCGCAAGCGCAACAAGGACCTGCATCACCCGAGGCTGCAGCTCGTGACGCTCGTCATTGGCTATTACGGCAAGTTCTGCCGGTCTGATCCTAATATTTCCAATGTCGAAATCCCGCTCGTTGGCGAGATCGATGCGCGCGCTCGTCGTTGGATGTACAAGATCGTCCATGATCGGCAATAGATCACCAATAAATCATGCTGCCGACCTAGCAGATTAACATCCAGCAGCACAGTCTTCGTGACTGGAATTATGTGGGAGAGCAGCGATGAAACATCACCAAATCTTGCTTGCTACCGGAACCCTGCTCGCTTCGGCTTGGATTTCCGCGCCGGCGCTTGCAACCCCGGCCTCCGGCTTCAGCGCCGTGCAAACATTCAAAGGCGCCTTCCCACCGCTCGAGGTGAAGGGCGACAAGACAGACAAGTGGGACGTCAAAATCGACACGAAGGACGACTCCGACATCTACGTCGTCCGGAATTCGATCGCTATCGGCGGACAGAGCGGCTGGCACTCGCACCCGGGGCCGAGCCTGATCACGGTGACCCTCGGTGAGATCACCGTGTACGAAAGCGACGATCCCCTGTGCCAGCCGAAAATCTACCGCGCCGGCGAGGGCTTCGTCGACAGCGGTGACCATGCTCATTTGCTGAAGAATGAATCCGGAGCGGCTGCGGAAACGGTCGCGACGCAATTCCTTCCGGTTGGATCGACCAGGCGGAACGATGAGCCACAGCCGAACAACTGCTCATTCTGAGGGCGCTGAAGGCCTGCGGGGCAGCCAAGGATACTCGTCGGCTGTCCCCAGAATTCGTCAAAGTCGCCACCGCTTTAACCTTTTCTAAGAGTCACGCGGGCAAACCATGCGCGGGGTAGATACGCGGAGGGTTCGATGGGTGCGCCCGTTGGCGACATGAAGGCAGTTGACAATACATCGGCCGAGGCGCTGTTGGACGCGTTCAAGGAGATTTCTCCTGCGGAACGGCGCCGGCACGCTACGGTCTTCAACTACTGGCTTTCCATTCGCGGAGACCGCCCGTTTCCGCCGATCCGCGACCTTGACCCCCTCGAAATCTCCGACGCGGGGCCCTGCAGCATCCTCCTCGAAGTCATGGGCGGCGGCGACGATGCCGATATCCGCCACCTTGGCCACGCCCTGAAGGACGGCAACCAGAAGATCGAAAGGATCAGCGAGGCTGCGCGCCCCTCCCTTCTCTCCTGCATCGCCAACCAGCTTCCGATCGTCGCCAGCTCACGCCAGCCGATCGCTTTTGAAGACAATTTCCCGTCAGGCGATTCGACGACGCATTGCTGGATCACGCTGCTGCCGTTCAGTTCGACCGGAAAGTGGATCGACTACGTTTATGGCTTCGTCAGCCTGAAAGGCGCCGGCGCTGCCGCCGAAGAGCCAGTGGCGGCCGAGGACGCCGAAGTTGCCGAAGTCGCCGAAGAGAAAATCGTCGAGCCTGTCGAAGAAGCGGCTGAACCGGCCGCTGAGCTGGTCGAGGAATCCGCCGAGCTCGAAGAGCCGCAAGCCGAGGTCGTCGAGCCCGAAGCCGAAGTCCTTGAAGCCGAGCCCGAGCCGGCGCCGGAACCCGAAGCGAAACCCAGGCGCCCTGGCTTCTCCGCTAAGATTTTCGATGCCCTGGCCGGCGTCGAGGGCTTCTACGGGAACATCGTGAAGATGGATCCGAAGCTCCCCTCCACCGAGGACGAGCTTCAGTCCGAGCCGGAAGCCGTCGAGCAGGAAGCCGAGCTGGAAGCATCAGCCGAACCCGAAGTCGCTTCGGAGCCGGAACCGGAAGTCGAGGCCGAAGAGGCATTCGAGGAAGAGATGGCGCCGGAACCAGAAGCCGTCGTGGAAGAAGTGGTCGAAGACCCCATCCATGACGAGGAAATTGCCGAAGAACCTGTCGAGAAATCTGCCGAAGCGATCGCCAAAGATGCTGTTGTCGTAACCAGTGGACCGGAGGGAACCTTGCAGAACAAATTGGCCGAAGTCCGTTCGAAGGCCGACGAAGCCCGGATGGCAAAGATCCGCAGCAACCTCGCTCTCTACGAAGGCCTGAGCGCAGCTTACGACTTCGCTCTCGATGCCGAGGAAAGCGCGGACGAATATCTCAAGCTCGTCGAAGACCAAGGGCTGAAGATCCAGCTCCGCTCGCCGATGAAGCCCGTCGTGAAGCTCGCTTTCGACGGCATGTGCGACGATGCGACCATCTCGCAGCTCGAAGCGGTCCTCGCCTGGGCGCTGAAGCAAGACCTGCCGCGCGGGTCGCTCGCCGCACGAATCGAGGAAGCAGGCGGAATCGCGCCGATCCTCAACGGGCAGGCAAAGGCCGCCTGATCACGAACAATTAAGGGCGTCGCTCACCCGGGCGGCGCCCCTCTTCTTTGTCCGTTATTACTTCCTGGAGTTGTTGGACTGCGCTTCGGCCTCGCCGAGCCGTAGCCCCTCGATCACCGCTTCGACCGCGCACTTGTCGGACAGCTCGGCGAGAAGTTCGGCGTCCGTATTCTTGTCCTTGTTCGCAAGGCGGTGAGTGCGGCTGGCGATGTCGCGCAGTTCGTTGATCGATGCCTCGCTCAAGTGATGCTGGTCGGACAGCAGCCGCTCGAGCACCGGCTCGGCCAACGGAGTCACGAATTCCAGCCCTGCAAATTCCTGGTGGCGCCAGACGACGCGGCAATATTGCGTCTCCAGCCCCGCGATGCTGAGCCATACCCACGTGTCGGAAGACGCGCCCGAAGCGCACTCGATCCGGCATCCGTGAGTCGAAATATCGATCAGCCGCGCCTGGACCCGGCTTCGGCCGGCTTCGCGCATCGTGGCGTTAAGGCGCAGGGCAGCGCGATTCGCCCGCCTGCGGTCGGTCTGCGGTTCAGCAAGTTGGACTGATAGAGTCATCTATATACGCTCTTCCCGCCTTCCTGATGCGCCATGAGGGTGAACAAATGGTTGTTGGCGGCCGGGATTTGCGATGATTGCCGGATTAGCCCTTCCAGTCGCGCATGGCCCGTTCGTAGCTCGAACGAGCCTGTTCCGCCTTTTCGGACAGCCAGTCCCGCTCGGCCTCATGCTTTCGCTGTAGATCGCGGCGCTTGCGCTCGAGCGCCTGCAGCTCATCGTCAATCTCGCGGAGCTTCTTGCGCTGCTTCTTCTCGGCCTTCTCGAGCGCTTTTTCGGCAGCCTCGAGCTCGTCCCGTTTCGGCTTCGGCCTGGACTTCGGTTTCGGCTTGAGCGCGACGACCTTGCCGCTGTCCTTCGCCTTCTTCGGCGCCGCCCGGTCCAGTTCGGCGAAGTGCTCGTCCGCGCTTGCCCGCACCCGTTTGATTACCTTGCCGGGACTGGCGAGCGGCCTTTCCATTAGCTTCGGGTCGGTGACCTGCTCCGCGATCCCTTGCGCGAAGATGTTCGAATCCGCGCCCCAAGCTTCGAGCGCGGCCTTCTGGCTTGGCGCCGCGACATAAGCGTCGTGGAAGCCGATCGGGGTCACGAAGACCTTCAGCTTCTGCTTGCGCTCAGGCTTCTTTGCCATGGCCATTCAACGCGGATTGCGAGGATGGTCTCCATGGGAGCTGCCGGACGGATCCCCCGAACCGCCCGGCGCGCCTCCCCAACTCAGTTGGTCTTGTTGGCCGTGCCAGTGACCTTCGAGCCGTCTCGAGGATCGCTGCTCACCCAAGTTAGCGACTTTCCGTCGGCCGATACCGTCGTCGCCGTCTCGTTCACGACCTTGCCGTCGCGGGTAAAGGTTTCCTTGAGCGCACCGCCGTCCTGAGTGACCTGGACGGTGGTTCCTCCGATGTCTCCCGTGATCGGAACCGCCGGACCTCCGATTTCAGCAGTGTAGGACTGTCCCTGGCCGGACCAGCTCACCTTGTTGCCCTCGATCTTGTACGTCGCGTTGAGCGCCTCTTCGGAATACTCGTTCACCTTTTCCGGCGTCCATTGACCCGAAATGGCATGAGCACCGGCCGGAGCAGGCCCAACCCGCTTAAGTGTCGACTGCCCGTCGACTGCGGGCGTTACCGTTGCATCGTGGAACTTTGCCGTTGCCGTATTGCCGTCGGCGGAGACCGTGAGGACGTTGGAAGAGACTTCCTTGTCGCCTTTCTTGCGATGGAACTCGACCGTCTTGTCGTCGACGACCTTCACCGACATGCTGTCGTAGTACGGCCGGTCCTTGACCGGATGGAATTGACCGTCGGCCGGCGTCGTCAGCGGCGGGATGCAGGTGTTGCAGCTGTAGCTGCCATCCTTCAGCAGATATTCGTCGGGCTTCTGCTCGAACTTCACGCTTTCGCGATCGGTTTTCCAGGTGCCGTTCAGCGCTGCAAGGCTGCCGGCCGCTTCGGTTGAAGCAGCTTCGTTGCCGGCGGCGCTTTCCTGCTGCTTACAGCCCGGAAGAGATAGGATCATCGCGGCGGCGATGGCGGTGCACGTCATCAATCTCATGTGGAAGTACCCCCTTCAGCTACACGAGGGTCTGCCACAATTGGCCGCCCGCTCGGTTGGTCGGCCCCGTCATTTCGACAGGTGGGCGAGGTCGTCCGGCGCGGGAGATTATCTGTAATTAATCGAAAGTAAACGCGGATTAGTATCCCATCAGCGCGAGCACTTCGCGGCGGCTCCGCTCGTCGGCGCGGAAAGTCCCCATCATCCGGCTGGTAGTCATCATCACGCCGGGGTTTGAACGCCGCGAGCGGTCATGCAGGCATGGCTCGCTTCGATCACGACCGCGACGCCCTTCGGCTGAAGATGATTCCAGATCGCGTCCGCGACCTGCGCCGTCAGCCGCTCCTGCACCTGCAGCCGGCGGGAAAAGCCGTGGAGTACCCGCGCAAGCTTGCTGATGCCGACCACCTTGTCGCCCGGCAGATAGGCGATCGACGCTTTGCCGATGATCGGCGCCATGTGGTGCTCGCAGTGCGACTGGAACGGAATGTCCTTCAGCAGCACGATCTCGTCATAGCCGCCGACCTCGTGGAACGTGCGGCTGAGATGGACCGCCGGATCCTCCTCATAACCCCGCGCATATTCCTTCCACGCCTTGGCAACGCGCCGGGGAGTATCGAGTAGACCCTCGCGTTCGGGATCGTCGCCGGCCCAGCGGATGAGGGTCCGAATGGCCTCGCTCACGTCTTCCGGAATCTTGCCGGTTGAAGAGGATTCGACGAGGTCGCCGTCCTCCGGCTCGCCATGTTCGAACGCGCTCATCGCCCAAGCTCCATCGCAATATCGTCCGCGACCGCTGCCGCCTGCCCTCTGATATCGGGAACCGCGATGATTTCCCAATACCGTCCTTTGGTCAGCGGCCCCATCGCCCAGGCCCGGTTGGATCCGGCTACGCGCGACCTTTCGTCAACGTCGAGGGCAATCCCGAGGTTGTCGGGGCGGATCAGTCCATCGGCGAGCATTCCCTTGAGCAATGGATCCCGCGTGCGGGAAATGGTTCCCAGCGGCCCGGTACAGTTGATCATATAGGCGAAGCAGCCTTCGTCGAGCCGCGACGCCCCACGCCGCCGGTAAGCCACTGTCAGCCCAAGATCATCGTCCGTCACAGACTGGATACGGCCAGCGACGATTTGCAGCCGGCCTTCGGCAATCAGCCCTTGCAGTCGCTCAGCGACTTCCGGGGCGATGCGATGACGATGAACGTCCCACCAGGGCCGGGCGTGACGGGCAAATCTCTTCTGCTCGTGCAGCGGAAGGCTCTGCCAGAGGCGGTGGCTGTGCGGCCGGAGCCCGTCGACGGCCGAGCGCCAGCCGACTTCCGCGCCGCGCTTGCGGAGCCAGCGCCAGATCGTTCGGACATGACCGTGCGGTACGTCCTCGGCGGCGACCGGTGCCGGGCGGAGTCCGTATGCCCGCGCGGTATCAATCCCCGCCGCGACAGCGCGACAATCCGTCCGCGGTGCCCGGCCGCGTCGAGCGAAAGCACGGCATCGACCATGGTCAGGCCGGTTCCGACCAGCAGGACGTCCTCGTTGCTCGCGGCCAGGTCCTCGACCGCCGCCTGGGCGTCCCCGCTCCACGGATTGTGAATGACCCGCGAGCTGTCACGTCCGAACGGCAGCGGCTCGGGCGGCTGGTTGCCTATCGCCAAGACGAGTCCGCTCGCCCGGAGCTCTTCGCCATTGTCCAGCTGGAGCGTCCAGCCGTCCTCGCCCGGCTCGGCTTCAACGGCCTGTCGCTCGACCAGCCGCAGGCAGCCGCTGTCGATCGTGTCCTTGAGGATTCCGCGCAGATAGCGCCCGAACTGCTGCCGCTGAACGAAGTCGCGGCGATGCCCGCCGTCCGCCTCCGCAACCCGGACGAAATGGTCGAGGTCGTGCGCCCAGGCGCTCATCACCTCGGCGCGGACGTTGAGGACGTGGGCTGGTTCTCGGGTTGAATAGGCGACACCGTGGCCGGCTCGGCCCGCGCCGTCGATCAGGACGGATTCGATGCCTTTGCGCGCGAGATGCGCCGCAACCATGGTGCCCGAAAATCCGCCACCGACGATCGCGACCGGCAGGTGCCGGTCAGATGTCATAGTCAGACCATTGCTCCGGGTTCTTCGCCCCTATGCGCCGCTTCTTGATGTGCTCGCTGAGGTCGACAATCTTCCTGCCTGCCGTTTCGGTGAACCAGCCCGGTACAATCGCGTGGATCAGGCAAGCACCCCCTACAGCCAGCAGCTCGAAACCGATCTTGGCCGCTCCGGCGCCATGCTGAGCCCACGTCATTCCGAGAGATCGTGGATGGTCAGTGAAGAGGTTTCCGCCCTTCGATTTGTGCTGTTCTACAGCCATTGCCCTGTCCGCTGTGAACCAATTTGGTGGCCCCGGAGGGACTCGAACCCCCGACCTGCGGTTTAGGAAACCGACGCTCTATCCTGCTGAGCTACGGAGCCGCCGAGCGCCGGAATAGGCAAGAGGCGCGGCTTTATCAATTCACTTGGCCGGGCGGCACCACCGGAAGCGGGAGAGGGAGAAGCGGCACCCTTCCTCGATCAGCGACTTTGTCTCTTCGGCGGTCGCCTTGCCATGGACCGCGCGCGGCTCGATCTCTCCTAGGTGCATGGCGCGCGCCTGCTCCGGAAGCTTGTCGCCGACCCATTCCGAATTGCTGAGCATCTTCGTCTGCAGCGCTGCCAATTCGGCCATCATCCCCTTCACGTCCGAGCGCGGCCCATCCGACCGGCCGACGAGCGGCGCCATCGGCGCCTTCTCGACCTTCGCCGACCCGCAATAAGGGCATTGCAGCAACCCGCGCTCGGTTTGCTCGTCGAAGTCGGCACCGGAGCTGAACCAGCCCTCGAAGACTTCTCCGCCGTCGAGGCACTTGAGATCGAATACGATCATCGCGCGACCGCCTCGTGGATGGGCCGGCGATGGCTGAGCGCCGGGACGCGGCTGCGCACGTCCGTGATCCTGCTCAGATCGACCTCGACCGTCTTCACACCGGCTCCTTCGCCCATGTCGAGCAACACCTCGCCCCACGGATCGATGACCAGCGAATGGCCGTAGGTGTTGCGACCGTCCTCATGATGACCTGACTGCGCTGCAGCCACGATGAACACGCCGGCTTCGATCGCGCGCGCCCTCAGGAGCACTTCCCAGTGCGCCTTTCCGGTCGGGACCGTGAACGCTGCCGGAACTGCGATCACATCGGCGTTAGCCTCCGCAAGGCGAGCGAACAGCGCCGGGAAGCGCAAATCGTAGCAGATGGTAAGGCCCAGCTTTCCCACGGGCGTACCGTCGACGATCACCGCCTCGCTGCCATGCTTGTAGACGTTGCTCTCGCGCCAGCTCTCGCCCGTGGGAAGATCGACGTCGAACAGATGGATCTTGTCATAGCGCGCCCGGACCTCGCCTCGCGGGTCAATTACAAAGGCACGGTTGGCGAGCTGCCGTCCCTCGGTACGCACCGCGAGCGAACCGATGTGGACCCAGATTTCCTTCTCGCGGGCCGCTTCTCTCGCCGCGGCGAGCACTTCGTCATTCTCTTCGAGCCGCACGTTGTGCGCGGCCCGCTCGGGGTCGCGATCGAGGAGCCCCGACATTTCGGGCGTGAACAGCATTGCGGCGCCGGCGTCCGCGGCGCGATCGATTGCGTCCACCATGCGCGCGGCATTGGCGGCGGGGTCGATGCCCGTATTCGACTGGAAGAGTGCGATCTTGACCATCAGGCCGCCAATAATTGCTCCAGCTTGCCGTCGCGGTCCAGCGCATAGAGATCCTCGCACCCGCCGATGTGCTGCCCGTCGATGAAAATCTGGGGCACGGTGGTGCGTCCTTTGGCGCGCTGGATCATCTCTTCCCGCAATGGGCTACCCCAGGTCAGTTCGTGCGCTTCATAGTCGACGCCCTTCGATTCGAGCAGCTGAAGCGCCCGAAAGCAAAAGCCGCACGTCGACTTCACATAAATCTCCACCCGGGCCACTCGTTCGCTCCTGCTCAACTCAACTGCATCGGCTTGATCACCCTCGCCCAGCTGACCAGTTCGACGCGACCGGCGCCTGCCTGCTCAAGCGCTCGCGCACAGGCATTGGCGGTGCTTCCGGTCGTCAGCACGTCATCGACGAGAACGATGGTACGCCCCTGAAGGTCCGCCTCGGGTTTCATCTTGAATGCGCCCGCGACCAATTTCCGTCGCTGGCGAGGGCTCATGCCCTTGAGCGCCGGCGTCCGCTTCACGCGCTTCAGGAGGCAGGGATCAGTGCGCGGGCCGGTCATCTTGGCAAGTTCCCGGGCGACCAGCGCTGACTGGTTGATCCCGCGCGACCACAGGCAGCTTCGATGCAAGGGAACCGGCACCAGAAGAGGCTCACCATCCGATCGGACCAGCGGCGCCATGTAGCGCGCCATCGTTCGCGCAAGCGCGACTTTCCGCCCGTGTTTCAGGCGCAGCGCAATGCTTCGCGAAAGCTCGTCATAGGCGAGCGCCGCCCGTGTGCGCCCGATGCGAGGCGGCTTGGCGATGCAAAAGCCGCACGTGTCTGCGTCCGTGGCCTCCAGCGGGATTCCGCAGGTCGAGCAGCCGCTCTCGCCGAGGAATTCGACCCTGGTCCGACATTCCGGACAGAAGCTGTGCAGGTCGGCGACGATGGTGCCGCAGCCCGCGCAACGGGGTGGCAGGGCGAAATCCAGCACCTGCTTCAATGCGAACCGAATAGTCTCACCCGCCCTCACTCCGTCCTTGTCGCCGCTCATCCTCCGCCGCACAAGCGCCCGTGGCAGACGAGCTATTCGAACAGAAGCTGCGGGCATTACGCCGGAAACGCGCGCTCCGGCGCGGGCTGGAGCTGTTCCTGCATGAACGTGCGTTCGAGGACATCATCGAGCGCCTGTCGTTAGTGCAGCGTCGGTTTCGCTCGGGGCTTCTGGTCGGTCCGCCGAACCCGGGCTGGCGAGAACGGCTCCTGCAGATCGCGGACCAGGTCGACCTCTTCGAAACGGATGGGCTGATGCAGCTCGAACCCGGCTCGTACGACCTGTGCGTCGCGGTCGGGGAGCTGGATACCGTTAACGATCTTCCGCGCGCGCTCCTGACCATCCGCTTCGCTCTGCGCGAGGATTCCCTGTTCATCGGTGCGGTTCCGGGGGCGACACTTTGCCCGCCCTCCGATCCGCCATGCGGGCTGCCGATGAGAAGATGGGCGCCGCGACGCCGCACGTGCATCCGCGCATCGAGCCGGCCGGTTTCACCTCGCTCCTGTCGTCGGCAGGCTTCACAATGCCGGTGGTCGACGTGGACCGCGTCCAGGTGAGCTACAAGGGCCTGGCCGACCTTGTTCGCGACCTGCGCTCAATGGGAGCGACCAACATCCTCGCATCGCGCGCTCGTCGCCCTTTGACCCGCGAAGCGATCGCCGCGGCAAGCCGACAGTTCCTGTCCGGAGCCGAGGATGGCCGTGTCACCGAGATGTTCGAGCTGCTCCACTTTGCCGCCTGGACGTCCGCTGTTCCGGGAAATGGATGAAGCGGTATTAACCTCTGCGCCGCATCAGTTGTTAACCCGTAATGGTGTAATCGGCTGTCGTGGACGTGGACCAGAGGAGGGTGGCGTGGACGCTATCCGAAGGAATTTTCGGCGACTGCGCACCGACCAGAAGGGCGCAACGGCGATCGAGTACGGACTGATCGCTGCACTCATCGTCATCGCGATGATGGGTGGCCTTCGCGCAATGGGCGGCGGCGCCGGTGGCATGTGGAGCAACATCTCACAGGCAGTGCAGAACTCGTAACGGAGTTCCCGGCGCCAGGGGCCGCGTTCAGGCGCGCCGGGACCCATAAACGACCAGCTTCACTTTCTGGCCCGGCACCAGCCTCGAGTTGACGGCCAGATTATTGAGCGCCAGGAATCGATCGAGCTGGAAGGTCCGATAGGCCATTCGGCTCGCGAGCGCTTGCACCGTCTCGCCCGGCGCGACGGTATGCACGTCGATGATCCTCGGACGGATGGCGGCGGCTTCGTTTGGAGTGATCCGCCGGATCGATTCCACCATCGGCACGAACGGACCGACACCCTGCCCGCCGCGGGTGATCATCACGAAGTGATAAACCGTGTTCGGGCTCCACTGGTAGGCGAAGACGCTGACGTCGACCGTTCCTGACGACGTTGCCGCGCGCCCCGTCGTGTAGGCGGCGGGAATGCCATTGATCATGGTCCGCTGCGGCTGGGGCACGGAAAGCTGGACCTCGTTGCCCGCAAGCTCCCTGAGCAGCTGGGTGATGTAGTTTTCGAGCGAGCCGTTGTAGCGGCCGCCGCTGAATTGCGCCTTCCCGGCCGTTCCGCTGATCGAGACGGCGGTCGTGCCGTTCTGCATCAGATAACCCTGCGGCACTGCGAAAAAGATCCGCAGGTCGGGATGGGTGAAAGTCCGGCCTTCGATGACGCCCTGCGCGGGATCGTCATCGACGTAGACGCCCTCGAGCTGGCTCAGGAACTGGTCGCGGTTGCGAAGTCCGCTCCCCAACCGCCCGGTCTGCCGCGCTTCGGCGAGCGCGCGCTGCATGCGATTCACGCTGAGGGGTGAGTGCTGGCCCATTCCGGCGTTTGGCGGCTGTCCTGGCCCTGCACTCGGGCTTCAAGCGCAGTTGCCCGGGTGATTGCCGAAAGGACTCCGGCTGCGCCGGCAGGGTCGTAGCCTGCCGAGACGAGGTACCTCAGGCCAAGCGTGTCCGCCTGATACTCCTGATCGCGCGAGAAGCTGAGCGTCGCCAGCTGGGAACGCTGTGTCGCCATTTGCGCAACCGCGCTTCCGAATCCGCCGCCGATTACGCTCCCAAGGATGGCACCAAGCACGCCGAAGATTCCGCTCCGCTGCGCATAGGATTCTCGCGCCTGCGCATGGTTGGCGGCGACGTGGCCAACTTCGTGGCCGAGCGCGAAGGCCAGTTCGGACTCATTGTCCATCAGCCCCATCAGCTGGCGAGTGATGTAGACGTAGCCACCGGGCACGGCGAAGGCGTTCTCGACCGCCGAATTGAGGAGAGTGAAGCGGTATGCGCCCGGGGACACGCCCGAATAGGCCGCGACGCGGCGGCCGACACTGTTGATGTACGCCGCGCGCGACCCGGTTTCGGCGCCGCCGAACTCCTCCACCAGCTTCGGGTGATCCTGCTGGGCTTCCTGCACATAGCGCGGATTGATCCCACGGCCGGCGATCTGGGCCGAGGCCGCTACGGGCGACGCCACCATCGCGGCAGTGCCGAGCAGGAGGAACATGGAACGCATAACCAACCTTTCACATTCGCTACGGCCACGTAACTGACCCTCGCGTCTTTGAACGTGAGATTAAGGCGGTGGGTTCCTGTTGTGACCGTCAGGTCATAGCCAGATATTTGGCGCGCCGCTGCCGCAGGAGCTCGCCCCCGCCCAGCGCGGAACAGCCTTTCAGCTCCTCGATAATCGCTTCCTTGAGGTTCCGAATCGCAAGGTCGGGATCGCGGTGCGCACCGCCGAGCGGCTCGGTCACGATCCGGTCGACGACGCCCAGCGCCTGCTGGTCCTGCGCCGTGATCTTCATCGCCTCGGCAGCGTCGGCGGCCTTGTCCGCGGTCCGCCACAGGATCGAGGCGCAGCCCTCCGGCGAGATCACCGAATAGACCGCATGCTCAAACATCAGCACGCGGTTCGCAGCCGCGATTGCGACCGCGCCGCCGCTTCCACCCTCGCCGACGATTACGGCGATCATCGGCACCTTTAGCTCGAGGCATTCCTGGGTCGAGCGTGCAATGGCTTCAGCCTGCCCGCGCTCCTCGGCCTCGACGCCGGGAAAGGCGCCCGGAGTGTCGACCAGGCTGACGACCGGCAAACCAAAGCGGTCGGCAAGTCGCATCAGGCGGATGGCCTTCCGATATCCTTCCGGCTTCGCCATCCCGAAATTGTGCTTCAGGCGCGAGGCGGTGTCGTCGCCCTTCTCATGGCCAAGCAGCAGGACCTTGCGGCCGTCGATCGTCGCGAGCCCGCCGACGATCGCGGGATCGTCCGCGAACGACCGGTCCCCCGCGAGCGGCACGAAATCGCTCGTGAGGCCCGCGACATAATCCTTGAAGTGCGGGCGCTCCGGGTGCCGGGCAACCTGCGCCTTCTGCCAGGGGGTCAGCTTGGAATAGGTGTCGCGCAGCAGCTTGGCCGACTTGGCCTCAAGCTTGCCGATCTCCGCGTCCAGGTCGAGCTCACCGGAGTTCGCCGTTTCCTTGAGCTCGGACACGCGGGCTTCGAGCTCGGCAATCGGCTTCTCGAAATCGAGGTACGTCTGCATTGCGCGTTCGGGTAGGGTGGAGGTTCCGTTACGTCAACGACGGTCGGCGAGCGGATGGCGGGTATTCACCAGTTCGATCAGCCGCGCGCTGTCGACGTGCGTGTAGATTTGCGTGGTCGCGATGTCGGCATGGCCGAGCAGCGACTGGACGACGCGAAGATCGGCGCCACCGGACAGGAGATGCGTCGCGAAGGCATGGCGAAGCACGTGCGGGCTAATGCGCTCGGGCGGGATTCCCGCGTCTGCCGCCATGGTTCGGACGATCTGGTAAAGGCGCATCCGGCTGAGATGGGACTTGCCGCTCGGGAAAAGCCAGAGCGACGACGACGGCACTTCCTCGCGCCAGCGGACGACCGCCTGCTCGGCGCGGCTGGAGATTGGGACTAGCCTTTCCTTCGAACCCTTCCCCTGCAGGATCAGGAACGGCTGACCGACGCGCACCGCACCGCGTGGAAGGCTGACCAGCTCGGTCGCCCGAAGGCCGGATCCATAGAGCAGTTCGAGAAGCGCGAGGTTGCGAAGGGCGAGATGCTCGCCGCTCGACGCGCGATCTTCGGCCGCCTGGAACATCGCCGAGACCTCGTCGGAATCGAGTATTTTCGGAAGCGGCCTCTCGAAGGCGGGGCGCGGAAGCGCGGCCGACGGATCGTCCTTTCTCATGCCCTCGTCGAACAGAAATCCGTAGAAGCGCCGCAGTGCCGCTGACCGGCGGGCCACCGTCGATGGCGCGAGGTCGCTCCATTTCTTGCCGAGCTCCGACAGCGCGCCGCTATCCGCGTCGCCAAGGACTCCGCCGAGCGATTCCGAGGTTCGTTCGAGATCCGTCCGATAAGCCGCCAAGGTGTTCCGGGATGCACCTGCCTCGGCAGCCATCATGTCGAGGAAGCGATCAACCAGCGCCTTGTCTTCGAGGTTCACCCCAAGGTCACGTGCGCGCGAGCGCTTCCGCCGCGATCATTCGCGCCGTGAACTCCAGCCGCGTGCGCTTCAGGGCGGCGACCGAGTGGAAGACGTGGGCGGGCGGGGTCTCGTCGAAGGTCGCCGACTGCATCCCGGTGCCGGTCAGGACGAGCACGGTCCCGGCCTGGCCGAGCGACGCCGCACGGTCGATCATCCGGGTCCAGATCGAGCGATGCCCGATTCGAAGCCCGAAACGGGTGCTCAGCCGGCTCGCCGTTTCCTGATCGATCCGTCCCAGCCCGGCGAGGCCTGCGATCAGCAAAGCGCTGCGCCTTTTCCCGTCGCTATTGTCGCGGTCGATGAAGGCATTGATCCGGCGGACACCGAGATCGACGGGCGTCCCGTCGGGAGCGCCAAGCGCCAGCATCGCCCAAGCCTGGTCCGCATATTGGTCGTCCATCTGGCTGACCGCGCGGGCCCAGCGGCCAGCGTCCTTGTCGTAGCCAGCGGCCAGCATCGATGCGATGAGGTTCGGAGCGTCCGACTGGAGGTCCGCGGTCGGCTCAACCATCGCTGACGCGCGGCCGAGCATGGCGCGTGCGCCCTGAAGCTCCAGGTAATCGGACGACGCGCTCCACAGCTTCCGCATCGCGCCGAGCCGCGTGTCCTGGTCCTTGCCGATGAAGGCCTGCCGCAGCTGGAAGGCTGCGGTTCCGGGAATGTCGTCCGGGTCGGTTGAATCGTAAATCAGCGCGTTGAGGTCGGCGAGCGACTGCGACGAGAAGACGCCGAGCCCCGCAGCGATCTGCGCCGATGCGAGACGGTCCTGCGGAGCGATCATCGGCGACGCCGCCTGCCAGGCGCGGATTTGGGTCGGGGCGCCCTTGATGAGCCGGTCCGGGAAGGTCATTCCAGTCGCGGTCGCGAGACCGAACCGCCAATTGTCGATGCGATCGACCGGGCCCCAGTCGATGTCCACTGCGCGATTCGTGTTCGCCCCGGCGCCGATGACCTTCTGCGCAAGCTCGAGATCGATGCCCTGCATCCGCCCGCGCCGCCGCGCTGCGTCGATCTGCGCGTTGGCGGTCTCCGGCTCGCCCGCGAGCGCTGCGCACATGGCGTCGACAATCTGGACGATGTTGCGATCGGTCTTCTGGATGCCATCCTGAAGCGGGCAGAGCGCCGCGGGATCCGCATTGGCCAGCGCGCTCTGCACCCCGACCTGGAACATGCGCGGAGTGAATCGGTCCGTGTCCACACCGGACACAACCATCCGCGCCGCGTCCGCCTCGCCATCTTCAGAAGGAGCCAGGCACGCTCGGCGGCCCAGTCCACGGGGTTTATATTCCGCGGTGCGAGCGCTTTTGAGAGAAGCGCGTTGCGAAGTGCGATATGCGCCCAGCGCGACGCGAGCGGAGTATCCATCCGCCGCATCAGCGAGCCCAGAAATGCGCCACTCGCTCCACGCCACGGACTGGCGCCGAGACCAAGCTCGACCGGGTCGAGACGCCCCACGAGCCGCGGGTCGCGCCGTGCAAAGGCCGGATATTCAACAGGCGGAGGAGGCGGCTCGACCTCCGTCAGCTGATCGGCATTTAGCTCGACGACTCCGGTTTCGCTTTCACCTGCGGATCCCGGCGGAGCAGCCGGGCCCGGCGCAGGCGCAGGCGCAGGAGCCGCGGCGTTTGACTGCGGAGTCGCATCCTGTGCGAGCGCTGGAAGGGCAATTGCAGCCGCGGCTGCGGCCACGAGCAGTCGGCTAGCTGGCATTGGCCGGTGCGGTCACCTCGGTCTCGATGGTCTTGGTCGGAACTTCGCCTGCCCGGCTGGAGAAGAAGAACATCAGTCCAACGACGAGAAGGACGAGGACAAGGAGGACAATCACGGCTCGCGGCATCTTAACTCGCGTTTGCTTGGGTCGGGAATGCGACCGCTTTTGCCGCCCCGCCCGCCCGCTGTATAGCCCGAGCGTGGGAAAGCTGACAGACCGCCTTGACCGTCCGATCGTTCTCGTTGGCCTGATGGGTGCGGGAAAGTCGACTGTCGGACGCCGCCTGGCGAAGCGGCTGGGCCTTCCCTTCATCGATACCGACGCAGCGATCGCCGATGCTGCAGGCTATTCGGCCGCTGAAATTTTCGACCGCTACGGCGAAGCTGATTTCCGGGACGGAGAGCGCCGGCTCGTAGCCCGCCTAATCGACGACGAGGTCAAAGTGATTGCCACAGGCGGCGGAGTCTTCGTCGACCCGCGCACCCGCAAATTACTCAACGAGCGCGCGATCACCGTCTGGCTCGATGCGCCGGTCGATGTGCTCGCCGACCGGACGGCGCGGAGGGACACGCGCCCACTGCTCCGCAACGGCGACCCCAAGGGGACGCTGGAGCGCCTGGCGAAGGACCGGGGTCCATCTTACGCGGAGGCGCACATCCGGATCACCAGCGGCGCCGGAGCGCATCACGACGTCGTCGAATCGATCGTCAGCGCGCTCGAATCGCACCTCGACGGCGCTGCAAAGCCCTAGGCGGGGTTCTTCGCTTCGTCCGAAAGGGGCCGGTCGACTCCGAAACTGCGGTCGAACTTCGCGTGCAGGTCGCCGGTGACCGTTTGCGCATCCAGCCGTTCGAGGTCCCGCTCCCGATATTCGCGCTCGACCCGTTCCGCCTCGCGACGGGGGATGCCGAGCTTGATCAGGGACTCCCGGCCCATCGAGATCGCGCTCTCGTAAAGCTCGCGCTCGCACACTGCGAGATCCAGCCCGTCGAACTCGATGACCTGCAGCCGGTCGTAGACCCGAACCATGATCGCGGCATGCGGGAAGGACGTGAACACGGCCTCCAGCTTGTCGCGGGTCAGTTCCTTCGGGTTCTGGCAGAACAATATGCCTTCGGCGGTTTCCGCGCCGGCCGTGCGGAGCAGGTCCACGCGGGTCCCGTCTCCGTAATAGACCTTGGTCCCGAATTCCTCGCTCAGCTCGATCTGCGACGGCTTGCTGTCGATGATGGTCACCGGAATGCGCTTGGCCATCAGCATCTGCGCGACAGTCTGGCCGAACCGGCCATAGCCAACGACGATGACGTTGGTTTCAGGCGAGAACTCGGGGCCGTCCAGATCGACCGCGGGCTCGGGCAGCCGCTCCAGGATCCACTCGATCACCCTCATCAGGAACGGAGTCGAGACCATGGTGAGGGTCACGACCGCCGCGAACAGCGACGCGGCTTCCCGGGTGATCAGCTGCGCGCTTGCCGCCTGACCGAACAGGACGAAGCCGAATTCGCCCGCCTGGCTGAGCAGCAGGCCGAGCCAGATCGCCCGGCCCTTTTTCATCCCGAACAAATAGGCGAGGCCGGCGATCACGATGGCCTTTACGACGATGATTCCCAGCGCGAGGCCGAACACGAGTCCGGGCCGCGCGGCGACGGCGTTGAAGTCGATCAGCATCCCGACCGAAAGGAAGAACAGCCCAAGCAGGATCGAGCGGAACGGCTCGACATCGCTCTCCAGCTCGTGGCGATAAGGCGATTCCGCGAGCATCACGCCGGCGATGAAGGCTCCGAGCGCGGTCGATAGATGCAGCCAGTGCATCAGCGCGGCGCTCCCGATCACAGCGAACAGGCTTGCGACGACGAACAGCTCGCGCTCGCCAAGGCGGCCGACCAGTCGGAACAAGGGATTGAGGAGGAACCGCCCGGCCAGGACAAGCCCGACGATCGCGCCCACAGTATAGAGCGCCAGCATTCCGCCCGACGGCGCGGTCGGATCCACCGGCGCCCGCGACATGGCGGCGATGATCGTGATCATCGGTACGATCGACAGGTCCTGGAACAGCAGGACGGAAAAGGCGCGCTCGCCGCGCGGATGGTTGAGCTGGCCCGTATTACGCAGCATCGGAAGCACCTGCGCGGTCGACGACAGGCCGAGCGGCAGGCCGATGGCAATGCTCGCTTCGATGCTGAACCCCAGCGTGAAATGGATGAGAACGGCCAATGCCAATCCGCAGACCATCACCTGCATCAGCCCGAGGCCGAAGATGTCCTTGCGCAGTCGCCAGAGCCTGCCCGGATTGAGCTCCAGTCCGACAAGGAACAGGAGGAGCGCGATGCCGATTTCCGACACCGCCATGATCGAATCCGCTTCGCCGATCAGGCCGAGCGCGTAGGGACCGATGATCGCTCCGCCGACGATGTAGCCGAGAGTCGCACCGAGCCCGAGCTTGCGGAACACAGTGACGAAAAAGAGCGCCGCTCCGAGCATAAGCGCGCCGTCAACCAGCAGGTTACCGGTGACGACCTCGGGAACGTCATTCATCCGCGGGCGCCCGTCATTGCGGCGGCCAGTGCCCTGAACGGAAGCAGGATTGCGCCATGCCGTGAGCGACGTGACCGCGCCGGGGCAAGCGCGTCGAGCCCGGGCCAGCTGCCGGGATCTACGCGGCTGCCCGAGAGCCAGCTTTCGAGGTCGGTCAGCGCCTCGACAACCTCTTCAGAAGATCTTCCCGCAGCGTTCGCAGCGAGGATCGATGCGGAAGCCTGCCCGAAAGCGCAGGCATGAACTTCCTGCGAGACTTCCGCGATACGACCCTGCTCATCGAGCTGGACCTGCAACCGAAGCGTGCTCCCGCAGGTCGGCGAACGTTGTTCAGATGTCCCGTCCACCCGATCGAGCTGGCGCGGAGTAGGCAGCGATGCCGCCAGCCGCAGGATGTCGGTCGTGTAGAGCGGAGCGTTCATTCCCTGCGCCAAGTAGTGCCGGAGGCCGAATCCTCCAACAGGATGCCGTCGGCCTTCAGCTCATCGCGGATGCGGTCCGCCGTCGCGAAGTCGCGGTTTTTCTTGGCTGCTGCCCGCTCGGCAATGCGGGATTCGATCTCGCCAGCGTCGCCTCCGCCCTGAAACCATTCGTCCGCTCTGGCCTGCAGCAATCCGAGCAGGGCAGCGCTGGCCTTGAGTACCGCAGGATCTTCGATCGCCGACAGCCTCGACAATGCGAGCGGCGTGTTGAGGTCGTCAGAAAGCGCATCGACCACACCGGCATCGACGTCGCCCGCCTCAGCATCGCCGACCGAACGATAGAGCCGATCCAGCGTCGCCTTGGCCTGCGCGACCAGATCGTCCGTCCAGGCCAGCGGCTGGCGATAGTGCGCCGACAGCAAGGCCAGCCGAAGCGTCTCGCCGCGATGGCCCTGCTCCAGCAGCTCCGCAGGCGTGATGATGTTGCCAAGCGACTTGGACATCTTCTCCGAGCCCATGTCGACGAAGCCATTGTGCACCCAATATCGCGCGAGGGGCTTGCCTTCATGCGCGCAGCGGCTCTGCGCGATCTCGTTCTCGTGGTGCGGGAAGATGAGGTCGAGCCCGCCGCCATGGATGTCGATCGTCTCGCCGAGATGCCGCTCGATCATCGCGGAGCATTCGACGTGCCAGCCCGGGCGGCCCCTGCCCCACAGCGAATCCCAGCCGATCACGCCCTCCCCGCTCGGCTTCCACATGACGAAGTCGGCCGGGTCGCGCTTGTAGGGCGCGACCTCGACTCGGGCTCCGGCGATCATCGCCTCGCGGTCGCGCTTGCTCAGCGCGCCGTAATCGGGATCGCTCGGGACGGAAAAGAGCACGTGCCCCTCCGCCTCATAGGCATTACCCGTCTCGATAAGCCGCTCGATCATCGCGACCATCGCCGGAATTTCCTGCGTCGCATGCGGCGCAATGTCGGGCGGGTTCACGCCAAGCGCGCCCATGTCGGCGAGGTAGAAATCCTCGTACCGTTTCGTGATCACCGAAGGGTCGACGCCCTGCTTCTCCGCCGACGCAATTATCTTGTCGTCGACGTCGGTGACGTTGCGGGCATAGACCAGGCTGTCCGCGCCATATTCGTGCCGGATCAGGCGCGCCAGCGTATCGAACACGACCGCCGGACGGGCGTTGCCGATGTGTGCGCGCCCGTAAACCGTTGGTCCGCAGACATACATGGTGATCCGCTCCGGGTCGGCGGGCTCGAACGCCCGTTTCTCGCGGCTCATCGTGTCATGAAGGCGGATCACTCTTTATTGTCCTCGATGCTTTTCGCGGAGCCCTTCCGCCGCGTTTCGACCCAGTCGACCACGGCGCGGCCACTGGCGTTCAGTAAAGGATAGGTGCGTGAGTTGCGCATCCATTCCGGCCTCGGCTCGTCCGGCCCGTAGATGAGGTCAGTCGCGAGGTTGGCGACCAGGAAGAAGAGGGTCGCGGCGAGCAGTCCCTTCAGCATCCCGAAGCCGCCGCCGAGCACCCGGTCGAACGGCCCGAGGACCGACGTTCGGCTTTTCTTCCCAAGCGACCGCGCGAGCAGCTTCATGAACAGGAAGCTCGGCAGGAACAGGATCACGAAGGCAAGCACCGCCCCGCCGGTCGGCGTGCCGACAGGACCGACCAGCGCTTCCGACACCGGTGTGTGGAACATGCGGAGCATGACGATCGCTACCACCCAAGCGAGCAGCGACAGCATTTCGTGCACCAGCCCGCGGACGAAGCCGATCATGGCTCCCCCACCCAGCAGGACGATGACGAAAATGTCGAGCGCGCTCATTCCAGAGCGCCGCTAGCGAAGTCTTTCAGGCAATGCGAGCCGTCGATCCCTCAGGGCGTAATCCTCTTCGTCGGTCAGCGACCCAGAATCTGGTCCACCAACGCTCGAACGTTTCCGAAGTGCGCGGTCGCGATGCCGTCTGCGCCCTTTACTCCGGACGGGACAAGCGCCTTCTCGAAACCGAGCTTTGCAGCTTCCTTGAGGCGGAGGCCGGAATGCGCGACCTGGCGGATCTCGCCAGAAAGGGCGATCTCGCCGAAGATGATGCATTCGTTGGGGATCGGGCGTTCGGACAGCGCCGAAATGAGCGCTGCGGCGACGGCAAGGTCGGCGGCCGGATCGGTCAGGCGGTAACCGCCCGCTACGTTGAGATAAACTTCCGCAGTAGCGAAACTGAGACCGCAGCGCGCTTCGAGCACGGCGAGGATCATCGCCAGCCTGCCGCTGTCCCAGCCGACCGCAGCGCGGCGCGGTGTGGCACCGCTGGCGAGGCGGACAGTCAGGGCCTGGATTTCGACCAGCACTGGGCGGCTGCCCTCGAGAGCAGGAAAGATACTTGTGCCGCTGACCGGCTCGCCGCGTTGGGTGAGGAACAGGACCGACGGGTTCGGGACTTCGGTCAGCCCTTCCCGCTCCATCGCGAACACGCCGATCTCGTCGGTACCCCCGAAGCGGTTCTTCATCGCGCGGAGAATGCGATACTGATGACTGCGCTCGCCCTCGAAGCTGAGCACCGTGTCGACCATATGCTCGAGCACGCGCGGGCCGGCGATGGTTCCGTCCTTGGTGACGTGGCCGACGAGCACGACGGCCGTGCCATGCTCCTTCGCGAAACGGACAAGCTCCTGGGCGGAGGCGCGGACCTGGCTGACCGTGCCGGGCGCGCCCTCGATCAGGTCCGAGTGCATCGTCTGGATGGA
Organism: Sphingomonas sediminicola; assembly: GCF_014489515.1. Lineage (GTDB taxonomy): Bacteria > Pseudomonadota > Alphaproteobacteria > Sphingomonadales > Sphingomonadaceae > Sphingomicrobium > Sphingomicrobium sediminicola. The sequence continues at coordinate 699,985 of NZ_CP060782.1, read as the reverse complement.
ATCGATGACCAGCAGATCGGCACCGCCATTGTCGCCCAGGGTCGTGAGGATGTCGCGCACCGAAGTCGCCGCCGCGAGCCGGACCGGCGCCTTACCGAGGCCGAGCCGCACGGCGCGCAAGCGAACCTGCTCAGCTGACTCCTCGCCCGAGACATAGATGACGTTCCGGCCCTTCGACGCGAGATCGGCGCAAACCTGCAAAAGCAACGTCGACTTGCCGATGCCCGGATCGCCACCGACCAGCATCGCCGAGCCGGGAACGATTCCGCCACCGATCGCACGGTCGAACTCGGCGATACCCGTCGAGATCCTCTCCGGCAGCGCGACCGGATGATCGAGGCCGACCAGCTGAATCTGCCGCCCGCCGCCCTGGAGGTTGTGCTTGGCGGCAAAGATGCTGGAGACCTCGGCAGCCTCCTGCACCAACGTATTCCACTCCGCGCAGTCCGCGCACTGGCCTTGCCAGCGGGCCGTCACCGACCCGCAGGCCTGGCAGACGTAACGGGTCTTCGGCTTGGCCATCCTGCTCCTATCCTACTGGAACGAAGCAGGAACACAAGGCGTCAAAATACCGCCTCGGCCTTGCTGCCCATCATCTGCTGACGGACCAGCGGAATCGGCGGACCGCCGAAGCTGAGGAATTGGTCGTGAAACTGCTTCCACGCCTTTTGCCCGCCACGGCTGGCGGCCCAATCGTCGCGCAGCTTGCGGATCATCAGCTTGCCCATCGTGTAGTTGAGATAGGCCGGGTCGTAGGTCCCGCGCGCCGCCTGCTGCTTCGCATTGCCCTCGTCCTGATAGCATTGATTGCGGAACAGGTCGTAGCTCTGCTGCTGGGTCATCGAGCCGGTGTGCATGCCGATCGATGACAGGAAGCGGCAGTCGCGCAGCAGCGCGTTGGACAGCTGGCCGATCAGCACTTCGTCCTTGCCGTCGCCGAGACCCGACACGCGCATCATTTCCTCGGTGTAGTGCGCCCAGCCTTCCGCGAAGGCGTAACCGACGAACACCCGGCCGAACATGTTCTTCGAACGGTTGGCGTGGAGGAAGTTGAGGAAGTGACCCGGCCACACCTCGTGGACCGAAGTGAACAGAAGGTCCGACTTTCCAGGGATGTAGGCATCCTGCATCGCCTTGGTCCAGGTCGGATCGGGCGGCGCGATGTAATAGACCGACGGCAGGTTCTTTTCGTACGGCCCGGGAATGTTGATGTAGGCCGCGTTCTGCCGGTTGTAGGCTGGCGCTTCCTCGACCTTGGCTTCTTCCGGCCCGGGAATGGTCACGATGTCGTGGTCAACGATGAACTGCTTCAGCATCGGGAGTTGGCGCCGGGCCTCGGCGACCGGCCCGCCTACCGGCTTGTCGGAATTCATTTTGGCCATGCAGCCTTCGATGGTCGCCCCGGCCGCGTAGCGAGCGCAGGCTTCCTTCAGCAGCTTCTGGTTGGACTCGAGGTCCGCTCGGCCGATCCTCTCGAGCTCCGCGACCGGGGTCGTCACCATCTCCGTGTCGGCGAGCATGCGCTGGTACTTTTCCTTGCCCAGCGCGAAGTTCGGTTTGGCGGAGGCGCGCTGGCTTTCGACCCACGCTACGGTGTCTTTCATCGCTTTGACGGCATTGTCGGACGCGGTCTTCAGCGCCTTCTGGTCTTCGTCTGTGCCGACACCTTTCCAGGCTGCCGTTCCGTCGCCCGGATAATATTCGACGAAGCCGCCGAACGCCTTGGCCGCATAGTCGACGAAACTGGTCGCCATCGGCGTCTTGATGTTCGCGCGCATCTGCTCGGTCGCGCGAGGGACGTTCTGGAGGAACTTGATGTACGCCTTCAGCCGCTGTTCCTTCGGCGCATAGGGCACGGTGATGTAGACCGACGGGTCGATGTAATTGAGGTAGGCGGCCGGATTGTTGTGTAGCTGGTCGGCGCCGGCCGGATCGATCCAGAACAGCTGGCCCTTGGCCACCGCGACTAGGTAGTCGCGCTCGTACTGCTGCTCCTTGGTCAGCTTGTCGTTGGAGAAGCCTTCCGCGTCGGCGATCACCTTCTTCAGGCGGGCGACTTCGCCATCGATTGCGGCCTGCGACAGGTCCGCGATCTGACCGTCAAATTCGTGCCGGCCCTGCATTACCGCGAAACCGGGGTTGGCCTTGAACGCCGCCTCGATGAAGCCGTTGACGAAGGCCGGCCAGTCGCCGGACGGCGTTTCGGCCAACGTTCCGGTCTGATTGGAAGTCTCCTGCACCCGGCAGCCGCCGAGTGCCACGGCCGCAACAGCAGCCGACGCGATCAGGAATTTGCGCATTACACCTCTCTCCTTGGCGCGGCCCGCGTAGAGCCCGCCACCAGGGACGGCAAGCGCATGGGCAGATTGCGGCGTCGCACATCCGTCACTAGGGGCAGCCTCGTGATCCCTGCTCCGCTGCGTATCCCCGCATACCGTGCATTCTGGCTTTCGCGCCTGGCGACGACGATCGCGCAGATGGCGATGGTCATCGTGATCGGCTGGCAGGTCTACGATATCGCCCGCGAGACGATGGACATCCGCGAAGCGGCGTTCCAGCTGGGGTTAGTCGGGCTCGTCCAATTCGTGCCCTTGTTCGTTCTCACGCCCATCAGCGGATGGGCGGCCGACCGGCTCGATCGCCGCTACATCGCCCGGGCGGTCATCTCGCTGGAATGCCTGTGCGCGCTCATCCTGTTCAGCGCGACCTGGGGCGGGTTCATCAGCATCCCGATCCTGTTCGGGGTAGCCGCTTTGCTTGGCGTCGCGAGGGCGTTTGCGGGTCCTGCGCTCGGAGCACTGGCGCCCAATCTCGTCCCGAAAGCGATCCTCCCTCAAGCCATCGCCCTGAGCTCGGCCGCCTGGCAGACCGGTGCGATCGCTGGCCCGGCGATCGGCGGCATCCTCTACGATGTCACGCCCCATTTTCCTTACGCGTTCAGCGCAATCCTGTTTGCTTTCTCGACGGTCTGCCTGTTCACGATAGGACCGATCCAGCGCTCGGCGCTGAAGCCCGGAAGCCCGCTCAAGCAGATGGCCGACGGTCTAGCCTACGTCCGCCGCAATCGGCTGGTGCTCGGAGCGATCACGCTAGACCTGTTCGCGGTGCTTCTCGGCGGGGTAACGGCAATGTTGCCCGTCTATGCCCGCGACATCCTCCAGGTCGGCGCCGATGGGCTCGGGCCGCTCCGTGCGGCTCCGGCGGCGGGTGCGACGCTCACGGCAATCTTCTTCTCGATCCGCCCGCTCAGGACCGATGTCGGCGTAAAGATGCTGTCGGCGGTCGTCGTGTTCGGCGCGGCGACGGCGATCTTCGGTTTTTCGACCTTCTATCCGCTGTCGCTAGCGATGCTAGCGCTGCTCGGGGCGGCCGACATGTTCTCCGTCTATATCCGCCAGTCGCTCATCCAGCTCCACACGCCCGACGAAATGCGCGGGCGCGTTGCCGCCGTGTCCACGCTTGCGATTTCGGCTTCCAACGAACTTGGCGAGACCCGGAGCGGATTCACCGCCGCTTTGCTCGGACCGGTCGCTGCGACTGTCGCCGGCGGCGCTGCAGCCATCGTCGTCACCCTGATCTGGGCCGGCCTGTTCCCTGAGCTTCGGCGCGCCCGCACTTTCGAGCTTCCCGACGAACCTCCGCCCGAAGAAGCAACCGTCATTGCGGGCGGGGCCTGACTTGTAAGTAAAGAGCGTAAACCCGAACTAGCCGCCTCGAACCAGAAGGAGAGCCTCGGCATGAAGGCGAACAGCATCCTCGAGACCATCGGAAACACGCCGCACATCCGGATCAATCGCCTGTTCGGCGACAAGGCCGAGGTCTGGATCAAGTCCGAGCGTTCCAACCCCGGCGCATCGATCAAGGATCGTATCGCGCTTTCGATGGTCGAAGACGCCGAGCGCAGCGGCAAGCTGAAGCCGGGCGGGACGATCGTCGAGCCGACCTCTGGAAACACCGGCATCGGCCTCGCGATGGTTGCTGCAGTGAAAGGCTACAAGCTCATCCTCGTCATGCCCGACAGCATGAGCATCGAGCGCCGCCGCCTGATGCTGGCCTATGGCGCGAGCTTCGACCTGACCCCGCGCGAGAAGGGCATGAAGGGCTCGATCGCGCGCGCCCAGGAAATCATCGAGGCGATGCCCAATTCGTGGATGCCTCAGCAGTTCGAGAATCCGGCGAACCTCGAAGTCCACCGCCGCACGACCGCGCAGGAAATCCTCGCCGATTTCCGCGACAATCCGCCTAATGCCCTGATCACCGGCGTCGGCACCGGCGGGCACATCACTGGCTGCGCCGAGGTGCTGAAGAAGGAATGGCCCGGCCTGAAGGTCTTCGCGGTCGAGCCGACGCTTTCGCCCGTCCTTTCGGGCGGCGAACCGGGCCCGCACCCGATCCAGGGAATCGGTGCAGGATTCATTCCGGCGATCATGGATACGAGTTTGCTTGACGGAGTAATTAAGGTCGATCCGGCGGACGCGAAGGAAATGGCGCGCCGCGCCGCTCGCGAAGAAGGCATATTGGTCGGCATCTCGTCGGGTGCGACGCTGGCCGCCATCAAGCAGAAGTTACCGGAATTGGGCGATAATTCGCGCGTCCTCGGCTTCAATTACGACACCGGCGAGCGCTATTTATCGGTGCCGGACTTCCTTCCTGAGGAAAGTTAGTAAAGGGCCCTTAACCTTGTTCCTTAGCCGGGGTGTTAACGCCCTCCGGCTTAAAAACCTTCGTTAGCGGGGCAAACCCGCGATGAAGGTCCTGGAATGCGCAGAGCTCGGTTCGCGAGAGCGGTCGAAAATGTCGGAGGAGAAGCCCAGACGGTCTCCATAAGGGAGGCGCTCTGGTTTGGCGTGCGCGCGCCCGAAACCAGCGACGAAGCTTCGCTGTCCGACTGGCGCGTTGGCGGTCTCGATCATGTCGCCCTTCTGCTCGGCGTCACGCACCTACTCATCGTCGGCGCATGCACGGCGCTCTTCCAGACGCGTGTTTTCGGCATTTCCTCGGACAACCCCCTGATTCCGGCAGCGCTCGTCATCCTTTGCGACATCGTTGCGGCCGCGCTGCTGATGAACCGGAAGCGGCTCAACCTTTCATCGCATACGGTCGTTCGCGGCCTTTGCGTCTATCTCGCCATCGTCGGGGTGCTCTGGACCTGGTTCGGAATCTCGGTTCAGGACGATCAGTTTATCTATCCGATCGCCGCCGCACCGATAGCAATGAGCGCCGGCATCGCCATGGGCGCGGTCGTTTCCATCCAGTCCCCGCCACTGATCATCACCAACATGCTCACGTCGGCGTTCGCAGCCATCATGCTCTCGCAAGGCCCGCTAGTGCCGGTCGCGGTGGAGATCCTGTCGCTGGCGCTGGTTGCCTACAGCATTGCCGGTTCGCGCAGCTTCATGCGGGCCGGCCGCCGGAGGCTCAACCTCGATGCCGAAGCCCGCAAGGCGCTCAACTTCGTCGAGGAATTCGAAAACAGCGGCCGCGGCTGGTTCTGGGAAACCAACGCCGAAGGCACGCTCTCCTATGTCTCGCAGCAGCTTGCGGACGACTTCCGCTGCGAAGCGCCGGAGCTCCTGGGCCGGCAATTTTCCGACCTGCTGTCGGCGGAGACCAGCCACGGCAAGACGCTCGGTTTCCACCTCTCGGCGCGATTCCCATTCTCCGACGTGGTGGTGACGGCGGCCAGCGACGAGGACATTCACTGGTCGCTGTCCGGCAATCCGATCTTCGACGAGCGCGGCCGCTTCCTCGGCTTTCGAGGCATCGGCACCGACCTCACCGAGCAGCGCCGGTCCGAGCAGGAAATCACGAGGCTTGCTCGCTTCGATTCCCTGACCGGCCTGCCAAACCGAGCGATGATGCGGCAGACGCTCGACGAGGCGCTTCGCAACGCGTCGAGCCGGCAAAAAGGCTGCGCGCTGTTCCTGATCGATCTCGATCGATTCAAGAACGTCAACGACACGCTCGGCCACCCGGTCGGCGACGCACTGCTCCGGCAGGTCGCGGACCGGCTGAAACTGGCGATGGGTGATCACGGGCAGGTTGGGCGCCTCGGCGGGGACGAGTTCAAGGCCGTGCTCCCGGGCCAGGTCGACATCGGACTTCTGGAATCCCTCGCTCGGACCATGATCGAGCAGGTTTCGCGGCCTTACAGCATCGAAGGACACCGGGTCGTCATCGGCGCATCGGTCGGCATCGCCATCGGCGATCCTGGACGCTGCACAGCCGACAGCCTGGTCCGCGACGCCGATCTCGCGCTCTACGCGGCGAAGGATGCTGGCAGGGGCAAGCACTGCTTCTACGAGCAGGCCATGCACACGGAGGCATCGGACCGCCAGGTGCTCGAGAACGACCTTCGGCAGGCGATCGACAAAGGCGAGCTTTGGGTCGCCTATCAGCCGATCGTGCGCACCGCCGGCGAAGAGATCTCCGGCTTCGAGGCGCTGGTGCGATGGGATCACCCGGTTCGGGGCCGGATCTCGCCCGACAAGTTCATTCCGCTGGCCGAGGAATGCGGCCTCATCCCGCGTATCGGGACCTGGGTGCTCGAGACCGCGCTCGAGGAGGCGGCCCGCTGGCCCGACCAGGTGCGCATCGCGGTCAACCTATCCCCGATCCAGTTCAACGATCCGGGAATCGTAGAGATCGTGTCCAACGCGCTGACCCGCACCGGCGTCCGGGCGAACAGGCTGGAGTTGGAGATCACCGAGGGCGTGTTCCTCGCGGAAGGCGAGTCCACCGACGACACGTTTGGCAAGCTGAAGGATCTTGGCGTGCGCCTGGCGCTGGACGACTTCGGCACCGGTTACAGCTCGCTCGGCTATTTGAAGAAAGCGCCGTTCGACAAGATCAAGATCGACCAGAGTTTCGTCCGCGGCGCGGCGTCGAAAACGAGCAGAAACAGCGCCATCATCCGCGCAATCGTCACGCTCGCCGACAGCCTGCAGATGGAGACCTGCGCAGAGGGCGTCGAAACCCATGACGACCTGCACCTGATACGAGATCTCGGTTGCAGCCACATCCAGGGCTACATCTTCGGCAAGCCCATGGAAGGGGAGTCGGCGCGCGCGCTGGCCTCAAAGACTACGGTAGTTCCCGACGGCTATCAGTCCCTGCGCGAGCCCCGCCAGCGGCTAATGCGCCGGGCGATGGCGTCGATCGACGGAGAAGTCTGCGAGGTCAGGCTCCGCAACATCTCGGCGATGGGCGCGCTGGTCGAATGCAGCCGCGCGGTCGCTCCGGGCACACGCGTTGCGATGGACATCGTCGGCGCAGGCCCGATCGAGGGCACGGTCCGCTGGGCTCAGTCCGGCAAGTTCGGCGTGCAGTTCAACGACGTCTTCGTGATGTCGAGGCTCGCTCCGAAGAAGGAAAAGCTCAACGACGTCCAGATGCTCCAGCCTTGGTACGTCGGTCAGAAAGCAGCGTCCTAGAAGGCCTCTTCCGGAAGCTTCATGATTGCCTCGGCGCCAGCCTCGACCTGACGGCGGAGCGCAGACGCTAGCGGAAGCTCACGCTCGGCATAGAAGCGCGCCGTAATCAGCTTGGCCTCATGGAAGTCGCGATCGCCCGAGCCGTTGGCGGCGAGCGGGCCAGAGACCTGCACCATCTTCAGCCACATCCAGCCAAGCACGACGAGGCCCATCAACTCCATGTACGGATAGGCGCCCGCCCCCGCATTGTCGGGATCGGTCATTCCGTTCTGGGCGAGCCACATCGTCGCACGCTGAAGCTCTCCGACTGCCGGCTCGAGCGCGGCTGCCATACCAGCCGGGTCGCCGGCTGCCTTCGCGACGGCGATGTCCTCCGCCAAGGCTGCAAAAAAGGCGCGCACAGCACGGCCGCCGTCCTTGGCCAGCTTGCGTCCGACGAGGTCCATCGCCTGGATCCCGTTGGTGCCCTCGTAGATCTGCGCGATCCGGGCATCCCGGACGAACTGCTCCATGCCGTGCTCACGGATGTAGCCGTGGCCGCCGAACACCTGCTGCGCGAGCACTGCAGCCTCGAAGCCCTTGTCGGTGAGATAGCCCTTGATGACCGGAGTGATGAGCGAGACGAGGTCGTCGGCCGCCTGCCGCTCTTCCTCGGTCGGCGCCTTGCGCGACAGATCGACCTGCAACGCTCCCCACAGGATCAGCGCACGCGCTGCCTGGTTGAACGTCCGCATCTCCATCAGCATCCGGCGGACGTCGGGATGGACGAACAGAGGATCGGCCTTGGCGCTCTGATCCTGCGCGTCCTTGTGGAGCGCCCTGCCCTGCCGGCGCTCGCGGGCGTAGGCGACCGCATTCTGGTAGGCGACCTCGCCCTGCGCCAGCCCCTGCAAGCCGACGCCAAGGCGCGCGGCGTTCATCATGATGAACATGGCGGCAAGGCCCTTCTCGGCCTCACCGACCAGCCAGCCTTTCGCCCCATCGTAGTTCATGACGCAGGTAGAGTTGCCGTGGATGCCCATCTTCTTTTCGATGGAACCGCAGGAGACGCCGTTGCGCTCGCCAAGGCTGCCGTCCTCGTTGACGAGGAACTTGGGCACCAGGAACAGCGAGATGCCTTTAACATTGTCCGGTGCGCCGGCGATCTTGGCGATCACCATGTGGATGATGTTCTCGCTGAGGTCGTGCTCGCCCGACGAGATGAAGATTTTGGTGCCGGTCAACGAATAGCTGCCGTCCGGGTTGGGGTCGGCGCGCGTCTTGAGCAGGCCGAGGTCGGTGCCGCAGTGCGGCTCCGTCAGGTTCATGGTCCCGGTCCAGCGGCCATTGACCATGTTCGGAAGATATTTCGCCTTCTGCTCGTCGGTACCCTTCACCAGCAGCGCTGCAATCGCGCCCTGCGTCAGGCCGTTGTACATTTCGAAGCTGTGGTTGGCCGAGCAGAGAAACTCGGAAATCGCCGTCGAGACGACGTGGGGCATGCCCTGCCCGCCGAACTCCTCGGGAGCCGACAAAGTCGTCCAGCCGTTGGCGACGAACTGATCCCAGGCATCCTTGAAACCGGGAGGAGTCGTCACCGACCCGTCGTCGTTGCGCTTGCAGCCTTCTTCGTCGCCGACGCGGTTCAGCGGCTGGAGCACTTCCTCGCAGAACCTGCCGCCCTCTTCGAGGATCGCCTGGACGATATCCGGCGACGCGTTGGCGAAGCCCGGAAGGTTCGAAAAGCGCCCGATCTCCAGCACGTCCTCGAGGATGAAGCGCGTTTCGCGCACCGGAGCTGTGTAGGTCGGCATGTCTAGCTGTCCTTCTGGTCGAGGCGTTCGTCGAGGAAGCCGCAGAACTCTTCGAGCTCGGCGATCGTGGCGTCGATGTCTTTCTTCTGGCGGCGGAGCGCGACGACCCGCTCGCGGCAGCGGTCGCGGGTGGCGAGCATTTGCGTGTGCTGCTGGTCCCCGACATCGTAGAGGTCGAGCAGTTCGCGAATGTCGTTGAGGCTGAAGCCGACCGACTTGCCGCGGAGGATCCAGGTCAACCGGGCGCGGTCGCGATCGGTATAGAGCCGCGTGGTGCCGCGCCGCTCGGGCGCGATCAGCTCTTCGTCTTCGTAGAATCGGAGCGCGCGGGCGGTGACGCCGAACGCGTCGCACATCTCCCCGATCGAATAGAAACGCCTCTCCGCGTCCATGGCGGCGCTATGCTTTACGTTCACGTAAACGTCAACTGGCGTGAGGATTTCAACTGAGGTTCAGGCAGGGGCGACAAAGCGCCACCCCACACCTATATGACGGCTCTAGCAGCGCTGGCTCGGGGACGATGCTCACCACAAATCCGTTCGAACCCCTCGACGGGACACACTGCACGAAGAGTGCGGAATCTTCGGCATCTGGGGTGCCGATAACGCCGCGAGCTTCGTCGCGCTTGGGCTTCACGCCCTGCAGCATCGCGGCCAGGAAGCGGCGGGCGTCACCAGCTACGACGGCGCCCATTTCCATTCGCACCGGGCGATGGGGCACGTGGCCGGCAATTTCGACAAAGACGATATCATGCGCAAGCTGCTCGGCCGCGCAGGCATCGGGCACGTTCGCTATTCGACGACCGGCGAAACCGCGCTCCGAAACGTCCAGCCCCTTTACGCCGAGCTGAACGACGGCGGCTTCGCCGTTGCCCATAACGGCAATCTCTCCAACGCGATGAAGCTGCGCCGCACGCTCAACCGCCGCGGCTCCATCTTCCAGTCGACCAGCGACACGGAGGTGATCATCCACCTCGTCGCGACATCGCAGGCCGCGAGCCCTACCGACCGGCTGATCGACGCGCTGAAGCAGGTCGAAGGCGCCTATTCGCTCGTCGTCCTGACGGAAGAAGGCCTGATTGCCTGCCGGGACCCGCTGGGCATTCGTCCGCTCGTCATGGGCAAGCTGGGCGAAGCGACCATCTTCGCTTCGGAAACGGTCGCGCTCGACGTGATTGGCGCAAGCTTCATCCGTGAGATCGATCCCGGCGAGCTAGTGATCGTCAATGGTAGCGGCATCCGCTCCTTCCGCCCGTTCGAGATGGCAGAGCCCGCCCCTGCATCTTCGAGCACGTCTATTTCTCGCGCCCGGATTCGATCGTCGACGGCACATCCGTCTACGAAGTCCGGAAGAAGATCGGCGCGGAGCTTTCCCGCGAGGCCCCGGTCGAAGCCGACCTCGTGGTTCCGGTTCCGGACAGCGGAGTTCCGGCAGCGATCGGCTTCAGCCAGGAAAGCGGCATTCCGTTCGAGCTTGGCATCATCCGCTCGCACTATGTCGGCCGGACCTTCATCCAGCCGAGCCAGGAAGTCCGCCACTTGGGCGTGAAGCTGAAGCACAACGCCAACAGCGCGCTTATCCGCGGCAAGCGCGTCGTCCTCATTGACGATTCCATCGTGCGCGGAACGACCAGCGTGAAGATCGTCCAGATGATGCGCGATGCCGGGGCCCGTGAAGTGCACATGCGCATCGCCTCGCCGCCGACGCGACACAGCTGCTTCTACGGCGTCGACACGCCGGAGCGGGCGAAGTTGCTCGCCGCGCAGATGAGCGTCGAGGGCATGGCCGATTACATCAACGCCGACAGCCTCGCCTTCATCTCGATCGATGGCCTGTACCGAGCGCTTGGCGACCAGCGCAACGCTCAGCAGCCGCAGCGTTGCGACGCCTGCTTCACCGGGGAGTATCCGACGCGGCTGACCGACGCTGAGGAAAACGATCCGGGCTCGACCCTGTCTTTGGTCGCCGCGCGCTAGCCGCTACACGCGCCTCCATGTCTGATTCGAAACCGCTTTCCGGCAAGCTTGCGCTTGTCACCGGCGCAAGCCGCGGCATTGGCGCCGCGACTGCCGAAGCTCTCGCCCGAGAGGGCGCGCACGTCATCCTCGTCGCCCGCACCGCCAAGGCATTGGAAGAGGTCGAGGACCGCATCCATGCGGCTGGCGGGAGCGCGACGATCGCGCCGCTCGACCTCACCGACGGCGAAGCCATCGGCAAGCTGGGCGCAGCCGTGTCGGAGCGGTGGGGCGCTCTCGACATCCTCGTCCTCAACGCGGCCATGCTCGGCTCGCTCACTCCGGTCGAGCATATCGACCCCAAGGAATATTCGCGGATTCTGACGCTCAATGTCGGCTCCAACCAAGCGCTGATCGCCGCGTTCGACCAGATGCTGCGCAAGGCCGAGCGGGCGGACGTGATCGGCGTGACGTCGAGCGTCGGCCACGAACCGCGAGCCTTCTGGGGGCCTACGGCTCTTCCAAGGCAGCGCTGGAGAACCTTCTCGGCGCTTATGCCGACGAGACGGAGCATACCGGCAAGATCCGCGTGCAGATCGTCGACCCGGGCGCGACCCGCACCCGCATGCGCCAGCTAGCCTTCCCCGGCGAAGAGCCGGAGAGCGTGAAGCCGCCTGAAGCCGTCGCGGCCTTCATCCTGGAACGCCTGGCATCGGTTGCGCAGACCGGCGAGCTGGTGCGCGCGCCCTAGGGCTTGCCAACTTCCTCTTCGCAAGCGCACGGTCCCCGGAGGGGCAAGCATGCACGAGGAAAGCAGCATCACGGGCAAGACGCTCCGTGGCCATCCGCCCGGGCTTGCGATCCTTTCGGTAACCGAACTCGCGGAGCGGTTCTCCTATTATGGCATGACTGCGCTGCTGGCGCTGTACATGGTCAAGCAGCTTCTACTTCCCGGCCATGCCGAGCACGTCATCGGTCTTGCGACGCTCCGCCATGCTTTCGAATTCCGCGGGCCGATGTCGGATCAGGCCTTCGCATCCCTCATCTACGGCTGGTACGGCGGCCTCGTTTACTTCACGCCGCTTCTCGGCGGCTGGATCGCGGACCGGTTCATCGGGACGAAGCGAGGGTTACGCTTGGAGCATTGCTGATGGCGGCCGGCCATCTCGCAATGTCGCGGGACGATACTTTTCTGCTCGCCCTGCTGCTGCTGATCGCCGGGTCCGGTTTCCTCAAGGGGAATATCTCAGCGCAGGTCGGCAAGCTCTATCCGCCCACTTCCGAATCCCTTCGCGAACGCGGCTTCACGATATTCTCGACCGGCATCAACATCGGCGCAGTCGCGGGCCCGCTTGGGACCGGAACGGTCGCCGCCATCTACGGCTGGCATGCCGGGTTCGCCCTCGCCGCAGTCCTCATGCTTGTGGCTCTCGCCATCTATCTCGGCGGCCAGCGCTATTTGCCCAACAGCAAAGCGGAAAAGTCCGCGCGATCCAAGCTTCCGCCGCTCACCACCGCTGAGAAGAAAAGGGTTTGGGCGATCCTGTTCCTGATCGCGACGTTCATCCCCGCCCTGATATCCTACACCATGATCTGGAACGTCGGGATCGTATGGATCGACGAGAAGGTCAGCCTCGGTCCGATTCCGGCAAGCTGGTTCAATTCCGTCGACAGCTTCGCGAGCATCATTATCGCGCCGGTCCTCGTCGGGCTCTGGGCGTCGCAAGCGCGCCGGAACGTCGAGCCGGAGGCCCTCACCAAGCTGCTCATCGGCTTCGCGATGACGGGCGCATCGGCGCTCTTATTCGTCGCCGGCTGCCTCATGGCGGATGCCGACGGCAAGGTCTCGGTCTTGTGGGCGCTTGCCGGCTATTTCGGAATGGGCTTTGCGTTCATGTGGTACTGGCCAGTGGCGCTCGCGATCATTTCGAAATCCGCTCCTGCGAAAGTCAACTCGACCATGATCGGCGGATCATTCCTCTCCCTCTTCTTCGGCACCGTGCTAATGGGATGGGTCGGCAGCTTCTACGGGGAAATGAGCAACGTCGCCTTTTGGACGCTAGTCGCTGGGATCGCCTTCGGCGGCTCCTTGCTGATCCTCGCCGTGAGGAAATCGTTGGCGACGGCGCTCGGCCTCTGTTCCAACTGATCGTCTAACAGCGGTATCGGCGAGACGCTCCGCCAGTAAGACCGCTCGAACTTCACTGCAGTGCAGCAAGGCGTATCGTGGCCCTCAAGTGGAGGTCACATGAAAATGGGTTGGATGATCGGACGGACGGCGGCGCTGTCGAATCCGGAAGCAGCAAGGCGCAAGGCAATCGAGAAGCTGCGGGCACTCGCGGAACTGGATGACCCGAGAGCGTGGTCGTCCCGATCCTGCTCGACGCGCTGCTGATGGTCGAATCCTATCGCGGGGCACGGCACCAGATCAGCTTCCTTCCGGAGTTGACCGAGAGCGTCGACGCGCTCCTTCGCGAGGTGACGATCGTCGAGAAATCGAAGGAATGGGCGAAGGCCTGAGCCCGGGGAATGCCCGAAGTGCCGTATGGCTGGGGCGGCCAACGAGTCATAACTGGGAACCTCCGAAGATAATTCTGGAGACTTCCCAATGTCGTTATCCCGCTATTTCGCAGCCACAGCGGCTGCCGCCTTGATCATCTCAGCTCCGGCATTCGCCGGCAGCGGCTCACCCAAGGGCAACATCGTCGCGGCGGCTTCGGCCTCGCCTGACTTCAAGACGCTGGTAACCGCGGTAAAGGCTGCGAAGCTAACCGATACCCTTGCCGGCAAAGGACCGTTCACGGTCTTCGCGCCCACGAACGATGCCTTCGCCAAGCTCGACTCGGGAACGGTCGAGAATCTTCTGAAGCCGGAAAATCGCGATCAGCTTGCCAAGATCCTGACATATCACGTGGTGGCCGGTGAGGTGACTGCCGCCGCGCTCGTGCAGCAGATTCAGGCCGGCGGCGGCTCTGCAAAGCTCACCACCGTCGAAGGCTCGCAACTTACGGCGAAGCTCGACGGCGACAAGGTCATCCTCGTCGACGAGAACAATCGCACTGCAACCGTAACCAAGACGGACCTGATGCAATCGAACGGCATCATCCACGTCATCGATACGGTCGTTCTTCCGGGCTGAGCTTAGCCTCCGCCGCGTGGTGAGCGGGCTACGCGGCGGTCAGGCCTTCACCATCGTTACCTGCGCGACGTCGATTGCGCCGCCGCGGAAGCCGCCCTCGCAATACATGAGGTAATAGCGCCAGAGGCCGTGGAAGGCGGCGTTGAACTCGTGCAGCTTTCCGGCCGCTACGGCGGCGTCGTAGCGGTCGCGCCAGCGCTTGAGCGTCTCGGCATAGTCGAGGCCGAATCCCACGCGCGCCTCCCATGAGAGGCCGCGCTGCTTCGCGAGCGCTTCGAACCGGGGTTCGTCGATCAATTGGCCGCCCGGGAAGATGTAGGTCTGGATGAAGTCGGCGTTGCGTGCGTAGCGGTCGAACAGGCCGTGATCCATGCTGATGAACTGCAGCGCGGCTCGGCCGCAGGGCTTCAGGTTGCGGGCGATGCAGTCGACATAGGCGCCCCACCAGCGCTGGCCGACCGCCTCGACCATCTCGACGGAGGCGATGGCGTCGAACTGCTCTGCGACCTGGCGATAGTCCTGCAGCCTGATCTCTACCTTGTCGGCGAGGCCCGCTTCGCGGATGCGCTGCTCCGCCCAGGCCTTTTGCTCGGCGGACAGGGTCAGGCCGACGACTTGCGCGCCGCGCTTCGCCGCCTCGATCGCAAGCGTTCCCCAGCCCGAACCGATCTCCAGGAGCCTCGACTGCTCGCCAATTCCGAGCCGGTCGAGCAGGTCGTGAACCTTGCGGAGCTGGGCGTCCTCCAGCGTCTCTTCAGCCGACCCGAACCGTGCCGAGCTGTAGGTCATCGTCTGGTCGAGCCAGGCCGAATAGAAGTCATTGCCAAGGTCGTAATGGGCGGAGATGTTCTCCTTCGCTCGGCGCGGGTCGTTGTCGCGCAGGCGGTGGGCAAGCGCGTTGATCCAGCGGAACGGCCCCTTTGCCCTGCCGAGCTCGCCCAGCGAGACGGCGTTCGAGCTGAACAGCTGGAACAGGGGCACCGGGTCCGGCGACGTCCATTCGCCAAGCTCCCACGCCTTGTACCAGCCGACCGATCCGGAAATGGCCAGGCGCACGACGGCGAGCCAGCTCTTGATCTCGATCCGCGCTGCCGGGCCGGCCCCACGGAATCCCAACCGCCGGCGCGTACCATCCGGAATAGTGGCGTCGATGCCGCCGCTCTCAAGCTTCCGGTCGATCAGGTCGAGGACGGTGGTGAATCCGGGCGCAAAAAGCCGCGCGAGCAGGCCGCCGCCTGTCGTGAACCGCTTGTCGCCCTGCACCAGATGCGCACCACGCGAGCTCATGACGCGCCAGTTATGAATTCGAGCGGCTATTGTCGAGGTTTTGCGCGCAGCCCGGCGCGGCGACCGGCAAGACCGTCTCACGCGCAAGCCGCGACCGCCTGCCCTCTCCGTAACGGGCGTCGCCGATCGCAACGCGGACCTGGCAGCGCTCCCGGATCGTATCGGCCTGCGGAAGGATCGACCATTTCAGGAACTTCCGAAGCCGGGGATCCTGCCGGATAGCCTCGCGAACAAGCGGATCGCCCATGTTCGTCGGCTGACAGGTGGTCACCATCCCGAACCCGCCACCGAGCGGATCATATTTGCTTCGGTGGTAGCAATTGCCCTCTCGCCAGACGAGGTCGCGGCGCCAGAACTCGACCGGCGGCGGCGAGGCGAAGATCGCTTCGACCGGGCGGCTCCCGGCCCATTCCCGGACCGAGGCATTGGCCCTGTCCGTGATGACGAGGTTCACACCGACATAGGATAGCACGAACGCAACAGCGATCCGCGCCGGCCGCGTCCACGGACGGCCTTTCTTCTCCTTCACCTTGGAAATTCCGATGCCGAGCGCGAGCGCGAGCCAGACCCAGACGTCGATGATGAACAGGCCGTCGGCGTGGTACCAACGATTCGAGAAAGGCGAGAGCAGCTGAACCGAATAGGTCGTCAGCATGTCGAGCAATGGATGCGTGGCGGCGCCGATGTAAGACAATGCGAGCAGCCAGCCGAAGTGCATCGTCAGCCCGCTTTTGAAGCCCTTGCCGCGGCCGACCTGCCAGCGGTCGAGCAGCCACAGCAATCCCGCGAGGATCGGCGGCATGACCAGCACTCCGCCGATGATTCCGTGCGTGAAGCCGCGGTGGATCGCCAGCGGGTCCCACGGAGCATTGCCGAAGAAGACATCGATGTCCGGCATGTTCGCGCCGAGGATCAGCGCGGCGAGGCCCTTGCGCGTCTTCGTCTTGAGACCGGCCTGGCCCAGCGCCCAGCCGGCCATCGAGTGGGTGAGATTGTCCAAGCTGGGCTAGCGGGTCAGAGCTTGTGCGGCTCTTTCTCGACCTGCCAGGTCTGGCCCTTCGAGACCAAGGCCTGAAGATCGGCCTTCTTGCCCGATGCGGCGGCGGCGTTCTGCTCGATTACCGCGCTTTCGAAGGTCGGAGCGGGGTCTTCGTAGATGACGCCGAGCGCAACCGGGAAGCCCTGCGGCATTTCGATCAACATCGCCGCAATGCCCTTGTTCTTCGGATCATGGACGATGACCGATGGATCGCTGCCATCGACGATCTTCAGGCACAGCCGGTCGCAGTCGAGCGCGAGGCCCTTTTCGCCGTTGGCGAACAGCATCTTCTCGCCGGGCTGCAGCCAGAGCTGCTTCTCCTGCGCGACGCTGCGCTCGGTGAAGCTGGCGAAGACGTCGTCGTTGTAGACGACGCAGTTCTGGTAGATTTCGACGAAGCTCGCGCCCTTGTGCGCGTGAGCCGCCTTCAGCACGTCCGGCAGGCTCTTATGAACATCGATCCCGCGAGCGATGAACCGCGCACCCGAACCGAGCGCAAACATGCAGGGCGTCACCGGCCGATCGACTGATCCGAACGGCGTCGAGGGCGAGCGCGTGCCGACGCGGCTGGTCGGCGAATATTGACCCTTGGTCAGACCGTAGATTTCGTTGTTGAACAGCAGGATCTGGCAGTCGAGGTTGCGGCGAAGCACATGCATCGTGTGATTGCCGCCGATCGACAGGGCATCGCCGTCACCGGTGATGACCCACACGTCGAGCTCCGGATTGGCGAGCTTGATCCCCGTCGCGAAGGCCGGAGCGCGACCGTGGATCGTGTGGAAGCCGTAGCTTGCCATGTAGTAGGGGAAGCGGCTGGAGCAGCCGATGCCGCTGACGAACACCGTCTTCTCGCGCGCGACGCCAAGGTCCGGCATCGTCCGCTGCACGGCCTTCAGAACGGCATAGTCGCCGCAGCCCGGGCACCAGCGGACCTCCTGGTCGCTCGCCCAGTCCTTGGCGGTGGTGACTTTGGTCAGTTCGTTCATCGGTACAGTACCCAGTAGATCAAGACGCAGACGAGGATCAGCATGATGATCATCGGCCAGGGATTGATCGGTTTCATGACAGCGCCTTCTCGATCGCCGCTTCGATCTCGGCGATGCGGAAGGGGTGGCCGCTGACCTTGTTGAGCGGCTTCGCGTCGACGAGGAACTGGTCGCGGAGCACGGTCTTGAGCTGGCCCGTGTTCATCTCCGGAACGATGATCTTGTCGAAGCTCTTGAGCAAGTCGCCCATGTTCGACGGCATCGGCCAGATGTGGCGGATGTGCACGTGCGCGACGTCCTGACCCTTGTTCAGCGCGCGGCGCACCGCCTGGTGGATCGGCCCGAAGGTCGAGCCCCAGCCGACGACCGCAAGCTTCGCGCCCGCCTTGCCGATGCAGACGTCCTGATCGGGAATGCTCTCCGCGACCTTGTTGACCTTAGCCGCGCGTGTGTCTGTCATCTCCTGGTGAGCGGCCGGCGAATAGTCGATGTTCCCGGTGCCCGGCTGCTTCTCGATGCCGCCGATGCGGTGCTCGAGGCCCTCGGTACCGGGCTTGATCCACGGACGTGCTAGGTCGCCGTTGCGGGCGAACGGCATGACGGCCTCACCTTCCGCCGGAGCCTTGTCGAAAAAGCTGACTGGAAACGGCTCGTAGCCGCTCATGTCCGGCACTTTCCACGGCTCCGCCGCATTGGCGATATAACCGTCGGTCAGGAGCATGACCGGCGTCATGTAGCGCGTGGCGATACGCACCGCCTCGATCGCGCATTCAAATGCGTCGGCTGGCGAGCGCGCGGCGATGACCGGCAGCGGAGCATCCGCGTTGCGGCCGTAGACCGCCTGGTAGAGGTCGGATTGCTCGGTCTTGGTCGGAAGGCCGGTAGACGGCCCCCGCGTTGCGAATTCACCACGATCAGCGGAAGCTCGGTCATGATCGCAAGGCCGAGCGCCTCGGTTTTCAGCGCGATGCCCGGGCCCGACGACGAGGTAATACCAAGCTGGCCGGCATAGCTCGCGCCGATGGCCGAGCAGATGGCGGCAATTTCGTCCTCCGCCTGGAAGGTCGTGATCCCGAATTCCTTCAGGCGCGACAGGTGATGCAGAAGCGCCGACGCAGGCGTGATCGGATAGCCTCCGAAGAACATCTGCAAGCCTGCAAGCTTCGCACCCGCGACGAGACCGAGTGCAAGCGATTCCGCGCCGGTGACGGTACGATAGAGGCCGGGCTCCGCAGGCGCGGGCGCGACATGGTGCCGGTGGACGCCGCCGATCTCGACCGTTTCGCCATAAGCGTGGCCGGCATTCAGCGCCGCGATGTTCGCCTCGGCGAGCTCCGGCGCCTTGGCGAACTTGGCGTTGAGCCAGTCGACGATCGGCTGCCGGTCGCGGTCGAACATCCAGAGCGCGAGCCCCAGCGTCCACATGTTCTTGCAGCGCAGCGCCTCCTTGTTGCCGAGGCCGAACGGCTTCACGGCATCGAGCGTCAGCTGCGAAATGTTGAAGTGGACCAGCTGCCACTTGGCGAGGCTGCTGTCCTCCAGGGGTTCTCTGCATAGCCCGCCTTGGCGAGGTTGCGCGCCGAGAATTCGCCCTCGTCGGCGATGATCAGCCCGCCCTCGCGAAGCTGGTCGACGTTCACCTTCAGCGCCGCCGGGTTCATCGCGATCAGCACGTCGGGCTGGTCGCCCGCGGTCTCGATCGCGGTCGAGCCGAAGTTGATCTGGAAGGCGCTGACTCCGAACGTCGTCCCCTGCGGAGCGCGGATCTCCGCCGGGAAATCGGGGAAGGTCGCGAGGTCGTTGCCCGCGAGCGCCGTCGAGAGTGTGAATTGTCCGCCGGTGAGCTGCATGCCGTCGCCGCTGTCGCCCGCGAAACGGACGACGACGGCCTCGGCGCTTGGGTGCGAGGCGGCTTCTTCCTCAGTGATGAGATGGGTGGCGGTGGCCACGTGCGAGTCCTTACAAACGCTGAGAGTTTCTTCTGCGCGCCTCTTTAAGACTCTGACGCCTCTTTCGCCACTTCTAATGCTCGCGCTAAGGCGGGTTCATGGCCGACGACGATCATCTCTACCGCCGCGGGTCGGCGTGATGCTGCTCAATAGCGAAGGGAAAGTCTTTGTCGGGGCGCGGATCGATAATACGGACGATGCCTGGCAGATGCCCCAGGGCGGCATCGACAAGGGCGAAGAGCCCTGGGCGACCGCGCTACGCGAGCTCGAAGAGGAAACTGGGATCCCGCCCGCCTTGTCGAGCGGCTGAGCGCGCATCCCGACCGGCTCCGCTACGATCTCCCCGAAGAGCTTCGCGACAAGCTTTGGGGCGGCAAGTGGAAGGGCCAGCTACAGGACTGGTACCTCGCGCGCTTCCTTGGGGAAGACAGCGACGTGAACATCGCCACCGAGCATCCCGAATTCCGCGACTGGAAATGGATCGACCCGGACCACCTCCCCGACCTGATCGTGCCGTTCAAACGCGACCTGTACCGGCGCATTCTGCAACATTTCGCGGACTATCTCTAGCGCCAGCTTTCGACCCATTTCTGCCATTAGCAAAATCGATCCCAGCTTTGTTGCGCAGCCGTATCGCTCACACTTATACGCTAGTTCCTGAGGGTTGAGTCGCCTGTTCTGCGTCGCTGGCATGGTGCGGGGTGGCAATGAACCGTTGGGCAGAGTTTTCTGGTGGTGCAGGCTCGAGCGAAAGCTCGCCTGTAGGGCTAGGCCCTCCGCACTCCCTAACGGCCGCTAAGACACCGCTATTTCGCCAGTTCATCATCGGTGGCGTAGTAGGCGCAGTAGCAGTGGGTATCCGATGGCTGCTTCCGTTTGAGCCTGACCTGCTGCCGACCTTCTCGGTTGTCATCGGCGTTTGCGTCGTGACGATGGCAGCGGGCCTCTGGGCAGGTTTTACGACGATGGTCGTCGGCGGTGCCCTGGCGTGGCGCTTCATCCTTTGGCCGGAAACGCGGACACTTGCGCCAGACGACATCATCGCAATGACGGGCTACTTCATGGTTACTTCCGTCATTCTCGGCACGACGGAACTGTATCGGCGCAGTGAACAGCGCAGATTAGTCGTGGAGCTAGCTCATGCGAAGGAGCGAGCCGAAAATCAGCAGCTGTTTGCCTCAGAACTGTCGCATCGACTCAAGAACTCGCTCTCGATTGTGCAGTCAATGGCGCTTCAGAGTTTTGGGAGCGAAACCCCAGAGTTCCTCAAATTCGCTGGTCGGCTGCACGCGCTCGCAGCAGCCAACAAACTTCTGAACAGTCACGTGGCGCGCCCATCCGCCGATGTTAGGGAGGTAGTTGAGGCTGCTGTTCAGCCATTCAGAGGTCAACAAGATCCATTCTGTCTTTCCGGACCCGCGCGCTCATTGGGAAGCCAGGATGTGGTGTCACTGACAATCGCATTGCACGAACTCGCCACCAATGCGGTCAAATATGGGGCGTTGAGCGACCCCAAGGGACGCGTCGCTGTGACTTGGACCACAAATGACGGCACACTTGTGATCGAGTGGAAGGAGCATGATGGCCCACCCGTTACACGTCCGACCACGAGTGGTTTCGGCTCGCGGCTTTTGAAGCGCGCCGCAATGGGCGCTGAGTTGGAGTACGAGGCCGACGGCATTCGATGCACGATCCGCGCACGTTAGTCGCTGCATAAGGAGTTAGTGGCGGCTTTCCACCCGAAAGGGACGTCCGCTTTCGACCCAAAACAGACATAAACTGCCCGCCTCGTCTCATACATTTTCGGACTGGCAATCCACTGTCAGGCATTCTTTCTCCCGTTCGGCCTTGAGCGCTACTGGCGACGCTCGCGTTCTAAGGCGTCCTGAATATGCTCCGCTAGCCTACGCGCGGGCGATGAGATGTTCGGCCGATTGAGTAGGGCAACTTCCGTTTCATAGAGCTCCGGCAGGCCCGCGTCGGCCGGCACGGCAATCAACGACTTTGGGATCATCTCCCTCGGTAATACCGTCACGCCCAACCCTGCTTTGACCGCGGCCTGAGCACCTCCGAGACTGGTGGATGTGTAGGCAATCCGCCAAGGCCGCCCGACCGCATCCAGCGCCATGGTCGCGCGTTTGCGATATACGCACGGCTCGGGCGAGACGACCAATGGGATCACCTCTCCGTCACGGACGCGGTAGCCTTCCCTGGCCACCCACAGGAGCGCTTCGCGCCACACGCGCACGCCTTCGATCGGCGCAGCGGGTTCGCGCTTCACGAGAACGAGATCGAAGCCGCCCCTTTGAACCGGTCGAGGAGGTTCAGGGTAAGGTCGCAAGTCACCTCGAGCTCGATCAAAGGATGCGCTTCGGCGAATTGCTGGAGGACGTTGGGCAAATGTGCGGTGGCAAAATCCTCTGGAACGCCCAGCGTGACGGTTCCGGCAACTTCCGGCTCGAGAAGATTGGCAATCGTCTGGTCATGAAGCCGGAGAAGCTCGCGGGCAGGACCGAGCAGCCGCTCGCCGTCAGGCGTCAACTTCAGCAACCTTGGGCTTCGCTCGAACAGGGTTCGTCCAACCTGTTCCTCGAGGCGCTTCACTTGGAGGCTAATAGTCGATTGTGTCCGCCCTAGCCGAACGCCAGCGCGCGTAAATCCCCCTCCTCAACGATGATACTGAAACAGCGCAGGAGATCGAGATCCAAGTTCCTCGCGAGCATCAGCATCATTTACGTCATCAATCATTGGCATTGCAATAACTCGTTTGTTCAATTGTAACTTCTGAGCGACCTGCTGTCGCATGATCCAGTTCATCACCCGCATCGATTGGCTGACGGTCGCATCGCGAGTCAGCTTTGCCGCTCTGATCCTGGGCTCATTCGCCTTCGCCGGCGTGGCTGCGGCGGGCCAGGCCGTCGACATCCTTGCACTCTCGATGTCTGCGCTGACGCTGTTCATCAGCACGGTGGTTCTGCAGTTCTCAGAGCGACACATGAGAGCTGACGCCCATCAATCCCGCTACGCGCTTCTCGTGGCATGCTTCGTAGCAACGTTGCTTGTGCTCGCCTGGGCACCGAACATCATCGCGTTCGCATTAGCCTGGTTGGTCAGCGGTGCCGTTCTCGCCAATCTCGTGGGGCATGTCGCGGGCTGCAGTGAAGCGATGCAGGCGCGTCGTAGATGTAATGTTGCATTCGCTGTTTCGAACGTCGCGCTCCTTGGGGCACTCGCGCTGCTTTACTGGAATTCCGGTTCGCTTGAGCTGGGCGTGGCTGCAGCAGCGGCGGGGGCAACCCGCAAATCGCCATAACCGCGAGCCTGCTGATCCTGATTGCCGCCATGGCGCGCTCGGCTCTGCCCCCGTTCTCCGGATGGCTGCTTGGTTCGATGTCGGCTCCAACGCCGGTTTCCGCACTCATGCACGGCGGGTTCGTCAACGCTGGCGGCTTCCTGCTTATTCGCTTTGGTGACGTGCTTCAGGCGACGCCGATCGCTCAGTTCGCCGCAATCGCAGCCGGACTGCTCGCGGCCATTTACGGGACGGGCATCATGCTCGTCCGAGCCGACGTGAAGGGAGTGCTTGCCGGATCGACCGTCGCGCAAATGGGCTTCCTGGTGCTCTCTTGCGGCCTCGGCGCATACGGCGCGGCGCTCTGGCACATTATCGGCCACGCTTTGTTCAAATCGTGGCTCTTCCTCAACGCGGGTTCCACGATCGGCCTGCCTGTGCGGCGCGACCGCGCTGAGTTCAGTGCCAGAACCGCAGTGCTCGTGCTGCTCGGCGCCTCGGCCGCCGCTACGGTGATGTATCTCGTTACCCCGCTCGAGCAGGTCAGCCTCGTGGGCATGTTCCTTGCACTGATGACGCTCGCCGTGGCGATTTTAGCCGCCGGCAAAACGCGATGGGTGGCGATCGCCTTGGTGGTCCCTCTGCTCGGAATGAGCCTGCTGGTAGCGGAGACACTTGATAGCCGCCTGGAGGGGCCTGCATCGCACCAGATGCCCATCGCCGTTCCGATCGCCATCGCGGCGGTCATCGCGATCGGCTGGATTGTCCAGCAACGCTTCGCCGCCCGTGGCCTTCCCCGACCTCTCTACCTCGTCCTGCTGAACGCGGGCGTGCTTCACGCCCGGTAAAACGGAGACCCTATCATGAACAAACCGATCCCCGCAGGCAATTTCCAGCATTTAGCTGCCGCGCCCGATGTCGCCAGGCTGGTCGAAGAAGCTGGGCGGATCGTCCCGCCACTATGGCCGCTTCAATCCGCAATTGCGGTCAATCCTCTGTGCTCGTTTGAGGATCGCCCCTTTGCTGAGGCCGTGAAGGATGCGGCGCGGACGTTCAATGCGCGAGCGACGCTACCGCTCAACTCTTGGCGTCAACTGGTCGAGAACGGGCGGATCGACCGCTCCGCGCTACGTGATGTTGCCATCACGCGGCTCGGCGGACTCGAACAAGCGTTCGCCCTGATCGGTCCCAATGTCTCGAAACTTGACCTGCTATTGGCTCGGCTGCTGGACATCGAGCCGCGCTCGCAATTTGAGGACGAGGACCGCTTCGCTCCCGCCGACGCGCTGATCGCCAAATGGTGCGGCGCCTTCTTCTCCCAGACCTCAGGTTCTCTGATGCCCGGCCGTCGCGCGGGTCTCTATCGAGCCGTTATCCCGCTTCTGTCAGCCGATAGGCGCCTTGCGGAGATCGTCACCGACGCATCTCCCCGGGTGAGTTTGCTGAAGACCCCTCCGCGAGATTGAAGCCGGTCTGCGCGAACTCGGCATCCCCTTTCATCAATGGGGCGCCGTGCTGAAGAAACTGGTCGCACGCCTCCCTGGCTGGGCTGGCCACATTCGTTGGCGGAATGAGTACGCGGGTCGAGACCTGGTCGAGGATGCGCCTGCTTCCGCGGCGGATCTACTTGCCTTGTGGACTTTCGTTCTGCGCAGCGCACCCGATCGCTGGACTTGGCGGGCGGACGAGCTTCATGTCGATGCAACCGAGGAACTCTTGGGCCATTTCGACATCGGCGCGGACCAGCGGAGCCTGCATGCGGAAGGCCGCTGCGCACTGCGGGAAATTGGATCTCTCCATGAGGACGACTTGGGTCTCATGTTCATGGAGGCGGCAGAGCGCACGTTTCGAGGCTCTATCGTCCAGCGTATCCGCGGCAGCGCCAGCACTTCGCCTGCCGATGGCCGGCCGACGGCGCAGCTCGTCTTTTGTATCGACGTTCGTTCGGAACCTTTCCGTCGTGCCATCGAAAGCCAGGGCACCTACGAGACGCTGGGCTACGCCGGGTTTTTCGGTCTTCCAATATCGCTGACGTCTGCCGATGGGGCCTCCAGCCGGAATCTGCTCCCAGTCCTCCTCAGGCCCGCGCACGCGGTCGTCAAAGGGCCTGCAGTTGGGCAGGAAACCAGAGCCCGGAAATCATGGGCGAAAAAGCTCAGACGATCCTCTGCACAGCGCATCTTCGACGCGATCAAGAATGGGATCGGAACATCCTTCGCCGCTGCCGAGGCGACCGGGCCGCTTGCAGCCGCGCGGATGGTCGAAAGCTGCGTCGGTCCCTCCCTGAAATCGCTGAGCGGGCGTGATGAGAGTTGCTTCGCGCCAGACCGAAGCAGGATCCCTCTTTCCGACCAGGTCGACTATGCTCGGTCGCTCTTCTCGATGACTGGCCTCGGAACAAACCTGGCTCGGCTTGTCGTCTTGGTCGGTCACGGAAGTCACGCCGTGAACAACCCGTTTGCGAGCGCCCTGGACTGCGGGGCCTGCGGCGGACATCGGGGCGGCGAAAACGCACGGCTGCTAGCGGCAATCTTGAACGATGCGGACGTCCGCAAAGCTTTGGCGGAAGACTCCGTCGAAATCCCGGCTGACACCGTATTCGTTGGAGCCGAGCACGACACGACGCGCGACTTCGTGAGAGTCTTCGATACGCAGCTCATTCCCGCGACCCACGAGCAGGATCTGGCCAACCTCAAGGCAGACCTTTCAACCGCCGGCGACCGGTGCCGGGAAGAACGCGGCCAAAGGCTTGGTCGCTCCGCTCGCGACCTGCTCGTCGGATCCCAGCATTGGGGCGAGGTCCGTCCCGAGTGGGGCCTGGCAGGCAATGCCGCGTTCATCGTCGGGCCGAGAGAACTGACCAAAGACGCAAATCTTGAGGGACGGGTGTTCCTGCACAGCTACAACTGGGCGAGCGACCCCACTGGAGCTGCACTCGAGGTCATCCTCACCGCGCCAATGATCGTGGCTCAATGGATCAATTGCCAATATCTTTTCTCCACCGTCGACAATAGCCGGTTCGGGGCAGGCGATAAGATCACCCACAACGTCCTAGGTGGGATTGGCGTCGTGCAGGGCAATGGCGGCGATCTTCGGGTTGGGCTGCCGCGGCAATCGCTCTACGATGATCAGGGCGTACCTTATCATGTCCCGCAGAGGCTGCTGACCATCGTCGAGGCGCCGCTCGACCGGTTGGAGGAGATCATCGATCGCAACGCCATCCTCCAGCGCCTGTTCGGCAATGGTTGGGTGCAGCTCATCGCAGTCGAACCGAACACAGGGCGATTTCGCTGCTGGCGCACAGTCAAAGAGTTCGCGAAACCGGGCCTGAAAATCGAGGAACAGGAAGGCGAAACCCTCGGTGCGCGACTAGTCGACGCGTGAACGCGCTAAGCCATCTCAATCGGCTCGAGGCAGAGTCCATTTACATCTTTCGTGAAGTGGTCGCCGAGGCGCAACGACCCGTTCTGCTCTACTCGGTTGGCAAGGATAGCTCGGTACTGCTCCAGCTCGCGCTGAAAGCATTCTACCCGGCACGTCCGCCGTTTCCATTCTTGCACATCGCATCGGGTTGGGACTTCCGCGACCTGCTCGCGCACCGCGACCGGATGGCGGCCGCGCATGGGCTGGAACTGCTCGTAGAGTCGAGCAACGAGGCTGCTGAGCGGGGAATCAACCCGTTCGATACGCCGACATCCATCTATGTCGACAACATGCTTACCCAGCCGCTGAAACGCGCGATCGACCGGTACGGCTTCGACGCGGCGTTCGGCGGAGCTCGCAGAGACGAGGAGAAGGCCCGAGCCAAGGAGCGCATTTTCTCACTCCGCACAGCCACACATCGCTGGGATCCGAAACGCCAGAGGCCCGAGATCTGGAACGTTCTTAATGCCAGGAAGGCGAGAGGCGAATCGATCCGCGTTTATCCATTGTCCAATTGGACCGAACTTGACGTCTGGCTCTACATCCACAGGGAGAGAATCCCGATCGTACCGCTTTACTTCAGCCAGGAGCGCCGGACCGTCGAGCGTGGAGGGAGCATTATCCTGGCCGACGACAATCGCATGCGTCTCGAGCCTGGCGAAACGCCGCGTGCTCGCAAGATTCGGTTTAGGACGCTCGGTTGCTATCCTCTGACCGCGGCGATCGAAAGTCCGGCTATGACCGTGGAACAGATCATTGCGGAGACCTTGATCGACAGAACCTCTGAGCGTGCCGGCCGCCTGATCGACCACGAGGAGGCGGCAGCAATGGAGCGGAAGAAAGCGGAAGGCTACTTCTAATCGATGGCTACTTGTGAGCTTCAGCCAGCTCGATGGGAATGAGTACTTCGTTGCGCCTTAGAGGCCCGGGATGAAGGGCGAATTATAGAAGGCGTACTC
Organism: Sphingomonas sediminicola; assembly: GCF_014489515.1. Classification (GTDB taxonomy): domain Bacteria; phylum Pseudomonadota; class Alphaproteobacteria; order Sphingomonadales; family Sphingomonadaceae; genus Sphingomicrobium; species Sphingomicrobium sediminicola. Next base: position 672,730 of record NZ_CP060782.1, on the reverse strand, counting down.
GGCGGGCGCGCTTGCGCGAAGGGCGCGCGATGACATCCACTTTCTCAAGGTAGATTCCATCTGGGCGACCGCATTATCGTCGGCACGGCCGCTGAAGCGGATGACCGCCACTCTGCGGGACGGTAACTCGCTGATTGTCACGCCTTCTGGCGGCTGTGGCAGCGTTTCACGGTGGTGACTTGCGGGCATGATGAACCGCGTCCGCCAACCGTCTTGGCCTGCTTCATCCTGCATGACAGGAGCGGTCATTGGAATCTTTTCACGATCCTGTACCACCGGCGCAGTCATCGGGATTTTGTCGCCGCCCCGCGACTTCGCGAAGATATAAGCGGCGAGCTTCTGAAAACCGTTTTTGAGGGCGCCATTTCGGGAGCCGCGCGACACCGTCTCCGCAACCAGGAGTTTCGGATAATCCCGGATTTCAAAGCGCCCATCCTTCAGGATGAGTTGAAAGCTCGGCTGCTCCGTGTTCCGCTCATACAGATAGTAGCCAATTCCGCCAGCGAGTGCGGCCGCCGCAGTCCCTGTTATGACCTTACTGAGAGGATTCACTGTCAAGTTCCACTTTGCTGGCGAGATCGAGATGGGTGCGACATTGCAGCCGTGCAATACTTATAAAGGTGGAGAAGGCTTCGTGGAGCCTGCGTTCCGTCCCCAAAAACAGTACGGTGTCTAAAGTCTGCCTTCGACCCATTGCGGACATTAGCGAAGATCCCTTTCAATCCATTGCGACCACAAACGCTTCTGTTACGCTGCCGCAACGCTTGAGGGCCCGAGCGCATGCGCATTCGTCTTCCACGTCCGTTGAAAGGCTGGCGCGTTTTCGCGGGTGAGGTTGGCGTTATCGTGCTTGGCGTCTTGCTGGCGCTGGGCGCGCAGCAGCTTGCCGAGAATTTGCAAATGCGTGCCGAAGTCCGCGAGTTCAGGCGGACCATCGATCACGAGATCGGCCTGAACCTGTTCGTCTACGACGTTCGAAGCCGGGGAAGCGCCTGCAATATGCGGCGTATCAAGGAACTGCTGAACTGGGTTCGAAAGGCGCAGGACGGTCAAGAATTGCCGCAAATCAGCGTCTACGGAGCCCCAACCATGGCGCCCTATCGCAGCGCCTGGGACTCTCGGGATGGAACCATCTTCGCCTATGTGCCGGCGAAGGCCCGCCAGAAATATGCCGAGTTCTACGACGAGCTCGACGGCAATTCAAAGCGCCTAGAGGAGGAGGGCGAGGCATGGCTCGCTATCAAGGGCTACGAACTCGCCGGGCCGGTGTCGATTGACGACCGACGGGCGATCTACCGCAATCTGGCGATGGCATATTCGGTAGATCGAACCTGGGCAGGGAACATGCCTGTTTCGAAGAAGATCGCCGACGAACTGGGAATCAGCCCAGTCCAACCCGACAATCTGACAAAGGAATTCCTCGCCGAGATCGATCTGTGCGAGTCCATCTTTGTTCCGAAAAGGGCGATCGATTCCGGCAGCGGTGCCGCCAAGAGCTGAAGCTTCCGAATGTCTGTTTTCGACCCAAAGTTGCCATTAGGCGAGCGTCCGCTGTCACCTCCGAGCTGACTTCAGGAGCGGCTATTTTTGCAAGCGAGCGCTGGTATCTAATCCCACGACTTTGGACGAGCATTCGCGCAGCTTCTCGACCGCCTCTGATGCGTTAAGATAGCGGGCCATCATCACGGTTGGCCCCAGCCATAACGCCAGCATCTCGCTGGAACCGAGATCGCGAAGAAAGCGGTCGCTGTCTGCAGAGCCCTTAAAGACATGGCTATATCTGTATTCATCGCCGACCTTTTCGATTTGAAATGGCTGGCTTCCCCACGTCTCGTTCAGCGACGATCCTTTCCGGCTAAAAGAGAGGTCGAAGTCGAGCGAGTCACTGAGGGGCGGAAGCTTTGGTTTGCGGGTGCCCCATCCGAGCACGGCGCCTTTCTTTTGCGCATCGTAGAAGACGACGAGTGTTTGCTGGTCACCGTTGTCTTTGAGTAGATAAGAGCGCTGCATCACGCATGCTCCGTGGTTTCCCGCTGTAATTTCCCACTCACCGACGGTCGCATAAGTTTCGCTGACTGGTTCCGCCCGCGCGGCACCGGCGCTTAGCAGCGCACACACGCCGAGTATCCGACCATTCATCTCACAAACCCCTGAGTACGCGTGAAGGTGGAGGGGCTCTAGGCGCGCAAGGGTTAAGGATCAGCGCACAGTTCAACCGTCTGTTTTCCACCCAAAGCAGTTTATGACTGAAAGGGCATTCGTGGAAATGCTCTGTTGCCGCTCGCGCGATCTCCGAAATGACTTTTGCCGACTCCTCCGATGACGCTGTTGCATCTGCCACGAGCACCGTGATCGGAATCGTCCGCCCAAGAGGGGCGATGATACCAACATCGTTCGTGGCGACGTTCAGCCCTTACGAGATCCAGGGGTGGTCAGTTGCGAGACTTCACCCCAATCTTCCCAGAAGGAAGAGCGGCCTGCCGAAGTAGCAGGCCGCCCTAACCGCCATTAAAGCCGCGGGTGCAGGACCAACAGATCAGCCCTTTTGCTTAGCCGGTTCGGTTGGCCGTGCAGCTTTGCGGTGCTTCATATGCGAGCCCTGCCTGCACTTTGCCTCGGCACGGTTCCGCGTCGAGCCCGCCTCGTACTTCGAGCGCGCATTCTTAAGGCACTGAGACTCGGCCCGGCCCATCTTGGCCGACGGCGTCTTGCTGGTTGAGGCGGCTTTCTCATGTGAAGCGGTTGCGGGCTGTCCCGCCCAGGCTGCGGCAGCAGGACTCGCGAGCAAGGCCAGCGCCGCTGCAGGAATTAGAAGCTGTCTCATTTCGAAAACTCCTTGTTGGACCAATCGCCGGTGCAGCCTATGCGCTTTTCATTCTGGCGCGGCGCTGGAACGCGGATGAAAACGGGTTCATTTTCGCCGCAACTTGCAGCCCTCAGTCGCCAATCAGCCGCGCGGTGTCGAGGAGCGATAGCCATCCGCGCCACCCGCCGAGCGTTCCGACGTACCGGCCTTCCCACTGCGGCCGGAATTTCTGCTTGAACTCACGAAGGCCCTTGAAGCTGTAGAGGCGCTGCCCGTGCCGATAGACCGTAGAGCCCAGCCGCGCCCAGCGAGGCGCCAAGGGCCGATTAGCCAAGCCCGCGAGAGGCGCCACTCCCAAGCTGAATCTCTCGAAACCCTGCTCGGCCGCCAGCATGATGCACTTGGCGATCAGGAACTCCATCGTTCCCGCGGGCGCATCATGACGGCGGCGCATTAGGTCGATCGAAGCTTCCCGATGGTTGGGCAAAGTCCACAGATTCGCGAAGGCAACCACGTTGTCGTCCTTGCGCACGACAGCACAGTCGAAGTGGCGAAGGTAATCCGTGTCGAACCTGCCCAAGCTGAAGGTCTTCTCATCAGTGTGCTTCTGACTGAGCCAGTCGTCCGACACGTCCTTGAGAACAGGAAACCAATGATCGAGCTCGGCTGCCGGGAGGACTGCGAACTCGAGACCTTCCCGTTCGGCCCTGTGAATCGAGGAGCGAACGGAGCGCGAGAAACGGGGAGCGCACCGCGTGTCGATCAGAGCTTCCTCGCCATACTTGATGGGGACCAAGCCAAGATCAACGATGATCGGAAGCATGCGGTCGGAGATCTCGTAGAAACACACGAGGCCCGCTTCACGGTCGGCGCTCTCCCTCAGCCGCCAGGCCAGGTCCGCCCACCTCTCCTTAGGGCCGACTGGGTCACCCATGACGACCCAAGTGCGCCGTTGCACCCGGTACATCAGAAATGCGTCCTGCTCCGGAGCAACCAGGAACTGCTTGTCCCCAGTGAGAGCGAGCATGCCATCGGTGCGCTCCGCCCCGGATAATGAGCGTTCGAGCACTTTGTCCGGAAGCAACGGTCCGGACCCGCCGGGTGCGGGTATCGTAAGAAGCTGCCGCAAGCCGACAGCGCCGAGCAGGATTGTTGCGGCAAGCAGGCCTCTCAAAGACCGCGATGCTTCGTGACCGAATTCAAATGACCACCAGGTGAGTCCAGCCACACCACGCAATTGCGTGGCGAATAAAGTCACTCCCACAATGGCGACGGCGGAGAGCACCACCCCCCACCATAGTGCTCCGAGCGGGGCAGTGCCGATACCTGCGCTCCGGTAAAAGCTACCAGCGTTCATCTGCAGGAAGGCTGCAACGATGACGAGGACGATGCCCTCCTCATAGTCGATGCCCTTGGTGAAGCAGAGGAGCGCGCCGGCGACCAAGAGGCCGGTCGCGAGTATCAGCGCACTTCGAAGGCGAGCGAACAATGCCGGGCCCAGCAGAAGCAGCACTGTGCCGAGCAGGCTGATTAGAAAGTGCGACGTCTCCACGAGCAAAGGCGGGATGAAGCGCTCGACGAAGACGAGGCGATGGGGGACGGCAGGCGTGGCAGCAGATAGAAGCAGTACGATACCTGCGAAGGCGGTGAAAGCCGCTGCTAATGCCGGAATCGACGTGCGTCCGAGACGCGCTACGGCGGTGGCTGAAGCCTGCGTGGTCGGAGCAATGCGCGGGACCCATCGGGCACCCTGAATGATCAGAGCGACCGTGAGCGGCAGAAGGTAGTAAATGAGGCGGTAGAGCAGAACCGCCGCGAACAACTTCGCCTGTTGCCCCCCCGCCAGCAAAAGGAAGGATGCTTCGAAAACACCCATGCCGCCTGGAACATGGGACGCGACGCCGGCGACGATCGCGAGAGCATAGGCCAGAGCCAGCTGTTGCAGGTCCGCGCTGTCACCAGCGACGAGGATGAACAAGGCACCCGCAGCGAAGAGTACGTCAACAATAGCGACAGTTTGAAGTGCGATCAGTGCCGCGTGGTCAATTTCGCCAGTGCCGAGGAGACACCGCCGCACGCGCTTCACACCGAATGCCAGGCACCATGTCGCGACCAGCACGAACAGCATGGCCAGGGCAACCGTCTGGAGTCTGACGTCCAAGGGCGCCGGTAAAGGGGCTCTGTGCCCCGGTGGCCCCGTTAATAGAACCAGGCTGCAGAGTAGCAAAAGCGCCGTCCAGAAAGCTCCGGAGCAGAGCAGAACAACGCGTGTGATCTCGCTCGGGGTGAGCCCGAAGCGGCTGTAGTGCGCGTAGCGGGCAGAGCCTCCGGTAATCAGCGCGAGTCCCAGATTGTTGCTAATGGCATAGCTGGAGAAGGCGGCGAAGCGCGTCTGCCGCCAACTTAGATTGCGCTTGAGAAGCCTGAAGGCGAAAGCGTCATAAAAGCTCAGCGTCACGTAGCTGGCGCAGGTGAGCATCAACGCCGCGGCCACGCGCCACGGCCCAATTGCGCCTATTGCGTGGCGGAGCTCAGCCGGGTGCAGGTCCCGCGCCATGTGATCGATCACTTCGAACGCGAGAAGCGCGATCACCGAAGCAAGTATCAAGGCGCCGACCTGCAACGTCAGTCGTGGGGGCGCGAGCTTCGGTGCGGCGCTGCTCAAGGCACAGGTCTCACTGCGGCGCTTCCAAGCCCCTCCTCCAGTGCCGTCGCGAGCCGGCTCATATCATGATGCAGTGCATGCCCACCGGGAAGCGTGATGACCCGGACGTTAGGAGCGGGCCGGGCGGGACAGGCGCTATCCGTTTCTTGCTCACCCTTGATGCAGGTAATCGGAACCCATCTAACGGACCACAGCGGATCGAGCTCGGCGTCGGGTGGTCCTCGGTATGAAATTCCCGTGGGGTCGGCTCTCAGGTAGATGGGCTGACTTGGCACGATCAGTGCGACGGCCGTAAGTGAGTTCCGAACGTCCGGTGCGAGTTGCGGCACGGCAACTCCGACCGCGTCCGCCCCGAAACTGTGACCGACCAGCAGAATGCGGTCAGCGCCGTACCTCCGTTTGGCGGCACGAACCGCATCGTTCACGATCTGAGCAGTTTCTGAGACGCTTTGCCGTTCCCTGAATTCCGCCAGGGAAGAGACGCCATATACCGGGAGCCCGAAGCTCTCGAACACTCCGGCGACACTTCTTCCTTCGCCCAGGAAACCGGCGTCGCCGGAAAAAAAGACTGCAGCCTCTCGCTCGCGCCTCTGCGTGACGCGGTCCTCGAAACCGATGTGATGCGTATTGAAGAGAACGAGCAACAAACCTGCGCTGCAGAGCACAATCAGCAACGCAGCCAATCCTGCGGCTCGGAAGCGTTCTCGACGCACAGCTGCCTCATCGTTCGATGATGGCACCACAATTCGCATGGAAGGCGATGAGCGGCGCATAGCTCAGTATGTATATCACGTCGGTCCTCGAGTATTGCGTGGAGTTCCTCGCCTCCTCTGAAGGGCCTCCTCGCTGGCAGTGTCCGCTTTCCACCCAGCGTTGCCATAAGCGTAGCGTCAACTTTCAACTCATTCCGGACATTGGCGACTTAGGCCTGCTTTCGCTCTGAACGACGTGATTGGCTAAGACTCACCCGGCAGTGATCCTGCAAGCCATTAAAAAAGCGCGATTCTGACCAACTGGATCGTTGTTGCCGTGAAACCTTGGAGGATTAATCAGTGACACACGATACCCAATCAGCACCTGAGGTGAGCCAGGCCGTTCCGGCTCACGTCGAGGATACGATCCAAGCGGTTGCTCGCTTCCACGCCACGCATGAGGCGGATGCTACGCGCCTACAGCGTCTGATCGAGCAACTCACCCGGCGTGCCGGGCAGCCGGCGTTCTTGGCACTGCTGACACTGTTGGTCCTCGGGTGGATTGGGATCAATCTTGGGTTGATTGACGCTGGGCGAAGGCCGCTAGATGAACCTCCGTTCTTCTGGCTGCAGGGCGCCGTGACGCTCACGGCTTTATATATGACGGTCCTCATCCTCACGACCCAGCGCCGAGAGGACAAGTTGGCCGGACTACGCGACCAACTCACCTTGGAGCTTTCGATCCTCAGCGAGCAAAAATCCGCGAAGATTATTGGACTTTTAGAAGAGCTGCGCCGCGATGACCCGAGCATGCCCAACCGATCGGATCAGCATGCTGACGCTCTCTCTGCACCTGCCGACCCGGATGCGGTGCTGGAAGCCCTCAAAGACACACAGGAGCCAGTGTCCTGAGGTCGTCCGCCCACCCATTCAGGACCCTTAGCGTCTTTTAGGTCTGCTTCCGACCCATTGCGGACATTAGCTGTGCTGGGTTTGCTCCCGTCTGTTTGCGGGCACTTGTCTGCATCTTGCGCACATGAGCAGTCACGCTCCCAAGATGGTCACGCCAGCCAGGCAGTGGTACTGCACAGTATCCGGCCGGAGGTAGCGCATGTTCACAAGAAGTCTGGTGATCAGCGCCGTGGCGGGATGGAGCGCCTTTGCCTGCGCTCCTGCCGCGTCCGCTAGGGCCTCGACACAGCCGAGTAGCTTTCGCGATTGCTCTGGCTGCCCCGAGATGGTGGTTATTCCAGGTGGCAAGTTCATGATGGGCTCTGCGGCTTCGGACCCGGCCGCCGACGCTCTCGAACAGCCGCGTCACGCGGTAAGGGTGCGCAGCTTCGCCGCAGGCAAGTTCCACGTGACTCGTTCCGAATGGGCTGCGTTCGTACGGGCTACACGGCGCGCGACGCCGCTCGGGTGCCAGTGGACGGGCAAAGAGGGCCCAGACGGCGAGAAGAAAGCCTCTTGGAATGACGTCGGGTTCTCGCAGACCGATCGAGATCCCGTAGTTTGCGTCAGCTGGCAGGATGCCAAGGATTATGCACGCTGGATAAGCCGCAGATCGGGCAAGCGTTACCGACTGCTCTCCGAAGCCGAGTGGGAATATGCCTCCCGCGCAGGGATCACTACTTCCTATCCCTGGAAGGCCGGTGCTAGCCATGAATTTGCCAACCACGGTACTGAGGAATGTTGCGGCGGTCTGGCGAGCGGAAGGGACAAGTGGGTCAATACCTCGCCCGTCGGTGCCTTTCCCGCTAACGCCTTCGGGCTCCACGACATGCATGGGAACGTCATGCAATGGGTCGAGGATTGCTTCGCTCCCAATTACGCGCAAACGCCAATAGATGGCTCGGCTTACGTCAACTCGGAGCACATTGAGGCCACGGGGATTTGGCGGATCTCAACGGCAAGCTGACCTGTGCTCACAGGGTTTTGAGGGGAGGCGATTGGGCGCAGCAGGTCCGCTGGATCCGTTCAGCCGCACGAAGCTTTGCTCCGCCGCCAGGACCAGGGCCCGCCCTGAATGCCTACCGTAGCGGCGGGGTCGGGTTCCGTCTTGCACGAGACGTTCGCTAATAGTGCCTCAATGTCCGCTTTTCACCCAAAGCGGACATTAGGAATTTACCGAACCAGTCGGATCACGCCTTTTTGTCCGCCGTGAAATAGCCGATCCCGCCGCCGACGATGGCGCCGAGAATCGGGCCGATGAATGGAAGCGGGATGGCCACGACTGCGCCGATGGCCGCTGCAATCGCCGTCCGTTTCGCTACCGGGTTCTCGAGCATCGAATTGCTCCTTTCAAAGTGTATTATAGTGATAACACACTGGGGAGTCCATAAGCTCGGTCAGACGGCGTCGCTATTTCTTCTTTGCGCCGCCCTTCTTCGGCTCGTCAGCCTCCACGCCGATTGCGTCGATGCTTCGCCGCGCGACATCAAGCGCAAGCTGCCAGAGCGCTCCGCCATCCACCCCGGTCTTTGCGGCTTTCTTGAGGTCGTCGGCGGCCTCGACGGCGAGGGCCTGGGCCCTCTTCGGATTCCGAAGCGCGGCGGCTGCTGCGACCAGAGTCGCGGCAACAATTTCCGCAGCCATGGGGTTCTGGGCGATCTTCTTCGCGCCCTTCAGGACCTTCGCGACCTTCGCCTTGCCGTCGGCCTTTTTCTTTTTCGACTTCGACTTCTTCTTGTCGTCCTTGTCCTTGGCCACGGTTGCTTCTCCTTCTGACGCACGCCTATTTTCACACCGTCGTCACACGTTTGTAATGTCACTCTGTTTCAGTTCAGCGACATCCACCGCCCGGCCTGTTAATACCAACATATGCCGGCAGTTAAACGCGAGAGGCGAATGGCTTCCACGGCGCCGACGGAAATGCCCGTTGCTGCGGCAGAACCTGCAATGTCGGAACCGGTCTATTTCAACCGGGAACTGAGCTGGCTGGCGTTCAACCGCCGGGTCCTCGAGGAATCGTGCAACGCCAACTATCCGTTGCTGGAGCGACTGCGCTTCCTGTCGATCTCGGCGAGCAACCTCGACGAATTCTTCATGGTCCGTGTCGCGGGCCTCAAGGCGCACCAGGCTCTCGGGGTCGAAGAACATTCCGCCGACGGGCTGACGCCGGGCCAGCAGCTGGCCGCGATCGAGAAAGAGGCCGACCGGCTGCTCGACGACCAGGAAGAGGTATGGCGCACCCTCCAGGCGGCACTCGCGAGGTCGAAGGTCGTCGTGATCGGCGACGAACCGCTCGACAAGAAGGCAGAGGACTGGCTCGATCAGCATTTCCGCGAGCAGATCTTCCCGTTGCTGACGCCGCAGGCGATCGACCCTGCGCACCCCTTCCCGTTCATCCCGAACAAGGGCTTTTCGCTGATCTTCGAGCTGAAGCGGGGGAAAGCGCATATGCGCGAGCTGCTGATGCTTCCGGTCGCGGTCCCCCGCTTCATCCGCATCCCCGGCCACGAAGCGCGCTACATCGCGCTGGAGACGCTGATCCGGCGGAAGACCGAATATCTGTTCCCGAAGTATGAGCTGCTTCGCGGCGGCGCGTTCCGGGTCATCCGCGACAGCGACATCGAGGTCGAGGAAGAGGCGGAAGACTTGGTTCGATATTTCCGCACCGCCATCAAGCGCCGCCGTCGCGGCCGCGTCGTCCGGCTGGAGATCGAGCCGGACATGCCGGACGGGCTGGTGCGCTTCGTCAAGGAAGGTCTCGATGCAGGAACCGCGATCATCTCCGAGACGCGCGGCTTCATCGGAATGACCGACCTCGCGGCGATCGTCGAAGAGGACCGCCCCGACCTCAAGTTCACGCCGTTCGATCCGCGCTTCCCCGAGCGCATCCGCGAGCATGGCGGCGACTGCTTCGCCGCGATCCGCGAGAAGGACATTCTCGTCCACCACCCCTACGAGAGCTTCGAGGTCGTGGTGGAGTTCGTTCGGCAGGCGGCCGCAGACCCGGACGTCGTCGCGATCAAGCAGACGCTCTACCGGGCAGGCAAGCAGTCGGCGATCATCAAGGCGCTGATCGACGCTGCCGAATCCGGCAAGGCCGTCACCGCCGTCGTCGAGCTCAAGGCGCGGTTCGACGAAGAGCAGAACCTCATGTGGGCCAATGCGCTGGAACGCGCCGGGGTGCAGGTCGTCTACGGCTTCATCGACTGGAAGACCCACGCCAAGGTGTCGATGGTCGTGAGGCGCGAAACCAAGGGCTATCGCACCTACTGCCACTTCGGGACGGCAATTATCATCCGGTCACCGCTCGCATCTACACGGACGTCAGCTATTTCACGGCGGACCCCAAGCTTGGCCGCGATGCCGCCAAGCTGTTCAATTACATCACTGGTTATCTCGAGCCGAAGAACCTGCGTCAGCTCGTCATCTCGCCACAGGGAATGCGAGCTGAGCTGCTGAAGCTGATCGATGCCGAGATCGCCGCCGCCAGGGCCGGGAAACCGAACGGCATCTGGGCGAAGTTGAACGCCCTCGTCGACCCGATGCTCATCGACAAGCTTTACGACGCGAGCCGCGCCGGGTGAAGATCGACCTTGTCGTCCGCGGCATCTGCTGCCTTCGCCCGGGCGTTCCCGGAATGTCGGAAAACATCTTCGTGAAGTCGATCGTCGGGCGCTTTCTGGAACATGCGCGCATGTGGTGCTTTGCAAACGGGCACGAGCTGCCGCACCCGCAAGCGCGGGTCTACATCAGCTCGGCGGACTGGATGCCACGCAATTTGGACCGGCGGATCGAATATATGCTCCCCATCGAGAACCCGACCGTCCACGCCCAGCTGCTCGACCAGGTGATGGTCGCCAACCTCATCGACAATGAGCAGAGCTGGCGATGTCTGCCCGACGGATCCTACGAGCGCTTGCGGCCCAAGCCGAACGAGGCCTTCAACCTGCACGAATATTTCATGAGCAACCCGTCGCTGTCCGGCCGCGGGCAGGCGCTGAAGAAAGGCCGCAAGGTTCCGAAGCTGCGCTTCCAGCGGGGCCGGTAGCGGCCTTGGCGCGCAAGCCCGTCGCAGTTGTCGATATCGGTTCGAACTCCGTGCGACTTGTCGTCTATTCCGGGCGGCAGCGCGCCCCCACACCGATCTTCAACGAGAAGGTGATGGCGGGACTGGGCGCGGGCCTTCGCGACGACGGAAATCTCTCCGACGACAGCGAGCGAAAGGCGCTCGCGGCGCTGAGCCGGTACAAGCTCCTGCTTCGGCACATGGGCGTGAAGGACGCTCGCGTGGTCGCCACCGCGGCCGTTCGCGACGCCGGGAACGGTCCGGACTTCGTGCGCGAGGTCGAGAAGCTCGGCCTCAAATGCGAGATCGTCAGCGCGCTCGACGAGGCGCGCTATTCCGGCTTGGGCGTATTGTCCGCCTTCCCCGGTGCCAGCGGAGTGGTCGGAGACCTCGGCGGCGGCAGCCTTGAGCTGACGGAAGTCGGCGATGGCGAAACGGGCCACGCGACATCGCTTCCGCTTGGCGTGCTGCGCGTCGGGCTCGGCAAGTCCGGCGAGCAGGCCGCGCGGGACGTCCTTCGACGGGGAATCAAGGACGCCGGGCTCCTGAAGTCAGCCCGTGACAAGCCCTTCTACATGGTCGGCGGCTCGTGGCGTGCGCTCGCGAAGATGGACATGATCACGACCGATTTTCCACTGCCAGCGATGCACCATTATCGAATGAAGCCCGAGCGCGCGGCGGAGCTTCGCAAGCTGGCGGATCTCGCAACCATTTTCGAGGGCGGCCTTTCGAGCGCACGTCTCGCAAGCGCTCCGGTTGCGGCCATGTTGCTTGAGCAGATCGTCAGGACGCTGGAGCCGAGCGAGTTGATCGTTTCGGCATTCGGGCTGCGTGAAGGGCTGCTCTACTCGCAGCTCGATGAGAAAATGCGGCAGCTCGATCCACTGGTCGAGGCCGCTCGCGATGCGGGCGGCGGCGAGCGTCGCTTCGGCGAGCACGGAGGCCTACTCCACGAATGGATCTCACCTCTGTTCGACGATCCGCCTAAGCTAAAGCGACTGAACCTCGCATCATGCCTGCTCGCCGACGTCGCATGGCAGGCCGCGCCGATGTTCCGGGCTGACCGCGGCGTCGAAATGGCGCTCCACGGCGACTGGACCGCGGTCGATGCGCCGGGCCGGGTGATCATGGCGCAGGCTCTGTCGTCGAACTTTGGGCGTGAACGCCTGCCAGACTCGCGCCTGACGCAGCTCTGCAAGCCCGAGCAACTGGAGCGCGCGCACTGCTGGGGGCTGGCGATGCGGCTCGGCCAGCGGATCAGTGGCGGCGTTGCCTCGGTACTGGAAAAGACCAGCCTCAACCTCAGCAGGACCGCCGTCACATTATGCGTACCGCACCGCGAGGAATCGCTCGCGGGCGATGCTGTCCGCCGGCGGCTCCAGCGGCTTGCCGACGCCCTCGATCGGAAGGCGGAGGTCGCGGCGTTCATCTGACCGGTAAGTGGTGTGGCGTTCGCGCGTGCCTCCCGCTAGGAGCCTCCCGCATGGGGCGCTTACTTCCACTGAGCAACAGGCCGTTGGACGAGCATCCGCCGAGCCGATGCTCGAGCAAGTCCTTGCATGGTCCGCAGTCAACAGCGGCTCGCGCAATCTCGACGGGCTTGCGCGGATGGCAAGCCTGCTCGGCGATGCCTTCTCGGCCCTTCCTGGAAGCGCGGTGCTTGTCGATCCCGCCCCGGTCGACGCGGTGGACGCGGCGGGCAAGACGATCGCCATCGCCCATGGCCGCAACCTGCACCTGAAAGTGCGGCCCGAAGCTCCGGTCCAGCTGCTGTTCACCGGGCACATGGACACGGTGTTTGGGGTTGATCACGCGTTCCAGGAAACGCGCTGGCTCGACGAAGGGGTTATCAACGGACCCGGCACAGCCGACATGAAGGGCGGCATTGCGGTCATGCTCGCGGCGCTGAAGGCGATTGAAACAAGTGGCGCGACCAACCTCGGCTACGAAGTCATCATCAACAGCGATGAGGAAGTCGGCTCGCTCGGATCGGCTCCGCTGATTGCGGAGGCAGCGCGCGGCAAGAAGGCAGCGCTGACTTACGAGCCATCCGCTTTGCCCGACGGTACACTCGCCGGCGCACGGCCGGGCAGCGGCAATTTTGCAATCACCATTCACGGTCGCTCCGCCCATGCCGGCCGCAATCCCGAGGATGGCCGCAACGCCCTGACCGCCGCTGCGCATCTCGCTTTGCTGTTCGAGGCGATGCGCCAACCGGGTCTGTCGGTAAACCCGGCACGGATCGACGGCGGGTCGCCGTCGAACGTCGTCCCCGATATCGCCATCCTGCGCGTGAACATGCGTCCCGCGACGCCGGAACTTCAGCGCATCGCCCAGGCAATGATCGACGAGGCGATCGCTCTCGTTTCGAGCGAGCGCGAGGTTCAAATCCACATTCATGGCGGGTTCGCCCGTCCGCCGAAGCCGATGACTCCCGAAGCGGAGGCTTTGTTCGGCCTGGTGAAGCAGGCCGGTTCCGACCTCGGCCAGGCCATCGGCTGGCAATCGACCGGCGGCGTTTGCGACGGCAACAACATCGCCGCGTGCGGCGTGCCCGTGGTGGACACAATGGGCGTGCGCGGTGGCAAGATCCACAGCATGGAGGAATTTCTGATCGTCGAAAGCCTGAAGGAGCGCGCGGCCTTGTCGGCGCTCACCATCCTGCGGCTTGCCGGAGGCGCGACATGACGTTCCGCGTTCGTCCCGCAACCCCCGACGATTTCGGGGCAATCTACGAAATGGCGAAACTGACCGGCGGCGGCTTCACCAACCTTCCGCCCGACCGCGCGACCCTGGTCGAGAAGCTCGCGCGGTCGGAGGAAAGCTTCTCCCGAACCGAGGACATCCAGTCGGACGACCTCTACGTCTTCGTCCTTGAAGACCCCAAGGCCAAGATCATCCGGGGCACCTGCCAGGTGTTCGGACAGGTCGGGGTCCGGCAGGCCTTCTATTCCTATCATGTGAGCACCCTGACCCAGACCAGCCCGAGCTGGGCAAGACGTTCCGTAACCAGATGCTGACCCTGACGACCGACCTCGAAGGGTCATCGGAAGTCGGCGGCCTGTTCCTCCATCCGCAGGCGCGTGCAGGCGGCTGGGGATCGCTGATCGCGCGAAGCCGCTACCTCTTCATCAAGCAGCATCGCGCGCGCTTCGGCGATCGCGTGCTCGCCGAGCTTCGCGGGTCATGGACGAGGGCGGCAATTCGCCGTTCTGGGATGGTCTCGCCGGCCGCTTCTTCGACATGACCTTTCCGGAGGCCGACGAGTTCAATGCGGTGCACGGGACTCAATTCATCGCCGATTTGATGCCGAAGACGCCGATCTACGTGTCGCTTCTGAGCGAGCAGGCGCGGGCGGTGATGGGCCTTCCGCATCCGACCGGCCGGGCGGCCCTGCGCATGCTCGAGGAAGAGAATTTCGTCTTCGACCGCTATATCGACATCTTCGATGGCGGCCCGACGGTCACCGCGCACACCGACGACATCCGGACCATCGAGGAATCCGACGAAGAGACGATCGAGGAGATCGCGCCGGGCGGGAAGACGAAGATGCTCCTCGCACTCGGCCGGCTCAAGGACTTCAGGGCCTGCCTCGCATCGACGCGTCGCGCTGGCCGCAAGGGTCTCTGCATCGATCCCGAGGCCGCCGAACTGCTCGGCGTCAAGGAAGGGGACACGGTCCTCGCCGTGAAGCGCTGATGGCCCTGCGCGAGATCAATTTCGACGGGATCATCGGCCCCTCGCACAATTATGCGGGGCTGAGCTTCGGCAACCTCGCCTCGACGAAGAATGCAGGCCAGATTTCTCAGCCGCGCGCTGCTGCGCTGCAGGGCCTCGACAAGATGCGCGCCAACCTTGCGCTCGGGCTTGCGCAGGGGATCTTCGTCCCGCTTTCACGGCCGAACCGCGATTGGCTCTCGGCGCTCGGGACGACAATCGAGGAATGCGAGCCGGTGCTTGCGGCGGCCGCCATGTCGGCGTCGGCGATGTGGGCCGCGAACGCTGCGACCGTCTCCCCTGCACCCGACACGAACGACGGCAAGACGCACCTGACGGTCGCGAACCTTCGCACCATGCCGCACCGCAGCCACGAATGGCCGGGCACGCTTGCGCAGCTCCGCATCGCGTTCGGTGACCGAAAGCATTTCGCGGTTCACGACCCTGTTCCGCCCGCGTTCGGCGACGAGGGCGCGGCCAATCACATGCGGCTGACGTCGAAGCATGGCGAGCAGGGGCTGGAGCTTTTCGTCTACGGCGTGACTGGCGGAGCCTTCCCTGCCCGCCAGCATCTGCAAGCCTCGAAGGCCATTGCACAGCTGCACGGGCTCGACCCGGATCGCACATTGTTCGTCGAGCAGTCCGAGGAGGCCATCGCCGCCGGCGCCTTCCACAATGACGTTGTCGCCGTCGCCAACGAGAACGTCCTGTTCGCGCACGAATTGGCGTTCGCGGATCGCAACGCGGTGCTCGCTTTCTGCGAAAAGCGCCTCCCCGGCTTCGAGCTGGTTGAAGTGCCGTCGGCCGACGTTCCGATCGGCGATGCGATCACATCCTACCTCTTCAACGCGCAGCTGGTGTCGCCTCCCGACGGCGAGATGACCCTCGTCGTCCCGACCGAGGCCCGCGAGACTCCGACCGTCTGGGCCTGGCTGGAAAAGCATGTCGCCAGCAACGGTCCGATCCGCCGCGTCGAGGTCGTCGACGTGCGCCAGTCGATGGCCAACGGCGGCGGCCCGCCTGCCTGCGCCTCCGCGTCGTCGCGGACCCTGAAACCGTCGATCCGCGCTTCATGGTCGACGACGGCAAGCTGGACCGGCTCTCCGAGGTCGTCCGCCGGAATTGGCCGGTCGAAATCGACACAGCGGACCTGCAGAAGCCAGCACTCATCAAGGATGTTGAAGCCGCTCGAAAGGCGCTTCTTGAAGGGCTCGATCTGACCCAGCTCGCCTGAATCCCGAAACGAGACAGAATCCCCTTCTTAACCCTATCGTAACCCTGTTCATTAGGGTGGGAACGGCTCAAAACTGCGCCTGACTCGTTCAGGTGTTAATGATGACGATGCTCAGCAAAATTGGTCGGTTGTTCACGATCAAGACCCGTACCGAAGCCTGGCTGGTGACCTACGCAATCGCTGTGGGTGCTGTTGAACGGGCTCGCCATTATCTCGAACTCTATCCGGGCAACGGCGGCGTGCTTCTGGCGATCGCCTGCACGGGCGTCGTGTTCATCGCCGGCGCAAAGCTTCTGGATTCGGTGACGCCTGCGCCTGCTGCCCTGAAGATTGGCCGTCACGCGCCGCCGGTTGCGCGGCGGCGGCATCAGCTCATTCGTAATCGACCCAAATCGCGCCCGACGCGTTTCGGTTCAGGATCACGGTTTTTACTTCGCAGAGATTGACGCCGGACCAGACGACCGGGCCGACACCTTGAAGCGTCGCCTGGATGTCGAACGCGCAATCGGGATCCTTGAAGTTGATGGTCCCCCGCCCGCCCGGTGACGGAGCGGTGCCGAGGTTCCTCCACCCCTCAGTGCCGTAACGCCTGATCGTCAGGCCGGACATGTTGAGGCCGGTCGCGTTGACGACCGAGAAGCCAGACGCACCTTGGGCCACGGCGGGCATTGGCGCCACCGCGGCCCAAGCTGCAATCGTCAGGGCGATAAGCCTGTTCACGCGGGCAATATAATCGCGCCCGCGCTTAACAGGAAATTACTTCAGCGACTCAGGCCGCCTGCAGCTCCTGGTAGCTGGGGCGCGAGCTCCAGCCGATGACCGTGGCGCGATTGCCGTTGCAATAGGCTTCCTGCAGCGGAAGCGCGGTTCCGCAGAACGCACATTCGGCGAGCATGCGGCCAAGATACCAGTGCGTGCGCCCGCAACCCGGGCAGTGATTCACTTCATTCTCCCGGTACACGGCGTGATAGCCGCGAACAGCGGGGTTGAACGGGTCGCGGCGGGATTCAATCGGATTCAACATCTTCATTCCTTCCAGCCTTTCGCCTTCCAACGAGCGATGAGTCGTTAGGTTTCGGGATAATCCGCAATTGCGGCAGTATTGTCGCCCCTCCGCCACAACCTGTGTCAGGGCGGGACGAAACCGGCGGTTCGTCGGACTCCCTGTGGATATTAACTTAGTCTTAGTGATCCGTACGCATCGTGCATCTGTGGGGAAGGAGCCTTTGGGGAGGCGTGGACCATGGAGTCGAACGAGCGTTACTATCGTCGCAGGGCAGTTGAAGAGCGTATGGCGGCACAACGAGCAATGACGGAACAGGCCCGTGCCTGGCATTCCAAGCTCGCCGCGGATTTCGCGGAACGTGCCCAGGTTTATGCGATTATTCCTGCCAGCGCCTGAAAGGCCTGCAGAAACTTTCTAATAAAAGATCAGGTGGCGTGTGCAGTTTGAGGCTGCTCGCTCGGACGCCATCCTGACGGCGTAACCCGCCAGACCACATTCCCGAAATCGTCAGCGACCAGCAAAGCACCGAATCTGTCGACCGCGACTCCCACCGGCCGGCCGAATCCTTTGTCCGCCTTCGCGTCGACGAAGCCGGTGACGACATCGACCGGCTTTCCTGACGGCCGCCCGCCCGAGAACGGGACATAGACGACCTTGTAGCCGTACGGCGTGTAGCGGTCCCAGCTTCCGTGCTCGCCGATGAAGGCCCCGCCCTTGAACTGGGGCATCAGGTCGCCCGTGTAGAAAGCGAGCCCCAACGGAGCGACGTGCGAGCCGAGCGCGTAATCCGGCTTGATCGCCCTTGCGACCATTTCCGGATTCTGAGGCCGCACGCGCGGATCGAGGTGCTGGCCGTAATAGGAATAGGGCCAACCGTAAAAACCGCCATCGCGGACCGAGGTCAGGTAATCGGGAACGAGATGCGAGCCGAGCTCGTCGCGCTCGTTCACGACAACGTAGAAGGTGTTCGTCCCCGGATAGAAGGCTGGACTGTTGGGATTGCGGAGCCCTCTCGCGAACTCGCGCGCTGCACCGGTCTTCCGGTCGATCTCCCAGACGGCCGCCCTGCCCAGCTCGGCGTCGAACCCGTTTTCGACGATATTGCTGTTGGATCCGACCGTTGCGTAGAGCTTCGACCCGTCCGGGCTTGCCACCAGACTCTTGGTCCAGTGGTGATTGATGATCCCGGCCGGAAGCGGCGTCAGCATGCGGCCGGGACCACCGACCTTCACCTGCCCCGGAACATAAGGATAGGCCACCACGCCATCGGTGTTGGCGACGTAGAGCGTGCCATCGACCCAAGTGACCCCGAACGGCGCGTTCAGATTGTCGAGAAGCGTGGTCTCGAGCTCCGGCTTCCCGTCGCCGTTCGCGTCGCGGACGAGAGTGATCTTGCTGGCCGGCTGCGCCCCGCCCTTGCTGGTTGCGGCACTTCCCCACACCCAGTTGAAGACGATATCCTTGGGTTTCTTGACCGGCTCGGATGGCGGCTTCGCCTGCACGACGAGTATGTCGCCGTTGGGCAGGACATACAGGAATCGTGGATGACTGAGCCCCGTCGCCAGGGCTTCACCTCAAGGCCAGTCGCAACGTCGGGCGTATGTCCTTTCTCCCAGCCGGGTCCCGGGATGACGTTGATCGGCGGGACCAGGAACTGCTTCGGTTCGGGGAGAACGGGGTTCGAGCCGAACTGGCTCGAATCGTCGAACTTGGGATCGCTGCAAGCGGCGAGCGCCGACACGGCGAGCCCGGCCAGCAACATGCTTCGGATGCCGATCATGCCGCCCTCCTCGACGTCACGACGCCCAGGAAGGCCGCAACGATCAGCAGCAATGTCGTGACGCCGGAGAGGATGATCCCTCGGGTACGACGGCGGTCCAGCCGTCCCGGCTGTGGACGAAGGCATTGAGGAGGCCGAGAAGCAAGGCGGCGAGCGTCAGGAGCATATGCCATCCCGAGCCTCGCGCACGGGTCGAGCGGCGGCTAGCCAGCCAGTCGAAGATGCCGATGAGGACCGCGAGGCCGCCCGCAACCAGGCCGGCGACGATCAGCCAGATCGAGAAGATCGGCCAGATGAAATAGGTCGAGCGGACGTAGGTCACGTCAATCAGGAAGGCCAAAAGAAAATAGGCGATCGGAAGCGCACCCAAGAGCGCATGAAGCGTGTCGAGCGCGCCGTGGCTAACCCGAACGGGCTCATCCCCGGGAAGATACTCAGCCATACACATCGCCTCTCAAGTGGCGTGCGCACTACGGCCAAGCCGCCTAGCGGTTCCAACAACAATGACGTGAGGAAAATGGCGCGCCCGGAACGATTCGAACGTCCGACCCTCAGATTCGTAGTCTGATGCTCTATCCAGCTGAGCTACGGGCGCGCGGCCGTGGAAACGGCAGGGGCGCGACATAGGAGGCTGATGCCGGAGAGGCAAGCCCGAGATTGCAGGCGATGAGGCCCGCTCCTACAGCATGGCCCATGCGGACCCGCTTTTCGCTCGTAATCGCGTCGTTTGGCCTCGTCAGCGCTTGCTCGACCTCCCCTGAAGGCCCGACGCCATCGCTGGCGCCGCGGGCCGCCGAGGCGATCGATCCGCGCATCCCGATTCCCAGCGAAGTGCAGGTCGGACCGGCCGACGCCTCTCTTTCCGCCCATCTCGCCTTCCTGGTCGACCAGGCGCAGGCGGGCGATTCCGCCTTCCAGAGCGCGGTGGGTGATGCCGAGCGGCTCGCCGAGGCTGCCGGCAAGCAACAGAGCGAAAGCTGGATCGCGGCGCAGCAGGCCCTGTCTGCCGCACAGGCCGCGCGAGCGCCGACGACTCGTGCGCTGGGGACATAGACGCGCTCGCGTCCATCGCTCTCGAAACGAAGGGCGGGATTCCCGCGGGCAACCTCGCCGCGATCCAGCAGGCCGCGAAGACAGTATCGGCGATCGACCGCAACCAGTCCGACCGCATCGACGCGATCGAGAAGCGCCTCGGCCTCTAACCGAGTGCAGCGGCCCTGGCTGCAGGCCACTCATCCGCATCAATTCTATAGGTGATCACCGGGTTCAGCTCCGGGGGCATGTCGGTGCTCTGGAAGTCCATGTCTTCGCGGCGGTTCATGCGTAGGCGCTTCATCAGGCCCTGGCTGGCCTCATTCTGCCGGACGGTGAGCGCCACGACGTGCGGTGCTCCGAACGTCTCAAACGCGAGGTCGAGACTCGCGATTGCGGCTTCCTTCGCATAGCCCTGCCCCACGCATCCTCGCGCAGGCGCCAGCCCACCTCGAAATCGCCGGGGTTCGGAGCGCCTTCGCTGTTCACCCTCTTCAACCCGCAAAAGCCGAGCAGAGCGCCATCGAATTTTCGCTCGACGATCCAAAAGGTGTGGCCGAATTCGCGCTGGTACCGTTCGATGCGGCCAAGCGCGGCCTCATGCTTCTCACGCGGCCAGACGCCGCCGAGCCACCGCATGACCGGTTCGGTGTTGGTGTGGCGGACGAACTCGTCGAGGTCTTCCGGATCCCATGTACGCAGGCGGAGCCGTTCGGTCTCCGCGACAATCTCAGCCATTCAGTGTTTTCACTCCCTCGACAATGGCATCTATGGCCTGGTCCACATGCTCGACATGCGTGCGAAAGCAGAGGATCGCGCAGCGGATGTAGTAGGTGCCGTCGATCCGGGTGCCGCTCATCATGACGCGGCCTTCCTGCTGCAGGTGTTTGAGCAGTCGCTCCGTGAATTCGTCCGCATCGCCGCCTTCAGGCACATAGCGGAAGGCGACGACGGACAGGTCCGGCGCCGGACCGGGATCGAAGCCGTCGATCTCGGACAGCCGCTGGTGGAAATATCGGGCGAGCGCAAGCTTCTCCGATTGGGCGGCGCGGAAGGCGGCGACGCCGGCGATCTGCAGCGGAAGCCAAAGCCTCATTGCGCGGAAATGGCGCGTCAGCTCGGGTGACAGATCGGCGGGCGACGGCCCGACTTCGGACTCGCCGAGAGGGCTGATGTAATGGGCGGTGGCGCTGAAGGCCTCGGTCAGGTGCCTCCCGTCGCGGACCAGCGCTGCGCCTGTCCCGTAGGGCAGGAACAATGTCTTGTGCGGATCGAGCGCGACGCTGTCGGCCTGGTCGATGCCCTGGAGCAGCTCGCGGCCCTCGTCACATAGCGCGAACAGCCCTCCGTAAGCCCCATCGACGTGAAACCATGCGCCGTATTTGCGGCAGAGTTCGGCAATCTCCGGCAGGGGATCGATTGCGCCCGTGTCGACCGTCCCGCCCGACGCGACGACCAGCCACGGGCGGATGCCGTTGCGCACGTCCGCCTCAAGCGCTTCCTCGAGCGCCGCGACCGACATGCGGTGGCTCGCATCGGTCTCGATCTGCCGGCGAGGCGATCGGCCCCTTCCCGCGATGTGGAGCGCCTTTTCGATGCAATAATGGGCGAAGCGGGTCGTATAGACCGCGCCGCCGCCGTCCGGATCGCGAGCTTCTCGCGCGGCGACAACGGCGGTCAAATTGGCAATACTTCCGCCGCTGGTCAGCGTCCCCGCCGCGGTCTCTGGATAGCCAATGACGCTCGCCAGCCATTGCGTGCAGGCATTCTCGATGCGCACCGCACCGGGGCTTGCCGAGGCGAAACCCGAATATTTGTTCGAAGCGGCCGCAAGCAAGTCGCCTAGCGCCGAGTGGAACAGTCCCCGCCCGGGATGTAGGCCATGAACCTTGGCGATGTGGTGGCGAAACCCGGCCGGTCGACGCATTCCGCAACGTAATCGAGCACTCGTGCCGGATCGCGACCCTGCTCGGCAAACTCGGGCTCCAGATGCTGCGAGAATACCTCCGACCAGGGCCGGTTGGTCGATGCCGTCTCGACCTGCTCGAGATAGGCCAGGGCATGATCCAGAGCCTGCTTTCCAAGCGAACGGCGAGCCTCGGCGTCCGGCTCCAGCGGGGAAGCCGCCTCGCGCAACCGGAGGATTGCGGTGCGCAGGTCTTCCGGCATCAGCTCTGGATCAGCCGCGCGGCGTCGAGTGCGTGGTAGGTAAGAACGCCGGTAGCTCCGGCGCGCTTGAAGGCCATCAGCGTTTCCAGGATCAGTGCGTTGCGGTCGCCGGCGCCCGCAGCAGCGGACGCCTCGATCATCGCATATTCGCCGCTCACCTGGTAGACGAAGGTCGGCACTCCGAACGCGTCCTTCACGTGGCGGACGACGTCGAGATAGGGCAGTCCCGGCTTCACCATTACGAAGTCTGCGCCTTCCGCTAGGTCCAGCTCCACCTCCCGCAGCGCTTCCTCGATGTTGGCGGGGTTCATCTGGTAGCCGCGCTTGTCGCCCTTCAGCCGGCCGAGCGAGCCAACCGCCTCTCTGAACGGTCCGTAAAAGGCCGAAGCGTACTTTGCCGCATAGGCCATGATCGCGACGTTATGGTGTCCGCCCTCTTCCAGGGCCGACCGGATCGCGGCGACGCGTCCGTCCATCATGTCCGACGGCGCGATGATATCCGCGCCAGCCTCGGCCTGCACGACTGCCTGGTCGACGAGGATCGACACGGTATCGTCGTTGATGACCCAGCCGGTCTCGTCGACGATCCCGTCGTGACCGTGCGCCGTATAAGGGTCGAGCGCGACGTCGGTCAGGACCCCGATCTCCGGCACCGCATCCTTGATCGCCTTGGTCGCACGGCAGATGAGGTTGTCGGGGTTGAGAGCTTCACGCGCATCTTCGGTGCGAAGCTCGCTCGGCGTGTTCGGGAACAGCGCGATGCACGGGATTCCGAGGCTCGCTGCTTCCTTGGCCTTGGCGGTGATCCGATCGATGCTCCAGCGGCTGACGCCCGGCAGCGACCCGATCGGTTCTTCGCAGCCGGAGCCTTCGCAAATGAAGAGAGGCAGGATGAAGTCGCTCGGATGCAGCCGATTCTCGGCAAGCATGTCGCGCATCCAGGGGCTCGAACGGCCGCGGCGCATGCGCAGGGCTGGATAGGACGCTGTCATTGCGCGCGCAGATAGACTGGGAGTGCGGGGGAAAGAAAGGGCACGCCGAACATTGAGGTCACGGATGGGCAAATCTCTACCGAAGCAAGCGATCCTCGTGGTCAACGCGGGGAGCCGCAAGGGCGCCGACCTCTTTGCGGAGGCGCGCGACAAGCTGATCGCCGCCGGGATCGAACTGCTCGCCGCCAAGAAATGCAAGACCGCCAAGTCCATGGAGACAGAGGTCAAGCAGGCGCTGGAGAAGGCGCCGATGGTGATCGTCGGCGGCGGCGACGGGTCGCTGTCCTCGTTCGTCGACTATTTCATCGGCACGGACGTGGTGTTCGCTTTGCTTCCGCTCGGCACCGCCAACAGCTTTGCGCGGACGATGGGCGTGCCGCTCGACCTGGACGGCGCGGTGGACGTGATCGCCAAGGGCGAAGCGCGGGAGATCGATGTCGGCTGCATCAATGGCGATTACTTCCTCAACGCAGCGGCGATGGGCCTGGCGCCAAAGGTCGCGGAAAGCGTGCCGCACGGCCTGAAGCGCACCCTCGGGCGGCTCGGCTACCTCATCTGGGCCGGATGGTCGGCGGCCAACTTCCGCGCTTTCCGGGTCAAGCTGGAGGACGGCAAGCGCACGGTGCGCATGTGGGCAACCGAGGTGCGCATCGCCAATGGCCGCTTTCACGGCGGGATCGAGCTGATCGAGAATGCCGACCTCAAGAGCGGCGAGATCGTCGTACAGGTCGTCACCGGCCGGAGCGTAGCCAAGCTCGGCTGGAGCTATTTCGCGTCTGCCGTCAAACTAAAGGCACGGCACCAGACGGTCCGCGAATTCGTCGCCAGCGAGTTCACGCTCAGCACTAAGCCGAGGATGAAAGTCTCGATCGACGGCGAAGTCGGCGCCGAGACTCCTCTCAAGATCAGCGCACTGCCGGATGGCGTGACGATCGCTGCCCCGCGCGATTAGCCTGCCGGATTGAGCGCGCCGCCCGGTTCGCGAGTGGCCTCCGCTTCTTCGATGCACTCGTCCACGCTCGGCTGGACGGCCATTCGCGCCTTTCGCCAGCCGCCCTTGAAATAGTAGGCGACGGCCAGAAGCATATTGGCAGCCGAAGCAACCGGGAAGCTGCTCCACAGCGCGTCGGCACCCAGCCATTCGTAGGTCGCGAGGATCCATCCGAACCTGACCGCCACCAGGCCGACGGCGAGGATGATCAGCGGCGCCCACACCGCGCCGTTCGCGCGCACGGTCCCGAACAGAACCATCGTCACGCCGAACAAAAGGAAGTTCCAGGTCGCCAGCATGTGAATGTGGCGGGCGATCGGCAGAGCGGGACTGTCGCTACCCATGAACAGCGCCAGCACGGTACGATCCGCCAGCGTCAGAAGGACGATCAGCGCCCCGGTGATCAGCAATGTGTAGATGACCCCCGA
Organism: Sphingomonas sediminicola; assembly: GCF_014489515.1. Lineage (GTDB taxonomy): Bacteria > Pseudomonadota > Alphaproteobacteria > Sphingomonadales > Sphingomonadaceae > Sphingomicrobium > Sphingomicrobium sediminicola. The sequence goes on along the minus strand of NZ_CP060782.1, from coordinate 648,201 downwards.
CCGTGTGATCGCATTGACCCGGTCCCAGCGGCCCGCGCCGATGTTCTGCGCAGTCATCGCGCTAACCGCAGCACCGAGAGCCATCGCCGGCATCTGCACGTAGGTCCACAGCTGCATCGCCACGCCGAACGCTGCGGTCGTATCTACGCCTTCACGATTTACGAGGCTGACGAGCGCCAGTGCCGACATCGAGATGACGACCATCTGAATGCCCATCGGCAGACCCTTGGTGACAATCGTCCTGAGGATCGCAAAATTGGGCCAGAGGTAGCAAAGCTCCCGCCCCGCAGCCGGAGCGGTAAATCCTGCGCGTACATGTAGATCAGTAGGCCGATCAGGGCGAGGTAATTGCCGACGAGCGTCGACATGGCCGAGCCAGCGATTCCCATGCGCGGGATCGGGCCGAGGCCAAGGATGAAGACCGGATTGAGGCCGCTGTCGAGGACGACGGCGACGATCATGAACCAGAGCGGCGTCAGGCTGTCCCCTGCCCCGCGCAGCGCCATCATCAGGAGGGTCAACAGCAGCAGCGCCGGCATGGCGAGGAAAATCACCCGCAGATATTCGAGCGCGAGCTGCTCCGCGTCGCCCGGCGTCCCGAGCGCGTGGAGAATGGCTGGAGACAGGAACCAACCCGCTATCGCTATGAGGATGGTGATGATCCCGAACGCGCCCGCGGCGGTGCCGAAGATCTTGCGCGCCTCGTCGACGTCCTTCCGGCCCCAATACTGGCCGATGAGGATGGTCGAAGCCATTCCGAAGCCGAACACGAAGGCGGTCAGCAGGAACATGACCATGTTGGCGTTGGACGTCGCGGCAAGCGCGTGCTCGCCGAGGAAGCGGCCGACCCAGATCGCGTTGATCGTGCCGTTCAGCGACTGGAGGATCGACGAGGCGAGCGTCGGGATGGCGAACTTGAGCAGGGTCGGACCAATGCTGCCCTGCGTCAGGTCGCCCCGTCCGCGCAATGCCGCGTCCGCCATTCAGAAACTCCTCTAGCCGAGCCGCTCCAACGCAGCGCGGTAACGTTCGGCCTCAGCGGACTTCTCGGCATAGTCGGAACGGGCCTTATCGACGGCCTCCGGCTTGGCGCGCTCGGTGAAGGCCGGGTTATTCAGGCGTTGGGCAAGATTGTCGCGTTCCTTTTCGGCGGCTCCTACGGCTTTCAACAGGCGTCCGCGCTCGGCTGCGAGGTCGATCACGCCTCCCAGCGGAAGGGCATAGGTCGTTCCTCCAACCACGACCTGCGCCGCGCCAGCACCGTCGAACGGCGAAAGCTGGATCGATTCCAGCCGCGCCAGACGCGTCAGCATGGCGTGAAGGCGATCGAGGCGATCGGCGATCTCATCCGGCGCGTTCGTCGCGAATAGGTGCAGCTTGGCCGACGGCGGCACGTTGAGCTCGGTGCGAGCTGAGCGAACCTCGCTGACGACATCGATCAGCCATTCGATTTCCGCCTTCGCGCGCGGGTCACCTTGAGCCTGCGGCTCCGGCCACTTCGCCACGATCAATTCGTAAGGCCGCTCGTTCGCGTTCCACAGCTCTTCGGTAACGAAGGGCATGAACGGGTGGAGCATGACCAGGATCTGGTCGAACGCCCAGGCGGCAACACGCTTGGTTTCCTCGTCGAACGCGCCCTTCACCAGCTCCAGGTACCAGTCGCAGAAGGTGCCCCAGGTGAAGTGGTAGATGGCGTTCGCCATGTCGTCGAAGCGTAGCTCGTCAAACGCCTTGTCGAGCAGGGCGAGCGTTTCGACGACCTCGCCAATGATCCAGCGATTGACCGGAAGCTCGACCTCGGGCGCGGCGATGCTTTGGCTCGCGCCAACGCCTTTCATCTGCAGGAAGCGCGCGGCATTCCACAGCTTGGTCGCGAAGTTGCGATAGCCTTCGACCCGCTTCTCATCGAGCTTGATGTCCCGGCCCTGGCTTTCCATCGCCGCCATCGTGAAGCGCAAGGCGTCGGCGCCGTATTTGTCGATCAGACCCAGCGGATCGACCGTATTGCCCTTCGACTTCGACATCTTCTGGCCTTTGGCATCGCGGACCAGGCCGTGGAGGTAGAGCGTCTTCCACGGGCGCTCGCCCATGAACTCGAAACCCTGCATTGCCATGCGGGCATCCCAGAAGAAGATGATGTCGAAGCCGGAAATGAGGACGTCGTTCGGGTAGTGTCGCTTCAGGTCGTCGGTCGCATCCGGCCAGCCGAGCGTCGCGAACGGCCACAGCGCCGAGGAGAACCAGGTGTCGAGAACATCTTCGTCCTGGCGGAGCTCGACGCCCTCGCCAGCCTGTTGTTGCGCTTCTTCAAATGTTTCCGCGACAAAAACATTGCCACTTGCATCGAACCATGCCGGGATGCGGTGGCCCCACCATAACTGTCTGGAAACACACCAGGGTTGGATATTTTCGAGCCAGTTGAACCAAGTCTTCTTCCAGGTCTCCGGCACGACCGCGATGTCGCCCGACCGCACTGCCTCGATCGCCGGTTTCGCCAGCGTTTCGGCGTCGACGTACCACTGGTCGGTCAGCATCGGCTCGATCACCAGCCCCGACCGGTCGCCGAAAGGCTGCATGATGAGCTTGTCCTCGACCGTTACCATCAGGCCCTCGGCGTCGATGTCGGCCACCACGGCCTTTCGAGCGTCGTAGCGATCCAGCCCGCGATATTCCTCGGGCACGAGGTTCAGCGCGTCCACCTCTTCGGGGCTTGCCGTCGCCCCGCGAGCGATCTCGACGGCACGCTTCGCGGACTCCTCGTAGGACGGCCCGTCGCTGCGCATGTGCGCGGTGCCGTCCATCAGCCGGTACATCGGAATGCCGTTGCGCTGGGCGACGCCATAGTCGTTGAGGTCGTGCGCGCCGGTGATCTTCACCGCGCCCGAACCGAAATTGGGATCCGGATAGTCGTCGGTTATGATCGGGATCAGGCGGCGATGCTCCTTCGGCCCAACCGGGATTTCGCAAAGCTTGCCGACGATCGGCCGGTAGCGCACGTCGTCCGGATGAACCGCAACCGCGCCGTCGCCGAGCATGGTCTCGGGTCGTGTGGTGGCGATCGAGATGTAGTCGCGTGTCTCCTGGAACGTGACGTTCCCGTCCTCGTCCTTCTCGACGTAGGTATAGGTCTCACCGTCGGCGAGCGGATATTTGAAGTGCCACATGTGGCCCTGCACTTCGCGGTTCTCGACTTCGAGATCGCTGATCGCTGTCTGGAACTTGGGGTCCCAGTTCACGAGGCGCTTGGCGCGATAGAGCAATTTGCGATTGTAGAGCTCGACGAAAACCTTGATGACGGCCTTCGAAAAGCCCGGGTCCATCGTGAACCGCTCATTCGCCCAGTCGCATGACGCGCCGAGACGGCGAAGCTGGCGAGTGATCGAGCCGCCCGATTGCGCCTTCCACTCCCAGACATGCTCAAGGAAGGCCTCGCGGCCGATCTCAGCGCGCTTGACGCCCTGGCTTTCGAGATTGCGCTCGACCACCATCTGCGTGGCGATTCCGGCATGGTCCGTCCCGACCACCCAGAGCGCGTCCTTGCCGCGCATGCGTTCGCGCCGGGTCAGAACGTCCTGAAGCGTATTGTCGAGTGCATGGCCGATGTGCAGCGAGCCCGTGACGTTGGGCGGCGGCATGACGATCGTCCACGGCTCCTCGTCCGGCCGCGCGGGCCGGAAGAGTCCTTTGGACTCCCAATGCTCATACCAGCGCTGCTCGATCGCGGACGGATCGAAGGTTTTCGGCAATTCGCTCATGCGCGGCGGTTAGCGATGCCGCGCTGCAGCATCAACCTTACTGCGCGGGCTTGCCCATCCAGCGGTTCATCCAGCCGAACACCTCGTCATACCACTGGATCGAGTTCTTGGGCTTCAGCACCCAGTGGTTCTCGTCCGGGTAAATCAGCAGGCGCGACGGGATGTTGCGCCGCTGGAGCGCCGTGAACGCCGCAATCCCCTGCGTATAAGGGACGCGGAAGTCATTCTCGCTGGTGATAACCAGTTGCGGCGTCTTCCAGGCGCTGACGTAATTGACCGGGTTCCACTGCTCGAATGCCGCGGGATCCTCGTAGTACGGCTTACCGCCGTGCTCCCATTCGTCGAACCACAACTCTTCCGTCTCATAGGCCATGGCGCGAGCGTCGAAGATTCCGTCATGCTGGACGAGGCACTTGAACCGGTCGGGCCAGCGGCCTTCGATCCAGTTCATCATGTAGCCGCCGTATGAGCCGCCGAGCGCGCAGGCATTGCCCGCGTCGAGCTGTGGTTCATGCCCAGTGACGTAGGCGAGCCCCTTCTGCAGGTCCTCCAGCGGCCAACCGCCCCAATTCTTGTTGATGGAGTCCGTGAAGGCCTGGCCGTAACCGGTCGATCCGTGGAAATCGACTGTGACCACGCCATAGCCCGGCCCGGAGAAGACGCGCGGGTTCCAGCGGTACGACCAGCTGTTGCTGAACGTGCCCTGCGGTCCGCCGTGGACCAGCAAAGCGATTGGCAGTTTCCCGGTCGCGTCGGCCGGCTTCAGGGTCCAGCCCCAAACCGTATCGTTGTTGGCGCCGGCGAAGCTGAACTTCTTGAAAGTGACCGGGTCGAGCTCAGCGAGGAGCGCGCCATTGGCATTGGTCATCTTCACGGCCTTGCCGCTGCGATCCAGGCGGTAGATCTCGTCCGGCGCCATGATGCTGTTCATGGTCGCGACTGCGCCGCCGTTCGGTAGCGCGCGGACGTTGCCGAAGTGCCCGTCGCGGGTAAGGCGCGTCACCTTGCCGCTCTTGGCATCGACGCGGAACACTGGCTGTTCGAGCGTGTCCTCGGCGGTCACGAGCAGGCTCTTTCCGTCGCGGGCCCATTCGATCGAGCCGACCGAGCGGTCCCAGCCTTGAGTTAGAGCGCGCGTCTGGCCCGTGGCGAGGTCGCGGAGCTGGAGAACTTGGCGGTCGGCTTCGTAGCCTGCGCGGGCCATCGCGAAGTAGGCGAGCGTCCGCCCGTCCGGCGAGACAGCGGCAGGTTATCCGTGCCCTCGTTGGCATCGGTCAGGTTGGCCGGCGGAGCGCTGCCGTCGGCAGGGCTCGCGAAGATGTCGAGATTGGTCGAAAGCGGCTCGATACGACCGGCCTCCCGAAGCGCGAAGTAAACCGTCCTGCCGTCGGGCGCGAACGCGATCTCCTCGCCGCCGCCCATGGGCTTGGACGGCGTATCTCCCTCAAGATTGTCGGTGAGACGAACACCCCGCCCGTCAGCTTTCCGCCCTCGATCGGGAAGGAATAAATGCGCGACCTGGTGCCGGGTTCGGCCCAGCTATCCCAGTGCCGAACGAACAATTTATCGTAAGTGCGACCGGTGCCCGCAGGCTTTGCCGGGAAGGTCGTCGCCGCGCAGGCGAGGTCCGGGCAGTCCTTCTGGTCGGCCCAGACGATCACGCGGTCGCCGGTGGGAGCGAGCTTGAACCCGGCAACGTCGGCGCCGAAGTCGCTCATCTGCTGCGGAGCGCCGCCGATCGGCATCCGGAAAAGCTGGTCGCGCTCGCCGACCGCCATCAGGAAGTAGAGCGCGCCGTCCACGCCGAACACGGCGTCGTGACCCTTCTGCGCGCCCGTCACGGCTTTCGGTGCCGCTCCCGACATAGTCAGGTCGAGTAGATAGAGGGTGTTGTTTCGCTTGTTCGCCGCCAAGTCGGTGTCGGAAATGGTGAACACCGCCCACTTGCCGTCCGGCGAGAGCTCCGGAGCGCCAACGCGATGCATCATGTGCATGTCAGTGGCGGTCATCGGTCGGGCAGTGGCAGGCGAAGTGAGGGCGAGAGAGGCGGCGGAAGCGGCCACGAACAGCGACGTCTTGATCATGCCGGAGGCGTAGCAAAGCCTCCGCGTGGCGCAAGAGTTAGACGGGCCGCCCCGTGATGCGCGTGATTTCGCGGCGAACATGCTCGTCCACCAGTCGCGGCAGATGATCATCCAGCCATTGCTTCAGGATCGGGCGGAGCATCTCGCGGATCATCTCTTCGAGCGGATTGGCCTGTGGCGGGGCAGCGGGCACGGACGCAGCGACCGTGCTCAGCTGGTCGAACGCGCTGCGGCTGGCGGCGGCTGCGGTATCCTTGAGAAGCGGCGGGCCGAGGTCCGCCGTGGGCGCTAGCTCCTCATTGAGTTCGAGGACGTCTTCACCTTCGTGCTCATTGTCCTGTTCGATCTGATCTGCGGTGGTTTCCGCAGCGCGTGCATCCTTGTCCTCCGCGATCACCTTTTTGATCGACGCGAGGATTTCTTCCATCGAAGGTTCGCGGCCAGACGCAATCATTTAGCCGATATCGCTTATTGCTTCGGCGGAGTCACGCTCTGCGTCGTTGGCGGCGGCGTGACGGGCGTTCCAGCCTGCTCGGCCGGAGTGACGGTGCGGGTCGAGACTGGCGCCGTGACCTTCTCGCCAGCCCAGTCGTTCCAGTTGCCCGCGACGCGGCGATAATTGCCGAGCGGATCGTAGAGCGGACCGCCGTCGAGGCCGAGGTCCTGCGCCTCCGCCTGACCCATTGCGTTCAGAAGCTGGAAGCCGGCGACATAGGCGTCGCGGCGAGCCGTCACGAGTGCGACCTGCGAGTTCAGAAGCTCCTGCTCTGCGTTGAGGACGTCGAGGACGGTGCGGGTGCCGACGCTCTGCTCCGCGCGAGCGCCTTCAAGCGCAAGCTCGTTCGCAGAAACGGCAGTCTGGTTCGACTGGATTGCCTCCTGTGCAGCCATGTAGGCGGCGAAGGCCGAGCGGGTGTTCGCAACGACCGTGCGCTCCGTTCCAACGGCCTGCTCGAGGATCTGCGACTGGATGGCCCGAGCCTGACGCACACGTGCTGCCGGCAGACCTCCCTGGTAGAGCGGAATACGCGCCTGGACGCCCGCACTCGTCGCGGTCGTGCTTCCAGCTGCGAACGGACCGAACTGGTCCTGCTCGGTACCGAGATAGTCAGTGTAGCGGCCCGCGCCGAACGCTTCGACCGTCGGCAGGCGGGTGGCGCTGGCAACGTTGACGTCGAGCCCGGCTGCGCGAGCCTGCTGGTTGATCGCGATCAGATCGGGATTGCTCGCCAGCGCGATGTGGACCGCTTCTTCCGGCGACTTGGGGAGCGGCGGAAGCGGCGGCGGAGGCGCCAGCGTATCCGGCGAATGGCCGATCACCCGGCGGTAATTCTCCTCGCTCCCGGCGGAGCGCGAGCGAGCAGTCGCGAGGTTCGAGCGGGCGAGCTCGAGGCGCGCCTCCGACTGTGCGACGTCGGTTCGGGTGAGATCGCCGATCTCGAACCGATCCCGCGTCGCCTGCAGGTTGGTCGACAGAACCTGAACCTGGTTGGTGTTCAGCTCGACGATCGCGCGGTCGCGGATCACGTCCATGTAGGCAGCGACCGCCTCCGTGAAGACATCGCCTTCGACGGCTCGAAGCGTCGCCCGGCCCGCTTCGACACGGGTCTTGGCGGCCTTGATCTGGCTACTGACGCTACCGCCGTTGAACAAAGGGTAGCTGACATCGACTCCGGCCGAGAAGTTGCGGCCGTTGCCGCCCCGGTCTTGGTCAGATCCTGGTTGAACCCGGCGGTTGCGCTGACCTGCGGACGGCTCCCGCCCGGGCGATCGCGACAGTCGCGTCGGTGCCCTTCAGGGCTTCACGCTGCGCCATGATCGTCGGATTGGCATTGTAGGTCGACACGAGCGCCTCACGCAGCGTGTCGGCCGACGCGGTGCCGGCCAGCAAGGCCGCGGCAATCGTTGCGAAGGCGATGTTGCGGATCACGTGTCGCGAAGCTCCAGAATCTAGAATGTGAAGGCCTTGGGCCGCTCGAAACCGGGAAGGACCGGAGTCGATGCATCGGCGATCGGTTGAAAGCCGAAGCCCCGCCTACCCTGCGCCCAATGAATAGCCGGGTAATGCCCTGCTCAACAATTGCCCCGCCGATCCGTCCGCCTTCGACCAGCTGGTCGACCAAGGCGTCCGGGATTTGCTCGACTGCTCCGTCGATCAGGATGAGGTCGTAGGACGAAGCCTTGCCGTGACCCTTGGCGAGCGGCCCCTCGACCGCTTCGACGCCATTGCCGCGAGCGATCGCTGCCAGCGCAGCCGATGACTCGAGCGCAGTGACCTTCAGGCCCATTTTCGCAAGGACCGCGGCGGAATAACCCGTCGAGGCGCCCACCACGAGCGCGCGTTCGCCGCGCAGGGCGGTCAGCGCAGTCAGCAGCCGACCAAGCACGGCCGGGGCGGCAGCGCCCTCCCGTCGCCGAGCGGAATGGGGCCGTCGACATAGGCCAACGGCTTCTGCTCGTCGGGCACGAATTTCTCGCGCGGGATGGCCGACATCGCCTCGATCACGGCGGGATCGTTCACGCCGACGGGGCGAAGCTGGGAATCGACCATCGCCTGACGCGCGGCCGCAAAATCTGGAACGGGAGCGTGAACGGTCATGACTGTTATATTATGCTAATACACCTTGGATGCAAGGCTGGTCTTATCCGCCCAATCCCTCATCGCCAAGGGTAGCCGGTCGCCGTTGGTCGAAAGTGGGGCGGACTGGTGGATCGGCTGCGTTTCGACACGCCATCGCCGCGCGGAGGGTTGACCAGCTTCGAAAAGGCGGGGAAAGGCAGCGCTCCGGCCCGATGGCGGAGTGGTTACGCAGAGGACTGCAAATCCTTGCACGCCGGTTCGATTCCGGCTCGGGCCTCCACTTTTCCCTAAGCGCTCCAGCCCCCGCCCAAGGCACGGAAGAGGTTGATCTGCGCGGACGCGACTTGGCCGTTGATGTCGGCGAGCTTGGCTTCCGATTCCGCGAACGTCCGCTCGGCGTCGAGCAAGGCGAGCGAATCCACCTGCCCCTCGCGCTGCTGGGCGCGGACGATCTTCGCTGCGACTTCGGCCTCGTTGCGCGCCGCCTGCAGGGCCTCGCGCCGGCGGAGTGCGTTGGCATAGATCGACAGGGCGGTTTCCGTTTCTTCGAGCGAGCGAAGCACCGTTCCATCGAACTGAGCGAGCGCTTCCTGGCTGCCTGCTTCGGCGCCCGCCACGCGAGCACGGGCTCGCGCATGGTCGCTGAACGACCAGCTGATCAGCGGGCCGAGCAGGAAACCGACGGGATTGCTGAAGAGATTGCCGATGCTTCCCGCGCTCGAACCGAGCGATCCGCCGAGTGTGATCTGCGGATAGAGCTCGGCGGTGGCGACGCCGATCCGCGCGGTTGCGGCCGCCAGCCTCCGCTCGGCCGCACGGATGTCCGGGCGGCGCGCAAGCAGCTGTGCTCCGTCGCCGACCGGGATCGGATGGTCGAGCTTGAGCGATGACGTGCGCGCACCGGCGGTGGCGGGAAGTTCGGATGGCGCGCGTCCGGTCAAGGTCGCCAGCCGGAACAGCGCGCCGTCGCGCTCTGCGGCGATCGCTGGGATCTCTGCCTGCCGCTGGTTGCGGAGCGCGGCGATGCGGGCGGTGTCGAGCCGCGTCGTCTGGCCGATCTCGACCTGCTTCTCGGTGAGGCGCAGGGACTGGTCGAGCAGCTCGACGATGTGCTCCGCGACCGCGAGACGCTCGGCAGCGCTCGACGCGTCGGCATAGGCCCGCGCCGTGTCGGACACGATTGCAACACGAACAGCGTCCGCATCCGCTTCTGCAGCACCGACGTCTCCGCGCGCTGCTTCAACACCGCGAGCCACGCGGCCGAACAGGTCAACCTCGTAGGCGACTTCGAGGCCCGCCGAGTAACTGGTCGAGGCGTCGGAGTTACCCTCATCGCGGCCGCGTGTTGCCGAAGCATTCACTCCGCCCTGTGGCAGGCGACCCACCTTGGTTTCCCGAAGCGACGCCCTGGCTCGGGCGAGCCGGGCTACCGCAGCGCGGACGTCCGTATTGTGCGCCAGAGCGTCGGCGATCAGGCCGTCGAGGACTGGGTCGTTGTAAAGCCGCCACCAATTGTCCGGCACCGGCGCGAGCGGCTGGATCGCCGGCGAATTGGCCGCGACGAACGGGCCGGCCTTGGCCGTCGTGCCGGCCGGGCGGACATAGTCCGGGCCGGTGGCGCAAGCGGCCAAGGCGAGCGCCGACGCGAGTGTCGCAAACGTCTTCATTGAGAGGTTCCTTTATTCCGCCGGAAGCAGCGTCAACTGCTCGTCCGAGGGCCGGTCGCCGCGGCGGCGCTTCAGCATTTCGCCGAGCGACCGCGTCGCGGCGTAGAACACCGGGGTGAACACGAGGCCGAAGGCCGTCACTCCGATCATTCCGAAGAAGACCGCCGTTCCGAGCGCCTGGCGAAGCTCCCAACCCGGCCCGCTCGCGATCACCAGCGGCACGGTGCCGAGGATGAAGGCGAAGCTGGTCATCAGGATCGGGCGGAGCCGCGAGCGCGCCGCTTCGACCGCCGCATCGATGACGGCGAGACCGCGCTCCTCCGCCTGCTTGGCGAACTCGACGATCAGGATCGCATTCTTCGCGGCGAGCGCGATGAGCACGATCAGGCCGATCTGCGTCAGGATGTTGTTGTCCAGCCCGCGCAGGTTCACACCGGTCATGGCCGCAAGCAACGTCATCGGCACGATCAAGATGATCGACAGCGGAAGCAGAAGGCTTTCGAATTGCGCTGCCAGCACGAGGAATACGAACACCACCGACAGAGCAAAAATCACCGCGGCAATGCTGCCCGCAAGCTTCTGCTGGTACGCGATGTCGGTCCATTCCGTCGCGAAGCCTTGGGGTAGACCGGAAGCTAGCTTTTCCATCGTCTTGAGCGACTGGCCCGAAGAGTAACCGGGCGCGGTGTCGCCATCGACCTCGACCGCGGGGTACAGGTTATAGCGCGTCACGCGATACGGGCCCGTCTTGTCCGAGAAGGTCGCGACCGTCCCGATCGGCACCATCGCCCCGCTGTTCGAGCGGGTCTTCAGCTGGCCGATGTCGGACGCGTCGTCGCGATACTGGGCATCCGCCTGCGCCGTCACGTGGAAGGTGCGGCCGAGCAGATTGAAGTCGTTGACGTAGGCCGACCCGAGATAGACCTGCAGCGCTTCGAACACGCGCTCAGGTGGGACGCCGAGCATGTCCGCCTTCGCCCGGTCGACGTCGGCATAGACTCGGGGCGTCGCCGTGTTGAACAAGGTGAAGACGTTGGCGAGGCCCTTTTCCTGGTGCGCCTGCCCGATCAACTGCTGGGCAGCTTGCTCGAGCGCCTGGTAGCCGGCGCCCTGCCGGTCCTGGACGATCATGCGATAGCCGCCGCCGTTGCCGACGCCCTGGATGACGGGCGGCGGGATGACGAACACGAACGCCTCGTCCATGTCCGCAAGCGCCGCGCGCATGTCATTCTCGATGTTGAGCTCGGTGCGGTCGGTCCCTGCCCGCTCGTCGAACGGCTTGAATGTGACATAGGCTGCGCCGGCGTTGGACGCCTGGGTCCCCGACGCTCCGTCGAAGCCCGAGAACATCACGGCCTGGTCGACGCCCGGCACCTTGAGCAATTTGTCGACGGCCTTCTTGAGCACCGCGTCCGTACGTTCGATCGAGCTTCCGGGGGAAGCTGGATGGCGGCGAGCGCATAGCCTTGGTCCTGCGCCGGGATGAAGCCCGACGGCGTGTACCAGAAGACGGCCAGCGTCAGTCCGACGAGGCCCGCGTAGACGGTCAGCGCGCGCTTTGGAGCGTTGAGGATCCGGCGCGTGAAGTTGCCGTACCACTCGCTCAACCGCGCAAAGTTGGTGTTGAACCAGTCGCCTGCGCGATGGACGAAGCCCATCACACCCGCTTCAGCGCGATGATCGCTTCGCGGCTTCAGAAGCCGTGCGGCAAGCGCCGGAGAAAGAGTCAGCGACAACAGCAGCGAGATGATCGTCGAGGCCGCGATCGTGACCGCGAACTGGCGATAGAATTCGCCGGTGATGCCGGTCAGGAAGGTGACCGGAACGAACACCGCGCAAAGCACGAGGACGATCGCGACGAGCGCGGCCGACACCTCGTCCATCGAGCGGTGCGCCGCTTCCTTCGGACTCAAGCCGTGCTCGAGATTTCGCTCGACGTTCTCGACCACGACGATCGCGTCGTCGACGACGATTCCAATGGCGAGCACGAGGCCGAACATCGACAAGGTGTTGAGCGAGTAGCCGAGCGCCGCCAGCACCGCGAAGGAGCCGATCAGCGAGACCGGGATGGCGACGATCGGGATGATCGCCGCTCGCCAGCTCTGCAGGAAGACGATGATCACCAGCACGACCAGCAGCATCGCTTCGAGGAGCGTTTCCTGGACGGCCGTCATCGATTCACTGATGAATTCGGTCGGGTTCCAGATGATCCGGTATTCGAGGCCCTTCGGAAACATCTTCGAAGCCTCGGCGAGCTGGGCCTTGACGCCTTCAGCCGCCGCGAGCGCATTGGTGCCCGGACGCTGGGTAATGCCGAGGATCACGGAATCCTTGCCGGAGAGGTAGGCGTTGACGCCGTAATCCTCGGCGCCGAGCTCGACCCGGGCGACGTCGCGAAGTCTTGTGATCGCGCCGCTCGGATCGGTCCGGATGATGATGTTTGCGAACTCGTCGGCCGTTTTGAAACGGCCCTGGGTCTCGACGTTTAGCTGCTGCGCCGCGCCGGTGTCGAACGGCGGCTGACCGACGGTGCCGGCGGCAACCTGCACGTTCTGGCTGCGCAACGCGTCGACCACTTCGCCGGCCGTTAGACCGAGCGTGGAGGCGCGGCCCGGATCGATCCAGACGCGCATCGCATAATCGCGGGCGCCGAAGATCGAGACGTCGCCGATGCCGTCGACGCGGGAAAGGCGATCTTTGAGCTGGGTCAGCGCGTAGTTGGACACATAGCCGCGATCGAGCGAGCCGTCGGGCGAAAGCACGTTGACGGCCATCAGCCAGGACGGCGAAGTCTTGCGGACGACGACGCCCTGCCGGCGCACTTCCTCCGGAAGGCTCGGCTGCGCCAGCGCAACGCGGTTCTGGACAAGCACTTGCGCCGTGTCGAGGTCGGTGCCGAGCTTGAAGGTGACGGTGATCGTCACCCGTCCATCGCCGGTCGATTGCGACGACTGGTAGAGCATGTTGTCGACGCCGTTGATCTGCTGCTCGATCGGCGCGGCGACCGTGTCAGCGACGGTTTCGGCGGACGCGCCCGGATAGTTGGCGCTGACCGTCACCGTCGGGGAACGACGTTCGGAAACTGCGAAACCGGAAGTCCGAAATAAGCGAACAGGCCGACGATCGTAATGATGATCGCGATCACGCCGGCAAAGATCGGGCGCCGGATGAAGAAGTGGCTGAGCTGCATTGGAGGGCTTCTTTTATCTGGCCGCCAAAGTCGCCTGTGAGGCGCTCGGGCTGGATGGGGGTGCGGCCGCCGGAGCTGCGCCTTCGGCAACGCGGACCTGCGTGACGCGCGGCTTTACCTTGCTGCCGGGCATGGCGAACTGGACACCCTGGATGACGACGCGGTCGGCGCGGGTCAGGCCGGACCGGATGACGCGAAGGTCGCCGACAAGCGGGCCGGTCTCGACCGGCTTGGCGGCGACGGTTCCGTCCTTGCCGACCGTGAGCACGATCTTGCGCGCTTGGTCGGTGCGGATTGCCGCATCGGGCACCAGCAACGCCGGAGTCGTCCCGCCATCGGCGAGACGCATGTTTCCGAACATGCCAGGCGTCAGGAACAGGTCGGGATTGCGAACGACCGCGCGCGCCCGGATCGTTCCCGAATTCTGGCTGATGCCATTGTCCGTGAAGTCCAGTTTTCCGCGCCAGTTGTAGGTGGCTTCGTCCTGCAAGCGGATTTCGGCGACGTCGCCCTGAGCTCCCGCCCGCCGCTCCCGCGAATCCTTCAGGTAGAGGGATTCCGGAACGTCGAACGTGAAGTAGATCGGATCGAGCGCATTGATGGTCGTCAGCAGCGTACCGCCGTCGACACCCGACGCAACTAGGTTTCCGGCGTCGATCTTGCGGTCGGAGATTCGGCCGCTGATCGGAGCGCGGATGCGGGTGAACTCGACGTCGAGCGCTCGCTGCTGGACCCGAGCCTGGGCCGCCGCGAGGGCAGCGCGGGCGGTCTGCACCTGAGCGGTAAGCTGGTCGACATTGGCCTGCGACACCGCGTCCGCTTCGAGCAGGCGACGGGCGCGGCCTAGGTTGGTCTCGGCGAGGTTGAGCTCGCTGCGTGCGGTCGCAACCCCTGCCCTCGCCTCGGCGAGCGCGGCCGTGAACGGACGCGGATCGATCGTGAAGAGCAGCTGGCCCTTCTGGACGATCGCTCCGTCCGTGAAGTGCACGGCGATGATCTGGCCTGAGACGCGCGGACGGACCTCGACGCTTCGGCTCGGCTCGAACCGGCCGACATAATCGTCCCACAAGCTGACATTCTGCTCGAGGGGTGCCGCGACCGTCACTGAGGGAGTGGTGGAGCAGCTGCGGGGAGGGATCGCTGTTCCAGAAGGTGACGGCCGCGGCTAGGGCGACGAGGGGTGTTCCGATGAGCCCGGCGCGTTGCCAGAGAGGGCGGCCTGCGAGCTTCACTCGCAGGGTGCGCTGGAGGCCGTCGTCGGCCTTCACTTCGGTGAACATGTTCATGCGGGAATCCTTCGCGGGCTGCTGAGGGCCGCATTGATGCTGGCGGCCATCAGTTCGTATTGGTCCGGCGAGAAGCCGGCGGAGATGAATTCGGAGACGTCTTCACCGGGGACGGTGAAGCCGAAATGCCATGTGAGGACGGCCATTCGGCGAAGCGCCTCGAGCTTCGGATTGGCGAGCTCGGGATTTCCCCGGCCCACGAACCAGTTCCAGAAGCGGCGCAGGCGGCCGGCGGTGCGGATCGTCCACAGCCGGTCGATCCGGGCGAGACGGATGATCGACCATTCGAGAGGCGAGAAGTTCGGCCTCGTATTGTTGTTTGCCGCGATCGCAGGGAGCGCGACCGGCCGTGAATCCTGTGTTTCGATCTTTGCCAGGTAGGCCATGCTTTGCTCCTCTCACTAGCGGCGGGCGAGCACGGTCATTCGCCGGAGCGATGCTCCGGCGGCCGGCTCTTCACAGCGCGCAAAAATCCCGTTCGACGAAGCGCCAGGCTTCGACGTGGGTCAGCTATGGTTCGTTACGAAAACTGGCGGGTGTCAGCCCCGCGGGAAGACTGGAAACCTGTTCAGACGCATCGCCCCTTTATCTGTCGATGGGTCAAAAGAGCGGTGCCGGAACATGGCTCCAATCTTTCTGTACCGTTCAGTATAAAGCCAGGTAGGGCCCGTCAAGCGATAATTCTATACTGACCGATAAAAAATCTTTTGGGAGGTATAAATCAGGCGCTCGGCCAGAGGGCGAGGCCGCTTTCGACGAGCTTGTCCAACTCCTCGCGGGTGGCGCCCTGGTTGGCCTGGACAGAGATCCCTGGAGCATCGCGATGAGGACGCGCATCAGGCCTTCGGCATCGACGTGGGCCGGAAGGTCGCCTTCCTCCTTGGCGCGCTCGAAGCGTTCGATCAGCGCTCTCTTCGCCACTTCGCCGCGCTTGACGACTTCCTCCCGCACCGTCTGCGACTCCGGCCCACAGGCAACCGAGGTAATGACGCCCATGCAGCCGTGGGGCTCATTGGAGCTCGTCACATTATCGACCGAGCCGCGCAGCATGACCTCGGCGACGCCCCGCGCAGTTGGCTGATCCATCGCGCGCCGGATGTAGGCGAGCTTCTCCGTCTCATAGAGATCAAGCGCCTTGCGGAAGAGCGCTTCCTTGTTGCCGAACGCGGCATAGAGACTCGGGCGGGTAATCCCCATCGCCTCCGTCAGGTCGTTCAGCGAAGTGCCGTCGTAGCCCTTTTCCCAGAATACGCGGAGCGCCTGCGCCAAGGCCGCATCCACGCAAAATTCGCGCGGACGCCCACGGCAGGCGGGAGCGCAGATGGAAACGACTTCAGGCTTATTCATATCGCACGGTACATAATATGCCCGCGCCGAAAATCCAGTTGTTTCTTTTGTTTAACACGGAGCAAAGGAAAACGGCGCCCCACCCGAAGGTGAAACGCCGCCCCCTTTTTGCTTGTACCGAGGCTTAGAATGCCAGGCTGAGCGTTCCCGAAATCGTGCGCGGAGCGCCGATCTGGACGAAGTTGGGGTTGCCATAGTTGGTGCCGCTGAACGCCTGGTTCAGGCCGCCGTTGAACCCGCCGACATAGAACTCGTCGAACAGGTTGTAGACGTTGAGCTGGAAGTAGCTCTTCTCGAGACCCTTCAGCATCGTCAGCTTCATCCGGGCATCGAGATTTACGAGCGTGTAGGCCGGCGCCTTGGCCGGGAAGATCTCGACGGCAGCCGCGCTTCCGATCGCACCGGAATAGGTCGGCACATTGGTGTCGAACACGTACCGCGGGCCGGTCCGCTTCACGGTCGCGCCCAGCTCGAAGATGCTGAAGCGGCCGACGGCGGAACCGCCGAACGAATACTTTGGCGAACCGGACTCATAATTGCCCTTCGTGAAGGCGCAGCTGCGAATGATGTCCGCCGGAGCCGCACCTGCCGGGACGTTGTCGCAATCGGTGACCTGGTTCGCACCGGTTCCGAAGCGCCCGATCTGGATGTTCTCCTTGATCTTCGAACGCATCCAGGAGCCAAAGGCGTAGAGCGTCAGTTCGCGGATCGGCTCGTACGCGATCTCGCCGTCGATGCCCCACTTATCCACGCGTCCGAGGTTCCGGTAGACGGTCTTGTCCAGTTCCGGGTCGTAGGCCGAGGCCAGCCGATCGTTGAACTTGGTGTACCAGCCGGCAAGCGACGCCTGGATCTTCGAACTGCTGTAACGCAGGCCCGCATCCCAAGAGTCCGTCGTTTCCGGAGTCGGCTTCGCCTGCGCCGTTCCCGCCGGGAAGTAGAAGGCGTTGTACAGATTGTCCGTACTCGGGACCGAGATGTTCTTGGTGTAGCTCGCGAAGGCCGAAACGGCGTTCGTCACGTTGTACACCACGCCGACGTCCGGAAGGAACTTGTGGTACTTCAGGACGCGGTGGCCCGGAGGCGCGAAGCCGGTGATCACACCGGTGGTCGGGTTGAACGAGTAGGGATTGTTGGCTGCGATGACCGCATCGAGCGCTTCGTCCTGTCCGCTGCACTCGACGAAGCCGCTGGCCGACGAGGTGAAGCAGAAGTTCTCCAGGTCGCGCTTGAAAAACGGCATGCTGGCGCCGATCACCACGCGTAGCGGACCGAACTGGCCGCGATACTGGGCCGCGAACTTGTCGAGGATGGCGTAGGACTGGCGGTCACGCTTCTGGAGGTTGACGCCCGACGCTGCCGCGATCGGATCGTTCACCGGGAAGACGTCGACCGGCTCGCCATTGGCCTTCACGAAACCGACCTGGCCCGTCTGGCGATGGTTCGAATAGTCGTGCGTGTACGTGACGCGGACGACGTGGTCGTTGCTGATCTCGTACGCGAGGCCCGCGACGACCGCATAGCGGCGCGTGCGGGTCTGGCTCGGCGTCAGGACGGTGACCTGGTCCAGCGTGTCGCCGTCACCATTGAGGTCGACGCCATTCAGGTACGGGCTGCCGCCGAAGTAGCCGCCGACGCAGTTGATGTTCGCGTTCGGCGCCGCAGTCGAGCAGTTGGCGCGCCCACCGGTCGGATTGATGTCGTATCCGAACTCACGCGCGGAGGACGTGCCGCCGCCGTTGGCCTTGGTGTACTGGAAGCTCGGGTCGACGGTCAGGGTCAGCTGATCGGTAATCGAGAACTTCGAGTTGCCGCGGATGTTGATGCTGTTCGACGGGTTGTAGCGCCGGTCGAACTCGGTGCCGCAAGTGTTAGGAGCATCCGGGTCAACGTAGCCCGCCACGCGGATCTGGGCGACGGTTTCGAAGCGGGGCGCGGCCGTGGTGCACGGATAATTGATGTCATACTCGCGCTCGTCGTTGTTGCGCGGGAAGCGGTTGCCCGTTCCCGAACCGACGGTGCGGCTCGGATCCCAGCGCAGCGGCAGCGAGCCGAAGAAGTTGTTGCGATCCTGGTTGTAACGGCCCGCGATCGAGACGAAGTCGCCACCGGAGCCCAGCGGCTGGTAGATCTTCGCATTGTACTGCTGGCGGTCGAGCTTCCCGTAATTGTTGAACGGGTTGTCGTACTTTGACGTGCTGCCCGCGATGAAGGCGCGCGTGCCCCACTTCGTGAACGTGCCGGTGTCGACCATTGCGAACAGGCGGCGATAGTCGAACTCCCCCAGCGAGGCGTTGATGAGGCCGCTCGGGTTTTCCGACGGGACGCGGGTGCGCTGGTTGATGGTTCCGCCGACGGCCGATGCGGTCGGCGAGTCGACGTCGGTCGAGCCGAGATTCACGTTGACCTGCTCGATGAGTTCCGGATCGATCGAGAAGTTCGAGTAGATGTTGTAGTTACCGCTGTCGTTCAGCTGGATGCCGTCGAGCGTGTAGCTGATGCGTGTCGAATCGAAGCCGCGCATCGTCAGCGTGCCGCCGGAATTGCCATACGCATCGTTGTTCTGGAAGCTCACGCCGGGGACGATGTTGATCGTGTCGAGAACCGTCTGGCCCGGACCGCTGCGGCTGATCATTTCCTGGGTGACGACCGCCTTGGACTTCGCCGCGTCAGGCGTCTGGATGCCGCCGACGTCCTTGGTGCGGCTTCCGGTAACGACGATGGCTTCCTTGTCGAATTCGACCGAGCCGGTGGACTGAGCGTAAGCCGTGGCAGGCATCATGAATGCCGCCGTGGAACACAGCAGAAATGCTTTCTTCACGTAAGACCCGATGAAAAATGAACTTGCAGACCCGAGGCTTACGCCTTGGTGCGACCCCCGCCGCTAAGGGCCCTTTAAGACAGCGGAATGACAGCCGTAACCTGCCGACTCTCGAATCTGGGAGACTGTTGTAGATTCGACACGTCGCCATGAAACCAAGGCCGTCGTGGCGGGCCTCAGCGGGCGTCGAGCCTCCGCCCAAGAGCGACGAAAGCATAGACCGCCGGCGGCACGAGAACGGCCGATAGAACGACTTTGGCGATCATTTGGCCCATCAAAAGCTCTGCGATCGGGAACACACCGTAGAAGGCGACGGTGATAAAGATCAGCGTGTCCACGATCTGGCTAAGCACGCTCGCAATCCCGCGCGGAGCCACAGGAGCTTGGCCCTTCCCTCGCCTTCAGGCGGCTGAAGATAGTGACGTTGAGGAACGTCGAAATCCCGTAGGCGAGGATTCCGCCGAGCCAGATCCGCGGCGTTCCGCCCATGATCGTGTTGAACGCATCGAGGCGGTCCGGCGCCATGTCGGGCGATGCCGGCACGGCAAGCACGATGATGCTGAGTGCGAGCGATACGAGAAGCGGAATGAAGCCGATCAACACCAGCCGGTTCGCGGTCTCTCGGCCATGAAGCTCGGCAACCGAGCTCGACGTCACGACCAGCAGCAGGAAGGCGAAAATACCCGCCTCGACCGCAAGCGGGCCAAGGGCGACCTGCTTGTTGCCGAGAACGCCGGCGATGCAGACCATGCCGCCATAGAAGATGGCGAAGGCGAACAGCGACAAGGGGATTGATCGGGCGGACTGCGGCGCATTGGCAGCCGCCTGGACTTCGGTCGTCATGGCGCGTTGGCCTAGCCGGTTTGCGCGGAACTTCAAGAACGGCAATTGACCGAACGGCTTAGCCGCCGCTACGCGACGCCCCCGTGAATCCCGGAGCATTGGACATTGTCGCAATCGGCGACGCGATCGTCGACGTGATCGCGACGTGCGAGGATTCCTTCCTCGACGCGAACGGACTCACCAAGGGCTCAATGCAGTTGTTGAGCCCGGAACAGGCTGAAGCTTTGTATTCGGCGATGGGCCCCGCGCGAGAGATTAGCGGAGGCTCGGCCGCAAACAGCATGGCGGGAGTCGCAGCCCTTGGACTCGACGCGGGGTTCATCGGCCAGGTCGCGGATGACCAGCTCGGCGCAATCTTCGCGCACGACATGACTTCGCTCGGAGTCCGCTTCGAGACTCCGCCGATCAGCGATGGCCTTCCGACCGGCCGCTGCCTGATCCTGGTCACACCGGATGCGCAGCGCACCATGAACACGTGCCCCGGAGCGAGCCATGAGCTGGCTCCGCAACGGCTCGACGAGCAGATGATCCGGTCCGCCTCGATCACTTTCCTCGAAGGCTATCTCTGGGGTCCCGAGCGCCCACGCCACGCAATGCTCCGCGCAGCGCAGATCGCGCATGAGGCCGGGCGCACGGTGGCCTTCACCTTGTCCGAGAGCCTGTGCATCCCCGGCCGAAAGGAAGGCGTGCTCGGGATGATCGACGGGGGGATGGTCGACGTGCTGTTCGCCAACGAGGACGAAGCCATGCTGCTTGCCGGCGCGGGCGATCTCGATGGCGCACTCGCCAAGCTCTCGCCATTGGTCGCGACCCTTGTCGTAACACGAGGTCCCGCAGGCGCGATGGCGATCGAGGTTGGGAGCCGTGTCGAGATCCCGGCGGCGCCGGTTGAAAAAGTGGTCGACACCACCGGCGCCGGGGATCTTTTCGCCGCCGGTTTCCTCGCCGCGCGTTGCCGGGCACGTCCGCTCGAACGCTGTCTCGAGGCCGGCGCCCAAGCGGCTGCCGAAGTCATCTCGCACTTCGGTGCGCGGCCGGAAGCGAATCTCAAAGAGCTGGTCCAGCTATGAACAACGTGAAGCGCCTCGCAGTCTATTGCGGTTCGGCGCCGGGGACCGATCCCCTTTTCGCGGACGCGACGCGTGCGACCGCCGCGGCGATGGTCAACCAGGGTGTCGACCTCGTTTACGGTGGCGGCAGGCTGGGCCTGATGGGACTGATCGCCGACAGCGTGCTCGAGCTCGGCGGCCACGTATACGGGGTCATCCCGGATGCGCTGGTCGATCTTGAAGTCGCACACACGGGTATCAGCGAGCTTTTCCGCGTGCCCAACATGCATGAGCGCAAAGCGAAGATGACCGACCTCGCCGACGCCTTCATCGCGCTGCCAGGCGGCATCGGTACCTTTGACGAATTATTCGAAGCGTGGAGCTGGAATGCGCTCGGCTATCACGCCAAGCCGTTCTGCCTGCTCAATGTTGCCGGTTTCTGGGACGGGATGATCCAGTTCATCGACCATGCAACCGAGAGCGGGTTCCTGTCCGCTTCGCGCCGGAAGCAGTTGCTGGTCGCGACGACGCCGGAAGAAGCATTGGAATTGCTGGACGAAGCCGCCGGGCGCGCTACGCAAGGCATGGTCTGGTAAGAGTTTTTTCGGTGCTCTGGGGAGGGGCCGCCTAGTGAATCAGAATCTGATGAGCATCGCCGGGATCGCGGCGATCCTGGCCATCGCGTTTCTGTTGTCGTCCAACCGCAAGGCGATCCGCCTGCGCGTCGTCGGCGCTGCGTTCGCGCTGCAAGCTACGATTGCGTGGCTCGTGCTTTGGACCAGCTGGGGGCGCGCCGGGATCCATTCGCTCTCTGCAGGCGTCGCGAACCTACTCGGCTATGCGAACAGGGGCACCGAATTCCTGTTCGGCCCGAGCGCGAGCAACCCCCTCGCCAACACCTTCGCGATCGCCGCTCTGCCGGTGATCATCTTCTTCGCGAGCCTCGTCGCGATCCTCTACTATCTCGGCATCATGCAGCGGATCGTCCGCTGGGTCGGCGGGGCGATCGGCTGGGTGACCGGCATCAGCCGCGTCGAAAGCTTGAGCGCTGCGGCCAACATCTTCGTCGGCCAGTCGGAATCGCCGCTGGTGGTTCGCCCGTATCTCGCGGCCCTGCCCCGTCGCGGCTGTTCACGGTCATGTGCGTCGGCATGGCCGGCGTCGCCGGGACCATCCTCGCCGCCTACGCGAGCCTGCTCGGCCAGAGCTACCTGCCCTACCTCCTCGCGGCGGCCTTTATGTCCGCCCGGGTGGAATCCTGATGGCCAAGATCATCATGCCGGACGAGCTTGGCGACAGTGAAACCGCGGAAGACGCGAACGTCGACGTGGCGGAAACGTTCGAAGAGGGCGTGAAGCCGGCCAACATTATCATGGCCGCGGCCCAGGGCGCTCAGACGGGCGTGAAGCTCGCCGTCGCCGTCGGCGCAATGGTGCTCGCGTTCGTCGCCCTCGTCGCGCTCGCCAACGGCCTGCTCGGCGGGCTTGGCAACATGGTCGGGATTCCGGACCTCAGCTTCCAGCGGATCGTCGGCTATCTGTTCCAGCCGATCATGTTCCTGATCGGCGTTCCGTGGGAACAGGCGAACGCGGCCGGCGGCCTGTTCGGCACGAAGCTGGTGCTCAACGAGTTCGTCGCCTTCATCGATCTCGGCCAGATGAACGCCGCTGTGCTCAACGACCGCAGCCGGGCGATCGTGACCTTTGCGCTCTGCGGCTTCGCAAACTTCAGTTCGATCGCAATCCAGATGGCGGTGACCGGCGGCCTGGCTCCGAACCAGCGCCCCGTGATCGCAAGGCTCGGCATCCGCGCCCTGCTGGCCGGTTCTCTCGCGAACCTGATGAGCGCCGCGCTCGCGAGCCTGATGCTTCCTTGATCTTCGTCAACGCGGAGCACGGGAAGCGACGCAATTCAGCATTACGCCGCCGTTCCGCACTGCTTCGCTTCGGCCGCATTGGAGTTTAGAGGACAATCATGGCCACCATTACTGCCGACCAGATCGCGTCCGTGTCGCTGAAGGACGCCGATCGCAACCCCGACGAATTCGCCAAGAAGCTCGGCCGCAGCTTCGAGGATTACGGGTTCGCGATCATCGCCGACCATGGCATACCCGACGAGCTCATCCATCGCGCCGAGGAGAAGGCGAAGGCTTTCTTCGCCCTGCCGGAAGAGACGAAGAAGAAGTATTTTCTGACCGACGGCGGCGGGCAGCGCGGCTACACGCCGTTCGGGATCGAGACCGCCAAGGGCGCCAAGGCGCACGACCTCAAGGAATTCTGGCACGTCGGCCGGGACCTGCCGGAGGGGCACAAGTTCCGCGGGCACATGCCGGACAACGTCTGGCCATCGGAAGTTCCGAGCTTCAAGGACACGTTCAGCGAACTCTACGCGACCTTCGATCGCACCGGTCTAAAGGTGCTTCGCGCGATCGCTCGCTACCTGAAGATCGACGAGGACTATTTCGCCGACACGGTTCGCGACGGAAATTCGATCCTGCGCGCTCTCCACTATCCGCCGCAGAGCGAGCCGACCGGCAACCACATCCGAGCCGGTGCGCATGAGGATATCAACACGATCACTCTCCTGCTCGGAGCCGAGGAAGCGGGCCTCGAGCTGCTGACCAAGGACGGTCGCTGGATCCCGGTGTCGCCGAAGCCAGGCGAGTTGGTGATCAACATTGGCGACATGCTCCAGCGGCTGACCAACGGGCGCCTGCGCTCAACCTCGCACCGCGTGGTCAATCCGCAGCCTGATCGCGCTAGCCATGCGCGCTATTCGATGCCCTTCTTTCTGCACTTCCGCTCGGATTACCTGATCGAGCCGCTGCCGGGCACGGTGCCGGCCGGCGAGCAGCCCAAGTGGCCTCCGATCACTGCGGACGAATATCTCAAAGAGCGTCTGCGCGAGATCAAGCTGGTCTGATTTTCAACGTTTCGTCCCACTTCGGGACGAGCCACCATATAACGGCATGGACTCAGGCGCCGTCGAGGGTCATTCCGCCCGCTTCCGCGAAGCAGGACGGTGACGAGTCTGATGTACCGGCTATCCGCTTGCCTGTGGGCCGTTGCGGCCATGGCATCGCCAGCACTAGCTGCAAGGCCGTCGGATGTCCCGGCGCCGCCTCAAGCGCGCCTCGACGTCTCGAAGGCCGCCGCGGTTGCCGCAAGCTTCGGCGCGATCACGAGCATCTATCGGAGCGTCGAGCACAATCGCCAGGTTGGCGGCGTCGCCAACAGCTATCACCTGCAGGGCCGCGCGATCGATGTCGCCCGCAAGCCGGGCGTGACTCACGGCATGATCGCCGCCGCCCTCCAGCGCGCGGGCTATGTGATGGTGGAATCCCTCGATGAGGGCGACCACAGCCATTTCGCGTTCGCAAACACCTCGATCGTACCGATTCAGCCTGAAGTGACGGTCGCCGCGGCGATGGTGAAGCAGCCCGAGAAGCCGAAATATCCGGAAATCCTTGCCGACGATCACGGCACGCTGCGGATCGACCTTCCGCCGCCGCAGCTTGCGGAACGCTAGTCGCTAGATCGACAGCGAGGGATCGCCCTCGATCACTTCCTGCTTCAGCCGAGGCCGTTCCCCCGACTTCCACAAATCCGCCGTGTGCCGGACGCGATAGCGAAGCGGACCGCCGTCGGGCGTGGTCGCGCGAGTGACTGGACGCGGAATGCAGACGAACTCGGTCTGCACCCTGTCGGTCGTTGCGGTGACGACTGAATAACCGTGGCCGCCCATGTCGATGAACTCGAGGTGCGGCGCATTGTCGGGATTAGTCAGGCGGCGAGCCGTCTCGATGTCACCCGACTTCGCATATTCGAGCGCGCTGCGGACGCCCCGTTTCAGCGTCAGATTGCAGGTCGCTTCGTACCTGCCTCCTTCCCGCTGGACGGCGAACAACGGCCGCAGCGGATGCTTCTTGAGGCCATATTCCATCGCTTCCGCCATGCCCGGCGCGGAGATGGAACCGGTGATGAATGCGATACCAATCGGCTCGAACTTCTGCGGCGGAAGCGCCTTGGCCGAATAACCGGCCCAAAAACTGTGGCGGTCGCCCGACACGGTGACCAGCCCGCCGATTTTCCGGTCGCGGACGAAGTCGTAGAGCTCTGCCCGCTCGTGGTAGCTGCCGCTCATGTCGCCTCCGCCGGAGCAGGCGTAGCCGGTGCTCGGCCACGGCTTCGTCGCAAGCCCGGGTGGAAGGTTCTGCGGATCGGCGCGGAAGTCGAGCGTGCCGTTCGTCGCCGCCCAGATTTTCCAGGTCGCTTTGGACTCCGCGAGCTTGCTCTTGAACCAAGCCTTCTGCTGCCGCCCAAGCAAGGTCATCGGCGGCTCGTCCTTGCGGAAATTCGGGACCGCCTTGTCGCCCACCATGATGACTTCAGGTGGCTTGCCGCCGTTGAACACAGTTCCGCCGTCCAGCACTTCCAAGATGTCTTGCGGGAACATGTTCGGGAAATCCGGAGGGTCGAGCGCCGCGACCTCCGGGCGAGAGGTCGGATCCTTCATCATGTAAGCGTGCATGTCGGTGATGATCAGCTCGACGTTTCGACCGTACCGAAGCGCGCGATAGGCGGTCATGCTGGCTAGTGCCGCGACGTTGTTCGGCTCATCTCCGAGGCCGTCAACGTCGAACTTGGTGATTGGCGCGTTCTTGACCTTCGGCCCCTTGAACGCCTCGAGACCCGGTCCCGATGCCTTGCGGACCCGCGACGGGATATATTCCCACCACGCCTGATTTGCGGCGACGCGCAGCTCCTGCGCAGGCTCGGGATCGCCGTCGTACTGGATGAAGCTCTGGTAGCCTTTCCACGAGAATTCGTGATTGTCGCCCATGCAGACGAACGGGAAATGCGCGCGGGCATCTTGGATATCCGGATCGCGGATGTGCGCCTGATAGACCACGCGATAGCCAGCGAGATCGGTCGGAACGTGGAAGTTGTAAACTTTCCGCGAATTCGGGATCTTTCCGATGTCGTAGACGGTCCGGCCGTACCGGTGCGCCACCTCTTCCGGATATTCGACGACTTCGTAGATGAAATCGCCAAGGTGGAGGACGAAGCCGAGGCGCTCGGCTTCTGGCTTTCGCTCGTCCTCCCAGATCATCCGGCGATAGGCGTTCTGAGCGCCCTCGTTGACGCTCTGGCAGGAGACGAAGGCGAAGCTCACGGCACGAGCGTCGTCGTCGGTCGGCGCAGTGATCGTCCGGCCGATGCGGCTTCCGGCACCGCTCTCATCGGTGAAGCGATACCAGTAGACGGTCGCAGGCCTCAGCCCCGCAGCGAGCACGCGACAGGTCCAGTCGGATTCGGCGAGCACCGGCGCGCGCGCCGTCGAGACGACCCGCTTGAAGTCGGGATCGAGCGCGACTTCGGCAACCAGGAGGTGCCGATCGCCGCTCTCGAACGGACGTCTCGTCCACAGGATGACACTACGATCGTCCGGGTCACCCGAGGCGACGCCATCCGGATAGAGATCGCGCCGTTCGGTCCAGTTTGTGCGCGATTTCGCGGCGGCGGTTTTTGCCCAAGCGAGCGTTGCGCCGAGCGCGCTTGCGGAGGCAATGAACGAGCGTCTGTCGAGCTTGGTCATGGGCGATGCTAGTCACAATTGCCTCGAGCACAGCCGGCTTTCGACCAACAGCCGACTTCATGCTTCCAGTGCGCGAAACGGCGTGGCAGCCGGGTGAGGATTTACGGGAGATGCGGGGTCCCGCCGCGCTCGCGGAATCAACGCCCGTCGCGGTGAAGGCGACGCCTACGAGTTCATCACCGACTGACGTCCTAGGAAACTCACGCAGGGTCCATG
Source organism: Sphingomonas sediminicola (assembly GCF_014489515.1). Classification (GTDB taxonomy): domain Bacteria; phylum Pseudomonadota; class Alphaproteobacteria; order Sphingomonadales; family Sphingomonadaceae; genus Sphingomicrobium; species Sphingomicrobium sediminicola. The sequence continues at coordinate 621,764 of NZ_CP060782.1, read as the reverse complement.
CGCTTTCACACCAATGGAAGCTACAGAACCTTGGACAATTCGGCCTGGGCCGGGCCGCATCGTCGCGACCGCGATCCATGACGGGCACGACCTCCGGCCGGAAATCTCGGAGGCCGTAGCGCTCGGCGATGCCGAACGGCTGCGCGAGGAAGATCCGTTCACCGGGCAGGCCGTGTTAGACGTGCCCGCGCACACAATCGTCCATCGCTCGCGCTTCGAGTTCGACCTCAACCGTCCGGCGGAGGGCGCCGTCTATTGCACGCCTGACCAATGCTGGGGCCTTGAGCTCTGGAAGCCCGGACAGCCCGATGACGGCCTGGTCCAACGATCGCTCGACCTGCACGCCGACTATTACCGACAGCTGGGTGAGATGCTCGACGGCGTCGCGGAACACCACCCTCGCTTCGTTCTGCTCGACATCCACAGCTACAACCACCGGCGCGACGGGCCCGACGGCGCTCCGCAGCTGCAGGAAGACGCACCCGACATCAACATCGGCACCTTCTCTATGCCGCGCGATCATTGGGCGTTCCTGATTGACCCGCTGATGGAGTCCCTGCGGGAATTCGACTTCAACGGGCGAAAGCTCGACGTCCGCGAGAACGTCGCTTTCCAGGGCAAGGGCAACCAGACCCGCTTTGTCCACGAGCGCTACCCGGAACGCGGTTGCGCCATCGCGGTCGAGTTCAAGAAGTTCTTCATGGACGAATGGACCGGTGAGCCGGACCCCGCCGAGCTTGCCGCAATGCGCCGCTTCGTCGCCTTCATGGCCGAAACCTCGGACCGGCTGTTGGGATGACAGGCAGCGCCGCCCTCCGCCTGGCGTCCGACGGGTTCGCGAGCTTCGGGCCCCGTGGCGAGTTGCGCAAGAAAGTCGGCGAAGCCGGCCGCATCCACCTCGACCGCTGGCTGCCCTTCATTGTCCTCCACCGCTCATCGGACCCCGAAAACGGCATTGCCCGCCGGATGGCGATGAACAGTCCCTCCTATCTGATCTGGTCTCCGGATGAAGATGCGGAGGCGCGTGCGGCGCTCGATGCCGTTCTTCCAGCCATCCGGGAAAAGCTCGGCCCGGTCATCGTTTTCGAGCTTGCCGACGAAGACTGGAAACCGCACGCGGAGGATTCCCCCGGCTCCCCGACTTCGATGTTTGCGTGGGGCATTCCGGAAGCAAGGGGGCGCGGGTCGCCTTCAACACGCTTTCGAAGGCTATCGAGAAGATCAAGGTCGAGCTGCGCCATCCGGACGTGAAGGCGGCCCACCTTAAACACAGTCTGTTCGGGGAGCTGGACCACACAGATCGCATCCACCTGTGTATTCCCCAAATCCACCGGGCGCCCGATGGCACTCTCTATCCGCAGCTGACCCACGACCTTGCGATCGCACTAACCGATGCGATCCTTCGCTCCGCCGCGGCCTATATGGCAGCCGCTGGATCCTCGCCGCCGCTGCACCATCGTTCACTCGGACGAAGTGCATTCCTCAAGGCCGCCCTGGAGGCGGACCGGAAGCTCGACAACATCGCCAACAGCTTCGATTTCCTGCTGTCGCTGTCGCCGATCAACTCGCAGGACGCGATGGCGCGCTTCTTCGCCCAATGTGAAGAGAAGCCGCCCAAGTTCCGCTACCGGCCGCTGACGGTCGACCCGGACATCGCCAAGCGCGAGCTTTACGAGATCGACCTGTCGCGCCTCGAGGACCCTTTGCTCGAGCGTCTGCTCAGCGAGAAAAGGCGGGAGATCGACTACCAGCTCACCCTGCTGGCGACCCGCAACACGCCCGGGTTCCGGCCCGCGTCGATGCTCCTGTACGGCACCGTCAGTCGGCAGTTGCTGAGCGATGCACACGCCGTCCTCGGCGCAGTGAAGCCCGGCATGACTCGCGGGAAGAAGATCGGCGCGCATGATGTCGCCGCCGCGGCCAATGATCTCGTCAGCCGGTACCGTTCCATCGACGAACGCTTTCAAGCGAAGGTCGAGGTTCGGGACGACGTATCTGGTTTGCTGGTCTCCGGCGACCGGCTGCTGATCTCGAGCGCAACGTCGATGGCTGAATCGCGTCTCGACGCCCTTCTTTCCCATGAGGTCAGCGTCCATTTGCTGACCTACTTCAACGGCTCAACCCAAGGCCTTTCGATCTTCCGCACCGGTCTCGCGCAATATGAGGGAATCCAGGAGGGGCTCGGCGTCTTCGCCGAATGGGCCGTAGGCGGGCTGACCAGCTCCCGGCTGCGGCTTCTGGCTGGCCGTGTGGTCGCCGTTGAAGCGATGATCGAAGGCGCGGAGTTCATCGACGTCTATCGCCGGCTGACGAACGACCTCGGATTCAGCAAACGGGTCGCGTTCGATCTGTGCGCACGCGTCTTCCGTTCGGGCGGGTTCGCGAAAGACGCCATTTATCTCAAGGGTTTCCGGGCGGTGATGGACCGCGTCGCAACCGGCGCGTCGCTCGACGCGTTCTGGTTGGGCAAAATCGCGCCGGAGCATGTCGATGCCATTGAGGAATTGCTTCTGCGCGGACTTCTTCACGCGCCGGTATTCGTCCCCGATTTCCTTGAACGGGATGATTCAAAAAGTCGGATCGCCCGGCTTCGCGAAGGCCTCGCCTTTGACCGGCTTCTCGATCCGGAGTGAACCCAATTGCTGATTGCTTTCTTCGTCAACGACATCGAGCGCGAGTACGAGAATTACACAACGACCGTGCTCGCCCACCAGGCCATGATGCGGGCCATGGCGTCTGCTACATCACGCCTGAGGATTTCGTCCTCAATCCCGATGACACCTTGTTCGCGCATGGGCGCTTCCTGCCCAAGCGCAAGTACAAGGACCGCGGTGAGTTCTTCAAAGCGCTGAAGAGCAGTAATGAAAGCAAGATCGAGCGCGTCGACCTCGGCGACGTCGACGTGATCATGCTCCGCAACGATCCGTCGATCGACAGCGATCGGCCATGGGCGATGGAGCCCGGAATCCTATTCGGACGCGAGGCTGCCAAGCGCGGCGTGATCGTGCTCAACGATCCGGACAGTCTCGGCCGGGCGATCAACAAGCTCTACTTTCAGAGCTTCCCGACCGAAGCGCGCGCGGAGACACTCATCACCAAGCATGCGTCCGACATCAAGGCGTTCGCCAAGGAGCACAAAGGCAACATCATCCTGAAGCCGCTACAGGGCTCCGGCGGGTCGGGCGTGTTCAAGCTGGATCCGAACAACGCATCCAACCTCAACCAGATGATCGAGGCGATCGGCCGCGACGGCTACATCATCGCGCAGGCCTATGTCCCCGCCGCGAAGAAGGGCGACATCCGCCTGTTTATCATGAACGGCAAGCCGCTCCAGCGTGACGGCAAATATGCCGCTCTCCGCCGTGTCGCCGCCAAGGACGACATCCGCTCGAACATCCACGCCGGCGGAAAGGCTGAAGCGGTAGAGATCGGCGAGACCGAGCTGAAGGTCGCGGAAATCATCCGCCCGAAGCTGCTGGCCGACGGCATGTTCCTGGTCGGAGTCGACATCGTCGGCGACAAGATCCTCGAGGTGAACGTCTTCTCGCCCGGAAACCTCGAATCCTGCTCGAAGCTCGCCGGCGTCGACTTCTCGGAGACCGTAGTCGAGGCGATCGAACGCAAGGTCGATATCGCCAGCCAGTACGCGCAGACATTCGACAACCGGCACCTGGCGATTTTGTAAGCTCACTTAGAGTGGCATGTTGTCCAAAAATGACACACTCGAATCATGTAATAACAGCGGGAACTTAGATGGTTAACGACTGTTTACTGGCGCGGCGGGCCCTCTCTCTGGGGACGCTTGTATCGGTGTCCAGTGAGGAGGCGTGATGTTGCGTCGCTTAATGATCGGTCTGTTATCCGCAGCCGCTGTCGCGGTTTCGAGTTCCGCTTACGCCAAGGAAACCCGATCAACCCTTCCTGATCGAAGCGCTTCCAGTCTCCTTTCGGTAACGAGCGTGTGCGACGCGACGATGACGAACCCCGACGCCCTTGCCTGCTCGGGCTATTTCGCTGGCAATCTCATCAATGGCAGCCCGACAGACATTGCGAACGCCCAGGACGCGATCGAATTGCTTCCCGGTGACTTCGAATGGGATGGCAATTGGGCGGCAGTTGACGCCACCAAGATCATGCAATTGGTGAGCGGCAACGTGCTCGACTTCGGGCAGACGCTTTTCGGCCTGACCATTATCGGCGCGCATTTCGGAAACGTTGACGGTACCGACGGTAATGTGTCGGTCTTCTGGCTGTTCGACTTCGGCACCGAGGGCGCCAGTTCGATAATCCTCGACCATCCCGAGGGCTTCTCCAACGCAGCCATCTACACCCCTGGCGCACCTCCGGTCCCGGAGCCCGCCACCTGGGGATGATGCTGTTCGGCTTCGCCATCGCGGGTTACGCACTTCGGCGCAATCGGCGCCCGAACTTCGCCCAACTGGCGTAGCGAGCCGTTTCCGAAGGGTGTGTCGAAGGCAAAGGCGGTCCACCCTGTCGGACCGCCTTTGCTTTGTCACCGCTGAGGCCTTCCAGCGCCGTCGCGACGGCCCTGAAGGCTAGTGGTTGCGCCGATCGAACCATCTGCTGCCGAGAATTTCCTCGATGTGGTCGGTGATATAGAACTGACCGTCCGATGCATTGAGATCGCATGTCCAGGCCTTTGTCAGGAAGCTCGACGCTTCCCCGGCCGTGTCGAAGAGCTGAGGAAAGGTTTCGACCAGCCAATCCTGCTCGGCATTGCTCATGCTCGCGCTTGCAGCTTCGCAAGCTCCACGGCTTGAAAAGCCTGTTGCCGTATCGTGAGCCATGGCAGCAGTTCCGAGCACGGCCGCTCCGCAAGCGATCAATAGTCCAAGCTTTCTCATCATATCCTCCTTCGCCCGACCCACGACTGATTCCGGCGCTTGGTCGAGCGGGAGCAGAGGGATGGAAATTGCTTTGGATTGCGATGATCATCTAGAAACCAACTTGTGATCATACAGTGATCAAGGTGGGCCGCCTGGCAGCGAACCGCAAATGCTGAAACTAAGAGATCTCGCCGTACGATCCGATTTTCAGATCGGGTCTTTACACGTGAGCCCGTCGCGGCGGCTGGTCGCGGGACCAGCGGGATCGATCCACCTCCAGCCGCTGATCATGCAGGCCTTCCTGCTACTGCTCGACGCCGACGGCGATGTCGTAACGCGCGACCAGCTATTCGACCAATGCTGGGCGGCAATCTCGTGGGCAATGAAAGCCTTAACCGCGTCATGGCCCGGGTGAAGCGTATCCCGGCCGCCGTCGCGCCCGGCTTTTTCGAAATCGAAACCATCCCGCGGACCGGCTATCGCATTTCCGGCGATATCCTGCCCCTTCTGCAATCAACTCCCGCACTAGTTCCCCCTTCGAATTTCTCGCGGCGCGCACTGTTCGCCTCGAGCGCTGCTGCCATCGCCGCAGCCGGCGCGGCAGGAATATGGTTGACCGGCCGCTCTGGATCGGATCGCGAGTTCGAACGCCTAATGAAGCAAGCGCATGAGGCGGTTCGAAATCTTCGCTTCGACGACGGCGTCGCCCGGAGCCTTGAGAAGGCCGTTGCGATCCGACCGAAGGACGCAAAGGCATGGGGCCTGCTGGCGCTCGTACGCAGTCTGCACGCTCAAAGCCTGTCCGGTGGACCGGAGGAGCGTCCTTGGATTCCCGCAACCGAGGAAGCGATCCGGAAGGCGCTCTCTATCGATCCGCGAGAACCGAACGCGCTGCTCGCGATGTTCGAGCTGCAGGGATCCACCCTAGACTGGGCATCGAGAGACCGAAAGCTTCGGCAGATCATCACTATCGACCCTTCGAACGTGATCGCGATCACCGAGCTTGTCGGATTGTTGCAGTCGGCGGGTCTCAACGCGGAATCATGGAGCTGGAACGAGCGTGCTCTGAGGATCGAGCCGCTTTCGGCCGATTTGCTCGGTCGGCGAGCACTGAAGCTCTGGATTGCCGGGCGAGTTGCGCAGGCTGACAAGGTCGTGGACCAGGTGCGGGCCCTCTATCCCGCAGACGGTGGGACGTGGTGGGTTCGGTTCCTGATTCTCGCGCTGACGGACCGTGCGCAAGCCGCGTTGGCGATGCTCAAGGGTGAGCCGAATATGCTCGACCCCGCCTTGGCCACGTTGTGGGGAGCGTGCCTCCCCGCGCTGGACCAGCGATCAGCGATGACGATCACAACGGCTCGCAATGCGTGCCTCGATGCAGCCAGGAAAGCTGGTGAACTTGCCGCACATGCAGTCATGATTCTAGCGGCGCTCGGTGAGGTGGACGCCAGTTTCGAAATTGCCGACGGATTCCTTCTCTGGCGCGGGAAGATCGTGCCCCAAAGTGAGGGTGGCAAGGAAATCGCCAACGACACAGCCTGGCGTAACGGAGTCCAATGGCTCTTCACCCCGCCTTGCGCGAGCATGCGGAGGGATCCGCGCTTCCTCGCACTATGCAACGGAATCGGTCTGACGGAATACTGGCGCAGTCGGGGTGTCAGACCCGATTATCTCCTGCGTTAGAAATGCTTTTCAGTGTCTGCTTCCCGCCGAAAACGACCATTCGAACCGCTGCTCAGTCTTGTTGCACGATCGCGGGATCCCAAAAGGTAGACAGCGCTACCGATGCCACGATCACCGCTTCGCGGTCCGGCCCGCTTCGCGGGACATACAAGGTCTTGTTGAGACCGTTCAGGTCAACCGCACCGATCTCACGGCCGTCAGCCGAGAAACTGTACCCCAGCGCAGTGGAGGTGGGCAGGCCTCCGGCAATGTCCCGATGGATCGAACGGACAGCTATCTCCCGCCCTTCATAGACGAGCATTCCAGTGCGCTCGTCGCGTCCATGCAGCATTCCCAGCGCCGACTTCGGGTCGGCGATCCTGAAAGACGCATCAATGCGACGTCCGCCTCGCGCGAAGTCACAGTGGAAAACGAGCCGGCCAGGCGTGACCGATACGGGGCCGGCGTTCACGATGCCCTCGCGATAGGAACAGCGGCCGGCCAGTTCGATCCCGTCAGTCGACTCTCGAAGGCGAAAAGCGCCTCCGCCGCGGTGCCTCACCAGCAGGGGTCGAAGACTCCGAGACGCTCGGCGGACCTGGTGAATGTTCCCGATCCTTGGCCGAGCTGAAAGTCCCCGCTTCGGCCTCCTCCCATCCCAGTCAATTCGATGCGCTCAGCAGATTCAGCCAACCCGGGCGCGAGTGCGATCCGCGCTTCCCGGACCATGCAGCCGGACAAAACTGTTGCAACTCCCAACGCCGCAACAACCAACCTGTGCATCGATGATGCTCCCTCTCTGTAAAACCGCTGTGGAGCGGCCTCCAAAGCATTGTGCTGCTGTCGCACAGCTGAATATTGGAACGGAAGCGTATCGGTTTCACGGCCCCGTTGTGCTCGTGGCCGCTCCCCGCTTAACCACTCCGCCTTGCCCCGGCCCAAGAGCCGCTACAGCCGTCGCGATGGATTCGCGTAAGAGGCCCAGTCGGCTGACCATTAGCTGATGCAGGACTCCCTTCACCTACTGCGCACTCGGCGATTCCTGCCGATCTTCACGACGCAGTTCCTTGGCGCTTTCAACGACAACCTCTTCCGCACCTCGATGGTGTTGCTCGTTATCTACGGCATCTACCGCGACGCGGAGCAGGAAGCGGCGTTCAGCGCGATCGCGGGCGGCCTCTTCATCCTGCCATTCTTCCTGCTTTCGGCCCTGTCGGGACAATTGGCCGACGCGATGGACAAGGCGAAGATCGTTCGGATCGTGAAATCGGCCGAGATCGCCATCATGCTTTTCGGCGCGGGCGGCTTGTTGCTCCACAACATCCCGCTGCTGCTCGTTGCGCTGACCGCGATGGGCGTGCACTCGACCTTCTTCGGGCCGATCAAATATGCGATCCTGCCGCAGCATCTGAACAAGGATGAGGTGCTCGGCGGCACCGGGCTGGTCGAAGCCGGAACCTATATCGCCATCCTCGGCGGAACGATCCTCGGCGGAATCCTCGTGGTGCAGCGCCCGGACGGAACCTTCCACGCAGAGTTCGCGGCCGTCGGTGTCCTGCTGGTCGCGCTGATCGGCCGGATAGCAGGCGGTTTCGTTCCTCAAGCCCTTGCGGCTGACGATGCGGAAATTCCCGGCTATCCGCATAGAGGCATGGACTGGCACATCGTGCGCGCCTCGGTCACGCTGGTGAGCGCGACGCTGCACGTCAGGAGGCTTTTCCTCGCAATCCTTTCGATCAGCTTCTTCTGGGCTATGGGTGCCGTGCTGGCGGCTCAATTCCCGCCCCTGGTGAAGAACGTCTTCTACGCCAACCAGAGCGTCGCCACCCTTTTCCTCGCGGTTTTCTCGGTCGGCGTCGCAATCGGTTCGGTCGCAATCAACCGCATGTTGAAAGGGCAGGTTTCCGCCCGTTTCGCGCCTTCGTCCGCATTGATGATGGGCGTCTTCGTCCTGCTTCTTTACGTGTTGGCCAAGGACTGGTCGGCATCGCCCGAGCTCGTCGGCACACGCGAATTCCTGCGCCATCCGCTCGGATGGGCGGTCGTTCTCGACCTGCTCGGAATCGCGATCGCCGGCGGAATGTTCGTGGTCCCGCTCTACGCCTTCCTCACGACCACTGTCCCCAAGTCGGAGACCGCGCGGACCGTTGCTGCCAACAATATCGTCAATTCCGGAGCGATGGTCGTTGCCACATTGATGCTCACAGGCCTCGTTCTTGTCGGCGTGTCCGTCGCGGAAACACTGTTCCTGGTGGCGCTCGGAAGCATCGTGGCAGCCTGGCTGGGATGGAAGCTCCACCTCGCCTGCGACTGAGCGAGTGCCCTTACTGGCGGAAGTGAAAGAACTGGCGCCGAAGCGAAGAATCTTCCGGTACGAAAAGCATATCGATCTGGGCGAGATCGACACCGTTGGGCCGGCTGAACCCGCTGATGTCCAGCGGCGTGAAACCGCGATCGGCCATATAACCGAGGGTCTTCATGAGCGGCGGCGCACCCTCATTGTAAGCCACGAACGGCAATTCCAGCTGCACAAGGCCAGAACGCGCAAGCGTTGCCTGCCCACCCTCGAGAACTTCCAGTTCGGCCCCCTGCACATCAATCTTCAGGAACAGGCCGTCGGGCAATCCGGCCGTAAGGTCGTCGAGCGTTCGTGTGGTGAGCGTCGTGACCGTCCGCGGCACGTCGCTCCGCTCGGGAAACATCGATGAGCCGGTTTCCATCTCGTAGAACTCAACGGACTTGCCAGATTTTGCGCCAAGGACAGCCATTTCAAACCGTAGGCCGCTTTCCTTGCTGCAAAGCGCCTCGAGATACGGCCGCTTGCTCTCTTGGGCCTCGACCATCAAGCCGGGCGTACTGGCCCACACCCGGCGAGCAAGACGCGTCCAATCTCCTTGATAGGCGCCGACGTCGACGATCGCCTTCGGCCGCCAGCCCTTGGCTAGCAACCGGCGGTAGGCTTCCTCTTCGGGACTGATGTATCGCCTACGGGAAAGAAGCCGCCGCCAATTCATCCTTGCAGGAGCTTCCCTTCTTGCCGGTCGGCGAGGCTACCCGGCCTGAAGGCGCACTTTCGAGCTTCTTCGGGGATTGCCTCGACAGCCGGTCATTACCCACCAATCGGTTTCGTCCGGCTCTCTTACCATACCCCACAACCCCCGAAAGCAACCCGAGTATCACGGGCATAGCTCCGACGCGGCGGACCGATCGATTACATTTATCAAGCAGGGCGTCTTGCGCCGCAATGACAGTCTCAAGCCATTACCGCCGCCCGCGCGGTCAACGGATCCGCCTTCAGCTGAATCAGCGAACTACGCTGGCTTCGAAACGGCTCGGGATCAAAAGATTAGGACGGAAACGAACAGGAAGCCGATCGCGAAGGTTGTCGCGAACAGCTTGAGATCATCGCTGATGACCAAGCCGCCTTCTTTGGCGCTGCCCAGGATGAAGCCGGGCATGCGCCTGCCGAAGAGGCGTGGGTCGATTGCAATCGCGGGACGCAAGGTACGCATGGGAACTTCTTAAGATGCTTTTAACCATGCACACAACGCCCCCGCGCAGACATGCGCTCCCGCCGTTTCGAAACGGGACGTTCTTCAGGATTGCGAAATCGGGTTAGGCGGCTCGGGTCGAGCTATTCGTCGCCTTCGTCGACGGCTCCGACCGGCGGGCAACGAGCTGGGCCGCCTGGTCCGCCTCCATCGGCTTTCCGAAGTACCAGCCCTGTCCGCTCGAACAGCCGATCGCCAGCACCGCGGCGTGCGCCGCCTCGTTCTCGATGCCCTCGACGAGGATCGGCACTTCGAGCGCGTCGGCGAGCGTGGCCACCGCGCGAACGATCGCAGCGCTCTGCCCGCTCTCGTGGATGTTGGTCACGAAGGATCGGTCGATCTTGATGATGTCGAACGGAAGCGAGCGCAGGTGAGAGAGCGACGAAAAGCCGGTCCCGAAGTCGTCGAGCGCCAGGCGGATGCCCTGGTTCTTGAGGCTTGTGACGATGCTCCGCGCGAGATCCATGTCGCCGAACAACGACGTCTCCGTAATCTCCACCACCAGCCGATCGGCCGGGAAATTACACTCGGTCAGGATGCGGACGATACGCTCGGCCAGCCAGCCATCCGAGAATTGCGACGGCGAGATGTTGACGGAGATCTTGATCGACGGATCCCAGTCCCGCGCCGCGATCAGCGCCGACCGGATCACCTGCTCGGACAAGCGATCAATTACACCGATTTCCTCGGCGACCGGGATGAACTGGTCCGGCGAGATGATGCCCGCGAGCGGGTGACGCCAGCGTGCAAGCACTTCGAAGCCGGTGATCTCGCTGGTGCGCAGGTCCACCTGCGGCTCGAAGAACGGCAGGAACTGCTCGTGCTCGAGGCCGAAGCGGATGCCCTGCTCGATCTCGCCGTGCGCCATCAGCGCCCGCTCCATTGCGGAATCGAACCAGATCGGCCGGACGACGCGTCCCGACTTCGCATCATCGAGGGCGATATCCGCGCGCCGAAGCAGGTCCGGCACACGCACCTCGCCCGGACGGGCCGCGGCCATGCCGGCAAATGCGCCGACCTGGATCATTTTCCCGTCAATATCGAACGGCCGAGTGGTGAGCCTGAGCAAGGACTCGACACGCTTCTCCGCTTCTTCGCGAGCCTCACTCTTGAGGAGGCTGGCGATAGCGAATTCGTCGCCGCCCATGCGCGCGACCACCGTGCCCTCCCCCGCATTTTCCAGGATCGTCCCGGAAATGCCGCGGAGCAGAGCGTCGCCAGTATCGTAGCCGTGCCGGTCATAGATCGACCGGAAACGATGCAGCTGCAGGGACACGATCAGGAGCGATGCATTCTCCTGTTCGGCCTTCTCGAGAAGATCCTCGGTGCCGTCAGCGAAGCCTTTGCGATTGAGCAGGCCAGTGACCGCATCGGTCGACGCCGCGATAGCGGCTCGCCGCTCGCCCTCGATGCGGCGCTCCGTTTCGTGCTGCAGGTCGACGTAACGCCGCCAGCCGAACAGGATCAGGGCGACGTTCAACGTCAGCGCGATTGCCGCGACCTGCGCACCAGGGCCGAGAATGGCCTGGGCTCGCGCCAGCTCACGGAAGAACGAAGTGCCGTTACCGATAAGCAGGACGACGGCCGCGATGACCGTCCCAAGCACGACCCAGTCGTGGCGCGCGCTATCCAGCGGCGCGCGGCTTCTCAGCGAGAGCGAACGCGTGAACACAGACGGTTCGTTACGCGCACAAGATTAATAATTTACGTTGAGAGGCGGGCACAAATGCCCCTTCTCGCCATCCGACGGAGCCTCGAAATCGTGATGCCCCCGGCATCACTGGATTTCGATGCTGGTGCGGACGGTGGGAATCGAACCCACACTCCCGTTACGGGAAGAGGATTTTAAGTCCCAGCGTCTACCGTTCCGCCACGTCCGCTTGTCCAGCCGCGGGTACGGTAGGGCGCCCCGGCTACTCGGCAGTAACCTCGCCTAAGTTCAAGCGCTCGCGCATTTCCTTGCCCGGCTTGAAGTAAGGCACGCGCTTGGCGTCGACCGACACCGGGTCGCCGGTGCGCGGATTGCGCCCGACACGGGCGTCGCGCTGGCGCGTCGAAAATGCACCGAAGCCGCGAAGCTCGACACGGCCGCCCTTTGCAAGCTGGTCGGTAATGGAATCGAACAGGGCACCCACGACGCCTTCGACCTCACGTTGGGTCAGGTCGGGAAAATCGCCGCACAATTTCTGCACCAGTTCCGAGCGAATCATCTCATCCCCGCAGGTATGTTTTCGAATGACTGACGCCTCTCCCAAGAGGCGGATGCACGCTGTCAGGAAAGGGGCGGCGGCGCAAGTGTCGCCGCCCCTTACACTGTTACTTCTTCTTCGAGGTCTTCTTCTCGGTCGCAGTCTCGGAAGCAGCCTGCTTTTCCTTCAGGGCCGCACCGAGGATGTCGCCGAGCGACGCGCCGCTATCCGACGAGCCGTACTGGGCAACCGCCTGCTTCTCTTCGGCGATCTGCATCGCCTTGATCGAGAAGTTCGGCTTCTTCGAACGATCGAGACCTATGATCATCGCGTCGAACTTCTGGCCGACCTGGAAGCGCTCCGGACGCTGCTCGTCGCGGTCGCGGCCGAGGTCGGTGCGCTTGAGGAAGCCCGAAGCGCCGCCCTCGGCGATCTGGACCTCGAGCCCGCCGTCCTTCACCTCGAGAACCTCGACGGTGACGATCTCGCCCTTCTTGGCGCTGCTGCCGCCGGCCGCACCGGCCGAAACGCCGCCCCGCTCAAGCTGCTTCATGCCGAGGCTGATGCGCTCCTTCTCGACGTCGACGTCGAGCACCTGCGCCTGAACGGTCTCGCCCTTGCGGTGCAGCTGGAGAGCTTCCTCGCCCGACACGCCCCAGGCGATGTCCGACATGTGAACCATTCCGTCGACTTCGCCCTCGAGGCCGATGAATAGGCCGAACTCGGTTGAGTTCTTGACCTCGCCCTCAACGGTCGAGCCGACCGGGTGGGTCGCCGCGAAAGCTTCCCACGGGTTCGCCTGGGCCTGCTTGAGGCCGAGCGAAATCCGGCGCTTCTCCTGATCGACCTCGAGCACCTTCACTTCGACTTCCTGCGAGGTGGAGACGATCTTGCCCGGGTGGACGTTCTTCTTGGTCCAGCTCATCTCGGACACGTGGACGAGGCCCTCGATGCCGGCCTCGAGCTCGACGAACGCACCATATTCGGTGATGTTCGTCACGCGGCCCTGGAACACGCCGCCGACCGGATACTTGGCCGCCGCGCCTTCCCACGGATCCGTCTCGAGCTGCTTCATGCCGAGGCTGATGCGCTGCGTGTCACGGTTGATGCGGATGATCTGCACCTTCACCGTGTCGCCGATGTTCAGCACCTCGCTCGGGTGATTGACGCGCTTGTAGCTGATGTCGGTCACGTGCAGCAGGCCGTCGATTCCGCCGAGGTCCACGAACGCGCCGTAATCGGTGATGTTCTTGACGACGCCGTCGATCACCTGCCCCTCTTCGAGGCTCTGGATCAGGCCGCTGCGCTGCTCGGCGCGGGTCTCTTCGAGGATGGCGCGGCGCGACACGACGATATTGCCGCGGCGGCGGTCCATCTTGAGCACCATGAACGGCTGCGGGACCTCCATCAGCGGTCCGACGTCGCGGACCGGACGAATGTCGACCTGTGAACCGGGCAGGAAGGCCACGGCGCCGCCGAGGTCGACGGTGAAGCCGCCTTGACGCGGCCGAAGATCACGCCTTCGACGCGGTTGCCGGCTTCGAATTCCTTTTCGAGGCTGTCCCAGGCGGCTTCGCGGCGAGCGCGGTCGCGCGACAGCATCGCTTCGCCCTGCGAATTCTCGACGCGGTCGACATAGACCTCGACTTCGTCACCGACCTTGATTTCCGCTTTCTGGCCGGGCGCGGCGAACTCGCGCAGCGCCACACGGCCTTCGGACTTGAGCCCCACGTCGATCACCGCGAGGTCGTTCTCGATCGCGGTCACCGTGCCCTTGACGACCTTGCCCTCGAAAGTCTCGTTCTCTCCGCCGAGCGACTTGTTGAGGAGCTCCGCGAAATCGTCGCGGGTCGGAAATGTCGTGGTTGCCATAAAGTGGATAGTCTTTCGTATTCATTCGGCCTGCCGCGAGCGCGCCACCATGGCGAGCCTTCACATGCGGACCTGGTTCAATGCACTGCCGCCGCGGGCTCATCCCGTGGTGGCGTCCTTTGGAGCGGCTGGTCCCGAAGACAGCCCATCATGCAAAAAGCGCGTTCCGGTGCCGGAAAGCCGGTTCACCGCACGCGCTCGCCAATTGAGACGGGCTGTCCAGAGGGGAATAGCCGCCCGCCGGACGCCGGGGGCCTTACTCTAGAGGGGGCGTGGGGCAAGGAGCGATGCGCGCCGGTGACGGCTTGCGGAGCGCGGGAAGCCATTGCGGACACTGAACATAGCCGCATAGGGCTTTGTCCATGCCGAAAACCAGCTCGTTCGACGCAATCATCATCGGTGCCGGAGCGGCTGGAATGTTCTGCGCGGCGCTGGCCGGCCAGCGCGGGCGCCGCATCCTGCTCGTCGATCACTCGCCGGAGCCTGGCCGGAAAATCCTGATTTCCGGCGGCGGCCGCTGCAATTTCACGAACATCGGTGCAACCGCCAGCAACTTTCTCTCGGCCAACCCCCATTTCGCCAAGTCCGCGCTCAGCCGGTTTACGCCAGCGGATTTCATCGCCCTGGTCGATCGGCACGGCATCGCTTGGCATGAGAAGACGCTCGGCCAGCTCTTCTGCGACGGCTCATCGAAGCAGATCGTCGCGATGCTGCTCGACGAATGCGCCGCCGGAAAGGTGGAGACCGCATTCGGTCAGGCGGCGACCGTCGAGCACCGTAACGGATCGTTCCAGGTCAGTCTCGGCAAAGACGTGACGCAGGCGCCCGCACTCGTGCTCGCCAGCGGTGGTCTGTCCATCCCAAAGCTCGGTGCGACCAGCTTTGCATATGACGTGGCACGGAGCTTCGGCTTGAAGATCGTCGAACCGCGCCCCGCGCTCGTCCCACTGACTCTTTCCGGGGAGGAGGCGCTGTTCAAGACGCTATCCGGCGTTTCCGCCGAGGTCGTCGCCCGCGCCGGAAACGGAAGCTTCCGGGAAGCTGCCTTGTTCACCCATCGCGGTCTGTCCGGGCCCGCCATCCTGCAGGTTTCATCCTATTGGCGGCATGGCGATCCTGTGACGATCGACTTCCTGCCCGATCTTCGCCCCGGCTGGCTTCGTCAGGCAAAGCGCGACGATCCGCGTATCACGCTTCGCCGGTTGCTCGGGCGCACGCTTCCCGACCGGCTTGCGGAGACGCTGTCCGACCAGCTCGGGATTGGCCTTGAGCTTGGAAACATACCCGACCGCGCACTCGACGCCGCCGAGCACCGCCTCGCCGAGTGGCAATTCGCGCCTAACGGAAGCGAGGGCTTCGCCAAGGCCGAAGTCACGATCGGCGGCATCAGCACTGCCGAACTGTCATCGCAGACGATGGAGTCCAAACGCGTCCCCGGCCTTCTCGCCATCGGCGAAGCGGTCGACGTCACCGGCTGGCTTGGCGGCTATAATTTCCAATGGGCCTGGGCCAGCGCGCACGCCGCTGCGCAATCTCTCTAGTCCCCTACCGCTCCGGCGCGATTCCGCGTAGGCGCTGGCGCCATGCAACATTCAAGAATTCACTCCGCGCTCGCGGAGGCATTGGCCGCGCGCGGTTATGACACGCTGACGTCGGTCCAATCGGCGGTCATCGAGGAACAGGCTGATGGCCGCGACCTGATCGTTTCCGCCAAGACCGGTTCGGGCAAGACCGTGGCATTCGGCCTGGCGATCGCGGATCAATTGCTCGAAGGCGACAAGGCACCATGGAGCCGCGAACCGCTCGGCCTGGTGATCGCGCCGACCCGCGAACTCGCAATCCAGGTCAGCAAGGAATTGCAGTGGCTCTACGCGCCGGCGGGAGCTCGCGTGGTAACTTGCGTCGGCGGTATGGACCCGATGAAGGAACGTCGCGCGCTGCAGGGTGGCGCTCACATCGTCGTCGGAACGCCCGGCCGTCTTCGCGATCATCTCGAACGGGGCGCGCTCGATCTTTCCGCCTTGCGGGCCGTAGTCCTCGACGAGGCCGACGAGATGCTCGACATGGGCTTTAGGGAAGAGCTGGAGGAAATCCTCGACGCAACGCCCGATGAACGCCGGACCTTACTATTCTCCGCCACCATGCCGCGACCAATCGTGGCGATGGCGCGCCGCTACCAGAAGGATGCGCTGCGCATCGAGACGATCGGCGAGAGTGAGGCTCATGCCGACATCGCCTATCAGGCCGTCGCGGTATCCCCAACCGACATCGAGCATGCGGTGGTCAATTTGCTTCGACTGCATGAAGCCGAGACCGCGATCCTGTTCTGCGCGACCCGCGACGCGGTCCGTCGCCTTCATGCAAGCTTGACCGAGCGCGGCTTCCACGCCGTCGCTTTGTCGGGGGAACATAGCCAGAGCGAGCGCAACAATGCACTCCAGAGCCTTCGCGACAAGAAAGCGCGCGTATGCGTCGCGACCGATGTGGCCGCCCGGGGCATCGACTTGCCCTCGGTCTCGCTGGTCATTCACGTCGAGCTTCCTCGCGATGCGGAGGCGCTTCAGCACCGATCCGGCAGGACCGGCCGAGCCGGGCGGAAGGGCATCGCCGTGCTGATGGTCCCGTTCCGCCGGCGCCGCGCGGTGGACGCAATGCTGAAGCGGGCGCGCATCGACGCCGAATGGATCGAGCCACCGACCCCCGACCAGATTCGCACGAAAGATCGCGACCGCCTCCTCGAAGCGCTCTCCGCGCCGGTCGAGCTTGATGAAGAAGACCAGCAGCTTGCCGCGCAGCTGATGGAAAAGCTGACCCCGGATGCAATCGCCGGCGCGCTCGTTCGAGCGCTGCGCACCGACCTTCCGGCACCCGAGGACATCCTCGCATCAGGCGGAAAGGAAGAGCGCGAGCCGGGTCCACGAGCAGGGTTCGAGGGATCGACCTGGTTCGTGATCAACGCCGGCAGGCGCCACAACGCCGACCCCCGCTGGCTGTTGCCGGTCATCTGCCGCTACGGTCATATCGGCCGCAACGACATCGGAGCGATCAGGGTGGCGGCGAACGAAAGCTATTTCGAGGTAACCCAGCGCGCGACGCCGGGCTTTATCAAGGCGCTGCGCCGGGCCACGATCGCGCCAGAGGATGAAGGCTTGGTGATCGAGCAGGCCCCGCCTCGCGGAGGAGCGCCAACGCCGCAGGTGCGACCATCAAAGAGCCACCCGCGCGTGAAGCCCAAATGGCAAGCTGACAAATCAAGATAGAAGTCGCGGTAAGTGCAACGGCATCGAGTCCGCTTTGACGATGTCCGGCTTGGCGCGTTATGGTCGGGTCCGGGTCGCGCCGGGTGGTCGAGGGACACTGAATGAAGCTGCCGCTGGTTGGCATTGCCGTCGCCCTGGCGTTCGCCGGGTCGGGCGCCGATGCGAAGCTTCCGCCCTTCGCGATCCCGTCTTCCTGAACATCGGCTTCGTCTGCCAGTGGCAGGAGAGCTGCATCGAGAAGCAGCAGCGGGCGATGAAACGCTCGCTCGGCTTCGTGAAGAAGAACAAGCCGCCCGCGTGGAAGGTGCAGTTCTGCAATCGCCGCGCCTCGTTCCGGCGGACCGGGCGCATCGACTGGATCAGCTATTACAACTGTATTTCGAACCGGAGTCTTGGCCAGGCATCGGCCGGCGGAAGGCGGACTGCTCGCTAAAACGGTGGATAAGTCAGTTAGATAGCTCCGAAAGAAAGAATTCGTTAACCATTTCGGGCCGATTCTGGACGGGTCCCGAAGCGGGATGACCTCCGCTCCGGGCTGGAGATATCCCGTGCCGTACTACAGGTTATATTTCCTCGATCGCCGGGGTCGCTTCGGCCGGGTCGAGGGGTTCGCCGCACAAGATGACGCGATCGCCATCCGTCAAGCCGAAGGGCATGGCGAGACGGTCAAGGAATTGTGGTGCGGCGGACGGCGCGTCAAGCAGTGGAGCGGCGGGGAGAAGGCGGCCTAGGAGGGGGCCGCCTTTACCAGCTGCGGCGGATCTTCGGGCGAGCCTCTTCCTCGCTTTCGGAAGGAGACTCGCGGCCGTCGTTGCGCTCCTTCATATCAAGGAACGTGCGGACGGTATCGGCGGAGAGCGGACGGCCGAACAGATAACCCTGCCCTTCCGCGCAGCCATACTTGCCGAGCTCGTTACGCACCTGCTCGGACTCGATGCCCTCGGCGGTAATCGGAACATTGAGCGTGTGGCCAAGGCTGGTGATCGTGTTGACGATCGCCGCGGTCTGCTCGCTCTTCACGATGGTGCTGATGAAGCTCTTGTCGATCTTGATGCGGTCGATTGGCAGCGTGTTGACCTGGGAAAGCGAGGCGTAGCCGGTGCCAAAATCGTCGAGTGAGATGCTGATTCCGACATTCTTCAGGCTGCCAATGGTCGCCAGCACCTGCTCGCGGTCTTCCAGCAGGGACGCCTCGGTGATCTCGACTTCCAGGCGGTGCGCCGGGAAACCGGCCTCGGTCACCACCTTCATGATGTGCTGGGCGAGCTGCGGGTCGCGGAACTGCACCGGCGAGACGTTGATCGCGATCTTCAGGTGCGGCGGCCAGTCCCGCGCTTCCTTCAGCGCCTGCTCGACCACGCTGATGGTCAGCGGGCCGATGAGGCCGGTCTTCTCCGCCGCCTCGATGAAAGTCTCGGCCTCCAGGAATCCGCGGGTGGGCGAACGCCAGCGGGCCAGCGCCTCGAACCCGACGAGCTCGCGAGAGGTGAGGTCGATCAGCGGCTGGAAGAACGGGACGAATTCGCCGTTCTCGATGCCGCTGCGAATGTCTTCTTCCAGCTGCACACGGTCGGTGAGCTCGCGCTCAAGCTCCGGATCGAACCAGGCGAAGCAGTTCCGGCCTGCACGCTTGGCGGCGTACAGTGCGAAATCGCTTTCGCGCAGGACGTCCTCCTCCTTCTGAAGCTTGCGGACCTGCGACAGGCCGATCGAAGCGGAAACGAAGACCCGGACGGTGCCCAGGTCCACGGGCTTCGACAGCCGCGACAGAATGCCCTGCGCGACCTTCTCGGCTTCCTTGGCGCTCGCGCCGTCCAGCAGGATTGCGAACTCGTCCCCGCCGATGCGGGCGCAGCAGCTGTCCGCCGGGGCTTCGTCGACGAGCGCATCGGCGACGATCTTGAGCAGCTTGTCGCCGGCAAGGTGACCGTGAAGGTCGTTGACACGCTTGAAGTGGTCGAGGTCGAGCAGGAGCAGCACACCCGAGCTTTTCGCCGCCAGCGAGAGTTCCAGCGCGCTCATCAGCTCGCGGCGATTGGCGAGGCCCGTGGCAGGATCGGTATTGGCGTTGCGTTCCGCCAGCCGCTCTGCCTTGTCATAGGCATCGAGTGCTTCCTTCAAATCCTTCGAGCGCCGCCAGCCGAACAGGATGATGGCGATGTTGAGGATGAATGCGACCGAGAGCGCATTGTCGTGGGCCTGGACCTGCAGGCCATCGAAGGCCGCGGGCACGACCTGGCTGCCGAGCGCGACAAACAGGATGATTGCCGCCGCGGTGGCGCAGCTGGTTATCAAATGGCTGCTTGCTATCCTCACAGCCTTGCTCCTCGAATCCGGCACGTCCTGGCCTCTTTTCACTCAGTCCACCGCTCCGGAATTACCGAACATAGGTGAAAATTCTGCTACTTAGGCGCTAGGAATTTTCCTATTGCAGATATGGAACATATAGGGAACAAGGGCGCGCGGAGTCGGTGTCGGGCTCTGAAAAGGAGGTCCGGAGTGCTCGTTCTCGATCCGCCCGCCCTGCTCGCGATTGCGGCACTGATCAGCAGTGTCTCGGCGCTGGTGTGGGCGGTTCGGCGCAAGCCCTAACGCGACTTCCGACCAGCAATGATGTCGCCGATCTCTCGCAACCGCGCCACGTAGGCGGTCGTCAGGCAGTCGGGAGAAGCACGGGCATCGCGCCGCACATTGAATTGCTGGCGCGTCCCCAGCAATAGCCCGCGCTTTCCTTCGTCCGCGCGATCCCACGATTGGCGGTAGAAGTTCGACAATTGCATGACTGATCCAATCCTGCTCAATTTCCTTCGGAAGCCGGGATTCGCGAGCGAGTCCCGAGGGGAGGATATCGCTTTGCTCGTGACGCTCATGCGGCGGACGTGTGTCCCGCAACGTTGCACTGCAGACTCTTGAGGAACTCTCTTTCCCGACCAGTGGTTTATCCGCGGGATGGATGGAGGATCGCGCATGGCGCGCTTGAGGATCCTGGCAGTTGTAGCGACAGTCGCGTGCACCGCCCCGGCGGCCGCAGAGCCCGCCGGCAGCTCCAACACCAGCGCGCTTTCTTCTCTTTCGCGGGTCGGCGGCGAAGCTCCGATTCAGATCGCGAGGCGGGGTTTCTCGTTCCCCGTCATCGATTATGCCGAGCCCAATGGCATTTGGCAGCAGCGGCGCGGGATCATCGCCGGCAAGGAAATTGCGCGCGGCACCGTGCTCGGGCTCGGCATCTTCCAGACCTCGCCCAAGATGCGCGGATATGTCGGGGACGTGCCGCAGAACATGGCGCCCAAGCGCAACAAACGGGCGGCCATCGGCCTTTCGATGAAATTCTAGGAAAGGCGCCCGGCCGAAACCGGGCGCTCCGGCTTCCCCTTATTTCAAGCGATCGAGCATCTGGGCAGCCGTCAGCGGCCCAACGACGTAGGTGTCCGTATGCGACTGGATGTGCTTGCGGAGCTCGAGGCCCACTTTCGGCCCGCTCGGCAGTCCCATCTTCGCAGCGGCGGCGTCGGCGGCCTGATCCTGGGCATCGGTCGTCACAGGAGCGATCATCAGATAGTCCCAGCTGTCGCCATCAGTGTGCGCATAGATCTGGCTCGCCGGAATGCCCGCAGCCGCTGCGATGCGGTCCTGCTGAGCGAGCCACTCAAGAAGCGCCTGCTGATGTCCGGGCGCTGCATGATAGATGGAGATGATTGCCCGAGGTGGGCTCGCGGCTTGGGCATAGGCAATTGACGTCGCGGCGATTGCCCCTGCCGCCGCTGCGGCCGCATATTTCATCAAGTATTTCATTGGCTTTCCCCTGCTCGAATGGACGCAGGTGGGGAGCACTACCGGCGCAGAATTCCCCCGAACGCGCCGGCGGACGTGCTGCGCCTCAACAGCAGGAGAGTCAAACGGAGTTCAGGCGTTCGCGAGCTTGTGCTCGACCAGCCGGATAGCCTCCGCAATGGCCTGCTCGGCGGTAAGGTCGCTGGTGTCGAGAAGGTCCGCATCCTGAGCCTGGAGGAGCGGTGCGATTTCGCGCGTGGCATCGCGCTCATCGCGAGCACGGATGTCCAGCAGCACGTCATCGTAATGGCCCGGCATCCCGCGCTCCAGCAGCTCGCGCACGCGGCGCTGGGCCCTGACTTCCGCGCTGGCCGTCACGAACAGTTTGACGTCCGCCTCAGGCGCGATGACCGTACCGATATCCCGGCCGTCGAGCACTGCCCCGCCCTCCTGCGCGGCGAAATCGCGCTGGCGCTGAAGCAGGGCATCCCTAACCGAGGCATAGGAAGAAATCTTCGAAGCGATCCGGGATATCGGCTCGCTCCGCAGCTCTTCGTCGTCCGGGTCGAAGCCGAGATTGTCGCACGCCCGGAGCGCCTCGAACTCGATGTTCGGATCGCCGCCCCAGCGCCAGATCTTCAGAGCCACGGCCCGATAGAGAAGGCCCGTGTCCATGTGGGGCAAGCCGAAATGCTTCGCGAGCGCGCGGGCAATCGTGCCCTTGCCGCTTGCAGCCGGTCCGTCGACGGCAATGACGAACCCCTTGCGCGACCCGTCCTGAATTCCGAAATTCCTATTCAAGCGGGCGCTTTGACAGGGCGGATAGCCTATGGCAAGGCGCGCGCCCGAACGCTGCCGCCGTTTCGCGGCCACCTGAATTTGACTGGAGTTAGACCCACATGGTGAAGCCCGAATGGGGCACCAAGCGCACTTGCCCCAAGTGCTCGACCCGTTTCTATGATCTCGGCAACGAGGAGCCTGTGCATTGCATTGAATGCGGCACCGAATGGGTTCCCGAGCCCGTGCTGAAGTCCAAGCAGCCGATGCCGTTCGAGGCTGTTGAGGCGAAGCAAAAGGAAGTGGCGACCGACCAGGACCTCGAGGCCGAGGATCTGGCAGTCGACGAGGAAGAAGAGCCCAGCGCGGACGAGGAAGTCGACCTGGACACCGGCGACGACGATCTTGGCGTCGAGCCCGTCTCCGAAGACGACGAAAGCTAGAAAGTCGCGCCCGGGGAAGCCAAATTCCCCGTTTTCAGGCGTGAAAACTTCGCCTAAGGCGCGTGAAGGATCGGGGCCGTAGCTCAGCTGGGAGAGCGTCGCAATGGCATTGCGAAGGTCAGGGGTTCGATCCCCCTCGGCTCCACCATCCTTCTGATACAGGATAAAAAAGGGCGCTTTCATCGGCGCCCTTTTTCCTTATCGGCCTAATGTCTGCTTTGGGTGGAAAGCGGACGTAGCTCCGGCCTCATTTCCGTCCGAGGGACCGGCTTGATCAACCGGGTACAATCCTTAGCACCTCCCCAGGTCCTTCTGGCAGAGAGGGTGCGAAACCCAGACCTTTGGTTGAGACGTAGAGCGCGCCGTCAGGACCGATGGTCAGGCCGGTAGGAAGCACCAGCCCGTCTGCTATCAGCTCTTTCTTCCCGAATCCGGTAATGCGTACGATTTGGCCCGTCCCCGGCGTCGGGAACGGCGCTCCGACCGTCATCTCCAGAACGTACATTCGGGCTCGATTGTCAAAGGCGACGCCAAGAACCGTGGTAAGGTCCCAGACGACCGTGTCGATTTGACCGGACGGGGTGATCTTCAAGATCTTGGAAGAGCCCGTCTGGATCGGGAAGGTGTTCAGGTTGCCAACGTAGAACACGCCATGCTGGGCAATTGCCGTTGGAACGATATGACCCTGACTCGCGCTGATATCGACGACGCGCGAAATCTTACCATCTGGTGTGATCTTATCGAGTTCGCCGTGGTTGGGCTCAACCGCATAGAGTGCCCCCCGCACCGAGATCATGCTGTACCACGTGCCGTCGGGCTCGAAGTCATCTGCTTCCGGGTTCGCGACCGGATTCGACTGCTGGTAGGCGCCAAGATCGGCGACCAGGGTCGTCGATCCATTACTGCTCACTCGGTAGATGCCGTTCGGATGGTTGGCGATTCCATGCGAACAGCCCCCACCGGCCACGAGCGCGTACAGAGTGTTACCGATCCAGTCGATGTCGGCGACGCCCTCGACGTCACCACCGATGATTTCATTGGCGGAGCTGCTGGGAAGGCGGTCCGTCACCGTCGTACGCACGCCATTGACGACCTTTGAGATTCGGCCGCCCGTGGCGCTTCCCTTGTACGGACCGACCGGAAAGACGACTTGGTCGCATTGCCCGACGGTCGAACCTGTGCCGCCTGGACCACCCTCGGCAACATAGAGATTGCCATCCGGACCGAACTTGAGCTGGCGCGGATTGTTGAAGCCGGTCGCGTAGATGCTGATGCTTGCGACGCCTGCGTGCTTCGTGATTGGCGCTGCGAAAGTCGGCGAGCCGATGGCGAGCAAAGACGTCGTGGAAATTGCGGTCAACAAGACACGGCGCGAGATTCGATGCCGGTTGAGCATGATAGCCCCTTCCTCTTGCGAGGATGCACGGGGCCAAACTCCGCGACACCGGTCACGTGCATTCAGCGCGGACGCCGTGTCTCACCAACGGCGTGCGCCAGCAACTTGTCTTTAGTTAAGTTGCAGCGGTTCGCGGTCATCAGCCGTCGCACTTAACTACGGTTAGGAAAGGAAAGGCTACCCAACGACGACCGCTTCGGCGCGCGAGTGGCCGCCGGGGTACTCTAATGTCCGCAATGGGTCGAAAGTGGACGCTGGCCGACTATCTTGTTCGCCTTGCCTAGCGGAGATGCGCTCTGTAGGCACGCGCGCTGAAATTCGGAGGAAGAGATGAACCAGGACCGGAGCCGCACCACCTTGCCCTCCATGTCTGTCCGGGTTCCTCATGTCCGCTTTACTCACTCTCGACTCCGTTTCGCTCTCCTCGCCTGACGGGCGGCTGCTTTTCTCCGATCTGACCCTGGCGCTCGGATGCGAGCGCGTGGGTCTCGTCGGGCGGAACGGGGCCGGAAAAACCACGCTGCTCCAGGCGATTGTCCAGGGAGCGAGGCCGAGGTCAGGCTCGATTTCGGTCGGAGGAAAGATAGGAGCGCTGCGCCAGATCGCTGAACAGGGATCCGGCCGCGCAGCAGACCTTCTGCGGGTGGCGGAGCCGCTAGCACGTCTTGACCGGATCGAGCGGGGACAGGGAACGGCGGAGGATTTCGCCGCCGCCGACTGGCTCTTGCCTCAGCGCATCGGCGAGGCGCTGGCGGGCGTCGGACTTGGTTCGCCATCGCTCGATCGGCCGATTTCCAGCTTCAGCGGCGGCGAGCGAATGCGTCTCGCGCTCGCAAGGCTTCTGCTGGAGGGGCCGGACCTGATCCTGCTGGACGAACCGACGAACGATCTCGACGCGGCTGGCCGGCAAGCCGTGTCGGCAATGCTTGCGAACTGGAGCGGCGGAGCGCTTGTCGCCAGCCACGATCGCGCGTTGCTGGAGCAGATGGACCGCATCGTCGAGCTTTCGCCGGTCGGCATCCGCGTGGTTGGGGGCGGCTGGTCCGCCTATGAGGCGATGCGCGGTGCTGAGCGCGACCGCGCCGAACAGGCAGCCGAGCGCGCGGAGTCCGAGCTTCGCGCGGCCAAACGGGCGGCTCAATCGGCACGCGAGCGGCAGGCGCGCCGCGACTCCAGAGGCCGCGCCTACGCCGCCAGCGGAAGCGCGCCAAAGATCTCGTTGGGACTCGCCAAGCGTCGCGCGGAGGCGACGGCGGGCCGCTCCGAGCGGGTCGTGGCCCGCGGCGTCGGCCAAGCGGACCAGGCGCGTGACGTCGCACGGGCCGCGCTGGACCGGATAACGCCGTTATCCTTTTCGCTCCCCACGTCCGGGCTACCGGCGAGCCGGGTCGTTCTATCGCTCGAGGAGGTCGTGCTCCAGATCGGCGACCGCCACTTGTTGGGCCCGCTCAGCTTCAGCATGACCGGCGCCGAGCGCGTCGCGATCCACGGAAAGAACGGGGCGGGGAAGAGCAGTCTCCTCAAGCTAATCACCGGCGCTCTTGAGCCCAGCGGAGGCGCCGTGCGGACTGGCGTTCCTCATGCCTATCTCGACCAGCATGTCAGCCTGCTGCGCGACGATCGCTCGTTGCTCGAGAATGTGAAGCGTTGGCAAGGTCTTTCGGACCATGACGCGCATCGCGTGCTGGCGCGGTTTGCGTTCCGCAATCAGGACGCGCTGCGCTTAGCCAGCTCTCTCAGCGGCGGAGAACGGTTGAGGGCTGGGCTGGCGTGCGTGATGGGCTCCGCGCCGCCGCAACTCCTGCTGCTCGACGAGCCCACCAATCATCTGGACGTATCCAGCATCGAGGCTCTGGAATACGCGATTTCACGATATGATGGCGCTCTTATCGTAGTCAGCCACGACCGCTCGTTTCTCGACAAGGTCGGCATCGAGCGCGAGATTTGCTTGGGCTGAGGAGAGCGATTCAAATGTCCGCAATGGGTCGAAAGCGCACATGAGGCACTAGGGCAACAGAACCGCCGCCCTTCGAGTTCTCCTCTTCGCAGTCGGTCCAGGCCTCATTCGCCTTGCTCAATGGAAACACCGTGGTTTGCGTCCGGATCGGCGCCTTCCCGGCGAGTTCGAGGAATTCGATGCCATCCGTCCGGGTCAGATTGGCGACCGACAGGATGGATCGCTCGCCCCACAGGTCCTCGTAGGGAAAGCCGGGAATGTCGCTCATGTGGATCCCGGCGCAAACGACGCGCCCGCCCTTGCGGACCCGCTTCAGCGCCAGCGGGACGAGCGGTCCAACCGGGGCAAAGATGATCGCCGCGTCCAGCTCTTCGGGAGCGTTCTCGTTCGAGGAGCCGGCCCATTCACAGCCGAGCGAGCGGGCGAACTCCTGGCCTTTCTGGTCGCCGCTTTTCGTGAAGGCGAAGACGCGCCTGCCCTGCCAGACGGCCAGCTGCGCGAGAATGTGGGCAGCCGCTCCGAAGCCGTAGAAACCGAGACGCTCTGCGTTGTCCGCAAGCTTGAGCGCGCGGTACCCGATCAGGCCAGCGCACAGTAATGGCGCCGCTTCCACGTCTCCGAACGATTCCGGCAACCGAAAGCAGTAGCGGCTGTCTGCGACAACATGGGTCGCGAACCCACCGTCCCGGCTGAAGCCGGTGAAGGTCGGCGCATCGCAGAGATTTTCCTGCCCTCCCAGGCAAAAGAAACAGTGTCCGCACGTCCCTCCGAGCCACGGGACTCCGACACGATCGCCGATGGCGAAGTCGCCGGCCTCGGGGCCGATCTCGATCACTCGTCCGACAATCTCGTGGCCGGGAACGATCGGCAAAGGCCCGTGAATGTCGCCGTCCGCGACATGCAGATCGGTCCGGCAAACCCCGCAGGCGGCCACTTCCAGAAGCAGTTCGTGATTCCCCGGTTTGGGGATAGGCCGGGATTCCAGGGCCAGCGGCTCTCCCGCTCTCCCAAGCACCATTGCGGACATAGCCGAAATTCCCGCCATGACCCGCGTATAGCCGCGCGCGTTACGGCAATCGACAGCAGGCCCCTGCCCCGCGACCGGTGGCGGAACGGCAAACGTCTCAAGTCATTGATTCTGAAGGGTGTGGCGGTTCGCAAACGGGCTACCTAGCCAGATCCAGCAAGAGAAAAGGAGGACAACATGCCTCGTCAAGACTGGCGCGACGACGACTTCATGACCCGCGAACGCGACTATCGGGACTTCGACGAAAGGGACCGCGGCTCCGATCGCGCCTTCTTCGGCGGAGAGCGAGACGAACCGAGAATGCGGCGGCGCTCAGGAAGCTGGGGAAGCCTGCTCGGCGATGAAACTTCTGGCAGTCGGAGTCGCTATCGTAACGATCGCTCGTTCGGGTCCGACGATTACAAGAGCGGCATTCCGACCGACGAGACCGAGCGGCTTATCTCCTCGAACAAGGTGGAGGGCACTCCGGTCTACGCCCGCAACGGAGAGCGGCTGGGGTCGATCCATAACTTCATGGTCGACAAGTTCCGCGGGCGCGTCGTTTACGCGGTGCTGAAGTACAGCAGCGGTTTCCTGGGCCTCGACGACCGCTACTTCCCGATCGAATGGGATCAGCTGAAGTTTGACACGCGGCTCAGCGGCTATCACGTCGACATGACTGAGGATCAGCTGAAGCGTTCCGGCAGCTGGGACAGGAACGAGCGCTGGCAGGATCGCCGTGACATCGGGTCCGACCGTAGCCGGGCGTACGATCGGGAACGGATGCGCGAAGCCTGGTAGGCTGAAAAAAGAAACGGCGGCGTCCGCGAGGACGCCGCCGCTCACTTGGTACGTTTGAAGCTCTTAGAGAGCGTTCGAAACGTTGCCGAACGTCGTGTTCAGCTTGGTGCCGATGCCCTGCATCGCACCGATCGCTGCAACCGCGATGAGGGCCGCAATCAGACCATATTCGATGGCCGTGGCACCCTTCTCATTCTTGATCAGTTTCAGAAACTTCGACATTTCCGATCTCCTGGGTCCACTAGGGACTGACACGCACCCAACCCGCAGACGCTGCGTAGGTCAGCCATGGGTTTAGGGCGCGGGGAGTTGAAAAAGCATTAAGCGCGCAGGTTAGCGCGCGTTAACCGACAAAAAGAAGCGGCGGCGCCTCTCGACGCCGCCGCCCGAACTTTTCGAAAACAGCTCTTAGAGAGCGTTCGAAACGTTACCGAAAGTCGTGTTCAGCTTGGTGCCGATACCACGCATCGCGCCAATCGCCGCAACGGCGATGAGAGCTGCGATCAGGCCGTATTCAATGGCCGTTGCACCCTTGCTGTCGTTCATCAGCTTGACGAAGCGCTTGAACATCTCTGGTCTCCTGTCCTTGTTTCCCGGGAACTCGTCGTTCCTCCACCCTCGCAGTCCCGCGAAGGTTGACAGCAGAATTAGAAGCCGTGGGTTGAAAAAGACTTAAAAGGACAAGTTTCCAAAAGTTAATTATTTCGCGTCATTCGAATAGCTTCTCAATCTCGCGAAGAACCTTTCGCAAGGGCTCGGCTCCCTTGCTCCATTCCTCTGGAAGCGGGCTTTCGCGCTCCTTGCGCGGCCTGACCTGCTCGGGATCTTGAACTCGCCAGGTAGCGGCGGCCCGGCTCGACCGTCGACCGCCACGGCCGAGACCATGAAATTGTGCCAGATCTGCGCCGGGACCGTCCCGCCGCTGATATTGCGGCCAAGCGGCTTGTCGTCGTCGCGGCCGACCCAGACGCCGACCACGAGATTCCCTGCGAAACCCACGAATAAGGCGTCGCGATTGTCCTGGCTGGTTCCTGTCTTTCCAAACGTTGGCACCGCAAGCGCGGCGCGCCGGCCGGTGCCGTTGTTGGCAGCCGCATAGAGAAGGTCGAGCATCGGCGCCCAGTCGCGACGGTTGTCCATTCGCCCGCCGCCCTGAAGCAGCCCGGAGAAGCCCCCGGCCTCCTCGTCAGCGGGAAGCCCTCGCGCGCGAATCGGATAACGCCCGCTGGCGACGGCGGCGTAGGCCGATGTCAGCTCGAGCAGGTTCACACCCGCTGTCCCGAGCGCGACGCTCGGACTGTTCGGCAGCGGAGTCGTAATGCCGAGCTCGCGCGCTGCCCGAAGAACGTTTGCACGGCCGACGCTTTCAGAAAGACGTACCGTTGCCGCATTGCTCGAGCGGGCAAAGGCCTCGCGTAGGGTAATCTCACCCCGATAGACACCGTCGCTGTTGGCCGGAGTCCAGCCATCGATCGTGATCGGCCGATCCTCGATTTTGCTGTCGGGCGTCCAGCCAGCGCGGAGGGCGGCGAGATAGACGAACAGCTTGAAGGCCGATCCCGGCTGCCGTCGCGCCTGCGTTGCGCGATTGAACGGACTGTCACCGTAGTTCTTGCCGCCAACCATCGCGACGACGCGGCCGTCGGGACGCATGGCCACGAGAGCCGCCTGCATGTCGCCGGTCGCTGCCCGGGAAACGGCGCGAACCGCGAGCCGCTGGAGGTCCGCATCCAGGGTAGTCTTCACCTTTACTTCGCCAAAGTCGGATTCGAATGCATCTCGCGCTTCGGGCGCCACCCAATCGGCGAAATATGTTCCGGTCGGAATCTTGGAGGAGCGATAGATCGGGCGAGCCGGCCACGTGGCCTTTGCCCGCCCGCGGCCGATCACGCCGGTGTCCGCCATTGCGTTCAGGACGAGCTTGCTGCGCGCCTGCGCGAGCTTGAGATTGTTCGTCGGCGCGAGCCGCGACGGAGCCTGGACCACACCGGCAAGCATCGCCGACTGCGCGAGGCTCAGATTCTCCGGCTCCCGGCCGAAATAATGCTTCGAGGCGGCACGTAGCCCGTACACGCCGTCGCCGAAATAGACGCTCGAGAGGTAGCGGGAGAGGATTTCCTCCTTGGTCAGCCAGGCTTCGAGCCAGAAGGCGATGATCACCTCCTGCGCCTTCCGCTTCATGCTCCGGTTCGAAGACAGGAAGCTCGTCTTCGCGAGCTGCTGGGTAATGGTTGAGCCGCCCTGGCGGACCCCGCCAGCCTGCATATTGGCGACCAAGGCCCGCCCGATCCCGCGCGGATCGATGCCCCAGTGGCTGTAGAAGCGGCGATCCTCGATCGCGACGAAAGCGGCGGGGGTGAGCTTGTTGAGCTTGGTCACGTCGACCGGCGCTTCCTTGATCGCGCCACGGCGGGCGATCGGCTGTCCCTCCTGCGAAACGAGCAGGATCGCCGGATCATCGAGCGGCTCGAGCGCTCGCGACAAGGGAGCGGTCACGATCAGCCAGATGAGGGTGACGAAGAAGACTGCCGAGATTGCGTACAGCACGAGCGGCCAGCGCCGCCGGCGCTTGGGCTTTTCCTGCGGAAGGCCATCGGGGCCGACACGGGGTGGTGCACCGGCCGGCGCGAAGGGATCCGGCAGATCCTCGACGTTGGAGCCGCCGCGGCTCCAGATCCCCTCATTATCGACCACGCTCGTTCCCGAACCCGCAAAACCTCAGGTGACTTACATTACTAAAACAGTCGGGCGGGTATATCCAGAGATTTGCTGAATGCGGCCTTACAGCTAAACGGCAGTCATGCGGTTGCCGTTATTCCGCCGCGCCTGTGCTGCGGCATCGCTGATCCTCGCGGCCATTTCGGTCGCCGGCTGCCAGAGGGCGGACCGCGGAGAGACGAAGGTCGTCGTCATCGGCGATCCTCCGACAATCGTCGACCCGTCAAACGGTCCGTTGACCGAGCCGCAGTCGGTGCTTCTTGCAAACGTCGCGCAAGGTCTCGTTCGCTTTGATGCCTCCGGTCAGATCGTCCCTGGCCTCGCAGAGCGCTGGAACGTCACCGACGATGGGCTGAGCTACATTTTCCGGCTGCAGACGGCGGAATGGCCGGACGGGCGCAGGATCACTGCGCAGCAAGTTGCGCGGCTGCTTCGCCGCCAGGTCACGGCCCGGAGCAAAAATTCACTCAAAGATACTTTGGGCGCGATCGAGGAGATCGTCCCGATGACCGACCGGGTCATCGAGATCAGCCTAAAGGCGCCGCGCCCGCATCTGCTCCAGCTCCTCGCGCAACCCGAATTCGCAATCGTCCGCGAAACGGTCGGGACCGGACCGTTCCAGATCGCCGAGGACAGCAAGCCCAATGCGCTCAACCTGGTGAGAACTACCTCCAACGAGGATGAGGAAACGACCGCGCGGGAAGAAGTGACCCTGTCCGGCAGGCCGGCCGCCGCGGCCGTCCAGGCTTTCCTGAAAGGCGACACCGACCTGGTGGTTGGCGGCACGTTCGGGGACCTGCCCTACACGCGCGCGGACGAAATGCCGAAGAACGCGCTTCGGTTCGACCCCGCGGCCGGCCTGTTCGGGCTGGTCCCGGCGCGGGCGAGCGGCCCCGCCGCCGATCCGGAGATCCGTCGGCTGTTGAGCCAGGCGATCGACCGCCAGGCGATCATCGACGCACTGAACGTGCCCGGCCTGCTGCCAAGGGCAACGCTGCTCGAGCCCGGCCTCGATGGGCTTGCGGACCCAGCCGTGCCGCAATGGATGGCTACGCCGATCGACCAGCGACGCGCGGATCTCGCCTCAAGAGCGGCAAAGATGTTCGGGCGGCTCGACAAGCCTGTCATCCGGATCGAACTGCCCAATTCTCCCGGAGCAAAAATTCTGCTGAGCCGGCTGGCAAGCGACTGGGGTGCGCTCGGAATCACGGTTGAGGCCGCGGCTCCCGGACGGGCAGCGGACTTCAGGCTGCTCGACGCCGTGGCTCCGTCGATCTCGCCGGCCTGGTATCTTCGCTCGTTCCGCTGTGGCGAAGTTCCCGTTTGCGATCCGGAAGCCGACAAATTGCTGGAGGGCGCACGGGTCGCGACGGTCGCCGCACAGCGCAACGCCCTTCTCGCGCAGGCCGGCCAGCGGATGGACGAGGAGCAGTTGTTTATCTCGCTGACGGCTCCGATTCGCTGGTCGCTCGTTTCCGATCGCGTGCAAGGCTTCGCAACCAACCGTTTCGCGCTTCATACGCTGACGTCGCTTGGCGAGCGACTGGGCCGGGAGCGCGGAGAATGACCGACAAGAGATCGCCGCTACGCCACCTCGGAACGGATCCGGCGTCGGTGCGGCAACGGGTCGAAGCGCTCGAGAAGATCATGGAGCGCCTGTTCGTCATCCCGGGGACCAAGAAGGCGGTCGGTCTGGATGTGATCCTCGATCTCGTGCCGATCGCGGGTAGCACCGCAGGCGCGGTGCTCGGCGCCTACATGACCTGGGAAGCGCGCAATCTCGGCATGACCAAGTGGCAGATGACGCGCATGGCGGGGAATGTTGGCGTCGACTGGCTGCTCGGGTTAATCCCGTGGGTTGGCGCGATTCCGGACTTCTTCTTCCAGTCGAACACGCGCAACCTGCGGATCATCAAGCGCCATCTCGACAAGCACCATCCGGCCGGCGCGACGGTCAACGCCGAGGCGACCCGCTCCTCCTGACGGAAGAGCAGTTGTGCTATGAAGCCGGCCTGCTTGCGGGGGCCGGCACATGACCAAGGATCAGAAGACCGTCGCGATCGGCGCGCTTTCGGGCGTCGTCGGAATGGTCGCGCTCGTCTGGGCGATTGCAACATATTTTCCGGAGCCGCACGTCGTCGACAACAATGGCGACCGGCTGGCCTATGCCTTGCGGTGGTCGGTCGTTGCGGTGCTGCCGCTGTTCTTCATGCTCGTCGCCGTCGGCAACGAGCGCTTCCTCAGCGAAGCGATCGATCCGACGCTCGGCAAGGAAAGCGAGAAGATGGTGGTCAACGGTCGCGTTGCCGACAACACGTTGCAGCAATTCGTCTGCTTCCTGGTCGGCATTACCGCGCTGTCGGTGAGCTTGCCGATCGATCGGATCAGTTACGTTCCCGCGGTCGCAATCACGTTCGTGATTAGCCGGACGATCTTCTGGATCGGCTATCGTATCCGCCCGCTCTATCGGGCTCCCGGCTTCTCCTCGACCGCTTACATGAACATTTTCATGTACGTCGCGGTGCTTTGGATGCGGCTCGCCGGGTGACGGCGCCGCCCGATCCGGTCGGGCTGTACGAGCCCTTCACCAAGTTCGGCGACCTCGTCTTCTTGTCCGCCATCAGCTCCGCGCGTGATGGAACGATGATCACCGGCAAGGTTGGGGCCGAATTATCGTTGGAAGACGGGCGCGAAGCGGCACGCCGCGCTGCCGCCAACCTGCTCGCCGTCCTGTCGATCGCCGCGCAAGATGAAGCGAACATCGGCGGCATTCTGCTCCTTCGCGGACAGGTGAACGCGACGGACGATTTCACTCAGGTGCACAAGGTCATCGACGCTGCATCGGAGCTGATCGTCGAGCGGCTTGGAGAGAAAGGCCGCCACGCGCGCACCGCCATCGGCTGCGCGACCTTGCCCAATAATAATGCGGTTACGCTTGAGGGGATCGCTCGCGTCGCGACCTAGTCGCCGCTGATCCTCGGATCGATGATCGGCTTGCCGACGTCGCCCTGCCCGACTGTCCGGCCCGCCATCTCCAGCATTCGCTCGAGCGGCACGCGCGCGCGGTCCATAATTTCGGGCGTGAGCTCAATGCGCGGCTGGAGATCGCGGAGCGCGACGTAGAGCTTCTCCAGCGTGTTGAGCGCCATGTACGGGCACATGTTGCAGTTGCAGTTCCCGTCGCCGCCCGGAACGCCGATGAACGTCTTGTCCGGCGCCGCTTTCTCCATCTGATGGATGATGTGCGGCTCGGTCGCGACGAGGATCGTCTTGGCCGGCGAGCTCAGCGCGAAGTCCAGGATCGACTTTGTCGAGCCGACATGGTCGGCGTGGTCAATAATGTGCGGCGGGCATTCCGGATGCGCCGCAACCGGGGCGTCCGGGTACTCGGCCTTGAGCTTCAGCAACTCGGTCTCGCTGAACGCCTGGTGGACGATGCACACGCCCGGCCAGAGGAGCATGTCGCGGTCGAACTTGCGGGCGAGATAGCCGCCGAGGTGCCGGTCAGGGCCGAAGATGATCTTCTGGTCCTTCGGAATCTGGTCGAGGATGACCGCTGCCGACGAGCTGGTGACGATAATGTCGCTGAGCGCTTTCACAGCCGCCGAGCAGTTGATGTAGGTCAGCGCGATATGGTCCGGGTGCGCGGCCCGGAAGGCAGCGAACTGGTCGGGCGGACAGCTGTCCTCAAGCGAGCAGCCGGCGTCCATGTCCGGCAGGATCACCGTCTTTTGGGGAGACAGGATCTTCGCCGTCTCGGCCATGAAGCGGACGCCGCAGAAAGCGATAACATCGGCATCTGTCGCCGCGGCCTTGCGCGAAAGATCGAGGCTATCACCGACGAAGTCCGCAAGGTCCTGGATTTCGGGCTTCTGGTAATAATGCGCGAGGATCACGGCGTTGCGCTCACGCTTCAGCCGCTCAATCTCGGCGAGGAGATCGATACCCTTCAGGCTTTGCGATTGAATCGTCATCTACTCCCCTCGACAGCCCTTCTGCGTTCAGCCTCCGCGATCACTTCATTATATGGTCGCGAGAGGTCCAGATAGGAAGGATCGTCGGCGTCTTCGTCGCTCGCAAATCGGACCACCACCTTTACGTCGTCATACCGGGTGGTCTTGAGGGGCAGGTCAAGGAGCGCTGCGATACGTTCCCGTGCTTCCTGCTTGGCGCGATCGAGATACTCCGGCTTGCGGGCGTTTTGCGCGGCCTTTTCGCGAGTCAGCTTGAGCGTTCGATTGACGAGGTTCGCGCTCGCTCTCCGCGACACCCAAAATCCTTCCGCATCGCCGACCTTGCCCTTGGTCAAATCGATATGGGGCTCGGCAACCCGAACGTCCGGAATCCTTACCATCAAGGTCTTCGTCTGCGGATCGTAGCGTGCGTCATCGGCACCGAGCCCGGACAGATCGACGAAGTAGTCGACCGAATAAGGCAAGGTGGCCTTCATCTTCGAATTGAAGATCGTCCCGTGGTTGACGCTGGTGACGTCAATGGTCCCGCTGACGTTCGACACTTTGAGATCCGTTCGGCCCGCGAACGTGCTTGATACGACCTGTGCAAGCCCTTCTGCGGTTGCGATTTCCTCATCCCGTCTTCGCTCTTCGGAAGCGCGCCACTGACAGGTCGCGACCCAAGCGACGAGGACGAAGACGACGAGAGCTATCGCTGTCTGTTTCGGCGTGATCCTCAGGTTCTTGTCCATTGCTGTTCGCTTTGCACAACGAGCCCGCGCTTCTCGAGGTCCAGCAGATGCGCGAGAACCGAACCACCCGCCGCAGTCTCCAGCCTCGGATCGAGGCCGGGATAGGCTTTCGCGACGATATCCGGAATGTCGCGTGCCTTCTCGCCGACGAGCCGAAGGATCTGTTTCTCGCGCTGCATACGGTGACCCATCAGACCGCGCACATATTGCTGCGGATTGGTCACCGGCGGGCCATGCGCCGGGTAAAACACGCGGTCCTCGCGCTGCCGAAGCTTGTCGAGGCTGGCCATGTAGGCCGCCATTTCACCATCGGGCGGAACGACGACGGTCGTCGACCAGCCCATCACATGGTCGCCGGTCAGGAGCGCGCCGCCAACCGCGAAGCATAAGTGGTTCGACGTGTGACCCGGTGTGGCGACGGCGACGATCGAACGTCCATCGACTTCGACGCTTTCGCCGTCCTGAAGCACTCGATCCGGTGTGTATTCCCCGTCAAACGCGGCGTCCGCGCGCGGCCCAACGGATTCCAGCGCCAGCGGTGCGCAGCCGATGATCGGGGCGCCCGTCAGATTTGCCAGCGCACGCGACGCCGGACTGTGGTCGCGATGCGTGTGCGTGCACATGATCGCGACAACGCGGCGTCCCCCGATCGCCCGGATCAAGGCTTCGACATGATCGGAAAGATCAGGGCCGGGATCGACGATCGCGACTTCCTGTTCGCCGACCAGGTAGGTCTGCGTGCCGTAATAAGTGAACGCCGAAGGGTTGTGCGCGAGCACCCGGGCGATGCCGGGTTCAAGCGTCTCAAGGAGTTCGTAGGGGCGTCCACGGGACCGCTCTGCCATGGACGCCGTCACCGGCAAAGGGGCGGGTTACTCGGCCGGCACGCCGAGATAGGCGTGACGGGCGAGTTCGCGCGACTGCAACTGCCGCTCGACGCTCGCCTTGAACGCGTGGCGGTAGAGACGGCCGAACAATGCGGCCATGCTGGAATCCCAGCTATATTGGCGAGCTTCGGCCTGCGCGATCGCGCTCATCCGTCCGCGATCCGAGTTCCAGATCGACAGGATGTTGGCCGCCATTGCGTCCGAATCGTCGACCGGACCGAGGCGGCCAATCTCATCGGTTACGCGGTCGACCATTGCACCTGCTTCCACGCCCACGACCGGGAGTCCCGATGCCTGCGCCTCGACGATCGAGACACCGAAGGTCTCGTCGGCCATTCCAGATACGTAGATGTCGGCGCTGGCGAGCCAGCGTGCCAGCTGCTGGCGGTCGCGGACGAACCCGGGAGTCACGATCCGTGGATTGTTGAGCCCCGCAATATCTTCGCGGAGCGGCCCTTCGCCGAGGAGGACAAGCCGGGCGCCCAGGGCTTCGGGAAGCTTTCGGAAAGCGTCGACGACGATCTGCGGCTTCTTCTCCAGGTCGAGGCGGCCGACGTAAATGAGCAGGGGCTGCTGCTCGCCGACGCCGAGGGAACGCCTCAGTCTGTCGTCGCGCCGCGACGGGCCGAAATCGCCGAGCTCGGCGCCCAACGGAACGATGCCGACATTCTCGACCCCGTAGGACCGCAGCTTCGTCGCACCGCCGTTCTCACTAAGCGCGAACACCGCGTCGAACCGGCGATAGAGATGGCCGCAGTAGCGGTAACAAAGTCGCCCTGCCGCGCCGGCCAAGGTGTCGCCCATGACCTTGGAGAAGGGACGTTCGACATAAACCGTGGGAAAGTCGGTGAAATAGCCACCGACCAATGCAGTTTCCGGAAAGCGCTTGCGATGCGCGATCGCCGCCCACGGAAGGTTGTAGCTGTCCTGGCATTCGATCAGGTCGGGACGGAATCGTTCGAGCAACTCACGCACCGCACCGTTGCGTATCATGAGGCGGTAGTTCGGGCTCCCCGGCACTCGCGGCGAGCGGACTGTCGCGGTGATCGCCCTGCCCTCTTCCTTCACCGCGTCCTCGGGACCCGGGACAATGAGGAGATGGCGGTGCTGTGTCTTGCCGAGAATGTGGCTCCGTTTGTGACGCAAATAGGTCCC
Source organism: Sphingomonas sediminicola (assembly GCF_014489515.1). Lineage (GTDB taxonomy): Bacteria > Pseudomonadota > Alphaproteobacteria > Sphingomonadales > Sphingomonadaceae > Sphingomicrobium > Sphingomicrobium sediminicola. The sequence continues at coordinate 584,767 of NZ_CP060782.1, read as the reverse complement.
GACGCCGCCGCCGACCTCCGACCAGCTCTGCGTAAGGTCGCAAATCAGGCGCTCGGGCTCAAACGGGTTGGTCATTTCAGGATCGTCGCGGCTCATGGACATGTCCAACACAGACGGAGCGACAAAGTGCCAACCGCAGTTCGGCCTCCAAATTGTCGGAGCATTTTACACATTTGATCGGACGCCCCCGACTGAAAATTCAGAAAATACCAGTTTTCTGCCGTTTATTCGAATTGGCACGGCGGTTGCTACATTATTGGGTCCACTTGGTCCCACGCCAACGAAAGGGACGGTGCAGCGGTTATTCTGGTCCCGCTCACCGTCCCTTTTTGTTTGTCCCGAGTTTAGCTCGCCTCGGCGCCGATCAGCTGCTGAAGCTCCCCGCTCTGGAACATCTCCAGCATGATGTCGGATCCGCCGACGAATTCACCCTTCACGTAGAGCTGCGGAATCGTCGGCCAGTCGGAAAATTCCTTGATGCCTTGGCGGATCTCCGGGTCCTGGAGGACGTCGACGCTCTCGAACGGGACGCCGAGATGCTCGAGGATGGTGATCGCACGGCTCGAAAAGCCGCACTGTGGGAACAACGGCGTGCCCTTCATGAACAGCACGACTTCATTGCTCTTCACGATCTCGCCGATGCGATTGTTTGCATCGCTCATTACTCTTCTCCTTGTCGCGCTGCCGTTTCGAGCTGCAGCGCATGTAATTCGCCGCCCATACGTCCGCCCAGCGCAGCGTAGACGCGCTGGTGCTGCCTGACTCGCGGGAGCCCTTCGAAGCTCGCGCTCACCACCCGGGCCGCATAATGGTCGCCGTCGCCCGCGAGGTCCCTGATCGTCACTTCGGCGTCGGGAATGGCCTCGCGGATGAGCCGTTCAATGTCGCTTGCCGCCATCGGCACGATTATTGTCCTCCGAGTGCCTCGATCAGCTGGCGCTTGGCCTCGACCGTCTTGTGCTCCAGCGTCTGGCGGATTTCCGCATCGCTGGTCTCGATACCGGCCGCGGTGAGGTCGCCCAGCACCTTGCGAATGACGTCTTCCTCGCCGGCTTCCTCGAAGTCCGCACGAACGACGTCCTTGGCGTAGGATTGCCCCTCGACCTCCGACAGGCCCATTTTGCGCGCCGCCCATTCGCCAAGGAGGCGGTTGCGGCGGGCGAGCACCCGGAACTTCATTTCCTCGTCGTGCGCGAACTTGGTTTCGAAGGCGCGCTCGCGATCGTTGAACTGGGTCATTGGTGTCCCTTGCTTGTTTGACCCGCGAAATAAGGGGATAGGCCGTTGAGGCAACGCGCATAGCAGCCCAAACAGCTATTCCGTCAGGGCAACTTTGTAATAATCCTGTCGGCGAGAGGGTCATCGCGGGCGGCTACGGGTGGGGGAAATCGGCAGCGATCCAGATTTCAAGCTCGTTTCCGCCGCGTGCGCGGGCGACCGCGAGGCGTTCGCCGCCTTGCTGGAACGGCACTACGACCGGATCCACGGGCTCGCCTGGCATCTGACGGGATCCCGGGCGGATGCCGACGACATCGCCCAAGACGTCTGCTGCACCTTGGTCGAGAAGATCGGAAGCTTTCGCGGCGAAGCGAAATTCACGACCTGGCTGATCGGAATCACTTTCAACGCCTGCCGGGATTGGCGGCGTAGGCGCGGCTCTTTTCGACTCTTCACCGAGAAGATGGCGGTACTCGCGGGGATCGCAGCGGCCCCCGACGGCCGCGACCTGTACGATGCAATCTGGCTGAAGAGCGCAATCGCCAAGTTGAAGCCCGCGCTCAGGGACACGGCGGTGCTCGTCGCCGGGCAGCAGCTCTCCCATGCGGAAGCCGCTGCGATCCTCAAAGTTGCGGAAGCGACGGTCTCCTGGCGCATGCATGAGGTGCGCCGGATCCTCTCGGCGGCCGGGGAAACCGACACCTAGGAAGATTTTTTCGAGACCCCTCAAAGGAAATCCCGGGAACGCACGTCTCAGGATCAGGCGAGCAATCTTGCCCGCTGGTTTTGAGGGAGGTTTTCATGGGGTGCACATACCGTCCCGTCGGGTTGGCGCTGGGAGCACTTCTGCTCGCTTCATGCGCAGGGCGCGGAGTCGAGACGGCTGACGCGGTGCAACAGGAACCGGTCGCCGAAGACAATAAAGCAAACGACATGGTCGTGACCGGCTCGCGCATTAAGGTCGGAAATCTGGAGGCCGAGGGTCAATTCCGCGTCGGAACACTGCCGTCGCCGCCTCCGCCGCCAGCTCCTGCCATGCAGCGGGCGCCTGGAATCTGGGCACCGCCCTATCACGATGTCGGCCGCGACAAGTTCACGAACTTCGTCGAGAACGCGTTCAAGATCGCGCGTGAAGACCCGGTCTCGACCTTCTCGATCGACGTCGACACCGCGTCCTATTCCTGGGTGCGCGCTTCGCTGAACCAGAATGTCCTGCCGCAGCCGGCCTCGGTTCGCACCGAGGAGATGGTGAACTATTTCACCTACGACTATGCGCCGCCGGCGAGCACCGCGCAGCCGTTCAGCACCAACGTCGCAATGTTCCCCAGTCCCTGGTCGCCGGGCCGCAAGCTCGTCCGCATCGGGATCAAGGGCTATTCGGTGCAACGCGCCACGCGGCCGCACGCCAATCTCGTCTTCCTGATCGACACCTCGGGATCGATGCAGGAGGAGAACAAGCTGCCGCTGGTGCAGAAGTCGCTCAACATGCTGCTCGACGAGCTGGACGAGCGCGATACCGTCGCAATCGTCACTTACGCAGGTGATGCCGGGACCGCGCTCGAACCGACGCCGGTCAGCCAGAAGGAAAAGATTCGCTCGGTCATTAACCGGCTTGGAGCGGGCGGAAGCACGGCCGGCGCAGAGGGCATCCGCCAGGCCTACGAACTGGCCAAGGAGAATTACGACCCGAACGGCGTCAATCGCGTCATCCTGGCCACCGACGGCGACTTCAACGTCGGCATCACCGACCAAGGCGAGCTCAAAGGCTATATCGAACGCGAGCGCGGCAAGGGCGTGTTCCTGTCCGTACTCGGCTTCGGGATGGGCAATTACAACGATGCGCTGATGCAGACACTGGCCCAGAACGGCAACGGGATAGCGGCCTATATCGACACGGTCGCGGAGGCCCGGAAGACGCTGGTCGAGGAAGCAAGCTCTACCCTGTTCCCCATCGCCAAGGACGTGAAGATCCAGGTCGAGTTCAACCCGGCGGCGGTCGCCGAGTATCGGCTGATCGGGTACGAGACGCGGGCACTCAACCGCGAAGACTTTGACAATGACAAGGTCGATGCGGGCGATGTCGGGTCGGGCCAGACCGTCACGGCGCTCTACGAGATCGTTCCGGTCGGCGGTCCGCGGACAATGACCGACCTGCGCTACGGCAAGACGGCGGCATCGATCGCGAGCCGAAGCAACGAGATCGGCTTCGTGAAAATCCGGTACAAGCTGCCGAAGTCGGACACGAGCCGACTGATCTCGACGCCGATCGACCGGCGCATGGAAGCCCGCAGCTTCGAAGCCGCACCGCGCGACGCAAGGTTCGCGACTGCGGTCGCCGGATTCGCGGAATTGCTCCGCGGGGCAAGCACACCGGGTCGCTCAGCTATGATGACGTGCTGAGGATCGCCAATGCTTCGCGGGGATCCGACGAGTTCGGTTACCGGTCCGAGTTTGTCGGTTTGGTGCGTGCCGCGAAGAGCGCCCAGACCATGGCGCAGCTGGAGCGCTAGGGCTTGTGGCCGCCGGCGCGAGCCCCCGGCGCCGGCGGCCGCCCAAAAGACGCCTTCGACGAGGCCGCGATTGTGGTTATGAGTTTGTCGATGCTGCTCTTCGATGGACCGCGATAGATGGCGATCGGCAACGACGGTCCCATTTTGCTGCCCAAGGCGCCGCCGCCGCGGCCCGCGGCGCGGCAAGCGGCGATCGATACTGCGCTTCGGAAATTTGACGGGGTCGAGGAAACGGCCCGTGATCGGGCTGGACGCGAGCGGCCGGGGTTGTTCGGATGGGCAAACACGCATCGTGGCCCGGCGAGTGCCCTCGCGACGGCCGCAATGTTAGCCGTAGTCGGCCTGCCGATTGCGCTCGCGACGCTTCGCGACGGTCCGCGGCCAGCTCCTCAGCAACCGACCGCCTCAATAGCAGCTCAACCGACGCAGGAGGCGGCTGACACAGCGGACAACCTGGCGGCATTCGAGCCTTCCGAGAATCAAGCCGTCGCCGATCAGGCTCCGAGCGAACCACAGGCGCCGGCAGCGCGACAGGCCCAACCCAGTCCGGCGCCCATGACGTTGGCCCCAGTCGCGCAAAAGGTAGCCAATGAAGAGCCCGCGCCGGCAATGGCCGCGGCGCCTCCTCCGGCTCCCCCGCCACCGCCGCCCGCTCCAGCGCCGGAGAGAGAAGGATATGCGGCTGAGTCGGGCGCGCAGGACATTGTGGCAACCGGGTCGCGGATACGTTCACCGGATTTATCGGATCGCGCGAACCGGCAGGTTGCCGTCGGGAAGTCCTCGCCGCTGGTGACAGTCGACACCTACGGCGATTTCCTGTCGCGGCTGCAGTCGGCACTGAGGACGGATGACCGGCGTGCAGTCAGCAAGCTCGTCGGATTTCCCCTCACCGTGAACACCGAAGGCGGAGCCAGGACCTACCGCTCGCGTCGGGAGGTCGAGAGCGACTTCGACCGGATCTTCACGCCGGCGGTCAAAGCCGAAATCCTCGGACTGAAGCCCTACGCCATGCGTACTCGCGACGATGGTCGGACGAAGGGCTCCTCTAGGCTCTGGTTCGCCCCGGCCTGCTTCAACGCGTTATGCTCGCCGCCAGGGCCGATCCGCGTCCGCGAAGTGACGCCCTAGCTAGTAGATCGTGACGACGAGCTTCCCGATTACGCGGCGCTCGGCGATCGCGCGGATCGCTTCTCCTGCCCGTTCGAGGGATAGGTCGCACTGACCTTCGGCGAGATCATCCCCTGCCGCCACAGCTTGAAGAGAGTTTCGACGTGCGCTGCATTGGCCTTCGGATCGCGGGCGGCAAACGCGCCCCAAAACACGCCGCAAACGTCGCAACTCTTCAACAGCGTCAGGTTGAGAGGAAGCTTCGCGATGCCGGCTGGGAAACCGACCACGAGGAAGCGCCCTTCCCATGCGATGCTTCGAAGCGCCGCCTCGGTGTAGTCGCCGCCGACGGGATCGTAGATGACGTCCGCGCCGGCGGGCCCAACCGCCTCCTTGAAGAGCTGGGCGAGCGCCTTCTGGCCATCTTTGTCGAACGGCCCCTGCGGATAAACCACTGCCTCGTCCGCTCCGGCGTCGCGCGCGGCCTGCGCCTTCTCTTCCGAGGAAACAGCGGCAATGACGCGCGCCTCGTAAGCCTTGCCCAGCTCCACCGCCGCAAGGCCAACGCCGCCAGCTGCGCCTAGCACGAGCAAAGTCTGTCCCGCCTGAAGCTTTCCGCGATCGAGCAAGGCATGGATGGACGTCGCGTAGGTTAGCAACAGCGCCGCGCCTTCCTCGAAGCTGCGTTCCTCGGGCAGCCGATATGCGGCGCGCGCCGGGACGACGACCTTCTCGGCTAGGCCTCCGAAACCGGTGACCGCGATGACGCGATCGCCGACGGTCCAGCCTTGAACGCCTTCACCGATGGCCTCGATCTCGCCGGCAATCTCGCCGCCCGGCGCGAACGGCCGGGGCGGCTTCAGCTGATACTTATCCTCGATAATGAGGACGTCGGGAAAATTGATTGCCGCGGCACGGACGCGGACCAGAATCTCGCCCGATCCCGGCTCCGGATCGGGAAGCTCTTCTAGCCGAAGAATTTCCGGTCCGCCGGGCTCATGGCTGAGAAGAGCCCGCACCTACTTCGCCGCTTCCGGGAAAGCGGGAAGCAGCGGGATGTCGTTCGGTTCGTGCTGGATAATCACCTTCGCGCCAGTGTCTTTTGCGAGCTTCTCGAACTTGTCCATCGACTGGAGAGTCTGTTCCCGGCTCGTATTGAACCCCGGTACTGCCCGCTTCTGACGCGCGATCGTCGTATGATAGAGGTCGCCGGTCAGGAGCACCGGTCCCGACGCGAGCTTAACCAGCAAGGCGAGATGGTCGGGCGTATGCCCCGGAAGGTGAAGCGCGACGACGCTACCGTCGCCGAATACGTCGACGTCGGCTGTCGCCAGCGTCACTTTCTTGCCGGCCCCGCGCCAGCCTTTGAGCGAATCCTCCGGCCTGCCGGCGAGCCTTTCAAAGTCGCCCTTACCCACGACCAGCCGCGCATTCGTGAACTGCGCTGCCTGGCCGATGTGGTCGCCGTGCATGTGGCTGATGCCCAGCACGCCTACGTCTGCCGGCTTCACACCGAGCTGGCCGAGCTGGTCCGCCAGCGTTCGGTCGATCGAGGCAACCATGCCATTCTGGTTCATCGGCTTGTTCTTGGTTTCGGCGGGCAAACCGGTGTCCCAAACCATGATCTGATCGCCGTGGCGGATCAGGTAACAGCTGTCCGTGACCTTGCCTGGGCCGGGCGGATAGACGCCCGGACGATCCGAGAAGAAGCCGTTCATGTCCTTGAAGTCGGCATGGCCGCAGTCGAGCCGCGTCAGTGAAAGCGCCGCGGATTGCTTCGACGGTGCGTCAGCGGCCGGAGCCTGATTGTTGGCTTCGGAGCTGGAGGGCGCGCAGGCCGTCATGGCCGCGGTTGCGAAAAGCAGTCCAAGCACGATCGTCCGCATACGCTCTTCCTTCTTCGAGTTTCAGGTAGCCGGTACCTCGACCGCTTCGAACCAGACTTTCCGCCCCGGGAAATCGATCACCATCCGCGTCCTGTCCAGCCAGTCCAGGCCGAGGATCATCGCCGGCCGGCCGGCGACGCCAAACGTTTCGAAAACGGGCAAATCCGCGACCAGCACCGGAGCATGGGCCAGCACGCGGCTGCCAAGGCGAACGTTGGAAATGTGCGTGGCTCCCGTTTCGACCGCCTTGTTTGTCGCGCCCTGGATGACGTCGCCCTTCGCCAGTTTCGCCGGGTTGAGCCCAAGCAACCGTCCAAGCGCCCAGTTGATGCGCGTCTTGCGCGCCCCCGTGTCGATCACTGCCGTCGCAGTCACCTCACCTATCGTGACCGGCACGGTGAGGAGATTGCCCGTGGTCGTCGATGCGGCGACGCTTTGGGTGTCTTCACCCGCGGGCCGGGCACCCTGCGCAAGCAGGGAAATTCGCTTGTGGGGAAGATCGAAGTCCACCGTTCGATCACCGAACAGGTCGAGCCCGACAATGCCCGCGAGCTTCACTCCATCGGCGCGCGGGTCGAGCTTGACGGCCTTGATGCCATCCTTCTGAACCCCGTCGAGGCCAATGCTGCCGAGCGAGACAAGGGGTACTTCATCGCTGCCCGTCTGGCCCTGAAGCGTCTCGCTTCCCGCTACGGTCAGCCCTGCGCTGTCCGCGAAATCCGCGTAGACCGCGCTCGCTTCCGCGCCCGTATCGAATACGAACTGGGCCGTTCCGAAGCTGCCGGTCACCGGCACGGTCGCATGCCCTGTTGGCGCAATCTGCACCGGGACCTCCGCCAGGGCGGGCACCGGCAGGCAAAGCGCCACCAAGGATGCGAGCCACCTCATTCCACGTAATGCGCCGTGGTCTTCTGGCGGACGTCCTCCGCGGTCACTCCCGGAGCTAGCTCGATCAGCTTGAACGGGCTGTCGTGGTCCGGCCGCTGGAATACCGCGAGGTCGGTGATGATCATGTCGACGACGTTCTTGCCCGTCAGCGGAAGGGTGCATTCCGGGATGAACTTCGGATCGCCGTTCTTCGAGACATGCTCCATCACGACGATGATCTTCTTGACGCCTGCGACGAGGTCCATCGCGCCTCCCATGCCCTTGATCATCTTGCCGGGATCATCCAGTTGGCGATGTCGCCCTTCTCGCTGACTTCCATTGCGCCGAGCACGGTCAGGTCGATGTGCCCGCCCCGGATCATCGCGAAGCTCGCCGCGCTGTCGAAATAGGAGGACGACGGAAGCTCGCTGATCGTCTGCTTGCCGGCGTTGATGAGGTCCGGATCGACCTCGTCCTCGTAGGGGAAGGGCCCGATGCCGAGCATCCCGTTCTCGCTCTGGAGCGTCACTTCCATGCCTTCCGGAATGTTGTTCGCAACGAGCGTTGGAATGCCGATGCCGAGGTTCACGTAATAGCCGTCGCGAAGCTCCTTCGCCGCGCGCGCCGCCATCTGGTCGCGGGTCCAGCCCTTCGTCAGCAAGTCATGGGTCGTCATCATGCAGCCTCCAGCTGACGAACAGTCCGGAACTCGATCTTCTTGTCGTACGGAGCGCCGAGGATCATCCGCTTCACGTAGATCGAAGGCAGGTGGATGCAGTCGGGATCGAGCGATCCGACTGGCACTATCTCCTCGACCTCCGCGATGCACACCTTGCCGCTGGTTGCCGCCGGCTGGTTGAAGTTGCGGGCGGTCTTGCGGAAGATGAGATTGCCGCTTTCGTCGGCCTTCCAGCCCTTGATGATGCTGAGATCGGCGCGGATGCCGCGTTCGAGGACGTAGGTCTCGCCGTCGAACACTTTGGTTTCCTTGCCCTCGGCGACGACGGTGCCGACGCCGGTCTTGGTGTAAAATCCCGCGATGCCCGCACCGCCCGCGCGCAGTCGCTCGGCGAGCGTGCCTTGCGGGGTGAATTCGACCTCCAGCTCGCCTGCCAGGAATTGCCGCTCGAACTCCTTGTTCTCGCCGACGTAGGACGAGATCATTTTCTTCACCTGCTTGGTGCGCAGGAGCTTGCCGAGACCCTCGTTGTCGATGCCGGCATTGTTCGAGGCAATGGTGATGTCCTTGACGCCGCTCGCCTGGATCGCGTCAATCAGCCGCTCCGGGATGCCGCACAGGCCGAACCCGCCAGCAGCAATCGTCATTCCGTCGAACAGAAGGCCGTCGAGAGCTTCTTCGGCGCTGGAATAGATCTTCTTCATCCGCCACTCCTTGGGCCCCGCCTCTGCCGTTCGCGCGGATGAGGGTCAAGGATTCAACGGACGCGGCTGCTCCTGAGGCCGGCGGCGCGAATGCCGGCTTCAGCGCACGCGGCGTCATCGGCAGGCTCCTCACCCGATGCTCCGACGCCGCCGATCCGCGTCTTGCCGTCGGCCGACCAGATGGGAACGCCGCCAGGTACCGTCACGACATGCGGAGCATTGGCGAAGCCCGGCGTTTCCTTCGCCGCCTGTTCCATCTGCGCGGTCGGGAATCCCCAGGCCGCGACTGCCTGAGCCTTCGCTAGCGAGAAATCTATTATTCCGCTGCCGTTGCCGTCCATGCGCAGCGCGGCGACAAGGTGTCCTCCCACATCAACCACCGCGATCGCGTGGCTTTGGTTCCTGGCCGTCGCGTGAGCCGCGCATCCAGCAACGATCGCCTGCGCCGTGCGTGCGTCCAGCGCCGCCTGCTGAGCCTGAAGCGGTGATGCCGAGATTGCCAACATCAGACCGAGACTTGTGGCTCGCATCGCGCCTCCTATGCAGGCTGAAACTCCGCGGGCGCAAGGCCCTCGCGTTCCAGCACGCGTTGAACCGCCGGCCGCTCGAGCAAGCGCTCCAAATGCGCAGCCCAGCGCGAAAAGGCGGCCATGTCCATGCCGATCCTTCTCCCCCAGCGGAAGAAGGTCAGCGCGTATGAGTCTGCGGCCGTGAATCGCCCGCCGGCAAGCCATCCTTCGCCCGACAGGGCCTCAATTTCTGCGAACTGGTTTTCAAGGTTTTCGCGTCCGCCGGCGACAATCGCCGGATGGATGCTTTCGTCCCTCGTGAAGCGGGCTGCGCGCCAGATTTGCGCGAAGGAAATGTGCACTGTGGATGCGAACCAGCCGAGAAGCTCGTTGCAGCGAGCCGCCGCATAGGGATCGTCACGCGGCACCGAGCCGTCCTTGCCGAACAGGTCGGCGATCAGGTTGAGGATCGCGATATTCTCGGTGACCACGCCGTGGCCGGTCCCCAGCGCGGGAACCCGAGCGTGCGGGTTGATTTCAAGGTATTCGGGCTTGAGATGCTCGGCCTGGGCGAGAGTCACCCGGACAGGCTCGAATTCAGCACCGCTTTCCTCGAGCGCGATGTGACTGACGATCGAGCAAGCGCCCGGCGAGTAGAACAGTTTCAGCATTGAGGCCTCCGGGCTCCTCCCTTGGCCGCGGCGTGCGGTTCGACAAGCGGATTCAGCGAAGCAACCGATAAGCTCTGCTTATGCGGACCGGTTTTCGGCCTGGCCCTGCAAACTTCGCAGGCACTCCAGTGCTTCTTCACGCCGATCCCAAGGGACGAACAAATGGTCGTGGTGCAGGGCTGCGATGATGTTCACGCTGATGCCGAGGTCGGCGAGCCTCGACGCCATCACGCCCGTCAGGCCAACCGCATCGAGGCTCGAATGGATCTCCAGGCTGATCCGCGCCCATTCCCCTGCGAATCAGGATGGATCGAAGTCAGGCCTTCGCCTTCACGAACGAGTGCAAATTGGCCGGCCCCAAGCGAAGGCTCCACGACCGCAGCGAATGCGTAGCGATCCGGGTAGAGCCTTGGCCTCAAGCCCCGCAGAAGCCGGGAAAGATCGCGCTCCCCGGCCAAGGATCAGGAGCGAAGCTTTGCGAGAACGCCCTGGAGCTGCATCGCGTTCGACATGTCGCCTTCGATGCGCAGCTTGCCGGTCATGAACGCCGTCATGCCGTCGAGCTGGCCAGCGGCCATCGCCTGCCAGTCTTCCCAATTGACCTTGATCGTCGTGTCGGCCGCACCATCCTCTTCAGAGACCTGGCTGGCCGCGCCGTCGAGCAGGATCACGCCCTCGCTTCCGAAGTCGAGTTTCACTCGCTTGCCCGGCACCCAGGCCTGACCTTCCTGCATGCGCGAAACGAGTTCCTGCTTGGTCATTGCTTTCTCCTTTGTCAGTAAGCGGTAGCCTCGTGTTGCAGGCGAAACAAGCAGCCGCACGCGGACCATGCCGGGGGCATGGCCGCACGGCTGCTCGCCGCGCATCGCATCCGTAATGACTCTCCTTGGCTAGAGCGGCGCGGAAGCCTATCTGGCGCTCCATGGGATACGAAACCGACCTCAAACTCTTCATCGACGGCATCTGGAAAACCGGCGAAGGCCGCGACGCCCACACCGTCCTCAACCCCGTCAACGCGAGCCCGATCGCCGAGGTGCCTTACGCGACCAAGGCCGACCTCGACGAGGCGCTTGAAGCGTCGAATCGCGCATGGCCGGAGTGGCGCTCGATGGATGTCGAGAAGCGCGGGGCGATCCTTCACAAGGCGGCACAGCTCCTGCGCGAACGCGTCGACCTGATTGCCGCGACCATGACTCAGGAGCAGGGCAAGATCCTTGCCGAGTCCAAGGCCGAAACGCTCGCCTCCGCACAACTGTTCGACTGGTACGCCGAAGACGCCAAGCGCGACTACGGCCGGACCCTCGTCCGCCCGGCAGGCCAGGTCTCGCGAGTGATCCGTCAGCCGGTCGGCCCGGTTGCGACGTTCACGCCGTGGAACTTCCCGCTCTACCTGCTCGCCAAGAAGGTCAGCGCCGCTCTCGCCGCCGGCTGCACGGTCATCTCGCGCCCTCCGCATGAAACACCGGGTGTCGGCACCGAGCTTTTCCGCGCTCTTGCCGATGCCGGCATTCCGAAAGGCGTAGCCCAGCTCGTCCACGGTGAATCGGGCCTCGTCAGCGAGACGCTCATCGCCAGCAGGGTCATCCGCAAGGTCAGCTTCACTGGCTCCACCAATGTCGGCAAACATCTGATGCGCCTTTGCGCCGACAGCATGACGCGCGTGACGATGGAACTCGGCGGCCATGCACCGGTCCTGATCTTCGACGATTGCGACCTTGAAAAGACGCTAGACATGGTCGTTCCGCAGAAGTTCCGGAACGCCGGCCAGGTCTGCGTTTCGCCGACCCGCTTCTACGTGCAGAGCGGCATCTACGAGGCCTTCGTGAAGGGCTTCGCCGAGCGCACCCAGAAGGTGAAGATCGGCAACGGACTTGAAGCGGACACCCGCATGGGTCCGCTCGCCAACAGCCGCCGCCCGGGCGCGATCGAGGCTTTGGTGCAGGACGCCAAGGCCAAGGGCGCGCGCGTCCTCGCCGGCGGCGAGCGCGGCGATGGCGGCTTCTTCTTCCAGCCGACTTTGCTCGCCGACGTTCCCAACGAAGCCGAGATCATGAACGAGGAGCCGTTCGGCCCCGTCGCTGTCTCGCGCCCGTTCGACACGTTCGAGGAAGTGATTGAACAGGCCAACCGACTGCCCTTCGGCCTCGCGGCATTCGCATTCACCGAAAACGGCCGCCGCGCGAACCTGATCGGCGACCTCGTCGAGAGCGGCATGGTCGGGATCAATACATTTGCCATCTCTCTTGCCGACGCGCCGTTTGGGGGCGTGAAGGACAGCGGCTTCGGCTCAGAGGGTGGCAAGGAAGGGATGGAAAGTTACCAGGTGGTCAAGGCGATCCACCAGGCTTAGCTTTTCGTCGCTATTTATGGGCGTTGGCTCTCGCCATGGCGCCTTCCATCTGCGGCCTCGCGCTGGCCCACGCTTCCTCGCGGCAAGGAGCCGTCATCGCCTTTTCCTGCCCGGGAATCGGCGACGGAATGGCGCACATGTAGTCGACCGCCTTGCTCACTCTCTTTTCCATCTCGGTCCGCCCGGCCGCGTCCTTGAGATTGATATCGCCGATGTAAACGACTCGAACCAGGCGATCCTTAGAGGGCGGCAGCTTACGGGTGACGACAATGTCCCCTTCGTCTGGCGCCTGCGCGACCGCGGTCGCTTCCATTGCGAATAAGCTTGCGCATCCAACGGTGACGTACAGTCATCGCAATTCTCCCTATTTCGGAAGTATGCGAGTACGGGTTCACAGGACTGATCAGAATAGGTGATTGTCCGGATGAGGCGGGCGGGGGTGACGACGTAAGCGGCGCTCGCTAGAGGCGCGCCATGACCAAGCGCACCGGCGGCCAGATCCTCGTCGACCAGCTCAGGATCCAGGGCTGCGACCGCATTTTCACCGTCCCCGGGGAGAGCTTTCTCGCCGTCCTCGACGCGCTTCACGATGCGCCTGAGATCGACACGGTCGTGTGCCGCCAGGAAGGCGGGGTTTCCTACATGGCGGACGCGGACGGCAAGATGACCGGTCGGCCGGGCATTGCCTTCGTCACCCGCGGCCCCGGCGCGACCAACGCGACCGCAGGCGTTCACGTCGCCTTCCAGGACTCGACCCCGATGATCCTGTTCATTGGCGATGTCGCGCGCGGCGACCGCGACCGCGAAGGCTTCCAGGAAATCGACTTCCCGGCCTTCTTCGGCCCGATCGCGAAATGGGCCGCGCGGATCGAGGATGCCCGCCGGATTCCGGAATATATCTACCGAGCCTATCGCGTCGCGACCGCCGGACGTCCCGGCCCAGTCGTGCTCGCATTGCCGGAAGACATGCTTCGCGACCAGGTCGAAACAGCGGACCGCCCTCGTGTCCCGCCAGTTGCAGAAGAGCCCGATCCGGGCGCGATCCAGGCCTTGTTCGAGCTCCTCAAGGAAGCCGCTTCGCCGATCGCCATCGTCGGCGGCGCCGACTGGAGCCCGAGAGCGGCGCACCACTTCGCAAATTTCGCCTTCCGATACGGAATTCCTGTTGCTGCCGCGTTCCGCCGGCAGGACGCCATCGACAACAAGTGCGGAGTCTATGCGGGCCAACTCGGGTACGGGCCGAATCCGAAGCTGCAGCAACGCATTCGCGATGCAGACCTGATCCTTGCGGTCGGCGCCCGCCTCGGGGAATCAACGACCGACGGCTATGCGCTCGTCACGCCCGACCATCCCGGGCAGACGCTTGTGCAAGTCCATCCGGACCCGAACGAGCTCGGTCACGTCTATCATGCCGACCTGCCGATCTGCGCCGACATGGGCGAATTCGCGGAGATGATCGACGAGTGGAACGACCCCGATCTCGTCCGTTTCTCATGCGGCGAGCAGGCGCATCAGGAATGGCTCGAATGGTCGGAGCCCAAGCCGCGCGAAGGCGTGACGCTCGATCTTGGCCCGTGCGTCGCAACGATGCGCGAGAAACTCCCACCGAGCACGATCATCTGCAACGGCGCAGGCAACTTCTCGGGCTGGTGGCATCGCTACTGGCGTTACGGCTGCATGCCGACGCAGCTCGCGCCGACGTCGGGACTATGGGCTACGGCCTACCCGCAGCGGTGGCGGGAGCATTGCGCTTCAAGGACCGCCCGGTCGTCTGTGTCGCCGGCGACGGCGACTTCCTGATGAACGGACAGGAGCTGGCGACCGCGGCGCAATATGGCGCGGACCTGCTCGTCATCATCGTCGACAATGGCGCGTACGGCACCATCCGTATGCACCAGGAGCGCGAGTATCCGAAGCGCCTCTCGGCAACCCAGCTCAACAATCCGGATTTCGCTGCGCTCGCCCGAGCGTTCGGCGGCTGGGCGGAGACGGTCGACAAGACTGCGGACTTCGCCCCGGCGCTCGATCGGGCGATGGAGCAGAAGGGCATCCGCCTGATCCACTGCAAGACCGACGTCGAGCAAATCACCAACGCGACGACGATCTCGAAAATCCGGGAGAAAGCGGGGCCTAAGCCCTCTCCTCCGGCCTTCTCCAGAAGAGCCGGTCGTTCAATCCGGCAGGGTCTGAAACGCCCCGCTCCTTCGGCTTGTCGTGCTTCGCAGGCAGCTTCGAACCGGTCGGCGCAACGCGTTCGATTACACCCTCAAGCTCATCCTGGAAGCTGCCCGGCGACTTGGGCCGGCGATGCGCCATCACATCCTCCGTTACACTGGCATCGGCACAATTGGTTAACGATCGAGACTGCTGATTTGCTGCAAGAAAAGAGTCCGATCCGGCGATTACAAGCCGAACGGATAGGTCTCCTCTTCGCCCGGACGCATTTCGCCGGGGAGCGGCGTCACGGCTTCGGTTTCGTCGAACCAGACCCAGGCGTCGAACTGCTGATGCAAGACACATTCGGAATAGTGGCTCCAGCGCTCCGTCTCTGGGCGGTAGATGACACCGATGAACCGCTCGAGGCGCTCCTCGCCGAGCGCTTGCCGCAATTCGCGACCGATCTCCTCCGTCCTCAGGTCCAGCAGGAACCGGCTCACGCCGCTGTCGTGAGACATACGTTCGTGACTGCCCTCCAGCGACGGGCGCACCTGCTTGACCCGCATCGGCTCGTCCCAGTCGTCCGCCGCCGCGACCGTTCCGGTATGCGTCCCGAAGCCGATCAGCCGCGCTTTCGCGTCGAACATGTCCTTGCACAGCTGGCCGATGTTGAACTCGCCGCGACTTTTGCCCATGTCCGTGTGCGCGGCATTGCCGATGTGGCTGTTGTGCGCCCAGACGATCGCCTTGGACCGCGGTCCCTTCGCGTCGAGCAGCTGATTGAGCGTCTCGAACATGTGCGTGTCGCGCAGATTCCAACTCTCCGCCGCGCCTTCGTACATGACGCGGTAATAGGCCTCGGCATTCTTCACGAGCCGAGCGTTAGCAGCAGCGTCGAGCCACTCATCGCACTCGATCGTGAGGCAATCGAAATTGCGCTGCATTAGGTCGCGCAGCATCTCCAGCACCGGCGCCTGGCAGCGTGCATAGCCTTCGAAGATGGCCATTCGCCCGTAGGTTGCTGGATGATCGGCCCATGGCTCCAGGCAGGCGTAGCGCCGGCGCGCGATCTTCGCGGCTTCCGGATCCTCCTTTTCGAGAAAGTCGATGACCGCGCGCATGGATGCCTGAAGATTGTAAAGGTCGAGGCCATAGAAACCCGCCATCTGCTCGTACTGACGTTGTTCGTTGTACTCCCGAAGCCAGCGGATGAAGGCGTCGACGTCGGAGTTGCGCCACATCCAGGTCGGGAAGCGCTCGAAGGCGCGGAGTTCGCCTTCACGCCACGGACGGTGACGGACGTAGCGGTCGATTGTAGCGGCGTCGGGCCAGTCGGCCTCGACCGCGACGATGTTGAAGCCATGACGCTCGATCAGCCGCTTGGAAATGGCCGCCCGCGCCCGATAGAATTCGCTCGTTCCGTGGCTTGCTTCGCCGAGCAGGACGACCCGCGCATCGCCGAAGCGGTCGAACATGGCTCCGAAGGCCGGATCGTCCAGATCGGGCAGCGGTTCGGCAGCTCGCCGGATCAATTCGGGCAGAAGCTGCAGGTCTGCGTCAACGTTCACTCCAGCCCTCCTCGCCGATCAAGGGCACGAAGCGGACTCCGCCGAGGCTTTCCTGCGTAATCCTTCCATCCGGCAGCTTCGTCACTTTCACGAGCTCCTGCGCCCAGCCCGGGTCGCCGATCGGCATTACAAGGCGGCCTCCCGGCGCAAGTTCGCCCAGCAGCGGCTTTGGAATGTGGCTTCCGCTCGCAGCCGCCAGAATCGCGTCGAACGGAGCCTCGCTCGGACAACCGCGCGTGCCGTCGCCTTCGACGATGCGCACATTATCATATCCGAGCCGCTTGAGCCTCTCCCGCGCCACCTCGACGAGATCGTGCTGCCGTTCGATCCCGATAACCTCGCGCACGATGCGGCTCATGACCGCTGCGGCGTAGCCGGAACCCGCGCCGACCTCGAGAACCTTGTCACCAGGCTTTATGCCCGCCGCAGCGATCATCAGCGCTACGATGTAGGGCTGGGAAATGGTCTGCCGGGCCTCGATCGGAAGCGGATGATCTTCATAAGCGGCAGAGGCATAATCGGCGGAGACGAACGCCTCCCGCGGCACCTCCCGAAAGGCGTCAAGAATTGCAGGATCCGTGATTCCGCGCGCCTCAATCTGGCGCTGGACCATGCGCTCGCGGAGTTCGGCGAATTCAGGCATAAGCCCGCCTCCAGCACAAGAACCGAGATCGGAGAGGCACGTTCCGATGGCTACGATGGACGTACGGTTTTCCGGGTCAGTACCCGCGAACTACGAGAAGCATTTGGTGCCGCTGCTCTTCCGTCCTTATGCGCAGGTGATGGCGGAGCGCGCGGCCGAGTTTCAGCCGGGGACATTCTAGAGACCGCCGCCGGGACGGGTGTCGTCACGGACGCATTGTCGAAGGCGCTCCCGGCCGCCCGGATCGTCGCGACGGATCTCAACCAGGCGATGCTCGACGTGGCCGCGACGCGCGTTTCTTCAGGCAATGTGACGTTCCGGCAGGCCGATGCGCTCGAGCTTCCGTTCGAAGATCAAAGCTTCGACCTGGTCGTCTGCCAGTTTGGCGTGATGTTCTACCCGGACAAGGTGAAGGGAAATACCGAAGCGCGCAGAGTGCTTCGCGACGGCGGGCATTATTTGTTTGCGGTGTGGGACCGGATCGACCGGAACATTCTCAGCAACATCGCGAACGAGAGCATGCGGGAGCTGTTTCCCGACAACCCGCCCCAGTTCATGACGCGCGGACCGTTCAGCTATTACGACCCTGAGTGGATCGAGAGAGATCTCCGCTCGGCCGGCTTCAACGACATCGAGCTCGATACGATCACCTTGGACAGCCGCAGCTCGTCAGCCGAGGACGGTGCGCGAGGGCTCGTCTACGGTTCTCCGATGGGTGTCGAGCTGGCGATGGACGACTATGGGCCGGACGCGCTCGACCGGGTCTACGAGAAAGTGCTGAAGGCCATGCGCGAGTATGAAGGACCGGACGGATTCGGCGCGCCGATGACGGCGCACATCGTGACCGCGGCTAAATAAGTCCCGCAAGCGGACTGCTGGGATCGGCGTAGCGGCGCTTTTGCATCCGTCCTGAAAGATAGGCCAGCCGGCCCGCTTCCACCGCGGCTTTCATCGCGCGAGCCATCATGACCGGGTCCTTCGCCTCGGCGATTGCCGTGTTCATCAGGACCCCGTCGCAGCCCAGCTCCATCGCCTGTGCGGCATCGCTCGCGGTGCCGACGCCGGCATCGACCAGAACGGGGACGCCGGCGCCCTCGACGATCAGGCGGATTGTCACGCGGTTCTGGATTCCCAGGCCGGAGCCGATCGGCGCGCCCAGCGGCATGATCGCGACCGCGCCTGCTTCTTCAAGCTGCTTCGCGGCGATGGGATCGTCGACGCAATAGACCATCGGCTCGAAGCCCTCCTTCACGAGGACTTCGGTCGCGCGGAGTGTCTCGCGCATGTCGGGATAGAGTGTTTTCGCCTCGCCGAGCACTTCCAGCTTCACGAGGTTCCAGCCACCCGCCTCTCGTGCCAGGCGAAGGGTACGGATGGCATCGTCAGCGGTGAAGCAACCCGCCGTATTTGGAAGGTAGGTGATCTTCTTCGGGTCGATGAAGTCGGTCAGCATCGGTTCGTTTGGGTTGGAGATGTTAATCCGGCGAACGGCGACCGTGACGATCTCCGCGCCCGACGCTTCGACCGCCGCCGCATTTTCTTCGAGGCTCTTGTACTTCCCGTTCCGACGATCAGCCGCGACGTGAAGGTACGGCCCGCGACGGTCCACGTGTCGGCTTTCACTGGGGCTTCGACGTTCATTCAACCGCCTCCGACGAACCGGACGATCTCGAAATCATCGCCGTCCTGCACAGTCACTTCGCGCAGGGTCGATCGCGGAACGACCTCGAGATTACGCTCGACGGCAACCCGAATGGGATCGAAGCCAAGCTCGCTGACGAGCTCTGCAATGCTGATGCCCTCATTCACCCGGCGATGCTCGCCGTTGATGCGGACCTGGACTGTATGATCAACCGTCATTTGTACGGGGCAGATAGGAACGTACGGCCTCCCGCGCAATTGAAGACAGGCGCGCTTTCACTGGACGCCGCCGCGCGAGGCGGTAAGACGCGGCGCGAGTTGGCCCGTGTGGGCGTGAATTAGGGGATTCGGAATGGCCGAGACCGGCAAGGGCGGCGCCGACAAGGGCGCATCGATGCGTGTCGATACTGCCCTCGTGCGTGAGCTCGCGGAAATGCTGACCGCCAATGACCTCAACGAGATCGAGGTCGAGGATGGCGACCGGAAGATCAAGGTACGGCGTGACGCGCCGACGGCGGTTGTAGCCGCTCCGGCGCCAGCGGCTGCAGCGCCTGCGGCGGCTCCGGCTGCTGCCGCGCCGGCAGCTCCACAGGAAGACGTCGGCGGCGATCCCGTGAAGTCGCCGATGGTCGGCACCGCCTTCATGTCTCCGGAGCCCGGTGCGAAGCCGTTCGTCGCGGTCGGACAGGCTGTGAAGGCCGGTGACACCCTCCTCATTGTCGAAGCGATGAAGGTGATGAATCCGATCGTGGCGCCCAAAGCCGGCACGGTGAAGAAGATCAACGTCGCCGACGGCCAGCCCGTCGAGTTCGATCAAACGCTGGTGGTGCTCGGCTAGGCCATGCCCATTAAAAAGCTATTGATCG
The DNA here is from genome assembly GCF_014489515.1 of Sphingomonas sediminicola. GTDB lineage: Bacteria > Pseudomonadota > Alphaproteobacteria > Sphingomonadales > Sphingomonadaceae > Sphingomicrobium > Sphingomicrobium sediminicola. The sequence goes on along the minus strand of NZ_CP060782.1, from coordinate 565,391 downwards.
CAAATCGCGGCGAGATTGCGCTGCGTATCCACCGTGCTTGCCATGAGCTGGGGATCAAGACGGTCGCGGTTCATTCGACCGCAGACTCCGACGCGATGCACGTGCGCCTGGCCGACGAGACCGTCTGCATCGGCCCACCCTCAGCGACCGAATCCTACCTCAACATCCCGAACATCATTTCGGCGGCAGAGATCGTCCACGCCGACGCAATCCACCCCGGCTACGGCTTTCTGTCCGAGAACGCGCAGTTCGCCGAGATCGTCGAGAGTCATGGGATCATCTGGGTTGGCCCCAAGCCGGAGCACATCCGGATCATGGGCGACAAGATCGAGGCGAAACGCACCGCCGCTAAGCTCGGCCTTCCGCTCGTTCCGGGGTCTGCAGGCGCGTTGACCAGCGTCGCCGAGGCGCACGAGCTCGCAAAGGAAATCGGCTATCCAGTGCTGATCAAGGCCGCTTCCGGCGGCGGCGGCCGCGGGATGAAGGTCGTCCAGTCCGACGACCAGCTAGAAAGCCTGATGAGCCAGGCGGCGTCCGAGGCGCGCTCCGCGTTCGGCGACGACACCGTCTACATGGAAAAATACCTCGCCGACCCGCGCCACATCGAATTCCAGGTGTTCGGCGACGGCAATGGCGCGGCGATCCATCTGGGCGAACGCGACTGCTCGCTCCAGCGCCGGCACCAGAAGGTGCTCGAGGAAGCCCCTCCCCGGTCATCACGCCGGAAGAACGCGAACGGATGGGCGAGATCGTCCGCAAGGCGATGAGCGACATGTGCTATCGCGGCGCCGGCACGATTGAGTTCCTGTACGAGAACGGCGAGTTCTACTTCATCGAGATGAACACGCGGCTGCAGGTCGAGCATCCGGTGACCGAAATGATCAGCGGCATCGACCTGGTGCGTGAGCAAATCCGCGTCGCTCAAGGCGAAGGCCTGTCGGTCACGCAGGACCAGGTCCACCTCCAGGGCCACGCGATCGAGTGCCGGATCAACGCCGAGGATCCGATGACCTTCGCGCCTTCACCGGGTCTCGTGACGAATTTCGTCGCGCCGGGCGGCATGCACGTGCGCGTCGATAGCGGACTCTACACCGGCTACCGGGTGCCGCCTTACTACGACAGCATGATCGGCAAGCTGATCGTCTACGGCACCACGCGTGAGCGCTGCATCATGCGCCTCCGCCGTGCGCTCGAAGAGTTTGTGGTCGAGGGCATGAAGACGACCATCCCGCTCCACCAGGCGCTGGTTCGCGACGAGGAATTCCTGCGCGGCGAGTACACCATCAAGTGGCTGGAACAGTGGCTGGAAAAGCAGCGCGTCGCTGCAGAGTAGTCGGAATCCGCCGAGGCCCTAATGTCCGCAATGGGTGGAAAGCTGACATTAGCGATTATGCGGGGACACGGCTGAAGAGCGGGTCCCTTTCCGCTCGTTCGGCACAAGCCTCAAATGTCGCCTTGTAGGCTCCCGGTTCCCGGCGGATGGTTCTGCGGACTATCTCTGCTCGTCGATTGTCAGCACGGGACAGGGCGTGCGCATACCACTGCTTCACGGGCGTAACTGCGCGCATTTGCTGAACATCCTGGGCCAAGATTTCCGCGAACACGTTAGCGACAACGGCGCAGTCAGCGTCGTCATTCGGATTTGGTGGAACGTTTCCGCGACAGCCAACAAGCAACGATGAGGCGAACATAACGACAAGACCCCGCATCGGCTCTCCTCAGGCTTATCTCCGGCGCATCAAACAGCAGGAAGCTAATGTCCGCAATGGGTCGAAAGCGGACATTTATCGTTGAGCGGCTCGTACCCAAAGTGTGCCGGCAGGGGTTGGGCCAATTATGTCACCAAGCGACGTGCGCCTGCTACTCCAGATACGCAATCAATCAACGCGCATGTAATCCGGCTGGATGGCTCTGCGCCGCCAATATTCAACCAATCCAACTCCGGCGCACAAGGGGAGGAACCGCCGGTCGGCTCGCATGGCGCGGCATGGCGGCATGAACAGCCAATAGGTATCGATTCTGTGCAGGGCGTCCCCCACGTCGGGGCCGTAAGCCGTCTCGCTGCGTCGAACCGTCTTCCCCCGGCCTAACAGGTAGCCGTTCGCAATTTCGAAGGCGGTGTCGAGATCCCCGAGCGCGGAGAGAACCATGACTGCCCCGCCGCTCGCGAGCCCGCCGGGGTTCTGAGGCATGGCGAGGCAAGCTTGGCGGGCGTTTGCAATTGCGCCGTTAGACCGCTGCTCTAGGGCATCGAGGCAGGCTTGCCACATCTGCTTCTCGGCTGCCCCGGCGATCATCTTCGGATCGGCCTCGAGCATCTCCCGGGCGGCCGCCGGCCGATCGGTGAAGGCATAAAGAATGAACCGGACCGACCAAACCCACGCACTCGCGGGAAATTGAACCCGCAGCTGTTCGATGACATTGTCGGCGGCAGCCACCCGGCCGAAGATCCATAGTTTCTGTGCGCGCCTGCCAAGCAGCACCGGCGAGAGCGGCGCGGTGCGAACATGCCGTTCGTTCCACCCCCAGGACTCGCGGGTCAGGCCGGCCGCTTGCAGGAGCGAAGCGAGTTCGCCGATCGCCATCGTGTTCACAGGCCGCAGAGCGATGATGCGGCGTAGCAACCGGTCGCGCGACCACCAGTCGAGCGCTGATCCCTGGACCTCGAACAAGGCGAGCAGCGCGTTCGGTTCCTGTGGGTCAATCGCCAGCGCCTTCTGCGTTGCCTCGACTGCCGAATTGACAGCCTCGGCGGATCGGGATGGCGGCGCGACTTGTGCGAAGTAGCTGCGGCTGAGCGCGAGCCAGCCGAAGGCGCGGGCGCTATCCGGATGGATGCGCACGGCCTCCTCCGCCGCGCGCAGCGCCAGGTCCGGTCGGAAGAACTGATCGTCGCCGGCAAGACCTTTATCAGCCTGTCGCAGGAGCTGCTCGAACCGCTTTTCCTTGAGGTCATTGACCGCAGCCCATCCGCCGATGGCGCCAAGAGCCACTACGCCGAGCGAGCCGCCGGCTAACTCTCTGCGGGTGAAATGGCCGGACTTTCGGTCGGAGCTTGCCCGCGCGCTTTGGGTAACCTTTCCGATCAGCCGATAACCCGTCCGCGTGATCGTTTCGATTTCGAAGCTGCCGCGCGCGACGTCGATGCTCAGTCTCCGCAGTGAACCGATCACTCGGTTGAGGCTGTCTTCGCCGACGTAGACGCCACCCCAGCATCGCTCGAACAAGGTCTCGCGCGAAACAACCACCCCAGGCTGCTCAGCCAGTACGACAAGGACCTGCATGACGCGCGGCTCGACAGCGGCGGTGCCGCCTGGGCCTGTCACCGTTCGACGCGATGGACTGACGGCCGCGTCGCCCAATCGAAAGTCGGTCATGCGGGCAAGGTCCGCGGGCGCCAAGGTACCCGATCCTCGCTCGCGTAAAGCGTCCATCCCCAGTCACCCCAATAATCGGTGAACTATCGGCAAATCATCGGCTCGTGATCATCCCATACAAGCCAAAGCCAACGCAACATACGCGCCGCTCCCGACAGTGGAGCCTCAAATGTTAGTCTCTTTAGGAGAGAGTAATGACCAAGCTGTTGTTCAAGACGACTGCACTAGCGATTGGAATAAGCCTGATCTCATCGCCGGTGCTGGCGGGTGAGATCACTGGGCCACCCCCGACCGGCAATGGCCAGAACACACCCGGCACAATCAGCAACGGCAACTCGCGTTGCTCATATTCGGGCTGAACGATACTCCCGACGGAGTTCCCGGGATCGATCCCGGCGGACAGGTTCAGTCGTACGGATACTTCATGTCGCAGTTCGGGCTCTACGACCCGAGCGATCCGGATCAACGCTATGGCTTCGCGTTCCCCGGCGAGGGCTGCAATCCCTCACGCACCGGCGGCACGCACTGAAGTCGACCGCCGAGGGGCGCAATGCGTCCCTCGGCAAGCATTGGACTTGCCGTTTTTGGGCTTCGGGTGCCGCTGTCGCGCTGGCCCTTTTGGCTGGTAGCTCTTGTCCGCTTTGGGTCGAAAGCTGCCGCGACAGGGTTGGGTAGGAAGATAAGATCGCGGGGTGCCGGCATTGACGGCATGCAGGCGCCCTTCGCGTCGACAGCTTGCGCCGATGCCGGATTAAGGCTCACCGACCCGGCCGCTTAAGAGCATCCGTGCAGAACGGAGATCGAGCGACCGCGCACCGCCTTCGACCCGAGCGAGGGCGGCTTCGAGTGGCGGCGCGGCCTTGTCCGGAGGCTCGAGGCGTGCGAGCGAAGTGGCTGCTCGGAGCGCCCAGAGCCAGCTCTCCTGCTCCTCTGCGATAGACAGGGCCCGTGTGAAGAGGGCCCGCGCTGCCACTTCATCGCCGGAGGCCAGCTGGATTTCACCATGCGCTCGCAGGATTTCGGCCGTTGCCCAGTGCGGATCAAGCGCCTCCGCGCGCGCTACAGCTTCCTCGTCGCAGCACGCCGCACAGGTGGTGATGAATACGTCCTTGTCGTGCGGCAGCGGCCTCGGCAGTTGGTCGATGACTAGGGGCCTCGTCAGCTGCCCGGTGCGCAGTTCCAAGATCCTTGAATACCAGGTCGCAAGTTCGCCCATATAGGTGAAGCGATTGTCTGACGCCTCCCGGGCAAGCAGGTCCGCATAGATCCTGGCGAGTTCGTGGTCGCCTACCCAGAGTGCGACCGGGCAGGCTGCGCTGCTCAGCAGATAACAAAAGGAGGCCGGATTCCGCAGTCGCGCTCCGTCGGCTACCGCGTCCATGATTAGGCTCAGCGCCGAGTCCAACTGGCCCTGCACCGCCAGGGTTAGGGCATGATTGCTTCGAGCCACAGTATAGTGATCGTAGCGAAGCACGGCGCCGTAGGCCGTGCGATCGGTCAAATCAGCGACAAGCTTCGTGCCGATGGCTGCGGATTCCGCGATCCGGCCGGCCCGGAAGGTCATCAAGGCGATTACCCGCCGGGCGAAGGCTAACAGATCGGGATCATGATCACCGCTGTCCGGCGGCAGCATCTGACGCGCGAGGGCCAGCGCTCCCGGATGATCGCTCAGGATCTGCCGGTGCCCGGACAGCAGCCAAAGCCCGGTTGCCCGGGCCCACGGATCGCCGATCTTTTCACCGATGCGCAGTACCCGCGTCGCGGCGCGCACGAACTGCTCACCGGGCCGATCCTCATTGAACAGCAGCACGCACAGTCCGATCTGGAGCTGGATCTCCTCCGGCCCGCCCGTTTCCCCGAGCTCTTCCAGCGTCGCCAGCGCTTTCAGCAGCCACCGGTTATATTCGGCGAACTGCGCGAGGCCGATCCAGAGCGGCGCTGAGGCGAGCGTGAGGCTGATGCCCAACCTCTTGTCTCCAGCTTCTCCAAGCGACCAGGCCAGCGCAGCGCGGACATCATCGATCGCCTGCCCGTAACGTCCCCACCAAGCCGGACGATCAAGTACCAACCAGTCGTCCTGCGCACGTTCGAGCAAGCCGCGAACCCATTCCGCATGACGGCGCGCGACGATTTCCGACTGGCCTGAAGCACTGAGTTTGCGGCGCGCGTAAACTTTGGTGGTCTCGAGCAGACGATATGCCACGCCTGAGGATGTCGTCTCGACGACCAGCAGAGATTTCGCCGCGAGCTGCAGCACCGCCTGGATAGTCTCTTCCTCTCCACAGTCATCGAGAGCGGCGACTTGCACCGCGCCTGCCAAATCAAAGGAAGAGCGGAAGCTGCCAAGGGAACATAAGACCACGCGTTGAGCGGGGGAAAGTAGCTCAAAGCTCCAGTCGAGCATTGCGTCGAGCGTCTCGTGCCGAGCCAGTGTTCGTCGACCGAAGGCCACTCGCGAAAGTCGCTGTGTCAGTCCCGTTGAAAGTTCATCGATGCCAACCATCGGCACGGCTGCCGCAGCCAATTCAAGGGCGAGCGGCAGGCCGTCGAGCGATCGGCAGACGGCCGCGACATGCTCGGCATTGTCCGCCGTGATCGAGAACATGTCCGCGCTTGCTTGCGCGCGTTCCACGAACAACCTCACCGCCGGGCTCTCGGAGATCGCACCGGCCGTTTCGGCCAGGCTGGGAACAGGAAGTGGCTGGAGATGGAGCAGCACCTCTCCGGGTACTCGCAGTGGCTCCCGGCTGGTCGCAAGCAGCTTCACCCGCGGACACGATTGAATCACCGTCTCGGCTACCCGGGCGATGATGTCGACGAGATGCTCGCAATTATCGAGGAGCAGGATCAGGTCTGCGTCGCGAAGATGTTCGATCAATACAGCCGGGGTCGCGTCGCTCCCCATCGGGCTCTGCAGGGCAGCCGCCACTGCTGTCGCAACGTGCTCGACCGAGGCGCAGTTGGCAAGATCAACGAAGCAGGTGGCGGTGCCGGCAGGAAAGGCGTGCAGTCCCGCAAGGGCGACGCTTGTCTTCCCAATTCCGCCCGGTCCTATGACCGTCACCAGCCGGTTTCGACCGACGCTTTCGACCACCGATGCCACGCAGTCTGCACGACCGATCAAGCGGTTGACCTGTAGGGGAATGGGAATCGGACGCAGCCCGGAGCCTGCTCCCGCGTCGGCGCCGGAATCGCCTTCAATCGTCACCTCGGAGCGTAACCGGTACCCTCGCCCGGGCACGTTGATGATTTCCACGTCGTTAGCGCCAGCCGCACGAAAGGCGCGACGGATCGCAGTAAGGTGCACCCGCAGATTATTGTCCTGGACGAAAAGGTTTGGCCAGACGTGGCTGTTGATCTCGCCCACGGAGACGATTTCGCCGGCGCGCTCGGCCAGGAGCGTCAGGATTGCCAGTGCACGTGAGCCGAGCCCGACCGGAGCGCCGCGGTTCAGCAGCTGACCGCGCTCGGGCCGAAGCTCGAATGGGCCGAAGCGGAGGATGCGCTCGCTCATCGCCACTCCGCCAGAGCTGAGCCCACTCGCGCCTCCGCCGATAGGTTAGCGCTCTGCATATGCGCAAATTAGCGGCTTTTTACACCCTTTAAGTCGGAGCTCGGCCCCGGTTCCCGTATCAGCAGCGAACGTATCAAGGAGCCGTCAATTGGAGCATTTGGCCATCAAATCGCCTGGGCCTTCCGCGGCGCAGGCACACTCCCGGCCGCGCCGGAGATTCCTGCGTCTTCTGCATCGGGCTTCGCCCTCTCCGCATTCCGCAGCAGTGACTCGCTTCGCGGAGATCTGCGCGGCAGCTGGCGGAACCACGATGCTCCACGACCTCGCTCCCGACGTTGTAACCATCGGTTTCGGCTCGCGCACGGATGGCATCTGGCAGCGTCTCCGGCAGCGCGGATGGGGGTTTGTCGGAAAGGGCGAGTGGAGGAACGAGCCCGTCATCGGCGTATCATTCACCGGAGACCGCCGCGCCAATTGTACGGCTGACGATCTCGCCCATGAGCTGCTCGAGATCGTGCGCGAGATGGAGATCGCCGAGACCCGCCTGTGGTGAACCCACCGTGCAATCCGGCCCTTCGACCGAAGCGCGCCGGCTCGGCAGAGCCGCCGCAAAACCGTTCCCCGCTCTGACAACAAAGGACAGATCAATGAATGGCGAGGGTACGCCCCCGGCCACCCACCGCAAAGCTGTGGGTGCGTGCGACACGATCGCGCTTGCTTTCACCAGGATGCTGCGCTTCTGCGCCGACACCTTCTTCGCGAAGCGCTACGGCAACCGCGCCATCGTACTGGAAACCGTTGCGGCAGTGCCGGGGATGGTGGGGGCACACTCACCCATCTCAAATGCCTCCGCCGCATGTGCGACGACAACGGCTGGATCGCCACCCTGATCGACGAGGCCGAGAATGAGCGCATGCACCTCATGACGTTCATCGCTCTCGCAAAGCCGACGTGGCTCGAGCGAATGGTCGTGCTCACCGTTCAGTGGGCATTCTATTGCTTCTTCTTCCTACTCTACCTGGTCAGCCCGAGAACCGCGCACCGAGTAGTCGGCTATTTCGAGGAAGAGGCGGTGATCAGCTACACTCTGTACCTGGAGGAGATCGATGCCGGCCGCGTGGAGAACGTTCCCGCGCCGGAGATCGCCCGACGCTACTGGAACCTGCCCATCGACGCGACGCTGCGTGACGTGGTCCTGATCATTCGGGCCGACGAAGCGCACCACCGCGACACCAATCATTGCTTCGCTGACAGCTTGGCCGGGATCGAGGTGGATCCGAGCACGATCAGTGCCGCCCTCCCGCACGAGGCGGGAACGCCCCAAGCAAGCTGGGCATCCATCAGCATCACGGGGTGAACGCCATGGAACAACCATCAGTGGACCAGTTTCAGACGGCTCTCGTGCACAGGCGTAACCCCCTCGTGGCGACAGCCGGGGGGCAGTGGTCGCCGCGCTACTAGCGCTGGGACTGTGGCTCGCCAGTCGTCCAGCGCCCGAGCAGCTGCAGGGCATGGTCGAGGCCGACGAAGTCAACGTCGCCACCAAGGCTCTCGCTCGTGTTGACCGGTTGATCGCCGAGGAGGGCCAGCGCGTCCGCGCCGGCACTCTGCTCGCGACACTCTCGAACCCTGAGATTACCGGAAGTCAGGCCCAAGCGCAGGCCGCGGTGGAGGTTGCGCGCGCAAACGCCTCCGAGACCGCCGAAGGCGCCCGCAGCGAGGATATCGCCTCGCTCCATGCCAACTGGCAGGCTGCACAGGCGGCGGCCAAGCTGGCCGCGGCGACAAATCAGCGGATGGCGAGTCTCTTTTCCGATGGCTACGTCACTGCCCAGCGTCGCGACGAAGCCTCAACCGCGCGCGAAAGCACTGCGAGGCAGGCGGAAGCTGCTCGCCAGCAATATATGAAGGCTCTCGCCGGTCCTCGAGCGCAGGACAAAGCGGCAGCCGACGCGCAGGTCCGTGCTGCCGAAGCGGCGTTGCGGACCGCTGCCGCGCTGGGCCGCGAAACCCGGCTGCTCTCGCCCATCGACGGCGAGGTTTCGCGTAAACTCGTGCAGCCCGGTGAAGTCGTCAGCCCGGTGATCCCTGCTTATCAGGTAATCGATATCGATCACCCGTGGGTAACGCTCAGCGTTCGTGAGGACCGGTTCAACCGGCTGGGCATGGGCGTGACGCTGCGCGGGCGCATCCCTGCATTGGGTCGCGATGCCAAATTCCGGGTCTACAAGATCTCGCCCCGCGGCGATTTTGCGACCTGGCGCGCGACCCGCGAGGCCTCGGGCTATGACGTCCGCGCGTTCGAAATACGACTGCGCCCCGCTGAAGCAGTCCCGGGTCTGCGGCCGGGCATGAGCGTCTTGTTCGAGTGGCCGCAATGAATGCCTTCGAACGCGCGCTGCGTGCAGAGCTTCGACACCTTGCGCGGGACCGTTGGGACCTGGCCGGCCTGACGCTGGTCCCCGGTGTTCTGCTGTTCCTGGTGGCAGCGATGTTCTGGCAAGGCGCCATGAGGCACCTTCCGCTCGTCGTCGTGGACGACGACCGAAGCGTCGCCAGCCGCACGGTCCTGAGTGCGCTGGAGGCTTCGCCAATGGTGGAAATTGCCGCCATCCGGGCTTCAGAGCGCGAGGCGGTCGACGCCGTTCGCCGAGGCGAGGCGATGGGGTTCGTCCACCTGCCACGTGATCTCGGCGCCGGCATCGCCCGGCGTCGCACGCCGGTGGTGCGCATCTTCTACAATGCCAGCTTCCTCTCGGCGGGATCACAGCTTGCGCGCGGCACCGAAGCAGCGGTGAAGGACGCAACCGGGACGCTGGTGACCGATCAGCTTTCAGGTCATGCTCTCCCGCCAGACCCGGCCCGCCGCCTCTCCATTGAAGTTATTCCGCTCACCAATGCGGCAAACAGCTTCGAGTGGTTCCTCGGCACCCTGCTCTTTCCTGCAGTGTTGCATCTCGTGACGGCGGTCACCTGCGCGATGGCGTTGGGTCGCGAACTCAATGCCCGCTCCCTTGCGCGCTGGGCTGGGGCAAACGGCCCTTAGCCCCGGCTCTGCTCGGCAAGTTGACGCCCTATTTCACGGCGGCAAGCCTGTGGGGCGTTCTCTGGCTGCTCTACATCACGCTGGCGCGAGGTTGGCGGGTGGAAGGCAGCTTGCTGCTTGTGGTGGCCGGCCAGAGCCTGTTCTACCTGGCAACCGCAGCGATCTCCGCGCTGCTCGTCGCCGCAACGCGGGAGACCGCGACCGCTCTATCGGTTTGCGCCGTCTATGCCGGCTCCGCGCTCGCTTATGCTGGAGCCACCTTGCCCTCAATGGCGGCGGCATTTTCGCCAGCTTCTGGAGTCAGCTCCTTCCGCTCACCCATTACCTTGCGCTTCAAATGGGACAATTCGGCGGCCAGGTGCCGACTGCCGCTGCTCGCCCGTCGCTGGCGCTGCTCGCCTACGTGCTCGTCGCAGGCGGCGGCACGATCGCTCTCGTCGCACGCCAGGAGCGAGCTCGATGAGCGTCCTGCAGGCCTTCCGGGCCGCGTGGCGGGTCATCCTCACCTCGCGCACCTTGATCGGCACCATGCTGCTCGCGGTCGTACTTTACGCCTTCTACTATCCAGCTCCCTATTCGCATCAGGTCGCGCAGCAGCTTCCGGTGGTTGTAGTCGACGAGGACGAAAGCGCACTCAGCCGCCAGCTGGTCCGGGACCTGGAGGCAACGCGCGCTATCGTCGTCATTGATCATGCAGCAAGCATCGCCGAGGCACGGGATTTGATGCACAGGGGCGGTCCTGACGGGCTTGTGCTGATTGCTCGAGGACTGGAACGCCAGCTGCGCACCGGCGCGCCAGGCGCAGGGGTGAAGATCTGGCTCAATGCCGGCTACATGCTGCGTGCGAGCACCCTCGGCGACGCAATAACCGACGTGCTCCGTCACCTTGCGCTCGACACACTGGAGGATGCAGGTCAGCCCGCCAGGGCAGGCCCCCGATCACTATTGTCCGCGAACCCTTGTTCAACCCGACCGGCGGCTACGAAGGTTACGTCTTCCCGGCGGTGGTCGTCATCATCGTTCAGCAAACGCTGATGTTTGGGGCAGCCACCTTAATTGGTGGCAGACGTCGCTCGGGAAGCTGGCGAATGACGACGTCGGAGTACCTGGGTACCTGGGCCGCGTTCAGCTCGGTGGGCGTGCTGACCTGCCTGTTCCTTTTCGGCTGGATATTCTGGCTACAAGGCATTCCGCGAGCGGAAAACTCGGCGTCCCTGCTGCTGGCCGTTCCGGTGTTATCGGCAGCGGTCGCGGCATTGGGCCTGTGGCTTGGCAGCTACTTCGATCGATCCGAGCGCGCGATGGTGATCCTGGGTCCCACCTCCGCCCCCTTCTTCTTCCTGTCAGGAACGGCCTGGCCGCTCGACCAGATGCCAGGCTTCGTCCGCGTGCTCGCTTATCTCCTTCCCTCAACGGCGGGAGTGCACATGTTCGTGCCGCTAAACCAGATGGGAGCTTCGCTCGCCGCTGTCGCTCCAAGCATTTGCGTGCTGGTGAGCCTGACGCTGCTGTATGCCACGCTTGGCTGGTTCCGTCTCGCGCACAATCGGGTGAATCGCTGATGCAGCGCCGCCGCGTTTTTTGTCTGCGTCCCTGGCGAGGCCGTCGCCAAGCAAACCACAAGCGGATTCAGCAGTCGCTGCGGCCCGTGGATCGCTGTCGGTTTCCCTCTACTTTCATTTCAGCAAGGAGTCTTCGATGCCTGCGAATAGAGAAAATGCCACTGCCGATTTCCGGCGGGCAATCAAATTGATCATTGTCACGGGCACCGTCTTCAGCATCGGCGCACTTCTTTATCTGAGATCCACTGGAGAGCTTTCCTTCCACATGGTCCTAGCCACGATCGGGGCGTGTTCCTTTCTATCCTTCTTGGTTGCGGTCTCTTCGCGGCGGCCTTCTTCAGCGACAAGAGTGGGCACGACGAAATGGTGACCGACGCAACAAAACACTCGGGCGAGTGACGGGCGCAGGACCATGCCGACCATTCATCACATGACGATCGACGGATCGCAGATCGGATATAAGGTGCACGGGACAGATCCCGTCCTGCCGTATCTCGTTTTCGTGCACGGCTATGCGTTGAGTAGCACCGGCGCCGTTTACGCTGAATTGCTCGCTCGCCTCTCGCGTGGTTTCAACGTCGTTGCCTTCGACTTCCGGGGCATGGTGCGTCGGCATCAGCGACAAGCCCTTGGAGCTTCGACCGAGTCGCGGATGACCTGGCCTATTTCGCAAAGGAGTTGGGGCTTTCGAACGCCCTGTTTGTGGGCCATTCCACCGGTGGCCTCATCGGGCTGGTGACGGCAGCCAGATATCCAGGCCTCTTCGCAGGTTATGGTCTGCTGGCCACGGCCCCCGCCGTCGCGGGTCGAAGCTTACCGCCAGAAGCCGTGCCGACCTTTGAATTATATGGGCGGGACCGGACCGTCATGGAAACGGTCTTCACTCAGATGTACTTGCGGCCCACTGAGGTGATGTCCGCAGCGCTCGATGACGTTGGACTGATCGAGCCGGGGTCCATCGCTCTTTCCTGGAGCATTTTGCTGAATTTCGGTTCACCGATCATCTGGCGGAAGTTCGTGATCCTGTAATGCTGATCAACGGAGCCAGGGATGTTGTCGTGCTGCCATCCGATCAGCACGAGACCGCACAAGGCATACCCCGGTGCAAGGAAGTGACCTTCTCGACAGAGGGCACATGCTGCCGGTGGAAGCGCCAGATCTCGTCGCGCAGGAGCTGGAGCTGTTCTGGTGTCAGAATTCGGTGCTGTTAGCGACGGGCCAACCATCGTAACAAGCTGCAGCTATTCGCAATCGATTCTCACTCGCTTCAGTGGGGCGTGAACCTCTGGCCGGGAGGCGACAGGCTGATGTCCGAACGGGGTCGAAAGCGGACATTTCGAGCACGCTCGCAGATGCCATTGCATCTGTCCTTACGCGGTTCCGCCAGCGCTCACTTTTCGTATCCAGGGCATCAGCGATGTCCAGCGCAGCTCTTCCATCAACTGGATGCCGACGAGACCGTCCTTCTGCCACATAACCTCGCCGGCCGGTACGTTGAGCCCGTCAATCTGAATGGACAGATACGTACCCTTTGGCGGCAGGCCATCGGCCTCCAGCTGCATGCCGCGTGCCGAAATGTTGCGCAGGATCGCGTCGCAGATGGTGGCACCCCATTTCAGTCGAACGCCGCAGCGCAGCTCGACGCGCGGCATGCTGCGCCGTTCGGCGGGCTGGCTGATGAGCGCGCGATTGATTAGCGCGAGCACGTCGATCGGCTGCTTGAAACGGACGCCTGCCTCGTCGCGGCGAACCCACTCGACGGACGCCGCGGGTCGCTGCCCCGTGCCCAACTCGATCGCCAGCTGCTCACCTTGTTGCGTGCGGATCTGGCCGGTGAGGGTCGCGCCGAGCGACGATACGCTCCTGATGCTGCACGGGCTCCGCTGACCTCCAACGATGATGACGGCCTGGTCGAACCGCCCGGCCCCCGCGGGTGCCGCCGAGCTTCCCTCGGCCCAGGGCAGGCGGTTCTCCATGACGAAACTAGTCAGCGACAATGATCGAGCCATGTTGGGCCCAGCGTCGCGTGCGAAGCCTAAGGAGTCGCTAATGGTCCGCATCGGGTGGAAGGCAGACAGGGGTTGGTTGGGTCAGTTGCGCCTTGCTGCGTTGGGACACATCCCGGTCCAGCGCTTGAATGCCCGCGAGAAGGCGGAAGCTTCCGAAAAGCCGAGCTGATAAGATACTTCCTTGATCGACAGACGCTCCGTCTGGATCAGATGAAGGGCGCGACGGCGAAGGAGATCGGCCCTGATCTCTTCAAAGCTCGTGCCCAACGCCCTCAGTCGCCGGTAGAGGGTCTGACGCGTACAGCCGGCAGCGGCCGCAACCTCGACGATGGTGGGAGATCGGACGGACAGTGATGCCGATATTTCCCTTTCGACCCTCATGATCAATGTGGGCCGGCCGTTGCGTGACGGCCGGTGCCGAGCGGACTTTGCAATACCGTACAGGACATAGCCGATCGCGCCGAGTGCGCGCGCCGTTCGCTTGGCGGTGGCACTCCGCGCCGCGTCCACGTCATTCACCGTGCAACCTACGATCATACCAATGTCCTCCACGGTCATGGAGCGGGTGTAATAGATAGATAATACAGAGGGCGAACATCGACCGCAAGGAGACCGCCCCATGAACCAGGCATCAACCTTCCCTCGGGAAACTCCTCTTCCGGACCTCTGCGCCGGGAACAGATCTCGCCGATGGCTGAATCGAGCGGCGCAAGGCTGCTTTGCCGCCATCGGTATCGGTCAGCTCCTCTTCCTCACCTTCATTCTGGCTTTCTACTACCCGACGACCCTTCGCGGCGACTGGGCGGAGTGGAATCGAAAGCCACTGATCGACGGGTTCAGGGAAGGCGATTTCACCGGGAACCTGTTCTTCGCGGCTCACGTGATCCTGGCGGCCGTGATCACCGCAGGCGGGTTGATGCAGCTTGTGCCGGCAATCCGGAATCGGGTGCCGACTTTCCATCGCTGGAACGGGCGCATCTACATGATGACGGCAGCGACACTGGCGGTCGGAGGACTGTGGCTGGTCTGGGGAAGGGGCACCTATGTCACAGTTGTCGGCGCGGTCGGCATTTCCGCTAACGCCCTGGCGATATTGGCCTTCGCGGGCCTCTCCTGGCGATCCTCACGGGCCCGCCGCTTCGTCCAGCACCGGCGGTGGGCCCTGCGGCTCTTCGCGGTGGTCAGTGCGGTCTGGTTCATGCGCGTGGGTTACATGGCATGGGCGATTGCGGCCGGCGGAGCGGGCATCGGCAAATCGATGGACGGTCCCTTCGACTTCTTCATCGCCTTCGGCAACTCGCTGGTCCCGCTGGCCATCACCGAAGCCTACATCCAGGCACAGGCGCGACAGCATGAACTTGCCTGCTACGGCGTGGCGGCGCTGCTGGTGATTTGCGTGCTCGTCATTGCCGTCGGCAGTGTAGGCGCCTGGCTGATGATGTGGAGCCCCTATCTTTGAGCGCTATGGACGGGAGAGCAAGGAACTCCGCACCGGTCAAGCGACGCACCTTCTCGCCAGCTGAACGAGAGTCTGCTTACCCGATGGCGTCAGTCGTCCCGGAGTATCCGAGAAGAGCGCATAGCAGCCGCTGAGCTAATGTGCGCAATGGGTCGAAAGCAGACATTGGCTTGGCAGGCCGAACATGCGGCTGGCCCCGCTTCGCAGGCTAGGCCGCAAGGCTTTCCAGCTGCTCGCTCGCTTCCAACCAACGCGCTTCGGCGAGAGCCAACGCCGCCCCAGCTTCGCTCGGCGACGCGCGAGCTCGCTCATCGGCAGCGACGCGAGGTTGGGGTCCGCGCCCGCCGGATCGAACATTGCCCGGTCGATTGCCGAACATTGGGCAGCGAGGCGCGCACTTTCCGCTTCCGCGTCCGATGCAACCCTCTTCAGAGCACTGGCTTCGTTACGCGAGTTGGCGGCGGCCCTGCGATCCACTTTGATCGCCTTCGGCTTAGCTTCCGCCTTTGGCTGGTTTCGGCCGAGCACGAAATCAATGTAGTCGTCGATGCTGCCCGGGTAGTCGACGGCGGCTCCGTTCTCCACAAGCACGAGCCGGTCCGCGGTCAGTTCGACCATGTGGCGGTCATGGCTGATGAGGATGACGGCGCCGTCATAATCGTTGAGCGCCTGCACGAGCGCCTCGCGCGCATCCACGTCGAGGTGGTTGGTCGGCTCATCGAGGATCAGCAGGTGCGGCGCATCGCGCGTGATCAGGGCCAGCGCCAGGCGTGCCCTCTCTCCGCCGGAAAGCTTGCTTGCCGCCGTCGTTGCCTTGTCGCCCGAGAAGCCGAAGCGTCCGAGGTGCGCGCGCACGGCGCCAGGTGTTTGACCTTCCATCGCGCGGTTCATGTGCTGCAACGGCGTGTCGTCGCCATGCAGCTCCTCGACCTGATACTGGGTGAAGTAGCCCACGCGCATCTTGCCCGATGCGTTGATCGCGCCCTCCATCGGCGCAAGCTGCGCGGCAAGGAGGCGGGCCAGCGTGGTCTTGCCGTTGCCGTTGCGACCGAGCAGCGCGATGCGGTCATCGGGATCGATCCGCAAATTCAGGGAGCGCAGCACAGGGTTCGCTTCCGCATAACCGACGGCTGCCATCTCGAGTGTGATCAGCGGCGGCTTCAACTCGGTCGGGCTGGGAAAGACGAAACTGAGGCTGGGATCCTCCGCCATAGCTGCGATGGGCTGCATCTTCGCCAGCATCTTGGCCCGGGATTGAGCCTGCTTCGCTGTCGAGGCGCGAGCACTGTTCCGGGCGATATAGTCCTGAAGGCGCGCCCGCTGCGCATCCTGCGATGCCTTGGCGGCAGCGAGCTGCGCGGCTCGCTCGGCCCGCTGCCGTTCAAAGTCGTCGTAGCCGCCCGCGTATAGCGTGATCTTACCCCGATCGAGATGAAGGATCGTGTCGACCACGTTGTTCAGCAGGTCGCGCTCGTGACTGATCACGACCAAGGTTCCCGCGTAGGACTTGAGAAAGTTTTCAAGCCAAAGTGTAGCTTCGAGATCGAGGTGGTTGGACGGCTCGTCCAGCAACAGGACGTCAGGCTTGGAGAACAGCAAAGCGGCAAGTGCCACGCGCATCTTCCAGCCGCCGGAGTAACTGTCGAGCGGGCGGCCCTGCATCTCCCCATCAAAGCCGAGACCCAGCAGGATCCGGGATGCCCGAGCGGGCGCGCCATAGGCGTCGATCGCCAGCAGTCGGTCATGGATGTCTCCCAGCCGATGCATGTCGGCGCAGGTGTCGGCCTCCGCCATCAGTTCCGCCCTTTCCACGTCCGCGGCAAGAACGGTCTCGAACGGCGTGGCGGCACCGCTGGGCGCTTCCTGAGCGATATAGCCGAGCCTCGTCCGGCGTGGCATCTCGATGTTGCCTTCGTCCGCTTCGAGTTGGCCGATGATGACCTTCATCAGCGTCGATTTGCCCGCGCCGTTTCGGCCGATCAGGCCGACACGACTGCGCGGCCGAATTGCAGCGCTGGCGCAGTCGAGGATTGTGCGTCCGCCAAGGCGCACCGTGATACCGTTGATGTTGAGCATGGCCGGCCGCTTAACAGCCGATCGTGGCGAACCCAAGACAGGTTAGCGATGAGCGCCCAAGCGCTGCGATTTAGGTCCTGCCTGCTTTGGGTCGAAAGTGGACATTAGGGGGCGAACTTCGCGCAGCAGCCCACACACAAAAGTAGTAGATCGATACGGACTTTAGTCGGTAATGGCGTGCCCATGACGAGGCAGGAGCTCCCGCAGTGTTCGATGGAGGGCTGCCTCAATGCCGCTGGCGTCATTCTCGACGGTGATCTCTTCTGCGGGGAGCACGCTAACGAGGCGCTTGAGCGGTGGCGTGTTGAGTTGCCGCAAAGCGACAGCGAGGAAGACCCTGAGCAGCCGTAGGAACGGCCTCGTCCCTTGGTGTTTCTGCTTCGGGTCAGGTGAATTGGGTTTCCGAAGTGTCGACCGAAGACGAAAATGAAGTGGCTCGCCTCAGAGAGCTGAACAGCGAGCTTGAAGACAGCATCAAGCGGTGCCGGGCGATCCTGAACGATTGCCGCAAAAGGCTCGCCGCCAACACGAATTCACCGGACCCGTCCGAGAAGGACGAAGAGAGCCGTCTGGCCTGAGGCCTCGCATTCAGAAGTGAGCCCGGCTGCCCTCGTCCCGCGTGAGGCCCGTCGAGGCACCCGTTAAGCTAGACGCAGCCCCGACAGGCCTCGACCCATGAAACGAACGACGGCGCCATGCGGACTCGCCGTAGGAACCAATACTCTCCCCAGGTCTTTATCGGTTACGGTCCGCAGGGACGCCCCCTGTCCCGTTGGTTGCGGATTGAGCGTCGCTCTTCTCGTGACAAGCGAGGGTGAAAAGCGGTTCGGTCCCTTAAAGGGCTGGGCCGCTTTTTCCGTGCCTCCGCGGACTGGCATTTTCCCGTCGGTCTACTTCAGCCCTAGCCCCGGCAGGCGTTCTAATATCTGCAATGGGTCGAAAGCAGACATTGTTCTGATGAAGGGCCGAGAGCCACACTCCTTGTTTGATTAGCAACGGTCTCAGAGGGGCAGGTCGGGCGTTCGTCCCCAGAGATTGAGGCCGATCACCAGCCAACCGAGTGACGCGAGCATCACGATGCCGTTGATCCAGCGCTTGCGAACGAAGATCATCGCGTAGGCCGCGACGAGCCATGGATAATCAAAATAGTATCTTGAAAGGAGGGCTCTTGCCGTGAGTCCATTGTGCAGGTCGCGTATCGAGATAAGCGCAATCAACAACGCGACATAACTCGCATAGACAAACCAAAAGTACCTTCGGTTCTCGTCGAAGTGGTGAGCTAGGTCGATGCCGTCCGCCGGCACCTCATCGGGAAGCGTAATACATGCGGCGAGAAAAATGAGGATTAGTGCGAGAAAATAAGGAACAACCTGACCGGCGGTCGTTCCGCTGAAGCCGTGCCAGCGCCACCACAGGTTGAACAGTTCAGCCAGGATTAGCAGAGCGGATAGCGGCGCCACCCAATCCCAGCGAACTCGTTTGCGGTTACGCAGGAGGCGATGCAGGCTCGTCGCAAGATCGGCGATGGCCAAACCAATCACGACGGCCACAAGCGCGGTGATATATTCGAAGGTGTCCATGGCAGGCGCCCCGGCCCACGTTCTCACGCCTTCGTAATGTCTGCAATGGGTCGAAGGCGGACGCTACAATCGCTGCATCCGAAAACTTTCGCGCATGATACGCGTTGCTCATCGGGAACGCGTCGATGGCCAGTTACACCGCCACTGCTCGGGAAGATCGCGCGAAGGCGCTTGCGGGCGTCGCAATCGTTCACGTCGTGCTTGGCGCGGTGATCCTGACTGGACTGAACGTCCATAGCGTCCGCCAGGTCGTCGAAAGTTTGAAGACGTTCGACATCAAGGAGCTGCCCCGCCTCCTCCGGTTCCGCCTCCCCACAACCCAAGGCCGATCGCGCAAAAGAAGTGGAAGGCGCAGCCGGCAAAAAGGCCGAACCAACGCCGGTAGTAGCACCGACGCCGAAGATCGTCGTTCCAGCCAAGCCACCGGTCGTCGCCGCGCCGGTCGCCGGCACGGAAAGTGCTGCGCAATCAGGGGCAGCCTCCGCAGGAACCGGGCCGGGCGCGGGAGGCGCTGGATCCGGCCGCGGAGGCGGCGGTTCGGGAGACTTCAGCGGCTACACGCCAGCCCGGCTGATCCGCAATCTCAACCGCGGCGACTATCGTGACCTTACGGGCGGGCGCCTGCCCTACGGACGCGCAATGCTTTCGCTCCGGCTCGATACGAGCGGAGTTCCGACGGAATGCCGGGTGACACGTTCCAGCGGCGACCCTTACGTCGACAGCGGCCTATGCCCGTTGATCTACCGGCGGTTGCGGTTTCGGCCAGCGCTGGACGCGGACGGGCAGCCGATCCCTTACCGGCTCGATTACGTGGCGAACTGGTCTCTCTGACGCAGACTAGCGCGCGGCCGCTATCAGCCCGCCATCGCCCTGCCGCGCGAGCCGCGCCTTGTCGCGGCCGTAGACGTCGTCGAGGAAGGCGACCTGCGAGCCGTCGGGGACTGCCGTCAGGTATGTGATGTAAACCGGCACGGGCTTATCGAGCTTGACTTCTTCCTCGGCCCCCGCGCCCTTCCATGTCAGGTCGCGTCCGAACAGCCAACGGCTCAGCCGCCACGCGGATTCGAGCCTGACGCAGCCGCCGCTGTAGAGGCGTGCCGCCTGCTCGAAGAGCTCGCGCTCGGGATTGTCGTGCAGGTACACGCCCTCGCTGTTCGGGAACATGAACTTGATGCGGCCCATCGAATTGTGCGCGCCTGGCTGCTGGCGGATGAGCACCTTCTGCCGGCCGTCGGCGACGGCCTGCCAGTCGATGGTGGTCGGATCGATAATCTGCGGCTCGCCGACGAAGTCCGAAACCACCTCATATCCCTGGCGCTGAAGGTAGGGCAGGCCCTGTTTGACTACGTTCGGGGCGATGCGCTCGGCCGCGAGGTCGGCGGGCACGTACCAGTATGGATTGAGATTCGCGAAGCGGATGTAGGCCGCCATCATCGGCGTCGGATAGATCGGCTTGCCGACGACGACGCGCATCGAGTCCACGGCCTCGCCACCCTCGTACATGAAGAGCCGCTGGGCCGCCGCATTCACGAGCACGTAGCGGCCATCACCGGCAGGCAGCTCGCGTAGACGCTGCAGGTTCAAGCGGATGAGGTCGCTTTGCTCGGGGCTGTAGGAACCGGACGCCAACGCCTGCCGAAGCTGAGCGTAGAGCGGGTTCATCCACCGCATCTCCGCGACATAGGTTTCGAGCGACGGCGCTTTGGCCGCCGCATCGAGGATCGCGCGCGCGCTCGGCGGCGACGGCTTCAGATCGGAATCGACGTAGATGGTGTCGGTGCGGGGCGCGGTCCTGACATCCCGCACATAGTCAACGAGCGCCTGGCTCAGCAGCTTGTCCGCGCGGCGCATAGCGCGTGAGCTTCCTGAATCGGACGCTGCCTGAACGACCCGCTTAAGGTCTTCGACGCGGTATCGGTCGGGACTCAGCCCGTCGAGTTCGGCGCTGGCCAGGATCTCTAGCAGGACGTCGGCCTGGCGGCCGTTCTGCGAGAACCAAAGCGGGCGGCCGTCACGAGCCTTGTAGAAATCGGAAACGCCGTTCGCGGCAGCTGCCGCGGCAATCGGCAAAGTGCTCTGCGCGCCGGCGGGCGAAAGAGGAGCGGCGGCCGCGAACGCAATCGCTGCAAGGCCGCCGCCGAACCTCGAAAGAATGCGCACCGGCCGCTGGGGACCGGTGCGCACTGTACGCCTAATGTTCACATGTACTCCGGCGATTAGCCGCGCTCACCCGAGCGTGCCGGCGGAGTATATGTCGGCGCGGGCGCAGCACCCTGCGGCGCACCGTTGTAGTACTGGCCATTGTAGACATAACCGTCCACGCGGCCGTCATTGTCGCGGTCGGCCCAGATCGCGCCGGCGAGACCGCCGACGGCGGCACCGATCACCGCACCTTCGAGCGTGCTGACGCCCGGAATGACCGCGCCAGCAACTGCGCCGAGCGCTGCGCCACCGAGAGCGCCGGTCGCGACGCGGCGAAGCGTCGGATCGTAACCCTGCGGGGTGCCAGCATAATACTGGCCATTCGACACGTAGCCGTCGACATAGCCGTCATTGTTCTGGTCGGCCCAGACTGCGCCGGCGAGACCGCCGATCGCTGCGCCAACAGCGGCGCCTTCGATCACGTTCACACCCGGCACCACTGCGCCAACGGCTGCGCCGCCGGCTGCACCGATCGCCGCGCCCTGCGCGACGTCACCAGCCGTGCGGCTGTCCGTTGCGCAAGCTGCCAGCGAGACCGAGCTAGCCAGTACGACTGCCAGAATTGATTTTTGCATCGTTTTTCTCCCGATTGTTGATCTTCCGGACCATGCCCGGGACCCGGAAACCCCGGCGAACGGTGCATGTCACGCGCGAGGAAACGACGATTGAGCAACATCGTTCCGGCAACGCGACAATGGTTCGCCGTGAGATTGGACCGCATCAGCGGCTACGCCCGTTGCGAAAGCCGGACTAGGAACTAGAAAGTGTCCGTGACATGAACGTAACGATCTACCACAATCCGCTCTGCGGGACCTCGCGTAAAACCCTTGAAATCATTCGGGAAACCGGCTTCGAGCCGAATGTCGTCGAATATTTGAAGGCCCCTCCGACCCGCGAAGAGCTGCGGCAAATGTACGAACGCGCAGGCATCAGCCCGCGAGAGGGATTGCGCGCGAAGGAACCGATCGCCTCCGAATTGGGCCTGACCCGACCGGATGTCACCGACGACGAAATCCTCGACGCAATGATGGAGCATCCGATCCTCATCAATCGGCCGTTGGTCGTGACCGACAAGGGCGTTCGGCTGTGTCGTCCGCAGGATCTCGTACGCGAAATCCTCTAGGCTTTGCCTCTCCTGACAAGGTCCTGAAAACGGCTCATATTCCCAGACGATGAGTCGCCTCGACCCACGCCTGTTACTGCAGGGATATGCCGCCGGTATCTTCCCGATGGCCGACAGCCGCCAGGCGTCCGAACTGTTCTGGGTCGAGCCGCGATCGCGAGCGGTAATTCCTCTCGAAGGATTTCACCTTTCGAAATCGCTGCGCCGCACAATCCGGTCCGGCCGCTTCACCGTTACGATGGACCGTGACTTTCCTGCGGTGATTGCCGCCTGCGCGGACCGCGACGAGACGTGGATCAACGACGACATCGAGCGCGCGATGCTCGCACTGCATGGGTCGGGGCATGCCCATTCTGTCGAGGTCTGGAATGACGGTGAGCTGGTCGGCGGGCTCTACGGCGTGAAGCTCGGACGAGCTTTCTTCGGTGAAAGCATGTTCAGCCGGATGACCGACGCTTCGAAAGTAGCACTGGCCTGGCTGGTCGCGCGACTGAAGGTGGGCGGGTTTACGCTTCTCGACTGCCAGTTCATGACGTCCCACCTCGCCTCGCTCGGCGCGGTGAGCATCTCCCGCAAAGCCTATGTGGCGTTACTCGGCGGTGCGCTCGGTGGAGGAGGCACGGGCTCGGTCGCCGGTGCGGTCTCTGGGGTCGACGGTTCGGTCGCGGGCTCGGTTGCGGGTTCCGCACGGTCTCCCGTCCCAGACCTTCTGGCGCTCGACCGGTTGTTCGAAGCGACCGGCGCGGCCGGTTCGGGGCTGCGGAAGGATATGTCATCGCACAGCTCTTGGGCCAGACATCGTAGATCGGATGCTCGACGACGTTGAGCGACGGCGATTCCTTGTAAACCCAACCTGAGAACACCCGCCGCCAGGTCGAATCCGGCTGCTGAACGTCGAGCTGAAGAAAGGCGCCGGTCAGCTTTTCATTCTCCCATGGCGCAGTCGCTTCACATGCACGCAGGCGGACGATCACATCTTTTACACGAACCGACATTCCCGGCTTCATCTGAAGATCCCGGACGATGCCGTTGCGCTTGTTGAGCAGGCCGATCACCGCGACCCGGTCCTGCATCGGCGTAACGCCGACCTGCTGCCCGGGACCGGCGGCCGCTTTGGGAAGCTGGACCCGGTTGCCCTGGCTCTCGTCCTGCCCGCGCTGGCAGCCGGCCGCGAGAAGCAGCCCGAGCAGCACACCGGTCGATGCTAGTCGATTCACGCTCAGTCTGGCGTCCAGGGCTGGTAGTCGCCGGTCGATGCCGGACGGAGGCCACCCTTGGAAAGCGAACCGTCGGGACGGAACGCGGCCATTGTGCCGGTCGGATTGACCTCTGCCGGCCTCTCGAACTTCCGCTTCGGCGGCAGCGCCTTGTCCGGCACATCGTCGATCGTGCCCTTGAGCCATGCCTGCCACTCGGGCGGCACGCGGCTGCCGTCATTGGAGCCGTTGTAAATCACCCAGCGAGAAGCCGGTTTCTTCTTGTCACGATAGTAGATGTTGCCGGCATCATCGCGAGCGACTTCCTCGCCATGAAGGCGGGTGAAGAGGCCGGTGCCCCAGGTGGCACCGTTCCACCAGGTGAATGTTCGAGACCAGAATCCCATGGGCCGCGCATCTGCCCTCTCGGGCGGCGAGCGCAAGCATCACGGGCGTCAGTGGCGCCAGGTGACCTTGTCGCCCGGCTTGATTCCCAGCTCGGCAGAGCGGCCGCCGTTGATCTCGAGCACGGCACCGACCGGCTCCAGCGATGGAATAGGATCGAGCGACATCGGAACTGCATTCTCGGCGATGCGCACGATCGACCCGTCCGGCCGGATGAACAGGAGATCGAGCGGAATGAGCGTATTCTTCATCCAGAAGCTTGCGTCCCCGGGCGGGTCGCGCGGAAAAATCATGCCCTGGTTGGCGGCGAGCGACTGCCTGAACATGAGGCCCTGTGCCTGCTGCTCCGGCGTCTGCGCGACTTCGACGGTGAAGCGGTGCTCGCCGCTTGCGGTCTTGATTGTCAGCGGAATTTGCTCGAGCCCGGCGGGGGACTGTTCCAGCGGGGCATCAGAGGTCGCGGTTGCTGAACCGCAGGCGCTGGTCGCCGCAATTGCCACAGCTGTCAGTGCTCGTCCGACGATCCCAATTGAAGCTCGACCGCGGTCAGGCCCTTCTTCCCTTCCGCGATGCGTGCTTCGATCCGTTGTCCCGGTTCCAAATCCCCGACCTCGGAATTCCGGACCGTCTCCATGTGGACGAAAATGTCGTGCGATTCGGGATCCGACACCCGATTGACGAACCCATAGCCCTTTACGCGATTGAACCATTTTACCTCTACTGGCTCGAACTCACCTGCAGCTTCGGACAAAGCCTTACGGTCAACATCCTTGGTCGTCGAGCGGTTCGGACGAGGTTGCGCAGTCACTGCCGAGCCGACGTCGATCGAAATGACTCTCTTCGCCTGCAGGCCCCGGTCGAGCCGCATCGGCACGCATTCGACCAGTGCGCCCTCTGGAAGGCTCCGCCGTCCGTGCTCGCGAAGGACGCTGAAGTGGATCAGGATATCGCCGTCCAGCGCGTCGCTAACCACGAACCCGAAACCTCTCGTCGCGTCGAACCATTTCACGCGGCCCACGACGGGATCCATTTCGGATTCGCTGTCCATCACACGTGGCTCATCGACGGCCACGGGCGCGGGTTCGGGCGCGGGCGCGGGCTCGGGTTGTGGCTCTGGTGCCGTTGCTGTTCTCTTGCGCTGCACAACGCTCCACTAACATGTGTCAGAGTGTCGGGAAACCGACTTAACTACCTTTCTCGCGAAGTTCTTCAAGGTCGATCTCGCTACCCGGCTCAGCGTCGACTACCTTGCGGGCCAGCTCAAAGCTGTGTCCGGCGCGGATCATCGCCGCCAAAGCCCTTTCTCGCTCTTTTCGCTCAGGAATTCCATCCGCAAAAGGCCCTATGCGCCTTCGTCGGGCAAAGCGCAGAGCCGCCGCCGCGGCTTCCTCTGCGGCCAGTTCACGGGCTGCAGCGCCGTCCTCTTCTTCGACTCCGGCCATCCGGAGGGACTGGCGGACCCGTGACGCGCCATAACCTCTCTCAGACAGGGATCGGGACTTGGAAAGCGCGTAGGCGGCGTCATCAATCAGCCCGCTCGCAGCCAGGCGCTCCACCAACCGTTCGATTTCGGGCGGCCCCTCGCCTTCCCAGCCCCGCTCTCGAACCTTGCGGTTCAGGTATGTGCTGAGCTTCGCGCGGGTGGTCGCGAACTTGCCGAGATAGAAAAGAGCAAGCTCATGAAGCCGCTCTCCGTTCAGCGGCTTGCGCGGTCTGGCGGACTTGCGAGCGTACATTGGCCCAAATTGTGCCACACTCGCACACCACTACAACCCGGCCCGCAGCGATGCGGGAGTTCCGCCGCGCCTTTTGGCGGGCATTTAACGACCAGGGTGAAGGCTTGCTCGACCGGAACACCACGATCGTAGCCGACCTCGCTCCTGCAGGCGCTACCGCGACTTTGGACGCAGAACCCCGCCGCATCGCGGACTTCGCGACGCTTGGCGAGGCTCTAGACTATGCCGCCCGGGGCCGCCGCGGAATGAATTTCCACGATGCTCGAGGTCAGCTCAAGCGCTCTTATCCGTACTCGGATCTGCGCGAGGATTCGCTCGCCCATGCGCAGCGCTTCATCGCAATGGGCCTGAAGCCTGGCGACCGGGTTGCGCTCGTGGCCGAGACCGGCGCGGATTTCGCGGCATGCTTCTTCGGCGCAGTCTACGCGGGCCTTTGGCCTGTTCCCCTCCCGCTGCCGACCAGCTTTGGCGGTCGTGAAGCCTATGTTGAACAGCTGAAGGTGATGCTCGCGAGCAGCGACCCGTCGCTCTTCCTCTGCGCGCCTGAATTGCTCACTTATGCGGATGAGGCCGGCACCGACCGTGGCGTGCCCGCGCGCGACTGGGACAGCCTCTCAGAAATCGAAGTCGGCACCGCCGAGCTTCCGCTCCCCGATGCGGATGAGGTCGCCTACCTCCAGTATTCGAGCGGATCGACCCGCTTCCCGCACGGCGTCGCCGTTACCCACCGCCAGCTCCTGTCGAACCTTCGCGCTCACGGAATTGGCCTGCAGGTGCTCGACAGCGATCGCTGCATTTCGTGGCTCCCC
Organism: Sphingomonas sediminicola; assembly: GCF_014489515.1. Classification (GTDB taxonomy): domain Bacteria; phylum Pseudomonadota; class Alphaproteobacteria; order Sphingomonadales; family Sphingomonadaceae; genus Sphingomicrobium; species Sphingomicrobium sediminicola. The sequence continues at coordinate 539,297 of NZ_CP060782.1, read as the reverse complement.
TGGTACCACGACATGGGCCTCGTCGGCTGCATGCTCTCGCCGATGGCGATGCAGATGTCCGTCGACTACCTGAAGACGGAAGATTTCGCGCGCCGGCCCCTTGCCTGGCTCGACATGATCACTCGCAATCCAGGCACCAGCGTCAGCTATTCGCCGACCTTCGGCTACGACATTTGCGCCCGCCGCATGTCTTCGCAGACGCGCGCCGAAGACCGGTTCGACCTGTCGCGCTGGCGGATCGCCGGCAACGGCGCCGACATGATCCGTCCCGACGTCATGCAGGCGTTCGTGGACGCATTCGCGGACGCGGGCTTCCAAGCATCGGCCTTCTGCCCGAGCTACGGCCTAGCCGAAGCCACGCTGGCGGTTTCGCTCATGCCGCCCGGCGAAGGCATTCGTCTCGAGCTGGTCGAAGAAACAGTGCTCAATGGCGGAGCCAGCGGCGCTGACGGTCGCCCCCGCCGCTATCGTGCTATCGTCAACTGCGGCAAGCCGGTCGAAGGCATGGAGATCGAGATCCGAGGCGAAGACGGCAACGTCCTCCACGACCGCGACATCGGACGAGTATTCGTCCGCGGCACCTCGGTCATGCATAGCTATTACCGCGACCCGGAAGCGACCGAGGCCTGCCTCAAGGACAATTGGCTGGATACCGGTGACATGGGCTACATGTCCGACGGCTACATCTTCATCGTCGGCCGCGCCAAGGACATGATCATCATCAACGGCCGCAACCACTGGCCGCAGGATATCGAGTGGGCGGTCGAGCAATTGCCCGGCTTCAAGTCCGGCGACATCGCGGCCTTCGCGATCACCGGGCCGTCAGGCGAAGAAACGCCCGCCGTTCTCGTCCATTGCCGCGTGTCCGATCCGACCGAGCGCGGCCGTCTTCGCGACGACATCCGCGAGCGCGTCCGTGCGATCACCGGCATCACGCCGATCGTCGAGCTCGTTCCGCCGAGGTCTCTGCCGCGCACGAGCTCGGGCAAGCTGTCGCGGACCAAGGCGCGCAATCTCTATCTGTCGGGTGAAATCCAGCCCTTCGACATCGCCGCCTGAGAACAACCGCAGGCGTCTCGCGTTGAGCCTGCTCGGCTGAAGGAGCGAGGCTTTGTCTGATGAAGTGATCGTCGTCGATCTCGGCCTGCAACTCGCTGCGGTTGCGGGCTTCGTCCTGCTTATGGTCCTCATCCACAGCTCCGGCCTGGTCGGCATTTCGAGGGCGCTGCACCTTCACGACGAGAGATCGATTCCCAACGAGTTCGGTCTTCGCGCGGCCGCGCTGATGGGAACCTACGGCCTGCTTCTCTTCGTGCTGCACTTCATCGAAATCCTGATTTTCGCGGTCTTCTTTCGATACGTCGGCGCGCTCCGGTCCATGGAAGAGGCGCTCTATTACTCCGCGTCCTGCTACGCGACGCTCGGTACGGCTGCATCCAACTTCGCCGAGGAATGGCGGCTGGTCGGCGCACTCGAATCGCTGATCGGCTTCGTGCTCATCGGCTGGTCGACCGCCTTCATGGTCCGAACCCTGCGCAAGATAATTGACTGACCGCGCCCTTGCGCGTCCGCCGTTCGCCGCATAAGTCGCTGCCCGGCCGCAGGAGTGTAGCTCAGTTGGTAGAGCATCGGTCTCCAAAACCGAGGGCCGTGGGTTCGAGTCCCTCCACTCCTGCCAGCCTTGAAGACTCGAGGCGGTATCGCTAAGTCGCTTTCAGCTCCGCCGGCCTTCGGGTTCGCGGAGCGTTTTTCTATCTCGAAGAGGTAAATCTCAGGTGGCCAAGACCTCACCAGGCGAATTCATCCGGCAGGTGCGCAGCGAGGCTTCCAAGGTCGTGTGGCCGACCTGGAACGAAACTGTCCGCACCGGGATCATGGTGCTGATCATGACGGCGCTGCTCGCCCTCTTCTTCTTCGCGGTCGATTCGTTCTTCAGCGCGATCGTCCGCTTCCTGCTCGGCCTCGTCGGCTGACGCGAAACAGGGAAACCGCAAGCATCATGTCCCGTTGGTATATCATCCACGCCTATTCGGGCTTCGAGAACAAGGTGAAGGACGCAATCCTGTCCGAAGCCACGCGCCTCGGCCTCGAAAGCCAGGTCGAAGCCGTCGAAGTCCCGACCGAGAAGGTCACCGAGATCCGCCGCGGCAAGAAGGTCACGTCGGACCGCAAGTTCTTCCCCGGCTACGTCCTCGCCAAGCTGGCGATGAACGACCAGGTCTATCACCTCGTCAAGAACACGCCGAAGGTCACCGGCTTCCTTGGCCCCGGCGGAAAGCCGCAGCCGATCACCGAAGCGGAAGCCACGCGCATCCTTTCGACGAAGGAGGAAGCCGCCCACGCCGCACCGAAGGCGCAGGTCAAGGTCGATTACGAGATCGGCGATGCGGTGAAAGTCCTCGACGGTCCGTTCGCAAGCTTCAACGGCGTCGTCGAAGAGCTGGATTTCGACCGCGGCCGCGTCAAGGTGTCCGTTTCGATCTTCGGCCGCGCTACGCCGGTCGAGCTTGAGTTCGAACAGGTCGAACGCGTCAAGTAAGACTAGTCGATCCCGAATTCATAAAGGGCCGCTTCGGCGGCCCTTTTTTATGCTCGCGTCAGGCGATCGCCAGTTGAGCGCGCTTCCGGCGCAAAGCCATTCCAGCCGCACCAAAACCAAGCAACATCAGCGCCCAGGTGGCCGGCTCCGGAACGGCCCCGTCAATCCGGGTGAACGTGACTGCGCCGAAACCCTGATTGTTCCAGATGGAGGTTCCGTTGTTCGAGCCCAGCGACGCGTAGTTCGTGCCGCCCGACCCATAGATGGGAATATTAATGTAGAGCCGGTCGAGCGACGGGCTGAAGAAGTCGTTGTCCGCGTGGAATGCCGCGGCAATGATCACTCCGCCATCCACTGTGAATGAATTTTCGAATTGCGAGAACCAAGAGGTTGCGTCGATCGGATAGGCTAGCGACCCGTCGGGCGAATAGCTGTCGATCAGAACCTGGATCGCAGCTGCCGTGCCGTCATCCGGCAGACCGAGGATCCGTCCGGTCACTGTTCCGGCAACGGCATTGTTGAGGATCGGATCGGAAGAGTCGGTTCCGAATGTGAAAATGAAATCCGCGGCGCGAGACGCGGTGCCGGTGCACATCAGCGCCGCCGCAACGGCGGCGTGCAGCATTCTCGATCTCATGGTCTCCCCCCGGACTATCGTCGATTACAGCTTAACTAACACATTAACCCAAGCGAGTTAACCGTCGGAAATTCGGCGCGTTTCGTTTCAGGATTCAGTGCTGCAACCGCGCATCGCGCGTCGGTTCGCGATGTCCAGGCTTTCAGCAGCCTATCGCCGCTTCGTCCCGTTGCTCATTGGTCGGCCGTGCCTCTTCAGTTTTCTGAAGCTCGCACAGACCTCGTTTGCCGTCATTGCCACGGCCATGATCGCGTTCACCATCGCCTCCACAATGTTCGTGAAGCAACAACTTGATTTTACACCTGAATCGTGGCGACGTCATCGCCTGAAATCAGCAGTAAGCGATCATGTCTAATTCTGGGACGGAAGGCCTCGATCAGCAACCAAGATTTGCTCCGGTCGACCGGCATCCCGGATGAACCAGATCGCGGAATATCCAAGCAGCAAGAGCAATGCTGCCTCTATGATTCGGCTGACCGTTAAAGGGCCGATCATGGCTTGCAGCACGACGCTGGTGAAATGAAGCGATGCACTATGCGCAACCGCCAGAAGCGCCAGCACGATGATTGCGAAGGCACCCAGAGGCACCGATCGGTGCAGGGTTCGGAACCGGAACAGGAACAGGCCGACTATGGCTGCGCCGAATGCGAGAAGCGCCGCGATCATGATGTACGGGCCCGGCCGCTTCCAGTCCGTCAGGCCGGCCGAATGCGAGAAATCGCGGACAGCGGCGCTGACCGCCATCTGAGCGTCAAATGCCCTGAGCAGCGCGAAAAGGCCGCACACGATCGCGATCCGTAGCCAGAATGGAGCCGTGCCCGCGGTGGCGGGGTCCGACCGCATCCTCGATGCCTTTAACGCGACGAGAGCGCACAAGGTATAGGCGGCCGCAAAGATGAGTTCCGCTCTCGTAAGTCCCTCCCCCAAAGAACTGATGACTACCGATATACGGACACTGCGTCCGGGCCAAGTGGCCGGATTCTTAACCCCGCAAAATGCCGACAAATCCGGCGCCGAGCGCCAGCAGGCCGAGCAAGGCGGTGAATCCCGCGAGCACTGCCGCGCCCGCCCTGTGGCGAAGCCTGTCGCCACGCCTGGCGTAGAGCCCACCGGTCAACATCAGGATGCCGAAAAACAGCCCGAAAAAACTGACGAGGCTTGCGACGTCGACGTACTCCACACTTCCTCCAATTCACCCCTGTGGACGCTCAAACGATCCCAGGAGGCGGAGGTTGCGCAGACCGGGCCGTGCAAGATCGCTCGAAACGGAGTCCCAGAACGGCACTTGCCGAAGCCATTTCTTCGAACAGACATAGACCTCCGCTATGCTGTTTGAGCTTCGGACTTATCAGGAACGACGATGCAGAACGCCAACTTCCCGTCATCTGAAGGCGAGCTTCACCGCGACATTGCGCTTGAAATCTTGGCGTCTCGAGCCAACGGCCTTGAGGAGAAGGTGGTGGTCACGGACATCTCCAGAGACGGGTGCCAGTTGCAGACGTCCGCCGCTTTCAACGTAGGGGAAGTCATCACTCTGCAACACGATGTGCTCGGCAAGCTTGCGGGCGAGGTACGATGGGCCTCCGGGGGACGAGCAGGTCTGCAGTTTCTACGATCGCTCTAGCGTGGCGCCACTAATCTAAAGCCGCGGATCGTCTGCCGGATTCACGTAGGTGATCTGGAAGGGACCGCGTGCGCTGATCTGCACCGTCGCGCCCTGGGTCGTCGATGCATAGTGGTTCATGTTGGCGGGTGCGACGGCCGAGTCCCCTCGGCCCAGGACCGTTCTCCTGCCCTCATCCATCACCGGCCCATCCCGAGCGTCAGGGCGCCATGGACCACCGTCACATGTTCATCCGTCGGATGGCGATGCGGCGGGACGGCATAACCCGGCGGAAACTTCAGCTGGATGACGAACGGCCCGGCCTGCCCCGGATCGCCTGACACGACCGCGAGCTTCGCGCCTTTCGGGAGCGATGGCGGCGCCGGACCCCAGGTCAGCGCCGGCCTGGCCTCGGTATGAACCGCGGATCCGGCAAGCAATGCAACGACACCGACAAGTACAAGCCTTCTCATGGCGCTTGCCTCCGTGGTTGCCCCACGGAAATATCATACCACGAATACGCCGCACATCGACAGGCTGGATTCTTGTAGTCAATCCATTGCCGATCTGGGCCGCGGAGCCATATGAAGTCACAAATCAGTTTTGGCGGAAAAGCATGATTGACTTCGCGACATTGTTCGAGCGGAAGATGACCTATCCGCATCCAACGGCCCGCGAGCGACTAGATCGTCTGGTTGGCCTGGATGAGCACAAAGCCAAGCTGACGAAGATCCTGTCCCTGCTGGTCAACCCTCGGGGACTGAGGCGCTGGGGCGATCACCATCATCCGGGTGCAAAGCTTCTGGTTGAATCGGTTCTTCACCGGCCACCCCTTGTCATCCTCGGGGCGACGTTGGATCAGGCAAAACCGAAATTGCGGAGACAATCGGCGATGCAGTCGCCCGACAAGAGCACATCGCCATCGTCCTACTGCCCTGAGTCTTTCCGCGAGAGGGAAAGGCAAAGTTGGAGAGATGACGCAGCTCATCTCTGGCGCCTTCGACTACACGGTGAAGGAAGCTTCGGCGATGAAGGCGAAGGGCAGCAACGAAGGAGCCGTCATCCTCCTGGTCGACGAGGCCGATGCTCTCGCGCAGTCCCGCGAGACCGCCGAAATGCACCACGAGGACGTGAGTGGCGTCAACGCCTTCATCCGGGGCGTCGACCGGTTGGCGAACGAGCGGCTGCCAGCGGCAGTCATCATGTGCACGAACCGGTACGAAGCGCTCGATCCGGCAGTTAAGCGCCGATCCGCCGAGCATCTGATCTTCGGCCGCCCGGACGATGACGGGCGGCGCGCGCTCCTCGGACCGCGACTGGCGGAGCTCGGATTTTCCGATGCCGACGTAGACGCAATCGTGGCGGCAACCGGTCCTCGAAACGGCCTTCCCGGCTTCACCTATTCCGACCTGACGCAGCGGCTGGTCCCGTCGATCGTGCTGGACGCCTACCCCTCCAAGCCGATCGAGCCGGCTCGCGCGGTCGCCATCGCCAGGGCATTGCAGCCCTCGCCGCAGTTCAAGGACCAGCGCTAGAGCGCTCGGGCATTGTTTCACGGGCTCAATCTGCTATGGGCCCCGGCTTCCGACACATCATCGGAAAAGCTGCGGGAGGTCGCCTCGTGCGATCGCTTGGACCGCTAAACTTGAAACGAGAGTGACATGGCAAAGAAAATCACAGGCTATATCAAGCTGCAGGTGCCCGCGGGCATCGCGAACCCGTCGCCGCCGATCGGTCCGGCGCTGGGTCAGCGCGGCGTGAACATCATGGAATTCTGCAAGGCGTTCAACGCCGCCACGCAGGAACTCGAGAAGGGCGCCCCGATCCCGACGGTCATCACCGTCTATGCGGACCGCAGCTTCTCCTTCACGACGAAGACGCCGCCGGCGAGCTTCCTCCTGAAAAAGGCAGCGAACCTCAAGTCGGGCTCGAAGGAGCCGGGCAAGGTCAGCGCGGGGACCATCAAGCGCTCGAAGCTCGCTGAAATCGCCGAGGCCAAGATGAAGGACCTCAACGCCAACGACATCGAGGCGGCAACGAAGATCATCGAAGGCTCCGCTCGCGCGATGGGCCTCCAGGTTGTGGAGGGCTAAGCCATGACGAAGCAGACCAAGAAGCAGAAGGCACAGGCCGGTTCGGTCGACCGCGAGAAGTTCTACGCGGTGGACGAGGCGCTGGCGCTGGTGAAGCAGAACGCCACGTCTAAGTTCGACGAGACCGTCGAAGTTGCTCTCAACCTCGGCGTAGACCCGCGCCACGCCGACCAGATGGTCCGTGGCGTCGTCAACCTGCCGAAGGGCACGGGCAAGACCGTCCGCGTCGCCGTTTTCGCCAAGGGCGCGAAGGCAGAGGAAGCCACCAAGGCGGGCGCCGACGTAGTCGGAGCCGAGGACTTGATGGAGACCATCCAGGGCGGCCAGATCGATTTCGACCGCGTTATCGCGACGCCGGATATGATGGGCGTCGTCGGTCGCCTCGGTAAGGTGCTGGGCCCCAAGGGCCTGATGCCGAACCCGAAGCTCGGCACCGTCACCATGGACGTCACCAAGGCCGTCACCGACGCCAAGTCGGGCCAGGTCGAGTTCCGCGTCGAGAAGGCGGGCATCATCCACGCCGGCATCGGCAAGGCGAGCTTCTCCGAGGGCGACCTCAAGGAGAACTTCACTGCCTTCATGGACGCGATCGTCAAGGCGAAGCCGTCGGGCGCAAAGGGCAAGTTCGTGAAGAAGATCGCGATCAGCTCGACCATGGGTCCGGGCCTCAAGATCGACAGCACGGAAATCGCGGGCGCCTAAAGGCTCCAGCGACTGACGATTACAGGGCCGGGTTCCCCAGGGGAGCTCGGCCCTTTTTCTTTTGGGTCAGGTCACACCCTCTCGAGCGCCATTGCGATGAGCGCTCCGGCAGCGATCGCAACGCCATAGGGGATACCGGCCTTGGGCCGGAGCAGGACGACGCGTTGGCGCAGCCCTCGCTCCAGCCGAACGCACGGAGTGCGATGACGATCAGCGCCAACACTCCGCCGGCAATTGCTACGCAGATCAGCATCCACAAGCCCCCGGCGAAGTCGAACCAGAGACCCGCGGCGGCGAGTAACTTTACGTCTCCGCCACCAAGCTTGCCTGCTGCGAACATCGGCGTCCCGACCGCCAGCAGCCCAAGGAAGACGACCAGATTCTTCCAGAGGCTGATTTCGGGACCAACGAGCACCGCGGCCACAATCGCTCCGATCAGGACCAGCAGGACCGTGATATTGGAGATCCGAAGGCGGATTGCGTCTTCAACGGCGGCCGCGACCAACAGGGCCGAGAGTAAGAGCGCCAGCCACTGCGGCGCCTCGATTGCCAGGTTCACTTGGCGACCTGCGCCATTGCCAGATTGTTTGCCGCCCTCGCATAATATTGGCTGCGAGCCTGAATTGCCTGCGTGAAGGCCGCGACGGCCTTGCGATTGTTACCCTGCACTCTTGCAATCACTCCTGCATCGTTGAGCCGGGCTGCCCAGTCGCCTTCGCTTTCCCCGGCCCGTCGCTGCGGTAAGTCCTCGGTGACTGCCGCGCGGGCGAGTTCCAGATTGGCTGCAATGCGCGGAGACTTCGGGTCGATCGCTGCCGCCTGTTCGAACTTCGCGAGGGCATTTCTCCACTGGCCGCGGACCAGCAGGGACCAACCGACATTGTTCAGCACTTCAGCGCGATCAGGTGCGAGCCGGGCAGCCTGAGCGTACGCCTGGTCGGCAACGGCCCAATTAGCGCGATAATCGGCAGCAACGCCCTTCGCGTTCCAGGCCCGCCAGGTCGCCGTCGGATAGGTGGTGGCGCGATCGAGCAGTTTCTCGCCCTGAGCCAAATCGCCGAGCCGCATCGCGGCGACACCGGCATTCTCGTACATGACCCCGTCACCTTTATTGGCGACGAGCAGCTGCAGGTAGATTGGAAGCGCGGACTGATAATCGCCGGAAGCGTAGGCGAGGTCCGCAATAAGGCGATCGATCTCCGTACCCTTCGCGCCGGCCTTGATCGCGTTGCCGATCATCAGCCGCGCCTGCTCGAGGCGGCCTGCCTTGATAGCGTAGGACGCCTCGCTCAGCGGCTGGACCGGAGGAACGACAACGGCTGCGGGTGCAGGCTTGGCGCCCGCCAATGCCAACGCAACCGCAAGGGCGATCATGTGCGGACTGTACGCAGGGCTTTGCGGCTGGCCGCGTCCGTTCCCAGAAGCACGACCATGTGCGACCCCGAAGCGCGACGTGCGATCGGGAAGCCGAACTGGGCGGAGAGCCGCTGCGCAAGCGCACGCTGGTTCGCCGGATAGAGGATCACGCTGCGCGTTCGCGTTGCCTGCGCATTGCCGATCGAGAGGCCGCGCCACCCGCGAGCCGCGAGCCAGACGCGGGTGCGTGCCGCCAGACGATCCACTCGGGCCGCATTCAGCAGCCGGACCTTGACCGGCAGCGCATAGGCCTGACGAAGCGGGACGAAGCGAAGCGTGGTGGTGCGATCGTTCCGCGCCACCGTGGTCGGCTGCCATACTGGCTTGGGCACGGTGATGAGCGCGATCTCACCCATCGACATGCGTTCCAGGCGCGGGCCGCGCTCCTCCGCCACGACAGGCTCCGCGACCGGCCGCACGTAAGGCTTCAAGGGCACGAATACGGCCTCCTGGGGCGGCTCGTCCAAAGGCATGGCCGGAGCGAGCGGAACAGCTGCTGCGGGCTTTGACGCAGGAACTGACTGAACGGGTCGGGGTGGTGGAAGCTTGATCGTGACCGAGCGCCCTACGGCTGCAGTCTGCACGGCGGGCTTCGAAGCGGCTGCCGGCGCTGCTGCAGTCTCAGCCGGAACCGGTGCCGGGGCTTCAGCCACCATCTCGACACGCGCGGTCTGGATCGCCGGGACGTCGACTCCAACCCTCTCGGGTGTCGATACGGAAAGCGCGACCGGTGCCGCCGCCCATGTCCGGGGAGCAGGAGCCGTTTCGACGGCGGGAGCAGCCGCGACTTGCACCGGCTCGACGGGGACGATGACCGCCGGTGCTGCAGCGGCAGTTTGGACAGCCTCGGTCTCGGGAGCGCTCCGCATCGGCGCGGGAACTTCCGCAACCGCTTGCTCAAGTGCGGCCGAAGCCGCTGCCCGGGCCGCGATTTCCTGGCGGACGCCCAATGCCTCTTCAGTCCGCCCCTGCAGCTGCAACGACGAAGCCAATGCGCCAAGGATTTCCGTGCTGCTGGGCGCCAGTGCGAGCGCCGCCTCGTAGTTGCGGCGGGAAAGGTCGAAACGGCCCATCTGGTCGTAGCAGGTTGCGATACCGACGAGCGCGTCGGGGTTGTTCGGATCTTCGCGCTGGGCAAGACGGAAGGCTTCGAGCGCGAGGGCCACGTTCCCAAGCGCGAGCTGCCCCCGAGCCTCCGCGATGCGGTACGGAACTGCGCGCTGGCCCTGGGCTAGCGGCGTTGGGGTCGAGCGGATCTCAAGCTTGCCCTGCTGGCCTCCACAGCCAGCAACCGCCAGCATCGTCGTAGAAACCAGGAATTTGCCCCCCGTCTCATATCAGCCTCCTGCCATTGCCGGCACCAGTGTCCTGATCACCCTGATGATAGCCGGGAGCATCAACACGCCGATCATCACCGGCAGCATGCACCCGACGAGTGGAATTGATAGAAGCACCGGCAAGCGGTGAGCCTTTTCCTCGGCTCGCATCCGGCGGTGTTCACGCATCTCGGCTGCATAGACCCGCAAGGTCTGCGCAATGGAGGAGCCCAGCTTTGAGGACTGGATCAGCAACGTGGCGAATGCCCGGATCTCCTCGGCGCCAGCACGATCAGCCATCCGACGAAGAGCATCCTCGTGGCTTCGACCTGCGCGAAGCTCGAGCACGACTGCGCCGAACTGCTCGGCGAGCTTGGGATGCGAAGTCGTCATTTCCATGCCGACCCTCGCGAACGCCGAGTCCATGCCAAGGCCCGCTTCCACGCAGACCAGCATAAGATCGAGGGCGTCCGGGAATCCGTTGATGATTTCGCGCTGCCGACGGTCAGCCTTTGCAGCGATGAAGACCGACGGGAGGTAGAGGCCCGCAAGCGCAGAAATCACGACGATGGCGTAGACTTTGAAAATTCCCGGCGACGAGCCGGTTGACCACAAAATGGCGAACATCAAAACCGGAAGGCCGATCACCATTACCAGACGCACCAGCGTGTAGATGCGCGGTGCATAGGGCGCTGTGAAACCGGCCGCGGCGAGCTTCTTTCGTAGCGAATCGTCGCGTGTGTCGACGAGCGAAAGGCCTGCCTTCTCGATCCCGTTGACGAGCCTAAGCCAAGCGCTTTCGGCGGCCTGCGAACGGAGCGATGCCCCCACCACCTGATGACCGCTGTCGGGTCCTTCGATCAGGCGACGCCGCGATAGCTGCCTCGCGGTCACTGCAGCGGTCACGAAATAACCACCGACGACGACTAGCGCAAACAGGCCCAGCAGGATGCCGAGGCGGAGAAGCGGATATTCGGTGAGCAACGCGGTCATACGACTCTAGACCTTCAAATCGACCATCTTGCGGATCGTGATGAAGCCGATGACGTACATCAGGATCAGTCCGAGGAAGCTCGGCATGAAGGCCGGGTCATCGGCAACATCCAGATAGAAAGACGGGTTCATCAGGAACAACATGGCAAAGGCGAACACTGGCAACACGGTCAGCATAATGGCCGTCATGCGGCCTTCGCTCGAGAGCGCGCGAACCTTCAGGTACATAGAGTGCCGCTCGCGGATCACCGTCGAAAGGTTGTCGAGAATTTCGGCGAGGTTGCCGCCCGTTTCGCTCTGCACCGAAAGCGAGACGACGAACATCCGCATGTCCTCAAGATCCCACCGGTCGGCCATCGCCTGCAGCGCGTCGCGAAGCTCGGCGCCATAGGTGACTTCGTCGACGACGACGCCGAATTGGCTGCCGATCGGATCCGGCATCTCTACGGTCAAAAGATCCAGCGCGGCGGCAATCGGGTGTCCGGCGCGCAAACCGCGGACGAATACGTCGAGCGCCGTCGGAAACTGGTCCTGCATCTTCTTGCGGGTTCTGTTCGCCTTGAACTGAAGGAACATCAGCGGAAGGAATGCGCCCACAACAACTGCAAACGTACCAATCATCACAATTCGGCCGAGCGCGACCGGAATGCCCAGAAGCGCCATGACCAGCAGAATCGCGAAGAAGATGGCGATCGGCGCGATGAGGATCATCAGCATCAGTCGCCCGGTCGGGATCGTAACCTGAGCCGCGACGAGCATCCGTTCGAACTTCTGTCCGAAATGCTTGAGCAGTGGTGGAAGGCCGGTCGGAAGCGCGCTGTCGCGACGGCGAAGCAGGCTCATGGTCTGCTCGCGATCGCGGCCTTCCGCGATCATCCTCAGGCGGAGGTTGATCGCCCTACCTTCCGAACGGCTGTTCGCCATCCAGCCCACGAGCACTTCGACAAGCAGGAGGACGGCACCAAACGTGCAGCCCAGGATCAGTGCTTTGAGCCAGGCGTCAGTCATCCCTCGAGCTTCGCATCAGGACGGAAGAGATCCGCGGACAATGTCACGCCGTGGGCCATGACCTGTTCGATGAACTTCGGCCGGATTCCAGTCGCTTCGAACTTTCCGAGAACCTGGCCGTCAGGAGAAATGCCAGTCTGACGGAAGCGGAAGATCTCCTGCATCGTCACGACGTCGCCTTCCATGCCGGTCAACTCCGAAAGGCTAAGGAGCTTGCGGCGGCCGTCCGAAAGGCGTCCGATCTGGATCACGACATTCAGTGCGGATGAGATCTGCGCCCGCGCCGACCGTGCCGGGATGTCGATGCCGCTCATGCCAATCATTTGCTCGACGCGGGACAATGCGTCGCGGGCCGTGTTGGCGTGGACCGTCGTCATCGATCCGTCGTGGCCGGTGTTCATCGCCTGAAGCATGTCGAATGCTTCGCCGGCGCGCACCTCGCCAACGATAATACGGTCAGGCCGCATACGAAGCGCGTTCTTGACGAGCTCGCGTTGCGTGATCTCGCCCTTGCCCTCAATGTTCGCCGGGCGTGTCTCGAGCCTGACGACATGCTCCTGCTGCAGCTGAAGCTCTGCCGAGTCCTCGATCGTGACGATGCGCTCGCGGTTGTCGATGAACGCGGACATTGCGTTCAGCATCGTCGTCTTACCGGAGCCGGTACCGCCGGAGATCAGGACGTTCCGGCGCGACTTCACGACGGCTTTCAAAACCTCGGCGACTGGTGCGGGCACACTCCCGATCTCGATCAGGCGATCCATGCTGATCGGCACCCGCGCGAACTTACGAATGGACATGGAGGCGCCGTCGATCGCCAGAGGATGGACGATCGCGTTGACGCGGCTGCCATCGGCGAGGCGCGCGTCGACCATCGGGGAGGACTCGTCGATGCGGCGTCCGACCGCCGACACGATCTTCTGTATGATCCGGAGAAGATGGCGCTCGTCCTTGAAGCGGACGTTCGTGTGCTCGAGCACGCCATAGCGCTCGACAAAAACCGAGTTGTGCCCGTTGATCAGGATATCGGTGATCGTCGGGTCCTTGAGGAGCGGCTCGATCGGCCCGAGGCCAAGGAGTTCGTCGAGGACGTCGCTGACCAGCGACTTGCGCTCGCTGTTATTGAGCGCCTGATTCTGCTTCGCCAGTTCCTCGTAGACGATGTCGCCGACTTCCGCCTCGATCTGGCTGCGCGACATCTGGTCGAGCGCCTGGAGGTTGATCACGTCGAGAAGACGCTGGTGAAGCTCGACCTTCAGGTCGGTGTGCGCATCCCGGTTCGCGAAAGCGCCAGCGTCACCGACGGTTACGATCCGCAGTTCTTCCGCGGATCTGGGAGACTCGGTCTGAACCGCCGAACCCGCCTTTTTCTTGACCTGCCACATCTCTTAGCGCTCCCGCCCGAAGGCTGCTGCAATGCCGGCATCTAACATGTCGATGTCCCTGCCGACTGCGCTCTTGCGCTTGATGTCCGAGAGTGGGACGCCTCGCTCGATGGCCGGATGCATCACGGACGGGTCGTTCGCGATCGTGTAAGCAACATCACGTCCAAGCGCTTTCTGGACGTCCGCCTCGCGAACGGTGCGAAGCAAGCCTTTCTCGAACCGATTGATCACGACCCTGAGGTCGACAGACGTAAGATCCTGGTCGCGGAGCAGATCCAGCTGGCGTCGCGCCCGATGGAGGCCGCTCACGCTCATCTCCGTGACGAGAAGAACCATGTCTGCCTGCGCCAGCGCGGACAGGGACCAGTTGGTCCAGCTCGCGGGGAGGTCGACGAAGACCGTCCCGAACTCGCGCTTCGCGATTTCAACGATCTCAATCAGCTGCTCGCTGGAAAGAGCGTCAAGCGGCATCAGCGAAGAAGGGGCCGCGACGACCTTGAGACCGCTGGGATGAGTAGTCATTGTCGCGCGAAGCAATTCGCCGTCGAGCCGCGATCCTGCCTCCAGCAGGTCGAGGAATGTCAGATGCGGCCGGAGCCCGAGCTGGAACGCCGCATTGCCGAACTGCAGGTCGAGATCGAGCAGGCAGACTTCGCGGCCGAAATGCGCTTCGTTCTCTGCGGCGCGGATGGCGAGCTGCGTCAGGAGTGACGTCGCGCCGATCCCGCCGACGCTCTTGATGACGCACACGAGCTTGCCGTTCGCCGACTGTGCGGACGACGTAGCGCGAGCCATCTGGTCGCGGATCGGAAGCAGCGACGTCTCCAGGTCCGCGACGTCGAGCGGCAAGGGCACCACATCGTGCGCTCCTGCCCTGACCAGCGCACGGACGAGTGCAAGCGGCGGGTCGTAGGCGGCGGCAATCAGCGGCGTGCGCGTTGCAGCAGCAAGGGCCTCGAAACGCTTCATGGACGAAGGCTCGCCCGGGTCGACCTGGACGACCGCGGCGGCGCTGCCAGCCAGATCCTCAGGGTCGATCTTGTCCGACGAAGGAACGAGCGAAAGGCTCAGCGGAAATCCCGCGACGCGGGCACCGATCAAGGCAGCGGCATCGCCGTCGGCGCCACTCAGGTACAACTGCACCGCAGTTTCCCGTTTATGCGCCTTCCACGATCCGGCGGTTTCGTTAGGGTTGATCACGCTCACCTGCACACCTCAATTCGAAAAGCTTCCCTGCCCGTCTTCCAGCGTCAGCGATGCGCTCACCGTCGGGAGCTGCAAATTGATGCCCAGGAACTGCAGGATAAGGGACTGGAATCCCACGCCGACCGCACTGACGGTCACGATGGGGCGACATCTGGTCCGGTCGGATCGCCGGCGTAGCCGAGACCCGAATTGTCATACCTAATGGTCACGTCTTGCGGACTCACGCTCTCGGCAATTTGATTCATCCGAGTGGTGATCGCAGTAAAGGCCGTGTTGTCGACCGGTGTCAGAGTGGGACAGGGACTGGTCACGCAGGTGCATGTCAGTGTTCCCGCCGGGGCAGAACATGACGCCGCGCCAAACTGTGACGTCGGAATAGAGGCGCCCTGCCCTAATATCACCCCGTAGTTCTTGGCTGCGAGGCCCCGGGAACCATGTTGGTGACGACGGCCATCCGCGCACCCATCTGGGTCGCCTTTTCGACCTGATTGAGCGTCCACATGTACCGGCCGACGTCGATGATGCCGAACAGGAAGAGGATCAGAAGCGGCAGGACCATGGCGAACTCGGCCGCCGTCGCCCCGTCGTCGCGCCGCAGGATGTTTACGGGCTTTCTCATAAGCCCATCACCGGCGCTTCCGACGTGGCATTGAGATTCAGCCCCGCGAAGTTGATCCCAATGAACGAAACCAGCGACGTGTACGGAACGGTCGCGCTGACCGTCACCACGGGAACCCCGCCGAGGCCGTCGTAGAAGGCCCCGTAAGTTCCCGAGGTATCGCACCGCGCCGTCACCGTGACGGACGTGTCCTGGGTCCAGTCGGCGAGGCGGGACGTGCCGCCGGCGGCAACCTGGTTGGTTCGGGTCACCCTGCGCGTGTTGTCCACGACCGTCGGATTGATGGTGTTGGGACAGGTGAAGTTGGTGAAGCCCTGGCGCGAGGCGTAGCGGGCGCCGTCACGTACGGCCTTCACGACGACATGCTCGGAATAGAAGAAATGCCCGAGCTCCATCGAACCCAGCATCAAGGCGATGAGCAACGGCGTCACCAGCGCCATTTCGGCGGCCGCTGAGCCAGAATTTTGGCGGGCAAGTCGCCGGATCATGGCGCTACTCGATCAGGCGCGGAACGTCGCGCCGGCTGATTTGTGGGATTGCGCCGCCTTCACCCGTGCCCGAGGCGCCGATGACTTCGACATAAATGTCGTTCCGGCTTCCGTACGCATTGTCGTAGTTCGTGCCGCCGTAGCTGACGGTGCAGCCGGGGCATTTGTTGCGGTCGATGCTCGGCTCGACGAGGAATACGTCGATGAAGCCGGCGACTGGCAAATTCCTCTTTCCATTGAGGCCCGTCGTGGCGGCGACCCTGCGGCAGTTTACCACCGCAGCAGTAATGCGACGGCGGTCGATGCCGGCGGCATCGGGAGCCACGCCTGGAGCGAGGCAGCGGTTCTGGGGCTGGCCATAGGCCGTCGTGCCGCCATTGCCAGGCTTGCCGGTGGTCGGCAGGCGATTTGTCGGATCGGCCGCCTCCCACATATAGGTTTCGTAGCGAGTCACGATCCCGTCGCCATTCGCATCGAGGCCCGGCTCCGTCGTGTAATCGACGCCGAGATGGTTGGTGCGGAAATAGGCGCCCCGGTCCCAATTGCCGTCGCCGACGCGGCCATAAGTGCAAAACGGGAAGGTCGCCGGATTGGCTGTCGTTTTGAAATAATGGCAGCGATCGCGTGGGTATCCCATGATCCCTGGAACGGTACCCGTCGGAAGATCGGCGATCGGCGAGTTCGGAAAATAGCGCGGCGGAGTAGTGCTCGCCATGTCGGCCACGGCGGTGACCGGGTTCTGCTTCCAGACGCACGTGCTGAGCCCGTTATCCAGCACGACGTCCTTCGTGGAGTTGGAGGACGGCGAGCATGGCGGGCTCTTGCAGGTCGATGCGGCTACCGGCTTGAAGTCATACCGCATGTTGAGGGAATCGCGGACGGCGTTCAGGATATTGCCCGTCTCGGTCGTTACTTGCTCGGTGCCGGAGCAATTGCCGAGCAGCGAGTTGGAAGCGAGAGCCTCCGCGACGGTGTTGGCACCCTGGCCCAACTGGTCGAGGAAACCGAAGTTGCCCGGACCCCATTGAGCTCCGCCCTCGGCCATGACGATACCTGTTCCAGGGTTCACGCCACCGGGCGGAAGATTGACGTCCGTATTGCCGACAGGCTCGGTTGGATTGCAGATGAAGAAGGGTACCACGCCGCAGATCGCGCTGCTGAGGCCCGCGACGGCTTTGGCATTCGTCGTTCCTGCGAAGGCGGCGACGATCGGGGTGAAGGCGTAATTCGCGGTGCGTGCATCGACTTGCACCTGGACGATGTTCGCGTCGGCGTCGCCCGTAGCCAGAGTGAACGTCGTCGGGTTGGTATAGGTCGCGTAGAAGGTGATGTTCGCGTCCTGGATTCCGACCGCGAGGCCCGAGGCCGCGTTGTCGTTGGCCATCAGAGTCGAGTTCGAGATCAGCGTCTTTGCCGCTGCACGTGCGCGATCCCTCGCGCCGGTCTCGCCGTCGAGTTGGGTGGCCGCGGAGAGCGCCGCCTGGTCGGCAGCGTTCTGAAGCTCCGTGTCCATGGTCGCGACACGCGCGTAATCGAACGCGAGCCCGCCGGCGGCAATCAATGCAAAAAGCGACAGCCCGACGGTGGGCGCGACGCTGCCCGTATCGCTACGAAGAAAGTTCCGAAGCAAGCGCCGCATCTCTCCTCATCCTTACTTGGGACCGCTGCCGCTGCCCGAGGTGGTTTGCACCTGTTCAACCTGCTTCACGGTATCTGTCCGATAGCGCTTCACCGCGGCGGCACCCTTGTCGCCATGGTCGCCCGGCTGTGCGGCGTCGGCCGCATAGACAGGGTCCGGATCGATCGTCTGGACGGCCTGATCGTACTTGACCGCCTCACCAAAGCCCGGGTCGACCGATCCGGTCTGCGGGTTGACGGTATTGCAGCCGGCCAGGAGGCCGAACGCGAGCGGCGCGAGAAGCAGCCTAGAGGACATGTCCATACTCCTTCTCGAAACCGGTCGGCTTGCGCTGTGCCGATCCACCGGGCGCGGCAGGCGGCGTAGCCGAAAGCGGCTGCCCGAACGGCGGCGGATTGAATTCCGGAGCGACCGGAACGCCGGTGTCCGTGCGGCCGCCTAGGAACAGGTCGGCCTCGTTCGGCGGCTTGACCCGATCGGTCGGGCCGCGGAGCGTGCCGGCGCGAACCGGGCGAACCAGCCGCGGCGTGACGATCATGACCAGTTCCGTCTCTTCCTTCTGGAAGCCGGATGAGCGGAACAGGCTGCCGATGATCGGGATCGAGCCGAGCAGCGGGATCTGTCGAACCGTATCCTGGAAGTCGCGGCGGAGAAGTCCGGCAAGCGCGAAGCTCTCGCCGTCACGGAGCTCGATCGTCGTTTTCGCCCGGCGGGTCTGCAGGCCCGGAATGGACAGGCCGTTGATGACGATCGCCGCGGACGGATCGATCGAGCTGACTTCCGGAGCGACCACCATGTTGATGACGCCGTCGGCAAGCACGGTCGGAGTGAAGGCGAGGCTGACGCCGAACGGCTTCCACTCGACGGTGATAGCATTGTTGTTACCGCCACCGCCGGCGCCACCGCCGCCACCCGAATTCTGGATGACCGGAACCGGGAACTCGCCGCCGGCGAGGAAGCTCGCGGTCTCACCCGACAGAGCGACCAGGGTCGGCTCCGCAAGCGTCGTCACCGCGCCCTTGCGCTCGAGCGCGTCGAGCTGGACCTCGAAGTTGGAACCGAGTGCGCGGAAGGCGCGGGATACGATCCCGTAGCTTCCCTGAACGGCTTCCAGCGTCTTCTGGCTGCCGGTAATCGCGCCGGTTTCCTGGTCGATGATCGGCCGGACAGCAGCGCCGCCGCCGATCACGCCGTCGAGCTTGCCGCCGTCGCTTCCAAAGAACCAGCTGACGCCGAGGTTCTTGAGCGCCGAGCGCTTGATCTCGGAGAAGCGGACTTCGAGCATGACCTGCTGCGACGATCCGATCGAGAGCAGGTTGATGACCTTGCCCGGAGCATAGCTCTCGGCGATCTGGACCGCACGGTCGGCCGCGACGGCATCGGGAACGACGCCTTCGAGAACGATCGAGTCATTTGAGATGCGGGCGCCAATGCCTTCGACCGGCATCAGCTCGGAAAGCTGGCGGCGAAGTGTGATGACGTCCGGACCGACCACGACATCGACGACCGCGATCAGCGTGTTGCTGCGGTCGTAAAGCGTGAGGCTGGTGGTCCCCATCTTCTTGCCGAGGACGTAGAGCGAGCTGTCCGTCAGCGGCAGGACGTCCGCGATCTCGGGCTTCCGATCAGCGCCTTGGCGTAGGGCCGATCCGACCGGATCACCTGGCTCTTGTTGACGGGAACGGCGACTTCGCCGGCGTGGACCCCTTCAGCGACCGTGATGGCGCTGGCCTGAGCGAGGACCGGCGTGGAGACGCCAACTGCCGCGAGGGCTACCGCGGCAAGCGCGACCCTCCCCAAAAGATCACGACCCATAACCCCCCACTTCATAATTGCTGCCCGTGGTGCCCCGGACAACTTCGACACTATTGGTAACAGGCCGCGGCGGCGCGGAGCGCACAGGCGCGGGCCGGCGGATGATGACGCGGCGCGGAGCGGCCGCGCTGGTGACCTGCGCAGGCGCGGCGGCCGGCGCAGCGCCACCGTAATAGGAATAGCGAAGGTCGTTCATGCTGACGGTTGCGACGCGGCCGAGATCCTGCTGTTCGCCGGGCTTCCTGAGTACCAGGCTGAGCTGGCCGACCTGCTGCGCGAGCGCGAGCTTCTGCGCGTCCGTCGGATTGACTTCGAGGGTCGCCGTCTTGGCGACGATCGGCTTGCCGTCCGCACCCTGTGCGTTCTGGTCGATGGCGATGACCTTGACGGCCTGCAGCAGGACGTCGGTCACCTGGCGATTCTCGGCGCCCGGGAGCGAGCGCGTGATCAGGACGTCCACCGTGTCCATCGGCTGGACGAAGCCAGCGACGCCGGACACGTCGTTGATGCGGACTGCCGCGGCGCGCATGCCGTCGGGCAGGAGGTAGGCGATCGACGGGCCAAGGCCCTCGCCTGCCAGCTTCGTCGCCATGATCGGCTCGTTGACCGCGATCGGTCGAAGCACGACGCGCTTCTTACCTGTGGGCGCGAGCTGGTTGTAATTCGAGAAGATGCCGACGGGCAGGCTGGCGCTCGGATAATCGACGAACTTAACCTTGTCGGGCGTAAGCTCGGTTCCATAGTCCAGTGGAATGGCTGCGACGGCAACCTTGGTCGTTCCTGTCTGAAGTGCCGCGACCCTCTGGTCGGTTCGGCCAATGTAAGCGTTGGCGAGATAGACCGCCAAAATCCCCAGAACCAGCGCCACTGCCAGCGCTATCATCGTCTGCCGTCTCATCTAGGCCCCCGCCAAATGATCCCTGCGGATCATGCCATCATTGATTCCAACAAGATAGTGGGGACCGCTCCCAAGGAACGGCCCCGAACGCTTAACAATTCGCGGCACTCGGGTTGTTGATGCAGGTGCCTGCACCGTTCATCGTGTTGCCGATGGCCCCGCCAAGGAAGAGTGCGGCAATGGCGATGCCGGTACCCACGATCGCGAGGATCAGGGCATATTCGGCAGCCGACGCACCGCTCTCATCACGCATCATCTTCATGAATGCGGTCATTTGCTTTCCCTCCCAGCTTACAGCCGCGCCCGAAAGGCGCGGCTGCGCTGAAATCACCCGATTAGCAGTTGGCTGCGCTCGGGCTGTTGATGCAGTTGCCCGCGCCGTTGACAGCGTTGCCGATGGTGCCGCCCAGGAACAGGGCCGCAACGGCGATGCCGGTGCCAACGATGGCGAGAATGAGCGCATATTCGGCCGCCGATGCGCCCGACTCGTCACGGATCATCTTGATGAAAGTCGACATGTGTATTTCCTTCCCTCGAGTACTTTCCGCACCGTGGCGCGGAACTCGCCTTTGCGATCTGAGGAAAGTGGCTGACGCCTTTCGCCGATGTCAGGGTCACGAAAAGCAACTTCGACCCAACAGGACACCGTCGAACTGCCCCCAAGGCCGCTCGGCTGTCACAAGGGCTGCGCTCGCCTTAGGACTCTGTCAAGCATGAGGATTTAATTCTCGTTAAACTAATCCGTCACCTTAACGAAAGTTAAACCGTTGATTCTAGGTCATTAATTTGCCGGTAACTATTTTCCACTCTGTGGATAACCTGTTTCAAAATCGGACAGATTGAGGCCCGCCGGACACAGGAAGGGTGTCCGGCCGTAATGAATTTACTGTTGTTTTCCGCGTCGTTAGCCGACTCGGCCCGAATCAGTTTCAGGCGGCAACGCGGCTCCGGTAGGTGACGTTCACCCGCCGCGACAGAAGCAGGTAGGGCAGCCAAAGCCCGACGCTGATCAGCACCTTCTTGACGTTGCCGTCGAGCAAAGCGTGAAGCGCCTGGCCGACCTGCGCCGGGAGACCCGGAGCGCCGGTAACCGCCTGGGCGATCATCAGCTGCATTGCGAGGTCGACAAGCCAGATCGCGACCAGCAGCCTTGGGAACAGAGGCACTCGGCGAAGAGCGGCCACGAAGGCGATGGTGTAGAGCGAGGTCAGCAGGACGACGTCCAGCGTCATCATCATGTGCAGGACGCTCAGCCACTGCGGGACGGGTCCCATGATCGGGGCATCGACGCCCAATATTCGAGCGCGCGGATCGGCACGTTGAGAAGCATTCCGACGAGCAGCGAGACCATGATTCCGCCGGCGCCATAGAGGTGGTGCCGCTTCGCCTGCTCGGCAGGGATGGTCCGCCACTTGCCCACGCGCGCGAGGCGGGTGCGCGGCTGCGGCTGGTTTTCGCCGTCGGCGAACCAGCGGAGCGCGAGCACCATCGATGCGAAAGGCGCGAGAACCAGCAGGAGCAAGGGAAGAAGACCCTCGATGCCGATCGTGCCCTTGACCGGGCTGAAGGCGATGCGGGTGGCGGTCGCAAGTCCGGCAACCAGCAGCCAGCCCATCATGATCCGGTCGAGGCCGCCCTCGATCGAAACGAGCATCGCCGCCGCTTTAGCGCGGAGGCGGCCGTCGATGCGCTGGCGCACGATGTCGAAACTCACAATCTCAACCCTCTCACCCGTGTTAGCGTTCAATAAGCCTGGAGGCGTTACCGAGGGGTAAAGTCGGGAGAGCGACGAAGTTCCACAATGGGCTGACGGGCAGTGCTTGCGAGGCGATTGCTGAACCGCGCGACCCTGTTAGTCTCATGTCCGCTCGACGGGGGAGAGTGCATGGGTCGCGGGGGAAGGACACGGCGCAGACAGCCGGCAATCGCGGCTCCGGGGTCGACGCGCGCAAGCTGATCTGGGCTACATCCTCCTCCTGACGCTCGCGTGCGCGGGCGCGGTCATCATCGTCGGGGTGATCATGAAGATGGCGGCGAGTCCGCGCTTCGCCGGCGACTTCACCGTTTTCTGGGCCGCCGCAAAGGCGCCCATCGCCGACGTCTACAACTGGTCCGCGCTGGAGAGGTCGCAGGTGGATGCGATCGGCAAGGTCGGGCCGTTCGCCTACCCGCCGACGACCCTGCTGCTGCTGAAGCCGTTCGGGTTGCTGCCGTTCCCGATGGCGCTTGGAAGCTGGGTCGTCATAAGCAGCATCCTGTTCCTCGCCGCGGCCCGCACGCTCATCGGCTGGCGTGAGCTCGCGCTCGCGATCCTCAGTCCCGCGATCGTCATCGCCGTCGCGACCGGGCAGACGTCGCTGATCGTTGGGGCATTGATCCTCGGCGGACTGACCGCGCCGGGGCCGTCATGCGCGGGCGATGATCGGCATTGCCGCGGCCATCAAGCCGCAGATGGTCTTCCTGTTTCCGGTGGCCTTCATCGCGGCGCGCGATTGGCGGGCGCTGGGAAGTGCGTTCGCGGCGGGCGCTCTGGCCGTCGGCGCGACCCTGCTGCTGTGGGGTGTCCAGCCCTGGTTCGACTGGCTAGCCTCCTTGCCGCAGTTCACCGAGGTCCTGCGGCAGACGGGCATCGGCATTCGCTCCGTTACCCCGGCGTCGCTGGCAATGCAGGCCGGGCTCGAGACGCCGGTCATGCTTGTTGGGCTGGTTCTCGGTGCAGTACTCGTCTGGAAGGTGTTCAGGACGAGCTTGGAGCCGCTGGACCGGGTCGCGGCGCTCTGCCTCGGCGGGCTTCTCGGCCTTCCCTATGCCTTGTCCTACGACATGACGGCGCTGATCGTCGCGATCACGCCCATGCTCCTGAACCGGTCCGGGACGATCATTTCCTGGGCGGGCGCGGGCATGATTTTCAGCACCACGCTTTCACAGGTCGGCGTGGTTCTCGCGAGCATCGACATCTTCCGCCGGCATTGGAAGGCGAAGATGCGGGAAGCGCCTTGAACATCTCCGCGAAGCACGCCGCGGCCATCGTCGCGCTGGCAGTCGCACTGACCGTCCCGGCGCTGCTGTCGCCGCAGATGACGCACGACAGCTTCTGGATCGACTGGGTGTGGGCGGACCAGTTCACGGCCGAGCTTGCGAAGGGCAATTTCTATCCGCGCTGGCTGCCTCTGTCGCACGGCGGGCTCGGCTCGCCGGTCTTCTATTATTACCCGCCCTCGCCTTCTACGCCTGCGCCCTGTTCGGGCTGGCGGGCTTTCGACCTACTGGAGCATTGTCGCCGTGTTCTGCTGCGCCTTCGCCCTAGCTGGTTTCACGATGTACGCGTGGCTTCGCGAAACGGCGAAGTCGCCGCTGCTGGGCGCCTTGCTGTTCATGGCGATGCCCTATCACGTGCTCGACTTCTACGGCCGCGGAGCGCTCGCCGAGTTCACCGCGATCGCGCTGATTCCGCTGGTTGCGCTGGGCGTCAAGCGGGCGGCCGAGGGGCGCTTCGTGCTGGGCGCAATCGCGTATGCGGCGATGATCCTGACCCACGTGCCGCTGGCGCTTCTCGCGAGCATCTTCCTTATCGCGCCTTATGCCGTGTGGCTGTGCTGGAAGGAGCCACGGAAGCTATTGCGGGTGGCCATACCGGTGACGCTGGGCATTCTCCTGTCGGCGATCTTCCTCCTGCCCGCGGTGTTGCTCGAGCCCTATCGCGACACAGCGAACCTGTGGCGGCTCGCGACCTTCAACCCGGAGAGCTGGAGCCTCTGGGCGTGGGGCGCGCCGGGCCCGAACCCCGACATGCGATCCGCAGTCGCGGCTGTGATGCTGATTCTGATCATGCCGATCGTGGTTTTGCTCTTCACGACCGAACGGGTGCGAGGCGCCTATGCCGCCATCATGCTGGTCCTGGCGGCGGGGTTGATCCCGGCTTCTGGACCCTGCCCGTCCTGCACACGGTCCAGTTTCCATTCCGCCTGCTCCCCCTCGCCGAGTTCGCGATCGCGACGGGTGTTGCCCACCTCGTTCTCCCGCGAGTGCTCATCGCGGCCGCGGTCGTTCCGGTCCTCGTTCCGTCCGCCTTGTTCCTCGCGGTGCATCCCAACCGTCCGGAAGTGACCACCGCTGAGCTTCCCGCGCATCCCGACGTTCCCGAGATGCTCCCGCCGGGCGAGCGGCCGTACACCTGGCCGTCCCGATGGGCGCTGGAACTTTCGAAGCAGCACACCGGCCGGTTGTTCTACTTCCCGACGTGGGAAGTCGAATGTACGGGACAGAAGGTAGAAACCGCGCCGGAACCGGGCACGCAATTGCTGGGCTACAAGGGGCAGGACTGCGAGCTACGGTTGTCGACGTCCCTTGCTGAAAGGCTGGGCGCGATCCTTTCGCTCGCCGGCCTTTTCATCCTTGCAGGGATCGCCTGGGCTCAGCGCCGGACGTGGATGACGCCGACCTTGTCGGAATAGTAGCGCCGCCATTGCGGCGAGGCGTCGAGCTGCTTCACGAGCGGTTCCTTGGGGCTCAGCAGCGTCCAACGAATATCGTATTTGCGAACTGCCCTGTCGAACTTCGGCATGTCGCCGCTGACGATATCCCACCACTCAAGGACGAACGCGTCGCCGTACATGTCGGCCCGGCCGTCGATATAAGGCTTGATGCCCGCAAGGATGAGCGGCCCGCCGAAGTTGTAGCCGTTCAAGACGGCCTCCCTCCTCATTTCCGCGGGCACGTGCGCGAGGAGTTGTTGGGGAGTGGTCTGGCTATGCTTCGGTTCGAAAGGCACCCACAACCGAAGAAGCGCAAGAAGCGCGACGACCGCCAACGCTCCCCCAGCCCAGAGCCGGCGAACCCGCTTGTCCGGGAACAGGGGCTCGGCGGCTCGCTCCCCCGTGAGGTGCGGCGCTAGAACCATGGTCGCGACGATCACCAGCCAGCTCTGATGCCGGATCTGGGAAAAGGCCCAGCCGAGCAGGAAGAGGAGGAGCAGCGTCTCTCCCAGCCGGAGCTTCGCGCCTCTCAGCATCACCACCGCCAGCGTTCCCAGCAAGACGACGTAGAACAGCGGACTGATGCTCGGGGAACTCGGGTTCCATTCCTGGATAAGGTAGACGGACTTCATTCCCAGGATGTTGAGCGGCAGCAGCAGCTGCGTCAGTCCGTTCGCATTGAGGAGCATGGCAAGGACGCTCGCGATCCCGAAAGTGAGCCAGCCCAGCAGGACCGGCCGAGACCAGCGTGCCGACATCACTGCGTCCAGTGCGATCGGGGCCGCGACGATCCACGCGATCGGGAAGCTCCCGTGGAGGTTGGTCCACACCGTGACCAGCAGCGCGAACCACAGCGGCGGGACCTGCTCCTTGTCCCGGTAATCCAGGAGCAGTGAGGTCCACAGCGCGAGAAGCGGCCAGACGAGCACGTGCGGCCGCGCCAGCATGAACTTGGCAAGGATCAGGTCGAGCGCAAGGAACGATACCAGTGTTGCGACCGGCCCGACCCGCTTCCTCAAGTGGGCGAAGACGATCCAGTGAAGCGCCGTGACCGCCAGCGCGACGATTGCCGCCAGCCCCGCAAATCCCGCGAAGT
Organism: Sphingomonas sediminicola; assembly: GCF_014489515.1. Lineage (GTDB taxonomy): Bacteria > Pseudomonadota > Alphaproteobacteria > Sphingomonadales > Sphingomonadaceae > Sphingomicrobium > Sphingomicrobium sediminicola. The sequence goes on along the minus strand of NZ_CP060782.1, from coordinate 513,372 downwards.
CGAACGCGCTCGCGTAGATGACTTCGGACAGCCACTCGTGCGCGATCCAGGGATGGCCGGCCATCGTGAACGAGAACGGGTCCGTGGTCGGGATCGCGCGGTTTTGCAGGATCCAGCGGCCCGCCGCCACATGCCAGCTTACGTCCCCGTCGCCGAAAAGGCCGGGCTTGCTGGCCAGCAGCGGCGGCAGGAAAAGCACGAAAACCGCGAACAGCAGCTTGTCGAAGAAGCCGTAGCGCTCGGGACGAATGAGCGGTTGCCGAGCAACCATCACGACACCACTGACTCAGCGCAGGCTTCTGGTGCGGCGGTTCGTCCAGCGACATCTCGCGCCTGCGTCAGGACCAGCGCAAGCAGGGCCAGGACCAGCACAGGAAGGGGACTTACGAAACAGACAAGGACGAGCAAGACGGCGAAGATCCAGAGCGACGGCCTTGCCCGTGAGACGAATGCTGGGATTAGCAAGGCAGTCTCGTAGTTCATGGCATAAGGCGACACGAGCAACGCGGCCCCGATGAGTGCTGCAAATAGGAACGCCGGCTCCGAATTGCGCATGACCCAGACGAGCGCGAAGGCGGGGACGGCGAAGAGCAGCGGATCCGAATTGATCATGTAGTGCGATAATTTCGGATTGGACGTGGCGACGCTGACCAGGTCCCGCGCAGCCGCGATCCACTGTGTCCAGGCGTCAGATCCGAACGAAAGCGTCGCCAGGATCGCCAGGGCGGCCGCCACTCCGGCGGCGATCGTTGCTCCGCGAAGATCACGCTCGAACAGGAAGACAAGAGGGAGAAACAGGCAGAGCTGCGGCTTGAGTGCGACTGCAATGCCGAACACGACACCTCGGCAGGCCGGAAACACCAGCCCGCTGAGAATTAGGCCGCCAACCAGAAGGCTCGGCTGGCCGATATGGGCTAGCAAGAGCAGTGGAGGGAAAACAACGACCCACCATGCCGCGCCGGCCCGAAGCGCGGCCCAAACGAACACCCACAGGCCGGCAAGAGTGAAGGTTGCGTAGCTGAGCCAAAACGGCAGCAGTCCCAGCGCCGCGAACAAAAGCAGGGCCGTCGGCGGATAGGCGAAGGGCCGCTGGCCCAGGTTCGTGAAATCGGGCTGTGCCTGCGTGATCGCAGCAATGTCGTAAGCCGAGGAAAGATGGGCGGCAGCGGTCCAGACGGGCGCGAAGTCGGCGCCGAGGGGCTGGAAGGAATTCAACAGGTACAGCACCCATAGGCTGGCGGACGCCAGCGCCACGACGACGACGGCCTCGTAGAGCAGCCGTATCGAATAGCGAGACCGCACGAACCCTCCCCCGTCCCGACAACTGCCGGCTGCCCCGTTCTAACTCACCAAGTATCCGATTACAGTTCGTTTTGCGTTACTAAGATGGCATGGGAGCAGTGACCGAACGAGCGCGGCTTTCCCGCTGGACGATTGCCATAGGGTTGGCGTTGGGTGCCTGCTCAAGCCCGCAGCCAACGGAAGCTGAACCCATGCAGACCGCAGCGAGCCTGCATATCGTAAGCTCCAACCCGAAGTCCGGTGCAACGGTAACTGGGCCCGTCGACGAGCTCCGGCTCCGCTTTTCCAAGCCAGCGCGCCTCCTCGAGGTCACGATTTCGGGACCGGACGGAGATATGCCGACAATGGTGGATTCCGCGGAAGAGACCTATGAATATTCGATCCCGCTGCCCGACCTCGGCACCGGCAAGTATGAAGCTCGCTGGAGAGCATCAGCGGCGGGAGTGGAAGGTTCGGGCCGCCTGATTTTCAGTGTCAGATAGAAAAGCGGCGGGCCGATAGCCCGCCGCTCTAATGAAACGAGGCTGTTACTGGATTTCGGAACGTTTGGTTTCGAGCGCCCAGAAGACGTGAGTGATCACCTTCTGCCCCGCGCCAAGGTCCTTCACGAAGACGTTCGGACGTCCGGCGGCGTCGCTCCGGATTGCGCGACCCCAGTCGCCGGGGCTGTCGCCGGCCGGCGCGGAGCTGAGACCCGGCGCGACCGCCTTGCCTACTTCACGGACGCCGAAATTCGTCGCCGCCGCTCCGAGAACGGCCGAATTGAAGGAATCGGCGTGGTTGTAGATGATCCCGAGCTCCTCATAGTCGTGGAAGTTCGGGCGCTCATTGTTCTTCGTGCCGTTCGTGCCGGCGGTGCCCGTCGGATCGTTCGTGTAATCCATGCAGGTACCAAGATTGGTGTTCGTGAACGTCTCGTCCTGGTGATCGAGACCGAAGTCATGACCGACTTCCTGACAAGCCACCATGTTGCGCCAAGCCGGCGTGTCATACCTGCTTCCCGGTTGGTAGTAGCTGTCGTTCAGCTTGGTCGTTGCCTGGCTGATATGGCCGTTGCTGAGCCAGATGCTGGCAATGCCCAGCCAGCCGCGCTTCCCATACGCGTAGTTGCAGACCAGGGCTTTGCCCGCGATGGGACTGCACCGCTTGCGATCAGCGCTGCTCGCCGTTCTGCGGAGCGTGAGCACGTCGGGAGCGCCACCCACCACGGGGCTGTTCCAGTCGGAAACCGAACCGGCGATCGCCGAATCCCAATAAGCGGTATTCGAGGTCAGCACGTCTAGGGTCAGCGACCCCGCCGTGGTGCTCGCCCAGTGATAGCCGCCCCAGCTGTGATTTGCAGAAGCTGGAACGGCAAGAGCCAAAGCCGAAGCTGCGGCAATTGCCGCCAGGCGCACGCCTTGAACGCGCATTTCGTTTCCCCTCGTTGATCGTCGATTCGACTGGCGGATGCTCTGCCTCGTCTAATCGACTGTCAATGTTGGTTAATTTTGATGGTTGAAGAGGCTGTCCCGTTTTGCGCCACACTTGACTTGCGAGCGCTCTCGTCTAACTGGCGCAGTTCGCGCGGACCTTCGGGTGCGCGCAACCGTCCGAGACAGTTGCTGGGGCTAGCCCCTTAATTTGCAGCCTAGACGGGGACAGGAATCATTCGGAGACGCCCGCGGGTGTCCCGTCGTGCGTTGCAAAGTGCTTTTAAGCAACGCCAGCGAAACCCACTCCCCACGGACACGAAGTGCTTGGGCGCTTGCGCTCGAGTTTTTGTTGAACCTCGCTCGAAGCTTGCTTCGGGCGAAATACGGAGTTGGCATGGATCGTTCGCAAAAAGCCGATCTGGTCGACGAGCTGAAGCAAGTCTTCACCGAGACAAGCGTCGTTGTGATTACTCGCAACAACGGTCTCTCGGTGGCGCAGTCCACGGACCTGCGTCTGAAGATGCGCGACGCCGGCGCCCAGTACAAAGTTGCGAAGAACCGGCTTGCACTCATTGCGCTGGACGGCACGCGCTACAAGCCGATCGGGGACCTTCTCAAGGGCCCGACCGCGCTTGCCACGTCTGTCGATCCGGTCGCGGCCGCCAAGGTGGCCGTCGACTTCGCCAAGACGAACGACAAGTTCGAAATCGTTGGCGGCGCGATGGGCGACACCGTGCTCGACGTGAACGGGATCAAGGCGCTCGCCGCCCTTCCGTCACTCGACGAACTGCGTGCGACGATCGTGGGCCTCATCCAGGCGCCCGCGACGAAGATCGCACGCACCGTCAACGAGCCCGGCGCACAGCTTGCCCGTGTCTTCGGTGCCTACGCAGCTCAGGCTGCCTAAGGCCGACCTTTTCAATCAACGCACGACATATGGGGCTGAAGCCCCGCAAAGGAGTATCAAATGGCTGACATTGCTAAGCTGGTCGACCAGCTTTCCGAACTGACCGTCCTCGAGGCCGCGGATCTCGCCAAGGCTCTCGAAGAGAAATGGGGTGTCTCCGCCGCCGCCGCCGTTGCCGCCGCTCCGGCCGCTGCAGCCGCCGCTGGCCCGGCCGCCGAAGAGAAGACCGAGTTCGACGTCATCCTCACGGGCGACGGCGGCAAGAAGATCAACGTGATCAAGGAAGTTCGCGCGATCACCGGTCTCGGCCTCGGCGAAGCCAAGGCGCTCGTTGAATCGGCTCCGAAGGCCGTCAAGGAAGGCGTCAACAAGGACGAAGCCGAAAAGATCAAGAAGCAGATCGAGGAAGCCGGCGGCACCGTCGAGCTCAAGTAAGCTTCTGAACGACTTTCGCGGGTGTCTTGAAGCGCCCGTGGATGGGAAGGGGCGGCTCCACTGGGGTCGCCCCTTTTCTATTCGTCCAAGGGAGAAACCACCTCCCATTGATCGCAATCAAGTTGTGCTTTGACGTCCGAAGCCTGCGCGAACCACCCTGCCCGAGTTCGGCTTCATGGCATTGTTCAGATCCATTCCCGGTACCGCGCGTACGCGACCGAGATCAGTGCGCCGGCGATACAGGGGCAGCTTCCCCTTTGGTTATGTCGTTCGGGACCACTGAAGGGAACGACGTAGGTCAGCACCAGCTTCCAGAGCTCCATTCATTCGCAATTAACCGCAATTAGCTGAACGCAAGTCTCTGAAAAATTTAGAAGGTTATGCGAATGAGAAGTCGAACGGGCACTATAATCGGAACTCTGTTCGCGCTTGGATCTGCTGCGGCGTCTGCCCAGCAATCTCTACCCGCAACGCCGGCCGGTCCCGCGTACCGGATCAATCCAGGCGATGAAATTGAAGTCATGGTCTGGGGCGAGGATCGCCTCCAGCGAACCGTCAGAGTGCTCCCCGATGGTAGTTTCGCATTCCCGCTGGTCGGGCAGGTTATGGCAGGCGGCCAACTCCCCTCCGACCTCGAGCGGTACATTACCGCAGCGTTGCGACCACAGTATCGAGGCGTCGTCCCCCAAGTCACTGTTAGCGTGAAGAATCCGTCCGGGTATCAGTTCTCAGTCGTCGGTAAGGTGAGGAGTCCCGGTACATTCACACCGGGCAGATATGTGAACGCACTAGAGGCGATCAGCATCGCTGGCGGGCCAACGGAGTTTGCACAGGTCGGGGATATATCGATCCTTCGAAAGAACGGTCAGACGATGGAAACTCTCCACTCGCGACTTGGCGCGGCGTTGAAAGGCAACCTCCCGCGGTTCCCTCAAAATGATATACCTTCGATACAAAGCGGAGATACTTTGGTCGTGCCGTAAACCGGGACGTCGGCGCAACGGCTGGAACGATCACAGAGCGACAACCTCTGTTCGCCACGATGCAGGAAGCTGAAGCCTTCGTCCGCCGAAACACGCCCCACCCGCAACCCAGTTCAACGACATACGATCACGGCGACGATCAGGCTCCTGCACCGCCTTTCGTTGGACAAGCTAAGCTCCGACACTGATCTTAATATGGTCGGGCTAATAGCCGGGGTTTGTGCTATTCCGCATCATCGCCGCCCTCATTTGGCAATGCGGCGCTGAGAGTTGAATTCACACTCCCGCCCTTCCTGTGGGAGATAAATGATGTCTTCGAACGATACTGAATATTATCGCCGGCGAGCGATCGCTGAGCGCGCGCTGGCTTCGAAATCCGAGCGGGCCAACGTGGCGGCAATCCATGCAGAATTGGCTCGGCAATATCAGGCTTTGGCCGACAAGGCCGAGCTTCGGCCTACGCTCCGGATCGCCTTTCCTAGTCGCCTTTCCGCTTAGGCTTCGTGTTTCTCTCAGATGCGCAAGCCACGACCTTCTTTCGCCTTGCGTCGTGTGTCGAGACCATACTGCCCCGTCTATTTGCAAGCTCATCCGGCGTTCACTTTCTTCCGGCGAGGGGTGTGTACTCGCGAAGATAAGGATCGGGCATGGATCTGAATTACCTATTTCGGCGGCAACAGATCGAACGGAGCCGAGCTCAGACGGCGAGCTCCGACGCAGCGCGTCAGGCTCACGAAGAACTCGCGGCTTGTTACGAGCGGCAGATCAAGGAACAAACTGCGGGGGAGATAACGTTCGAGTCTGATGCGGCTCCCAGCCGATCCGAGTGCGATTGAAGGATCCGGCCGACCACCAAGTTGAAATATGTGAGAACAACTCTAGCCCGCCAGTCCTAAGTGGCGCCTCCGAAACAGTTGGAACGGGGACATGAGCCTTTTGTTAGGAGGAGCATGTCCCATTCAACACCTCGTGAAGTCCTCGTCGTCGAAGACGAGCCGCTCGTAAGAATCGTTGCGGCCGATGCGATCGTCGAGAGCGGGGTCATGGCGTGGGAAGCGGGAGACGCCCGCGAAGCACTGCGAGTGCTGGCTGAACATCCCCGGATTGGGTTGATCTTCACCGACGTAAACATGCCGGGCGAGATGGACGGTTTGGAATTGGCCAATAAGGTGAACAGCGATCGTCCAGAAATGGCGTTGATTGTCACATCTGGCCAAGCGCGGGTGCCCGACAGCAAAATACCGGACCACGGGACCTTCCTTCCGAAACCATACCACACCGACCGTTTGGTCGACCTAGTGCGAGAAAAGTTGGATGGCCGCGGGAGGTAATATTCCATTTAACGTCCACCGTGGACATGATTTCTTGTCTAGCTGAGCCTCCGCCTCGTCGTGAAATCGGCTCCCAAAGCGGTCTCGGTGCGCGCGACCTTGAGCCCAACCAGATGTATCGATCCGGCGACAATCCCTGACCTCGGGAATTTATGTTGCGTTGCAGCAATTCTATTGTGCAGCGCAGCAATGGCCTTATCTTGAGCTGATCAACCAGTTCGGCGTTTTCGGTCAGGAGATGCGTGATGCGCGGCCTTCACGATACAATCACCCGCTTGTCTTCCATGCGAGTGCTGAATTTTCCCGACCCAGGCGGAGCAGACAGCCGACTTGCAGGGTTTGAGCAGTTCGGATCGAACCCCGGCGCGCTCCATGCGAAGGCTTATGTCCCTGGCACCTTTCGCAGGGGCTCACCTCTCGTTGTAGTGCTGCACGGATGTACGCAGAATCCGGCGGTTTACGATCGGAGCTCAGGCTGGTCGCACGCGGCGGAAGAGCATGGTTTCGCCCTGCTTTTTCCGGAGCAGCAAAGGTCCAATAACCCTAACCTTTGCTTCAATTGGTTCTCACGATCGGACGCTACCCGCGATAGCGGGAGGCTCTGTCGATCAGGCAAATGGTGGCGGAGATGCAAGCGCGCCACGGCACCGATCCTGCCCGTGTGTATATTACCGGTCTGTCGGCGGGTGGAGCAATGGCAGCGGTCATGCTCGCCACCTATCCGGATGTCTTCGCCGGCGGCGGAATAATCGCTGGGCTACCGTTTGGCACTGCGCAGTCGATCCCCGAAGCGTTCGACCGGATGCGGGGACAGGGCAGTCCGGCCGCGGGAGAACTCTCCCAAATTGTCCGATCCGCCTCGAGCCACTCCGGACCGTGGCCGACGCTGTCGGTGTGGCATGGCAGCAGTGACAGAACTGTCGACCCCAGGAACGCGGCAGATCTCGTGCACCAGTGGGGCGCCCTTCATGGAGTAGGGAAAGCTCCCACCCGGACCGACCATGTTAGCGGCTATCCCATCGCGTATGGTGCAACACCGAAGGGAGAGAGGTGGTCGAAGAATACGTTATCGTCGGCATGGGACACGGGACGCCCCTCAGCACAGTGGGAGAACAGTCCGACGAAGTCACCGGCCCTTACATGCTTGAAGCTGGCATTTCCTCGACGCGACAGATCTGCCGTTTTTGGGGGTTATCCGGCGAAGTCGGGGCTCAGGCGGCGGAGATGGCGGTCCTCATGCATCGCGAGCCGCAAGCCGCGTGTGGGAGAGAATCGTCGCAGCGTCCTTCCTCGCATCCTCTCGTTGGCGGCGTCACCAAGACAATCGAAGATGCTTTACGCGCTGCGGGCTTGATGTGATGAACCTCATTCACGTGCGTGTGGCGTCATGTGTCGCCGACCGATGAACGTGTTAAGACCTAAGTGCTACGAAAGGGTCAGATCATGCGGAAGAAGCGCGCAGTCGAACCCTCGGACGATAGGAAGCGGCGCCTTGAGGGTAAGGCAAGCAAACGCGTCGAAGACGCCCGCACAGAGGACAACGCTATCGACGAGATGGTGAAGCGGAGCATCGCGAAGCACGGCGCTTAAAGCAGATATCCAGCAGCAGAGGAGATGGCTGTTCCGAAGTTCAAGATCGGATAATCTTCCAGTTGACGGCCTCAACGCGAATGGAAGCTGGATTTGCGCACCGACGACGAGCAGAGCGCCTGGGCCGCTTTTTCCGACCTCGGCGAGGCAGGGAGTTCTCGGGACTCTCGAATGGCTGCTTTGGCTGGAAGACGGAAATTCACGGCACGCATTAGCGCGCGTGGTTGAAGTCGAGCGTCGGAGTATCGAACCTCGCATGAGGGCGGCTGAAATAGTAAGCTGTCAGTGCCAATAGGATTATCGCGGCAACTACGCCCGTTAGCCTCATAAGCGCCCCTGCTTGGGCTGACGCCAATAACAATTGCGGTCGAAGAGTGTCCGCAATGGCGGGATTCTCACTTGGGTGGGGCGGACGGATCCGACTTCATCCCGCATGTTTCATGTGTTCCATCATCATCGACATCATGTCCCGGCACTGGGCCATGCGCTCCATCATTTGCTGGCGCTTGGCAGGATCGGACATCATCTTGTGCATCTGGTCCATGGTTTCTCCAGAAGCACTCGGACCTGGCGAGCTCATCTGATGCTCAGCTTGCATAGCTTGTGTTGCCTGCGCCGCCTGCGCTGCCACTGTCGCCAAGGCGATGCCAACTGCAAAGCCGACGGTCCCCGACCTTAAGTTGCTGCTCATCGTGACCTCCTCTCAGTAGCGACGATAGGCGTGGTTGCGGCCGATCCGCACGTTCGCACGCAGCACTGCAGGTCGCATCCCGCGCCGCACGCTGTTCCTGCAAACACCCGCCTTCGGTAGTATTCAGCGTCGTCCTGCCTCATCACAACCTCTCGCAAGCGTGCTATTGCTCCGCCCGCCGAGGCAATCATTCCGTAAATGTACGGAGCCATAAATTTGGTTGCTTTTCAGACCCGTCGGCTTGCGATGCCATCCGCCGCAATCGCCCGCTGCATTGCAACGATCAGTGGTCCGATCCGTTGAAGGGATATCACCAGTCACATAGTTTGGTATTGGTGCTGGAGAGCCATGGCACGCTCCCTACTCAAGGAGCGCCGCAATGCACGCACTCGTCATCGAAGATGATCCATTAATCGCGATGTCCATCGAGGACATATTGGCGGAATGCGGGTTCACCTCGTTCGACGTCGTAGGTTCGACAGAGCAGGCACTCGTGGCGGCGCGCATGAGATGCCCAGACCTGATTACCGCGGATGTGCAGCTGAACCCCGGAAGCGGGATCGATGCGGTGGACCGAATATGTGATGGCCCTCCCATACCCGTGATCTTTATCACCGGTAGCCCAGCCGATGTGGTAAAGCGCATGCCTCACCATCCGCTAATCGTGAAGCCATTCACCAAGGAAGTGGTGTCCAGAGCCGTTCGATCGGCACTGGCGACAGCGGAAAAGGCAAAGGTAATGACGGAAACCATCCCCGTGGCCGACACAGTAACGGCTCTCGGCAAAGCCTTGATTGTTTCATCGAGGGCTCCGTTGCTGTTGCTCGCTGAGGACCTGACCGTCATCGGTGCAAGCGGATCGTTTTGCAGCGCGTTCGGGATCGATCCCGCCACCGTAAACGGGACGAAGCTCGCGGCTCTGGGTGACGGTGAATGGGATGTGCCCCAGCTGAACTCGCTGCTTCGCGCCACGTTCGACCACGCGGCTTCGATCGATGCCTACGAGATGGACCTCAAGCGCAAAGGGCACGAGCCTGCCTGCCTAGTGCTCAACGCACACAAACTCGAGTATGGCGACGCTGAGCAGCCTCGGATTGTTCTCGCGGTCACGGACATCACCTCCGCGCGTTTGGCCGAGAAGCTCAAGGACGAACTGGTACGGCGCAACCAGATCCTCCTGCAGGAACTGCAGCATCGCGTAGCGAACAGCCTGCAAATCATCGCCAGCGTTCTCATGCAAAGCGCTCGCCGAGTGCAATCCGAAGAAACTCGAACCCATCTTCAGGACGCCCATCAGAGGGTGATGTCCATTGCCACGCTGCAAAAGCAGCTGGCGATGAAGAGTGCGGATAAGGTCGAACTGAACAAATATCTCAGCGACTTGTGCGCCAGCATCGGCGCGTCAATGATCGACGATGCAAACCGTATCTCCCTATCGTCCAAGGTCGACGACACGGTCACGAATGCCAATGTTTCTGTCAGTCTTGGTTTGATAGTCACCGAACTCGTCATCAATGCGCTCAAGCACGCCTTTCCCGGCCGGAACCAGAAGGGCCAGATTCAAGTCGACTACTCGTCGAGCGACAAAGGTTGGACGCTGACGGTGGGTGACAACGGAAACGGCATGGCCGCAGAGAGCGACGCAAAACCGGGACTTGGCACAGGGATTGTCAAAGCGCTTGCGAAACAGCTGGATGCCACCGTTGATGTGGCTAACCAGGACCCCGGCACGAAAGTGACCGTCGCCCACGTCTCCTGAGGCCTGCCGAAGCCCCAACTAACTCTACCTCCAATGTTCGCCTTTGGGTGGAAAGCCGACATTCTAAGCTGCCACACCTCGTTCTGGCATTGTTGCGTGCGGCGGCAGGTCTTCGTTAGCCTAGCCTAAGTGCGAGTTTTCGAGCCGGTCCGCTTGTCGTTCCAGATCCTCGGCAGTTTGAAGAAACAATAGCTCGATCTCAGCATCTTTCGTGCTCATCGCAAGCTCGCGGCAGTGCTTCGCCTGAGCACGTGATTCGTCGGCACCGATCAACTTCATACAACAGAAGCGAATTGGAAGACTTTGCGTTCCGCCGCTCGCGATAAGCCGCGTCTCAGCGCCGAAATATCCACAACTGGTGGGAAGCGGATGTAAGAGCGGCTCGACTGAATGCGCGTGGGTTGCTTCCGGCAACCCTTCCTTCCAACGCTCGTTCATGGCTGATGTACCATTGGTCTTACGAAAATCAGCACGCCATTGAACACGACTTTTCGGAATTCGTCCGGTCACGCGATTTTCCGTGCGTCGGCGCGAAGTCCGCTCTTGGCCGCGGCACATTAAAAGTCATCGCTTGTCGATCGATCACCAGCTCATGGGACGACCTGCGGTTGCACGAAATCGCACGCAAATGGGCCCAGGAATACAAGCGCGATCGCGGATTGTTTCGCAGTTTGGCATTCGTCTTCGAGGGGCCCTTGGACCTTGCAGAGGAAGAGTTCGAAGACGCTCTGTGGGAACGACTCCAATCGATGAGCGACAAGGATGAGTGGCGGGGGATCGCTCCGGACCAGCGAGTCAGCACCGATCCCGAAGATCCCCATTTCTCTTTGAGCTTTGGTGGGGAGGCCTTCTTCGCTGTGGGCTTGCATCCCGGCGCAAGTCGCCCGGCGCGACGGTTTCAATACCCGACGATCGTACTGAACCTCCATGACCAGTTTGAGCAACTGAGAATCACGGGTCGGTACGAGGGTCTCCGCAAGGCGATCCTGGAACGAGACGATGTGCTAGCGGGGTCGATCAATCCGATGTTGGCGCGCCACGGAGAGTTGAGCGCGGCTCGTCAATATAGTGGACGACAGGTCGCCAGTGACTGGGTCTGTCCGTTCAGCCGCAGCAATGACGAAGGACAGTGACCGCGCAGCTAATCCCGCCAAGGAGCGGCGTCGCATTTCGCCTGGATGAAGGCCAGACATTGACCGTCACGGACATCGAAGGCGTGCAAGTTGCCGATTTGCTCGCCTACAACTCTGTCGATGTGCGAGAGGTCATATCGAGCGGTCGGACGGTCGATTATGCGGAGACGATCAGGCTCACAGTCGGCAGCATCCTGTACTCCAATCGATCCCGCCCAATGCTGTCCATCATCGAGGATACGGTTGGCATCCACGATTTTCTTCTAACTCCTTGCAGCGAAGCGACCTTTCGCCACTTTTACCCGGATCAGCCCGTTCATCGCGGGTGCTTCGGAAATCTGGCGGATGCGCTGGCGCCCTACGGCATCGAGCCGGACATGATCCCAATCGCGTTCAACGTCTTCATGAACGTCCCCGTCGGAATCGATGGCAGGATTAGGGTGGAGCCCCGGTAAGCAGAGCGGGGGATTTTATTCGCTTTCGAGCGGAGATGCCGTTGGTGATCGGGCTCACAGCTTGCTCCGCCTATTCAAGCAATGGCGGCAGCTTCAAGCCAATTGGATTCTCCATCGCCGATTAGAATTGGCGCAATGTTTTACAAGGGTGGAAAGCGGACATCCAAGGTTCGATCTCAGGGCGCCATTTCGTAGATGTTTCGTTCGAGGCCGTCCGGAAACATGTCGCGCGATATGATCGTGCCGCCGAGCTTCTGCGCCAATCGCTTTGCCGGCTCGTTCTGATCATCCATGTGCGTTTCGACAGCGCTCCAACCAAGCACTTCCTGAGCCCACCGGATCGCAGCTCTTGACGCCTCTTCCGCGTAACCGTTGCGACGTGCGCCTGGCACTATCCACCAAGTCAGTTCGTGCCTCGGCCAACCCTCTGGCCAAACGATCCCGCACCCGCCTACCATCGTGCTGCTCGCCTGCTCGACTACCGACCACATGCCAAAGCCGCGCAGTGTCCAGTGACCTACGTCGTACGCGAGTTTCCGCCACGCCTGCGCTGCTGTCAGTGGCCCGCCGTAGAACAATGAAGCCGACCGATCGGCATAGAAGTCTCGGTAGGTTTCGAAATCGGTCACCGAAGGTGCACGGAGGACGAGCCGCTCAGTGCGAAGCGTAGGGATATGCATGGGTGACCGTTTACTGGTTGCCAGAGAGGCGTCGACTCTAATGTCAGCTTCGGGTCGAAAGCCGACACTTCGTCGAAGGCCGGAGACAGTTCATCTAGCCGACTGAGCGCTTCGATCAGACACGAGCCAGTACACATGAACTGGAAGAAATGGATGAAGCGGAGATGACGAGATTTTGGCGGCACTCGGCGCCTAAGTGCCAGTAGACGCTCCCGGCCACGCAGAGGCAACTCTAGACATCGTAAAGGAGGATCACTTGGTATTATTCACGACGATTGCGGCCTTTGCCGCGGCCGCCCAGTCAGGAGGTGCTCGCCAACAGGCGGTCGTGATCATGCCCGAAAATGCGCGACAGCGTCAGTTACAGGAGCAGATCGGCTGGGCCGACGCTGTCGTCAGCAATGGCGTCGTCTATGTTTCCGGAGTGCCTGCCTATCTCGCTCCCGGCGAGAAGGACATGGAGAACGCTTTCGTCAGGGCTTTCGACGCGATCGGCAAGACTTTGCAGCGCGCAGGCGTAAGCTGGGATGACGTCGTCGAACTGCGTACCTATCACACCGATCCGACCGCACAGATCGACGCCTTCGCCAAGGTGAAAAGCCGGTACATGAAATCGCCGCCGCCAGCCTGGAGTGCTATCGGAACCTCTGGCTTGCTTCAGCCCGGCGCGCTGGTCGAAATCGCAGTTGTCGCGCACGTTCCAAAACAGAAGTCGAGATAAATATCGGGCCGTGCGCTGTCGATCTAATGTCCGCATTGGGTGGAAAGCCGACATGCGGCGAGCCATAAGCGTACCAATGGGTACCCGATGCACGTTCTGCTCTAATTGGCGGACTGCTGGTTCTGACATTTGCAGCCGCGGCGCTTGGCGCTTTTGTGTGGGTCGACCGTGCATTGGCGGCTGTCCAAGGCAGAGGCTCAGGAGTTTCATGCCATGGTGCGCTAACCCGAACCTTAATTGCGACGGTCCCTAAGCTGCGCAGATGGGCGCACCATGACCCCGGTCAATTAGAGTGCGAAGTTTCCGGCGAGGTCCGGATAGGCCGAGCGCACCGGCGCTGGACGCCGCTTCAGCAGATACCATGCGCTGGCTGCAACCCCGACGATCAGGGCCTCGACCAGCCTGCTTGCCGCACGACCGTTCATCGGTGGTTTCCTGTCGATGCCGTCATGAGCACGCGGTCGTCGCGAGCGCCGAGTCCGACCATCAAGCCTGACAGGACGAGCATCGCCGCGAGGATCGCCAGGACGGCGCCGGCCATCCCGGCCGCCGCGATCTTCCGCTCCGTTTTCGCTGTCATTTCTCATTCCTCGTTTTCGACAGCGCACTGTGAACGGACGCTTAGCGTTCCGAACCCAGGCAGCTCCCTCTGGAAGAAGATCGGGCAGTCCCGCTCATCCTTGAAGGAGGTGAAGTCGGAACCGACCCACATCCGCCAATCTCTCTCCGGCGCCCTCGGCTGCGTGCCCGGAACGAGCGAATAGTCGATCGCCATAGGCTGGCCGTCATCGGCCGCCTCAACGGTCCGCATGCCGGACAGGGCAGCGGCAAACATCAAATCCAACACTTCCTTTCTCCTAGTGAGCATGGCCGGCGGCGACCGCGTGCTTGGGACGCGGGGCAAGCCAGACGATTGACGCTGCTGCGGCGAACACGATTGCCGCGGTGGTAAAGATTGAGCCGGTGGCGAGTGCGGTCGCCTGGCCGTCGACGAGATTGCTCACGACCTGGCGGGACTGCTCGACCGTGTAGCCGTGCATCTGCAGCGACTGCATGGTCTGCTGGGCCCGTTGAGGACGCCCGACAGTTCGGCCCGGGTCGCCTGAGCTCCGTCGTACCAGACAGTCGTCGCGATTGCTGTCGCGACCGCGCCAGACATGGTGCGCAGGAAGTTCATCACGCCGGCCGCGGAGGCGACTTCGCTTTCCTCGACCGCGCCCAGAGCGAGCGAGGTCAGCGGCACGAAGAAGAAAGGCATGCCGGCGCCCTGGATCAGCTGCGGCAAGGCAAGCGTCCAGAAGTCGGAATCGCTGGTCCACCAGAAGACGCGGATCAGCGAGGTCGCGCCTAGCCAGAGCACGCCGAACGACACCAGCAGGCGCGGATCGACCTTCTCGGACAACTTGGCGACGACCGGGGCCATCATGACCGCCGCGACGCCATTGAAGGCGGTCGCATAGCCGGCCCAGGTCGCGGTGTAACCGAGTGCGCCCTGAAGCCATTGTGGAATGACCACGAGACTGGCGAAGAACGTGCCGTAGGCGAACACCAGAGCGATGACGCTGACGGTGAAGCCGCGGTAGCGGAACACTTTCAAGTTTACCGCCGGGTCTTTCTCGAACCATTCCCAGGCGACGAAGAAACTGAAGCCGATGGCCGCGATCACTGCGAGCGACACGATGAAGTTGTTGCCGAACCAGTCGTGCTCGCGCCCGAGGTCGAGCATCAGCTGAAGCGCTCCGACCCAGAGGACGAGCAGCATCAAGCCGATGGTGTCGATCGGCGCCTTCTCCACCTTCGTCTCGGCCTTGCGGAGCAGGACGACGGCACCCGTCGCGCAGATGATCGCGATCGGGATGTTGATGAAGAAGATCCAGTGCCATCCCCAATTGTCGGAGATGGTGCCGCCGAGGATCGGACCGAGGATCGGGGCAACGATTGTCGTCATCGCCCAGATACCGGTCGCCTGCGCATGCTTCTCCTTCGGGAAGATGCTCAGCAGCAGAGTCTGGCTGATCGGCATCAAAGGCCCGCCGCAGAGCCCCTGCCCGATCCGGAAAGCGACCAGCGAGCCGAGACTCCAGGCCATTCCACAAAGGAGGGAAAATACGCCGAACCCGGCCATGCCTAGCGCGAACACGCGGACCGTTCCGAACCGGCGGGCGAGCCAGCCCGTCAAGGGAACGCAGATCGCCTCAGCGACCGCGTAGGACGTGATGACCCACGTACCCTCGCTCGATGAAATGCCGAGGCCGCCCGCGATGTGCGCGACCGACACGTTGGCGATCGTCGTGTCCAGAACCACCATGAAGTTGGTGAAGGCCAGCACGAGGCAGGCGAGGAGCAATGTCCCCTTGCTCATCGCCGGCGCCGACGTCTCCGTCTGCATCACTTGCCTCCGGAAACGTCGATCTTGGCCTCCATGGAGAGGCCGACGCGGAGCGGATGCTTCGCTAGCTCGGCAGGATCGAGAGTGATTCGGACGGGCAGACGCTGCACGACCTTGATCCAGTTACCGGTGGCATTCTGGGCCGGGATCAGCGCGAATGCCGAGCCGGTACCGCCGGAGAAGCCGGCGACGCGGCCGTGGTAGACGACGTCGCCGCCGTAGAGATCGGAGACAAGCTCAACCTCCTGACCCGGCCGGACCTTCGCCAGCTGGCCTTCCTTGAAGTTGGCGTCGACATAGACCTTCCCGATCGGGACGAGGGTCATCACGGGGGTGCCAGCCGCAATGCGCTGGCCGACCTGGACCTGGCGGTTCGTGACGACGCCGTCGATCGGTGCGCGGATGACGGTCCGCTCAAGATCCAGACGAGCCTGCTGAAGCTTGGCCTTGGCGGCGGCGACTTCCGGGCTGGTGTCGATGGTCGAGCCGGCAATCAGCGCTTCGTTCGCAGCCCAGCTTTCGCGGGCCGCGCCACGCATGGCGGCCGCCTGGGCGACGCCGGCGCGGGCAAGCGCGAGGTTCGCTTCGGCGCTCGAATAGGCGTTACGGGCATTCGTCAGCTCTTCGCCGGAGACCGCGCCGGACTCGGCAAGCTCCGAACGGCGGGCGAGGTCGATGCGAGCCTTGCCGAAGTTCGCCTCGGCAGATGCAAGCTGAGCACGCGCCTGACCGACGTCGGCGTCGCGGGCATTGATCTGCGCCGCGAGTGATCCGCCGTTGGCGGCCATCTGCGAATACTGGCGCCGGGCCTTAAAGAACTCGGCCTCGGCCTTGGCAAGCGCGAGGCGCGCATCGCTGTCGTCGAGACGAAGCAGGACGTCGCCCTTGTGCACCATCTGCGTGTTGACGACTGCGACTTCGGTAACGGCCGCCGAAACGAGCGGGGTCACCTGCGCGGAGTCCGCACTGACATAGGCGTTGTCGGTTTCGACATGCGCGTCGTCGAAGAACATCCATGCGCCACCGGCGATTGCGAGCTTCGCGGCTACAAGGGCGAGTAGAACCTTCTTCCGGCGCTTCTTGCGGACATCGTCGGCAGCTCTTTCCGCATCAGGCACGGAAACCTCTTCGAGATTCTCCGCCTGCTGCAATTCAATGGGATCACGTTCAGCCATTTCTTCAATTCCCTGTTTCTTGTCAGTGGATTGAGGCGCTGAAGCCGCCGCCGAGGGCGCGGATCAGCTGCACGTCGAGGGAGAAGGCGCGCGTTTCGAGCTGCGCGACATTCAGCCGTGCTTCGAGCACGCCTTCTTCGGCGGTGAGCACATCGAGATACGTGGACAGGCCGTGCTCGTAGCGTTGGCGGGCGAGGCGGTTGGCCTCTTCAAAACCGGCCAGCGCGCGGCGCGAGTTGGCGAGCCGTGAAACGAGCATCTTCTGGCTCGTCACGGCGTCAGCCGTCTCGTGCAGCGCCTCGATGACCTGGCGGTCGTACAGAGCGACCGCCTCGTCATATTGACCGCGTCGACCGCGGTACTGGCCCTGGAGCGCGCCCCCGTGGAACAAGGGGAGGGAAACCGCGGGGCTCACGCTTCCAATTCCGGAGCCGCTGTTGAACAGATTGCCGAGCCCGAAGGACGACAAGCCGATCAAGGCGCTCAGATTCACGTTGGGATAGAAGGCCGCTTTCGCTTCCTTGATGCGATCGTTCGCGCCTTCGACACGCGCGCGGGCTGCGGCGACGTCGGGGCGGCGAGCGATCAGCTCGATCGATGCGTCGGCCGGGACGCCCTGCGCCTGCAGGGCGGCGACTGCCGGGCGCTCGATCGTCAGCGCACGATCCGGCCCGTTACCGACCAAGGCGGCGAGCGCGTTCCTCGTCAGCGCAATGGCCTCGTCAGTCGATTCAAGGTCGGCCTGCGTCTGCGGGATACGGGCTTCGGCCTGCTTCAGCTCCGCACGAGTATCGAGGCCGATCGCGGTCCGCTGGGCGACGAGCCTGGCCGTCTCCGTACGGATCGCGAGGGCGGCCTCGAGCGTGTCGCGTTGAGCATAAAGCGAGGCCAGCTCCGCATAGGTCGACGCTATTCCGGTGGTCAGCGCGAGCTTGGTGGCTTCCATTTCGTAGCGCGCGGCATCTGCGTCGGCATTGGCCGCCCGGAGCGCGGCGCGGTTCTTGCCCCACAGGTCTAGGTCGAGTGACAGGCTCAGGCCCATCGAACCGCTGTCATTCCAGCCGTTGGGTATCATCGCCGCCGGCACACTCTGGTTCTGGCTCTGCTTAGCGAGCTCAGGCTGCGAGAAGGCGTCGATGGACGGCTTGAGCGCGGCCCCTGCCCTCTGCGCGAAGCCGTCGGCAGCGCGCATACGCGCTGCGGCCGCCTCGAGGTCGGGCGAACTGATCAAGGCCTCGTCTATGAGGCGCGCCAGTTGCGGGTCGCGGTATCGGAGCCACCAGCCGTCTGCCGGCCACGCTGCCTGCGAACCGCCGAGCGAGGCACTCGACGCGAAGGTCGTTGGTGCGCTGATCTCCGGCTTTGCACCGAGGTCCGGAACGGACGCGCACGCGCCCGTCAAAAGGGTGGCCGACAGCATTGCCGCGCGGACGCTCCGCGCAGTGGAAAACCGCATCATCAGTAATATTCCCGTTGATCTGTAACTGTACGGTACGGTTTATTTTACGATTCGCCCCTTGTCAACGCTAAACTGAACCGCCATGTACAGTATTGGGGAATGAGAGGGTGATGCGCGGTTATGCGGGTTAGGACTGACGAAAAGCGGCGCGAGATCGTCAGGGTCGCTTCCGAGCTCTTCGAGGAGCACGGTTTCGAACGGACTTCGATGTCGATGATTTCGGAGCGGCTCGGCGGCTCGAAGGCCACGCTTTACGGCTACTTTAAATCGAAGGAGCAGTTGTTGGCTGCGGTCCTTCTCTATGACGTGACCGATCAAGCCGATCGGCTGATGAATGAGTTCCTGTCATCGGACGATCTTCGGGAAGGCCTGATCAAGCTCGGCGTCGCCTACATGACGCGCCGCTTGTCATCCGTACCGATTGCTAACGTCCGCATGGTCGCCAATCAGCCCTCTGACTCTACGCTCGGCAAGGAGTTCTTCGAAAGAGTGCTGGAGCCGGCCTGGCAACGCCTTGCAAGACGGTTCGAACTGATGATGGATCAGGGACTTCTGAAGCGTGCTGACCCGTGGGTCGCCGCCATGCACTGGAAGGGTCTTAACGAGTGGGACATGTTTGAGAAGAGGCTGCTCGGCGCCATCCGCGGTCCAGACCTCGTCGAAATCAATCGAGCCTCGACACTCGCTGCCGATGCCTTTCTGCAACTCTACGGCCCCGAGAAGCCGAAAAAGAAAGCGCGGGCGAAGGGCTAGTGGCGAACGAACGCCACCCCTTCGACATCGCCACGGACCTTGAGCAAGAGGGCGACGACAGCTGGATTGCACGTACGAGCGACGCCTACTGGAACATGGTCGGACCCTTCGGCGGCCTTGTCGCAGCGCTCCTGTTCAAGTCGGCATTCTCCCATCCAGATCGGGAGGGCGAGCCGCTCGCGCTGACGGTCAACTTCTGCGCCGCCATCGCGAAGGGCGAGATGCAGATCACTGCCAGGCCGGCGCGGACCAATCGCTCGACCCAGCACTGGACCATGACCATGTTCCAGGCAGGCGAGTGCGTCGCGACGGCGACGGCGATGTTTGGGAAGCGGCCCGAGACTTTTGCCGGTCGGCCCGTCGAACCGCCCATTGTGCCTTCACTCGAAAGTCTTCCCCGCATGCCCTGGCCGGGTTCGGGCTGGATTGAACGTTTCGATTTGCGCTTCGCGGAAGGCGAGCCCTTCTGGGCCAACCAACGGGAGGAGCCGTCTTCGGCGCGATCAACGCTCTGGATTGCCTCGGACCCGCCGCGGCCGATGGATTTCGTCGGGCTCGCCGCTCTCACCGACATCTTCTTCGGGCGGATCATCCACGTCCGGCAGCGAATGGTGCCGTTCGGAACGGTCACCCTCACATCCTATTTTCACGCGACGGAAAACGACCTCGCCGAACTTGGCTCAAATCCAATCCTCGGAACTGCGGACGCCCGCATCTTCGACCGCGGGTTTCACGATCAATCCGCGGAGCTTTGGAGCGGCGATGGCCGCCTGCTCGCGACGAGCCACCAGCTCGTTTATTACCGGGATCCGGCCTGACACCCCGACCTCTCTGAAATTTCCTGCAAGACCCCTTCACAAGGGGAAAAATTGGATTATATCGGCTTCATCCAACAAATAGACGGCTCCGCCGCACGATTTCGTGCGTCCCGGGGCTTTTCCCGTCCTCCCCGGGACAGGGTCCGAACAGCGCACGGACCAAACGAATTGGGGAGGAAGAACGGGGGTAGCGCTCCAAACTCAACTCCGGCCGAGGCCGGAGAACTGAGCTGGGCTCTCGCTTCCCGTGCGTGAGCTTCAGCTCCAGCGCAGGGAAGACAATGGCGACCAAAGCGATCGACGCACCTCGTAAGACGACGAGCGGGCTCAAGACCAACTCGCGGCGCATCCGCAAGATTTTCGGCAACGTCCACGAAATCTCGGAAATGCCCAACCTCATCGAGGTTCAGCGCGAGAGCTACGAGCAGTTCCTCCGGTCAGACCCGGCCATCGGCTATGTCTCAGGCCTTGAAAAGACGCTTCGTTCGGTTTTCCCGATCGAGGATTTCGCCGGCACCGCGCACCTCGACTTCGACCGCTACGAGCTGGAACCGCCGAAGTACGACACCGACGAGTGCCGCCAGCGCGGTCTCACCTATGCCGCGCCGATGCGGGTCACACTTCGCCTGACTACGTTCGAGATTGATCCGGAGACCGAGACCAAGTCGGTCATCGATATCAAGGAGCAGGACGTTTACATGGGCGATATGCCGCTCATGACGCAGAACGGCACCTTCATCGTCAATGGCACCGAGCGCGTCATCGTCAGCCAGATGCACCGTTCGCCGGGCGTCCTGTTCGACCACGACCGCGGCAAGACCCACGCCTCGGGCAAGTTCCTCTTCGCCGCCCGCGTCATTCCCTATCGCGGCAGCTGGCTCGATTTCGAGTTCGACGCGAAGGACATCGTCAACGTCCGTATCGACCGCAAGCGCAAGCTGCCGGTCACGACCCTGCTGCTGGCGCTGCAGCTCGGGCCGGAGGAAATCCTCAATCTGTTCTACAACACGGTCAGCTACGTCCGTGGCAAGAACGGCTGGCAGATCCCGTATGTCGCCGACGCATGGCGAGGCCAGAAGCCGCTGCACGACCTGGCCAACGCCGAGACCGGCGAGATCGTGTTCAAGGCCAACGAGAAGATCACCCCGCGCCGCGCCAACCAGGTGGCCAAGGATGGCATGAAGGCGCTCGTCGTTCCGACCGAGGAAATCTTCGGCCGCTATTCGGCGCATGACCTCATCAACGAGAAGACCGGCGAGATTTACATCGAGGCCGGAGACGAGGTTACTGCCGAAAACCTCGAGAAGCTCGACAAGGCGGGCGTGAAGACGCTCGAACTGCTCGACATCGATTACGTGAACACGGGTCCGTGGATCCGCAACACGCTCAAGGCCGACAAGAACGAGGACGCGGATTCGGCTCTTTCCGACATCTACCGCGTCATGCGCCCCGGCGAGCCGCCGACCCGCGAGACCGCGGACGCGCTGTTCTACGGCCTGTTCTTCGATTCCGAGCGCTACGACCTTTCCGCGGTCGGCCGCGTCAAGCTCAACATGCGCCTCGGCCTCGACGTCGAGGACACGGTCACCACCCTTCGTCGCGAGGACATCCTTGCGGTGGTCAAGGAGCTGGTGAACCTCAAGGACGGCAAGGGCGAGATCGACGATATCGACAATCTCGCGAACCGCCGCGTCCGTTCGGTCGGTGAGCTGCTGGAGAACCAGTACCGCATCGGCCTTCTCCGCATGGAGCGCGCCGTTAAGGAGCGCATGAGCTCGGTCGACGTGTCGACGGTCATGCCGAACGACCTCATCAACGCGAAGCCGGCGGTTGCCGCGGTCCGCGAGTTCTTCGGCTCCTCGCAGCTCTCGCAGTTCATGGACCAGACCAACCCGCTGTCCGAAGTGACGCACAAGCGTCGCGTTTCGGCGCTCGGGCCCGGCGGTCTCACCCGCGAGCGCGCGGGCTTCGAGGTCCGCGACGTCCACCCGACGCACTACGGCCGCATCTGCCCGATCGAGACGCCGGAAGGTCCGAACATCGGCCTCATCAACTCGCTCGCCAGCTTCAGCCGCGTGAATAAATACGGGTTCATCGAGACGCCGTACCGCAAGGTCGTCGACGGCAAGGTGACGAAGGACGTCGTCTACCTCTCCGCAATGGAAGAGGCGAAGCACACGATCGCGCAGGCGAACGCCGAGCTGAACAAGGACAACACCTTTGCCGAGGAAATCATCTCCTCACGGCGCAACGGCGATTTCCTGATTGCTCCGCGCGAGCAGATCACGCTGATGGACGTGTCGCCGAAGCAGCTTGTGTCCGTCGCGGCCTCCCTCATCCCGTTCCTCGAGAACGATGACGCGAACCGCGCTCTCATGGGCTCGAACATGCAGCGTCAGGCTGTGCCCCTGCTTCAGGCGGACGCACCGCTTGTCGGCACCGGCATGGAAGAGACTGTCGCCCGCGATTCAGGCGCCGCCATTGCCGCCCGCCGTTCCGGTATCGTCGACCAGGTCGACGCGACCCGTATCGTCGTGCGCGCCACCGGCGACCTCCGCGCGGGTGAATCGGGCGTCGACATCTACACGCTGATGAAGTTCCAGCGCTCGAACCAGAACACCTGCATCAACCAGCGTCCGCTGGTGAAGGTTGGCGACACGGTCGAGGCCGGCGAGATCATCGCCGACGGTCCTTCGACGCAGTTCGGCGAGCTCGCGCTCGGCCGGAACGTGCTCGTCGCGTTCATGCCGTGGAACGGGTACAACTACGAGGACTCGATCCTGATCTCCGAGCGGATCGTGAAGGACGACGTCTTCACCTCGATCCACATCGAAGAGTTCGAGGTCATGGCCCGCGACACCAAGCTCGGGCCGGAAGACATCACCCGCGACATCCCGAACGTCGGCGAGGAAGCTCTTCGCAACCTCGATGAGGCGGGCATCGTATACATTGGCGCAGAGGTCGAGCCTGGCGACATCCTGGTCGGCAAGATCACGCCGAAGGGCGAAAGCCCGATGACGCCGGAGGAAAAGCTCCTCCGCGCCATCTTCGGCGAAAAGGCTTCGGACGTCCGCGACACCTCGCTGCGGCTGCCGCCGGGCGTGTCGGGCACGATCGTCGAGGTCCGCGTCTTCAACCGTCACGGCATCGACATCGATGACCGTACTCGCGCCATCCAGGCCGAGGAAAAGGACCGGTTGAGGAAGGACGCCGACGACGAGCGCGGCATCCTCAACCGGGCGACCTTCGCCCGTCTGAAGGAAATGCTTCTCGGCCAGGTCGCGACCGCAGCTCCGAAAAGCATCAAGAAGGGCGCGACGCTCGACGAGGACATGCTCGAGGCGACGGATAAGCACGACTGGTGGAAGATCGCCGTCAAGGACGACAAGCGCCAGGCCGACATCGAAGCCCTCAAGGGCCAGTACGACGAGGCGGCCAACGTCATCACCCGCCGCTTCGAAGACCGTGTCGAGAAGCTGGAGCGTGGCGACGAGCTGCCGCCGGGTGTGCTGAAGATGGTCAAGGTCTTCGTTGCCGTGAAGCGCAAGCTTCAGCCGGGCGACAAGATGGCCGGCCGTCACGGCAACAAGGGCGTCATCAGCCGCATCCTGCCGATCGAGGACATGCCGTTCCTCGAAGACGGGACGCATGCTGACATCGTGCTCAACCCGCTGGGCGTGCCGTCGCGTATGAACGTCGGTCAGATCTTCGAAACGCACCTTGGCTGGGCTTCGCGCGGTCTCGGGCGCCAGATCGAAGAGATGCTCGACAGCATGCACGAGCGCGGCAAGGACATTGCCGACAAGGACGTGAAGGCTCTCCGCGCGAAGCTGAAGGACATCTACGGCGATGCCTATACGAAGGACATCGACGCGCGCGACGACGCAGCAATCATCGAATTGGCGTCGAACCTGGTAGGCGGCATTCCGATGGGCACCCCTGTGTTCGACGGTGCTCGCGAGAGCGACGTTTCGGCCATGCTGGAGAAGGCAGGTCTAAGCACGTCGGGTCAGGTGACCTTGTACGACGGCCGCACCGGCGATCCTTTCGACCGTCAGGTGACCGTGGGCTACATCTACATGCTGAAGCTCCACCACCTCGTGGACGACAAGATCCACGCGCGGTCAATCGGCCCCTACAGCCTCGTCACCCAGCAGCCGCTGGGCGGTAAGGCGCAGTTCGGCGGACAGCGCTTCGGTGAAATGGAAGTGTGGGCGCTGCAGGCTTACGGCGCTGCCTACACCCTTCAGGAGATGCTGACGGTGAAGTCGGACGACGTGATCGGCCGCACCAAGGTCTACGAGGCGATCGTCAAGGGCGACGACACCTTCGAGGCCGGCATTCCGGAGAGCTTCAACGTTCTCGTAAAGGAAATGCGCAGCCTTGGCCTGAACGTCGAGCTGGACTCGGTCGCCTCCGAGGATGAGCCGCCGGCAATCGCGGCCGAATAATTGAACGAGATCGGCGGGGCCTAGCGTCCCGCCACCCCATCCCTGCCCTCCGGGAACCGAGGGATTAGAGGAAGAGAAACGAGATGAACGAACTGACGCCTTTCGCAAATCCGATCGCCAAGCCGGAGACGTTCGACGAGATCAAGATCGGCATTGCGAGCCCGGACAAGATTCGCAGCTGGTCTTTCGGCGAAATCAAGAAGCCGGAGACCATCAACTACCGCACGTTCAAGCCGGAGCGTGACGGCCTGTTCTGCGCGCGCATCTTCGGTCCGATCAAGGACTACGAGTGCCTGTGCGGCAAGTACAAGCGCATGAAGTACAAGGGAATCGTCTGCGAGAAGTGCGGCGTGGAAGTGACCGTTTCGAAGGTCCGCCGCGAGCGCATGGGTCATATCGAGCTCGCCGCTCCGGTCGCCCACATCTGGTTCCTGAAGTCGCTTCCGAGCCGCATCGGCCTGCTGCTCGACATGCAGCTGAAGCAGCTCGAGCGCATCCTCTACTTCGAGAGCTATGTCGTTCTTGAGCCGGGCCTGACCCCGCTCGAGAAGAACCAGCTCCTCACCGAGGACGAGCTTCTCAACGCGCAGGACGAATATGGCGAAGACGCCTTCTCCGCCGGCATCGGCGCCGAAGCCGTCAAGATCATGCTCATGGATCTCGACCTCGAAGGCGAGCGCAAGGAACTGCTCGATGAACTCGCGGTCACCAAGTCGGAGCTGAAGCCGAAGAAGATCATCAAGCGCCTGAAGGTCGTCGAGAGCTTCATCGATTCCGGCAACCGTCCGGAATGGATGATCCTCGAGGTCATTCCGGTCATCCCGCCGGAGCTTCGCCCCCTGGTTCCACTGGACGGCGGCCGCTTCGCGACTTCGGACCTCAACGACCTGTATCGCCGCGTCATCAACCGTAACAACCGTCTGAAGCGGCTCATCGAGCTGCGCGCTCCGGACATCATCGTCCGTAACGAGAAGCGCATGCTTCAGGAAGCGGTCGACGCTCTGTTCGACAACGGCCGCCGCGGCCGGACGATCACGGGCGCCAACAAGCGTCCGCTGAAGTCGCTGTCCGACATGCTGAAGGGCAAGCAGGGCCGCTTCCGGCAGAACCTGCTCGGCAAGCGCGTCGACTATTCGGGCCGCTCCGTCATCGTGACCGGTCCGGAGCTCAAGCTGCACCAGTGCGGCCTGCCGAAGAAGATGGCGCTCGAGCTGTTCAAGCCGTTCATCTACTCGCGCCTCGACGCCAAGGGTCTTTCCATGACCCTCAAGCAGGCGAAGAAGTGGGTCGAGAAAGAGCGCAAGGAAGTCTGGGACATCCTGGACGAGGTAATCCGCGAGCACCCGGTTCTCCTGAACCGCGCTCCGACGCTTCACCGTCTCGGTATCCAGGCGTTCGAGCCCGTACTGATCGAAGGCAAGGCGATCCAGCTTCACCCGCTGGTTTGCGCCGCGTTCAACGCCGACTTCGACGGCGACCAGATGGCAGTGCACGTCCCGCTGAGCCTCGAGGCCCAGCTGGAAGCGCGCGTCCTGATGATGTCGACCAACAACATCCTGTCGCCCGCGAACGGCAAGCCGATCATCGTGCCGTCGCAGGACATGGTTCTGGGCCTCTACTACCTCAGCCTTGAGAAAGAGGATGAGCCGGGCCAGGGCATGCTTCTGTCCGACATGACCGAGGTCCACCAGGCTCTCGCAGCCGGTGCCGTGACGCTTCATACGAAGATCGTCAGCCGCGTCCCGCAGACGGACGAGGAGGGCAACACCTACATGAAGCGGTTCGAGACGACCGCGGGACGCATGCTCCTGGGCGAGACCCTTCCGAAGAGCCACAAGGTGCCCTTCGAGACGGTCAACCGCGTCCTGACCAAGAAGGAGATCGGCGACGTCATCGACATCGTCTATCGTCACACCGGTCAGAAGGAGACGGTCCTGTTCGCCGACGCCATCATGGCGCTCGGTTTCCGTCACGCTTTCAAGGCGGGCATTTCCTTCGGCAAGGACGACATGGTCATCCCCGCCGATAAGGTGAAGCTGGTCGAGGAGACGCGTGCACTCGTGAAGGATTACGAGCAGCAGTACCAGGACGGTCTGATCACCCAGCAGGAAAAGTACAACAAGGTGATCGACGCCTGGTCGCGTTGCGGTGACCAGGTCGCATCCGCGATGATGAAAGAGATTTCAGCGACGCCGAAGCGCCCTGACGGTCGCCAGGCGGACCTGAACTCCATCTACATGATGGCCCACTCGGGCGCTCGTGGTTCGCAGGCTCAGATCAAGCAGCTTGCCGGCATGCGCGGCCTGATGGCCAAGCCGTCGGGCGAGATCATCGAAACTCCGATCATCTCGAACTTCAAGGAAGGCCTGACCGTCCTTGAGTACTTCAACTCGACCCACGGCGCCCGCAAGGGCCTGGCCGACACGGCGCTCAAGACTGCGAACTCAGGTTACCTGACCCGCCGTCTGGTCGACGTTTCGCAGGACGCCGTGATTATCGAGGACGACTGCGGCACCGACCGTGCGCTTGAAATGCGCGCGATCGTGCAGGGCGGCGCCACCATCGCTTCGCTCGGCGAGCGCGTCTTGGGCCGTACGACGGCCGAGGACGTCGTCGACTCGAAGACCGGCGATGTGGTCATCCCCGAGGGTACCCTTCTCGACGAGGCGATGGTCGCCCAGATCGAGGCGATCGGCCTGCAGGGCGTGAAGATCCGCTCCCCGCTGGTCTGCGCTTCGAAGCAGGGCGTCTGCGCCAAGTGCTACGGCCGCGACCTCGCTCGCGGTACGCCGGTGAACATCGGTGAGGCTGTCGGCGTCATTGCCGCCCAGTCGATCGGTGAGCCGGGCACCCAGCTGACGATGCGGACCTTTCACATCGGCGGCGCGGCGCAGCTCAACGAGCAGTCGAACCTCGAAGCGCCGGTCGACGGCACGATCGAGTTCCGTGACATGCCGACGATCACCGACCCGCGCGGCCGGCACATCTCGCTGTCGCGTTCGGGCGAGATCGCGATCCTCGACATGGATGGCCGCGAGCTGTCGACGCACCGCGTTCCGTACGGCGCTCATCTGCTGTGCGAGACCGGTCACATCGTCACCAAGGGCGATCGGATCGCCGAATGGGATCCGTCGTTCAGCCCGGTCATCACCGAGCGGGCCGGCACGGTTAAGTACCAGGATCTCATCGAGAACCGGACCATGACCGAGCAGGTCGACGAGTCCACGGGTATCGCCCAGCGCGTCGTCACCGACGACATGGCGAAGTCGAAGAAGGATTCGCTGCATCCGCGCCTGACCCTGACCGGCGACAAGGCAGAAGAGGCGGGCGTCTATCGCCTGGCCGCCGGCGCCATCGTCGCGATCGAGGACGGCCAGAAGGTCGAGGCCGGCGAAGTGCTCGCCCGTATGCCGCGCGAAGCTGCAAGGACGCGCGACATCACCGGCGGTCTGCCGCGTGTTGCCGAGCTGTTCGAGGCCCGCACGCCCAAGGACAAGGCAATCATTGCCCGGGTCTCGGGTCGTGTGAACTTCCTCAAGGACTACAAGGCCAAGCGGAAGATCGCGATTGTTCCTGACGATGGCTCGACTCCGCATGAGGAGCTGGTGCCCAAGTCGCGCGTGATCGAGGTGCAGGAAGGCGACTACGTCAAGCGCGGTGACAACCTCGTTGGCGGTTCTCCGGACCCGCACGACATTCTGGAAGCTCTCGGCGTCGAGGCGCTCGCAGAATACCTCGTGAGCGAGATCCAGGAGGTCTATCGACTGCAGGGCGTGAAGATCAACGACAAGCACATCGAGGTGATCGTTCGCCAGATGCTGCAGAAGGTTGAGATCACCGACGACGGCGACACCACGTTCCTGAAGGGCGAGCAGGTCGATCGCGAGGAGATGGACGAGGTCAATTCGCGGCTCGACAAGAAGAAGAAGCCCGCGGAAGGCAAGCCGGTGCTGCTCGGCATCACCAAGGCGAGCCTGCAGACCCGCAGCTTCATCTCGGCGGCATCTTTCCAGGAGACGACGCGAGTGCTCACCGAAGCGGCCGTGCAGGGCAAGGTCGACACGCTCACCGGTCTCAAGGAGAACGTGATCGTCGGACGCCTGATCCCGGCGGGCACCGGCTCCAGCATGAAGGAGCTCCGGGTTGCGGCATCGAGCCGTGACGCGGCTCTCCGTGCGACGCACCGTCGCATGCAGGAGGCGCTGGTCGCTCCGAATTCGGCCGAGGAACTGCGTGCTGCCGAGAAGGCACGCTCTCCGCGTGACGATACGGCCGGAACGGGCGAAGACCCGCTGGCCGAGGTCGTTCCGAGCGGCCACGGCACGGATGCCGATGCCGGCGACTATCTCACCGAGTAGTCGCTAGCCTTTGAGGGCAAAAAGATAGCCCCGCCGGCGCAAACCGGCGGGGCTTTTCTTTTGGTCTCAGCGATGGATCAGCAGCGGCCGGACTTGATCGTATTCTCCGTGCAGTTCGCTGCGGACTCCACGTCCTTCGCGGCACCGCGAACCGTGTTGCATGCGGCGAGCGCCAGGCAGGTCCCGATCAGCGCCGCGGTCACCAGTTTAGATTTCATGTCCACCCTCCATTGCGTTTGCGAAACGACATGACGTCAAGTTGTGCATTTGTCGACTGACTCCCGGATGAATCAGCCGCCCTGGAGGCATGAAAAATGCCTCGCCGGGATTTCCCGACGAGGCACATTCCTTTTGTTCGAAGTGAGCGATTAGTGCCTTAGCACTTGCCACCGTTCATTGTGTTCTCGGTGCAATTCGCGACCGAATTCACGTCGCGGGCAGCACCACGGACCGTGTTGCAGGCCGCGGTCGCCAGCGCGGCAGTGATAAGCGCCGCCGTCAGAATCTTCTGGACCATACGAAACTCCTCGTTTGACGGTCACTAGTAACGCGCCGATTTCGGAAGCGCTCCATTCCGGCACCGGAATTTTCTCGGG
Source organism: Sphingomonas sediminicola (assembly GCF_014489515.1). Lineage (GTDB taxonomy): Bacteria > Pseudomonadota > Alphaproteobacteria > Sphingomonadales > Sphingomonadaceae > Sphingomicrobium > Sphingomicrobium sediminicola. The sequence continues at coordinate 483,971 of NZ_CP060782.1, read as the reverse complement.
TGTTCGCGGCGAACCGTCCTCAGACGGCGACGGGCGCCGAGATATGCGGGTGCGGCTCATAAGCTTCGAACGCAAAGTCCTCGGGCTCATAGTCGAAGATCGACTGTCCCCGATCCTTCAGAATGAGCTGCGGCAGCCGCCGGGGCTCGCGCGTCAGTTGAAGGTGGGCCTGCTCAAGGTGGTTGGAGTAAAGATGCACATCGCCCCGGTCCAGACGAATACGCCGGGTTCGTTGCCCGTCTCACGGGCCAGCATGTGGGTCAGCAGGGCATAGCTTGCGATGTTGAACGGAACTCCGAGGAAGAAATCCGCGCTGCGTTGGTAGAGCTGAAGGTTGAGGCGGCCGCCCGCGACCTGGGTCTGGAACAGGCAGTGGCACGGCGCGAGTGCCATCCGGTCGATCTCGCCTGGATTCCAGGCGGTGACGATCTGGCGCCGAGACGACGGATCGCGCTTGATGAGCTCGACCAGGTTCTTGATCTGGTCGATTTCGCGGCCGTCGGCCGTCTGCCAATGCCGCCACTGCTTGCCGTAGACGGGGCCGAGATTGCCTTCCTCGTCCGCCCATTCGTTCCAGATGCTGACCTTGCGCTCCTGCAGCCAGCGAATGTTGGTATCGCCGCGCAGGAACCAGAGCAGCTCCACGATGATCGATCGGAGATGGAGTTTCTTGGTAGTCAGCAGCGGGAAGCCGTCGCGAAGATCGAAGCGCATCTGGGCCCCGAAATGGGAAAGCGTTCCGGTTCCGGTGCGGTCCTGCTGCTCGACACCTTCGTCGAGGATCCGCTGCATAAGGTCGAGGTATTGGCGCATGTTGAAAGCCTAGCCTCGGATCTGACCCAGACCAAGCGAGATAGTCCATTTGGACGACCAGAATGGTCGTCCGGAATGAACCTGATTTCCGTCGATATCGCGAGTTGCACCGCATAGCTGGCTTCGATGCGCTATCAGCGTGCCTCACAGCCTCTCAAGCTGGACGGACTTGAAGCGGCCCGCCCGGTCTTCGCCGAGTGCTTCGCAGAGTCCGATCCCGCTCGGGAGTGCCTGCGGTTGCTCACGTCGATGCGGACTGGAATTGCCCTCACCTGTTCCGTCACGAAAGCGATGAGACGGGCGGTACTTCCCGGTCCGTCCAATCATCGCAAACGCGGCATTGCACGCCTCCACGGGTATTCTTCTCGCCCACAACCATCCCAGCGGCGATCCGCGACCCAGCGTTTCCGACTGCCTCGCCACGCGACGCTTGGCATGCGCGGCCCAGGGCATCGGCTGCACACTGCTCGATCATTTCGTGCTTTCCGCCGCGCACTGGAGCAGCTTCCGACGGCTGGCCCTACTTTAGGCCTTCCTTGCATGCTCTGATCTGGCCCGGCTCCGGGCGGGGGCCGGCCATGCGGAAGGAAGCGAAATAATTCTCGCCCTCCGCGATTGGCTCGAGCCTGATCAGCTTCAACCCGACGGCGGCGAACTCGCATCTCAGCAAGTTGGGCGGGATTCCGTGACGTTTGGGCTCCCGGTTGGCATCAACGACGATCACCTCGCCGTCGGGCTTTAGCGCATCGCGCATGTGCCAGAGGAATGCGTAGGGCGATTCTACCTCATGGTACATGTGGACCATGAAGATGCGGTCGAACGAATGCGGCGGCAGTTTCGGATCGTCCGGCTCCCTAATTTGACCGCGACATTGTCGAGACTCTCTCGATGGACGCGCTGGACGAGGCGATCCTCGATTTCCGGTACGATGTCCTCGGCGAGAACACGGCCTCGCCGACCGACGACCGGCGCCAGTCTGACCGTGTAATAGCCTTCGCCGGCGCCGATATCGGCCACCGACATGCCCGGTACGACCCCCGCAAGCTGGATGACCTGTTCGGCTTCGCCCACCCGATCGCGCGCGTCTTCGGTGGAGAAGGAGTCCCCAACGATCGGCGCGACAGGACGGTCGGCTTTCGGGAAACGTGGCTGTTCGGGCGCCTGGCGGCAGGCGCCCATTGCTGAAATCAGAAGCAGGGCGATGAGCGCCCTATTCGACATCCTCGACCTCGACGCGCTCGCCGGTAACGCGCTGGGAAAGAGCCGCGGCCATGAACCGGTCGAGATCGCCGTCGAGCACGTCGCTCGGCGCCGTTGATGTCACACCGGTCCGAAGGTCCTTCACCAGCTGATACGGCTGGAGGACATAGCTGCGTATCTGGTGACCCCAGCCGATGTCGGTCTTGGTCGCGTTCTGCGCGCTCGCCTCGGCCTCGCGCTTCTGAAGCTCGGCTTCGTAGAGGCGAGCCTTGAGCTGCTTCATCGCCGACGCGCGGTTCTTGTGCTGCGAACGCTCGTTCTGGCAGGCGACGACAATTCCCGTCGGGATGTGCGTGATGCGTACGGCGCTATCCGTCGTGTTGACGTGCTGCCCGCCCGCGCCCGACGCGCGATAGGTGTCGATGCGCAGGTCCTTGTCCTCGACCTGGATGTCGATGTCCTCGTCGACTTCGGGATAGACCCACACGCTCGAAAAGCTGGTGTGGCGGCGAGCGTTTGAATCGTACGGACTGATGCGCACCAGCCGGTGCACGCCACTCTCGACCTTGAGGTTGCCGTAGGCGTTCTCGCCCTTGATCAGGATCGTCGCGGACTTGATGCCGGCCTGCTCACCCGAATGGTGGTCGATCATCTCGACCTTGTAGCCGTGGCGCTCGCCCCAGCGCGTGTACATGCGCAGGAGCATTTCAGCCCAATCCTGGCTTTCGGTGCCGCCAGCGCCGGCATTGACCTCGACATAACTGCTGTTGGCATCGGCCTCGCCCGCGAGAAGCGCTGCGACCTTGTCGCGCTCCGCACGGTCGGCGAGCTCACCGAGGCTGCGGACGGCATCGTCGGCGAGCGCCTGGTCGCCTTCCGCCTCGGCAAGTTCCAGGAGTTCGGACGTGTCGGCTAGCTCGCGCTCGATGGAGCGCGTGGCGTTGATCGCCTCTTCCAGCCGCCGCCGCTCGCGCATGACTTCCTGCGCTGCCTTGGGTCATCCCAGAGCGACGATTCCTCGACCTTCGCATTGAGCTCGTCGAGCCTCTTCAGCGCGCGGTCCCAATCGAGGAAGCGACGCAAGAGGTCGAGCGCAGCATTGATCTGGTCGGCGTGAGCCTGCGCTTCGGCGCGCATGGTGAATTGCTTTCGTTGTAAACGCGTGGACTTAGGCGCGAGCTAGTAGATGGCACCCTGATTTTGCAAGGCCGCCTCCGCAGCTTGCGGCTGGGACGTCCGTCGTGACTGGGCCCGAACAACGCGAGGACGGCGCTCCAGTTCGGCGATCTTGTCCGGATTGTTCTCGTCGCCCTCTTCCGGCTGGCCAGCGATGCTGAGCCCATGTGAACGGCGGAATCGTCGCGGCTCGGTCTGTGGCTGGAATGCTTCCCAGATCACCGCCGACTTCGGATCTTCCTGAACTGGGAACGACCCGAACACGCGGCGGCCGGTCGCACGATCGACACGGACCCAGCGTATCCCGCGTGGCGCCACGAACGGAACCTTCGGCATGTCCTTGAAAGCCACTTCCGCGAACTGCTTGAAGATCGGCGCTGCGATGCGACCGCCCTGCGCGCCGTGGCCCATGGGACGCGGGTGGTCGTAACCCAGGTAGACGCCGCCGACGATGTCAGGGGTTCCACCGACGAACCACACGTTGGTCGGGCCGGAGGTCGTGCCGGTCTTGCCGAACATCGGCCGGTTGAGGTCGCGAAGGATCGTTGCCGTCCCGCGCTCGATCACGCCTTCCATGATGTGGACCATCTGGAACGCGGCCATCGGCTCCAGCAGCTGGCGGTCGCGCGACGGCGGCCGCGGCATGGCCTTGCCGTCCCAATCCGCAGAATTGCAATTGCCCATGACCGCGCAGCGATTGTCGGTCCGGTAGATAACCTTGCCGGTCCGATCCTGGACAAAGTCGATCGTGGTCGGCTTCACCGCCCGCCCCTGGTTGGCGAGGATGGCATAAGCATTCACCAGCCGGGCCACGGTGGTCTCACCGGCGCCGAGCGAGATCGACAGGTAATTGGGGAAGTCGCCAACGCCGAGCTTACGGGCATTGGCGGTGATCTTGGGCATTCCGGTCTGCGACGCGGCGCGAACCGTCATCAGGTTGCGCGACTGCTCGACACCCCAGCGCAATGTCTTCGGACCCGCATATTTGCGATCGAAATTGACGAAGCACTTTTGCGGAAGGCCCGGGCCCTGCGACGTACAGAACGGAGCATCGACGATGATCGACGCTGGGCTCAGGCCGTTCTCGAGCGCGGTCTCATAAACGATCGGCTTGAACGCAGACCCCGGCTGCCGCATCGCCTGCGTCGCCCGGTTGTAACTGGAACCGACGACATCGAAGCCCCCTGCATGGCGAGGACGCGCCCGGTGCGGACTTCCTCGACAAGGAAGCCGCCGCCAACTTCAGGGATCGAGCGGAGCGCGTAGCTGCTGGCGCCAAGCTGCTTGACGATGATGATCATGCCGGCCGGAGATTGTCGAACGCCGTTCCGCCGCCGCCTCGCTTGGGCAAGTCGGCGACCGACCGTGGAAGGGATCCGGTCGAGCCGTTGGTGAAACCGATCCTCGCTTCGGCCGAATCCTTCGAGAGCACCACGGCTTTCTTCCAGTCCGCAAAGCCGGTGCCGACCGCTGCGCGATCGAGTTGCGCGGCCCAGTCGCCATTCAGGTCCACGCTGAGTTCGAGGTCGCGCCAGCCGCGGCCGCCGTCGAACCGCGCGAGACCCTCGCGCAGGGCATTCGCCGCTGCGTCCTGCATGACCGGGTTCATCGAAGTTCGGACCCAGAGGCCGCCCGCGTAGACGCTGTTGGGGCCATCGTTTGCGTTGTCGCCGTAACTCTTGAGCAAAGTCCGCCGCACTTCTTCCATGAAGTAGCCGCCCTGCTGACGGAACTTCTCGTTGCTTCCGTAGCGAATGGTGCCGAGCGGGGTCGCGGAAGCCGCGGCACGCTGATCGGCCGTAATGTAGCCGTTGTTCTCCATCTCGCGCAGAACATAGTTGCGGCGAGTGAGCGCCTTCTGCGTCGCGCGGACCGGATCGTAGTTGGACGGAGCCTTCGGAAGGACCGCCAGATAGGCCGCTTCAGGCAGCGTCAGGTCTTTGACGTCCTTGTCGAAATAGGCGCGGCTCGCAGCCTGCACGCCATAGGCATTGCGGCCGAGAAATATGGAGTTGAGGTAGAGCTCGAGGATCTGTTCCTTGCTGAGCGTCGATTCCAGCCGGAACGCGAGAATGGCTTCGCGCGCCTTGCGGCCGATCGAGTAGCTGCTGTCCTGGAGCAGATATTTCGCGACCTGCTGCGTGATGGTCGAGCCGCCACGTGCACGCCCGCCGCCGGTCGCGGTCTTTGTCGTGAAATCGAAGACCGCGCCGATCAGGCCGGGATAGTCGATGCCGCCGTGACGAAAGAAGGTCTTGTCCTCGGCGGAAATGAACGCCTGAACCACCATCGGCGGGAATTCTTCGTAGGAAAGTTCCACGCGCCGTTCGCGGGCGAAGGTCTGGACCGGCGTCCCGTCATAACCCCGGACGTTCGTGGGAAGCGAAGGCTGGTAGGCGAGCAGCTTTTCAGACGACGGAAGCCCGCTCGCAAAATAGAGCCATATCCCGGAAAAAAGAACGAATCCGGCAAGCAGCAAGATGCCACCCCTTCGGACCCACTTCTTCTCCAACCAAGGGTCGATGCGCTCACGAACGCGCTGGTTAAAAGCGACGAGGTCCGGAAGCTGGAACTGGGAAGCACTGAGACGGTCGGCACGCATGCGTAATCGCCTCTAGCGCCTCTGGGGCGAGGCCGAAAGGGAAAGGATCACCGAACGATGCGTGATGCGACGTCGGCTTCGATCGCCTGCGCCAAAGCTGCGACGATCTGCGCCCGCTTTTCCGGCTGGGCCAAGAGGGCCTCGTCATCGGTATTGCTGATATAGCCGGCTTCAAAGAGCACTGCGGGCACCTGTGCGTGACGAAGCACGCGGAAATCCGCGAAACGATGAGGATTCGGGCGAAGCATATATCGGCCCGCAGACTTCCGGACGAGCCGCTCGGCGAGCGTCGCTGACGAATTCATCTGTTCGCGCAATGCTAGGTCTGAGAGCATTCCACGGACCGAACCGTCCTGCTCGCTCGACAGGCCCTCGCCTGCCTTGTTTTCCCGCTCGGCGAACCGCGCGGTCTCTGCGTCCGACGCGACATCCGAAAGCGAATAGACGGTCGCACCTCGGGCGTCCGGATTGGGCGCGCTGTCGATATGGAGGGAGAGATAGGCACTCGCTCCGAGCCGCCGCGCGATTTCCGCACGCTGATCCAGGGTTAGATAACGATCATCGTCGCGCGTCATAGCGACGCGAACGCGGCCCCGCTCCGCAAGCTTGTCGCGAAGCTCGCGCGCCAGGGCCAGGGTCAAACTCTTTTCGCTGATGGAGCCGGATACGCCGGACGCCCCCGGGTCGCGGCCTCCGTGCCCCGGATCGAGGACGACGATCGGCCGGCCGGGTGCGCTCGCCTTCGTCAGCTTCACTTCGCCGACTGCGGATCCCAGCTCGACCGTAAGGCTGTTCGAGCGTGCCTCGCCGACGAGGGCCTTCTCGTCATCGGGGACAGGCGCGGAGCGCTGGCTTGCGCCGAACGCCGCAGCCGCAAGCGCGACGCCAGCGATGCTGATCGCCACGCCCACTGCCGCTCTCGCCCGTTTCGACCTTGGCGCCATTATTCCCTTACCCGGCATTTGCCGCAGTCATCCTATCACGCGAACATGGTTAACGCGCAATTATTGCTGGATTCCAGCGGTTCCGACCTCTCCCAGCCAGTTGCGGCACCCGTCGGGGATGCTAACCGGCATTAATCCTAAGCCCCGAAACGGCGGCAAAGGATCAAGCGCCGCTCCCGCAGGGGATGCGGCTTCACAGGTTGACGCTGCATGATGCCAAGAAACGCCTCTCGCCCGCTCCCTGAAGAGCGGCGGGTCGCGTCTCCCGCAAAATCCGGGATGGTTCACGCAGCAGAGGCAACAATTCAACAGGATACCATGACCGTCGGCCGACACCCGACTGGAATGGCCATTTCAATTGCGCGCGCCCGCCCGGAACGGAGCGGCTCGCGCGCCCGGAGAATTTTCAATGTCAACGCGCATGCTAATCGACGCGCGCCACCCGGAGGAGACCCGGGTTGCAGTCGCGACCGGAAATCGCATCGAGGAATTTGATTTCGAATCCGCTGAGCACAAGCAGCTCAAAGGAAACATCTACCTAGCCAAGGTCACGAGAGTCGAACCGTCGCTCCAGGCGGCTTTCATCGATTACGGCGGAAACCGTCACGGTTTCCTGGCCTTCAGCGAAATCCACCCAGACTATTACCAGATCCCGAAGGCCGATCGCGAAGCCCTGCTCCGCGAGGAGGCCGAGCACGCTGCCGAGGAAGAGCGCCTGCGCGCCGCCGAGGACGACGATGAGGGCGATGTCGAGGAGACAGAGGCTGAGGCCATTGAGGCCGAAGCCGACGAGAACGGCACCGGCGAAGGCAATGGCGAAAACGGCGCCGAGGAAGCCGGCACCGGCTCGAACCGCTCGCCGGTCGACGAGTCCGCCGCCGACGAGCTTCGCAAGAAGCGCCAGAACCTCCGTCGTCGCTACAAGATCCAGGACGTTATCCAGCGCCGCCAGGTCCTGCTCGTTCAGGTCGTCAAGGAAGAGCGCGGCAACAAGGGCGCGGCGCTGACGACCTATCTCAGCCTCGCCGGCCGTTACTGCGTTCTGATGCCGAACACGTCGCACGGCGGCGGCATTAGCCGGAAGATCTCGAACGGTGCCGACCGCAAGCGTCTGAAGTCGATCATGTCGGACCTCAACCTGCCCAAGACCATGGGCCTGATTGTCCGTACGGCCGGCCTGTCGCGCACCAAGACCGAGATTAAGCGCGATTTCGACTATCTCGCCCGCCTCTGGGACGAGATCCGCGAGCGCACTCTGAAGAGCAGCGCACCGGCGCTCATCTATCGCGACAGCGATCTCATCAAACGCGCCATCCGCGATCTCTATCACCGCGATATCAGCGACGTGATCGTGGAGGGCGAGGATGGCTACAAGGCGGCCCGGGGCTTCATGAAGCTGCTGATGCCGAGCCATGTGCGGCGCGTTGCGCTTCATTCCGAAGCGACGCCGCTCTTCCAGCGCTACGGGTCGAGGACCAGCTTTCGGCCATGTACCAGCCGGTCGTCCAGCTGAAGTCGGGCGGTTATCTGGTGATCAACCCGACCGAGGCCCTGGTGTCGATCGACATCAACTCCGGCCGGTCCACGCGCGAGCACAATATCGAGCAGACCGCCTTCGCCACGAACCTCGAGGCAGCGAACGAGATCGCCCGCCAGCTCCGGCTTCGCGACATGGCGGGCCTCATCGTCATCGACTTCATCGACATGGAGCAGAACAGCCATGTCCGTAAGGTCGAGAAGGCGATGAAGGAGGCGCTGAAGAACGACCGCGCCCGCATCCAGGTCGGTCGAATCTCCAGCTTCGGCCTCATGGAAATGAGCCGCCAGCGCCTGCGCACCGGCGTGCTCGAAGCTTCGACCAAGCCCTGCGCGCACTGCGAAGGCACTGGCCTGATGCGCACCGCATCCTCGGCCGGCCTTTCGGCGCTCCGCATGATCGAGGACGAGGCCGCGCGCGGCCGGGGTGAGAAGATCCTGCTCCGCGCCGGGCGCGAGGCCGCGATCTATCTTCTCAACAAGAAGCGCAGCGAGCTCGCCGAGATCGAGGCGCGTTATGGCGTCTCGATCGAAGTCGCGATTGACGAGGGCCTCGAAGGCGCCCGGATGAGCGTCGAAAGCTCGGGTCCGCGTCCGACCGCTCCGCAGCGTCGCCCCGAGCCGACTCCGATCGAGGAGGACCTCGAAGAAGTCGAAGCCCTGCTCGGAGATGAAGCCGACGAGGACGGGGACGAGGAAGAAGAACAGGAAGAGCGCGAGACCTCTCGCTCGCAAGAGGACCGCCCGGGTCGCCGCCGTCGGCGCAGGCGCCGGGTGGCCGTGGCCGTGGCCGCCGCGAAGGTGGCGAAGGCGCCGAGGGAGCCGACGAAGCCGGTGTCGAACCGGCCGCCGAAGGCGAGGAGCCGCGGGCTCCCGAGCAGGGCGTCGTGGAAGAGGCTGCACCCGCTGGCGACAAGAAGCGGCGTCGCCGTCGTGGCAAGCGCTCCGAGTCCGCGGTCGACGTGAACACCGAGGAAGCCGAGGTGGCTTCGGAGCGCTCGCCGATGGCTGAAACGCCGACGGCGGAGGAGCCGCCGATCGCTGAGGTCGAGGCCCCGGCCGAGCCTCAGCCCAAGGCCCGCAGGAGCCGCGCAAAGAAGGTCGACGCAACCGCTGAGGCGGTCGTCGCTCCTGCTGCCGCCGAAGAAAAGGCGGAAGCCAAACCCGCCAAGCCGGCTCGCAAGTCGCGTGCAAAGAAGGCGACAGCGGAGGCTCCCGCGCCTGCGCCGGAAGCTGCCGCGCCTACCGCCGACAATGACGAAGCGGACGATGACTCGGGTGACGGACCTCGTCGCGGCTGGTGGCAACGCACCTTCGGGTGATCCGCTGAAGGGACTGCTTTCATCCAGCGTTCAGACCGCGAATGGGAAGGCGGCGGCATGAGCTCGCCGCTTTCCCGCTTCGTGCGGATGCTGATGCTGGCGCTGGTGCTTGGCCTTGCCTCGGCGAGGCCCGCAGTCGCGGCCGACGAAGGGCCATCGATTCTCCGTGACACGGAGACCGAAGCTCTTTTCGCCGACATCGCCAAGCCGCTGGTCGAGGCCGCAAACCTCGACAACAAGAGCGTGAAGGTCGTCCTTCTCAACGACGACGAGATCAACGCCTTCGTCGCCGGCAGCCAGAACGTCTACGTAAACTCGGGCCTCCTGACCCGGGCCGACAATGTGAACCAGCTTCAGTTCGTCATCGCCCACGAGCTCGGCCACGTCGCCGGCGGACACGCCATCCGAATGGGCGAAGGGATGAAGGAAGCGACCGGGATCACCCTCGCGACCATGGTGCTCGGCGCAATTGCAATCGCGGCAGGTGCAGGCGACGCCGGTCTTGGCCTGATGATGATGGGCCAGCGCGCGGCAATGGGTCAGTTCCTGGCCTTCACCCGGGCGCAGGAGACCAGCGCCGATCTCGCTGGCGCGAGCTACCTGCACAAGGCCGGGATCAGCGGCAAAGGCGGCCTCGACTTCTTCAAGAAGCTCCAGAACCAGGAGTATCGCCTCGCGATCTACGCGACCGACAGCTACGACCGGACCCACCCGCTATCGAGCGAACGAATCTCGATCCTGACCAACCTGTTCGAGAAGGACCCGGCGTGGAACAAGCCGACTGACCCCGCGCTCGAGGCGCGGTTCCAGCGGGTCAAGGCGAAGCTCGTCGGGTTCATCAATCCGAAGCAGGCGATCAGCAAGTATCCGGAAACCGACCAGACGGTGCCGGCGCACTACGCCCGCGCTTACGCCTACCATCTCGGCGCCTATCCGGACAAAGCTCTGGCAGAAGCGGACTCCCTGCTGAAGACGAACCCGCACGACCCTTATTTCCTTGAGCTGAAGGGCCAGATCCTGCTCGAGTCCGGGCAGCCGGCGGAAGCCATTGCCCCACTGAGGGAGGCCACGGAAAAGTCCGGGCGAGCGCCCCTGATCGCCTCCATGCTCGGCCACGCGCTGATCTCGACCGAGAACCAGAAGAACATGGAAGAGGCGAAGGGAATCCTGAAGACAGCGGTCGCGGTCGACAACGAGAACCCGTTTGCCTGGTACCAGCTGGGCATCATCTACGACAGCGAAGGCGATACGCCTCGGGCAGCGCTAGCAACGGCGGAGCGCAACAATCTCGAGGGCAATCCGAAGCTCGCGCTGGCGAGTGCCGAAATGGCCATGCGCGGGATTCCCGCCGGAACTCCGGACTATCTTCGTGCCCAGGACATCGCCATGGTGTCGAAGATCGAGCTGAAGAAGGACAAGAAGGGCCGTGACAGAGAGTAAGGGATCGCCGCTGGTCTCGGCGATCGTGGGGGTGTCGTCGGGTCCGTGCTGACAACGGCGGTCCTGCTCGTCGCCGCTCCGCAATTCATGAGCGGTCGCATCGTGCGACAGGGCATGCTTCACGATCCCCAGATCCTGGTCGATGCGGCCGATGCATTGCGCGATCGGCAATATGCGCCGACGCTCGCCAGTTCGCGTGGAATGTTGGAGACGCCGTTCGGATCGTCGTGGAAGGGCGCGGAGAAGCCGGAAGTTATTCTCGTCGAATTCTACGACTACGCCTGCCCCTACTGCAAAGCGAGCAACCCGCACGTCGACCAGCTCCTTCGCGAGAACCCGAAGCTCCGCGTCGTCTATCGTGAGCTTCCGATCCTCGGACCTGACAGCGTCGTGGCCGCACGTCTTTCGCTCGCGGCATCAAAGGCCGGCCGGTTCCAGCAGTTCCACGACGCCCTCTACGCGGCGGGGAGACCCGCGCCGGAAACGAATGCGGCAGCCGCTCGCATCGCGAACATCCCGCCGACGCCGAGCCAGGACGTTGCGATCGAGGCGGAGCTCAAGAAAAACTTCAGCCTCGCGAGCCAGCTCGGCGCGACGGGAACACCCTTGTTCGTGGTCGGGGACCGAGTGCTTAGCGGAGCGGTCGGATACGACGCTCTGAAGAAGGCTGTCGAGGCCGCCCAGAAGAAGGCCTGAATCCTCAAAGCAGCGACGCGAAGAACAGGATCGTCGCAGCAGCCATGACGAGGGTTGCGGCCCAGCCAAAGGCCAGGACCATCGGCTCCGCCACGAAGCGGCCCATGATCTTGCGTCGCCCGACCAGGATCATCATCGCGGCCATCAAGGGCACGGCAACTACGCCGTTCAAGACCGCACTCCAGAACAGGGCGCGGATCGGATTGATGTGGAGGAAGTCGATGGCGACACCGGCCATCGTTGCGGCAACGATGATGGCATAAAAGCGCACGGCCTGCTGTGGCTTGTATTCCAGGCCGTGCTTCCATCCCCGCGCCTCGCTGACCGCAAAGGCCGCCGAGCCCGCCAGGACAGGCACAGCGAGCAGGCCGGTTCCGATGATCCCGAGGGCAAACAGGGCAAACGCGAACTGGCCGGCGATCGGCCTCAATGCCTCAGCCGCTTCCGCCGCAGTGTTGATCTGGGTGATGCCCTGCTGATGAAGTGTCGCCGCGGCGGCCAGGATGATGGCGAGTGCGATCAGGTTGGAGAACGCCATCCCGACGAACGTATCCAGCCGGATTCTTCGAAACTGCGCCGGCGCTTCTCGCGGGACATCCTTGAGAGGTTTGTCTCCCGTGTCGCTGACCTCCTCTGCTTCCTGAGCGCTCTGCCAGAAGAACAGGTAAGGACTGATGGTCGTACCGAAGACGGCGACGATCGTGACGATCGTCGTCCGGTCTATCTCACCCGGCCAGACCATTCCGATCAGCGCGGCTGACCAGTCGATGTGAACCGAAAGGAGCACCCCGACATAGGCGAACAGGCTGAGGGTCAGCCATTTCAGGATGCGCGCATATTGATGGTACGGGACGAACAGCTGGAGCAGCACGGTCGTCAGTGCAAAGAGAACCGCAAAAATGTGCGTGCGCCCGCCGATGACCAGCTCGGTCGCAGCAGCCATCGCCGCGAGATCGGCCCCGATATTGATCGTATTGGCGATCAGCAGGGCCGCGACCAGGAAAGTGACGGCAGCCCTAGGGAAGCTCGCGGACAGGTTTTTCGCCAGCCCGTCTCCGGTCACCCGGCCAATGTGCGCGCTTACCAGCTGCACCGCGCACATCAGCGGGTAGGTGAGGATCATCGTCCACAGGAGGCCGTAGCCGAACTGCGCGCCAGCCTGCGAATAGGCGGCAATGCCGCTGGGATCGTCGTCGGCCGCTCCGGTTACGACGCCCGGCCCAAGCTCGTTCGCGGCTTCGACAAGCGCGTGCCGCAATCCGGAATTCCGGATTCGGTGCACGCGCGCCCTAGTCGCCATCACGCCCCTTGAAACCCTGGGCGATGACGTACCATTCCGACGAATCCTTGCGGCTCGCCGGCGGCTTGGCATGCTTCACGGCCGTGAAATGCCGCTTCATCTCGGCGACGAGCTGATTGTCTGCGCCCCCTGCCAAGACCTTCGCGACATAGGCTCCGCCCGGCCGAAGCACCTCGGTCGCGAACAATAGTCCTGCCTCGACAAGCGCCATGGTCCTCAAATGGTCGGTCTGCTGGTGGCCCACGGTGTTGGCCGCCATGTCGGACAGGACGAGGTCGGCCTCGCCGCCAAGCGCTTCCTTCAACCGGTCCGGTGCCGTTTCGTCCATGAAGTCCATCTGCAGGATGGTGACGCCTTCGATTGGATCGGTCGGGAGCAGGTCGATGCCGACCACCTTGCCCTGCGGCACCTTGCGGCGGACGACCTGGCTCCAGCCTCCGGGAGCGATGCCGAGGTCGACGACCGCCTTCGCGCCCTTCAGCAGGCCGAAACGCTCATCGAGCTCGGTCAGCTTGAACGCGGCGCGGCTCCGGTAATTCTCTGCCTTGGCGCGCCGTACATAGGGATCGTTGAGTTGCCGCTCGAGCCAGCGGGTCGACGACGGTTTCCGCCCCTTGGCGGTGCGGATGCGCTTCACAGAATGTGACCGTCACGCGCCATCAACGACCGAAGGATTCCCTCGCGGATGCCGCGGTCAGCCACGCCGAGCTTCTCCGCCGGCCAGATTTCAACGATCGCTTCCAGGATCGCGCAGCCCGCGACGACTAGGTCGGCACGGTCGCGGCCGATGCACGGCAGCGCAGCGCGCTCGTTGTGATCCATTTCCGCGATCATCGTGCTGATCTTCTGCATCGCATCCACGGGAACGTGCAGGCCGTCGACCGCTCGGCGGTCGTAAGCGGGCAAAGCGAGATAGACGCTGGCGAGAGTGGTCACCGTCCCGCTGGTTCCGAGAAGGCGAATACCCTCCACATCGCTCGGAAGGGCCGAAGCGAAGCCTGCGAAGGCGCGGCGGGCGCGTTCGCGCATGCGGCCATAGGCTTGTACGCGGTCGGGGCCCTCGAGCGCGACCGTTCCCTCGCTCTCGGTCAATGAGACCACGCCCCAAGGCGCGCTCCACCAGCTGCGGATTCGGGGAATGCCTTCTTCCTGGTCGATCAGGACAAGCTCGGTCGATCCGCCGCCAATGTCGAAGATTAGTGCGGGACCGTCACCCGGCTCCAGCAGCTTGTGGCAACCCAGCACCGCAAGGCGCGCTTCTTCCTGCGGCTCGATGATATCGAGGACGATGCCGGTTTCGCGCCGAACGCGGTCGACAAACTCTTCGCCGTTTCCAGCCCGCCGGCAGGCTTCGGTTGCGACCGAGCGCGAGAGGGAGACGTTGCGGCGCCGCAGCTTCTCCCCGCACACCGAAAGGGCTCCAACCGCCCTGTCCATCGCATCCTGAGATAGCTCTCCGGTCCGGGAGAGACCCTCGCCAAGGCGAACGATTCTGGAAAAAGCATCGACGACCGTGAATCCGCCGTCGACAGGCCGGGCAATCAGCAAGCGGCAATTGTTGGTGCCGAGGTCGATCGCTCCGTAAGTATGACGAGAGTGATGGGACCGCCGCTCCGGCAGTTTTCCCGAGGCCGGCGCACCTGGCTGCGAATCCTGCCGCAGCGATGGAGCCGGCGCACTGGCGATACCATTCGCCATGAACAAACGCCCGTTTCTATCCTTCACCACCTGGATCAGGTGGCTGACTTGAGGCGCATTTAACCGGCAAAGGCGATTAAGAGCAAGCGGACGGCTCGGTTCGCCCCAGCGGCGTTGACAGTCGAAGGGGCTCTTTCTATCCCGCCCGCCTGCCGGCATTGCCCCGTCGTCTAATGGTAAGACTACGGACTCTGACTCCGTCAATCGTGGTTCGAATCCACGCGGGGCATCCAGTCGATCGACTTAAGAGCCGAATTCCCTTTTGAAGATGTCCGACGTGCGTTCGATCGAGGCAATCCCGCGCTGGCCGCCTTGCCGGTCGAGCTGGACGATTAGGTCGACGACAGAGCGGACGTAAGCGATTGTATCCAGCCGCGAGAGGCCGAGGCCACTCTGCATCACCATCAGGGCGAGCTGCTCCAACGCGCCCTGCGGCGAGTTGGCGTGGATAGTACTGAACGAGCCCGGGTGACCGGTATTGATCGCGCGGAGGAAGCTGACGGCCTCGCCACCGCGAAGCTCGCCGAGGACGATACGGTCAGGGCGAAGTCGCAGCGCGGCCTGGAGCAGGTCGTCGGTGGTGACCCGCGCTTCTCCCGTCTCGCCCTTCACGGCGATCAGGCCCACGCCGTTGCGATTTCCGAGGCGTATTTCCGGCGTGTCCTCGACTAGGATGACCCGCTCGTGCTCCGGAATTTCACGAAGAAGAGCGTTGAGGAACGTCGTCTTGCCGCTCGAGGTGCCTCCGGAGATCAAGATCGTCGCACCACCGCGCACTGCCTGGCTGAGGAAGTCGACGTCGCTCGTTTCCTCTGCTCGCTCGTGCCAAGGCTTTGCAGAGGCACCCTTCGATTCGCGCTCGTAAGCGGTCAGCGGAACGTCGAGCAGCCGGTGGCGGCGGATCGACAACGCGAAGTGGCGCCGCGTCGCTGGCGGACTGACGATCTGGATTCGTTCGCCGGTCGGAAGCACCGCCGACAGCAAGGGCCGCTCGCGGCTGATGCCCTGGTGGCTGAAACGCGCGACCTGGGCCGCGAGCCGGCTGAGAAGGACATCGTCGATGCCCGGAGCCTCGTGCCGCGCCATGCCGGCCTTCCCGGCGCTCTCGGTCCATACCTCGCCCGGCTGGTTGACGAGGATCTCCGTGACATTCTCGTCGGCCAGCCATTGCTGGAACGGCGCCAGATAGGCGGAAAGATAGACGCCGAGGTGGGCTACGTCCGCCGGCGCGGTCGCAGGCGCTGGTACGGTCATCCAGCCACCGTCGAGAAGTCGAGGTCCTTGGCCGTGAAGACCCGGATCGGCTGACCCTGACGAACCTTGATCGTCGGCGGAATCTGGCCGTTCTGCGAGGCGGCCACCGACGCAGCGCTTTGCCCGCCGGAAAGGATGAGCGCGCTTCCGCCGCTTCCGAGCGTGGAAGCCGTTCCAACGATGGACAGCAGGAGTGCCGAGCCGAACCTCTTCATGAAGTGGCTGTCAACCTTGCCGGTAAGACCGGTCTGGCCGGTTTCGTCCACGGCAGGCGATGCAAGCGCGACCGAGACGCCGTCGGGACGGATCAGGCGCGTCCACATGACATAGGCGCGCGTCTGTCCGTTCGCGACGCCGCTCTTGTACTGGCCGATCAGGCGCGAAGACCTCGGAACGAGAATATTCTTACCGTCGAAGCTGCGGACATCGCTGCTCACGACTGCGCGGACATAGCCTGGAAGGTCGCTGTTGATCGCCGTTTCCAGAACCGCCGGGATCAGAGTGCCCTGCGATACGGTCTGGGCCGGGTTCCTCATCCGCGTGGCCCTGGCGACGTCGGTGCTGGCGATCCCGAATGCGTCGTCACCGCCCGCACCGCCGGGAGCGAGGGCCGCCGGCGTGCCCGCATTCGAGCCACTGTTGTCGACGATTAGCGTCGGGCCGCCATGGGTGTTTAGTGGCTCGCCCGGAACAAGCTGCGGCGGAACCGCCGGCTCGCCGGTCATGACCGGGCCTTGTCCCGGAACGGGAGCGGCAAGCGGTGCTCCGGGCGCAAGCTGGGTTACAGCCTCCGGCGGCAGCGCGACCGCTCCCGGAGTAGTCTGCGGAAGCGTGGCCGCGGCGGGAGCCTTGGGGCTGGGAGCGCTCTCGCGACCGCCGGACAACCCGACGAACGTCACCGCACCGATCATCAGCGCTCCGGCGGCGCCCATCGCGAGGCCCATTCCGTCCTTCTTCGAGGTGCGCTGGGCAACGAGCGGGAATGAATTCCGCTTGGCGAGCGCAAGCGTTTCAGGCTCGAGCTCGATACGTGGATCGGATTGCTCCTGCTTCTCGAGCAGAATGAGAGAATTCTTCATCTTAGCGCCCCGCCAACCGGATGGAGTCCGACTTTGATTGGTTGCGATTGATCAATACGGCCGTGTCCTTGCCGAGCCGCATGACCAGCGTGTTCGGGACGCCCTCTACGACTACGAAGGAGCCCTGCTGGCGATAGTTCAGAAGACCTTCGCGGCCTTCCTCGTCGCGGTCGAACAAGGCGGGCATCGGCGCCCCGGCTTTCCACTGAAGGTAGAGCGAGTGGCCGTCGTCATAGTAGCGGGCGGGAAGCAGTTCCTTGTCGCCCTTTCCCTTCCACGCATAGTTCATCTTGGGATGAGCGACGGCCGGAGCCGCGGCAGACGCGGCGACGGCCGGAGCCGCGGCAGACGCATCCGCGAGGAGTTGCGGGTAGGCAATTTTCTTCTGCGGCGCTTCCGCACTTGGCGGGGGCAATGCGCCATAGGTGAAGCGCAGGTTGTACATCGGCGTGCTGCCCGTCGAGGCGACGCTGAGATCGAAGAGATAGGTGCGCTGATCGGTGATGACCGTCATGTTGGTCTTCGCCTTGCCCATCAGCGGCTTCAGGAACAGCAGGTTGGCGCGCTTGTTCGGCGTCACCTGCCAGGCTGAGGAATCGCCAACGGCGACATTCTCAATCTGCTCGCCTTGGCCGAACTCGATCATCGATTGGTAGCCGAGACGGCCCTGAACCTTGACGACCTTGTCGGCCTGGTAATGGACGCTCTGGAGCCGCGGATCGGCTGCGTGAGCAGGAACGGCGAAAAGCGCCAGGGCCAGGAAGGCGGCCGGGATTTTCGTCATGAGCTGGTCCTCTGAAACTGCATGTTACGTGGTCGATATTGGCGGCTGAGACTGCCCAGCCGTGGGTCGGTGCGGGGTGCGGGCGCAGGGGCAGTGGTGGCATCCACCGTCTGGCTCGCGCTCGAATAAAGAGGATAGGTGGGAGCGGGAGCGCGGTCGTAACTCGCTGCCCCGCCCGACGCGGCGCTGATGATCGCGCGGACGCGAGGATCGCTGTTGCTTGCGGTCGCGGCAGCCGGTTCGAGGCCGACGGACGGAACCTGCGACTGACCCGGAACGGCTTCCACAGAAGTGGTCGAGGTCTTGCGCTCGCGGCTTGCGCCGAACGGCAACCGCCACCCGGCAACCATTGTTGCCGAGATCTTGAGGGTCACGGCCATCAGGGCGCAGTAGACGGCAGCGGCCAAGAAGAGCGTCGTGGTCAGCCGGAGCGGGACCTGGCCGCCCGCTGCTGCAAGGGAGTCCAGCATCGGCGAGAGCAGCGCGATGGTCGCTCCTCCGATCAGGACCGCCAGAAGCGGAGTCAGAGCGAACAGGACAGCTGCCTTCAGCCAGCCCTCAAACAAGCCGCGGCTCCCCTCGAATAGGCCGCAGATGATGAAGATGGGGCCCAGCGCGAGCATTGCCGCGAGCGCGATCCTTGCGACAAGCAGAACTCCAACCGTTCCCAGCAGGAGCAGGAGAGCGGACAGCCAAAGCAGGTCCGGTCCGGACGCGATCGAGCCGGTGTCCGTCAAACCCTTCGTGGCGGCTTCGGTCGCGGCGGCAGCCTGCGCTACGACCACGAAGATCTTGTCGAGCCGGTCGGCGAACAATGAAGTCGCGCTTCCGTTCGTGCCGATGAGCAGGCTCGCGATCTGGTCGGGGCACCGACCAGCAGGTTCCAGATCACGGACTGATAGGCGACCCACGAGGTCGCGAACGTCAGCGCAATGCCAAGCGTCATCATCCGCGGGGTCAGACTGGACAAGGAAAGCGACGTCCGGCCGGTCAGCAATCCAATAGCGTAGAAGCCGATGTACAGGGTCAGCGCCGCCGTCAGCGCCTGGCCGAGCAGAGCATCCGTCCCGAATAGGCGCGCGAAAGCGAACGATGCCGCCTCGCCGCTCATGCAGTCGACGACGCGCAGCGCCTCGGCGATGCCGGACGGGCCGGCGCCGTCGAATGTCGGGCAACCGCTCACTCAGCCGCCTCGATGTAGAGCACGTCATCGTCCGCATCCGGACCGCCGGGCCACGGAGCCCGCGTCAGCAGCGGATACCAGTGGGCGGGATCGTCCCCGACGTTGGCGCGGATTGCGTCGAGCCGCCGGACGGTGGACTCACGGCCCGACAGGACGAGCAGGAGTTCCGGCATTCCAGCCAGGTCCAGCCGCGCAACCACGCTATGGTTGGCATGGCGGATCAGGAAGCAGCGGCTGTGTGCGGGCAGCGAGCGAATGAGGTCGAGTTCATGCGCCGACAGTCCGAAGCCCGCGCAATAGTCTTCCGCCTTCGCTTTCGGGTTGGGCATGAAGATCATCGTCGCCGTCTGCTCGACGAGCGCCGACGAAATCCGGCTGTCGAGAGCGTCGCGCGCCGACTGCGTCGCGAAGCCGACGATCGCGTTGCGCTTACGAAGCGTCTTCAGCCAATCGCGGATGCGCGCGGCGAAGACTGGATCGTCGAGCGCCTTCCAACCTTCGTCGATCAGCACTGCGGTCGGTTCGCCGTCGAGCCGCTCGTCGATGCGGTGGAAGAGGTACATCATCGCCGGAGTTCGCAGGCGCGGGCTGTCCAGCAGC
This sequence comes from Sphingomonas sediminicola, assembly GCF_014489515.1. Taxonomy (GTDB): domain Bacteria; phylum Pseudomonadota; class Alphaproteobacteria; order Sphingomonadales; family Sphingomonadaceae; genus Sphingomicrobium; species Sphingomicrobium sediminicola. The sequence continues at coordinate 464,344 of NZ_CP060782.1, read as the reverse complement.
GCGGTCATGTCGAAACCCAAGATGCGCGCGCTCAGGTCGAGATGGTCCTCGTCATTGTCGAACAGCCAAGCATGCTCGCCATTGTTGACCCATGGATCCAGACGGGACTGAAGGTCGCCCGCTTCCGGCCGGCGACGGCCGCCGAGCAGTTCCTGAAAATAGCGGAGCCGGCGGAAGGCCGGATCGTGATCGAAACAGGCGTCGACCGCCGCCGAGATGGAGGCAAGCTCCTCCGGCCCCTCGGCGTTGAGGAGCACGCCGAGCCAGTCGCGCAAGAAGGCCTTGTTTTCGGGAGTGTTCGGCAGGCGAAGCGGGTTGAAGCCTGTCGGCTCGCCCGGGCGAAGGACCGAGTAATGGCCGCCCGCAGCCCGAAGGAAGATCTCGGCGCCACGATCCTTGTCGAAAAAGATCGTGCGCGGACCGAATTTCTGCGCCTGCGCGGCGAGGAAGTTGAGCACGACCGTCTTGCCCGACCCGGATGGGCCGATGATCGAGAAGTGGCCGAGATCGCCCTCGTGGAAGTTGAAGAAATAAGGGGTCGAGCTGGTCGTCTCGAGCACGGAAACGGAATCGCCCCAGTGATTGCCGACCGGCTGACCAACCGGATAGCCGTGGAGCGAGATGAAGCCGGCCGCATTGGCGGTCGAGATGAGCGCTCTGCGAACGATGTAGGATTCGTTGCCCGGGAACTGGCCCCAGAAGAGCGGCTCCAGATTCACGTCCTCACGCACCGCGATCGCGCCGATGTCGGCGATGCCGGCTGCAGCATTCGCCATCGCCGTATCGAGCTCGGCGAGGTCCGACGCACGAACGAGAAGGCTGAAGTGATGGTCGCCGAAACCGGCCTGGCCAGCCCCGAGCGCGTCGCGTGCCGAGAGCATCTCCCGTCGCTCGGTTCCGCTGTCTTCCTCGCTGGCTTTCTGACGGCGGAGCGCGAGGTCGATTCGCTCGCGCGCAATCTGCCGGTCGGCCGGAGCGAAGGTCTCCGTGAGGACCAGCTCGCACGGAAGCCGGAGGATGTTGTCGATCAGGCCGGGACGGGTCTCTGCCGGATATTCCTTGATCGAGAGCATGGCCGCGAAGCTGCGTCCGCTCGCGCCTCCCACTTCAAGCGCGTCGAGGCCGAAACTCACGCGCTTGTACGGAAGGTGATGCCCTAGGTCGCTGCCGTCCGGAGGCATGGCGACCGGCCGCATCTCGCCATTGTAGATGCTCGAAAGGAATTCGAGCGGCTCCGAGAGTTCGCCGGTGTCGGTCCGGTAGGTAGACAATAGGCGCGCACCATAGGGCTCGAGGCCGGCGAGCAACGAAGCCGTCGCGGCTTCAAGGTCGCGAATGGCGCCGTGATCGTCTTCGGTGCGACGGCTGAAGCGGCGCTGCAGGCGCTCGGGCCAGCCCGTCTTGCCCCGCGCCGGACGGCGAACGATGGTCAGGAACTGCTCGTTCACGAACAGCCGGCGCTCGGCCAGCCGCGCATCCCACTGCTTGCCGACAGCAGCGCAGAAGGGGGAATCGAACTCGCCGCCTGAGGCGACTGTCACCCGCCGTCGAACGACGTGATGGTAGAGCACGAAGCGTGCGTCGACGACGCTGCGCAGAAGCACTTCCCGCACCGCCTGGGCATGGTCGAGCTGTTCGGAATCCTGGGTCTCGAACTCCATCCCACCGATGTGCAACGTGCGCATCACCGCACCGTCGCGAAGCCGGATCGTCGCGTCGTCGATGTGGCGGTCGAACGGCAGGCGATCGCCTGCCTTTGCTTCCCGCTTCATCCACTGCGCAGGGCCGGTCCACTTCATTAGCGCCTCCTTAAGGCGAATAGCTGTTGCAGCCCCAGCGCTTGTAGTTGCGCACCCGGGGGCAGCGGCTGACCTTGGTCAGCCAGAGATCGAAGACGCGGGGCTCGCGCAGGCACAGGAAATATCCGACGGCATGGATCGCCAGCGCCGCCGGAAGGGCCAGGAACGAGCGGGTCAGGAGAAAAAGCTCCGTTGTGACCGCGGCATTGATCACGAAGAAATTGAACGTCACTCCGGCGAACATTTGCGGCCGGGTCAGGGCGCGAAAGAGCGGCGCGCGCACCTAGGCTAACCCGAGACCGCCGCGGTCGACTGGATGCCCGACACGATCGCTGCCGATCCGAACAGGATGAAGCAGCCGATGATCACCGTAGCTCCGACGCGCCAGTTGAGGCGGCCGGTCAGCATCATGAAACCGACCATGGCGACCGCGATCACGGCGACCGAAGTTGCGACATTGCCGAGCAAAGTGCCCTGCAGCCAGCTGAGCGCCGACACGATCGGGCCCGAGCCCTGCGGATTGGCCTGCGCGAATGCCGCTGACGGCATGGCGGCAGCGGCAAGTGCGACCGTCGCTTTGACAATCTTCACTACTATTTTCCTTCTTGAATCGAATTGGCCGCGAGGCGCGCGACGATGGCGCGCACATACGCTTGCGTTTCAGGAATCGACGGAATCCCCCGTGCCGTCATCACCCGCCCCGGACCCGCGTTATAGGCCGCTAGCGCCTTCTCAACGTCGCCGTCGAAACGGTTCAGTTGCTGACGAAGGTACCGCGCACCCCCCGCCAGATTCTGTATCGGGTCGCGCGGGTCGACGCCAAGGTCACGCGCCGTTCCGGGCATCAATTGCGCCAAACCGATTGCGCCTGCCCGAGACATGGCCGTCGGGTTCCAACGGCTCTCCTGCCAGACCAGCGCCTCGAGCAGGTGCGGACTGATGTCGTTGGCCTTGGCGATGTCCTGCAACGCCTGTGCGTAGTTCCCCGTGATGCGGTCGCTGAGGACGGTCACGGCACCGTCCGGGAAGATGGCGACATCGTCCGTAATCCCGGTCGTCTGCTGTGTTTCGTCCGACATCCAGGTCGCGTTCGGAGCATCGCTCAGGGTCTTGACCGACCCCTTCGGACCGATCTCGATCACGTCGGCCTGCGCCGCGCCCGCCCACACAAGGCCGAACGCGAGCGCGAGATGCCGCATCAAGCTCACGGCACCGCGACCAATCGTGGATTCGCGTTCCAGGTGAAGCCGGCGAACTGCTTCATCTGCCAGCCGTTACCAAGATCGCCGGCCGAGCAATTGAGCTTCTTGTCGAGACAATTGTCTTCCCACATCTGGTGCACGGTCGGATCCCAGGCCATCCAGAAATCGGCGTGGAAGGTGGTCCCGCGCGGCAAGCTCGGGAGCATCTCGTCCGAAGACAGGCGCCAGTTCCCCACGTTGGAGTCCGTTGTGAACCATGCTCCGAGAGTGAAAGTCGGGATGACGTACGGGTGCGTCGACGGGCACTTGAAGTAGCCCCAGTCGCCATAGCTAGCGTAAGCAACGTGATCGCGGTGGTTCGCGCTGTCGAGGTTCTTGCCGTCCCAACAGTCCGGAGCCTCGATGACTGCACCCAGCTGCGCACCGGCCGGGCAATTCTTCGCGGCCTCCGGAAGCGTCTTGTACTTGCCGGGGACGGAACCGGGTCCCTGGCAATTGAACCAGAGGAAGCCGGTCGGCGATTTGCCCGTCAGCATGTCGTAACCGAAGATGAACTTCAGGCCGTTCGGCAAATTGACGCAATTGCCCTGAGCCTGCGGATCGCCGCTCGAGAGGCTGCATTTCGGGTCGGATTTCGGCCGGCGCTTGTAATAGATGCTCACGAAGTCTGGGCGGACAACGTTGCCTGCTCCATCCAGCATCGCCGGCATCCAGTAGGCCGAGCGGTTAAGCGGAGACATGCACGTCGACTGGCCGCTGGTGCGGAGCGAGTTGTATGTAGAGGACGCGTTCGCGCCCGTGTTTCCGTAGAACTGGTGAAGGTGACTCTTGCCGGGCTGGCCTGGATAGACGATCGGATCGTCGCGAAGCACCTGGCCGGCATTACAGATAAAGCGGAATGCTCCGACGACGTCCGGGCTGGCTGAAGGCGGGATTGCGCCATTGCCACCGGCCGGAACCAACTCGGAGTTGTAGTCGAAGTTCGAAGCGATCGCCGCTTCGCCGAGCAGGCTCGGGCTGGGGTCGGCGACGTGGGCGGCGGCGGCGCTGGCGTTGGGGCCGGCGCTGCTGTGTCGGACGTCGTCGTATCGTGGCTCGAGTTGTCTTTGGCTGAAACCTTGCATCCCGTAAGAACGGCAAACAGCATTAGTGACGCGGCAAGCGTCCTCAAATTCATGCGCAAATCAGGAATGACCCCCCTCCGGGTCTAGAAATTAACGAAGCTTACCGTGAGAATGTGACCTGTTCGGAGTCGCAGCAACAAGCGTCTTGCGACCTATCCGCGACGTGTCGGTGTTTTTTACAGTCGAAACGAGGAACGCCGTAAGAGTAACGTAAACATCCGATTAAGCATTGGATTACACGGACTGCGCTAACTCGAATTGTATCGCTCCCGACATGAATCGACCTGCTTGTCGATTGGTTTAGCGCCGCTTCATCAATTCGGCGGCTTCCCGGACGCGCTGGGCTTCGGAAAGCGGGACCACGAGCACATGGTCGGCGGTCGCGATGACGACAAGGTTCTCGACGCCGATCGTGACGATTTCGGGTCCATCTGATCGAACCAGGCAGCCACGACTCCCCAGGGAGTGCGCTCTTCCACCCAGGACGTTCCCGTCCGCATCCTTGGGTGCCAGGTCGAAGACCGCCGCCCAGCTTCCGACGTCCGACCAGCTCAATCGGACGGGGACGACGGCGACCCGGTCCGAGTGCTCCATCACCGCATAGTCGATCGAGGTGACTGGGCAGCCGGCCAAGGCGTCGCGGTCGGGCGTAGTTCCCTGACCTTCGACCGAGGCTCGTTCCATCGCGGCTTTCGCCGCGCCATAGATTTCCGGCGCATGACGTTGGAGCTCACGGCGCATCGCAGCCGCGCTGAACATGAACATGCCTGAGTTCCAGTAAGCCTTCCCCGAGCGAATAAGCTGCTCCGCGACCTCCTTCGCGGGCTTCTCCACGAACGAGCTCGCTTCGAGCACGCCGTTGCCGATCGGATCGCCGCCGGTGATGTAACCGTAACCGGTCTCCGGCTGCTCGGGTTCAATTCCAAAGGTGATGAGATGTCCCGCCTCAGCCGCCGGGAGACCCCGCCGCACTGCTTCGTACAGCGGCGCAGGATCGGTGATGTAATGGTCACTCGGAAGGACGAGCATGATAGCGTTTTCGTCCGTAGCTAGTGCCGCCAACGCGACTGCGGCCGCCGACCCGCGCGGAATGGGCTCGAGAATCAGCCGAGCATTCGGCGCCAGCTTCCCGACATCGTCCGCCTGGGAGGCCGCCCCGACAATCATTGGAGGAGCGAAGAGGTCGGGATCCCCCACTCTATCGAGCGTTTGCTCGACCATCGTCCCCTTGCCGACCATTTCCAGGAGGTGTTTGGGTCGGTTTCCCGTAGAGATGGGCCACAATCGAGTGCCGGAACCACCGGCGAGAATGACAGGCTGAACAAGGCTTTTCATCGCACAGCCATATCGTTCACTGCGCAGCCGGCCAAATCCCGCTGAATGATACTGCGCCAGCTCGACACATTTCTGTTCAAAATCGGGACGAATTAAACTCTTCGGTTGATTCGGGAGCTTAATTTTGAGTTAATGGTTACTTGGAGTCGTGCACGTATTTTTGAGCGCGTGGATGGCTCGCTTTTCAGGGATTTTCATGGCGGCCAAACGTATCCCAAGCCAATCTCGAAGGCGTCTGAGCGCGACTAGCCGCGCCCGCCGCGAGAAGCTTGCTGCCGCAAAGAGGCGGAACACGGCGCTTGCTGTCAGCGGGGCGGTGGCCATTGTCCTCGCCGCTCCACTGTCGATTGCCGCGTACATGGGCGTGGAAACGTCCCTTCCCGGGTTCGAGACAGCCAAGAGCTTCCTTGCGATGATGGCCGATCGTTCGCCGGGCGACCGGACCAAGGGCGAGCTGACCAAGACGAAGAAGGCTGCGGCCCCGGCGCCCCAGCAGCGTGCGCTCGGCAAGATCACAAAGCCTGAGCCACCCAAGGAATTCATCGAGGCCATCGCACCGCAGGCCCCGACGCTCCAGGAGCCGGCACAATTTGCCCCGACCATCAGCGGGCTCGGGCCGCTGCTCGTCCCTCCGCCACCCGGTGGAGGGGGCGGGATCTTGTTTCCTCCATCGCCACCGGGAGGTGGAGGCGGAGGCCCGAATCCACCGCCACCGCCGGAAGAGCCGCCGCCTCCACCGCCGCCACCTCCGCCTCCGCCGCCGGCGGTTCCGGAACCCGGCACCTGGGCAACGATGCTGCTCGGCTTTGGACTGACCGGCTGGGTGATGCGCCGGCGCCGCCGCACCGTCGCAGCGATCGTCACAGGATAGCATCATGAAACGCGGGATGGTCGTCGCTCTCGCCTTCGCGGGATTGACCACGGCTGCCGCTGCGGCATGGTCGAGCCGGATTATCGAGCGCCCAGCCCCGGTTGCCTCAACGGACGATGAACTTCCGACATGGGGCGGAAAGGATCGCATCTTCCTGACGAAGGCGCAGCTGTTCCAGGCTCATGCTGAAGGCGCCATCGACCGCGACGTCCAGTCGATCCTCAATGTCCCAAAGCGGATGCATTACGGCGACTTCATCTGGAATGACCGCAACGTTCCAAAAGGACCGGTCTGGGTCCGAGTCGACCTCAAGCAACAGCTGATTTCGGTTTTCCGGGCCGGGCACGAGATTGGCACGGCCGTGATCCTCTACGGTGCCGAAGAGAAGGAAACTCCGGACGGCGTCTTTCCGGTGATCGCCAAGATCAAGGACCACAAGTCCGTGACCTATGGGGATGCACCGATGCCCTATACCCTGAGACTTACGAACGACGGCGTCTCGATCCACGGGAGCGACGTTCGGTGGGGAGCCGCGACGCACGGATGCATCGGCGTGCCGCTTGAATTCGCCCAGAAGCTGTACGGACAGGTCTCCAGGGGCGATCAGGTCGTGATCGTGTCTGACGACGAGCAGCGCGCATCCTGACGCGAATTCCGTATCGCGGCCGCAATTCATCGTCCGCGTAAACTCTTTGGTGACCATCCCCTGCGAAAAGACAGGAGCTCAACCGAGGTTGCTCCATGTCTCTTTCGCGCCTGCGTCGCGTTGCCGCCGTACTTGCACTGGCTTCGGCCAGTCCAATGCTCGTGGGCGGCGTCGGACCGCGGCAGAACTTCGATGAGAGACTCCTCGCCGCGCAAAATCGTGAGCGGGATGCAATCGGCGCTGCCCCCTTAGCTGGGATCCGGTGCTTGCGCGCTCAGCGCGCGACTGGGCTCGCTATCTCGCCCGAACCGGCAAGTTCGAGCATTCGCCGGACAGTCCTTGGTGGTCGGGCCCCGAAGGCGAGAATCTCTGGGCAGGCACGGTCAATTACTATCAACCGGAAGCGATGGTCGGTTTGTGGGCCTCTGAGAAGCGCGCCTACAAGGCCGGTGTCTTCCCCAACAACAGCCGCACCGGCCGCGTCGAGGATGTCGGCCATTATACTCAGCTGATCTGGGAGAAGACCGGTGCAGTTGGCTGCGCTCTCGAGCGCGGGCGCAACGAGGACTTTCTGGTCTGCCGCTACACACAGGCCGGGAATGTCCTCGGTGAACGTCCAATCTGAAACCGGGCGATGATCGAACGCGTCCTCTTCCTGGCAACGATCGCTGGCGGCGCCACGCTTGGCGTGTTCTGGCCGCTTCACAAGAGCGATGCCCCGACGATCAGTCCGGCTGCGATCGAAGTCACGCTGGAGCGCAATTCTGACCGTCATTTCTACGCGGATGCCGAGGTGAACGGTCGCAGCGTCCATTTCCTTGTCGACACCGGGTCCAGCGAGATCGCGCTTACGGAAGACGATGCACGGAAAATCGGCATCGAGGTGGACCCCTCGAAATACGAGCTGATCGGTCAAGGCGCGTCCGGGATCGTGCGCGGCCAATATGTCGAGTTGAGCGAAATCCAGCTTGGCGCAATTCGTGAAAGCAACGCCAAGGCCGTTGTCGTTCAGGGCGCCGATGTTTCGCTGCTCGGCCAGCCGTTCCTCGAGAACATCGACGAGATCGTCATCCGGAAGGGCGAGATGCTTCTGCGCGACCAGAAGGATTCGTAGCCAGCCTCGCCGCCTGGCGGCGCTTCCCGAACTCTCGGACCCTCCTCGTAATCGGTTGCTCGAAATAGCGTGTCGAAACATGCGCAAGAGCGAACGTCAGCCCGAATAGTAGCGGCCGCTTCAGATATTTTTCCAGGCGCTCGCCGCTTCCGAGCCAGGTATGCGAGAGCACGCCGTGAATGACGTAGAGGGCGTAGGAAATCTCAGCCACATAGGCCATCGGCCGAGACACGAGGATCCGCTGCAGGAATGCCGGCGCGCCCGTTAGCGAAGAGCCGACCAGGATCGCGGCTGCATAGGGCCGCAGATATTGCAGCGGCCCGGCATCGGGATGGCTGCAGACGATCAACGCGACTGCGAATGGCCAGACTGGCAGTTTCCTGAGGATGCCGGACGCGCGTTCCCCGAACCATCCTGCGTAGACGAGCGCGATGGTGCCGCCGGCGAGGATCTCATCAACGCGGTGCCAGGTGACGATGCTGATGTGCTCGCCCGCGACAATCCGGGCGCTGGTGACTGCAATCGCAAGGACGGGCACCAGATAGAGGCCGCGCCGGCCGAAAAGAAGGCAGATCGTCGCGACCGTCAGGTAGAACTGCATCTCGACGCAAAGGGACCAGAGATGCTCGCCGCCGATCAGCAGGCTGACCGGCGGAAGGTTCGCGACGAAAAGCAGGTTCCGGGCGACCGTTACCGGGTCGTACTGGTGCCACAGGACCAAGAATAGCATGGCAGCCCAGGACAAGGGCACGATCCTCGCGAGGCGCTTCATTACGAAGATGCCAAGGGGTGCGCCGGCCGCCAGAAACTGCACGATCAGGAAGCCGGAGAGAGTGAAGAAAAGCGCCATTCCCATGGCGCCGGACAATTCGTTGAGTTCAAGGACCTTCGGCCCCAGCGGGAGCAGGTGCGCACCCAGCACAAGCAGGATGCTCGTCGCTCGCCAACCGTCGAGAACCGGGATTCGGGTGGACAGCCTGGGCTGAGCCTGGATCGGGGCTACGGATTGTTCGTCCGTCGCGTCACTGTCCATCGCCCGTTCGTCACGCACGCGGCTTAGCTCGCCTGCGCCAGCGCGCCGCCGGGAATGGCGCGCGCCACACCGCTCCTCGCTGCCGATCTGGAACGTGCCGCGATCGCCACGAGAAGGCCGGCGGAAATCGCAAAGAGATAGTGCAGCACGAAGTCCATGAAGACGAATTCGTACGAGATGTGCGCAACCGCGACGATCATCGTCGCGAGCAGGCCCGGAACGAGTTCACCATGTTCGCCGGCCACATGCCGCCTGAGCAATCGGAACCCGAGAACGATAATCGACACGAGCGTCGCGGCGAATCCGACCAGTCCCAGGAAGCCCATTTCCGCAGTGACGAGATAATAGGTGCTGTGCACCGCGGCGGCGCGATTGTCCTCGTTCCAGGCGACACCCGCCCGCTGCGAGTATCCGCCCGTATTCGCGACCAGGACATATTGGTTGGCGCCCACGCCGAACGGATGATCGGCGATTATCATCTTGGCCGCCTGCTTCATCGCAGACCGCTCGTAGTCGCTCGACTCCTTCGCGGCATCGGTCCGACGATTGGCCGCCCATAACATCGCCGGAACGGCCGCGATGAGCAGCATGGCAAGCATGCCTGCGAAAGCATTCTTGCGTGACGTCTTCCCGTGGCGGATCGAAAGGATCACGGTGAGGATCACGCCGATGGCGAGCAGTCCCATCGTAGCCCTAGACCCGCCGAGCACGGCGATGATGAGCCCGGCACCCGCGGTCGCTGCGGGCCAATAGGTTCGGCGGGTTCCGAGCATGAGGGCGACAGCGGGAAAGACCACGAAATCGAGGCTGAGGCCGATGAAATTCGGATGGCCGAGACTTCCTCCGGGTCGCGGATTTCCCGTCACATATTGATAGATCACGACCAGAGCCTCGATCATCAGACCGAAGCCGAGACCGGAAATCAGGGCGACGGGAGCCTCTTCGACGGTCGCACAAGCATGTGCCACCGCGATAAACAAGAGCACGGTTCTGAAGAGCTGCCAGGCGTAAAACGTCGCCGGGATCCACTGGTAAGCGACGAAGGTCGAGACCAGGACAGCTAGACAATAGATCCCGAACGCCAGCTTCAACGAGAGAGGTATTCGAACGCTTTTCGTCGACGCGATCAGCGCGATCGAAATGGCATCGACAAATGAGACTTCGATGCCCCTAGCCAGACCCGGCCAAAGCGGCCAGGCGATTGGCGCGGCCCATAGCCGCGGAGCCAGGAAAAACATCGTAGCGCCAAGGACGAAGCAGGCTTGCACGATATAGCGCGGCTGCGACCGCAAGAAGCCCGCAAGCGCGGGCGTCCCGATAATCAGCGCAAGAAGGAAGATCCATTTCACGCCAGTTGCTGCCCGCTAGCTCCCCACTCGATCCGATGAACGATCATATCGCCGCTCAGTCCGGTCGGTAAGCGCTTTTCATTGCAGGGAATCGTTTAAAATTCGCCCGGCCTTCGCAGCGAACCCAATGGTTGCGTGCCCCTCCGCAACTCACGGATTATTCTCTTGATTGCCACTAGCCCGGCTGTCCATTGTGAGACCGGGCACGATCGAGTTTAGACTGGCAACGGACGATCCGGTCTCGGGCCAAGGGGGAATGAAGCACTGATGTTCCTGGGCGTGCCGAAGTCGATCGTCGTCCGCCTGGGCTGGATGAGCGTTGGCTACGGCGGCGCTCAGCTTCTGCGGCTGGCCAACAACGTCATCCTCGCCCGGCTTCTCGCGCCGCCAATATTCGGGCTCATGGCAGTCGTGAATTCGATCCGGACCGGCGTCGAGCTGCTTTCCGATGTCGGGATCATGCAGAACATCGTCAGCAACCCGCGTGGCGATCATCCCGATTTCTACGATACTGCCTGGACTTTGCAGGCCGTCAGGGGAGTTGTGTTGGCGGCCATTTGCATGGCGCTCGCGGTCCCGCTTGCCCGCTTCTTCGAATATCCGGAATTGGCTGCGATCCTGCCGGTGGCCTCGCTGTTCTTTGTCTTCACCGGGTTCGATTCCACAGCTCGCCCACTGATCCAGAAGCAGCTTCAGGTCGCTCGCATCAATCTTTTCGACATTGGCATCGGCGTTGTTTCGCTGGTCGCTCATGTCGTGCTTGCGATCCTCACGCCGACGGTCTGGGCGCTTGTGCTTGGAAGCGTCATCACTGGGGCAGCGACGCTGATCGGGAGCTTCCTCTTCATCCCGGGTATGCGCCACCGATTCATGATCGATCCTGAGAGCGCCCGGCAACTGTTGAAGTTCGGGAAGTGGGTGTTCCTTTCGTCGATCGTCTACTTCTTCGCCATGAATTTCGATCGCCTCTATTTCGCGAAGGTGATCAGCCTCTCGGAACTCGGCGTTTACGGTATCGCACGAAGCCTGGCCGATATGGTCAGCCTGTTCGTAGCTCGGGCGAGCAATTTCGTGCTCTTCCCGACTGTCGCTGCGGCAGGTCTCGCGCCTCCGGAACTCCGGCAGAAGCTGCTTCATGGCAGGCGGACATTGCTCCTGGCCGCCGCAGTCATCCTAGGCTCGTTTCTGGCAATCTCCGGGATCGTCGTCGATCTACTCTACGACCAGCGTTACCAGCAGGCAGGCCTGATCCTTCCTGTTCTCTGCGTCGGGGTCTGGTTCGGAATCCTGACCTCGACGAACGATTCCATCCTGATGGGCTGGCCCGCCCCGCCTACCCCGCGCTTTCCAACACGGCGAAGCTGATCAGCTATTTGATCGGGGTCCCGCTGGCATTTCACTATTTCGGCTTCATGGGAGCCGTTGCTGTCATCAGCCTGGGCGAGATCGTGAAATATGCGGCCCTCTGGATGCTGAGCCACAAGGAGCACCTGCATTTCGGTCGCGATGATCTCGCGCTCACCTTCGCCTTTGCCGCGACTGCTCTGGCGATTGGAGAGATTACGCGTCTGCTTGGAATTGGAGGTGGAATCCAGGGCATGATCCCGCAATTCCTCCTGCAAATTGCTGGCAAGGTCTGACAATCGGCGACCGTCCGATTCTGGCACGGCTAACCCGTTGGCAGATTTCGAAATGGCGCCCCACAAGCCGAACGGTTAGACCGGGACCAAGGGTAGCGCAGGAGAATTCATGCTAGCGATAGGGGGAGGACGGCCATTGCGGTCGCCATCTGCACCTACAAGCGCAATGAATTGCTCACGCGCCTGCTCGAGGCCCTGCTGGTGTGTGCCGAGCAGGTCCGGGATCGTGCGGCCGTGGGCGTCGCGCTGGTGGACGACACACCTGACGGACAGGCACGCGTCGTTGCGGACGCCTTTGCCGACCGCTTCGAGCTTGGGCTGGAGTATCGGATTTCCGGCCGTAAAAATATCTCTCTGGCCCGCAATCTTGCAGTCGCGACCGCCCTCGATCTCGGCGACTGGATCGCCATGACCGACGACGATTGCGAGCCGCCTTCGCAATGGCTGGAGGCGCTGCTCAATCTTCAACAGGAAACAGGAGCCGATGCGGTTACCGGACGCATGGTCCGCCGTGTTCCCGAAAACTCCCCGCGGTGGATCACGGAACAGCCGTTCCTCGATCTTGGCGTCGAAGAACTCTCCGACGCGAGCGAAATGCCGACAGCTGCAACGTTCAACACGATGATGTCTGGCCAGTGGCTGAGGGATCATCCCAAAATCCGGTTCTCCCCAGAATTTGGAGTGATCGGCGGAGAGGATATGGTCTTCTTCCGCGCGGCGCGGGCGGCAGGGCTGTCGATCAGATTTTCGAAAGACGGGTTCGTTTACGAAAACGAGTCCGCGGAGCGCGCCACGTTCGGCTATCAGCTCTACGTCCACTTCTGGCATGGCAACAGCGCCGCTCTTGCCTGCATCAAGAGTGGAATGAAGCGGTCCCGTATGTTCGTTCACGGCAGCGCGTCGCTGGCGCGAGCAATAATGCGGCAATTGTCGCGGCTCGCCCGTGGGCAAAAGCCGCAGTTCCGTTTCTGTCTCGCGCAGATCCTGCAATCAATCGGCAAGCTGCTTGGCTCGGTCGGCGTCGAAATAGATCACCGCTAGGCCCATGCGCATCCTATTCGCTCTTCCTGGCCTGCACCGGTTCGGCCGCGGCGCCGAAGTCGTCTTCGAATCCATCGCGCAGCAAATCGCCGCGGCTGGGAACCACCAGGTCACTCTAGTTGGCTCCGGTGAGGTCCGGCCCGGCCGCGCCTATGACTTCGTCCACGTCCCGCTGTTTCGCGAGAGCGGTTCGAGCACTGGCCGAAGCTTCCGTTCCTCCGGCACGAGTTCATGTACGAGGAACTGACCTTCGCGGCCGGCCTGCTGCGATTGCCAATTGTCGAGCAGGCGGATGTGACAATGACCTGCAGCTATCCCTACACAAACTGGGCGTTGCGCCGCCGGCGCAGCGGAGGCCGGCCCGCCCATGTCTTCGTGACTCAGAACGGTGACTGGCCCGCGCTTAAACGGGGGCCGGAACCGCGTTTCTTCTCCTGTGACGGACTGATTTGCACCAATCCGCTCTACTATGAGCGCAATAGCGCGCGCTGGCATTCGACATTGATTCCGAACGGGGTCGATCCGCTACGCTTCCTTCCAGGGCCGGCACGCAGGGCCGAACTGGGCCTTCCGGTCGACCGTCAAATCATCCTGATGGTCAGCGCGCTCGAGCCCGGCAAACGGGTCATCGAAGCTATGCGGGCAGTCGCCGGCGTTCCGGATGCCCTTCTGGTCGTCGCAGGTGACGGTCCGCTGCGCGACGAGGTGGACCGGCTTGCTGCTGAGCGGCTTCCCGGGCGCTTCCTTCGCACGACCTTCAGTCACGAGCAGATGCCCGATCTTTACCGGAGCGCCGATCTCTTCCTGCATACCAAGATTCAGGAGTCCTTCGGCAACGTCTACATCGAGGCGCTGAGCTGCGGAATTCCAATCGTCGCGCATGACGATGAAGTCACGCGCTGGATCCTCGGTGATCACGCAATGCTTGTCGACACGACGTCGGAAGCGGCCCTGAAGAATGCGATCCGGAACGCGTTGACCAAGCCCATGGTGGATGCCGAAGCGGCAGCGTGGGCGCATGCCCGATACAGCTGGAAAGTTGTCGCCGGGAAGTACGTTGACTTCTTCGAGGACGTTCTGGACAGGTCCGGGAATTCCCGCGCACATCCGTCCGCCGACCCAATCCGCCAGGGAGCCCAGGCTTGACCGCACCAAATGTCGTGACCGGCGGACCTGTTCGCGCAGCGATCGTGGGAACCGGCTACATTGCCGAATTCCACGTGCGCGGAATCCAGAACGCGCGCGAGGTCGAGCTTGTCGCAGTCTGCGATTCCAACGCGACCGTCGCGAAGGCGTTCGCGGCCGGCCTCGGCGTTCCGGCCTATTCCTCGCTGCAGACCCTGCTGGCTGAACAGCGCGTCGACGTCGTCCACCTGCTGGTACCGCCCGATCTGCATTACCCTCTTGCGAAGGTGGTGCTCGAGGCTGGAGCAAACGTCTTCATCGAAAAGCCGATGTGCGTTTCGGCCGAGGAGACGCGCGATCTCCTTGATCTCGCCGGTGCGAAGGGCCTGACGATCGGCGTCAACCACAGCATGCTTTTCGAAGGCGCATTCCAGCGACTGCGCGACCATGTGCGAAACGGCGATCTTGGACCGCTTGACCATGTGACGTTCAACCACTTTGCGGAGCTCGCCTTCATTCGCTTCGGGCCGTTCGGCAACTGGATGCTCCGCGAGCCGGGCAATGCGTTGCTGGAAATCGGTCCACATCCGGTCTCCGGACTCGTCGACCTGCTGGGCGTTCCGGATGAAATCCAGGTTGCTGCCGATCGCGACATCGTCCTGCCAGGTGGAGCACGCGCTTACCGCCGCTGGCGAATTCACACGCGCGTCGGCCGCACCGCAGCCGACATCAATATCGAGCTTGGGCCGGGATTTCCCCAGCGCACCATCGCCGTGCGGGGCCTCCTCGGCACTGCGCTCGCAGACCTGGATTCGAACATCTGCACGATCGACAGGCGGACACCCGCAAGTCCCGATTTCGACCGGCACAAGCGAGGCGTCTCGATTGCGTCGCAGGTGAGTGCGCAGGCCCGCTCGACACTTGCCGATTACATTCTGACGAAGGCCAAGCTGCGCCGCCGTGGCAACCCGTACCAGCTGTCGATCATGAACAGCATCGCGGCCTTCTACGACGGGCTGCGCTCGCCTGCAGGCCTGGATAGCCGGATTACTGGCGAAACGGGCCGATCCGTCATCGAAACCTGCGAGACGATCATCCGGAAGGCGAAGCTCAAGGGCCGCGTCGAGACCACCCGGGTCGGCCCCTCCCCGGGCTCCAACCGACGATCCTGGTCTTGGGCGGTACGGGCTTCATCGGGCGCCAGTTGATCAAGCAGTTGCTCGACAAGGGCCATGCCGTGCGAGCGGCCGCGCGTGGATCGAGCCTCCCGCTCGAAGAGCTCGGTAGCGATCGCCTGGAAATCGTGCGGGCCGACATGCGGTCCGAGGAAGATCTCGAGCGCATACTCGCGGGTATCGACTTTGTGTTTCACCTCGCCACGTCGGACGCCAGAACCTGGGACCAGTTCATCGAGCGCGAAGTTGAGCCGGCGCGAACGCTCGCCCGCGCCTGTCTCAAGCACGGTATCAAGCGGCTGATCTACACCGGCACGATCGATTCACTTTACGCTGGCAGCCGCGCTGGCACGATTACCGAGCGGACGCCGCTCGATCCGAACATCAGGCGCCGCAACTATTACGCACGTGCCAAGGCGGCGGTTGAAAACCTGCTGACCGACATGCATCGCGCGGACGGCCTTCCGGTCGTTATCGCACGTCCCGGGATTGTCATCGGCCGCGGCGGAAATCCATTCCACTGGGGGTTGGCAAATGGTCGTCGGAAGGCGTCGTTGAAACGTGGGGAGAAGGCAACAACAAGCTGCCGCTGGTCCTCGTCGAAGATGTCGCGTCGGGCCTGATCCGGGCAATGGAAGCGCCCGGAGTCGAAGGCCGAGCCTATAATCTGGTCGACATTCCGCTGCTTTCAGCGCGCGACTATATCGCCGGGCTTGAACGTCTCGCCGGCTACAAGGTCGAAGTCCATCCACGGCCGATCTGGCGGTTCTGGTTGGCGGACTTTGCAAAATGGCCCATCAAGCTCGCGGTCGGCCATCCCGACGGCGGCAGAATTCCCAGCTATGCAGATTGGGAGTCGCGCACCCAGAAGGCCGTGTTCGACACGAGCCGTACGCGCAAGGAGCTTGGCTGGACGCCGATTTCCGATCCGCAGCGCATGATCGATGAAGGCATCGGAGGGTCGCTGGCGGTTTGGCTGATGGCGCGAGGATGATTGTGCGGGGGCGGGGCTAAATGATCAAAAAGCGATTGAAGATCGCATTCCTCAGCGGTCCCGCGAACGCGGCCGAGATCTATCGCGAATGGTCCAAGGCCGAGGCGCAAGTATATTTCGGGACGGACTATTTGAAGCAGTTCCTTCAGGTTGCGTCCGACCTCGACGCGGCAAGCTATGTGGTCACCTGGTACGGCAATGAGCCGGGAGTGACGAAGCTCGGATCGTTCACGTTTGACAACCGCCCAATCACTTCTGCGGGCGGGGCCCGCTATTATCTAGCACAACTGCTTTGGCACCTTCGACTCCTGCCGACACTGCTCCGGTTCAGGCCCGATATTCTTATGCTCACGGGCAACCAGAACTTCTGGTGGACGCTCGCCCGGTGCGCTGGCTCGGCGCCAAGATCGTCATTTCCTATCACGCGGTGCTTTGGCCGCAGTTCCGACCGGTCAAGAAATCGTGGCGCTTTCTGCTGGAGTTGAACCGGATCTTCATCCTGCGTCACGCCAAGGGCATTCTATCGACGTCGCGGGATATTCGCGGGCAGATCGAGCAGCTTCTGGGCCGCGACAAGGATCGGGTACCGATCTTCGATCACCTGCCGACCTATTCGCCGGCCCAGTTCGCTGACATCTCGCCGCCCGATGATTTGCCGCGGCGGCCGTTCCGGACGTTCTTCATGAGCCGGATCGAAGAGAACAAGGGCGTCTTCGATATCGTGGAGATTGCACGCTCGCTCGAAGCTGCGCGGCCGGGGGAGTATCGCTTCGACATTTGCGGAAGCGGCGGCGCGCTAGCGGCACTCCGCCAACGCGTTACCGACCTTGGCCTAGAAGGCGTGGTAATGTGCCACGGCTTCAGCAATCCGGAGAAGGTCAGCGAACTGATGAGCTCCAGCCACGTTTGCATCGTTCCGACCCGGACGAACTATGAGGCGGGCTTTGAGATGACCTGCTCCGAGGCAATTCTCGCAGCGCGTCCATTGGTGACCTCCGCGGTCTGCCCCGCGCTCGATTATCTGCGCGACGCATCCGTAGAAGCCAAACCCGACGACCCCGCTTCTTATCGCGAAGCCATCGTGAAGCTGAGCGATGACCCCCAGTTGTATGCCTCGAAGCAGCGCGCCTGTGCTGGCTTGCAGGCGCAATTCTACGATCGCGGCAACAGCTGGTACTCGGCAATGCGGCGTGCGCTTGATCCTTACGCACGGAAACGCTGAGCTAGGGGCCGGAAATGCGCATCGCCTATCTCACGAGCCAATATCCGGCAGCTTCGCATACCTTCATCCGGCGCGAGGTCGAGGCGTTGCGCGAGCAAGGCGTCGCCATCGATACCTTCAGCATCCGCAAGCCCGGTTCCGGCGAAGCCAGCGCCGATGCCGACAAGGCCGAAGCTGGTCGGACTTTCTATGTCCTCGCACAGTCGCCGCTGGCGATTGCCGCCGCAAACCTTGCAACCTTCGTCACCCGGCCCGCCGCCTATCTGAAGACGTTCGGTTTGGCGCTTGGCCATCGTGCTCCGGGGGCCCGCGGGCTGTTCCTTGGGCTCGCCCATTTCGCGGAAAGCGTATTGCTTGCGCGTGAATTGCGCCTCCGGAATACGGAGCATCTTCACAATCACTTTGCGAACTCCGCCGCGACCGTCGGGCTACTGGCCACCCGCCTGCTAGGCATCGGGTGGAGCTTCACCATGCATGGGATTTCTGAAACCGATTATCCGGCCGGCCTCATGCTCGGCCGAAAGATCGAAGCTGCTGAGTTTGTCGCTTGCGTCTCCTTCTTCGGAAGGGCGCAGGGAATGCGGCTGGTAGCGCCCGAGCATTGGGAAAGGATGCACGTCGTCCGCTGCGGGCTCCCTTCGATCAACTGCCGCGAAGCGGACCGCGGGACTCCGAAGCAAAGACCATCATTTGTGTCGGACGACTCTCTCCCGAGAAAGGACAGGCCGGACTCCTTCGGGCCTTCTCGAGACTTCACAAGGCACGAGCCGACATCCGGCTGCGGTTGGTGGGTGACGGACCTGATCAAGCTTCGTTGAAAGCTCTCGCGGAAAAACTTGGAATCGCCAGCGCAGTGACGTTTCTGGGCAGGCTTTCGGAAGAGCGGACACTGGCGGAGATTGCGCAAAGTGACCTGCTTGCTCTGCCAAGCTTCATGGAGGGTCTCCCGATCGTCCTGATGGAGGCCATGGCTCTCGGCGTTCCCGTCGTCGCTAGTAGGGTCGCGGGCATTCCCGAGCTTGTGGACGATGGGCTCTCCGGCTTGCTCTTCGCGCCTTCGGACTGGGACCAACTCGCAGGACAGATCGAGCGGTTGCTGAACGATCAGGCGCTTCGCGGGGCCGTTGCCGAGCGTGGCAAGGCAAAGGTGCTGGCGGAATTCGATGCGCGCAAGTCTGCGATGCAGATGGGTCGGCTGTTCAACGACAACTTTGGCTCGAGCGTTGCGGTGAACTGAATGAGAAAGCTGTCCCTAACGTTCGGTCTCAGAGAAGCCGTCGTGCTGGCGCTTGCCGGATGCGTGATTGCCGTGATGGTCGCGATCCGGAAACTCTAACCCTCAGCGGCCCGTCCGGAGCCAATCCCCGGGGCCCCGCGCTTGGCGAGGCCGAGGTACATCGGCACCTTCCACATTGCATAGAGAGGCAGTCGCGCCAGCACTCCAAGGGAAATGAATTGCCGTCCTTCACGCAGCCAGACGACGAAGATCGCCAGGAGCGCCACGACGAGAAGGCCGAGCTGAAGGAGAACCGGCCACCAATCCAGCTTCAATGCCAAGGACAAGAGCGAGGCAATCGCCAGTGCGGCAACGTTCAAGAGCGCGAAGAGCGCGAGCGGCGGCACAAGTAGGTCGAGGCCTGCGAGCACGCCCCTGACGTCGCCTTTCACAACTGACTTGAGGATCAATTTCGGGGCCTGCCGCAAGGAGGTCGCGAGGAAACCGCCTTCCCATCTGCGCCGTTGCGTGAGCGTCCCTTCCTCAGTGCTTGCGCAGCTCCAAACCGTCGCATCGGCAACGAACTCGGGATGGTGCCCGGATTCGGCAAGCTCGAGCCCCTGCGCCAGGTCCTCGACAATGCTAGACCGCACTTCGCCGGACGCGCTGAAGAGTGCGTACGGCATCGCCATCCCGGTCCCGGTGAGATGCACTCGTCCTGCGATTCTTTGAAGGCCGCGCTGCCGGACCAAATTCTTCAGCATGAATGCAAAGGTCGAAATCTGGACCAGCGGGAGCTTGCCTTGTCCGGCCGCAGGAGATTGACGGCCTGCACGGGGCTTCCGGATCCAGCCGCCGATACCAATGCCAACAGGCTCGGGGAATCCATCCGGCAATCCGCGTCGAGAACGGCGAGGACATCGGGCGGATCGCTCGCTAAATGCTCGGCGGCAAATGCAAGCGCGTGGCCCTTCCCCGCTGGTCTGCTTCATTCCGTTCGATCACTTCCGCCCCGGCCGAGCGAGCAATTCCTGCCGTCGTATCCGAGCAATTGTCCGCCACGACGAGAAGCCGAACGCCCTCCGGCAGTACAGACGTCAAAGCTGCCACCGTATGCCCGATAACCAGAGCTTCGTCGTGAGCCGGAACGATGACCACCGCAGAAACCCGCTTGCTGCCCGCGCGCCGAAATCGACTGGTTGGCAGACCCGCGATCAATTCGACGACGAAGAATGCCGTCAACACCGCAAAAGGTGCCAGCAAGATAATCACGATCCCGATCACGAAATGTGTCCCAAATTCATTTTCGACAGCAATCCGGAAAGCTTGCGGCGGGTTTAGACTAGGTTTAGCTTTTCTTTCGCACAATCAATCAGGCGAATGTGCGGAGATCGGGCACCCCTTTTGCTTTTAGCCAAGGCGCAACCTCAAACCAGCTTCGTACGCTCGATCGGCCTCGCCGATCTGGTGCTGATAGCAGGCGTTGGAATAATCCTGCTGCCCACCATGATACAGGTTGCCCGGTTCAACTGGACGACTGAACAAGGCGGTCACGGGCCCATCGTCCTTGCAACCGGTGCCTGGCTCCTTTGGCGGGAATTGAGAGGCAGCCACGCCGTCCGGGAGCCAGGTAGTCTCGCGCTCGGACTTTCTCTGCTCATTCCGTTCTTGGCGATCTACGGGCTGGCGCGGGTAACCGGCATACTCGAGATCGAGGCGATCGCAATGTATAGCGCGCTGATCACCGGCCTCTATTTGCTGGTGGGCGGAAAGCTGCTCAGATCGATCTGGTTTCCGCTAGTGTACCTTGCGCTGACTTTGCCTCCGCCGGATTCGGTCGTCGCGGCGATCACCCAACCGATCAAGATCGCGATCTCGCAATGGGCGGTCAGTCTTCTCCACGCACTCGGATATCCAATCGCGAGTTCAGGGTGACCATCCAGATCGCCCAATTTGAATTGCTGGTCGCGGCCGCGTGCGCGGGGCTGAACTCGATCATCAGCCTGGGTGCGATCTGCCTGTTCTATGGATATCTGCGTCACCGCAGCAATTTCCTGTCCTTTGCAGTCATTGCCCTGTCAGTGATCCCGATCGCCGTCTTCTCGAATTTTGTCCGGGTGATCATCCTGATCCTGATCACCTATTACATGGGCGAGTCAGCTGCGCAGGGATTCCTCCACGACTTTGCCGGGCTCACAATGTTTGCGGTCGCCTTGGTGACAGTCTTCGTAATTGACAGCATTTTCACGCGCGTCCTGCATCTCCGGACCGGAAGGGCCGCGCAATGAGCGACGATATCGGACGGCCCGAGCGAATGATGACAAGGCGCAAGTTCGGCCTTGGGCTCGCTTTCGCATCGGTCGCGGGCGTGGCGGCGGCGAGATTGCCCAACAAGAATCTGGATTATCTCGGCAAGCAGAAGCTCGAAAGCGTCATCCCGGATAAGATCGGACGCTGGAACTATGTTTCCAGTAGCGGCCTGGTGGTCCCTCCCGAGGACCAGATGATCCGCGCGCTTTACAGCCAACTCGTCACACGCGTTTACTCGGATGGAAGCGGTCCGCCGATCATGCTCCTCGTCGCGCAAAGCGCCACGCAGACCGGCATTCTGCAAATCCATCGCCCCGAGATTTGTTACACGGCCGGCGGGTACCAATTGTCGGCGATCGAGCCGCATGTCGTTGGATTGCCCTGGGGCGCCCTTCCGACCCTTAGCATGTCTGCGACGAGTGACTCGCGAACCGAGCAACTGGTCTACTGGACCCGCATCGGGGATCGCCTCCCGAAAAGCTGGCGAGAGCAGCGGATGGTGGTTGCAATGGACAATCTGCGCCGGATCATACCGGACGCAATCATGGTTCGCGTATCGACCTTCGGAAACGACAAGGCGCGTGCACTTGCGTCGATGGATGAGTTTATCCTGTCGCTGATGAATTCAGTCTCGCCGCAGGTGCGGCGCGTATTCATCGCCTGAGCGTCATCTCTTCGGCCAGGTTTTGAACGGCCTCAGGTAGTAGATGATGAAGCCGAGCGTCGCGAGAATGAGCGGAATTGCAATGAAATGCAGTCCCTTGTTGCCGATATAATTGGCAACCGCGCATCCAAGCCCGGCACCCAGATAAAGCAGTAGCGAGTCATTTTCATGCTGCACTTCGTCGGAAGTCGAACGCTGCATGAAGAGAACTACAAGCCCGGCGAAGATTCCAACTGTGACCCAGTCGTAGACGGTTTCCATGTCCCCCCTCACCCTAATGGCCTGTGGCATGGGCGATTCCTCCATGCTATGACCTTATACCACGCGATTTTCAAATGGTGGGGGCTTAGCGTGCGTTCGACGATACTAATTGGCGTTGGATTGGCTCTGGCCTTGTCCGCCTGCAACAAGAAGGCGGAAGGTCAAACGGTTGCGATCGTCAATGGCGAGGAAATAACCGCGGCCGAGCTCAACTCTGAGTTGACCGGTGCGAATACTCCCGTTGGCGCCGATAAGAACGCGATGCGCTCACGCGTCCTGCAGGCGATGATCGATCGCCGGCTTCTTGCGCAGCAGGCAAAGACCGACGGCGTCGACAAGACACCGGAATTTCTCAACCGGCAGCGCAAGCTCACTGAAGATCTTCTGATCAGCATGCTCGCAACGCGGCAGATCGACACGGCGCAACTTCCATCAGACGAGGAAATCCAGAAGTTCGAGGCGAGCAGACCGCAAATGTTCGCAAACCGCGAGCAGTGGAACCTTGAGCAGCTGCGCTTCCAGATGCCGACCGACCCGGCCGTGAGAGCCAAGCTGGATCAGTCGAAGACGCTCGATGATATCGCCGCAGTCCTCACTGGCGCGGGCATTACGTTCGTCCGCCAGAAGAACCGGCTCGACACGGCAATCATCCCGCCCAATCTGTTCGGCCAGCTTGCAACGGCGGCAGGTACCGAACCCTTCATCATTCCGGTGGGCAATTTGGGCGTCGCGAGCGTAGTCGTTTCGCGCGAGGCTGCGCCGATTACCGGCGAACAGGCCAAGTCGGTCGCGGTCGCTACAATGCGTCGGGAACAGGCGGCAAAGCTGATGCAGAACCGCCTGAAGACGATCCGTCAATCAGCCAAGATCGAATATAAGCAGGGCTTCGCTCCACCCACCAAATAAGGGTCAGGAGCCGCTTCTAGCTCTTAGGCTTGGCTTCCGCCTGGCCGTACCCGGCCGCGTAATAATCGTCGACGCCATAGCCTTCGCTCACAACACCACCGCGGTACTTGTTCAGGATCACGCCAGCTAGACGCGCGTCGCCCAGCAGGTTCACCGCGTCCTGGATTTCGCGCTGCTTTGTTTTACCTTCCTCAGCGACAACAATGTATGCGTCGAGACGGCCCATGGCCGTCGATGCATCGTCATTCGCGAACACTGGCGGAAGATCGACGATGAAGAGGTTCTTCTCGTCGGAAACCCGCATCGATCGAAGTAGCGTCTGTGCACGCTCGCCCGCCAGCAACTCGGCCGAATGAATCTTCCCTGCCATGGTCGGCATGATCAGCAGCCGTTCGCCCTCGAGGTGATAAACCGCCGGCGCGTCCACGCCGGGCGTACCTTGCAGATAGTCGCGAAGTCCGCTTTCCGGCGCGAGGCCGAAGAAATCGCTGAGCGAGCCTCTGCGAAGATCGAGGTCGACCACGTAGGTCCGGAACCGCGGATCGCGGCTGAGCGATGCGGAAACATTGGCGGAAATGAACGATTTTCCGACGTTCGGGGTCGCGGATACGACGCCGATCATCCGCCAGCCGCGCTTCATGTTCATTTCTAGCAGCCGCGCCCTGATCAGATTGAAGCTCCGCGAACGGGTATCCATACTGTCGAAACCGAACACTCCGCGCGCCCGCGCAGTTTCACCATCCCACGGCACTTCCACGGCGCCTTCGCGGCCCGGGATCGGGATTACGGACAGAGTCGTTGCTGGCTCAGCGCTCACGGAAGACACTCCAGCAGTCTCGTGGAACGGATTATGCAAAGCGAGCCTCACGCTTCCTGAATAGTCCGAAGCGCTTCTTACTCGGCCGGGTCTGAAGAATTGGTACCACGCCGAGGATCGGAAGCCCCATGGACTGAACCTGGGCCGGGCTCCGCATCGGCCGGTTGAGCAATTCTATGAGCAGCGCGAGTATTAGTCCGAGCGCCAGCCCGGCTGCCGCACCAGCTCCAATTACCAGCGGTCGATTTGGCCACTGCGGGCGATCCGGCAGGTTCGGGGGCTCGACAAGCGACAGGCGCTCCGCACGCTGCTCGTTGGCGAGACGCGCACCACCCTGAGCCCTCATCAAATTGCCGGCGACAGTCTTGTACTGCTCGCGAAGCGCATTGGCCTGGTTCTCGAGCTGGGACGCTCGTTCCATGATCGCGGGCGCTCTTGCCTGGCCCGCCGCGGCCACATTGGCCCGATTGACCAGCGCATCGCGAGCGGCCCGAAGCTGCGCGATCGCCGCATTATTGGCCTGGATCTGGTCCTGGACGATCGAGTTCGACGTGGAGCCACTGTTCCGCGCCGCCTGCCTCAGGATTTCGACACGCTCTCGCGCCGCGATGACGTCCGGGTGAGAGTCGCTGTAGGTCGACTGCGCGACTGCGAGCGCGGCCTCCGCCTGCGCCAATTGAGAATCCGATCCGCCAGTCTTGCTTTGGCGAACCAATTGCCGGTTCTCGTTTTCAAGGCTGGTGATCTGCGCCGTGTAGCTTCCCGTATCCATGAAGACCGGCGCGCCGGCGCCCGAAAGGACGACGCCATTCGTCGTCTTCAGCGCAGTGATCTGCCGTTCAATCTGCTGGATCTGGGTCTGCAGCCTGCCAGCCTGTTCCTGAAGGAAGCGGACAGTCAGGTTGGCCTGATCCTCCACCTCGTCGCTGTCCATTTTCAGGAACTGGGTCACATAGGATTGCATCACGGCCTGGGACTTGCCCGGATCCGGGTAGTCGTAGCTCATCGTGATCGCGATGGTGCTTTCCTTGCTCGTCCCGCTCTGTCCAATGTCGCCTGCCAATGCTCCGACCGTCGTCGCCTTCCGCATCTTGTCGACGACATAGGACATTGGCTTCGTTCGCCGCTCGGACGGATAGAGATCGTTCTGCTCGATCAGGCTGATGAGGTCGCCGCGGCTAAGGACCTGTTCGCGAATCTTCGCGATGCGCTTCTCAATCTCACCAGCGCCCGGAGCTTCGACGATATCCGTCGAAAGATCCTGGGACTCCACAAGCAGCGTCGCCGACGACCGATAGAGCGTAGGAAGCATGAAGGCCGTGATCAGGCCGACGAGGAACACGACGATGAACGGCACGATCACGTACATCCGCCGCTGCCAGAGAATGGCCGGCATGTGGTTGATCAGCCAGGCGCCGCCGCCTTCCGCCCGCTCGAGCGTTCCGGGCTCGATCATCCAAGATCTCCGAGACGATAGCGGAGGAACAGCGAACCGGTCAGGTCGCCATCAGGATCGGGACCATTCTGGCGAAGCCAGCGCCCGCTCACGTCTGCTCCTCCGGAAAGGCGGCCATTGATCTTGCGGCTGTAGCTCGCCGCGATGCGGAAATAATGCGACTTGAAGTTGCTCGTAAGCTGATCGTCGGTGACGTATCGAGTGACCCCGGTCGACAGCTGGACGGTCTGCTTGTCGTCGAGCCTCTTGTACCAATCTACGTTGACCGACGAACTGTTCGAGAGCGCCGCGCGTGAGAGACTCTGCGAGCTCCGCGCAATTCGCCCACACAGCCGTTCCGTTTCCGAGCTGTGACAAATCGATCCGTCGAACACGAGCGACGCGGAATGATCGCTTTCGCCGTCGCGTTGGAACCTCGAGAAGCTGACCCCGATGCCACCTTGGATGTCCCAATACTCGCTGAGCCGCGTGCTCAGCGTCAGCCTCGGGCTGATGATCGTCGAATGGTCGCTTGAATTGTCATAATTGGTGCGGTCGGCTCCGACGCTGAACCCAATAGAAGTTCGCTCCGACAATTGGTGATTGTAGGCGCCGTTGACGAAGACGGTCGTATAATCGTTGAGAAAATCGCCGGTGAACCAAACCCGCGATGCGCCCCCGAAAGGGTGATGTTGGTGCGTGGACCGGTCCGGATTGCCGCACCGCCCTGTCCGTACAAACGGTACTGACGTCCTGCGAAGGAGAAGAGATCGGGATCCTGCACCGTGACTGGCGGAGGCGGCAGTGTTACGTCCGGCACTTCCGGGACGGGCGGTACGTACAGGAAGCGATTGCTCAGCTGGCCTGAAAGATCGCCGCTGACACCGCCGGAGGCGAAAACCCGGATGGTTTCGCTCGCTTTGTATTGAGTGTCACCGGTGACGGAGAAGATGCTCTTGAAATCATACTTGTTGAAATAAGTGGAGCCCTCGGCAAACGCCGCAATGCTCGTCGAAGCGCGCTCGCTAGACCAGGCGTGTACGCCGCGCGCTCCGAGCCGCCCGAAAGCAGATCCGTCACCGTTGAACTCCAGGAACGGATTGCTCGAGTAGCCGAGGCCCGCAGTCAGATCGATGTAGCTTGCCGACCTCTGTGGCTGCGCTCCCTCGGTCGGCTGATCCGCCGCCTGGGCAAGCGCGGGAGCGCTCCAGACTGCGAAGACCCCTGCGGTCGCGGCGAGACAGTGCTTGCGGAATGCATTCATCACGGCACCACCAATGTATCTCCGCTCTGGATGAACGGAATGTCTGCTTCAGTGAGACCCTGTGTGTCCCCTTTGAGGACATTGCTCAAGCGAACTCGAATGGTCTGCAATTGCGTGCCCGACTTGCGCAGGATGGAAATGTTGCTCATCGACGCGAATTCGGTCGGCCCGCCCGCAATCGAAACGGCCTCCAGCGCATTGACGTAGCGGCCAGGAGTATAGGTGCCCGGCGCCTTGACCTTGCCCACGATCGAGAACTGGTAACCATTCGGGTTCTTCACGCTGACGGTCACCTGGGGGACCGCTCCACGATACTGTGGCTGAAGAGCCGCCGAGATGACCCGCTCCAGATCCGCAGGCAGCTGGCCCGCCGCGACGAGCTGCCCAACCAGGGGGAAAGCGAACGTGCCGTCAGGAAGGACGCGAACGGTCCGTTGAAGACGGTCGTCGCCCCACACCATGATCTCGATATCGTCGCCGGGATTGATACGATACGCGGGCCCGGCCGTGGCCTGGGCAGGCGCTGGCCGCCGCGTTTGGGCGGCTAGCGGTTGGAGCAGAACAGTCTGGAAGAGGATTCCAGCAATCAATGCGACAAAGGCTTTACGCACCAAGGCTCCTTTCGCCAGTCCGCGCGCACACGCGAGATCGTCTCGTCGTTCAGCATGCTAGGTTACAAAACGATAACTCGCAGAGTAGTATATACAAATTATGAAGGTCCGAAGCCCGTTTTTTGCGGCTTGTTGCATTGCCGCCACGGCGCTTTCGGTAGCTCTCGCCGGCTGCAGTTCATCAGAGTCAAAAGCCCGTGCGGGCTTTGAGGAATATCAGGCCGCAGTTGCGTCCGGAGACCTGCTCGCGGCTCGACGGGCATTGCTCGAGGTCGTAGCCGCCAAGGACGACGAGCCCGCTTATTGGGAGGAACTCGGCAAGGTCCAGGTCGAACTGGGGTCGCTCGGCGACGCCTATTATGCTTACACCCGGGCGCATGAACTAGATCGCACGAACGCGCAGGTCCTTGCAAACTTGACACAGTTGGCGTTGCTCAGCGGCGACATCGACGTGGCGGAGAAGCAGGCTCGGCAGCTTGAACTCATTTCCGCCGACGCACCGGCGGTCAAGCTCGCCCACGGCTATGCGGCACTAAGGCGCCAGAACCTGGACGAAGCGGATCGGCAGGCCGACGCATTGCTCCGGTCACTCCCGTTCGAACCGGGCGCCAAGTTGCTGAAGGCGCGCATCCTGCTGGCGCGCGGGAAGCATGAAGAAGCGGCCTCGTTACTAGAAAAGCAGCTTGTCGTTCGCCCTGATGATGCTGGCTCCCTGAAGGCCCTCATGGCGCTCCACGAACGCTACGAGAATTGGCCGGGGGTGGCGTCCGCGGCAAGCCGGGTCGCACAGCTGGATCCCAAGGATGTGGATGCCGGTCTGGCTGCCGTGGACGCAAGGCTTCGTTCGAAGGATATCGCTGGCGCCCTGCGAGCGGCACAGCCTTTCCTGAAGCCCGATGCGCCCGGCGAACAAGTGGATTCCGTGCTTTGGTTGTGGGCGGAGCATTGGAGGTCGCCGGAGGCACTCGCCGCCGCGCGGCAATTCAGCAGGGCGGCCGGCCCGCAGCAGCGGCTGGCCTATGCGGGCTATTTCAATGAGGTCGGCAGCCCTCAGGATGCCATCGACCTGGCCGGTGGCAGGCCCATCCTTCCGATCAGCCTAGCCAACTCCAGCGCCAATGCGATCATCGCGGACTCGCTGGCGATCGGCGGCCGCACTGCTGAAGCAAAGCAGATGCTGGACACGATCCTGAAGCTGGAGCCCGATCACGTCTATGCGCTGCGCGCGCGAATTAACCTCGAAATAAGAGCTGGTAGGGCAATTGCGGCGATCAGCGATGCCCAAAGGCTAGTAAGCGTCCTGCCCAAGTCGGCTCGCGATCGTCTCTTGCTTGCGCGTGCTTATGCTGCTGCTGGTGACAGCCGCCAGCTGGACAGGACACTCTGGAATGCGTTTCATGAGATTCCCGCCAACCGCGACCTTTACGAGGCACTGCGTGCGCATGTCGCCAAGTCCGACGGACCAGACGCCGCCGAGGCGGTGGATGAGGAATACCGACATCAACAGGATGCGGAGCTGGTGCGAGAATTCATCTGATGCCACCTGCTGACGACGCAATCGTGGTGCAGAAACCAGTTGATCCCGCAGTCGATGCGCGGGCTACTGACTCGCGCAAGCGGCCAGTGCGCTTCACATCGAACATCGTCGGGCCGATCATCCTCGCGAGCGACCTGGCATGCCTTGCCCTGAGCGTCCCCATGTCGCTCATCGCTTACGAACTCCTCGTCGGCGAGCGGCTCATATACTCGGTGCACGTTTTTGCGTTCGCCATCCTCTCGGCGAGCTTCCTGCTGATCCGTTCCTCGAGGCGCGCCTACCGCCGCACGCTCGTCAATCTGATGCATGAGGAAGGCGACGCGCTCGTCGACGCGACGGTCAGCAGCCTCCTCGCGTCGGCGCTCGTCTGGCAGTTCGGGATGATCGGCAATTATTCCCGCGGTGTCAGCCTGCTGTATCTCGTCTCGCTGCTCTTCTGCCTCGCATTGTCCCGGCCGCTGATCAGGATCGGCCTCACCCGCATGGCGGCGCGTGGATCGATCGAGCAGCGCATCGCCTTCTACGGCGCCGATCCTCAGTCGATCGCAATGATACGCCAATTGCTGGGCGCGCTCGATCTGCCTCACCTGCGCTTCGTCGGAGTCGCGGACGACAGGCCCAAGATCGGCAAGCTCGACGATCTCAAGTTAATCGGAGGCTACAAGGAACTGGCCGAGCTCGCGCGGCGAGGCGAAGTCGACCAGGTACTGATCAGCGTTCCAAACCTGCCGACCAAGCGACTGCACGAAATCGTAGACGGACTGAGCGCCGTTTCGGTCGACGTGTCCTTAATACCGCCGGAGGCGATCGAGCTCGCCCCGGATTATCGGGTCCATCTCCTTGGATCGCTTCCAGTTCTGAACCTGTGGCAGCGGCCGTTCCGCGACATCAACCAGTTCGTGAAGCGAGGCGAAGATCTTATCCTTGGTGGGATTGCACTCGTCTTCCTTTCGCCGATCATTGGTCTCGCGGCACTTCTAGTTCGGCTCTCGAGCCCTGGCCCCGTGCTGTTCGTGCAGCCGCGGGTAGGCTTCAACAACGAGATCATCCACGTCCTCAAGTTCCGAACCATGTTCGCGGACCAGTCGGACCTCGGCGCGCGCGAGACGACGACACGCGACGATCCGCGAGTGACTCCGGTAGGCCGGATCCTTCGCAAGCTGAGCGTCGACGAGCTACCGCAGCTGATCAACGTCATTAGAGGCGACATGTCGCTCGTGGGGCCGAGGCCTCATGCGCTCGAGATGCGGGTCGGGGACCGCTACTATCAGGATGCAGTACGCGGGTACGCGGGGCGTCACCGCGTTCGGCCGGGCATCACCGGCCTCGCTCAGGTCAAGGGCCTTCGCGGCGAAATCCGTTCGGTCGAGCGCGCGAAGCGTAGGGTCGAGCTGGACAAGGAATATATTGACCGCTGGTCACTGGGTCTCGACTTCTGGATCATGATTGCGACCGTTCGCGCGGTGCTTTTCGACCGCGATGCCTACTGACCGCGAGAACTTTCTGGACGTCGCTTTCGATGTCCTTTCGGTCGACCGGTTGCTTTCCCGAATCGAGGAGACCCGGTCCGGCGCTCCGTTCCGCTACCTCGTCACTCCGAATGTCGATCACATGGTTCGCCTTCACAAGCGGAGCGGCCAGATAGACGGTCTTGAGGAAGCGTACCGCAGGGCCGACCTCTGTATCTGCGACAGCAAGGTCCTGGGTCTGCTCGCGAGATGGCGCGGCGTGCACCTGCCGGTCTTGCCTGGGAGCGACCTGACCGCACTCATGTTCGACAGGGTGATCCAAAGCGGGGACCGGATTGCCATTGTCGGCGGCGACCCGGCGCTTCTCCGAGGCCTCCAGCGAGCGCACCCGAAAATTCAGTTCGTCCAGCATTGCCCGCCGATGGGCCTGATGCAGAACCCGGATGCGCGAACGACGGCCGCGGAATTCATCTCGGATCAGAAGGCGCGCTTCAGCTTCATTTGCGTCGGTTCGCCCCAGCAAGAGATGATCGCCGCCGAAGCGGCGAAACTTGGAACCGCGAGTGGAATGGCTTTCTGCATCGGGGCGGCACTCGAGTTCATAACCGGGCAGACTAAACGCGCTCCGGTGCTGGCCCGGCGATTGGGGCTGGAATGGGCACACCGCCTGCTAACCGATCCCCGGCGTCTGTGGCGCCGGTATCTCGTCGAGGGCCCAGCCATCTTCTTGCTCGCCCTTCGATGGCGAAAAAGAACCGCATGAAAGTCGAAGCGGCGAGACAATGGAGAAAGCGCCAGCGCCGGCGCTTGTTCATTTTCGGCGGAATAGGCGCAGCAGTCCTCTTCCTCATCATCGGGGCAGCGATCCTGCTCTCGCAATCAGGGTCACAACCATTCGAAATCGCGCGCTCGAACAAGCCATCCGCACTTTCGAGATCGGTGACGGTGAAATTGAACATCCCGCCCCCGATCTCCTTCGGCCGATCTCGCCTGAAGAAGCGCTCGCTGAAAATTCGAAGCGAGAATTCTCGGAGCGGCCCGACAGTGCCGCGGCCGCCTTCACCCTCAAAGCCGACTCCACATCGCGAGAGCGCGCGCTCGAGTGCCTTACCCAAGCCGTTTATTACGAAGCGGCGGGCGACGGCGCCGATGGCGAACGAGCGGTGGCTCAAGTGGTGCTGAACCGGATGCGTCACCCTGCCTATCCGGCAAGCGTTTGCGGCGTCGTCTATCAGGGCTCGGACCGGCCGGTCGGCTGCCAGTTCACGTTCACCTGCGATGGCTCGCTCGCGAGAATTCCGATCCCTGCCCTATGGAAACAGGCTCAAAGGATCGCCAGTCAGGCCCTTGCCGGAAAGGTATTCGCGCCGGTGGGTCACTCGACCCATTATCATGCCGACTACGTCCTTCCGTATTGGGCCGACTCGCTCGACAAATCGGTGCAGATCGGGCGGCATATCTTCTATCGCCTCAAGGGCGGCCTCGGCGCAATCAACGCTTTCCGCCAGCGCTACAGCGGTGCGGAGCCATTGCCGCCGTCGCCCACGACCGTGGAAGTGGCGCTGGATGCAGTTCAAAACGCGGGGCCAATGCTGTCGGGCCCGACCGTCGAGGATCCGCTTCGGGTATCGGCAGGAGATCTGATCACCAGCGGCGAGCCCAAGCCGCAGCTCGTCGCCGACGCTCTCCAGGGAACGTTGCTGGTTGACGGCGAGCCAAGCGCACCACCCACCTCTTCCAAACCAACATCGAAGACGACACAGGGCTGCCCTGACGATGGAGCAAAACGGATGAAAGCGCTCTCGTCCAACGACCTTCGCGTGCAAGGAACCGGCGCCGGCTGCTGATCCGCCGCGCCCGACCGAAAACACGGTTAATCCAGAGTTTCCTACGGAGTGACGATATCTTAACTCCGGAAGCCCGAATGTGCCCCTGCTTTTGTCTGGGGAGGCAAAACAGATGGGCGAAGATTTCTCGGCCTTTAAGGCCCTGGCAGGTGGTGTCGCTGCTCTGCTGATTGTCACTATGGTGGCGCCGGAAGTTACCGGCGGCCAGTTCGATCCGTTGAGGCTTACCAAGAAGAAGGGTCGGACGACCGATCCCGCGCCAACCACCACCACTACGGACACTAGTCTGAGCGGCACGACAACCACGACCACCACGTCGACCACGACCAACAGTTTCTACACCGAGGAAACGATGGTCCCCAGCAACTTCGACATCAATACGGAGCTGGTGAGCGCGACCGTCCCCGGATCCGCCGCCCCGGACGTCGTTGGCGCGTTCCGCTTCATCTGCAATGCGGGACAGCTGCGTTACGACGATCCCATCGTCTTCCCGGGCCAACCGGGAAAGTCGCACCTTCACCAGTTCTACGGGAATACGACCGCCGACGCCTACTCGACCTATGCATCCTTGAGGGAGCAGGCGATAGCACGTGCATGTCGCCGTTGAATCGTTCGGCGTACTGGATGCCCGCCATGCTAAACGGCCGCGGCAGCGTGGTCCGTCCGGATTTCGTCGCAATCTACTACAAGCGCCGGCCGATCACGGATCCGAAATGCTCGCTGACGAGCGGCGACCCGCAAGCGGAGGGCAATTGCGTTCCGCTCCCGAACGGACTGAAATTCGTATTCGGATACAACATGCTCGATCCGGCGAAGACTCCGACCGGGTCGCTCTACTTCAACTGCCAGGGAACTGGCGCCGTGCCCGGCACCTATCCGGATCTCGTAACGGCCGCCAAGAACTGCCCGACGGGGCGCAGATCGGAGCGGTCATCAAGGCGCCCGACTGCTGGGACGGCAAGAACCTCGACAGCCCGGATCACCGGAGCCACGTTTCTTACGGGAGCTACGGTGACTGGGGCTATTACAAGTGTCCGTCGACGCACCCCTATGTCATACCGGCGTTCACGCTTGGTGCCTGGTACACGGTCGACGACACGCTCGACCGCTCGGGCACTTGGGAAGCGGGAAAGACCGTGACGTGGAGCCTGTCTTCGGACACTATGGCCGGAATGACCCCGTCGAAGCCAGGAACTACGTTCCATGCCGACTGGTTCGGGGCCTGGGACAATACGGTCATGAGCATGTGGATGGACAACTGCATCAACAAAATGCTCAATTGCTCGGGTGGCAACCTCGGCAACGGCAAGCAGATGAAGCAGTATGCGGGTTTCACATGGCTGGCGAGCCCGCGGCTCGTGCCCGTCCCGTAGTCATGATCCTGGCGATCGCACCCGCCAAGGCAAGGGGTCTTGCACTCTTTGTCTTGGCGGCGGCGCTCGCGGCCTGCGAATCGCATAAGCCACCAATGACGGAAATCCAGCGTGACGACGCCGAGCGTCAGGCCCTCATCCAGGCGATGAAGCGCCATCCCGCGCTGGCCGAAGGCGGTAACAACGCCGCGATGGGAAAACCGATCGATGTCCCGACGACGGTGCCACCGAAAGCACCGGGGCCGACGATCGTCATGATCATCCGGAACCCAAACCAAAGCCGTAACAAAGCCGTTCGCCGGCCTTGCCCGGATCAATGATCAGGAAAGCTTCCGGCACCTCACCATCGGCGAGGATAAAGGTCCTTTAACCCTGACCGCCTAACCATGTTGCATGACGTTTCGACGGGTCACCACAACTCTTGAGGCCCTGCTCAGGGATGACCGCGGCAATGTGCTGGCGCTGGCGGCGATCGGGCTTCCGATTTTTCTGGGTTGCGCGGCACTCGCCGTGGACACAGTCCAATGGGTCTACGCCAAGCGCGAGCTCCAGGCTGCCGCAGACTCTGCTGCACTCGCGGGCGTCTACGGGCTGATCCAGGCCGGTGACATGGAAGGGGCAGTCGACCGCTCGATCGCTTCGAACCCGGAACTCGATCCGCGACGTGCGGTCACGGCGGAACAGTCCCCGGACATTTACAAAGATGATCCGTTCGCAGTCAGGGTGCGGATCGCAAGTCCTACGAGGATGACGTTCGCCTCGCTCTTCCTCAAACGCGCACCCGTTATTTCAGTCGAGGCCACGGCAACCGTTGTCGAGAATGGCGATTTCTGCGCCTTCGCCATCGGCTCCGGTTCGGAAACCGGACTGCAAATTGATCCAAGCGCCGACGTTGAGATGGATTGTGGTCTGGCGACCAACGCGTCGTCCCCAAAGGCCATTCAGGCCGATGGCTCCGCGACAATTCAGGCCGAGAATATCGTCGCATTCGGCGGAATCGACGCAGATGGCATCCAGTCGTCGCGCGTGCGCGCCTACAGCGTGCGGCAGAAGGACCCGCTTGCCGAGCGAGATCCGCCTTTGATCCCCAATACCGGCTGCCCGAACGTGACGATCAACGCGGACGCGGCCTCCACGAACGGCGGACGGGTCACGTTGCCCGCCGGTTGCTACGGAAACGTCCTCATCGACGGTCCGGTGCTGCTGGCCGACGGCGAATACATCCTCAATCGCGGAAATCTGGTGATCGGGCCGACGGCCGAAGTGACGTGCAAGGCCTGCACGATCTTCCTGACGAGTGAGCAGGCAGCAACCGATCCCTGGTCAGTTGGCAAGGTTCAGATCGACAGTCATGCAAAGGTCAAGCTTGCCGCCCCAACCCAGGGCCCGAACGCCGGAATTCTGATCTTTCAGGACCGCCGCTCGGCAGGTGCCCACGATGAGACCGAGAACATCATCGGCGGGAACAGTTTTTCGGAGCTCAAAGGGCTGATCTATTTCCCGTCGGAGACGCTGCGCGTCGACGCGACATACACACCCGACATTCAATGCTCCCGGTTCATCGGACGACGCCTGATCTTCCAGGGCCGTGTCCTGATCGCGTCGGGCTGCTCGGGTTCGAGCGTCATGAACTTCCGCGGAACCGAAGTCAGGCTGGTCGGCTGACGGCCCGCCCATAGCGAACACAAACAAACGAAAACTGCCGGCCCGAAGGCCGGCAGCTGCGTGCTCACTCAATCGAGTGTGCTTAGGCGATCTGAAGCAGGTCGCCGGTGCGACGGCGGCTGC
The DNA here is from genome assembly GCF_014489515.1 of Sphingomonas sediminicola. Lineage (GTDB taxonomy): Bacteria > Pseudomonadota > Alphaproteobacteria > Sphingomonadales > Sphingomonadaceae > Sphingomicrobium > Sphingomicrobium sediminicola. The sequence continues at coordinate 429,176 of NZ_CP060782.1, read as the reverse complement.
GGCGGAGCGCCGTGCCCGCTGCGCCGAAGCCCAGCAGCATCATCGCCCAGGTCGCGGGCTCCGGAACACCCGGAGGCGAGCCGGTCGTGTACAGCGTGGCGTTCGACCAACCGCTCGGATCGTCCAGCGTGACGAAGTTGGCGCCAGTGGTGCCGAAGTCGAACAGCCAGAAGACCGAAACATTGCCTGCCGGACCCGCGACGTTGCCGAAGTGGGCACCGATGATCGTCAGGCCAAACATGGTCTCGCCGAAGTTCAGCTGATTGCCGTTTGTCAGCGACAGGATCGTGTTGTCGGCCAGGGCATTCCAGTTACCGTCGAACTGGAAGTCACCCGGAAGCGAGTCGATCGCCGCCTGCTGGTTGGCGATATCCTCTGCACTGCCGTTAAGCAGGTTCCCCGAGTAGTAGCCGGCGCACGCGATGGCGTCCGGCGTCGGGAGGCTGAGGTCGCAAGCCGACACAACGGTCAGCGAGTTAGTCGTGCCACCGGACGGCGGAAGATTGATCTGCCGGGTGTCCTTGGCAAGAGCCGGGGACGCGGCGGCCGCGGCCATGGAGGCAGCAGCAAGGAATTTGAAAACTGAGCGACGCATATTTCACCTCGTTGAGTGAGCGACGACCCATCCCTGTTAGAATGAGCACCCAATCCAAACGCTAAACGAAATCTTAATGTTCCTCAACAAGATATTAACATTCTTTGTATCAAAATGGGATTCGGCTCCGTGCTAAGAGGAATGGTTGCGACCGGAGATCGGAACTCGCTACTTAGAGGCAGCCGCAGTGTCGGAGGGGAATGAATGGCTCGCAGCTACAATATGCGAAAGCGGGTGATGGTGACCGGCGGTGCGGGCTTCCTCGGCTCCCACCTCTGTGACCGCCTGCTTGACGCGGGCCATGACGTGCTCTGCGTCGACAATCTGTTCACGGGCACCAAGGACAATATCGGGCACCTGCACTCGAACCCCAGCTTCGAGTTCATGCGGCACGATGTAACCTTCCCCCTCTTCGTGGAGGTGGACGAGATCTACAATCTCGCCTGCCCGGCCTCGCCAATCCACTACCAGCACGATCCGGTGCAGACGACGAAGACGTCGGTGCATGGCGCCATCAACATGCTCGGCCTTGCCAAGCGCCTCGGCTGCAAGATCCTCCAGGCCTCGACCAGCGAGGTATACGGCGATCCGTCAGTCCATCCCCAGAGCGAGGAATATTGGGGCCATGTGAACCCCATCGGCATCCGCTCCTGCTACGACGAGGGCAAGCGCTGCGCTGAGACCCTGTTCTTCGACTATCACCGGCAGAACGGGGTTCCGATCAAGGTTGCTCGGATCTTCAACACCTACGGTCCGCGCATGCACCCGGCCGACGGACGCGTCGTTTCCAATTTCATCATGCAGGCGCTGAAGGGCGAACCGATTACCATCTACGGTGACGGCAGCCAGACGCGATCCTTCTGCTACGTCGACGATCTGATCCGCGGTCTCATGGCGCTGATGGAAACGGGGCCGGAGACGACCGGGCCGATCAACATCGGTAATCCGAACGAGTTCACCGTGCGCGAGCTGGCCGAGAAGGTCATCGCGTTGATCGGCTCAAGCTCCCAGATCGTGCAGGAACCGCTGCCCCAGGATGATCCGAAGCAGCGTCAGCCTGATATCACGAAGGCAAAGGAAGTCCTCGACTGGCAGCCGTCGATCGAGCTCGAGCAAGGGCTGGTGAAGACCATCGATTACTTCCGGCGGTTCCTGTGACCCCTGCCGGTGCACCTAGTGGTGCTGACCGGCGATCCAGTGCTCAAAGCGTGTGCGAAGTGAACGACGCGAGGGAATGAAGCCCGCCTCCGGGACGTCCGAAGCAGCGGGAGTCTCGTAAATCTTCAAATTCTGGGGAATGCGAGGCCGGACGGTCTCGCGGCCGCGAAGCTTGTCTTCCGCCAGGTTCAGGGCCCGATGCACTTCTTCGGCGGTGAACGGCTTCATCAGGCACCCGAGCGCAAGGTCGGGCATCGGAAAGTTGGGCGCCTTGCCGCTGACGAAAAGGCACGGCACGTCGAAGTCGCCGAGCCGGACCGCCGCCGAGAAACCGGTGCTGCCGCGCGCGAGGTGCAGATCGACGAGAGCGAGATCCGGTTCGAAATGCTCAGCTGCAGCGACAGCATTGTCGGCATCGTCCGCGATCGCGACGACTTTATATCGGGGATTGTCCTCCACCAGATACTTCAGCGTCGTTGCGAGCTGAGAGTCGTCCTCAACAATTAAGATCTTGAGCACCGAATTCCTCCCCATCCCCATGGAGAAAGTCACTGGATCGGATGCTCGACCGAAAATCGCCCGCTGCGAATCCCCGTTGAACGAAGTTTACGACGAACCGACTCGGTGGCCCGCCCAGATGAAAGAAAAGGCCGGAACGCGCTCTGCGTCCCGGCCCTCCCCTCTTAAAAACTCGATGAAATTAAGCGCGATAGAAGATGTGTGCGCCGATCTGGCTGACCCGGGTCAACCGGCGTCCCCACGATGGGGCGACATAATTCGCGTGATACCAGAGCACGTCGTTCGACACGCTGGGCACAGCGTTGCTCATGGCAAGGCGTGCGATCCCCTGGGCCTTCCGCCAGGCGTCGCAGTCGGAGTCGACATACGGGAACTGACCGTTGCGGACGAACGAGAACTGCCACGGCTGCTTGACGGTAGCGCACCAGCTGGAAGGGTAACGGCCGGACGCTGCGCGATTCATCACCACGCGCGCGACTGCCAGCTGTCCCTCGACCGATTCACCGCGCGCCTCGAAATAGACCGCCGTGGCAAGGCAGGTCGCCTCTTCGTCTAGCGGTGCGCCGGTGCTGTAGCGGTCGACCAGCGCATAGAGCGGCCAGCCGTTCTGATAGAGCCAGGCAGCTTCGCGATTGATCGATGGCGCGAGGCTCATCGTGACCGCCGTCGCCGGACGAGCCTGGATGACCCCGCCCGAAACCGTCGAGACGACCGCCGTGGTCGCAGTGCTCAGGCTGCTCGCCGCAGACCGCACGACCTGCGTCACGGCGCCCAGCGGCTTTGCAGCTGCGTCGATCGTTCCCGCCGACAGCGGAGCTGCCGTGGCCGAATTGGACGCTGCTACAAGGAATAGCCCCGCAACCGCGGTCAAGCCGCGGCCCACCAAGAACCTCTTCAAATCTTTCTCTTTGTACTGGCGGTCGACCGCTACCGGGCGCTCATTCTGCGCCTGATCAATCCTGCGGAGTTGGTCGTCCGTCTTGCCCGGAGCCGCGCTCAATTCGCGCTGGCTCACCCGCTTCAAATCGTTAACGGCCAGATAGGGGCGTCATTCGTTTAACCCAACCCTAGGGACGGCGAGTCGAGCCGCAAGCGGGTTAACCTGCGGAACATTACGGTTAATTCTCAACTCGCCGATGGATCGGCTCGACTCGCCGGTTCGAAACTGCCGCTTTCGCGAAGCCGAGTGGCGCGATAGTTGGTTCGGATATGGCGTACTGGCTGATGAAATCCGAACCTTCGAGCTACAGCTGGGACGATCTCGTCCGCGACGGGGGCACGGAGTGGGACGGCGTGCGCAACAACGCCGCGCGCCTGCATCTCAAGGCGATGAAGAAAGGCGATGAAGCCTTCTTCTATGCGAGCATGACCGACAAGGCGGTCGTTGGGATCATGCGGATTACGCGAGAGGCTCAGCCCGACCCCAAGGACACCGACTGGGTCTCGGTCCGGGTCGAGCCGGTGAAGGCGATCGGTCCCGTGACCCTCAAGGCCATCAAGGCGGAGCCGAAGCTCGCCAAGATGGAACTGATCCGCCAGTCTCGCCTGTCGGTCGCGCCCGTCCGCGACGACGAATGGAAAACCGTACTGGGAATGGCAGGCTGATGGCTGAACGATTTGAACGGCACCGCCAGCCCTGGCGGCAGGACGAAATCCAGAAGCTACACCAACTGGCGGGCAAGGGGATGTCGCTGAAGGCGATCGCCAAGGCACTTACGCGCAGCGAGGAATCGATCAAGGACCGCGCGCGAACCGACAAGCTCAAGATCTCGAAATTGAGATAGTCGCTAGACGGCTGTGTGCCGGGGCGGCGTCGTGCCTCCCCAGCTCCTCCGACTCTGCTCCCCAATGTTGATTTGCCGTGTTACGCCACCTCAATGAGTAATTGAGGGGCATCCATGATCTTGCGTCGGCCGTCCGTGTTCGCCTTTGCGCGCTCGTTCCTGCTTTGTGGCACCGTCCTTGCCGGGGCCGCCCTGGCGCAGAACGCGCCCATCCTTCAGCCCGGAGCACCTGGACAGCCGACTAGGCCGATCAATCCCCAGGATGCGATCCGCATCGCCGACACGCGCTTCTCGCCAGACGACGTCCGCTTCATGCAGGAGATGATCACCCATCACCAGCAGGCCATCGACATGGCGGCGTTGGTGAAGGATCGGACCAATCGGCCGGAAGTCATCGCCGTCGCGCGCCGCATCGACGCGTCGCAGGCAGACGAGATGACTTTCATGAAAACCTGGCTCCGCGAGCGCGGCCAGTCGGGACCCGATGCTCATGCGATGCACATGATGCACGCCGCATCCGGCATGACCGACCACGGCGTACCGGGAATGGCCACACCCGAGCAGATGGCGGCCTTGGCGGGTGCGAAAGGGCTCGCGTTCGACCGGATGTTCCTCGAACGGATGATCGCCCACCACGAGGGCGCGGTCACGATGGCAAACAAGCTGCTCGACCGTGCGGGCTCGGCCTACGACCCTGTCCTGTTCGAGTTCGTGAACGAGGTGATCAACGACCAGAAGGCCGAGATCAAGCGCATGAGCGCGCTGGTCCCAGCGTTGGCCGAAGACCCCGATCGAGCCTCAAGCCCGGTTTTGCAAATGCAGGCCAGGCAATCAGCAACCTCCGGCTCGTCGCGTCGCTGCCCAAGCCGACCGGATTCCTCGATCCCGCCAATCCTGCGGGCCTCCCGCCCGAGAAGCCGAAGGACAAGAACGCTAAGGCGAATGCCGACAAACCGGCGGACGAAAAGGACGAGCGCTTCCCGCTGCTCAGCTTCGCCAACACCGACATGGCCTTTTCAGGGAACCTACTGGCCGTCGGCAACTACCATGGTTTCAACATCTACCGGATCGACACCGCCGGCGCGCCGCAGCTGGTCAGCTCGACCATCTGCCCCGGCGGCCAGGGTGACCTTTCGATCGTCGGAAATCTGATGATCATGTCGGTCGAACAGCGACGCGGCCGCGTCGATTGCGGGCGCCAGGGCGTCATCGATGACGTGAGCGCCGAGCGCTTCCGCGGCCTCCGCATTTTCGACATCAGCAATCCGGCGCTGCCCGTTCAGGTCGGACTGGTTCAGACGTGCCGTGGCTCCCATACGCATTCGGTCGTGTCCGGCCCTGACAAGGACGGCTCCATCATCGTCTACGTTTCCGGCACGTCGGTCGTCCGGGACGAGAAGGAACTCCAGGGCTGCGTGGGCGAGGTCGCGGGCGATCCCCGCACCGCGTTATTCCGCATCGACGTAGTCGAGATCCCTGTCTCGAACCCGTCCCGCGCGCGGATCATCGACAGCCCGGCCGTCTTCGCCGATCCCGCCACCGGCAATCTCGCTGGCCTCTACCGCGGCGACGACCACGAGGACCCCGAGCATTCAACAGCCCGCACAGACCAGTGCCATGACATCACCGTCTTCCCAGCGCGCAAGCTGGCGGCCGGCGCGTGCTCCGGCAACGGGATCATCTTCGACATCTCGAATCCGCGCAAACCCAAGCGCATCGACGCCGTGTTCGACCCCGGCTTCGCCTACTGGCACTCGGCGACGTTCAACAATGACGGGACCAAGGTCCTGTTCACCGACGAATGGGGCGGCGGGTCGCGGGCTCGATGCCGGGTTCAGGATCCGCGCAACTGGGGCGCGGACGCGGTGTACGACATCGTCGACGGCAAGCTTCGGTTTCGCAGTCACTACAAGCTGCCAGCCGCGCAGACGGAACAGGAGAATTGCGTCGCGCACAACGGGTCGATCATCCCCGTCCCGGGCCGCGATATCTTCGTGCAGGCCTGGTACCAGGGCGGCATCTCGATCATCGACTTCACGGACTCCACGAAACCGGTCGAGATCGCCTATTTCGACCGCGGCCCGATCGACAAGGAGCATAACGTCCTTGGCGGCTACTGGTCGGCCTATTGGTACAACGGCCGCATCTACGGAACGGAGATCGCGCGCGGGCTCGATGTGCTTGCGCTCACCCCAAGTGCACAACTGACGCAGAACGAAATCGCCGCGGCCGCGCTCGCCAATTACGGCGGACGGTTCAACCCGCAGCAGCAGTTCCCCGTGACCTGGCCCGACCATCCCGTAATCGCCCTCGCCTATCTCGATCAGCTCGAGCGAGCGAAGGCGCTTCCCCCCGAGCAAATCGCCATGCTCAGGCAGGCACTCACGCAGGCTGCCACGGAGATCGGCCATAAGAGGTCCGACGCGCAGCTCGCCTCGCGGATCGGCGGGCTGGCTTCAGGCGTACCCACGTCGAGCAGCGATCCGGCTACGGCAACGCGCGCCTCGGCGCTGCGCCAGGCCCTCGGAAGGATCGCGGAACGGCTGAGATAAGAGTATATTGGCGCACGCGCAGCTGACGGCGCGCCGAAACATCTTGCGGGGCAGGCTCTATGACCGGGCCGACCAATAAAGTTGTCCAGCTCAGCCGCTATGGCGGACCGGAGAACCTGCGCACCGCTGAAATCGAAACACCGGCGGCCGGCCGCGGCGAAGTCAGAATCCGCGTACTCGCTTCGAGCCTGAACTACACCGAAGTGCTGATCCGAAAGCACCTCTACCCGCAGACCGCCGGCCTGAAGCCGCCCTTCGTCATGGGCTATGACGTCGTCGGCGATGTCGATCAGGTCGGCGAAGGGGTGACCGGCTTTGCGTTCGGCGACCGTGTCGCCGACATGACGGTGGTCGGCTCCAACGCGACTTATCGCTTACTGAAAGCGAAGAACCTCACCCGGGTGCCACTTGGTGTCGACCCGGCGGAGGCTGCCACACTCATCCTCAGCTGGATGACTGCGTACCAACTCCTCCATCGCTCAGCCAAAGTGAAGAAAGGCGATCGTGTCCTTGTCCATGGCGCTGGCGGCGCGGTCGGTCAGGCCGCTCTCGTGCTTGGAAGGCTTGCCGGCGTCGAAATGTGGGGCGGGGCCTTTGGCAAGCATGCCGCACTGATCCGCGAGCTTGGCGCGACACCGGTCGACTACGACAAGGAAGACTTCACGCGAGTCCTTCCCGGCGGCTTCGATGTCGTTTGCGACGGGATCGGCGAGGACGGTTATCGTCGCTCGTTCGCTGCGCTGAAGCCAGGCGGCCTGCTCATCGCGATCGGCTATTCCGCGGGCGTGCAGGCCAAGCAGGGAATGTTTTCGATCCTGTCGGGCATTGCCCGCCTGTACCTTTGGAGATTCCTTCCCGGCGGAAAGCGAGCACGCTTCTATTCGATCAACGCAATGCGCGTGCGCCATCCCGAATGGTTCCGGGAAGACCTCGAACATCTGTTCCGCCTGCTGGAATCCGGCGAGATCAGGCCGCGCGTCGCGGAACGGATCTCGTTCGACAAGGTCGCCGACATGCATCGCCGTCTTGAGGCAGGCGGTCTAGAGGGCAAAGTCGTGCTTTGCCCCGACCTTCCGGCTGCCGCCTAGGCGGCTTCCATCTTCCGCGACTGGCGCTTGCGCTCGTGCGGATCGAGGAAGCGCTTGCGGATGCGCACGACCTTAGGCGTGACCTCCACCAGCTCATCGTCCTGGATGTAGGCGATCGCCTGCTCCAGCGTCATCCGGCGGGGCGGGGTCAGGCGGATGCCCTCGTCCTTAGGCCCGGAAGCGCGGAAGTTGGTGAGCTGCTTCGACTTGAGCGGATTGACCTCGAGATCGTGGATCTTCGCATTCTCGCCGATGACCATGCCTTCGTAGAGGTCGTCGCCCGGCGAGATGAACAGGATGCCGCGCTCTTCGAGAGCGTTGAGCGCGTAGGCGACGGCCTTGCCCTGCTCCATCGAGATGAGGACGCCGTTCTGGCGGCCGCTGATCGGACCCTTGTGAGGGCCGTATCTCTCGAACAACCGGTTCATGATGCCGGTACCGCGCGTATCCGACAGGAATTCGCCGTGATAGCCGATCAGGCCGCGTGACGGCGCGCTGAAGATCAGGCGCGTCTTGCCCCGCCCGACGGGCGCATGTCGGTCATCTCCGCCTTGCGCATCGCCATCTTGTCGATGACCGTGCCCGAGAATTCGTCGTCCACGTCGACCACGACCGTCTCGTAGGGTTCCTCGAGACCGTTCGGGCCGTCGCGGAACAGAACGCGAGGGCGGCTGATCGACAGCTCGAATCCTTCGCGGCGAAGAGTCTCGATGAGCACGCCAAGCTGAAGCTCGCCTCGGCCGGCGACCTCGAAGCTGTCGTTGTCGCGCGCGGTCGTGACTCGGATGGCGACATTGCCCTCCGCTTCTCGCTCCAGGCGATCGCGAATCACGCGGCTCTGCACCTTGTCACCGTCGCGGCCAGCATATGGGCTGTCGTTGACCGAAAAGCTCATGGCCAGCGTGGGCGGATCGATCGGCCGCGCTTTCAAGGGCGCACTTACCGCCGGATCGGCAAAGGTGTTCGAAACGGTGGCCTTGATGAGGCCGGCGATGGCGACAATCTCGCCCGCTTCCGCGCTCTCGACCGGCACCCGCTCCAAGCCGCGAAATGCGAAGACCTTGGTCGCGCGGCCTTCCTCGACGACATTGCCGTCCACGTCGATCGCCTTGATCGGCATGTTAGTCGTCAATTTGCCGCTCTCGATCCGCCCGGTGAGAATGCGACCGAGGAAGGGATCGCGGTCGAGCAGGGTGGCGAGCATGCGGAACGGGCCCGCGTCGACGCGTGGCGGCGGGACATGGCTGACAATAGTGTCGAACAACGGCGTCAGGTCGCCGGAGCGGACATCGTCGGCAAGGCCCGCGTAGCCGGCGCGGCCGCTCGCGTAGAGAGTCGGGAAGTCGAGCTGCTCGTCATTGGCTTCGAGGTTCAGGAACAGCTCGAACACTTCGTCGAGCACTTCGGCCGGGCGCGCATCCGGACGGTCGATCTTGTTGACGACGACGATCGGCTTGAGTCCCAGCGCCAGCGCCTTGCCCGTGACGAATTTCGTCTGAGGCATTGGCCCCTCGGCCGCGTCGACCAGCAGGATAACGCCGTCGACCATGCTGAGAATGCGCTCGACCTCGGCGCCGAAGTCAGCGTGGCCGGGAGTGTCGACAATATTGATGTGCGTGCCGTGCCAGTCCACCGAAGTGCACTTGGCAAGGATGGTGATCCCGCGCTCTTTCTCGAGGTCGTTCGAATCCATCGCCCGCTCCTCGACACGCTGGTTGTCGCGGAAGGTGCCGGACTGGCGGAAGAGCTGGTCGACAAGGGTCGTCTTGCCGTGATCGACGTGGGCGATGATCGCCACGTTACGGAGCTTCATGATTTATCCCGGAAAATGTGAGCCGCGGACATAGTGAATGAGCGAGGATGTTGCAACGCAGCGAGGCAACGCGCGCCGCCGTCAAGCGTTTATGGCGCGAAATCGTCAGCGAAGGAGAGTTATCATGCCTCGCGGTGCGTACACTGAGAAGCAGGACCGCAAAGCCGAGCATATCGAGGAAGGCTACGAGAAGCGCGGCGTAAGCAAGAAAGAAGCCGAGCGCCGGGCCTGGGCAACGGTCAACAAGCAGGACAAGGGCGGCAAGAACAGCGGCTCTGGCCGCTCGAGCAGCCGCAGCGCGGCAGCCAAGAAGGGCTGGGAGACCCGACGCCGCCGCGGGAAAGGTTAGGCCTTAGCTACTTGGCGCGCTCGAGGATTTCGACGGCGCGCTCGATCGCCCGAACTTCGCTCGGCGCGAGCCGTTCGAGCTTGCTCGCGAGGGCGCCGGATTCGGACGGCTGCTGAAGCACGTCCCGTCCAGCCTGCGTGAGCCGCATGGCGAGCCTGCGGCGATTGTCCGGGTCGGCGGCCCGCTCGACCAGGCCAACGCGCACGAGAGCATCGACCGAGCGACTGACGGCCGGAGCGCCTCGCCCGACGGTCTTCGCCACCTGGTTGAGAGTGGCGGGCTCATTCGAAGCCACTGCGGACAGGAGAATGCGGCGTGCCCGATCCGCGCGTTCAGCAGGCCCGTCCGCAAGGAACAGCTGCGAAACCGCTACGTAACGAGCCGCGACCGCGGCCGGTGAAGAGCCCCACAACATGATTGCAGAGTAGCAACGGTTTGCCGCTTGGCAAGTTTGTAGCTAGCAAGCTGCGTGCAGCCGAAACCGAAGCTCCCCCGCAACGTCTGGATTTTGGGTTTCGTCAGCCTGCTGATGGACCTCAGCTCGGAGATCTATCACGCGCTACTTCCGGCGTTCATCACGGTGACGCTCGGACTTCCGGCAGTTGCGCTCGGGGCGATCGACGGAGTTGCGGAAGCGACCGCCAGTTTCGCCAAGCTCGCGTCCGGCCGGCTTTCCGACCGAAGCCGGAAGCGGAAGCCCTGGGTGCTGCTCGGATACGGTCTGGCCGCCCTGTCCAAGCCGCTCTTCCCAATCGCTCAGGGTGCACTCGAGCTCATGGGCGCGCGTTTCGCCGATCGCGTCGGCAAGGGAATTCGCGGTGCTCCGCGCGATGCGATCATTGCAGACGAAACGCCGCCGGAAATACGCGGGCGGGCATTCGGCCTGCGACAGGCGCTGGACACGGTAGGCGCCCTGATCGCACCACTCGCCGCGATCGGTTTGATGTATCTCTTCCTCGAGAACATCCGCGCGGTCTTCTGGATCGCGGCAATCCCCGCCGCATTGTCCTTCCTACTGGCCCTCGCGGCCGTGAAGGAGCCTTCGGTTCACCTTCCGGACGGCAAGCAGCAGCCGCTGTTCAGCGGGTTCCGCGATCTCGACAAGCCAATGCGTCGGCTCCTGGCAGTGGCCTTTCTGTTCTCGCTTGCCCGGTTTTCGGAAAGCTTCCTCATCCTTCGGGCGCTCGACATCGGCGTGTCGGCCACTCTGTCGCCGCTGGCGTTGGTTGCCTTCAACCTCGGCTTCCTCGCTCTCGCCTATCCCGCCGGAGCACTGAGCGACCGGCTTAGCCCCCGCCACATCCTGATTGCCGGCATGAGCGTCCTGGTCGTGGCCAACCTCCTTCTGGGCCAGGACATTGGCGTCGTCGGACTGGTTGTCGGCATCCTGTTGTGGGGAGCGCACATGGCCCTGACGCAGGGCATCTTCGCCCGGATGATTGCGGATGCGGCGCCGGACCACCTTCGCGCAACGAGCTTCGGCGCTTACTACTTCGTCAGCGGCATCGGCACTTTGGTTGCGAGCCTTGCCGCCGGCTTCATCTGGGATCGCGACGGCGGGTCGATGACCTTCCTCGCCGGAGCCGGCGCGGCCGCCGTCGCGCTCGCAATGCTCAGCCTTCTTGGAGAGTCTCGCCGCGACCCTGCCCGATAACCACGGGCTCGTCGTGCGGAGCCTTGAACGGCGGCATTCGGGCCGAACCGCGCCAACGGTCGATAAACTGGTGCTTCAGCGCAGCAGCGACGTGCAGCAGGATTAGCGCGACGAGCAAATAGGCGGCCATCTCATGCACTTCTCCCGCCAGTTCGCCGGTACCCTTGCTGATGCCGGGGATCACGGGCACCGAAATGCCCCCAACCAGCGGCGTCGTGGGGCCGTTCGCAAAGCCCGATACGGCGGTGAAACCGACGATCGGCATGGCGATGAGCAAGGTATAGAACAGGCGGTGGTTCCAGACTGCCGCAAGGCGCTCAAACGCCGATAGCTCGGGCGGGAAAGGCGGCGGCGGGTTCTTCACCCGATAGGCCAGCCGGGCCAACACCAGCAGCAGGATCAGCGCTCCCACGCTCTTGTGCCAGATGAAGACCTCGTCACGACCCGGGCCCGGCTCGGATAGCCCGAACCGGAAGCCGAGATAGGCCTGCAACAAGACCAATGCGGCCGTGATCCAGTGAAATGCGACGGCCGTATTCGAATAGCGCAGCACCGCGCGCTGAGGAGCGGTTTCGGGGACGCTCGTCATCGGCTTCTCCCTTCAATCAGACGGAAACGCGGTCGGACGGCAGGGGTTCACTTTAGCGAGTGAACTTCTCGCCGGCGGCTGCCTTGTCGAGCAGCAGCTTCGAGAAGCTGAAGTCGCTTCCCATCCGCTCTTCCTGGCGCTTCAGGCCATCGACGATGTTCTGCAGACCAACCGTGTCCGCCCAAAACATCGGGCCGCCGCGATAGACCGGCCAGCCATAGCCGTAGACCCAGACGACATCGATGTCGGAGGCCCGCTGCGCCATGCCTTCCTCGAGTATCTTCGCGCCCTCGTTGACCATCGTGTAGAGCGTGCGCTCCACGATTTCCTCGTCGCTGATCTGGCGGCGCTCGACGCCCTGCTTCTTCGCGAAATCCTCGATGATCTGCTGAACGACCGGCGACGGGCTCGGGCGGCGCTTCTCGTCATAATCATAGAAGCCCGCACCCTTCTTCTGGCCCCAGCGGTCGATCGCGCAGAGCGCATCTCGGATGTTCTCGATACGATTCGGGTCGCGGTGCCAGCCGATGTCGACGCCCGCGAGATCGGCCATCTGGAACGGGCCCATCGGCATTCCGAACTCGACGTGGACGCGGTCGATCTGCTCCGGTGTCGCGCCTTCGAGCAGGAGCTTGGTCGCCTCCACCTGCCTCGGCATCAGCATGCGGTTGCCGATGAAGCCGTGGCAGACGCCCGCGACGACCGCGACCTTCCGGATCTTCTTCGACAGGCCCATCACCGTGACGAGCACGTCCGGCGCCGTCTTTGCACCGCGAACTACCTCCAGCAGCTTCATCACATTGGCCGGCGAGAAGAAGTGCATCCCGACCACGTCCTGCGGCCGCGACGTCACGGCGGCAATCTCATCGATGTTGAGATAGGACGTGTTGGAGGCGAGAATCGCGCCCTGCTTCACCGTCTTGTCGAGCCGGGTGAAGATGTCCTTCTTCACGTCCATTTGCTCAAAGACCGCTTCAATGATGAGGTCGCAATCGGCCAGCGCCGCGAAGTCGAGCGTCGGGGTCAGCAGACCCATTGCCTTCTCCACCTGCTCGATCGTCATTCGGCCCTTCGCGGCCGTCGCTTCGTAATTCTTGCGCATCACGCCCGACCCGCGGTCGAGCGCTTCCTGGTTCATCTCGAAGATAGTGACGGGGATACCCGCCGACAGGAAGTTCATCGAGATGCCGCCGCCCATCGTGCCGGCGCCGATGACGCCAACTTTCTGGATCGGGCGCGGCTGCGTGCCTTCGGGAGGTTCTCGATCTTCGCAGCCTTGCGTTCGGCGAAGAAGAAATATTGCTGGGCGCGCGATTGCACGCCGCTCATCAGCTCCATGAAAAGCTTGCGCTCTTCGATGACGCCTTCCGCGTAGGGCTTCTTGCAAGCGAACTCGACGGCGCGGATGTTCGCGTCCGGCGCTTCGAAGCCGCGGAACTTGCGGGCGTTCTCCTTGCGGAAATTCTCGAATACCGAGGGGTCGCACTCGTTAATCTTGTATTCGCGCTCGCTGCTCTTCGGCAGCGGTCGGATGTCGCGAACTTCCTCGGCATACCCGACGGCGTGGGGAATCAAGTCATCCTCGATCAACCGGTCGATGAGCCCGCAATCGAACCCGTCCTTCGCACCGATCGGATTGCCCGTCGCGCACATTTCCAGCGCCTTGCGGACGCCTGCGACACGCGGCAGCCGCTGCGTCCCGCCAGCTCCCGGCAGCAAGCCAAGCTTCACTTCCGGAGTGCCAAGTTTCGCTGACGGGAGCGCCACGCGATAGTGACAGCCAAGCGCAACCTCGAGACCACCCCAAGCGCGGTCCCGTGGATTGCGGCAACGACCGGCTTCGAGCAAGCTTCGATACGGTCTACGACTTCCGGCAACCACGGCATGACCGGCGGCTTGCCGAACTCGGTGATGTCCGCTCCGGCGAAGAAGGTCTGGCCCTCGCAAGCGATCACAACCGCTTTCACTGCATCGTCGGTCTCAGCCTCCTCGATCGCCGCGACCAGGCCCTGGCGCACTGCCGCGCCGAGGGCGTTTACCGGCGGATTGTTAGACAGGACGATCAAGACGTCGCCGTGGCGCTTCGTCGAAATCGGGCTGGTGGTGGTGGTGGGATTGTCCTCGGTGACCGTAGCCATGATGCTCTCCAATGAATCTCTAGAACGTGCAGCCGTAGGCTTGCCGCGTGAACGGGTGGCTGATCGACAGTCCGCCGTCGGCGACCAAAGCATGGCCGTTGACGTAGCTGGACTCGTCGGACGCCAGGAACAGCGCAACTTGCGCAATTTCGTTGGGCTCGCCGCCGCGCCGGAGCGGGTTGAGCTGCCCGATCATCTCCTGCTTTCCGGCCGCGCGAGCCATGTCGTAAATGCCCTGCGTCATTCCGGTCTCGATCAGGCCGGGGCAGATGGCGTTGACCCGGATGTTGCTGTCGCAGAGCTGCGCTGCGGCCGTCTTCACCAAGTTGATGACGCCCGCCTTGGATGCCGAATAGGCGACTCCGCCCGCTCCTGCGCGAAGGCCAGCGACCGAGGCTGTGCAGACAATCGATCCGCCGCCGCGCTGCTTCATGTGGGGAGCGGCATATTTGATCGCGAGCCAAGGCCCGATCAGATTGACCCGAAGGATTTCCTCCCAATCGGCCGTGCTCTGCTCGAACAGGCCCGCGAGCCCGCCGGAAATACCGGCATTGGCAAAGACAATATCGACGCCGCCGTGATCGGCCACCGTCTGCTCGACGAGCCGCTCGACGTCCGCTTCCGAGCCCGCATCTACGGAGACGATGTCCACACCCTCGGCGCGGTCGGCAGCAACCACCGTCGCGCCTTCGGACCTGAACAGGTCAGCCGTCGCCTCTCCGATTCCCGACGCGGCGCCGGTGATGATGGCGACCTTGCCTTTAAGCCGGGACATGTTTGGCAAACTCCAGCTTTGCGATGGCGCGGTTGTGGACCTCGTCAGGCCCGTCGGCGAGGCGCAGTGTGCGGATGCCCGCCCAGCTCGCGGCGAGCGGCGTGTCCTGGCTGACCCCGGCGGCGCCAAACGCCTGCACGGCATCGTCGATGACCTGAAGCGCCATTCGCGGCGCCTTAACCTTGATCATCGCGATCTCAGCCCTGGCGGCCTTGTTGCCGGCCTTGTCCATCAAATCGGCTGCCTTGAGGCAGAGCAGCCGCGTGCAATCGATCTCGATCCGCGCCTCGGCGACGCGCTGCTCCCAGATGCTGTGCTCCGAAATCTTCTTGCCGAAGGCAATGCGGCTCTGCAGCCGCTTGCACATCAGCTCTAGCGCTTCTTCGGCTGCGCCGATCGTCCGCATGCAGTGGTGGATGCGTCCCGGCCCGAGCCGCCCCTGCGCAATCTCGAAGCCTCTGCCCTCGCCGAGAAGCAGGTTCGACGGCGGCACGCGGACATTGTCGAGCTTGATCTCCATGTGCCCATGCGGCGCATCGTCATAGCCGTAGACTGTCAGGTGACGCTCGATGGTCACGCCTTCCGCGTCCAGCGGCATCAGGATCATCGACTGCTGCTGGTGCGCCTTCGCCGACGTGTCGGTCTTGCCCATCAGGATCGCGACCTTGCAGCGCGGATCGCCGGCGCCCGACGACCACCATTTCTTGCCGTTGATGACGTACTCATTGCCGTCGCGGCGGATTTCGCACTGGATGTTGGTCGCATCCGACGACGCAACGCCCGGCTCCGTCATCAGGAAAGCGGACCGAATCTCGCCGCGCATGAGCGGGCTCAGCCACTCGTCCTTCTGATCCCGCGTGCCGTAACGATGCAGCACTTCCATGTTGCCGGTGTCAGGGCCGAGCAGTTGAAGACCTCACTGGACCAGTGAATCCGCCCCATCTCCTCGGCGCAGAGCGCATACTCGAGGTTGGTCAGCTGCTCGCCCTCGAACGGGAAGCTCTCGTCCACGTGCTGGAGCGCGCCGCCGGGCGGCATGAACAGGTTCCAGAGACCAGCCTCGCGAGCCTTCGGTTTCAGCGCCTCGATGACCTCGATCACCTTCCAGCGATCGCCGGTTTTCTGGTCGCGGTGGTAATCCTCGACTCGCGGGCGGACTTCGGCGTCCATGAAATCGCGGACGCGATTGCGGAAAGAAGCCTGTCGTTCCGTAAGGTCAAAGTCCAAGGCGTTGCCTTTCCTTGTTCCGCATGCGCTTTTGCGGCTGATTTCCGCTAAGCTTGGGGCGCTTGGGCTGCAAGAGATAGGCGATGGCTCGGGACGATCCGCAGACCGATCATGTTGATGTGATTATCGTTGGCGCCGGCATTTCCGGCGTGGATGCCGCCTATCGCCTGAAGACCCTCTCTAAGGGCAAGAGCTGGCTGATCCTGGAAGCGCGAGACCGCATCGGCGGGACCTGGGACCTGTTTCGCTATCCGGGAGTCCGCTCGGATTCCGACATCTTCACACTCGGATTCCCGTTCCGGCCGTGGCCGTCCGACCAGGCGATCGTCGAAGGCGCCGCGATCCGCGACTATGTCGAGGACACTGCGCATGAGTTCGGCATCTTCGAGCAAATCCGGTTCGGGCACCGGGTCGTCGGCGCTTCCTGGTCGTCCGAAGAGGGGCGCTGGACCGTCGAGGCGGAGCACCAAGGCCAGACTCGCCGCCTCACCTGCACCTTCCTGTTCTCTTGCGGCGGATATTACGACTACGAAGCAGGCTACCGACCCGAATGGCCGGGCGAGAAGGAATTCGGCGGGCAGATCGTCCATCCGCAGGCCTGGCCCGAAGAGCTCGACTATTCCGGCAAGGAAGTCGCCGTAATCGGCAGCGGCGCGACGGCGGTGACGCTAGTGCCTTCGCTCGCCGAAAAGGCCACACACGTGACGATGGTCCAGCGCTCGCCGACCTATATCGTCTCGCGACCCGCCCGTGACCGCATTGCCGGCGTGCTCCAGCGCATCCTGCCGCGCAAGGCGGCGCATTCGGCGATCCGCTGGAAGAACGTGCTCCTGACCATCTACATGTACTCGCGGGCGCGAAAGCGGCCGGAGCGCGCGGCTGCGTTCATTAAGAACATGATCCGCAAGGAGCTTCCGGAAGATTATCCGGTCGACCGGGATTTCACCCCGCAGTACAAGCCATGGGACCAGCGGCTCTGTCTCGTTCCGGATGGCGACCTGTTCGCGTCGATGCGCTCCGGCAAGGTCTCCATCGCCACAGGCGCCGTCGAGCGATTCACCAAAGACGGCCTTCGTCTGGAATCCGGAGAAGACGTCGCGGCCGACATCATCATCACGGCCACCGGCCTGGTCGTAAAGCTCTTCGGCGGAATTGCGCTCAAGGTAGACGGCAAACCGGTCACGCCCGGGGAGCGCCTCATCTACAAGGGCATGATGCTGAGCGGCGTGCCGAACTTCTTCCTGTCGTTCGGGTACACCAATGCGTCGTGGACCTTACGCAGCGACGTTACCGCGCGCGCCGTCTGCAAGATCCTCAACCACATGGCTCGCCGTGGCTTCGACGTCTGCACTCCGCGGGAGCCAAAGGAAGGGATGGAGCGCATTCCGGTCATCTCCTTCAGCTCCGGCTATGTACAGCGCGCGCTCCCCTCCCTCCCCAAGCAGGGAAACCGGCAGCCATGGCTCGTCCCCCAGAATTACGTGAAGGACCGCCTCGCGATGCGCTTCGTTCCGGTGGACGCGGACCTGGAGTTCAGCCGCAACGCTACGGCCGTTCGCGCGTAATGGCTTCATGAAGCGCTTCGTCCTCCCCGCCCTGTTCCTCGCCGCCTGCTCTCAGCAAACCCCGCAGGATGAGGTCGCAAACGCGCCCGAGACGAAACTGCCTGCGACCAATACGCCGGCTCCGGAAGCACCGCTGAATCCGCCTGCGCCGGGCGAACCCGGCGGATTGCCTGACGACCGCACTCCGGTCTTGGAAAGCCCGATCGACCCGAAGAGCGCCCAGGGTGCCGGGCAAGTCCTTCAGACCTATTTCGCACTAGCGGAGCAGGGAAAGTCCGCCGACGCGAACAAGCTCTGGTCCGAAGGCGCCGAAAAGCTCGACCTGAGCAAGTATCGCGAAATCCACGCGAACATCGGCGCCCCAGGGGGCATGGAGGGCGCGGCGGGCTCCAGCTACGTCGATTACACCGTGCAGCTTTACGGCCGCCTGAAGGACGGCAAGGAGTTCAAATCGCGCGGCACGATGACCCTTCGCCGCGTCAACGACGTGCCAGGCTCAACCGAAGAGCAGCGCAAGTGGCATATCTATAAGGCTGACTTCGCCTAAGCCGACCTCAGGCGGCCATTAAGAACAGCTAGACCGCAAGTTATTGTGTGCGGTTAGGAACCGTGCGAGCCTGCGACCGTCCGCCTGCCGAGTCTCGTAGGTCGACGCGTGCACACTTGCGGGGGCGCAGTGCATGAAAGCTCGGGCCGGTGATCGCGGCAGACTGCCGCGATGATCTTCAATTCGCTGACCTTCCTGGTGTTCTTCGCGCTCGTGCTGGCTATGCACAACGCGCCTTTCTTCAGCTGGCACCAGAAGAAGATAAACCTGCTTGTCGCGTCGTACCTGTTCTACGCGGCCTGGAACCCGCCGTTCGTCATCCTTCTCTGGGTGTCGACCGTCGTCGACTGGTGGGCGGCGCAATGGATGGTGCGCGCCAAGCACCAACGGACGCGCAAGATCTGGATGATCACGTCGGTAGTCGTGAACATCGGCATGCTCGGTTACTTCAAGTACGGCGAGTTCCTGCTCGAGAATTTCGTCACGCTCGCGGCCTCGGTCGGCATTGCGTACCAGCCGCCCAAGTGGGACATCATCCTGCCGGTCGGGATCAGCTTCTACACCTTCGCGACCTTGTCCTACACGCTGGACGTCTACCTCCGCCGCGCCAAGCCGGCCCAGCACTTCCTCGATTACGCGCTGTTCGTGACCTTCTTCCCGCACCTCGTCGCGGGTCCGATCATGCGGCCGACCGAGCTGGTCCCACAGTTTGCAAGCAAGCGCAGAGCGACCGCCCACCAATTGTACTTCGGCCTGTCGCTGATGATCCTCGGCCTGTTCCAGAAGGTCGTGCTCGCCGACGGGTTTCTCTCGCCGGTCGTCGAAAAGGTCTACGACGCCCACGAGGGCGTCCCGATGGCGCTCGATGCCTGGGTCGCGACGCTGGCGTTCAGCGGCCAGATCTTCTGCGATTTCGCAGGCTATTCGACGACCGCGATCGGCGTTGCGATGTGCCTTGGGTTCGCGATGCCGGACAACTTCCGCTTCCCGTACGCGGCGGTTGGCTTCTCAGACTTCTGGCGACGATGGCACATCACACTGTCGAGCTGGCTGCGGGATTATCTCTACATCCCGCTTGGAGGAAACCGGCACGGTCCCGTACGCACCTACACTGCGCTCATGGGCACGATGCTGCTCGGCGGGCTTTGGCACGGCGCCGCCTGGACGTTCGTCGTCTGGGGCGGCCTGCACGGCACCTATCTAGCCGTCGAGCGCTGGCTCAGGGCGAGGTTCGCCGGATGGACCCCCGGACCGCTGGCATTCGTGGCCCTCGGATTGATGACCTACGTGCTCGTCAACATCACCTGGGTGTTCTTCCGGGCGAAGACCTTCGGTGGCGCGTCGACGATGCTGCAGTCGATGGCCGGCCTGGCCGAGAAGCCGGTCCCGATGATCGCGCTTCTGCCGATGATCTACGCCATGCTGATCATCTCTGCGATCGTCGGAACCCACTGGTGGATGCGCGACAAGACGCTCGAGATCGCGGTCGAGCGAACGCCCGCCTGGCTGGTTGGCGGCCTCCTCGCGATCATGGCGGTGGCAGTCCTAGCGGAACAGGGGAAAGGCAGTGCCTTCATCTACTTCCAGTTCTGACCCCGGCTCCGTTCCCAAGGGCATCCTCCAGCGCGAAGGCGCGTTGCCGGCCGGCCTTCGGCTGACCGCATCGGATCGGCCAGGACAAGCGCAGCCGGTTCCCACCCGGGATGTCCCCGCACAGCCGTGGGGACGAATACTCATCGGCGTTCTGGGCGCACTCATCGTCAGCGCGATTGGACTCGAGGTGAATGCGCGCGAACGCATAGGCCTTCACGCCGGCGACCTCGACAACAGCGAAATCGCGTGGAGCAATGAGAAATTGCGCGCGGCCGGAGCGCAGGCGGCGATTGTCGGCGATTCCCGGATCCTGTTCGACACCGACCTCGACCGCTTCGAAGCCTTGACCGGCGTGCGCCCGATCCAGCTCGCCATCCACGGCACCAGCGCCCTGACGCTTCTGGAAAACATGGCGGACGACCCCAATTTCAAGGGCGTCCTTATCGTCGGGCTTGCCGACACGATGTTCTTCCAGCCATTCGACGGGTACGGCGGCTACGTCAAAAAGTGGCACGAGTTTAGGGCGCCCTACAGGATCGTTTCGAACGAGATCGATCACGTCCTCCAGCGGAGGATCGCTTTCCTCGATTCCAATTACCGGCTGAGCGTCCTCGCCCATCGGCTAGACCGCGATTTCCGGCCCGGCGTCGAGGGCCCGATGGACGACATCTGGAAGCTGCAGGAGGTCGGCGAGCATCGTGCAACGCACCTCTGGGACCGCGTCGAATATGATCCCGCCTGGCGAGCCCGCACCCGCTGGGCCTGGAAGGGCTTCAAGGAGAAATTTCCGTACACGCCGGAGCTGATTGCGAATGGACACGCACGCGCCAAGGCTGCCGTCGACAAGATTCGGGCGCGCGGAGGCGACGTCGTCTTCATCCGACCGCCGTCCGCGCCGCAGCTTCGCGTGAACGAGGAAGCCCAGGTGCCCAAAGCGAAGGGCTGGGATTTCCTTCTGCGCAACACGCATAGCATCGGCATTCATGCCGACGATCTTCCGGTCTCCGCCCATGGCTGGAACCTGCCCGAATGGTCGCATCTCAGCCGCAAATGCGCGACCGTCTTTACGGACGCTTATGTGCGCCGGCTGACCGAGCTCACTCCGCGATTTCGGTTGCGCCCCGATGCCCCGCCCTCGCTCAGCCGCGTGGACTGCACTTAGCAACAAAAAAGGCGGCCCGTGCCAAAGCACGAGCCGCCGGGCGTTTCGACTTCAGACGAGATCAATCATCGTCGTCATCATCATCGTCGTGATCGCGCCAGTTGCGGTCATTGTGGTTCTGGTTCCAGTTGTGGTCACCGTTCCACTGATTGTTGTAGTTGCTGTAACCGTAGCGACCGTAGCGAGTGCGGCTGGCGATATAATCGACCCGCTGTTCGAGCTGCGCGAGACGACGCTCGACGCCATAGGCTCCACCCCCGCCGTAACGAAGCTGACGCTCGAGATCGAACGTCGCAGCGCGGAGGCTACGCGCCTCGCGATTGCTGATCACGTTCGCCCGGTCGAACTGGGCAATGTGGTTCTGCAAGCGGTCGATCCGGTACTGCAGATTGCCGTAATTATTGTAGCCGCCGTACCCGCCGTAGCCATATTGCGGCGGATAGTTGTTGTACTGCGGCGGATACCACTGCGCCGCGGCCGGGGTCGCAACTGCAAGGGCAGAAGCTGCAGTCGCAGCGAGAATCAGAAACTTACGCATTTCGGCTCTCCCGATGAGATTGGGGCCCTTTTGCACCCCTTGGGCTAACCCCATGCTGAACCCCTCCGTTATTCGTCGTTCATGCGCGACGTTACGGCATCCGCCATCCGGCCGGTTACGGTCGAATCCACGGCTTGATTCGAGCAAACTAAGAGGTCACGGACCTCTGTAACCTTCTCGGGGCGACCCATGGCTGATCTCGACATCTTCCGGTCCGAAACGCGCGCTTGGCTGGAGGCGAATTGCCCAGCCGAAATGCGCGAGCCGATGCGGTCCGAGGCCGACGCCTGCTGGGGCGGCCGCAACCCTACCTTCCAGAGCGACGCCCAGCGTCACTGGATGGAGCTCATGGCCGAGAGGGGCTGGACCGTCCCGCACTGGCCGAAGGACTATGGCGGCGGCGGGCTTTCGACCGCCGAGACCAAGGTGCTCAAGGAAGAAATGGCGCGGATTGGCGCACGCTCCCCGCTCACCAGCTTCGGCATCTCTATGCTCGGGCCTGCGCTGCTCAAGTTCGGCACCGAGGAGCAGAAGAAGCATTTCCTGCCCGAGATCGCGCGCGGCGAAATCCGTTGGTGCCAGGGCTATTCCGAACCGGGTGCCGGGTCCGACCTCGCCGGGCTGGCGACCAAGGCCGAGGACAAAGGCGATCACTGGCTGATCAACGGCCAGAAGGTCTGGACCAGCTATGCCGACAAGGCCGACTGGATCTTCTGCCTCGTTCGAACTTCGACCGAGTCCAAGCACCAGGGCATCAGCTTCGTCCTGTTCGACATGACGACGCCGGGCGTGTCGACCAAGCCGATCAAGCTGATCAGCGGCTACTCGCCATTTTGCGAAACCTTCTTCGACGATGTGAAGGTGCCCAAGGATCAGGTCGTGGGAGAAGTGAACCGCGGCTGGGACGTCGCCAAATATCTCCTCGGCCACGAGCGCGAAATGATCGCGGGCATGGGGCTCGGCGGAATGGGCGGCCTCGGCGCGGGTTCACTGGGCGCGGCGCTCAAACCCGACAATGCGCTGCTTCGGGCTGACATCGCGGCATTCGATGTAGACGCCCTGGCCTTCGCAGCGATGAGCGAGCGCTTCTTCGAGATGTTCAAGGCCGGTGAAGCGCATCCCGCCAGCCCGTCGATGATGAAATATGCCGGCACCGAGCTGAACAAGCGCCGCCACGAGCTCGTGATGGCCGCGGGCGGCTCCGACGCGCTCGAGTGGGACAGCGAGCGCTCGAAGAACGGCAAGAACGCTCGCGACTGGCTCCGCACCAAGGGTAACTCGATCGAAGGCGGCACGAGCGAGATCCAGCTCAACATCGTCGCCAAGCACATCCTCGGCCTTCCGGGAGCCTGACGCATGCCGCTTCTGACCGACGACCAGAAAATGCTGAAGGAAACCGCGGCGGGATTCCTTGCCGACGAGGGCGGGCCGGCGAAGCAGCTCCGTCATTGGCGCGACACCGGCTGCACCGACGGCTACGGCACGGAGCTCTGGAAGAAATTCGCCGAGCTCGGCCTCACCGGAATTTGCATTCCCGAAGATCAGGGCGGCCTTGGGCTCGGCTCGGTCGAAGCGGCATTGGTCCTTGAAGAAATCGGCCGCAACCTGACGCCCTCGCCATTCCTGACAACCGCTGTAGCCGGCGCACGTGCGATCGAAGGAACCGCGCATGCCGAGCGTTTGTATCCGGGTATCCTCGTCGGGGATTGCGTCCTCGCGCTCGCGGTCGACGAGTCTCGCGGACATAGCCCTGAAAAGACTGGCCTCTCGGCCGAGCGCCGGGGAAACGGCTTCGTCCTCAATGGCGCGAAGCAATTCGTCGTCCACGGCAATTCGGCTGATGTAATCCTAACGGTTGCGAGAACCTCCGGTTCGCCAGGCGACCGCGACGGGCTGACGTTGTTCGCTGTCCCGAAGGGAGCAGCGGAAGTCGACAGCGTAACTCTGGCCGACAGTTCCAAGGCGGCGCGAATCAAGTTCGACAATGTCGAGCTCGACGCTGACGCGGTGGTCAGCGAGGTCGACAATGGGTGGACGCCGCTGGCGCGGGCCCTGAATGCAGGCCGCGCTGGTGCTGCTGCCGAACTGGTCGGCGTCGCCGCCGGCGCTTCGACCATGACCGTCGAATATCTCAAGCAGCGGAAGCAATTCGGGAAGCTGATCGGCGAATTCCAGGCGCTTCAGCACCGCGCCGCTCATCTCCACGGCGAGATCGAGATCGCTCGTGCTGCGGCGCTCAAGGCCGCGGAGCTCATCGATTCCGGCGACGATAGGGCCGAGCTTGCGGTTGCGGTTGCAAAGGCAAAGGCAGCGGACGTGGCATCCCTAGCCGTTCGTGAAGGCGTCCAGATGCATGGCGGAATTGGCATGACCGACGAGCACGACATCGGCCTCTATCTCAAGCGCGAAGCGGTGCTGGGCGAGCTGTTCGGCGACGTCTACTATCACCGCAACAAGGTCGCGGAGCTCAGCGGCTACTGATCGCCGCGATCGAGCAGGAAATTGAGCCGCGCACTCGCAATCGGTCGTGAGCGCTCCTTCTGCCAGGCAAAGGCTTCGACGTTGGCGATGCGGGCCCCAGCCTTTCGATGATCGCCGCGGCGAAGGTCTCGCGTGCCGTCCCGCCCCGCATGTAGTCCACGGTGACCGTAATCGGCTTCATGACTACACCCTCGTCGCCCAGCTCTCGGCCAAGCGCCGTGAACGCTGCAAATTCAAGCAAGCCCGCAATCGCGCCACCATGAAGATATCCCGGCCGTCCGACGACATCGTCGTGGAACGGCATCACGACCAACGGCCCATGATCGCCATCCTCGATCCGGAGCTTCAGAAGCTGGACATAGGGTGGAAGATTACGCACCCGAGTGCGTTAGGCGAGCGAGGCAACAGCGCCAAGCGCGAAGGTCAGTCCTTCGATTTGTATCCGCAGACCGCGCCTAGGATGAAACTCGTGAACAAGGCGAGTTGCACTTTCCCGGCCGGGTCATCCCAACCGAAGTAGCGCGCGCCCCAACCAATCAGCGCGATAAACATGGTCATTGCGATCCAAACCATGTGCTCGTTCCTTACCGCGCCGGACACAAGCCCGGCAGAGTGAGGATGCTCCCAACAAGGTAAACAGACGGTAAAGCCTTGCCGCGCTAGGCCTCGGTGGCCATAGGCGCGTTTGAGGGCCGGATTAGCTCAGTTGGTAGAGCAGCGGTTTTGTAAACCGAAGGTCGCGGGTTCGAATCCTGCATCCGGCACCAGCACCGCCGTCACGTCGCCTGCTGCTCCTTGCCAGGTCGAAGGACGAGCACCGAGCAGCCCGCGTTTCGGGACAAACCTCCCGAATGCGTCGGCAGAAGCCGGTCGAGCATCGAATAGTGGTGCGGCGACAAGACGATGAGGTCGGCTCCGATCCGTTCGGCAACGTCGATAAGCCCACTGTCGACCGTGCCCGTTCCGACCTCGACATGGACCTTGATGCCGTCCCTCATCCGAGCAGCGATTTCGTCAAGCTCGGAGTACTTCTCGGCAATCCGCTCCTGATAGGAGTTGGGCCACCACTCCCCGGTTTCGACCGCCTCAGCGGCGGTTGCAATCGCGCAAAGTGTGACCTCGGACGAATAACAATGCGCCAGTGACTGGACGACCGGGAGAGCTTTTTCCCACGATTCCGGCCGCTTCAGGTCGACCGCCATCAAGATGCGCTTGAACATGGCTCAAGCCTCTCGCCGGGCCAGCGATTGGATGACGAGCTCGGGTGATGCGACGCCCGCCCAGGCGTGGTGGAGCGACCCGCCACGAGCGAACAGGAACGTCGCGCCCTGGTCACGGTCCAGCTTCAAGTCTGGTTCGGCAACCTTCTGGAACGCTTCCCACGCCGTCCCGTGCGGATCGTAAACGATCGCACAGGGGCATTTCGGCTCCGGCGAGACGCCATCCTGCTCGATCACGGTCAACAGCCATGCGTCGTAGCCGGAGAACTCGCACGCAGCCGTCGCATATTGGTCGAGAGCGGCGGTCTCCGCAGCCCGCCCCCGCGGGCAGAAGAGCACGACAAGGGCATGCCCCGCGAATGCAGCAGGACTGACCTTGCCCCCGCTAAGGCGCGGCAATTCGAGGTCTGGAATGCCGAACTTCAGTTCCGTGCGCATCGTCGCCTCGCAGATACAGAGGCTGAGTGGCTAGGCCCGGAGCGCGCGCGTTCGAATCCGTAATTGCCCTGATCCGGATAAGGACCATTGCGTAGCGTGAGCCCGTAGTGGCCTATGTAGCCACGCAAGGATGGAAACAGCGAGAGCCATGGACGACCGCCACGAGCAGTCTGGAGCGATCCTGAGGACGAAGCGGATCGGGCTTCATACGCAGCGGGAGCCGATCGTCGTCATGCGGAGCGATTGTCCCGTATGCCGTTCGGAAGGCCTCGCACCGAGGTCCCAGGTCCTTTTAAAAGCCGACGGGCGCGAAGTCGCGGCCATTCTTTTCCAGGGCGCGGACGAATTGCTCGCGCCGAACGAGATCGGCCTGTCCGAAGCCGCCTGGGAATTGCTCGGCGGGATCGAGCACGAGCGAGTTCGGATCAGCCACCTCCCTCCGGTCGAATCCATGGGATCGGTACGCGGGCGCATCTTCGGCGGATCGCTCGGGCAGACCGATTTGGCCCGGATTGTCGAAGACGTGGTCGCCGGAAGATACAGCGACGTCCAGCTTTCAGCATTCATCACCGCCGGGACAGCGGTCCCCTTCGACGACGAGGAGACTTTCGCGCTGACCGCCGCAATGGCCGGCGCGGGCGACCGGCTCGACTGGGAATTCGACGTCATCGACAAGCACAGCGTCGGAGGCCTCCCAGGTAATCGGACCACGCCGATCGTTGTCGCAATCGCGGCCGCCGCCGGCCTCCGGATTCCGAAGACGTCTTCCCGAGCGATCACATCCCCCGCAGGCACGGCGGACGCGATGGAGACTGTTACGAAGGTCGACCTCGACCTCGATACGATCCGCAAGGTCGTGGAAGCCGAAGGAGGCTGCCTCGCCTGGGGCGGAGCGCTGAGGCTAAGCCCCGCCGACGACATCTTCATCGGGGTCGAGCGGCAGCTGGACATCGACCCGGAAGGGCAGCTGATCGCGTCCGTCCTGTCGAAGAAAATCGCGGCGGGAGCGAAGCGGCTGGTGCTGGACATACCCGTCGGTCCAACCGCCAAAGTCAGGAGCCAGGCCGCGGGTCACGATTTGGCCAAGCGCATGACAGGAATTGCGGCTCGATTTGGAGTGGCCGCCCACTGCCTGCTTTCGGACGGGCGTC
The DNA here is from genome assembly GCF_014489515.1 of Sphingomonas sediminicola. Classification (GTDB taxonomy): domain Bacteria; phylum Pseudomonadota; class Alphaproteobacteria; order Sphingomonadales; family Sphingomonadaceae; genus Sphingomicrobium; species Sphingomicrobium sediminicola. The sequence goes on along the minus strand of NZ_CP060782.1, from coordinate 402,240 downwards.
AACCTGTCGGCCGGTCGGTCGGGCCGGCGCTCGAGATGATGGACGTGCTCGCGGTCCTGCGTGGCGAAAGCGATGCACCGGCTGACCTTCGCGATCGGGCTCTTACGCTTGCCGCTGCGGTTCTCGAGCTGGGTGGAGCCGTCGGCAGAGGTCGCGGCAACGAACGCGCCCGGCAATTGCTCGATGACGGCTCGGCCTTGCGGAGGTTCGAAAGCATCTGCCGGGCCCAGGGCGGCTTTCGCGAGCCAAAAGTGGCTCGGTTGCACAGGATCGTGACGGCTTCGGGGTCAGGAACGGTGCAAGCCGTCGACAATCGGAAGATCGCCCGCCTTGCGAAGTTCGCGGGCGCCCCGGACTCACCCTCCGCCGGGCTTCGGCTCCATGCTCGCCTGGGCGACTCCGTCAATCGCGGCGACCCGCTTTTTACCCTTCACGCCGAGACGGCGGCGGAACTCAATTACGCCCTCGACTATGCGGCGAGCGCCGGGGATGCGATCACGCTTTCGAAGTAAGCGCCCGCACCGTCGTCACGAAACTGTCGGGGTTCAGCGAGATGGAGTCGATCCGCTTCTCGACGAGAAACTGCGCAAACTCGGGATAGTTGCTCGGCGCCTGTCCGCAGATCCCGACCTTGATTCCGGCCCGGTGCGCACCGTCGATCGCATCTCCAACCATGCGCTTCACCGCTTCGTCGCGCTCGTCGAAAAGGTCTGCGAGATCGGCTGAATCCCGGTCTACGCCGAGCACCAGTTGGGTCAGGTCATTGGAGCCGATCGAAAAGCCGTCGAACCGCTTGGCGAATTCCTCCGCGAGGATGACGTTCGAGGGTATCTCGCACATCATGTAGACTTGGAGACCATCCTTGCCGCGGCGGAGACCATTCTCCGCCATCGCCTGAAGGACCCGGTCTGCTTCGGTCACTGTTCGACAGAAGGGCACCATCACGATCAGGTTCGTGAAGCCCATCTCCTCGCGCACCCGCTTCAGGGCGCGGCATTCAAGCGCGAAGCCGTCCTTGTAGCGGTCATTGTAATAGCGAGACGCTCCGCGGAACCCGAGCATCGGATTCTCTTCCTTCGGCTCGAACGCCTCACCGCCGATCAGGTCCGCATATTCGTTGGTCTTGAAGTCGCTGAGGCGAACGATAGCCGGATACGGGTGGAAGGCGCTCGCGAGCTTTGCGACGCCAACGGCCAACCGGTCGACGAAATAGTCCGCGGGCGTCGTGAAGCCCTCGCTCAGGGCGCGGACCATTTCCGCATCGGCGGCGGACAGTCGCTCCGGATGCGCTGCGGCCATCGGATGGAGCTTGATCGCAGAGCCGATAATGAACTCCATCCGAGCCAGGCCGACGCCATTCGCCGGCAACCGCCACCATTCGAATGCTGCTCCCGGATTGGCCATGTTGACCATGATGTCCACGGGCGGCTCGCCGAGTGTTCCGACGTCGATCGTTTCCCGCACGAACGGCAGGATTCCCGAATAGACCGCTCCGCGCGATCCTTCCGCGCAGGAGACGGTGATCTCCTGGCCGGCCCGAAGGACGCTCGTCCCATTGCCGGTGCCGATGACGGCCGTCACTCCGAGCTCCCGCCCGACAATCGCGGCGTGGCTTGTAGGTCCGCCATGGTCCGTCACGATTCCGGCCGCGCGCTTCATGATCGGCACCCAGTCAGGGTTGGTCGCCTCTGCGACGAGAATTGCACCGTCCTCGAACCGTTCGATGTCCTCGGGATTTCGGACGATGCAGGCTTTCCCGCTGACGATTGCGCCGCCGATCGCGACGCCTTCGACCAGGCGCTGCCCCTTTGCCTGCAATGTATAGACGTCAAAGCTGGTGCCGGACTTGGCCGCATGCACGGTCTCCGGACGCGCCTGGACTATGAACAGCTCGCCCGAAGCCCCATCCTTTGCCCATTCGACGTCCATCGGACGGCCGTAATGCGCTTCTATCGCGACGCCCCAGCGAGCAAGCCGCAGGGCCTCATCATCGCTCAGGACAAAGCTTTCGCGCTCAACTTCGCTGGTCTGCAAGAGCTCCGTCCCGCGTCCATCCGCGCCGTAAACGAGCTTCTGGTTCTTCGCTCCCCGGACCTTCTCAATGATTGGCCGGTATCCGTTCCGCAGCAAAGGCTTGAAGACCATCAGCCGGTCGGGATCGACGGTACCCTGGACCACGGTCTCGCCGAGGCCCAAGGCGGCATTGATGGTCACGACGCGCGGAAAGCCGCTTTCCGTGTCAAGCGTGAACATGACGCCCGATCCGCCCAGGTCCGAGCGGACCATGAGCTGGACACCGATCGACAGCGCGACCTGCAAATGGTCGAAGCCCTTCGCCTCGCGATAGGTGATCGCCCGGTCGGTGAAGAGCGATGCGAAACAGCGCCGGCAGGCATCGATGAAGGCGTCTTCGCCCTGCACGTTGAGGAAGCTTTCAAGCTGTCCGGCGAAGCTCGCGCCGGGAAGGTCCTCCGCGGTCGCGCTGCTGCGAACAGCTACCGCGGGATTTGTCCGACCTGTCTTCCGGCCCAATTCGCAGTAGGCATCGCGCAGCTGCTGCTCGACCGGCGGCGGGAGTGTGCCCGCGAGAATGAGCGCTCGAATTTCCGCGCCAGCGTCCCGCAGCGACTTTTCGCCAGCGTGCAAGCTTGCAAGCAGATCCCTGATCCTCGGTTCGATTCCGTTGGAGGATATGTGCAGCCGATAAGCGTCGGCGGTCGTCGCGAAGCCGTCTGGAACGCGAATTGCCTGTGCACCGAGAGTTCCAATCAGCTCGCCGAGGGAGGCATTCTTGCCGCCGACTATGGCGACGTCGCCCATCCCAATGCATTCGAAAGGCAGAACGAAAGCTCCGGTCTGCAAAACCGCCTCGGCCTCGACAAGAGTGGAGTCGTTGTCTGCCATGGCGCGACAATCACCGCGCCAGCCGCGCCTGTCAGTGCGGAAGTCTACTTAGCTTGGGAGCTTAGTCGCGCTCGCGGACCCTGACGCCTTCGTCGACCTTGTCGCTCGGATGGAGGATCACGCGTTCTCCGGCGGCCAGACCGCTGACGATCTCCGCTTCCTCGTCATTCATCCGGCCTGCCTTGACCTGCTTACTGCGTGCCCTTCCTCCGGCATCCACGACAAACACGCTCCACTCGCGCCCCGAGCGGAAGAGCGCGCTGATCGGCACTTTCAAGACATTGGGGGCGGCTGAGACGACGATGCGAACCGTAGCGCGATACCCATGGCCCAGACGCAGCCAGGCTTCGCGCGGCTCGGCAAAATCGATGACCACGTTGACCCTCTGCTCCTCGACCCCCAGAGCGGAAATCTTCGTGAATCCGTACGGCTCGACCAGACGCACCCGGCCCTTGAGCGGACGATCTCCACCCCAGTCCTCGATGAAGACTTCCGCTCCCGGCCGAACGCGGACCGCGTCAGCTGATAAAAGGTCCGTGACGATTTCCAGCCGATCGGGATCGCCCACTTCGACCAGGGGGGTTCCCGCGACCACAACCCGCTCGCTCTCCTGCGGGACGCGGAGCACGAAGCCCGGGACGGGCGACGTCACGTCGACCGCTCCAGCGCCTTTGGCTTTCGTCCCCGCGACCATCAGCGCGGCGCGAGCGGCCTGAAGGCCCTGGGAGGTTGCCGCGACCGATTGATTGGCCTCGGCGAAGGCAGCGCGGCTGCGGTCCCGTGCCGCGCGCGCCCGGTCGACGTTGGCCCGAGAAACGAAGCCACGGTTGGCGAGGTCGGACGCCCGGCTGAACTCCCGCTCGGCGAGTATCTGCTCGGCGCGAGCTTCCGAAACCCGCGACTGCGATGCGGCAAGCTGCGCCTGGAGCGAACGGATTTCCGCCGTGGCCTGGGCATAGGCGCGCGCGTCGAGCGGACTGGGTTCGACCGGCTGGATCCTCCCGAGCAAGGTTTGCCTCGGCACGACCTGCGCGCCGGGCTTCAGCGGGACGCGCAAGAGCTGCCCGGTGATCGGAGCGGATACGACGTAGAGGTTGGTCACCCGCGTCTCCCCGAGATCGTCGATCGTGACGACGAGAGGACCGTGTTCAGCACGACCCAGCTCGACGTTCACTGCGGGCTCTCGAAGCGCAACGAAGACGGCTAGCGCGACTGCTGCGACAAGCAGTGCGAGCAACAGCCTCGGTCCCGTCAGCCAATTTCGCATCATTCCCTCGTCTTCAATGCGCGGACGAGGTCGAGTCGGTCGATCCTGCTTCGGATCAGCAATGCAGTCGCGGCCGCCGCGACCACCACTGCAAGCACGCCTTCGGCGGGCGTCTGGGGATTGAATCCCAATGGGATGCTGTAGAGATCGGCACTGAATTGCTGTGTCACGTACCGCGTCAGAGCGATGCCCAGGCCGATGCCGATCGGGAGTGAGATCAGCACGAGCAGGCCGAGCTCGCCAAGCAAGACGTAGGCGACTTCGCCTCTCCGAAAACCAAGGACGCGCATGGATGCTAAATCGCGCGCCCTCTCCGAGAGGCTAATGCGGGCGCTGTTGTAAACGACCCCAAGCACGATGAGCGCCGCGAACAACGTGTTGAACAAGGTCACGATACCCATCTGCTCTGCGACTGTATCCCTCACGCCCTGAACGATTGCCTGTTGCGAAGTGACCCCGCCACCTGCGGCGTCTCCTTCAGCGCCCGGAACACAGAGTCTCCGTAATTGCTGTCGACAGCAAGATAGGCGCCGGAAAGCGTCGCTCCCTCTCGAAGCATGCGGTTAAGATTGGCCCGGTCCAGCCGTGCTGACGAGCCGAGCGGCGTGTCGATGACGGCCGAGACCGGCAGGTCTAGGACCGGCCGCTCGCCCTCTGTCACGATCGCCCGGATGGGATCGCCAGCGCGGACGTCAAGGCGGCGCGCGAGCCTGCTCGAGATGACGACGCCTGATTGCGGAGGCTCGATCACGCGGCCCTTGAGGTCGACCGCACGGCTGAGGTCGCTTTGCGGCGGGGAACCGACGAGGCCCTCGCGGACTTCGTGATGACCTGCAACCAATCGCGCGCTGGTGGCGCGATACGGCTCTACCCGGAGCACTCCGGGAAGCCGGCTCAGCTCATAAAGTGCGCGGGCATCGCGTGGCTCGGCGAAGGTGACGACCAGATCCTCGCGCTCCGCCTTTCCGAACGCCAGCTCGATCATCCGGTCGACATTGTCCGTTGCGCTCGCCGACGCGATGTAGAGCGCGAGCGCAGAGGAGAGTCCGAGGACGGCAAGCATGCTTCGAAGGGGTCGGCGGAGAAGGCCGCGCAGAATCATCCTGCTGGGTTCGTCGGGTACTAGCGCCCGCGCGGCGTTCGCGGTCCATCGGCCGGAAAAATCCGCCGGCGCTGGAGGTCGCATCGCTTCGGCGGGGGTCAGCTTCGCAGCGCGCGTAACTGCGAGGGCCGCACCGGCGAGAACAGCGATCAAGGTCGCTGCGATACCGATCAGGTAGATATCGGCCCCGGCCCGGAATTCTAGGAAGGGAAACACGAAATAGCGCTGGTACATGCCCGCAAGTCCGCGGCCGAGCCAGGTCCCGAGACCGGCGCCTAGGACCAGTCCGCCGAATGACAGAAGAACGGCCAGCTGACCGTAGTGGAAGAAGATCGCCCGATCACGGTAACCGAAGGCCTTGAGCAGTCCGATGACCTCACGCTCCGTCTCGACCAGGCGGGCGAGTACGATGTTCAGGAGGAATGCCGCGACGGCCAGGAAGATCGGCGGGAGGATTTCGACAGTGGTCGCCAGCTGCTCGATCTCGTTGGACACGAACCGGTCGGAGATCTGCAGGTCGCGGCCGTAGGCGCCGATCGCCCCGTAGCGGTCGAGCACGATATCCAGTTTGCGGATGACCTCGGCGCGGTCGGCGCCGGGGGCGAGGCGTACCAGCGCCTCGTTGAAGGATTCTCGAAGGTCGAGCGCACCGGCGAGCGCTTCTTCGTTCATCCAGATCACGCCGTAGCGGCGGTTGTCCGGGAAGATCTGCCCGGCGCGACCGCATAGACATATTCCGGCGACAGCACCGTCCCGGTTAGCCGCAGGTCGATGCGCTTTCCGTAGATCAGAGCGGAGAAACGATCTCCCGGCGACAGTCGCGCGGCCTTCGCGAACGCTTCGTTGGCGACCACTTCGTCAGTCGCGCCCGGGTTCGGGAGGCGGCCTTCGCGCAGGACGAGGAGGTTTAGCCCCTTCGGATCCGGAAGCGAATGAACCCGGGCGGAAACGGGCTCCGCGATCCCGGGCACGTCGAGGATCGCGCCAGCGCTGACGCGCCCTTCCGCATAAGCGACGCCCGGGATCTGGCGAACGGTTGCGATGGCCGACAATGGCGCCCGGCGGATGGGTGCGAAGACATCGGCGAAGCGATAGATGTCGTAATAGGACGCTCGCGTCGCTTCGAGCGACCGGATCATCCCGAACGACATGATCACCATTCCGACGCCTGCCGCGATGACCAGCGCGATTGCGACCGCCTGGGCTCGAAGCCGCCAGACGTCGCGCAAAAGCTTGATGGTCAGCGGCGACAGTCTCACCAGCGAAGCTCCAGCGGAGGCTTGCGAGCAGGATTGCTTCGGCGGTCGACGATCCTGCCGTCACCGAACAGCACGACATCATCTGCCATCTCGGCCACTACGGCATTATGGGTGATGATGAAGACGGTCGTTCCGATCTCGCGATTGATGCGGTCGAGCGCGTCGAGCACCCGGACTCCGGTGGCGCTGTCGAGCGCCCCCGTCGGCTCGTCGCAGAGCAGCACGCGCGGGCGCTTGGCGATGGCGCGGGCAATGGCGACGCGCTGCTGCTCGCCGCCGCTGAGCTGCGACGGGAAATGATCGATGCGATCCTGCAGGCCGACCATCGCCAGCGCTTCCGCCGGATCCATGGGATCCTTGCTGATCTGGGTAATCAGCGAGACGTTCTCGCGCGCGGTGAGCGACGCGATGAGATTGTAGAACTGAAAGACGAACCCGACGCTCTCCCGGCGATATTCGGTGAGCCCGTCGTCATCCAGGTCGGTCAAATTGGTGTCGAAGAAATGCGCATGGCCGGAGGTAGCCCTATCGAGCCCGCCGAGGATGTTGAGGAAGGTCGATTTGCCCGACCCGGAGGGGCCGAGAAGCACGAACATCTCGCCTTCGTCGACGTCGAGATCCACGCCCCGCAGCGCATGAACGGCCGCAGGCCCGGAACCGTAGGTCTTGGTCAGCTTCTCGATACGGTAGATGCACTGCCGCGCAGCTTGCTGGCCAGACGATGACTCGCCACTCCGCCTATGCACCGGCCGCCCAAGCAGTTTCAACGCGGCTAGGTTTATCCCGCAATCCGGCGCGGCCGAATAGGGGCAGCTACCTAGGTAGTCTCCACCGGCCGCTCCGTACCGCGCGCCTCGTCGAGAAGCTGCTTCACTTCAGCGTCCGTCGTCTGGGTGAAATCGACGTATTGCGAGCCGACAGCGTAAAATGGGTCGGGCGTCGCGAGGCAGACCACCTCGTCGCATTCGGGCTCTAGTTCCCTGAGCGAATCCTCCGGGGCGACGGGTACAGCAAGCACGAGCTTTGCCGGCTTTCTCTTGCGAATGGCCTCCAGCGCTGCCCGGACAGTCCCGCCGGTCGCGATCCCATCGTCGACGATGATGACCGTTCGGCCGTCCACGGATCGCGGCTCGCGGCTTCCGAGATATTCTCGCCGCCTGCGCTCGAGCTCCACGTATTGCTGCTCGGCTTCCCGCTGGATGTATCCAGGAGGAAGGGACAGCATTCGAACGAGTTGGGGGTTGAGGATGACCTGCGGCTTGTCGCCGTCCACGATTGCACCGATCCCCAGCTCTTCGTGCCCGGGCGCGCCGAGCTTGCGCACCAGAAGAACGTCGAGATCGGCCCCGATGGATTTGGCAGCCTCATAGGCGACCGGCACTCCACCCCTCGGGAGAGCGAGCACCAGCGGCTTCTGATCCTTGAACCTCGCAAGCGCCTGCCCGAGCATACGTCCCGCCTCACGGCGATCAGCAAACGGAAGCCGAACCTTCAGCTCAGGCGGGCCCAGATGCATGCTGAACCAGTCCGCCGCTTCATCGACGACCAGGTCGAGCGTTCCTGGTTCCTCGAAGAGGTGCGATGCGCCAGGAATTATCGTGAGCTTCTTCTTGCAGCGCAGCTCGGCGAGTGCTGTCCGATTGAGCTCGATGACCTGCGTGTCGCGACTTCCCACGAGAAGCAGGGTCGGAGCCTTGACGGACGGCAATGCCGCCATCGCAAGGTCTGGCCGGCCGCCGCGAGAAACGACCGCAGAAATACTAGAATCCGAAAAGCCCGCTGCGAGCAATGCCGCGCCGGCGCCCGTGCTCGCGCCGAAATAGGCGATAGGGAGGCCAACCGTCGCCGGCGAATTCTCGGCCCATTCGGTGACTTCCCTGAGCCGGCGGGCAAGCAGCGGAATGTCGAAGACGTTGCGGCGGTCTGTTTCCTCCTCGAGCTTCAGCAGGTCGGGCAGGAGTGTGGCGAACCCTAACTCCTGTAGCTTGCGGGCGACATGGTTGTTGCGGGGACTGAAGCGGCCGCTGCCGCTTCCGTGAGCGAAGATCACCAGCCCCTTCGCGTCCGGGGGCACGACGAGAAGTCCTGCCAGATGGCTCGAACCGACCACTACAGGCGTAGGGTCGGGGATTGCGATGGTGCCCATGACCGGCTCCTTGGTGCGGCTTGGCTAGGAGCCTCTCCCACAACTCGCCGGAACCAGTCAGTACGGATTCTTCCCTAGGATGACCCGGCGGTTTCTTCCTCGACCGTGAATTTCTCGGCCGCGCCCCAGCTGGTCGCGTAATCGAGAACCGAGACATATTTGCAGTTTGCCCGCATCAACGCCGTCACTGACGTCGACGGCAATTCGTAGTCCGTGAGATTCGGATGGCGCTCCACGAGCAACCGCCAAGCCTGGTCGCGCTCCGCCCTATCGACAACCTCCGATGCCGTAGCGCCGGCATAGACCGCCTGAAGCTCACCCAAATTCCGGGGCTCAGGCGCAACGGCAATCGAAACGCGATTGTCTTTCGAGATGTTCTCGAACTTCTGGCTTGCCCGAAAGATGAGGAAGTAGATGACCAGTCCGATGTTTGCGTAGCCAACGATTGTCGTCTGCGGCCAGCCGTCCGGGCGGACCGTCGATACGGCCATGAGCCTCTGGCCGTCCAATATTCGAATGGCCTTGCCCTCTTGAGCCGCGCTCATGCCAATTCTCCCTCAGCCAATTCGCTTCTCTGTCCCATTGCCGGGATCGTGCAGTTCCACTTCAACTCTCGTTCGATTCGATCACGCAGGGAAGCCGATGCGTCCGGCTCGCCATGGACGATGAACGTCTCGCGCGGCGGCCCCTGAAAGCCTCGAATCCATTGCAGCAACTGATCGGAATCGGCGTGCGCGGAAAGGCTGGTCAGGTCCGCGACTTCCGCACGGATCTCGATAAATTGTCCGTGGATCTTCACCTCGCGAACGCCGTCGACCATAGCCCGGCCACGAGTGCCTGGCGCTTGGAAGCCGGCGAACAGGATGGTGTTGCGCGGATCGGGTCCGAACGCCTTGATGTGGTGGAGCACCCGGCCGCCCGTCGCCATTCCGCTCGCCGAGATGATGACCTTTGGCACCGGACTTGCCGAGAGCGCCTTGGACCCGTCCGTGTCGCGGACGTAGGTCGCGATCGCGCACGCGTCCCGGCAAACCATCGGCTGCATTCGATGGTCGTCCATGTGCGCGCACAACAGATCGGTGGCATTGGTCGCCATCGGGCTGTCGACATAGATCGGAATGAGCGGAAGCTCTCCGTGCATCTTGAGCGCCCACAAATGGTAGAGCAGCGACTGGGTCCGGCCGACGGCGAAAGCCGGAATCAAGATCGTTCCACCGCGTCGAGCAGTCCGCTCAATGATATCGTGCAGCACCTTTTGTGTATCGATCTTCGGATGAAGACGATCGCCGTAGGTGGATTCGATCACGAGATAGTCGGCATGCGGCACTGGCTCGGGATCGACCATCGTCTCATCGCCAAAGCGGCCGAGGTCGCCGGAGAAGACGATCGTCTGGCCCGAAAGACGGATCTCCGCGGTTGCCGCTCCAAGGATGTGCCCTGCCCGCCGAAACAGCAGTGACGCGTCCCCGCCAAGATCGTGCAGTTCATGAAATGCAACGGGCCTGAACTTCTCAAGGGCGAGCTCGGCATCCGCGCGAGTGTACAAGGGAAGCGCGGGCCGATGGCGGCTGAAGCCGTGCCGGTTCGCGAACTCGGCGTCCTTTTCCTGAAGAAAGGCGCTGTCCAGCAAGATGAGACGCGCCACGTCCATCGTCGCGGGAGTCGCGTAGATCGGCCCGTCGAACCCGTCTTTCACCAGCCGCGGCAGGTAGCCGCTGTGATCGAGGTGAGCGTGGGTGAGCACGACCGCATCGATGCTCGCCGGCTCGACTTCCAACCGCCGCCAGTTCAGCTCGCGAAGCTCGCGCGGGCCCTGGAACAACCCGCAGTCGACCAGCAATCGGCGGCCGTCATAATTCAGGAGATGCTTAGAACCGGTCACGGTGCCGGCTCCGCCCAGGCTGGTAAGGCTCAGCGTCACGGTTTCTCCGTCGGCTCGGCTTCGATGACGGTCAAGCCCGTGCCGGTCGCCCCTTCTTTCAGAGAGTCCGCAGTGACCACGATCGTGGTGCCCGGCTCGAGAATGCCGGCGACGGCCCGCCGGAAGGATTCCGGCGCCTTGAACCGCTGCCATTCCTCGCGAGGGACCCGTCCGTCTTCGCCACCTTTCGACAAGGACACGCGCATCCAGTGCGGGCCTGCCGCGTCCACGGAGCGTAGCGCATAGGCCCAGCTTCCCGTAATCGGGCCTTCGACGGTGACCGGCCCCGATCCGATCTCCACACCATTCCGAAGCACGACCGCTCTGCCGTCCGCCACGCTGACGACAATCGAGATCGGCCCCGACGGCGAGCGCTCCGGTTGCCAGACGAAAGTTCCGCCCTCACTCCCATTCACTTCGCTGAATGGCTGGCTGGCGGACAGCGTGGACGCGAGCCGAGGGGTCGTAGGCTCGTCGGTAATCACCACCGTCATTCCCAGGCGTGTCGATCCATAGAGCAGTTTCGCGAATCCGATCGGAAGGCGGATGCAACCATGGGAGGCTGGATATCCCGGAAGGTTTCCTCCGTGCAGCGCGATGCCGTACCAAGTGAGCCGCTGCATGTAGGGCATCGGTGCATTGTCGTACTTTCGGGAATAATGCTCGACGTGCTTCTGAAGGATCGTGAACACTCCGGTCGGGGTGTCATAGCCGGGGCGGCCGGTGGACACCGTCGACGCACCGATCGGAACGCCGTTGCGAAAGAGCGTCGCGCGCTGGGTCTTAAGGTTGACGATCAGGAGGGTTGGGCCTTCAGGCGCAATCTCCGGAGCCCAGACGTATTCGCCTGCATGCAGCTTCTTGACGGTTTCGACGATCGAGCCCGATCCAAGGTCGACCCGCTGCGCGGACGCCCTCCGCCCCAAAGCAACACGCCCATTCCGATGGCGATTGCAACGGACCGGCAACGCGGCGACGCACCGTACAGGGATAGCGGCAAGCCAAACGCTCCTTTTCACTCCGGTCCGCTAATGCGGGCGGCATGCAAAATTCAGGATACGTGATTTTCCTGACGCAGGAGCGGCTCTTTTACGGAAGATTACTTATTCGAGACGCCACCCGATCGGTGCGAAACGGGCCGGATGATCAGTCGTCCCTTGAAAAGCCTCGCCCTGACCCTCGCAATCGCGACGGCAACGGCCTGCACCACCGCAACTCCATACCAGCCGTACAGGCCGGAAATGGCCGGCGGCGTTCACGGCGGCTACTCCGAGCAGCGCCTGGCGCTCGACCGCTACATCGTGAGATTTCACGGCAATGAACTGACATCCCGCGACCGGGTGGAGGGCTACCTCCTCTATCGGGCCGCCGAAGTCACCACCCAGAACGGTTACGACTGGTTCACCGTCGTCGACCGGCGAACCGAACATGACGTCCGAACCTATGCCCGACCGGACCCCTTCTACCGGCCTTGGTACGGTCCGGATTACGGCTACTGGCTTCCGTCCTGGCGTTACTACCGGCCCGGGTTCGGCTGGCACGACTGGTATCCCGGCTATGGGCCCTTCTGGGCGGACAGCATGGATGTGACGACGGTCGAGTCCTTCGAGGCGCAGGCCGAGATCGCCCTCGGCCGCGGCGCGATCCCTGCCGGTAACACTCGCGTGTTCGACGCTCGCAAGGTGATGGCGGACCTCGGCCCGACCATCGTCCTGCCGAAGCGCCCGTGATCCGGTCTCCTAGGAGCATTGCGTATTACGCCTGCGCCTTCGGCCCCTTACGAGCAGCAGCATGATCTGGAAGACTGTCCGACTTGAACTCTCGCCGAACGTGAGTTCCACGAAAGCATCGCCCAGCCGGGCATTCCTCATTCGCGTTCCCCTCGACGAACTCGGCGTCATCGACGCGGCCGAACTTGCGCGCGACCCCTGCGGGCGACGGTGCTGCGGACCTGGTCGTCCGAGCCAGATCAATTCGGTCACATCGAGCGCGCCGACGGGCATTGGGTGTTTCGCTGCCCTCGCAAACGGGGCGAGGATGTCTATCGGATGCCGGCTGTTCCACTCGGCCTGCACGATCAGGTTACCGTCCAGGATGCCAACGGAGCCACGCAGCCCTTCACGGTTGCGAGCATCGGCGGCACGAACCGAAGTTCCGCTCAAGCGTAGCGAATTTGATCTTGGGTGATATTGTCCGCGCCCATGGACCGGATCACGGGCGCCAGCTCAGTCTCAATGCGCGATAGCGAATCCCATCTTCGGTCGATCCTGGCCACCGTTCCCGACGCAATGGTCGTGATCGACGAGACCGGTCATATCCTCTCCTTCAGCGCCGCCGCCGAACGGATGTTCGGATACAACGAAGAAGAAGTGCTCGGCGAAAACGTGTCCATGCTGATGCCCTCGCCGGATCGCGAACGGCATGACAGCTATCTCGAAAACTATCGCGATACCGGTGAGCGCAAGATCATCGGCATTGGACGGGTGACGACCGCCCGGCATCGAGATGGCTACACATTCCCGATCGAATTGTCGGTTGGCGAAGCCTGGCTGGACGAAAAGCGAATTTTCACCGGCTTCATCCACGACATCACGCAGCGCCAGAACGTCGAGCGACGGCTGCAGGACCTGCAGTCAGAGCTGGCCCACGTCGGACGAGTGAGCGAGATGGCGTCCTTTGCTTCATCGCTCGCGCACGAGCTCAACCAGCCGCTCACCGCCATCGCCAATTATTGTGAAGCGGCCCGCGACCTCCTCGGCAATGGCTCGGACCGCGAGACCCTGGATACGGTCCAGGAGGCTCTCGACGAGGCCTCAAAAGAGTCCGTGCGAGCGGGGCAGATCGTTCGCCGGCTACGCAACTTCATTAGCCGGGGCGAGACGGAACAACGCGTCGAATCCCTCGGGCGGCTGATCACTGAGGCCAATGCCTTGGCGCTGGTCGGCTCGCGCGAACATGGGATCGAGGTCCAGGTCCAGCTCGATCCCGACGCGGACCTCGTGTTCGTCGACAGAATCCAGGTCCAGCAGGTGCTGACCAACCTCATTCGAAATGCGATCGATGCGATGATCGACAGCAATCAGAAATCGCTGATCATCCGAACCTCGGCTGAACCTCAGGATTACGTGACCGTCACCGTCGAGGATACCGGCCCCGGAATCAGCGAAAGCGTCATCGCGGAGTTGTTCCAGCCGTTCGTGACATCGAAAAGCGCGGGCATGGGCATCGGCCTCTCGATCTGCCGAACCATAGTCGAGAGCCATGGCGGCCGGATCTGGTTTGAAGAGCGGCCCGGCGGCGGTACCGCCTTCCACTTCACCTTACCGTCTGCGGGGAGTTGAGAATGAGTGACGCCGAGAGAGTCGTTCATGTGGTCGACGACGACGATTCCGTTCGCCGGTCCGTCGGCTTCATGCTCAAGACTTCTGGCTATCGGGTCCGCTCATTCGCGTCTGGCGTAGAAATCCTCAAGGAATCAAAGGCGCTGGAGCCCGGCTGCATCCTGCTCGATATCCGGATGCCGGGTATGGACGGTCTCGAAGTCCAGGAAGCTCTCAGGAGCCACGGAGTGCCGTTGCCGGTCATCATCATGACCGGTCACGGCGACGTTCCCTTGTCGGTTCGGGCGATGAAGGCGGGAGCGATCGACTTCATCGAGAAGCCGTTCGAAAAAGACGTCCTGATCACCGCGATTGAAAGCGGCTTCGCCGTTTTGAAGAGGGCGGATTCAGGACGCGAAAAGGCGAAGGACGCCGCCGTCAGGCTTCAGGTCCTGACCCCTCGCGAGCGCGAAGTGCTGGACGGACTAGCCCAGGGCCTCCCGAACAAGACCATTGCATACGACCTGGGGATCAGTCCCCGAACGGTGGAAATCCACCGCGCAAACCTGATGACCAAGCTGGAGGTCCGGAGCCTCTCCGAAGCCTTGCGTCTCGCCTTTGCAGCGCAGGAGCAGTCCTAGCGGCCTCAGCCGCCCGTGTGCCGGGCCTCGATGACCTGCTGAAGGTGGAGTTGCTCTTCATCGAGCAACTTGCGCAGCGTCGCCTTCTGCTCCTCGTCTTCGGTTGAGCGCAGCTGCGCCTTGAAGCGCTTGATGTTTTCGCGTGCGACGAACGCCTCCATCGCAGCCCTCCATTACCAGCCCACGAGTCGAGAGGTCGGCAGACTAGCACGGCCGGGACTCGCTTGTCAGTGGATTGGGCGTGAACGCAGGACGACGGACCATCCACCCGATACCAGCCCGATGAACATGCTCATCGCCAGGATCGAGAGGGGTGGCATGGCGAAGCGCAGCACTTCGAGCAGGAACGGAACCGTCAGCGAGGCGGTGACGAGCAGGACCGCACCGGCGACGATCGCCCAGAACACGGCTCGCCCCCGAGCCAACAGCGGCTGACCGAGCGAGCTGCTTTCGGCCAGCGCGAGGCTGAGGTGACCGGTAACGAGCGCAACGAAGGCACCGGCCCTGGCGATCTGCTCTCCAACGTTCGACGCATTCAGCCAAGCGTAGAACGCAAAGACCGACGCGAGCACCACCGTTCCCTGGACGATCGCCAACATAAGCTCGCGGCGCCCGAACAGCCGCTCGTCGCGGCGGCGCGGCGACCGCAGCATCGCGCCGGATTCGCTGCGCTCCCCTTCGAACACGATCGAACAAAGCGGGTCGATCAGCAGCTCGAGCAGCACGAGGTGCATCGGAAAAAGCATCGGCGGAAGGCCGACGAGGATCGGGATCAGCGCCAACCCGCCACCGGGATGTGGACGGCGGTGATGTAGGTCATCGCCCGGCGCAGGTTGGCGAAGATTCGCCTGCCGAGCGCTATTCCTCGGACGATGGAAGCGAAGCGATCGTCGAGTAGAATGAGGTCCGCTGCCTCGCGAGCGACGTCGGTGCCCCGCCGCCCCATCGCAATTCCGATATCCGCGGCCGCCAACGCGGGCGCATCGTTGATCCCGTCTCCCGTCATTGCAGTGACGTGGCCCGCCTGCCTGAATGCCTGCACGAGGGCCAGCTTTTGGCCCGGCATGATGCGCGCGAAGATGCGTGCTTCGACCGGCACGTCGGCCGCCTTGGCGAGGTCGGCTCCAGTGACCACTCCGCCAGTCGTTGAGATGCCGGCGGCTCGCGCAGAAGCCAGCGCGGTCGCGGGAAAGTCGCCGGTGATCATCGCGACCGACACGCCGGCCCGCTGCGCTTCAGCCAGCGCTTGGGGTACATCACTCCGCACCGGATCCCCGAAGCCCAGGAGCCCTTCGAGACGATAGCGGATTGCGGCGGGCTCGAGCTGCGGGTCATCTGCAAACTGCGCAGTGGCAACCGCCAGGACTCGCATGCCTTCGGAGCCAAGCTCATGGGCCGCGGCCTCAGCCCCGTCCCTTTTTCCTCATCGCATAGGGGCACCAGCGCCTCGTGGGCGCCCTTCGCGGCATAGAGCACACCACCGCCCGCAGTTGGCCAGACCTGGACGAAGGCAAGGAAATCAGGCCGCAGCGGATAGGACCTGAGTGGCGAGCCGGCCGGCCGCTCCGAACAGGCATTATGCACAGCAAGATCCATCGGATCGTGCGGGCGGAGCGCGGACGCCATCTGCGCCGCGCGCAAGACGGGATCGGCGCCGGCCGGCCGCCCTCCCGACAGCTCGAAGCGCTGGCCCGAGCGCCATACCGACCGTAGCGCCATCCGGTTTTCGGTGATGGTCCCAGTCTTGTCGACGCAGAGGAGCGTGGTCGCGCCGAGGGTCTCGATGACGGCAGACCGCCGGACCAGCACATTGTGCCGGGCCAGCCGAAGCGAGCCGAGCGCCATGAAGATCGTCAGGACCATCGGAAATTCTTCCGGGACGAGCGAAATCGCCAGCGTGAGTCCGCTGAGCGCGCCGGCCAGCCAGTCGCCCCGAAGCAATCCATAGACCAGGGCCACGGCCAGGCAGAAGCCGACTGCAAGCACGCCGATGATGCCGACCAGCCGGCGAACGTCCCGTTGCACGAGAGTCGGTTCTTCGACCGCTTCACCGAGCTCGACGCCGATCCTACCCACTTCGGTGGACGTGCCGGTGCGAACGATGCGCGCGACACCTTGCCCGCGCACGATCAAGGTCGCAGCGAAGAGAGAACTCGTTTCCGCCTCGCCGGGCGGCTGTAGCTCGTCCGACAGCAGCTGGGCGCCTGCCGGCTTCTTGGTGGATGGGCTGGACTCGCCGGTGAGCGCGGACTCGTCGACCTCGAGCGCGTCGCCATCGACGAGGACGGAATCGGCTGGAATCCGCCCACCCTCACCCAGCAGGACGATATCCCCGGGACCAGCTCGCCAGAAGGGACGGACCGCGTGACCCCGTTGCGAATGACGCGCGCCTGCGGCTCCGCCAGCGCGTTCAGCGCTTTCAGCGCCCTTTCGCTGCGTGCGTCCTGGAAGATCACCAGCCCAAGGGACAGCATTGCGCCAGCGGTCAGGAATAGGCCCTCCGCCAGATCGCCGATCGTGAGGTAGAGTGCTGCGGCAGCCAGAAGGAGCAGGAACATGGGCTCCCGAAGCGTCCCGAAGATGATCTGGTGGAGAGCGCGCGACCTCGGCTCGCGAACGATGTTACGGCCGTATCGCGCAAGGCGCGAAGCGGCTTCCTCCTCGGACAATCCATGAAGATGCGCCGCAAGATCCATCGTTGGTCGCTATCCGTCGAAGGGCGGTCCGAACTTACGTGAATATCCTGATTACGTTCAGGCCCGGAGATGTCGATGCTTCAGGACGATCGGTGATTTGCGCCGAGAGTCGGGAGACGATCGATGACGACACAGATTTACTTGGAGCCCGAGCAGGCCACGAAAGCCGCTGGCGGCCAGCGCGTGCAGGCAGGCGTCAAGACCATCCTGCTGCATGTCCAGAACGACAAATCGCTGGATTCGCGGGTGCAGACGGCACTGGCCCTTGCCCGTGCTTGCGAGGCCCATCTCAGCTGTGTGCACATCACGCCGATCGAATCCTACGTCGCGTTCGACAGCTTCGGCGGAGTCTTCGTCATGAACGACGTGATCGCCGCGGTCGATGAGGAGGCTGTGCGGATCCGCAAGAGTCTCCACGAAAAGCTGCGGAACGAAGACGTCTCCTGGGACTATGTCGAAACCACCGCCAATATCGCCAGCCAGATTGTCAGCAGGGCCGCGCTTACGGACCTTGTCGTGACCGGACGCGAGCCGCATCGGACCGATTTTGCCGGGCCGACGATCGGTTTGCTGGGCGAGCTTCTCCATCGAGCGCGGACGCCGCTATTCATCCCGGCTGACGACGGCACCCCGCCAGACCCGGCTGGAACGGCCCTGATCGCATGGGACGGAAGCTACGAAGCGGCGAACGCAGTCCGCTCGGCGGTCGGCCTCCTCAAGGTCGCATCGCAGGTGAGAATCCTCCAGATCCGAGAGAAGGCGGAAGAGGCGTTCCCGGGCACGAAGCTGCTTGAATATCTGTCGCGCCACGACATCCACGCCGAGCTGTTCACAGAGGAAGCCTCGTCAAAGGAATTCGTGTCGGACGCGCTCGTCGCCCACGCGCGAGCCATCGGCGCGGCCTATCTCGTGATGGGCGGCTATAACCACAGCCGGGTGGGTGAGTTCGTCTTCGGCGGAGTGACCCGCAGCCTGCTCAAGTCCTCCCCGGTCCCGCTGCTGATTGCGCATTAAAAGTTCGCTCACGCTCTGAGCGTCAAACCGCCAGCTCGACCCACGTGGGAGCGTGATCGCTAGTCTTTTCCCATCCGCGTGGCTCGCGATCGACGCCTGCCGCTTTCAGCTTCTTGACGAGCGGCGGACTGAGCAGGAAATGGTCGATGCGGATACCCGCGTCGCGCTGGAACGAGTTCCGCCAGTAATGCCAGAAGGTGTAGATTCGCTCGCCCGGATGGAGCTTGCGGATTGCGTCGGTCCAGCCCTGGTCGACCAGCTCCGCGAACTTCGCGCGCGCCTGCGGCGAGAAAAGCGCGTCCTTCGCCCAGCGCTCCGGCTTGTAGACGTCCAGCTCGGTCGGGATGACGTTGAAGTCACCCATCAGCATCGACGGCAATCCGCTGTCGAGAAGGTGCCTCGCATGAGCCTGCAGCCGGTCCATCCAGGCCAGTTTGTAGTCGAACTTCGGCCCCGGCCATGGATTGCCGTTGGGAAGGTAAAGGTTCGCGATGAGGATGCCGCAGACCGCGGCTTCGATGTAGCGGCTTTGGACGTCATCGGGACCACCGGGCAGGCCGCGTCCTGTCTCGACCGGCTCCCCGACACGGCTCAGAATGGCGACGCCGTTCCAACTCTTCTGCCCGTGCCAGATCGCCGAATAGCCGAGCGCTTCGATGTCCTTGGCCGGAAAGGCCTCATCTGTGCATTTCAGCTCCTGCAATCCAACGACGTCGGGACGGATCTCCTCGAGCCAGCGAAGCAGCACGGGCAGCCGCGAATTGATGCCGTTGATGTTGTAGCTGGCGATGCGGAGCGCGCGTTTCTTGCTCATCAGCGTGAAACCATCATGAAGGCTCTCCGTTCGATCGCGGGCTGAATCGGCGCCTTGTCGCGAGTCGCACAGGTTTATCCACCATTACATCCACAGAATTTATGCGGACCCATGCAGAATCCGCTGGAACATCCGTCGTCGCCAGCTATTGTTGTTATGTGCTTCAGGACCCGAAAGGGAAGCGAAGCATGGGACCCGCCAACTTCGGTTGGCGGGGTTTTCCTTTTGCGGCGCAATCGCCTCCCCCAATGAAATCGCTGCTCCACGCAACAGCAGTTGGAACCTGTTCCGACGGCGCGGGTTGTCGCGTCGTACTTCGGATCCGCAGATCAGCGTCATGATGACGCGGAACGCGGACGAAAGTTGGCGATCGGCGACCGGACGCAGATCATTGGATTAGAAGTACGGGAGCCCCGCCAGCCATCAGTGCCGGCGGGGCTCCAACGTTTCAGAGCATCTCCGCCTTCGCGCTCGCGAGCTGAAGCCGCCGCGAATTGTCCGACAGCGGGTACTTGTTTCCGTTCGCGCAGTTGAACAGCAGCGCCGTTTCATCGAGCGTGACCAGGCCGCGAGCGAGCGCGGCACGCCACCCCGCCAGGACAGCGCCACCTTCCGGGCACAGCAGCATTCCATCGTCGCGTGCCACGTCCTCGACCGCCTGCAGGATATCCTGCTCATCGACGGCGATCGCCGCGCCGCCGCTCTCACGCACCGCGCGCAGGATGAGGAAATCGCCGACCGCGCTGGGAACGCGAATTCCGGTCGCGACCGTTGCCGCGCCTTCCCAGCGTTCGGCGAACTCGTCGCCCCGCTCGAATGCACGGACCATCGGCGCGCATCCGACCGCCTGGATGGCGTACATGCGCGGCCGCTCGGGACCGATGAGACCGACAGCTTCCAGCTCGTCGAACGCCTTCCACATGCCGATCAGGCCGGTGCCGCCACCGGTCGGATAGAAGATCGCGTCAGGAACTTTCCAGCCGAGCTGCTCGACCAGCTCAAAGCCCATCACCTTCTTGCCTTCGAGGCGGTACGGCTCCTTCAGCGTCGAGCAGTCGAACCAGCGACCTTCCGCCGCGCCCTCGCGGATCAGCCGACCGCATTCATCGATCTGACCGTCCGCGACCCAGACGCGCGCGCCATAAGCGGCCGTTTCCCGCACGTTGATTTCGGGCGTCTCGGCCGGGCAGACCACCACGGCCTCCATTCCGGCGCGGGCGGCATAAGCGGCGAGCGCCGCGCCGGCATTGCCGTTGGTCGGAAGCGAGACTCTCTTGATCCCGAACTGCCTCGCCATCGAGACCGCCATCGCCAGGCCGCGCGCCTTGAACGATCCGGTTGGGAGGCGGCCCTCGTCCTTCACCAGCAGACTAGAAGCTCCGACCTTGGCCGCAGTTCGCGTCAGGGAAACGATCGGCGTCTCTGGCTCGCCCAGGCTCACCGGCTCGGCGTCTTCGGGCAGCGGCAGCAGCTCCCGCCACTTCCACATCCCGGCTTCACGCTGACCCAGGCTTTCACGGGTCAGCGTTCGTAGTGCCCGCTCGAAATCATATCGGACGAGCAGCGGTTTTCCCGCCTTGCTGAGATTGTGGGGCTCGCCCGCGGGATAACGCTCGCCTGTAAGCGAGCATTCAAGATGGGTCACATACATGGGCCGCCCCGTAGCCCGCGCGGTTCGTCGAAGCGAGGTTGTAATAGTATAACATCCGACGTACGCGTGATTCGATTCGATCCGTAGCAAATCAGGACTGATGATCTCTTCTCGACTGGCCCTCGCGGCAGCCCTCTCCTTCCTTGCATCCCCCGCCTGGGCCGAAACGACGGTCGCTGGGACCGATGTGTCCGCGACGAGTGCCACGTCGGGCGACTCTTCGGCTGCGACGGCCGACGCGCCGCAGCCCGGCAACGCCGATGACGCGCATCACGACCACAGCGACGACGTCGTCGTGACCGGCGTGCGCCGCAAGGCGAACGACGTGCTTGGCGGAATCTCGGTTCTCGACGAGGCGGACCTCACTCGCGAAGTGCGTCCGAGCATTGGCGAGACCCTTGCTCGCCAGCCCGGCGTCAGCGCGACCAGCTTCGGCCCGGCCGCGTCCGCGCCCGTTCTTCGCGGTCTATCCGGCGACCGCGTCCGGGTTCTCACAGACGGCATTGGCAGCCTCGACCTGTCGTCGTCCGGGCCGGATCACGCCATTTCCATCAACCCCGTCACAGCGGAGCGCATCGAGGTCCTTCGCGGACCCTCGGCCCTGCTGTTCGGGTCGTCCGCGATCGGCGGCGTCGTGAACGTGATCGACGCGCGCATTCCGCGCCGTCTTCCCAAGAATGCCGTCGGGGTGACCGCTCTCGCGAGCTACGGCACGGCGGCGAACGAGCGCCTCATCAACGGGTCCGTAGACGTTCCCCTCGCCGGCAAGTTCGTCGTCCATCTCGATGGCAATTGGCAGAAGAGCGATGACCTGCGGACAGGCGGCCATATCCTTTCGAAGGATCTTCGCGAGCAGGCTTTGGCCAGTCCCGATCCCGAAATCCAGACGCTCGCCGACCTCAAGGGCAAGCTTCCCAATTCCGCCGCCGAATCCAAGGAAGGCGCCATCGGCCTTGCCTATGTCGATGGCGGGCTGAACATCGGCGCGTCTATCACCCGGCACCTCGCGACCTACCAGGTGCCGATCCGCTATTCGCTGGTCTCGGGCGTGGAAGCGGAAGCGCCGACGATTGACCAGGAACAGACCCGCTATGACTTCCGCGCGGAGATTCCGGTCCGTGGATTCTTCAGCCAAATCCGTGCTCGCGGCGGTTATGCCGACTATCATCACGACGAGCTCGACGACACGGGCGCAATCGGCTCGAGCTTCTTCAGCAAGGGCGGCGAGGGCCGCTTCGAGCTGATCCAGAGCGAGCGCGCGGGGTGGGGCGGAACGAGCGGCTTGCAGTACCTCGACCGCAACGCACGGATCGAAGGCGACGAGAAGTTCCTGCCCGACAGCAGGCAGCGCCAGGCCGGGCTTTTCACCCTGCAAACCCTGGTTAGCGGGCCGCTCCGGGTCGAAGGCGGCGCTCGGGTGGAGTTCAGCAAGCTCACCGCCGACGCCGACGAGCAGCTCGCGACGCCCGACCGCTCACGCAACTTCACCACCTGGTCGGGCTCGCTGGGCGGTCAGTACGAATTCTCGCCCGGCTGGCGCGCAGGGCTGACCTTGTCGCGAAGCTCACGCGCCCCCTCGATCGACGAACTGTTCTCGAACGGCCCGCACGGCGCCAGCCAGTCGTTCGAAGTCGGCAATCCGAATCTCAATCCCGAAACTAGCGTCGGCGTCGAGGCCGTGCTGCATCGCCAGTCGGGACCCGTCACGCTGAATGCCAGCCTCTATTACAACCGCTTCTCCAACTTCATCTTCCAGGCGCCTACGGGCGAAACGGAAGGGATCTTCCCGTTTTCCAATATCTCCAGGGCCGAGCCAATTATTACGGCTTCGAGGCCCAGGCGCTGGCGAAGTTTGGTGAAGCGTTTGGCGTAAAGTGGAAGGGCGAGCTCCAGGCCGATGCAGTCAATGCGACGGTGAAAGACTATGGCCCCGCCCCCCTAATCCCGCCGCTCCGCATTCTCGGCGCGATCGAAGGCAGCCGCGGAACGGTCGATGGCCGGCTGGAAGTCGAACATGCGTTTGACCACAACCGCACTGCCCCGATCGAGACCGACGCGCCGGGCTACACGCTCGTGAACGCCTCGGTCGATTGGCATCCCTTCTCCGCCAATCCGGAGCTTTCGCTGTCGCTTGCGGCAAACAATCTTTTCGACGTCGAGGCGCGACGAAGCACGAGCCTGCTCAAGGATTTCGCGCCGCTTGCGGGGCGCGACATCCGCCTGACCGCTCGATTGGGCTTTTAGAAGACGAACGCCGTCCATCTCGGCTAAACTGACCGCGTGCGGCGGATCTGGATCTCGTTGGCAATCCTGGCGCTTGGCGCCGCCCTGGCGCTCGCGATCCTGAATGGCTGGTACTACGGCTAACCAAATGTGAAGCGGCCCGGCTCAAGGGGTTGGCCGGGCCGCCTCGCCGCTTGCTGGGGAGAGCGAGCGGCCGGGGAAACTTTTCTTAAAGGTCGATGCCCGCGGCGATGGCTTCCAGCTTGCGGACGCGTTCGCGAAGGTCGGCGACCTCGATGCGGTTGCCCGCGGGAGGAAGCATCCGGTCTCCTGCGGCATGGGTTAGCTCGAAACGCCTCAACTCGAGCCAGCCCTGCCATCCCTTGAGAGCCGCAACACTTGCTGCGCTCAGCCCGGCGAAGATGCCACCGGCCAGGATGCTAATCGTCAGCGGTTCCATCACTTCTCCTCCCGCAGCGCCTCGATTTCACGCGCCAGCTCATCATTGGTTGAGTTGATGTGGTCGTCGATCGCCATCAGACGGCGGTCGGTTTCGTCGAGCTGCGTCCGCAGGGCGTGAACGGTCGGGCGAACCCGGGCCACATTCTCCATGCGGTCGTAGTCGCTTAGCTGGCTCCGCTCGTATCCGCGGGTCGCCTTGTTGCGCTGGATGTGCATGTAGATGCCCGCGCCGACGTAGGCGATCAGAGCGAGCTTCCAGCTGACCAGGATCGCGGCAGCGACGAAGCCGATCCGGATGAAGGTCGGGTCGATGTTGAACACCTCGCCAAACGTCGAGCAGACACCTGCAACCTTCTTCTCACGGCGGTCCATCGAGTAGCGGTAGTTGTAGCGGGCCATTGCCCTTCCCCTTTCGTTCACTTGGTGCGTGCCGCGATCGCGGCCTTCATGGCTTCCAGATCGGCGTCGACCTTCTCGGCGGCGCGGAGCTCGGCGATCTCTTCCTCAAGGCTCTTGGGGCCGGTCATCCCCAGCGCTTCCGCGCGGCCTTCGGCGAAATCTGCGTGACGCTCGAGCACCTCGAACTTGGCGAATGCATCGAGCGTACGGCTGCCGTGCATCACTTCGCGGGCCTTGGCGCGGGCCACCGCGCTTTCAATCCGGGCCGCAATGGCATTCTGCCGTGCGCGAGCTTCACGAAGCTTGGTCTGAAGCTTGGTGATGTCCACTTCGTAGCTTCGCAGAACCTGCTCGATCTGCTCCATCTCCGAGCGAAGGCCATCGGCCATTTCGGCCGCCTTCTGCTTCTCGACGAGAGCCTGCTTCGCCAGGTCCTCGCGGTCCTTCGACAGCGCCAGCTCGGCCTTATCGTTCCAGCCGATCTGCAGCTCTTCCAGCCGGCCGACCGCACGCTTCATCTCCTTGGCGTCTGCGATCGAGCGCGCCGCGCTGGAACGAAGCTCGACGAGGGTTTCCTCCATCTCCAGGATAATCATGCGGATCATCCGGGCGGGGTCCTCGGCCCGATCCAACAGCTCGGTCATGTTCGCCGCGAAAATATCCCTAGCGCGGCTGAAGACCGGGCCGTTGAACCAGGTAGCGAGCTGCGTGCTGCCGGAAGTCATTGTTTCGGGCTCCCTAACCAACCGGGGCGTCCTCACCGGAATCTTCGCTTCGATGATCTCGAGTTCACGCATTGGCCGAAACTGCGACGGGGCTGGCGACTGCCTGGGCCGGACCGACCGCGGCGCTGACCGCGACGGAGCTCATCAGGAGCGCTGCTGCAAGAGCAGTAAGCGTACGAGCAAGTTGCGACTGACCGGACATTTGTAATCTCCCTTTTTGCCGGTCCGCTTCATCAGTCGCGGGCCGGTGCCAGGTACGATACAAGAGCCGTGCCAATCCCAGAAAACTGCGAAAAATGCTAAGACGGGATCCATTTCAGCGGCGAGTTGGCGGGATTTGCCACCTAGGCTTGGTGAAGATTCCCAACCGGCCCTGCGGGACCCGCGCGAGACCTGCCGCGTTGGTGCACCAAGCGCAATTCGAAAGGATGTTCAGATGTTGGGTAAGCTTGCCGGAGCGTATGTCGGAGAGAAGATGGCAGGCCGCAATCGCGGGCTGAGGGGCGCAGTCCTGGGCGCGGGCGTTGCCGCGGTTGCGCGACGCGGGCTCGGTCCGCTGGCGCTTGCGCTAGGGCCGGATGGGCGGCGAAGAAAATGTGGGACAAGCGGCGGGAACGCCGCAATCCGCACTATCCTTCGGGCGCCTCTCCGTCCTGAGTCTCACCGAGCGACGGCTCGATATAGGGCTCGACCTTCCCTTTGAGCTTCAGCGTCATCGGATTGCCGTAGCGGTCGCGGCTGCGGCCGGCCGAGACGCGGATCCAGCCCTCGGACACGCAATATTCCTCGACGTTGGTCTTTTCCTGCCCGTTGAAACGGATGCCCACCCCGCGCTTGAGAATTTCCGCGTCGCAATAAGGACTGCGCGGATCGAGCGAGAGGCGGTCGGGAAGTTCGGTCTTGTCTTCGGCCATGGCCAGCGCCCTAGCCTCGCGGCGCTTGTGAGGTCAACGCGCGCTAGTTGCCGCATTCGTGACTCCGGACTAAGCGCCTCATCCACATGAGCGACAAGGATCCAGCGCCCCTAAAGCCGAACAGGCCGAAGCTCGCACTACACGTGCCCGAGCCGCCGTTCCGGCCTGGCGACAAGCCCGACTTTTCGAAGATGAAGGTGCCCGCAGCCGGTTCCGCGCCGCGGCCGGACGTTTCCGCTGCGGCGTCCGAGACGCATCCTCTGACGACCGCGCTCGTTCGGGTTCTCGACGAGGACAATCGGGCGGTCGGTCCGTGGGACCCGAAGCTCGATCCCGAAACGCTTCGCAAGATGCTGCGCGACATGGTTACCGTGCGCGTCTTCGACGACCGCATGTACCGCTCGCAGCGGCAGGGTAAGACCAGCTTCTACATGAAGTGCACGGGCGAAGAGGCGATCGCAGTCGCCGCCCAGAACGCCCTCGACCGCGAGGACATGCACTTCCCGACTTATCGGCAGCAGGGGCTTCTCGTCGCGCGCGACTATCCGCTCGTCGACATGATGAACCAGATCTACTCGAACAAGGGCGACAAGCTGCAGGGTCGCCAGCTTCCGATCATGTATTCGGACAAGGCCTACGGCTTCTTCTCGATCTCGGGCAATCTCGGCACGCAATTTCCGCAGGCGGTCGGTTGGGCAATGGCTGCAGCGATCAAGGGCGACAGCCGCATCTGCATGGGCTGGATCGGAGACGGAGCGACCGCGGAAGGCGACTTCCACTCCGCGATGACCTTCGCCGCGGTGTACAACGCGCCTGTGATCCTCGCGACGGTGAACAATCAGTGGGCGATCTCGAGTTTCTCGGGAATCGCAGGTGCGGAGCGCGCGACCTTCGCCCAGCGCGCAGTCGGTTACGGCATTGCCGGGCTTCGGGTGGACGGCAATGACGCGCTCGCGGTTTACGCCGCCGTTCGCTGGGCATCCGAGCGTGCGCGCACGAACCAGGGCCCGACCCTGATCGAATTCTTCACGTACCGAGCCGAAGGCCATTCCACATCGGACGATCCGTCCGGTTACCGCCCGACCGACGAGGCCAAGGCCTGGCCGCTCGGCGATCCGATCGAACGGCTGAAGGCACACCTGATCCAGCTCGGCGAGTGGGACGATGAGCGCCACGACGAACTGACCAAGGAAGCCGACGCCAAAGTTCGCGCTGCGCAGAAGGAATCCGAAAAGCTCGGCATCCTTCCGCAGCAAGGCAAGGACAATATCGGCAGCATGTTCGAGGACGTTTACGCGGAAGTGCCGTGGCACATCGCGGAGCAGCGCGAGCAGGCGCTGGACGAGAATCGCTGATGCCGACGATGAACATGATCCAGGCGCTCAACGACGCCCACAAGGTGATGATGCGCCGCGACGAGGATATCGTCGTGTTCGGCGAAGACATCGGCTTCTTCGGCGGCGTGTTCCGCGTGACGGAAGGCTTGCAGAAGGAATTCGGCAAGCAGCGCGTGTTCGACGCCCCGATCAGCGAAGGCGGCATCGTCGCGACAGCGGTCGGCATGGCCGCCTACGGCATCAAGCCGCTGATCGAGATCCAGTTCGCCGACTATATCTACCCCGGCTACGACCAGATCGTCAGCGAAGTCGCAAAGATGCGCTACCGCACCGCCGGCGAGTGGACGATGCCAATGGTCATCCGCACTCCCTACGGCGGCGGCATCTTCGGCGGCCAGACGCACAGCCAGTCGCCCGAAAGCCTGTTCACGCACATCGCGGGCCTAAAGGTGGTCGTCCCGTCGACGCCTTATGACGCCAAGGGCCTGCTGATCGCCGCAGTGGAGGATCCGGACCCGATCATCTTCTTCGAGCCGAAGCGCATCTACAACGGCCCGTTCGAAGGTCACCACGACCGTCCCGTCACGCCGTGGGCGAAGCATCCAGCGAGCGAGGTTCCGGAAGGCCATTACACGGTGCCGCTCGGCAAGGCGGCGGTCGTTCGCGAGGGCAATGAGCTGACCGTCCTCGCCTACGGCACGATGGTGCACGTCGCGCTCGCCGCGGTGAACGAGCAGGGCATCGACGCCGAGGTGATCGACCTCCGCTCTTTAGTCCCGCTCGATATCGAGACGATCGAGAAGTCGGTCGAAAAGACCGGCCGCTGCCTGATCGCTCAGGAAGCGCCGCGCACGTCCGGCTTCGCGGCTGAGCTCAGCGCTCTCGTCCAGGAACGCTGCTTCTATCATCTCGAAGCGCCGGTGGAGCGCGTCACAGGATGGGACACGCCCTATCCGCACGCCTACGAATGGGCGTACTTCCCTGGTCCGAAGCGCATGAAGACTGCGCTTGAGAAAGTGATGGCAGACTGATGGCGAAATATGAGTTCAAGCTGCCGGACATCGGCGAGGGCATTGCCGAAGCGGAGATCGTCGCCTGGCACGTGAAGGTCGGCGACACCATCGCCGAGGACCAGCAGATCGCCGACATGATGACCGACAAGGCGACGGTGGAGATGGAATCTCCCGTGGCCGGCAAGGTCGTCCAGCTTGCGGGTGAGGTTGGCGACCAGATCCCGATCGGGTCAGTGCTCGCGGTGATCGAGACCGAGGGCGAAGCGCCGTCCCAAGCGGCGCCCGCTCCTGCGGCAGAGGAAGTACCGATTGCCGATGGGGCCGCCGAACCGACTCCCGCGCAGGCGGAAGAGCTGCCGACAACCGCGGTCGAAGCACCGAAGGAACCGCCGCGCGCTCCGGAGCCCCGGGTCGAACCCGAAGTTGCGAAGAAGGAAGCAGGCGGACCGCATGTGCTCGCTTCCCCTGCAGTCCGCGCTCGCGCTCGCGATCTGGGCATCGACCTTGATCAGGTGAAGATCACAGGCGACCGCGTCCGCCACTCCGACCTCGACGCATACCTGCTCTACAACGGCGGCAGCGTTTCCACGCGCGGCGCCGGTACTCCGCGCAATGACGAAACGATCAAGGTCGTCGGCCTGCGCCGCAAGATCGCGGAGAACATGGCGGAGGCGAATCGTCGCATCCAGCACTTCACTCTGGTCGAAGAGTTTGACGTCACTGCGCTCGAGGAAGCGCGGCAGATGATGAACCGCGACCGCGGCGACAATCCGAAGCTGACGCTTCTTCCCTTCCTGATCACCGCAATGTCACGCGCGCTTGCGGACTGGCCGATGCTCAACGCGACGTTCGACGACGAGGCGATGGTCGTGACGCGCCACGGACCCGTGCACATGGGTATGGCGACGCAAACGCCGAATGGACTGATGGTCGCCACCATCCGCGACGCTCAGTCGAAGTCTATCTGGCAGCTCGCGTCAGAGATCGGACGCCTGTCCGAAGCCGCGCGATCCGGCAAGGCAACCCGCGAGGAGCTCAGCGGCGCGACCTTCACGATTTCCAGCCTCGGCCCGATGGGCGGCATCACTTCGACACCAGTCGTCAATCCGCCCCAGGTCGCGATCGTCGCGGTCAACAAGATCGAGGACAAGCTCGTCCCGATCGACAACGAGATCGAAGTCCGCAAGCGGATGAACCTGTCCCTGTCCTGCGATCACCGTGTTGTCGACGGCTGGGACGCGGCAAGCTTCATGCAGGCGTTGAAGCCACTGCTCGAAAATCCGCTGCGATTGCTTTCCTAGTCGGATTGGGAAGGGTTGATGGCGAAAGATTGGCGCGTCGAGACGCTCGACAAGGTCCGTGAGCTCATCCGGCAGGCCGACCCCGAAGCGACGGAAACCGTGAAGTGGCGGAAGCCATCGAACCCCGACGGCGTTCCCGTTTGGGAGCATAACGGGATCATCTGCACGGGCGAAACCTATAGGGACAAGGTGAAGCTGACTTTCGCTCAGGGTGCTTCGCTCGACGATCCGGCCGGCCTGTTCAACGCCAGCCTCGACGCCGGAACCCGCCGCGCGATCGACATCCGTGAGGGCGAACAGGTCGACGAGGCGGCGTTCAAGGCGCTAATCAAAGAAGCTGTCCTACGGAACGCACGCTAAGCCGCTATTCCGCCGCAGGCGTTGCTCCCGAATAGGTCCAGCTCGCGATTTTCCAGTCCCTTCCGGATCGGATCAGCACAAATGTCATGCTCCCCTTGCCGGCCATCCTTGTACCCTCTTGGCTGAACCGGTAGGTCGTGGGCAGCACGACGTAGGCGGAATTGCCGTCGCTGTTCGCCTGGATCGGGGTCTTTTCGTAATCGACGCGGCCGCCGCTGATGCCCCTGGCCCCTGCGTCCTTCATGTAATCGGCGAGCCAATGCTGCGCCGATTGCGGGCCGCCCCAGACGAAAGGCGCGAATTCGTCGACGATGAGCGCGCCGTCCACGTGCGCTGCGTAGAATGCTTCCGCATCTCCCGCGTTGAACTTGTCCAGCCAGGTAGTGACGGCCGCCGTCGCATCCTCCGCCGGCCCGGCCTGAGCCGGCGCGGTCCACGCAATGATTGAAACGGCGGCGAGCAGCAGCGTTCGCGTCATGAATTGCCCCAGGTTCGGCCGATCAAGATGCCAACTCACCGAGCGCCGGCCAAGCGCGGGCGGTCGAGGAAATGCGGCTTTGCGGCGCTTGTTGCAAGAGCTAGGGCTTGCGCCATGCTGAAGCCCGTCACGACCGACATCGAAGCGCTCAAGATCCTCGACGAACGGCTGCGCTGGCTGTCGGCGTGGACGATCCATCACGCCAATCACATCCGCGAGAACAGCGACGGCCTGAAAGTCGGCGGGCATCAGGCAAGCTGCGCGTCGATGACCGCCATCATGACCGCGCTCTATTTCCATGCGCTCGGGCCGAACGACCGCGTCGCGGTCAAGCCGCACGCCGGCCCGGTGCTTCACGCCATCCACTATTTGCTTGGCACCCAAAGCCGCGAGGCGCTGGAGAATTTCCGTGGCTTCGGCGGCGCGCAGTCCTATCCGAGCCGGACCAAGGACAAGATCCCGGTCGATTTCTCGACAGGCTCGGTCGGCCTCGGGGTGGCGATCACTACCTTCTCCAGCCTCATCCAGGATTACCTGACTGCGCGCGGAATGATGGACGAGGCCGACCGTGGCCGCTTCGTCGCTCTCGTCGGCGATGCAGAGCTGGATGAAGGCAATATCTACGAAGCGCTGATCGAAGGCGCCAAGCACGATGTCCGCAACCTGTGGTGGATCCTCGACTACAATCGGCAGAGCCTCGACGCGACCAGCGCCGACCGCATGTTCGAGCGCTTCGACGAGATCTTTCGCTCCTGCGGCTGGCGAGTTGTCGAGTTGCGATACGGCAAGCGACTGAAGGCCGCGCTCGACGCTCATCCGAAGCTCAAGACCTGGTTCGACGGACTGGGAAATGCCGAGTTGTCAGCCTTACATTACCAAGGCGGGGCTGCCCTTCGAAAACGCATCGAAGCGGATCTCGGAATGAGCGCGTCCGCATTCCTGAAGGCAAACGACGATGCCGCGTTGGCGTCGTTATTCAGCGATCTTGGCGGACACTGCATGGAATCGCTCGTCGAGGCGTTCGACGCCGCGCAGGACGACGTCCCTACCCTGTTCATCGCCTGGACGATCAAGGGCAATGGCCTCCCCTTTGCTGGGCACAAGGACAATCACGCCGGCCTGATGAACCCGACGCAGATGGCGGCATGGCGTGAAGCGATGGGCGTGACCGAGGGCCGCGAGTGGGAGCCGCTCGAGAGCGTCGGCGACAATACCCGCCCCGGCGTCGAAGCCATGATCGAGCGCAGCCGCTTCGCCCGCGAAAAACGCCAACGCGCGTTCGGCCAGATCGAAGTCCCCACAATTCCCGCGCCCTCAGGCGAAGAGCAATCCACGCAGGCCGCTTTCGGCCGAATCCTGCTGGAGATTGCGAAGGCCGGTGGAACGCTCGCCGAACGCATCGTCACGACCTCGCCCGATGTGACCGTTTCGACCAACCTCGGCGCATGGGTGAACCAACGCGGGTTGTTCCGGCGCGAGGGCATCGACGATATATTTGCACGAGAAAAGATTGCGTCTGCGCAAAAGTGGTCTTCAGCGAAGAAAGGCCAGCATATCGAGCTGGGCATCGCCGAGAACAACCTGTTCCTGATGCTTGCGGCCGCGGGTTGGCCGGAGATCAATTCGGAACGCGGCTGGTGCCGATCGGGACGCTTTATGACCCCTTCATCGCCCGCGGTTTGGATGCGCTGAACTACGCCTGCTACCAGGACGCGCGGTTCCTCCTCGTCGCAACGCCAAGCGGCATCACACTTGGACCGGAGGGCGGCGCGCACCAGTCGATCAATCCGCCGTTGATCGCGCTCGGCCAGCCCGGCCTGCGCCACTACGAGCCGGCCTATGCCGACGAGCTTGCAGCGATGATGGAGCTGGCGTTCCGCCTGATCGACGATCCGGCGGGCGAGAGCACTTACCTCCGCCTGTCGACCCGCAGCGTTCAGCAAATCGAACGCCAAGACGATGGCTGGCGGGACGACGCGCTGAAGGGCGCCTACTGGCTGCGTGAGCCCGGTGCGGGGTCCGAGGCCGCGATCGTCGCCATGGGGACGGTCATGCCGGAAGCGCTCGCCGCGTGGGAAGAATTGCGCGAGGACATTCCGGGCCTGGGCCTATTGTCCGTCACATCGCCCGACCTGCTGCATCGCGGATGGACTGCCGCGCAGGCGGCGCGCTGGGCAGGCGAGCGTCAGGCCAGCCACATCGAGCAATTGCTCTCCCGGATCGGCCGGAACGCAGGGCTCGTGACGATCGCCGACGCAGCGCCCGCCTCGCTATCGTGGCTCGGCGGAGTGCTCGGTCAGCGCGTGGCGCCGCTCGGAGTCGACCGGTTCGGGCAGACCGGCAATCTCTCCGATCTCTATGCTTCATACCGGCTAGACGGAGCCGCGATCACCGAGGCGGTGGCGGAGATATTGCTCCAGAACGGATGAAGTAGCGACCTGTTGGAAAGGCCTTGTGCCAAGAGCCAAACCAACGGGAGCGCAAGAGTTGAAGCCTTTCAGTCAAAGAATGCCGTTCGCCCGGCGGGACGCACTCATCCAGGGCGATAGCGTCCGCCAGATTTGGGGCCTGGAGGAAGAAGCACCAGCCGAGGCGCGGCTCCCGGTTCGCCGCGACTTCCAACCGCGAAACCATGCAATCGAGGAAACCGCCGACCGTCTGCATCTGAGGCTGGGCGAGGAACTTGAATATGCCCGCCGGATGCTCGACGCGATGGGCGATGAATTGTCCGCCGACCCCATTGCGGTCTCGCGTCACGGCGTGGTCCTCCAGTCGCTCGACATCGTCGGGCAGATGCTTGGCCACATCGCAAAGGTGATCTGTTCGGCCGACCCGGAGTCTGCAATCGAGCAAATCGGAATGAGCGACCTGAAGGCCCGACTGACACGGAGCGGCGCACTGTAGCTTGGCAAGGCTGTCGCCGCTGCCTAGAGCGGCATCATGCCAGGGCGCTTTTTCGACGAGTGGAAGGTCGGCGACCGCGTAGAGCATTCGATCTCGCGGACGGTCACCGAGACCGACAACCTGCTGATCTCCACCCTCACCCACAATCCGCAGCCGCTTCACATCGACCATGAGGCCGCGGCCAAAACGGAGTTCGGCAAGCCGCTGGTCAATTCGGTCTTCACCTTCGGGCTGATGATCGGGGTCAGCGTCAACGACACGACGCTCGGAACGCTGGTCGCCAACCTCGGTTACGACAAGCTCGTCTTCCCGAAACCCGTCTTCGTCGGAGATACTCTTCGGTCCGAGAGTGAGTGCATCGACCTTCGCGAGAGCAAGTCGCGGCCGAATGCGGGCATCGTCACTTGGGCGCACCGCAGCTTCAACCAGCGCGGCGAACTTGTGTGCGAATGCACCCGCTCTGCGCTTCTGTTGAAGAAGCCCCAATGACCGAGCCTCGCAGCTGGCTGTTCGTGCCGGCGGACAGCGAGAAGAAGATCGGCAAGGCGATCGAGAGCGATGCGGATGCGGTCATCTTCGACCTCGAGGACAGCGTCGACTTCGGCCAGAAAGCCGCCGCTCGGCAAATCCTTAGGGAGTTGGGCAAGCGCTCGGGCGGGCCGCAATGGTGGGTTCGCATCAACCCGCTTCGCACCGACGAGCATCGCAAAGACCTGGAAATGCTTGGCATCGCCGATATCCACGGTGTCGTCCTGCCGAAGGCGGAGGGCGGAGCGGACGTTGCCGAGCTCGCGCACCGCACCGGCAACATTCCGATCCACGCGATCGTCACCGAGACGGCCGCAAGCCTGTTCGGATTGCTGAGCTATCGCGATCCGAAGTCGACGCTCTCAGCGATGAGTTGGGGTGCGGAAGACCTTTCGGCCGCTCTCGGTGCATCGTCCAAATACGATGCCGACGGCAGCCTTAGCTTCACCTACAAGCTTGCGCGCTCGCTCTGCCTTGCTGGAGCGGTCGCCGCGGGCGTCCAGCCCGTGGACGGTGTGTTCGCCGACTTCCGTGACGAGAAAGGTCTTCTGGCCGAAGCCCAGGCATCCGCTCGAGAGGGCTTCACCGGCAAGCTTGCGATCCATCCCGCTCAGGTCGGCGTGATCAATGCGGCCTTCACCCCGTCGGCCGCGGAACTCGATCACGCGCGTGCTATTGTCCAAGCGTTCGATGCCGAGCCTGATGCCGGCGTCCTGTCAGTAGGTGGCCGGATGGTCGACCGGCCCCATCTTGTACAGGCAAGAAGGGTGCTCGACCGCGCGAAATAAGGAGGCCGACATGGCGACGACTGCGGAACCCACCACGACATCGGAACGCACAGGCGGCCCGACACTCGCCAAGGGATGGGGCACCGACGCGCCAGACCAGCCGCTTCGCCCGATGGAGTTCGAACGCCGCGCGCTCCGTCCCAACGACGTGGCGATTAAGATCACCTACGCCGGCATCTGCCATTCCGACCTGCACACCTGCCGCAACGATTGGGCGGCACGCGCTACCCTGTCATCCCCGGACATGAGATCGTCGGGATCGTCACGGCAATCGGCGACGAGGTCACCCGACACCGCGTCGGCGACACGGTCGCCGTCGGCTGCATGGTCGATAGCTGCATGGAGTGCGACCAGTGCCTCGAAGGCTGGGAAGTCTTCTGCCGCAAGGGGTGCGTCCAGACCTACAACAGCAAGGACTATCACGACGGAACGGTCAGCAAGGGGGCTACACCGACCATATCGTCGTCCGCGATCACTTCGTCTGCAAGGTGCCGGACGGCATGGACGCCGCCCGGGTCGCGCCTCTGCTCTGCGCGGGAATCACGACCTACTCGCCGCTTCGGCAGTATAACGTCGGACCAACGACCAAGATGGCCGTCGTCGGCCTCGGCGGCCTGGGTCACATGGGCGTGAAGCTCGGCGCGGCGCTCGGTGCTCACGTCACAATGATCACCACGACGCCCAGCAAGGGTGATGACGCCCGCGCACTCGGCGCCCATGACGTCATCATTTCGACCGACCCCGAACAGATGAAGGCCGCAGCGACGCGCTTCGACTTCATCCTCAACACCATTCCCGTCAGTCACGAGATTGATGGCTACCTACAGCTTCTCGGCCGATCGGGCCGGATGGTAATCGTCGGCGCGCTGACACCCATGCCGGGGTTCGTTGGCATGAACCTGATCTGGTGGAATCGCGCGGTCGGCGGCTCGGCAATCGGCGGCATTCCGGAAACGCAGGAGATGCTCGATTTCTGCGCGGCGAAGGACATCTATCCGGACGTGGAATTCATCCGCATGGACCAGGTCAACGAGGCTTATGAGCGGCTGCTCAAGAACGACGTCCGCTACCGCTTCGTAATCGACATGAGCCACGGCCTGTGAGCGAGACCGTCCATCCCGTTCCCGACGACTTCAACGCGAGGATCGGACCGGCGGAACTCGACGCGCTGTTGAAGGCCGAGGAGTCCGATCCTCATGGCCACTGGATGGAGCAGGCGAAGCGCCTGCAATGGACCAAATTTCCCGAGCAGTCGGGCGACTGGTCGTTCGACGAGGACGACTTCCGCATCAACTGGTTTGCGGACGGAAAGCTCAACCTGTCCGTCAATTGCCTCGACCGGCATCTTGAGAAGCATGGCGACCGCACCGCGATCATCTTCGAGGCGGACGAGCCGGGTCACGGTCATCGCTACACCTATCGTGAGTTGTACGAGGAGACCTGCCGCTTCGCGAACCTGCTGAAGCAGCGAGGTGTTCACCGCGGCAATCGCGTGATGATCTACATGCCGATGATCCCCGAAGCAGCGGCCGCAATGCTTGCCTGCGCCCGCATCGGCGCGATCCATTCGGTCATCTTCGGCGGCTTCTCGCCGGAGAGCGTCGCGGGGCGCATCGCCGACTGCGACGCCTGCGCGGTCATCACCGCCGACGAGGGCGTGCGCGGCGGCAAGCACATTCCGCTCAAGCGCAACGTCGACGCCGCGCTCGAGCATCGCGACGTGCAATCAGTGATCGTTGTCACACGCACCGGCGCCGACGTGCCGATGAAGGACGGCCGCGACGTCAGCTATTCGGCTGTCCGCGACCAGCTTTCGACCGAATGCGAAGCGGAAGCGATGGACGCGGAGGATCCTTTGTTCATCCTCTACACGTCCGGATCGACCGGAAAGCCCAAGGGCGTCGTCCACACGACCGGCGGTTATGCGGTCTGGGCGGCGGCGACTTTCGACTGGGTATTCGACTATCGCGACGACGACGTCTTCTGGTGCACCGCCGACGTCGGCTGGATCACGGGGCACACCTATGTCGTCTACGGCCCGCTGATGAACGGCGCGACGAGCGTGATGTTCGACGGCGTTCCCAACTTCCCCGACTTCGGCCGGTTCTGGGAGACGGTGGATCGTCTCGGCGTGACCATTTTCTACACCGCACCGACCGCGATCCGCGCATTGATGCGCGAAGGGGACGAACCGGTGAAGAGATACAGCCGCAAGTCGATCCGGCTGCTCGGGACGGTCGGTGAGCCGATCAACCCGGAAGCGTGGGAATGGTATTGGCGTGTGGTCGGCGACGGCCGCTGCCCTGTGGTGGACACCTGGTGGCAGACCGAGACCGGCGGAATCCTCATCTCGCCTTTCCCCGGCGCGACTCCGATGAAGCCCGGATCGGCGACGAAACCGCTGCCCGGCGTGAAGCCGCTGCTAGTCGATTCGGAAGGCAAGGAACTGCACGGCGCGACAAGCGGAAACCTGTGCATTTCCGCCTCATGGCCCGGCCAGATGCGCACTGTGTGGGGCGACCATCGGCGCTTCTTCGAGACCTATTTCTCCACCTATCGCGGACTCTACTTCACCGGCGACGGATGCCGGCGCGATGAGGACGGCTATTACTGGATCACCGGCCGCGTCGACGACGTGATCAATGTCTCCGGCCATCGCATCGGAACCGCCGAGGTCGAGAGCGCGCTAGTCGCCCATCCTCTCGTGGCCGAAGCAGCGGTTGTCGCTTTCCCTCACGACATCAAGGGCCAGGCGATCCACGCCTACGTGACGTTGAACGCCGGCGAGGAAGGCGGCGAGGACCTTCGCCGCGAACTCAATCAGCAGGTACGCAAGGAGATCGGCGCCCTTGCATCGCCCGAGCGAATTCAGTTCGCGCCGACGCTTCCCAAAACCCGTTCCGGCAAGATCATGCGCCGGATCCTGCGCAAGATCGCGGAGGGCGAAACCGCAGGCTTCGGCGACACGTCGACGCTCGCCGATCCGACGGTCGTCGACCAGCTCCTCGCCGGAGCGCGCGAGTTCCAGAAGGCTCCTGCCTAAGCGCTTGCAGCGTCGCTCATAGCCGCTAACCCTTGACCGGCAGGGGGAGCAGAATGAGCGATCAAAAAGCTTGGTCGATGAAACGCGTCGTTGCCGCATCGTCGGCCGGCACCGCGTTCGAGTGGTACGACTTCTTCATCTTCGGATCGCTCGCGACGACCATTCAGAAGGTCTTCTTCGCGGGGCTCGACCCGACTGCCGGATTGGTCGCGGCGCTCGGCCTGTTCGCAGCCGGTTTCGCCTTTCGTCCCTCGGCGCGCTCATTTTCGGGGTGATCGGCGACCGTCTCGGCCGCAAGGGCGCCTTCCTTGCGACCGTCAGCCTGATGGGCGCTTCGACCTTCCTGATCGGCATTCTCCCGACCTACGCCACGGCGGGCATCGTCTCACCCATCCTGCTCATCCTGCTGCGCATCTTGCAGGGCATCGCGCTCGGCGGCGAGTATGGTGGCGCGGCCATCTATGTCGCGGAGCACGCACCTAACAATAAGCGCGGCGCGACAACCGGCTGGATTCAGATCACTGCATCGCTCGGCCTCATTGCCGGTCTCCTCGTCATCCTCGGAACGCGTAGCGCGACCGGCGAACAGCACTTCCTCGAATGGGGCTGGCGAGTCCCGTTCCTCGTCTCTGTCGTGCTGCTGATCATCTCCGTCTGGCTGCGCTTCAAGCTTTCCGAAAGTCCCGCCTTCGCGAAGCTCAAGGAGGAAGGAGCGGTCAGCACTGCACCGCTCCGCGAAGCCTTCGGCCGCTGGGACAATCTGAAGCGCGTGTTGATCGCCTTCTTCGGAATCATGTGTGCCCAAGGCGCGGTCTGGTACCTGTCCTTCTTCTACGTCCAGGTCTTTCTGACCAAGTCGCTGGGCGTTCCCGATTCGACCAAGGATGCGCTGGTGCTCGCGATGACGATCGCCAGCGCGCCGCTCTATGTCTTCTTCGGCTGGGTGTCCGACCGCGTCGGCCGCAAGCCGGTCATGATCGGCGGTATGCTGCTCGCGCTGATCGCCTACTACCCCGGCTTCCACGGCATAGCCGCAGCCGCGAACCCGGCGCTCGTTCAGGCGCAGCAGAAGCGGCCGGTCGAGGTTCACGCCAATCCCGCGACCTGCTCGGTACAGTTCGATCCCGTTGGGACGCGGCGCTTCGACACGAGCTGCGACATTGCCAAGAGCCTGCTCGCCTCGACCGGCATCTCGTACACGAACCGCAGCTACCCCGGCGACAGGGCAATCATCGCGGTCGGAATCCAGCAGATCGAAGTGCCGGACGGCCGCGGCCTGGACGCTGCAGGACTCAAGGCGCTGAAGGAAGCGACGGCCAAGACGGTCAAGGCCGCCCTTGCCGCCGAGGGCTATCCGGCGAAAGCCGATCCCGGCCGGATGAACCTCCCGATCATCTTCTTCTGGCTGATGGTGTTCGCAGTGGCCGCGACCGCTTTGTACGGACCGCAGGCGGCCGCTCTCGTAGAGATGTTCCCCACGCGGGTGCGCTACACCGCCATGTCGCTTCCTTACCATGTCGGTACAGGCTGGGTTGGCGGCTTTCTTCCGGTGACAAGCTTCGCCTTGGCGGCGATTACCGGGAACACCTACGCGAGCCTCTGGTACCCGGTCGTCTTCACCGTGATCCCCATACTCGTCTCGCTCTTCTTCCTGAAAGAAACGCGCGGCAGGCGGCTGGAAGAAGTCTAGTTCCGAGACAGGGCTAACTTTGGGTAAGGTTTCGCCCAGCAACCGATTGCGTATCGTGGCGGCGGGGCTCGTTCACTTCTGAAGCGACGCGGGGGTGCGAGCCCCAACCTTGCGCGGTGTCTGCAACCGCTATTCGAAAAGGGGATTATGTCCGCTCTCTTTCGGTTTCTCGTCGCCTGGATCATTTTCGGCGCGATCGCCGCGACCATCACATTCGGGCCTGCGTTGCTCCGGGTGATCGCATTCGGGCCAATCAGCCTGCTTCAGGTGATGGTGGCCTAGCTTTCAACGCATTGCGGATCCTTCGCACCGCGGCCATTCACTCACCATGGTCATGACTCCGGCACTCGCCGAAACTCTGGCGATGGTTTCCGAAGCGGCGTCGTGCGCCAGAAACCCGTGGTGGATCATCGGGAGCGCGGCTGTCGTTCTTCACGGACGCAGCATCGATCAGGTAAAGGACGTCGATCTTGTGATGTCCGCCCCTGATGGCGAAGAATTCCTGAAGCGCGTGGGCGAGCGGCCTCAAAGCGGCAAGCCGAACGATCGGTTCCGGTCGCTCGTGTTCGGCACTTGGACGAAGCCGCCGATACCCGTTGAAGTGATGGCCGGCTTCAGCGTCGCAACGCCCGACGGCTGGCGCGACGTCGCATTATCTACGCGCGAGGAAGTCACGGTCCAAGGACAGCGAGTTTACGTTCCTTCGGTCGACGAATTGATCCGGCTGCTCCGGACATTCGGCCGAGCAAAGGATCACTCGCGGGCTGACCTGCTGCAGGACTAATGTCTGCAGAACATTCTCAGGGCGCCCAGTGAATGTCGATCGGCTGCTCCGCCTCGGCGAGCACTCGGCCGATCGGCAGCTTTGAGCTTTGACCGTCCTCGATTGCGCCTTCGAGCATCTCGCGATTGTCGTCGCCCTTCAACGTAATGAGGACGGTTCGGGCCGACAGGATCGCCGATCGCGTGAGCGTTACGCGCGGCACCGGCGCGTCCTCCGGCATCGGGTCCGGCATGACCCCAACCGCGCGGCGCGCCTTCGGAGCATCCAAGGCGTCCTGAAGATCGGGCCCAGTGAAAAGCGACGCTGTGTGACCGTCCTTGCCCACCCGAGCCAGACGAGGTCCGGTGGCCAGGGCAGATCCTGAAGCCGCGCATCGGCCGAATTGCCTGCGAGCCTGTAATCGGGAATGTCCGCCGCGATCGGGATCACCCGCGCGCCCGCCGGAAGGAATGTGCGGGCGATTGCGCGCACATTGCTGCGCTCGTCGTCCATCGGGACCAGCCGCTCGTCCGTGGGAATGATCGTCACCTGCTTCCACGGCAGCTTCTTCGCCGCCAGGGCCTTGAGGATGGGCTCTGCGGTATCGCCGCCCGGAAGCGCGATCAGCGAAGAGCCGCGCGCATCGAGTGCGCTCTCGATGATGAAAGCGATGTCGCCGGCGACGGCCTCGGCCATTTCCTCAGCGTTGTCATATTCCCACCATTCGGCTTCGATCATCGTCAGGCTTTCTTTGTCGGCTAGCGCGGAGGCTCCTGCCCATAGCCGGCCCAATCCGCAACCCGTTGACCGCTTCGATCGATCGCCGGCGTGTACCGGAGCCGCTGGCGAGCGATGCTGCACACCTGCGAATCGATGGCCGGGTTTCCGGTCCCCTGATCGACGATGCACTGGATAATCGCACCGTTCGCGTCGACGCGGAACCGCATCCGGATCCACGCGCCGCGCGGCCAGGCGTCGAGCAACTGAGGCGGGAAGTCGCGCCCTCGAAGCGGCCGCGTCGCAAGCCTCGTCCGGACGGCGGCAAGCCCCTGTCCGCCTCCGCCTGTCCCACTGCCTGCTCCGCCCGAACCCGTGCCCGCCCCGGTGCCGCCTGCACCCGTGCCCGGCCCCGGTACGTTCGACGCCCCCTGCGTCGGCGCGGCGCCTTCGTTGGGGGTCTTGGTCGGAGTCACGGGGACTGGAACGGGCAGCTCGATCCGCGGCTTCGGCGCTACCACGGGCGTCGCCTGGCTCTTCATGTTCGCGGGTGCGGCCGCGCCCTCCCGCTCTTTCGGCTTCTGCGTTTCTTCCGCCTGCTTAGGGGTGACCGGCGGAGTAGGCGGTGGCGGCGGCACTTCGTTGACGTCGAAGACGCGCATGACGCTTTGCGGGTCGGCGAGATCTATCCGTCCCGAGAGATGGAGGAGCATGAACAGCAGGACCGCGTGGATTGCGATCACCCCTGCGATGGCCCTGCCCTTGTCACGATTTTTGAGATTGGAGCGATACATTACGGTCTGACAACGACCGTAATGCTGCGCGGTTGCCGCTGTCACGCCGTTGCAAGAAGAGAGAACGCCGGACGGATGATCATCCGCCCGGCGCCGCTCTCACACAGATTTATTAGCGGCTCATACTGCTTGCACTCTTACGGCCGCCGCCGTGGCTAGCCCGGCCGCCTTTGCTTGCAATCTCCCGCTGCTTCGCGGGGTCCATCGCAGCAAAGCCGCGCTTCGCCTTCGATCCGGCCATGCCTGCCTCCTTGTGAGCTACAACCCGTAGCGACACCGAAAAACGCAGCCCGGAAACAGCGGTTCAAATATCTGATGTGAGTTAGCGAGATTTTCGTCGCGGCAGATTCCGATAGGCGAGAGCCGAAGCGGCGATCACCGCAATACCCGCGAGCTCAAGCCACCAGCCCTGCGCAAACCCCCGATATTAACGGTCACCCATCGATCGATGTGGTGGAACGAACCGGCGCGCATGACCACGAATGCGAACAACAGCGCAATTCCGAGCGCTGCAGACTTGACCGGCAACGGCGAACGCCGGAGCCGGCGAGCGAGCGCGATGATCGCCACAATCAGTCCCGCCGCCAGGAGCAGCAAAAACAGGCCCTGGACCAATCGCCGCTGATCATACCAGCCTTCATAGTGGGCCAGCTTCCGAGCCGTTTCGGTGAGGAAAGTCTGAAGATCGAGTTCCTTGTTGAACCCCAGGAAGGTGAGCAACAGCGCGGTACCGATCCAGAATTGACGTTCGCGCTTGCGCGCCGCGCCACTAGCCCAAAACGCTGCCGCGGCACCGGCAAAATAGGCCGCGACGATGACCCAGGCGGTGGTCGACCGGTCGTTGATCAACGAGGCTGAGATCAATCTGCCCTTAAGGTCGAATGCCCTTTCGATGGGCGCTGGCGGAGAGGGTGTCCGACTGCGGATCGCCTAATGTGCTGAAAAACATGAGTTCGTCTCCGTGGCCGGGAGCCTAACCCCGAATTTTTCCCGGACGGGAGCGGGCTCTAGATATTCGGAAGCGTGACGGCGTCTATGTCCTTTTTCATGAGGTTGTAGGCCTCCAAAAGCGCCTCATCGAACTGAACAACACTTGCCCGCGTTTTTGGACATTCTTGGGCCGTTCGCTGACGAACACCTGCCCAATAATCCGCTCTCACGTTTGTCCGAGCAGAAGGACCGAATGCGAAGTAGCAGCCCATCGCCCTTTCGCTGGCCTCAAGCGACCGATTGACGGCCATAGTCGTCTCAGGTGTCCAACCCACGTTGACGGCCTGAGCATCGTTCAACCAAGTCGTGTATTCGTCGATCATGAAGGCGACTTTTGCGTTTGCATCCTGCAACTGCGCGTCAGTCATCTTCAACGCATCTTCGGACGTTTCCATATAAACGGGATTCACAAAAAGCGCCTTCCGGAAGGCCGCATCTAGGCGCTGACCAGCTGTCATGAACTTTCGGAATTCATCCGTGCGCGTCTGGAACAAGGCGATCTTGTAGGGCGTCGTTCGATCACCTCGCGTTGCGGCAGTCTGCTGACACGAACTGACAGCGGCCACGGCCGCAAAAAGGGCGCTTATCGTGCTGAGAGCTAGCCCCCGAAAATCTCAAGCCGTCTTAAGTGAGGTTCGTCCCGTGGCGCATGGCTGGACACTGGGACATCATTAACGGGCGGCTTTGAACCTCCACCGCCAAAACGTCGCGCCTGTCGACCTCTCGAAGCCTTCGTCATGGGAAGATGCTAGCAGCGGAAAGCTGTATTGAAAGGGCTGGCCAAAGCGACGTCTTACAACGGCGGAAGCACCACGATGCGAGCCGCCTTCACCCCGCATCGCGAGCACTTCGCCCGCGCCCGCGCATGGGTGAGGGGAGCCAACCCGAAGGTCTGCACGGCTTCCGGCCCGGAGAGGGTCCGCGCGGCTCCGCAGCCACTACAGTCGAGCCGGAGGGATGCGCCGAAGCGCACGAGGTCGCCGGTCGTTCGGACGTGCTTCGTGGACATTCTCTCCGCATATGCGGATGAGAACGATTCGTGAACAAGCTGAGTCGTCAGCGGCCAAAAAGCTTGTTGAAAAATCCCTTTCGCTCAGGCGCACTCCCGCGTCCAAAGACTGCCGCGCCGTCCTTTGCATGCTGATATAGTCCGTCGTCGGCTGGCAGTCGGCCCGCATCAACTTCGCGTTGTGTCACTTGCAGGAGAAGGTCGGGATCGACGTTCTCGCCAATCGTCGCTTCCTTGATGCAGAAGAACTTATGTTCCGCATTCTTCAAGTTGCGAATTTCGGTGGGATCTGCCCCTTGCGCGATGAATTGTCGTTCGGCCAGTTCCATCAGTGAGAGGTAGATCTCGATCAACGTGACGCGGTCGGCCTCGTTGTCGACATCGCCGTGGAGGAAGACAATCTGGTCCTTGAAGCCGATCAGATCCACCGGCTCATTGGTCGGCAAACTACGCAAATCGTCGACCAGCATGACAACGCGCTGATCCATGCTTTACCTCCTATGGATTGCGACCGACAAATTCGGAGTTCGGTTCTTGGATCGTGAACTGGCGATACGTGACGGTCAGCAAGAGTAGAACGCCAGCGGCAACAACAGAGATGAAGCCCCACTTGAATGACCGGTGCATTCGCTTCGCGTTGGTTTCAGCGGCGGCCATATTCTTCACAATCGAGTTATCGATGTCGCGCGCTTGATCAATTCGGGATCGGCGAATCTTCGCGGGTCATCGCCCACGCACTCCCAGTTCTCCGGCAGCCATGAGGACGGCTGGTTTCCGGGCAGGCAAAAGCGCTTTGGAGCGACTGTCGACAGCGAGAGCCACGCGGCGATCAGAAGTTGTAAGCCGAACAAGATTGCGACGTAGCCAAGCCAAATGTCCGCGGGCGATTTGTTGAAGAGGGCGATGCCGCCTCCCAAAGAAGCGGTCCCTCCGGTCAATAAAAAACCGGACCAAGCGAGAGCGCGAGCGTCGGCGGCGTTCGCCACCGTGAGTTGAAGCTCAAGCATTTTCTCGCCTTCGCGTAGAGCCTCTACTTGAAGCTCGGGCGGCAAGTC
The DNA here is from genome assembly GCF_014489515.1 of Sphingomonas sediminicola. Taxonomy (GTDB): domain Bacteria; phylum Pseudomonadota; class Alphaproteobacteria; order Sphingomonadales; family Sphingomonadaceae; genus Sphingomicrobium; species Sphingomicrobium sediminicola. The sequence goes on along the minus strand of NZ_CP060782.1, from coordinate 358,012 downwards.
TGCGAATGTCTCAAAGCCATTAGACACACGGCTTTTATTGCCGTAGTTTCACTACATGGCAAAGCCTCCGCCTGAACAATTTCGCAAGTATGACGACGGCGCGAAAAAGCCTCCGGCTCCGCCAAGGCCTGAGCCTAAACCGGAGCCGAAGCCAACTAAGGAATAGTGCCGTTAGGGCTGTTTGAGCACCTTGATCGCATTCGGATCGAGGACGCCGCCGCCAACGCGCTTCGTGACGTAGAACATCACGAACGGCTTGTTGCTGTAAGGATCGCGCAGCACGCGAGTGCCAATGCGGTCGTTGATTAGATATCCAGCCTTCCAATCCCCGAACGCAATCGGCATCGCACCAAGGCCTGGAGCGGGCATCGCCTCGTCGATTTCGACCGGACGGCCCAACAGGGTTGCGGGCTGTCCGACGATCAGGCTCTCGCGCCAGATCAGGTTACCGTCCGCGTCCTTGAGCTTCGCCAGCATCGCCGCCGTGAGGCTGTTCATGAGCCAGGTGGCATTGTTTCTGTAGGGCGCGTCCAACCCGTAAGCGAAGTCAATCAGGTTATCGACGGTCGCAGCCGATGCCGCCGGATCAAGCGCCTTCTCAACAGTCTCAATCACGCCGCCCGGATGGGTCCCCGCGTTGGCGCCACCGGTCACGTAACTCAGGAAGCCAGCGGGCTTGTTGGTGCCGTCGCCGGCGATGAAGGCGATGCCTTCTTGGCGGCTGAACTCCGCCTGCACCGAATTGCGCAGCCAAACGTCGATGTTGATCGCCGCGTCATCGAGCAGCCGCTGGGTCGCAGCCGGCATTGCGTAAATCTCACCCGATGCGAACGGAATCGGAGCAAGCTGCGTGCTGGTCGTCTGCGGCCTCGCGGCGGTTTCGCCAACCCAGCCCGATCCCCAGTTCTTCGCGTCCCAGAGCTTCGTGAACGCGCCAACGCTCGTGGGCTGCACCGTCGCGAGACGACGCATAGGCGAGGTCGCCCGCTGTGCCTCAAGAATGGTGCGGTCCCACTCGTTGGGGCCAGATAGCCGCCGTCACCGGCCGTGCCGACGCTCATCGCCGCGTGAATGGCCGCGCGGTCGCCGGTGGCGTTCTGCGAGCGCAGGAACTCTTCGCCCTCGCCGCGTCGAAAGTAGCTGTTGAACGTCCGGGTGTATTCCGGATCGGCTCCGACATTCAGTTGCGGAGCGGAGATGTTCACGCCGCCGCCAGCGTTGATGCTGTTCAGCGCCGCTTCCAGATTGGTCACGCGCTCGTCATGCCGCGTCGTGAAATCCTCGATGGCGTTGCGAAGCTGACGCATCATCTGCTCCGGGCCTTGCTCAGCGCGAACGCGGAAGCCGCCGTGGGCGAGGGAACGTGGGAAATGGTAGGTCATGTCGTTCTCCGTTGATCGATGACGGAGGATCGACTGTCCCGGCGCGGAAATACTGCGTTCTCGCGCGTGCTACTCGATTCTAATTAGTCAACTGGCGCATAAGATCGCCAAACGAGCAATTCGTGGCGGCGGTCCAGTCCCAAGGCTTTAGAGTCAACTGCTTGGACAGTCACCTCACCATCAGGCCAGCCCTTTAGCTCGACAAATGCGAATCGATCGGTGGAGGCAATCTCCCGCCATTCGCCCGGCTTTCCGGAATGAGCGACAACCGCAGGCGCAGGGATTTCTTTCTCGAACTCGACAAAGATCATCGTGGCCTCGTTGCGCCTCGTCCCGCCGTTGTTCACATACCATGCGAAGTAGGAGACGTTTTCGGATTGCTCGCCAAGCTCCACCACTAACGGTTCGCCATTATCCTCGGAAAATCGAAGATATGCAGTGGACGACAAAGCCAGTTGCTCCTGCCGTGCCTTCGCTTCGCGCCTGTCCCTGAGCCAAAACTCGACCCATAGTGCGAGGGTGGCCCCGCCCAAGGTGAAGAAGGCAAAGACAACCACATCCTGAAGGCCCAGATTTGTGATTTCTTGCCAGCCGCTGATTAGTATCTGGTCCCAACCCCTGTTGGTCGCGAAGGCGCCTATCGCTTGTTGGAACAAGGCCGCCGCGACCAAGCTCACGAGAGCGAACGCCCAGCTCACCCATCTGCGGAAGCCGCGCTGCCCATTGTCATTAGCCATCATCTATCCATGCTAGTCGCTAAACCTCTGAAATCGGCATTAGCAGGCACGCAATTGCCGATCATAACGCGCTGCTAAAACGTCTGTGACCTCGGCGGCAATGGTTTGGCGTTCCACCAACTGCTCGGTCGGCGAGAGATAACGACCCGATCTGGCGCGAAGCCTCTCGACCTGTCTTTCAACGAACAGGGAAGCAGTGTCGATTTCAGGGCATGATGCGAGCCGCTGAAACGGAGAGCCGATCAAGTCCCGTTCTATTGCGGCCAGCGCAAGTTCCAGCGCATCGCCCTCAATCTCTCTCATTACCGCAGGGACGACGCGGGCCGCAATCTCGCCGCCGATGCCCTTCGCGCTCGTCAGCCCGGTTTCTGCTCGTACGATCTTCGCCGCTTCGCGCACGGCGTGAGCCTCAGCATCGGGCCGACGCGGACGCGCCATGCATCGCACACCGCTGACCAAGGCGCGCGGCCAAGCGTTCACAGGACCGTTTCTCCGGTCAGCAAACTCCGCTCGATCACGTCCAGCGCGGTGCGAGCTAACTCGATGCCCGCGAACGCATCGCCCTTGTGGGCGGAGGCGAGGTCAAAGGCGGAGTAACAGGCGGCGATTGCCACGTCCTCGGATCGAGCGCCCATCTTCGCGAACTCCTCCGATCCAAGCTTGCGAAAGTGGGTGCGGCAGAACTCGATCACCTTGACTGAGCAGTCCTCTTCTTCACGCGTCATGTCCTGTCTCCTTGTGTCGGAAATGCGATTAGGTTGTCTTCGTCGCGCACGGCGTCTCGTTGTTGCTGGAGGCGGATCGCGCGGCGGCGTGCAATGTCGCGGGCTTCGCCGCCTTGCGCCCGCGCACTGATGCCGAGTGTGCGTCGGTATGCGCAGACCTTTTTGACGGCCTGATCGAGCACCCGAACAAGCGGATGCACAACCGGGTTGCCGCGCCCGTTGTGGGTCACGTAGCCGGTGCGCTGCAGGTCTTGTTGCGCCTGAGCGAGCCGGAGCATTTCGCGTGCGAGGATCGTGGCCAAGCGAACTTGGTGCTCAGACCAGTCCGAGCGCTCCTCCATGATCTCGTCGAAGATGACGCGCTCACGGCTGTTCATGTTGAAAGCTGTGGGTTCAGGCATCGTCACCCTCGCGATTTTCCGTGTTTGCATTTTTAATCGTGGCCGCCGCCGGTCTTGGATTTGGGCCACCACGAACTTTTCGATGGGGGTAGGGGTCAGCATCGCCCCGGTGGCCGTAGCTGGTGCAGGAGTGGCGTCGGCCTTCAGCCGGTAGGATCGGCTGCGCTCATCCCATTCCAGCCCAGGATCACGCCCAGCGGCCATTCGCTGGCCACGAGTAAGGAAGCGGGCCTTCTCGCTGGTGGCGAGCCGCCGCACTTCGTCCCGGTCCAACTTGTCCCAAGGAAGCTCGTTCGGAAGGACGTAGTGCTTGTCGAACGGCGCGAACGCGTGAAAGCCTTTGCCCTTCCAATCGCGGACAGTCATCGCCGGGTTGTCGGCTAGGAAGCGGTCCAGCGCAGCCGGATCGTCGGGCGAAAGGGGACGGGGGACGGCGAAAGGCCTAGTTTCGCTATCGCCGCCGATTAAATCCCCTTCTCTTCCTTCTTCCGATTTAATTCTGTCCGGGAGAGAAAAGGGGTTTCACCCGTCCCCGTCCCCTTTTCTCGTGTCCGTTCGTGTCCGGGTTACATTGGGTCATCGAGCTTCACTCCCTCTATGTTCGTCAGGTGCTCCTTGATGTCGGGCCAGAGCGCATCCGGCTCCGGCTTGAAGTTCATCACCACGGCGTCCCGCGTGCCGGCGATCTTGGGCCGCAGAGCGTCGGCCCAGACGGTCACGCCTTCGGCCTTCTTCAGCCCCTTCGTGACTGTCTCCGGCTTCCCCAGCCGCTTGTCCGCGATGTTCGCGGAGCCGTCCGCGTGACGGAAGCCGAGTTGCAGGGCGATCCACTTGCGAACGTCGCGCATCGGCAGAATGACCTTGCGGTCCAGCGTCGTGAGATGTTCGGCCAGTTCGGTCGCGAGCCTCAGCGCCGGTGATCGGGAAGCCTCCGCAATCGCTCGCTTGCGCGTTGACCCCGGTGCGTGGTCGCCGGTCCCGACAAAGCCGTGGTCGGCAACGTATCGCTGCGCCCAGTGCAGGATGATTCCCGGCCCGTCGCTCGCGAGCCATTGGCGGAGGTCGGCCCACCATTCCGGAGCTTGCAGCGTTTCCGAAACAGTCGGCACGAGCCAGCGCCGATCCTCATCGTCCAGATACAGCGCCTCTTCGGAATTTGAGCACGCGATGATCGTCGCCGCGTTGTCCAACTCGTATTGGTTGACGCCCTTCTCGTTGACCTCGATCACATCATCGGTGACGAGCGACTTGAGCTTGTCGTAAGCCTTGCGCTTCTGACCGGAATAGAACTCGCTGATGAAGATCAGCCGCTTGCGCGCCGCCCAGCCGTTGAACGCGCTGTCCACAACCGAACTCTCGGAAGGGAAGCTCACGTTGGACGCTCCCGCCTGTGTGCGGAGGATCATGCCCAGCGTGTTCTTGCCGACGCCTTGCGTGGCGGAGATCAGGAGCATCCCGTAGCGCATCCGGACCTTCGGCTTCGCGATCAGAGTGGCGAGCCACTTCATGACCAAGGGCCGTTCTTCGGCGTCGGGGAACAGGTGCTCTAGGAACGCTTCCCACGGCCCAGCATCGCCCGGAACAGGCGTGATGTTCGGCCCTTCATAGACGTTGAAGCACCGCTGCCCATCGACCGTGAGCGACCCGGACGGGAAGCCCGGACGATAGACCATGCGCTCGTGCTGGCATTCGATGCGCTCAAAGACCTTCTGCGCCGTGTCCTTCACATCGGAGAACGGCGCGATAATCGTGTTGAACTCTTCCGGCCTTCGGTCGCGGCTCGGATGGTGACGAAACATGATCCGCGGTGGCTGCGCGGTGTAGGCGACTTGCGCTGCGAACTCGTCACGCAGCAAGGCGGTCGGCCTTCCGCGTCCCTCGACAGGCAACAGGAACGTCGCCTTGGTCGCCGGGATCAGGAAGTCAGTGAACATCGGCCCGACGAAGCGCTCGCCGTCGAACATCTCGTCAGGCAGCGGATCAGCTAGATCGAAGCCATCCTTGAACCGGGCATCGAAAGCGCAAATCCAGACATTCGATGCGAAGCGCTCGGCGGCAATCTCGGGCGCGGCAATCTCGTGCGCGGCCTTCAGGCCCTTCCCGTCATGGTCGTTGTCCGCGATGATGACGACGCGCTTCCAACCCATCGCGGCGAGCTTCGCCCAGTCGCTGCGGTTGATGGCGTGAACTCCGCCGATCCAGCCGACATGCGCGCCGTAACGAAGCTCATCGAGCCACGGAAAGCGGTCGGGTGACTCTTCGCCAGCCAACAGCCGCTTCACGAACGCGGCACTCTTAGCGCCTTCATGCAGGAAGAGGGTGCTATGTTCTTTCGCGCCGGGGAGGCCGTAGAACGGCATGACCTCCGGCTCCATCTGATGCCACTGGCCGTCGCTCCACCGCGTCCAAGGGATGAAGCCCTTGCCGCCGTCCTTCGTCTGATAGCGCTGGTGGATCATCACCACCCGCCCGTCGAAGTCATGGCAGAGGTAGATGTTCGGATCGGAGAGGTTCACGCCGGGAGGCGGCTCGGTGACCACCTCAAGATGAACGATCGTCGGGAGCTTCACATTCTTGAAGGCTTCCTTGATCGCAGCGGCTTCGGCCTCTGTCGGCTGCTCCGCCTTTCCGGTGACTTTCACGTTGCCTTTCGCGTCGAAGCGCACCTGGCCCACAGTTCGGGGATAGCCGTCCTCAGTCACTTCGATCTTGGCGCGCTGGAAATTCACCGCCTTCGCCTCGATCCGGATCAGATATGCGCGGACGGCGGGCAACTCATCGAGCGAAGTGACCTGCCCGATGCGCGTCGGTTCCTCTTTATTCTGATGCGCGTCCGCAGCAGGACCGGCTTCAGGGTCATTCCTTTCCGGTTCCCCTAGCGCTGCGCCCGTTCCTTCATCGGAGCGGGCGCTTGCACTTTCAGGCGTCGTCATCGCCGCCCCGATCACCGGCTCGTAAGCCTCAAGAAGCTGGCTGATCCGCGCCCGCAGATTGCGCACGTCGATCATCAGCGCCTCGCGAACCGGGCCGCCAGAGGTCCAGCCGTTCGCCAAGTCGAGGTCCGCCGTGGGGACCGCGAAGCGATTGCCGTTCATCATCGTGACGAGCGTGAGCTGGGCGGCTTCCGGGTGCTCGCGCGTCGCGGTGCGCAGCCGGGTAGCGATCAACCCGGCAATCTTCACCGAATAGCCTTCACGCCGCAGATCCATGAAGAGCAGTTCGGCGGCTAGGTCGTCATCGCGCCAATGGCGCATCCCGTTGACCGAAGCGGGAACATGTCCGCAGTGGCCGGTGGCAATGTCGCCTTCTTGCTGTTTCCGGTCGCGGCCAAGAAGCTGGCAAGCGGCCTTCGTCGTGTAGATCGTCATAGTGGTTTCTCCTTCCGAGGAGAGAGGTCCGCTGCCGCCAATTCAGATCGAACAGGTTTTTTCGCGCCGTTATTTTTCGGCAGCGCGGGCGGTGTTGCTCTCAGTCAGATCGCGCAGCGGAGCGCGGAGCGTGGTCCACAGATCGCGGGCATAGGCCCACGCATCGTTCTTCATCCGATAGGTGCGGATGAGGTCCGGATCGTTCGCCGGATCGACACTCACCCGGTAGCCAAGCGGATCAGGCGCGAGGACCACGAACGGGCCGTGATACGGCTCCGGCTCCTCGCTCATTACGCATTGGCCTGATCGCGTTGCGCCTTGCGGGCCTCAAGCCACGCTTCGCATTCCGCCCGGTCGAAGCCGCTGCTGCGCTTGCCGAGAGCGAAAGGCTTGGGGTGGCCGTGATCGCGGATCAGGATTGCTAGGCCGTGCTTGCCGACGCCTAGTTCGCGCATCCAATCTCGCGGTCGAATGACGAGAGATGGGGCCTTGATGGTTGTGGTCATTGTGTCCTCCGTCCTTGTGACGGGGACTTAAAGAGAGCCAATCGGCCCCAATCGCTACAACGGAGAGCGCAGCAGTTCGGCGGCTAATTGCCGCGAAAGTTAGGGCTTCCGCCGAAATCTGTTGATGAGCTTGGCCCGTTCGCCAGCACTCAATTCCCATCGTTCGGCGGCGATGTCCTCCGCCATTGGCCGCGTCGTGCGATTTCGCTTGTTCCAATGAAGCTGAAAGAGCGCCCTGATTCGCGGCACATCGTGCGCGGCGCGTTCAATGTCGGTGAGATCGTCTTTGGGCTTTGGTCCCGGTCGCTTCGCGGGTTCCGGTAATGGCAACTTCAGCCCGATCCGGGCGAGAAGACCTTGAGCTTGTCCCCATATGCCGATGAACTGCGCGCCCGGTCCGTCATTCGCTGCCGCTAGAGCGGCCTCATCGGCCCGGTCGAGCTCAGCGATGATGAAGCGAGTCAGCGCCCGCTGGTCCTCCGGGTCGCTCGATTTCCACTCCGGGAGCTTCATGCCTTTACGCTTTCAACAAACGCCGCCCAATCAGCCATCAAAGGCTTGCGCTTGTCGAAAAGATCGGTGCGCCGATAAGCTGCAACCGTTTCGTCGTCGTCATAATGCGCCAGCGCGAACTCGGCCAACTGGTCGGGATAGTCCGTGGCCTCAGCCGCCCAGGTGCGGAACGCGGAGCGGAAACCGTGGACTGTCGCCTTTCCGGCATAGCCCATGTCGTTCTTGAGAAGGTCGAGCATCGCCATGTTGCTCAGGCCGTTGCCCGGCTTCGTCCGGGAGATGAAAACGTGCGGGTTGCCCTCCTCACGCGGAACGGCCTTGAGGATCGCTAGCGCTCGCTCGGACAGCGGCACGCGGTGCGGCATCCGCTCCTCACCGTTCCCGGTTCGCTTAATCTTCATGCGTTGCGCGGGATCGTCCACACGCCAGCTTCCTCATCGATCTCATCCCACGTCGCACCGATCACTTCGGACGTGCGAAGCGCGGTCAGGATCAGGAACTCAAGCGCTTGTGGCGTCACGCCCTTCTGTTTCCGGAGCGAGGTCACGAACGCTGGCACTTCGGCGTAGGTCATCGCCTTGTGCTTCTTCGGGCTGTGAACCTTGCTGGCCTTCGGGAGCGACTTGCGAAGGCTGTCCCGGTCAGCCGGGTTGTTCCCGGAGCGGAAGCCCTCCTCAATGGCGAAGCTGAAGATCAGGTCGAGGCGCGGCAGGAGGCGCGTGGCCGTAACCGGCACCTTCGTCCAGATCGGCAGCAACAGATCGATGATGTCGGCCCGGTCGATGCGATCCACCGCCATGTCGCCAAGGATCGGATAGACGTGCTTGGCCAGCGAGCCGCGCCAAGATTGCTCGCTCTTTCCGCCCGCGTCCCATTCGGCCTTCTTGATGTCGATGTAGCGCTCAGCGATGTCCTTGAACGTGGATCCATCGCGCTGCTGGCGAATCACGTGCCGCGTCTCGCGGTCACGCTCCTCCATCGGATCGATGCCCTGCCGGACCATCCGGCGAAGCTCCACGCAGCGGTCGCGCGCTTCGTCCACGTCCATGAAGTCGATGGACCCCAAGCTCATCTCCCGTTCGCGGTAGCCTTTCTTGGGCTTACCGTTCGGGCCGACGATGTCCTTGGAGGGGTCCGGGAAGCGGTAGCAGAATGACCACGTCTTGCGGCCTCCCGCGCTCACAGACAGGAACAGCCCGCGCCCATCGCTATACTTGCGCCGCTTGTTCGCCCGCTCGATGTCCTTCTTAGTCAAACGCATACCAGCCTCCCGGCTTTCACAACGAAAGCCATCCCTGATATTTCCCTGATTCGGACAAAAACGTAAACAGATTTGTCGAACCCAACGGGACCCATCCGGACTATCGGCTAGGCTAGAAACGTTTGAATTGCGTGGATTTTAGCAGCCCAATCGGGCCTATTCGCGCTGTATCGGGGATCAGCTGTTGGCGGAGAGGGTGGGATTCGAACCCACGGTACGGTTGCCCGTACGCCGCATTTCGAGTGCGGTGCTTTCGACCACTCAGCCACCTCTCCGCATTTGTATGAAGGCGCTGGCCGGACGATGCCGGCTGGGCGGAGGCGCCTCTAGCAGCGCGTTCCGGCATTGCATAGCCGCCTTGTGGAACCGCGCGCGATCCCTAGATTGAAGCCATGTCGCACGTCGAACGTTTCACAGCCATGAACTCCGCAACACCTGCTTTGCCGATGGCCAAGGCCCGGTTTGGAATCGGCGATGTCGTTCGCCACCGGCTGTTCGATTTCCGCGGAGTCGTCTTCGACGTGGACCCGGTCTTCGCCAACAGCGAGGAATGGTATCAGGCGATCCCGGAGGACCTGCGTCCCTCGAAGGACCAGCCCTTCTACCACCTGCTCGCCGAGAATGCCGAGCAGAGCTACATCGCCTACGTCAGCCAGCAGAACCTGATGCAGGACGAGAGCGACGAGCCGATCGACCACCCAGCGATCGAGGCCTACTTCAACGGCTTCGACGGCAGCCGCTACCAGCTCCGACCGGAGCATCGTCACTAGTTTTTCGACGCCGCCCGCGGTTGACAGGTCACGGCCGCTGCCATAGGCGGCTGCCTTTCGCGCGGGGTCTATAGCCCGACCGCGCGTCCAGTTTTGCAGAGAAGTGAGCCAATGTTCGCAGTCGTGCGCACGGGCGGTAAGCAATATCGCGTCACCGCCGGAGACAAGATCGTCGTCGAGAAACTCGCTGGGGAAGCCGGCGACAAGATCGACATCACCGACGTCCTCCTTGCCGGAGAAGGCTCGGACCTGAAGTCCGTCGCTGGCCTCGTGGTCGGAGCGGAAATTGTCGCCCAGGCAAAGGGCGAGAAAGTCACCGTCTTCAAGAAGCGCCGCCGGCACAATTATCGCCGCAAGAAGGGCCACCGTCAGAACCACACGATCCTGAAGATCGTGTCCATCGGCGGCGAGAAGGCCAAGGCAGCGAAGCCGAAGTCGGAAGCCGCTCCGGCCGAGACCAAGGCTGCTGCTGCACCTGCGAAGGCGGAGAAGCCGGCCAAGGCCGAAGCTCCGGCCAAGAAGGCCGAGCCGAAGGCAAAGGCCGACAAGGCGCCGTCGACAAAGGATGCTGCACCTGCTAAGGCCGCAGCCAAGAAGGCCCCTAAGGCCAAGTAATCACTCGTTTAAGAAATTCAGGCAGTAGTTTCTCATGGCACATAAAAAAGCAGGCGGTTCCAGCCGCAACGGTCGCGACAGTGAAAGCAAGCGCCTCGGCGTGAAGCTCTTCGGCAGCCAAAGCGCGCGCGCCGGAAACATCATCGTGCGCCAGCGCGGAACGAAATGGCATGCCGGCAGCAACGTCGGCATGGGCAAGGATCACACGCTTTTTGCTCTTACCGACGGCACCGTCGCGTTTCGCGACGGCAAGCTTGGTCGCAAGTACGTGCACGTCATGCCGATTACGACCGAGGAAAACGCATAGGGGCTGGTCGATAAGGGCCACCCCAGGAGGGGGCAGCCCAAAGTCGACCGCAAGGTCACAAGGGAGAAGAGGGAAGCCCCCTCTTCTCCCTTCTTTGTATCTGAAGGGCCCAATTCTTCTCCCGAAACAGTCACGGAGCGGCGCTACGGCGCGGCTCACGGAGGGAGAAGGAATGATGTTCGCCAGGACTGAACGGCTGCTTCTGAGGCCCGGCTGGGCTGAAGACGCCCCGGCGCTTGCCGCTGCGATTGCCGACGAGATGATCGTCCGCAATCTCGCGACGGCGCCATGGCCGTATCATCTTCGCGACGCCGAAGCCTTTCTCGCGCAGCCGCGCGATCCCGTTCTGCCGTCCTTCCTGATCTTCGCCCGGACAAAAGGCGCACCGCGCCTCGTTGGCTCTTGCGGGCTTGGCAGACGTCCATCGGGTGCGGTCGAGCTCGGCTACTGGATCGCGAGACCTTACTGGGACCGCGGCTATGCTACCGAGGCCGGCCTGGCGTTGATCGACATCGCCCGGACGCTTGGCTTCACGCAGCTCGAAGGCTCACACTTCCTCGACAATCCTGCCTCAGGCCGGGTGCTCGAGAAGCTGGGTTTCAAGCCGCTCGGTATCTCCGCGCCTCGGCTCAGTTGCGCGCGCGGAGCGGAGGCGCAGGCTCGCCTGCTCCGACTGACCCTAGCCGTTGAGGAGGACGAGGCGCTGGCCGCCTAGGTCGCGTCGTGGAGGATGATGCCCAGTGTGTGGCGGCTGCCGCTGCGCACCGGGCTGACTCCATGGCGCATCGTAACGCGATACGTGCCCTTCGCTCCCTGAACGGGGCGGTGATTGACCGCGAAGATCACCGCCTCGCCCGCCTTTAGCGGCACGACATGCACCCGCGACTGCATGCGCGGCCGCTGCTCGGTGAGCACGAATTCCCCGCCTTCAAACCCCGCCGGTTCCGACAGCAGAAAGGCCGCCTGAAGAGGGAAACTCAGGTCGCCATAGAGATCCTGATGCAGACAATTGTAGTCGCCCGGCCCGTAGCGAAGCAGCAGCGGCGTCGGTCGCGTCTGGCCGGCAGCATGGCATAGCTCGAGATACTCCGCATGCTCTGCCGGCAGGAGATCGCCTTGGCCCAAGCGTTCGCGCCATTGGTTCGCGACCGGGATGAGACGAGCGTAAAGCGCCTTGCGGAGCGTCCCGATCAGTTCCGGCAGGGGATTTGAGAAATACCGATATTCGCCTTTGCCGAAGCCATGCCGCGCCATCACCACGGTGCTCCGGAAGAGCCGGTCTTCTTTGTACGCTGCGATCAGCGCCTCCCGATCCTCCGCCGAAAGCAACGGGCCGGTGGTCGTCCAGCCGCGCCCATCGAGATCCGCTGAAACGCGATCCCAATCGATGGCGGCAAATCTGTCCTGGATTGTCATGGCGACTGAGTAGCTACGGGGAGGCCGTGAAGCGTCCCGCCGCTTGCCGCCAAACTTCAGGCCGCGTTGCGGACCTTCTTCACCGGAGCCGGCGCTGCCCTGACTGCGGCGCTCGCTTCATAGGCGCGGAGGAGATCCCGGTCGTCCTCGTTCCACGGGTGGAATTTCGGAAGGAAGAATTTGAACCAGGCGACTCCGATCTTCCGGAACATTCCCGGATAAACCCACAAATACCAAAGCAGCCGCGACCACGCGCGAAGGCCGCTCACGCCGTCCTGCCGCATGAGCTCGAGCGAACCCGCCGTCCGGTCGACGACGAAATTGCGGGTGACGTAGAGCATCACCTTCGCCTTCACCTTCCAGCGCTTCGTGCGCGGCCAGTTGCGCGTGGCGTGCAGCCAGGTGTCGTAGGCGACGCCCTTGTGCTCGATCTCCTCGCAGGCGTGCCAGCGCCAGAGATCGGCGGCATCCTTGTCGGCGCCTGCCAGATGGCTTGGGTCGGCGAGAAGCTCGTGGGCCAGGATCGCCGTAAAATGCTCCAGCGCCATTGTCGCCGCGAGACTGACGATCGGCGGCTTCGTCTTCGTGATGCTCAGCCTGTATTCGACCTGCGCTTCAAGCTTCGACAGATCATAACCAGAGTCCGCGGCGCGGCGATTGAAGGCCGCATGCTCACGGCTGTGGATGGCTTCCTGGGTGGTGAAGCCCTTGATCTCCTGCGCCAGCTTCGGCGGAGTGCCCTCGCGGAAGGCGCGAACGCTCTCGACGAAATAGGCCTCGCCGACGGGGAAGGTCGTCGACAGCGCATTGTAAATGGCGGTGGCCTCGACACTCCCGCCGTGCCACAGGCGTGGATCGAGTTCGCCGCGTTCGAATTTCCGATCGCGCGGCGTGATCGTCAGGTCTGACGGAGTCGGCAGGGTCGTCGTGCTCATGGGTGGAAGTTATATTAACTGACAAACGTGTCAATAAGCCGTAAACGCCTCAACTCCGAAGAGAGCCGTTCCGCCGCGCTGGAAGCCGCGCGCATGCTGCTGCTCGCTCAGGGCCGCAGGCCGTAACGTTAAAAGCGGTCGCCGCGAAGGTCGGCCGAACCCACGCCAACCTGCTCCATCATTTTGGCTCGGCAGCGGGCCTCCAGGCCGAACTCGCACGCTCGATCGCGGACCGAGTGACCGGAAGCATCGCGGAGGCAGTGGAGCGCGCCCGCGTCGGCGAGCGTGACGTTCGCGAGGTCGTCGACGGCACGTTCGACGCCTTCGATCGCGAAGGCGCGGGCGCCCTCGCCGCTTGGATGATCCTGTCTGGCAACCGCGATGCCCTGAACCCGATCCTCGATTCGATCCGCGCCCTGGTCTCGCAGCTGAGGGTCGGTCACGAAGAACATCACGTCCCGAAAGCACTCTATGGCTGGTGCTTGCGGCGCTCGGCGATTCTCTCCTTGGCGAACCGATCACGAGTTCGCTCGGATTGCAGCGCGATGCCGCGAGACGGATCGCGACCGAAGCCCTTCGTTCGGAAATCGCCGCAAGGCACCCCCGTATGGCCTGAGTGGTCATATCGGGCGCGCCGCCCTACATGCGCGTTCATGCATTTTCTCGACCAGGCAAAGATCTACGTACGATCCGGCTCCGGAGGCCCCGGCGCCGTCAGCTTTCGTCGCGAGAAGTTCATCGAGTTCGGCGGGCCCGACGGCGGCGACGGCGGCAAGGGCGGAGACATCGTCTTCGAGGCGGTGCCCGGCCTCAATACGCTGATCGACTTTCGCTACACCCAGCACTTCCGGGCGAAGCGTGGGACCGGGGGTTCCGGTTCGAATCGCACCGGCGCCGCCGCGCCCGATCTCGTGATCAAGGTTCCGGTCGGAACGCAGCTTCTCGCCGATGACGAGGACCGCAGTCTCATCGCCGACCTGACGGTCGAAGGCCAGCGCGTCGTACTGCTTGAAGGCGGAATGGGCGGTCGAGGCAATGCCAGCTACAAGAGCTCGACCAACCGCGCCCCGCGCCAGCATCAGCCCGGCATCGAGGGCGAGGAGATGTGGATCTGGCTTCGGCTGAAACTGCTTGCCGACGTCGGCCTCGTCGGGCTCCCGAACGCGGGCAAGTCGACCTTCCTCAACGCGGTCACCAACGCTTCCGCGAAGGTCGGCGATTATCCGTTCACAACGCTCCGCCCCCAGCTCGGTGTCGTCCGGCACAAGGGCCGCGAGTTCGTGCTTGCCGACATCCCCGGCCTGATCGAGGGCGCGGCTGAAGGCGCGGGCATCGGCGATCGATTCCTCGGGCATGTCGAGCGGACCGAAGTTCTGCTGCACCTCGTCGATGCTGCGGGCGACGATCCGGTCGAGGCCTGGCGCGTGGTGCGCGGTGAGCTGGAAAGCTACGGTGCAGACCTTGCCGGCAAGCCCGAAGTCGTTGGGCTGAGCCGTAGCGACCTCGTCACCGAGGAACGGCTGCATGAACTCAAGCGGGAGCTTGAAGACGCAACCGGCCAAACTGCTTTCCCCATTTCCGCGCCGCTCGGCGAAGGCGTCGCGCCCTTGCTCGACGCCGTCATTCAGCGCCTTGGCGCGCAGGCGGAGGTCCGCGAAGACGCCACCGCGGACGAACGGCCCTGGTCGCCCCTATGATCCTTGCCGTCACCGGCGGAACAGGCTTCGTCGGACAGCGGCTCATCGACCTTGCAGTGGAGCGCGGCCATCTGGTCCGCGCGCTCGCCCGGCGTCCGCAGCAAGTGCGCGACGGTGTCGAATGGATCGAGGGAAGCCTCGAAGACCGTGACGCGCTCCAGCAGCTCGTGAAAGAAAGCGATGCGGTGATCCATGTCGCGGGCGTGATCAATGCTCCGGACACCGCCGGCTTCGAAGCGGGGAATGTCAATGGCACGCTTGCGATGCTCGCCTCCGCGACGGCAGCCGGCACGCACCGCTTCGTCCACGTCTCGTCCCTCGCGGCGCGCGAGCCGGGCCTTTCGCAATACGGCGCGTCCAAGGCCCGTTCGGAAGAGCTGGTTCAGCGCTCCGGCCTCGACTGGACGATTGTTCGCCCGCCCGCAGTCTATGGCCCCGGCGACAAGGAGACGCTGGAGCTGTTCAAGATGGCCAAATCCGGCGTTGTCTTTCTGCCCCCGCGAGGCCGCCTGTCGGTCATTCACGTCGACGATCTCGGTCGCCTGCTTCTCGCGCTTGCGGAGCGAGACGAGCCGGTGAAGCAAATCATTGAGCCGCACGACGCAAAGGCGAACGGCTGGACGCACCGGGCATTTGCCGCAGCGCTCGCGAAAGCGGTCGGAACCCGCGCTATCTCGTTCGCCACGCCCCGTCTGGTTCTCCGCGCAGGCGCCGCGATCGACCGGATAGTGCGCGGCGACAGGGCCAAGCTCACCCCCGACCGCGTTGCCTATTTCTGCCATCCCGACTGGGTGGTGAGCGACGGAAGCGAGCCCCCCGCCGATCTATGGCAGCCGGAAGTACCGACGGAGCAAGGGCTGGCGCAAACTGCCGGCTGGTACCGCGAGCAGGGCTGGCTTTAGCCGACGCCTTGACGAAGTCGACGTCCCTCACCTAGCAAATCCGACGATGAGGCACCTGAACGCCACCTCCGCGACTCGCACCGCCAAGCTTTGGTGGCGCGTGTTCACGCATGCGGAGCGATGGCGCGACTGATCGACCTACCAACGATCATCGAATGCCCGCCCGCCATCGGCGGGCTTTTTTTGTTTCAGGTGACCATAATGACCGATATCGTTCTGCTCTTGACCGCGAACGCGCTGGAGTTGGGGCAATGCTGATTGCGATCATCGCGACGCTCGCGCTCGCCATTCTCGTCAACGTCTCTTTCCTCGCGCGCTCGGCAATCGCGCAAGGGGCGAAGCCCACTCTCGAAGCCACTATCCTCGGCGCCGTCGTCAACTTCTTCGACACGCTGGGAATCGGGTCGTTCGCCCCGACGGCGGCCTGGCTCAAGTTCCGGAAGCTTGTGCCGGACCGGTTGATACCCCCAACCATGCTTGTCGGGCTTACGCCGCCGGTCATGGCTGAGAGCGTCATCTTCCTGATCCTGCTCGGGGTGATGGTCGATACGACCTTATTGGTCGGATGCGCGCTTGCGACGATGATCGGCGGAATCGTCGGAGCTCCTCTCGTCGCTCGCGCAAGGGTCTGGGTCGTCCAGTTCATCCTTGCAATCGGCCTCGCCCTTGCTGCGGGCGCCTATGTGATGACCAACCTGCACCTCTTCCCCGGCGGAGGCGAAGCGTCCGGGCTTCCGGTCGAGCTGACCGTTATCGCCGTGATCGCAAGCTTCGTCCTCGGGATTCTCGCCAACTTTGGCGTCGGCAATTACGCGCCAATGCTCGTCATGCTGAGCCTGATGGGCATGGACCCGAGGCTGTGCTTCCCGATCATGGCGTTGGGAGGATCCCTCATGGGCGCGAGCGCGAGCGTCCGGCACATCCAGATCGGCCAGGTCGACATGCGCGTGGTCCTCGGCCTCACCCTCGGCGGAATCCCGGCAGTGCTCGTCGCGGCGCTGATCGTGAAGTCAATGCCGATCGAAGTCTTGCGCTGGATGGTCGTAATCGTCGTTCTTTATTCGGCGGCGATCCTGCTTCGCGCCGCCTTGCACGGCCGCCGCGAGCATCGAGCCGAAGGTGCGACAGCCGCGGTGGCCGCATCATGACCGATACGAGCGCCATCAATCGCGACTTCGAAAAGTACGACCAGGTGCGCAAGACGCACACCTACCGGCTTGCCGAAAGCGAAACCGACGAATTCGACGAGGAGTATCGAATCGCAACGCTGGACTTCGGGCCATTCCTGCATGGAAGCTCGGAAGACAGGGCCCAGTTTGCCAAGGAATTTGCGGAAGCCTTGCAGGACATCGGCTTTGCGGTCCTCACCGGGCACGGCGTCGATCCGGTGCTATACGATGAAATGCACGACCGCGTTGCCGAGCTGTTCACCGCCACCCCGTTCGGTGAGAAGATGCGGTTCCGGGCCCGGCGATACGGCTCGGTCAGCCAGGGCTATTTCCCGCTGGAGGAGACCAGCGACATTCATCCCGATCTGGTCGAGGGCTGGGTCTGGTGCAGGCGTGCCTTCGATATCCCGCAAGATCGTGATGCGCCGTTCGATGCCGAAGAGTATTGGCCGCGCGCGGAACAGGAGGTGCAGTTCCGCCGCCTGGTCGAAGCACATGAGCCTTTGATCAAGCCGATCGCACAGGCCATTTTCCAGGGGCTCGGCTGCGATCCGGACATCTACGATCGCAAGCTTACCCAGACCAATTTCGGACTGCGGCTCAACTATTATCCGCCAATGACAGAGGAGCAGGACCGCTCCGGCGCGGGCCGACTGCTCGGCCACGAGGACGTGGACCTGTTCACGATCCTTCCGGCTTCCAAATGTGATGGCCTGCAGGTCTGGAATCACCGAAGCAGCAAATGGGTTCGGCTGCGTGCTCCGCGCGGGTCGATCATCATCAACACCGGCGATTACATGCAGCGCATCTCGAACGACCGGCTTCCGTCAACGACGCACCGGGTCGGCAAGCCCAGCGACGGGTCGCACCTGACGAGCGCGCGGACGTCGTTCCCGATGGCGGTCTACCTGTGGGAGAATGAGATCCTCGATGTCCTACCGGGGCTCGGCGCGCCGAAGTACGATCCGATCGAGGCCATCGCCTTCCACACGCGCAGCACGAGCAAATTCTACGGCGACGGTTACGCCGTCGGCTAGGTTACGACGAGCTCGGCAAATTTGCCGAGGTCGATGTTTCCGCCAGAGACCACGCAGACGATCGGCCCCTCGCCTGCCTCGCCGGTCAGCGCGGCCGCGAGCGCCAGGGCTCCCGCGCCTTCCGCAATCGTCCGCGTCTTTTCGGCGATCAGCCACATCGCCTCGCGCGTTTGGTCCAGGGTGACGGTGATCGACCCGTTGGTCACCGGTCGCATCCGCTGCCACATTCGCTCGGTGACACTTTTGCCGCCCGCGCCATCGACGAATGAAGCCTGCCATTCGGCGAACTTGCGCGGGCCGCCGTCGCGGAGCGACAAGGCATAGGGAGCCGCCGTTTCGGGCTCGGCGCCGAGCACCGGCACGTCCGGCCGCTTCGCCTTGATCGCGCTCCCGACGCCGGTGATCAGGCCGCCGCCGCCGATCGCTGTGATCACGGTGTGAACGTCGGGAGCATCTTCCAGGATTTCGAGGCCCATGGTCGCATGCCCGGCGATGAAGTCGTGATTGTCGAAAGGGTGGATGAAGGTGCCCTCAAGGCCGGGGAACGTGTGGCTCTCCGCTGCTTTCCAGGCATCATCGTAGGAAACAGGAACGATGGCCGCGCCGAGCGCCCGCATTCGGTCGAGCTTGGTCTGCGGCGCGGTTTCGATCGCCACCACGGTTGCGGCGATGCCGAACTTGCGCGCGGCATAAGCCACGCCCTGCCCCGCATTGCCGGCGCTGATCGTCCACACGCCCCGCGCCCGTTGCTCGTCCGACAGGTTCGCCACCGCATTCGTCGCGCCGCGGATCTTGTAGGCGTTGGTCGGCTGGAGGTTTTCCAGCTTCAGCCGAATGTCCGGCCCGTCCTTGCCGAGGTCCAGCCTGACGAGCGGCGTACGAAGCACCGTGCTCGCGATCCGCCCCCGCGCCTGCTCGATGTCGTCGAGTGAGATTCGCCGAACCGGATCGATCATCGCTTTCCCCGCGCCTGGTTGGCGATCCTTATGGTCGGCTCACGGGTTTGTCTAAACCCAAGCCAAGCAAGAGCGGCCAAACTCAAGAGTGTGATCAGCGCACCAACTCTTTCTTCGCGCGTCCATACAATCCGCGGACTGCATCCAGGGTTGTGCATCAACAGCTTAGTCTGCGGATGCATTTCGCCGCACGACCAGGCCGGGAAATAGAAGTGCGGTTCCACCACCTTCCCCGGAACCTGCGGTGGCGGCAGCAAACTTCTTGCCAGCTCCCCCGGGTCCGACGAATCTTCAAGCGCCATCACTCCGGGCGGCAGATATTCGGGCAAGTCAGGATGGTCCGCCTGGATACTGGCCACGGTCGGAATCTCCCCGCTTCTCGGCTGGAGCAGGAAGGTGGCGGACAAGTAGGCGACCGGCATCATAATGATCAGCAGCAACGGCCGAAACCGGGCACTCGCGACTGCCGTAACGAGTGCGAACTCTGCGATTGGAAGAGCGCGATAGGGAAACTGAACCTTCGCGAGCAGCGGCAAGGACCAGAAAGCCGGAACGACGCCGGCGCTGATGACTAGGATTCCGAGTGCAAGGAATGCCCATTTGTCGCGGCGCGTGATGATCAGGATCACCGCAAGGGCTGTAAGGGAAGCCATGAGAAGGAACACGGTTGCAACGAAACCAAGCTCCAGGTTCGCACTCCAGATCGACCAGAATTCAGGTCTCAGAAAATCGTATCGATAAAGCATTGCGGCCTCGCGATGCCTTTCCAAAGTGAGCGCGGGTCCAAGGTAGATTGCCGCGAATCCGATCCCGAGACCGCATGCCAACGCAAAATGGGGCAGCTCGCGCCGGTGCCACAGCGCATATGGGGCAATTAGGAAAGTGCTTGCGAGCAACGCGAGGGGCAGATGCGTGCAAATGAGCACGCCATAGGCCAGAGCCGCCAAGACGATGCCGCGCCCTTCAGCGATGCGCCGAAGTCCGATCGCCAGCAGTGGGATCAACGAGATTGCGACGGTTTCCGCAAGAGCTCCGCGGCGGCTGAAATCGAACAGGTGATAGGGGGCTGCCACGAACATCAACGCACCGAGAACTGGTCGCGATGATCGCTCCTTCAGCCAATGCCATGCGGTGATTCCGGACATCGCGTAGGATGACCAGAAAGCGGCCATCACGCTGGCGTACGTGCTGACGCCAAGCAGCCCGAAAATGGCCGTAACGTAAAAGGCAATCGGCGGATAATAGTAGAAGACTGGTGAGCCGAGCCCGGAGTTGGAGAGCGGCAGCCAGCGTGGATAGAGATTGCCGCGGGCGATCTCCGACGTGAACTGGTCGGCCCAGACCCAACTGATAATGAAGCTGTCATAGAGCATGGGCGGACCAATCACCGCCGGCATCATGAGCAGCGCAGCGACCCCTACGAACAACAGGTAGACGGCAACATGACGCAGTCGATGACCGCGCGCGATGCGCGCCATGGTGCGTTCGGCCCCTGAGAGGTCTTTAGGAATTTTAGAGAGCTGGCCGGGGTTCCAGCTCGATCTGCAGCGAATTCACGACGATGTACCAAGAGCAATTGAAAGCAACAGGCTCAACACAACTTACTCCTTACGCATTACTCGACTGGGAGTATGTAGAGCAGTCTTGGATTTGCAAGACGATAGTTGCAATGTCCGCCGTCCACTCCGGCAATAGGAAAATTCTGTCCTACAACCTGTCTGTTGTGCTCATGACGGCGATTATTCACGTATCTTCCACGCATCAGATCTTCTGTCGCCCTCGAAGATGATGAAGGTCACACACGATCAACTTCCTCTCTGCTTGCCCAAGGGAGGCACGCCCGCTCACGACTCGCGTCACATCATCACCTTCATGAGCTTCGCCTGCCCGGCCCATGGCACCGTACCGCCCTATTCCCGCCTGATTGCGTTGCGAAAGGACGCGCCTCTTAATAGGGCGCCTCCATGACCGACCGCGACGAAACCGAAGCCAAGATCCGCGAGCTGATCGATCCTTTCAACAAGAAGGGCATCGAAATTTCCGGCGACACGCGCTTCGCTCAGGACCTCGAATGGGACAGCCTGACCGTGATGGACTTCGTCGCCTCGGTCGAGGACGAGTTCGATATCCTGATCAGCATGAACCGCGCGGCCGAGATCGAGACTGTCGACCAGCTGATCGATGCCGTCCGCCAGCTCGAGAGCGAACGGTGAGCGACCTCTTCTCCAAGTTCGACGACCTGATCGCACTTCGCGAGGGCTTGCTTTCGAGCGGCGTCACCGACCCGTTCAACCTGGTTATGGAGAAGGTCGAAAGCCCGACCGTCGCCATCTGCAACGGCCGTCGGACGATCCTTCTCGGCACTTACAATTACATGGGCATGACCTTCGACCCGGACGTCATCGCGGCCGGCAAGAAGGCGCTCGACGAATTCGGGTCGGGCACGACCGGAAGCCGGGTGCTCAACGGCACCTACGTCGGCCACCGCGCGGTCGAAGATGCGCTCAAGGACTTCTACGCCATGGACCATGCCATGGTGTTCTCGACCGGATACCAGGCGAACCTCGGCATCATTTCCACGATCGCCGGCAAGGATGACTACATCATCCTCGACATCGACAGCCACGCATCGATTTACGACGGGTGCGCGATGGGCAACGCCCAGATCGTCCCCTTCCGCCACAACGATATCGAAGCGCTCGAAAAGCGGCTGAAACGGGTGCCCGAGGGCGCCGGCAAGCTGGTGGTGCTCGAAGGCGTCTACTCGATGCTCGGCGACATTGCTCCTCTCAAGGAGATGGTCGCCGTCTCCAAGGCCAACGGTGCGATGGTCCTCGTCGACGAGGCTCACTCGATGGGCTTCATCGGCGAGCATGGCCGTGGCGTCGCCGAGGCGCAGGGCGTTATTGACGACGTCGATTTCATCATCGGTACCTTCTCCAAATCGGTTGGAACGGTCGGCGGCTTCTGCGTGTCGAACCATCCGAAGTTCGAGATCCTGCGGCTCGTCTGTCGCCCCTACGTCTTCACCGCCTCGCTCCCGCCGTCGGTGGTCGCGACCGCGGCCACGTCGATCCGTAAGCTGATGGATTCGTCCGACAAGCGAGCTCATCTGTGGGAGAATTCGAAGCGGCTCCACGCCGGGCTTCGCCAGCTTGGCTTCACGCTCGGCACGCAGGAACCTCAGTCGGCGATCATTGCGGTGATCATGCCGGACCTCGAAACTGGCGCGGCGATGTGGGAAGCGCTCCTGAAGGAAGGGCTTTACGTCAATCTGGCC
Source organism: Sphingomonas sediminicola (assembly GCF_014489515.1). Lineage (GTDB taxonomy): Bacteria > Pseudomonadota > Alphaproteobacteria > Sphingomonadales > Sphingomonadaceae > Sphingomicrobium > Sphingomicrobium sediminicola. Next base: position 336,035 of record NZ_CP060782.1, on the reverse strand, counting down.
CGTCCGCCCGCAACTCCGGCGGGAATGACGCTCCTGCGTTGCTCCCTGTGCGCGGAGCACAGTTCGGAGCAGGTAGAAGAGATACTTGGAATGTTCGCTGCGGCAGGCCGAGCAACCGGTTGCATTTAAGCGTTAACCCGCCTTCCGTCGGGAAGCAGACGGGGCTAAACTGATTCCATGACGCCCAGCGGGGACGATCTCCAGTTCGACTGGCGACGGGGTGGGGCAGCGGCAGGCGCACTGGTCGCCACCCTGATTCTGCTCGCCATGGTCGTGCTTGTGGCCATGTCCAACCAGACGCGCGACCGCGCTCTGGCCGGGGAGCGGCACGCCTATGACGTCAATCTGCTCTCGCGCGCGGTCGATGCCAGCATCTCGCGGGCCGAAGCCGGGCTCGGCCGCTTCGTTCTCGACGAGGAGGTCAAGACCAGCGGGAATATCTATTACAGCCAGTGGCGGCTCGCCGGACAGCAGATCAGGCAGCTCGAACGGCTCGTCCGCTCCGACCCCGCGCAGCGTAAGCGGGTCCAGGAGCTCGACCGGCTCTACCAGATGCGAGGCGAGGAGTTTGCGGCCGCCGCTCGCGCCACTGTCGCCAAGCAGGGCTCCGGCGGCACCGGCTATTTCTACCAGGCCGCGCAGTCGGAAGTCGGCTCGGATCTCTCGGCCAAGCTGGCTGAAATCGCCGCGGCCGAGCGCACCCTGCTGCGCCAGCGGATGGAGCAGACGCAATTCTTCTCCGCCGAAGCGGATCGCCTCACGGATTATCTGAGCTGGCTAGGAGTTCTCGTCGGGCTCGGCGCAATCTTCCTCGGACTGGTTTCAGTCCAAGCGGTGCGGCAATTCGCCTATGCGAAGAAGCTGGCGGATACGGAGACGGAGCGCGCCGAGGGTCTCGAAGAAGCAGTCGCTGAGCGAACCCGTGAACTGATCGAGGCGAACAAGGCGCTCAAAGCGGAAGCCGAGAAGCGCGAAGCGGCTGAAGCTCAGCTGCGCCAGGTCCAGAAGATGGAGGCCGTCGGTCAGCTGACCGGAGGCATCGCGCACGACTTCAACAACATGCTGGCGGTCGTCGTCGGCGGGATCGATCTCGCCCGCAGGCGGCTCAACGGCCCGAAGCGCGAAGTCCTCAACCACCTCAACAACGCAATGGAAGGCGCGACGCGCGCAGCGGCCCTTACCCGGCGCCTGCTGTCCTTCGCTCGCTCGGAGCCGTTGCTGCCCGAGCGTGTCGACAGTTCTGAGCTCGTGTCCGGCATGTCCGACCTGCTTGACCGCACGCTCGGTGAGCGCGTCCACGTCGAGGTCGACCTCGCACCGGATGTCTGGCCGATCTACGTCGACCCGCACCAGCTCGAGAACGCCATCGTCAATCTGGCGGTCAATGCGCGTGACGCGATGGAGGGCGAAGGCCTGATGCGCATCACTGCGAGCAATATCGTCCTCGCGGCCAACGAGGTCGGCGACATCCGCGCCGGCGAGTATGTCCGGATCAGCGTCACCGACACGGGCTGCGGCATGACTCCTGAAGTGATGGAACGGGCGTTCGAGCCCTTTTTCACGACCAAGCCCGTCGGCAAGGGTACCGGTCTCGGTCTCAGCCAGATCTTCGGCTTTGCACACGAGTCGGGGGCGAGGTCGGAATCGAAAGCCAGATCGGCAAAGGCACGACCGTATCGGTCTATCTGCCGCGGACCGTTGCCGCGGAGACCAAGATCCGGCTCCATCCGGCTATGCAGAGGGTCGAGGACGCGACCGTCGCGGGGCCCGCATACTGCTGGTCGAGGACGATCCTCGCGTCCGGTCGTCAACCATCGAGGCCTTGCAAGATCTCGATTACGACCCGGTCGCGTGCAGTAGCGGTGCCGAAGCAGTCGGGATCTTCGAAAGCCAGCCGTTCGACCTCGTCATCACGGACGTCATCATGCCGGAAATGACCGGCCCGGAACTGATCAAGCACTTGAAGCAGTCGCACGACGACTTCGCGGTGCTGTTCGTCACCGGATATGTCGGCGAGGGAGAAACCGGTGACCTCGTCGGCTACGAACTGCTGCGCAAGCCGTTCACCGTCGGCGCGCTGGCCAATGCCGTAGCAGTCGCTTTGTCGCGCCGGCCTAGCGAACCGCGCCGGAGCGGAGGAGCCGCGGCAGCAGGCTGATCGCGGCGAGCAGCGGCCAGCGTCTTTGCCAAGGCTTAATGTCGATCTCGGTGCCAGCGTGCCGATTGATCTTCCACGCGATGTAATCGACGCCGCCTGCGAAGGTCGCGCTCGCCTTAGCGAGCCGAACCACTGACAGCATCTTTCCTTCGACGCGCCGCCTGGCCCAGCTCGATGGTCGAGCCATCAGCGCGGGGATCGCCGCAATCGCCGGACCGCTGAACCGCTGGTAACGTTCGAGGTCTGCGTCGACGACCGACGTGCTGCGACCTTTGCGTTCGGCCCGAAGTTCGGCGGAATAGGTCAGCGAGAACGCCCGGCGCCACCAGTCCAGCGGCGCCTCTCCCTCAACCCGTCCGGCCGATGCGAGCAGCGTCGGAGCCGACCGGGATATCGCTGCAATCGCGGCCGCCCGGGAAGCGTCATCCGCAGCCCAGACCAACCGCGACGGCTGCGCGAACCTTGCCCAGACCGAGACGTTGCGGGTCTCCGGACCGTTGAGGCGGTAGAAGTCCGGCTCGCTGAGCACGGCATATTTGGCGACCAGCCCGTCATGCTCGAAGTAGAAAACGTTCGGCGGGATCATTCGGTTCGCGGCTGCAAGCCAGGACTTCCCGTATGTCGTGCGGTAATCTGAAACGATCAGGTAGAAGTCCAGCATCAACCCTTCGAGCTGCTTCTGCCGAAGACAGGAACCGTAGAAGAGGACGGCGCGAGACGCCGGCGCGTGTTTCGCCGCAATCGCCTCCGCCATGGTCCTGACTCGCGGGTCGACCTGCTCGGCGAGCTCTTCGGCGACGAGATCGCGCAATGCCGCCACGGCTCAGGCCGCGAGGCGGACGAACGACAGCGGCTGAGCGGGCTTAAGGACGATCGGCTGGCCGATCCGGGTGTGGAACATCTCGCCGTCGAGAATGAGGCTGGAGCCCTCGCCCTCAATGCTGATCTCGTCCGCTTCCTCGAAATGAACGCCCCGCAGCCGCGAGCGGCCGAGTTTGCCGGCAATACTTGCAAGGATTGCCCTGAACAGTGAGGCTGGGCGTTCCTCGATGGCCAGCAGCTTTAACGGCCCTCCGCCAGTTCCCCGCAACTCACTCGAAAGGAGCATCTTTTCGAGCGTGGTCACCGCAAGGAGGGCGAAACGCCCGGTGATCGGGCCTTCACGCCGGACGGAAACCTGCAATGGGCTTGGTGTCGGGGGGAGGAAACGATTTTGCAGCCCCAGGACCATGCGGACAACCAATGCGAGCGCGGTCAACACATGGCTGACACCGTTCGGAAGACCGAGCGGGTAAATCTTGTCGCGGCAGTAGAGCATGGTGTCGGCGAGGCCGGCGCCACCGAGAAACATGCCGATGACCGGCCGCGATAACGGGTCGCAGCGCAGCGCGATCAACTCGCGCGCGACGATGTGCGGGCTAAGGTCCGACTGCGCGAGCAGGACCAGCCGCTCGAGCGCAACGATTGGGTCGCCTTGCGCACCCAGGTCCAGAGCGATGAGGTTTGTCTTCCCGTTCGGGAGAACCGCGACCGGCGGAGGCTGCGTCCCGAAATGACCGCCGTTGTGGATTTCGGTCAGGGCGGCCTGAACGGTGCCGTCGCCACCGTTGATGATCAGTATCTTCGGGCGGACGCGAGCGATGGTACGAAGCGCGTCGCCGATCTGCTCGGCCCGCTCGACCTCGTAATGGAAGATGTCCGGATGGTCGGCGCAATAGTCGCGGATGCGCGAAAGCTGCGCAATATTCCCCGTCGACTTCGGGTTCGACAGCAATGCGATCCGTGGACGGGACATCTTACTCGCTGACTTGCGGAGCGGCGAAACGCGATTTCGACATGATTTTCACGTTCCGTCCGTTATAGGCTTCGACCAAGGCCGTTCAGGAAGATGCAACGGCCCATTGCGATATCTGGGTCGGGTTTGCGGCCAAATCATGGTGTTGGGACGACTAAATCCGTGCGCCGACTAACTTTGATCGATCGCTACCTGGTGAAGACGATCGCGGTGCCGCTGATCGGAACGCTCCTGCTCGCCGCCATGTTGCTGGTCCTCGACAAGATGCTGCGCCTGTTCGATTTCGTCGTGACTGCCGGCGGACCGGTCAGCGTCGTGTGGCGGATGCTCGCGAACCTGCTCCCGGAATATTTCTCACTGGGCATCCCGATCGGGCTGATGCTCGGCATCCTGCTGGCCTTCCGGAAGCTGGCATTGTCATCGGAACTCGATGCATTGCGCGGGATCGGGGCGGGCTTCGGCCGGTTGCTGCGTGTCCCTTACGCCTTTGCCATCGGGCTATTGCTGCTGAACCTGTTCATCGTCGGCTGGCTACAGCCTTGGACGCACTACGGATATGAGCGGCTGCGTTTCGACCTGCGCTCCGGCGCGCTGGGTGCGTCGATGAAGGTCGGCGAATTCAATCACCTGGGGCGGAGGATGACGCTCCGCATCGATCGCAGCGAAAACCGCGGAACCGAGCTTCACGGCATTTTCGTCCAGGTCGACGACAAGTCGGGGACCCAGGTTGCTGCGACCGCGGACCAGGGCCGGTTCCTGTCGACCGACGATCCCGACGTGATCCTCTTCAGGCTCGAGAAGGGCCGCCTGATCCAGGATTCCCCGAAGTTTCGGACTCCGCGAACCTTGTCGTTCGACCTCTACGACTTGCCGATCAACCTGCCGCGCGTCGACAGCTTTCGGCAACGCGGCCACGAGGAGCTGGAGGAATTCACCCTGCCCGAGCTTTTCCGCGACGGTTATTTGCGAAACGTGCCCGAGGCACAGCGGCTCGGTGCGCAGGCGAACCTGCATTTCCGTATCGTCGAGGTCCTGATGATGCTGATGCTTCCGCTGCTGGCCGTCGCCCTCGCTGTCCCGCCGAAGCGAAGCAGTTCCGCGCTAGGTATCTTCATCGGGATCGTGATCGTGGTCGCCTATCACAAGGTGAACCAGTACGCAGAGCAGGCCGCGGCGCAGGGCCGGATGGAGCCGGTGTTGGCGCTCTGGATCCCGCTGCTCGCATTGTCGGCCATGATCTACTGGATGTACCACGTGCTCGCGCACCGGCCCGGCGGACAGCCGATCGGCGCGCTGGAGCGGGCGTTCAGCCAAGTCGGCAAGGCCGTCCGCAGGCTCCTGCCGAAAGTCCGGCCGGCATGATCAACCTGCAATTCTTCCCGTCGCGGCGGCTGGCGCTCTACACCGTCAAGCTCTTCATCACGCGAAGCCTCGCGGTGTTGCTCGCGCTCGTCCTCGTCCTGATGACGCTCGACCTGCTCGGCGAGTCCGGGAAGATCCTTGCGATCCCGGGCAATGGCGAGCCGGAACTATGGCGATACGTTTCGCTCCGGGTGCCTCTGCTGATCTCGCGTTTCCTGCCCTTCTCGGTTCTGCTCGGGACGTTGATCGCGTTCACGGGCCTCAATCAGCACAGCGAAGTCGTGGCCATGAAGGCCGCGGGCATTTCAGCGCACCAGATGCTGGCGCCGCTGATCCTCGCCAGCCTCGTCATTGCCGGCGGCCTGTTCGCGTTCAATGAGAAGGTGGTCGTCAACGCGAACCGCCAGGTGACGGCTTGGAGCGACAACGACTATCGGCCGGTGCCTCCTGAGAGTGGAATCCTCAGCAATATCTGGCTGCTCAATGGCGAGGATTTGATACAGGCACGGCACGTCGGGGGGCAAGGACGACGTTTCCACGCAGAGGGCGTGTCGATCTACGACCGCGAGCGCGGCGTCCTGCAACGGATCATCCAGGCCGATCGCGCCGATCCCCAGAACGGCGCGTGGAAGCTTTCGAAGGTGCGCGTCTACGATTCATCGATGAATATCGTCCGGCACGTTCCTGAAATGACCGGGCTCGAAGGCGTCAAGCCCGAGCAGCTGACCCTCGCGAAGGTCGATCCGGACCAGCTCGATTTCTGGACCTTGAAGGAGCGCATCGGCCAGCTCGAACGCGCCGGACGTCCAGCCGACGAGGCCAAGGCCGGGCTTTGGCACAAGATTTCTGGTCCACTTTCGACCCTTCTCATGCCCCTGCTCGCAGCGACCGCGGCATTCGGGCTGGCCCGCTCGGGCCAGGTCCTGATGCGTGCGACGATCGGCATGGCGCTCGGCTTCGCCTACTTCGTGGCCGATAACTTCAGCCTGGCTATGGGCAATGTCGGCGCCTACCCGCCCTTCCTCGCCGCCTGGGCACCGTTCCTGCTGTTCCTCCTCGTCGGTGAGACGGTCCTGATCCGATCCGAAGAGTAAGGATCTCCATCCGTTTCGGAGGCATGCGCAGGGTCCGCTTAAGCCTGACCTGACGAAGACTTGGCGGTGTTCCTGTCCGCCGCTCTTGCCGCCACGATCTCGGCCCCTCGTCCGCCCAGTCAGGCAAGGGCCATGGTGCGCGTCGCCCACTCGGTACTCGTCACTAAAGATACGTGGCGGCAGGAGCGGACCGCGCGAAAGCGAGAGATCCTGATTGTCGAGAATGGACGACCGGTAGTGGTCCGGGTCATCGAGTTCGAGTGAAGAGCGCTTAGCGGGCGCCGGCGGTCCAGCTGCTGGCCGCTAGCCGTCCGACCAGCCGGGAAAGGCTGCGATAGGTCGAGTCGTGATAGACCGAATCCCATCCAGCGCCTTGCACAGACGGCGGTGCGCCTCGCCGAGCGCATGGTAGGGCAAGCCCGGAAGCAGGTGATGCAGGGCGTGGTAGCGAAGGCCGACCGGCGCCCAAATTGCAGGCAGGGTCCCTGGCGGCGGCACGTTGACGCTGTCGAGGAACTGCGCGGTGACGGTCATCGGCTCACCGTCATTCTCCCAGAGATGCGCGACCAAAGTGCGGATCTGGTTGAGGAACATCACCCCGGACGCAACGCCAAGGAAGATCAGGAAGGCGCGCACAGGGACGACGCCCGTCGCAACCATCGCGAGCAGAGAAATCGCCCACACGCTGCACGCAATCTCCATCGCCAGCCATTGCTTGCGGAAATCGCCCTCGGGTTGCGGACGGCGGAACTTCGGGTTGATCTGAAGCCCCGAATACTTCGCGACGACCGTATCGCGGAGCTTGGGTGACAACAGCGACAGCGGCGCAAGGATTCCAAAGCGAATCAGCATACCGATCGGTGCGAGCGCAGCCGCGATCAGGAAAACCGGCAAGGTCCACGGCTTCATCAGCGCGAGCGGGAGATACTCGGGATCGTTGACCGTCCCGTAGTAGCGCTTCGCATGATGCTGATTGTGGACGCCTTCATAGAGGAAGGACGGGACGAGCAGCGGTATCCCGACGATCAGGTTCCAGACGAGCCGGAAGCCCGGGACCGCGTTCGGCTTGATGTGGGTCAGCTCGTGAATGAAGCTGCCGGCGCGGTACAGCGCGAGCATCGCAACGACGACCGCCACTGTCGCGACCACCGCCGAGCTCGTGAAGATCGCAGTGAACAGCCCGGCATAGCCGAGAAGGGCGCATCCGATCATGTCGGCCCAGTAGATGCCCGGCCGCGCGACATTCAGGTCGCGAGTCAGGTCCGCAGCGGCCTTCAGCATCGCCTTGTCGTCGCCCGATGCACGCACCGGCGTCTGGTCGCCTCGCGTGGAATCGGCTTCGACGCTGCGCTGCAGCTCAAGAATGCTTGTCCGGGTCATGATTTGGCTGCCTCTGCAAAGAGATAGTGGCGCGATGATGGCGCTACAACGGCGCTATGGCTGGCGGTTGGCGCGTTGCCGCGCTAGCCAGCGCTCATGAATTCCTCAGCACTGACCGTTCGCCCGATCGATTCAAAGGCGGATCGCAAGAAGTTCGTCGACTTCGCCTGGGACGTTTATCGCGACGATCCGGCCTGGGTCCCGCCTTTGAAGGACGAGGTCCACGGCCTGCTCGACCCGAAGAAGAATCCGTGGTTCCAGCATGCGAAGGCGCAGCTGTGGCTCGCCGAGCGCGGAGGAAAAGTGGTCGGGCGCATCAGTGCGCAAGTCGACCAACTCGTACAGGACGAAATGTGCCAGGGCACCGGCCAATGGGGGATGTACGAAGTGCTCGACGCCGAGGCTTCAGCCGCGCTCATCGCGACTGCCGAGGACTGGCTTCGCCAGCAGGGCATGAAGCGGGCGCTCGGGCCCATCAGCCTTTCGATCTGGGATGAGCCGGGGCTTGAGATCGAAGGCTTCGACGAATCCCGACAGCAATGATGGGACACCACCGGCCGGAGTATCAGGGCTGGATCGAGGCCGCCGGCTACGAAAAGGCCAAGGACCTAATCACCTACGCGCTCGACATCACCAATTGGCAGGACCCGCTGATCGACCGGCTGATCGCGTCGGGCGAACGAAATCCGCGCATCCGAATTCGCAACGTCGACAAGTCGAAATTCGACCAGGAAGCCGCGCTGATCCTCAATCTGCTCAACGACGCCTGGTCGAACAACTGGGGCTACGTCCCTTTGACTCCGGCGGAGATTGCCTACGCGGGCAAGAAGCTGAAGCCGATCATCTTCAATGAGCTGGTCCGGATCGCGGAATTGGATGGCGAGCCTGTCGCCTTCATGCTCACGATCCCCGACATCAATGAGCTGACGAAGGATCTCAACGGCGAGCTGTTCCCGTTCAACTTCATCAAGCTGCTGTGGCGGCTTCGCAAGCCTCGGACCCGCCGCCTCCGCGTGCCATTGATGGGGGTCGCCAGGAAGCTGCACGGCTCGCGCCTCGCCAGCCAGCTCGCCTTCATGATGATCGAATTCACGCGCCGCGATGCAGTTTCCAAGTTCGGCGCGACTCACGGCGAGTTCGGCTGGATCCTCGAGGACAATAAGGGGATGCTTTCGATCGCTCAGCTGCCCGGCGCCGAGATCAACCACCGCTACCGGATCTACGAAAAGGCGCTCTAAGCTCGAGCGTTGTTGGCGACCGGGGATCGCCCAATCCTTTATTTGTCGGTCGGGGCTTCCGACTTTGCAGCGCGTTGACTCAGCCGTCATTGATTGATTTCAATAAAGCTTCGGCATCCTGGAGACAGTTGTTTTGGTCGATATCCCGGGCAGCAGCTCGACGACATCGTCGGTAGTCGTTGGAAGCGTTACGACGAATACCCTCGAAGTCGTCGGCGATCATGACTGGTTTCGAGTTGACCTGAGCGAGGGTCAATCGATTACCGTCACGCTGAAAGGCTTGTCGCTTGGCGATCCTTATTTGCGAATCCGCGACTCGCTCGGAAACGTCATCCTCGAGAACGACGACATAAGTCCCGGCACCTTGCTGGGATCGAAAATCAACGTCATCGCGCCGCAGGCCGGAACCTATTACATCGACGTTGGCGCTTTCAACGACGCCACTCGCGGCGATTACCAGCTCACGGTCACGAGCTACGTTCCGCCAGCCGTCGCAACCTACGATCAGATCGCTGACCAGTTGGTCAACGGTTACTGGGACGGCGGAGCACACCGGTTCAACGTAAGCCAGGGCGGATCGATCACCGTCAACCTCACCGGACTTACTGCAGCAGGCCAAGCCTTGGCTGGTGCCGCGCTCAAGACCTGGACAGACATCATCGGTGTCAACTTCATACCGGTTACGACAGGCGGCCAGATTGTCTTCGATGACAATCAATCCGGAGCTTTTTCCGACTCTGTTTATTCAGGCGGCTTCATCACCTCGTCGACCGTCAACGTTTCAACCCAATGGCTTGCCGACTATGGAGCCAACGTCGGCGGTTACGCCTTCCAAACTTACATTCACGAGATCGGCCACGCCCTAGGGTTGGGGCATGCCGGGAACTACAACTCGACCGCGAATTACACGACCGATGCGTTGTTCGTGAACGACAGTTGGGCCACCACTGTCATGTCGTACTTTAGCCAGCACGAGAATTATTATTTCGGAAACCAGGGCTTCAGCGAAAACTTTCTCGTCACCCCGATGCTGGCGGACATCGTCGCGATGCAGGAGCTTTACGGGCTGTCGTCCAGCACGCGATCCGGCAACACGAGATACGGGTTCAACTCGAATGCCGGCAGCCTTTACGACGCGGCCAGCCTTCAGAACGTCGCTTACACGATTTACGATACCGGCGGCATCGACACTCTGAATTTCTCGCAAGTTCAATACTTCAACCAGACATTCAATCTTAATCCAGAAACGTTCTCCAGCGTCAATGGATCGACCGGCAACCTCAGCATCGCGCGCGGCGTCGTCATCGAGAATGCCACTGGCGGCTCAGGTAATGACACCTTCATCGGCAATAGCGCGAACAACGTCCTGACGGGTGGCGATGGTCAGGACATGGTGTCTTATCAAACAGCTACTGCGGGCGTCCGGATCGACCTGGGCATAACGACCCAACAAGACACGATTGGCGCCGGCCTCGATACATTGGAAGGTATTGAAGGAGTTACGGGATCTCCATTCGACGACGTCCTCATCGGAACGTCGGGGACTTTTCGGCTTGATGGCGGCAGCGGTAACGACCTCATCATCAGTTATGGAACCGGACAACGCAATTTGGTCGGCGGCGATGGCGACGATGTATTCATCGCGGGCCCGGCGAGCGAATCCATCGACGGCGGAAACGGTTTCGATATCGTCGATTACAGCCTAGCTACCGGCCCGCTCTTTATCGGCGGCTATTCCGATAGCACCGGTAGCGACTCATACGGCTCAATCGAACGAATTCTCGGATCGGCCTACAACGACACATTCTATTACGCAGGTGCCGTTGGTGTCGAGTTCTGGGGCGGCGCGGGCGATGATTTATACCTTGTCTTCGGAACCACTTGGAACCCGACAGAGGCTCCGAACCAAGGAATGGACACTGTCCAATCAAACTTGAGCTACGTCCTTCCTGCCAACGTTGAAAATTTGGTCTTGATGAACTCTTCCATCAGCGGAGAACCATGGCCAATCAGCGGTACTGGCAACGAACTCAGCAACGTAATTACCGGCAATTCGAGTGCCAACCTGATCGTAGGAGGGGCAGGCATCGATCGGCTGACCGGCGGACGTGAAGCGGACACTTTTCGCGACACCGCGGCCGGACTCAACGGCGACACAATCGTCGATTTCTACGGAAACGACACGATCATAATCAGTGACGCGAGCCTCGCGGGGTTCTCGTTCAACCTCTCGGGTAATACACTCTCTTACACCGGCGGATCGCTGACCTTGGAGTCACCAATCCCGACGGACGCGTCAATTGTTGCAAGTGCTGCGGCGGGTGGCGGAGTCCAACTCACGATCGAGGGGGGTACCGAGCCGTTTGCCGGCTTCGGGAGCCTCCGCTGGGCCGTCGACGGATTCGGTTACAATGCCGGCAACTGGACCTCGAACGATCTGACCCCTCGACAGATTGCCGATGTGAACGGCGACGGCCGGGCGGATGTGGTCGCGTTCGGACCAGAGGGCGTTACAGTCGTCATCAGCGCCGACAACGGCGGTTTCGGAGGATCGGCGCTGGTCTCGTTCAACTTCGGCTATTCGACGGAAGCTGGCGGGTGGACCTCGAACAACCTTTACCCTCGTCTCCTGGCGGACGTGAACGGCGATGGTTGTGACGACATCGTCGCCTTCGGCGAGGGTGGCACTTACGTTTCGCTCAGCACGAGCCCCACAATGGGAGTGTCGTTCGCTACTCCCATTGTGGCCACCGGAGAGTTCGGGCGTTCTGCCACCGCCGGTGGCTGGCTGTCGAACGATCGCTACCCGCGCGAACTGGCGGACGTGAACGGCGATGGCCGTGCCGACATCGTCGGCTTCGGCAACGATGGCGTGTTCGTCGCACTCGCCAGCTCCGATGGAACGTTCGCGGCTGCGGGCATCGCGTCCGTGAACTTCGGGTTCTCGGGTGGCGCGGGAGGCTGGACCTCGCAAGACCGCTACCCACGCGAACTGGCGGATGTGAACGGCGATGGTCGAGCGGACATCATCGCCTTCGGAGAGGGCGCCACATATGTGGCTTTGGGTCAAGCCAACGGGACTTTCGGCGCGCCGTATGTCGCGACGGGCGAATTCGGACGGTCGACCGCTGCTGGCCAATGGACGTCTGACGACCGCTATCACCGAGAAGTTGCGGATGTAAATGGGGACGGGAGGGCCGATATCGTTGGATTCGGTCTCAGCGCAGTCTACGTTGCGCTTGCCCGCGAAGACGGCACCTTCGCCGCCTCGCAACCGGTCTATGGTAACTTCGGCGCGGGCCCGGAAGCTGGCGGCTGGGAAAGCCAGAACACTTTCCCCCGCTATGTCTTCGACTTCGACAACGATGGAGACGCCGATCTCTTCGGCTTCGGCTCCGCGGGCGTCTACGTCACCTTATCCAGCGGCGGTCTGTGGGCCTGAATGAACGGCTTCAATCTAGTTCGACCCAGGTCGGAGCATGGTCGGACGCTTTCTCTTCACCCCTCGCCCACTTGTCGACGCCGGCACCTTGAAGGCGGTCGGCGGCTTCTGGAGAGCATAACAGATGGTCGATGCGGAAGCCCGCATCGCGCTGCCAGCAGCCGGCAGTGTAATCCCAGAAGGTGTAGAGATGATCGTCGTTCGGGTGGAACGCGCGGAGGGCTTCGGTCCAGCCCTGGTTGAGCATCCTGCGCCACTGCGCCCGCGTCTCCGGCTGGACCAGCGCATCGTTTGACGCGGCTCGGATCGAAAAGACGTCGCGGTCTTCGGGGACGACGTTGAAGTCGCCCGCGAGGATCACCGCACGCTCGTCCGCAAGCAGTTCCTTCGCACGCTCCTCGAGCCGTTTCATCCAGCGGAGCTTGTATTCGAACTTCTCGGTGCCGATCGGATTGCCGTTCGGAAGATAGATCGACGCAACGACCGTGCCATTCGTCTCAGCCTCGATGTAGCGGCTGTGGGTGTCGTCGGGGTCGCCCGGAAGGCCAACGCGCCTGAGCTCCGGCGTGTCGCCCTTCGCGAGTATGGCGACGCCGTTGAAGCCCTTCTGGCCGTGCCAGACGGCGCCGTAACCCGCGCCTTCGATGTCGGCGATTGGCAGGCTTTCGTCGGCGCACTTCAATTCTTGAAGGCAGACGACGTCCGGCTTTTCGCGGTCCAGCCATTCGAGCAGGCGCGGGAGCCGCGCGCGGATGCCGTTGATGTTGAACGTCGCTAGCCTCAAACCGAGAAGCTCGAGCCGCAGCCGCAGCCCGAAGCCGCATTGGGATTGGTGACCTTGAAGGCCGCGCCGCCGAGGTCTTCGACGAAATCGACGGCCGAGCCGCGAACGAGGTCGAGACTGATCGGATCGACCACCAGCTTGACGCCGTGAGTCTCTGCGACCGTGTCGTCGTCGGCCTGTCTCTCGGCGAGCTCGAACTTGTAGGTGAAGCCGGCGCACCCGCCGCCATCCACTGCGAGACGCAGGATCGCAGGCCTCGACTGACGCTCAGCGATCCAGGCTACACGCTTCGCAGCGCTCTCGGTCAGGATGATGTCAGGCTCGCTCACAGGTAGCGAGATAGGGTGGCACCGCCGAAGCGGCAAGAATTAGCGCTTGCCGCCCGACGGACCGCCAAGGGCGATCGTGTCCATCGAGTGCGTTCCGGCGTTCTTCTGCATCGCGACCAGATAGTCGGTCGACTTCATGAACGGGATCGGATTCACGGGACGGCCGTCGATGCGCACTTCATAGTGCAAGTGGCTGCCGGTCGAGCGCCCTGTCGAGCCCATGCGGGCGATCAGCTGACCGCGAGTGATGTGGGCACCCGCCTGGACGAGAACCTGCGACAGGTGGCCGTAGCGGGTAGCGATGCCGCGGCCGTGGTCGATCTCGACCAGATTGCCGTAGCCGCCGCTGTTCCAGCCGGCACGAAGGACGGTACCGTCGGCGGTCGCGTAGATCGGCGTGCCGTACGGACCCGCGAGGTCTATGCCGGGGTGCATCGCTGCCGAGCCGCGAAACGGATCGGAGCGGACGCCGTAGCCACTGGTGAAAGCGGCGGTCTTGACCGGCTTGTCCGAAGGAACGGCAATTGCGCCGGACGCGAGGTTGTCGAGCTTCTTCCAGCTCGTGAACAGCTGCTTGAAGGTCGGGTCGGCATTGCCGTCGAACGGGCCGCCGCGGCCGTCCTGGCCGGCTCTTGAAGGATAGAAGCCGAGACGCTCGAGCGTCGACTTGTCGATGTTCTCGCTGGAGAGAGCTGCTGCCAGAGCCATCTGGCGCTGCTCGATCAATTGAACCCGGCGCTCGGTTTCAGCTGTGAGCTGGGCGACCTGGGCTGCGTAATCGGTGGAGGAAGCTTCGGTGGTGGCGATTGGGGCAGGAGCTGGAGTCAGGATGCGGGCGACGGAGTAGCTGGACCACGCAACGAGCGCGAAGAATGCGGCGAAGACGACAATTTGAGCAGAGGCAGACAGGCGGAACCTGCGAAGTTGCTTTCCGTCGTGCACAAAAAAATCGCGGTCCCTGAAAAGGCCGGACGTCGCCGCCAACACCGTAGACATGACCCTCGCTCCACAAATCCATGCGGGCCGCGCAAAAACGCGGTCCGAAATTCCATCGATCAAGGAGCTCCCCAGCCCCCACCTGCCAACAGAGTTTGCCCACCACCAGCTGGCGAGGGGAGACTGACCCGCCCCGGTTAATGAATTCAACCTTCGGTTCCTCCAGCCGGGACGAGTCGTCCGCTCACTGCGGTGAAATGAGCAAATTGCGTCAACCACAGAGGGAAGAGCGCCCGAATCAGGCGCTGTTTGACCTTGATCTGCGATAATTTCGCACTGCCTTGCCGATGCCGCAATCGCCGCTAGAAACGTCGGCGGGCCACGCCGTCCCAACGCGGCGCGTGCTCTCTGCGAGGAGAGTTGAATTGACTGATACGACAGCGGCAGGCGCGACGTTGCGCCGGCCGAAACCCGCTACTCTACCGGCTCGCCCGCATTTCTCGTCGGGCCCCTGCGCCAAGCCGCCAGGCTGGTCCCCAAGTCGCATCGACACAAGATCACTCGGACGGTCGCACCGGTCGGCGCTCGGCAAAGCGCGGCTGCAGGAAACCATCGAGCGCACCAAGGCGCTGCTTCAGCTGCCGGCCGACTATCGGCTCGGCATCGTTCCGGCGTCGGATACCGGTGCGGTCGAAATGGCGCTGTGGGCGCTTCTTGGACCGAAGCCGGTCACCATGCTCGCATGGGAAAGCTTCGGCGCTGGCTGGGTGACGGATGTCTCCAAGCAACTGAAGCTGAAAGCAGAGGTCCGCACCGCCGATTACGGACAGATTGCCGAGTTGGGCGGCATCGATCCGGCGAGCGACGTGGTCTTTACGTGGAACGGGACGACCAGCGGCGTCCGGGTGCCGAACGCCGACTGGATCGCCGAAGACCGCACCGGCCTTACCATCTGCGATGCGACCTCGGCCGCATTTGCCCAGCGTATCGACTGGCCGAAGATCGATGTCGGCACCTTCAGCTGGCAAAAGGCGCTCGGCGGTGAAGGCGGGCACGGCATGCTCGTCCTCAGCCCGCGCGCAGTCGAGCGGCTTAAGCAAGCCCAGACGAACCGGCCACTTCCCAAGATCTTCCGCCTGACCAAAGGCGGCGCGCTTATCGAAGGCGTGTTCAAGGGCGAGACCATCAACACACCTTCGATGCTCGCGGTCGAGGACTGGCTCGTTGCGCTGGATTGGGCGGAGCGGGTCGGCGGTCTCGACGCGCTGATCGCCCGGGCAGATGCGAACGCCGGAGCGCTCGACCGCTGGGTCGCGGCGTCAGACTGGATCCAGCATCTAACAGGCGACCCGGCAATCAGGTCGAACACCTCCGTCTGCCTCCAGTTCGCAGATCGCGCCGACGAGGAAGCGAACAAGGCGCGCCAGAAGGCGATCGTGAAGCTGCTCGAGGTGGAGGACGCCGCCTACGACATAGGCGCCTACCGCGATGCGCCGCCCGGTATCCGCATCTGGTGCGGAGCCACCGTCGACACTGGAGACATAGAGAAGCTCGGGCCCTGGCTCGATTGGGCTTGGGAGGCGACGGCGTGAGCGAGCAAGTGCGCGTACTGATTTCAGACAAAATGGACCCGCGCGCGGCGGCGATCTTCCGCGAGCGCGGCATCCAGGTGGACGAAAAGCCAGGTCTCACGCCGGAAGAGTTCAAGGCGATCATCGGCGACTATGACGGCCTTGCCGTCCGCAGCTCGACCAGGGTCAATGCCGAGGCGATGGATGCGGCGATCCCGCGACTGAAGGTCATCGGCCGGGCGGGTATCGGCGTCGACACGATTGACGTTCCGGCCGCAACGGCTCGCGGCATCGTCGTAATGAACACGCCCTTCGGCAATTCGATCACGACCGCCGAGCATGCCATCGCAATGCTGTTCGCGTTGGCCCGTGAAATCCCCGCTGCGGACCAGTCCACGCAAGCCGGCAAGTGGGAGAAGAACCGCTTCATGGGTGTAGAGCTCAGCGGCAAGACCCTGGGCCTGATCGGCTGCGGCAATATCGGCTCGATCGTCGCCGACCGGGCCCACGGGCTGAAGATGAAGGTGGTAGCCTACGATCCCTTCCTTTCGCCTGAACGCGCTCTCGAACTCGGCGTGGACAAGGTCGAACTCGATGAGCTTCTGCGTCGCGCCGACTTCATCTCGCTGCACACCCCGCTGACCGATCAAACGCGCGGCATCCTGTCGCGAGAGGCGCTGGCGAAGACCAAGCCGGGCGTACGCATCGTCAATTGCGCGCGCGGCGGCCTCATCGACGAAGCGGCGCTCAAGGAAGGTCTCGAGAGCGGGCATATCGCCGGAGCGGCGCTTGACGTGTTCATGCAGGAACCGGCGAAAGAAAACCCGCTGTTCGGGACGCCCAACCTGATCTGCACGCCGCATCTCGGTGCCTCGACCAACGAGGCTCAGGTGAACGTCGCGATCCAAGTCGCGGAACAGATGGCGGACTTCCTGCTTCTCGGCGGGATCACCAATGCGGTGAACATGCCCTCGCTGTCGGCCGAGGAAGCGCCGCGGCTGAAACCCTACATGGCGTTGGCGGAGAAGCTCGGACGCCTCGTCGGACAAGTCGCGGGAGCGGACATCCGGTCGGTCGCGGTCGAGGTTGAGGGCGCAGCCGCAGAGCTCAACATGAAGCCGATCACCGGTGCGGTGCTGGCGGGCCTGATGGGCACCTATTCCGACACGGTGAACATGGTGAACGCTCCGGTCTACGCAAAGGAGCGCGGACTCGACGTCAAGGAAGTCCGCCACGAGCGAGAGGTGGATTATCATACCCTCGTCGCCGTGACGGTCGGCACAGCCGAGGGCGACAAGCGTGTTGCCGGCACCCTGTTCGGCAACCGCGCTGCGCGTCTGGTCGACATTTTCGGTGTCGCAGTCGAGGCCGACCTGACCCCGCGGATGATCTACATCGTCAACACCGACGCGCCGGGCTTCATCGGCTCGCTCGGAACGACGTTGGGCAAGGCAGGCGTCAACATTGCGACCTTCAACCTCGGCCGGCGCAAGGCCGGTGGAGAGGCAGTCGCGCTGGTGGCGGTCGACGACCCGATCACGCCCGAACTGACCGAAGAGCTTCGGAAGCTTCCAGGCGTCCGTCAGGTCGTGCCGCTGACCTTCTGAGGTCCGCTCGACGAGGTCTCTAGCTCGGTGAACCGGACGGGCATGATTTCGCGCGTCCGGATCTCGCCGCTGCCGGTCTTGTCGATGACGCTGAGCTGCTGGATTTCCCTCCCCCGATCGGGATGACCATTCGACCGCCGGGTTCAAGCTGCTCGATCAACGCGGGAGGCGGTTCTTCCGCGGCGGCCGTGACGAGAATGCGATCGAAGGGCGCATGTTCGGGCCAGCCGCGCGTTCCGTCGCCGACGCGCACCTCGATATCGTACCCGAGCAACTCAAACCTCGCCTTCGCGCCGTCGGCGAACTCTTCGACGACTTCGACGCTGAACATCTCAGCGCCCATCTCGGCCATGACCGCGGCCTGGTAACCGAAGCCCGTTCCCACTTCGAGCACCCGGGTCCCTCGCTCGACGCCCAGCAGGTCAATCATTAGCGCGCCGATGAACGGCTGCGAGATCGTCTTGTCGAAGCCGATCGGGAGCGGCGTGTCCTGATAGGCCATCAGCATCAGGCTCTGGGGAACGAATAAGTGGCGCGGGACATCCATCAGAGCGCGACGAAGCTCGGGATCGAGGTGATCTTTTCCAATCTCCTCACGCGACAAGTCGAAATGCATGTCGACGATCTCGACCATATGTCGACGGTAAATCGCCAGATGCTGTTCGGTCATCGGCTTCATGCGCAGACCTCTGCATGCCGAACGGCCCCGGGCGCAGGCGTTCCAAACGCCCGAAACTGGACGCTTGCGCCCCGGCCCCCTAGGAGCGCCGTGCCTCCACACAAAGGGATTCGAATTGGGCAACGTAACGGTCATCGGCGCGCAATGGGGCGACGAGGGCAAGGGAAAGATCGTCGACTGGCTCGCGAGCCGGGCCGACATGGTGGTCCGCTTCCAGGGCGGCCACAACGCCGGCCACACGCTCGTCGTGAACGGAGAGACGTTCAAGCTGTCGTTGCTGCCGTCCGGAATCGTGACCGGCACCCCTTCTGTGATCGGAAATGGCGTGGTCCTCGACCCCTGGGCGTTGAAGGCAGAGGTCGAGCGCATCCGGGAACAGGGCGTGAAGGTCACGCCGGAAATCCTGATGCTGGCGGAGACCTGCCCTCTTATTCTCCCGATCCACCGCGACCTCGACGCTTTGCGCGAAGATGCGAGCGGCGCTGGCAAGATCGGAACAACCCGCCGTGGCATCGGTCCTGCCTATGAGGACAAGGTCGGTCGCCGGGCGATCCGGGTTTGCGACCTCGCCCATCTCGGCGAGCTGGAGCCGCTACTCGACCGCCTCTGCGCCCATCATGACGCGTTGCGCGCTGGTTTCGGCGAGCCGCCGGTTGACCGCGAGCGCCTGCGCAACGACCTCGCGGAGATCGCCGACTTCGTCCTGCCGTTCGCGAAACCCGTCTGGCGCGACCTCGACGCTGCGCAGCGCCGCGGCCGGCGCATACTGTTCGAAGGCGCGCAGGGCGTTCTTCTAGACGTCGATCACGGCACCTATCCGTTCGTAACCTCGTCCAACACCGTTTCAGGCGCGACCGGTCCCGGAACGGGCATGGGTCCGTCAGCGGCCGGTTTCGTGCTGGGCATCACCAAGGCCTACACGACCCGCGTGGGCTCCGGCCCTTCCCGACCGAACTCGACGACGAGATCGGCCAGCGGCTCGGCGAGCGCGGGCACGAGTTCGGCACGGTCACTGGTCGCCGCCGCCGCTGCGGATGGTTCGACGCAGTGCTCGTCCGCCAGTCGGTCGCTGTCAGCGGCGTGACCGGGGTCGCGCTGACGAAGCTCGACGTCCTGGACGGCTTCGAAAAAGTGAAGATCTGCATCGGCTACACGATTGACGGACAGACGTTCGATTACCTCCCGCCGCACGCTCAGGACCAGGCGCGAGTAGTTCCGCAATATGAGGAGATCGAAGGCTGGCCCGGATCGACGCGCGGCGCTCGCAGCTGGGCCGATCTGCCGGCGCGCGCGATCAAATATGTCCGCCGCATCGAGGAGCTGATCCGCTGCCCGGTGGCGCTGGTTTCGACCAGCCCCGAGCGCGACGACACGATCCTCGTCCGTGACCCATTCGCGGGCTAGCCGCGCACCTCGAAGCTGGTCAGTCCAGCGACCGCCGCGTCGCTGACCCGGACGTTGGCGACACGAGCGCTCGGCGGGCCGTCGCCGATCAGGTCGATCAGCCAGTTCACGGCGCTTTCGTCACCCTCGAGATGAGCCTCGACCGAACCGTCGGGACAATTGCGAATCCAGCCCCGAACCTTCAGCCGCTCCGCCTGCTCCTCGGTCCACGCGCGGAAGAACACCCCTTGCACCCGACCGCTCACGTCAACGTGGCGAGCGATAATGCCCATCACACCGTCGCGATGTCGGGCGCGTCCTCGGCCTTCATACCGACGACGTTGTAGCCGGCGTCGACATGGTGGACCTCGCCCGTAACCCCGCTTGCGAGATCCGAAAGCAGGTAGAGCCCCGCCCCGCCGACATCCTCGATCGTCACGTTGCGGCGCAGCGGCGCATTATATTCGTTCCACTTCATGATGTAGCGGAAGTCTCCGATGCCGCTTGCCGCGAGCGTCTTGATCGGACCGGCGGAGATTGCGTTCACGCGAATGCCTTCTGGGCCCAGGTCGGCAGCGAGATATTTGACGCTGGTCTCAAGGCCCGCCTTGGCCACGCCCATGACGTTGTAGTGCGGGATGACCTTCTCGGCGCCGTAATAGCTGAGGGTCAGGATCGAACCGCCCGGGTTCATCATCGCCCGCGCGCGCTGCGCGACCGCGATGAAGCTGTAGACCGATATGTTCATGGTCAGCAGGAAGTTATCGATTGTCGTGTCGACGAATTTCCCGCGAAGCTCGTTCTTGTCAGAGAAGCCGATGGCGTGAACGACGAAGTCGAGCGTCTCCCACTTCGACTTCAGTTCCGCGAACGCCTTGTCGAGCGCCTTCATGTCCGACACGTCGCAGTCGATCAGAAGCTCGGACCCGAGCTCCTGCGCCAACGGCCGGACACGCTTCTCGAGCGCTTCGCCCTGATAGGAAAAGGCCAGCTCCGCGCCCTGCTCGCTGAGTGCGCGCGCAATGCCCCAGGCCAGCGAACGGTCGTTGGCCAGGCCCATGATCAGGCCCTTTTTGCCCTGCATGAGTTTACTCAAAGCTGCGGTCCCTCTGGTTGCGGTACGAGCTCCACATCCTCTCCGGGTTGCGGCTCTTCGACCTCGAGCTGGTCCTTGTACGGACCGGAATAGACTTCGCCCTTTAGCGCCGTCGGCGAAGCTTCCGCCAGCGCCGCGTTGAGCTCCGCGCCCATAACCACGCCGAGCCCGACCATGAAGAAGAAAATCAAGACGACCATTACGCCGGCGAGGCTTCCGTAAGTGAGGTCGTAGCCGCCGAGAAGTCCGATCACCTCCGGCAGCAGCTCAGCGGTAATAAGCCACCAGGCAGTGATGAGCAGTGCGCCTGGCCATTTCTTGCAACCCACCTTCCGGTAACGCGACGGCGTCAACAGTAGGAACAGCAGGTATACGTTTGCGAAAAGGACGAGCGCTGGGACCACGCGATACAGTGTCATCGCGTCCGCAACGTTCTGGAAGATCGGAACCCAGTGCTCGATGGCGTGCTGCGCAGAGCTGAGGATGATGCTGACGCTGAACGAGACCATCAGCAGAAAGACCGCTCCGACGATCATCGCCATCGAAGCGAGCCGGTACTCCCAGAAAGGCGCGCAATATTTCACCCCGTAGGCCCTGCGAAGGATGTCGCGGATCGTCTCGATGAAGCTTCCGACGGTCCACAGGCCGATGATTGCGCCGATCCAGAGCAGCGGGCCCGTCCGCGCCGATAGGACTTCGGCGATCGGCTCGCGAAGAACGTCAGCTACGTTGGGCGGCAATTGCGCGAGGATCGAAATAACGGTCCTTCGGCCATTCTCGGACGCGCCGAGCAGATTGGCGAGAGCAGCAGCGACAATGAAGAACGGGAAGAGCGCAAGCAACGCCAGGTAGGCGAGATTTCCGGCGTGAATGAAGCCGTCGTTATAGACGCCAACGCCAATCCGCTTGATGACCTCCCACGGGTCGATGCGGTGCTGAAGCTTGACTGCGACGTCACGCCCAAAGGCGGCGCTCATGCTCGCAAGCTGCTTGCGGCGTTCCTCAGGGGATAGCGGTGAGTGGTCCTGCATCTAGTGCGGCTAAACCCGAGGTTCGCGCGCGGGTTGCCGCCGCCGCCCACTTCTCGGCGAATGACTGCAGTTCGGCGTCGTCCGGAGGTAGATCCACTTCAAGCGCCACGAGCTGGTCGCCGCGCTTGCCGTTCCTGCCTGTGAAACCGCGACCCTTGAGGCGAAGCACCTTGCCCGATGTGCTGCCCTTGGGGATCGTGACCATCACAGGCCATCCGGCGTGGGCACTTTGACCTTTCCGCCCAGCACAGCCTCCTTGAGCGTGATCGGCAAGTCCAGCCGGATATCGTTCCCGTCGCGCTTGTAGAATGGATGCGATGTGATCGAGATCGTCACCAGCCCGTCGCCCGCGCCACCCGGCCCTGCTCGCCCTTGCCGGCGAGGCGGATCTTCGTCCCTCCTCGACCCCGTTGGGAAGCTTGAGGTCGATCGTCTTGCCGTCGGCCAGGGTGATACGCTGTGGGCTGAGCGTCGCCGCATCCACGAATGAGACGGTAAGCCGGTAGGCGATGTCCGCACCCTTCTGGGGCGCGCGGGCGCGCTGACGAAATCCGCCGAAGCCACCCCCGCGCCGGGCGCCGCCTCCGCCGAACAGCCCTTCAAACAAATCGCTGAGGTCGGCGGTCTCGGCGCCCGCGAATCCGCCCTGGAATCCGTCGAAGCCGCCACCTCCCGGCCGCGCGCTGCCGCCAAACCCGCCAGCGCCGAACGGCATCTTGGGATTGCCGTCTTCGTCGATCTCGCCCCGGTCGTATTGGGCGCGCTTGTCCTTGTCTGACAGCAGGTCGTAGGCCGCGGTCACTTCGCCAAAGCGCTTGGCGGCGTTCGGATTATCCTTGTTGCGGTCGGGATGCAGCTGTTTCGCGAGGCTGCGGTACGCCTTCTTGATCTCCGCTTCGCTCGCGCCGCGCTGCACGCCCAGCCTTTGATACAGGTCCATGACCTGCTCCAATGCCGTAACACACCTCTCGTTACCAGATGGGTTGCGGCAAAGGCTGCTCCAAGCCTAAGCCCGAAGCGTGGCAGACAGCGATCCATTCCAGCTTTTTTCCGACTGGTTTGCGGAGGCGCAGGCGAGCGAGCCGAACGACCCGGAAGCCATGTCCCTGGCGACTGCGACACCCGATGGCCGCCCGTCCGTTCGCATTGTCCTCCTGAAAGGGCATGGCCCTGACGGCTTCACTTTCTACACCAATCTCGACAGCCGGAAGGGCGCCGAGCTGGCCGCGAATTCCCGCGCCGCCTTGCTGTTCCACTGGAAGTCGCTCCGCCGCCAGGTGCGTGTCGAAGGCCCCGTTGAGACGGTGAGCGATTCCGATGCCGACGAATATTTCGCCACCCGCGGCCGCGATTCCCAGCTCGGCGCCTGGGCATCATGGCAGTCCCGCCCGCTCGACGCTCGAGAGACGTTTGAGAAGCGCTTTGACGAAATGAGCCGCCGCTTCGACGGCGATACCGTGCCACGGCCACCGCGATGGAGTGGGTTCCGGATGAAGCCCGAATCGTTCGAGTTCTGGAGCGACCGGCCCCACCGCCTTCACGAGCGCCGCGTGTTCACGCCGGCCGCGGGCGGATGGCGCGAGGGGCTTCTCTACCCGTGAGCGGAGTGCATCAGCACCATCACGGCCATCATCATGCCCATGGCGACGAGCGCTCTGCGCTAACCGCGCGCGCCGCGATGGCGAGCATCACCATGGCGGTGCTTCTCATCGGGCTGAAGACCTGGGCATCGGTCGAAACATCGTCGATGGCCATGCTCGGCTCTCTGGCCGATAGCGGGCTGGACCTCCTCGCAAGCCTGGTCGTGCTCCTCGGCGTCCGCGTTGCCGCGCAGCCCGCGGACACCGATCACCGCTTCGGCCACGGCAAGGCGGAAGCGCTCGCCGCTTTGGTCCAGGTCATTCTTATCACTCTCTCCGCGCTGTTCATCGGCTATCGATCCATCGAACGGTTGATCAACGGGGAACAGACGACTGACGCCGAGCTCGGGATCGCCGTGTCGATTGTCGCGGTTGGCTTCACCCTCGCGTTGATTGCCTACCAGCGGCATGTGGTCAGGCGGACCGGATCGGTCGCGATCGCCACCGACCGTCTTCACTACGCCTCGGACCTTCTTCTCAACATCTCGGTGATCGCGGCGCTGGTGCTCGACCAATACGCGGGATTGCCCGGCGCCGACGCGGTTTTCGGACTGCTCATCGCACTCTGGTTGCTGTGGGGAGCGTGGACTTCGTCCAGCCATGCGCTCGATCAGCTGATGGACCGGGAGTGGCCGGAAGACATCCGTGAGCGATTCCTGATGGCAGCGAAGGAATATCCCGAGCTTGCCGGACTGCATGACCTGCGCACACGCACGAGCGGGACGCATCACTTCGCCCAATTCCACGTCTGGGTGCCGGGCGACTGGACGGTCCAGCATGCGCACGACCGGATGGATCGGATCGAGGAAGAGCTTCAGGCGCGCTTCCCTGCAACAGAGATACTGATCCACCTCGATCCGGAAGGGCACACTGACCGCGAAACGATGTTGCCGTCCGAAATCACGGAGAAGGCATCATGACCGGAACTCCCTTCTTCCAGGTGGACGCGTTTGCCGAGAGGCCCCTGACGGGGAATCCGGCGGGTGTGATGCCGCTCGATCGGTGGCTTCCGGACGACGTGATGCAGGCGATCGCGGCGGAGAATAATCTCGCGGAGACGGCCTTCACGGTCCCGTTCGAGGGCGAGGATGCCGACTACGAGCTGCGGTGGTTCACGCCTGCGGTCGAAGTACCCCTCTGCGGACATGCGACGCTCGCGGCCGGCCACATATTGATCCACATGGACCGGGTGCGGTTCAGCACGCAGGCCGGAATCCTGACCGTGACGCGCAATGGCGACCTGCTCGAACTGGACCTTCCGGCGGCCCAGTTGATCGAGGTCGATGAGCCCGAGCTTTGCGAGGCGCTGGCCTTAGTCCGAGGCCGGTCTGGCTGGCATCTCCGGGATTCAACGACAGCGCCATCATCCAGGTTGAAAGTGAAGCGGAGGTGCTGGCGGTTTCGCCCGACTTCGCGAAACTGAAGACGATCCGTCGCATGGCCGTGGTTACGGCGAGAGGCGAGGAGCAGGACATCGCCAGCCGGGTCTTCGTTCCCTATGCCGGAATCGACGAAGACCCGGTGACTGGGTCGGCACATGGAGCGCTGGTGCCCTACTGGGCTGAGCGCCTAGGCCGCGAGAGCTTTACCGCGCTGCAGGCGAGCGTGCGGAGAGGCGTGTTGCATTGCCGGCTCAAGGGGACCGTGTGGCGCTCGGCGGACGTTGCTTCACGATCATCGCGGGTACGTTCCAGCTTTGAGCGACAAGCACGGTCTCCCGCGCCGGATCGGTATCGGCGGGGCGTTGCTGCTTGCATTCAACGGCGCGATCGGAGCATCGATCTTCGCACTCCCCGCGACCTTGGCCGCGGATTTCGGCACGTCCGCGCCCTGGCTTTTCCCGCTGGTCGGCATCGCGTCGTTGCTGATCGCGGTTCCCTTCTCTCGTTCCGTTGCAGCTTTCCCGGAGAGCGGCGGACCGGCGACCTACGGACGCGTGTTCGGCAGACTTGCCGGGTTCGAGCTCGGGTGGATCTATTACGTGGCGAGGGCGACGGCCTTCGCGGCCAACCTAAACGTGCTCGTCTCCTATTTCGCGCGCTGGTGGACGGGCGCCGATGGCGGAGCGATCCGGGTCGGACTGATGTTGGCGTTGGTGGCCGGCTTCGCGGCAATCAACATTTCCGGCGTCCGCTCGGCCATGCGAGTGCTTGGCGGGCTGACCTTGCTGAAGACAGTCCCTCTCCTGCTGGCGGCATTGGGAGCGCTCGTAATCGCTGGGGTGCCGACGCCCGGTCCACTTCCGCCGGTCAACGAGGTCGAAACGGGCGTCCTGATCGTCTTCTACGCATTCGTTGGATTCGAAAATGCCACGGTCACGGCTGGTGAGACCAAGGAGCCGAACCGCACACTTCCGCGGGCGCTGCTCGGGACGATTGGCACTGTCGCGCTTCTTTATTTTTTCGTGCAACTGGCCTTTGTCGCCGTCTTTCCTTTTGGCCTCGAAAGTGGACAAGACGCGCCTCTTCTTGCCCTTGGCGCATGGCTGATCGGACCTGTGGGCGCGCTTGTCATCGGCGTAACCGCGATCTTCTCCACCGCCGGCAACCTCCATAGCAACATGGCCGCGACGCCCCGAGTTACTTTTGCCATGGCAGAGCGCGGCGAGCTTCCGGGGTGGCTGGCGAAGGTCAATCGCCGGTTCGACACGCCGGCTGCATCGATCTTATTTTTCGCTGGGCTGATCGCCGTGCTCGCCATCAGCGGAAGCTTCGTCTGGCTGGCGGTAGTCAGCACTCTCGCGCGAATGATCATTTACTCGGTGACGATCCTCGCTCTTCCGCGCGCGCCGCAACCGCCCGAGCGCATCGGCGCCTCCCACTGGCTGATCGCCGCCATCGGTGTGCTGATTTGCGTGCTCGTCGCGGCCCAGGCAGATCGGACGGCCTGGCTGACGCTCGCCGTGTTGTCGGGCGCGGGGTTGCTTCTCTATTTTTTTACGCCGAAGCGATCATCTGCCTCTTAGCCTCGCTTCGAGCGCATCGAGGATTGGCAACTGGCTTGGCAGCATCATTCGCCGGGCCTTCCCCAGCGGCATCCAGCGTGCTTCCTCAGCTTCGGGATAGGCCTGCATCCGTCCGCTCTTCGGCGGCCATTCCAATTCGAAATGAATGCTCTCGATCGCGGCTGCATCGACGTCGCCCTCTGCCGCGAAGACCTCGACCTGCTTTCCGCCCGACTGTTTGATCGAGCACAAGGGAAAGGGGATCCCGCCGAGCGGATGTCCGATTTCCTCCTCGAACTCCCGTAGAGCGGCATCGGCTGCGGTCTCACCCGGCTCGATCGCGCCTTTCGGGATCATCCAGGCGCCCGCGTCCTTGTTCCGCCAGAAAGGGCCGCCCGGTTTGATCAGCAGGACCTCGGTTTCTTCCCCACGCTGCCGGAACAGCAGAATGCCGGCGCTAGGCGGCGGCATCCATCGCGCTTCGAACCGCCGACCGGGTTTCGGCGATCCATCCTCCGCCGAGCATCCGCGTGCCGTCATAGAAGACCGCGGCCTGGCCGGGCGCGACACCGTACTCTGCCGACGCAAAGCGGACCTGGCCGCCGTCGATGCTTGCGGGAACGGGCGAAGCGAGCGACCGAACCTTCACGCCGATTTCCGTCTGGTCCTCGGCGATCCAGTTGATTTCCTCGACACGCATCTCCTCGACGGCGAGCGCGCGGCGCGGTCCCACCACCAGCCGCTGCTGCTCCGGCTCGATGCGGACGACGTAGAGCGGCTCCTTCTGGCCGCCGACCTCGATCCCGCGCCGCTGTCCGACCGTGAAGTGAACGACGCCGCGGTGCGTGCCGAGAACGCGGCCTTCGAGGTCGACGATCTCTCCGGCGGCGATAGTCTCCGGCCGAAGCCGCTGCACAAGGCCCGCATAGTCGCCGTCGGGAACGAAGCAGATGTCCTGACTGTCGGGCTTGGCGGCAACGATCAGCCCTTCCTCTTCGGCGATCCGGCGAACCTCGCTTTTCGGAAGATCACCTAGCGGAAAGCGCAGGAAATCCAGCTGTTCGCGCGTCGTACCGTAGAGGAAGTAGCTCTGGTCGCGCGCCGGGTCGGCGCCCTTGTGAAGTTCCACACTGTCGCCGTTCACCACGCGGCGGACGTAATGCCCGGTCGCGAGGCAGTCCGCGCCAAGCTCCTTCGCGAACGCCACCAGGTCCCTGAACTTCACGCCCTGGTTGCAGAGCGAGCAAGGCACAGGCGTCCGTCCCCGGGCATATTCGTCGGCGAAATGCTCGATAACGCTGTCGCGGAAGCGGCTTTCGTAATCGAGGACGTAGTGCGCGATGCCGAGGCGCTCGGCGACCATGCTCGCGTCATAGATGTCCTGTCCCGCGCAGCAGGCGCCCGAACGTTTCGCCGCCTCGCCATGGTCGTAGAGCTGCAGTGTGACGCCGATCACCTCCGCGCCCGTACGCGCGGCGAGCGCGGCCACGACGGAGCTGTCGACGCCGCCGGACATGGCGACGACGATCCGTGCTTCGCGAAGGTCGCGATCGAGGCCGAAATCGATCTGCATTGGAGCTTTCTTGGGGTCTCTTTACCTGAATTTCACCCCTGTGAGCTAGGCCGACAGTCAGTCGGGGCTGTCGAAGAGGGGTAATTTGTCTCGGCCGGAGTCGAAATTCACTGCTGCGGGACCTGTCGGCATGGATGCCGCTGAGCTTGTCGCAGCGTTCGAGGCCCAGCTCGCCAGCGCGCGGGGCGACCGCAGGCTAGCGATCGCTCGCCTTCTGGCGGCCGGTCCCGGGTGGCGTGAAGCCCGAGACGTCCTTGGCGGCGCCTTCGCGGAATCGCCGGCGACGGAAGGGTTAAAGGACGCGAAGGATACGTGAGGGGTAAATTAACCAGCGTGTTTCAGAATGTCTTCAAGGGCCAGGCTTTAAGACCGGTGCCATCGACAATGATTAAGCGGGTTTAACGAAGAGATGCTCGAGAACCAGAAGATTCGGCCAGCACAGGTTATCGGACCGCTTGGCGAGCCTTTGACGCTCGAAAGCCTTCCGCCTGCCGGCACCACCCGTTGGGTCGTGCGCCGGAAGGCAGAGGTTGTCGCGGCGGTTGCGGGAGGCCTGCTGACGGTCGACGAGGCATGCGAGCGGTATTCTCTGAGCCTTGAGGAATTCACGAGCTGGCAGCGTGCGGTAGATCGCAGCGGCATGCCTGGCCTGCGCGTCACCCGCATCAAGCATTACCGCGACCAATACGAGCGCCAACAGCGCTATTAGTTCCCCGGTTCCGGTCGTTACGGCGGGTAATTTATCCCGCAGTTCCGCGGTGCATTAACCAAAAAACTGGACAGTTCCTTCCGAATCCGGAACAACCGCCGCGCATCAGCGTCTAGATGCCGGAAGGCCGCTGAGTATTGATGGCGGCCCACGAACAGGAGGGAACGCTACATGGGTATCATTATTTGGCTCATCGTCGGTGGTGTTTGCGGTTGGCTGGCCAGCCTCATCATGCGGACCGACGCACAACAGGGCATCCTGCTGAATATCGTGGTAGGCATTGTCGGCGCCGTGATTGCCGGCTTGATCTTCGGCGGCAGCATCAATTCGGCGCTGACCGTTGAAACTTTCCTTTATTCATTGCTTGGCGCGGTCATCCTTTTGGCGATCGTGAACCTCATTCGCCGCGGATCGGTTCGCTAGACGATCGGTACTCGGAGAAAAGAAGGGCCGTTCGGGAGACCGGGCGGCCCTTTTCTTTTGGATTACTGGAGGTCGAATACCATTGAGAGGGTGACCTGCAGCTTCTGCTCGCCGGCCACGACCTTGGTATCGGCAGCCTGGGCGCGAGCCTCCATGAAGACTGGAGCCGGCGGCGGCACCGGATAGCTTCCTCCGCCTTCGCTCACCGAGACGATGCGTGCCACGCGCTTTCCCATGGCACGGGCATAGAGCTCGGCGCGCGCGCGGCCCTTGGCGATCGCCTGCTCACGCGCCTCGTCCAAAGCAGATTCAGGCTTGTCGATGGTCAGCGAGGGACCGTTGACCTGGTTCGCCCCCTCCGAAACGAGCGCATCGAGAATCCGCCCGCTGTTGCGGATATCGCGGAAACGGATGCTGACCTGATTCGAGGCGGAGTAGGCGACCAGCTGCGGTGGCTGATTTTCCTGGTAGCGATATTCGGGATTGAGGTTGAGCGAGCTGGTCTGGATATCGCGATCCGCGACCCCCGCCCGCTTCAAAGCAGCCAGAACGCGCTCCATGCGAGAGGCATTCTCCTGCATCGCGGCGCTCGCCGTCGGCTGCCGGGTGACGACACCCGCGGAGATGATCGCAACGTCCGGGACTCGCGTGACCTCGCCGGTCGCGCTGATGTCGAGCCGGGTGCCGGTGATCGGTGGCATGGGCAGCTCGGCAGCCTGGGCAGCGACGGACGTTACCGGAAGCGCAGCCGCACTAAGTGCCAGCGCCATCCACATGCTCTTCATCCAGATCCTCCTGAACCTTCGAAACGAAGGCGAAACGTCACATCGGCGCCATGGCTGATTGCTGAACGACAATGCGACCTTTCATTCAGCAGGTCAGCGGCGGCGCGCCAGCACCAACCGGTAGATGAGGAGGATAACGAACGCTCCGACGATGGCGGCAAGGAAGCCCGCGCCTT
Source organism: Sphingomonas sediminicola (assembly GCF_014489515.1). GTDB lineage: Bacteria > Pseudomonadota > Alphaproteobacteria > Sphingomonadales > Sphingomonadaceae > Sphingomicrobium > Sphingomicrobium sediminicola. Next base: position 305,900 of record NZ_CP060782.1, on the reverse strand, counting down.
CGCCATCATGATACCAGCCGACCGAACGGCCTAGGAAGCCGGCGAGAAGAGCTCCGGCGATACCGAGCAGGATGGTGATGATGCAGCCGCCGGGGTCCCGGCCTGGCATGAGCAGCTTCGCGATCGCGCCGGCAAGACCGCCAATCACAATCCATCCAAGGATGCCGTACGTTTCCATTTCCGCTTCCCCTTTAAATCCGCCCATGTCAGTGCTGCGGCTCGCAGCAGTTTGGGCCAACGCGCCTTCGCGACACAAGTGCCGCCGTTGGTCGAAAAACTGTAGCCGGGTCCGATTACACAGGGTCAGTTGCGGCCACTGACTTATTCGGGTAATACAGTTCCGCCGAACCGCTGTCAGATTCGTGGGGCGTGGCAAGAGAAGTGGAAATGAACCGGGAAACATCTTCTTTCGAGGGCTCCGATACCCTGGTGGTCGTGGACCGCTCGCGGCGCCGGCGCACCATGCTCATCGCGGGCGGCGTTGCGATCATCGTGCTGCTGCTCGCCTTCTTCCTGATGCGCGGCGGAAGCGAAGAGACGACGAATGCGGGCGGTCCCGGAGGTCAGGCAGTTAGCCAGGTCCCGACCGTCACCGTTATCGTACCGGGCCGCAGCGAAGTCGCGCGCACCGTGACCGCCAGCGGGCCTTTGGCGGCACGACGTGACCAGCCGGTCGGCATTCCGGGAACAGGCGGACGCGTCACTCGCGTGCTTGTTGATGCGGGAACCTGGGTCAAAGCAGGTCAGACGCTTGCGACGGTGGACCGGTCGGTCCAGGCGCAGCAGGCCTCGCAGCTTGCCGCCCAGGTCGCTGCAGCGAAGGCAAATGCCGCCCTTGCGCAAAACAATTACGAGCGGGCGATCGCGCTTCAGGGCCGCGGCTTCGTGTCGAAGGCCGAGATCGACGCCAAGCGCGCCGCACGGGATGCGGCGAATGCCCAGGTTCGCGTGAACCAGGCGCAGCTCAACGCCACCCGCGCCGAAATCGGCAGGCTGGACGTCCGCGCGCCTGCAAGTGGGCTGATCCTCGAGCGCAACGTCGAAGTCGGCCAGATTGTCAGCCCTGGGTCGGGGCCCTGTTCCGCCTTGCCGAAGGCGGCCAAATGGAGATGCGCGCGCAGATTTCGCAGCAGGATCTCGCGCTCGTCAAAGCCGGCATGGCAGCGAGCGTCACCCCGGTCGGTTCCGATCGCAGCTTTGCTGGCCAGGTCTGGCAGGTCGCGCCAACGATCGACCCGCAATCGCGCCAAGGCGATGTCCGGATCCTCGTTCCCTACGATCCGCAGATCCGCCCCGGCGGCTTCGCCGAGGCCCGCATCGGCGCGGGCGCGGCGACTGCTCCGCTCCTGCCCCAGAGCGCCGTGCTCAGCGATGACGGAGGCAATTACGTCTACATCATCAACGCGAAGAACGAGGTCGAGCGCCGCACGGTCAAGATCGGAAGCGTCGACCAAGCCGGCGTAACGATCGTCGAGGGATTGTCCGGAACCGAGGCGGTGGTGCTGTCGGCCGGGCCGTTCCTCAACCCCGGGCAGAAGGTCAATCCGAGGCGGCAGGCCGCGCGCTAAGCCGGACGGAGAGTATTAGCTCATGAATTTCCGCAACATCTCGTCCTGGTGCATTCGTAACCCGGTTTTCCCGATCGTGCTCTTCGTCGGGCTCATGCTTGCCGGCCTCATCTCGTTCTACCAGATGCAGGTGAACAACGCGCCGGACATCGACTTCCCGGCCGCAACCGTTTCCGTCAGCCAACCGGGCGCAGCGCCGAACGAAATCGAGACTCAGATCACGCAGAGGGTCGAATCCGCGATCCGTGGCGTGAACGGGGTCGAGGAAATCAACAGCTCCGTTCGCGAGGGCAACAGCTTCACCTTCGTGCAATTCGAGATCGGCACGCCGACCGACCGTGCGGTGAACGACGTTCGCAACGCGATCGCCCAGATCCGCGGCAACCTTCCGGAGGGTATTCTCGAGCCGCAGATCACCCGAGTCGACGCCGAGGACCAGCCGATCATGTTCGTCGGCGCCGAGACGACCGACATGACGCTTGAGCAGTTGAGCTGGTACATCGACAATACAGTCTCGAAGCGACTGCTCGGCATCGAAGGCATCGCCGCGGTTTCCCGCTCGGGCGGCGTGGATCGCACGATCCGCGTCATCCTCGATCCGGCCGCTTTGCAGTCGCAGGGGATCACCGCAGCGCAGGTCAACCAGCAGCTCCGGCAGAGCAATCTCAACGCCGCCGGCGGCCGCGCCGAGGTCGCCGGCTCCGAACAGTCGGTCCGGGTGCTCGGCAATGCGCGCAACGCTTACGAACTCTCGCAAACGCAGATCACGCTCCCCGGCGGCCGCTGGGTCCGCCTCGCCGATCTGGGCGAGGTCCGTGACTCTTCGTCCGAGCAGCGCTCGATCGCCAAGATGAACGGCCGCCAGGTCGTCACCTTTGCGGTGCAGCGCGCGAAGGGCTCGTCCGAAGTGACCGCCTACGAGGCCGGTTGGGCGGAAGTGCGCAAGCTCGAGAAGGAGAACCCGAAGGTTCGCTTCTCGGAGATTTTCAACACGGTCGACTACACCAAGGCGCAATATCGGTCCGCGATGGAAGGCCTGTGGGAAGGCGCCGTCCTCGCGGTTCTCGTGGTCTTCCTCTTCCTCCGCGACATCCGCGCCACGATCATTTCGGCGCTGGCCATCCCGATGTCGGCGATCCCTGCCTTCTGGTTTATGAGCATGTTGGGGATCACCCTCAACTTCATGTCGACGATGGCGATGGGCCTCGTCGCCGGCGTCCTCGTCGATGACGCGATCGTCGAGATCGAGAACATCGTCCGGCACATGCGCATGGGCAAGTCGGGCTACCAGGCCGCGCTCGACGCGGCGGACGAAATCGGCCTCGCTGTCCTTGCAACGACCATGGCGATCGTCGCCGTTTTCTTCCCGGTCGCGCTGATGCCCGGGATCGCCGGCCAGTACTTCAAGGCGTTCGGCTTTACCGTCGTCATGTCGGTCCTGATGAGCTTGCTCGTCGCGCGCATGATAACGCCGCTGGTCGCGGCCTATTTCCTCCGCTCGCATGGCGTCCAGGATCACGCGAACTGGAAGTGGATGGACCTCTATCTCAAGGTTCTAAACTGGAGCCTCGATACGTCGAAGGCGGATGCGCTCCTCGCACGGCTTCCGAAGGCCGCCCGCAACCCGGGCTATTACCTTCTCGGCGCCTTGCTCCTTCTGCTCGTCATTGGAGCTTTCGTTGCCGGAACGGGCGCGGGTATGTTCGGACTCGGAAAGCTGGCCTGGAATGGCGGTGTGACATTCGTTCTGGCCCTTGGCGTCGGAACGCTCGTCGCCTACGGTGCGGGCAAGCTGATCGGCTTCCTCGTGGGAATGATGGGTAGTCACGGGTTCGCCCAGTGGCATTCGACGATCGCGGCCCGCTGGAATGCGCGCCTCCATGATCACCGTCTGGCGATGGTCGGCGCAGGTATTGGCACGCTGCTGATGAGCATCATTCTGTTCGGCACGCTTTCCGTGTCCTTCTTCCCGCCGCAGAATAACGACTTCACTCGCGTGAACATCACCCTTCCGCCCGGAACCACGCTCGAGCAGACCGAAGGCGTCACCGATCGGGTTGCGGCGATCGTCGAGAAGGATCCGAGCGTCGAGCGGGTGTTCGAGCGGATCAATGTCGGCACCGGCAGCGTGAACATCGTGCTCAAGAAGGACCGGAAGGTCACGAGCACCGAGTTCGAGCGCAACATGTCTCCGCAGCTCGCCGCCTTCCCCGATGCTCGCGTGAGCTTCCAGGCTCAGAACGGCGGCGGTCCCGACGGCGATTCCCGTGACATCATGGTCTACCTGGGCGGCGACGATCCGGACGAGTTGACCCGGGTCGCCAATCAGATCGCAAAGGAAATGGCGACCGTTCCGGGTCTTCGTGCTCCGCGGGTCGGAAGTCAGCTCGCGCAGCCTGAAATCACCATCAAGCCTCGTTTCGATCTGGCTGCGGATCTGGGCGTAACCACCATGGCGCTGAGCCAGACGATCCGAATCGCGACCCTCGGCGACATCGAGCAGAACAGCGCGAAGTTCTCGCTGTCCGATCGTCAGGTCCCGATCACGGTTTCCCTGTCCGAGGGCGCCCGGCGCGATCTCTCGACCCTGGAAAACCTGCCGGTTCCGACCTCAAACGGTGGCTCGGTTCCCCTCAAGACCGTTGCCGACATCGGATTCGGCTCTGGTCCGACGACGATCCAGCGGTCGAACCAGATCCGTCGACTCTCGATCGGGGCCGATCTCGCGCCCGGTGCCGTTCAGGGCGACGTACAGGTCAAGGTCAGTGCGCTTCCGACCATGAAGAACCTGCCTCAGGGCGTTCGGAAGCTGAACCTCGGCGATCAGAAGTGGCAGAATGAGCTTCTGTTCAACTTTGCGGTGGCCCTGGTCTCAGGCGTCCTGCTCGTGTTTGCCGTGCTCGTTCTGCTCTACCGGCGGTTCCTGTCGCCGTTCGTGAACATGGGCTCGCTGCTCCTGGCTCCGCTCGGCGCGGCCGTGGCGCTGCACATTGCGGGTCAGCCGGTTTCGCTGTTCGTGCTAATCGGAATCCTCATGCTGTTCGGGATCGTCGCGAAGAACTCGATCCTCCTGATCGACTTCGCGGTCGAGATGATGAATCACGGAATGCCGAAGAACGAGGCAATCTGGGAAGCCGGTCACAAGCGCGCCCAGCCGATCGTCATGACGACCATCGCGATGGTCTTCGGCATGTTGCCGACGGCGGTGTCTATCACGGGCGATAACAGCTGGCGCGCCCCGATGGGCATCACCGTCATCGGCGGCCTCATCTTCTCGACGCTGCTGACGCTGCTTCTGGTTCCGGCCTATTTCTCGATCGCCATTTCGATCGAGTCCCGGATCGGGCGGCTCTTCCATAAGTTCGTCGGGCAGGACGCCCATCGCACCCCGTCGGGACCGGCGCCGCAACCCGCAGAGTGAACCCTCGCGCCCGTTCGTCTATTGATGATCGGATGGATGCAGCAACGTCCCGGCCCCGTACTGCTTTAGCGCGGTTCAATCCTGCCCAGCCTGGTGCGGCGGGGATGAAAACGGCTGCGACGGGCCTGCTCGTCCTCATGGCCGCGATCTTCGCGGCCGCTCGGGCTTACGAGTACCAATATCCGTGGCTCTCGTTCGTGAAGGCATTCGCGGAGGCCGCCATGGTCGGCGGTCTAGCCGACTGGTTCGCGGTGACGGCCCTGTTCCGTCATCCGCTCGGCCTGCCGATTCCCCACACAGCAATCATACCACGCAACAAGGATCGGATCGGCGAAACGCTGGCAAATTTCATCAAGGAGAATTTCCTGATCCCATCGGTGGTCGCCCGCCGGATGCAAAACATTGACGTGGCCGGCGCGACTGGGCGCTTCCTGCAGACGCCTGCCGGTGAAGGGACGCGCATTCGGGCGGGGGCGTCTCGGCTGATCGCCGACATCTTCGAAAGCCTCGATGACGAGCGCCTTGGCGGGATCGTCAAAGGCGCAGTTTCGGCGCGCCTGCGCAAGACGGAAGTATCGCCGCTTCTCGGCCACGCCTTGGCGTCGGCGATCAACGAGGACCGCCACGTGCCGATGCTGGAAGCGGCCATCCGCTGGACGGCGCGAGCCCTCGAAGCGAACGAGCCCCTGATCCGCGAGATGGTGCACAAGAAGGCGAATTGGGCCCTGAAACTCGCCGGGCTCGACGCGAAGCTCGCCGACGCGATCATCGATGGACTGCGCAAGCTGACGGTGGAGATGTCGACCGACCCCGCACACCCCGTTCGGGTCAAGGTGGAGGAGGCGCTGGCCCAACTCGCCAACGACTTGCAGACGCGCCCCGAAACCCGCGAGCGCGTCGAAGCGATAAAGGAGCAATTGCTCGACAACAAGTCGGTCAGCCTGTGGATTGATACGATCTGGCAGAAGGCGCGCGAAGCGGTGATCAAGGCCGCCCGAAACCCCGACGCGGCCTTTGCTGGCAAGCTCGGCGAAATCCTGAAATCGATGGGCGCGACACTGGAAAGCGATCCTCGAATCCGCGCCGCAATCAACCAGTTTGCGCGTCGCGCCGTGGTCGGCATGTCGGCGAGCTACGGGGGTTCGATGGTGAAGCTGGTGTCGGAAACCGTCCGCGGCTGGGATGCGGGAACGGTGACGGCCAGGCTCGAAGCAGCGGTCGGGCGCGACCTCCAGTACATTCGGATCAACGGCACCCTGGTCGGCGGGCTCGTCGGGCTCGCCCTGCACGCAGTGGATTCGCTCTAGCGCCTTTGACTTCCTGCCGGCCCATGCCCATCTTCAGGTCATGGTAGGACGTACCCTCTTCCGGCGCCTCGTCGCCCATTCGGGACAAATTCCCGCCCGAGCCTAGCCCCGGGCCCGCATTCGAGTGGGTTCGGGGAGCAATCGTCCTCACTAAATTCAAGAAAGCATAGAAATGGATAGTCATCCTGCGGGCGAAGTGCGCCCGCCGATTCACCTGCTCGCGTCTGAATCAGACATGGTCGCGAGCCTCGCACTGCAGACCGAGCACCGCTTCCCCGTCGTCGCGGCCATGCTGCTCGAAGAGATTGAGCGAGCCGAACTTCATGAGGCCGACACTCTGCCGGAAACGGCGGTCACGATCGGCTCCCAAGTCGATTTCGTCGACGAGAAGACATCGCAGTTGCGGATCGCCGAGCTTGTCATGCCCGCAATGGCGAACATCGCGGAGGGACGGATCAGCATCCTCACGCCAATGGGAGCGGCGCTCTACGGCCTGACCGCGGGCCAGTCGATCGATTGGCCGGATCTCGACGGGAACGAGAGGCGGATCCGGATTCTCCGTGTTCGCCAGCCGTCGGGCGCCGAACCGCCCGCTGCGGCCTAGCCTGCGCTGCGGCGCTCGATCGTGGCGCCGACCGCGCTGAGCTTCTCCTCGAGCCGCTCATAGCCGCGATCTAGGTGGTAGACGCGAAGCACTTCGGTCTCACCTTCCGCTGCAAGGCCGGCGAGCACCAGGCTCATCGAGGCGCGCAGGTCGGTTGCCATGACTTGCGCGCCGGTAAGCTTCTCGACCCCGTGCACGATTGCGGAGCGGCCGTGGATCTCGACTTCGGCGCCCATTCGGCGCAGCTCAGGGACATGCATGTAGCGGTTCTCGAAGATCGTCTCTTCGAGGAAGCTCTGCCCTCTGCGCGGCAAAGCATGGCCATGAATTGCGCCTGCATATCTGTCGCAAAGCCAGGATATGGTGATGTGGACAAGGCGAGCGGCTTCAGGCCGCCGTTCGAGCTGACCTTGATACCCTTGTCGTGGAATTCGATTACCAGGCCCGCTTGTGCCAGCGCATTGAGCGTTGCCTTCATCTCGTCCGGGCGAGCACCGATCAAGTTGATCGACCCACCCGTAAGACCGGCGGCGCACGCGTAGCTGCCCGCCTCGATCCGGTCCGGCATGACTTCGTAAGTCGTGCCGGTCAGGCCTTCGACGCCGTCGATGATCAGGTGACCCGAGCCGATGCCCTCGATCTTCGCGCCCATGGCGATCAGGAGATTGCAGAGGTCGACAATTTCAGGCTCTCGCGCGGCATTGAAGAGCTGGGTACGGCCGGAGGCGAGAACAGCCGCCATCACGGCATTTTCGGTCGCGCCGACGGAAACGACCGGGAAGCTGTAGTCGCCGCCGGTCAGCCTTCCCTTCGGAGCACTCGCTTTCACATAGCCGGCCGCTAGCTCGATTTCGGCACCGATCGCTTCCAATGCCTTAAGGTGAAGATCGATCGGCCGGTCACCGATCGCGCAACCGCCCGGAAGCGAGACGGTCGATTCTCCGGCACGCGCCAGCATCGGCCCGAGAACCAGGATCGAGGCGCGCATCTTGCGGACCATGTCGTATGGCGCGACCGTCGATGCGATTTCGCTCGCCTGGAAGCTGACCTTTCGGCCGAACTCGCCCTTCTTGACGCCTGCAACGCTGGTTGAGACGCCAAGCTGGTTCATCAAATGACTGAAACTGTCGACGTCCGCGAGCCGCGGCAGGTTCGCCAGGGTCAGCTTCTCCTCGGTAAGGAGAGCGCAGGGAATCAGGGTCAGCGCTGCATTTTTTGCGCCGGAAATGGGAATGTCGCCCTGAAGCTTGTTGCCGCCGCGGATCCAGATGCTGTCCATCGGCGCGCTTTAGCGCTTGGCGGCGGACTCGCAAGCAGCGGCGAGAATCAGGCCTTTTCGAGGGTGCACTGCAGCGGGTGCTGATTTTCCCGCGCGAAGTCGATCACCTGGCTGACCTTGGTTTCGGCGACTTCGTAGGTGAAAACGCCGCAGACGGCGACTCCCTGCTGGTGAACCTGCAGCATGACTCGGGTCGCGTCCTCGATTCCCATCGTGAAGAATCGCTGCAGGACGAGGACGACAAACTCCATCGGAGTATAATCGTCGTTGAGCATCAGGACTTTGTAATTGCTGGGCTTCTTGGTGCGCGGGCGTGTGCGCGTCGCGACGCCTGTCTCCATGTCGCCAACGCCGCCGTCATCCGGCTCGTCAATCATCGTCCAACGCATACCCATAACTTACCTAAGATATGGCAAGCGGCGAACGCCTAGCAAGGCGGCTGGATGCGGCTCATGCCCAAAAAAAAGACGGCCGCCCGGGGAGAGAGGTGGGCGGCCGTCTGTCATTGCCTGATCAGGAGGGGGAGAGGCGTCAGGCAACGAGCTTGTTGATACGCTCCGCGTTAAGCGTTGCGCGCGTCTGGATCGGCTGGATGGCCTCACCGGCGAGCTTCACGAAGGTCTCGGTCAGACGCGAGCTCTCCGCGACGAAACGGTCGAACTGCGCACGAGCGAACTCGCTCTGCAGCTGGAGGAACTCGCTGGCCGACTTGGCTTCGGCGAGAGCACGGACCGCGTCAGCAGCCTTCTCGACGCCTTCACGGCTCGTCTCGACGACGTCCTGGCCGAGCGAACGAGCGCCTTCGACGGCGATCTTGCCGGCGTCGACGAGAGCCTCGACGTTCCCCTTGCTGACTTCGGTCAGCTCTTCGATCGCCTTCTGCGAACGCTTCACGGCCTCCTGGCCACGCTCACCGGCATCGGCGAACAGGGTCTGGAAAGAACCCGTGGCGGGGATGGCGTTGAAGCCGGCGAACCAGTTGTTGGTGTTCTTGGTCATAGTCTCAATCCTTTCCTGGGCGGCGGGCTTGCGAGCACCTGCGGCCTTTGCAACGCGGCGCGGCTTGGCGCGGCGAGCGGTTTTCACAGCCGAGCGGGTGGCTTTCGCCTGACGCTTGGTGGCACGAGCCACCTTCGCCGTCGTCCGCTTGGAGGTCTTCACAGCACCGGCCGGAACCTCTTTCGCAACGTCGCCAGCTGCCTCGATCGCCTTCGTCGCGACCTCTGCGCTGGTGTCGATTGCCGTTTGAGTTTCGTCTGCCATTGCTTCAATTTCCTTCTATTGTGCGGTGCAACATAATCTGTTGCAGTGCACCTTTCAAGGGGTATTCTTGTGCACCGCAGCAGAGGCGCGCTTGACGGGCGAAAACGCCCGGACCAAGAGCAGCCATGGAACTAGACGACGCCGACCACCCTACCCGTCGCCGCCGCGGCCTTCTCATCGTGCTCTCGTCGCCATCGGGCGCGGGGAAGACGACCATCTCCCGGATGCTGATGGAATCGGACCGCGATATCACCATGTCGATCTCGGCCACGACCCGTCCCAAGCGGCCGGGCGAGACGGATGACGTTGACTATCATTTTGTCGACGATGCCGAATTCGATCGTATGATTCGCGATAACGAGTTCGTCGAATGGGCTCACGTGTTTGGGTATCGATACGGCACCCCGAAAGCTCCCGTAAAAAGAGCTCTGCGGAGAGGGAGAGACATACTCTTCGATATTGATTGGCAAGGCGCTCGCCAGCTTGTGCCAGACTTTAAGGAGCATCTCGTCACGATCTTCTTGCTTCCTCCCTCGATGGAGGAACTCGAAAGGCGGCTTCGAGCCAGAGGCACGGACTCGGATGAAGTTATTGTTGATCGAATGCGTCGTGCAACTGACGAGATCAACCATTGGGCCGAGTATGAATACGTGCTTGTAAACCGAGATACCGACGAATGTCTGACGCAGGTGCGTTCAATTGTGGAGGCGGAACGCCTTCGCCAAGCTCGGCATGCAGAGCTTGACCCTTTCGTCCGACAACTGATCGGCCCGGCGCACTAGCTTTCGAGCAATTCCAGGAATTTTGCAGCTGCGAGAAAATCCCGACAGCGATTGGCAAGCGCTGCCTCGGCCTCGGCGTCCGAACCCCATTGCTCGAGTTGCCATCGGTCGTCGACGCTAACCGCTTCCCAGGCCTGCTCCGGCGTGAAGGCGCCTTCGAGAACGCCAAAAGCCGCAAGCAGCGACCCGCCTATCGTGATGAGCGGCGACAACCCGGCAAGACGGAATGGATCGAGCGTCGAGATTGCGTGCACGAGACGGTCAATGGTCGCCTGCGGCTGGGAAACATGGACGATGCCACCGGTAGTCTTGAAGTCGACATCGAAGCGGCGCTGGCCCCACCCCAGCAGCGGATCCCAGAGTTCCGCCTGGCGCTCGACCAGACCCTGAGGGCCCTCAGCCCGGTAGCAGACAAGGTCCGCCTCGGCATAACGCGCGAGACCGTCGGCGAATGCCCGCTTGTCCGGCGCGACCCGGTCGATCGCCGCATTGGCGAGTCCGGTAAGCGGCAAGCCATGGGGGTCGATCTTCTCTTCGACACCATTCCATTCGTCGGCGACCGCGTCCGCCAAGGCTTTCGTCGGTACTGTCAGCGGCTCACGGGCAGGCGTCCGGAGCGGCTTTCCGTCCAATTCCACTCCCCAGCCGTCGTCCTTTTCGACCACGTCCGCGGCCTTCCAGAAGCGTTTCATCCGTCGTGACGGTCCTGCTCCGCCCACATCTTCTTCAGCAGCCTGGGCGCGAACACAGCATCGATGGTTCCCGCGATCACGAGGATGGCGCCCACAGTCGGCCAGCCGCCCTCACGAAGCAGGTCGCTGTAAATGACCGCAAGGCCGAGGAAGAAGATTGCGAGGCCGAACAGCCGGGCCAGCAGGAACAGGTGAAATCGCCGCTTCCAGATGTCTTCATCAGCCATATCGCCGCTCCGGGAAGCCAGACAGGAAGTTGAGGACGTCGAGCGGCTGATCGGCAACCGCGACGGCTCCGCCCTCAACGAGCTCGTGCGCCTCATGATAGCCCCAGCCTGCACCGATACCCTTGGCACCGGCCGCCGACGCCATGCCCATGTCGAAGGCCGTATCGCCGATCACGATCGTCGTCTCTGGTCCAGCCCCCGCGTCGCTCATCGCCTGATGGACCATGGACGGATGAGGTTTGGAAGGATGCCGGTCCGCGGTCTGGAGGGACATGAAGCGCTTTGTATAGCCGTGGCCGTCCAGACAGAGCGCGAGACCACGATCCGATTTGCCGGTCGCTATTGCGAGCAGCCAGCCCTCCGATTCCAGCGTGTCCAGAAGCTCCGGAATGCCGTCGAACAGGGCTCGTCGACGCGGCCCTCGGCGCGGGCGCGTTGGAAATGGAGCTTGTAGCTTTCGGCCATGGCAACGTGCCGCTCGTAAGCCTCGTGCGGAGTCAGCGTGGCGATCGCTTCGACCAAACTCAGGCCGATGACCTTCCGGCTGACCTCTGGGACGGAACGTCGACGCCATGCTCGACGAATGCCGCGGACAAAGCATTGAAGATGTTCGCGCCGCTGTCGACCAAGGTCCCGTCGCAATCGAAGATGGCCAGCTTATTCATTGTTCGGGGCCAGTTCGCGAATTGCCTGGATGATATCCTCCCTGCCCGCGCCCTTCTGACCCGCGATTGTCGCGGCGAGGTCCGCAGCGGACTTGTGCTGGTTGAACTTCCGGGTTCCGCGGATTTCGACGGGTTCGACTTCGAAGCCGATGATCGCCTTCGTCATTGCCTCGAACTTGCCCGGAGTCATTTTCCCGCGAGTCCAGGGCTGCTCGGGCTGGTGAAGGCCTTCGAAGCGTTCGCTCAAACGGTCGAGCAGTTCAACTAGTGCTTCCTCAGAGAGCGGCCGCGCCACCCCTTCGATCTCGACCGTCTCATAGTGCCACGTCGGGACCTGGTTTTCGGACACATACCAGTTCGCGCTCTGGTAGCCCTCTCGGCCGGAAAGGCTGATCAGGACCGGCTGATCCGTCAGATGCTCGGCAACACGATTGCGCCGCGAGACGTGAAAAAGCACGCGGCCGTCGTCGGTGACGAGGATCGGCACGTGGACCACGAACATCCTCTTGTCGGACGAGGTGAAGATGTGAGCGAAGGCGCGGTCTGCAGCGAAACGAAGGGCCGCCTCACGATCTCCCCAATCGAATGCGCGATTGGGGTGCATCAGCGCCGGCCTTTGGGCTGTGAACGCGAGCGCCGCTCTCCACGACGATTGCGCCTGCGGTCTCGAGCGATGGCGGCGGCCTTGCGCTGCTTCGCCTCAGGAGTCTGAGAGGTCTTGGGCGGATCGAGCGGCATGTTCTCGCCATGCATCAATTCGAAGCCGATGGTCGAAAAGCTCTCCGCAATGTGCGCCGGCAAATCGGCGGTCACGTCGATCACCCCATCAGGCGCGTCAATTCGGATCCGTCGAGCATGAAGGTGAAGCTTGCGGCTGATGCCGCCTGTCAGGAAGGCCTCGGGCCCTCCATATTTGGCGTCGCCGACGATCGGATGGCCGATTGCGGCCATGTGCGCGCGAAGCTGGTGCGTTCGGCCTGTTAGCGGCTGAAGCTCGACCCAGGCGGCACGATTGCCCGCGCGGTCGATGATCCGCCAGCGCGTCTTTGCGGGAAGACCGTGCTCCTCGCTGATGTGCATCTTCTCACCGCCGGTCCCCGGCTGCTTCGCAAGCGGCGCATCGATCAAGCCTTCGTCCCCCGACGGGACTCCGACGATGAGCGCCCAGTAGACTTTTCGCGCCGTGCGGCCGGAAAAAGACTTGGCGAAATGACCGGCTGCGCGCGCGGTCTTCGCGACCAGCAGCGCACCCGAGGTGTCCTTGTCGAGCCGGTGAACAAGCTTCGGCCGATTGCCGGCGTCATCGGCAAGCCCGTCGAGCAGTCGGTCGAGGTGATGATGCGTCTTGGTCCCGCCCTGCGTTGCCAGCCCCGGCGGCTTGTTCAGGACGAACGCGTGGCGGTCCTGGTAGATGACCATCTCCCTGACGAGCTCTTCTTCCTCGGGCGTCAGCGGCTCGCGCTTCGGCCCCGGCCGCGCAGCGCGAGCCGGGGTCGCATCTTCGGCCGGGAACAGGATCGTCTGGCCCGCCTCAATCCGGTCGCCGGGCGTCGCGCGCTTGCCGTCGAGCCGAAGCGCGCCGGTCCGCGCCCAGCGCGAGACCGTGTTGAAGCTGATGTCGGGCGCGTTCCGCTTGAACCAGCGGTCGAGGCGTATGCCGTCGTCGTCTTCGGATATCTTGAATGTGCGCGCCTCGGCCATGCGGCCGCGCTTAGCCTCGCGAACTCCAATAGTCGAACGCTTGCCTTTGCAGCTTCCTGATCAACCGCGTCGCTTTCGGTCCTTCCCAAAGGCCGGTGTAACCATGCTTCTTCGCGCCACCGACCCACCAGCCCTGCCCGGGCAAACCATCTGACTGTCGAACGACCAGCACAGCCAACTCCGGCTCTCCGCGTTCTTCGGCCTCGTCATCGACGAACGCGAGCACCTTGCACAGCGCCCGCATCTTCGGGCGAGTGAAGTGATGGCCGAGAAGCTGCAAGGTTTCGGAATAAGTGATCGGTTCGCCCGCCGTAGCGCTGGCGATCAGGATCGCACGAACCTCCAGCGGGTCGGCGAGCAATCCCGCTCTGTCGTTCACTGAGGCTGTTGAGCGACCGGCGTCAGCTCGAACACGTCGAGCTTCGAGCTGCTCTGCGGCCAAGGGATGACCAGACGCCATTTGAAGGGCGCTATCCGTTCAAGCACGCCGGCCATGTCACGCTTGGGATCCTCGCCATAGGCCACCGGCTGCTCCTCGTCGCCGAGCGCGAGGCTTCCGAGAAAGACGAGGCGGTCCGGCCGATCATCCTCCCACAGACGTCCCGCAGGACGCTGGCTGCCAGTTTGCTTGACGATGGTCAGCAGGTCGCCCTCGACCTCGACATAGCAGAAGAAGGGCTTGAATCGCTCGAACGCGACCGCCTTCGCAGTCGCTTTCCCTAGCTTGACGAGGCGGCAGTTATAGCTGCCCGGCGTCGGCGCCGGTCGCGGGAGCGCAGCCCTGGGCCTCAGGAGCGGTCCTTCGGCTTCCACTTCGCGGCCGAAACCGCGCTGCGCGTCCTGCAGGGCCTCCTGCCAGGCTAGGCCAAGACGTGAAATGCGCTGTTTGTCCGCTTCGGTCGCAACGCCCTGCCAGACGTCGCCCCGGATCTGGGGCTCGGCGGTCACGACCGGGCGCAAACGCGGCCGCTGCTCCGCTGTCGAGCAGGCCGCGAGTGCGAGAATCGGCACGATTGTGAGGAAGCGACGGCTCACGACCGTTAGCGTGACATTCGTGGTCACCAGTTGCAACCAACAGCCCGTTCAGCATTCGCTTTGAATTGACGCTCACCGCCGGTAGGCGCGCGAAACATGAATCGCGACAGCCAGAGCGACCCGGATCATCAGCACGCGCGGCAGGGGCTGGCGCTGGGCATCTCGGCCTACGGGCTCTGGGGCGTCCTTCCGGTCTATTTCAAAGCGTTGCGGTCAATCGACGCGTTCAACATCGTGGCGCACAGGATTGTCTGGTCGGTTCCGATCCTCGCGACCCTGCTGTCGTTTACCGGGACGTGGGGAGAGGTCCGTGAGGCACTCGGGAACCGCAAGGCCGTCATCCTGCTGACCGTAACCGCGCTGCTCATCGGCGGTAACTGGCTGCTCTACGTCTACGCGGTGAACAGTGGGCACATTTTGGCCGGCAGCCTCGGCTACTACCTAAATCCGCTCGCGAACGTCCTTCTTGGACGGATCGTCCTCAAGGAACGACTGACCTGGCTTCAATGGGCGGCAGTCGCCCTGGCAGCCGCAGGTATTACAGCACTGGCCATCGGAGCGCTGAGCCAGTTGTGGATCAGCCTCACGCTTTGCGCGAGCTTCGCGACCTATGGCCTGCTCCGGAAGATCGCTCCCGTCGACGCCATCGCCGGACTCGCGATTGAGACGATGCTGCTCTTCCCGTTCGCGGCCGGCTGGCTGGTTTGGGGTCTCGCGGCCGGCGACCCGATCTTCGGAGCATCAAGAGTGGATGTCGCGCTGATCCTGGTCGCGGGAGTGATCACCGCGACTCCGTTGCTCCTGTTCACTGCGGCCGCGCGACGCCTGCCCTACTCGACCTTGGGCATGCTGCAGTTCATCGCTCCGACGTTTCAGTTCCTGATCGCCGTCCTGCTCTACGGAGAGCCGTTCACCCAAGCCCATGCCATCGCATTCGGGGCAATCTGGACTGCGCTGGCGCTCTACGTGCTTGCGCTAGTCAGGCATGCGCGCGCGTCGGTTACCCTGCCGGAGTAGGAACTTCCCGAAAATTAGGCCATTGTTGAGTCCGTGAAACGGTTAGTCGCCGCTGCAGCGCTGCTCGTCCTGGCATCCTGCAACACGTATCAGGACCCTTACGGACCCGAGCCGTACCCGTATCCGGCGCCCGCGCCCTATCCGCAGGAGCCCTATCCTCCAGCGCCTGGTCAATATCCCGGCGGCGCGCCGTACCAGCCTGCGCCACCAGAGTGCATGATCACCTCGTCCCGCGACTGGACCGCATGGATCAACCGCATGCCTGGGCCGAACAATGGCCCGGCGCTGGTCGTCTCCGGCAAGGTCGTGACGGCGACCGGCGGCTACCAGGTTGCGTTCGACCGCTACATGCAGATCCGAAAGGGCTACCCGGCGCAGGCCTTCGTGACGCTCAATGTCGCGGGCCCCGGTGATTCGCCGGCCTCGCAAGCGCAGGTCACTCACGAAGTGCGGTGGGAATGGCCGCTCAACCAGCCTGTTGGGAGCGTGATCGTTCGTTGCGGCGACAAGACGCTGGCTGAAATTACCCGCATCCAAACCGCCTTCTAAAGCTGCTACAGGCTGCGCTCCATCAGGAGGGGCCGGTCATGTTCAACATCGTTTCGCTGATCATCGGCGCCGTCGCGCTGGTTTGCGCGATGATCGCCTTCCTCCCCCTGCTCGGATGGCTGAACTGGCTGATCATCCCCCTCGCCCTGATTGGCGCGGGCTTAGGCGTTGTCAGCAGAAGTACCAGCGGCCGCAATCTCAACCTTTTCGTGATCGTCGTCGGGATCGTCCGGCTGATGCTCGGCGGAGGTATCTTGTGAGCGCCGACCCGCGAACGTTCAGCGCGACATGATGATCGCGGGCCCGAATCGGGTCTCGGTTCCGCCTTCCGCCGTGAAGCCGCACTTTTCGTAGAATTCCTGCGCTTCCGGAGCTGCAATGACGGTCAGGCTCAGCCCCGCAATTCGCGCCCGATGCGCCGCCTCCTCCACGAGCAGTGAACCAACGCCCCGTCGCCAGAAGTCAGGTTCTACGAACAGGCCCTCGAGCTCGGCCGATTCCGGTCCGATGACGACGACCGCGAAACCGGCGACGGCCGATACGCCTTCAGCGACGATCACCGAACCTTGTTCGATATGGTTCAGCGGAAGGTCGATGGCTTCGGGATTTGCCTCCAACTGCTCACGGTAGTGTGGGAGGGCGCGCGAGGCCCGGTGCTGCAGCTCCTCCAGGTCGAGGCGCTCGTTCGGCCGAGCGAGCCGAATCCAAACCGGAAGGTCAGCGAGCCTTGACGTAGCTTCCGGGTGCATCCTCGATCGCCTTAAGCTTACCCTTGCCCGGGATGCGGGGGCCCTTCGCCGCTACTGTCTTGGGAGCCTGCTTCTTTACCCAATCCAACCAGTCGGGCCACCAGCTGCCCTTGCGCTCCTCCGCGCCCTCGATGAACTCCTCGAGTGTTTCCGCGGCATGGTCGTTGACCCAGTATTGATACTTCTGCGCGGCCGGCGGGTTCACGACGCCTGCAATGTGCCCCGATCCCGCGAGCAGGAAGCGCTTCGGACCAGTGAAATGCTCCATGATCTTCCAGACGCTTTCCGGCGGGGCGATATGATCCTCGCGCCCGGCCTGAACATAGGTCGCCGTCTTCACCTTGCCGATATCGATCGGCGTGCCCGCCACATCGATCCCGCCGTTCTTAATCAGCTTGTTCTGCTTGTAGAGGTCTTCGAGATAGTCGCGGTGCCACTTGGCCGGCAGATTGGTCGTGTCCGAATTCCAGTGCAGCAGGTCGAATGGTGCCGGCTCTTCCCGAGCAGGTAGTTATTGACGACATAGTTCCAGATGAGGTCGCGGCCGCGCAGCAGGTTGAACGTCGCCGCCATGTAGCGGCCGTCGAGATAGCCCTTGTCGCGCGTGATCTCGTCAAGCAGCGCCATGGTCTCGTCGCCCGTGAACAGCTTGAGATCGCCGGCAAGCGAAAAGTCGACCTGTGCTGTCAGGAAAGTCGCCGACTTGACCTTGGCCTCCTGCTTCTTCGCATGAAGGTATCCCAAGGTCGCAGCCAATGTCGTGCCTGCAACGCAATAACCGATGGTGTGGACGCTCTCAACGCCGAGCAGGTCACGAACGGTGTCGATCGCATCAACCTGTCCCTTGAGGACGTAGTCGTCGAGCGTCAGGTCAGCCAGGCTTTCGTCCGCCGACTTCCAGCTGACCATGAACAGGCTGATGCCATGATCCACGCACCATTTGACGAAACTTTTCTCGGGAGTGAGGTCGAGGATGTAGAAGCGGTTGATCCAGGGCGGGAAGATGACGACCGGAGTTTCGAGCACCTCGTCGGTCGTCGGACTGTACTGGATCAGTTGATAGAGCGGCGTTTCCTTGATCACCTTGCCCGGCGTCGTCGCCAAATTCTTGCCAACTTCGAACACGCCCTGCTTGGTCTGCGTCAGCTGGCCCGCGGCGATGTCGTCCAGCATGTTCGCCAGGCCCTTGAGGAGGTTCTCCCCGCGGGTTTCCATCGTCCGTTTGAGCACTTGTGGATTGGTCAACGCAAAATTCGACGGGCTCATCGCGTCGACGAAGCTGCGAACGCCGAACTGCATGCGCTGGCGGGTTTCCTCGTCAATCCCCTCTATATCCTGAACGGTACCGAGAAGCTTGTCTGAAAGTGCCAAATAGGTTTTACGGATCGTGTCGAAGACGGGACTTTCCTGCCATTCGGGCGCGGCGAAGCGGCGATCGCGCGCATTCTCCTTCGCTTCCGTATCGAGACCAATCATCCGGCCCCAGGTCTCGAGGCCCTTCGCCCAGGCCTCGGCACCGGCAGTGAACAAGGCGGCGGGATCGGCCGTGGCAGGCGATCCGATGCCGAACGCAGGTGGGAATGCTCCCCACGGCGGTGCGGCAGCCGGCCATCCGTCGCCCTTCGGCAATCCCTCGGCCCATTTCTCCATGAGCATCTGCTGGGCCCGGCCCATGACCCAGGTCCAATGCTGCCAATCCTCGAGCGTCGGAATCGCGCTCGTCGTGTCCGTCTCATCCGCCATATGATCCATGTAAGCGTTTCGCGGTTCGTCGGCGAATCTCTTCAATTGCATCGAGCTGACCGACCCGCGAAAAGCGGAGATGATGGAGCCAACAGCCGTCCCGCAGGCGCTCGCCCTGATCGACTATTTCGGCATTGCAGTGTTCGCCATATCCGGTGCGCTGCTTGCAGCGGAGCGGCGGCAGACGTTCGTCACGTTCGTCTTCTTCGCCGTCGTGACGGGTGTCGGCGGCGGGACGCTCCGCGACCTGCTGATCGGCGCACCGGTGTTCTGGGTGCACAAGAACGCAACCTTGCTCATCTGCATCGGAGCAGCGCTCCTCACCTGGCTGGTCAGCCGGCGCTTCATCGCCGAGCGCGCCTTGCTCTGGTTCGATGCGGCCGGTCTCGCGGCATATGCGACCTACGGCGCGGCGAAGGCGCTCAGCTTCGGCGTTGCTCCGGTCCCGGCATTCGTGATGGGCGTGTTGACTGCCTGTGCTGGCGGAATCATTCGCGACGTGCTCGCCGGCGAGCCTTCGATCCTGATGCGCCCCGAACTCTACGTGACAGCGGCCGCGCTCTCGTCGGGCTTGTTCGTTGGGCTGGCTTTGCTGGGACTCTCGCTGCCGGTTGCAGGAGGAGTCGCCGCGATTGCGGGCTTCACTCTGCGCGGACTTGCGATCGCCCGTGGCTGGTCATTGCCCGCCTACAACGACTAGGCTTGCCGCAGTGCAGCACGGTCGGCATGACGGGCTGGTGACCGAAGAATTCTACCGCATCAAGCGGCTACCGCCCTACGTCTTCGCTGAAGTGAATGCGATGAAGGCCGCGGCACGAGCGCGCGGTGAGGACATCATCGACCTCGGCATGGGCAATCCGGACGGCGCCCCTCCGAAGCACGTCATCGACAAGCTTGCCGAAGTTGCCGCCAAGCCCACCGCTCATCGCTACTCCGCAAGCCGGGGATCCCCGGCCTCAGGAAGGCGCAGGCCGCCTATTACCAGCGCCGGTTCGGAGTGACTCTCGATCCCGACAAGGAGGTCATCGTCACCTTGGGCTCGAAGGAGGGTCTCGCCAACCTCGCCCAGGCAATCACCGCGCCGGGGGACGTCGTGCTCGCGCCGAACCCGTCCTATCCGATCCACAGCTTCGGCTTCATCATTGCGGGCGCAGCGATTCGCTCGATCCCGGCCGCCCCGGCGAAGAATTCTTCGACCGATTGAATAGCGCAGTCCGCTACACCGTCCCGCGGCCGAAAGTCCTCGTGATCGGCTATCCGTCGAACCCAACCGCCTATGTCGCCGACCTCGCCTTTTACGAGCGGCTCGTCGCTTTCGCTCGGGAGCACGAGCTGATCGTTATCTCCGACCTTGCCTACGCAGAAATCTACTTCGGCGACACTCCGACACCTTCGATCCTGCAAGTCGAAGGGGCGAAGGACGTCGCGGTCGAGTTCACGTCCATGTCGAAGACCTACAGCATGGCCGGTTGGAGGATTGGCTTCGCTGTCGGCAATGCGCGGCTGATCGAGGCGCTAGCGCGGGTGAAGTCCTATCTCGACTATGGCGCTTTCACGCCGGTCCAGGCGGCAGCCGTGGCCGCGCTCAACGGGCCGCAGGACATCGTCGAATACAACCGCAACCTCTACCGCAAGCGCCGCGACGTTTTAGTGGAGTGTTTCGGCAGAGCCGGTTGGGAAATCCCGGTCCCACAGGCGTCGATGTTCGCCTGGGCACCGATACCCGGGCGCTTCCACAACCTAGGCGCCATGGAATTCTCGAAACGCCTTCTGACCGAGGCTCACGTCGCAGTGGCACCGGGCGTAGGATTTGGTGAGGAAGGCGAAGGCTTCGTCCGCATCGCGCTCGTCGAGAATGAGCAAAGGCTGCGCCAGGCGGCGCGCGGTGTGAAGAAGATGCTGGGTAGCTAGGCCGAGCCTAGCGGAGCAGCGCGCTCGAAACCGTTACGACGCCCCAGCGCGTCATCTCGCGCTTGTCCGGAACCGAGGCGACCCGGAAACCGCCACCGCCAAATCCAAATGCGAAATGGCTGTGATCGCCCTCGTCGAGCGACTCGATGAGGTGATAACCCGCATTGCGGAACGCGGCTGCGATCATCGCGTGAGTCACACCGGGCCTGCGCGCTATGTCGATCGCCCGGCCACGAAGATGATAGCTGTTACGGACTCCGCCGACCTGGCGATTATGTTCGGGCGAGCGATAGGTGCTCGTGACGCGGCCCCAGCCGGAGGCGAGGCTTGCGGCAGCACGAAGGTTGCCTGCACCGCCGCCCAGCGGAGCCCAGTTGGCTCCGGACGGTTCCTGCGCGACCCGTGCCAGCACGGCCGCGGTATCGTCCCTCTGCCCGACCTTCTGATGCTCCGCGACGCGAATGATCGCGCGCTCGCCCGTTACCGTACGGATTCCAAAATCGGTCTCTGCAGATGCGACCGATGCGCTCGACAACAGCGCCATTCCGATTGCGAATCGAGTCATTCTCAAGCCCCCGCTCGTGCAGACTTCTTACACCGCTCGGCCGCTCTCAACAACGACATCAACGACTTATGTGAATCTCGCGCCGGGACACTTTGACAAGAAGCGCCGACATCGCATGGTACGCGCCATGTTCCCAGGCTCGCCGACGTCCGTCACGACCGTTGCTCAGATCATCCAACTGGCCGTCGCGCCCGTATTCCTGCTCGCGGGCATTGGGGCTTTCCTGAACGTCTGCGCGGGACGTCTGTCCCGGATCGTCGATCGCTCCCGGGAAATCGAACCACTGCTCATCGCCAGCCGGGGCGCGGAGCACGACCGCTGGCTCGGCGAGATCCGCGTCCTCGACCGACGTATGGCCTTGGTCAGCCGGGCGATCTTTCTTTCGGTCTTGGCGGCTGTCCTCATCTGCGCCGTAGTAGTGCTGCTTTTTGCTGCGGGACTGACCAACGCGCATTTCGGAACCGCAATTGCACTGCTCTTCATTGCCTCCATGATCGCCATCGGTCTCGGCTTCGCGGTCTTCCTAGTCGAAACGCGAGTTGGATCGCGCGCGGTTCGCATCCGATCGGAATTGCTCGCCCATGAGGTTGAGCCCGACTAAGGCCCACCGCCTCGACAAGATTCGGAACGCCTCCTATCGGCTCTCAAACAGGGAGTTTGATTTCACATGCTTCGACGTCCTCGCGTGCCCGCTTCGCAGGTTCTTGACCGCGTCCTCGTCCTCGAGATGGTTCGGGTGACGGAGGCGGCAGCGGTCGCCGCGTCGAAATGGATCGGGCGCGGTGACAATGACGCGGCTGACGCGGCGGCAGTCGAGGCCATGCGCGAGGCTCTCAACGAACTTCCCTTCGACGGCACAGTCGTCATCGGCGAAGGCGAGCGCGACGAAGCGCCGATGCTCTATATCGGCGAGAAGGTCGGATCGGCGCAGGGCACGGGACCCAAGATCAACATCGCGCTCGACCCGCTCGAGGGAACGACGCTGACCGCAAAGGCGGGACCGAATGCTCTGTGCGTCCTCACGATCTCCGAGGAAGGCGGACTCCTCAACGCTCCCGACACCTACATGGAGAAGCTGGCGATCGGCCCTGGCTACCCGGACGGAACGATCGACCTTTCGAAGAGCGTCGGACACAACATCCGCTCGATCGCGGCCGCAAAGGGCGTCGAGCCGAACGAAATCATCGCTTGCGTGCTCGACCGGCCGCGCCACGAGGACATCATCGCCGAGCTGCGTGCGCTCGGATGCGGCGTGAAGCTGATCTCGGATGGCGACGTTGCCGGCGTGATTGCCGTGACCGATCCGGACACCAGCATCGACGTCTACCTCGGCAGCGGCGGTGCGCCGGAAGGCGTCCTTGCCGCCTCGGCACTGCGCTGCGTCGGCGGACAGATGCAGGGCCGTCTCGTCTTCCGCAACGACAAGGAAATCGCGCGGGCGAGGCGCTGGGGCATCGAGGACCTCGACCGCATCTATTCTCTTGAAGACATGGCGAAGAGCGACTGCATCTTCGCCGCGACCGGCGTGACCGATGGCTCGCTCCTGAAAGGCGTCCACCGCCGGACCAACTGCCTGACGACCGAAAGCATTGTAATGCGCGCGAGCTCCGGCACCGTGCGTCGTGTCTGGGCCGAGCATCACAAATGGGACGATTGACCGCCTCGCTCCCGTCCAGCCGTGTGGTTTTCACGGCAAGCTGGGCTCGATTCCCGCTTTCGTGCATTTGTTCCCTCCGTGAGCAGGGACCGAACTTTCGCCAGCTTCTTCCAAGCGGGCTTCGAATGCTCGTCGCACCGGCGGCGCGACGGCGTTCGCCTAGACCTAATCCGGGCGACGTCTCACGACCGTCATGTGGCTTCCGACTATCGACAGTGCGCGGAGCTTGGTTTACGGACGCTCCGGGACGGACTGCGGTGGCACCTGATCGAGAAGTCGCCCGGCTGCTATGACTGGTCCAGCTGGACGCCGGCGCTCGAGGCGGCGGAGCGGAACGGCCTTCAGATCATCTGGGACCTTTTCCACTACGGATCGCCGGACCACGTCGACCAAGGCTCGCCTGATTTCCCAAGACGTTTCGCCGATTTTGCGATGGCCGCCGTGGAAGTGCAGCAGAGCGTCAGCGGCCGCCCGCCCATTCTCTGCCTGCTCAACGAAATCTCGTTCCTGTGCTGGGCGGTGGAGACCGGTTACTTCCCGCGCGTCGGGCCGGGCAAGACGGGCTGGCTCAAGCGCCAGCTGGTCAAGACCGCCGTGGCGGCGGCAACTGCGATCCGCGAACGATGGCCGGAGACCAAGTTCGTCTGGGCGGAGCCTCTTATCCACATCGCGCCGAAGCATCACCGCAAGCAGGAAGTCGCAGCCGCCGAACGACGCCGGCTAGGACAGTTTGAAGCCTACGACTGGCTGATGGGCCGCGAAGAGCCCGAACTGGGAGGACGCGAAGACTTCGTCGACCTGGTTGGCCTGAATTTCTACCCCCACAACCAATGGTATCTGGACGGTCCGACCATCCCAATGGGCCACCACGAATATCGGCCCCTGGCGGACATGCTGGAGGAGGTAGCCGAGCGTTACGGCAAGCCGATGTTCATTGCCGAAACGGGCGCCGAAGGCTCTGGTCGCCCTGCCTGGCTGCATTATGTTTGCGACGAGGTGCGGCAGGCGCAAGGCCGGGGAGCGAATATCCAGGGCATTTGCCTCTACCCGATCACTGCCTATCCCGGCTGGGACAATAGCCGGCATTGCGAGGTCGGCCTGTTCGCGCCGGTTGGCTCGGACGGCAAGCGCCACGTCTTCGAGCCCCTCCGACAAGAGATCGATCGGCAACGCGCAATCTTCGGCGTCGATAAAATGTCGGAAGCGAAACTGAGACGGCTTCACGTAGCCCGCTGATCAGACGACCGGCGCGTCCCTGACATCGTCCGACGGAGTCCCGACGAATGGCCATCCGTCGCGCCACTGAATCTTGTCGATCAACAGGATCCGACGGCTGTTGATTTCATCTTCCTGCCGCTGCCGCGGACGGTTCACGTCGATCGCGTGATAGATGATCCAGTTTTCCCCCGCCTTGTCGGTGACGATGCAATTGTGCCCAGGCGCAAGCCAGCGCTCGCTCTTGAAAAGCATCAGGCTGTGCGGCACGCCGCGCGCTTCCTCCAGCGTCTCGAACGGCCCCGTCGGCTCCCGCGACCTGGCGACCATCACGCCATATTCAGCGTCCGGTCCGCAGCAATTGTCGCCCGAATAGAAGATGTAATAGAAATCGTCGTGGTGAATGACCCATGCGGCTTCGACGAGCCGGGGAAAACCGCCCTTGGAATTGGGCCAGATGATGTCCGTCGGTTCGCTGTCAGGCACGAAAGACATGTGGTCTTCCGCGAGTTGCTGGACCTTGATCGGCTGGAACCCGGAGCCCCAGTACAGGAACCGCTGGCCGCTCACCGGGTCGTCGAAGACCATCGGGTCGATATATTCGAACCCCATCCCCAGGAGCAGAGGCAGCCCCATATCGACAAACGGCCCGACCGGTGACGAAGCGGTTGCGATGGCGAGGCAATGCCCGCGTTCCGGGACGTCGCAGACGTCGGGTGTCGCCGAATAGTACATGAGATACCGGTCGCCTTCCTGGACCACATACGGAGCCCAGAAATCCTGGGTGTCACGCGCCCAGCCCGGCTTATCGGGAAGCGCATCACCCAAATGATCCCATTGGACGAGGTCGCGGGACCGAGCGACCTGGATGTTGATCCACTTGTCGTCCTGAAGTGTCTGGGTCGCGTAAGCGTAATAGTATCCGTCGGGCGCCAGGATAGCGGCCGGATCGGGAAAGTCCGCATCAAGGACAGGGTTGATGTAGGTCGCCGTCGCCCGGTCGACGATGGCAACGCCGGTAGAATCAATGGGGCGTCCATACGCCCCCGGATAGGGTCCGATCCGTCGTTTCGAAACCCGAAATCGCAAGTCGGAAAGGCCCCGAGGATAGGCGTAAATCCGCTCGGCGAACCCGCGATTTACTCGGCCGCGACCGAGACCGCTTCCGACCGCCCGCTGGCGAGCTTTTCGTCCATGCGTCGGAACGTGGCCAAGGCCTGTCCGACGATTTGGTCCATGTTGTAATAGCGATAGGTTGCGAGCCGTCCCACGAATGACACGCCGCCCGTTTCGTCAGCAAGTGCTTCGTACCTCTTGAACAACTCCTGATTTTCCGGCCGCGGGATCGGATAATATGGATCGCCCTCAGCCGACGGGTATTCGTAGGTTATCGTCGTCACGGGCGCTTCCTGGCCCGTCAGGTGCTTGTATTCGCTGATCCGCGTGAACGGCACGTCCTCGCTGGGGTAATTCACGACCGCCACTGGCTGGAACCACTCCTGGTCCAGCGTCTGGTGATCGAACTTCAGGCTGCGGTAAGGGAGCTTGCCGAAGCGAAAGTCGAAATACTCGTCGATCGGCCCGGTGTAGATAATGTGGTCGGCGATCTCGTGCGCCCGGTTCTTCAACTCGGCGAAGTCGACTCCTGTGCGCACCTCGATCAGCGGGTGGTCGAGCATCTTCTCGAACATCGCTGTGTAGCCGTGGAGCGGCATCGCCTGGAAGGTATCGCTGAAATAGCGGTCGTCTGCGTTCGTCCGGGTCGGAATTCGCGACGTGACCTGCTTGTCGAGTTCCGAGGGATCCAAACCCCATTGCTTGCGCGTGTAGCCCCGGAAAAAGAGCCGGTAGAGCTCCGTGCCGACAGCGTTGATGACCACATCCTCGGAGGTCCGGATCTCCTCGACCGGTTCCGCGCGTTGCGCGAGATACTCGGCCGCTTCTTCCTCGGTCCGGAGGTTGGCGTCGAACAGCATGTTCAGGGTCGTCCGGTTAATCGGGATCGGTACCTGCTGGCCGCGGACGCAGGCGAGCACGCGATGCTCGTACGGCCGCCACTCGGTGAACTGCGAGAGGTAATCGACAACCTGCTCGCTGTTCGTGTGGAAAATGTGCGGCCCATACTTGTGGTAGAGAATGCCGGCCTCGTTCGGCTCGTCATAGGCATTCCCTCCGACGTGACTGCGGCGGTCGATCAGCAGGACGCGGGCGCCATGCTGGCTCGCAAGCCTCTCCGCGAGGACGGAGCCGGCGAAGCCCGCACCGACGATGAGATAATCGTACCGCTCGCTCGACGGTTCGGGAGCGTTGAAGAAAGCGTTCATTCCGCAGCCACCAGCAATGCCGAGGCCGTCTGCGAGGCGCGTTCCCCGAGAACCTCCGCTATCAGGCCGGACATTCGCGCCTGCGTCGTCGCCCAGCTCGTCGCAGACAGAATCAAGTCCGCTTCGGCGAGCCAATCTCCACCCTCGCGGGATTGCTCCAGCGCCTTCTCGCAGCAGCGGACGAAACCGTCCGCGTCGCTGGCGATGTGGACGCCCTGCAAATGCCCGTAAGTGCGGACGACGTCGCGGACAGGAGTCGAGACGACCGGCTTTCCGCCTGCAAGATATTCCGGAGTCTTGGTCGGCGAGATGAACTGCGTGGATTCGTTCATCGCGAATGGCATCAGCGCGACATCCCAGCCCGACAGGTAAGCCGGAAGCTGCTCATATGTCTTGCCGCCGAGATAGTGGATGTTCGCAGCGCGAGGCAACTCGTCCTCGCCGATCTTCACGACCGGTCCGACCATGACGAACGACCAATTTGGGCGCATGTCGGCCGCCTGCCTCAGCAGGTCGATGTCGAAGCGCTCGTCGATGACGCCATAGAAGCCCAGGCGAGGGTGCTTCAGCTCTGCCTGGTCGGCAGGCTGCGAAAGCTCGCGTCTAGCCTTCGCGAAATGGTCGCGATCGACGGACGAGGGGAAACAATGGACCGACGGATGACGGTTCTTCTTCGCTTCGTAAAGGCTGGCTCCGCCGGTGAAGACCAGGTCTGCGCGGCCGATCAGCTCCTGCTCGAGGTCGAGCAATTGCTCCGGCGCGAACCGAAACTTGGAAAGTTCGTCCATGCAGTCGTAGACGACGGTGCTGGCGTCGAGATGACGCGAGAACGGCAGCATCATCGGCGTGTAATACCAAGCGACGATGGGGCGCGAGCAGCTGGCAGCGTGTGCGTCCAAAAGACGCCTTAGAGCATCCTCCCGCCGCGCTTCGTTCTGGCCCTGCGGTAGATGCGGGGTGGCGATGCGGACATTGGGGAAGTCATCGGCTTGACGGACCTTCAGATAAGCGGTCTCCCGGCGATCGATCTCAATCGGCTCTTCCCAGAATATCACTGACATTTCGCGCGCGAAACGGCTCATAAGGTGCTGCGGGCGCTGGAAAACAAAGTCCCACCGCAGGTGCGAAAAGCAGAACAAAGTTGGACGTGCAGGATCCGGCGCCGAATGTTCGGCTTCCGACTCTACAGGGACCCCGGCGTTAGTCAGCATTTCGCGTTTAACCTCCTGTCGTTAGGAACTCATATGTCCAACGGAGGGCAAGCGGTTACGGTTCCGCAAAATTGATCCTGATTAACTCTTTTTACCCCATGTTGCGCTGCAACATACGCCGGACTGTGAGTCGCTTGCGCCGAAGCGCAGGAACACTCCCGACGACGCGGCCAGATTTGCCGGAGATTGACCCTGCGTGGCGACCGTGGAAGGACGCCTGGCCAAGGAGAGCGTCCCTTGGCGACAACAATCGAAGAACTGGAAAAACGCCGCGAGGCGGCAAAGCTAGGCGGCGGCGCTAAGCGGATCGAGGCCCAGCATGCAAAGGGCCGCCTAACCGCGCGCGAGCGGCTCTCGGTGCTGCTCGATGAAGGCAGCTTCGAAGAATATGACATGTACGTCGAGCACAATTGCGTCGACTTCGGCATGGAGAGCCAGACGTTCCCCGGCGACGGCGTTGTCACCGGTTCCGGTACGATCAATGGCCGCTTGGTCTACGTTTTCGCCCAAGATTTCACCGTGTTCGGCGGCTCTCTTTCGGAGCGTCACGCCCAAAAGATATGCAAGATCATGGATATGGCGATGAAGGTCGGCGCACCGGTCGTCGGCCTCAACGATAGCGGCGGCGCCCGCATTCAGGAAGGCGTCGCCTCGCTCGCCGGTTATGCCGAGGTCTTCCAGCGCAACGTCCTCGCCTCGGGTGTGGTCCCGCAGATCAGCCTGATCATGGGCCCGTGCGCGGGCGGCGCGGTCTATTCGCCGGCGATGACCGACTTCATCTTCATGGTGAAGGATAGCTCCTACATGTTCGTCACCGGCCCGGACGTGGTGAAGACCGTCACCAACGAGGTCGTGACCCAGGAAGAGCTGGGCGGTGCGATCACCCACACGACGAAGTCGGGCGTCGCCGACGTTGCTTTCGAGAACGACATCGACGCACTGCTGGCCACTCGCGAGTTCTTCGACTTCCTGCCGCTGTCGAACCGCCACGATTTGCCCGAGCGGCCGACTAGCGACGACTGGGACCGCATCGAAGACAGCCTCGATACCTTGATCCCGCCAAGCGCCAACCAGCCGTACGACATGCACGAGCTGATCCGGAAGGTCGCCGACGAGGGCGAGTTCTTCGAGCTTCAGCCGGGCCATGCCGGCAACATCATCACCGGCTTCTGTCGCATCGAGGGCCGCACGGTCGGTGTCGTCGCCAACCAGCCGATGGTGCTGGCAGGCGTCCTCGACATCAATTCCTCCAAGAAGGGTGCGCGCTTCGTTCGCTTCTGCGACGCGTTCGAAATTCCGATCCTGACTTTCGTGGACGTCCCCGGCTTCCTCCCGGGCGTCGCGCAGGAGCATAACGGCATCATCAAGCACGGCGCGAAATTGCTCTTCGCTTATGCCGAGGCGACGGTCCCCAAGATCACCGTCATCACCCGCAAGGCCTATGGCGGCGCCTATGACGTTATGGCCTCCAAGCATTTGCGTGGGGACCTCAATTACGCCTGGCCGACCGCCGAGATCGCCGTGATGGGCGCCAAGGGCGCGGTCGAGATCATCTTTCGCAAAGACATCGGCGACGCCGAGAGAATCGCGACACGCACCCGCGAATATGAAGAGCGCTTCGCCAACCCCTTCATCGCCGCGAGCAAGGGCTTCATCGACGAAGTGATCATGCCGCACTCGACGCGGCGGCGGGTCGCGCTCGGGCTAAGGAAGCTCCGTAACAAACAATTGGAGAATCCGTGGAAGAAGCACGACAACATTCCGCTTTAGATCCGGATGCGGTCACGCCCGAGGAGATCGGCCTGGCAATTCTGGGTGGGGCGGGCTGGATCGCTGTAGCAGCCGGTATTGTCTGCCAGATTATGTGGGGCGGTCGTTACGCCCTGCTGGGCGTCCTAGCTTTCGCGCTGTCCAGGGCACTGATGAGAATTTGGCAGCTGGCACGGCGGCAATCCTTTCCGCGAAACCGGGCATCGTCGCGAATGACGAGAGGACTGGCGATCTTCTGGGTGTTCCTTTCGCTCTGTCTAAGTTTGCCATTCTGGGGAGTCGCATGAGCACCTACACTGCCACGATCCGCTGGACCCGGAAGTCGGACGGCGACTTCAGCAAGGGCCAATACAGCCGCGCGCACACGTGGGAGTTCGATGGCGGCGTGACTGTCCCCGCCTCACCCAGCCCGCACGTCGTCCCGGCCCCTTGGTCCGATCTTAACGCCATCGATCCGGAGGAAGCGTTCGTCGCCTCCCTCTCCTCCTGCCACATGCTCTTCTTCGTTGATTTCGCGCGGCGTGCCGGGCTCATCATTGACGACTATGTTGATAAGGCAGAGGGCACTTTGGAAAAGCGCCCGGACGGGAAAATGGCGATGACGCGCGTTACGCTCCACCCGCGCATCACTTGGAGCGGCAGCACACCCGATGAGTCATCCATCGCCGAACTTCACGACCGCGCGCACGAAGCCTGCTTCATCGCCAACTCAGTGACTACGGAAGTGACAATCGACCAATGAAACTCGGCCGTCTGAACCACGTCGGCGTCGCGACGCCGTCGATCGAGCAGAGCCTCGAGCTTTACCGCACCATGTTCAATGCCGAGCCGCACGGTCCCGCCTTCGACCTCCCCGCGCAAGGCGTCCGCGTCTGCTTCGTCGACACGCCCAATTCGCAGATCGAGCTGATCGAACCGCTCGGCGACCATTCGCCCGTCGCGAAATTCCTCGAGAAGAACCCGTTGGGCGGCCAGCATCATATGTGCTTTGAAGTCCCGGACATTCAAATCGCCAAGGCGGAGTTTGAGGCGAACGGCGCGCGCGTCCTCGGCGAGGCGCGCATCGGCGCCCACGGCACGCTCGTTTTCTTCGTTCACCCCAAGGACATGGGCGGCGTTCTGACGGAGATCATGGAGACGCCGAAAGCGGCGAACTGAGTTCTACTCGAACTCCACAATCACCTGATCGACGGCGACGCTTTCGCCGGCCTTCACCGGCGTCGCTTTCACCGTTGCGGCTTTGGGCGCGCGGAGGATGTTTTCCATCTTCATCGCTTCCATAATCGCGACCGTCTGGCCCGGCTCGACCTTGTCGCCGGTTTTCACGTCGAGGCGCGTGACAAGGCCCGGCATCGGCGCGAGCAGCAGCCGCGACAGATCAGGCGGCACTTTCTCGATCATGTGCACGGACAGCTCGGCGACATGCGGGTCGAGCACCTGCACCTTGTGCTTCGCGCCGCGCGTGGTCAGCTCCCACTTCCGGCCGTTGCGCGCGACCCGGACGGTACGCTGGCGGCCGCCGATGGTCAGACCGAGCAGTCGCTGGCCCGGAGTCCAGCTTCCAAAGATCTCGACCGGGGCACCACCATCGACGCTGGCCATTGTGCCACCTTCGAATGGCTCGATGTGGACGCGGTGAACCTCGCCCCAACCTTCACGCTGTGGTCGCGCGGTGGCTCGATCGGGCTGTGCAGCTGGTCGCTGATCTGCCCGGCGCGCGCTTCCCGCGTCGTCTCGATCATCGCAGCGATGGCCACCAGGTCGACGATCAGTTGCGAGTCGGCGGGAGCGCCCTCGAAGCCTTCCGGATATTCTTCGGCGATGAAGTTGGTCGTGATGTTCCCCTCGCGGAAGCGCGGGTTCTGCATCAGCGCGGACAGGAAATCGACGTTGTGACCGATGCCGTCGATCTCGAACGCGTCGAGCGCCGCGACCTGCGCGTCGATCGCGGCCTCGCGGGTCGGCGCCCAGGTGACCAGCTTGGCGATCATCGGATCGTAGAACATCGACACCTCGCCGCCCTCGAACACGCCGTCATCGACGCGGACGACAATCCCGTCGCGCTTCTCGGGTGACGGGCGATAGCGAATCAGCCGGCCCGTGGAGGGCAGGAAGTGCCGGTAGGGATCTTCGGCATAGACGCGGTTCTCGACCGACCAGCCGTTGAGCTCTACGTCGTCTTGGCTGAGCTCCAGCTTCTCGCCCGCCGCGACGCGGATCATCTGCTCGACGAGGTCGAGGCCGGTGACTTCCTCGGTCACCGGATGCTCGACCTGCAGCCGGGTGTTCATTTCGAGGAAGTAGAAGCTCTTGCCGGTCGTATCGGCACCGGAAACGATCAGCTCGACCGTGCCCGCGGAATAATATCCAACGGCGCGGGCGAGCGCGACCGCCTGCTCGCCCATCGCCTTTCGCATCTCGGGCGTGACGAACGGCGACGGCGCTTCCTCGACCACCTTCTGGTGGCGGCGCTGGATCGAGCATTCGCGCTCGCCGAGGTAGAGGATGTTGCCGTGCTGGTCGCCGAGCACTTGGATCTCGATGTGCCGCGGCTGCTCGATGAACTTTTCGATGAAGACGCGGTCGTCGCCGAAGCTGCTCAAACCCTCGCGCTTGGTGGCTTCGAAGCCCTCGCGAACGTCCTTCTCCGACCAGGCGAGGCGCATGCCCTTGCCGCCGCCGCCGGCCGATGCCTTCATCATAACCGGATAGCCGATGTCCTTGGCGATTTTCACCGCCTCGTCGGTCGTGGCGATGTCGCCGAGATAGCCGGGGACGACGTTCACGCCCGCCTTCTGCGCGAGCTTCTTGGACTCGATCTTGTCGCCCATGGCGGCGATGGCCTTGGGCGGCGGGCCGATGAAGGCGATCTTTTCCTTCGCCAGCGCCTTGGCGAAGCTCTCGCGCTCCGAAAGGAAGCCGTAGCCCGGGTGCACGGCCTCGGCACCGGTCGCCTTGCAGGCGTCGATGATTAGCTCGGCTTTGAGGTAGGACTCAGATGCCGGCGGCGGGCCGAGGTGGACAGCCTCATCGGCCATGCGCACGTGCGGCGCGCGAGCGTCAGCGTCGGAATAAACCGCGACCGTCTTGATGCCCATGCGCTTCGCCGTGCGGATGACGCGGCAGGCGATTTCCCCGCGATTGGCGATCAGGATCTTCTTGAACACTAGGGCGCAACTCCCTCGACGACGTAGATCCGAGATTTGGACGAGCGATGCCGGATCTCACTCGCCGCGTGGGTCTCAGGCGCATTCTCGAATACCATTGCGGAATCGAAACTGGGGAATTCAAGCAGTACGACGCGTCCATTGGGCGCGGGCGGATCGATGGTCTCTGTGCGTCCCGCGCGCGCTATGTAACGGCCGCCGTGGGCAATGATGATCGGCTCAATCGCCTTCTTGTAATTCTCGTAATCGGCGGGATCGGTCACGGCGACTTCTATCACCACATAGGCCTTGGGCGAGATCGCGACGGAGGAAGTGGTAGTCGGAGTCATGGCCGCGCATGTCGCCGACGTCGACGCGAGAAGGACTAATACCGCGAACCTGATCATTCCCGACGCTCCTTATTCTGCGGCTTCGTCCAGCGGTGGACGATTGTGGCCGAGCAGGCGCAGCACTTCGTCGGCGGCGTCGGCGAGGTTTGTGCCCGGACCGAAGATCGCCTGCACTCCTGCGGCGCGGAGAAGCGCATAATCCTGTGGCGGAATGACTCCGCCTGCGACGACCTTGATGTCGGCTCGGCCTGCTTCCTTGAGCGCTGAAATCAGCTCCGGGATGAGCGTGCGATGGCCTGCGGCTAACGACGATGCGCCGACGACGTCGACGTCATTTTCGATCGCCATTTGCGCGGTTTCGCGTGGGGTCTGGAACAGCGGCCCGGGAATGACTTCGAAGCCGAGGTCAGTGAACGCCGATGACACCAGGTTCGCGCCGCGGTCGTGTCCGTCCTGGCCCATCTTCGCGACCATAATGCGCGGCTTGCGGCCGAGGCGCTCGGCAACAGAGCGCGTGCCACCTTCCGCCGCTCTCCAGCGGTCGTCGTTGCGGGCCTTCCCGTAGATGCCGCGCACTGGCTCGGGAACGGTTCCGTAACGCCCGAACGCGCGTTCCAGCGCGTCCGAAATCTCGCCGAGCGAGGCACGGGCGCGTGCCGCTTCGACGCACAATTCTAGGAGGTTCGCATCGCCCCGCGCCCCAGCTTCGAGCGCGTCCAGCGCGGCGACCACCTTCGCGTCATCGCGGTCTTCGCGAAGCTTCCTCAGGCGGCCGATCTGGTTGGCGCGGACCTTGGCATTGTCGACCTCGAGGATGTCATGCTCTTCCTCTTCCGCCAGGCGATAGCGGTTGACACCGACGATCACCGTTTCGCCCGTGTCGACCTTTGCCGCGCGGGCCGCGGCGGCCTCCTCGATGCGATGCTTGGGCAGGCCTTCCGCAACTGCCTTGGTCATGCCTCCGTGCTGCTCGACTTCCTGGATCAGCTCCCACGCGCGCTCCTCTAGTTCGCGGGTCAGCTTCTCCACGTACCAGCTTCCGCCAAGCGGATCGGCGACGGCGGTGATGCCGCTTTCCTCGGCCAGGATCAGCTGGGTGTTGCGCGCGATGCGCGCGCTGAAATCGGTCGGTAGCGCGATCGCTTCGTCGAAGCTGTTGGTGTGCAGCGACTGCGTTCCGCCGAGCACCGCCGCTAGCGCCTCGACCGTGGTGCGCACGATGTTGTTGTACGGGTCCTGTTCGGTGAGGCTGACTCCCGAAGTCTGGCAGTGCGTGCGAAGCCGCTTGGACTCATCTTTCTTCGCGCCGAGATCGGTCATGATCCGGTGCCAAAGCGTA
This sequence comes from Sphingomonas sediminicola, assembly GCF_014489515.1. Classification (GTDB taxonomy): domain Bacteria; phylum Pseudomonadota; class Alphaproteobacteria; order Sphingomonadales; family Sphingomonadaceae; genus Sphingomicrobium; species Sphingomicrobium sediminicola. The sequence goes on along the minus strand of NZ_CP060782.1, from coordinate 271,810 downwards.
CGCGCGGCGCGCAGCTTCGCGACCTCCATGAACAGGTTCATCCCGATGCCCCAGAAGAAGCTCAGGCGGCCCGCGAACTCGTCGATCTCGAGCCCCTGCTTCATCGCCGCGCGCGCATATTCCATGCCGTCGGCGAGCGTGTAGGCGAGCTCCTGCACCGCCGTCGCCCCGGCCTCGTGCATGTGATAGCCGCTGATCGAGATCGAATTGAATTTCGGCATCTCGCGCGCGCAGAAAGCGATCACGTCCGACACGATCCGCATCGATGGCTCGGGCGGGTAGATGTAGGTGTTGCGGACCGCGAACTCTTTCAGGATGTCGTTCTGGATCGTCCCCGTCAGCTGCGCGTGCGGGACGCCCTGCTCCTCGCCAGCGACGATGAAGAAGGCCATGACCGGAAGCACCGCGCCGTTCATGGTCATGCTGACCGACATTTCGCCGAGCGGGATGCCGTCGAACAGCAGTTTCATGTCCTCGACACTGTCGATCGCGACGCCCGCCATGCCAACGTCGCCCGCGACGCGCGGATTGTCGCTGTCGTAGCCGCGATGGGTGGCGAGATCGAAGGCGACGCTTAGACCCTTTTGACCGGCGGCAAGGTTGCGGCGGTAGAAGGCGTTGGACTCTTCCGCTGTCGAAAAGCCGGCGTACTGTCGGATCGTCCACGGCCGGCCCGCGTACATCGTCGCATAGGGGCCGCGCGTGAAGGGCGCGACGCCCGGATAGCCGCTATCGATGGCGGCATCGGGTCCATAGACATTGTCGAGGCGAATGCCCTCGAATGTCTCGCGCGTCAGGTCCTTGCCCCGCGACTCTTTCGCGGCGAGCGTTTCCCAATCTGATTTGGTCGGCTTGTCGGTCACGGCGCCCGCACTAGCGCGGGCAGCGGCGAACCTCCACCCTCGACGCTATGGCGCGAGGGCAAAGTCGAGGGCGGCATTCTTCAGCTGCGGATCGATTTCGTGACCGCCGTTGAACCAGTGGACTTCAGGCGAATAGCCGGCCCCTCCAGGCCTTTGATCATGTCGCGGACATTGGCGGCCGGGAGGATCGGGTCGCGGCTAGAATGCGCGATGAAGATCCGCTGCTCCTTGTCGATGCGGGAAGGCGCGAACGCATAGCCGGGCGAGAAGGCAATGATGGTCCGGAAAAGGCCTGGGTAGGCCATGCCGATCGACAGTGCGTAGCTGGCTCCGTCAGAGAAGCCCATGACAGTCGTGTGCCCTCTATCGATGGGTGCTTTCGCCGTCAGTTCGGCAATTGCCGCCTTGATGTTGGCGACGTCCGACTCATCGTCCTTTGGTTTGCGTTGTGCCCAGGTACGCCCGCTCGACTGGACAGACAGCAGAATGGCGCCGCGTTGATCGGCGTCGTGCTTGAACTGTTCGAGGAAATAACGAGCGTCGCCACCAGCGCCGTGCAGGACGACGATCAGTGGGGCTGGGCCGGTGATTGTCGCAGGGACATAGGCAAAGGCGCTCGGAGCGATGTGCTGAACGATCGCGGGCGACCGCGCTGCGGCCGGCGATGCAGGGGCGGCGAATACGGCGCTTGCCATAAGAAGAAGTCGCGACACGACTTGCATATCAGTGGTTTCGCAGGACCGAGCGTTGGAGCTTGCCCGTCGCGGTCTTTGGCAGCGCGTCCACGTACTCGATCTCGCGCGGATATTTGTAGGGGGCGATCTGGTTCTTCACGAAGGACTGCAGCTTTTCGGTCAGCTCCGCGCTCGGCTCGGCGAATGCGGCGAGGACGATGAAAGCCTTCACCTTCTGGCCGCGCTCGGGGCAGGTGACGCCGATCACGGCGCACTCGGTGACGGCTGGGTGCGCAAGGAGCGCGTTTTCGACTTCCGGAGCACCGATATTGTAACCCGAGCTGACGATCATATCGTCGCTGCGCGCAAGGTACCAGTAATAGCCGTCGGCATCTCGGCGATAGGTGTCGCCGGTGATATTCCAGCCGTTCTCGACGTACTTCGCCTGCCGCTCGTCATCGAGATAGCGACAGCCTGTGGGACCACGGATTGCGAGGCGGCCTTCGCCCTCCTCAAGCGAGTTGCCCGCGTCGTCGAGAATGGTCGCGGTATAACCGGGTACCGCCTTGCCGGTTGAGCCGGGACGAACGTCGTCGCCCGCCGCCGAGACGAAGATGTGCATCATCTCGGTCGAGCCGATGCCGTCGGTGATCGCGATGCCGGTCCGCTCATGCCACGCGCGCCAGGTCGCCTCGGGCAGATGCTCGCCGGCGGAAATGCAGTAGCGCAGAGACTTGAGGGCATCGTCGAGGCCCGGCTGCGACAGCATCGCCTTGTAAGCCGTAGGCGCGGTGCCGAGGTGCGTGACACCATGCTTCACCATCGCCTCGACCATCTTCGGCGGCGTCGCCTGCTCGATGGTCGCGGCGGCGGCGCCGAAGCGTAGTGGGAACATGAGCGTGACGCCGAGCCCGAATGTGAAGGCCATCGGGGCGCTGGTCATGAACACATCGCCAGCCTTTGGACCGACGAGATGTTTCGCAAACGTGTCGCAAGGCGCGAGGATGTCGCGATGGAACTGGACGCAGCCCTTCGGCACGCCGGTCGTGCCGCTGGTGAAAGCAATCAGCGCTGGGTCGTCGCGATGCGTATCGACGGGCGGGAGCGGGGCGAGCGACGCGGTGCGCGTCTCCAGATCACCGTGCTCATAGTCGCCGTCATATTTGATGATGTGCTTGACGAAGTGGGTCTGGTCGACCGCCTCGCGGAAGTCACCGATGAAGCGGCTGTCCACGATCGCATGGCTGATCTGCGCCCGCTCGATCACCGTCGCGACCTCGCCGGGCCGAAGCAAAGGCATGGTTGCGACGACCACTCCGCCTGCCTTCAGCACCCGAGCCAGACCGCGAACATCGTGTACCCGTTCGGTCCTCGCAGAAGCACTCGGTTGCCGGGGACGAGGCCCTCTTCTTCCACCAGCAACCGCGCGATGCGCCCGCTGAAGGCGTCAAGATCGGCATAGGTCCAGCGGCCGTGATCGTTGACGATTGCAAGCGCGCCGGGAGTGCCGCCCTTCAGAAGCTCGGCGGCCGCGTTCAGCCGGTCGGGATATCGGACTTCTGGCAAGTCGAAACGGAATTCCGGAAGCTGGTCCGGTGGCGGCAGGCGATCCTCGACGAACCGGTCCCTCATTCGGGAACCACCGCCGTCGCCTCGATCTCGACCTTCGCCTCGCGCTCGACGAGCCGCACGACCTCGACCAAGGCCATCGCCGGATAATGCCGGCCCATGATCTCGCGCCACGCGGCACCGATCTCCTTCGCGCTCGCGAGATATTCGTCGATCGAGGTCACGTAGCAGGTGAGCCGCGCGATGTTCTTCGGATAAGCGCCGTCGCATTGGAGGATGGCGACAATATTACGAAGCGTCTGGGCGAACTGGCCCGCGAGCGTATTGTCGACGAACTCCTGGCGTTCGTTCCAGCCGACGACCCGGCGGTCATCACGATGCGGCCGCGCGCAGCCATGGCGTTTGAATAGCCTTTCGGACGCGGCCAGCCGGGGGGCACAGGTCCTTCATGCGCGATGCTCCTTCAAGAGGTCGCGTGCGATAATCTGCCGCTGCACCTCGCTCGCGCCTTCGTAAATGCGAAGCGCGCGGATTTCGCGATAGAGTTCCTCCACCTTGGCGCCCTTGGTCACGCCCATTCCGCCGTGCATCTGGACGGCGGCATCGATGATCTGCTGCGCGGACTCGGTCGCGTTTAGCTTGGCCATTGCGGCGGCTCGGCGATGATCGGTTCCGCCCACATCCTGCTGCCACGCCGCGCGGTAGATGAGCAGCGACGACGCATCGATCGCTGTCGCCATGTCGGCCAGCTTGGCCTGCGTCACGGCATTGTCGGAGAGCTTGCCGGTGCCGAGACGGCGGTTTGACGAGAAGGCGAGCGCTTCATCGAGCGCACGCCGGGCAAACCCGAGCGCTGCCGCTCCCACGGTCACCCGGAAAAGGTTCAGCGTCTCCATCCCGACGCGGAACCCTTCTCCAGGTTCGCCGACGATCGCATCAGCGGGGATGCGGACGTTGTCGTACTTGAGCCGCGCGAGCGGATGCGCGGCGATGGCGTCGATGCGCTGAACGACCGCAACCGATTCGGCGGGCACGATGAAGGCCGAGAGCCCACGCGACCCCTCGCCTTCGCCGGTGCGCGCGAAGGTCAGATAGTAGTCCGCGATGCCGCCGTTGGAGATGTAGGTTTTCTCGCCGACCAGAACCCATTCGTTGCCTTCGCGCATCGCGGAGGTCGCCATGTTCGCGGCATCCGATCCGCACTCCGGCTCAGTCATGGCGAAGGCGGCAATCGCCTTGCCGCTGGCGACGCGCGGGAGCCATTCTCGCTTCTGCTCGATAGTCCCGAACAGGCTGATCGCGCCTGAGCCAAGACCCTGCATCGCGAAAGCGAAGTCGGCCAGACCGTGATGACGCGCCAGGATCTCCCGGCAGATTGCGAGACTGCGTACGTCGGGACGAGAGTCTCCATCGCCGACGCACAGTTTCAGGAAGCCGGCGCTTCCCAATTCCTGCACCAGTGAGCGGCACGCCTCGTCCGTGTCAGCCGCTTCGGCGTCATGGATCGTCGCCTCGCACCAGGCTTCGAGTTCAACCGCCAGCGCTCGATGGCGCTCTTCGAAAAATGGCCAGGCGAGGAAGCTGCGGTCGGCCATCAGTTGCCCTGGAACTCCGGTTTGCGTTTGTTGGCGAACGCCTCGTAAGCGCGATGGAAATCCTTGGTCTTCATGCAGATCGCCTGGGCCTCGGCCTCCATCGTGATCGCCTCGTCGATCGACACGTGCCACTCGCCATCGAGCTGGCGCTTGGTCATCGCGTGAGCGAAAGTCGGACCACGCGCGAGCTCCAGCGCAAGCGCGCTCGCCTCCGCCAACACATCTTCGACGACCCGATTCCAGAAGCCCCAGGCGACACCTTCGTCGGCGCTTATCGACCGGCCGGTGAACAACAGCTCCGCAGCGCGGCCGTGCCCGATGATCCTCGGCAGGATCGCGCAGGCGCCCATGTCCGCGCCTGACAGGCCTACGCGGGTGAACAGGAATGCCGCCTTTGCGCTCGGCGAAGCGAAGCGGATGTCGCTCGCCATTGCGAGGATCGCGCCGGCTCCCGCGCAGACGCCTTCGACCGCGGCGATGATCGGTTGCGGACAGGCGCGGATTGCCTTGACCAGGTCGCCGGTCATGGTCGTGAATTCTAGCAAACCGGCATCGTCCATCCTGGTCAGCGGACCGATGATCTCGTGCACGTCGCCGCCCGAACAGAAATTGCCACCCTCGCCGCGAATGACGACGACTTTCACGTCCTTCGCTCTGGCCAGCGAGCGGAAGGTGTCACGTAGCTCGGCATAGCTTTCAAACGTCAGCGGGTTTTTCCGCTCCGGCCGGTTCAGCGTGACGGTCGCGACGCCGTCGGCGAACTCCCACAGAAAATGGTGCGGGCGGAAGTTCGAAGCGTCGAAACTCACGCGCTCGTGCCCCCGTCGATGGTGATCGCTGCGCCGTTGATGTCTCTGCTGAGCGGCAGGCAAAGCGTCAGCACAAGGTTCGCAATCGCCTGCGGATCGACCAGCCGCCCGCTCGCATTCATGTTGGTGATCGCCGAACGCGCATCGCCCTCGCCGCGTCCCGTGATCTGCGACACGCGCGCCACCGACTGGTCGGTCATCGGCGTATCGACATAGCCGGGGCAGACCGCGTTCACGGTCATCTTCGACTTCGCATATTCAGCCGCCATCGAGCGCATCAGGCCGAGCAGGCCGTGCTTCGATGCCGCATAATGCGCCGCATACGGGACTCCGCGAAGGCTCGCGACCGAGGCAATAAAGACGACCCGGGCGTCTTCCGACTTCAGCAGGTCGGGTAACCCCGCCTGCACCGTGTCGAACGCGCCGGTGAGATTGACCGAAATGATCCGGTCCCAGCTCTCGCGGGTCATCTTGTGGAAGGGCGCGCTCTCCGCGATGCCCGCGTTGACGATCAGCAGGTCAATCAGGCCGTTCTTCGCCCGTGCCTCGTCGAACGCTTTATGGATGCTGTCGAGGTTGGTGACGTCGCACTGGATCGCCTGTCCGTTCGTCACTCTCGCAACATCCAGCAGAGGCTCCATCCGGCGGCCCAGCAGCGAAATCCGCGCTCCGGCAGCATGAATCATCTCCGCCGTGGCAGCTCCAATGCCAGTGCCGCCGCCGGTAATCAGCGCGTGACGCCCTCGAGCGGTCTGTCAGCCATCGCTCTCCCCTTTCATTTGAAGCATTGGCCGAACCCAATGAGGTGGCAAGGCAGCCGTCATGAAGCTTGCGATCATCGAGACGGGACGGCCTCCCGGCCAGCTCTCCGAGCAATTCGGCGACTATCCATCGATGTTCCGGGCGATGCTGGGCAATGGCTTCGAATGCGAGAGTTTCGACGTCCAGGCCGGAGATCTGCCGGATGCTGGCGCCCACCACGCCTGCCTCCTCACTGGGTCACCGGCCGGCGTCTACGATCCATTGCCGTGGATTCCTGGACTGATGGAATTCATCCGCGCTGCGAAGGAGAGCAAGATGGTGGGCATCTGCTTCGGTCACCAAGCGATGGCGGAAGCGCTCGGCGGCCATGTCGAGAAGTCCGAAAAGGGCTGGGGTGCCGGCCTCCATCGCTACAACGTGGTTCGTCCCGAGCCCTGGATGGACGGCGCCAACAAGATCGCGGCCCCGGCATCGCACCAGGACCAGGTCGTCGTTCAGCCGCCGAACACGGAGATTGTCGCCCAATCCGGCTTCACGCCTCTTGCGGCGCTCGCCTGGACCGACAGACCGGCCATCTCCTTCCAATTCCACCCGGAATTCTCGCCGGCCTTTGCGAAGGCGCTGATCGAGAAGCGTTACGACGTCGTTCCCGACCCTGACGCGGCGATCGCCTCGCTGGATGCGCCAAACGACAATGCGCGCGTTGCCGGTTGGATAAAGCGTTTCCTGGAGGCATAGGCACGCGCAAACCATTTGGGGGAAGCGACTCATGAAGACCCGCGCAGCCGTAGCCTTCGAAGCGAAGAAGCCGCTCGAGATCGTCGAGCTGGACCTCGAAGGCCCGAAGCAGGGCGAAGTTCTGGTCGAGATCATGGCGACCGGCATCTGCCACACCGACGCCTACACGCTCGACGGTTTCGACAGCGAGGGCATCTTCCCCTCGATCCTCGGCCATGAAGGTGCGGGCGTGGTGCGCGAGGCCGGGCCCGGCGTCACCAGCGTGAAGGTCGGCGACCATGTCATCCCATTGTACACGCCGGAATGTCGCCAGTGTAAGTCGTGCCTCAGCGGCAAGACCAACCTCTGCACCGCGATCCGCGCGACGCAGGGCAAGGGCCTGATGCCCGACGGCACCAGCCGCTTCAGCTACAAGGGCCAGACCATCTATCACTACATGGGCTGCTCGACCTTCTCGAACTTCACGGTGCTGCCGGAGATCGCAGTCGCGAAGATCCGCGAGGACGCTCCGTTCAAGACCAGTTGCTACATCGGCTGCGGCGTCACGACCGGCGTCGGCGCAGTCGTGAAAACCGCCAAGGTAGAGCCCGGCGCAAACGTCGTCGTCTTCGGCCTCGGCGGCATCGGCCTCAACGTCATCCAGGGCGCGAAGCTGGTCGGCGCGAACAAGATCGTCGGCGTCGACATCAACCCGGACCGCGAGGATTGGGGCCGTAAGTTCGGTATGACCGACTTCCTCAACACGAAGGGCATGAGCCGCGAGGACATCGTCGCGAAGATCGTCGAGATAACCGACGGCGGCGCGGATTACACGTTCGACGCAACCGGCAACACGGAGGTGATGCGTACGGCGCTCGAATGCTGCCACCGCGGTTGGGGCACGAGCATCATCATCGGCGTCGCAGAAGCCGGCAAGGAGATCGCCACCCGTCCGTTCCAGCTCGTCACCGGCCGCAACTGGCGCGGAACGGCGTTCGGCGGAGCCAAGGGCCGCACTGACGTACCGAAGATCGTCGACTGGTACATGGACGGGAAGATCGCGATCGACCCGATGATCACCCACGTCCTGACGCTCGACGAGATCAACAAGGGCTTCGACCTGATGCACGCGGGCGAAAGCATCCGGAGCGTGGTCGTCTACTGATGAGCGACAAGGTGAACCTCGCCGAGAAGCTGGCGAGCTTCTCCGATCATTGGGCGCCGCGGATCGTCGCGCGCTACAATGACAATGAGATTCGTCTAGTGAAGGTCGAAGGCGAATTCATCTGGCATAGCCATGACGACACCGACGAGCTGTTTCTTGTGATCGAGGGCGCGCTCGACATCGAGCTTCGCGACCGCACGGTGCATCTGCACCCGGGCGAGCTGTTCGTCGTTCCGCGGGGCACGGAGCATCGGCCGGTGTCACGCGGCGGCGAGACCAAGCTGCTGCTGATCGATCCGCGGGACATGCCCAATACGGGTGACGAAGCGACCGCCACCAAAGCTGTCGAGATCTAGGGAGAGGGAATATGTTCAGCCACGTGATGCTGGGATGCAGCGACCGCGAACGGTCGAAGAAATTCTACGACGCGACCTTGGGTGCGCTGGGCCACAAACCAGGGCAGGATTTCGGCAAGTCGGACTGGTGGATGACCCGCGAAGGCGCGCTCGGCGTCGGGCAGCCGTTGAACGGCGAGCCCTGCAGCGTCGGCAATGGTTCGACGATTGGCTTCCGCGCCGAAAGTCCCGAACAGGTCGATGCCTGGCACGCGGCCGGCCTGGCCAACGGCGGCAAGTCTTGCGAGGACCCTCCTGGCATCCGAGACGCTGGCTTCGGCAAGATGTACCTCGCCTACCTGCGCGATCCGGACGGCAACAAGCTCTGCGGCTTCTACCGGATACCGGCCGACAAGTGAGTTTGGAGGTCCTCAGCGAAAACCGGTCGCACGGCGGGCGGCAGCTCGTCGTGAAACATGCGTCCGCCGCGACCGGCACGGAGATGACCTTCTCGATCTTCCTGCCGCCACAGGCCGAAAGCGGCGGGAAACTGCCGATCGTCTGGTACCTGTCAGGCCTGACGTGCACGCACGCAAACGTGACCGAGAAAGGCGAGTATCGCGCCGCCTGCGCTGAGCATGGCCTTATACTCGTCGCTCCAGACACGAGCCCTCGCGGCGAAGGCGTGCCGGACGATCCAGCTGGCGCCTACGACTTTGGCCTCGGCGCGGGTTTCTACGTCGATGCGACACAGGAGCCTTTCGCCCGCAATTATCAGATGTGGTCGTACCTCATCGAGGAATTGCCTGCCCTGGTCGCATCCGAGTTTCCGGTCGACATGAGCAGGCAGGGCATCACCGGCCATTCGATGGGCGGCCACGGGGCATTGACGGTCGCGCTGGGCAATCCAGGCCGCTTCCGCAGCGTGTCGGCTTTCGCCCCATTGTGGCGCCGAGCCAGGTGCCGTGGGGTCAGAAAGCACTAGGCGGCTATCTCGGGGACGATCACGCCGTCTGGCGAAAACATGATGCCGTCGCACTGATTGAAGACGGTGCTCGGATCGACGGACTGCTCGTCGACGTCGGAACTTCAGACAATTTCCTGGAGAAGGAGTTGAAGCCGGAGTTGCTGGAAAAGGCCTGCGCCGACGCGGGCATCCCGCTGGAGCTCCACCTGCGCGATGGCTACGACCACAGCTATTACTTCATCTCGACCTTCATGGCCGACCACCTGCGCTGGCATTCGGAGCGACTGCGCTGAACGGCAATTTTTATGGTGCGGCTCTTGCGGTGGGCACCGCGATTACGTGCGGCCTGCTGATCGGAATCGAACGAGGTTTCAATCTCCGGCGCGTGGGCGAAGGGACGCGGGTCGCCGGCATCCGCACCTTCACCCTGCTCGGCCTGGTCTCAGGTATAGCGGGCCTGATTGGCGGCATGGGCCATTCGGTCGCCGCGGGAGGCCTCGTCGCAAGTGCCGTAGCCATCCTGACCATCGGCTACGCCCACCGGCCTGACCTGGATAAGCGAACGGACGCGACCACCCCGATCGCCGGAATCACGACCGTCGGCCTCGGCTTCCTCGCGGGAAGCGGCGACCCGGCACTGGCCATAGTCGGCGCCACTCTGGTGACGCTCATCCTCGCACTGAAAGAGGAAGTGCACAGTCTGATCGGCAAGCTCGACGAGGAGGACGTGAAGGCACTCGCACGCTTTGCGGTGATCGCAGGAGCAGTCCTGCCATTCCTGCCGAGCGGCAATTACGGCCCATACGGCGCGTGGAATCCGCAGAAGCTGTGGCTCGTGGTCGTCCTCGTTACCGGCTTCTCCTTCCTCGGTTATGTCACAAACCGCATTTTCGGCTCGCGGCATGGGACCATTGCCACCGCCATCATCGGCGGCCTCTACAGCTCCACGGCAGTAACGCAGTCGCTCGCTCAGCGCCTTGGTTCGGGCAAGGGGGCGGAGCCGAACCGGCTGGAATCGCTCTCGCAACAGCGATCATGTACGTGCGGATCATCGTCCTTATCTCCTTGCTCGCGACGCGATTGGTGCTTCCGTTCGCGATGATTGTCGCACCCGCATTCGTCGTTGCAAGTGCGGCCGGCTGGTGGCTCTATCGCAAGGCGCCGCGGTGCGAAGGTCCTTCGCCGCCAGGCAACCCGATCGCTTTGCTCCCGGCCCTCGCGTTCCTGCTCTTCGTAGCTATCGCCGCAGTTGCAGGCGCCTGGGCCCAGGGGCGCTTCGGGCAGGAAGGCATCGCAGCACTCCTCCTGATCATCGGAACGATGGATGTGGACGTCGCGATCGTGACGGCGGGTGGAATTCCGCCGGAGATGATCGGCGCGCTTTTCGCAGCAACGGCGCTGGCTGGAACGGTGCTCGCCAACATGGCCGTGAAGCTCGGGATTACGCTGGCCTATGCTCGGAGCGAAGGCCGCTCAGCAGCTATCGCGCTCGGCGCGAGCATGGTCGCCCTCGCCATCAGCATTGGATTTGTGCTGACGCTGATCTGGTGACCCCAACGGGGTAACAACAATCCCGAATTACAAGTCATTAGCTTGTCTAACCACCCAAATCGCAACCGAGAAGCCCCCTCACGTCCTACTCGTTTTGTCTAACTGATGGGCCCCGGGATTCGGCGTCCCACGCGCTCCGGCGAACCTCCTTCGAGAAAATGGCTCCCAGCTGACGTGGCCCTCAGATTGACGCTCGGCATTTCGCACATCAGCATCCAGGCGATGCCCAAGCCAATTTTATTCGCTTCGATCGCAGCACTGGTGGCTCTATCGGCGTGTGATGGCGAGAACCAAAAGAAGTCCACCGCTCTCGCAACGCCGGCGACCGCAACAAATTTCCCCCAGCTAACTGGCCGGGTCGTCGACGAAGCTCAACTGCTCAGGCCAGACCAGGAACTCGATCTGGCAGCAAGGTCACAAGCTCTTGAAGCGCAAACTGGCCGCCAATTTGTGATTGTGACCGTGAGGTCGCTCAGAGGGCGCGACGCTGCAACTTACACGCGAGATTTGGGCAACACGTGGAGGATCGGCAGGAAGGGCTACAATGATGGCACAATCCTTCTTGTCGCGCCGACAGAGCGCGAAGTGCGTATCGCAACCGGGGACGGCCTCGCCACCGCTTTCCCCGATCGAGCGGCCAAGCAGGTGATCGAAGGAGTGATGCTGCCAAGGTTTCGTAAGGGAGAGATAAGCGCCGGCATCGTCGCGGGAGCCGATGCCATCGTAGCTCAACTCAGTAGGCACCCCAATGAAGCTATTGCACACCCCCGTTGAAGTCATCGCTGCGAAACGTGCCCATGTGGCGCGACTGGCCAATGAGAGAGGATCTCACGGCGAACAGGCTGCACTAGCGACGCAAGACAAATGGATTGCTCGCCCGAAGGGGCGTCCGCTTCGCATCCTCCTCGACGAGCTTGCTGCGGAAGGCATCCTAATAAAGGCTTCAAGCTTCGACGCACTCGCACTTCCCGCGCCGTTCGATTTCTCGGATCGAGACCAACTGCGCAACCATCTGCCCGAGATCACATTCATTGAGATCAAGACGGCAAATCAGCCGCGGGTCGGGCCGGGATTCACAGGGTTCTTCTTCGCGCTTACAGAAGGCGAGATTGCCGCCGCGGATCAGTTGGGCCCACGACACCGAGTGGCCCTATTCAACAAGATTTCGGGCGAGCTCCTGCTTACTTCTGTGCCCGAAATCATTTCTCGGGCCAGGTCCATGAACTGGCAGCTTTCTCTGCAACTTTGATGGAAACGTTGCAGGCCACGCGCCGAAAGCGTGGCCCGCAATAGGGCGACCACTACAGCCCAGTTATCGGTTCGTCCAAGAACGGCAGCATGGGAGTCTCACCGTAACGAGGATGGACCCGATCTAAAAAGTCTTGGAACTGCCTGTAAGTGCGGCTGACTTTCATCAGCGCGATCACGGAGGCCAAATGTTCTCGCAGCTTGGGATGGCCCAGCTCATCGGTCAGCCTTCGAAATAGTTGGTGCTTGAAGCGGCCATCGGGTCGGCGTGGGGTCTGCCGCCTCAATTCATCCAACACGCCAGGCGCCAGGCGCCGATAAACAATGTCGTTCGTAAGATGACCGAAGTATTGCGGCCGCTTCACATTATCGCGGGGAAATTCCAGCCCTCTCAGACGAAATAGTTCAGAATAAAAGTCATCCGGGAAGGTGTGGACCCACGGGCGGAGCTCCTTGGCGATAAAGTCTTCAAGGATTCTCGCGAGCGCATCTTTCGCGCGATCGCGCTGATACCCAGTTGCCTCGTCGACCAGAGCGATAATTCCGACCCGCGCGAACGATCGGATGAGCATGTCAGCGAACTGAGCGTATCGCCTCTCCTGCTCCGTCTGAAGCGCGCCAGCGTCGCGGGCTTCCAACAGCGATTCACACAATTCCTGCAGAACAACTGCCTCAAAGCCCGAGCTCGGTGCGTTGCCTCTGGGAGACGCGCCCGTGAACAAGATCGGCTCAGAAATTGCATTGGCCAGATCGTTGTCGAGAAATGCTCTTATGGTCCGATGTTCAACAATCCGCTGTGCGCCTTGACCGCGCCCCTTCATGCCGATGGCGGCCGTCATGCCGCGTCCTGAGATCACCCGGCGACCGTCGTCCAGAACGAAACAAGGCAGCTCGACATCTGCAATTGTGAGAACGCCTCTGTGCGTTGCCTTTGGGTACGCGTGGCCAGGGCTTTCGCCGCTCCATCGAGCCTCAGCGGCTCGCTTAGCTATGGCTTTTCGTTCCTCTGGAGTCAGAGCTTCAGCACGGGCGAAACCCCCTTGGCTTTCCCAGAATCTACTTCCATGCAAGCATCCTTTTCAGATTATGCTTGCATTCAATATAATGCCCGCGTCGAAGTGCAAGCATAACTAGTCCAATTATGCTTGCATAACGAAGGCCCGACAGGGACCTAAGCCTCATTCGCTCGAGCTCGTCGACGAGCGCATCCAAGTGCCCATGAAAACTTTCGATCATTGCGCGCAGGAACGCCTCAGGCTCGACGCTTTCCGGACGAAACGGATGTTCGGCCCGCAGCCCGAGCATCCGCAGGAAAATAAGCTGGGTCCTGCCATTCCCTTCGCGGAATGGGTGTATGTGATTCACATCTCCGAGAAACTCAGCGGCCACGACGATGAAGTCGTCAGGATCCGACCCAGCGAGGAACGGAGGCGACTGTAGGCCCTTGAACAGAGCCTCCATCTGGCTGGAGATAAATTCCGGCAAGCAAAACAGATTTCCGCCCTTGCTCGTTCGGATGGTCCTATATTCTCCAGCCCACTCGTATACGTCTTGGAATAGGTACCGATGCAGGGCTCGATAGTGGGCAGTGTCGTAGTTTCCCTCAGGTGGTCCTTCGACGCTGCGCATTCCGACATGCTCAACCTCGAACTGTTCTAACTCCCCTGCGTCCTTCAGGTCCGGAATGTTGATTAGAACATCGCTGCCGGGATAGCAGGCGGGATCGTCTACCGCCTCATACCGATCGCCGATCATTTGGGGCTACGCTGCGTGGGCTTGCGACCGGCTGGAACTGTGTCGCTCTAAGCGCTCACGTGCTTCACCCGATAATTGGAGCCCTCAACTGCACTGATGGCCTCGTAACCTTTCACGTTGAGTGCAGGCGCCAGGATGGCGAGCGCGTCTTCGAGTGCATCGATCTCGGTGCGAGTTAATCCGAACATGCGGTAAACACGGTCGTTGATCTCCACCTCTGCGGACACGATCTCAGCCGCGAGCTTCGCAGCCTCAGCGCGCTTGTGATCGAACCACGTCTCCCACTCGTCTCGCTCAGCCACGGGGATGGTCACCTTTAGGCGCTTGTTTAGCGCGGCCTGGAGATCGGCAAACGTCATCGAAGGCCAAGCCTTGAATAAAGAACTGGCCGTTATTCGAGCGTCAATATCGCCGAGCCTGCGCAATGTAGCTTTGATCAGTGACTCTAATTCTTCGCCGGCACGCATCGCTTCCGCCGACGGACTACTGAGCTCCCGTTCAAGGAGATCAGCCGGTGGAACGGCTAGTGCGCCTACGAATTGGACGCGCGCTTCGCGGAACCCGCCCGTACGGCGGGTGCCAGGCCGCAAAGCTGGAACCATGAAAGTTTGGAATTAAGAAATCCCGCGAGCGCCGAAGATGACGCGGGAATCACATACGATTTGTCGTTCGAGTAAAACCTACTGGTATCAAACGAGAAATTCGGACGATCGTTGAAATGGGGGTAGATCACCTTCGTACCGAGAAACGCAGGCTCATACGCGGCCTGCGCCTGCTGCAACTCCCACCAGTTCTGGCTCGTAGCTCGCCTCTCGAGGCGATCGCGAAACGGCAATAGATGGTCGCGCACCGCCGGATAATCATCGATGTCGATCATGTTCCTGGGCGTGTAGATCAGCCAGAGGTCATTGCTCTCCACATGCCAACGCTTGAGATTTTCGCCGACGAGAAATGGCTTCAATAGGTCCGCGGAACGGTCACCAGTGTTCGCGGCTCGCTCGACGATCTGGTCGCGCTGCTCACGGCTAAGAATGAAGGCGTCGTTCAGACCTGTTTTGATGCCGTACAGGGGCGGTCCAAAAGTATCCGCGAGAGTAGCACGCCCGGACGCTATCTTGATCCGAATTTCTTCAAGCAGGTCACTTTCGAACCGCCACGTGCCGGCGGTTAGCCGGCTGCAAGGCATCGGCTTCGCCTCTTCCTCGAAGGTCTTGGCTAAATCCCCTGGCATGGAACGCACTGTTAGATAACGGAGATTGTCATCTTCGTGCGGCCGTCGTTTCCGAAGCGTGATGATTGCAGGGTACGTCGTAACGCCTTCGAAAACTTGCAGATCGCCGAAATCGACGACGGTTTCGATATTGCTGCTCTCGGCCAAGAATGCCCGCAACAACTTGCCTGACCCGGTTCGGAAGAAGGTCGACGAGGAGATGAACCCGAGGCGGCCGCCTTCCTTCAGTAGCTTGACGCCGAGTTCGAAGAAGTACGCATACAGATCGGCCCGGTCGGTTGCGACACTAAACCGCGCCTCGAGGTGTGGCTTTATGGGCTTGAGCAATTCCATTCGAACGTAGGGTGGGTTGCCAAGCACGATGTCGAACCCGCCGGCGCCTAAGATATCCCGGAACTCAGAAGCCCAATTGAATGGCCGTGGGTGGAAGTGGGTGCTTTCGACGAGGCTGTTTCCGTGCTTGATGTTCCCATTCAAGCTCTCCAACGCCCGTTCTCGCTTCGCAGTTTGCAGCCAGAGTGCCAGCTTCGTGATTTCGACGGACTCCGCGTTCACATCCACGCCGAAAAGATTGTTGGTGATGATCTCGACATCAGCATTCGGAGCACTGAGAGCGAGGATGCCCGGGGTCAGCTCGCTGAGCCGATCACGCACACGCTTCTGTTCCGCGTTGAGATAATTGAATGCGGCGATGAGGAAGGCACCCGAACCGCACGCGGGATCGAGAATCCGGAGGCTCGTGAGCCGATCGAGGTATGCGGACCAGTAATCGGCTTCTGCCGTTCTGCTGTTTTTCCAGCGAACCTCGCCATCTGGCAGAGCCTTACCGAACTGGGGCAGCAACTCGTCAGCAATCTCCTGCAGATGCTTGCCGATCGTCTGCTCAACGATGAACCGCGTGATGAAGTCGGGCGTATAGACGACGCCTTCACGCTTCTTCTTTGATGCGGGCGGCGGGGCCTCGATCCCTGCGGCCGCCTTCTGATTTTCTATATCGGTGATCGATTGTTCGAAAATGTGCCCGAGGATGTTTACGGAGACGTCGCTGGCAAAATCGTAGTTTCCGAGGCGTCCGAAACTTTCGACCAGCGCATCTGGCAGATTGAGGTCCTCGATAATTGGGTCGTGCGCGAATAGGCCGCCATTGTACCGAGGAATATTGTGAGGTGGTGCCCCTCATCCACCCACTGAAACAGCGTCCGGAGCTGGTCCCACTTCGGCTGAGGATTATACCTGTTCGTGGTCTGCACCGCGTCCTGGAGACTTTGCGGAGGCAGAAGAAACTTGTCCTCAGCAAATGCGATGAACAGCAGCCGATCTAGAAGTGTCTGAACAATCCGAATCCTGTCTTCGACGTTGATCGTCGGTCGCTGATCTCCGACAAACGCCAGCAGGTCATCCCGCAGTGCCCTGTAGTCTTGGTAAAGCTGATTGGTGACGTCCCGGTCTGCCATGGCGCTTCGGGACAGCAGGTCAGCAGTCGCGCCGGTCAGCAGTCGTTCGACATGCAGCAGCAGGAGCAGGCGCGAAAGCTCCTCCGGCTGGTCGATCCGTCTCAGATCGAACAACTCATAATCCTGCCGGCCGTAGCCGACGGCATAGAGCCGTAGTTCCTTCATATTGCTAATGACGACCCAGCGCGCCCCTGGAGCATCCATCGCATAGTCCCAAGCCTGCTGAACCGGCGTCTTCTGGCGGCTCGCCATAATGCGATCGAGGGCAACTTTGGGGCCCTTCAGCTCAAACGGCGCAAGGATGGCCGAATCGCCATCTGAGAAATGCCCCAGGGCTAGGTCGACAGTGGTCCCTCCTGGAACAGGCTGTTTAACCCGCATCGTACCAACCTGCCCAGGCGCAGGAGCTGAGTACTGCAGGACTCCTTGTACGATTATGCGATTGAATTCTTGTTCGAGCTGGCTCTCATTCTGGAGATCAATTGCGGGGTCAGCCGCTCGCTTTGCCCATTCCGCGGCAGCTTCTAGCACCGCCGGCGACTGCAACTCGCTTACGCCACTGAGAACGGATTGAATGATCTTCGGATTAAAGAGAGGCATGCCGCGAGAATAACTGCTCAGCCCTCCTAGTCCATCGAATCTCTGTTCATCTCCGCGCTTTCAGCGCGTATTAGCGGCCAACCGCTGCCTTAGCTCCTCGTTGCTGTACCAGCGCATAGCCGGCTTGCATGGCCGCATTTACGTCAGGCGTTCTCGCTTGCTCGGGGAGTCCAGTCCATGCGGCGAGAAACTCCCGCGCGCGGTCCAGATTGTTCATGATCGCGTCGGACGCCTTCTCATAGAGCTCTTGGTCCGCCTTTAGCTGAGCACGGTCCCGCTCGAGCTGCGCGCGTCCGCTATTCAGCTCGGCCACCTGATCCGATATCGAAGCCGCAAGGCGAAAGAACCTATCGACGGAACCATTGAGAGCTGGAGGAAGGCTATGCAGCAGTGCGAGCTCCTCGGGAGTGCTGCCCCGCACCAACAATTGACCCTTCTGGACGACTGCTTCCATCGGCGCACTGGGATCAAGTACCATTGCCAGCACTTCAATCTGTTGAGATAGCCGTTGGGTGCGCTCTGCGGCCTTCTTCCGTTCGGCGGCGGCTGCGACCCTCTCCGTCTCGGCAACGCCGATTAGGTCCAGAAGCTCACGTTCGCGTCCTTCTTGCGATAGCTTCAATAGCTCAGCTTCAGCCTTTGCGGTCTCAGCCGCGGCTTCCTTCTCTGTGGCTTCCTCGACAAGTCTCCTTGCGCGTTCGCGGTCGGCTTCAGCTTCAGCACCTAAGCTCTCCCGCCGCTCTCTAGCGCTTTTTTCGGCCATACTTGCGCGCCCGGTCTGCCGATTGCGTCTAGCTCTCCTCTCCCCTCGCTCATCTCCGAACCCTTGAGCCCCGAACTAGGCCGAGCTTCTCACATGCAGCGGCCCACTCGTCGTGATTGGCCTCGAGCTGCTTCGATCGACCGCGAATTGAGGACGGGTCGAGCGACCACTTTAGTACCTTAGGACGCACGTCGATCGGCTTGCCGGCTTCATCCCGGGCACAATGCTTCGGGAGGCGGCCTCGCACCGCATGTTCCCGCTGAACGAGGGGCACGGCTACGACATGAACGTGCGGGCTCTCCTCGTCCAAATGCAGTGTTACCGAGATCAGTCGCTTGCCGTGCTTTTTCCGCGCGAGAGCCAGTGCAGCTTGGACTACGGGGTCAGCCAGGATTTCGGATGTTGGCTTAGATTTCCAATCACCGGCTCGGTTCCAATATTCGGGTGAAGCCGAGTAGACGTCCTCAGAGGCAATAGCGCCGGCGTTCCTACGCACCTTCGTCGCCACCTTGTGATCTTGCAGCACGCCTTTAACCCGATCGACGTAAGAGCCCGTCGCACTCGCAAGAAGCTCGATTGGCTCCGGAGCATCCTTTCGCGCATTCGGCGCTTCGATTTTGCGAGTGTTGTGCCCTTGCGCCCTGGCCACCTGAGTCCAAGTTTTCAGATTATTGTGACTTAGCGTAGCAAAGCCCAATGCTGGCCGACCGTCCGCTTGGGCCGGAAACCTGCCAACATATCCCTTTCGCTCAGGCTTGGGCTCAGGGCGCAGTTTGCGCCTGCCGATCGGCAGGATCTCGTCTTCGTCGTTCACCCGCTTTCGATTAAAGCTACCCATAAATTCCTCCGTGAGAACTATGATAGCGGGAAGTCGTCAGCGACTTTAAGACAGTCAAACAAAAATAAATGTTTATTGAACGAAGTACAAAAACATCTCACCCGGGAAAGGTTTTTTCGCTTCGCGAAATAAACCTACGCGGAATACTTCACCTAACTCGCTTCGGCGTCCGTTCGGCGTCCACCTAAATCCTCCAGGGATTTCCGCGTGGGTCAGAGATGTTTTTGCCTCGTTGACGCCTCCGACGCGCAAGGCGCGATGGCGAAGGGACTAAATGGGAGGCCAGGTTGGCCCTCAGGCCCGATGAAAGAGGACGGCTGTTCGTCCCTCTCCAGCCTGGAAGATCTCCAAGATGAATGATTACGCGCTCTATCCCGCGATCGTCCCTTGCGCGCTGACGATGAAGCCCGCTCATGTTCACGCTGAACAGGCGGGCCGCCTAATGCCTATGGAACGCCTTCCATTCAGATGCCTGCCGGTCGTGACACATCCTAAGCAAGGTCATCCTGTAAATGAGCTTAGAACGGCCCTGCGTGAGGCTGCTTACATTCGTCGTACACGCTTCACCAAGGGAGACGTCACGATCCATGATTTCTCCTCCCGGGCCGAGGATCTCTTCATGCTCACCAGCATCGTGCCCGACGAGGCGCCGGAATGGGTTCATCGTCCATTCCTAAGATGGCAGCTCGCTGACGAGGCGATTGAGGCTTCTGGTGATCTCCATGGAGTGAGAGCGTGGCACGTTTGTGGTGACTTGAGACCCGGTCTCTCCCGCGGCGAGTGGATGGATCAGGTTGTAGATCTTGTGCGATCGGTCCTCCCCGCCGGCATTGTAGCCGAGATCGCTGGCCACATCCCGCGCGCCGGCCGTCCGCCGCATGTACACATCCTAATAAGCTCTCGATATTTCGGGCGGAGGACCTACGCAGGTGTCTCATACCCGCTCTACCGTCGCTTGAACGGTTGCCTCCGACAGGCATGGGTCGAATGGGCCTGCGGGGATGCCTGACGACCTGATCGAACGCGTAGGCTTTAGTAAAGTCAAAAGCTTTTTCCTACTTTTCTATTGCCAACTACTCATCGACGATTACATTTAGTTTCAGACAGAAGTCGCTGCCGGTTCTTAACCGGTTGCCGGAATGGCCCACGGTCCAAAATGGAGAAGTGGTCGCTCTCTTACCGGAGGCCACTTCATGTCTTCTCTTCCGTCTATTTTGCGCGCCTTTGAGAGCGTTTGCGAACACCGGGACGTCGTTCCTACGTATTTCGTTAGGTCGAAGGGCGTCTTCATCATTACCGGGGTGGGCGCCACCAACGGTGGCGCAGTGATCGTCGACCACACGGGACAGATCGTCCGCGCTTGTCCGACGAAGCGCGCCGCGCTCGCGTCGATCGGCTGCAACTAAAAAACCCGGCAGCCAGGCTGCCGGGTCTCAAGAAAGCTCGCGCTCTCTTTGTGCAAGAAGAAACCTATCGCGAGCCGACTGAGATCACAAGGCTGAGCCAAGCTGCCCCAATCCAGGGGGAGCGGCCACATGTGTCCGCATAATGCTATCCACCGCGAGATTCGCCACGTCGCAGGCAATCTCTTCGTTCTGTCCGTAATAAGGTGCAGCGCTCGTACGCTCGTCTGCGATGACTGCTTCTACCGGTGGCTGGAAAGTCTGGACCGGTGAGCAATGCAGGGTCCGGCGCAACGCCCGAAGCCTTACTATCCAGCGGCGAAGCCGCCTTGGTAGAAAGAAGGGACAGTGTTGCCAAACGTCCCGTCAAGCTCCGCCGCATGGCGATGAAGCAGTATAAGGGACAAGCTCCCCGCACCGATGAGGAGCGCGAGGAAGCTGGTGATGACGCCGGCAAATGGTTTCCTGTCGTGGCGTGTGGCCAGTGCTGTCACCGCCAGGCGACAACTCTGGTTGCAATGCAGCGCGTATCCGGATCGGTAGTCTGGAAGGGCGTTATGCGTTGCGGGAGCGTTTGGCTCTGCGGAGAATGCGCTCAGAAGATCGAGCGCGTTCGCGGCGACGAAGTCAAACGTTTGATCGAGACTGCAAGGGCTCGTGGCCATCTGGTTGTGATGATCACCCACACCTTTCCGCATACGATCGCTGAGACGTGTCGCGAGTCTATGGATGGGCTCTCCGGTGCCTTGCGCACGATGCGGCAGCGCGGAGGCTACCAACGTTTTCGCAAGTCGCTCGGCTTCCAAGGGCTGGTTCGCTCGACTGAGATTACACACGGTTGGAATGGCTGGCACCCGCATAATCATGAGCTGTGGATTCTCGATCCGGTGTTGGCGGGAGTCGATAGTCAAAACATGGATGGCCCGACCCTCGAGAAGCTGATTGCCGATAAGGTTTTTCCTCAGTGGGAAGCGGCAGCGAAGAAGGTGTTTGGCGAAGATCGTGCACCTGACCGGGAACATGGCATCGATGTGAGCATCGTGTGGTCGGCCAATGATTATCTGGCGAAGTGTCCTGACCGCGCAGCTCAACTCGAGGCTAATGGGAAGAACCGTTGGGAAGCGTCCGCTGAAATGACGAAGTCGACCGCGAAGATGGGTCGGAAGAAGTCACGCACGTTTTGGGATATTCTCGAGATTGCCGATGGTTCGGGGCCTTCCCCGAGGAACAAAAGGCCGCGGGCCTTCCCATACTCTCTGTAGAGCGGGCGCGCGAGCTGGTGCTCGATTATGGTCGCGGGACGTGGCGCAAGCGGCGGATGTATTGGACGCCGGGCCATAAAACTAAGGACGGCTACGTCGAAGGTCTCCGCGAGCGCTTCGATATCGGCGAGGAGCTCACGGATGAGCAGATCGCCGACGGCGAGCTTCCGATGACGATGGCTCAGGCCAAGATCGAAGTTGAGAAGAAGGATCCGATTTCTCACGTAGTCGAATTCGATCTCTTCAGTCTCTCGGTGCTCGGCAGTGGTTACATGGACGATCTGTTTGTTCGCGCTGCGCACGGACGCTCTATCCTCGACGTCGCTCTAGAGGACGGCTGGATCCTGGATAGGCTGGGCGATCACGTTGAGGGATACGCGCGATATGGCGCTCGTCACCGGAAGGTGTTCGAGCGTCTTTCTGAGCCGATTCCGATCATGTTGGAGGCGGCCTGATGACCGCTCCCGCTCGCATCCGTCAGGAGGACATCGCTCGCGCACTCAAGGGCTGCAAGAAAGCCGGCTTCAGCCCTGCTCGCGTGACCATTGAAGCGAACGGCAATGTCGTGTTCGAGTTCAGCGATGGAGCACCGCTTCCCGTCGTCCGTGCAAACCCTCTGGACAGGGTGCTTTGATCGATGACCACTCCTCAAGCCTTCAACACCGCCGCGGACGCGTTGGGGCTCTCAGCGGACGTTCGCGCGCGGTTGGTTGATCTGGAGCGTCAGTCGCATCTCGTGCGGCTGGCACGAGCCCTTATGGGCATCCTTCCGGCCTCTAGAGCAGCCTGTTGGCTTCGAGCTTCGAACAAGGCGTTCGACGGCCGAACCGGCCTCGACATGCTTCTTTCCTCAAATCCTGAAGAAGCTCAGACCGTGTGCCAGCATGCGGAATACTGGGCCTATAACGGTTGGTGATCCTCGATGAAGACCCGCTACAAGAACGTCACCGTCAGCCCCGACAGGCACAAGAAGCTTCGCGCTCGCTTTCGGAAGACTGGCCAGAAGCCCGTTTACATGAAGCACCTGCCGGATCAGCCGGGCTTCGATGCTGAATACCAGGCACTGCTAGGCGGACAGGACCTCGAGCCCCGATGGCCGCCGCGTAGCGTGCACGACCTTTGTGCTCGCTACTACAAGTCGGCGGACTTCGAAGATTCGGGTGGAGCTGACAACAAGCGCCGCCGGCGTGGCCTTATCGAGAGTTTTCGGGAAGAATTCGGCAACGACCTCGTCGAGGATTTCAAATTCCAGCACATCGAGGCCATCCTGCTCGCTCGTTCGAAGAAGCGGGAGAACGGCAAGGGACGAGAGGTCGGTGGTGCCGTCGCGGCCGTGAATCTGCGCAAGCAGCTCGTTCGGCTCTTCAACTATGCGGAGAAGCTGGAGTGGATCGCGTCGAACCCTGTGAAGAAGGCGAAGCGCGTCGGCAAAGCGAAGATCAACGGCTATCACACGTGGACTGAGGAAGAAATCGTTGCATTCAAGAAGCGGCATCCGCTCGGCACGAAGGCACGGCTTTTTCTCGAAATCGTTTTGTGGACCTGGCAGCGACGCGGTGACGCGCGGTTGTTCGGCCCGAGGCATATCGTCCGCGGCAAGATCAACTACCGGGCCAGCAAGAACGATGCTGACCTCTGGCTTCCCATCGCGCCCGATCTGAAGCGCGCGATCGATGCGATGCCCTCCGTTGGGTTAACAACCTTCCTGGTGAATGAGTTCGGCAAGCCGTTCACTGCCGCTGGCGTGGGTAACTGGTTCCGGGATCGCTGTAACGAAGCTGGCTTGACTCACTGCACTGCCCATGGGCTTCGCAAAGTAGGCGCCGTTCGTGCAGCTATGGCGGGGGGAACCAATCAGGAGCTGAAGGCCGTCGGTGGCTGGAAGGGCGACCAAGAGGTTGCGACGTATACCGAAGCCGTTGCTCAGGAAGGTCTGGCGGACGTCACTCTGCTGCGCGTCATAAACCGCTTCAGCGATATCGACCCTGATCTTGCCTAAGCGAACGAACAAGCCGGGCACCTTCGATCCCGTCGAGCACCGTAAGGCCAAGCAGGCAGCTCGCGATCAGGACGAAGCTGACCTGAAAGCAGGCCGCGTGACAGCCGAGGAGCTGGCCAGGCAGAACTCATTGTTCGGCAGCTTCCCGCCCGGGTCGATCACCATCGCGCACGATCCGTACGCCGAGCGCTATCGAAAGAAGCTTGAGGCCAAGCAGAGCCGAGAGTTCGAGCAGGTGCTGAAGAATCCGCCTGAGCCCAACAATGAGCTCAAGAATCTGATGAAGCGGAAGGCGCCCTGGGAGGAGTGAATGTCTTTCATGCCGCCGGCGACAGGCCCAAATTTGTCTAACCGTTAGACAGTCGATTTGTCTAACCTTTCAGAAAATCGCTTAAAAGCGCCATTTTTCAGGAAGGGTGGTGACCCCAACGGGACTCGAACCCGTGTTTTCGCCGTGAAAGGGCGACGTCCTAGACCGCTAGACGATGGGGCCGCTCCAAGAAGCGGAGTGCGCGTTAGGGGAGGCTTTTGCGCGGGTCAAGCGAGTGCCGCGTCCTCTAGATGCATCTCGGCCGCATTGCCGCCATTCCACTCATCGCGCTTGATCGTCCCGGCCAGCCACCACCGCCTGTCGCCGGGTGATGATAGCAAGGCCTGACCCAGTTCGGTGGCCGCAATCCGGAAGGCGATCCACTTGAAGCTCTTGCCGTCATCCCCGCATGCGAGACCGCGGATGTGGCCATCCCCGACGATGCCCGTCTTCAGCAAGCGAGCCGGCCCGGCGGCTACCCGCGGTGCCGGCCAGCCCGAACCATAGGGACCCGCCGCGTCCAGCGCGTCGCAAAGGTTTCCCACGACGCCGCCCGGCGCAAGCAATGCGTCAAGCAGCAGCGCCCGGCCATCGAGCGCACGCTCGACGTCCGGGGCCAATCGCTCGCTGATGAATTCGCGAAAAGCGTCCAGGCCGCCCGGCGCTAGCGTGAGTCCAGCTGCCATTGCGTGTCCCCGCCCGCAACGAGCAGGCCGCTGTCCTTCGCAGCAAGCACGGCCGCGCCAAGGTCGACACCCCCGATCGACCGGCCCGAGCCTTTCCCGGTTCCGTCCTCGGTCTCGGCAATGACGATCGCGGGTCGGCCGAACCGTTCCTTCACGCGCCCGGCGACGATTCCGATCACGCCCGGATGCCATCCGGTTCCCATGACTGTCAGCACCGGAGCGCCGTTTAGCTTGTCGGCCTGTTCGAGCGCCTGCTCGCAGACCTGCATTTCAATGGCCCGGCGCTCTTCGTTCAATCGGTCGAGTTCGTCAGCAATTGCCCGCGCATCCTCAGGATCGGTCGAGGTTAGCAGGCGCACACCCAAATCTGACTTCCCGACGCGACCACCCGCGTTGATGCGCGGTCCGAGAGCAAAGCCAAGATCACGACAGCTGGGCGCCTTCACCAGCCGCGCGGCTGCCGCGAGCGCATTCATCCCGATATTGTGGCGGCCCGCCATGACCTTCAGGCCCTGCGTCACGAAGGCGCGGTTGAGCGTGTGCAGCCGCGCCACGTCAGCCACTGTCCCAAGTGCAACGAGATCGAGCAAGTCGATGAGCTTCGGTTCCTCGCGATCCGCGAAGAAGCAGCGTCCACGCAACTCGCGAACCAACGCAACGCCAAGCAGGAACGCCATTCCGACCGCGGCGACATGCCCGTGTGCCGACCCGGTTTCGCTTTCGTCGAGCCGGTTCGGATTGATCATCGCAAAGGCAACCGGAAGCAGTGCCGCGCACTGGTGATGGTCGACAACAATCACATCGAGGCCTGCGTCCTTGGCTTCCTGCAGCGCCTCGAACGCCTGCGCTCCGCAGTCGACAGTGACGGCCAGAGTTGCGCCGCGGTTCTTCAGTTCGACCAAAGCGGCGCCTGACGGGCCGTATCCCTCCATTAGACGGTCGGGAATATAGACCATCGCGTCGACACCGAGCTGCCTCAGCAGCAGCACGAGCAATGCCGAGCTCGTCGCGCCATCGACGTCGTAATCGCCAAAGATCGCGATCGTCTCGCCCGCCTGCACCGCGTCGGCCAACCGCGCGGCACCCTTGTCCATGTCCTTGAAAGCGGAGGGATCAGGCAGGAAGTCGCGAATGGTCGGCTTGCGATTGCGCTCGAGATCGTCGCGCGCGACCCCGCGGGCGAGCAGAAGCTCGTCCACCAGTGCATCCATTGTCAGTCCAGGCTCGCCCGAACGACGCCATTTCCATGGCTGGCCGCCCACCGAGCGCTCCACCCCAAGTGCGAACGTCATGCGCCCATGTCTAGCAGCAGATCGCGCAACTTGCGCGCCTCCCCACTGGGGATAGCGGGGATGGAATGGCCGGTCATGCCCCCACCCGCCACGCCGAACTGCAGCCAGGCGATTCCGAACGCGCGGGTGATGAAATTCTCCCGGAGGTCGACGCTCTGGATTTTCCGTGCGGGCAGAATCGTGATCCGCCGCCGCCACCAGCCTGTGCGCACCAGTATCCGGTCGCCATCGAGGGAATAGCCTGTTCGCCGCCACGCCAGCCAGCGCAGGCCCAAGGCACCCAGCAGCACGGCGAGAAACGGTCCGCCGAAAAGCGGATTGAACACCAGATTGCCGATGGCCACCAAGATCAACGGCGCCAGCGCGATCGCCAGCACGATTACAAACTCGAGCGACACGCGGGTCCACGCAATGCGCGACGGGAGCGGCTGCCAGCCGAGTTCGCCGACGATGCGATCGACTTCCGCGTCTCTCGCGAGCGGCGCGAGGACGTGCGAGCCCTTGCTACTCTCGTCTTTGGCAAGGCTCTGGACCCGAAACTCGCGCCATCGAAGCCGATCCATCACCGGTCCGGTCGCAATCACGGCGGCCTGCGCGCGGCTGACGGGCAAAGTGACGTCCGTCCGGGTGAAGAGCCCGCGGCGCCGGCGAAGTCCGACACCGGTCCTGTCGAGGCGGAATCCGAAGTCGGTGAGAGCTGTGCGGATAATGCCGGTCACGACCCCAAGCAGGATTAGCAGAGCCAATCCTGCGGCTGCCGTCGCGAAACGATGGGCCATAACGAGCTCGCGGGCCGGACCGCTGACGCTCAAGATGCTTACCCAGAAGGTCCGGCTGAAGGGATCGAAGCCCATCGCTTCGCCGAGCGGAGAGCTGGCGAGACCGAACAATCCGGCGAAAATGGCAAGCGAGAAATTGAATGTTCCGGCCAATAGCAAACGGGGGAACGTCATCTCGTAGACGGGCGGCGGCTCGACCGTTTCCGCGTTAGGCTCCAGAGAGACGGCATGAGTGCGGCGTGCTCGGACCAGTGTTCGCAGCTGCTCGGCGCGCTCGAGGCGAATGGCCTGAAGGACGCCCTCTTCCTGTCCCGCCGAAGCTCCGGTCTCAAACTTCACGCGTGCGAGGCCAAGTACGCGGGCGAGCGGTCCCTGCGTGATGTCGACGTCCTGAATCCGGTCGAACGGGATCGAGCGATGCGTACGGTTCAATATGCCGCTGTCGATCCGGATTTCGTTCGCACCGACCCGGAATTCGAACCGTCTCCAGTAAAGGAAGACTCCGATCGTCATGAAGGCGATCAGGGCGAGCATTCCAAAGAAGGCAGTGCCCCACCGTCCGGAGACGGCCAGATAACCGATGGCCACGTAGCCGCCGGCGACTCCTCGCAGCGATCCGCCAAGGCCAGTCAGCAGGAAGAAGGGATGGAGGTGCTCCGGCGGGCCAACCGCCGTGTCCTCACGCAAAGTCGGTTCGGACATGTTCGCGGATGATGTCGCGGATCTCTGCTGCCCGCTGGGGTGCAAGACCGGGAAGCATGACGATGCTGTTGTGCGTGCCCGCGGTGTGCACGACCAAAGTTGCCAAGCCGAACGCCTTTTCGAGCGGACCACGCGTGACGTCGATGTGCTGGACCCGGACCAAAGGAACGACCGTGTCGACATGGAACAGCCAGCCGCGGACGACCTGGAGCAGGCGATCGGTGAGCTTGTAGAGAAGCCGCCGATAGATCCGCTCCGGCGCGGTCAGGATTGCCACTGCCGCCAGCGCAGGAATGACGAAGGTCGGAAGCCCGGCAGCGGCCGTTTCCTGAAGCATTGCCTGGTCCGCGACAGCTCCGGCGGCCCAAAGGACGAGCCAGACGACGGACATCCGAGCCCGAAGCACGTTTTTGTAAGCAGGCTCGACCGGCAGGAGGTCGGGATCGACAGGGAAGCCGGAGGAGGGAAGCACCGCCTCCGCAATCATTTCGATATCCGAAGCCATTGCCCCTCCACTGCCCCGCGGCCCTTGTTCACCAAGTGGCGCGAGGCCGCAATATGTGGAGCGGGCCGCCCTCCGTCTAGGAACCGCGGCGGGCTTTCATGCTTACTGCCGGTGAAGGAGATGGGAGAGTATGCGGCAGAACTGGCCGGCACAGCTGTGGCTGGTGCGGCACGGGCAAAGCCAGGGCAATGTCGCGCGCGATGCCGCCGATGAGGCGGGGCTGCATGAAATCGACATTCGAGTCCGGGATGTCGACGTTCCCCTGTCCGAGCTCGGCCACCAGCAGGCGAGTTCGACAGGACACTGGTTCGCGGCGCTTCCGGTTGAAGAGCGGCCCGAGGTCATCCTGTCCTCCCCTTACCTGCGGGCTAGACAGACTGCGGAAGCTATCTGCGGCGCGGGAGGGCTAAGCGGACCCTCCAGGCTCGTGATCGACGAGCGCCTGCGCGAGCGCGAATTCGGGATCTTCGACCGGCTCACCCGCGTCGGGATCCAACAGAAATTTCCGGAGGAAGCCGCTCACCGGACAAAGCTCGGGAAATTCTATCACCGCCCGCCTGGAGGCGAGAGCTGGGCTGATGTCATCCTCCGGCTGCGGTCGGCGATGAACACCATCAACCTCCATTATTGCGACAGGCGTGTCCTCATCGTCTGCCACCAGGTCGTGGTGCTGTGCATGCGCTACATCCTCGAGGAGCTGACCGAGCCTGACATCCTGAAGATCGACAAGCAGTCTGAGATCTTGAACTGCGGAATCGTCCGCTACGACTTCGAGCCGGACGCGAGCGGGGTCTGCGTTCCGAAGCTTGAGGTGTGGAACCACGGAGCGCCACTCGAAGCCGAGGGAGCGCCGAAGACTGCCGAGCCCGACATGATGACCGGAACGCGATGACGCGGAAGCGCGGCGAACCGCTCACCCGTTCAGCATTGAATAAATTCCCGCTGCCGCCAGTGGTCGATGGCGACAAGGAGACCAAGGGCCGCATCCTCATCGTCGCAGGTTCGCGGGAGATGGCCGGGCGGCCTTGCTCGTCTCGACGGCTGCTATGCGGGCCGGCGCGGGCAAGCTGCGGATGGTGACGGGCAAGAGCGTCGCGGTTCAAACGTCGATCGCCATGCCGGAAGCGTTGGTGGTCGGACTGGAGGAAGCGCGAGACGGAGGCTTCACCCGCACTGCCATCCACCAAATCCGGGAAGAAGCGGATCACGTCGATGCTGTTGTTGCCGGTCCGGGGATGGCCGTTGCGAAGACCGGCGCGCTTCTTGCCGAGCAACTGCTGAGAAGTCCCGCAAGCGTCGTGCTGGATGCGGCGCTCCTGCACAGCCTCAAACGGGGCGAGCCGGAGCTACGCAGAGGCGGGCATCCGAGCCTGCTGCCGCATGCCGGCGAGCTGTCTTCGCTACTCGATTCCGAGGAGGAAGAGATTGATGACGATCCGATCGGCTGCGGCATTCGAGCGGCCGAGCTCTACCAGGCGAATGTCCTGGTGAAGGGCGTGACCAGCCATGTCGTGACGCCAGATGGCCGGGCCTGGTCCTTCAGCGGCGGCGCGCCCGGTCTCGGAGTGTCGGGAAGCGGCGATACGCTGGCGGGAATCGTCGGCGGCCTGCTCGCCCGAGGCGCGGAGCCGCTCACGGCCTTGCTTTGGTCAGTGCTCCTCCACGGCGAAGCCGGCGAAACGCTGGCTCGAAAGGTCGGCCCGATCGGCTTCCTCGCACACGAAATCCCGGACGAAATCCCGGCACTGCTTGCGCGCTAACGAAGCGCCGCCACGTCCTCGAGAAGCATCGGCTCGCGTTCGATCTGGCGGAAAAGGCGCCATTGCTCGTCGACACTTTTGCCCTGCATCGACTGATCCATCACATACCAACCAAAGTCGGATGCGATGACCATGCTCCCGAAAGCATCGAGCATCTTCAGCATCTGTCCTGCGGCCGTTGGTGTCTGCAGGCGGTAACGGATGAAGAGCTTGTGTGCGGTGGCCTGATCGATGGCGCCGCTCAGATAGTCGCGAGCAACCGTCGCGGTCGCTCCCAACACGTCGGGGCGCGCGGAAATGTAGGCTCGCCACGCATCGACGTTTTGCATCTTCAGGCTCGCCAGCGGGTAGAGAACGTCGCGCTCGAAAGCGATGCGCTCCTCGACTGGGAATGTCAGGCCAACTCCGTATTCCGCTACGGACTCGGCGACGGGGAATTGGGGGCCATCTTCGATCTCTACGTCGAACTCGTGCCAGCCCCGGCTCCGCACCAACGCGTCGTCGATGTTTACGAAGTGACTGTGATGGCCCGGGTAGGTTTCATGGCAGGCTGCCGCGAGAAGCCGGTCAACATCGACTGGACTGTCGAGATTGATCCGTGCCCGGCTCTTACCATCACCTTGATAGACGTCTTCGGCCGGAGCCGGTTGATCATGGAGGAACTGCACCTCCACTGATTCAGGCTGCCTAAGCTTCATGTGCAGCGCCGTTCGCCGACGGCATTCCGCAAGCGCCGCGTTGAAGACCGGCTCGATCTTGTCAGGCGGAACTAGGGCGGCCGTCTTCAGCGCAGCAATACGCTCCGCCAGCGTTCCCGGTCCGGGAATGGCCTTGTCGAGCCGTTCGAGGGCGGGGTCATATGCGCTGAGCGGGCGAAAGTCCGGCTTGAACCCGTAAAACCGCTCCACCTGTTCGCCGATTGGAAGCTTTGCGCCGCTCATCACCTGCAAATGAGCCTGAAGCGAAGCGAGGCGTGCGCGTAAGGAATGGAGCCGCATGGTTTCGAGCCGCTCCTGGGGCTTCGGCAGAGCGTCGAGCCGAGCAATCAACTCACCGCTGCGCGTGACCATTGCCGCCGGCACGGGCTTCGGAAGCTTGCTCTCAACGGCCTGCTCGAGTGCAGGCGAATTGATCGAAATAAGATCCGGATCGACCTTCTTGGCGTCGAGCGCGAGGCTCACATAGTCTTGAGCAATTGCGTCGATGCTATCGGTTTTTGCGGACGCAGGAGCGGCTGCGATCAGGCCGAACGCCGCCGTAAGGGTCAAAAGCAACTTGCGCATGGCAGGCACCCCCTGGAAGGCGCAGGCTCTTCCAGGGCAACCAAGCTGTCAATTGCCGGAAGTTCTATTCGGGCGTCGTGTGGCGCTCCAGCTCGTCGCCGACGAGGCGGACGACGTGGAGCACATTTGTCGAACCGGCCGTTCCAAACGGAATACCGGCCATGATCACGACCCGGTCGCCGCCTTCGGCGAGGTGGTGGCGGAGCGCCATGCGCTTCGCCTTGCCGACCATTTCCTCGAAGCTCGAAACATCTTTGGAATGCACCGAATGGACACCCCAATAGAGACCCATGCGCCGCGAGGTGGTCTGTGACGGGCTCATCGCCAGGATCGGAACCGGCGGCCTCTCGCGGGCGATACGCCGGGCCGTCGAGCCCGACTTGCTGAAGACGACCATGGTCTTCGCATTGACCGTGCCGGCGATCTGCCGCGACGAACCTGACAGCGCGTCCGCGATCGTTGGCTCCATCTGCGTCTCGGTGAAATGGATGCGCGAGGAGTAGACGGGGTCGCGTTCGACGCTGTTGGCGATGCGATCCATCATCGTCACGGCCTCGATCGGATATTTGCCTGCGGCGCTTTCCGCCGAAAGCATGACCGCGTCCGCACCGTCGTAGATTGCGGTGGCGACGTCGCTCACCTCGGCGCGTGTCGGCGTCGGAGACGTGATCATCGATTCGAGCATCTGGGTCGCGACGACCACCGGCTTTCCAAACTGGCGGGCGGAAGCGACGATCCGGTTCTGGAGCGGCGGTACCTGCTCGGGGGAAGCTCCACTCCAAGGTCGCCACGGGCGACCATCACACCGTCCGCAAGAGCGATGATGTCGATCAGCCGATCGATCGCCGCCGGCTTTTCGATCTTGGCCATCAGCGCAGCTTTCTCGCCAATCAGCGAGCGTGCTTCGGCGACATCCTCCGGCCGCTGGACGAACGAAAGCGCAATCCAGTCGGCGCCCTGCTCCAGAGCGAACTGCAGGTCGGAGCGGTCCTTTTCCGTCAAGGCCGGGATCGGCACGACGACGTCGGGGACGTTGACGCCCTTGTTGTTGGAGACGGTGCCGCCGACCATCACCTCGGCGACGATCTTCTGCTCGCCGGCTTCCACCACCTTCAGCCGAACCTTGCCGTCGTCGATAAGCAGACGGTCGCCCGGACCAATCGCCGCGAAGAGTTCCGGGTGGGGCAATTCCATCCGCTTGGAGTTGCCCGGCGTGTCATCCTGGTCGAGCACGACCTTCGCGCCTTTTTCGAGCTGCGCCGACCCGCCCTCGAAGCTTCCGACACGCAACTTCGGTCCCTGAAGGTCGAACACGATCGTCGTCGGCCGCTTGAGTTCCTTTTCCAGCCCACGGATCGCTTCGACCAGCTTGGCTTTCGACTTCTGGTCGCCGTGGCTCATGTTGATTCGAAAAGCGTCAGCTCCGGCCAGCATGAGCTTCTTGATCATCTCAGGCTTGCTCGAGGCCGGTCCCAGCGTCGCCAGGATCTTCACTTTGCGGGAGCGCGGTCGCAGCGGCTCGGTCAACTTGCTTCCTTCCAATGTCGCGAGGGCAATAACGCGTTGCGCCCCGCATTCAACCGGCTTGAGCGGCAGCTTGGGCTCGCTTACAGCCGGGCCGAATCCCTGAACGGAGGCAAGTGACAGATGGCGGAAGGTACCGTCGCGGCCGATCAGCTGCGGCTTTTCATCGAACGAATTGAACGGCTTGAAGAAGAAAAGAAGGGCATCGCGGACGACGTGAAGGACGTCTACGCGGAGGCGAAATCCAACGGCTACGACCCGAAGATCATGCGCATGATCGTCCGTCTGCGCAGGATGGAGGCGCATACGCGCCAGGAGCAGGACGCCGTTCTCGAAACCTATCGCAACGCGCTCGGTCTCGCGTAAGGAACCGCCATGGCAGGCCATTCCAAATTCAAGAACATCATGCATCGCAAGGGCGCGCAGGACAAAAAGCGCTCGGCGATGTTCTCGAAGCTCAGCCGCGAAATCACTGTCGCTGCCAAGATGGGCCTGCCCGATCCCGAGATGAATGCGCGCCTTCGCGCGGCGGTGCTCGCCGCCAAGGCGCAGTCGATGCCGAAGGACAACATCCAGCGGTCGATCGACAAGGCATCGGGCTCGGACGCCGAGAACTATGAGGAAATCCGCTACGAGGGCTTCGGCCCGGGCGGCGTCGCCATCATCGTCGAGGCGCTGTCCGACAACCGCAACCGCACGGCGACCAACGTCCGCACCGCTTTCTCCAAGAATGGCGGCAACCTCGGCGCAAGCGGCTCGGTCAGCCACGGGTTCGAGCGGATGGGCCTGATCGAATATGGTGCCGCTGCAGGCGATGCCGACAAGGTTCTGGAAGCCGCGATCGAAGCCGGCGCGGACGATGTCGAATCGGATGAAGAAGGTCACGAAATCTGGACCTCGGTGGATTCGCTCCACGAGGTAGCAAAATCGCTCGAGGGCGCGCTTGGCGAAGCAGAAGCCGTCAAGCTCGGCTGGAAGCCCGGCACCGAAGTCGAAGTTCGCGGCGACGATGCAGCGACGCTGATGAAGCTAATCGACGCGCTGGAAGACGACGACGACGTCCAGACTGTCTGGGGCAATTACAATGTCCCGGATGAGGAGCTGGAGAAGCTTGCCTAAGCTTCTGGGTCTCGACCCTGGCCTTGGGACTACCGGCTGGGGCGTTATCCAGGCAGAGGGCAACCGACTTTCCCACGTCGCTAACGGACAGCTGAAGACGGACACTGCCGTGCCACTGCCGGAGCGGCTCGCCGACCTGGCTCGCCAGCTCGAGGCGCTAATTGCCGAGGTCGAACCCGACGCTGCGGCGGTCGAAGAAGTGTTCGTCAATAAGAACCCGCAGTCGACCCTCAAGCTCGGCCAGGCGCGAGGAGTCGTCCTGATGACGGCCGCTCGCGGCGGGATACCCGTCGCCGAATACGCCGCCCGGCTGGTGAAGAAGGCCGTCGTCGGCAACGGCAATGCGGAAAAAGTACAGGTCCATGCGATGGTCTCGCGCCTGCTGCCCGGGGCGAAAATCGCCGGGCCAGACGCCGCCGACGCCCTCGCAATCGCGATCACCCATGCACATCACTTGGCGAGCGCCCGCCGCATCGCCTAAGCCTAGGCAGACATGATCGCCCGCCTGTCCGGAATCCTCGCCGAAATCAGCGCCGACACGGCGATCGTCGATGTCGGCGGTGTCGGCTACCTCATCCACGCGAGCGCCCGCACGCTCGACGTACTCGGGCCGATCGGCGGCGAGATTCTGATCCTGACCGAGCTCCAGGTCCGTGAGGACGCGTGGACTCTGTTCGGTTTCGGATCGCAGGTCGAGCGAGACTCGTTCCGCGCCCTCACGTCCGTTCAAGGCGTGGGCGGCAGGCTCGCGCTCGCTATCCTGTCGGTCCTCTCTCCCGACGAACTCGCCCGCGCCGTAAGCCAAGGCGACAAGGCCATGATCGGCAGAGCCAACGGCGTCGGCCCGAAGCTTGCCGCCCGCATCGCCAACGAACTTCAGGGCAAGCTCGGCGTCGCCGGGCTGGGCGCATCGCTGGTGCCGGCAGCGCGCGGCGGAGCAGCTTCGGATGCGATGTCCGCACTCGCCAATCTCGGATTCAAGCCTGTGGAAGCGAGTGCTGCGGTGAACGCTGCCCAAGATGAACTCGGTCCGGAGGCCGGCCTCGACGACCTCGTTCGGCTGGCGCTCCGCAAAGCGGCAAAGTGACGCGCGCTCGCGCATTTACGCTCCTTCTCGCACTGCCGCTCAGCGCCTGCGCAATCACCTCCAGCGCATATTCGGCTATCGATTCCTGCCTCGAGACAGGCCATGCATGGAATTACCGTTCGAGCCGATGCGAGCGCCCGGATCCGGGCCCGGTCGACCTGATCCGCGTCGACAAGTCCGCCCATCTCATGTCGGCCTACCGCCAGGGCAGGCTGGTCCGCGAATTTCGCGTTGCGATCGGGCGCGGCGACCCTGGCCCAAGCAGCAACAGGGCGATGGCCGAGTGCCGGAAGGTTCTTACCGAATTGTCGGACACAACCCGAACAGTGCATTCCATTTGTCGCTCCGGATCGGATATCCGACACCTGAACAGGTTTCGGCAGCGGCCAAGCGGGGCGTGAATCCCGGCGGCGACATCATGATTCACGGCCTTCCAAACGACCGCGGCTGGATCGGCAGCCGGCACACCGAGTTCGACTGGACCGACGGCTGCGTCGCAGTCACCAACCGCGAAATTGAGTGGCTCTACAAAGCCGTAAGGGACGGCACGCCGGTGGAGATACAGGCGTGACGACGCGCACCGCATCCTGCCGCTGCGGACAGCTCAAGGTGACGGTCACGGGCGATCCGGTGCGGGTTTCCGCCTGTCACTGCCTCAACTGCAAGAAGAGGTCTGGAAGCGCTTTCGCCGTGCAGGCCCGCTGGCCGGCCGAGCAGGTGACGGTCGAGGGTCAGTCGAAGAGCTGGGTCATCGTCGCTGATAGCGGCAACCCGGGCACGTTCCATTTCTGCCCGGAATGCGGCTCGGACGTCCACTATGAGATCAACGGCAAGTTCGACGGCCTGATTGCCATCCCGCTAGGGGCGTTCGACGACCCCTATTTTGCCTCACCGAAATTCTCGGTCTGGGAAAAGCGCAAGAACGACTGGATCGACATCGTCGGCGACGGCGTCGAACACACCCTCTAAGGCTCAGCCGCCCCAAGCCTCGCGATAGACGCGCAGGAAATTGCCGCCCATCAGCTTCTCGAGCCGCGCATCGCTCCAGCCGCGCTTCTGCAGGTCCGCAGCAAAGCGGCGATAGCGGTCGACCGAGTTATAATCCTCGACCATCGGATAGACGTCCACGCCCTCTCCCGGCGCTGCGATTCCGGCCTTGATCCGGTCGAGCGCCCACTTCTTCAGCTTTTCCTTCGCTTCGGCATCGAGGAGCTGCGGAAGGGCCCATTGTCGGTGCCAATGCCGACATGATCTTCACCCGCTACGTTGGCGATATGTTCGACGTGACGCAGCAGGTCTTCGCCCTTCGGATGGCTGTCGAGCGTCAGGAAGGGCATGAAATAGACGCCGACAACCCCGCCCTTGTCCGCAACGGCCTTGATCGTCTCGTCGCTCGTGTTGCGGACGTGGTCGGTCAGCGCGCGGGCGCCAGTGTGGCTGATCACCAGCGGGCGCTTCGCGTGCGCAGCTGCCTCCGCCATCGTCCTTGCTCCGCCGTGGCTCAAATCCAGAAGCAGCTTTTCCGCCTCGATCCGCTCGATCGTCGCACGGCCAAGTTTGGATAGCCCTGCATTGGCCGGCTCGAGCGCACCGTCACCCGCTAGGTTACGGTTGTTGTAGGTCAGCTGAACGGTCAACACGCCGTCCTTCTTCAACTGAGCCAGGCGATCCAGCTCAGGACCGACCATCGACGTGTCCTGCGTGCCGACGATCACTCCGAGCTTCTTCTCGCGCTTCGCCTTCAAAATGTCGGCGGCGCTTTTGACCGGCAGAAGATAGTCGGGATTGGCGTTGAAGATGTTCTTCTTCTCGGCGATGGCCTTCTGGTAGTCGCCCCACGGGTCGACGACATTGCCGACCGGCATCACCGTGTCGCGGATGACCGTCACGCCCGTCTGAAGCGTTTCGATCCAGCCACGGTCGCTCATCCGCAACTGTTCTTCCGGCGTGTAGGGATCGCCGAGACCACCAAGTCCATCGATGATGATTGCCCGGTCGTACCAGGCGCTGCTTGCGCGCCGCTGCGCAAAAGCCGGGCCGGCGACCAGGGCCGCTGCGCCCGTCGCAATCAAAGTCCGTCGATCAACCTGCATGTCGCCCCGCAAGTTCACGTATCAAGCAACAGTAAGCGCCTTGTCGGCGGCGCGTCCATCTGCGAATCAAATCTCAGAGATGGCGACCGACCCAGCCCGAATCACGACGCCGGAGCGCACGACCGAAGACGCGGATGCCGCGCTTCGCCCGAAAAGCCTCGACGAGTTCGTCGGCCAGCAAGCTGCGCGAGAGAACCTGCGCATCTTCGTGAACGCTGCGAAGAGCCGCGGGAGGCGCTCGACCACGTCCTGTTTCATGGACCGCCCGGCCTCGGAAAGACCACGCTCGCCGGGATCCTTGCCCGCGAGATGGGCGTCGGTTTCCGCGCCACGTCGGGTCCGGTGATTGCCAAGTCCGGCGACCTGGCCGCGCTGCTGACCAACCTCGAGGACGGCGACGTCCTGTTCATCGACGAGATTCACCGCCTCAATCCCGCGGTAGAGGAAGTCCTCTATCCTGCGATGGAGGATCGTGCTCTCGACCTGATGATTGGCGAAGGCCCATCGGCTCGCTCCGTCCGTATCGACCTTCCGCGCTTCACATTGGTCGGAGCAACCACCCGCCAGGGCCTCCTGACGACCCCGTTGCGCGATCGGTTCGGAATCCCCGTCCGCTTGAACTTCTACACGGTCGAGGAGCTTGAGCAGGTCATCCGCCGGGCATCGCGGCTGCTGGGTGTCGGAATCACCGATGACGGCTCGCGCGAAGTCGCCCGCCGTTCACGCGGAACTCCGCGCATCGCCGGCCGGCTGCTCCGCCGCGTACGCGACTTTGCCCACGCAGTTGGAGCAGACGAGATCGACGAAGGCGTCGCCGACAAGGCACTTTCGCGACTGGAGATCGACGCGCTCGGCCTCGATGCAATGGATCGCCGCTACTTGACGATGATCGCCGATCTCTACGGCGGCGGCCCAGTCGGCGTGGAAACGCTCGCCGCAGGCCTAAGCGAGCCGCGCGACACCATCGAAGACGTGATCGAGCCCTATCTCATTCAGCTTGGCCTCATCGCCCGGACGGCACGTGGGCGCTGTCTGAACGGCCGCGGCTATACTCACCTCGGCCTGAACCCACCCGCCGGCGCGCAGGCAGGCCTGTTCGACCCGGGAGCGAGCCCCAAGTGATCCGCACTGCATTGCTGACCTTCGCCGCCGTCGCGGCTACACCCGCATCCGCCCAGCCCGCGGCATCTCCCGCAGCCGTCGATTATTCGAAGGACGCGAACTGGCTTTGCCTTCCTGGCCGGTCCGACATTTGTTCGACGCCGCTGCCGACGACCGCGCTTAATTCTAACGGCTACGGCTCTGTCGGACGCAGCGAAGTCGCCAAGGATGCGGCGGTCGACTGCTTCTACGTTTACCCGACGGTTTCTAACGATCGGGGACTGAACAGCGACCTCACCGTCGACAACAGCGAGCGCTCGGCAACACAGGTGCAGTTCGCACGCTTTGCCGGCGTCTGCCGCACCTTCGCTCCGGTCTATCGCCAGATGACGCTTGGTGCGGTGGCAGCGGCCGCGGCGGGCGCCGATGTCACCAAGCCGGCGATGCTCGCCTATGCCGACGTCGCCAGCGCCTGGCGCACGTACCTGCGGCAGTACAACGAAGGCCGCCCGTTCGTTCTTATTGGCCATAGCCAGGGCTCGCTCATGCTCCAGCAGCTCATCAAGCATGAGATCGAGGGCAAGCCGATCGCGAAGCAAATGCGGCTCGCCATCCTGCCCGGCTTCAACCTGCTCGTCCCGCAGGGCAAGACGGTCGGCGGCACGCTGAAATCGACGCCCATCTGCTCGTCGCCGGGCGAAACGGGTTGCGTCATGACCTGGGTCAGCTTCCGCGAGAAAAACGTCCCGCCCGCCGGCGCGATCTTCGGCAACGCGCCTGCTCCCGGAATGACCGTCGCCTGCACCAATCCGGCGAAACCCGGCTCGACCGCATGGGAGAGCCTCGACAGCTATTGGAACACCCGTTTCGGGCTACCAGTCCCGGGCGGTCCGATCAGCTGGTCGAGCGAGGGTGCGCCGCCGACCCAGTTCGTGCGGACCGAAGGTTTGGTCTCGGCGCGCTGCGTCAACGACGGCCAACTCGGCTATCTCTCGATCCGAACCAACGCCGACCCCAACAGCAAGCGCACGGACCGCGTCTACGGCGAGGTCGGGATCCTCGGCATGTTCGTTCCCGGCTGGGGAATGCATTTGGCGGACGTCGCCGAGGCACAGGGCGACATGATCCGCCAGGTCGAGGACGTCAGCGCTCGATCCAGAACAACTTCTCAACAGGCACGCTGAGCGCCTCCGCGAGCTTGATCGCGAGCATCGCGGAGGGTGTGAACACGCCATTCTCGACCGTGTTGATGGTCTTGCGAGTAACCCCGACACGCTCAGCGAGCTCGGCCTGAGTGAGGCCGAGCTCGGTCCGCCGCAATTTCAATCCGTTGGCGAGCCGCTCACCCATCGCGAAGCGCGTGACGCTCCAGCCGTGCGAAGGTCAGCATTGCTACCGCGATGGCAATAGTCAGGATGATGTGGACCGTGTCGCGGCCGGATACCGGCTCGAACAGGTCGACGACATAGATCCCGATAGCAGTCAGGCAGGCCGCCCAGAAGCCGTTCGCGAATCCGGTGCGGCGATGCTCCCGCGTAGTTTCGTCGTTGAGAAGGGCTCGGACCTCCGCCGACCGAAACCAGGCTCCGCCAGTCGCGAGCATCAGCAGTAGAACGGCCGAAAGCACGACCCAGGCCGCGATCTTGAAGTGGCCGGCTGAGCTGACGAGGTCGTGCCGGCTGGAAAAGTAAGAGGCTTGTTGCGACAGGAAGATCGCCGCGAGCACGAACAACATTCGCGCCCGCTTGCCGCTCAACCTCTCTGCCGTCTCGCTGCTCGTCTCAGCCATTCCAAATCCCCAGATCAAGTAACCTATGCGTTACATGTAACCTTGGGGTTACACATGAGTCAAGCGCCCTATTTGCGGCGGGCGGCAGCGGCCGGTAAGCGAACGGGATGAGCCTGGCGCACCTCGACACACCCTATCGCGGCGGATTTGTCGGGGCGGAGCATCATTTCGCGCTGACAGTCTACTTCGAGGACACGGACACGGCAGGCGTCGTTTACTACGCGAACTATCTGAAGTTCATGGAACGTGCGCGGTCGGACATGATCCGCGCCGTCGGTGTCGACCAGGGTGCTGCCCTCAGGGCGACGGCAGTGCCTATTTCGTGACCGAGGTGGACATCAGATATCGCAAGCCCGCGCGGCTCGGCGATGACCTGATTGTCATAAGCACCGTCGACGCCGTTCGCGCCGCATCCGTGGACATTCATCAGCGGGTCATCCGTGGAACGGAACAATTGACCGACGCGAGGGTGACAGCCGCCTACCTCGACAGCGATGGCCGGCCGCAACGCCAGCCGAAGGACTGGGTTGAGCGGTTCAATCGAATAACGACCGGGAAGTGATGCGTTTTATCAATTCAACCAGCCTGTTCGCCGTCGCCGCCTTCGTCGCGGGCACCGCGGCGCAAGCCCAGTCCGGAGGACAGATCGTCCTCGCGGTCCCGCAGTTTCCAACCCCAAGAACCTGAAGACCGACGGCGGCGAAACCGGCGTCATCGGCATCCAGATCGCGCAGCAGATCGTGTCGGACCTTCGAACCACGCGGTCGATCTATCCGACTGGCCCTGAGAACCTACGGCACTACACTCCGACCGAGGCAGGTGCGCCGCTTTACCCGAACTGGGCGAACATCGGCGCCGGGGCGCTGGTGACGGGCTATGTCCAAGCGCGCGACGACGGCCGCATCAATGTCGTCTGCTATCTCTATGACCTGAAGCAGCGCCGAGAGATGACCCGCAAGGGATTCGCGGTGGCGGCAACCGAATGGAAGCGCGCGGCCCACCGCTGCGCCGGCGCTTTCTACACCGCGGTGACCAAGCGGCCCGGCCTGTTCGACAGCCGCATCGTTTATGTCGCCGCAACGGGTTCGCGCATGCAGCCGGTAAAACGCATCGCGATCATGAACTGGGACGGGACCGACCACAGCTATCTCACCCAGGGCGAAGTCACCGTGACCAGCCCGCGCGTTTCGCCGGATGGCGAGCACATCGCCTACATGAGCTTCGCCGGCGGAATGCCGCACATCCGAATCATGGACGCGGATGGAAGCAACGACCGGCAGCTCCTGCAATCCACGTCGATGAGCTTTGCGCCGCGCTTCTCGCCGGATGGACGCTCGATCGCCTTTTCGATGGCGGTGGACGGTAATACCGACATCTATGTGGTCGACGCGAACGGCGGCTATCCGCAGCGGCTGACCACCACGCCGGGCATCGACACCTCGCCGAGCTTCTCGCCAGACGGTCGGAAGATCGTCTTCGAGAGCGACCGCTCGGGCACCCAGCAGATTTACGTCATGAATACCGACGGCTCGGGCCAGCGCCGGATCAGCTTCGGCGGAGGCTCGAACTCCTCGCCCGTCTGGAGCCCTGACGGCGACAGGATCGCCTTCTCGCGCTGGAACGGTTCGACCATCGGCATCGGAATCATGAACGCGAGCGGCGGCGACGAGAAGCTCCTGACCAATGGCTGGCAGGACGAGGCGCCGAGCTGGTCCCCGGACAGCGAGTGGGTGATGTTCCAGCGGACCCAGCAGGGCACGGGCACTGGGTCGTTGCTGATGGTTTCGATCGGCGGCGGAGAACCGAAGGCCGTCGCCACGCCGCAACCGGGCGCCGACCCGAGCTGGTCGGGAGTGGTCCAATGATCATGCGTGCGTTGCTTTTGGCTTCCGCCTTCGTTGGTACCTCCGCTTCCGCCCAAGGCTACCAGCCCTATCCCTATTCGCCGGCACCCGCACCCGGATATCCCCAGCCGGGCTATCCGCAACCTGCGCCCGGCTATCCCGGCGTGCAGGCGCCCGTGCTTGCGGTCCCGGTGCTCGAACAGGATCTCAAGTTGAAGGCGGGTTCGAACACCGTCCGCTTCGGCCGCGACAGCTACGTGCTGACCCCGCAGTCCCAGGCCACGCTGACCGCCCAGGCCCAGTGGTTGATCATGCATCCTTATGTGAACGCGAGCATCGAGGGTCATGCCGACGTCCGGCAGACGCGCGATTACGCGCTGGCGCTCGGCGAGCGGCGCGCGGCGGCGGTTCGTAATTACCTGATTGCGTCAGGCGTGCCGCCCAGCAGCTTCAAATTGTCAGCTGGGCCGGGAACGTCCGACCAGCGATGCGGTCCATGACGCGACCTGGTTGCAGAACAGCCGCGTCGTCACCGTCTTGAAGCAGCCGCCGCAGCAACTGCAGCCCTGGATGCCGCCGCAGCCTTGGCCGCAGCCACAGCCCGGAAATCGTTAGGCGGCGTAGCGCTGGTGCGAGCCGAGCCAGGCACGCGCCTGGCGCTGGGCCTCGGCGATCTCGCGAGCAGTCATCTCGATGGCGATCTCGGCGCGGCACTGCTGCCCGCGAGTGCAGCCATTGAGAGCCGCGAGGTTGAACCACTTGTGCGCTTCGACGAGGTCGACCGTGATGCCCCCCGGCCGGTCGAATAGGTGACGCCCAGTTCGAACAAGGCGTCGACATTGCCGCGCTCGGCATCTGCGAGGCGGCTGCGGATAAGGAATTCCGCGCTCTTCTGGCTAATTGCACCCACTTGAACTCTCCCCTGGTACGGGGTGAACTTCGGACGCAGATGGCAAATAAATGGTTAACGGCGTCGTGGCGTCAGAGTCACAGTCCGACGGCGATATTGTCGATGAGGCGCGTGCGGCCGATTAGGGCTGCAGCAATCAGGCGCATCGGGCCGCCCGCCTGCTCCAGCGGTTCAAGCGTCAGCGCATTGACGAGGGCAACATAGTCGATCCGCGAAAAGCCGGCCCTCGTCAGCCGTGCCTTCGCAGCGGCCAGCGCATCGCTAACCAGCAGGCCGGATGAAATCGCCTC
The DNA here is from genome assembly GCF_014489515.1 of Sphingomonas sediminicola. Classification (GTDB taxonomy): domain Bacteria; phylum Pseudomonadota; class Alphaproteobacteria; order Sphingomonadales; family Sphingomonadaceae; genus Sphingomicrobium; species Sphingomicrobium sediminicola. The sequence goes on along the minus strand of NZ_CP060782.1, from coordinate 229,176 downwards.
CGCCGCCTCGTTGAGTGCGCGCGGAAGCTCCACTGCATTACTTCTCTCTTCGGGCGAGAGGTAGGCGTTCCGGGATGATAGAGCCAAGCCATCCTCGTCCCTGACAGTTGGTACGCCCAGGACCTCGATGCCGAGCTGCAGGTCCAGAGCCATCCGCCGAATGACGGCGAGTTGCTGGAAATCCTTCTCACCGAACAAGGCGATGTCGGGCCGCACCGCGCACAGCAATTTTGCAACGACCGTCGCGACGCCATCGAAATGGCCGGGCCGCGCTTCCCCTTCCCAGCGGTCGCTTACCCCCTTCACGCTGACCGTCGTCGCGAAGCCGGCCGGATAAAATTCAGCGGGCTGCGGAAGCCAGAGCAGGTCGCAGCCCGCCTCCTCCAGCATGGCGGCGTCCTTCTCTTCCTGCCGGGATAGCGATCAAAGTCCTCGTTCGCGCCGAACTGGAGCGGATTGACGAAGATCGTCGCAGCGACACGGTCGGCGACACGGCTTGCTTCCGTGATCAATTTGAGATGTCCGGAGTGGAGAGCGCCCATGGTCGGAACGAGCGCCAGACTCTTTCCGCCGTCCCCCATGGCAATGAGGGCTGACGGCAATTGGCTGGCCTCACGGATTATTTGCAAGGAATCCGACCTTTAAGTAAACGGTTAACGGGGCGCGGTTCTTGGAGCCGCGTGGGAAAAGTGCAAGGGGGTGGGGAACATGGCCCAGCCGCATTTCATCGTCTTCGCCAATGAAAAGGGCGGAACCGGCAAGTCGACCACTGCCGTTCACACCGCTGTCGCCCTCGCAGCGACCGGACATGTCGTTGGCGCGCTCGACCTGGACAGCCGACAGCGGACCATGACCCGCTATCTCGAGAACCGCGATGCGACGATGCGCCGGCTCGGCAAGAACCTGCCTCAGGCAAAGTATCGCGTATTCGAAGGCGACAGCGTCGAAGGCCTCGATCTCGCCCTGCGCGAGCTCAGCGAGGAGGTCGACGTTATCGTTGTCGACACGCCCGGCCGCGACGATCCGATCGCTCGCGCGGCAATTCTCAAGGCAGACACATTGGTCACTCCGATGAACGACAGCTTCGTCGATCTTGACCTGATCGGCCAGGTTCATCCGGAAAATTACAAGATAACGCGGCCCAGCTTCTATGCCGAGCTGATCTGGAACAGCCGGACGCAGCGCGCGAAGAACACCGGCAAGAGCGTCGACTGGGTCGTGCTCCGCAATCGCCTGCAGCACATCGAGAGCCACAACCTGCGCCGAGTCGGCGCGGCGCTCGACGAACTGGCCCGCCGGGTCGGCTTCCGGGTCATCCCGGGCCTGGGCGAACGCGTCATCTATCGTGAACTGTTCCCGAAAGGCCTCACCCTGCTCGATTTCGAGCAGCTCGGTGAAGTCGGCATCGGTCACATCACCGCTCGGCAGGAGCTTCGCGAGATGATCGCGGGGCTCGGCATTCCTGACCCCGGCGTCGAAGAGCCCATCGCAGCGGCAGGTTGAACGGCAGCGCCGATTGGGTCATTGCGGCGCGCCGAACCAAGTTCCTGTTAAATAGCGAGTTCAATGACCCATAGCTTCGATCGCACCATCCTTCGCGAGTACGACATTCGCGGAATCGTTGGAAAAACGCTGAATGAGGCCGATGCCTATGCGCTCGGCAGGACTTTCGCCGCTCTGGCCACCGATGAAGGCGCAACCCGCATCGCCGTAGGCCGGGACGGCCGTACTCACTCGCCGATCCTCGCGGCCGAGCTGATCCGCGGCCTGATCGAAGGCGGCATCAACGTCGACGACATCGGTATCGGACCCAGCCCGATGCTCTATTTCGCCGTCTCCACGCTGAGCGTGCAGGGTGGAATCCAGGTCACCGGGAGCCACAACCCGTCCGACTATAATGGGTTCAAGATGCTCCTGAACGGCCGCTCGGTCTTTGGCGATGAGATTCAGACGATTGGCCGCCGCGCTGCCGACGGCGACTGGTCAGAGGGCCATGGCCACGTCGACCAGGTGGATGTGCTCGACACCTACGTGAATCGCCTGATGCAGGGCTTCCAGGGCGGAACGTTCCGCATCGGTTGGGACGCCGGGAACGGCGCCGCCGGTCCCGCGCTCGAGAAGCTCATCAAGAAATTGCCGGGCGAGCATTTCGCGATCCACACCGACGTGGATGGCACCTTCCCGAATCATCATCCCGACCCGACGGTCGAGGCGAACCTCGCTGACCTCAAGGCACTCGTCGCGGAGAAGAATCTTGATTTCGGAATTGCGTTCGACGGCGATGCGGACCGCATCGGCGCCATCGACAGCAAGGGCCGCGTGGTCTGGGGCGACCAGCTTCTGATGATCCTCGCCGAGCCGGTGCTGAAGGAAATGCCCGGGGCAACCATCATCGCCGATGTGAAGGCGAGCCAGATCCTGTTCGACCATATCGCCAAGATCGGCGGCAAGCCGCTGATGTGGAAGACCGGGCACAGCCTTATCAAGTCGAAGATGATCGAGACGGCGGCCCCGCTAGCTGGCGAGATGAGCGGCCATATCTTCTTCAAGCATCGCTGGTACGGCTTCGACGATGCGCTCTATGCAGCCGTTCGCCTGATCGAGGCCCTTAACGCATCGGGCAAATCGCTGACCCAGATCGTCGACGAAATGCCGAAGTCGATCGTGACTCCGGAGCTTCGTTTCCCAGTCGATGAAAGCCGCAAGTTCGCCGTCATAAGGGAAATCCTCGCGCGGCTTTCGAGCAATGGAGCGCGGGTGGATGCGACCGACGGCGCTCGCGTGATGACCGACGATGGGTGGTGGCTGCTCCGCGCGTCCAACACGCAGGACGTCCTCGTCGCCCGCGCCGAAGCTCGCGACGACGCGGGCCTCGAACGCCTTATGGGCCAGATCGACGAGCAGCTTTCGCTGTCCGGCGTCGAACGCACCGAGGGCGACGGCCACTAAGGCCTTCGGTCCATCGCATTGGGAATTGACCGACTCGATTGGCAGGGAGCAGAGCCGGCGGCGGCCGCCAGTCTGTTGCGGACCCGCTTACATCGCGGCTGATCACGGTAGCGTACGCGTCTAACCCCCAGACGTGGAGACTGACCATGACTGCACCGACGCCGCCGGGAGGCGGTGGCGATACTCTTGCGCCCGAGCCCACCACCACAACCCAGACCGAAACCCCAAAGAGGACCTTCGTGCTTGAGGAGCGCCCCCAAGCAGAAACCTCGATCCGGCTGTTCTCGTTTCGAGCGTCGGACGAAGATCTTGCCGACTTGAAACGGCGCATCGCGGCCACCCGATGGCCTGATCGCGAACTAGTCAATGACGCCTCCCAGGGCGTGCAGCTCGCCACAATGCAGAAGCTCGCCGATTATTGGCTCAATTCGCACGATTGGCGAAAGGTCGAGGCGAAGATCAATTCGTACCCGAACTTCATCACAAACATCGACGGCGTGGACATTCACTTCATTCACGTGAAATCGAAGCATCCGGACGCCAAGCCGCTGGTCGTCACTCATGGCTGGCCAGGTTCGATCATCGAGCAGCTCAAAATCATCGATCCATTGACCGATCCGACGTCATTCGGAGGCAGCGCCGAAGACGCGTTCGACGTCGTGATTCCCTCGCTTCCGGGCTACGGATTCTCCGGAAAGCCGACCAAGCTAGGCTGGGATCCGCAGCGCATTGCGAGAGCCTGGATCACGTTGATGGGACGGCTCGGCTACGACCGTTTCTTCGCTTCCGGCGGCGACTGGGGCACTCCGGTCACCGAGCAGATTGCCCTACAGGCACCGAGGGAAGTAATCGCGATCCACACCAACATGCCCTTCGCGATGCCCGCCGATGTCGCAAGGGCAGCGTTCGCTGGCGGGCCACCGCCGGAGGGCCTTGATGCCGACGAGCTCCGTGCGTTCGAGCAGCTCAAGTTCTTCTTCGGCAAAGGCCTGGCTTACGCCCAGGAGATGGGGAACCGACCGCAGACGCTTTACGCGGTCGATGACTCGCCGATCGGACTGGCGGCATGGATCATCGACCACGACATCGACAGCTACAGGCTCATCGCCCGGGCGTTCGATGGCGTCGCGGAAGGCCTGACGCGCGATGACGTTCTCGACAACATCACACTCTACTGGCTGACGAAGACCGGAGTATCCTCCTCCAGGCTGTATTGGGAGAACAAGCTCGCCTTCTTCGTGCCGCTGGGCCAAACCGTGCCGGTGGTGATAAGCTCATTCCCGGAGGAGCTGTACCAGGTTCCGAAGAGCTGGGCCGAGAAGGCCTATTCCAACCTGATCTATTACCAGCGCCACCCGAAAGGCGGCCACTTCGCTGCCTGGGAGCAACCGCAAGCGTTCGTGGACGACCTGCGTAACGGGTTCAGGTCGCTGCGGTGAACGCCGCGCCATCGGTCGGCGCCGTTGTTGCCGCGCTGATGCTCGTCGTGGGGGCGGTTCGCCGCTCCCCGCACAGCCTCGCCCGGCGGGTTCGACGCGTACCGATCTCCAGCGCCATGACCTCAGTGTTCCGGGTCGCGAGGTTTTCCAAGCGCGGGTCGACTTTGCACCCGGCGCATTTTTCCCGAGCCACACGCACCCGGGGAGGAGATCATCTACGTTCTCGAAGGATCTCTCGAATATGAGGTGAACGGGAAGCCCGTGCGCGTCAAAGCGGGCGATGTGCTGTTCGTCCCCTACGGAGCTGTGCATTCCGCACGAAATGTGGGTGAGGGTTCCGCCGCCGAGCTTGCGACTTACGTCCTCGAGAAGGGAAAGCCGCTGACGGTCTTCGTCAAGTGAAAGACGTGATGCGGCTACCGCCAGAGTTGCAGCCTACCAACCGACGCGTCGAGGCCTTCTCAGACGCGGTATTCGCGATCGCGGTGACCATCATGGTCCTCGAAATCCGCGTTCCGGACACACTCGCCTTCGCAAGCGACATGGCTGCTCTCGAAGACTTCGCCACGCTGCTTGCAATCTACGTGCTCAGCTTCGTCGTCGTCGGCATCTTGTGGGCAAACCATCACTATCTCGTCTTCACTCTGCCGACGTCGGACCGAGCGACCATCTGGTTGAACAATCACGTCCTCTTCTGGGTGACGATGGTCCCGGTCGTCGCCCGATTCTTCGGCCAGCACCCGACGTCGCCGAGGGCGACCGCGGCGTATGCGTACGTGATCATGATGTGCACATTCGCGCTCACGCTGCTCAGACGACATGCCGCGCGCGTTACCGAGAACGAAGTTCACCGCGCGCTCCACCACCGTGTCTTTCGAAGGGCATGGGTGGCCATGGCGCTCTACGCTGCGGCAATCCCGATCGCCTTTATGAACATCAGGATCAGTTGGGCCCTGTTGCTGATCCTTCCCGCATTGTTCTTCCTGCCGGTCATTCGGCTGCAGGCCGCCAAGGACGAAGTTCACCGCGCGATGGAGCATTCCCGCCCCTGACTTGTGCTAAAGCGGCCCGCCTGACTCCAAGGAAGCAGAGATGGACGACGCGATGACGATTCAGTTCGACCTGACCCGGCCCACCGAAGACCAGCTTCGCGATCTCGAAGCCGACCTTAGCGACCAGGAGCGTCACGTACTTCTGGAACATGGGACCGAGGCACCCTTCTGCGGCGTGTTTCTCGATGAGAAGCGCCCCGGCGTTTACACCTGTCGGCTGTGCGGCCTGCCGTTGTTCAACGGCGGACAGAAGTTCGAGAGCGGAACCGGGTGGCCCAGTTTCACCCAGCCGTTCTCCGCCGATCACCTGACCTATATCCGCGACACCAGCTACGGAATGGTCCGGACGGAAATCGTCTGCGCCCGCTGTGGATCGCACCAGGGACACGTCTTCCCGGACGGGCCTCCGCCGACCGGCGAGCGCTATTGCATCAATTCGGTCAGCCTCGAGTTCACGCCCAACGGCGAGCCGCTGCCTGACAAGCTTGATCGTGGCGCGCCTGAGGGCGAGCCGCTGCCTTAATCTCAATCATCCTCGTCCTCGTAACCCACCAGGTTCAGTTCGCGCGCTTTGATCTGATGAAGCATGCACCAGTGTTTGAGCGCTTCCTCGCGTCCATGAGTGATCCACACCTCACGCGGCTGCAACTCGCGGATGGTCCAGGTCAGTTCGTCCCAGTCGGCGTGATCGGAAATCACCAGTGGCAGCTCGATGTTCGACTGGCGCGCCCGCTGGCGAATGCGCATCCAGCCTGATGCCATTGCGGTTACCGGATCGGGCAAACGTCTAGACCAGCGATCGTTGAGAGCGGATGGCGGCGCGATGACGATGTGCCCCGCCATCTCCTCCTTCTTCGCCCCAGCCGTGTGCCGCATCTCGCCCAGCGCGACGCCGAGTTCCTCATAGAGATTGCACAACCGCTCGATCGCACCGTGATAGTAGATCGGTTGCTCATGGCCGCGGCGACGAAGCTCGGTGATCACCCGCTGCGCCTTGCCCAGCGCATAGGCACCGACCAGCACCGACCGCGAGGGATCGGAATGCAGGCGATGGAGCAGCCGATCGATCTCGCTTCCGGTGTCTGGGTGGCGGAAGACCGGCAGGCCGAACGTCGCCTCGGTGATGAAGATGTCGCACGGCACTGGCTCGAACGGCGCGCAGGTCGGGTCTTCGCGGCGCTTGTAGTCACCCGAAACGACGATCCGTTCGCCCGCATGTTCGAGCACGATTTGCGCTGAGCCCAGCACATGGCCCGCGGGAACGAAGCGGACGTCTACCTCGCCGACGCGGAAGCTTTCGCCATAGGCGACCGGATTGCCGTTTTGCTCGCCGTAGCGGACGCCCATGATCGCCAGCGTCTCCGGCGTCGCCCAGACCGCGCTGTGCCCGCCTCGCGCATGGTCGGCATGGCCGTGGGTGACGAGCGCTCGCTCCTTTGGCCGAGAGGGATCGATCCACGCATCCGCCGGGCGCACGTAAATGCCTTCCGGAAAAGGCTCTATCCAGGAACCGAGCCGCGCCATCGGGAGCTATATAGGTCGAAGGACGGGAGAGTTCCCTTGTCTGCAGAGGAAGCTTCATGGACGAAACTTTGCTTGGACTGATGGAAATCGCCGGCCCGATCATCCTGTTCGTGATCCTGGTCTGGGTGGTATTGCGCAACCGTCGCAGCAAGGGCGAAGCGCCGATGAGCGTGACCGAGCGCGCGACACGCGAAGAGTATGCCGAGGAAGAGCGGCGCCGCCGCGAGGGGACTGACGACCGCTGAGCAACGAACCGGATCTCCCACTCGTCATCCGGAACTGGTTTGCCGCGCGCGGATGGGAGCCGCGGCGGCACCAGATGGACATGCTGCGGCTCGCGCGGGCGGGGAAGAACGCGCTGCTGGTTGCGGCGACCGGATCGGGCAAGACGCTCGCCGGATTCCTGCCGACGATCGCCGAGCTGACTGAGAAGCCGACTGAAGGTCTCCATACGCTCTACATCTCGCCGCTGAAGGCGCTGGCAGTTGATGTTCAGCGCAATCTGCTCGGCCCGATCGAGGAGATGGGGCTTCCGATCCGGGTCGAGACGCGCACCGGCGACACCCCCTCAGACCGCAAAGCTCGGCAGCGGATCAGGCCGCCGCAGATCCTGCTGACGACGCCCGAGTCCCTGAGCCTGCTGCTCAGCTATCCGGACAGCTTCACCATTTTCGAGAATCTCAGGACGATCGTCGTCGACGAGCTTCACGGCTTCGCGAAGGGCAAGCGCGGCGACCTGCTGTCGCTGTCGATGGCCCGGCTTCAGAAGATCGCGCCGAACCTCCGGCGCGTCGGTCTGTCGGCGACCATCAGCGATCCAGACGCATACCGGAGCTGGCTCGCGCCCGATGCCGACATGGACGAAGTCGAGATCGTCCAGGGCGATCCGGGTGCCGAACCGCATCTTTCGATTCTCATCCCCGAAGGCAAAATTCCATGGGGTGGACACTCCGGCCGCCACGCCGTCCGCGAGATCATGGACCTGATCGAGCGACACAAGACGACGCTCGTCTTCTGCAACACGCGCGGGCTCGCAGAGCTGATCTTCCAGGATTTGTGGTCGGCGAACGACAAGGGCCTGCCGATCGGAATCCACCACGGCAGCCTGGCGCAGGAGGCTCGCCGCAAGGTCGAGGCGGCGATGGCTGCGGGAAAACTCCGCGGGCTCGTCGCAACCGCCAGCCTCGACCTCGGCATCGACTGGGGCGACGTTGACCTCGTTGTCCAGATGGGCGCGCCCAAGGGTTCCTCTCGCCTTCTTCAGCGCATCGGGCGAGCGAACCACCGCCTCGATGAACCGAGCGAGGGTGTGGTCGTCCCAGGCAATCGCTTCGAATATCTCGAAGCACGGGCGGCGCTCGACGCGATCGACGATGGCGAGCTGGACCCGGAGAACTTTCGGCCGGGAACGCTCGATGTTCTTGCGCAGCACATCCTCGGCGTCGCCTGCGCGGCCCCGTTCGAAGAGCATGAGCTGCTGGCCGAAATCCGCTCATCCGCTCCCTACGCAGGCCTGAAGGATGAGACCTTCACCGAAGTCCTGAACTTCATTGCCACCGGCGGATACGCACTGAAGGCCTACGACCGCTTCCGTCGCCTGGTCCCGGCAGGCGACGGACGCTGGCGCGTCGCAAGGCCGCAGATCGCTGCACAGCACCGCATGAATGCCGGCGTGATCGTCGAGCAGCCGCTGCTCACCGTTCGCTTCCGCAACGGCCGAAGGCTGGGCACGATCGAAGAGGGTTATGCGTCCACGCTGGCGCCAGGTGACCTGTTCTTCTTCGCGGGCCTCAGCCTCGAGGTCGAGCAATTCAAGGACACGGACGTCATCGTCCGCGCCTCGTCCAGGTCCGGGCGTATCGTCACCTACGGCGGACAGCGCATGTCGATGTCGACGCACCTCGCCAATCGCGTGCGCCACATGCTCGCCGATCGCAACGACTGGCACCGCTTCCCCGATGACGTCCGCGAATGGCTGGAGGTGCAGGAGCGCCGCTCGACAATCCCAGAGCCGGAGCAACTGCTCGTCGAGACGTTCGAGCATGAGAAATTGCACTACATGGTCGCCTACAGCTTCGAGGGCTGGAACGCGCACCAGTCGCTCGGCATGCTGATCACGAGGCGGATGGAGAATGCGGGCCTGAAGCCTCTCGGCTTCGTGGCCAACGATTACGCCCTCGCCTGCTACGGCCTGCATCCGATCACCGACCCGAAGGCGCTTTTCTCACCCGACATCCTCGAGCAGGAGTTCGTCGACTGGGTCGAGCAAAGCCTCCTCCTCAAGACCGCCTTCCGTGAGGTCGCAGTGATCGGCGGGTTGGTGGAACGGCATCATCCGGGAAAGAAGAAGTCGGGCCGACAGGTCAGCTTTTCGACTGACCTCATCTACGACGTCCTCCGCCGCTACGAGCCGGGTCACCTCCTGCTCCGCGCGGCGTGGGACGATGCACGCGCGCGGATGACCGAGCTGGGGCGCCTTGTCCGTCTCGTCGACCGGGCCTCCGCGACGATGCTTCACGTCGACACCGGCCGCATCACCCCCATGGCGATCCCGCTGATGGTCATCATCGGCCGGGAGTCCCTGCCACCTGGGGCGGAAGCGGATGCCACTCTTCTTATCGAAGCCGAGGCGTTAGCCGACGAAGCGATGCGTCTTGGTTAGCGGCCGGCAATCTTGATGAACGCAGCACGACCAAATCTCTCAGCCATCGTTCACGAGCCGTAATGAAATCTGAAGCCCTGAGATTCGAAGGGGTGAAGAGATGACATCGCGATTCCTGGTGGGCGCAACCATGCTCGCCGTGATTACCGGCACGGCCGTCGCTCAACGTGTCGGCGAGCGGGCGCAAATTTTCGAGCGAGTGCGGGAGCGCGCCGCCCAGCGGCAGACGAAGCAAGCCGATCCCAACCCCAGTCGCATCACCGCACCCGGAGACTACCGGTTCACCTTCGTACACGACGGAATTTCGCGGGAATATCTCGTGCACGTTCCCAAGAGCTACCGCCCGAACCGGCCGGCACCCTTGCTCCTTGCCCTGCACGGAGGCGGAGGTGACGCCGATTTCCAGTCGGATGATGCGAAATACGGTCTGATCGGCAAGTCCGAGCAAGCGGGATTTATCGCCGTCTTCCCGAACGGGTACAGCCGCTTTGCGAGCGGCATCCTCGCGACATGGAACGCGGGAGCGTGCTGCGGAAAGGCTGTCCAGAACAAGGTGGATGATGTTGGCTTCCTGAAAGAAGTCATCGAGCGGGTATCTCGCCAGGCAAACGTCGACAGGAACCGAGTCTTCGCGACCGGTATGTCGAACGGGGCGATGATGTCGTACCGCCTCGCCTGCGAGCTTCCGGGCATGATCCGCGCCATCGCTCCCGTTGCGGGCACCGACAATACGTCTTCGTGCTCTCCGTCGCGCCCGGTGCCGGTGATCCATTTCCACGCCAAGGACGACAGCCACGTCTTGTTCAATGGCGGCCATGGACCGGACTCTCTCGTCAACGTCGATTTCGCGTCGGTGCCCGCCTCTATAAACAAATGGGTTACGCTCAACCGGGCCCAGCCCACGGCCAAGCGCGCGCTGACGGTTCCCGGCGCGCATTGCGACCTATACCCTGCGAGGAAGGGCGGCGCTCCCGTCGAACTGTGCGTGACGGACACCGGTGGGCACAGCTGGCCGGGCGGTGGCACCCAGCAGGGTCGCAAGCAGCCGTCCAAGGCAATCAGTGCGAACGACTTGATGTGGGACTTCTTCTCGGGCTATGATGGGCAGATGACTGTTTCGAAACGAATATTGCCGATCGTCGCCGCGATCCCGCTCCTTTCAGGATGCGTCGTTGGAACGGTGGCGAAGACCGCCGTCGATGTGGTGACGCTACCGGTTAAGGTCGCGTCAGCCGGAGTGGACGCGGCGACGACCAGCCAGTCCGAGGCAGACGAGAAGCGCGGCCGCGAGATGCGCAAGCAGGACGAGGAGCGCGGCAAGCAGGCCCGCGCCATGGCCGAACGCTGCCGCAAGGGACGCGCACTTCCGACGGACGCCTGCCCCGTCAATCCGTAGCTAGCGGCCCCCCTTCGCCATGCTGGCGAGCTCGTAGAGATAATCGACGTAGAACATCGCCGAATCGTCAAATCCGGCGATCTTGGGATTCTTGCTGTCGATCAGGACCCATTCGTCAGGAGCGTGCGCGCCGCCGCCGGTACCGATTCCGAAGCCGACCGCGGGCAGGTTGAGCGGCGGTCCGGTGAAGGTCACGCCCGGCCAGGAACCCGCCGAGCGTGGCGACAGCGCATATTCGATCCCCGCCTTCTTCAGCGCCGCAATCTGCGACCGGATTAGGATGCTGTTCTCGTCGGTCTGGGTCGGACTGTAGCCGCCGCTGACGTTCACGACGATGTCGGAGAAGCCGTGCTTGGCAAGATGGGCCTTCAGCTTGGCGACGGCATCCTCCCGGGTCATGTCCGGAACCAGCCGCATGTCGATCTTTGCCTCGGCGCGACCCGGCAGGACGGTCTTGCCACCCGGGCCGGTGTAGCCCGCTACCAAGCCCTCGATGTTGATCGTGGGCTGCGACGCCAGCCGCAACTGGCTGGTCAGGAAGTCCTCGTCTCCAATCCAGTGCTTCACGCCGTAGATTTTCTTGATCTCGGCCTCGTCGGTCTTCTTCACGCCGTCAGCGATCAGCTCCTTTTGCCGCTCGGTCAGCGGCTTCACGTGCTCGAACCAACCCTCGATCGCCGGTGTATGGCCGTCCGGCCCGACGAGCGTGTTGAGCGCCTGGACGAGCCGCCAGGTGGGGCTGTCGACGATCGCGTGGAGGCTCGAATGCACGTCCTTTTCCGGTCCGCGGCCCCAGTCCTTCCCGCTAGAGATCAGCTGCAGCTCGACCACGCCCTTGGCGCCAAGCTCGACGGTCGTCGAACCGGTCGGCTCCTGACCGGCGCCGGGAATGAACACCCCCACGGCCTTTTTCATCGCCGCCTGGACCTCGGGATTGGCAACGATCTGCTTGAAATGCGGTGAGCCGATCTCCTCCTCGCCTTCGGCGACAAGGACAAGGTTCACCGGAAGCTTGCGGCCCGTGTCCTTGAACGCATGGAGCGCGGCCAGGAACTCCGTCTCCGGGCCCTTCTGGTTGACGGCGCCGCGGCCCACGACCGCTTTTCCTTCGGGACGATCGACGAGCTTTCCTTCAAGCGGCGGCGACGACCACTCGGACGGCACGTACTGCTTCACGTCGTACATGAAGTAGATGCCGAGCGTCTTGGCCGCGCCCGCGTCGAGCGTTGCGAACACGCCCGGAACTCCGTCCGTCTGCACGATCTTGGCCTGCTGAAAGCCGGCGTCGAGCAGGAGCTTTCGCATATACTCTGCACCGCCATCGACGTTGACCCTCTCCGCGGCGATCGTCGGCTGCGCGATCCAGTCCTGCAGCCGCTTCAGATTGGCATCGTGGCTCGCCTTTACCGAACTCGCGAGCTGCGCGCGGTTGGGCGTTTCGGCGGAAGACGGAATGGAGACGCTCGCAAGAAGCGCGGCGAATACGGCGGCGCGGAATGTGCGCATGGACGACTCTCCCCCTGTTGGGACGCAGCAAAGCCCCGTCCGGTCTTTCTGTCCAGCATTTGCCAATCTGCGCGAGGTCGCTAACCGCGTTATGTGCGTTACTTCCTCGACACCGAGTTCAACGGCTTCGGCGGCTCGCTGCTGAGCCTCGCGCTAGTTCCGGAGGACGGGGAGGAGTTCTACGTGACGTTGGGCTGTGAAGCCGCACTGCTTCCCTGGGTCGAGCAGAATGTCGCGCCCTTCCTGGACCATGTGCCGGTTGGGCTGGTCTCGCCGAGGCTCAGCCGCCGCGATGCGGCAATTGCTCTGTCGCACTATCTCGCGATCGATCCGCAGCCGGTGATCCTTGCTGACTGGCCCGAGGACATCTCGCAGTTCTGCAACCTATTGATGACCGGTCCAGGCGAAATGGTCCCTGTGCCGGCGACCACATTCCAGCTCGTTCCGCTGGGCGGATTCAGCACGGCCTCGAACAGCGCCGTGCCGCACAACGCCTTGCACGATGCCCGCGCATTGAAAGATCATATTCTGGGGCTTGAGCCCTGAAGCCGCTCGTCTAAACCGAAGCGATGGTTCCCTTTTCGTTCGCAGGCGAAACGTTTGTCGCGTCACCCGAAGGTGCGCTTCACTGGCCTGCGCAAAAAGCGCTGCTGGCGGCCGACCTGCACCTTGAAAAGGCAAGCTGGTTCGCGCGGCTGGGACAGTTCCTCCCGCCCTACGATTCGGTCGCCACGCTCACCGCCCTGGCGGCCGTCGTTGAGGCGACCGGAGTCGAGAAACTCTACTGCCTCGGCGACAGCTTCCACGACCGCTTCGGCTGCGAACGCTTGCCCGATCAGGCGCGCAGCCTTCTCCTGGAAATGACGACCAAGCTCGACTGGACCTGGATCCTGGGCAACCACGATCCGGGCTTCGCGGATCATTGCGGGGGCAAGCTGGTCGAAGAAATCGAAGTCGCAGGCATCACCCTCCGCCACGAGGCGGACCGGAGCGATCCCCGGCCGGAAATGTCAGGCCACTTCCATCCCAAGTATCGCGTCAATATCCGGGGGCGCCATGTCTCTCGTCGCTGCTTCGTCGCATCGTCGACCAAGCTGATCCTACCCGCCTTCGGTTCGCTGACAGGGGACTCGACGCCTCCCATCCCGAAATCGTGAAGCAGGTCGGCCCCGCCGCTTCGGCTCTCGTACCACTGCAGGACCGGATTCTCCGTTTCCCGCTAGCGGCTTAGGCCTTGCCGGGCGTCGGCATGTGCAGTTGAGCCGTTTGCAGAGTACAATGTCGGCTATGGAGTCGCAGCGGGACTATCTAAATCGCCGGGCCCTCGAGGAAGAGGAAGCAGCCGCTCGCGCAACCTGCGAGAAGGCCCGCGAACTGCACGAGGAAATGGCATCCCGATATCGCGACGCTGCTGGCGCCAACGACGAAGGGCGCGAGGTCGAAGGCGAACTGGCGACGACCTTGCCGGCGGGCTTCCGAATCATCGAGTAAGCCAAGAAGGCTGGTGACCCCTACGGGACTCGAACCCGTGTTTTCGCCGTGAGAGGGCGACGTCCTAGACCGCTAGACGAAGGGGCCTTCGCTGAAGGCGTCGGGCATATGTGGGCTGACGCCCGATGAGTCAATCGCGGGCGGAATCGCGCTCACTCAGGTAGCGCATCAGCTCGGCGAGGGTCGCTTCCATCTGGTCCTGCATCTGGGTGACCAGCTCGTTCTCCCGCATTCCGACATGGTCGAGCGGCTTGGAATAGCTGTCGGAGAAAGACTTCAGATCGTCGCGATCGAAAACACCTTTCGCGACCAGCTTGGCGAGGATCACCAGCAGGCCGTTGGTGTTGGCAATCGTGCCCGCGACCAGAGCCTCGTCAACCATCGACAGCCTTTTGTCGCTGTCGGTTTCGACCTCGAGTTCGTCTTCTTCAGTCATCGGCGACAATCTCGGCCTGATTGCCTGCCGAGACAAGGGGTTTCAGGACGACCCAGGCTGCGGTCTTTTCGACGATAGGCCGGGTGTTGGCCGGGCTGGATGATGGCAGGTCGACAAGTCGGATGCCCGTCGCGCTTCCGACCAACTTGCGGCCAATCGCGGCCGAAGTCGCGCCGTTGAAGGCGATTGCCTCGAGCGCCGGGAAGTCGTGGATGAGCCTCTCGATCCGGTTGTGATTTGCAGTTCGGATGGCTTGGTCGAGGCTCCCGCGCCGGACCGCCGATCCAATGACATCCCACAGTCCTATCCGATGCTCGGCAAGGCGCTCTAGCCGCCGCTCATAAGGCATCGAATGAAGGTCCTCGCCGACGACAGAACCCACCAGTCGCCAGAATTGATTCTGCGGATGCGCATAATATTGACGGGCCGCGAGCGAAGCATCGCCGGGCAAAGAGCCGAGAATGAACAGCCTCGCGTCGGGCCTCGCAACAAGGGGCAGTCCGGTCTTCACTCCCTCTGTCATGAACAGCCGTGCATTGCCTTTGCGGCTTTCACCATTAATTGCTGCTGCCCGTGCTTCCCAACGAGATCCGCGTCGCCCTGTTTTCGGGCAATTACAATTATGTTCGGGATGGCGCCAACCAGGCGCTGAACCGGCTGGTGGGCTATTTGCTCCGCCAGGGCGTGCACGTCCGCGTCTATTCGCCGACGACCGACACTCCGGCGTTCGAGCCCGCAGGCGATCTTGTCAGCATCCCGTCCGTCCCGGTTCCGGGGCGCGCCGAGTATCGCATTGGTCTTGGCCTTAGTGCCGCCGTAAAGCGCGACCTCGAAAAGTTTGCTCCGAACATCGTCCAGATTTCCGCTCCAGACATTACCGGCCATCGCGCCGTAACCTGGGCGCGCCGGCGGAAGATCCCGATCGTGGCGTCGGTCCATACGCGCTTCGACACCTATCTCGGCTACTATCACCTGCAGAGCCTGGAGCCGGTAGCGCGCGGAATCATGCGCCGGATATACCAGCGCTGCGACGCCATCCTCGCGCCGGCGGAATCGACCGCGGCGGTGCTTCATGCCCAGAGGATGAGCCGCGACATTTCAATCTGGAGCCGCGGCGTCGACCGCCAGCAGTTCAATCCCGACCGCCGCGATGTGGCATGGAGACGTGGGCTCGGGATAGCGGACGGCGATCTGGTTATCGGATTCCTGGGCCGGATCGTAATGGAAAAGGGACTCGACATCTTTTCCGACGCGATCGACGCGCTCTCCGATCGCAAGGTCGCGCATCGCGTGCTCGTGATCGGCGACGGACCGGCGCGCGGCTGGTTCGCTGAACGGCTGCCCGGAGCGGTGTTCGTCGGGCATCAGGTCGGAAACGACCTGGCGCGCGCGCTGGCGAGCTCGGACGTCTTCCTCAATCCGTCGATCACCGAGGCGTTCGGTAACGTCACGCTTGAAGCTATGGCCTGCGGGCTTCCGGTCGTCGCGGCCTCGGCGACAGGCGCGACGACCCTTGTTCAAGACGGCGAGTCAGGGACGCTGGTGCCACCCGGAGACGTCGAAGCCTTCGCCGACGCCCTGGAGGCCTATGCGCGCGATCCAGATCTTCGCGAACGGCACGGCGAGGCCGGCCTTGCCTACGCGAAGACCCGTGACTGGGACGTGATCAACTCGGTCGTGCTGAAGACCTACCAGCGGGTCATCCAACGCCGCGAGCGATACGCGCGCCTCACCGGCCGCTAGCTATTTCAGCCGTTCGATCCGCTGCGCGGCCTCGTCGAGGATCGCGGTGATCTCGTGGGTCAGTTCGTCGTCCCAGCCTGTGCGAGACACGCGATTGCGGATTGCAGTCATCAGATTGGAGACGCCGCGCCCGAGGGACGCGCCGCTCCCGTGAGTTTCTTTGGGAGCCATGTCGTCCAGTCGCTCGAACAGTTGTTCGACTTCCTGCGCCTTCTCATCGAGGTGAACGCGGCCGTCGCTGGTTACCTGGAACGGCTTACGGGGACCCTCGCCCGCCGCCTCCTCGATCAGACCCATGTCCTGCAGCAGCGTCAGCGTCGGATAGACCACGCCCGGGCTCGGCGCATATTCGCCGCCAGTCAGGTCTTCGATCGCGCGGATCAAATCGTAGCCGTGGCGCGGCTCGTCGGCGATCAGCTTCAGGAGGACCAGCCGCAACTCGCCGGACTCGAACATCCGCCGGCTTCTGCGACCGCCGCCGCGGCGACCGCCGCTCCAGCCATTGTCATCAAATTCGAAGTGAAACGGACCCCAGCCACCCGACCTGCGGCCCATGGCCAACAGAGCGTCCGGAACGTCGATCTCGATACGGCCGCGCGGATGGCAGCCTCCGTGTCTATGTCTCATCAAAGACTCCTTTCGATGCATCTAAGATATATCTCAGTAACATCTTCGACAAGACGGGTGATGCAATTTTCGGAGCACTGGGCCATTGGCATTCGCAGATGGCCGACCTGTTCAGCGACGAAGAGCTAGAGCACGCCCGACCGGCGACCGCGGCGAATGCCCCGCTTGCCGACAAGCTGCGGCCGCAAGGGCTCGACGAGGTCGTGGGGCAGGAACACCTCACCGGACCGGACGGTGCGATCGGCCGCATGGTGGCGGCCGGCAAATTGTCGTCGATGATTCTGTGGGGCCCGCCGGGGACCGGCAAGACGAGCATCGCCCGTCTTCTGGCGGATGCGGTCGGCCTGCGCTTCGTGCCGATCTCCGCCGTGTTTTCCGGCGTCGCCGACCTCAAGAAGATCTTTGCCGAAGCAAAAACCGCGGCTCGCGCCGGACAGCGGACGTTGCTGTTCGTGGATGAGATTCACCGCTTCAACCGCGCCCAGCAGGACGGTTTCCTGCCCTATGTCGAGGACGGCACGGTCACCCTGGTCGGCGCGACCACGGAGAACCCGAGTTTTGAGCTCAACGCGGCGCTCCTGTCACGCTGTCAGGTGCTGATCCTTCGCCGTCTCAACGAAGTAGCGTTGGAAACCCTCATCCAGCGCGCGGAAGCCGAAGTCGGCCGACCGATCCCGCTGACCAAGGATGCTCGCGATGCACTGGTGGCCAGCGCCGACGGCGACGGCCGCTTCCTGCTCAATCAGGTCGAGACCTTGTTCGACGTCGACCTCGACAGCCCGCTCGATCCAGCGGGCATGGCGGCGCTGCTCCACCGCCGCGTCCCAGTCTACGACAAGGACCGCGAGGGGCATTACAACCTCATCTCCGCGCTTCACAAAAGCCTGCGCGGATCGGATCCGCAGGCCGCGCTTTATTATCTCGCGCGCATGCTCGTTGCGGGCGAGGAGCCGCTCTACGTCCTCCGCCGCCTGACTCGGGCTGCGATGGAGGATATCGGCCTCGCCGACCCGCAGGCGCTGGTGCAGTGCCTCGCTGCCAAGGACGCCTACGATTTCCTCGGCTCACCCGAGGGCGAACTCGCGATCGTCCAGGCCTGCCTCTATCTCGCGACCGCGCCCAAATCGAACGCGGCCTACATGGCGCAGAAGAGTGCCTATCGAAGTGCGAAGGAGACCGCGTCGCTGATGCCGCCGTCGCACATTTTGAATGCGCCGACGCGGCTTATGAAGGACATCGGCTACGGCAAGGGCTATGCCTACGACCATGACGCCGACGCGGGCTTTTCCGGCCAGGATTACTGGCCCGAAGAAATGGACCGGCAGATTTTCTATGAGCCCAGCGAGCGTGGCTTCGAAGCGCGGATTGCCGAGCGCATCGCCTTTTGGAACGAGCTTCGCGAGAAGCGCAAAACCGACGACGACTAACGGAGGGTGAGCATGTACCAGACCGAACCGCCTGCGGCCTATTGGCGCGACCAGTTGATCCAGTGGGGACCGCGAGTGGTCTTCGCGATCCTCATCCTCATCGCCACGCACTTCATCGCCAAGGCGGTGCAATGGGGCGTGGCCAAGCTCATCGACCGTATGCCGGTGCTGAAGCGCCATCCGCAGGCGGGCGTGGACTCGGTCGGAACTGAGCTCGGCCGCCTCGTCTATTGGCTGGTCTGGCTCGTCGGCTTGGTCGCCGCGCTCCAGCCGCTCGGGCTCAACGAAGTACTCACTCCGGTAACGGTGATGACCAATGAGGTCTTCGCCTTCATTCCGCGAGTAATCGGCGCTGGCGTCCTGTTCTTCGCAGGTCTGATCCTCGCTCGCGTCGTCCGCCACGTTGTGGAGGCGGCGCTCGGAGCGCTCAACCTCGAGCGCCTTTTCAGCCGCGCCGGAATCTCGATCGGCGACGCGCCTCTGGCGGTCGACGAAGGTGGCGTTGCGCAGGACGGTGTAGCTCCGGCACGCGGCTCGATCGCCAAGGCGGTCGGGGTCACGGTCTCCGCGATCATCATCATCTTCGCGGCGATCGGTGCCCTTCGAGTCTTGCAGATCTCGGCGATCTCCGACCCTGCGACCGCGATGCTCCAGACCATCGCTTTGTCGATCCCCAACGTGCTTGCAGCACTAATCATCCTTGCATTCTTTTTCGTCCTAGGGCGCTGGGGAAAGAGCCTGGTCGAAACCGTCCTCCCGGGCCTGGGAATCGACAACGCGCTGCGCGCGCTCGGCATGATGCCGGCAACCGCCGTTCCGTCGCGGATCCTGGGCAACATCGTCATGATCGCGGCGCTCATCGTCGGCTTCATGGAAGCGGCCCACAAGATCGGCGGCGATTCCACCGCGATGCTGCTGTTCCAGGTTACCGCGCTCGGCGGAAAGGTTATCTTCGGCACCGTCATCATCGTTGTCGGAATCTTCCTGGCACGCATCCTGTCGACCTTGGTCGGGAGCTCCACGGGGGAAGGCAATTACGCGCAGACGATTATCAAATATGCCATCATCGCCCTGTTCACCGCGATCGGCCTCACCTTCATGGGACTTGCCGACCAGATCGTGATGATGGCGTTCGGCCTGATCCTCGGTTCTGCGGCGGTTGCCACAGCCATCGCGTTCGGCCTCGGCGGACGTGATGCAGCCGCGCGAATCCTGGAGCGCTGGGCGGACGAGCAAATGCCGCCAGCCCGCCGTCCCGCTCCGCCCAGACTGAAGAAGCCGGCGGACCCGACGGGCGAGGATGAGCGCCAGCCGCCCCTGGTGTGACGCCGCACTTCGACGCGTTCGTCGCGATCGACTGGTCCGGCGCGAAAGGGCGGCGGCACAAGGGCATCGCGATTGCCGAGGCCCGGCACGATGCTCCGCCCCGCCTGATCCGGCCGGGGCATATCTGGTCGCGAGAGGAAGTCCTTCACTGGTTGCTGAAGCGCGCCTCTAAGGAGCCGACCCTGTTCGGGTTCGACTTCAGCTTCGCCCGCCGATCATCGAGCGCGGCGAATATCTGCTTGGCGAGCCCGGCGTTCCAAAGACCGCGCGCGAGTTTTGGGCTTATGTCGACGCGAAGTGCGACGACGAGGATCTCGGAGCGGCGAGCTTTCTCGAGATGGCTCACCGGCGACACTTCTATTTCGGCATCGCCGACGGCGTGAAGGCAGACTTCATGCATTTCCGCCAGTGCGACGCTCGGCTGAACGCGCAAGGCGGACGCAAGACAGCAAGCGCGTTTGACGCGATCGGCGCAGCGCAGGTGGCGAAGGCCAGCTTCTCGGGGATGCGGCTGCTCCATCGGCTCGACGGCAAGGTAGCGATCTTTCCGATGGACCCACTCCCGGAGCACGGCAGTGCGGTCGCCGAAATCTACACGCGAATTTACTTGCGCCGCGCCGGTATGACAGGCGCCAAGCTTCGCACCCGTGCCGAGCTCAACCGCGCATTGGCCGGCCTCGGCAGCAAGCCGGCTCGGCTGAGCTTCGAGCCCAACGATCACCAGACCGATGCCCTCGTCACCGCCGCCGGAATGCGCGCGCTTGCGACACAAGAGACGGGCGCGTTCGAGCCCGAGGGATTGACGCGGGAGATTGCGCTGGCCGAAGGCTGGACCTTCGGCGTCCTGTGAAGGCTGCGATGCGCGTTCTTGCATTCATCTGCTTGTGGTTTTCGTTCACCGTGCCGGCGGCGGCTTCCCATCTGGTCACGGGCAATGGCTTTGGGTTCGCGGTCATCGCGCCGGAGAGCGGGACTGCGACGAAATTCTACCCCCATCCCCACAGCTACACGCGGCCTGATCCGGCCAGTTCGTTGGGCGAAGGGATCGAGACGCCCACCTTCATCAAGTCGCTCGGCTGGGGCGAACCGGGCCGGGCGAGCATGGCAGAATACGTCAATGACACGCACGTCATCCGAATGCGCAGGGCCGACGGCATCGGCACGCTCTACATGCCATTCGGATTCAATCGCCCGGCACTGATTATCGGCTCGAGCACGGCGACGTGGCGTGTCGAATGGAACCGGCCGCTCGCATCCCAAAAACTTGTCAGCGCCGCCGGGACCAATGCCCGGATGATGCGCTTCAACGGGATTGAAGAGCACTTGCTGGTGATACCCTTGGACGGGCCGCGAGGTGGAGCGGCGCGGATGGACCAGACCCTGGTGGGGAGTTCGGCCTGGGCGTTGATCTCCATTGAGAAGGAGAGCGAGGCCGAAACGGCCATCGAGGAATTCGTGCGCTGGCGAGCGGGCCTTTCTTCCGGGAAACTGCTCACCCGCGAACTCGCCCGGTTCGAGCAATGGCGCGCCAAGCCGGCCGTGCACTTCAAGTCCGAGAAAGAGCGTCACCTCTGGCGTCAAAGCGAAACCATGCTGCGCATCGCCCAGAGCCGCGAGCCGAACCGGCCCGGCCGATACGGCAACGGGCTGATCGTTGCTGCCCTGCCGGACGTTTATTCCACGCCCTGGGTCCGCGACATGGCCTGGGCGACTGCAGCGCTCATTCGCATGGGGCACCGGGCTGAAGCGCGCGCGGCCCTGCTTGCCTATTTCAATGCCCGGCCGACCGGCAAAATGCGGAGTGAAGTGAACGGCGCGGACTATCAGGTCTCGGTCGTGCGCTATTGGGGGAACGGCGAGGAGGAGCCCTTCTTTACCCAGGAGGGCAGCACCAACATCGAGTTCGACAATTGGGGCGAAGTGCTCTGGGTGGTGGGCGAGTATCTGCGCAAGTACGACGATCCGGAGCTGCCGAAGGCCGCAACCCATCGCGGACCACTGTATGAAAGCGCCCGCGATCTCATCGTGAAGCCGCTCATGGCCAATACGGAGAAGCATGGCGACGGGCTGATCGTCGCCGCCGACACCTCGATCTGGGAGGAGCGGCAGAAGGACAAGAAGCACTTCGCCTTCTCGACCGCTTTGGCGATCGTCGGGCTGCGCGAGTTTGCGGAAGTTGCGCGGCGTGCCGGCGATGAGGCGTCACGCAAACAAGCGATCCATGACGGCGCTCTTCTGGAGAAGGGCTTCAATGAAGCCTTCATTCGCGATGGAAGGCTGCGCGGCACGCTCGAGGACGGCGTCAAGAACGACATCGACGGAGCGTTGGTTCCGGTCATCAATTTCGGCCTCGTCCGTAACCCGGAAGTGATCCGTGATACGGTGAAGAGGATGGAACTGCTGAAGGTTGCATCGGGCGGATACCGCCGCGTTCGCAGCACTTACACGGACCCCAAGATCTTCGAATATTGGTACGAGCGGCAGGAGTTCCTGTTCGTCGATTTCACTCTGGCGGAACTCTACCGGAGGCTTGGCCGGAACGCGGAAGCCGACGCGATGCTCAGCCGCATCGTCGACAAGTCCGCCGCCGACCACAACATCATCCCGGAAATGTACGTTGCGGTGCCGTGCGAGCTTTTCCCCGGTGAAATCGGTGATCCTACGGGCGCGATCCCGATGGTGGGCTATGGCCCCGGGGCGTACGTCCTGCACCTGCTCGAGCGGGAGCGCCTGTAGGACAGCGCAAAGCTCCCCTGCCGGCTAGGCCTTCAATTCCAAGCTTCGAATCCGGATGGATATCTCAGCGATCTGCGCTCGGAGCGAGCGCTGCATCCTGGCCTGTGAGCGATAAGCCGTCTCACGTTCGAGGGCGGCCAAGAGCGATCGGCGCAGCGCTGGGAGAACTTCCTCGAGCGCCTCGATCTCATCCTTTCCGTAGGAACTGCCGTCCGGGCGCGGGCCGACCAGCAACCTGCCTTGCACTCCGCCGAAGGGACATCGAAACGGAAGGCGCAGCAGAAAATCATCTGCGGACCGCGACACCTTACCGATCTCAATTCCGTCGGCCGCGATCACCTTGCCTTTGATTACAATCGCCAGCTTCGTCGCATGGATCGCGTCGGCGATGCGCGGTAGGACCGCATTCCCGACCTGGCGAGGGGACCAGCCAGAGGGCGCCTCCGAAAGGAAGGCAGGCAACTCAGCCTTCAGCTGTACCAGGTCTCGTTGGAATCTCTGCTCTGCCCACGCGCTGATGCGATCGTTCAGTGGAGTCAGGAGAACCGCGGCGATTGCTGCTCCGATTGCTCCTGATACCTGGCCGATGCCCGAGCCGAGGTACTGCTGGCCGAGCAATTCGATCAGGGATTCACTGCCGGCGAAGGTCGCGACCAACGTTACTGTCAGGACCGCGTAAGCGGCCGACCTGCTGATGACGGCCTCGGCGTCGTAGAGCCGATACCGCAACAGGGGAACGAGGAAGCCGAGCGCCACCAGCACGATACCAAGCTGGAACATCGCTTCGAATGCCACGGCGGGCATGGAAAGCGCAGCTCCGGTCCGCGCCACCAAAATCAGCCCGACGCCGCTCACCAGCCCGAGAGCAACCCATTTCAGCTGTTGCTGTTGCATCTCGCTCGAGCTGGCCCGGAAGCGCTGGATCAGGCCAACGATTGCAGCGAGGACGCAGACGATCGCAAGAGGTAGGAAGAGCGACGTTGGAAGCAGCCCGACGGCTTCCAGAACCCCCAGCAGGAAGACTGCGATGCTGAGAACGGCAACACCCCGCGTCCATCGCGGGCGCCACTTGCCGTCAGGGAACAGCAGCAGCGCAAAGGCGAAGAACAGAAAGCGCAGGCGGTCGAGTAGCATCGGCAAAGCCGCCGCCGACGTGAAATCGAAGCTGCTGGTGATCGTCCAGCAAAGGAAGGCCAGCGAGAGGATCGCGGCAACTGGGTCGCGCTGCCGGCGCCAGAAGAGGACCGTCGCTACCGCGCCAACAATTGCGGACTTGAGAAGTCTTAGACCGAGGACCAGCGGCTGAACGGCTGGATCGAAAAGCGCCAAAGCAAGGGTGGCGAGCGTCGCCGCTGCAAGCAAAACCCAGGCCAGCCTGTACGTCCAAAGGAGCCTTCCCCTCAGCGGCGGAAGACCCCTTTGAATTGCGTCGATCGCCAATTCGGCGGTCATTGCATCCGGGCGGCGGCGGCCAGTCGGTCCAGGAATCTCTCAGCGGCGTCGCCGTTCGTCTCGGCCCTTCTGTTCGCCGGTTGGCGATTCAGGAATGCGCAAACGGCGAGGATGTCGCGGCGTGGCAGCGGGCCGACGATGCGTTCGTTGGGGGAGGTGAAATAGGGCATGATCACTTCCTCGTCGAAGATGCGATGGAGGCCGCGACTTCGCTCGCCATGGCGATCTGCGCGTCACGATCGGTGAGCTGGTAGCGGTTGGCTACGAAGCGGAAGTCGCTCCAGCTGACCCAGACTTGTCCGGCGTCGTCCTGGGTAACGAGCATGCGCACGGGCCAGTCGAGGCCGGCAAGCGGATTGGACTGCAGGAACTGCACGCCGAGCGGCGGATTGCCGAACAGCAGCAGCTTCGAGCGATTGATCGGAAGGTCTGCGCTGGCGCCGAGAGCCGTGTGGTCGATCTCGTCGAAAAAGCGGATGCCCTTGCCGGCGATGTCCGCCTTGATGCGGGTAACCGTCTCATCGAAGGCGAAGTCGCTCTTCTGCCTGATCACGCCCTCGGCCGGTGCCGTGGCGACCGGAGTTGCAGCCTTCGCGGCCGTGGCCACCAGTGGCGTAACCACCGTCGCGGGACCTGCGAGAAGCAGGACCGCCAGGAATTTCTTGTGGAGCTTCGTGCTTCTGAACATCTGATCTCTCCTTGTCCTGTCCGGGATTTTCGCCGTTTTGGAGGCTCAGGAGAAATCGCGATTGCTCATGGTTTCGATGCGCCGGACGCATGCGCTTCGCGCATCACCTCGCCGCAGCAGTCTGGACCATCCGCCCACCGCTCGCTTCGTGAAGTATGAAACCCTCGATGTCGTCAACCGGAGCGCGCCACGGCGCTTTCTCCAGTGTCTCCATCGTGTCGCGGTACCCAGCCTCGCGCCGCCGGCGGATGCCGTTCGCGCTGAAGTCGATGTCCTTGCTGTGATCTTCATGATCGAGCGCCGGCGCCAGTAATCGGACGACGTGCATCCGCGTCAGGCAGCCGTAGGACGCCATGTCCGCCAGCCGATTGTCGCGGCGCTTGTCCTCGGGAAGCATTCTGCTCAGCTCGGCAATGATGTGCCGCATCTTGTGCAGCTGCCGCTGGCGCTTGATGTGCGCTGCGGCCCGCGACGAATATTGCACGTCCTTCTGTCGGTTCATCACTTCCCAGATGGTCTCCGGCTCTGGCCCGTGCGGGTTCCAGATATGCACCGCGAAAACGAGACTGTCCTTTCGCGGATTGTCGTCGAACACGACCTCGACCGGCGTGTTCGAGAGGATGCCGCCGTCCCAATAGAGCTCGCCGTCGATCCGCACTGGCGGAAAACCCGGGGGAAGCGCGCCTGAGGCCAGAACGTGGTCCAGCGTCAGCGGCATGTCCCGGGAATCGAAGTAGCGCATCTCGGCCGTGCGCACGCTCGAGGCGCCAACTGTGATGCGAGTCCCACCCTTGTTCAGCTGGTCGAGGTCGACCAGTTCCTCGAGCGTGCGGCGCAGCGGATCGACCGTGTAATAGCCGGCCTTTTCTGCCCCGAGCCGGTTGTGGGGCTCAGGAACGCCATCGGATTGGGAGTGAAGAAGGACGGCACGCCCGCGGTGATCGCGCGGAAGTTGCGCGCGGCGGTGGCCATCCAGTTCGGCATGCCCTGCGGAATGAGATGATCGTTCTGAACCCGCGACCAGAACTCGCACAGCTTCTCGACGCGCTCGCCGGGCTTGCTCCCGGCAATCAGAGCGGCGTTGATCGCTCCGATGGACGTGCCGATCACCCATTGCGGAGCGATCCCGGCTTCGTCGAGCGCCTCGTAAACGCCGACCTGGTAAGCACCGAGCGCACCACCGCCCTGAAGGACGAGCACGGTCTGGCCAAGCGCGGCCACTTCGTTGGCGAGAGTTGTCATGCGCATTTCCTTTCGAGCGTCGGAAGACGCTTCAGTTGAGTTGGTGTGCTTGGGTGCTCGCCGGTGATGAGGCGGGCGTTTCGCTGGTAGGTCGCGTAGCTCCACAGCCAGCTGATCGCGACGGCGATGCGGCTTCGGAAGCCCACGAGGAACCAGATGTGGGCGACCGACCAGATCAGCCAGGCGGTCAAGCCGCTGAGCTGCAGCGCGCCCCAGTCGATGACCGCTTTGCTGCGGCCGATCGTCGCCAGATTGCCGAAGTCACGGTAGGCAAAGGCAGCCTTGCGCCGGCCGAGAATGACGTCGGCGACATATTGCCCCTGTTGCTTGGCGACGGGTGCGACGGCGGGCAAAGGCTTGCCACTCCTATCGGCTGCGTTGGCCGTGTCGCCGATCGCGAAGATGCGTTCGCGAGATGGAACCCGAAGGTTGGGCTCGACGAAGATCCGGCCGTTCATGTCCTGCTCGGCGTCGAGCCATTCCGCGGCGGGCGAGGCCTGCACGCCTGCTGCCCAGACAATCGTGCGAGCCAGGATCAACTCGTCGCCGAGCTGAACGTAGCCCGAGCCGACGTCGAAAACCGGGGAACCGAGCCGCACCTCGACGCCGAGATCGACCAGGGACCGTGCCGCATCGTCCGACAGCTTGCCGGGAAAAGCGGAAAGTACCCGCTTTCCTGCCTCGACCAGGACGACGCGTGAGCAATGCGGAGTGATGCTTCTAAAGTCGCTGGAGACCGCGCGGCGCGCCAGTTCGGCAATCGCTCCGGCCATCTCGACGCCGGTCGGGCCGGCGCCGATAACGACGAACGTAAGCAAAGCCTTGCGGCGCTCGGGATCGGTCTCGTTTTCCGCTTGTTCGAGCGCGAGCAGCACCTTGCGGCGAATTGCGAGCGCATCCTCTATGCTCTTGAGGCCCGGGGCATGCGCGGCCCATTCGTCGCGGCCGAAATAGCTGTGGCGAGCGCCCGTCGCGAGGATCAGCCAGTCATATTCCAGGCTCCGTCCGCTCGCGAGGGCGACGCGGTTTGAGTCTGCGTCTACGTCGTGCACTTCGTCGAGAAGCACGCGGACGTTCCGCGCATTCGCTAGGATCGAGCGAATTGGCGCCGCAATGTCGGCGGGCGACAAAGCTGCGGTCGCAACTTGATACAGCAATGGCTGGAACAGGTGATGATTGCGCCGGTCGACCACAGTCACATCGACGGCCCGGCCGGCCAGCCTTTTGGCTGCGGCCAGTCCGCCAAAGCCGGCTCCGACGATGACGACGCGCGGTCGAGTGCTCACCTCCTGCATTTCAGTCTCAGTGCGCCGTCCAGCCGCCGTCGACCGGAAGCGCGGTCCCGGTGATCGATCGGCCGCCGGGTCCGCTCAGAAAGACCGCGAGCGCACCCAGCTCCTCGACTTCCGCAAAACGCTTGTTCGGCTGAGCTGCGAGCAGGACGTCCCGGATCACCTCTTCGCGGGAAATACCCCGCGCTTTGGCGGTGTCGTCAATCTGGTTCTCGACCAGCGGGGTCCAGACGTAGCCCGGGCAGATCGCGTTGCAGGTGATGTTGTGCTCGGCGCCCTCGAGCGCGAGCGTCTTGGTGAGGCCGATCACGCCGTGCTTGGCGGCGACGTAGGCGCTCTTGAACGGCGATGCGACGAGGCCGTGTGCAGACGCGACGTTGATGATGCGGCCGAAACCGGCCTGCTTCATCTGACTGAAAGCGGCGCGGGACGTGTACCAGGCGGCCGAGAGGTTGAGGGCGATGATCGCCTCGTACTTCTCCGGCGGAAAGGTTTCGATCGGGCTCACGTGCTGAATGCCCGCATTGTTCACGAGGACGTCGATCCCGCCGAACTCGGCGATTGTCTCTTCGACGAGGCCGGTCGCCTCATCGGGCTTCATCAAGTTCGCGCCATTGTAGACGATGCGGCTGACCGGGCAGATCCCGTCGAGCTCTTCACAAACGAAGTCGATCTCGCGCTGCTCTGCCAGGCCGTTGATGACCACGTTTGCACCGGCTTCGGCGAAGGCGCGGGCGATCCCGAGCCCGATACCGCTGGTGGATCCGGTGACAACCGCGACCTTACCTGCAAGCGGACGATTCATGTCCGTCATTTCCTGGACCTGCATGTCCATCTTCGAGCACTCCAATCTGGTTGAGCGCTTAGGATCGGCCACACACGCGAATGATGGAAATGCGCTTCGTGCATGAAGTCCATGCGGCCTTGCGATTTCCGCGAGAAGCCCGCGCTCCGTAATTTGATGAAGCGTCGTGAAAGCCGGCAACTCAGCCGATGACGCACGGGACTGAAGACACTCTCTGGCATCCTGCAGTCCGGCTTTCGCGACCGTCCCATTCGAAGATTTCAAGGAGACGGCAATGTTCAATCTCAAGACCAAGCTCGCGACGGCTGCCATTGCCGTTGCGGCCATGGGCAGCTTCGCCACCCCGGCAGTTGCTGGCCAGTGCTCGACCGCCGGTGCAAGCGATCTCGCCAATGCGCCGACGATGCCGAAGGGCGTCACCGACGACGTGATCGGATCGATCAATCTCGGTTCCGAGATCGGTGTCGACGGCCGCCAGTTGCGCACTCGCCGCCTGGTCGTTCAGCCGGGCGGGATCGTCCCACTTCACAGCCACAAGGATCGTCCCGCGCTGATCTACGTGATCAGCGGTTCGATCACCGAGCATAGCTCCGCTTGCGGCGCTCCGATCGACCACAAGGCCGGCGACATCAGCCGCGAAGCCGATGGCCTCAGCCACTATTGGGAAAACCACGGCAACGTGCCGGCCGTCCTGCTCTCGTCGGACGTCTTCCACGGCCAGTAATCCCCGCGCCGGCAACCGCTCCCTCGCCGGCAAATCGGCGTCCCGCCTCTGCCCCCGGGCGGGACGCCATCCCTTTCAGGACTGCGCCATGACCGACATTGCCCGCGCTGCGATCGCACATGAGCCGGCCGGACTTTCGGCTAACCGATCGCTGCTCATCGCGGTGATCGGCTTCCTGACTCTGGTCGACCTTTTCGCCACCCAGGCAATCCTGCCCAGCTTGGCGCAATCCTACGGGGTCACACCGGCCCAGATCGGCCTGGCAGCCAACGCCAGCACGCTCGGCATGGCGATCTCCGGGCTTCTCGTCGGCGTGTTCAGCGCGAATATCGAGCGCAAGCGCGCGATCGCGCTCAGCCTGCTCGTACTATCCTTGCCGACGGCGATGCTCGCCTTCGCTCCCAACCTTACTGTCTTCGCGATCCTGCGAGTGGTGCAGGGCCTATTCATGGCCGCGGCCTTTACATTGACGCTGACGCACCTTGCGGAACGTTGCGAAGTCCGGACTGCGCACGCGCTTGCCGCCTATGTAACGGGGGTCGTCGCGAGCAACCTCATCGGACGCCTGACCGCCGCCTTCGTCGCGAGCCTGGTCGGCGCCGAGCACAGCTTCCTTTTCTTCGCGCTGCTGAACATCGCGGGCGCGTCTCTGGT
Organism: Sphingomonas sediminicola; assembly: GCF_014489515.1. GTDB lineage: Bacteria > Pseudomonadota > Alphaproteobacteria > Sphingomonadales > Sphingomonadaceae > Sphingomicrobium > Sphingomicrobium sediminicola. Next base: position 200,005 of record NZ_CP060782.1, on the reverse strand, counting down.
CACCGTGGCCCTGCATCGGAACGCACCCGAGCCGATGGATCGCAAGGGCCGTTTCTGGAACGCATGGCTCGAGCATCTGTCCGACCCCGCGCTGCGCCGCACGTTCGCGATCGGATTCCTGATCCTGTTCGGCTTCATCGGAATCTTCACCTACGTCGGCTTCGTTCTGATGCGCCCGCCGCATGCGCTGTCGATGGCCGCGCTGGCTTGGTCTTCCTCGTCTTCCTGCCCTCGATGATCACAACGCCAATGGCCGGATCCACGGTGCGCCGGATCGGCCCCGGCCCCGCAGCGGCGGGCAGCCTCGCCGTCGCGCTCGTCGGCCTCGCGCTGGTGCTCCTGCCAAGCCTCTATTCGGTCATCGCGGGACTGACTCTCGTCGGCGTAGGGACGTTCTTTGCACAGGCTGTCGCGACCGGGCATGTCGGACGCATCGCCCGAGGAGACAAGGCGGCCGCCAGCGGTCTTTACCTCTCTTCCTATTATTGCGGCGGCCTCGCCGGCGCAGCGGTGATTGGCCAGTTGTTCGACCGCCTCGGATGGACCGCGGCAGTTGCGGGCGTGTTCGCGGCGTTGGCCCTGGCCGCGTTGCTGGGGTCCAAGCTTGTCAGACCGGAAGGTGCGTAATGAGTGAGCGTTACCGTCGTGGCGTGGAGATTATGCAGCAATTGTCGTCAGGCTCGCTCGAGCAGTTCCTGACGAGCCGGGTTGCGGAAGTGGCGCCCGATTTTGCGCGGATGGCGATCGAATTCCCTTTCGGCGACCTCTACTCGCGAGCCGACCTCGGCATGCGTGACCGCGAGATCGTCGCGATCGCTGCGCTCGCAACGCTCGGGCACGGCGGCCCGCAGCTGCGACACCATGTCGCAGCAGCGACCAAGCTTGGCATCTCCAAGGCGGAAATCGTGGAGATCCTGATGCAATCCGCCGTCTACGGCGGATTCCCGGCGGCGCTGAATGCCTTAGCCGACTGCCATGATCTGCTGCTGGAGGGAGATCGCGTCTGCCCCGGCGGCTGCCATTCGTGACGCCGGCCAAGGATATCGCCGAGCCTCCTGCACGAACGCTCCGACCGCCGGCGAATAGGGACGGCCTCGCACTGTCGTGAGATAGATCGTCCGGGTGAAGCTCGGCTCGACCAAAGGCCGGACCACGAGATCGGGATCGGTCACGCTGAATTCCGGGAAGAAACCGAGTCCGAGGCCGGCCTTGATCATCCCCTGCACCCAATCGTCGCGGGGCGAGCTGAAGACCTGTTGCAGATAGATGTTGCGAGCGAACAGCTCCTTCCGAACCGGCTCGAACACCTCGCAATTGGAGCGGCTGACATATGGCTCTTTGTCCAGCTCGGCGGCGCGGACCGGGTTGTGCGCAACCAGCCGATGGTTCGGCGGAAGAACGATTACAAACCGTTCCTCGAAGATCGGAAGCTGATGCAGGGTCGGCGGCAGCTCGTCCGGGACGCCGACAATGGCAACCTCGAGGTCGCCTTTCTCCAGCAATTCGATCATCTGGGGGGCGCCGGTATCGATGATCCGCACTTCCACGCCCGGATGCTGTGCCTGGAATCGAACGAGCAAATCGGAGACCAATTGGGGACCGATCGTGCACATGGTGCCAATCGTGAGTGTCGCCTGCTCGAGCTTTTTTACTGCCTTGGCCTGGTCGCGCGCTGCCCGGCAGCTTTCCTCGACCGTCTTCAGGTAGGGCAGCATCATCCGTCCGAGCTCGGACAGGTGTGTGTTCCCGCGTTCGCGATGGAATAGCGGGCCGCCCAGCTCGTGCTCCAGCTGCTGGATTGCCCGAGTGAGCGCGGGCTGGCTGACGTTGCACTGCTCGGCAGCGCGCGTGAAGTTCAGCGTACCCGCGAGGGCGACGAAATACCGAACCTGCTGCATTTCCATGAGCGCGTTCCCCTCGGGGTTCGAGGCGTGGATTACTTACACGCCCGCAACGACAGGCGCCAGCAGATCGGGCATGCCCGGTAGGCATTGATCCGATACGCTGGCCTACCAGCGCAAAAGCTGCTGCCCGGCTGCCATCCCCGCCAAAGACGCCAGGAGAGCACCAGGCGTATACGCCGCGAGTAGGAAGCAGGCAGTCGTTTCCGGGCAATAAAGCGCATAGGCGAAGGCGGCGGCCGCTCCAGCGCTCAGGCCGACGAGCAGACCTGCGACGGCGGGCCGCGTCGGCGCCATTTCGCGATAAGCCCAAAAGCCGGCGACGAGGACCGGAATGCTTCCGAGCACGATAGCCGTCAGACAGGTGATGAATGTCGTTCCGAAAAATAACTCACCCCAGGCATCCCGTGGCGTCGAGCTAATTTCCAGCGCCGCAAGAATGGCGAGGACCAAGAACGGCGCCGCAATCAGGGACAGCCGGAAGGCAATCCGTTTGCCTGGCCTGCCCGCCGCGATCGAGGCGAGCACCGAGAAGACGGTGAATGTCAGCGTGAAACCAAACTTTACCGCGAACGGAAGGAGGCCGGTTTCACGCACGGCAGCAAATGGCGGGCCGAGCGCCAGCACAAGGCCGACCAGCGCAATGGCCCAGCCGGTGAGGAGCGCGGCTGCAAGGCGCATCGGAGGCCGCTCGCGGGGCCAGGGGCTTTCGGCCAATCCGGCGATGAGATCGTCAGTTCGCATGTCCGCCGCCCTTGATGGTCGCCATGAGCCGTCCGAGGCCGCGGTGTACATTGACCTTGACCGAAGGCTCGCTCTGGCCGGTCAGTTCGGAGGTCTCGCGCACCGAATACCCCTCAATGCGCGTCAATCGAATTGCGGCGACCTGGTTGGGAGTCAGTCTGGCGAGCAGGCTCTCCAGGTCGATCTCGGCGAGTATCGCGGCGAAAGCGTCCCCGCCCTCCAACTCGAAAGCGTCATCGTCCACCGGGACTTCGAATTTGCGCCTGTCGCGACGCAGAAAGTCGATCAGCCGATAGCGCGCGATCCCGTGCAGCCACGCGGTGAATGGAAGCGACTGGTCGTAGGTTGCCCGCTTGCGATGAATCGCAATCAGCGTTTCCTGCACGAGATCCTCCACGTCATGCTCGCGACCGGCAAGGCGACGCCCAAAATAGGAACGTAGCCGGACGGAGCAGAGGCGGAGCAATGTCTGATACGCCTCGGATTGGCCGCTCATGCTCGCGATCATCAGCGCGCGCAGCTTGGCTTCGAGCAGATCCGCCTCGTCATGCTGCTTCATTCGACCGCTCCGAGCTCGCGGTTACAGCACCAGCCGGACAACCATGAAAGATTTTTTCTCCGGTCCGTAACGCATCACGCTCCCCTGCCGAATGAGCGGGACATGGCCGCATTCGACGCGGTCATGGGCTGAATGCATCGAGATTATGCCGAAGGGGCATTTCATCTCCGACGCTCCAACCGCGATCATGACGCCCGGGAAACCGCCACTGAACTGGAAGGAAAAGGACATGAAGAAGTTCGCTACGATCGTCACCGCCACGGCGCTCAGCGCGTTCGCGGCCACCGCAGCGGTCGCCTCGCCGGTCAAGCCGCAGCCGACCAAGGACAAGTGCTTCGGCATTTCGCTTGCCGGCAAGAACGACTGCGCCGCGGGCGCCGGCACGACCTGCGCCGGCACGTCCAAGAAGGACTACCAGGGCAACGCCTGGAAATATGTCGCCAAGGGCACCTGCGCGTCAATTAAGACTCCAAAGGGCGTCGGCTCGCTGAAGCCGATCGCACGGTAACGCCATGACTCCCACCGCCGGCCTTGGATTCAAGCCGCAGCACTTCAGCGATGCGATGGCATCGCCGGCGGTGGGACTTTGGTTCGAGGTTCATGCCGAGAACTACATGGTCGATGGCGGGCCGCGCCTGGCCATGCTCGAAGAGCTTCGCCGCGACCGTCCCTGTCACTTCACGGCGTAGGCCTTTCACTCGGGAACGCTGCCGAACCGGATCGCGATCATCTCGCGGCCTTGAAGCGCTTGGTCGATCGGTTCGAGCCGGCGCTGGTCTCGGAACACCTTGCCTGGTCGCGCTTCGAGGGCCGGAGCTTCCCCGACCTCCTGCCTCTGCCGCGGACGAACGAGGTGCTTGCCCGCCTCAGCGCCAACATCGGCCAGGTACAGGACGCGCTCGGGCGCGAGATCCTGATCGAGAATCCCACCCATTATCTGCCGCTAAGCCAGCATCGCTGGAGCGAGACCAGCTTCCTTCGCGAGCTCGCCCGTCGCAGCGGCTGCAAGTTGCTCATCGACGTGAACAACGTCGCAGTCGGCGCGAACAATATCGGTTTCGATGCCGCGAGCTGGTTGCTCGACATACCCGCCAAGCTCGTCGGCGAGATACACCTTGCCGGTCACAGCCACGACGCAGGCGGCACCTTGCTCATCGACAGTCATGACGAGCCGGTCAGCGAGCTTGTCTGGTCCCTTTACGAAGACTTCATCGGTCGCATCGGGGCCCGCCCTACGCTGATCGAGCGGGACGGCAATGTCCCATCCTTCGACGAGCTGCTTCGCGAGCGCGACCGCGCTCAGGCCGTCCTCGACGGAGGGCTCCGCCTTGCTGCCTGACCTGATCGCCTTCCAGCGCCAGTTCGTGGCAGCGATCGACCGTCCGGCAACCGGGCCGCTCGCCGTCTACCGTAATACTGTGATCCACGGTGCGGTCGAGGCCCTGCGATCCAATTACCCGGTCGTCGAACAGATCGTCGGCGAGGAAATGTTCGAAGCAATCGCCGTCGAATATTCGACTGCCCACCCGCCGAAATCACCCGTGCTCGCCCTCTATGGAGACGAGTTCGCCGATTGGATTTCCGAGCAGCCCTGGATCGCCGATCTTTCCTATTTGACCGACGTCGCCCGAGTCGAACGCCTGCACGTCGAATCGCTGATGGCGGCGGACGAAGAGCCGCTTGTTGCCGCCGGCAATCTCGAACTTTCCTGCCTTCGGCTGAACCTCCATCCCGCGGTCAGGTTCAACTGGCTGCAAACGCCCGCGATGAGCATCTGGCTCGCCCACCAGCGCCCGCTGCCGTCGACCATCGAGCCCGAATGGAAGCCTGAGGGCGCATTGTTCGCGCGGCCCTCGCCATTCGAAATGCACACGCCTCGAATCGGCGCGGCGGCTCACCGGATTCTGTTCGGGATCCGGCTCGGCGAGCACGTCGGCCAAAGCCTTGCCGCCGCCGCCCGGCTCTACCCCGACGAAAACGGCGAGGCGATCTTCGTCTCGCTCCTCAACCTGGGCGTGTTCGCCCAACCCTTACCTGGAAGGAATTAAGAATGGCAACGCAAGCTTCCGCACCGGTGTGGCGCAGACCCTACGATTTCTTCGCCAGCACTTCGGAGCAACTCCTCCCGATGTCGCTGCTCTTGCTTGTCCAGAGGCTGGGCATAGCCGCAGTCTTCTTCATGTCGGGCCGAACCAAGGTGGACGGGCTGCTGACGGTGAACGACACCGCATTCGAGCTCTTTCGAACCGATTATGCCCTGCCGCTAATCCCGCCGGAAGCTGCCGCCTACGCCGCGACCTATTCCGAGCATCTTTTCCCCATTCTGCTTACGCTTGGCCTGTTCACCCGGTTCAGCGCGACTGCACTTCTCGTCATGACCTTGGTCATCGAGATTTTCGTCTATCCCGACGCGTGGCCGACGCATCTCAGCTGGGCGGGGCTTCTCCTTCCGCTCATTGCGCTCGGTGGCGGCAAATTGTCGCTGGATCGTCTTTTGAAACTGCCCTGAACGGCGTTAGGGACGCCTTGCATGACCCAGCAAGACAAGACCTCCGCCTTCAGGGCGCTGCATAAGCACGGTTCGCCCCTGATCCTGTTCAATGCCTGGGATGCGGGAAGTGCGCAGGCCGTCGCGAAGGCCGGAGCCGCCGCGATCGCGACAGGAAGCTGGTCGATCGCCGCCGCGAACGGGTTCCCCGATGGCGAGAAGGTGGATCGAAACCTCCATCTCGACACGATCCGACGGATTGCGCAGGCAGTCGATCTGCCGCTGACTGCCGACCTCGAGAGCGGATTCAGCGCGGATGCGGCCGGCGTAGGCGCGACGGTTCGCCTTGCGATCGAAGCGGGCGCCATCGGCTGCAACTTGGAGGACAGCAATCCCGCCGACGCGAGTCTGAGGCCGGCCGATGAAGCCGCGGCCCGGTACGAAGCAGCGCGCCGCTCGGCCGATCAGGCCTGTCCCGGCTTCTTCGTCAATGCGCGCACCGACGTCTTCTTCCAGAAGCCCTCGGAGGAGCACTCCATGGCGATGGTCGAGGAGGCGCTCGAGCGCGGCCGCGCTTATGCTGCTGCCGGAGCCGACGGCCTTTTCGTCCCGTTTGTCACCAACCTCGACCTGATCCGCGAGCTGGCGGCCGGTTCGCCGTTGCCGCTCAACGTGATGCGCATGTCGACCACGCCGTCGATCGCCGATCTGACCGACGTGGGCGTCGCCCGGATCAGTCACGGACCCTATCCCTATCTGGTCGCGATGGGAGCGCTGGAAACCGCCGCGCGAGAACTGGCCTGATCCCTTGACGCCGGCTTCCTTATCTCGGGAGGCACCTTGTTGGTCTTGTGTCCGAAAGGAGTTGAGATGGGCATTAGCGGGGAAGCAAAAAGGCCCCGCGATTGCTCACGAGGCCTTTTCGATTTCAGTTAGTCTGACTGGCTAGACGCTTAGTCCTCGTCGTTTCCGCCGGTCAGGAACGCGGGTGCGAACTCGGGTGCATTGCCTTCGTTCTCGCCGCCTTCGCGCTCCCGGCGCGGGCCGCGGTCGCCACGGCCTTCGCCCCGCGGTCCGCGGTCGTCGCGCGGGCCCCGGTCACGGTCGCCGCGCGGGCCACGGGGACCACGGTCGTCGCGTCCGCCGCGATCACGTCCGCCGCCACGATGACGATCGCCACGGTCACCGCGCGGGCCACGGTCGCCGCCTTCGCGCGGCTCCCTCGGCGGGCGGGTGTCCGGAAGCTCTTCGCCAGTCTCCTGGTCAACGAGGCGCATCGACAGGCGAACCTTGCCGCGCTGGTCGACCTCGAGCAGCTTGACCTTCACTTCCTGGCCTTCGGTCAGGACGTCGCGGACGTTCTCGACACGCTCGTTCTTGATTTCCGAGACGTGCACGAGGCCGTCCTTGCCCGGCATGAAGGTGACGAACGCGCCGAAGTCGACGAGGCTCGCGACCTTGCCGGTGTAGATCGTGCCCGGCTCCGGCTCCGCGACGATGCCGCGGATCCAGTTGCGGGCGGCCTCGATCTTGGCCGGGTCCGAAGACGCGATCTTGATCGTGCCGTCGTCGTCGATGTCGACCTTGGCGCCGGTCTCCGCGACGATTTCGCGGATGACCTTGCCGCCGGTGCCGATGACTTCGCGGATCTTGTCCTTCGGGATAGACATGGTCTCGATGCGCGGCGCGTGAGCCGACAGCTCTTCGCGCGTGTGATCGAGGGCCTTCGCCATTTCGCCGAGAATGTGAGCACGGCCGTCCTTCGCCTGGGCGAGAGCGGTCTTCATAATCTCCTCGGTGATGCCGGCGACCTTGATGTCCATCTGGAGCGAGGTGACGCCTTCCGACGTGCCCGCGACCTTGAAGTCCATGTCGCCGAGGTGGTCTTCGTCACCTAGGATGTCGCTGATCACCGCGAAGTCCTTGCCTTCAAGGATCAGGCCCATGGCGATGCCCGCGACCGGACGCTTGAGCGGAACGCCCGCGTCCATCAGGGCAAGCGAGGCGCCGCAGACCGTCGCCATCGACGAGGAGCCGTTGCTCTCCGTGATGTCGGACAGGACGCGGATGGTGTACGGGAACTCCTCAACGCTCGGCAGCATCGGGTGGATTGCCCGCCATGCGAGCTTGCCGTGGCCGACTTCGCGACGGCCCGGAGCGCCGAAACGTCCGACCTCGCCGACCGAATAGGGCGGGAAGTTATAGTGCAGCATGAAGCGCTGGTAGGAGAGACCTTCCAGGCCATCGATCATCTGCTCGGCTTCCTTGGTGCCCAGCGTTGTGGTCACGATCGCCTGGGTCTCGCCGCGCGTGAACAGGGCGGAGCCGTGCGTGCGCGGAAGGAAATGGACCATCGCCTCGATCGGGCGGACCGTCTTGGTGTCGCGGCCGTCGATGCGGCGGCCTTCCTTGAGGATCGCCGTGCGGACGATGTCGGCCTCGAGGCCCTTGACTGCCTTGCCGGCAATCAGCTGCTCCTGCGGGTCCGCTTCGGCGAAGGCTTCCTTGGCCTTTTCGCGGGCGGCGTTGAGTGCAGCCGAGCGCTCCGACTTGTTGGTCAGGCGGTAGGCGGCGTCGATGTCGGCTCCGACGAGCTTCTTGAGCTTGTCCTTAACCGCGGCCTTGTCGTCGCTCTGCGCGAGCTCCCACGGATCCTTCGCGGCCTTCTCGGCCAGATCGATGATGAGGTTGCAGATCTTCTGGCTGGCGGCGTGGCCGAACATGACGGCGCCGAGCATCTGCTCTTCGCTTAGTTCCTTGGCCTCGGACTCCACCATCATCACGGCGTTCGGAGTGCCGGCCATGACGAGATCGAGCTGACCTTCGGCGATCTGCGCCTGGGTCGGGTTGAGGATGTACTCCCCGTCAACGAAGCCGACGCGGGCGGCGCCGATCGGGCCCATGAAGGGCACGCCGGAAATCGTCAGCGCGGTCGAAGCGGCGATCATCGCGAGGACGTCGGGCTCGTTCTCGCCGTCGTAGGAAAGGACCTGCGCGATCACGAGGACTTCGTTGTAGAAGCCTTCGGGGAAGAGCGGGCGGATCGGGCGGTCGATCAGGCGGCTGGTCAGCGTTTCCTTTTCGGTCGCTCCACGCTCACGCTTGAAGAAGCCGCCCGGGATACGGCCGGCGGCGGAAAACTTCTCCTGGTAGTGGACGGTCAGCGGGAAGAAGTCCTGCCCCGGCTTGACCGACTTTGCGGCGGTGACCGCGCAAAGCACCACGGTTTCGCCGAGGGTCGCGATGACCGCGCCGTCGGCCTGGCGGGCAACATGGCCCGTTTCGAGCTTCAGCGTCTTGCCGCCGATCTCGGTTTCAACAGTATGAATTTTGAACATTTATCGTCCCTTCACCCGGCGGCCGGATGCCTGCCGGGGTCATCATTTTCGCGAACTAGCCGGTTCACGGTCGGTCGGGGCGTTCGTTCCTGCCCCATGAACGCCCCACCGAAATGCGGGACTTTCAAAACGTAAGCGGCCCCGGAATGGGGCCGCTGAGTGAGTTACTTGCGGAGGCCGAGCTTCGCGATCAGGTCCGTGTAACGCTGTGCGTCCTTGCCACGGAGATAATCGAGGAGCGAGCGGCGCTGGTTGACCATCATGAGTAGGCCGCGGCGCGAATGGTTGTCCTTGGCGTGGCCCTTGAAGTGCTGGGTCAAATTGTTGATGCGTTCCGTGAGGATCGCGACCTGGACTTCGGGAGAACCGGTGTCGCCCGAACCGCGGGCATGTTCCTTGATCAGCGCTTCCTTGCGCTCTGCGGTAATCGACATCGTCTTTACTCCTGTCTCTAGATGTTGAACCCCCGGACGACCTTCAGGCCGTCGGCCGTTGCTTCAACGAGAGCGACCGGGCGTCCGCCCTCTGTCGCCAGTTGAAGCCCCGGCTTTTCGGGGAAACCGATCAGGCGCTGTCCGAAGCGGAGCAGTTGTGCCTGGTCGGGAGTGATGGGGAGGGCCGGGATGTCGTCCAGCGCCGCTTCCAGCGGAAGTACCGCCCCAATCAGCCGCCGCGCCTTAGCGGCTTCGGCAAGAAAGTCCAGTGAAATGGCCTTTTCGAGCCCGAACGGGCCGGCCCGCGTCCTCCTTAACATGGTGACGTGGCCGACCGTGTTCAATGCGTGGGCGAAGTCCCGGGCGAGGGAGCGGATGTAGGTGCCTTTCGATACGTGCGCGTGGAAGGTCGCGCTGTCGGGCGTGGTTTCTTGGAGCCTGAGCTCGAAAATGGTGACCTTGCGCGGCTTGAGTTCGACCTGTTCGCCAGCGCGGGCGCGGGCGTAAGCCGCCTTCCCTTCCACTTTCAGCGCGGAGTAGGCCGGTGGAATCTGGTCGATCTCGCCGGTGAAGGCTCCGATGACGGTCTCGATCTGGTCGCGGGACGGACGGACGGCGCTCGTCTCGACAATTTGCCCTTCCCTGTCGAGCGTGTCGGTCTCCTCGCCGAACTTGACCGTGAACTCATACGCCTTGCTCGCGTCCAGCATTCGTCCGCACAGCTTGGTGGCTTCGCCGATAGCTATCGGGAGCACGCCGCTGGCGAGCGGATCGAGCGTGCCGCCGTGACCGACCTTGTGCTTGGGTTCTCCCGCATCGCGAAGCGCGCGCTTTACCTTCGACACGGCCTGCGTCGAGCCAAGCCCGACCGGCTTGTCGAGCACGATCCAGCCGTTGATCACTGGGAGCGAGGAAGGCCGAGGCTGAGCTGGCGCGCCCGGCTCTCGTTCAGCCGCTCGAAGAAATGCTTGCGGCAAAGGGCGATGTAGCGGTCGTTTCCGCCGATCTCTGTCTGTTGGCCGCGGACGATCGCGTGGCCCTCCTCGTCGACCCGCAGATTCATCGTCGCCTTGCGCCCGCATTCGCAAACGGCCTTCAGTTCGACGAGTGTATCCGCCAGAGCAAGCAGCGCCGCCGATCCGGGAAAAAGCTTGGCCTGGAAGTCGGTACGCAGCCCGTAGCAGAGCACTGGGATGTTCAGCTGGTCGGCGACTTCGCAGAGTTGCAGCACGTGCGGTTGCGACAGGAATTGCGCTTCGTCGATCAGGATGCAGTCGAGCTTGCGCTTTCTCAATTCATTGCTGATCGCGACGAAGAGATCGCTACTTTCGTCAAAGGTGTGTGCTGCGGCCGACAGGGCGATGCGGGAGCCGATCGCGCCGACACCCAGCCGGTCGTCGACCGCCGCGGTCCACAGCATCGTTTCCATCCCGCGCTCGCGGTAATTGAAGTCGGCCTGAAGCAGCGTCGTCGATTTCCCCGCATTCATTGCCGCATAATAGAAATAGAGCTTGGCCATCGGTCAGCAGGTCCCGTCCGCGCTGGCGACTTTGAAACCGCCGATGCGGACGGCATCGGCGTTCTGTTGCCATTGCTCGAACGACGGGCGGGCGTTCGGCGGCAGGGTGCAGGATCGCGCGACCGAAGCCTTGCCGCCCGACAGAAGCTCCGCGCGGTAGGTGTAGGCAATCGCGCTGTTGTTGGTGACAGTCATGGCCGTACCGAGCATGGGCCGCACCGAAACCTTGATCTGGCCCTTCGGAATCCTCGCGGACGGGGCGACGCGGCGAGCGTGCGCCGGTTCTCCCTTCTTGACCGTGAAGATCCAGGTCTCACCGGTACGGACCGTCAGGCCGGCCGCCTGAACGGGAACGGCGGCGAGGAGGAGAAGTGCGGCGACAAGCTTCATAACGGCCACTCTTCCTTGAGAATCGCGAACAGGACGGTGTCGCGGACGTGGCCAGTCCAGGTGATGCGGTCAGCGCGGAGCACTCCTTCCCGGACAGCACCGAGCTTCTTCATCGCCGCCAGACTGCGCTCGTTGCGAGCGTCGACGCGAAACTCGACGCGGCGCATCCCACTGTCGAACGCGCGTTTGAGCATCATGTCCTTCACGCGGCGGTTGAAACCGCTGCCGCGCAGGTGCGGCCGATAATAGGTGCCGCCGATCTCGAGGCATTGGCGGTTATCATCGATACCGAGGAAGCTCGACATTCCGGCAAGTTCGTCGCCTTCGAAAAGAACGAAGGTCCGGTTGCGCGGGCTGGACCGGTAGAGCGCGATGCTCTCGTCGAAACCGTCCGGCCCGAAATTGTTGGCGTAGATCGCCCAGATTTCGCGGTCCTCCGCGCAGGCGGCTTTGAGCGTTTCAAGGCGTTCGTCGGTGACCAGCTCGGCCCGGCAGCCGTCGCCGGTCATGGGCGCATCGAGGCCGTCGATCATTCTTCGTTGAGGTCCTGCGCGACGTGCCCCGACCGGAGGATGCGGTCGATGTGCGTGCCTTCGTCGAAGCTCTCGTCGGCTTTGAACTTGAGCTTCGCCGCATATTTCTTCCGGACGCGATGGGCGACCTCGCGCTGGAGGAAGGCGGTGTTCTGGCGAAGCGCCTTCAGCACCGCTTCTTCGTCTTGACCGAGCAGCGGCTTCACGAACACGGTCGCATGCCGAAGGTCCGGCGACATGCGCACCTCGGTGACGCTGACGAGGTGCGACTGAAGCACATCGTCATGCACGTCACCGCGCTGGAGCAATTCGCTCAAAATGTGGCGCACCTGCTCGCCAACGCGAAGCAGGCGTACGGAGCGGCCCTCTGCAGTTTCCTGACGGCGCATTCGTTATAGCGTCCGTGCGCGCTCCTCGACCTCGAAGACTTCGAGCGCGTCACCCGGCTTGATGTCATTCGTATCCGCCAGAAGCACGCCGCACTCGAGGCCCGAAGTGACTTCCGCAACGTCGTCCTTGAAACGCCGAAGCGAGCTGATCGTCGTCTTCGACACGATGACGTCCTCGCGCGTGAGGCGTGCGTTGAGGCCCTTGCGGATAACGCCTTCGAGGACGAGCAGGCCGGCAGCCTTGTCCCGCTTGCCTGCTGGGAAGACTTCCTGGACCTTCGCGCGGCCGACGACCGTTTCGATGATCTCCGGACCAAGCTCGCCGGCCATCGCACCCTTAACCCAGTCGGTCAGGTGATAGATGACGTCGTAGTAGCGGAACTCGACCTTGGTGCGGTTCGCGACTTCGCGAGCCTTGGCGTTCGGACGGACGTTGAAGCCGATGATCGGCGCGCCGCTCGCGCTGGCCAATGTCACGTCGCTTTCGGTGATCGCGCCGACGCCCGAGTTGAGGATGCGCACGCGTACCTCGTCGGTCGACAGGCGGTTGAGCGCATTGACGATCGCTTCGACCGATCCCTGCACGTCCGCCTTGATGACCAACGGTACTTCCGCAATCGTCGAAGCGTGCGCCGAGAACATGTTCTCGATGCTGACCGGTGCAGCGGTCGTCCGCTTCTTGTCGAGGACGCTCTTGCGGTAGTCCGCGACTTCGCGGGCGCGAGCCTCGTTCTCGACGACGGTGAACGGATCGCCGGCCGCGGGAACCGCCGACAGGCCGAGAACTTCGACCGGGAATGACGGACCAGCTTCCTTAACCTGCCGTCCGTGATCGTCGACGAGCGCGCGCACCTTGCCGCTCGATGCACCGGCGACGAACACGTCACCGACACGCAGCGTGCCGCGCTGGACAAGGACGGTCGCGAGCGGGCCGCGGCCCTTGTCGAGCTTCGCTTCGATTACGGTGCCTTCGGCTGCACGGTCCGGGTTGGCCTTCAGCTCCAGGATCTCCGCCTGCAGCTGGATGGCCTCGAGTAATTTGTCGAGGTTGGTCTTCTTCGTCGCGGAGACTTCCACATCCTGAACCTCGCCGCCCATGTCCTCGACGATGATCTCGTGCTGCAGAAGCTCCTCGCGGACCTTCTGCGGCTTGGCTTCGGGCTTATCGATCTTGTTGATCGCGACGATCATCGGGACGCCTGCGGCCTTGGTGTGATTGATCGCCTCGATCGTCTGCGGGCGAAGGCCGTCGTCGGCCGCAACCACCAGAATGACGATATCGGTGACGTTCGCACCGCGAGCGCGCATTTCCGAAAAGGCTTCGTGGCCCGGGGTGTCGAGGAAGGTGACCTTTGACTTGTCGGGCAACTGCACCTGATAGGCGCCGATGTGCTGCGTGATGCCGCCGGCCTCGCCCGACTGGACGGAGGCGCCGCGGATGGCGTCGAGCAAAGACGTCTTTCCGTGATCGACGTGACCCATGATCGTGACGACCGGGGGACGCGGCTTGAGCGTATCCTCCGGATCAACGTCGACCGTCGTGTCGATATCGACATCGGCGTCGCTGACACGGTTGATGCGGTGACCGAACTCCTCGATCAGCAGCTCGGCCGTATCCTGGTCGATCGTCTCGGTGATCGTGACGGGCGTGCCCATCTTGAAGAGGGCCTTGACCAAATCGGCGCCGCGCTCACCCATGCGCTTGGCGAGTTCCTGGACGGTAATCGCCTCGGGAACGTCCACGTCGCGATACTGCTTTGCGGCGGGACCGGACTGTTGATGGGCACGCTTTTCCTTCTCGCGGGCACGACGCAGCGCAGCCAGCGAACGGGCGCGGCTGTCATCCTCACCCGAAAGGGCGCGAGTGACGGTCAGCTTGCCATGGTGACGGCGGTCGTCGCCGCGGCCGCGGCTCGGACGAGCGGGCTCGGGACGGCGCGGCGCCGGGGCATGACCGCCGGCCGGACGGCGAGCGCCACGATCTTCGCTTTCTTCCTCGATGACAGGCTCGGGCTCCGGAGCGGCGGCCGCCTCAGCAGCAGCGCGAGCTTCTTCCTCGGCCTGGACGCGCGCCTGCTCGATCGCAGCCTCTTCGGCCTTGCGATTGTCTTCGGCGCGGCGCTTTTCGTCTTCGCTTTGCTCGGTGCGCTTGCGATCATCGCGACGGCGAGCTTCCTCCAGCGACGCGAGGCGCGCTTCCTCGGCCTCGCGAAGGAGGCGGGTCTGCATCTCCTTGCGCGCCGTAATGTCGTCGATGGGTGCGGTGCGCTTCGGCTGCGGAGCCGGGGCAGCGGGCTTCGGCGCCGGCTTGGGCGCTTCGGCGACGGGTTCCGGCTTCGGAGCCTCGGCGGGGGAGCCTCGCCCGGACGTCCGAGGATCCGGCGCTTCTTGACCTCCACCACGACGGTGTTCGAGCGGCCGTGGCTGAAGCTCTGCTTGACCTTGCCGGTCTCGACCGTGCGCTTGAGGCCCAGCGGCGGCCGGGTTCCAAGCTTCGGCTTGTCGGTCTGGTCTGTCATCCTATTCCTTCGTCAAATCTGCGTCAGCCGAGCCGGGGCCAGAAGCGGGGTCGCCGCCCTCTAGACCCGCACGGGGATCAATGAAAGCGCGCCACCGGGAAAGCGCGTGGAGAACACGCGCTGCGGCGGCACGATCGGTCAGCGCGATATGTACCACATTCTCGCGCCCCAAGGCCATCGACAAGATGGTGCGTTCCTCGGGAAATAGAAGACCTTGGCCACCGCTGTTGGCAACGGTTTCCGGGTCTGAGCCAACTCGCCAGGCCTGGTCGAGCTTCCTGCGCCCGTCCTCGCCCGCGTCCGACGCATGGATCAACAGATGGACGCTACCGTTGCGGGCAGCGGTCTCAACGCGATCGGCGCCGTTGATCAGATTGCCCGAACGAGCCTCCATACCTAGCCGGTCGAGCGTTGCCTGGCGCAGGGCCTGGGCGATAAGTTCGCCAAGGTCGTCGGGCACTTTCACGTCGTTCGTCTTGAACGCGCGCTGGAGTGCGCCCTTCAGTCTCCCCTTGGCAATGGCCTCATCGAGCTCGGAGCGCGACACTCCAATCCATGCGCCACGACCCGGAGCTCGGGCGCGGACGTCCGGTGCAACCGTGCCGTCAGGACCGAGCGCAAGCCGAATCAGCTCCTCCCGCGACGCGGTTCGCCGCGAGAGGATGCAGGTGCGCTCCGGAACGTGCGCTTCTAGCGGATCATTGCGAGGATTCCGCATCGGCGGCCTCCTCGGTCTTCGGCTCGTCCTCGAACCAGTGGGCGCGAGCGGCCATGATGATCTCGTTGCCCTGCTCTTCGGTCAGCGAATAGTCGGCCAGGAGTCCGCCCTTGTCCTCGGCGCGCTTCGGCGCGTTCTCGGCGCGGCGGCGCGGCTCCTGCCGCTTCTTCTGGATCAGCTCGTCGGTCGCGAGATCGGCGAGATCATCGAGCGTCTTGATGCCCGCCTTGCCCAGCGTCACCAGCATCTGCTCGGTGAGGTGCGGAAGCTCGGCCAGAGCATCCTCGACGCCAAGGGCACGGCGCTCCTCGCGCGAAGCGGCTTCGCGGCGCTCGAGCGCTTCGGCAGCGCGGCTCTGAAGCTCGCCGGCGATTTCGTCGTCGAGGCCCTCGATCGACGCAATCTCGTCGAGCGTGACGTAGGCGACTTCCTCGAGGCTGGTGAAGCCTTCGGCGACCAGCAGCTGCGAAAGCGTCTCGTCGACGTCGAGCTCGCTCTGGAACATCTCGGTGCGTTCCATGAACTCGCGCTGTCGCTTCTCGCTCGCATCAGCCTCGGTGAGGATGTCGATCTGCGAAGATGTCAGCTGGCTGGCTAGGCGAACGTTCTGGCCGCGGCGACCGATCGCCAGGCTGAGCTGGTCGTCGGGAACCACGACCTCGATACGGCTCTCTTCCTCGTCGATGACGACGCGGCTGACCGTCGCCGGTTGTAGCGCGTTGACGACGAAGGTCGCGAGGTCGTCCGACCATGGAATGATGTCGATCTTCTCGCCCTGGAGTTCCTGGACGACCGCCTGAACGCGGCTGCCCTTCATGCCGACACAGGCGCCGACCGGGTCGATCGAGCTGTCGTGGCTGATAACGCCGATCTTGGCTCGGCTGCCCGGGTCGCGGGCGGCGGCCTTGATCTCGATGATGCTGTCGTAAATCTCCGGCACTTCCTGTGCGAACAGCTTCTTCATGAAGTCCGGGTGAGCGCGCGACAGGAAGATTTGCGGGCCGCGGGCTTCGCGGCTGACACGAAGGATCAGCGAACGGATGCGGTCGCCGACGCGAACCATTTCGCGCGGGATCTGCTGGTCGCGGCGGATAACGCCTTCGGCGCGGCCGAGATCAACGACAACGTGGCCGAACTCGACGCGCTTGACGACGCCGGTGATGACCTCGCCGACGCGGTCCTTGAACTCTTCATGCTGGCGCTCGCGCTCGGCGTCGCGGACCTTCTGGAAGATCACCTGCTTGGCGGCCTGGGCAGCGATGCGGCCGAACTCTATCGGCGGCAGCGGATCGACGATGAAGTCGCCAATGGCTGCATCCTTTTGCAGCTTCTGGGCGCCCTTCGGGTCGATCTGCTTGAAATGATCCTCGACTTCTTCGACGACTTCGAGGACGCGCCACAGACGAAGGTCGCCGGTCTCGCCGTCGAGCTTTGCGCGAATATCGTTCTCGGCGCCGTAGCGGGCACGGGCGGCGCGCTGGATCGCGTCTTCCATCGCCTCGATGACGATGCCGCGATCGATCAGCTTCTCACGGGCAACCGCGTCGGCAATTGCGAGCAGCTCGGCCTTGTTCGCTGATGCGACGGGCGGGCGGCAGTGGCCATGTGTTAGTCCTCTACAGTCTGGATGGTGTCGGCGCCCTCGGTGCTGAGCGGCGCGGTTGCGTTGATGAGCTTGTCGGTCAGCAGGAGCTTGGCCGAGTGAATTGATGCGAAGGGAACTATATAGTCGTTTCCGTCCTTGCCGGTGACATGGACTGTTCCGCCTTCGCCCGTCCCGCGAGAGTACCGGAGAATTGCTTGCGACCGTTGAGCGGTTCCGCGAGCGATACGCGTGCCTCGTGTCCCTTCCAGTCGTCGTAATCGGCGAGCCGGGTCAGCGGACGGTCTATGCCGGGCGAGCTGACCTCGAGCCGGTAGCCCCCTTCGATGAGATCGCGGCCTTCCGCTTCCATCGCGTCGAGCTTTTCGGACAGCCGCCGCGAAATCTTCTCGCAGTCACTGAGGTCGAGCTGACGAGTGCTCGGATTCTCGGCCATGATCTGAAGAGTCGGGTCGGAACGCCCGCCCACGAGCGCGACGCGCACGAGCCGATAGCCGAGGCTCTCCACCTCGGGCTCCAGCAAAGCGTTCAATTCGGCGATGTCCGTCATGCGACCTTCAAATCCAAAAATCTCTCGGACCGGAGCCGTGGGGCCCCAGCCTCAGGCATCTAACGATGTCGAGGAGAGGAGTGCGATATAGGCTTGAACAATTAGCTTCGCAAGCTGGCCAGGGCGCGGTTTTCCGCCCGTATTCGGACCGCGAGAATGATCGCGTTCAACAGGCTGAAAACGAGTGCAATTCGCCAGAGGCCGAAGACCATGGGCAGGACGGCGATTTCCAGGGTCACGATGAGATAGTTCGGGTGCCTGAGGAAACGATAGGGGCCGGTCCGGACAAGTGGCGCGCCGGGCATCACGATGATACGCGTCGTCCATCGACCCCCCAAAGTGGCGATCACCCACACGCGTCCGAGCTGGAGCAGTGCGAACAGGACGAGCAGTGCAAAGTCGATCGGCTGCCCTGGCGCCCACCACCAGAGTGCCGCGATCCAGATCATGTGCAGACCGACGATGAACGCATAGTGGTCGCGGCCGAATTCGACAGCACCCTCGGAGAGCAGCTTCCTGCTGTTGCTGTCGGCGAGCCGGAGTTCGATGAGCCTTTGCAGGGTTACGAATCCGAGAATGACTACCGCCAGCCAGAGCGGGCTCATCAGGCGGCTTCCAACAGGAGTCCGGCGCAGGTGAAACCTGGCCCGAAGGCTGTCATTAGCACTCGGTCCGGAAGTCCCTGCTTCAGCAGACGATCGAGCACGAACATCACGGTCGGCGCACTCATATTGCCGAAATCGCGAAGCACCTCGCGCTCGATGTTGAGCTCGCCCTGATTGAGATGCAGAGCCGTCTCGATCGCGTCGATCACCTTCACTCCGCCGGGATGGCAGCACAGGCGGTCAATGTCGCTGCGGTCGATGCCAAGCTTGGCGCACATCTCGTCGACGGTGCTTGCGAGATTCTTTTCGATAAACGGCGGGATCGCGCGATCGAACACAACGGCCAGACCCGGGTCTTCGACATCCCAGCCCATGATCCTGAGCGTATCGGGAAAGAGCTTCTCGGCGCCCCCCATGATCCGGGCGATGCTGTGCTCGCCGCTGGTGACGACGGCTGCGGCCGCTCCGTCACCGAACAGGGCAGTCGCGACCACCGCAGCGGGGTCGTC
The DNA here is from genome assembly GCF_014489515.1 of Sphingomonas sediminicola. Taxonomy (GTDB): domain Bacteria; phylum Pseudomonadota; class Alphaproteobacteria; order Sphingomonadales; family Sphingomonadaceae; genus Sphingomicrobium; species Sphingomicrobium sediminicola. Next base: position 181,206 of record NZ_CP060782.1, on the reverse strand, counting down.
GCTGTCGAGGCGAATGGAGATGGAGCAGGTCTCGACGGTCACGAACAGCCAGTTCGTCCCCGGCTCCGAGGCGGCAAGCCGCGAGGTCGTCGCTAGGCCGTTCACCCCGCCCGCGCAGCCGAGGCCGAACATCGGGACCCGGCGGACGTCATCCCGAAACCCCATGAGCGGTCCCACGCGCGCCTCAAGGCTCGGAGTCGCGATTCCGGTGGTGGAAACGGTGACGACGCCGTCGATCTGTTCGGGCGCCAGCCCTGCTTTCTCTATCGCATCGCTCGCTGCCTCGACGAACAAGCTCTCGGCGGCTTCCAGATAGACGGCATTGCGATCATGCCAGCCGTGGGCGGACATGTACCATTCCTGCGGAGCAACGATGTGGCGCCGGGCAATGCCGGCATTGTCGAAGACCCCCGCGAGGCGGTCAAACAAGGCCTTCTTCCCACCGAAGGCTTCGCGGGCACACGCCTTCGCGTCTTGTTGCTCGATTACGTGCGGTGGGACCGCAGTCGCGAGAGAGAGTAAGCTGCATTGTTGCATCGGCTTGGGCCTTCCGGCTTATATCATCAGTCACGCCGCACAAGCCGAATGCTTAAGAGGCAACTGGCCCGCCCGAGGGCGAGGCGGGCCAGCCTTGGCCGGTCACTACTGACCAGGCCCCTTGAAGCAGGCAATGTCGTATTGCGAAACGGACGCGGTGTTCTTGTTGTTGATGCCGTCCTGATTGCCAGCATAGTGCGAACCGGAAACGCTGTCCTCCTGGAAGGGGGACCCAGGACCAGGCTCCCGGCCCGACTGGCTAGGAGGTGTGCCGCCCTCGTCGCATTCGAGGCCGTTCTCGCCTCCCACTTGCTGACCCGTTTCATGGTTCGGTGAAATGCTGCCGGGGGCCGGTGGGGCCGGAACCGCAGCGGACGGCAGCGCGATTGCCGTCGCGGCAAAGAGACAGAATGTTCGTCTCATGATCGAAGCTCCTTGTTCTGCCCCCGCTCAGGAACGACACACGCCGACAGCGATGCTCGGATGAGCGGATCGCCGTCACAGCAGTGCGTTAGTGCGCCCAGGCGACCAAAGGGTTCAATCGGCTGTCAAAGAGGACAGCTGAGACCCACGATGAGCGCATTCCGGTCGTGGTATCGGCCCCGGTAAAAATCCTTTCCCGGTCCGCCGCCTGACCAGATCAGATGGAGGGAGACGCCACCGAACTCGCGGGCGGCGCCGACGCGCCAGTCATATTGCACATCCGGACTTTCGCTTTCGTCGTTGTAGCTGATCGGAAACAGCGCACCGAAATGCCCGTTCAGGTGGAGCTTCCGAAAGGGCGTAACGTTAGCGTCCACCTCTCCGTAAAGCGTGCTTGCGCCATGCTCGAAGTAATGCGGCGCAAAGGTGATACGAGACGACAGGAACTTGTGGGTCACGCCGGCGTAGAGTTCGGTGTAGGAACTCCCCGACGCTCTGGCCGCGTATTTCGCGTAGGCGGCATGCACAACGCCGGCATCCAGGACCAAGCCGGACGAAAGCCGCTTCGCGTAACCGCCGTTCAATACCAATCCCAACGGCCGGACCGAGTCCTCCCCTCCCATGACCACAGCCGCCGACAGGCCTCCGTAAAGCCCTCCAGGATAATCATAAGACAAGTCGAGGCTCGCGACCGGGCGACCGGCACTCAGCGAATAGCCGCGGAATCTGGCCTCGCTGAAGACTGACACTGTAGCCCCGATCTCTGCCGCTGCAGGCATAGAGAGACAGAGGCCAATTACTGAGGCGAGAAGATAGGTTCCGGTCCGACTGGCTCTAACGATCGAGCTGCGCGGTCGCGACGCGGGAAGGCGCGCAGCTGCACTCACAGCCGCTCGCTGCACGAAGGACCGAGGCGCAGGCATCGATTGCGCCTCCATTCGAGATAAGTGCCAATGCGGAAGACGGATGCCGCTGTCTCATCAGGGCGACCAAACCGCTGACGTGCGCTGCGGCGTACGAGCTTCCATTGACGAGAAACCATCGTCCTCCCGGCTCGGTCGTTGGCACGTCCTGCCCGGGCGCAGTGTAAACCGCGCCCTGCGAACGCGCCATTAGCGTGTTTGAGACAGCGATCACCCCGCGCACGGACGCGGGAAATCCACCGTTCGGCCGGTCCTTGTCGACGGCGGCAACGATTGCGAGACCGCGCGAAAGCCCGACATCGATAAGCTCGTGAATGAGCCGGTCCTCGGGTCCGCTGAGGCTGAGGTTGATCACGTCGGCCTTCTGGTCGATCGCGAAATAGAGCGCTTTCACGAGGCTGAAGCTGTCGCAGACCGTAGGACTTTCGAATGATCGGCCGGACTGCCAGCACGCGCGAAGACCAAGGATGTGCGCCTGAGGTGCTACCCCCGCGATGCCAAGCCCATTGTCGGCCTTGGCGGCGATAATGCCCGCGACGCCAGTGCCGTGCATCTCTGCCACCGACTGCCTGCCCGCTACGAAGTTTCGGTTGACCAGCAACTGTCCGGTGAGATCCGGGTGACCGGAGTCGATCCCGCTGTCGATGACGGCCACGCGCATGCCCCGGCCGGTCGCAAGCTCGTGCAGGTCGGCGAGATGCCACGCACGTGCTGCCGGCTGCACCGGATAAAGCGGGTCGTTGTGCGTGGCCGGCTCTGCCTCGGTCCGATAGAGCCCGACGGGCTGCGCCCAGGAGACCGCGGAATCCTTTGAGACCTGCTCGACGGCCGAAGCAGGCGTCCGGTCTTCAGGAACCTCCATGACGAAGCAGTCGAGGCCCATCATCGGCATCGGCCAGTCATCGACGAGGGTAAGACCGTAATTGCGCGCGATCCGCCGGGCGAGCCGCTGGCGCGCACTGCGAGCGAGCTCATCGCCATATCCGCCGCCGTAGACGCCGTTTGGACGATAATGATCGGGAGCATGCCGGACCATGACCAGGATCTGGCGCTCGGGACCGGCGGCCGCGCTGCCTCTAGCCATCGCCGGCACGGCTAAGAACACGAAGACGAGTGCCGCGCAGAGCGCGAGCAGGCCGCGAAGGGCCAGACGAAGCGTCATCGCGTGGCCTCGTCGATCGGCTCCGCCATCATCACATCATCGTCGGCCTGGAGCTTCTCCAGCGCAGCGGGGCGCTTCCCGGCCGGCACGTGCAGCAGATAGGCATCCGCGGCGGTCGGGCCGCCTACTAGAGATGCGCCGCTTGCCTTCAGCGTGTCGCGCATATCGCCTACAGTCGCTTCAGGGCGGAACAGGATGATGACGTTCGCTGATGGCGGCGCTTGAGATGAACCGAGCGCTTCGTAGGCGGGAGTAGTGAAGTACGGAACGATTGCCGCGGCCACCGCAAGAAGCGCCAGTTGCGCTGTCGCAAGCGCCGCCACTGCAGGTCGGGTGAGGAGGCGCCAAAGGTCAGTCGCGAAATCCCCGACTGATGTACGGGGCCTTGAGACCGGTGCTTCGATTCGCCCGCGAAGCCGGGCCCAACCGGAGTCGACCTCGGGCGAAACGGTCTGGAATCCGTCGATGAGCTTGCGTTCGACGGTCAACTGTCTCTGGCATCGCGCGCATGTCGAAAGATGGGCCTCGACCATCGACCGGTCGACTGCGTCAAGTTGGCCGGTCGCGTACCACGGCAGCAACTCTTCCGCCTGCTCGTGGGGATCGCTGACGGGATGTTCAGAGTTCATGCCGTCCTCCCTAAACCCAGTCCGAGACTGAGCCTGGCATCGCCTGCCTCAGGCGGCGCCGGGCATGGAACATCCGGGTTTTCACCGTATCGACCGGGCAGTCCATGACCTCGGCGATCTCGCGATAGCCCAAGCCATGAAAGTAGGTGAGATCGACCACTGCGCGATGATCCGCCGACAAGGATCGCATTGCAGCGGCCAAGGCTTCGCGGAGCCGGCTGTGCTGGAGTGACTGGTGGGGATTGGGATCGTGGCTCGCCTGGCCGAGGTCCGGCTCTTCCTCGACCGGGTCGGGCCAGCGCGCCCTCGCCTTGATCGCCTTGCGATAGGCAATCGAGAAGATCCAGGTGGACAATCTACTTGTCCCCTGAAGCTTTGAGCCGTTTCCCAAACCACCATCATCGTATCGTCGAGCACCTCTTCCACGAGCTGCGGGCGCTGGACGAGATTGCTCAGGAATCGCGTCAGCCGCGGCTGATAAATCCGGTACAGCTTCTCGAACGCAGCCAAGTCCCGGTTGCTGACGCGACTGATCAGCTCCCGTTCGTCCGGCGCGCCTGGTCGGGATACGGTCCGCGGGCGACTGGTCGCCCTGTCTACACTCACCTGCGCACCCTCCCGGCTGTCATGGGTGCCTCCGTGCGGGAGAAAGGTTCACTTTCATCGCGATGAATGGAACTATCGGCTTTCAATCGCAATTGCGATCAATCCAGTGAAAGAGCGCCGAATGCGTTTCCGCTTAATGCAATCCTTGGCGTTCCTTGCTCTTGCGGCATGCGGGACCTCTCCGGGACAGTCTTCCGGGCAACAGGCTTCCTCTGACAGGCCGTTCACAGTTTCGGAGGTGACGCGCTTCGATTCTCCCTGGGCCATGGACTTTTTGCCGGGCAGCGGCGTTCGCACGACCAATCTCGCCCTGGTCACCGAAAAGGGCGGCAGGCTCTGGCTTCTCGACACGGCCACGGGGCGGAAGCAGCAGGTCTCTGGGGTTCCGTCGGTGCATGTCGCGGGCCAGGGTGGGCTCGGCGATGTGGTCGCGCATCCCGGTTTTGCGGGAAACCAGCGCATTTATCTGAGCTATGTCGAACCGGGTCCGAACGGGACCAGCGGCGCCGTAATCGGCTACGGGCGACTGATTCTCGGTCAGGGCGAGCCGCGGATCGAAGAGTTCAAAATCATCTGGCGCCAGTCGCCGAAAGTGGCCGGAAACGGCCATTTCTCGCATCGCATCACCTTCGCCCCGATGGGACCATGTTCATCTCGTCCGGCGAACGGCAGAAGTTCGATCCGGCGCAGGACCAGAACAGCGACCTGGGCAAGATCATCCACATGACCGACGAAGGCCAGCGCATCGGCGGCCATCATTACACGATGGGCCATCGCAACGTGCTCGGCCTCTCGTTTGCACCCGACGGGCGACTGTGGGCGTCCGAGATGGGACCGCAGGGCGGGGACGAGGTGAACCTCATCCTCCCCGGCAGGAATTACGGCTGGCCGCGCGTTTCCTATGGCTCGCACTACGGCGGGGCTGATATACCCAACAATCACAAGAGCCGGGGCTTCGAAGAGCCTAAGGTCTGGTGGAACCCATCGGTCTCACCGGGCGCCTTGATGATCTACACTGGTGACCTGTTCCCGCAGTGGAAGGGCGACGCCTTGATCGGTGCGCTTTCGGGCCAGGCGTTCATTCGGGTCGACATCGACGGCGACCGGGCGCGCAAGGCGGATCAATGGGACATGGGTGAGCGAATCCGCGCGGTCGACCAGGGAGCGGGCGGTGAGGTTTATCTTCTGGAAGATGGACCGGGCGGACGCCTGCTGAAGCTGACGCCCACCCGGCGGTAACTGCTTACTGGGCGACCGGAACCTCGAGCTTCTGCTCGACGGCCGGCTCATCCTTCGGTTGCGGCACGGTGCGGAGGTACGGCTTCAGCGTCTTCCAACCGCCCGGGAATTTCTCGCGAGCCGCCTCGTCGGACAACGACGGCACGATGATGCAGTCCTCGCCCTGCTTCCAGTTCACCGGCGTCGCGACCGAATGCTTTGCCGTGATCTGGATGGAATCGAGCAGTCGAAGAACCTCGTCGAAGTTACGCCCGGAGCTCATCGGATAGATGAGCATCGCCTTGATGAGCTTGTCGGGCCCGACGATGTAGACCGTGCGGACGGTCGCATTGGTTGCCGCGGTCCGGCCCTCCGACGTCTCGCCGGCGTCGGCGGGAAGCATGTTGTAAAGCTTGGCGACCTTGAGGTCGTGGTCGCCGATCATCGGGAAGTTCACGTCGTTGCCGGTGACGTCCTTGATGTCGCGCGCCCAGCCTTCGTGATCGCCGACCTTGTCGACCGAAAGGCCGATGACCTTGGTGTTGCGCTTGGCGAACTCGTCGGCCAGCCCGGCCATGTAGCCCAGCTCGGTCGTGCAGACCGGCGTGTAGTCCTTCGGATGGGAGAACAGGATGGCATAGCTGTCGCCGATCCAGTCATGGAATCGGATGGGGCCCTGCGTCGTTTCTGCCGTGAAATCCGGCGCGACGCTGCCAATGGATAGGGTCATTGATGCCTCCCGATGAGTCGTGACGGCAAGTCCCATACTCTCATAGCAAGTCGGGTTCGAGACTCTCAGGATGCTCGAGCCAGTCAGGCGGCGTCAGTCCCTTGGAACGAAGGAATTCCGGGTTGAACAGCCGCGACTGGTAGCGGGTCGCGGGGTCGCAAAGAACGGTGACGATGGTCTTGCCGGGCCCGAGCTTGCGGGCGAGGCGGACTGCTCCGGAGACGTTCACGCCCGTCGAAAGGCCGACATTGAGCCCTTCGTCCCGAATGAGGCGCAAGGTGGTCTCGAGGCTCTCCTGGTCCTGAATGAGGAAAGCGTCGTCGACGCTGAGGCCCTCGAGATTTGCGGTCACCCGGCCCTGCCCGATCCCTTCGGTGATCGAGCTTCCCTCAGCCTTGAGTTCGCCCGTCGTGTAATAGCTGTAGAGCGCTGCGCCGGGGATGTCCGCGATAGCGATCGCAACGTGCGGCTTGCGCTCCCGAAGCGCGATCGCGGTGCCGGCGAGCGTTCCGCCGGTGCCGACCGCGCTGACGAATCCGTCGACCTTGCCGTCGGTCTGGGCCCAGATCTCCGGCCCTGTCGTCCGGACGTGCACGTTGCGGTTGGCGACATTGTCGAACTGGTTGGCGAAGATCGCTCCCTGCGCGTGCGCCTTCGCAAGGCGCTCTGCCATGCGGGCGGCGACCTTCACGTAATTATTGTCGTTTCGGTACGGCACGGCCGGCACTTCGACCAAGGTCGCCCCAAGCGATCGCAGCGTGTCCTTCTTTTCCTGGCTCTGCGTCTCGGGAATGACGATGACCGTCTTCATTCCGAGCGCATTGCCGACGACGGTCAGGCCAATACCCGTATTGCCCGCGGTTCCCTCGACGATCATGCCGCCTGGACGAAGCTGGCCTTTATCGATGGCGTCGGTGACGATGCCCAGTGCCGCCCGGTCCTTCACCGAGTGGCCGGGATTCATGAACTCCGCCTTCCGAGGATCGTGCAGCCCGTCTCTTCGGAAGCGCGGCGGAGCTTGATCAACGGCGTGTTGCCGATCGCGGCGAGGACGGTTTCGCGAATGTCCATGCGGCGCGCTGTACAGATTCAGCCGATGCGGCGGTAGCGCAGATAATAGGGCCGCCGACCCTCGCGCCGGGACTTGGCGCCGTAGCGTGTCTCGATCCAGCCGCCGGACGGTTCGAGGAAATCCTTGGGCGTCCTCGCCAGCCATTCGAACTGCTGCTGATGCCCATGCCGCTGCATCACCATCAGCGCCCAGTTGAGATAAGTCGGGTCGTCGGTCGCCAACCGGAACTCGCCGCCCGGCTTCAACTTCGCCGCGAATAGGTCGACCGGCCCGTCGTTGACCATCCGTCGCTTGGCGTGACGCGCCTTCGGCCAGGGATCGGGGTGCAGCAAATAGATGAAGCTCAGCGCTCTGTCGGGCACGCGCCGGAGGACTTCGAGCGCATCGCCCTTCCAAAGGCGAACATTGGTCAGATGCTGGTCGCGGACGTGGCCGAGCGCGGTCGCGACACCGTTGAGGAACGGCTCGCAGCCAATGAACGCGTGATTGGGCAACAGATCGGCGCGGTAGACGAGATGTTCGCCCGACCCGAAGCCGATCTCGAAGTGAAGCGGACGATCCTCGCCGAACAGGCGGGCCGATGTGACCTCGCCCTCGGCCGGAACCTCGATCTGCGGCAGTAGCCGGTCGACAAGGTCCTGCTGGCCCTTTCGCAGCTTATGCCCGCTCACTCGCCCGTAGAGACGGTTCAGGGTCGTCGGGTCGCCCGCCTTGTGCGCAGTCATGCCGTTCCGCCTAAACGCGCAATCTTTGGTTCAGCAAGGGCGGCGGAGATTCGCGGAATGAACAAGTCGCTCCTTTTCCTCTCGCTCGTTGCGACGGCCGCTCCTGCGCAGGCAACCGGCGGTCTCGCCTGCCGAACTTCCGGAGCGCGTCCAATTGAGGTCTCGCTGGTCATCGGCCATTCCGCCGTCCAATCGATGGTTTCTGCCCGCCTTCGCGACAATGACCGCGACGTGCGCGTGGTGATCGCCCAATCATGGCTCGATCCATCGGAACTGCGCATCGATCTGGTGGACCCGAATGCGATGCGCCGCGAGGCGCGCCTGCTGGCGAAGAAGAACGGGCGCTTCTACGATGGATCGATCTGGCGAGGCGGGCAGCGCCGCTGGGTGCGCTGCCGCGAAGCCTAGGCGGCGACGGCCGCCTTGAGGTCGTCGACCAGGTCCGTCTTCTCCCACGGGAAGAAGTCGCCTTCGGGCTTGCGGCCGAAGTGGCCATAAGCTGCCGTCGCCTGGTAGATCGGCTTGTTGAGCGCGAGGTGCGTACGGATGCCGCGAGGCGTCAGCCCGCCGAGCTTCTCGATCTTGCCGATTGCCTGCTCCAACTGCTCGTCACCGACCGTGCCGGTGCCGTGCGTGTCGACATAGAGCGACAGCGGCTTGGACACGCCGATCGCGTAGGCGAGCTGGATCGTGCAGCGCTTGGCAAAGCCGGCCGCGACGATGTTCTTGGCGAGGTAGCGCGCGGCATAGGCAGCCGAGCGGTCGACCTTGGTCGGATCCTTGCCCGAGAAAGCGCCACCGCCGTGCGGAGCCGCACCGCCATAGGTGTCGACGATGATCTTGCGTCCGGTTAGGCCGGCGTCCCCGTCAGGCCCGCCGATCTCGAAACTGCCGGTCGGGTTGATGTGATAGACGGTCTCGTTGCCGAGAAGCTCCGCCGGGATAACATCGGCCACGACTGCCTTGACGTAGGCGTGCAACTCGGCCTGCTTTTCGCCTTTGTCGTAACCAGGTTTGTGCTGGGTCGAGACGACGATGGCCGTCGCCTTCGCAGGCTTTCCATCCTCGAAGCGCAAGGTAACCTGGCTCTTCGCGTCGGGCTCGAGAAAGGGAGCCGCGCCAGAATGGCGGTCAGCGGCCATCCGCTCGAGAATATGATGGCTGTAGTAAAGGGTCGCCGGCATCAGCTCCGGCGTCTCGTCGACCGCGAAGCCGAACATGATTCCCTGGTCGCCCGCGCCCTCATCCTTGTCCTCCGCCGCGTCGACGCCCTGGGCGATATGCGCCGACTGGCCATGAAGGTGATTCTCGAAGCTGGCGGTCTGCCAGTGGAAGCCCGCCTGTTCATAGCCGATCCGCTTCACGGTGTTGCGGACGATCTGTTCGATCTCATCACGCGCGCCGGGCGCCCAGCCGTGCGTGTCCTTGAACCGTTCCTCGTCATAGACTGGTGGGCAACGGATCTCGCCGCCAATCACGATCCGCTGAGTTGTGACCAGCGTCTCGCAGGCGACGCGCGATTCGGGGTCATGGCCGATGAAATAGTCCACCAAAGCGTCGCTGATCTGATCTGCGACCTTGTCGGGATGGCCCTCGGAAACGGATTCGGAGGTGAAGAGGTAGGAGTTGCGCATGGTTTGGTTGAAGTCCTTGCGAGTCTGGGCCGGCTGGGCCGGAACCTCATATAAAGAATGCTTTATGTGTTCCGCCGATAGCGCCCCGCCCGTCCGAGGGCAATGCCCGCGATGACGAGCGCGAACCCGAGAAGCAAGGGTATGACATTGCCGTATCGGGCGAAGAAAGTCGGGTTTGCGGCAGGCAGCGGCAAAGCGGCGTCGAAGAAGGCCGCCTCTCGCCAAGGAAGCGATTTTACGACCTGCCCGTGAGCATCGACCAAGGCGCTGATCCCGGTCGGGGTCGAGCGGATGACCGGGATTCCCTCTTCGGCCGCCCGCAAACGCGCCTGGGCAAGGTGCTGGGGTGGTCCCCAGGAACCGAACCAGGCATCGTTAGACGGATTGAAGATGAAGTCCGGCCGGTTGCGGCGGTCAACGACCTCGCCCGAGAAGATGATCTCGTAGCAAAGCTGGAAGCCGACCTTGCCCCAGCCCGGCAATGCAACTGTTCGCGGGCCGGGCCCCGACGCGAAATCGACGTCGCCCGGAGCGAGCCGCGAGAGGCCGATCGACGAGAGCAAAGGCCGCATCGGCAGATACTCGCCGTAGGGAACGAGGTGTGCCTTGTCGTAGCGCGCCGCCAATCTGGCACCCTGCCCGAAGACGAACACGCTGTTCGCCGCTCCGGTGACATTGATCCCATCCTTCGAAAACAGCGCAATGCCGCCTGTCAGCAGATATTCGCCCGGCCCGACAACCGACGCAGCGCGCGCCTGCTCGAAGGCGGCGTAGGCCTGATAGGGACCCCGCGCGCATCCTGCAGTGGATTGGTGACTGCCGCTTCAGGCCAGAAAAGCAGGCGCGGGTGAGCGCCGCCGGGCTTCAGCGAAAGCTGCGCGAGACGCTGGTTGGCGATTTCGGAAAAGCCCGGCCGCCATTTGTCCTGCTGACCGATGTTCGGCTGCACGACCCGGATCGGTCGAATGTTTTGCGGATGATCCGGAACGTCGGGCCTCGGCAGGAAATGCAGTGCCAGCAGGACCGCTGCGATACCACCGGCAACGCGCCATTCCCGGCGAACCAGCAGCCAGACCAGGCCGCCCGCGAGGACGACCAGCAGGGACAGACCGTAGGTCCCGATCGTCGCGGTCGCATTGAGCAGATGTGTGTCATCGAAGGTGGCGGCGACCGGATTCCAGGGGAAACCAGTGAAAATGCCACCGCGCAGCCATTCGGTGATCGCCCAAGCTCCGGCGAGGCAGAGCACGAGCGCAATCGGCCGGCTGCGGCCAAACGTCCAGGCAATGCCGACGGCGAGCATAGGATAGACCGCGAGGTAGAGTGACAGGAGCACTACGGCGATCCAGCCGAGCCATGCGGGCATGGCCGCCTGGTAGGTGAAGGCCGTCGCGATCCAGTTCAGGCCGATCACGAATTGGCCGAGGCCGAACAGCCAGCCGATGAGAAGAGCGCGCTTCAACTTGGCGTCGCGCGAAAGCAATTCGCAAAGCAGCGCAATCGCGATGGGCATCAGCGGCCAGAGACCAACCGGCTGAAAGGCGAATGCGGAAACCGCACCGGCAACGAACGCGACGAGGAAAAGCATCCGCTGCTCGCTAGCCGCTACTCTCGTTCGCCGAAAGTCTGGACAGCATTGAGCCGGGCGCGCACGAGAGAGCAATGACGCTTCCACCCTTTCATCTCGCATTCCCGGTAGACGATCTGGCGGCGGCGCGCCGATTCTATGGCGGCCTTCTCGGCTGCGCTGAAGGGCGGAGCGCCGATCATTGGGTCGACTTCGACCTGCACGGCCATCAGATCGTCGCGCATCTTGCGCCCGATGCGGTTCGTGCCCGTGCAAGCAATCCGGTCGACGGCGAGGACGTTCCCGTGCCCCACTTCGGGCTCGTCCTGGCGATGGCCGACTGGAAGGCGCTGGCCGACCGGCTTCGCTCGGCGGGCACGAAATTCGTGATCGAACCGACGGTTCGCTTCGAAGGCCAGCCCGGCGAGCAGGCGACCATGTTCCTGCTCGATCCTGCGGGCAATGCTCTCGAATTCAAGGCGATGGCCGACCCGGCCAAGCTGTTCGCGAAGAACTAGCGCTCTTCGCCTTCGGGCGCATGAAGGCGCGCGCGGACGATGCGCTTCGGGTCCGCCGCAATGGATTCGAGGCGCCAGCCGCTTGGATGGCAGACGGATTCGCCCGGCGGGATGATGTGACCCGCAAGCAGGAACATCAGTCCGCCCAAAGTATCGACCTCATCCTCTTCCCATGTGAGACGCGGATCGACCGCCTTCGCAAGTTCGTCCAGCTCGATCCGGGCGTCGGCTTCCCAAACACCGTCGTCGAGCATGGTCAGCATGCCCGCTTGCTCGATGTCGTGCTCGTCCTCGATGTCCCCGACGATCTCCTCGACCACGTCCTCGATTGTGACCAGGCCTTCGGTTCCGCCGAACTCGTCGACGACGATTGCGAGGTGCATGCGCTGGGCTCGCATCCGGGCGAGCAGATCGAGCACGCCCATCGATTCCGGGATGAAGAGCGGCTCGCGCATGAGAGCGCGCACTGAGCGGTCGCGTTCAAGATCGACGGAAACCTTGAAGACGTCCTTGATGTGAATCATGCCGACCACCTCGTCGAGGCTCTCCCCATAGACGGGCAGCCGGCTGTGCTCCGCGTCCGCGAACGCGCGGACCAGGTCATCGAAACCAATCGTCGAGGGCACGGCGATCATGTCGCCGCGGGTTACGCAGATGTCGCCCGCAGTCCGCTCCCCGAAGTGAAGCAGGTTGCGGAGCATCTGGCGCTCGGTCGGGCTGAGGTCGCCTGCGATGGAGCGCGAGGCGCCGCCCTCCTCCGCTTCGTCGATCGCTTCCTCGATCTCGTCGCGAAGCGTCTGTTCGCTGCCCTCGCCGAAGATCAGCGAGCGCATGCCTCGCCATAATCGGGAGCCGCCTTCATCGTGACGAGTCGCCATCAGTGGCCGCCCTCATAAGGGTCGGCGATGCCGAGGCGGGCAAGCGCCCGTACCTCGCGGCCTTCCATGTCGGCTGCCTCGTCATAGTCGTGATGATCATAGCCGAGCAGATGCAGCGTCCCGTGCACGAGAAGGTGCGCCGCGTGGGTTTCGACCGGGATAGCCTTCTCAGCCGCCTCACGCTCGCAGACGCCGCGGGCGAGGACGATGTCGCCGAGCATCAGTTCGGGGCCTTCGCCTTCGGAGCTTCCTAGATCGTCGGCTTCCGCGAGCGGAAACGACAGCACGTTTGTCGGCTTGTCCTTGCCGCGCCACTCGGCATTGAGCGCGCGAACCTGCTCGTCGCTGGTCAGCCGGACGGAGAGCTCGACCGGTCGGGCACCGGCGGCAAGCTGCGGGAATGCGCTTTCGGCAACGGCGGATTCGGCGGCACGGCGGACGAGCAGCGTCCAGTCGATGCTACTGTCCCACTCCGCGTCGGCTTCTATGTCGATGTCGAGCATCATCCGCGCATCAGGCCCTTGGGCCTTCATAAGCCTCGACGATGCGTCCGACCAGCGGATGGCGCACCACGTCGGCGGCGGAGAAGCGGACGACCTCGATCCCTTGATGCCTTCGAGCTTTCCGACGCCGTCATTGAGGCCGGAAGTCACACCGTTCGGAAGGTCGGTCTGGTGCGGGTCGCCGCAGATCACCATCCGGCTGCGCATGCCAAAGCGGGTCAGGAACATCTTCATCTGCTGAGGCGTGGTGTTCTGCGCCTCGTCGAGGATGATGAAGGCATCGTTCAGGGTACGGCCGCGCATGAAGGCGATCGGCGCAATCTCGATCTCGCCCGACGCGATGCGGCGCTCGACCTGCTCGGTCGGGAGCATGTCGTAGAGGGCGTCGTAGAGCGGGCGGAGATAGGGATCGACCTTCTCCTTCATGTCGCCGGGAAGGAAACCGAGCCGCTCGCCAGCCTCTACGGCCGGACGCGACAGGATGAGCCGATCGACCGAACCGGTGATGAGCTGCGAAACAGCCTGGGCGACGGCGAGATAGGTCTTGCCGGTACCCGCCGGGCCAAGCGCGAAGATCATCTCGTCGCGCGCCAGCGCTTCCATGTAGGTCGTCTGGGTCGTGGAGCGCGGGACGATCGTCTTCTTGCGCGTGCGGATCATCACCCGGGGTGGAGAGGCGACTTCCTCGTTGATGATGCCGTCGAGGTTCGGCTGGACGGCCATGCCAAGCACGGCTTCGACCGCCTCAGCATCGACATCATGGCCTTGGTCGAGCCGGTTATAGAGGCCCATGAGCACTTCGCGAGCGCGCGCCGCGGCATCAGCATCGCCCTCGATCTGGACCCGGTTTCCGCGCGCCGAAATGTGCACGCCGAGGCGCTGCTCGATGGTGATCAGGTGGCGGTCGTAGTCGCCGAAGAGCGGACCGAGCAGGTAGGGCTGCTCAAACTCCAGTTCGAGGCGGGCGCGGCCGGCGTCGTTGGCGACGGCGGCCGGTTCGCGGCGGGCCATCAGGCGGCCACCTTCGTGATGAGCGAACCAGTCATGCTGTTCGGACCGGCGGCCGCTAGCGTGACGCGAACCACGTCACCCGGCACCGCGTCCGTCTCGACGTGGACCGACTGAAGCCAGGGAGAGCGGCCAATCATCTGGCCCGCATATCTGCCGCGACGTTCGATCAGGACCTCTGTCTCTTTTCCGATGCTCGCCCGGTTGAACGCGGTCTGGTGCGTGTTGATCCGATCATGCAGCCGTTGAAGCCGCTCATCCATCAGCTCGGGCGCGATCTGGTCCTCCATCGTGGCGGCGGGCGTGCCCGGCCGCGGGCTATACTTGAACGAATAAGCGGATGCGTAGCCCACCTCGTCAACGAGATTCAGCGTGGCGGTGAAATCTTCTTCCGTTTCGCCCGGGAAGCCGACGATGAAGTCGCCGGACAAGGCGATGTCGGGCCGGGCCTCGCGCACCTTTGCCAGTATCGCGAGATATGTTTCAGCCGTGTGGCTGCGGTTCATCGCCTTGAGGATGCGATTGCTTCCCGACTGCACGGGGAGGTGCAGGTAGGGCATCAGCTTTTCTACCTCACCATGCGCCTCGATCAGAGAGTCGGTCATGTCGGCCGGGTGGCTGGTCGTGTAGCGGATGCGCTCCAGCCCATCGATACGGTCCAGCTCCCGGATCAACTCGGCCAGCCCGCGATCCCCTTCAGTCCAGGCATTCACGTTCTGCCCGAGCAGCACGATCTCGCGGGCGCCGGACTCCACCAGTTCACACGCCTCGTTGACAATATCCGTCCACGGGCGAGAGATCTCCGCACCACGCGTGTAGGGCACGACGCAATAGGTACAGAACTTGTCGCAGCCTTCCTGCACGGTGAGGAACGAGCTGGGATTCGCGCGCCGCCGCTTCGGGAAGGCGTCGAACTTCGAAATCGCCGGCATCTCCGTGTCTACCGGACGAGCCCCGCGAACCGCGTCGGCGACCATCTCCGGAAGGCGGTGATAGGCTTGCGGACCGACCACCATGTCGATCATCGGCGAGCGCTTCCTGGCCTCGGCACCCTCGGCCTGGGCAACGCAGCCGGCCAGCGCGATCAGCGGCTTCGAGCCATCTTCGCGCCGCAAGCGGCCGACGTCCGAATAGGCCTTCTCGGCGGCCTTTTCGCGGATGTGACAGGTGTTGAGCACGACCAGGTCGGCGTCCTCGCCATCGGCGGCCGCGGTCAGGCCGTCGGCGCCAAGCAGCTCGGCCATGCGCTCGCCGTCGTAGACGTTCATCTGGCAGCCGAAGGATTTGACTCGAAAGGTTTTTGGAACGGAATTCATCTGTGGTCCGGGTATAGGGGAGCCGAGCCGCGACTTGAAGCGAGGGTTTCGGCTATCGCGTCGCGCGCCTTCTGCGCCAACGCCTTGCGGTCGCTAGTCCGATCGAGCGGCGGAAGCAAATGGACGATCACCGGCAAGGTGCCCTTCCTCCGAGGATACGAAGCACGTTCTCCTTGCCACTCTCGCCATGCCAGCCCACCTCGGTCGCAGCAGGTCCGTAATCCAGGACCACCGGCCTGATCTGCACGTTCGCCGATGCGTAGGACGTCGCTTCCAGGAGCGACGAGCGAAACGGAAGCAGATGATCTCCCGGGCCGGTTGTCCCCTCCGGAAACAGGGCGATCGGCTGGGCTCGCTCGGCGGCGCGGGCAATGGCCATGGCCTGGTCCCTCGAGCCCTTGCGGTCCTCGCGGCGCACGTAAAGCGTGTGGTTCTGATCGGCGAGCCAGTGGATCACGCCATGCCCGAGATTGTCCTTCGAGACGAACGCCGTCCCGGTCGTTCCGCCAAGAATCAATATGTCGAGCCAGCTGACGTGATTGCTGATCAGCAAAGTGTGCGGATCGAGTGCATCGCCGATGACAATTGGCCGGGCACCCACGATGCGCGCGGCGATCCCAAGGAACCGCTTCGGCCAAGCCGACTTGCCAAGGAGATGCTTGGTCGCGACATGGATCGGGCAGATGACTGCAAAAAGCAGCAGAAGCAGAAGGCTGCGGATTGCGGCCCGGAGCTGTGAGCTTTCGGTCTCGCTCTTAGCGGTTGCGGTCGAGTGCGACGCCGTAAAGCTCCATGCGATGGTCGACGAGGCGGAAGCCGAGCTTCTCCGCGATCCGTCTCTGAAGCGCTTCGAGCTCTTCATCGACGAACTCAATGACGTTCCCGGTCTCGACGTCGATCAAATGGTCGTGGTGCGCATCCGAAGCGGCTTCGTAGCGCGAACGTCCGTCGCCGAATTCGTGGCGCTCCAGGATGCCCGCTTCTTCGAACAGCCGAACCGTCCGGTACACGGTCGCGATCGAGATTTTCGGATCGACCGCCGCGGCGCGCTCGTGCAGCGTCTCGACGTCGGGATGGTCTTCGGCTTCCGACAGGATCTGAGCAATGACGCGGCGCTGCTCGGTGATCCGCAGGCCCTTGTCGGCACAGAGGGCCTCGATATCGATCTTCCGGGTCATGTTATTCAGTTAAGGCGCGCATGCCGCAGCGTCAAAGGAAAGGGAGCGGTCGCCCCGCTCCCTTCGTAATTCAACCCGCTTTCCGGCCACGCGGCTTGCGACGCTTGGTGCCGAGCCCAATCGACTTGGCGAGCGTCCGGCGCTGTTCGGCGTAATTCGGAGCAACCATCGGGTAGTCGGCTGCAAGTCCCCACTTCTGCCTGTATTCGTCGGGAGTCATTCCGTGGTTGGTCATGAGATGCCGTTTCAGCATCTTCTGCTTCTTACCGTCTTCAAGACAAACGATGTAATCCGGTTTTATCGAAGCGCGGATCGAGACTTTCGGCTCCGGCCTTGCTTCCGGCGCAGCGCGGCTTCCCGAAATTCCGGTAAGTGCGGAATGTACATTCTGGATCAGTTGAGGAAGATCGTTCACAGCGACGCTGTTGTTGCTGACATGCGCCGCGACGATGTCCGCAGTCAGAGTAAGCAGCGTGTCTTCCGCGTCTTCATTTCCGTTCATTTGAAGAATTCCCCGAGCAAGAGTTCGCACGAAAACGTAACAGGCGCGTACTTGTTCAAAACTAAGGGATGTCCCGTAGCGCCGCAATAGCAGCGGGCTAATGCTTCAGGTTAATCGTAGTTATATTTGACGGGATAATGTCAGCGCGTCGAACTCGCCGCCAAATCGTCCCCTGTAATATTTGCGGCGACGCCCAACCAACGCAAAACCGGCTGACCGATACATGATAACTGCCGGATTTCCTTCACGAACTTCCAAATGAACCCGGCTCGCACCATTATCGCGGGCTTGGCTGAGGAAATGGTCGAGAAGCATCTTCCCAATGCCCCTGCGGCGAAATTCCGGAGAGACCGCGAGCAAGAGCAATTCAGCTTCGTCGCTGATACCCCTCTGGAGCGAGAAGCCCGCGACCCTTCCGTCACCGAATCGCGCGATCATCAGGCTGACACCCGGCATCGGCAGGATTCCCGCGCATTGCGACCTCGTCCACGCTTCGCCGAAGCGATCGTCGAAGGCAGCATTCATGATCTCGATGACGGAATCGAGATCGGACGAACCGCCGGCGGCCAGCTGGAGTTCTGCGCTCGAGGCGGCTGTGGCGTTCATGCCGCGCTTCTCGCGCGGGCGTCCGGAGCACGCGCGTAAACCGGTCTTGGCGGAAACGACCGGAGCTCTTCTGGCAGGCGGAGCGCATTGCGCGCCGAAGGCAGCGCCTCAACGGCGCGACCACTTCCGCGCGCATCGACCAAGGCCCCTGCGCCGGGACCGATCACCAGCTCCGCACCGATGCAATCGGCGGCCTCGTCGGGCGGCAGGTTGAACATATCGGTCGTCGGCCGGAGCCTTGCGTCGAACTGCTGGACGAACAATTCGCCATGCCCACCATCGACAGCCGCTGCGACGTCGCCGTCTCCACTGTCACCGGCGGCAAGAAGCGCCAGCGACGACATTCCGCTCAACTCGCAATTCCAGGCGATGGCGAGGCCCTGCGCAGCGGCGATCCCGACGCGAATTCCGGTGAAGCTTCCCGGCCCGACGCCAACGAGGATCCCGTCCGCCTGGCGGCCGTCGAGCAGCTCGTCGAGCATCGGCACCAGCCGCTCGCTATGGCCGCGGCCAATCACTTCGTCTCGATGTGCAATGCACTGGCCGTCGCTGTCGAACAGCGCGGCGCTGCATGCTGCAGTCGATGTATCGATGGCCAAGATCACGTCCGATTCCCAACTCACCTGTCGGGAATGTGTTCACATGAACCCGAAGGGGCAAGTGGATAAATCCCCAAGTCAGACCGCTTCGACGGATTCCACTTCGGGAACGTAGTGGCGGATGAGGTTCTCGATGCCGCGCTTCAGCGTGATCGTCGACGAAGGGCAGCCGGAGCAGGCACCCTGCATCCCCAGGTAAAGCCGGCCGTCCCTGTAGCCGCGATAGACGATATCGCCGCCATCCTGGGCTACCGCCGGGCGGACCCGCGTCTCGATCAGCTCCTTGATCTGATCGATGATGTCCGCGTCCGCAGGATCTTCCTCAACCGTCGGAACCTCCTCGACGAGGATGCCGGCGGCAGTGCCTTGGGCGAACAGCGGAGCGCCGCTCACGAAATGGTCGAGCAAGGTTTCGAGCACGACCGGCTCCAGGTCGCCCCACGAAATACCTGGTGCTGCGGTCACGGAAATGAAGTCGCGGCCGAAGAATACGCCCTCGACCATTCCGTTCGCGAACAGGCCCGACGCCAGCGGCGAGGCCTCCGCGCTTTCGACGTCGGGGAAATCCCGCGTCCCGCCTTCCATGACCGTCTGGCCAGGAAGGAACTTGCGCGACGCTGGGTTCGGAGTTTGCTCGGTGCGGATCAGCATGCGCGCCATGTGGTCTTCAGGCCCTGCCCGATCAACCCCCGAACGGCGGTGCTCCGGCGATGATCCACCGAGTAATGCCGATCGCGGCCGCAAGACAGAGCAGCGCGGCCCACCATTTGCCCGGACGCATCGGTTCGACGCCCGGCTCAACCTCTCCTCGTCCCGTAAGCATTGGCCCGATCAGGCGCTTCCCCGAAGTCGATAATAGAGGATCGCCGCGACATGCAGCCCGATGAGGGCCAACAGCACATTGAACAGCTCTTCGTGCAGCTCGGTCGCAGCGTCGGAAGTGCCCACGCTGACAAGGTTCACAAGCGGGCCCTGCATCAACCCGTCCTCGTCGCTCGCAATCAGCCCCAGCACGGTCTGCCCCGACACGAGCCCAAGCAAAGCGATGACGCTAAGCGCGCCCAACGGGTTGTGGCCGAGCCCGCGCCATTGGCCGCGCAGGTAGCCGAATACGGCGCGCGGACCGCGGACGAAGTTGGCGAACCGCGCGGTTGAGCTTCCGAAAAAGCCCCAGAGCAAGCGGAAGATCAGCAGGCTCAGGACCGCCATTCCCGACCAGATGTGAAGGTCGTCGTAATGATATTCCGCCGACCACCAGCTGAATGCGATCAGCCCGACCAGTAACCAGTGGAAAAGGCGGGTCGGGAGATCCCAGATCGGCAGCTTCATCGATCCCCCGCCTTTTAGTGGTGCATGTCCGAACGATATTTGTCGTGACATGCCTTGCAGGTCTTGCCGAGGTCAGCGAAGCCCGCCTTGATCTGGCTCAAGTCGCCACTTCGGGCCACAGCGTCGAACGTCTGGGCCGCCCTTCCGAATTCGCGATCCTTAGCGACGAAGTCTGGATAGTTCTGCCAGATCTCCGGCTTCGCCCCGGTCTTGCCGAGTTCCGGACCAGTGCCTTGCGGGAACCAGTTGGGCGACTTCGCCGCAAGCTCAGCTATCGTGGCGGCGGCCTTTTGGATCTCGGCCATATCCGGCGAGGAGGAGTCGAGTGCTCGTTTGATCGTCTTGGTGGACTTGCCGATCTGCTCCATTCCCTCATGCCGCTCGTGCATGACTTTCATCGCCTCTTCCTTGGTCGCGGGGGCAGGCGCAGGCGTGGCGGCGCTTTCAGTCGCCTCGACCGAATTGGCACTGTTTTCGGCAACCTCATTATTCGTCGAAGTCGCATTCTGCCCGCACGCAACGAGCGAAACACTTGCAAGGGCAGTCAACACGGCAATGCGCATGCGATCTCCTATTTCTGTTCTGGCGCCTTCCAGCTGTCGTCCAGCATCTTGATGATCCCGGAGAAGTCTTTCGACCCCCCGCCTAGAGTCACGAAGCGCTGATACAGTTCCTCAGCTTCCGAGCCGATCGGCGTGTAGGCACCCGCGTGCTGGGCGGCGTCCATCGCGAGCTTGAGGTCCTTGAGCATGAGGGCGGCCGCGAAGCCGCCTTCGTAGTCGTGGTCAGCCGGCGTATCGGGACCGACGCCCGGGACAGGCGTGTAGGTGGTCATTGACCAGCTCTGCCCCGAAGCCTTGGAGGCGATGTCGAAGAAGACTGCCGGGTCGAGCCCGAGCTTCTGCGCCATGACGAACGCCTCGCAGGTGACGATCATCGTCGCGCCGAGGATCATGTTGTTGCAGATCTTCGCCGCCTGCCCTGCGCCCGGCCCGCCAGCGTGGATCACGGCCTTGGCCATCGGCTCGATGATCGGCTGCGCTTTCGCAAAGGCTTCGTCCGAACCGCCGACCATGAAGGCGAGATTGCCAGATGCAGCGGCCGCAATGCCACCCGAGACCGGTGCATCGACCATCGTATAGCCCTGCGCGGCAGCTTCTTCTTCGATCGAACGTGCAGAGGCGACGTCGATGGTCGAGCAATCGATCAGGAGAGCGCTCGTTGGCGCCTTCCCAAGAACCTGGCTGCGGTAGACATCGAGCACGTGCTTCGCAGCGGGTAGCATGGTGACGACGACATCCGCGTCGGCGACAGCTTCCTCGGTCGAACCGGCACGACTGCAGCCCTGTTCGACCGCCCGCGCGAGCGCTTCCTCGCTAAGGTCGAACGCGCGAACCTCATGTCCCGCCTTCGCAAGGTTCGGCGCCATTCCGCCGCCCATGTGGCCGAGCCCGATGAATGCGATCTTCGCCATGCTCAGCGCCCTTTCCAATTACCGGGCCGCTTCTCGACGAAGGCGGTCATGCCTTCCTTCTGGTCCTCGGTTCCGAACAGGCCGTGGAAAAGGCGGCGCTCGAAGCGGATGCCCTGGTTCAGCGGCATCTCGAACGCGGCGTTGACCATTTCCTTGTTCGCGATTGCCGCGAGCGGCGCCATTCCGGCGATCGCGTCGGCGGTTTTCATGACTTCGGCGAGGAAATCGGCGGCAGGAACCACGCGGGCGACGAGGCCTGAGCGCTCCGCTTCGGCGGCGTCCATCATCCGGCCAGTCAAGCACATCTCCATTGCCTTGGCCTTGCCGACTGCATGCGCCAGCCGCTGCGACCCGCCCATACCCGGCGTCACGCCGAGCTTTATCTCTGGCTGGCCGAACTTCGCGGTGTCGGCAGCGATGATGAAGTCGGCCATCATCGCGACTTCGCAGCCACCGCCGAGCGCATAGCCCGCGACCGCCGCGATCCACGGCTTGCGGGTGGAGGTGACCTGCTCCCAGCCGCCGAAGAAGTTGGCCGAATACATGTCGGCAAAGCCCTGCGACTGCATTTCCTTGATGTCGGCGCCGGCGGCGAAGGCTTTCTCAGAACCCGTCAGTACCAGGCAATGCTGGCTGTTGTCGGCGTCATAGGCCGCGAAGACCTCGATCAGCTCCTTGAGCACTTCGCTGTTGAGAGCGTTGAGGGCCTGCGGCCGGTTCAGCGTGACGAGCGTCACAGCGCCGCGCTTATCGACGAGGATGGTGTTGTAGTCGGTCATTCTCCGGTCTCCGGAAATGGGATCCACGCTTCGCGGTCGGGAAGCGGCGCGAACAGGACGTCGAGCATCTCGCCGTCGACCTGTTCCGGCGTCGGCGGGTCCCACTGGGGGCTGTTGTCCTTGTCGATCAGCAATGCGCGGACGCCCTCGCGGAAGTCATGAGTGCGGACGATCCGGCCCGCTAGCGCATATTCGGCGCGCATCTCCTCCGCGAAGCTCGAGCGGACCGCGCCCTCGGCAAGAAGCCGCATCGAGACCTTGCACGACAGCGGGCTCTTGGACTGCAGGGTTGCAAGTTCGGTTTTCGCCCAGTCACTTTCGTCGGCGTCCAGAGCGGCGAGCACATCTTCCAGCTTGTCCGAGGCGAACAAGCGAGTGATCGCCGCAAGGTTTGCCTCGATCTTTGCTTCGGGCGGGGTGGCGGAAACGGAGCCCAGCGTGCCCTTCAAACGAGTGGGGGCTTTCAGGATGCGATCGTGCAATTCCTCCAGCGACGACTGCTCGACGTAATTGGTGGCAAGGCCAAGGTAGAGGCACTCGCTAGCATCGAGCCGGGCACCGGTCAGCGCCATGAACTGGCCGACGCGTCCGGGCAGCCGCGACAGATACCAGCCGCCACCGACGTCCGGGAAAAGGCCAATGCCGGTTTCGGGCATTGCGAGACGCGTCGCCTCGGTCGCGATACGATATTCGCACGGCAGAGAAATCCCGACGCCGCCCCCATGGTGATGCCGTCCATGATCGCAACGGTCGGCTTCGGGAAAGTGAACAGCAGGTGGTTGAGGCGATACTCGCTGAAGAAGAAGTGCTTGGCGTCGCTCGCATCGCTCGCGCCGCTCCGCGCCAGCATGACCACATCGCCACCGGCGCAGAAGCCGCGGCCCTCGGCATGATCGATGACGACGACCTGGATCGACGGGTCCTCGCGCCACGCGAGCAGGACTTCGCTCATGGCGTCGCACATTTCGCGCGTCAGCGCGTGAATCGCCTTTGGACGGTTCAGTCGAATCCGGCCAACATTGCGATCGGTTGAGAACAGGACGTCGTCGGTCACTGGCGGAGCATGTCCCGGCTGACGATGACCCGCATGACCTGATTCGTGCCCTCGAGGATCGAGTGGACGCGAAGGTCGCGCCAGAAGCGCTCGATCGGATAGTCCATCAAATAGCCGTAGCCGCCATGGAGTTGCAGTGCGCGGTCGACAACGGAAGAGCCAGTGTCGGTTGCAAGGCGCTTGGCCATGGCCGCAAAGCGCGTCTTGTCCGCAGCGTTCGCGGTGACCTTGGCGGCCGCTACGTAAAGCAGGTAGCGAGCCGCCTGCAACTCGGTCTCCATGTCGGCGAGCGTGAACTGCGTCGCCTGGAAATCGGCAATCGCCTGCCCGAACTGCTTGCGATCCTTCGTATAGGCGACGGCCTCGTCAAGGCAGCGCTGCGCACCGCCCAATGAACAGGCGCCGATGTTCAGCCGCCCGCCGTCGAGTCCCATCATGGCGATGCGGAAGCCCTCGCCTTCGCCGCCCACGCGGTTGGCTACGGGGACACGGACCTCGTCGAAATTGACCTGCGCGGTCGGCTGAGAATGCCAGCCAAGCTTCTTTTCCTGAGCGCCGAAGCTGACGCCCTTCATGTCCTTGTCGATGACCAGTGCGGTAATGCCCTTTGGGCCATCGTCGCCCGTTCGCACCATGGTCACGTAAACCTCGTTCTCGCCACCGCCCGAGATAAACGCCTTGGAGCCGCTGACCACATAATGGTCGCCGTCGAGCACGGCCTTTGTCCTGAGCGCCGCCGCGTCGGAGCCGGACGAGGGCTCGGTCAGGCAGTAGCTGCCGATTTTCTCCATCGTGATCATCGAAGGCAGATATTTCTGCTTCACTTCGGGCGAACCGAAGCGGTCGATCATCCACGACGCCATGTTGTGGATGGAGATGAAGGCACTGGTCGACGGGCAGCCGTAAGCCATCGCCTCCATGATCAGCGCGGCTTCGAGCCGGCCAAGGCCGATGCCGCCGCTCTCCTCACTGACATAGATGGCGCCGAAGCCGAGCTCGGCCGCCTCGCGGATCGTATCGCGCGGGAAGATGTGCTTCTCGTCCCACTCGGCCGCGTTCGGAGTGATCGCGTCCGCAGTGAACTTGCGCGCCATCTCCTGAATCTGGAGCTGGTCCTCAGTAAGCTCGAATTGATGCATGGCGGCGGCCTGTAAGCTGAGGCACAGCGGTCAGCAAGACGCCAGCCATGGGACACCAAGGAACCGCGCACCCTTCGCGCGGTTGAATCCGTCGGAGTTCCGATCCGCGACGCTTCGCGCGTGACTCTTGGGGAAATCGTTTCAGCATGAGCCGGTCATGAGCGACGGTGCCAAGGCATTGAAAAGTGGCGCTGCGCAGCCTGTGCAGGAGCGCGCGAATGCCGCGACCGGTGGCTTCGATTTCGCGTCCATCCTTGCCGTGGCCGATGCATTGCCGATGCCGATCGCCTACCTCGATGAAGAGCAGCGCTATCGATTCATCAACAAGGCCTTTGCGGAATTCTTCGAGCGCCCTCGCTCGAGCATTCTCGGCCTGACGGCGAAGGAGCTCTTGGGGGACGAGGTTTACGCAATCCGCAAGCCGCTGTTCGACGCGGCCTATGCGGGCGAGCGGCAATGGTTCGCCGCCGACTTTCCGCACCCAACGCGTGGACCGCTGGCGGTCCAGGCCGAATACGTGCCGCAGATCGGGCCCGATGGACGCGCACGCTCGATCGTCGCGCTGGTGCTCGACGTCACCGAGCACCGAACTGCCGAGCGAGCGCTTCGGGAAAGCGAGGAGCGTTTTCGCCGGATCGCCAACCAGGCCCCGGTTTTGATGTGGGTAACACGGCTCGACCGGACGCGCGACTTCGTCAACGATGCTTACATGGCATTCGTCGGCGGAAGCCGTGAGGAGGCCTGCACGCTCGACTGGCGGACAAAGATTCATCCAGATGACCATGACCGGATCGTCGCAGAATCGATTGCCGGGGAAGCATCCCTCGAAACGTTCACGCTGGAGGGCCGCTACAAGCGCGGCGACGGCGAATGGCGATGGCTGAAGAGCACCTCTTCGCCGCGTTTTAACCCTGACGGCGAGCTGGCGGGCTTCATTGGAGCGGCCACCGACATCACTGTCGCGAAGGAAGCCGAGCTCGACCTCAAAAGACAGGTCGAACAGCGCACCGCCGAGCTAGCACGGCGCGAAGCTCAGTTCCGAGCGGTGTTCGAAGCCGCACTGGAAGTCATGGTTCTCCTAGAGCCCGACGGCACCGTCCTTGCCGTCAACAACCGGCGCGAGATCTGGCGGCACCCGAATCCCGACGATGCGATCGGGCAGAAGCTGTGGAATTCGCCGACCATGCAGGCCTATCCGCAACACATCCAGACAATGAAGAAAGGCATCGCGCAGGCTGCGAAAGGCCATATCTTCACCGCCGAGATCCGGATGGAGCGCGAGGGGCTGCCCACCGCGCACCTGGACGTCTCTGTGCAGCCGGTCCGCGACCAGGATGGAACCATCATCTACCTTCTCTTCGAAGCGCGCGACATCACGGAGCTGAAGGCGGCGCAGGAGCAGCTTCGCCAGAGCCAAAAGATGGAGGCTCTCGGCCAGCTCACGGGCGGCATCGCGCACGACTTCAACAACCTGCTGACGGTGGTCGTGGGCGGGCTGGACCTGATTTCGAAGCGGATCGAGGACGAGAAGCTTCGCAAATATGCAACCAACGCACTGACTGCCGCCGAGCGCGGCGCGCGGCTGACCGGCCAGCTCCTGGCGTTCAGCCGAGTGCAGCGGCTCGAAGTGCGCGCAACCAATATCGCTCCACTGATCGAGAACATGCGGCCTCTGCTGCGCAACGTCCTCGGCCCAGGCATCGAGAAGAACTTCGATCTGCACGAGAACCTTAAGCCGGTGCTCGCGGATCCCACGCAGGTCGAAGTCGCGGTATTGAATCTCGCCATCAACGCGCGCGATGCCATGCCCAACGGTGGCGTGTTGTCGTTCGTTTCTCGTCCCGTCGAGATCGCCAACGACCCGGGCCTCGAGGACGGCGAGTATATCGAGCTTTGCATTAGCGACACGGGCGTTGGAATGCCTGAAGACGTGCTCGATCGTGCGTTCGAGCCGTTCTTCACCACTAAGGAAGTCGGCAAGGGCACCGGCCTTGGACTGTCGATGGTGTACGGCATGGCTCGGCAGTCCGGCGGCGTCGCCCGGATCGAAAGCGAGCCAGGCAAGGGCACGACCGTCAGGATCTATTTCAGGGTCGCCGGTCGCGCGGCCGACCATTCTGGAGCGAGCGAGTCGGACGAGGCCACGGCTCACCGCGAGGTGGCAGCCGAGCGCATTCTCGTCATCGACGACGACCCGGACGTCCGGGCGTTCATCAGCGAATCCCTTGCCGAGGAAGGATACAGTGTTCGGGAAGCGGCCGACGGCAAATCGGGTCTGAGCGCCTTCGCGGCGGAGCCGCCGGATCTCGTCGTCCTCGACTTCATCATGCCCGGCCTGTCCGGAGCGGATGTCGCGAGCCGGATCCTGTCCAAGCAGCCACTACAGCCGATTCTGTTCGTCTCCGGTTACAGCGAAACGGACTCGATCAAGCGCATCGCACCCAATGCGCCGCTACTGACCAAGCCGTTCCGAGCCGAGGCTCTTTCCAAGGCGGTTCGGTCAGCGCTTCGAGCCTGACGGCACAAGCTCCGCATCGGAGCGTTTGACCTCCGATGTTCGATGCGCTTGTCGTCTTGCTGGCCGTGCAGGCGGCAACTCCTCCCTCCGCATCCAACGCGGCATTCAACCCGCGCGCAGTCGAGCTGTTCGAGCGCGACTGGGTCCTCAATCAGTGGGCGAAGCGTCGGTTCGACACGAACGGGGACGGGATCATCTCGGTCCAGGAGGCTCAGCCCGCCGCGCTCGAGTTCAAGGAAATCGCCGACGGTGACGGCGATGGCCGGGTGACACCCTATGAGTACGAGCGGGCGCGGGAGTTCATCATCGCCCGCTATTGACCGGATTAGCCGGCTAGCCTCTTAGCGCCGAGCCCGACAACCATCTGGTTCGCGCGCTCGTAGGACAAAGGCTTGCCGAAGAGGTAACCCTGGATCGTGTCGCAGCCGAGTTCACGCATGCGCTCGAAGTCTTCGGCAGTCTCCACACCTTCCGCGGTGACCGACATGCGGAAGCTTTTAGCCAGCTGAACGATCGACTTGATGATAGCGACGTTCTCAGGGCGCGAGCCCGCTTCGCGGACGAAGCTGCCGTCGATCTTGAGCTTGTGGAAGATCGCCTTGTTCAGATAGCCAATCGACGAATAGCCGGTGCCGAAATCGTCTAGCGCAATGCCGACGCCAAGGGCACGAAGGCGCTTCATCACGTCGAGCGTCGGGCCATTGTCGCCAAGGAATATGCCTTCGGTAACCTCTAGCTCGATCCGGTTGCCCGGGACTTTCCAACGCGACAGGGCCTCGCTGACAACGTTGGGCAGCGACGGCAATACGATCTGCTTAGGGCTGATGTTGAGCGCCAGGGTGATCGGGTCTGGCCACGTGGCGACGGCGCGGCACGCCTCGTCGATCACCCACTCGCCGATGGCGACCATCAGGCCAGTTTCCTCGGCGACCGGGATGAAGACGTTGGGCGGGACGAACCCGCGCTGCGGATGGTTCCAGCGGATGAGGGCCTCGAACCCGACGAGCTTTTGCGTCTTCGCGCTGACGAGCGGCTGAAACACGAGGTGAAATTGCTTCGCCGCAACCGCCTGGCGCAGATCGTTCTCGAGCCGGACGCGATCTTCCTGTTCCGACTGGAGCTCGGACGAGAAGTACCGCGCGACGCCGCGGCCGGAATCCTTTGCCTGGTAGAGGGCAAGATCGGCCTTGAGGATCAGGTCGTCGACCGTGGCGCCATCGATCGGGCCGAAGGCGCAGCCTATCGACACGCCGATCCGGATCTCGGTCTGGTCGATCATGTACGGCTCCTTGATCGCAACGATGATGCGATCGGCGAGCTGTTCGACCTTCTTGCGGCTCTGCGCGTCGACGATGACGATGGCGAACTCGTCGCCGCCCATGCGTCCGACATGACCGTCGGCGCCTACCTCGTCGACGAGTCGCTTGGCGACCGCGCGGAGCACGGCATCTCCCTTCGGGTGACCGAACGTGTCGTTGACCGGCTTGAAGCCGTCGAGATCGAGGAAGAGGATCGCGCAGGGGACGCTGGATGCCGTCGCGGCGCGGAGGCAATCGCCGAGCAGCTGGCGCACCCGGCCGCGGTTCGGAAGTCCGGAAAGCACATCCATGTTGGCGAGGTGGGTCAGCCGCTCCTGCGTCTGGCGCATCTCGGTGATGTCGCTGCCGACGCCGCGGAAGCCTTCGAAACGGCCGGCGGTATCGATAATCGGGTCGCCCGCGATCGAGATCCATCGCGGTCCGCGTGCTGTCTGAAGCTCCATGTCAAGCTGATTGAACGGCTGTTTCTCGAGCAGCTTGCGCCCGAGCTCCGCATTTCCGCCGAGCAGGGAAGGCATCGAATGGCCGAGCAAGGCGCTGGCCGGTCGGCCCAGCAGGGCCGTCATTCGCGAGCTGATGTAGGTGACGCGATTTTCCGCATCGACCTGCCACAGCCAGCCCACGCCGCGCTGTTCATACTCCTGCAGAAGCAGGCTCGCGCTCTCGCTCTGGGCGCTGAAATCGGCGTTCGTCCTCAACTGCTCGAACGCCCAGCGGGCGACGTTGAGGACGCCGAAGATGGAAACTCCCAACGTGAACAGGATCGATAGCATGTGCGGAAACGGCACCGTGTCCCGTCCCAGGAACAGGGCTCCGCAAAGGCCGGCCGTGAACGCCGACATCCACCCTATGGCGGAGCGCGGATGGACCACCAGGCCGAGCCCGGCGATGCCGAGACCCGCAGCGATCGACGCTGCGATGACCTGCGCTCCGGGCGGGATCGTCGTGAAGAAGTAGAGAGGGATCGACAACCAGATCGCAGCGCGAGCGAGCACTTCCCCCACCAACATCCAGTCGGGGATCTTCCGTCCCGATCGACCGACGTGGGTGATCGACTGGGTCTTCGCGATTTGCATCGCGGCGAGGTTTACGATGGCGACGGCGCCCAGCCAGGGGAGCAGTAGCACGGAGCTTACCTCATCCCACAAGGCAGCGATCATCATCACCGCGGCGACGATGTTCGCGGCCGCGAAAAAGGGTGCGAGCTGAGCCCGCGAGATCAGCTGGGCGTCCTTCAGCGGTGAACTCGCATTGTCGTCCTGCTCACTGGCAAG
Source organism: Sphingomonas sediminicola (assembly GCF_014489515.1). Lineage (GTDB taxonomy): Bacteria > Pseudomonadota > Alphaproteobacteria > Sphingomonadales > Sphingomonadaceae > Sphingomicrobium > Sphingomicrobium sediminicola. The sequence continues at coordinate 151,986 of NZ_CP060782.1, read as the reverse complement.
TCCAAGGGACTCGCCATCGGGCAGGCGCGCCGCAATCATCCGCTTGTAACGGTCGGGAGCTTCGTACATCAGCGCTCGCTAAATCTGGTCTCAGCGAGCGGTAGCTGAAGAGGGTTGAGACGCGGTTAAGAACCGACCTCAGTTCGTCAGATTTAGCTTGTCCAAATCACGCTGCGTAATCGGGTGATAAGAGGCCCGTGCGACCCTATAAATCCGCACCGCGATCGGGCGCCCCCACTGCCGATCCTCCGCAAGCGTTTCGATCAATGGTCTGACGAACCTGCGCCGTCCCTGAGTGGTCAGGAACCTCTCCAGCGCCGGCACCGCGGGATCGAAGCGATTGCGGATTGCAAGGTCGAGCCACGAGAACATGACCTCGTAATTGCCCACTTCATTCAGCTTCAGGCGCCGGTTCAGCTCTTCAAGGCGCGCAGTTGGCATCTTCCTTGGCAACTTGTTGAGAAAACGCATTTTTTCGGCGGTAGTCCAGCTGCCGAAAGCAGCCGGGACAGGGCCGCCTGATGCAAAGGCCTTAACCGCCTGATCGACTTCGGCGAACGCTGCCGGATCCGGGCGAACGACGTTCGACGGCAATCCTGGCTTGTAGACCCAATCGTCAAGCTGGAGCTTCTGCTCGAGTGCCTTGTCGCCGTTCACGAGATTCGCGCGCATGTCGGCCAGGAAGAGCGCCGAGGTCATCGGCTGGAAGGCGTGGCGATCGAAGTAGGAGCGCAGATAGGCATCCCATTTTTCGCGGCCGACAATTTTTTCCATCGTTCGAAGGAAAACCGCGCCCTTGTCGTAGATGATTCCGCTCGTTCCGCCGTCCGGCACCGCCTGCGCGGGCGGCAGATTCAGCCGGGTGATGGGAGCGTTGCGGCCTTCTTCGGCGAACGCTTTCTCGATTTCGTCGAAGCTGAGCGCTGCCTCCTGCCTTGCGCGACGCGGACCGTAGAGGGCCTCCATGATCCGGTTTTCGAAATAGGAGGTAACGCCTTCGTTGAGCCAGCTGTCCGCCCAGGTCGCATTCGTCACCAGATTGCCCGACCAGCTGTGCGCAAGTTCATGCGCAACAAGACTGACAAGGCTCTTGTCGCCGGCAATGAAGGTCGGAGTCAGGAATGTGAGCGTCGGATTTTCCATCCCGCCGTACGGGAAGGCCGGCGGAAGGACGAGCAGGTCGTAGCGTCCCCAGCGGTAAGGGCCGTAGAGCTTCTCGGCGGCCTCGACCATTTTCTCCGTGTCTTCGAGCTCCTTCGCTGCCCGGTCGAGCATGACCGGCTCGGTCCAGACGCCGGTCCGGGGGCCAAGCGACTTGAACGCCAGGTCCCCTACCCCGATCGCGATCATGTAGGGCGCGACGCTGTGGTCCATCCGATAGGAGAAAACGCTTTCTCCGCCCTGGGTGATTGGCTCAGCCGCTTTCGGTGCGCTCATCACCGCGGTCAGCCCGGCCGGGACGTGGATGGTCGCCTCCCAGGTCTGGCGGATTCCGGGTGAATCCTGCGTCGGAATCCAAGTCCGGTTCTCGATCGCCTGACCCTGGCTGAAGAGATAGGGCTTCTTCTTCCCCGCAGTCTGCTCAGGCGTCAGCCACTGGAGAGCTCCCGCGTCCGGAGCACTCTTGTACTTGATCACCAACCGCTTCGTGTCGGGTCCTAGCGTCACCGCCAGAGGCGACCCGAGCTTGGGATCGGCGGCGCCTACCTTCCATTGCAGCGGCTGGCCCGCGCCATCGGCGATGCTCTCGATCTCCAGGCCCTTGTCATCGAGGACGATTTCCTTGGCGTCGGGCTTGCGATCGATATCGAGCGTCGCAGTTCCGCCTATGCGCTTCGCTTCGAAGTCGACGTTAAGGTCGAGCGCGATGTGGTGAACCCGCGCTTCCAGCGGCCGCGCGTAGCTGGCCGTATCCTTGGCTTCCGGAGTCGTGAGGATCGGCGCGATCTGCGCTTCCTGCTGATTTTCCGCCGGCGCCGCGCTGTTGTCTTCGGACATCTGACAGCCGGCAAGCACGAGAGCGGCCGCGGCAACGGCCGTACGTAAGAACGTCATGAAGGATCCTTATTCGGCGGTGCTAACGTAGATCGAGCGTTTAGGTGCCGAGAAAAAGCGCTGCACCATCGGCTCGAAGAATTCGAGCGGCGCCGTATCGTAGGTCTCGTCGAAGGCCGTCTGGTCGTAGAGCTCGCAGAACCGGGCAGTGTCCTCAAAATGCGGATGCCCGCGGAACTGCTCGCGCATGTCGCGATCCATCCCGAGGTAGTGAAAGAAATAATAGCCTTGGAAGATGCCGTGGTGCTCGCACATCCAGTGCAGCTTTTCATCGGCGAAGGGCTTGATGATCGCGGCGGCGATGTCGGGATGATTGAGCGTTCCGAGCGTGTCGCCAATGTCGTGGAGGAGCGCCATCACGACGTAATCCTCGGATTCTCCTCCCCGGTGCGCGCGGGTCGCGGTCTGTAAGGAATGCTGCAGCCGGTCAATCGGGAAGCCGCCGTAGTCGCCGTCCAGCAGCTTGAGGTGGGTCAACACGCGCTCGGGAAGGCCCTTGGCGTAAGGAAAGAAATGGCTGCCGATCAACGCCCAATCCTCGGCCGTGCCCTCGTCCATGCTGCGAAACTTCGCGCGCGGTGCGTGTTCGTTCATCCGTGCCTCTCCCGTGGCGGAAACGGATTGCCCCTTCCCGCTGCTGCTCGCAATGGCCGATTTGCCTCTCTATATCTCAACCGGAGATGGCAACCGATAGCGCGGTATTGAAGCAGCAGCACGGGCTGGGAAGCGGGCGAGCGGGGGAGCAAAGCCTTCCGCCGACCGCTCGCCCGCGGCTCCGATCGCACGCGGGGTCGGTCTCGACCGTCCCTTCTTCGACGACAAGAACCGCGCATTCTGGCTGCTCCAGAGCGCCGGCTGGACCGGCTATTTCATCCTGCGTTCGCTCTCCGGTTTTTCCAACAGCATGGGCGCGATCTGGATCGTCCACACCGCGCTGCTCACCGCGACCGGCTATTCGCTGACCCTGCTGATGGCGTCGCTGTTCCGGCGGCTGATCGTCATGCGGCCGCTCTTCACCCTGGTCCTGTCGCTGGCCGTGGTAGTCCTGGCCTCGACCGTCTTCTCGATCATCGAGACTTGGAGCGTCGCCACCTTCCTCAAGCCGAACCTGGAGCTTGGCCCGCGCACCTATCTCAGTGCCATCCTGCTCAATTTCGCACTGCTCGCGGCCTGGGCCGCGCTCTATTACGGCATCAATTACTTCCTGCTGCTCGAAGGGGAGATCAAGCAGCGCGAGCGGCTGGAAAGCCAGGCGTCGACGGCTCAGCTCGCGATGCTCCGCTACCAGCTCAATCCGCACTTCCTGTTCAACACGCTCAACTCGATCTCGACCCTGGTGCTTCTGAAGCAGACGGAACGGGCCAATGCGATGCTGGCGCGGCTGTCATCCTTCCTTCGCTACACGCTCGCCAACGAGCCGACGGCCAAGGTGACGCTGGCGCAGGAGGTTGAAACCCTGAAGCTCTATCTCGAAATTGAGAAGATGCGCTTCGAAGACCGGCTACGGCCGCACTTCAAGATCGAGTCCGAGACGATCGGCGCGAGGCTGCCGTCGCTGCTGCTGCAGCCCTTGATCGAGAATGCGATCAAATATGCGGTCACGCCGAGCGAGGATGGCGCGGACATCTGGATCACCGCGCATCGCGAGGGGCAGGCTGTGCGCATCGAAGTGGCCGATAATGGAACCGGCGAAGGCTCCGAACTTTCTGCAAGTCCTTCCACCGGAGTCGGACTGGCGAACATTCGGGACCGTTTGACGCAAGCCTACGGCCCGGCCCATGGCTTTACGACGAGAGAGAACGACAAGGGGGCTTCAGCGTTATCATCGAAATTCCCTACGAAACCGGAGACAAGGACACATGACCATCCGCACCGTGCTCGTCGACGACGAGCCGCTTGCGACTCAGGGGCTTCAGTTGCGCCTTGAGGCGCACGACGACGTCGAGGTGGTGGCTACCGCCGCCAACGGGCGTGAGGCCATCCGGGCGATCAAGACCCACAAGCCCGACCTCGTCTTCCTTGACATCCAGATGCCCGGTTTCGACGGCTTTTCCGTGATCCAGGGCCTGATGGACGTGGAGCCGCCTCTATTCGTATTCGTGACGGCCTATGGCGACCACGCGCTCCGCGCATTCGAGGCGCAGGCGGTCGATTACCTGATGAAGCCGGTCGAGGAAGACAGGCTGGCGGCCACTCTTGACCGTGTGCGTCAGCGTCTTTCCGAAAAGCGCAGCGCCGGCGAAGCCGAGCGGCTGAAAGAGGCGCTTGCAGAGCATGCGCCGGAAGCCGCCGAAGAGCTGGCGGATGCAGCGCCCGAAGGCCCCGCACCCGATCGCTTCGAGAAGATGATCAACATCAAGGACCAGGGCCAGATCTTCCGCGTCGACGTGGACACGATCGAGCGGATCGATGCCGCAGGTGACTACATGTGCATCCAGACCGGCGACAACACCTTGATCCTGCGCGAGACGATGAAGGACCTAGAGAAGCGCCTTGATCCGCGCCGCTTCCAGCGCGTCCACCGCTCGACGATCGTCAATCTCGATCTCGTCCGGCAGGTGAAGCCGCACACCAACGGCGAATGCTTCCTCGTGCTGGATTCCGGTGCTCAAGTGAAGGTGAGCCGGTCGTACCGCGACGTCGTCGCGCGCTTCGTCCACTAGGCTGAGGGCATAAAAAAGGGGCGCCCCGTTAGGAGCGCCCCTTTCAAGCCGCCTGCGTGCGAGCGGCCTGAATGAACTTAGTTGGCGCTGTTGCCGTCAGCGTCCGCACCGTTGCGGGTCGCATCAGCAGCATTCTCGCCTTCCGCGCGAACCGTGTCGGCGGCGTTCTCGGCATTCGCCTGCATCGTGTCGGTGACGTTCTCGGCATTCGCCTCGATGGTGTCAGCAACGTTCTCAGCATTCGCCTCGATGTTGTCAGCGGCCTGCTCTTGCGGGCTCTGGTTGCACGCTGCGAGAGCAGCAGCGCCGAGGGCCACTGCGAAAGCGGTCGAAATCTTCTTCATCGCAAATTCCCTGTTGTGGTTGAGGACCCTTGGGTTAGCGCCAAGACCTCGGAGTGGGCAATACGCTTGGGCACGCTTTTCTGTTCCAGCACCGGAATATTTAGAGCCGGAGGCGCAGTGAAATCCATTTTGAAGCAGGATTCTTCATATAATGCAGCGATTTGAGGGAACATCGCTCGGCAAATCCGATGTCTTGCAGGCGACGCTCGCCCAGACAGTTTCGATGCAATTCCGGATCCCGGATGCTACTGGCGCGCCGTTCACATCGGTCGGAGCCGAACAGATGGCATCTAAATTCGAGCAGTTCGCAGAGCTTCACGTTCCCGGAAGTCCGGTAATCCTCTATAATATCTGGGACGTCGGCAGCGCCCATGCGGTCGTAAAGGCCGGAGCGAAGGCGCTCGCGACCGGGAGCCATCCCGTGGCCGACGCGCAGGGTTGGCTCGACGGGCAGCAGGTCCCGCTGGATTTCACGCTCGCCAATGCAAAGCGGATCGCTGACGCGGTCGACATCCCTCTCACCGTCGATTTCGAGGGCGCTTACTCAGACGATCCCGAGCAGGGCGGCGCGAACGTGGTTCAGCTGGCCGCCACTGGCGCGGTCGGCTGCAATTTCGAGGACCAGGTCATCGGCGGAGAAGGCCTCCACCCGCTGGACCTTCAGGTTCGCCGGATAGCCGCGATCCGCCGCGCCGTCGGCGATGCGTTCTTCATCAACGCGCGAACCGACGCCTTTCTCAAGACGCAGGATTACAGCGACGCCCTGGTCGACCAGGTAATCGAACGCGGCAAGGCCTTCGCCGACGCTGGAGCAAGCGGCTTCTTCGTCCCTCGCCTCGCCGATCCCGCACAGATCGAGCGCATCGTCCGTGAAGTGCCGCTTCCGCTGAACGTCATCGCCTTCCCTGGAGCGCCGCCCAAGTCGGTGTGGGCAGATGCCGGCGTCGCGCGAATCAGCCACGGCCCCTTCCCTCACCGCGCGCTCATGGCGAAGCTCGAGGAAATGGCCCGCGAGGCGATCGGCTAAGTTCGCGCAGGCTTCCGTGGTTTCTGTCGGACAGGTCCGGACTTGAGGACGTTCTTGCGGAAGATGTTCGACGCGACGCGCAGGAACAAGGCGACCCAGAGAAGTTGCCAGACGACCGCCATGACGTGCGGCCACAGGTCGGAGACTTCGCCGGCACGGGCGATCATTACGTAGGGAGATGAGAGCGGGAAGATCGCTGCGGCCAGCGCGCGACTGCTGTCCGGCGCGCCGACAGCGATCGATGCGAGGGCGAAGATGACGACCTGCGCCATGGTCACCGGCATCGACAGGGTCTGGACCTCGCGCGCGCTCGACGCGTGGGCGCCGATGCCGAGGAAGATCGCGCCGAGCAGCAAATAGCTCATGGCGAAATAGACCACGCCCAAAATGACGAACATCGGCCATCCCACCGCAGGCGGCGGCAACGCGCTGAGCCCGTTGGGGCAAAGGCCGCAACGGCGGCAGCGGCGACACCAGCCCAGATCGCGATCCCGGTGAGCGAAGCGGCGAGCATGGCGAGCAGCTTCCCGAGGAAGATTGCGTCTACCGGAACAGCGGCGGCCAGCACCTCAATCACCTTGTTCGACTTTTCCTCGATCAGCTGGGACAGCAGCATGCCCGCCAGCAGAATCGTCAGCAGGAAGAGCAGGGATTGCCCACCGCGCGCGGTAAGCGCCTGCGCTCCGGCGTTGGGGGCGCTCGGGGAAGGACTGGTAAGCAGGACCGGCAGATGGACAGCGTCTCCGGCGCCGGTCGATCGCCGTGCTTCCGCAATGAACAGCCGAATCTGCTTTGCAGTCCCGCTTTGCGCGCTGACCGATCCGACCAAGCGGGGATTGGCAAGGCCGCCGTCCAGGACTGCGATGAAGGCGGGCTTGCTGCTCCGAAGCACGTGTGCAGCCTGTTGAGGCTCGCTAGAGGGCTCGACGCGCTGCAGATTGATCATCGAGATCGCGCCGAACGTGTCCTGCAGCCGGTTACGCGCCTGGTCGATCTGCTGGAACTCCGCGGCCGGCGCAATGACGCCGACGGTCGGGCGCTCGGTTGCACTCATCGGAGCGGTTGCCGCACCGAACACGGCGATCATTAGGACAGGGAAGAAGGGTCCGAGCAGGAACAACAGGAAGGTTCGAGAAAGCACGGTCGCAGAGAAGTCGCGGCGGGCGATCACGAAGGCTGCGCGAAGGAGCTCCTTCATGGGGCGATCTCCTCGGGTTCGTCCATTGCCCGCGCGGCAGCCGCGCCGGCGATCGCCACGAACGCTTCGTGAAGGCCGGGCCGCTCGATGGCCAACGTCTCGATACCCGCGCCGCCATCGATCAGCGCCTTCAACAACGGCTCCGGACCCGTTTCAGGCAATTCGAAGATCCACTCGCCGCCTTCGTTCCGCGCATCGCTTGGGATCGCCGAGCGCCAGGGCCCGTTAGTTTCGCGCGTTCGCAGCCGAACGATCGGCCGGAGCTTCGCCCGGGCCTCGTCGACCCGGCCGTTGAAGGCGACCTTTCCGGCGGCGATGATCGCGATCTGCTCGCACAGCCGCTCGGCATGAGCGATGACGTGGGTCGAGAAGATGACCGTCACGCCGTCCGCAGCGCGGCCGCGGATCACGCGCTCCAGCTTTCCCTGGTTGAAAGGGTCTAGGCCGGAAAAGGGTTCGTCGAGGATGATCAGGCGTGGGTCGTGGACGAGGGTACCGAGCAACTGGACCGTTTGCGCCATTCCCTTCGACAGGTTGCGGATCGGCTTCTTCGCCCAGTCGCCGAGCCCGTTTTCTTCCAAAAGCTGATCGGCGCCGCGCCGCGCGGCAGACAGATGCATGCCCCGCAAAGCACCCATGAAAGCGATGCCTTCACGCGCATTCATCGAGGGGTAGAGGCCGCGCTCTTCCGGCAGGTATCCGATCTGGTGCGCCGCTTCGATCGGCCGCGTATGTCCGAGGACGCAGCGCTCGCCCGATGACGGCTCGATGATTCCGAGCAACATGCGGAGCGTGGTCGTCTTGCCCGCGCCATTCGGGCCGAGCAGTCCGAAGATCGAGCCTTTCGGGACCTCGAGGCTCAGGCCATCGACCGCGCGCTTCTCGGCGAAGTCTTTGACCAGGTTTCGGGCTTCGACGGCATATTCGCTGGTCCAGCTTTGCGGCGAGGCCTGTCGAAGCACTGGAATTCCTTACAGAAACCCGCATTTGCGAGCTATGGCGCGACCTGTGGATAGGAGCCAAACCCTTAAGGAGGCAATACGGGCCGAGGCCGAGCGCCTGGGCTTCGTTGCCTGCGGCTTCACGCGGGCGGATGCGGCCGATGCGGCCGGGCTCGCTATCCGGCGCTGGCTTGAGGCCGGGCATCACGGGACGATGGACTGGATGGAGGCTCGCGCCGACCATCGCGTGTCGCCGACGGCTCTGTGGGCGGGCGCGAAGTCGGCGATCGCACTTGGAATGAGCTACGCGCCCGCTTCGGACCCGATGGTGCTCGCCGACGAGGCGGAGCGCGGACGCATCTCGGTCTATGCCCAGGGCGGCGACTATCACAAGACGGTCAAGAAGGCGCTGAAGGCGTTGGCGCGGTTCATCGTCGGGCGCTCGCCGTCGGAACTGAAGGTGTTCGTCGACACGGCTCCAGTGATGGAAAAGCCCCTGGCCCAAGCGGCCGGAATCGGATGGCAGGGCAAGCACACCAACCTCGTTTCGCGCGAGCATGGCAGCTGGCTGTTCCTGGGCGTGATCCTGACGGAACTGGAGCTTGAGCCGGATGAGCCCGCGACCGATGGCGTCCACTGCGGCACCTGCACCCGCTGCCTTGATGCCTGTCCGACCCAAGCGATCGGGCCGAGCCATCGGATCGATGCGCGCAGGTGCATATCCTACCTGACGATCGAGCATGACGGGCCGATTCCAGTCGAACTCCGGGAAGCGATGGGGAACCATATCTACGGTTGCGACGACTGCCTGGCGGTTTGCCCGTGGAACCGGTTCGCCGAGGCGGCGGCAGCCAATAAGGCGTTCCTGCCTCGAGCAGAGCTCACCGCGCCCCAACTCGCGGACTTGCTCGGACTCGACGATGCAGCCTTTCGCGAGATGTTCGCGGGCTCGCCGATCAAGCGGATCGGCCGCAACCGGATGGTGCGCAATTGCCTGGTCGCCGCCGGAAACAGTGGATCAGCGGCACTCGCAGCAAGCGTCGAGCCGCACCTTTCCGATCCCGATCCAGTAATCGCCGAGGCAGCTAGCTGGGCGATGAGCCGGCTTCAGGAGCGGGTCAGCGAGGCGATGCAGGCAGGCTGAGACGTGTCGTTGCCGTTCTCAAGTCGCGTGTCGACATGCGTGACACGCTCGACTCCAGTCCCTTCGGTCGGTGGGTAGAGATAGGCATCGAGGATGCAGGAGCGTCCGCGAAACTGCAGCTTGAGGCCCGGTCCCTCGCGGACCTGAAGCGCGGGCTGGCCCATGCGCTGGATCAACTCGCCGGCCGACATGCCGATCAGGTTGCTCCTTGCCTGCGGAGTCTCCACGACCGGTGGCGGCTTCGCTGGCTCGGGCTGCGGCGCTCGTGCCATACACCCGGCGAGCGACAAGGCAGCGGCGACTAAGAGGATACGGCGCATCGCCTAGTCATGGCGGCGGTCGAGGTGCGAGGCAAGCTTGCCGCCCGCGCCCGGCGAAGCTAGGCGCGCGCTTTCCCCCGTAAATTCAACAGGTGCCCTTACATGACCGACTGCCGCCTCGACGTTCTGTGCATTGGTAATGCGATCGTCGACGTCATCGCCAACGCAACCGACGACTTCCTGGACGCCGAAGGGCTGGTGAAGGGCTCGATGCGCCTGATCGACGCCGAAGAGGCCGAGCGGCTCTACTCGCACATGGGGCCTGCGCACGAGGTAAGCGGCGGATCGGCCGGTAACACGGCTGCGGGGATCGCGGCGTTTGGCGGTCGCGCAGGCTTCATCGGCCAGGTCGCTCCGGACCAGCTTGGACAATTCTACCGGCACGACCTCACTGCCGCGGGCGTGGAGTTCATAACGCCTGCCTCCGACATCGGCATTCCGACTGCGCGGTCGATGATTCTCGTCACTCCGGATGGCCACCGGACGATGAACACGTTCCTGGGCGCTGCGCAGCATCTGCCGGCGAGCGCACTCGACGAGGAGCAGATCCGCTCGGCCAAGATCCTCTATCTTGAAGGCTATCTGTGGGACCCGGAAACGCCGCGCTATGCGATGGTCCGGGCGATCGAGGTCGCACGTGAAGCGGGCCGGAAGGTGGCGTTCACTCTGTCGGACACGTTCTGTGTCGATCGTCACCGCGACGGCTTCAACGAGCTGATCGACGGTGGCCGCATCGACATCCTCTTCGCCAACCAGGCCGAGATCGAGGCGCTCGCCGGAATCCCGCATCTCGAGAGCGCGGTTGCCGCGGTGAAGGACAAAGTCGAGACGCTCGTGGTCACCCGCAGCGAGGATGGCGCACTGGCGACCCGAGGCAGCGAGCGGGCCGACGTTCCCGCTGAGCCGATCGGCAAACTGGTCGACACGACCGGCGCAGGCGACCTGTTCGCGGCCGGCTTCCTGCTCGGCTCGGCACGCGGACGGAGCCTCGAAGAGTCGCTGCGTATGGGCGCGATCGCGGCCGCCGAGGTTATCCAGCACTATGGTGCTCGGCCCGAGGCGGACCTCAAGGCGCTGGCAGGCGATTTGGTCGAATAAGAAAAGGGCGGCCCCGAAGGACCGCCCTCAACTTTTGGTACTTTCCCGTCGTTACGGACGGACGATGGGCTCGCCCTTTTCGTCGAGCGGGGCGTCCTCCGGGAACAGCGGGAACTCGCCCTCGCCGGTCTCGAAGTGGCCCTTGGCGAGCTCCGAGTTCCTCATTCCGTAGACGAAGTAGAGGACGATCATCGCTCCTGTGTACCAGGCGAAGAAGACCAACACCCTTGTCTCCACGGTGAAAATCAGCGCGAAGCACGAGAGAATGCCGAGCGCCGGAAGCACCGGATAGAGTGGCACGCGATAGCCGCGCGGAATGTCTGGGTGGGTGCGGCGCAGCCAGATCACCGTCAAGCAGACGATACCGAAGGCCGCGAGCGTTCCGACCGAAGTCATGTCGCCCAGCGTGTTGATGTCGAAGAAGCCCGCGGCACAGGCCACGATCACGCCGACGAGCATCGTGTTGATATACGGCGTGCGAAACTTCGGGTGGACCTTGGCGAAAGGCTTCGGAAGCAGGCCGTCGCGAGCCATCGTATAGAAGATGCGAGTCTGTCCATACATCAGCACGAGGATGACCGAAGTCAGGCCGATGATCGCGCCGACCTTGATGGTCTTGGCGAACCACGCCCACTGCGGACCGAAAGCGTCGACGGCTACGGCGACGGGATCCGGCACGTTCAGCATCTTGTAGTTCACGATCATCGTCAGGACGATCGACACCAGGATGTAGATCACCGTGCAAGCGAGCAGCGAGCCGATGATTCCGAAAGGCATGTCCTTGCCCGGGTCCTTGGCTTCCTGGCCCGCGGTCGAGACCGCTTCGAACCCGATGTAGGCGAAGAAGACGATCGAGGCGGCGCGGAGGATTCCGCTCCAGCCGAACTCGCCCTTCTCTCCGGTCGGTGCCGGAATGAACGGATCCCAGTTGGGCGTATAGGCCGGCAGGTTCTTCAGAATGATGAAGCCGCCGACGATGATGAATGCGACCAGCACCGTCACCTTGATGGCGACGATGGCGTTGTTGAACTTTGCCGATTCCGAGACGCCGATCACCAGCAACATTGCCAGGGCGCCGCAGACGAGGAACGCGGGCAAGTTGAACAAATAGCTTGCGCCGGTAGCCACGCCGTCGACCATGATCGGATGACCCGTCGGACCGGTGAGATCGGCTGGTATGTGAAGTCCCATGTCGCCCAGCAGGCTGACCATGTAGCCCGACCAACCCACCGCGACGACGGATGCCGCCAGACCGTATTCGAGGAGGAGCAGCGCGCCCATGACCCATGCGGCGAACTCGCCGATGGTCGTGTAACTGTAGGTGTAGGCGGAGCCCGACACCGGGAGCGTCGAGGCTAGCTCAGCGTAGCATAGGCCGGCGAACGCGCAGACAACGCCGGCGATCAGGTAGGAAATGAGCACCGCTGGGCCAGCGTGGAGCGCGGCGGCATTGCCCGTACGGACGAAAATGCCGGCGCCGATGATGCAGCCGATGCCGAGGAAGACGAGATTCCACGGTCCGAGGGATCTTTTGAGTTCGCTAGTCCGGGTCTCTTCTTGAACCTGGGCCACGCTCTTGCGCAGCATCATGCGTCCGAGCACGCCCCGTGGTGCGGCAGTCGCCATCAATTCTCCCCTTAAATGGCAGATAGGTTTGCGGCGGAGCCTAGCGGCTCAGCCCGAGAGGGCAATCCCCTAGCGCGCGAGCATCGGCCCGAGAGGCTCGCCCCGAAGATGTGCGCGTGGAGGTGCGGCACTTCTTGGCCTCCGCGCATTCCGATGTTGGCGAGAATGCGATACCCCTGCGCGACGAGTCCCTCTTCCCGGGCAATTCTGCCCACGGCGCGGATGAAGCCGGCGATCTCCTCGTCGGAAGCCCTTTCCGAGAAATCGTCCCAGGAGACGTATGACCCCTTCGGGATGACGAGAATGTGAACCGGCGCGAGCGGGTTTATGTCGTGAAATGCAAAGGCAAAATCGTCCTCGTAGACCTTCTTCGACGGCAGTTCCCCGCGCAGGATGCGGGCAAAGACATTATTGTCGTCATAGGGTTGCGTCGGATCGATTGGCATTGCGGACTCCGCTTGACCGGGGGCGCTGCCTCGCTACCACCTTTGCTTATGAGCGACGAGACTCCAGAAAGCCTCATCCCGTACGACGAGATCGTGCAGGAGGCTCTGCGCGACGTGGTCGGCCGCGTTCTGGGCAGGTCGAGCGCACCGGAGCACTGCCCGGCGACCATCATTTCTACATCACCTTCAAGACCAAGATGCCGGGGGTCAGTATCCCCAAGCATCTCTCCGAGCGCTTCCCGGATGAGATGACCATCGTGCTCCAGCATCGCTTCTGGGACCTGAAGGTCGAGAAAGACGGCTTCACCGTGGGCCTGTCATTCGGAGGCGTGCCGTCGACACTTCAGGTGCCGTTCGCCGCGGTCACCGATTTCGTGGACCCGTGCGTCGACTTCAGCCTCAAGTTCCAGGCTAACGGCGCCGAGGACCTTCACGAGGAACATGAGGAAGCGGAGAACGACACTCCCCAGGTTGAGCCGGGCGAGGATGGCTCGAACGTCGTCAACGTGGACTTCACTCGCAAGAAGTAGCGTGCGCTTTCGTCGTGCCGGGCTTGACCCGGCGACCGCCTGCCTTCCAATGCGCCCAAACGAGGATGCGGGTCCCGGATCGAGGCCGGGATGACGGAGGAACATTTGAAAAGCACGCGCACCGAAACCGACAGCTTCGGCCCGATTGAAGTCCGCGCGGACGCCTATTGGGGCGCTCAGACCGAGCGGTCGATCGAGAATTTCCCGTTCGGCCCGCGCGAGCAGATGCCGCTCGAAATCGTCCACGCCTTGGGGTTCATCAAGCAGGCCGCGGCGCGGGTGAATGCCCGGATCGGAGGCTTGGACCCGCAGCTCGCAGAAGCGATCCAGCAGGCAGCCGCCGAAGTCGCCAGGGGCGATCTCGACAGCCAGTTTCCGCTGGTCATCTGGCAGACCGGCTCCGGCACGCAGTCGAACATGAATGCGAACGAGGTGATTGCGGGGCGAGCCAACGAAAAGCTGGCCGGGACGCGCGGCGGCAAGGAGCCGGTTCACCCCAACGATCACGTGAACAAGGGCCAGTCGTCCAACGACAGCTTCCCGACTGCCCTCCACGTCTCGGCCGCGAGGGCGATTAATGCCCGGCTCCTGCCGGCGCTAAAGACGATGCACGACCGTCTGGTCGACCTCGCGGGCCGCTGGGACAAGATCGTCAAGATCGGGCGGACGCACTTGCAGGACGCGACGCCGCTCACGCTGGGACAGGAATTCTCCGGTTACGCCCAACAGCTCGCGGACAACATCGAGCGCGTCGAAGGCGTGCTTCCGAGGATCTATCGCCTGGCGCAGGGTGGAACGGCCGTTGGCACCGGCCTGAACGCACCCAAGGGCTTTGCGGAGGCCTTCGCCAAGGAGATGGCCAACCTTACGCGCCTTCCGTTCACGAGCGCCCGAACAAGTTCGCCGAGCTCGCCGCCCATGACACGATGGTTGAGCTTTCGGGCATTCTGAACACAATTGCCGTATCGCTGACCAAGATCGCGAACGACATCCGTCTGCTCGGCTCCGGCCCGCGCTCCGGCCTCGGCGAGCTGAAGCTGCCGGAGAACGAGCCGGGGAGCTCGATCATGCCTGGCAAGGTCAATCCGACCCAGGCGGAAATGCTGACGATGGTCGGCGCGCAGGTCATGGGCAATCACGTCGCGGTGACGATCGGCGGTCTTCAGGGCCACCTCGAGCTTAACGTGTTCAAGCCGTTGATCGGGGCCAATGTGATCCGCTCGATCAACCTGCTCAGCACCGGCATGGAGAGCTTCACCAAGCGGCTGCTCGACGGGCTACAGCCGGACGAGAGCCGCATCGCCGAGCATATGAGCCGCTCGCTCATGCTGGTTACCGCCCTGGCTCCGGAGATCGGGTACGACAATGCGGCGGCGATCGCGAAGCATGCACACAAGACCGGCCAGACGCTGAAGGAGGCGGGGCTTGAGCTTGGCCTTGTCGATGAGGCAACCTTTGATCGGGTAGTGAAGCCGGAGAACATGATCGGCGGCTAGACAAGGGGGTGGATGAAAGCGCTTTTTGCAGTTTCCCTATTTGCGCTGGCGGGCTGCTCAACGCTCGGCCAGGGACCGACGACATTGAGCGGCTCCTGGGGCGGACCGGGCATCGGCCTCGTGCTGGAGGGCGGCCTCGGGACAGTCGAGTACGACTGCGCGTCGGGGACGATCGACCAGGCCATCCCGTCCGCCGAGGTCCCCTTCACCGTGACCGGGACACATCGGACCGGAGCGTCGGGGCCGATCCGCACCGGGCAGATCTTCACGTCGCAACGCGCGACCTACACCGGGCTTGCGATCAAGCAGGACCTAACGCTTAGCGTGAAGCTGGAAGACGGGACCGAGCTGGGGCCGTTCAAGCTGACCCAGGGCACGGCGCCCCAGATCAATCGGTGCCTTTAGCTAGAGTTTGAAACTCAGCCGGCCGCCGATGTTATCGATGCCCGGGTTCTGCTTTCCAAACAGAGTGCCGTGGCTCATGTGGACCCAGCTCGCCTCGATCGTCATTCGATCGTTGATGCGCGTGCCAATGCCCAGTTCCGGTTCGAACAAGATGCGGCTGCCGAATTCCAGCTCGCCATTGCCCTCGATTTGGTAATTTTTCGCCGAGCCCGTGTGGACCGCGATGCCGAGACCAGGGCGAATGAAGAATCGCTTGCCGAACTTCGCTGAGAGCCCGATCGCTCCGTAGTTCGTCTCCCCGGCAGTGTTGATGGCAACGAAGGCATAGGGCTGCAGCGGGGTCTTGCCGATCCGGTCTCCCCGCCATCCGATCTGCACGTCCGCGCCCTTCTCGACGCCGGCGATCGTCAGGATGGTGTCGACGTCGTGGACATAGACGCCGCCTACGATCTCGTCGGCCTGTGCGGGGGCCGCTGCGAAGGCAGTTGCAAGAAGAGCAGTCGCGGCGAGGGCAATTGATTTCACGTTGGTGTGTTCCTTGGCGGGTTCAATGCATGAAGTGCGCAATTAGTGCCGAAGCGGAGCCGCCCGACTGCCACGCCTTGAGCGCTTCGTTCGGCGCGAGCAACATCCAGACGTTGAGAGTCAGATTGTCGCGGATGACGAACAATGGGACGAGCTCGAGGACCAGCACGATGGCGACGGAGGCCCAGACCGGAAGCCTGCGCGCCACCAGGAAGCCGCCGATCATCATCGCGATATCGGAAATGGAATTGAGCACACTGTCGCCGGTGTAGCCGAGCGCCGCGGTTTCTTCGCGGTAGCGATTGATGATCAAGGGCGTGTTCTCGACGATCTCCCACGCCGCCTCGATGGCTAGCGCGATGAGGAATCGCCTTTCCAACGGCCAGCGCCGCCCAACCAGCCACAGGCCGGCAAAGAACAGAAAGCCGTGAACGATGTGGCTCGGGCTGTACCAGTCCGACAGCATCTGGCTGGTTCGCGAGCTGTTCGGCTCGCCGACCCACAGATCGATCGCCCCGCAAGTGCAGATTGGCGGCCGTCCCATCAGGTACAGCAGCATGGCGGTCGCAGCGAGGAGGACAATGGCGGCGACGGCCGCGCGCTTCGAGCGAGTCATTCCTGCTAGGCTTAGCAGAGCGAAGCGGCTTGCAAAGCCGGTCTGTTGGGTGGACACGACGCACGATGTTGCGCGCCTACGGACCAAATTGTGACGGAAGCATCATCGATCCGGGCAAGGGCCAACGGATTCCCGACGACGCGACCTGGATCGACCTCGAGGAACCGACCCGCGAGGAAGACAAGCTCGTCGAAGAGTGCGTTCGCGTCCAGGTGCCGACCCGCGAGGACATGCGCGAGATCGAGCCGTCGAGCCGTCTCTACGAGCAGAATGGCGCGCTCTACATGACCTTGAGCGCCCTTTACGGCGTCGAGGAAGGCGGACCGAAAAGCGATCCCGTCGGCTTCGTTCTCACCAAGGATCGCCTCGTGACGGTTCGCTATGTCACCCCGAAGCCGGTGCGCGCTTTCCAGCAGCATGCGCGGCGCGAGCACTCGCTGGTTCAGGACTCCCTGACTGCACTGTACGGAATCCTCGACGCGATCGTTGACCGGCTCGCCGATGAGCTGGAATCGGCGGGTTTGGAGATCGAGAAGATCTCGACGCATATCTTTGCCAAGCAGACGAATGCGCGCAGAATCCCGGCCGACCGGCTGACCGCGCTGCTGACCCGCATAGGCCGTGCGCAAACATTGCTCGCGAAGGTCCGGGAGACTGCGGTGAGCACCGGCCGGCTGCTCAGCTTCCTTTCGGCGTCTACGCACATGAAGAGCGAGGGGGCCGCTATCATCAAGGATCGCGTCGGCAGCCTATCGACCGACGTTCATTCCCTGATCGAACACAGTAGCTTTCTCGGCGACAACCTCATCTTCCTGCTCGACGCATCGCTCGGCTTGATCAGCATCGAGCAGAACGCCGCGATGAAGCTGTTTTCGTGGGCGGCGCTCGTGTTTCTCCCGCCGACCCTGATCGCCGGCATCTACGGCATGAATTTCAAGCACATGCCGGAGCTTCAGTGGGTATTCGGCTATCCCATGGCGCTTACGCTCATCCTCATCAGCGCCGTCGCGCCGATCTGGTATCTGAAGCGGCGCGGCTGGATCTGAGGTGGTTTGCGGCCTGCCTAGGTGATTGCTAAGGGCCGGTGCGCTGCCCATCTAGCGGGCGCTCCCAGAACTCAAGCACTCACAGGACCTCATCGATGATTCCGACCGGCCAGGACAGCCTCAACACTCGCTCGAACCTGACCGTCGGAAGCCGAACCTACGCTTATTATTCGCTGCCAAAGGCGGCGGAACAGCTTGGCGACATCAGCCGCCTGCCCTTCTCGATGAAAGTGCTGTTGGAGAATCTGCTCCGCTTCGAGGACGGCACGACCGTCACTCGCGACGACCTGCAGGCAATGGTCGACTGGCAGAAGGAACGGAGCATCTCCCGCGAGATCCAGTACCGGCCCGCGCGCGTGCTGATGCAGGATTTCACCGGCGTACCGGCGGTCGTCGACCTTGCCGCCATGCGCGACGCGATGAAGCAGCTCGGGGGCGACCCGCAAAAGATCAATCCGCTGGTACCCGTTCACCTCGTCATCGATCACAGCGTGATGGTCGACGAGTTCGGCACGCCCAAGGCCTTCGAACGAAATGTCGAGCTGGAATATGCCCGCAACGGAGAGCGCTACGAGTTTCTAAAGTGGGGCAGCGGCGCGTTCGACAATTTCAAGGTCGTGCCTCCCGGAACCGGCATCTGCCACCAGGTGAACCTAGAGCACATCGCGCAGGGTGTCTGGAGCGGTGAGGACCAGAACGGCGAGACGGTCGCGTTCCCGGATACGCTCGTCGGAACCGACAGCCATACGACGATGGTCAATGGCCTCGGCGTTCTCGGCTGGGGCGTCGGCGGCATCGAAGCCGAGGCGGCGATGCTCGGCCAGCCGGTGTCGATGCTCATTCCGGAGGTCGTCGGCTTCCGGCTGTCGGGTCAGCTCAAGGAAGGCATCACCGCCACCGACCTCGTGCTGACCGTCACCCAGCTGCTTCGGGCCAAGGGCGTCGTCGGACGCTTCGTCGAATTCTACGGTCCGGGCCTCGCGACGATGAGCGTCGCCGACCGCGCGACCATCGCCAATATGGCGCCGGAATATGGCGCGACCTGCGGCTTCTTCCCGATCGACGATCGAACGATCGAATATCTGAAGCTCACCGGCCGCTCCGACGAGACGATCGAGCTGGTCCGCGCCTATTGCCAGGCCAACGGCTTCTGGCACGACATCTCAAACCCGGAGCCGGTATTCACCGACACGCTCGAGCTCGACATGAGCACAATCGAGCCGTCGCTCGCCGGACCGAAGCGCCCTCAGGACCGCGTCGTGCTGGGCGACGTCGACGACCAGTTCAACGCCGAGCTTGAGCACACCTACAAGAAGCACAAAGACCCTCGCGTCGCGGTCGAAGGCGAGCAGTTCGACCTTGGCAATGGCGACGTCGTGATCGCCGCGATCACCAGCTGCACCAACACGTCCAACCCGTCCGTGCTCGTCGCCGCCGGGCTGGTCGCGAGGAAGGCTCGCGCCAAGGGCCTGCTTCCCAAGCCGTGGGTCAAGACTAGCCTCGCCCCGGCAGCCAGGTGGTCACCGATTATCTGAACGCCAGCGGGCTTGGTGAGGATCTGGACGCCTTGGGCTTCGACCTCGTCGGCTACGGCTGCACGACCTGCATCGGCAATTCCGGTCCTCTCGCCGAGCCAATTTCAAAGGCGATCAGCGACAATGACTTGGTCGCGGTCAGCGTGCTGTCGGGCAACCGCAATTTCGAAGGCCGGGTCTCGCCGGATTGCCGCGCCAACTATCTCGCATCGCCCCGTTGGTGGTCGCTTATGCTCTGAAGGGTTCCGTTCGGGCCGACCTGATTCACGAGCCGATCGGCACTGCGACGAATGGCGAGCCGGTATTCCTCAAGGATATCTGGCCGTCGAACGAGGAAATCCGCGCGCTGATCGACGCGCACGTCCATTCGGACATGTTCCGGACACGCTACGCGGACGTCTATCGCGGCGATGAGCGCTGGCGGGCGATCCCGGTCTCGGGCGGCGACACCTACGGATGGCCGGCCGCATCGACCTACATCCAGAACCCGCCTTACTTCACCGGCATGACGATGGAGCCGGTTCCGCCGGGCGACATCGAGGCGGCCCGTCCGCTAGCCGTGTTCGGGGATTCGATCACCACCGACCACATTTCGCCTGCGGGCGCGATCAAGCCGGACAGTCCCGCCGGCCGCTATCTGCTGGAGCGACAGGTCAGCCGCGGCGAGTTCAACAGCTACGGATCGCGGCGCGGCAATCACGAAGTGATGATGCGGGGCACGTTTGCCAACATCCGCATCCGCAACCGCATGCTCGACAATGTCGAGGGCGGCTTCACCCGCTACGCGCCGACCGGCGAGACGATGGCGATCTACGACGCGGCCATGCTCTACAAGCAGGATAATCGTCCGCTCGTCGTCATCGCGGGCAAGGAATATGGCACAGGCAGCTCGCGCGACTGGGCGGCCAAGGGCACTGTGCTGCTCGGCGTCCGAGCGGTGATCGCCGAAAGCTTCGAGCGCATCCATCGCTCGAACCTTGTCGGCATGGGCGTGCTTCCGCTGCAGTTCCAGACTGGAGAGAATGCGGAGAAGCTCGGGCTCGACGGAAACGAGAAGTACACGATCACCGGCATCGGCGAGTTGAAGCCGAGGCAGGATGTCACCGTGCAGGTGGTGAAGGACGACGGGCGCGAGTTCAGCTTCACCGCTCGCTGCCGCATCGATACCTACAACGAACTCGAATATTTCAAGTCGGGCGGCATCCTGCACTACGTGCTTCGGAGGCTCGCGGCGGCGTGAGGGACGCTGCCGGCTGGCTTGTGTCCTTCGCCGGCGGCACGTTGCTGTGGTCTGCTGCGACCCTTTCATCCGGCGGCCGCGAGCCGTGGGACACAGGCGAATATTGGGCGATCTACTTACCCGTCGCCTGTGCGCTTAGCGGGCTACTTGGCTACGCATTTCCAGAGCGGACCTGGCGCTGGCCCCTGATCCTCATGCTGGCGCAGTTTCCGGTCATGGCCGTCACCAGGGGCATCGGCAGCCTCTGGATTCCGGGCGTCGTGATGCTGCTGGTCTTGGCTCTTCCCGGAATGCTGATTGCCGCCCTTGGAAGTCTGCTCCGCAGATCGGGGCGAGCGGCATGACGGCCGTCGAGATTGCCGTCGAAGTCGTCGGCTGGGCCGGCGCGCTGCTTATCCTGCTGGCCTATCTCTTGCTTTCCGCCGGGAAGCTGACCGGCCAGTCGGTCGTCTACCAAGGCATGAACGTCGTCGGCGCCGCCGGCTTCACCATCAACGGATGGTGGCACGGAGCGCTTCCTTCGACCGCGCTCAACATCGTCTGGATGGGAATAGGATTGGTGGCTCTATGGAAGATCACTCAGCGCCGCGGCTCGTCGACCTAAGCCACGTCATCACCGAGGGTATGGTGACCTACAAGGGCCTGCCCGGCCCCCACGTCTGCGACTTCATCTCGCGCGAGCAGTCGGCGGCCAATTACGACGACGGCTCGACCTTCCAGATCGGCCGGATCGACATGGTCGCCAATACCGGCACCTATGTCGACGTTCCGTCCCATCGTTTTGCCGACGGCAAGGACTTGAGCGAGGTCGGCGTCGAATCCTTCGCACACCTTCCTGCAATTGTCGTTCGGCATCCGTTTGAGTCCGGACTGGCGGTCGACGCCGGAGCGTTCGACGGGCTTCATTTGCGAGGATGCGCGGTGCTCGTTGCGACTGGCTGGGACCGGCATTGGGGGCAGGACGCCTATTATCACGATCATTCTTTCCTGACCCCGGCGGCTGCCGAACGGCTGGTCGCTGAGGGCGCTGCTCTGGTTGGGATCGACAGCCACAACATAGACGATACGCGGGTGCGTACGCGCCCCGTGCACACCGCATTGCTTCGCGCCGGCATTCCGATTTGCGAGCATATGACGGGCCTCGGGAGCCTGCCCGATAAAGGCTTCCGATTTTCGGCGACACCGCCGAAGGTGAAGGGGATGGGGACCTTCCCGGTGCGGGCTTACGCCGTGCTTGGCTGAGCCAGCGCGGTCGCGAGCCACTGCGGGATGATTGCGCCGGCGAAGTCGTCCAAGCGCCGATGCTCAACCGCCAACCCGAGGTGCTCGTAAAGCACGCGAGTACGAGGCCCTGCTTCCGTTGCAGGCACGACGACGAGCCGGCGATTGATCTTCTGCCGCCAGTTCATCCGGGCGGTGTTTTCCTGGCCGACAAAGCAACCTTTCGTAAAGCTGACGCCGTTGAGCTCCGCCGCATTGCATTCGAGCCAGAGCAGGTCGCCAAGCTCCGCGCGGCCTTCGCAGACACCGAGGTTGAGCCGATGTTCGAGCCAGCCGCTGGCCGCTTCGGAAGCGGGGGCGAGCCACCTATGGCCAAGTTCCGCAAGTCGCGGATCGGCGGTTTCAGCGCCGTTAAGCGACCAATGCACTGCCACCGTTTCGTCTCGCTCGATCCGGATCGGACGACGCAGGCGATACATCGACAGCCGCTTGATCAAGTCGTCCGCCGAATCTGCCTCGCAATCGAAAAGCAGGTCCTCGCCGTCCGCCCAGATCATGAAATCGAACAGGCATTTGCCTTGCGGGGTCAGCAGTGCCGCCCAAACCGGCAACTGGGTGATGTCGCTTGTGACCAATCCTTGCACGAAGCTGCCCACATCTTCTCCGGACAGGCGGACGATTGCGCGATCGGTCAGGGTGGTAGCGGCCATGACCTTCAGTTAGGGAGCCGCCGTGACGATGCAAAGCCTGACGATCCGCCGCCCCGACGATTGGCACGTGCATTTGCGTGACGGCGAAATGTTGCGAGTGGTCGCGCCCTTCACAGCGCGGCAGTTCGCGCGCGCCGTCGTCATGCCGAATCTCGTCCCGCCGATTACGACTATTCCGGCGGCCGCCGATTATCGCGAGCGGATCTGGGAGGCGGCAGGACGAGAGTTCAGGCCGTTGATGACTTATTACCTGACCGACGAGTCAAATCCGGACGTCGTCGAAAGCGGCTTCAACGACGATGTCTGGATCGCGGCCAAGCTTTACCCCGCTAATGCCACGACCAACTCTGCATTTGGGGTCACGGACGTCCACAATCTCCATCCGACCTTGGAAAGGATGCAGCGGATCGGAATGGTGCTGTGCGTCCATGGCGAAGTGACCGACCCGGACGTGGACGTCTTCGATCGGGAAGCCGTGTTCATCGACCGCGTGCTCATCGGCCTCACTCGCGACTTTCCCGATCTGAAGATCGTGCTCGAGCACATCACGACCGCCGAAGCGGCGGACTTCGTGCGGGACGCCGGCCCGAATATCGCGGCAACGATTACGCCGCAGCACCTCCACCTCAACCGAAACGCTCTGTTCGCCGGTGGCTTGCGGCCGCACGCTTACTGCCTGCCGGTCGCAAAGCGGGAGAAGCACAGGTTGGCGGTGCGCGCCGCTGCCGTTTCAGGCTTGCCCAAATTCTTCCTCGGGACCGACACCGCACCGCATGCCCGCCATGCCAAGGAATCTGCGTGTGGTTGCGCGGGGATTTTCAACGCGCCCTACGCTCTCGAAAGCTATGCTACGGTCTTCGAAGAGGAAGGCGCACTCGACAAATTCGAAGGCTTTGCCTCCGAGCATGGCGCGAATTTCTACGCCCTGCCGCTTAACGAGGGAACGGTCACGCTGGAGCGGGACGAGGAATACGTGCCCGAACGGCTGGGCATCGGCGATATCGAACTCGTCCCGTTCCACGCCGGACAGCGGCTGAACTGGACGTTCGCCGGCTAGCAGCCCTCGCTTCCGCCCGACCCGCTTGGGCCGATCACCGATCCGAAATGTTCGCCGACGATCGAATAGCACTCGCAGGCGTGACGTTTCAGACCGGCCCGGTCGACGACGATTACCCGGCCGCGCCGGGCCGAAATCAGACCCAGGTCCTGGAGCGCGCCGACCACCGCATTCACCGTCGTGCGCTGCACTCCAAGCAACTCGGCCAGGGCCTCCTGTGTCAGTTCGATCCGGTCGCCTGCGCGGTCCTGTGCCGTGAGCAGCCATCGTGCAGCTCGCTGCTGGATCGAATGAAAGCTGTTGCACGCGGCCGACTGCATGACCTCTGCAAGGAGATAGTCCGAGAATCTGCAGAAGAGATTGGCGACGAAGCCGGATCGGCTCTTCGCTTCTTCGAGCGCTTCCATCGGAACCCGCATCGCGGGCCCGCCGACCATGACTTGCGCCTGCGCGAACGCGGGCGCGCTTCCGCAGCTGACGATGCCCCCAACTGCGCCTTCGCGTCCGATCGAGGCGACTTGCACGGTCCGTCCGTCGTCCATCTCGACGACCAGCGAGATCATCGTCGTCCCGAATGGAAAGTAGCTCCACTCCACGTCCTGGCCCCGGACCTGCACGTGATCGCCGACAGCGAGGCTGACGACGTCGCCATGCGGCTCGAGCAATCCGCGAACTTCAGCGGAAAAGGTCGCGAGCAAGAGATTGCCCGCAAATGCCCCATCGAGCCTGTCCAGCTCGTTGATAGTGGTGTCTGACATACGCAACAAAACCCTCAGCGTGCGCTGACAGCGCCGCCTCGCAAGTCATTACGCTTGCGGTACGGCATTTAACAAGGATTAACCACGCCAATCATCTCATAGGCTAACCGGTTCGACGATCCTCCGGCGCGATGCCAGGAGGCAATCGGCCACCAAACGCAGAGGACGCACATCCACGGAACTGCGACGTTCGTCGATCAAATCGACGAATTCACGATAGATGTCCGAGTATTCACCGCTTTTGCCGACATTTTGTTCCACGCCGCCAACAAACAGCCGTGAGCCCCTTCGGTCAGCTGGACCTCCGCGCCATCGGCCGTCCGTGCCGAAATCGTCCATTCTTCTCCCTCGGTGCGGCGCCAATCGAGACTGCAGTGGAGCGGCCCGTCGGCGACGTCGCCCGCGAATTCGATCTCCGCAGCGATGGGGGTTTGCGCGTTCTCGGGGAAGCTTAACTCGGCTGACCGAACAAACAGCGAGCCGGGGAAAATCGCCGTCGCGATCGAGAAGGCGTTGATGCCGGGATCGAACACGCCGAAGCCCCCGGTTCCCAGATCCATTGCTGACCCGGGTGCCATTTGTGAACGTCCTCGTGCCAGAGAATCCGCATTTCAGAAATGCGCTTTCCCGCGAGCAACCGCGCTGCAGTCGCGACCGCCGGGTTGTGCCGCGCATGCCAGGTCGCAAAAAGCGTTACACCTTTCGCTTCCGCGAGGCGGGCCAGCTCGTCGGTCTCGCTGAGAGTCACCGTTGGCGGCTTTTCCATCAGTACGTGGAGGCCGCGTGCAATGCACTCGCGGACAATCTCGTAACGCGGGGAGGGTGGCGTGGTGATCGCGACCGCTTCCAGTCCTTCGACTTGCTTCAACAGTTCGCGCCAGTCCGTAAAGACGGGATGGACGCCTTGCCCGGAACGGCTCGACGATGCGGCCAGCTCAAACCGTGGATTCCCGGCGATCGAGGGACATGCTGGTCCGCGGCGATCTTGCCGAAGCCGATGATGGCAATTCGGATCGGCTGCATCAGCGCTTGACCGCCGCCACAAAGGCACGCGCCTTCTCGAGCGTCGTTTGCGGGTCCTGGCCCGATTT
This sequence comes from Sphingomonas sediminicola, assembly GCF_014489515.1. Classification (GTDB taxonomy): domain Bacteria; phylum Pseudomonadota; class Alphaproteobacteria; order Sphingomonadales; family Sphingomonadaceae; genus Sphingomicrobium; species Sphingomicrobium sediminicola. The sequence goes on along the minus strand of NZ_CP060782.1, from coordinate 126,894 downwards.
GTAGAGCCCGCCACCAAGCCCAAAGCCGTCGGCACCCTCAGCCATCCAGCCGGGAATGGATTCGGGCGTCACACCTCCCACTACGATCAGCGGAACGTTCTTAGGAAGCACGGCCCTCTGTGATTTCACGACCGTCGGAGATGCCGCTTCGGCCGGAAACAGTTTGATCGCGTGCGCACCCGCGCGGATCGCTTCAAAGGCTTCCGACGGGGTGAAATAGCCGGGCGACGAGACGAGCCCGGCGGCGACGGTGGCCCCGATCACCGCCGTATTCGTGTTGGGCGAAACGACCAGACGGCCTCCTGCTTGCGCGACCCGAGATACGTCTGCCGGATCGAGGACGGTTCCGGCGCCGACCAGCACTCGATCGCCGAACCTTTCGGCGATGATCCGGATACTTTCGAACGGCTCCGGCGAGTTGAGCGGAACCTCGATGATCCGCATGCCGGCGTCGTAGATCGCGCCGGCTATTGCTTCCGCGTCGGCGAGGGTCACGCCGCGGATGATCGCGACGAGCGGGCACTCCGCAAGATAGGTCCGAAAGTCTTTGGCTGCGTTCATCCGATCAACTCCACGATCCGTTTCGCACCGGCAAGGAACGCTTGCTCCCCGTCCACCTCGTGGCACCGTTTGCCGGCGATCCGAAGCGCTTCCGAATAGAGTCGGGTCAGCTCCGGTCGGCCCATTACGACGATCTCGGCCTCACCACGCTGACGGAGGCCAGCGCGGACGTCCGCTCCGATCAACAGGCCGCTTCCATAGGATGGCGCATCCTTCGCATCGGCTTGCCCAAGCAGGACCCTGGCTCGGACCTTGAACAGTTCGGCGGTCAGGCATTCGTCATCAAGGCCTCGGCGGACCCCGGATGCAAACGCCTCGCCGGGCTCGGCGCTCCCTGACAGCAAGTCGGCAAGGATGCTGTGCTCACGCAGGAGGTTGAAGAGCTCGCCGGTCATTACAGTCGTGAACCGCGCGATTCCCCCGCTTTCCAGCCGCGCCCATTTATTGTGCGTGCCGGGATGGCAGACCAAAGCATTCGCGGAGACGAGCCCGGCCGCATAGGCGCCCAAAAGCTGGACTTCCTCACCACGCATGACGTCCGCTTCGTCGGCATCGATGAAGGAGACGCCGGGCACGATCGCCGTTTGCTCAGCCTCAGCCCACACCAGCGCCTTGGCGAGATCCTCGATCCCGGCGGGACAGGGCACGTAGGGCGCCTCGATCCAGCCGCGGTTCGATCCGACCATGCCGGCGAGCAACAGCGGCCGGTCGCCGAGACGTTCGCGAATTTCCTGGACAGCAGCTTCGAACCCGCCCTTGGGAACCGAAAGGATGCCCTTCTCGTCCTCGAACTCGTCGATGCACTTGCCGTCACCATCGATCAGGTACGCACGGCGGTTCGTCGTCCCCCAATCGGCGGCAATGAAACCTTCTGCCCAGTGCATGCGTCAAAGAACATTGGGAACGCGACAAGGCTCCATGGTTTCTTGTCGTTTGACGGGACTGGCGGGCACCCGTCCGGAATAGCGGCGCCTAAGGAGACTGGACCATCGCAAACTTCATGTTCGCGACCGGGATCGAGAACAGCATCCCCACGATCAATAACGGCAAGACCCGCGTCGACGAGATGGAAAGCTGCGGGCACTATCAGCGCTGGCGCGAGGACTTCGACTGCGTCCAGGACATCGGGATCAACTACCTCCGCTATGGCCCGCCGATTCACAAAACCTACCTCGGGCCCGGCAAGTATGACTGGGAATTCGCCGACATCACTTTTGCGGAGCTGAAGCGGCGCGACATCATCCCGATCGTGGACCTCTGCCACTTCGGCGTTCCCGACTGGATCGGCAATTTCCAGAATCCGGATTTCCCGCATCTGTTCGCGCAATATGCGGCGGCGTTCGCCGAGCGCTTCCCGTGGGTGCAGCTCTACACGCCGGTCAACGAGATGTTCATCTGCGCGATCTTCTCGGCCAAGTACGGCTGGTGGAACGAGCAGATGAAGACGGACCGGGGGTTCGTCACCGCGCTGAAGCACATCGTACGAGCCAACGTTCTCGCGATGCTCGAAATCCTGAAGCACCGCGCCGACGCCATCTTCATCCAGTCGGAATCGTCGGAATATTTCCACGCCGATTCACCGGCAGCGATCCATCAGGCGGAAGTGCTGAACTCCCGCCGCTTCCTCAGTCTCGACCTCAACTACGGCCGCCGCGTCGACAGCGAGATGTACGAGTATCTGATGGAGAACGGGATGACGAAGGATGAGTATCATTTCTTCCTTCACAACCGGCTGAAGCAGCACTGCATCCTGGGCAACGACTATTACCGGACGAACGAACACCGAGTGTTCGAGAACGGCCACACGACCGCTTCGGGCGAAGTGTTCGGCTACACCGAGATCACGCGGCAATATTACAACCGCTACCGGCTTCCGATCATGCACACCGAGACCAATCTGGTCGAAGGGCCGGTCGGCGACGAGGCAGTCCACTGGCTGTGGAAGGAGTGGGCGAACGTCCTCCGCCTGCGCAACGTGGGCATCCCGACCGTCGGCTTCACCTGGTACTCGCTGACCGACCAGGTCGACTGGGACACGGCGCTTCGGGAGCAGAACGGCAACGTGAATGCGCTCGGGCTCTACGATCTCGACCGAAACATTCGGAACGTTGGCCGCGCCTACAAACGTCTGATCCGCGACTGGCGCGAGGTGCTTCCGGCATCGAGCCTCTGCCTCGTCGTCCCGATCGTCCCACCATCCCATTACGACATGGCGCACGCGCGGGAGCAGGAGGAACAGGCGCGTCGCCGCCTTCAGACTGAAGAGATCGATATCGGCCAAACCAACTCGCCGCAGGAAACGACATGAAGATTGGGAAGATCGAGACCTTCTATGTCCCGCCGCGCTGGCTGTTCGTGCGGGTGGAGTCCGACGACGGTGCCGTAGGCTGGGGCGAGGCGAGCTTAGAGGGCTGGGCTGAAGCGGTTGACGGCGCCTTCGCTGCGCTTCGCGACCGCTTCATCGGCCACGACCCCTTCCGGATCGAGGACATCTGGCAGATCGGATATCGCGGCGGATTCTATCGCGGCGGGCCGGTGCTGATGTCCGCGCTCGCGGGGTTCGAGCAGGCGCTGTGGGATCTCAAGGGTCGCGCGCTGAATCTTCCCGCGTGGGAAATGCTGGGTGGGCGCGTCCGCGACAAGGTTCGAGCCTATGCGTGGATCGGCGGGGATCGGCCGCACGAGATCGGCGCAGCCGCAAGAGCCCGCAGCGAGCAGGGCTTCTCGGCGGTCAAGATGAATGCGACCGCGGAGCTAGGCTGGATCGGCACGCCCAGGATTTTCGACGACGTAATCGCGCGGGTCGAGGCCGCGCAGGCGGCTGGAATGGACGTCGGGCTCGACTTCCATGGACGTGTCCATCGCCCGTTGGCGAAGCAGTTGGCGAAAGCTCTCGAGCCGCTCGGCCTGCTCTTCATCGAGGAGCCATTGCTGTCCGAGAATCCGGAAGGGCTTGCGCAAATTGCCAATCTCACCAGCACGCCGATCGCGCTCGGCGAGCGGCTCTATTCGCGCTGGGACTTCAAGCCCTTCTTCGAAGCAGGTGCGGTCGACATCATCCAGCCTGACCTGAGCCACGCCGGCGGAATTCTCGAATGCCGGAAGATCGCGGCGATGGCCGAAGCCTATGACGTGGCCGTCGCTCCGCACTGCCCACTTGGACCGCTGGCGCTAGCGGCCTGCCTGCAGGTTGCGGCCTGCGCGCCCAACGTCGCGATCCAGGAGATGAGCCTCGGCATCCATTACAATGTCGGCGCGGACCTGTTCACCTACTGCAAGCAGAAAGAGCAGCTGACTCCGCAGGATGGATACCTTCCGATTCCGGCCGGGCCGGGTCTCGGCGTAGACATCGACGAAGACATCGTGCGCGAGGCTCACAAGGACCCGCATTCGTGGCGCAACCCGATCTGGCGCCAGGCGGACGGGAGCTTCGCGGAGTGGTGAACTCTTATGCTACCCGGCGGATGCGGCGCTTGGCGACACGGTCGTCGCGCTCGAAGTCGACGTCGTCGAGCTGATGTCGAAGCTGCTCGATTTCGGCGTTAGCCTCGGGCAGGTCGGAACCGTTGTACCGGCCTTCCACGCTTGCCTCTTCCTCCGTCAGTTCGCGGAAGTAGCTGATCGACAGGCGCCGGCCGAACACGTCGTCGCCCTTCATTCGAAGTTCCGGATCGGAATCCGCCGGAAGATTGTCCCTGATCGCCGTCAGCGCGTTGATGAGCTGGTCGAGCGAGGTGTACTCGCTGATCTCGATAAAATCTTTGACGCGTCTACCCATGACCCTCTCCCGTCCCGGGGCAAAATACCAATCGCCTGAATCCCGGCGCAACGTCTAATCGGGTTTTATCCCCAGCGAAGTTGCGCATCCGTGAAGTTTCGGTTGTGTGAGGTTTAGAATTGCCATGCCTTCCGATGCCCTAACCCTTTCCTCAACCGACCTTGAATTGGAGCTAAGCCCTTCGATTGGCGGGGCAATTTCCCGACTGACCTATGTCGGCGAAGGCGGCCCACGGCCGATATTGCGCGAAGGACACAGTCCGCTTCAAAACGTTCTGGAGGCCGCAAGCTTTCCACTCGTTCCGTTCGTGAACCGGGTTCGGGGCGGGTCGTTCAGCTTTCGGGGCCGGACGGTCTCGCTTGAGCCGAACATGGGCGGGGACTCGAGTCCGCTGCATGGCCAGGGCTGGCTCAATCCGTGGAAGGTTGAGGAATCCAGCGATGGTTTCGCGACGCTTTCGTATCACCACGAGTCCGGCGAATGGCCCTGGGCCTATACCGCGCGCCAAGAGTTTCGGCTCGACGGGCCCGTTCTCGATCTGGCGCTCACCTGCCGCAACGAATCAAGCGAGCTCATGCCGTGCGGTCTTGGGCAGCATCCCTATTTTCCATGCACTGCTCAAACCCGACTGGACACGGAAGTCGGTTTCGCATGGACCATCGACGCGCAAGTCCTGCCGGTCGCGAAGGTCCCCGCGACGGGACGATACGATCTCCGCGACCGCCTCATCTGCGGGCAGGACCTCGACAACGGCTTCGAGGGCTGGAGCGGGCGCGTCGTGATGAACGACCCCGACTGGCCGTGCGAACTGGAGCTGTCGTCGCCGCAGGCCCGCTTTTTCCAGATCTTCTCGCCTACAAGCGGGGGCTTCTTCGTCGCCGAGCCGGTCACCCACGCGAATTCAGCGCTCAATGCTCCGGAGCCCGACTGGCCTGAGCTCGGATTGAGGATCATCGAGCCGGGCGAAGAAATGCGGCTCGACATGCGTATCGAAGTCCGCGCGAAATAGCGCGGTTCAGGTTGAAGCTTCCGGAAGCCGCCTATATAGCCCGCGGCCTAGCGCCGCTTCCGGAGACGTGGGTGAGTGGCTGAAACCAGCGGTTTGCTAAACCGCCGTACGGGGAATTCCCGTACCGAGGGTTCGAATCCCTCCGTCTCCGCCACCGGCTTGCGCCGCTTCTGACCAAGCAAATCCCGGCCCGCATTTGCGCTGGATCAAAAGCGCACCGGCCCGCGCGTGCCACCCTCCTTCGACGCCAAGTTTGGAGGGAACGATGGCATTCGAAATCGCGCTCGCTGAGGAAATCTGGACGGCGAAATATCGCTTCAGGTCGGGCGATGGAGAGGGCGACTCCAGCTTCGCGGAAACGGCCGATCGGGTCGCGCGTGCCGTCGCCGAAGCCGAGATTCCTGAGCTATGCGAGCAGTGGCAGGCGCGCTTCCGCGATGCGATCGAAGGCATGCGCTTCATTCCGGCGGGCCGCGTGCTTGCCGGTGCAGGCACGGACCGCAGCGTCACCTTGTTCAACTGCTTCGTCATGGGGACCATCCCCGACAGCCTCGACGGCATCTTCGAGCATTTGAAGCAGGCCGCGCTGACCATGCAGCAGGGCGGCGGCGTCGGGATGGACTTCTCCACCATCCGCCCTTCGGGAAGCGCCGTGCATGGAGTGGGCGCGGAGGCGTCAGGCCCGCTGACCTTCATGGACTGCTGGGATGCGATGTGCCGGACGGTTCAGTCCGCGGGGCAGCGGCGCGGGCTATGATGGGCTGCCTCCGCATCGACCATCCCGACATCGAGGCGTTCATCGACGCGAAGCGCGACCCAGCGAGGTTCCGCAATTTCAACCTGTCGGTGCTGGTGACCGACAGCTTCATGACGGCGCTTGGAAGCGATATGGACTGGCCCTCGTTTTCGGCGGCGAAACGGTGCGCACCGTCCGTGCTCGCGAGCTGTGGGAGCGGCTGATGCGCGCGACCTACGATGTCGCCGAGCCCGGCGTAATCTTCGTCGACCGCGTCAATCAGCAGAACAACCTCGCTCACTGCGAGTCGATCAGCGCGAGCAATCCCTGCGGCGAGCAGATGCTTCCGCCCTATGGCGCGTGCCTGCTCGGATCGATCAACCTCGCACGGCTGGTCAACAATCCTTTTGAAGGCGGAGAGCTCGACGAGGAGCAGCTTGCCGACCTCACTCGTACAGCCGTGCGGATGCTCGACAATGTCATCGACATTTCGCGCTACCCGCTTCCGGGACAGGAGGCGGAGGCCAAGGCCAAGCGCAGGATCGGGCTGGGCATTACCGGCTTGGCCGATGCGCTGCTGTTTTGCGGCGCGGCCTACGGAAGCAGCGAAGCCGTCGCGCTGACGCGTCAATGGCTCGGCATCGTCAAGCGCGAGGCCTATCGAGCCTCGGCCGGGCTTGCGGCGGAGAAGGGCGCCTTCCCGCTCTACGATCCAAGCATGCTCGACCGGCCGAACCTCGCAAATCTCGACGAGGAGACGCGCGCGCTCATCGGCGAGCATGGCCTGAGAAACGGCTGCCTTACGTCGATCGCGCCTACCGGCACCACGTCGCTTCTCGCCGGCAATGTCTCCTCGGGTATCGAGCCGGTGTTCGCCTACAGCTACACCCGCAAGATCCTCCAACCCGACGGGACCAGGCGCGAGGAACAAGTCGAGGATTGCGCGATGCGCGTCTGGCGGCAAGTGAGGGGCGATGCGCCGCCTCCCGCGGACCTGTTCGTCAGCGCGCAAACCCTTACGCCATCCGACCATCTAACCATGCAAGCGGCCGCCCAGGCTTTGGTCGACAGCTCGATCTCCAAGACTGTGAACTGCCCGAGGACATCGGCTTCGGCGCGTTCGCCGACATCTATGTTGAAGGCTACCATCTTGGCCTGAAGGGACTGACGACCTATCGTCCGAACCCGGTTACGGGATCAATCCTGAGCGTCGCCGAGACCGCGAAGCCTGTACCGAAGGCGGAAGAGCCGCTGGCGCCCCGCGCGGATCAGCTTCACGGAACCACCTACAAGCTCAAATGGCCCGAGAGCGCGCACGCGGTCTACGTAACGATCAACGACGTAGATTTGGATGGTCAGCGCCGCCCGTTCGAGATGTTCATCAACTCCAAGAACATGGAGCATTATGCCTGGACGCTGGGCCTCACTCGGATGATCTCGGCCGTGTTTCGGCGGAGTTCCGACGTGGCCTTCGTTGCCGAGGAGCTGAAAGCGGTCTTCGACCCGCGCGGCGGCGCCTGGATGCAGGGCCGCTACGTGCCGTCGCTGCTCGCGGCGATCGGCGACATCGTCGAGCGGCATCTCACCGGCCTTATCGTTGCTGAGGCGCCCGCGAAGGCCTTCGAACCGCAGGCTCGGCCGCTGCCCCTATGCCCGCAGTGCGGCGCGTCGTCGCTGATCAAGGTCGAAGGCTGCAACAATTGCCTGGAGTGCGGTTACTCCAAGTGCAGTTGAGCTAGACCGCGCGGCTGTAGCGGTCGGCCGACGGCGCGAGGTGCGCATCGAAAGCGGCGGCGATCGATCGCACCAGCGGCCTCGCGTGCGGCTTGACCGCAATCTCCGCACCGTCTCGTTCGACCAATCCATCCGCAATCAACGGTTCGAGCCTTGCGCTTTGGAGAAGCCATTTGGGATCTGTGTCGAACCCCCGGCACACCTCGGCGACATCGACGCGATTGTCGCACATCAGCCGCTCGATCACTGCGCCGCGAAGGCGATCTTCGCCCTCGAAGCGATACCCGCGCGCGATCGGCAGCCGACCCTCGGCTACGGTCCGCTGGTAGATCGGTATGCGGGTCTCGTTCTGAACGTAGCCCTCCGGCATCCGCCCGATCGACGAAGCGCCAAGCCCGATGAGCACCTCGGCCTCGTCGGTCGTATAGCCCTGGAAGTTGCGGTGAAGTCTGCCCTTCGCTGCGGCTTGCGAAAGCGGATCGTCGGGCAAAGCGAAATGGTCGAGGCCGATCTCGACGTAACCTGCGCGAACCAGCGCGTCGGCGATTGCGCGCGAATGGGTGAACCGCGCGTCGGAATTCGGAAGCGCGGCCTCGTGGATCTTGCGCTGGTGCGGCTTGAACGCCGGCACGTGCGCATAACCGAACACAGCGAGCCGGTCGGGACGCAGGGTCACTGCCTGCTCGACCGTGTCGAGGCAGGATTGCAGCGACTGCTTCGGAAGGCCGTAGATGAGGTCGAAGTTGATGCGCTTCATTCCGTTCGCGCGAAGCAGCCGAATTGCTTCCTGGATTTGCTCGAAGCTTTGAACACGGTTGATCGCACGCTGCACGTGGATGTCGAAGCTCTGGACGCCAAGGCTTGCTCGATTGAAACCACGTTCGCCGAGCGCCTGGGCCATTTCTTCCGACAGCGTGCGCGGATCGATCTCGATCGCGACTTCCGCGTCGGATTCGAAGGAGAATCGAGTCCGCAGTTCGCCCATGATCGAACGCATCTGGTCCGGGCTCATCATCGTCGGAGTGCCGCCGCCGAAATGGAGGTGGCTGATCGTCCGCAATCCCCGCACGTATCGCGAGACCAGTCCAATTTCCTTAGTCAGGCTGTCGAGATACCTCGCGACCGGCGCTTCGCGCGAGGCGACCGTCGTGTGGCATCCGCAATACCAGCACATCGCCCGGCAGAACGGGATGTGGACGTAGAGCGATGCGGGCCCCGGGGTCAGTGACGCGAGCCAGGATCGGTAATCCGCTTCGCCCACCGCGACCGAAAAATTCGGAGCGGTGGGATAGCTCGTGTAGCGCGGCATCCGCGCATCTGCGTAGCGGGCGAGCAGTTCTGGCGACAGCGTATCGGTCATTTCGATCGCGCTATCGAATGCGTTAGCGACAGGCCTTGATCCAAATCACCATCGGGGCCTAAGCCGCGCGCTAGCCGAAGCGCGTGGAAACGCGAGGTGAGTATTGGTCGTGACCAATCTTGCGAATGAAAGGCCGGACGGTCTTGTCGACAGCTTCGGCCGGCGAATCACCTACGTGCGCCTGTCGGTCACGGACCGGTGCGACCTGAGGTGCCGCTACTGCATGTCCGAGCACATGCAGTTCCTCCCGAAGCGCGACATCCTGACCCTGGAGGAGATGGTCGAGCTTTCGGAAATCCTGATCGCGCGTGGCGTTCGAAAAATTAGGCTGACAGGCGGCGAGCCGCTGGTTCGCAAGGGAATGATGGAACTCGTCCGCTCGCTCGGCCAGCGCATCGGATCGGGGCTCGACGAGCTGGTGCTGACGACCAACGGCACCCGGCTCGAACGATTCGCGACCGAGCTTCACGATGCGGGCATCCGGCGGATCAACGTCAGCCTCGACAGCCGGCGGCCGGAACGCTTCGGGCACATCACCCGAGGCGGCGATCTCAGCCAGGTCCTTCGCGGAATCGACGCGGCGCTGACCGCAGGGCTCGCGGTCAAGATCAACATGGTCGCGCTGGCCGGAATCAACGAGGACGAGATCGAGGGCATGCTGCGCTGGTGCGCGGCGATGGCGATGGACCTGACCCTCATCGAGACCATGCCGCTGGGTCAAGTCGAGGAGGATCGCACCGACCATTATCTTCCGCTCGACGCCGTAAAGCACAGGCTCGAGGAGCGCTTCACCCTCGTGCCATCGACAAAGCGCACGGGCGGTCCGGCGCGCTATTTCGATGTCGTGGAGCTGCGATCCCGGCTCGGCTTGATCACTCCCCTGACCAACAATTTCTGCGAAGGCTGTAACCGCATCCGCATCGCCGCGACCGGAACGGTCTACGGCTGCCTCGGTCACGACCAAAAGGTCGAGCTTCGCGATGCGCTTCGGTCTGGCGGGCGCGAGGAAGTCGACCGGCTGCTCGACCGGCTGCTCGCGGGCAAGCCCCGCCGGCATGACTTCCAAATCGGCGGCGCGCCGGCGGTGGCCCGGCACATGAGCGTGACTGGGGGATAGCCGCACTCCAAATGATTCTGATCAATCGGCTCCCTCCTCGTTGCTGCGAAAAGCCGCCTGCAACGAATCGCGGATCGCGAGGGGAAGCCCGATGATCATGATGACCGAACGGCCCGCCGAAGGCGCCAATCAGGCACTTTGGTCCAGCACCATCGCATTCACAGTCTGCTTCGCCGTCTGGACGATCTTCTCGATCGTCGGGTTGGGGGTAAAGGATCAGCTCGGACTGAACGAGACCGAGTTCGGACTGCTCATCGGAACTCCGATACTCACAGGCTCGCTGACACGGGTCGTTCTTGGCGTCTGGGCGGACCAGTTCGGTGGCCGCCGCGTCTTCGCGGGCGTGATGATCGCCGCTGCGATCGCGACGTTCCTGACTTCTTACGCACACACATACGAGCAGCTGCTGATCGCGGCGCTCGGGGTCGGCATTGCGGGTGGCTCCTTCTCAGTGGGCGTCACCTACGTCTCCAAATTCTACCCCAAGGAGAAGCAGGGCCTGGCGCTCGGCATTTTTGGGGCCGGCAATGTCGGCGCGGCGGTGACCAAGTTCCTCGCACCGTTCGTGATGGTTGCGATGGGCTGGCAGGCGGTCGCGCAGATCTGGGCGGGCGCGATCGGCTTAACCGCGGTCCTCTTCCTGCTGTTCACCAAGGAAGACCCGGAACAGCGCGGACGCGCAAAGTCGGGGCACAAGGCCGCGAGCATGGGCAACCAGCTTGCGGTGCTGAAGAACCTGCAGGTCTGGCGGTTCGCTCTTTATTACTTCTTCGTCTTCGGCGCGTTCGTGGCGCTTGCGCTGTGGCTGCCCCGCTACCTGATGGGTGTCTACAACCTAGACGTGAAGACGGCAGGCATGCTCGCCGCCTTCTATTCCGTGCCTGCGAGCCTGTTCAGGATTTACGGCGGGAAATTGTCTGATCGCTACGGCGCCCGCTCGGTGCTCTACGTCACTTTCGCGATCTCGGTGCTCTGCACCTTCATGCTGTCTTATCCGCCGACGACCTACATCATTGAGGGCGTGCGGGGCCGATCACCTTCCGCACCGAAATGGGCCTCATCCCGTTCTTGGTCACCATCTTCGTGCTCGGCTTCTTCATGAGCCTGGGCAAGGCCGCGGTCTTCAAGCACATCCCGTCTACTATCCGAACCATGTCGGCGCCGTCGGCGGCCTTGTTGGGATGGTCGGCGGGCTTGGCGGATTCATCCTCCCGCTTGCGTTCGGAGCGCTCAATGATCTGACCGGCGTTTGGACTAGCTGCTTCGTACTGCTGTTCGTGCTCGTCTCGATCGCGCTGGTCTGGATGCACTTCGCGGTCCGCCAAATGGAGCGTTCGGCCCAGCGTCGCGGCGAGGCGGCCCTCGTTCCCGAGCTCCCCGAAATGCAGGGATTTGGAGAGCCGGGTGTCGAAGCTCCACCGCGCCGCGCGGGACCGATCGCCGACTGGCGTCCTGAGGACGAGGATTTCTGGCGGAGCCGCGGCAAGGCGATCGCAAGGCGCAATCTCGGCATCTCCACCTACTGCCTGATGCTGTCGTTCGCGGTCTGGATGGTGTGGAGCGTCGTCGTCGCGCGCTTGCCCGCCATCGGCTTCGACTTCACCACCGATCAGCTGTTCTGGCTGGCAGCACTTCCGGGCCTTTCCGGCGCCACCCTTCGGATCTTCTACGCTTTCCTCGTACCCATCTTCGGCGGTCGCCTGTGGACGACCCTATCGACCGCGTCGCTGCTCATCCCGGCCTTCGGGATCGGCTACGCCGTGCAGTCGCCCGACACGCCCTACCTCATCTTCCTCGTGCTCGCGCTTCTGTGCGGACTTGGCGGCGGCAACTTCGCCTCGTCGATGGCGAACATCAGCTACTTCTTCCCGAAGGCAGAGAAGGGCAATGCGCTGGCGCTCAATGCGGGCCTCGGCAATCTCGGCGTCAGCGTCATGCAGTTCCTAGTTCCGGTCGTCGTGACCATGGGCCTGTTCGGAGCGCTCGGCGGACAGGCGCAGGTCGCCTCGGACGGCACGCAGCTGTGGATGCAGAACGCCGGATTCGTCTGGGTGCCGTTCGTCATGCTCGGCGCGATCGCGGCCTGGTTCGGGATGAACGACATCCTCAGTGCCAAGTCTTCTTTCGCCGACCAGTCGGCGATCTTCGGTCGGCTTCATACCTGGCTGATGTGCTGGCTCTACACCGGCACATTCGGGACCTTCATCGGCATGTCGGCGGGCTTCCCGCTGCTCGCCAAGCTCGTGTTCCCGGACGTCAATGCGCTCAAATATGCCTTCGTCGGCCCGCTGCTCGGAGCAATCTCGCGGGCAGCCACCGGCTGGGTCTCCGACCGCTACGGCGGAGCGCGGGTCAGCTTCTGGGTGTTCGTCGTTCAGATCGTCGCGATCGTCGGGATGATCTGGTTCCTCGACGCGCGGAGCTTCCCCGGCTTCTTCTCGATGGTCCTGCTGCTGTTCATCGCGAGCGGTGTCGGCAATGCATCGACCTTCCAGATGGTGCCCGGGATCATGCGCCGCGAAATCGACCGCACCGAGCCCGCACTTCCGGAACCGCAGCGCCGTGCGCAGGCGGAACGGGAATCCGCGGCGGTGATCGGCTTCACCTCTGCGATCGCTGCTTACGGCGCCTTCTACATTCCGAAGGCCTACGGCTCGTCGATCCAGATGACGGGAGCCGCGGACACCGCGCTGTGGGGCTTCCTGGTCTTCTACCTCAGCTGCGCCGCACTGACCTGGTTTGCCTACAGCGGCCCGCGCGGCGTGCTTCGTGACCTAGAGCGGAAGCCTGCCCTCCGATCCGCCGCCGCCGTGCCTGCATAAAAGGACGCAAGGATGAGTCATTTCCTCGACCGCCTCACTTACTTCCGTCGAACTCAGGAAAAGTTCGCGGATGGGCACGGGATCACGACGGATGAGGCGCGCGATTGGGAGGATGCGTATCGGAAGCGCTGGGCGGCCGACAAGATAGTTCGCTCCACGCACGGCGTGAATTGCACCGGTTCCTGCTCGTGGAAAATCTACGTGAAAGGCGGGATCGTCACCTGGGAGACCCAGCAGACCGATTATCCACGCACCCGGCCGGACCTCCCGAACCATGAGCCTCGCGGATGTCCGCGCGGCGCGAGCTACAGCTGGTACCTCTATTCCGGAACGCGCATCAAATATCCGCTCGTCCGCGCACGGCTGGTCCGCCACTGGCGCGAGGCCCGGAAGACCATGACCCCCGTCGCGGCCTGGAAGTCGATCGTCCAAGATACCGACAAGCGGCGCGACTGGGTGTCGAAGCGCGGTCGCGGCGGTTTCGTCCGCGTTGGCTGGGACGAAGTGACCGAGCTGATCGCCGCAGCCAACGCCTACACGATCAAGGAATATGGCCCTGACCGGATCGCGGGCTTCTCGCCGATCCCGGCGATGTCGATGATCTCCTACGCAGCGGGCAGCCGTTACCTCTCTCTGATCGGCGGCAATCTGCTCAGCTTCTACGACTGGTATTGCGACCTTCCGCCGTCGAGCCCGCAGACCTGGGGCGAGCAGACCGACGTTCCGGAAAGCGCCGACTGGTACAACGCGGGCTTCCTGCTCGTGTGGGGCTCGAACATCCCGATGACACGCGCGCCCGACGCGCACTTCTACTCGGAAGTTCGCTACCGCGGCGCGAAGAGCGTGGTCATCGCGCCCGACTACAACGAGGCCGCGAAATTCTCGGATATGTGGCTGCACCCCAAACAGGGCACCGACGCCGCGCTCGCGCTGGCGCTCGGCCACGTCGTGCTCCGTGAATTTTACGTCGACCGGCAGGCGGAATACTTCACCGACTACACGCGCAAATATTCGGACTTCCCGTTGCTCGTGAAGCTAGTCGAACGCGACGGCCGCCTGGTCCAGGACCGGCTGCTCCGCGCGGCAGACATCAAGGGGGCGCTTGGCGAAGATGCCAATCCCGATTGGAAAACGGTCGCCTACGACGAGAACAGTGGAAAGCTGGTCTGTCCGCTCGGATCGGCGGGCCACCGCTGGGGCGACAAGGGCAAATGGAATCTCGAGGAGAAGGACGGGAAGGGCAAGGACGTCCGCCTCCGCACAACGCTGGCCGACGACCATGACGAGATCGTCCCCGTGGCATTCCCCTACTTCGGCGGCGACGCCCCGCACGACTTCGTCGCGACGGATCACCCCGAAGTCCTGCTGCGCAACATCCCCGTCAAGACGCTGAAGCTCGCCGACGGCAGCAAAGCGCAGGTCGCAACGGTGTTCGACCTCTTCTGCGCAAATTACGGCGTCGACCGCAGGTTTGGCGGCGCCAACGTCGCGAAGAGCTTCGATGACGACGTACCGTTCACGCCAGCGTGGGCCGAGAAGGTCACCGGTGTCCCGCGCCAGGCCATCATCCAGGTCGCGCGCGAATTCGCATCGAACGCAGAGATCACGAACGGCCGTTCGATGGTGATCCTCGGGGCAGGCCTCAACCATTGGTACCACATGGACATGAGCTATCGCGGGATCATCGCGCTGCTCGTCATGTGTGGATGCGTCGGCCAGTCGGGCGGCGGCTGGTCGCACTATGTCGGCCAGGAAAAGCTCCGTCCGCAGACCGGCTGGCTGCCGCTCGCGTTCGGGCTCGACTGGAGCCGCCCGCCGAGGCAGATGAACGGAACGAGCTTCTTCTACGCGCACACGGACCAGTGGCGGTACGAGAGCCTGAAAATGTCGGAGATTCTGTCTCCGCTCGCTCCAGAAGGCGACTGGTCGGGGAGTTTGCTCGACTACAATGCCAAGGCAGAGCGGATGGGCTGGCTTCCGTCGGCGCCGCAGTTCGACGCCAATCCGATCGAATGGGGCAACCGCATCAAGAGCATTGGCGCCGACCCGGCGACGGTTGTCGTCGACGCCCTGAAATCCGGGACCTCAAGCCCGCGAGCCTCGATCCCGACAATCCGGTCAACTGGCCGCGCAACATGTTCTTCTGGCGCTCGAACGTGCTCGGCGCGAGCGGCAAGGGACACGAATATTTCCTAAAGCATCTCGTTGGCTCGATGCACGGAGTGATCGGCACGGACGAAGAATCAGCGGGCCTCGAACGCCCGAAGGACGTCGTGTGGCGAGAAGACGCGCCGGTCGGGAAGCTCGACCTGATGGTCAACATCGACTTCCGCATGTCGACCACCAGCATCTATTCCGACGTAGTCCTTCCAACCGCCACCTGGTACGAGAAGCACGACCTCAACACGTCGGACATGCACCCGTTCATCCACCCGCTTTCGGCGGCGGTGGATCCGGCGTGGGAAACGAAAAGCGACTGGAACATCTTCCGGGAGATCGCGAAGAAATTCTCCGACGTCGCGCCGGAAGTTCTCAGGGTCGAGCACGACCTGGTGATGACTCCGATCTTGCATGACACGCCGGCCGAGCTTGCGCAGCCCTATGAGCCGAAGGACTGGTTGAAGGGCGAATGCGAGCCGATCCCCGGCAAGACCATGCCGAACGTGACGATCGTCGAACGCAACTATCCGGAGACGTTCGCGCGCTTCACGTCGATGGGTCCGTTGCTCGAAAAGCTCGGCAATGGCGCCAAGGGCCTCAACTGGGACACCAAGCACGAGGTCCAGCTTCTCGGCGATCTCAACGGCAGGGTCATCGAGGGAACGACCGCCGGGCGCCCGAAGATCGATTCCGACATCGACGCCTGCGAGACCATCCTC
Organism: Sphingomonas sediminicola; assembly: GCF_014489515.1. GTDB lineage: Bacteria > Pseudomonadota > Alphaproteobacteria > Sphingomonadales > Sphingomonadaceae > Sphingomicrobium > Sphingomicrobium sediminicola. The sequence goes on along the minus strand of NZ_CP060782.1, from coordinate 110,898 downwards.
ATGCTCGCTCCGGAGACCAACGGGGAGGTCGCGGTGAAGGCCTGGGAGTCGCTCGGCAAGATCACCGGCCGCGACCACTCGCATCTCGCCGTGGGCAAGGAGGAGGAGAAGATCCGCTTCCGCGACGTCGCCGCGCAGCCGCGCAAGATCATCTCGTCACCGATCTGGTCGGGGCTCGAAAGCGAGCACGTCTGCTACAACGCCGGCTATACTAACGTGCACGAGTTGATCCCGTGGCGGACACTGACCGGCCGGCAGCAGCTCTATCAGGACCATCACTGGATGCGGGCGTTCGGCGAGGCGTTTGTTACCTGGCGTCCGCCGATCGACACCAAGACCGTGCGCCAGGTTCTCGGCAAGCTGCCGAACGGCAACCAGGAGATCCTGCTCAACATCCTCACGCCCCACCAGAAGTGGGGCATCCATTCGACCTACACCGAGAACCTGATCATGCTCAGCCTCAACCGGGCGGGCCGACGGTGTGGATCAGCGAGGATGACGCAAAGGCAGCAGGCATTGTCGACAACGACTGGATCGAGGTGTTCAACGTCAACGGCGCTCTGACCGCCCGGGCGATCGTGTCGCAGCGGATCATGCCGGGCTCCGCCATCATGTACCATGCGCAGGAAAAGCTGGTGAACACGGTGGGTCGGAGATCACCGGCCAGCGCGGCGGAATCCACAACAGCGTCACGCGCATCAACATGAAGCCGACGCACATGATCGGCGGCTATGTCCAACTCGCCTACGGATTCAATTACTACGGCACCGTCGGAGCCAACCGCGACGAGTTCGTGATCGTCCGCAAGATGAGCGAAGTGAACTGGTTCGATAAAGCGGCCGACGATTCCGCCAACGTCGAGGGTGGGACTGCCGACTGGGGAACAGGCGTTAGAGGCGACCTTGCCGCCCGAAAGGAGACGGCGCGATGAAGGTCCGTGCGCAGATCGCGATGGTCCTGAACCTCGACAAGTGCATCGGCTGTCACACCTGCTCGATCACCTGCAAGAACGTCTGGACCAACCGCGAAGGCGTCGAATACGCCTGGTTCAACAACGTCGAGACCAAGCCCGGCATCGGCTACCCGAAGGACTGGGAAAACCAGGATCGCTGGAAGGGCGGCTGGGTCCGCAGGAAAAACGGAAAGATCGTTCCGCGCCAGGGCGCCAAGTGGCGCATCCTGTCGAAGATCTTCGCCAATCCGCATTTGCCCGAGATCGACGACTTCTACGAGCCGTACACCTTCGAATACGAATGGCTGCAAAATGCACCGGAACTGCAGGCGCAGCCGACGGCGCGGCCGCGATCGCTGATCACCGGCGAAAAGCTCAACAAGATCGAGTGGAGCGGCAACTGGGAGGATATGCTCGGCGGCGAGTTCGAGAAGCGCAGCCACGATTACAATTTCGACGGCGTCCAGAAGGAAATCTACGGCCAGTTCGAAAAGACGTTCATGATGTACCTGCCGAGGCTGTGCGAGCATTGCCTCAACCCGGCCTGTCTCGCTTCCTGCCCGTCCGGCGCGATCTACAAGCGGGCCGAGGACGGCATCGTCCTGATCGACCAGGAAAAGTGCCGTGGCTGGCGGATGTGCGTCTCGGGCTGCCCGTACAAGAAGATCTATTACAACTGGGCGACCGGAAAGTCGGAGAAGTGCATCTTCTGCTACCCGCGTATCGAGACCGGGCAGCCGACGGTCTGCTCGGAAACCTGCGTCGGCCGCATCCGCTATCTCGGCGTCGTCCTTTACGACGCGGACCGGATCGATTCCGCGGCCTCGGTTGAGGATCCGAAGGACCTCTATCCCGCACAACTCGACGTTTTCCTCGACCCCAATGACGTCGCGGTGCAGGAAGCCGCGCGAGCCGAAGGGATCACCGATCAGTGGCTCGAGGCGGCGATGCGCTCGCCGGTCTACAAGATGGCCGTCGAGTGGAAGATCGCCTTCCCGCTCCACCCGGAATACCGGACACTTCCGATGGTCTGGTACGTCCCGCCATTGTCGCCAATCCAGTCCGCGGCGGAGGCCGGCAAGATGTCGGTCCAGGACGGAATGCCGGACGTCCGGTCGCTCCGGATTCCGCTGCGCTACCTCGCCAATCTGCTGACTGCAGGCGACGAGGAACCGATCGCGGCGGCGCTCGAGCGGATGCTGGCGATGCGCGCCTACATGCGTGCGAAGAGCGTCGAAGGCCGCATCGACGAGTCCATCCCGGAACGCGTGGGACTGACCCGCACCCGCATCGAGGAAATGTACCGGATCATGGCGCTCGCCGCCTATGAGGACCGCTATGTCATCCCGACTGCGCGCCGCGAGTTGGATGAAGACGCCTATGTCCTTCGCGGATCGTCCGGCTTCGGCTTCCGCGAGGGCACGCAGGGCAGGACCAAGGTCAATTTGTTCGGCGGCGGCGCGGACAAGGCCAGGGCAAAGCGCGAACCTCGATTGGACATTCCCTCATGAAGCTAACGCTGAGATCGCTCGCCGCATTGCTCGGCTATCCTTCGGCGGAGCTGAAGGAGAACGCCGGCGAAATCCGCCATGTGCTTCGATCGGAGGCGGTATTGCCCGCCGCCGAATTGGCCCGGCTGGAGACTCTTCTAACCAAGATCGGGACGACGGAATTGCTCGACCTTCAGTCCGCCTACAGCGAGTTGTTCGACCGCTCCCGCTCGCTTTCGTTGCACCTGTTCGAGCATGTCCATGGCGACAGCCGCGAGCGGGGCCAGGCGATGATCGACCTTGGCCAGCAATATATGGAAAGCGGCTTCTTCCTCGAAGCCAGCGAACTTCCGGACTTCGTGCCGGTGTTCCTCGAATATGCGTCCTGCCTCTCCGCTCGGGACGCTCGCGAGATGCTCGGTCAGCCCGCGCATGTCTTCGCCGCCCTCGCCGAGCGCCTCGACAAGAGGGAGGCACCCTACGGCGCCGTCTTCCACGCGCTCGTCGCCCTGTCGAAGGTTCGCGTGGACGCCGACGCCCGCGCGCTGGTCGACGAGAACACTCCCGCCGTGGATGCCGCGGATATCGATGCCGAATGGGAGGAGGCACCGGTCTCGTTCAACCTCGGCGGAGCACATGAAATGGGCGGCCCGACGGGAGTCGTCGCCAAGATCAGGGCCTCGAACCGCCCGGTGAACCAGGAGGCCGCACGATGACCGATTTCATCAACCAGCTCGCGTTCGGCTGGTATCCGTATCTTGCGGTCACGGTGCTGGTCGTCGGAAGCATCCTGCGTTTCGATTCCAACCAGTACAGCTGGCGATCGCAGTCGAGCCAGTTCCTCCGCCGCCGCCAGATGGTGCTCGGCTCCAACCTCTTCCACATGGGAATCCTGGTGCTCTTGATGGGCCATTTCGTCGGCCTGCTGACCCCGATCAACGTCTTCGACGCGCTCGGCGTGAGCCATTCTTTCAAGCAGACCACGGCGCTGGTGGTCGGCGGGATCGCCGGCCTCTTCGCCTACATTGGCTGCACCTTACTGCTCCACCGGCGGCTATTCGATTCGCGGATCCGCAAGAGTTCGTCGGTCGGCGACATCCTCGTCCTGGTCCTGCTATGGCTCCAGCTCACGCTCGGCTTGCTCACTACCTGGTGGACGTTGAAGCATCTCGACGGCAGCGAGATGGTGAAGTTCATGAGCTGGGCGAACGGAATGCTTCGGCTCAACCCTGCGGCACCGGAAATCCTCAAGGACGTGGCGCTCGTCTACAAGCTCCACATCATCCTTGGGCTGACGCTGTTCCTGATCACGCCGTTCACGCGCCTCGTGCACATCTGGAGCGCGCCGGTCTGGTTCCTGCTGCGGCCCGGATACCAGATCGTCCGGACCCGGCGCTCAAAGCACACCGCCGCATCGCCGACCCGCGGACCGGCAGGCGGGGCACCCAGCTACGGCGGGCCGACCGTGCTTCGGCAGATGGCCGAAAGCGGGCAGGAAGGCGCATGAGCCGCCGCCTCGACGTCATCAATCTCGGCGATCCGGCGCAGCGGCCGGATCCGCGGATGATGAGTTCCTGCGAGACCGGCGGATGCGGCGGCGGCGCGGAACCGCTGATCCCGCCGCCGCCAACATTCGGGGAAGTCCGGATCAACGGCGTGGAGATTTCGCCCGAAGCGATCGCACAGGAGATCCAGCACCACCCGGCACCTGACGCCGAGACCGCATGGGTGGAGGCGGCACGCGCGCTCGCCGTCCGTGAGTTGCTGCTTCAGGAAGCCCGCCGCCTCGGTGTCGAAGCAGAGCCGGGCACCGACGATTCCGGCCGTTCCGAGATCGGCGACGATGCTACGATCCGGGCCCTGCTTGAAGAGGAAGTCGTTCCAGCGGAGCCGGGCGAATCCGAATGCCTTCGCTACTATCAGGCGAACGAAAACCGCTTCCGGACTCCGGAGCTGTTTGAGGCGGCCCACATCCTGATCGAGCCTGAAGGCGATAGCGAAGAGGCCTGGAAGACAGCGCTCGAACGCGCCCAAGGCATTGTCGAGCAGGTCGGCGACAGACCGGAAGCATTCGCCGCTGCGGCTCGCTCACACTCCGCATGTCCTTCGGCACAGCAGGACGGCTCGCTAGGCCAAATCCGTCGCGGCGAGTTGGTGCCGGAAGTGCAGGCCGGGCTCGAAGCGCTGGGCGAAGGAAGCACGGCCCGCGAGCCGATCCGCTCCCGCTTCGGCTGGCATATCCTTCGCCTCCATCGCCGCATCGAGGGACGCACAATTCCCTTCGACGTCGTGCAGGGCAGGATCGCCGACATGCTCGAAGCGCGCAGCTGGTCGGTCGAGGCGGCGCGCTACGTGGCTTCGCTCGCCGCTCGAAACGAGGTCGAGGGCGTGCAGATCGCGGGAGCGCCCTGATGCCGATGCTCGGCGACATGCTGGCGGCGGCTCGGGATTCATCGGGCCATTTCCAGGCCTGGCTCGAACGGTCCGATCCGGAACTTGCGAAAGAAGTTCAGCGAGTTTCCACCCTGCAGGGCATGTCTCCGACCGGCTACGTCCGTGCCGCGATGTCGGACTTCAACCGCTTCGCCTCCGAAGAGGATTGGGCGACGCTCACCTCGAGTCTGAAGACAACGGACGATCCGGGAACCCTGTGCCTGCTAGGAATGGTGCACTGGCGCTTGACCGCCCGCGGGTGTGCGGAGCACTCTTCAATCCCGCGCGGTGGAGCGTCGGCGGAGCATCGATCATGAACGACCGAAAAGACGAACGGCAAAATGTCCCGCTCAATCCGGCACTGAAGAGCGAGACCGAAACCGTCTACGAGACGAAGGTCTCGTCGCCCGCTCCGATCGAGACGACTTCGGCCAAGGAGAATGAGGGCGAGACCTGGCCGATAGTCTGGCTGCTGGTGACCTTCCTGGGTCTCATTTTGGCTGTCTACTTCCTCGTCTAGAGGCTCCACTCGGCCTGAAGCCAAAGCTTGCGGGTGTCGATCCCGAAGTCCCTGGCGTTGTAGTCCGCATATTTCAGCAGGAAGCCGATCTTGCCGAGCTTGAAGCCTGCCGAAGCGTCCCACTCCGTTCCATATTCCAGACCGCCTTTGGCGCTGTCGAACTGGTGGAAGGCGACAACCGCGTTGAGGCCGGGTAGCGCCTTCACCTTATCGAACGTCCTGCCGACGGAGACATAGGCGTCCTCAAGTCCTGCCGGCGGAGTCGTGAGGAAGATGTCCGCCCATCCATTGAACTTGTGAAGCGTGGCCAGCGGCGTTTGCACCGATCGCCCATTGTCGCTGCCGAGCCGTTCCCAGCCTCCCGTAAGGTTGAAGCCGGCGAGCTTCGTGCCAGCCTCGAACGACCAGTAATCCGCCGCATAGTTGAACGGATTATCGCCGTAGTCCGACTGCCGGGCATAGCTTCCGCGGAGTATCAGTTTCGTCTTTCCGCCCAGGGGAATGGCGCCGCTTACAAAGCCGCCATAGGTCTGGCTGCTATTCGGCAGGGCGAAGGTCTCGTCATAGTCGATCAAATAGGCGAACAGCTTACCCTGCACCGGACCGAGCTTCGAACCGACACCGGCAAATACGAAATTGCCGTCGATCGAGGTTCGCGGACCTGCATCGCCGCCGAAGATCGTCCGCTGGCTGATCGCGTAGGTCAGGTCGGCCGTGACCGGGCCAAGCTTCCCCTCGCCGCGAACGCCGTCGAACGTCTGCTCGTTCTGGCGCCAGCCGACCGATCCTACCCAGCGCTGGTCGTCCAGGTTGATGCGCTGGCGGCCAATCGTCACGCCGACGTTCTTCGACTTGTACTGAAGCTGCAGCCGGTTGAGCTCGATGTTCTCGGGTCCGAGACCACCCCATATTGCGGACGCCTCTGGCTGTCGGCGATCGGGAAGGGGAAGGCATTGTAGTGATTGACCAGCGCCGCCGTGCCCTCGCCTTCCGCGAGGATCGAGAGCTTGCCCAGCTTCGCTTCGGCTCCGGCGCGCAGGCGCAGCGTGAACGCGTCCGCATCGAGCGCGCCCTGATCGACGGCCTCGTAACGCAGCCGCGCATCGAGGATCGGCTTGATCTGCAGCTGGTCGGCTCCAGTCGACTTGTCCGCTTCGGCCGCGAGTGCAGGGCTCGAGATCGCGAGCGTCGCCAGGACGGCCACCGCCGCCCCCGCCAGATGGTTCAACTTGCGCATAAGCTGCCCGCCGTTTGTCGTTTCCCGCTATTCTCATTAGTCCGGGCGAGCGTTGGCGAAGTGATCTAGCGCAAAGCCTTTTGGGTAGGCTGCATCGAGGGAGGGCGATGGACGGGACCACGATCATCTGGATCGCCGCTCTGATGGCCATAGCTGCAGCACTCTATTCGAGCGTCGGCCATGGCGGGGCGTCGGCCTATCTCGCGATCATGGCCTTGTTCTCCATCGCGCCCGAGACGATGCGTCCGACGGCGCTCGCGCTTAACCTGGTCGTCGCGACGTTCGCAGCCGCAAGCTTCGCGCTGAAGGGCCAGACGAACTGGAGACTGCTTGCCGCCTTTGCGGCGACCGCGGTGCCGGCTGCTTACATCGGCGGCAGTGTCGAACTTCCGCCCGAAATCTATAGACCGCTCGTCGGCGTAATACTCCTGCTCGCTGCGGCCAGGCTCTTCTGGCAGCCGGAACGGCTCGCTGCGCGCCCGGTGCACACGCCTTCGCTGGCGGTGACACTACCGGCGGGAGCAGCCCTCGGCTTGCTTGCGGGGCTGACCGGAACCGGCGGCGGAATCTTCCTCAGCCCGCTGATTATCCTGTTTGGGTGGGAGGAGGCGCGAAAGACTTCGGGCATCGCCGCGGCGTTCATTGTTCTCAATTCCGCGGCGGGCTGCTCGGCAATCTGGCGAGCGTTCAGAAGCTTCCGATCGAACTGCCGGTCCTCGTCGCGTCGGTCTTCGCCGGTGCGCTTCTCGGACCTGGCTGGGCGTGTCGCGCCTGCCAAGGCATCGCCTGCTGCAGGGACTGGCGATCGTCCTCGTGATTGCCGCCGTCAAGCTGCTACTGACGTGAAGATCGCCGCCGTCATCCTTGCTGGCGGCGAAGGGAGCCGCATCGGCGGCGATAAACCGATGCGACTGCTCGGCGGAACCACCTTGCTGGACCGGGCGATCGATTACGCGAGCGGACTGTCAGACGAGGTCGCGGTGGCGGTGCGCGACCAGCTGGTTGGCCATGCGGGAGTGGCGATCATTCGGGACAACCCGACGATAGAAGGTCCGCTAGCCGGCTTGGTCGCTGCGCTCGGCTTCGGACGCGATGAGGATGCGGATGCAGTCCTGACATTGCCCGCGGACATGCCGTTCCTGCCACCGGATCTCGCCGATCGACTTGCTGAAAGATTGGCGAATAACGGCGCCGCGATCGCGACGAGCGGCGGGTACCTCCATCCGGTCTGCGGGCTTTGGCTCACCGCAACGCTCGATTTCGTGCCGGAGTATCTCGCATCGGGGAGGCGGTCACTTAGGGGCTCGCGGAAACGGTCGGCTATGTCGCTGTCGACTGGCCTGCCGACCCCGAAGACCCGTTCTTCAATATCAATACTTCGGCCGAACTCGCTCAGGCGGAGCGAAGGGTTCAGCGCTAGAAGTCGAGGACTTCGACTTCCGCGCCTGCCGGCACGGCTGACGCATCTGCGAGTTGGCGGACGAGTACGTCGGCGTCTGCCAACGCCTGCTGGGCGCTCGAATCCTGGAAGCCGAGGATTTCGACCTTGCCCCCGCTCCACCGCGCCCGGTGAAACGTCTCGCGAGAACCGCACTCTTTCAGCGGCGTGCCCAGACTTGCGGTCCGCCACTTCAGCGCTTCGTCCGGGTTTCGCCCCGACAACCCGGCTAGCAATGGCGCGAGGAACAGCCTTCCGGTGACGAGCGCGGACGTCGGATTTCCGGGAAGTCCGATCACCAGCTTGGAACTGGCGCGGCCGAGCCAGACCGGCTTTCCGGGCTTGATGGCAACCTTCGAGAAAATCAGGTCGAGGCCCAATGGCTCGAACATCGCCTTCGCGAAGTCCTTCTCCCCCACCGAGGCGCCACCGGTGACGACCACCAAATCCGCGTCCGTTAGGGCCTCGACTGCAGCTTCCTCCATTACTGGAAGCTTGTCGCGAAGGCGTTTCCTCCGGACGACGTCAGCGCCCCAATCGGCCACCATCGCTGCAATGCCAAGCGATACGCTTTCTGGAATCGCGTCCGGAAGTTCCGCCGCCATCCCAGGCTCAGCGAGCTCATCGCCCGTACCGAGGATCGCCACGCGCGGCCTCGAATAGACTTCGACCTGGGCGAGGTCCGCAGCGGCCGTGGCCACGATAGCCCTCTTGTCGAGCAGGCGGCCTGCAGCGAGAAGCTGCTGCCCCTGCTCGAAGTCGCTGCCACGCTTCCGGATATGACGCGCGTCGCCGGCCTGTCCGATCACGGCGAGGTCGTCTTCGCGCCGCACATTCTCCTGAATGACGACCCGATCGGCTCCTTCGGGAACGGGCGCACCGGTAAAGATCCTGACGCACTTGCCCGATCCGATCGCACCATTCCAGCCGCCGCCAGCGAAGGAATCCCCGACGATCTTCAGCTTTGCCGGAAGGGTTGAGAGGTCGGCCTCGCGCACCGCATAGCCATCCATCGCCGACACGTCCCGGCGGGGCGATGCAATTCGCGCAATGGCGGGCGCCGCGAGCACTCGCCCGGCTGCCGCGTCGATTGCGACGGTCTCGGTCCCAAGCGGATGCGCAGCGCCGCGAACGCGCTCGAGTGCCTCGTCGAAGCTGATCATTGCGCCTCCGACCGCTCCCAGTCGCCGGACTTGCCGCCGCTCTTCGAAACGACCCTAATCGCGCCGATCGACATCGTCCGGTCGATCGCCTTGAGCATGTCGAACAAGGTGAGGCAGGCGACGGATACGGCGGTCAGCGCCTCCATCTCGACGCCGGTTACGCCGTTGGTGCGCACCTCGGCCGCGACCCGGAAGCCGGGAAGCGAATCGTCCATTTCGATCTTCACGTCCGCCTTCGTGATCGGCAGCGGATGGCAGAGCGGGATCAGCTCGGCGGTGCGCTTCGCGGCCATGATGCCCGCAAGTTCGGCAGTCCGAATGACAGAGCCTTTAGGCGCCGTTCCGGCCTTCACCTGCTCAAGCGTGACGGCACTGCACGAAAGCGCGCCCTCAGCCACCGCAACGCGCGCGGTCACATCCTTTCCGGACACGTCGACCATCCGCGCGCGTCCTTGCTCGTCGAGATGGGTGAGCTTGCTCACGCGCACAAATGCCTCAGACGGGGATCTGTCCGGCTAGAGAGCAGGGGCGATAGCGGCTGTCGAGCTCGTGGCGCAGCACGAGGTCCCAGCCGTCCCGGCAAGCCCCGGTCGAGCCCGGCAGGCAAAAGACGAACGTATCGTCGATCTGACCGGCGAACGCCCGTGACTGAAGCGTTGAGAAACCCACGGTTCCGAAACTCGCCTGGTGAAACAGTATCGAGAAGCCGTCCATCTCCCGCCGGAACAGGGGCTTGACCGATTCCGGAGTCACGTCCCGCGGGGAAAAGCCCGTGCCGCCGGTAGAGATGACAAGGTCCACGCCCGGGTCGTCGACCCACGACCGGACCTGTCTCCGGATCGCGTCCACGTCGTCGGTCACGATCGCCTTGCCGGCAAGCTCATGCCCAGCAGCTGTCAGCCGCTCTGCAAGAAGGCCGCCGGACTTATCCGTTTGCTCGTCGCGCGTGTCGGACACCGTCAGCACGGCAATGCGCAGCGGATAGAAGGTCAGGCTCTCGTCAATTCCAGCCACGCGTCACTCCCACCGGCCCCGGTCGGCATAATCCGCCTCGGTCGGCTCGATCCAGCTTGCGCCGGCCGGGCCTTCCTCGCGTTTCCAGAAGACTGCTTCGGTCTTCAAGCGGTCCATGAGGTAATCGGCCGCCTCGAACGCTGCCCGCCGGTGCGCGGACGCCGCGGCGGCGAAGACGATCGGCTCGCCCGCGCCAATCTCGCCGCAGCGATGGACGACCCTGACCTGGCTCACATCGAACCGCTCCGCGGCTTCGACCGCGATATCCTCGAGCGATTTCAGGGTCAGGCGCGGGTGATGTTCCAGCACCAGCCGGTCGACATTCGCTCCATCCTTCGATTGCGGCCGGGCGAGGCCGACGAAACTGACCACCGCGCCATCGTTCGAAGCAGCCTCGACCAATCTCGCCAGCTCGGCCGACGGATCGAACGGACCAGCTTCAAGGCGCGCTCTGACGCTCATCAGCCTCCGGATACCGGTGGGAAGAATTCGACGCTGTCGCCGGAGCGGACGATGTGGCTGTCCGCGACCACGATATCGCCGACCAATGCGCGGACCCGATGCCCGAGCGCATTCGCCGCACGCGGATACTCTGTCGCTAAAAGCGCCCGCAGCTCCGAGACCGAACAGCTTTCCGGAACATCGACTTCGATCTCCCGGCCGACCGATTCCGCCAGCCTTCCGTAGAAGTGAATCTTCATGCCTCTGCGCCTTATCATCTTGGCCGAGAGCGGCGCTAGCTGCCCGGGAAGCCTGGCAGAGTGATGCAGGTCAAGACTGCCCATACGTTCCAGTCCGTTATCCGCGAGAATTGACCTCCATCAAATGATCGGCTGCCCGCTCCGCATAGTGGCGAAGGCTGGGAGGGCCTCCATGGTCTCGACGATTTCGCGCAGTTTCTCACTGTTGGTCGCCGCGTGCGCCGCCTTGTTCATGGCGGCGGCCGCTCGCGATTCAGCATTTGCAGTCCACATGCTGATCTTCGCCAGTGCGGGCATTCTCGCCGCATTCGCGACCGCCAACGGCATTGGGTTCCTGCAGCCCTCGGCACGTGATCTCGAGAGTCGGTACGACGACCAGCTCATCAGGTTCGGCGTGATCCTGACCGTCTTCTGGGGCGTGGTCGGCTTCTTGGTGGGACTAGTCATCGCGGCCCAGCTCTCCTTCCCGCTGCTCAACCTCCATTTCGAATGGTCGACCTTCGGAAGGCTCCGGCCCTTGCACACCAGCGCGGTCATCTTCGCATTCGGTGGCACCGCGCTCATCACGACGAGCTTCTACGTGGTCCAGCGAACCTGCCGGGCCCGCCTAGCCTTGCCGTCGCTCGCACGCTTCGTGTTCTGGGTTACCAGCTGTTCATCGTCCTGGCCGCGACCGGTTACCTCATGGGGTCACGGAATCGCGCGAATATGCCGAGCCCGAATGGTACGTCGACATCTGGCTGACCCTCGTTTGGGTCGCCTACCTCGCAGTGTTTGTCGGCACGATCATGAAGCGGAGCGAGCCGCACATCTACGTCGCGAACTGGTTCTACCTCGGTTTCATCCTGACCGTGGCCATGCTCCACTTGGTCAACAATCTGAGCATGCCGGTCAGCCTGCTCGGCTCCAAGAGCTACTCCGCCTTCTCCGGGGTCCAGGATGCCCTCACGCAGTGGTGGTACGGCCATAACGCGGTCGGCTTCTTTCTGACCGCCGGCTTCCTGGCCATGATGTACTACTTCGTGCCCAAGCAGGCTGAACGCCCGATCTACAGCTACCGTCTGTCGATCGTGCACTTCTGGAGCCTGATCTTTCTCTACATCTGGGCCGGCCCGCACCACCTCCACTACACCGCTCTGCCCGACTGGGCGCAGACGTTGGGGATGGTCTTTTCGGTCATGCTGTGGATGCCGAGCTGGGGCGGGATGATCAACGGCCTCATGACCCTCAACGGGGCTTGGGACAAGCTTCGCACCGACCCGATCATCCGCATGATGGTCGCGGCGCTCGCCTTCTACGGAATGAGCACATTCGAGGGCCCGATGATGTCCATCAAGGCCGTCAATTCGCTCTCGCATTACACCGAATGGACCATCGGCCACGTCCACAGCGGAGCGCTCGGCTGGAACGGGATGATCACCTTCGCTGCGATCTACTATCTCGTCCCGCGCCTCTGGGGCCGCGAGCGGCTCTACTCGCTCCGCATGGTCAACTGGCACTTCTGGTTGGCGATCGTCGGGATTGCGATCTACGCCGCCTCCATGTGGGTGGCGGGCATCAGCCAGGGGCTGATGGCGCGCGAATATGGCGAGGACGGTTACCTCGTCTACTCCTTCGCCGACATCGTGAAGACGATGCATCCCTATTACGTGATGCGCCTGTCCGGCGGCGGCCTCTACTTCATCGGCGCGCTGATGATGGCCGTGAACGTATGGCGGACCATCCGCGGCGACGTTCGCCAGGAACAGCCGCTCTACGCACCGAAGTATGACGTTGCCGCCGACCGCCCGGTCGTCCAGCCGGCCCACGCCTGAGGAGTATCGAACAATGAGTATCCTTGCTCTTCAGAAGAAGCTGGAGCGCAACGTGACCCTGCTTGCGGTCGGCGCGCTGGTCACGGTCGTCATCGGCGGGATCGTCGAGATCGCGCCCCTGTTCTGGATCGATCAGACGATCGAGAAGGTCGAAGGCGTCCGCCCACTCACGCCGCTGGAGCAGGCCGGCCGCGACATCTACCAGCGCGAAGGCTGCTACACCTGTCACAGCCAGATGATCCGCCCCTTCCGGGACGAGGTCGAACGCTACGGCCACTACAGCCTCGCCGCCGAGAGCATGTACGACCACCCCTTCCAATGGGGCTCGAAGCGGACGGGGCCTGACCTGGCCCGGGTCGGCGGCCGCTACTCCGACGAATGGCATGCCCAGCACCTCAAGGACCCGCGCAGCGTCGTGCCGGAATCGATCATGCCGCCTTACGCATTCCTTGCTGACCGCGACCTCCAGACGGACGGTTACAGCGGCAATCTGACCGCGCTTCGCCGGGTCGGCGTCCCCTACAGCGACGAGGACATCAAGAAGGCCGAGGAGGATATGCGGACGCAGGCTTCCGGCGACGCTGACGCAGCGGGTCTGGCAAAGCGTTATCCCGATGCGCAGAGCCGCGACTTCGACGGCCAGCCTTCGCGCCTGACCGAAATGGACGCCTTGGTCGCCTACCTTCAGCAGCTCGGCACGCACGTCGACTTCCGCAAGGTCGAGCCGCACGAGGTGCAGCGGTGAGCTACGAGGCCCTTCGGCATTTCGCCGACAGCCACGCCCTCGCAGCAATGGCGGTCCTCTATCTGGCGCTTGTGGGATGGGCCTTCCGCCCCGGCGCGCGGTCGGCGAACCGGCACGCAGCCACCATGATTTTCGACGAGGAAAACAGCGATGGCTGAGCGCAAGCGCATCGACGAGCCCACTGGCACCGAGACCGTCGGCCACGAATGGGACGGGATCGAGGAGCTTGATACCCCGATGCCGCGCTGGTGGCTGTGGACGCTCTACGCGACCATTGCCTGGGCCGTCGTCTACACTGTCCTTTATCCCGCCTGGCCGATGATCAGCAGCGCGACCGCCGGGACTCTCGGCTGGTCGAGCCGCGGCCAGCTGGAAGCCGAGATGAAGGCCGAAGCGGACCGCAAACGCCCGGTCGAGCTCGCGCTGGCGCAAATCCCGATCGAGCGACTGCCGGAGGACAGCAAGCTGCTGAACGCCGCAGTCCAGGGCGGAGCGGCCGCGTTCAAGGTCAATTGCGTCCAGTGCCACGGCTCCGGCGCAGCGGGGACAAAGGGCTATCCGAACCTCAACGACGACGACTGGCTCTGGGGCGGCGACCTCAAGGCGATCCACAAGACTTTGGAGAACGGCATTCGCCAGCCGGGCGACAAGCAGACCCGCACGAGCCAGATGCCTGCATTCGGCCGGGACGGGATCCTCCAGCCGAACGAGATCCTGTATCTCACCAGCTACGTCCGGACTCTGTCCGGCGCGGAAAAGCCGGGGCCGCCTCTCAGCGCGGCGCGGCGCTCTTCGCGGTCAATTGCGCCCCTGCCACGGGGCGGACGGCAAGGGCAACCGGGCGCTCGGCGCACCGAACCTGACCGACAAGATCTGGCTTTATGGAGGTGACCGGGCCTCCATCGCCGAGACGATTACCAATTCGCGCTACGGCATCATGCCCGCATGGGGACAACGGCTCGATCCGGTCACCGTGAAAATGCTGGCCGCCTACGTCCATTCGCTCGGCGGCGGTGAAAAGTTCATCGCCGAAGCACCGGCCAGTGACGCGCAAGTGAAAGCGGAGGCCGGCGCGGTGCCGGCTCCGATGAAGGCCAATGCAAGCCGCTGACGATCTGACCAACCGCGCCAGGAACCGTTACTTCGAGAAGCGCAAGAAGGTCTTCCCCCGCCAGATCGACGGACCGTTCCGCCGGTTCAAATGGCTCGTCATGCTGGTCACGCTCACGATCTATTATGTGACTCCGTGGCTGCGCTGGGATCGCGGCCCGCACGCGCCGAGCCAGGCGGTGCTGGTCGATCTCGCCCACCGGCGCTTCTACATGTTCTCGATAGAGATCTGGCCGCACGAATTCTATTACGTCGCTGGCCTGCTGATCATGGCCGCGATCGGCCTGTTCCTGGTTACAAGCGCGGTCGGACGGGCCTGGTGCGGCTATGCCTGCCCTCAGACCGTCTGGACCGACCTGTTCCAGCACATCGAGCGCTTCGTCGACGGCGACCGGAATGCTCAGCGCAAGCTCGACGAGGCCCCATGGAGCGCGCTGAAGGTCACCAAGCGGCTGATCAAATGGACGCTCTGGCTGATCGTCGGAGTGCTGACCGGCGGCGCGTGGATCTTCTATTTCGCAGACGCCCCAACCCTGTTCCAGCAGCTGATGCACGGCGATGCTCCAAGAATCGCTTACCTGACGATCGGAACCCTCACCGCGACGACCTTTATCTTCGGCGGGTTCATGCGCGAGCAGGTGTGCATCTACATGTGCCCGTGGCCGCGGATTCAGGGCGCGATGCTCGACGAGCAGAGCCTCGTCGTAACCTACAAGGGTTGGCGGGGAGAACCGCGGGGCCGCGGCGTCAAGCGCCGGGAGGAGGATGCGGCGGCGCTCCTTCCGCAAGGCGACTGCATCGACTGCATGGCTTGCGTCGCAGTCTGCCCGACGGGCATCGACATCCGCGAAGGGCCGCAGATCGGTTGCATCACCTGCGCGCTATGCATCGACGCTTGCGACCAGGTGATGGACAAGATCGGAAAGCCCCGGAAGCTGATCGGCTACACGACGATCGCTGACGAACGGCTGGCTCGTTCGGGACAGCCGACAAGGACACCTCTGCAACGCCTGCTACGCCTTCGCACGCTACTCTATCTTTCCGTCTGGGTTGCGATTGGCGCTGCGCTCCTGTTCACGCTCGGAACCCGCGAGCGGATCGAACTGGACGTCGCTCAAAGCCGTAACCCGGTCTGGATTCGCCTCAGCGACGGACAGGTCCGCAACAGCTACACGATCAAACTCCGCAACATGGAAAATCGTGCTCGCCGCTACGAGCTGAGCGTACGCGGCATCGACGGCCGGATGTGGAATCAGGAGATGAGCCGCCAAGCCGCGACGCCCACCGTGACGTTCGAGGTCGAGCCGGACAGCGTCCTCAAGCAAAGCATTTATCTCGCGGCGCCCGACACCGGACCTACGCAGACTCCCATATTGTTCACGGCTCGCGCGCTCGACGAAGATGGGGACAGGCGGTCGGCCAGGCACGCTTCGAACGGCCGGAGGAATAAGCGAATGAACCAGCGTTTCACCGGCTATCACGCGACCGCAATCCTCGTCGGCTTCTTCGCACTGGTCATTGCCGTGAACCTGACGATGGCAAGGCTCGCGACGAGCACTTTCGGCGGAGTGCTTGCCGAGAACGGCTATGTCGCCAGCCAGGATTACAATCGCTGGATCGCCGAGAGTGCTGCGCAGGATCGGCTCGGCTGGGACGTTGCAGCTCGCGTCGAAGGCAATCGCCTGATCCTCGACACCAAGGGCGTGTCGCACGCAGTCGCAAATGTCGTCGCCGAGCACCCGCTCGGGCAGGTCGATGACCGTAGGATTCCCATGGTCGTCGCGGGGACCAATCACTTTCGTTCGGCGGATGCGATGCCATCAGGACGGTGGAAGCTCCGGATTACCTTGCAACAGGGCAATTCCGAGGCCCGTTACCTCCGCGAAGTGCGATCGTGAACGCGCACGCCGCAATCACAAAGCCGGATGCTTTCGAGGCGTCGCTCTTTGCGGTGGAAGGCATGCGCTGCGCCGCCTGCATCGCGCGCATCGAAGGCGGACTTGTCGAGATTCCCGGCATTCACTCGGCACGCGTGAACCTCTCGGCCCGCAGGGTCCGTGTCGAGCACGATCCTGCAGTCGGCGAGGACGTCATCCTCAAGGCCCTCCGGAAGGTCGGCTTCGACGCGCATCCGTTCGCCGGCGACGCCATAACCGGGAAGCGCTCGGACGAAAGCCGGAAGCTGGTGCTCGCGCTTGCCGTATCGGGCTTCGCGGCGATGAACATCATGCTCCTGTCCGTCAGCGTCTGGGCCGGCGCGGTTGGGACGACGCGCGACCTCTTCCACTGGATCAGCGCTCTGATCGGCGTGCCGGCAGTCGCTTATTCCGGTCGCCCGTTCTTCGAGAGCGCGCTTGCTGCGATCCGCAAGCGCCGAACCAACATGGACGTGCCGATCTCGATCGGCGTCATCGTCACGGTGGCGATGAGCCTCTACGAGACGGCGACCGGCGGCGAGCATGCCTATTTCGACGGCGCAGTCATGCTGCTGTTCTTCCTTCTGGCTGGGCGATTCCTCGACAGCGTAATGCGTGCCCGAGCGGAGGATTCGGTTGCAGCTTTGCTCCGCCGCGTTCCCAGCGAGGCGACCGTGCTGATCAACGGGAAGCAGGTGCGCCGCCGAGTCGACATGCTGCTCCCCGGCGACTTGCTGTTCGTCGCGGCGGGCGAGCGCATTGCGGCCGATGGGGTCGTGGTCGAAGGCAGCAGCAACATCGACCGAGCGCACATCACCGGAGAAAGCCTGCCCGAACGGATTGCGCCCGGCGGTCGCGTGCTGGCCGGCACGATCAACCTTTCCCGGCCGCTGACCATCCGCGCCACGGCGGTCGGCAACCAGACCGCTATCGCCGACATCGCGCGGTTGATGGAGCAGGCGAGCGGATCGAAGTCGCTTTACGTCCGGATCGCCGACCGCGCCGCGCGTCTCTACGCACCGGCGGTCCACAGTCTTGCCGGCTTGACCTTCCTCGGCTGGATGCTCGCGGGCACGGGCATTCATCAGTCGCTGCTGATCGCGGTTGCGGTCTTGATCATCACCTGCCCATGCGCGCTCGGCCTTGCCGTTCCGATTGCGCAGGTCGTCACCGCGGGCGCGCTGATGAAGCGGGGCATTTTGGTGAAAGAAGGCTCGGCTCTGGAGCGGCTGGCGACTGCCGACATCGCCCTGCTCGACAAGACCGGTACTGCGACACGCGGTCGCCTTGATGCTTCGGACCTGCCGGAGAAGGTAGGCGAGCGCGCCATCCTCGCTGCGCTCGCCCACGCCAGCCGCCACCCGCTCGCCCGCTCGGTGACCAGCGCCCTGGAGGGTGTCGAGGCGGCGAAGGGCGATCGGATCGCTGAAGTCCCCGGCCTGGGCGTCGAAGGCTATTTTGCCGACCGCCGCTGGAGGTTCGGACGGCCCGACTGGGTCGGCACCGACCGAGACGGCGGAACGACCACGGCGGCATTCGGGCCGACCGACGGAGGTGTCCGCCTCATCCATTTCGCGGACGCTCTTCGGCCGGACGCGCAACGCGCGATGGCAGAACTCGACGGCCTCAAAGTCCTCCCGCAGCTCATTAGCGGTGACCAGGTCGATGTCGTTCGACAGGTTGCCGGTGTTATGGGAATTCAATGGCGTGCCCGCGTCACTCCTGCCGAGAAGAACGTGCTGGTCATCGAGCAGCAGGCGGCGGGACATCACGTGCTGATGGTCGGGGACGGACTGAACGACGGGCCGGCGCTTAAGGCGGCCGACGTGGCAATGGCCCCTGCGGCGGCGTCGGATGTCGGGCAGATGGCGGCCGACATCGTGTTTTTCGGCGATAGCCTCGACGCCGTTCCGCGGTCCGTCCGCGCCGCGCGCAGGATGATGCGCGTTGTGAAGCAGAATTTTGCCCTCGCGATCGGCTACAACGTGCTGGCCGTGCCGCTCGCGATCGCGGGCATGGTCACGCCGCTGATCGCTGCGCTCGCAATGTCCGGGAGCTCGATCCTGGTCGTCGCCAACGCGCTTCGCCTGAGGAGTGCCGCGAGATGACCGGCATCGGCTTCCTTCTTCCGATTGCGCTCGGCCTTGGCCTGCTGGGTCTCGGCGCCTTCTTCTGGTCAGTGAAGAGCGGACAGTTCGAAGATCTCGACGGCGCCGCAATGCGCATCCTGATCGACGAGGAAGAGCAAGACGGTGGCAACTGAGCTCCAGGTCGTGCTCGCCGTCGGCGCCTGCCTTGGGCTCGCTCAAGCCCCGATGACGATGCACGGCCCGGGTAGGAGCCATTCAGGACACTGCGGCGAGAAAGCTCCGGCTCAGCCCGCTCCGGAGAAGGCCATGGCCGGCTGCCATGCCTGCACCTTGCCGAGACCGGACGACGAGGAAGACTAGACGCGTAGTGCGGCTGCGGCTTCGGCCTCCCGCTTCAGGTTCCGGGCGAGCTGGCTCATTCCATTGAGATACTGCGGCGGGACGTGGACGTCGCGGTAATCGAGCTGCGCCGCGGCGCGCAGAGTCCAGAACGGATCGATCAGGTGCGGCCTCGCCAGCGCGACAAGGTCGGCGCGGCCGGCGGCGAGGATCGAATTGGCGTGGTCGGGCTCGTAGATGTTGCCGACCGCCATCGTCGCGAGGCGAGCTTCGTTGCGGAGCTTGTCGCTGAACGGCGTCTGGAACATGCGTCCGTAGACTGGCTGTGCGCCGGTCCATGTCTGCCCTGCCGAAACGTCGATCAGGTCCGCGCCCCCGTGCGCGAAGGCTTCCGCAATCTCGACCGCGTCGTCGGGCGTGATTCCCTGTTCGCCGGCCCAATCGGTCGCAGAAATGCGCACCGACATGGGTTTGTCTGCCGGCCATGCGTCGCGCATCGCCGCGAAGACTTCGAGCGGATAGCGAATGCGGTTCTCGAGCGACCCGCCATATTCGTCGGTGCGCTTGTTCTGCAGAGGTGTCAGGAACCCGGACAGCAAATAGCCGTGCGCCGCGTGCAGCTCGACCATGTCGAAGCCGGCCTCGATTCCCATGCGCACTGCGGCGACGAATCGGTCGCGCACCGCATCCATGTCCGTGCGGGTCATCGGCATCGGCACCTGGTTGACCGGCGACCAGGCCACGTCACTCGCGGCCATCACTGGCCAGTTGCCGTCGGGCAGCGGCGCATTGTCCTCTTCCCAGCCGACGCGGGTCGAACCCTTCGCGCCAGAATGGCCGAGTTGGAGGCAGATCTTTGCCTTCGAATTGGCGTGCACGAAATCGACGATGCGTTTCCACGCGACGACATGGTCGGCGTTCCACATGCCCGTGCAGCCCGGACTGATCCGTCCCTCCGGCGACACGCAGGTCATCTCGGTGAAGACGAGCCCCGCACCGCCGATCGCACGCTCGCCGTAATGCACGAAGTGGAAGTCATTCGGCGTTCCATCGACCGCCGAGTACATCGCCATAGGCGAGACGGTGACGCGGTTCTCCACAATCATCTCGCGCAGCTTGAACGGTGCGAACATCGGCGGCGCGGTCTTGTTCGAGCGGCCCTCGGTGGCGCGCTTCCAGAACCAGCGCTCGACACCTTCCAGCCATTCGCGATCGCGAAGGCGGAGGTTCTCATGACTGATGCGCTGGCTGCGCGTCAACAGCGAGTAAGCGAACTGCAGCGGCTCGAAATGCGTGTAGCGCTCGAGTGTCTCGAACCATTCGGTCGAGTTGCGCGCGCTGTTCTGCAGCTTGAGGACTTCGAGATTCCGCTCCGCGACATATTCATCCATCGCGGCCTCGAGACTAAGCCCCGGGCGATTGAGCACGTCCGCAAGCTTGATCGCGTCCTCGAGCGCAAGCTTGGTGCCAGACCCGACCGAGAAGTGCGCCGTATGCGCAGCGTCTCCTAGAAGAATGACATTGCCAGTCGACCAGCGCTCGCATTTGATGCGCCGGAAGTTCAGCCATGCCGCCGACCCGCGCAAATGCGCGGCGTTCGACATGAGGCTGTGGCCGTCGAGATATTTGGCGAACAGCTTTTCGCACGCGGCGATGGCCTCGGCCTGCTCCATCCGGTCAAAGCCGAAATTGCGCCAAGTCTCCTCCGAACATTCGACGATGAAGGTCGAGCAGTCCGGCGCGAAGCGATAGGCGTGCGCCCAGATCCACCCGTGCTCGGTCTTCTCGAACGCGAAAGTGAAGGCGTCGAAGACCTTCGACGTTCCGAGCCACACGAACTTGTTCGCGCGCACATCGATGTCGACGCCGAATGCATCGGCATATGCGTCGCGGAAGCGCGAGTTGATGCCGTCCGACGCGATGACGAGGTCGTACTCGCGCCACTTCGCGTCCGCCGGATCGCACTCTGCATTGAATTCGATATTCACGCCAAGTTCGCGCGTCCGATCCTGAAGGATTTCGAGCAGGCGCTTGCGTCCGATGCCGATGAAGCCGTGGCCTGAAGACGTGATCGTCTCGCCGCCAAAGTGAACGTCGATATCGTCCCAATGCGCGAATTCGTCGGCAATGATCCTGGCGGACTTCGGATCGTTGGCTTGAAGGTTCTCGACCGTTTGGTCGGAAAAGACGACGCCCCAGCCGAACGTCACGCCCGGCGCGTTGCGCTCGAAAACAATGATGTCGTGCGACGGGTCGCGCAGTTTCATTGAGATGGCGAAGTAGAGGCCGGCCGGACCGGCGCCGACGCAGGCGATCTTCACCGGAAAATCCTCGGACGTTCGCCAAGTTCGCTCCTTAACGCGCGCGAGCGAGCCCGTGCGGCATCTGCTGGGCGGAGGTTCGAACTCGGGTTCAGGCAACGGAGCGACATGGCCGCAGCATGGCACAACAGGCCTCGCGTAGGACAGCGCAATGTCCGCAAACAGGTCAACCCACCGGCCTAGACAGCATGGCAAGGAGGTCACCGAGGCCAGCTTTCAGATCCTGCCTAACGGCCTTTCCGTTACCGGTTCGTCCTGCGGTTCCTTCGCTCCTCTTCCATGCTCCCAGGGCAAGGCCGGCCCCATTGAGATAAGCCCGAGCACGCGAGCGCGCCTCAAGGCCTCCTGTTCGCTGCACCCCATCGCCTGGAAATAGGATACGAAGGCCATCGCGGCCGCCTTCGCGTTCGGCCCTCGCCAGACACGAGTAGCGACGAGGATGAATGCGTCCGGGTGTCGTACGGCGAGCGTCAGATAGGCCGAAGCAGCGGCCGCGATATCGCCCGGAAGCGGAGCCGCAGGAAGCACTGAAGCGAGCAGCTGGTCCACGACGCCGTCGAGCAGATCGTCCATGCTGGCGACATGGTTGTAGAGCGACATCGCCTTGCAGCCGAGGCGGGCGGCCAGCTGCCGCGCGCTCAGCCCGTCGAGACCTTCCGAGTCGATCAACTCCAACGCAGCTTCAATGATCCGATCTCGGTTGAGCGCGCCTCTCGGCACACGCGGGGGTTCTGGCATGTTGACAAACATACAACGTAAGTTTATCGGGTCAAGTGTCACGTACGATGTACGTTGAAAAAGGAACGATCCAATGAAATCTCGAATCTTTCGTGCCGCCCTGCTGTTCGCCTGTGTCGCGTATGCCTCGCCGGCATTGGCGGACATCGCCGCCGACAAAATCACGGCTTCGCGGGTCTTGCTCGAGAAAATGGGGCGAGGCGACTTCAGCAAGCTCGACGAAATCTACGGGCCGGGTTTCGTCGCGCATGCCGGCGGCAAGGATTATTCGCTCGAAGAGGACAATCGGTCCGGCCAGGCGATCCGGGCGGCGGTGCCGAACCTGCAGGTGATGGTCGATCACCTCATTGGAGAAGATGATCTCGTCGCGGTTCGCTGGCGCGCCAAGGGTACGAACTCGGTTGCGGCGGCAGGTATGCCTGGCAAGGGCGCAACGATGGAGGTCGAGGGAGTGACGATCTTCCGTTTCAGGGATGGGCGCATCGTCGAGGAATGGAGCCTGACTGATCGCCTTGCGATGATGAATCAGCTGGCGGCGAATTGAATTTCACCAAGCTTCGGTGAAACCAGATTTGGGCGGGCGCGAATGTCCGTTTTCGGCAGAGAGCGTACGGAAGCGGTCTGGTGAGCCGGCGCCAACCTACGCGCCGCTTGCCCCTTGAATCAGATCCATGAAATTCCGCGCTGCCTCACGATCTGCGTCGGTCTCGAATACGACGTCCAGGTCGGGCGCCGACCCCAGTGTCTGCAGCAGCGCCCAAAGGGCAAACCGCTCACCTCGGTCCCTGGTCAGACCGAGGTCGACCTGCATGTGTTCGATGCCGGCGTCGAGAGCTTCCGGTGGGACTGCCGCCAGATCTGAAGTGCCAAAGTATCGGTGGAACTGATCATCGAGGTTCATCGATCTCATCTGATCCAGGACGGGCGGGCCGGCAAGTGGCAGCAGTAGCTCTTGCGACCCCGATGTCGAAGCAAAGCCAGGAGCGGAGTGAGCGAACCGAATGTCTTCTTTGGGTGGAAAGCGGACACTCGACGTGGGCCCAAACCCATACGCGGATTGTTGATTACCTATGTCAGACCCAAAAAAGCGCGCTGAGCGGCGAAAGCAGCACACAGCAGAGATCGAGGCGAGCCAAGACGACCTGCGGAAAAGCATTGCTGAGACTGAGCGTCTTGTGGGAGAATCCGACGAAATGCTGCGCCGTCACCGCAGAGAATGCGAGGAAGATGACGCCTAGGTCACCGATCCTACGGTCTGCCCGTCCTTAAGGACGTCGCACACCGGGCAGTCTTCGCTATCGGCGGCTCTTTGCACCGCGTCCCTGTCAGACGCCGCAAGGACGTCTTTCTTCTTGACGACCGCACCTCCTGGCCCAGTCAACTTGTTGATCCGATACAATTTCACGATGCCCGTCCCCGAGTCCCAGCGGCCCGGATCCAAGCACCAATGCTGGGTCACAGCAATCTCTAATGTCCGCTTTGGGTCGAGGCACTAGCAGCGTGTCTGGAAGTCCCGGATGGAGCGGCCCAGCCCCAGGTGGGCTCGGCTCTCTTACGGGTGGTGGTGAGGGGAGGAGAGCCGAGCCTGGGGATGAGGCATTGTCTCGCCGTTGTTTGCTAGACCGAAAGCGATGCCTCAATCGCCGGATACATTGGAATTATGACAGGCCGAATAAGGAGTTATCCGTAGGGGAAGTCCCTATGTCAGTCCTCGGGGGCGACCGTCACGCAGAGGCCTTCCAGCTCATCCGTCACCTTGATCTGGCAGGACAGGCGGCTGTTCGGTTCGCGCCAGTCGGAGAAGGCGAGGATGGTTTCCTCGTCCGACTGGATCGGCGGAAGGCGGTGGAACCAGTCGTCCGCGACATAGACGTGGCAGGTGCCGCAGCTTGCGCAGCCGCCGCACAGCCCAAGGATCTCGTCCATTCCGCCGCGCTTGAGATTGTCCTTGAGCGATTGGCCGGATTTCGCGTGGACCTCGCGTGTTTCGCCTCCGCGCGTCGTGGCCCAGACCGTCGGCACGTCAGCCCAGCGCCTCCACGATGGTGACGTTGGCGATGCCGCCGCCTTCGCACATCGTTTGCAGGCCGAAGCGCTTACCGTGAAGGCGGAGCGCGTGGACGAGCGTCGCCATCAGCTTCGCTCCGGACGCGCCGAGCGGATGGCCGAGGGCGATGGAGCCGCCGTGCACGTTGAGGCGCGACGGGTCGGCTTGGAGCTGCTGAAGCCAGGCCAGCGGAACCGGCGCGAACGCCTCGTTGACTTCGTACAGGTCGAGCTCGTCCATTGACCGGCCCGACCGTTCCAGCGCGACGCGCGTGGCGCGGATCGGCTCGTCGAGCATGATCACGGGGTCGCCGGCGGTGACCGTCAGATGATCGATTCGGGCGATCGGCGCCAGGTTGTGCGCTTTCAGGGCGCGCTCGTTGACGATCAGGACCCCGACGCGCCGTCGCAGATCTGCGAGGCATTGCCGGCAGTGATCACGCCGTCGGGAACCAGGGTCTTCAGGCCGCCGAGACCTTCCAGCGATGCGTCGTAGCGAATGCCCTCGTCGGTGCGGTGCGTGTCGCCGTTGACGGGCAGTGGCACAATCTCCGCCTCGAATGCACCGGCTTGCGTCGCGGCGGCAGCCTTGCGGTGACTTTCGAGCGCAAACGCATCAAGGTCGCCGCGCGAGAAGCCGTACTTCTTCGCCATCATCTCCGCGCCGCGGAACTGGGTGAAGTCGTTGACGCCGTAGCGATCCTTGATCGACTGCGGCCAGGGACCGATGCCGATGCCCGCCTGCATCGGCAGGATGATCGGGGTTCCCATCGGCACCCGCGTCATGCTCTCGACGCCCGCGGCTATGACCATGTCCTGCGTTCCGCTCATCACAGCCTGGGCAGCGAAGTGGACCGACTGCTGCGAGCTTCCGCACTGGCGATCAATCGACACGGCTGGAACGCTGTCGGGAAGCTTGGAGGCCATCACCACGTTGCGGCCGATGTGAAAGGCCTGCTCGCCCACCTGGCCGACGCAACCGACGATCACGTCGTCGATGGCCGCGGGATCGATACCGGTCCGTTCGACCAGGGCGTTGAGAACGGCGGCGCCGAGGTCCGCCGGATGCCAGTCCTTCAGAGCGCCTTCGCGCTTGCCGCCCGCGGTCCGCGCTGCATCGATGATATAGGCTTCCATTGCGGCCCTCAGTACGCTTCGGCCTCGACGGCGGAAAGGAAGTCGTCGATGGCCGCATTGAATTCGGCGGGCTTGTCGAGGTTGGCGAGGTGCGAGGCGCCCGCGATCACTTCCAGCCGCGAGCCGGGGATGAGCGCGTGAAGCTCTTCGGACAGGGCCGGCGGGGTGATGGCGTCCTCGTCACCGACGATGATCAGCGTGGGGACGGCGATGGAGGCCGCGCGGACGCGCTGGTCGGCGAGCCAGACGGCCTCGGCGCCGATCCGGTAGGCCGCGGGATCGATCCGGGCCATTGTGTCGATGACGTCCCCGCGAAGGTCCCTTTCTTCGGACGCGAGGAGCGCGCCGACGCGAGCCTCGGCGAGCCCGCGGATGTCACTGCTGGCCGCGATGGAACGGTTGTAGATGGCCTGACCGTCCGGGTGCACCGCGAAGCTGTCGGCGATAATCAGCGAAGCGCTTCGATCGGGTACGGCGGCGTTCAATGCAATGGCGACGACACCGCCGAGCGAGAGTCCGCAGACATGCGCCTTTTCTACTCCGAGCGCATCCATCGCGACAAGGACTGCGGCTGCAAAATCGTCCCGCGTCGCGCCTTCGACGAACGCGCTTTCACCGTAGCCGGGATAGTCGAACGCGAGCGCTCGCCGTGACCGGGCGAAATGCTCGAGCTGCGGGCGCCAGACGGACTTGTCAGAGCCCACGCCGTGCAGGAAAATGATTGGCGTACGGCCGTCGCCGCCCTGCTCGACGAAGCCAACCTTGCCTCGTGAAGTTTCGATCGCTGCCATCGCGTTCGCGTGAACGGCGGCGCCGCGGTTTGCAAGATTACGATTCGCTTGCGGAACGGTTCACGCTCCGCTCATCTGCAAAGGCGCACGGATCGCCGTAGAAACCGACAGTGCCGAGGTAGTGGCCATGCGTGACTTCCTTATCCTGATGCTCCTGGCCAGTGCGGCCTCGCCAGCGCTCGCGGCGCCCGACAATGACGGCACTCCCAATCGCCGGGCCAATCGTTCGGAGCGCGCGCAGTCCGACAATGATGCGCCTAGACGGGAAGCCCCCGTTGTCCGGCCACAGCGAAGCTCCGAAAACGTTAGCCGGCCGGATACGGGCGGCCAGCGCGCGTTCGGCGACGGCATCACGAATACGTCCGACACTCCCCGGGCCGAGCACGTGCAGCGCGGATCGGCCGGCGACACCGTCCGCAGCTGGCGGCAGGACTCGGATAGCTCGTTCGATCAGAGAGTCCGCAAGCCGGAGGGGCGTCCGACGCTTCCGGAGCGGCCGGCGACCGAGCGAGTGCGCGAGGTCACGAACCAGGGCGACACGGTCCGCAACTGGCGCCGGGTCGAGCGCGACGGGTCGGGCAGCAATTCGTCGATCCAGGACCATGTGCGCACCGCGCCCGGCACCCGCGAAGGCGGGCTGGTCGAGCCGCGCCGCCCGCTTCCGCGAGTCCTGACCCCGACCGAGCGTCGAATCAGCCGCACTCCGGTATTCGGGACCGAGCCGCCGGAGCCGCGCGCCGCTAAAACGCTGCAGGCCAATCCCAGCAGGCGCTGGGACCACAACTGGCGGCACGATCGGCGGTACGATTGGAACGACTGGCGCCACCGGCACCGGTCGCGGTTCCACATCGGCTTCTATTACGATCCGTTCGGCTGGGATTACTTCCGCTACGGCATCGGCTGGCGCCTGTGGCCCAGCTATTACGGCAGCAGCTTCTGGCTGAACGATCCGTCCTATTATCGCCTGCCGCCGGCGTACGGACCGTATCGCTGGATCCGCTATCACAACGACGCCGTGCTGGTGAACATCTACACCGGTAGCGTGGTCGATGTGATCTACGACTTCTTCTGGTAGACAGCAGAAGGTCATTGGACGAAGGGGCGTTGCGGCTTGGCCGCAGCGCCCCTTTTCCATCCCGCCAGCCCGCAATGAAAGTTTCACGATGAAGCACAGTTTCCGCCTGCTCGTTCTTGGCGCATCGATCGTCGCGCTTGCAGCCTGTGCGACGGCGCCCGCTGCAGCGCCGGAGCCGATCGCTTCGGCCGCCGGGCCTGCTGCGCCGCCGGTTGCGGAGAAGAGCGCCCACGATCGGCTGTTCGAACTCTTCAAGGCGAGCGACGAGGCCTATCTCAAGCGCAATCCGGTGCAGGCCTCTTCCGCGGGGACCTTCGCTACGCGGACCGGCTCGGCGACAACATCACAGACGAATATTATGCGGGCGAAAAGGCGGCTGCAGAGGCAGACCTCGCCGCGCTCAAGGCAATCCCCCGCGACCATCTCGATGCGACCGACCAGCTCGCCTACGACACGTTCGATTATACGACCAAGGACGAGCTGCGCGCGTACCAGCCGGACATACTGAACTTCACCAAAGTCCGGCCCATGAACCACTTCTACGGCCTGCACACCTTCTATCCGACCTTCGCCAGCGGGAAGGGTGGTGCGCCGTTCAACACGCTCGAGGACTATGAAAACAACCTCAAGCGTCACAAGGATTTCGTCACCTATATCGACCGCGCCATCGGTCGGTTCCGGGAAGGCGAGCAGGCGGGGTCGTCGAGACCAAGCTGACCGTCCGCAACATGATCGAGCAGCTCAACGAGCAGCTGAAGATGAAGCCGGAGGACTCGCCCTATTACGGACCGGTCAAGCAATTCCCGGAGGCGATCAGCGCGGCGGATCGCGCGCGGCTGACGAAGGAGTATCGCGCGGCGATCACCGACGAGCTCTTTCCCGTCCTCACCCGCCTGCGCGACTTCCTGAAGAACGAATATCTCGGCAATGCCCGGGAGGGCGTCGGCCTCATGTACATGAAGGGCGGCGACAATCTGTACCGCTACGAGGTCCAGTCGACGACGACGCTCCCGATGACTCCCGAGCAGATTCATGAGCTCGGCCTGAAAGAGGTAGAGCGGATCACGGCGGAGATGGAGAAGGTCCGGCAGGAGGTCGGCTTCAAGGGCACTCTCCACCAGTTCTTCGAACACATGCGCTCGGCGAAGCAGTTCCAGCCGAAGAGCCGGGATTCGCTGACCCAGGACTATTACCGCATCGGCAGGACGGTCGAGGCGAAGATCCCGACATATTTCTCAACGGTCCCCAAGGCGTCGCTGGTCATCAAGCCTTACGATCCGTTCCGCGAGAAGTTCGAGGCCGGCGGCTCGTACGAGCAGGGCACGCCCGACGGCTCAAGGCCCGGCACCTTCTACTTCAACGCCTATGACCTGCCGTCACGCAGCACTTGGGGCGAAACGACCCTGTTCCTTCACGAGGGCGAGCCCGGGCATCACTTTCAGATCAGCCTGGCGCAGGAGAATGAGGCGCTGCCCGCGTTCATGCGGTTCGGCGGGAACACCGCCTATGTCGAAGGCTGGGCGCTCTACGCCGAGACACTCGGCTACGACATGGGCCTGTACAGGGACCCGTACCAGCGCTTCGGAACCTTGAACGACGAGATGCTGCGCGCGATGCGGCTGGTGGTCGACACCGGGATCCATTCGAAGGGTTGGACCCGCGATCAGGCGATCAAATACATGCTCGATCATTCGGGCATGGGCCGCACCGACGCGACGGCGGAGGTCGAGCGCTACATCGCGATCCCCAGCCAGGCGACCGCCTACAAGGTTGGCGCGCTCACCATTCAGCGCCTTCGCGACAAGGCGAAGGCGGAGCTCGGCGACAGGTTCGACATCCGCGAGTTCCACGCGCAGGTGCTGAACACCGGCGCCCTTCCGCTCCAGATCCTGGAGCAGAAGATCGACCGCTGGATCGCGGCGAAGAAGTCTAGCTAGCCGGTTCGCTCAGCTCGACGAAGGGCGCGAACTTCACCTCGCGCTTGACGAAATGCGTCTCGTACCGCCGCACCGTCGGCGACGAGACGAGCAGTTCGTCCGCAGCCTCATTGAAGGCCGACATGCTCTCGCAGTCGAAGAGCGCGAGGATGTCGTGGGGTCCGGCGATCTCGTAGCAGAACTGCACGCACGGCGAGTCCAGCAGACGTTTCTCAAGCGCGTTCTTGCCCTTCAGGTCGGCGTGCTCGCTGAGTTGGATCAGGACGATCGCGCGGAGACGGCGGTCCGTGAAACGCGGCGCAAGCAGGGCAATAGTCCGGGCGATGGTGCCGTCGGCACGAAGCCGCCGAAGCCGGCGCGCGATCGCGGACGGCGACAGCGCCACCTCCGTCGCTAGCGAATCGGCGGTTCGGCCGTCGTCTCTCTGGACGAGATTCAGAAGCGCGATGTCGAAACGGTCGAGCATGGAATGCAGCCTGCCAAAATTTGGCGTGAAGTGAAGCAAATTTGCGTGCAACGAGCGCCCGGATTGCGTTACTGTATTATGTATGTAATACAGTAGTGAGTTTCACAATGCCGTTGAAGATGATCTTTCTCGCAGGAGTAGCCTGCATGTCCGCGCCGCTCCTCGCTCAGGCCGCGCCACTTCCTGCCGCGGAGACCGCGCCTGCGAAAGCGCCGTTCGTGAAGGCAGATGCCGAGGCAGCGGTGCGCGACCTCGCCAATGCGGTCGAGGAGAACTACCTCTTTCCGGAATACGGGCGGAAGTACGCGATATTCCTCCGCGCGAACCTCGCGGCCGGGAAATATTCGGACTTCGGGGACGCCGAGACCTTTGCCCGCAAGGTAACCGACGACCTTCGCGAATTTCACAAGGACGGACACCTTCGGCTCGAAGTAGCTCGTCCCGAAGAGCGCGGCACTGCCCAGGCGCCGAACGGGGACCCGCGAACGTCAACGACGTTGCGAAGGCCGGCTGGCTGGCCCCGGCGTTGCCTACATCGACTTCAACGGCTTCCCGGGCAGCGAGACGACATTGGCGGAGGTCCGCAAGTTCCTGGATGAGCACAAGGATGCCAAGTCGCTGATCATCGACATCCGCCACAATGGCGGCGGTGGACTGGCCGAGATGAACCTGATCTTCGCGCAGATCTACGCGAAGCCGACGACCCTCCTCGACATGGACATCCGAAGCGCAGTCGAGGCGAAATATGGATCGCCGTTCGATCCGAAGGACCCCCTGCTCCGCAGGATCGCGGGTCCCGACACCATCAACCGGCGAGAGCATCTGGCCGTCCCGGCCGCTCAGCAAAGCGGCCTCAAGGACGCCCAGGTCTATCTGCTGACCTCGAAGCGGACCTTCTCTGCCGCCGAGCATCTGTCCCTGGCGCTGAAGCGCACGCATCGCGCGACTCTGGTCGGCGAAGCGACCGGTGGAGGGGCGCATTTCGGCGGGATGGCGCCGATGGGCACGGGCTACGCCGCGTTTATCCCGGTTGGCCGTACGTTCGACCCGGACACGGGCGAAAGCTGGGAAGGCACTGGCGTGAAGCCGGACGTTGCAGTCCCTGCCGACAAGGCGCTCGACGAGGCTCTCAAGCTGGCGGGCGCCAAGGTCACCGGCAGTGCGGCACTGGCTTCGCTGCAGTGAAACACGTGGGCCGTTTGCCGATTTCTGGCAGGCGGCCCATCGAAATTGCACGAATTGCGACGGCCAGCGGGAGTAGAATGGACGGGTCGAGGAGCACATCGATGGCAAGGCAAATTCGGAACCTGCTAATGATGGCGGCTTTGTGCTGGGTCGCGCCCGTTGCTGCTCAGCAGCCTCCCGCAGAAAGCGAACCGCACCTGAGTGGCGGATGCCCTCACGCCAAGCAGGGTGCTGAAGTCGTGGTGGTGAGCGAACAGGCGCTTGGCGAGGTGCCGATCTCGGCAGGCCTCCGCGCCTTCATGCCTTAGGCCGCGACACTCTCCAAGGCTTCTGCGATCAGCTTCCGGCTATTGTCCACGCCGTAGAGCGCGATGAAGCTGCCCATGCGCGGGCCCTGGCTCGATCCGAGCAGCGTTTCGTAAAGCGCCTGAAACCAGCCGCGCAGGCTCTCGAACGGATGGCGCTTGCCGACCTCGAACACGAGATGTTGGATCGCCTCGCCTTCGGCATCGGCCGGAAGCTCCGCTAATTCCTTGTCGAGGTCGCGCAGCGCCGCTGCCTCCAGCTCGGTCGGTGACCGCCGCTTCAGCGTCGGAACAACGAAATCACGAGCGTAATTGACGGCGAGCCCGATCAGCTCGTCGAGCTCGGCATGCGTGTCCGCCGACGTGTCCGGTGCGTAGCGCTGCACGAACCGCCAGGCGGTCTCCTTGTCGTGGATGCCCGGCAGGCTGACGAGGTTAAGCAGCAGGCCGTAAGTGAGCGGCAGGCTCTGCGGCTCCGGCGCAGCGCCGTTGTGGATGTGATGGACCGGATTGCCGAGCTGCTGCTCTATCGGCTGGCTCTGATAGTTCCCGCGGAACTGCCAATATTCGTCGACCGCGCGCGGGATGAGACCGAGGTGAAGGCTCTTCGCCTTCTTCGGCTCGCGGTAAATGTAGAATGCGAGGCTCGGCTCACTGCCGTAGCGCAACCATTCCTCGAGGCTGAGCCCGTTGCCCTTCGACTTTGAGATCTTCTCTCCTTTTTCGTCGAGGAACATCTCGTAATTGAAGCCCTCCGGCGGGCGACCACCGAGGACGCGCGTGATCTTCGATGACTGGACGACGCTGTCGATCAAATCCTTGCCGGCCATCTCATAGTCGACGCCGAGCGCGACCCAGCGGGCGGCCCAATCGACCTTCCACTGAAGCTTCGCCTGTCCGCCAAGCGCCGACTGCTCGACGCGGCCTTCCTCGTCGTTGAAGGCGATGAGCCCGGCCTCGGCATCGATGACCTCGACGGGCACCTGCAGGACGCGGCCGCTCGTGGGCGATACCGGCAGGATCGGCGAATAGGTCTGCCGGCGTTCTTCGCGAAGGGTCGGGAGCATCACGCCCATCACGCCGTCCCAGTTACGAAGGACCGAGCGCAGGACTTCGTCGAACCGGCCGCTTGAATAGCATTCGGTCGCGGACAGAAATTCATAGTCGAAGCCGTAGCGGTCGAGGAAATGGCGGAGCATCGCATTATTGTGATGCGCGAAGCTCTCGTGGCTCCCGAACGGATCGGGGATTTGCGTCAGCGGCTTTCCGAGATGCTGCGTCAGCATTTCCTGCTCGGGAACATTGTCCGGGACCTTGCGCAGGCCGTCCATGTCGTCGCTGAAGGCGATCAGGCGCGTCCGCGCTCCACCAGTGAGTTCCTCATAGGCCTGGCGGACGAAGGTGGTACGCAGCACCTCGTTGAACGTGCCGATGTGCGGGAGGCCCGACGGACCGTAGCCGGTCTCGAAGACCATCGGCTCGCCGTTGGGCTTTCCATCCGGCCAGCGCTTCAGGAGCTTGCGCGCCTCTTCGTAAGGCCAGGCCTTTGAAGCCATTGCGGCTGTCCGAAGGGTCTGCGCGTCCAAATCCGTTGCTCTTCTGTTCTCTTGGCGACAAGGTCTGGGAATGGGCGCTCCTTTGCCTCTTCCCGCGCTGCACGCAACCCACGCCGGCATCTGGATCGCCAATAGCGGCGACGAATCGCGCGAGGCGAGCCGCGGAGAGGCAATCGCGCGTGCTGCCGAAACGCCCCACATCATCCTCAACGCGCCACTCGTCGGACAGCGCCTCGGCTACCCCGAATTGTCGGGACTCGACCTTCTGGAGCTGTTCGCTTTCATCCATCCGGCGCGATTCGCAGTGCCGACGGTAGCAGGCATGTGCCGCGCGGTCGGGCTGGAGCCGCCTACGGGAGAGGCGCAGGCGGCGGAGTCGTTCCGGGCCATAGCAGTCGCCTTGCTCGACGTGCTGGAACAGTCCGACTGGAAGGAACGCGAGGGCGCCTGGACGTCGAGCCAGTCGCTGGCGCGTATGGGCTGGGGCTGGGCGCCGCTGATCGCCGCCCGGCTCGAACGGCCGGAGCGCGGCGAGCGAATGCTCTTTTCGCGACTCAAGCAATGGGAGGAAACGGCTGATCGCCCGCCGCCGCGGACCGTTATGATCGATCCAGACGCGGCGCGAGACCGGCTGAAGAAGCTGACCGGATCGCGGTCCGAGCTTCGCGCCGGGCAATCGGCCATGGCCGGGGAAGCGACCAGCATCTTCGCGCCGCGACGGCAAAAAGATTCGCCGAATATGCTTCTGGCCGAGGCGGGCACCGGAATCGGCAAGACGCTCGCCTATCTGTCGCCTGCATCGCTCTGGTCGGAGGCTTCCGGCGGGACGGTGTGGGTCTCGACCTTTACCAAGGCGCTGCAGCGGCAACTCGATGCCGAGGGCCCGCGGCTATTCGAAAACGCCGAGGAGCGCGCCCGTCGGATCGTCGTCCGCAAGGGCCGCGAGAATTATCTCTGCCTGCTCAACCTCGAGGACGCGTTGCAGGGATCGTTCGCGGGTCGGGCGGCAATCCTCGCCCAGCTGGTCGGGCGTTGGGCCGCCTATTCCAAGGACGGCGACATGGTCGGCGGGGACCTGCCCGGCTGGCTGCCGAGCCTGTTTCGCCGCGCAGGCGCTACCGCACTGACCGACCGTCGCGGCGAATGCGTTTATGCGGGTTGCCCTCACTATCGGCGTTGTTTCATCGAGAAGGCTGAGCGCGCCGGTCGCGAAGCCGACATCGTGATTGCCAACCATGCGCTGGTGATGGTCAACGCCGCTCGCGCCCGCGAAGATTCGCCTCAGCGGATCATCTTCGATGAAGGCCATCACCTGTTCGATGCCGCGGATTCGACGTTCGCCGTCGCCTTCGGCGGGCAGGACGCGATCGAGATGCGGCGCTGGATCGTCGGGCCGGAAGGCCGCTCGCGGGGCCGGCGGCGTGGGCTTGCGGCGCGCCTGATGGATGTCGCCAGCTATGACGACGAAGGCGCGCAAGCGCTGGAGGCGGCCATCGACGCGGCGAAGGCATTACCGTCCGACGGCTGGCTGCAGCGGATCATCGAAGGATCGCCGTTCGGCCCTTCGAGGCCTTGCTCGGCGAGGTGCGCGGGATGGTCTACGCACGGGCCAAGGCGCAGGACGCGGGTTACGGGATCGAGACCGAACTTGCCGAGCCGGACGGCGCGCTGGTCGCTGCGGCCGCGAAGGCGCTGGAGACGCTCGAGGCCCTTCTTAAGCCGCTGGCCGCGCTTGGCCGCCGCCTCGAAGCGGTCATCGAGGACGCACCTGACTGGCTCGATTCGCAAGCTCGTGCGCGGGTCGAGGGTGCGATCAACGGCCTTTCCTGGCGGCGCGAGATCCTTTCGGCCTGGATCGCGCTGCTGGGCCGGGTCGGCGGAGCGGCGGACCCCGAGTTCGTAGATTGGTTGGCCATCGAGCGCGCAGAAGGACGCGAGTTCGATGTGGCGATCCATCGCCGCTGGCTCGACCCAACCAAGCCGCTTGCCGGTGCGGTACTGAAGCAGGCGCATGGCGTGCTGGTCACCTCCGCGACGCTTCGGGGCGGCGATGGAAGCTGGGCTCGGGCCGAAGCACGGACCGGAGCGGCGCACCTCGAATCGAATGTCGACCGGTTCGAGGCTAACAGCCCTTCGACTATGCCGCCTGCTCCGAAGTGCTGATCGTCACCGACGTAAAGCAGGGCGACTCGGCGGGACTTGCGGGTGCCTATGCTCGCTTGATTGAGGCGGCGGGCGGCGGGACACTTGGGCTGTTCACCGCTATCCAGCGGCTGAAGACGGTGCATTCGCGCATCGCCGACCGGCTGGCACGCACCGGCCTGCCCCTGCTCGCGCAGCACGTCGACCCCATAGATCCCGGGACTCTAGTCGACATCTTCCGCGACGATCCTCGTGCGTCGCTACTAGGAACAGATGCCCTTCGCGATGGAGTCGATGTGCCGGGCGAATCGCTTCGGCTGGTATTGATGGAGCGGGTGCCCTGGCCGCGACCAACAGTACTGCACGCGGCCCGGAGAATGGCGGGCGGCGGTAGCGCCTATGACGATGCAGTCGTCCGCGCCCGCCTCGCACAGGCATTCGGCCGATTGATTCGTCGCGAGGGTGATCGCGGGACGTTCGTGATCCTGTCGGCGGCAATGCCGTCGCGGCTCCTGTCGGCTTTCCCGCCAGGCGTGCCGATCCGCCGCGTTCCGCTCGACGAGGCGATTGCGCACGTCGCGGCGACGCGATCTGCTAGGCCGGCGACAGCGGTTCCGGAGCCCGTCAAATGAAGACGCTTTACCTTCTTCGTCACGCCAAATCGGACTGGGGCGATTCCTCGCTCAAGGATTTCGACCGACCGTTGAACGATCGGGGCTGGAAGGCTGCGAAGGCGATCGGCCACGAAATGCGCGAGCGGGAGCTTGTCCCGGACCTGGTCCTACTAAGCCCTGCCGTTCGGACGAAGGAGACCTTGGCGCGGGCGGAGGAGGGCTTCGGCGGCAAGCTCAACGCGGTCGAAGACCGGGCGATCTATCTCGCGGAGACGGAAACATTGGTCGAACTGGTACGCCGCGCGCCCGCCGACGCCGCTCGACTACTGATCGTCGGTCATAATCCCGGAATGCACGAGCTGGTTCTCGTCCTTTCGAACGGACCGAACGAGCTAAGGGAAGAAGTGGCTCACAAATTCCCAACGGGCGCGATGGCGGAAATCACCTTCGACGTCGAAGACTGGCCGGACGTGGCGTCCGGGACCGGCCGCCTTCGGAGCTTCGTTAAACCCCGCGATCTTTAGTCTTCGATCAGCGCCGCAAGATGGTGGCGGATCGCCTTCAGGCGCTCGACGTCGATGCTGCTCGCGGATGGACGCTCCATTGCAACGGCGGCATCGCCGACGGCAGCGGCGACCGGCCCAACCTGCGGCACGTCCTTGCTCCGAAGCACTTTCTGGACGCCCCGGACCGTATAGCCCTCGCTGTTCAGGAGGCGATGGATCATACGCGCAAGCTCGACGTCGGCAGGCCGGTAGTAGCGCCGGTTGCCGGCGCGCTGAAGCGGCCGCAGCTGGGGAAACTTGGTTTCCCAATAACGCAGGATGTGCTGCGCAACGCCGAGCTCGTTGGAAAGCTCGCCGATTGTCTTGAAGGCGCCCGGAGCCTTTTCGCCGGTCGCCATCCCGATTCTTACCGGGCAATCCTGTCGCGCATGATCTGGCTCGCGCGGAAGGTCATGACGCGCCGCGGAGCGATCGCAACCTCGATGCCCGTCTTCGGGTTGCGGCCGACGCGCTCGCCTTTGTCGCGAAGGATGAAGCTTCCGAAGCCGGAGATCTTCACGTTCTGACCCTCCGACAGGGCATGGCACATGTGGTGAAGCACCCGCTCGACGAGCTGCGCCGATTCGGCGCGCGATAGGCCTAGCCTATTATGGACGACGTCCGCCAAGTCGGCACGGGTCAACGTCCCGCCCAAACCCATCTCCTTGCTCATCCGTGCGATGCCGAGGTCGGCCATCTGATTCTCCCGCCCAAGACTCGCCGCATCCCCGGTTACGGCATATTACAGCTGCGTAACGGAAATCAGCCGTGTCGACAATGCGACTTTTCACTGATTTCCATTAGTTTTCAATACCTGAGGACTGCAGCCCCCACGTGAAGCCACCCCCATGGCTTCGAGAACAACAATATCCCGCGCTTGATTCGTCCATCCTTCACCGCAGTGTCCAACGCAAGAGGAACCGATGCGGCCGACGTATTTGCATGCCGGTCCACCGTGACGACGACCTTCTCGCTCGGAAGGCCGAGCTTCTTCGCAGTCGCGTCGAGGATCCGCGCATTGGCCTGATGTGGCACGACCCAATCAACGTCCTCGGCCTTCAGGTCGGTCGCGGTCAGTACTTCGTTCAGCACGTCGGCGAGATTCACGACTGCGTGGCGGAAAACTTCGCGCCCCTTCATCCGGAGCTTGCCGACCGTGCCAGTCGTGGAAGGCCCGCCATCGACGAACAGCAAATCGTTGTGACGGCCATCGGCGTGTAGTTTCGTCGCCAGGATTCCGCGCTCGCCTTCCTCCGCGCGCAGGACGAGCGCCCCGGCACCATCGCCGAACAGGACGCAAGTGGTACGGTCTTCCCAGTCGAGGATCCTGCTGAATGTCTCTGCGCCAATGACGAGCGCGGTCCGACCCGTGCCCCCACGGATCATCGCGTCCGCAACGCTCACGGCATAGAGGAAGCCGGTGCAGACGGCGTGGACGTCGAAAGCAACGCAATCGTTGATTCCAAGCGCGGCCTGAACCTTGGTTGCCGACGACGGGAAGGTCTGGTCGGGGGTCGCCGTTGCTAGGACGATCAGGTCGACTTCGGCCGATTCGATCCCGGCATTCTCGAGCGCGGCGCGCGCTGCGTCGGTCGCGAGGCTCGCGGTCGTCTCGCCTTCGCCCGCAATGTAGCGGCTGCGAATGCCGGTACGCTCGACGATCCACTGGTCGGACGTGTCGACCTGCCGCGCCAGTTCTTCATTGTCGACGCGGCGCTTGGGGAGAGCGGAACCGGTTCCAATGACGACGGAACGAAGGGTCACTGGGCAGCCTCGTTGAAGGCGTGAGCCCGGAAATTGTCGAGATCGTCGCCGATCTTCCGGATGATGTCGTTGCGGACCATGCTCGCCGCGACGTTGATCGCGTTGGCGACGCCTTTCGGATTCGCGCCGCCGTGGCTTTTCACGACCAGGCCGTTGAGGCCGAGGAAGACCGCGCCGTTGTGGTTGTTCGGGTCGAGGTGGTGCTTGAGCAGGTTCAGCGCCGGCTTCGACAACGCGAACCCCGCCTTGGAGCGAAGCGAGCTCTTGAAGGCCCGGCGCAGAAGATCGGTCACGAAGCGCGCGGTGCCCTCGGCGGTCTTGAGCGCGATGTTGCCGGAGAAGCCGTCGGTTACGACCACGTCGACGTTGCCGCGCGACAATTGGTCGCCCTCGGTGAAGCCGTCGAACCGGAACGCCAGATAATCGGCATCGCGCAGCAGAGCGGCAGCCTCCTTGAGCTCGTCCGTGCCCTTTAACTCCTCGGTTCCAATGTTGAGCAGCTTCACACGCGGCTTCGAAACGCCCAGGACAGTGCGCGCATATGCCGAGCCCATCACTGCGAACTGGACGAGGTTCTGGGCGTCGCACTCGGTGTTGGCGCCAAGGTCGAGCATGACACAGTCTTGCTCGCCGAGCGTCGGCAACAAAGCGGCGAGCGCCGGCCGGTCGATGCCGGGCATGGTGCGCAGCGCAAGCTTCGACATAGCCATCAGCGCGCCGGTGTTTCCTCCGGAGACCGCGGCGTCGGCCTGCCCGTCTTTCACGGCATTGATTGCCACGCCCATCGACGTCGTCTTGGCGCGGCGGATCGCCTGGCTGGGTTTCTCTGAAGCGGCGATGGATTCGGGCGTGTGACAAACAATCACACCGCGATCGAGCTGGCCATGCTTCTTTAGCTCCGCGCGGACGATCTTCTCGTCGCCGAAGAGGGTGAATTGAAGGGCGGAATCCTTGCGGCATGCGCGGACGACGCCGGCGATGATCGCCGCCGGGCCGGTGTCGCCTCCCATTGCATCAATCGCGATCCGCGGGCCTGCGTTCATCGCCTTCAGCCCCGCGCCTCCTTTGGCCGTTAGGCTTCAGTCGAAACGATCTCGCGGCCATTATAGTGGCCGCATGCCTGGCACAGATTGTGGGGGAGCTTCAGCTCACCGCAGTTCGGGCATTCCTGAAACGTCGTGGCCTTCAGCGCGTGGTGGCTGCGGCGCATGTTGCGCTTCGAGGGCGAGGTTTTTCTCTTCGGAACGGCCATGGAGGCACCTGTCTTGGAATCTGATTACAAAAAAATTGGCGACGATCGGTGCCTCTTCAACGGGGAAGCCCCGCGGCGGCGTCCGGATCGTCGCGAACGCGGCTCCTATAACGGAAAGAGACGAGAGCGCAAGGCGGTCGGACTATTAGAACCAAGCGCGAATTGCATGGCCGCGCTCGCCCCAGAAGACGAACCACTTTCCTGCAGCCTCAACTATCCTCTTCTGTTCCTCGAGCGGGAATTCACTCGGCGGCCGCTTTGGCCGACCGAGGCCGAACATTCGCCCTAAGCCACTGGTCTGCACTCCAGTATCGACATCCGCTGTCTTCGCCACGTCGGCCGCCGCGAGCAAGTCGCGGCCATACTCGACAGCTTCCTCAGGAAATCTGTGCTCCCAAGCAGCCTCAATCAGCTGCGACGAAAGAACATCTGTGCATGCGCCAAGGAATGCACCACGGAAGCTAGTTTCATCCAATCCCTCGTATTGGCCTCCATGGCTATACAAGGGGATGCCATCGGATCTTGCCAATCGCAGGACACAGTACCCGTGGAAGTCTTTCAGTGCGGCTGCCACCTCCGCTGGCGTTTGCGCCCCGCGCGCCTGGATAATCCAGCTATCCGCATCAGGGTCGAAGCCGACACGGGGAGCTCCAACTCGCTCATGCGGGGGATGCTGATCTCGCCGAAGCGACTGGCGTCCGAATCGATTGGTTCGCCGTCACCAAAAGATCGCGCGAGAATTTCTCGCCATTCTGCTTCGTGTCCTGGCTTTGGGCATCCTTCGACAACGAGATCCAACCCCATTGATGCTCTCCCACTCAGGCCGCCAACGCCGCATCTCCGCAGAACGGATTTGTCGCCCGCTCATGCCCGAAGGTCGACATCGGCCCGTGCCCCGGTATGAAGGCCGTCTCGCCGCCCATCGGCCAGAGCTTCTGTGTAATCGATTCGATGAGTTGCTGATGATTGCCCATCGGGAAGTCCCAGCGCCCGATCGAGCCTTTGAAGAGAACGTCGCCGACGATCGCCAGTTTCGACTCCGCGTGGTGGAAGACGACGTGGCCCGGCGTGTGGCCGGGGCAGTGACGGACGTCGAAGGTCAGCTCGCCGACCGTCGCGGTGTCGCCATCCTCGAGCCAGCGATTGGGCTCGAACGGCTTGCCGGTGATGCCCCAGCGCTTCCCGTCGTCGTCGAGACGCGAGATCCAGAAGCGGTCGGCCTCGTGCGGCCCTTCGATCGGGACGCCCAGCTCCTCGGCGAGGATTCCGGCCGACCCGCAATGGTCGATGTGGCCGTGGGTCAGCAGGATCTTCTCAATCGTCACCCCGGCCTGCTGCGCCGCCGCTTTTAGCTTAGGCAGGTCTCCGCCCGGATCCGTGAGCGTGCCGCGCATCGTCTTTGTGCACCACAACAGTGTGCAATTCTGCTGCAGCGGCGTGACCGGGATGATGGCGGCGCGAAGAGGTGGGTTCGCCTCGGTCATTTGGCGAGCAGGGTCTTTTCCCAGAACTGGAGGGTCGACCAAAACTGATAGTCCTGGTTCTCCTTCTTTGCGAACCCGTGGCCCTCATTTTCGCCGACGAGGTGCCAGACCTCGCTGCCATTGGCGCGGACCGCCTTTACAACCTGGTCTGCCTCCGACTTCGGAACGCGCGGGTCGTTGGCTCCGGTCACCACGAACAGAGGCGCCTTGATCTCGCTGACCCGTCGGAGCGGCGAGATTTCGAGCAGCTTTTTGCGCTGCTTCGGGTCACGCTCGTCGCCATATTCGACGCGGCGAAGGTCGCGGCGATAGCTTTGCGTGTTCTCCAGGAACGTCACGAAATTGGAGATGGCCACCACGCACAGCGAGCCCTTGAACCGGTCCGCATAGGCAATGGCCGAGGCGTAGCACATGTAGCCGCCATAGCTTCCGCCCGTCTCCGCCATGCGCGACGCATCGATCCTGGGATCGGCGGAAAGCCGGTCGAGGAAGGCACCGATGTCCTTCACGCTGTTCTCACGCTTGAACGGCCCGTTATCGAGGCTGACGAAGCGTTTTCCGTAGCCCGACGAGCCGCGCACGTTCGGATAGAAGATCGCGATTCCAAGCTCGTTCACGAGATAATTGTTGCGGCCGAGGAAGCCGGGTCGGCTCTGCGATTCCGGACCACCGTGGATGTTGAAAAGCAGCGGCCGCCTGCCGGGGAATTTCGCCGGGTCTGGCCGATAAAGGAAGCCCGAGACGGTTTCGCCGTCGAAGCTCTTTGCCTCGATCAGCTCAGGCTCGACGTTGATGTTCGGGTCCAGGCCGCCAGTCTCGCTTTGCGTCCAGCGCGTGACGGAAAACGTGTGCGGATCGAGGGAGTAAGCGTCGCTCGGGCTCTTTGCCGAGACCATCGAGAATCCAAGTGCTCCCCAGGGTGCGAATTCGAGATTGGAGATTTGCCCGAGCGGGAGGCTGGCGGCCTGTTGAGCGCGGCCGCTTGCCACGTCGAGCAGGAAGAGACGGCTGCTACCCGCTTCGTTGACCGTGTAGGCGATCGTCCGACCGTCCTTGCTAAACTCGAATTCCTCGACGTCCCAGAGCGACTTGGGGCTCACGGGCGTGAACTTGCCGGTCTTGGGATCGAGGCGTCCGAGTCGCAGGACGTCGCTGTTCTCGTCGGAGGTCGCCCACAGCGTTCCGTCGGGCGCGAACTCGAGGTCGCCGTAGGAAATGGCCTTCCTGTGATCGCCAATCGGCGCGAGCTTTCCGCTGGCGACGTCCAGCAGGTACGGATTGCTCTTCGTGATCGAGATGTACTCCATCACCGCCGCCTGCGCGCCGCCGGGAGCAAAGCTGTCGAAGTTCCATCCGCCGCCCTTCACCTGCGCGACCAGGCGATTGCTCTTCGGGTCGCGCGGATCGACGATGTAGAGGTCGGAATCGGTGCCGTTGCGACGGGTCGAATTATATCCAACCAGCCGGCCCTCCTTGTCCCAAGTGCCGAACTCATTGCGGCTCTTGCCGTCGGTCAAAAGCGTCAGTGTTCCCGACGCCAAGGTGTAGAGCTGGTAGAATTCGTCGCCACCCTTGTCCTTGGTCACGACCAGCACGTCACCTTTGGGAGACCAGCTTCCGCCGACGGGCTCGACCTCGAAGCTGATCTGGCGGCGCATCCCCATCGGCGCCGCGACCGTGTGGAGCTGGCTGGTATTCCCGAAGCGGGTCGCGATCAGCATTGACCGATCGGCCGCGTTCCAGCCTCCAAAGCCGGCCGTGCGGAACTCCATGTAAGGGCGAGTGCGCGCCGCAAGCTCGTCCGGGACGGCAGGTAGGCCGTCGGCAGTCAGCGCCGCGGGTTTGGGAACTTCGGCGACTGCAGCTGTCGACAACAAAGCGGCGGCGGCGAGGGCGACACGGATGGAACGCAAAATGATGCTCCCCTGATCGGATTGTTGGTCGGTGAACTATTCGGGCTTGGCGGGCGCAGGCGCCGGCAAGGTCGCGAGCGACGGCGGCACGTCCTTCATCGACGCCGACACTTCCTCGGCCCGGCGCAGGACGCGGAGGATGTTCCCGCCGGCGAGCTTGGCGAGATCCTTGTCGCTCCAGCCGCGGCGGATCAGCTCGGCGAATAGCAAGGGGTAGCCGCTAACGCTGTTCATGCCCGGTGGGGACTGATCATAGGGAATGCCGTCGAGATCGCCACCGAGGCCGACATGATCGTCCCCGGCGACCTTGGCGATATGCTCGATGTGGTCGGCGATGATTCCGATCTCCGCCTTTGGGGGCGGGTTCGCCTTGTCCCATGCATCCATTGCTGCCGTGCGCTTGTCGGGCTGGCCGGTGAAGAGCGATTTGAGCTTGGCCTCTTCACCCGCGCGCATCGCGTTCCACTGGCGGAAGGGCTCGGAGAGATAGCCGGTGTAGAAGTTTACCATCACCACGCCGCCGTTCGCCGGAAGCAACGCGAGCACGTCGTCCGGCACATTGCGCGGATGGTCTTCGAGCGCGCGCGCGTTGCTGTGCGAAAAGATGACCGGAGCCTTCGAAGCCTCGATCGCGTCCTTCATCGTGTCCGGTGACACGTGGGCGAGGTCGACCAGCATGCCGATGCGGTTCATCTCTTTGACGACCTCGACGCCGAACGGGCTGAGGCCGCCGTACTTCGGATCGTCGGTTGCGCTGTCCGCCCAGTCGTTGGTCGCGAAGTGGGTCAGCGTCATGTAGCGGGCGCCGAGCCGGTAGAACTGGCGGAGCGCCGCCATCGATCCGCCCATCTGGTGGCCCCCTTCAACCCCCATCACGGACGCAATCTTGCCCTTGCGGTGGATGCGCTCGAAGTCGGCAGCGGTCGACGCGAGCTCGAGATCGTTCGGATAGGCTTTGACAAGC
Source organism: Sphingomonas sediminicola (assembly GCF_014489515.1). Taxonomy (GTDB): domain Bacteria; phylum Pseudomonadota; class Alphaproteobacteria; order Sphingomonadales; family Sphingomonadaceae; genus Sphingomicrobium; species Sphingomicrobium sediminicola. The sequence continues at coordinate 67,701 of NZ_CP060782.1, read as the reverse complement.
CTCGTCACGATGTCGATCTGCTCCAGGGTCTGGCGGATCGCCTCATCTCCATGAACGCTCGCGTCGATGTAGACCGACCAGAACTGGCCGCCGACCCGGCCTTCGTGAAGGCGGGCCATGTCGGTCATCATCGGGTTCGGCTGACGCTTGTCTGAGCCGCTCGCGAGACCCTCGACGCTCATCTTCCAATTCTCGCGGATCTGCTCCGGCACGTCGTTGTGGCCATCGATCAGCGGCGTTCGCTTGAGGATCCGGTCGATCCGCTTTTGGACTGGGGCCGGGATCGGCTGGGCCAATGCTGGGGTAGCGACGAGCAGCGCGGCTGCGGCTGCGAGCAGGCGGGTTTTCATGTCCATGGCGCGAAGGTGTATGGGCCGAAACAGCCGTGCGCAATCGGCAGGGCTTGTCCTTCCCCGCTTCGCCGTCAATGAAGGCGTTGATGAGTCAGCCAGCCCCACGTCCAGACCTGTCGATCACCATGCGCTTCGATCCCGAGGATGGGATCACGGATCTCGAAACGCACCTCGACCAGCTGAAGCGCGAAGCGGACCAGGCCGGCTTCAAGTTCGACCATCATGCCGCCCGGAACGAGCTGCAGGCCGCGACATTTGGACGGCGCGCGGCGGCTACTGCGCGGCTGGTACTGTCGTCGACCGGAGCGATGGCGATCGAGGTTCGGCCGGCCTGACGCCGCGCCTGAGCCAGCTTACGATCTCGTGCGCAATCCGCTGCGACGCACGGCCGTCGCCATAGGGATAACTCGGTCTCCGCATCGCATTCAGTGTTGCGGGGTTATCAAGTAGTCGGGCCACCGTCTTTTCGATCAAATCGGGATGCGACCGACCAGCAGCATGTTGCCGCTTGCGATGGCTTCCGGCCGCTCGGTTCGATCGCGCAGGATCAGCCGCGGGATGCTCCGCGCAGGCGCGCCCTATGTCTGGCGGCCGGCCGAGAAGCTGGCAAGGCCTAACGGAAGTTGTCGGCGTAGGCCTGGAGCTTCATCTTCAGCGGAGCCGCCGGGATCAGATGATACTGAAGCCCGCGCTTTTCGCAGAATGCGATTGCCTCATCCTTGGTCTTGAACGTGATGCGCACCTGCGTGTTCGTGTCGCCAGATCCGTTCCAGCCGGTCAGCGGGTCGGGACGGAGCGCCTGCTCGCGCTCGAACTCGAGAAGCCAGAGGCCGTTGTTGGCCCTGCCCGACTGAGTCGTGCGACGGTCGAGCTCGGAAATGCGTGCAATCGTCATTACCCGCGAGGTGGCCCAGTGCCGCTCCGAAATCAAGCGCTTGAGTGGCGCAGATGTTCTCGTGCGCGGCGCAGCAGTTTGTGCTAATCGGCGCGTCCTCCCTGGGAGAGGAGGAACAGCATGTATCGTGCAAGTTATGCGTTGCTGGCGGCGGGAGTGTCGCTGGCCCTGTTCGGCTGCAACAAGTCGCCGGTGGCGACCAACGTGCAGGAAGCGAATGCCGAGAATGCAGCGGCTTCAGCGACCGACCACAATGACCCGGTCGCGAGCGCAATGTCGGCCGCGCCCTCATCGATTTCCGAGGGCGCGACGATTGTCCAGGCGCAGGCCGACGGGTCGATGAAGACCCTGCGCGAAGGAACGAACGGCTGGACCTGCATGCCCGACAGCCCGACGACTCCGGGACCCGACCCGATGTGCATGGACGCCAATGCGGCGAAGTGGGCGCAGGCCTGGATGGGCAAGAAGGACCCGCCTGCCAACACCGTCGGCGTGATGTACATGCTCGAAGGCGGAACGGACGCCAGCAACTCCGATCCCTATGCGACGGCTCCGACTGCCCAGAACGATTGGATCAAGACGGGTCCGCACATCATGATCGTGGGCTCCAAGGAGATCCTCGCCGGATATCCGTCAGGTGCGAAGCCGGACACGGCATCCCCTACGTCATGTGGTCGGGCACGCCTTACGCGCACCTCATGATACCGACCGGGGGAAGGCCGCTCAGTAAGCGCGGGAAATGGCGAACTCGACCGCTTCGCTGAGCGCCGATTTCGCCTTGCCCGCCGGGAATTGCGCAAGCGCGTCTAGCGCGCGCCGTCCATAGTGGCGCGCGCGCTCGATGGTTTCGGATAGGGCATCTGTCCCGCGTAGCAGTGCGATTGCGTGCGTCAGGTCTTCGTCTGAGATACGCTCGCCGAGCATCGCATCGCGCCAGAAGGCCCGGTCTTCGTCGGACCCGCGCGCGTGAGCGAGGATGACGGGCAGCGTGACTTTTCCGTCGCGGAAGTCGTCGCCCACGCCCTTACCCATGATGTCCTGCTTCGAGCCATAGTCGAGCGCGTCGTCGACGAGCTGGAACGCAATCCCGAGATATTTGCCATATTTCTCGAGCGCGACCTCGGCTTCCTCGCCCGCTTCGGCAACGACCGGCGCAATTCGGCAGGCTGCAGCGAACAAAGCTGCGGTCTTGGCCGAGATGATGGTCAGATACTGGTCTTCGTCGGTTTCGACGCGGCGCTGGGTGGTCAGCTGCTCGACCTCGCCCTCGGCAATTACCGCAGAGGCATGGCTGAGGATCTTGAGCACGCGAAGGCTGCCGTCCTCCACCATCAACTCGAAGGCGCGGCTGAACAGGAAGTCGCCGACGAGCACGGTCGCCGGATTGCCCCAGATGAGGTTCGCGGTGCGCTTGCCGCGGCGCAGGCCGGAGCCGTCCACGACATCGTCGTGAAGCAGCGTCGCCGTGTGGATGAACTCGACCGCCGCCGCGAGCTTCTGGTGCCGCGTTCCGCTATAGCCGAGCAGCGCCGCCGACCCGAGCGTCAGCATCGGCCGCATCCTCTTGCCGCCACCGGCGATCAGGTGGCCAGCCAGTTCAGGTATCAGCGCGACCTTGCTCTGCATGCGCTCGAGGATGACGGCGTTCACGCCGTGCATGTCATCGGCGACGAGTGCCATCAGCGGCTCGAGCGAAGGAGCGGTCGCGGGCTTGAGTTCGTGGACGGTCGCGGTCACGCGCGCCACCTAGCCGCCGCGCGGCCTTTTTCCTAGCCCGCCGGAAGGCTCAGCCGCGCGAGAAGCCCGCCGAGATCCTCGCTTTCCTCCAGCGTGATCTTGCCGCCGTAGATTTCGGCGACATCGCGGACGATGGCCAGGCCGAGACCCGTGCCCGGCTTGTCGGTGTCGAGGCGGGCACCGCGCTGGAAGATCGCTTCGCGCTGCTGTTGGGGAATCCCCTTGCCGTCGTCCTCGACCAATATGTCGATCATCCCGTCCTGCGGCTCGACGGTAACAAACACCCGGCCGCCGCCATATTTCGCGGCATTCTCGACCAGGTTGCCGAGCATCTCGTCGAGGTCCTGCCGCTCGACACGGACCTGGGCCTTCTTGTCTCCCGCGATGTCGACGGTGACCTTCTCGTAGAGCCGGTCGACTGCGCGTTGCACCGATTCCAGGCTCTCCCAGACAGTCGCGCGCGCATGCGCCGAGGCGCGCCGGCCGATCGCGCGGGCTCGGGCGAGATGGTGGTCGACCTGCCGGCGCATGACGATCGCCTCCCGGCATACGGTTTCGGCGAGGTCCGGCGCGTTTGCGGTCGCGGCATTGGTGATAACCGTCAGCGGCGTCTTCAGCGCATGGGCGAGGTTGCCCGCATGGCGACGCGCTTCTTCCGCCTGCTCCTCGCTGTGCGCGAGCAACTGGTTGATTTCGTCGGTGAGTGGGCGGACCTCATTCGGGAAGTCCTCGGTAATACGCGTCTTCGCGCCGGATCGGATGGCAGCGACATCCTGCCGGACCCTTCGAAGCGGCCACAATCCATAAAACGTCTGGAGCGCGGCAAGGATCAGCAGGCCGATGCCGAGCGCGAAGAAGCTCCAGAACAGGGTCGAGCGCAGCTGCTTGATCTGTGTGTCGATCATCTCGCGCGATTGCGCGACCTGGAAGCGCCAGCGGACTTTCGAGCCCGGAAGGATAACGTCGCGTTCGGAGATACGCAGCGGCTCGCCGTCGAATTCGTCGCTGTCGTAAGTGTGGACGTTGACGTCCTGGTGGCGGTCCTGGACTTGCAGCCGCCGATCCCACAAGGAGCGCGAGGGAAGGTGTCGGCCCCCTGGCCACTGACCTGGAAATAGACGCCGGAATAGGGCTCGATGAACCTCTGGTCGGCGGGGGGACGGTTGAAGCGAACCTCGCCGTCCGGTCCGATTTCCGACGCCGCGATCATCGCGTTGAGGACATATTTGAGCTGGTCGTCGAAGTTCTGGACGATCGACGCAGACAGCACACGGTCCAGCGCAAAGCCGCCCATCAGCAGAAGAGCGGTAATCCAGAACGCCGCGACGACGATCATGCGCCGCGTCAGCGAGCCGACGCGCGCGACCTTGCGTCTCGGCGGCGCTACGGCTTGCCCATCCGCCGCCGTTGCCGGGGCGGTTTGATCGTTCAAGCGCGCTTATCCTCCGGGTCATCGAGCGTGTAGCCCAGCCCGCGAATGGTGGTGATGACGTCCGCACCGAGCTTCTTGCGGATGCGCGTCACGAACACTTCGATCGTGTTCGAATCCCGGTCGAAGTCCTGGTCGTAGATATGCTCGATAAGCTCGGTGCGGCTGACGACCTTGCCCTTGTGATGCATCAGATAGCTGAGCAGCTTGTACTCCTGCGCCGTGAGCTTCACCGGCTCGCCGTCCTTGGTGACCTTGCCCGACCGTGTGTCGAGGCGGATGTCGCCGGCTATCAGCTCCGACGAGGCATTGCCCGACGCGCGGCGGATGAGCGCGCGAAGCCGCGCGATCAGTTCCTCGGTCTGGAATGGCTTGGCGAGATAATCGTCCGCGCCCGCGTCGAGGCCGGCGACCTTGTCCGACCAGCTATCGCGGGCAGTCAGCACGAGAACAGGCATGCGCCGGCCTTCCCTCCGCCACCGATCGAGCACCGTGAGACCGTCTACCTCAGGAAGCCCAAGATCGAGGATCACAGCGTCGTAGCTCTCGGTGGAGCCGAGATAATGTCCGTCTTCCCCATCCGTCGCGAGGTCGACGGCATAACCGGCGCCTTCGAGAGTCGAACGGAGCTGCCGCCCGAGATTGGGCTCGTCTTCGACGATCAGCACACGCATGCGTGTCAGTCCCCTAAAAACCGTGTTTCGCAGCCTCAAACCAACGCGAAGCTGAACGGTTGCTTGAGCGGAATGAACTGGGGAGGTCCGCGCAAATGTCAATGCGCCGCCAGTTACTAGGCCAAAGGCAATAACTTATGTAACATCGACTGCGTCTGCGTGGCCTTAGGGGGTTCATGCCCGCGCCTGTCGGTTTGATCGTGCTGGCCGTTCTCGCAGCGAATCCAGATTCCGTGACCACTTCTGATGAACAGGAACGGGACGTCATCGTCACCGGCGAGCGCGTTTCTCGCACTCTTCGCGAGACATCTTCCAGCGTCACGGTCGTCAACGAGGCTGAAATCGAGGCTAGCGGCGCCAATCGCGTCGATGACATCCTGGCGCTGATCCCCAACGTACAACTGGGCAACGGCAGCCAAGCGCCGGCAATCCGTGGGCTCGATACGACAGGGCCATTATACGCGCTCCCGGCCTTTCTTGGCGGCAATCGTCCAAGGATGACGCTGATCGTCGACGGGCGGCCGGTGACCTACAACGAATTTGTCTTCGGCACTTTCCCCGTTTGGGATGTGCAGCGGCTAGAAGTTTTCCGGACGCCGCAGACCACCACCCAAGGCCAGAACTCGATCGCCGGCGCGATTTTCGTCAATACGAACGAACCTTCTGCACATCCGGAATTCCGGGCGCGCGGAATCGTCGGCGACTTCAGGATGCGGCAAGTCTCAGCTGTCGCATCCGGGCCGCTCGCCGGCGAAGCGGTCGCGCTCAGGGTCGCGGGCGATTTCCGTTACAGCCGCACGACCAGCAAGATCATCGACGAAATCGAGGGCGGCGATCCCAGCCACGATGTCTTTGGACTGCTCCGCGCAAAGCTTGCTCTGAAGCCCTCGTCCCGTACTCGGATCAACCTGACCTACGTCCATTCTCAATCGCAAATGCCCCAGGCCGTCGGGCTCACTGCACCGTTCCGTGAACGCAGGGATGAAGACGGCGGCTACGGAGTGTTTCGGATCAACGTGGATTCGCTGACCGCGGGGCTCCGTCATGAACTGAGCGACGATTTGATGGCGGACGTCATGCTGACCGGCGGCGACAGCAAGGCGCAGCGGCTTGCAATACCCAACTTCGGCCAAACGAGAAACGACGGCCGCGACTGGTCAGCGGAAGCGATTCTCAGGTGGTCGCCCGAGGGGCCCCTGTCGATCGTCGGCGGCGCTTCCCACACGCATGTGCGGCTCAAGCAGTACATCAACCTGTCCCTGCTTTCGGGGTCTATCGGCCGGTTCCGCGACTGGCAGGACGGATCGGGCGTATTCGTGGACGCGAGCCTTGCGCTCTCCTCACGCGCCAAAATGACAGCCGGCATCCGCTACCAGCGCGACCGGCAGAAAAGGCAGGGTGCGCTTACCGCGACATCTTTCGAGATTCCGGTCGATTTCGTCGGAACGTTCGATGCCTGGTTGCCAAAGATCACCTTCGCGTACGACGTCACTCCCCAGCTGCGGATCGGCGCGATGGTCCAGAGGGCCTACAATCCGGGCGGAACGACAATCAGGGTGGATACTTCGCGGCCTGACGACTTCAGGGCCGAATCCCTCTGGGATTACGAGGTCTTTGCCAGGGCGGAGCTGGCCGGAGGACACGCGACCGCAGAGGCGAACCTCTTCTATTACGACATGCGCAACGCGCAGCGCTCAAAGCCGATACTCATCCGCACGCCGTCAGGCCGGCCGGTCGGGTTTGCGAATCTCTTCAACGTCCCAAGGCCCGCAGCTACGGCGCCGAGGGGCAGCTGAACTGGCGGTTCGATAAGACGCTGTCACTCACCGTTGCGGTGGGCTTGCTGGGAACAGAGATCATCCGGACAGACGCTGAAAGCGCGGGTCTGGAAGGCAATGAATTCGATCGGTCGCCCCACTTCAGCGGGTCGGCGGCGATCGACTGGAAGCCGATCGATAGGGTACGGATTTCTGCGCAGGTTCGGCGTCACAGCCCATATTTCACGGACCCCGAAAACTCGCCGGAGGTTCGTGTACGAAGCAGCCTAAGGATCGACGCTCGCGCGCAGTATGACCTTGAGCGAGTTTCGCTGTTCGCGCAGGTTCGAAACGTCTTCGATGCACTCAACATGCTCGATCTAAGCGATCCGGATCCGCTAACCAGTCTCCCTCAATCCGGTGAATCCGAAGACCCGCGCACGTTTGCGGCCGGCCTGGAAGTGCGCTTCTAGAGCTGCTTCAGGTAATCCGGCCGGACATTTCGTGCCTTCCAATAGTCGCTCAATCCGATCCCCTCGACCAGACTCTGGAACCGGGGGTCGGCACGCATCGGAGCTATGGGTGGGATGAATAGCCACGGGGCAAAGCGCCAAGCGGTGCTTTTCACTGGCGTATTTGCGCCGCGACCGGACTCGTTCGATCCCCGACCGCAAAGAATGCATTGGCGATCTCGAATGCGGTGTCGATCTCGCCGAGCGCAGACATCACCATCGTCGCCTGTGAAGTCAGGCGCAGGTTCTTTTTCACTGCCTCGAGGTTTGCCTTGCGTGCGGCCGCAATGCTCGCCGGCGTTCGCTGGTCCAATGCCGGAAGAGACACGCGCCACAGCGCGATTGCTTCGGGCGAGTAATTCTGCGGCGCGGTTCCCGGTTTCTCGATCATCGCGAGCGCCGCGCGAGGCCGGTCGGTGAACGCGAAAATGATGAATCGCGCAAACCGCACAAATCTGTGCGTCGGCCAATACTGCATCGCCCTCTCAATCACCCTGTCCGCTTCGGCCGTTCGGCCTGTGATCCAAAGGAGTTGCGCTCGCGGATAATGTGATCCGGAAGCGAGCGGCTTGATGGCCAGCGACCGCTCGACGAGCGCTAGCGCCTCCCGGCTTCTGCCTACGCATTGAAGCAAATTCCATAGCTGCTTCATCGCATTGATACTGTCGGGATAGGCCCCAGGATTCGACGTAGCCGATCTTCGGTGCCCGCCAGGTCCAGGCTGCTACTTTGTAGTATAATTCGGGCGAGCTGGGCGTTCGGCTCGTTGGGATCGAGAGCAAGTGCAGCCGTCGCCGCGCTTTCCGCCTCTTGCAGCGCTGCCCGGGTCTGGTCGGGCTGGCCATTGTCCGTGCGTATCGCCTCGGCATAAGCCAGGCTGCCTTGTGCTTTGGCGTCGGCCGGCCGCAAAGCGACGGCCCTCCGAAAATATTCCGCGGGATGGCTGTCTGGATCACTCGTAGCCTGCGCATCTTCACCGCGATCCATCAGCTCCTTGAATTCGCGGTCTTCGCGCGAGTTGAAGAACCAAATCCCCCTGCACCAAGGGCTGCGGCCGTGGCTGCGGCTCCACCAACAAGCCTGCGTCGGGAAATCGCTTGCGGCGCTTCCCTACCCGGGCTCGTCGCATCATCCTTGCTCAGTAATTCGAGTATCTCGCCTGTCAGCCGGTAGCCCGTGCGCGGGATCGTCTCGATCTCGAGAAGGCCAGGCGCAACATGCGCCGACGTTCTCCGCACCTTCGCGATTGCGCGATTGAGGCTGTCGTCGCCGACGATGACCCCGCCCCAACACTGGTCGAACAATTCATTGCGGGTTACGACCTTCCCACCCGCATCGAGCAGCAGGAGGAACACCTGCATGATCAAAGGCTCGAGATGAGTGTGGCCGCCTGGTCCCTCGACGAGCCGGCGGGACGGGCTCACGAGCATGGGGCCGAGCTGCAGATCCGGCCGAAGCGCCAGGTCGCTCAGCTTCAACATCGATGCCCCACGCCTCCGCGACAAAACAACGATCAGCAAATGATCATAAGATCATCGGCAAACCTCCATCGCACATCCTCAGACCCGATTCTACGCCCGCTCAATCACTTGCGGATTGACGGGAGGTTAGAATGAAAAGGCACATTTCGAAGACGGCGTCTGCCGTCGGTTTCCTGGCCGTACTGAGCGCAACCGCTGTGGGCGCCAAAAATTGGGACGGCTGGAACATCCCGGTAAACGTCGAGAGCCTGCCGGGATCGAGCACCGCGATCAACACGCCGAGCATCGATGGTTGCGCAAGCACCTCGCCGGACGGCCTGACCCTACTCTACAACTCCTTCAGCAACGGCAATTTCGACATCTTCATGGCCACTCGGTCGAGCACGTCAGAAGGGTTCGGCGCGCCAGTGCGGCTGCCGGCGCCGATCAATACGTCCGCGAACGACTCATGCCCGACGCTAACACCGGGTCATCGGCTTTATTTCTCCAGCAACCGGGATGATCCGTCGTACGATATCTATGTCAGCAAGCTTGGCCCGAACGGCTGGAGCCAGCCTCAGAACCTCGGCCCGAACGTCAACACTCCGGGCTGGCTGGATGAAAGCCCATCCTTCTACGAAGACGACGAGGGCCGCGAAGTGATGATCTTCTCGAGCCGCCAGAACGGCGGTGCGGGCGACGGCAACATCTATCAGAGTATCAATGGTGGGCCGAAGACGTTGCTCGCCGGTGGACCGAACAGCTCGGCATCCGACAATCGGCCGAGTGTCACGCGCAACGGCCTGACCATCTTCTTCGATTCCACGAGGACGGGCGGGCTTGGAGCCAACGACATCTATTATGCAACGCGTTCGAACACGTCGGAGCCGTTCGGCCCCGCCATTCACCTGTCTGAACTGAGCTCGGTTTCGACCGATTCGCGGCCCGTGATCAGCAAGGACGGCTCGTTCATGATCCTGAGCTCGGGTCGGCCCGGAAGTGAAGGTCCCGACATCTGGTACGCCAGCCGGGACAAAGCCACGGGCAATTAGGAGCGTTGGGGCGCCTTGTCCGTGGCCGCCGGGATCGGCCGGAGAAAGCAGGAGGCTACGGCCTCGATTTGCCCTTGATCCGGCCGGTCGCGGCGTCCACGTCCACCCAGATCACGCGGCCGTCCTTGACGAACTTCAGCCGATAGGTGTCGCCGTCGAACTCGGGACCGAGATAGTCGGCACCCCCCATGAAGGGCATCACGCGGCGCTCGATGCTTGGGAGCGGCATTGCGCGTCCCTGACGAGCCGCGTCGAACGCACGATCGGCATCGCGCTTCGGTTCCGCTAGCGCGGGCGACGTAAGCAGGCCTGCGCCAAGCGCGGCCAGAGCGATTCTACGGTACAGGCTCATGGCTTTTCTCTGGGCACGGGTTTTATCAGAAACCATTGAATGCCTTATGAATGGTCCTGAACAGAGCCGTTAAGCTCCGCAGACTGCCGTAAAATATGCGTTTACGGAAGTGACCCTCCGGCCACACCGGTTCCCCTTATGAAGCGGACTGGCTAGGGGCGCCGCATGGCTGCGGCGACACTCTCCTATGAAGACCTCGGGCTCGTCCAGGGCGAAGGCTGGCTGTTCCGCCACCTCGACGTCCATATCCGTCCGCGCGACCGGCTTGCGCTGATCGGCCGCAATGGCGCGGGCAAGACGACGCTCCTGAAGTGCCTGGCGGGCCTGATTGATACCGACGAGGGCAAGCGCACCATCGTGCCGGGCAGCCGCGTCGCCCTGCTCGAGCAGGATCCGGACATGGGCGACCACGCAACCCTTTTCGACTGGGTGCTCGATGGCTCCGATGCTCCGGAAACGCACGAGGCGGCCGCGATCGCCGACCAGATCGGGCTCGACCTGTCGCGGCCGGTTGCGACCGCAAGCGGGGGGAGCGGCGACGCGCGGCGATCACCCGAGCGCTCGCTCAGGAGCCGGACGTTCTGTTCCTCGACGAGCCGACCAACCATCTGGACCTTTCCGGAATCGAGTGGCTCGAAGACTGGCTGAACCGGTTCGCCGGAGCCTTCATCGTCATCAGCCACGACCGGACCTTCCTCACCCGCCTGACGAAAAGTTGCCTCTGGCTCGACCGCGGCCATCTCCGCCGCGCCGAGATCGGATTCGGCGGTTTCGAAGCGTGGATGGAGAAAGCCTATGAGGAAGAGGCTCGCGCGGCGGAAAAACTCGACGCCAAGCTGGCCCTCGAGCTGCGCTGGCTGGAGCGCGGTGTCACGGCCCGCCGCCGCCGCAACCAAGGCCGCCTCGCCAAACTCCATGACATGCGCGCCCAGCGGGCTGCGATGATCGGCGGCCCGGGCACGGCGAAGCTTGCGGTCGCCAAGGACGACGTTCGTTCAAAGGCCGTGATCGACGCCGACCGCGTCTCGAAGAATTATGGCGACCGCCAGATCATCCGCGACTTCACGTTGCGCATCCAGCGCGGGGACCGGATCGGCATCGTCGGACCGAACGGCGCGGGCAAGACGACCCTGCTCAAGCTGCTCACCGGCGAGCTGGCGCCCGACGAGGGCAAGGTCGAGCGCGCGAAGACGCTTTCCGGCATCGTCATCGACCAGCAGCGCAAGCTCATGGACCCGGCCAAGCGCGTCCGCGACGTGCTCGCGGAGGGCGGCGATTGGATCGACGTTCGGGGCACCAAGAAGCACATCAAGGGCTATCTCAAGGAATTCCTCTTTTCGCCGGAGCTGACCGAAGCCCCGGTCGGGTCGCTCTCCGGCGGTGAGCGGTCGCGTCTGCTGCTGGCGCGGGAGTTTGCCCGCGAGGCGAACCTGCTGGTGCTCGACGAACCGACCAACGACCTCGATCTCGAGACGCTCGATCTGCTGCAGGAAGTCATCGCCGATTACGAAGGCACGGTCCTGATCGTCAGCCACGACCGCGATTTCCTCGACCGGACGGTGACGGTCACGCTGGGCCTCGACGGGTCGGGTCGCGTCGACATTGTCGCGGGTGGTTATGAGGATTGGGCAAAGCGCCGGAGGACGCAGGCTGCGCCTGTCTCGAAGCCCAAGGCGCCGCCGGTCACTGAAGATCGCAGGCCGGCGCCGAGCGGGAAGCTCAGCTACAAGGACCAGCGCGACCTCGACCGGCTTCCGGGCGAGATCGAACGGCTCGAGGCGCAGATCGCGGCGACCGAAGACGTGCTTGCAGATCCGGATCTCTACGTGCGCGATCCCAAGCGCTTCGCCGATCTAAGCGACCAGGCGGCAAAGCTTCGCACCGAAAAGCATGCAGCCGAGGAGCGCTGGCTCGAGGTTGCCGAAATGGCCGAGGAACTGTCGAGATAGGACTTCCGCTGCGCGGGTAGCGGTGCGATGCTGATCGTCCGATCGAGGGGAAGACCATGTCAAAGTGGGCGGGCATCATTATCGCCGCAATTGTCCTGTTGCCCGTTCCAGCAATTGCCTCGGCAAAGGACAAGCCGGACCAGCGCGTCCAGGCCATATTAGCGTGCGGATCCATCAGTTCGAATGAAGAGCGGCTTCGCTGTTACGACCAATCGATCCTTCCTCTGAAGGAGGCTCTCGCCCGCGGGAGCATGGTGCTGAAGGAAAAGAAGGCGCCTTTGGCTCTCGAAGGAGCGGTCAAGGCGTCCGGTCATTGGGGCGGAAGCAGCTTGTGGGTACTTTTCGACAATGGCGATCGCTGGTCGGTCCAGCCCACGAAATCGCACCGCGACCCGCCGCCGCCGGGCACGATGCTGAAGGTCAAGCGGACGCTCATGGGCACGTACTGGGTCTCAGGACCGAAATGGCCCGAGAGCGAAGCGGAATTCCTCGGCCACGAACAGTGATCTAGGCCACCGCAGTCCCGAAGAGCCGCCCAACTCCGGCGGTCACGGCCATTGCCAGTGCTCCCCAGAAGGTGACCCGCAAAAGGGACGGCGCGAGCGGCGCACCGCCGGCCTTTGCGCCCAGCGTGCCAAGCACGGCAAGGCATAGCAGCGAAACGAACGCGACTGCCGGAATGAGCAGTGCGACCGGAACGACCGTAACGACGAGAAGCGGCGCCGCGGCACCGGCGGTGAACGTCAGCGCCGATGCGATCGCGGCCTGAAGGGGACGCGCGGACATGGTCTCCGACAAGCCGAGTTCGTCGCGTGCATGCGCGCCGAGCGCATCGTGCGCCGTCATCTGGTCGGCAACGGCCTCCGCAGTCTTCCGCTCGACTCCTCGCGCTTCATAAATCCGGATGAGCTCTTCGCGTTCGAGTTCGGGCTGGTGCGCGAGCTCGCCCTTCTCTCGGGCCAGGTCTGCCTTCTCGGTATCGGACTGGGAGCTGACCGACACATATTCGCCCGCCGCCATGGACATTGCGCCTGCGAAAAGCGAGGCGACGCCCGCAATCAGCACGCTCGACCGGCTCGCGTCCGATGCCGCTACGCCGACAATCAGGCTGGCGGTGGAAACGATGCCGTCATTCGCACCCAGCACCGCCGCCCGAAGCCAGCCGATGCGGGAGGACGCGTGACGTTCAGGATGTGTGTGCAGTCGGCTCACGGGCCACCTCCGCCTTCACTCTATCGGGCGGAGTGGCCTGCTTGCAATCGGCCTGATCAGGCTACCTTCCTCGCCGCCGCCGTCCGCTCGCGAACGCGGCGTTCGAAGATGGTCAACGGCATCGCACCTTCGACGAGGATGTCGTGGAAGTCGCGTATGTCGAACTTCGAGCCAAGCGCCTGCTGCGCCTCCTTGCGGGCGCGATTCCAGGCAAGGTGCCCGATCTTGTAGCTGCAAGCCTGACCCGGCGACGCGCAGTAGCGTTCGACTTCACGCTGGACCCGACCGCGCGCGAAGCCGGTCGCGGCGACCATATGATCGACCGCCTGCTCGCGGCTCCACCGCATGTGGTTGAGGCCGGTGTCAACGACGAGACGTTCGGCCCGGAACAGGAAGGACTGCAGATATCCGGCGCGCTCGATGCCCTTGTATGCGCCCAACTCGTCGGCAACTTGCTCCGCGTACAGCGCCCAGCCCTCGCCATAGGCCGAATAGAAAGCGATCCGCCTCAGCATCGGAATGTCGCCCGATGCCTGGGTCACGCTGTTCTGCAAGTGATGCCCGGGAACGCCCTCATGATAGGTCAGCGCCGGAAGCGAATATTTCGGCCAGTCCGACGTCGACTTGAGATTGATGAAATAAATGGCCGGCCGCGACCCATCGAGCGCCGCTGGACGATAATATCCGTTGGAAGCGCCGTCCTGGATTTCCGGCGGTACCCTGCGGATTTCTAGCGGGTCTTTCGGCGGATTGTGAAAGGCGCGGGGAAGCCGGGCGGTCATGTCCGCCATGCCGGCATTCAGGCTAGCAAGAAGCTCGGTGCGGCCAGCGTCCGTGTTCGAGTAGAGCTGATCAGGAGACTTGTTCAGCGCCGTCAGCCGTTCCCCGACGCTGCCGCTGGTGTAACCGGCCGAACGGAGGATCTTGTCGAGCTCCGCAGTGATCTCGGCGACCTGCTGGAGCCCGATCCGGTGAATCTCGTCGGCGGTGAATTTCGTAGTCGTCGCCTCGGCGAGCGCGGCCTCGTAGAGGTCGTCGCCATTAGGCACTCGCCACACGCCGTCACCGGCCTGGCTCTTCGCCCGAAGCGCCGCGACTGCCGCGATCTGCTTGTCGAGGGCCGGATAGACCTGGTCGGCGACGATCTTCGCCGCGCGCCCGCGCCAATCACCGGCGATCTGCTTCGCCGCCGCGCGATCGGCAACAGACGCCGCCATGTTGCTCTGTTCGGCGGCAGGCTCGCGCAGCGCGCGCATCTGCCCAAGCGCGAGGTCGAGCGACCAGCCTGGAGCGAGATAGCCGCGCGCCGCCTGCCGCTGCTGCTCGACCGTCTCGTTGTCGAGAACCGTCGCGAATTGCGAAAGCCGCGACAGATACGCCTCCGCATCGGCGGCATTCTCGATCGTGTGCGCCGAATGCAGGAAATCGGGGGTCGAGAAATAGGCCCGTCCTGCTGGCTGATCACATAAGGGCTCTGCGGGTTGGAAACGTCAAATTTCTCCGGGCCGACATTGTTGGTGCGCAGGTCCCAGATCACGACCTCGCGGTTGAGCTTGGATAGATCCGAAAGGCCGGCCTCCGGCACGGCTTCGAGCCAGCCGATGAACTTGTTGGTCCGGGCGATTTCCTCGATCCGCGCCTGCTGGTCCGGCCTCGTGTCGAGCTTCGACTTGAGCGGCGCGAGCGCGCCCTTGTCGAGGCCGGTGTAGGTCGCGAGCCTCGGGCTCGTTGCCACCTGCTCCTGAAAGATCCGGTCGAAAATCTGGTTGAGCGCCGCATCCTTCGGACCCGCGGCCGTCTGCGCGGAGGCTGCAAAAGCGAGCGCCGGCTTCGACGCGAATGCGCTGACGAACGACAAACCGGCGGCCGCACCGGCAGTCGACAGAAATTGGCGGCGATCCATGAATTCTCCCCGGATTCGAAACGCCGAAGAGGGATAAGGCGCGCCGCCTCGCCAGCAAGACCCGTTGGTCGAAGAAATGCCTACGCTTGCAGTTGGTACTGCTTGAGCAGGTCGTAGAGCGTCGGTCGGCTGATCCCGAGTAGCTTGGCGGCACCCGAGATGTTGTTCTCGGTCCGGCTCAGGGCCTGGCGGATCGCCTTGCGGTCGGCAGTCTCGCGGGCCGCGCGGAGGTTCAACGCACTCTCGGCCTCCTCCGCGTTCACGCTTCCCGGCAAGTCGAGGTCGTCGGCGCTCACCGACTTACCGTCGGCCATGATCACCGCGCGCTTGATCCGGTTTTCGAGCTCGCGGACGTTGCCCGGCCAGCCATAGGCGTCGACTGCCGCAACAGCGTCGGCGGAAAGCGACTGAACCTTGGTGTTCAGCTCCTTGCCGAAGCGATTCACGAAATGACGAGCGAGCAGGACCGCGTCGCCGGGCCGCTCGCTAAGCGACGGGATCTTCACCACGATCTCGGCGAGGCGATAATAGAGGTCCTCGCGGAAGCGGCCGTCCGCAGTCATCGCGTCCAAGTCCTGGTGTGTTGCGCAGACGATCCGCGTGTCGACGGCGATCGGCTGGCGTCCGCCGATGCGCTCGATCACGCGCTCCTGGAGAAAGCGGAGCAGCTTGACCTGAAGTGCGAGCGGGATGTCGCCGACTTCGTCGAGGAAGAGCGTCCCGCCCTCGGCCATTTCGATCTTGCCGACGTTCGATTTGACCGCACCGGTGAACGCTCCGCGCTCGTATCCGAATAGCTCGGCCTCAAGCAGCGTCTCAGGAATGGCGGCGCAGTTGATGGCGATGAACTCGCCCTTTCGTCCGCTCTTCTCGTGGACCGCGCGGGCCAGCAATTCCTTGCCGGTACCCGACGCGCCAAGCAGCATCACCGACACGTCTGCGGTGGCGACACGCTCAATCGTCTTGCCAACCTTCAGCATCTCGGGCGCCGAGCTGATGATCGAGCCGAGCACCTGCCCGCCGCCGGCCTGTTCGAGCCGCCGGTTCTCGGCCTCGATGTCGGCAACGTGGAAGGCGCGCGCCACAATCAGGCCTAGCTCGTCGATATCGACCGGCTTGCGGTAGAAATCATAGGCGCCGAGCCCGATCGCCTTCAACATGCTTTCGCGCGCGCCGTGACCCGACGCGACGATCACCTTCGTATCCGGCTTCAGCTTCAGGATCTGCGAAAGGGTCTCGAAGCCTTCGCTCGTCCCGTCCGGATCAGGCGGCAGCCCCAGGTCGAGCGTGACGACAGCAGGCTCGTGAAGCCGCAGCGCCTCGATCGCCGCTTCGCGATTGCCTGCGAGCACGACCTCATAGCCTTCGTAGGCCCATTTGAGCTGGCGTTGCAGGCCTTCGTCGTCTTCGACGATCAGGAGCACGGGGAGTTTCTGGTCGGTCATGCGCGTTTCCGTTGCGGTTGAGCAGCCTCGTCGGCCGCTGGAAGGAAGATGGAGAATTCACTGCCCGCGCCCGGCGTGCTGTCGACGACCAGGCGGCCGCCCATCGCAACGATCAGCGAGCGGGCCTCGAACGAGCCGATGCCGAAGCCGCCGGGCTTGGTGGACGCGAACGGCTGGAACAGGCGATTGCGGACGAAGTCGCCGTCCATACCGGTTCCATGATCGGCGATGGTGATGCGGACTTCGTCGCCGACGGGGGCAACGCGGACGGTGATCGGCGCATCGGACGAACTCGCCTCCACGGCGTTCTGGATCAGGTGCCCGACCGCCTGCTCGAGCCCCATCGCGTCGACGACCGCCCAGAGGGTGGTGTCGCCAAGCAGCTTCACTTCGTGGTCCCGCCGCTTCGCGGCGATCGCATCGGAAAGGATGGTGCGAAGCGGCTGCGGCTCTGCCCGCTGGGCGCGGGCCTGTGCCTGCGGCGAAAGCCTCGCCAGCAGGTCGTTCATCTTGCCGACCGAGCTGCGCAGGGTCGCGACCATGTCGGCGCGGAACTCGGGATTGTCGGCGTGGCGCTCCGCGTTGCGCGACAGCAGGGACAGCTGGCTCACCAAATTCTTGATGTCGTGCAGGATGAAGGCGAAGCGCCGGTTGAATTCCTCGAACCTCTGGGCGTTCGACAGGGCCTCCTGACCATATGCTTCGGCAAGCGAGCTTGCCGCCTGACGTCCGGCGGTGCGCAGGAGGTCGAAATCTTCCCAGTCGAGGACGCGGCGATAGTCCGGCGCGGCGAGCAGGATCAGGCCGAAGAGCCGCTCGCCATGGATCAGCGGAACGCCCACCCACGCACGTCGCTCGTCGAGCATCCATTGCGGTGGGAGCATTGCGCAATCCTCAGGCCGCGCAATCCCGCTGCGGAGAGCATCGAACTCTACGATCCGGCCATTCGACTCCAGCGCCGACCAGAACGTCAGAACGCGATCCAGCTCCGTGGATGGGGGATTCTTGCCCGACCAGTTCCACGACGAAGCAGCCGTGATCGCGCCTGCCGGATCCCTCGCCAGAAGGATCCCGCCCGGCGCGTCGAGGATGTCCGCGAACGCCTTGACCACGCGCTCACCGAGCGGGGCCGCGTCCGAACCGGTCGTTCCGACTGTCTCGGTGAAACGCAGCCACTCGGTTCGGTAGTCGTAGCGGTGCTCGAACAAATGCTTGGAGATTTTGACCTTGGCCCAGCTGCGCGCCTTGGCGCTCGGCAACAGGGCCATGGCCGCGACCGTCATCACAGCGAGTAGCCCGACAAGGCCGCCGCGCGCCCATTCGACGCTCGTGCCCCGAAGTGCCGTGGCGAGTATCGCCATGACGGCGAAGTAAGCGCAGATCGCCAACAGGGAGAGAGACTGGAACGTTGCCGCGCGAGACAGGCGGATGCGCCAGCCCTCCTCGCGCCTGGCGGCCATCGCGAACATCGGCGCGGTCGCAGCGACGATCGCCCCGCGCCATTCGAGAAGGTCGGGCGCCAGCCGGCTGTCCAGGTAAGAGATCGTGTAGAGGTTGAGGTCGTAACTCCACGTCAGCGAAAGCGCGAGCATGGCCAGCCGGATGTTCGACCGGCTCGCGGGTGACGCCTGCCCGTAAAGGTTGTGGACCAGCACCAACGAACCGGCGGCCGCGGTGATTCGGAGCAGGGTCGCCGTGTCACGGACCGAGTCGGTCGGGATGAAGTAGCGCAAGCTCGTCACGACCATCTGGAAGCCGAGCACCGCCGCTACGGCTGCGTAGACCAGCCGAACCCCATGCTGGCGCTCGTCGCTGCTCGAGGACAGGCTGTGGATCAGGCCGATCCAGATGAGGTTCCGAGCCGTCTCCGCGTAACTGGTCAGCGGGTCGCTGGGGAGTATGGCGTTAAGCCAGGCCCAGCAGGCGGTGACCGCGAATCCGGCGAGCAGCAGGCGCTGGTCCTGCTGCCGGATCGCGCCCAGACGCCAGATCAGCAGGCCGAGGAAGGCCGCCGCGCACAGGGCGTGGCTCCAGAAGGCGATCAGGGCCTGCACCGACACACACCTGTCAATTCCACCGACATGCGAAGGGGTGTCGCTAGATTTTACAAATATCTGGTGAACGGATGCGCTAAGGCGCCTCTATGACGGTGGAAAAGCGCTCGCTTGGACAAAGCGGAATCTCGGTCGCGCCGCTGGCGCTCGGTGGCAATGTCTTCGGCTGGACGGCGGACGAGCCGACCAGCTTCGATATCCTGGACGCGTTCGTCGACGCCGGCGGCAACATGGTCGACAGCGCGGACGTCTATTCGGCCTGGGTTCCCGGCAACAAGGGAGGCGAGAGCGAGACCGTCATCGGCAACTGGCTGAGGCGCGATCCGGCCAAGCGCGACAAGATCGTCCTCGCGACGAAGGTGGGTTTCTTCGAGGGGCTGGCCCCGGAGAAGATCGCCGCGGCCTGCGATGCTTCGCTCCAGCGGCTCGGGATCGACACGATCGATCTCTACTATCACCACAAGGACGATCCGAACGTCCCGCTCGCCGACAGCCTCGGAGCGATGGATGCGCTGGTGAAGGCCGGCAAGATCCGCTCCATCGGCATGTCGCAATATTCGCCGGAGCGGCTCGACGAGGCGATGCGGGCAGCGACCGCCGATAGCCTCACTAAGCCCAGCGTCCTGCAGACCTGGTACAACCTCGTTGAGCGAGAGGAGCTGGAAGGCGCGCTTCGTGATACGGCGCTGGCGCACGGGCTCGGGATCATTCCCTTTTACGGGCTCGCCAATGGCTTCCTCACCGGCAAGTACCGGAGCAAGGACGACCTCGACAAAAGTCCGCGCGGACTTCGCAATGTCGAATATCTCGAAGGCCGGGGAATGCGCGTGCTCGCGGCGCTTGACCGGATCGCGGCCGAGACCGGGGCGGCGCTTGCGTCGATCACCCTCGCATGGACAATCGCGCAGCCCGGAATCACGGCGGCGCTCGCCAGCGCGACCAGCGTGGACCAGCTGAAGGAACTGACGGCGGCGATGAGCCTGGCGCTCACGCCGGAGCAGATTGCATTGCTCGACGAGGCGAGTCGCTAGCCTTTCTTGAGCACGTCCAGCGACGCCACCGTCATCGCCTCGGTCGCGGTTGAAATGACTGCCTCCGCATCGGGCGCCCAGAAGGGGCTGTGCAAGGACGGGAGCTTGAGCGTGTCGCCGCCCGCTGCATCCCATTTGTCCTTGGGCGTCCCTCCCACCCAGAAGATCAGGCTCTGGACCTCCTTGTCCGCAAGCCAGAAGCGGCTGAAGTCCTCGCCGCCCATCACCGGGGGCGTAAGGCTCGCCCGCTCGGCACCAAAATGCTGCTGGAAGAGATCGAGCGTCTTTTTGGAAAAGTCTTCCGTGTTGAATGTCGCGGGCGTGTACATTTCCTCGCGTATCGTAACGACCGGCATCCGGTCCTCCGGCACGCCCGCCGCTATGGCTTCACCCCTGGCGATCCGCTTGATCCCGTCGAGCAGCAGCTTCCGGACTTCCGGCTTGTAGCTTCGAACGGTCAGCTGGAGCTTGGCCTCATCCGAGATGATGTTGTGCTTGGCTCCCGCCTGAAAGCTGCCAACGGTTACGACGGCCGGATCGAGGGGGTTGTTCTCGCGGCTGACCAGGGTCTGCAGCGCACCCACGATCCGCGAGGCAAGCACGATCGGGTCCTTTGTCGTTTGAGGGTAGGCGCCGTGCCCGCCAAGGCCCCTCACCAAAATGTCGACGCTATCGACGTTGGCAAGCGCATATCCCGGCGTGACTCCGATCGTCCCGGCCGGAAGAGCTGCGGCATCATGGAAGGCGAGCGCGTAATTCGGCTTCGGAAAGCGGGTGTAGAGCCCATCGTCGAGCATCGCTTTCGCGCCCTCGCCGGTCTCCTCGCCCGGCTGGAGAACCATGACGAGCGTGCCCGACCATTGATCCTTCATCGCCGCAAGCCGCCGGGCGGTGCCGATGAACGAGGACATGTGCGTATCGTGGCCGCAGGCGTGCATGACACCGGTCTCGACGCCTGACCGTGCGGTCGCACGAACCTTCGACGCGAACGGAAGGCCCGTCTGCTCAACCACGGGAAGGGCGTCCATGTCGGCGCGGAGCAGCAGCACCGGCCCGGGACCATTCTGCATGACCGAAACCACACCGGTCTTGCCGACCTTCTCGGTCACCTTGAAGCCGAGCTTGCGCATCTCTGCAGCGAGCTTGGCGGGCGTGCGCACCTCCTGCATCGACAGCTCTGGGTTCGCGTGGAGGTCGCGGTAGAGGGTCATCAGCTGCGGCATGTCGGCGCGGATCGCGTCTCGCAGTGCGGCAGCATTGGCGGCGGTCGGTAGGGTCATGGCGGCAATCACCAGTCCGAAGGTCAGCTTCATCAACGCGCTCCCTGGGTCGATGGAAGCAATTCCATCACGTCCATCTGAGATTCGAAATGAGGCCGGGGCATGATCAGCCTCCAGCGGTTCGGTCCGATCCTTTCGACGAACCCTGCCACATCGCGCTGCGTGTCGCGGCCATATTGCATCGACTGCGCCTCGTCGCCGAGGATCAGGGTGCCGAGGAAGACCTGCCGAAGCGCATCGCCCGGAAACAGCTTTCCAACCTGCCGCTGCGATCCTGTCAGCTTCGCGAAGTCCTGAAGCTCGCCATCCTGCTGGATGCGGCACACGAATGCGGGATAGGAGACGTAGTTGAGCAGTCCGGCCTGCCTTGCGCCGACCTTGATCACCCGGCAGCGATAGTCGCCGTTCGGGATCGGTCCACCGCCGAGCGCGGCATCCGGATTAAGCAGGACGCCCTCGCGCTCGACGTCCGCGCCATTCCCGCCCGCCCGGGCGGCCCGCAATGCGTCGACGAAGGCGGTCCGCCATTCGTGCAGCCTCTCGCGGTCCGATTCCGTCGCAACCGAACGCCAGTCGCGTGCAGGTTGAGCGATCACTCCGGGTGTCGTCCGGAACTCCGCACAGCCGGGGAGCAAAGCCAGGGCCGCAACGATGAAAAGGTAGCGCATCAACCGCAGCCTAAGCGGCAGTCCAGCCCCGTCCATGCTGAGGTTCGCGCCGGTGATCGACTTGGCCTCGTCGCGGCAAAGGAACAGAGCAAGCGCTGCGACCTCCTCGGGCGTCACGAAGCGCTTGGTCGGCTGGGCGGCGAGGAGCACGTCATTCATCACTTGCTCGCGGGTCAGGTTCCGCGCCTTCATCGTGTCCGGAATCTGGTTCTCGACCAGCGTGGTCCAGACGTAGCCCGGCGAGATGCAATTGGCGGTGACGCCGTCGCGCGCCGCTTCAAGGGCGACCGATTTGGTGAAGCCCGCGACGCCATGCTTGGCGGCGACATAGGCAGACTTGTTGGGCGAGGCGACGAGGCTGTGCGCCGACGCCGTATTGATGATCCGGCCCCACTGCTTCGCCTTCATCGAAGGGATCGAAAGCCGCGTCGTGTGGAACACTGCCGACAGGTTGATCGCCAGGATCGCATTCCATTTCTCGGGAGGAAAGCTCTCGACCGGCGAGACGTGCTGGATGCCGGCATTGTTGACGAGGATGTCCGGCGCACCGAGCTCGTCGGTGCATCGCCGCACCATATTCTCAATCTGAGCCGGATCGGACAAATCGGCGCCGTCATGGAGAGCGCCGAGCTCGCTCCTGATCTTCTCGATCTCGGCGGGATCGCCGAAGCCGTTGAGCATGATCCTGGCGCCTTCGGCAGCTAGCGTTCGGGCGATCGCCAGCCCGATGCCCGAGGTTGAACCGGTGACGAGCGCGACTTTGCCTTCGAGAATCATGGCATCTCCTTTGCGGCGCTACTCGCCCCCGTAACGACGATTTGCAACCGGGCCGCCTCTTCGCGCATTTGGCCGGAGCGACAGGGGAGACATTCATGGTTCGGCTAGGCGGCGAAGACCCAAGTTCCAACTTCGAAGACCGCACCGGACAGGGCGGAGGTTTCGGGCTCGGCGGGGCGGTGGCGGCGGCAATTTGCTCGGCTGCCTGCTCCCAATGGTCATGAGCCGCTTCGGGATCGTCGGCGTCCTCATCCTCCTCGTCGGCTATTGCGCCTTGACTCAGCTCGGCGGCGGCGGAGGGCTGATCCCAAGCAGCCCGACAACGAGCGCACCGAGCGGCGGCAAATCGACGCTCGACCCCAACATGCGCGATTTCCTCACGCGGACGCTCGGCTCGACCGAGGAGACCTGGGGCGAGATCTTCGCCAAGAACGGTGCGAAGTACGTCCCGACGCGGATGGTCGCCTACACCGGCGGAACGCAGACGGCGTGCGGCGCCGGCCAGGCGGCAATGGGCCCGTTCTACTGCCCGAACGACAATACGATCTACATCGATCCGGAATTCTTCAACGAGCTTTCGCAACGGTTCGGAGCCCCTGGCGACTTCGCCGCGACCTACGTGATCGCGCACGAGGTCGGGCACCACGTCCAAAGCCTCGAAGGCACGCTCGACCGGGCTCAGAGTGCACAGCAAAGCGTCGGCCGCACGGAGGGCAACGCGATTCAGGTCGGCGTCGAGCTTCAAGCCGACTGCTACGCCGGTGTGTGGGCGGCAAACGCCCGCGACGCGCAGGGCAACATCCTTGAGCCTGGCGATGTCGAGGAAGGAATGCGCGCGGCCGAGGCGATCGGCGACGACATGCTCCAGAAACAGACGCAGGGCGTCGTCGTGCCTGAAAGCTTCACGCACGGTTCGTCGGCGCAGCGGATGCAGGCGCTACAGACCGGTCTGAAGACCGGCAACCCCGCCGCCTGCAAGTTCAACCGCTAGAGCCGGACCAGCATCTTTCCGAGGTTGTCGCCGCTGAACAGGCCACGGAAGGCGTCCGGCATATTCTCGATGCCGTCGACTACCGTTTCCTGCGACTTGAGCTGGCCCGTCGCGATCAGCTGCCCCATCTCGCGGTAGAATTCGTCCATCCTTGACTGGAAGTCGAAGACGATGAAGCCCTGCATGCGGATGCGCATGGCAATCACCCGCATGATGAAGCGGAAGGCAGCCGGCTCGGCCTTGTTGTACCCTTCGATCATCCCGCAGATCGCGAAGCGCGCCCGCATCCTTGCGAGCGCGAAAGCCGCATCGAGATGGTCACCGCCCACATTGTCGAAGTAGACGTCGATACCCTCCGGAGCCGCAGCGGCCAGCCCTTTCAGGATCGGCTGGGCCTTGTAGTCGACGACCTGGTCGGCACCGAGCGACTGGACGAAATCGCATTTGTCCGCGCCGCCCGCCGAACCGATGACGGTCATGCCCTTCGCCTTTGCGATCTGCACCACAGCCGATCCCACCGCACCGGCCGCTGCCGACACGAAGACGATGTCGCCAGGCTTGGCCGACGCGACTTCGAGGAGGCCGAAATAGGCGGTCGCGCCCGTCACTCCGAGATTCCCGAGGAACGCCTGCGGCTCGGCTCCAAGATCGGGAAGCTTGTTGACCGTGCGCGCGTCCAGCACTGCCTCGTCGCGCCAGCCGCCCATGTGAAGCACGCGATCGCCCGGATAGAAGCCCTCCGCTGTGGATTCGACGACCTCGCCGACCGCTCCGCCTTCCATCGGCTGATCGATCTGGAACGGCGGGACATAGCTTTTCACGTCGTTCATCCGCCCGCGCATATACGGGTCGACCGACAACCACTGGTTGCGGACGCGGACCTGCCCTGCGGCGAGCGGCGGCAAGTCGAGCTCCTTCAGTGCGAAATTTTCGTCCGTCGGCAGCCCCTGCGGACGGCTCATCAGGTGCCAGGCGCGCGCCATCATGTTTCTCCCGTTCCAGTTGAGCCGCGCATAAGCTCCCTCGGGCGCACAAGAAAGGCCCGGCCGCGAGAGGCGACCGGGCCGATCCTCAGCCCGAAAAGACTGTAGCGTGCTTACCGGTATGTGCCGGAGAAACTGCGGTCGAGCACGTGCGGCCCCGCGCGGCCCTGATCCTCGCGCTCGAACAGCGCCCTGCTGCGGCTTTCGTCGCGCCAGCGCTCCCTGGCCTTTTCGGCGCTACAGTCGAGGATGATCCGGTCTCCTTCGACGCGGTCAAGGTCCGAACAGCTCAGCGAGTGATGGACACCGCCGGATTCCGGATCGCTGCGGGTCAGGATGATCCGGTCGCCGGCAACGCGGTCGACGGTACCGACATGTTTCTCGTCACTCCCGACGACTTCCATGTGCTCGCGGATGCCGCTCAGCATCTGGCGCTTGGACAAACGTTTTTCGCGCCAGCTGCCGAAGTCATTCTCGAACTGCGAAGCCCGCTCACGGCGATATTCGTCATAGTCGCGATCGAGATCCTCCGCCTGCCGGCGCCGCATTTCCCGATAGTGATAATCATCGTCGGCAGGACGATCTCGCGAGCCCGCGAAGCTCGTCGCTCGGTATTCACCGCGTTCCCATGGCCCCTGACGGAAGTGCCTGTCGCCCTCGAACTCGCGATCTTCGCGGAACATCCGGCCGCGTTCGGGCTCGGACCCGTAGCCGCGCCGATAATCGTCGCGGTCGCGATAAGATTCCCGGCGACGCTCCGAATCCTCGTCCCCGAACCAGGAGCGGAACTCGTCGCCCATGCGTCCGAAAAAGCCGCGTTCGTCGCGATCGCGATCGAAGTCGCGCTCGCGGTTCATGCCCTCATCGGAAAATTCGGGCCGGCCCTCTCGCCAGCGCCGTTCGCGTTCGTAACGGTCGTAAGCCATAGCTGCCTCCAAGCTAGGAACAGGCCGGCGGACTGCCGTCTGCTCATCGCGTGAAGAACGATTTGGGGCCATCAGCCGTTCCTGGTTCGGAACTGCCATTCGACAAGTCGAAATCGCCGTGCGGCGGGTCATTGCATGGGGAAAGAGGCGTCGCTATGTGGTCCGCCTGCTTGGAGCGGGGCTGTAGCTCAGATGGGAGAGCGCTGCAATCGCACTGCAGAGGTCAGGGGTTCGATTCCCCTCAGCTCCACCAGCCTCAAGCTAATAAAATCAACACCTTTGCGTGACAGCCCGACGCCTCTACGGGCGCGGAACAGCCGTTTTGGTATCGCAATTTTTGGGGACGTCAGAGCCAGCTGACCTTTAATCAGTAGGCCACCGGTTCAGATCCACAATCACTTGCGGCCAGATTATCTCAAGGAATTCGTCGCTGCGATCGAGTGCTTCTGGGCCGAGGTCGATGCCTTCACCGACGTGCATCGAAGGCTCGCCAGGGGGACTTACTAGAGGATCTACGCGAACCTCGAATCTTGGCGCGGCGCGCCTAGCGCCACGCAACACCGACCGGAGAAGAGAAATTGAACGGCGAAGCCGGCCAAAGATGAAAATAGAGGGATTGCGGGCGATGGTCTTGGGACGACAATGAGTGAAGCTGAACTCCTCTACAAGCTCGCGCAGTGGCTTGAGACGCAAGAAGGCGAGCCGACGCTGTTCGATGCGATCGACACTGGCGACGGCGAACTCGTCGCTGCTTTCATATTAAAAGGGTTACGGGCCCGAGCCCATCGAGGCACGAGGATCGACGGCACTCGCAAAGTGTTGCGAGCCTTCGAAGCCTTGTCTCGGATTTGGCAGCTCACAGAATACGAGCAGCTGAAATTGTTGGGAATGAGGGATCGAGAAGAGTTGGATCGGCTCGCGCAATTGCCGCTGGACGAATTGCCCATCGACTTGATCGAACGGATATCTATGCTCGCCAATATCGCACGATCAGTCAGAACGCTTCTTCCTCGTCCCTCCGTCGCAGCAGGCTGGATCAGGAGGCCCAATCGGCATGCCTTTCACGGGTCGAAGCGCGCTCGATTTGATGCTCGAGAGGGATCTCGAGGGAATGCGCGCCGTCCGTTCTTACCTTCTGGCGGAAATCTACGGCCGCTGAGCTCAGTAGCGTCCTTCTTCAGGAATGCGTGACCAGCCGGCCCAGATGAGAATGACTGCAAATCCAGTCGGCATGCAGAGGATTACAGCAAGGGCTGCGGCTATCCCGGTTGCTCGAGCTACGCGCTGAAACTTCCATTTCGGAGATAAGCGCAAGGTCGGAGTAATCAGATGCCGCAATATTCCTCTCACACGTTCCTGATTAACCCACTTGGAGCGTGCCGAACCTGGAAGGCCCGTCAGATTAAATTCTGGCGGGCCTTCATTCGACCCACCTTACGCTGGAATGTCCGTTGCACATCATCAGTAGGAAGGCCGTCGCTGAAAATTCCGCTGACTGGCTGCTGATCGAACTCAAAAATGCCCATCAGCGTGTTCTCTCCGGCCTGGAGAAGCTCGACGAGTTATTGGCGCGGCCCACGCCAGACCTTCAGTCTTATCTCGCGTTGAGGCGCGAGCTGTCGTCGGCGTCGCGAGCGCGCAGTTCGGCCGTTCAAGCTGCGCACGACCATATCATCGAGCACGCGGACCAGGCCGCGGAAGTCGAGCTTTCACGAGCCCTCCATGCAAGGCGGCAAATGATGGGTCTTTCAGCCGATCATCTGAGCACGTGGAGCGGATGGGTGATTGCGGCCAATTGGTCGCGGCATCGTTCGGCGCAACGAGCGCTTCGGTCGCATTGGCTCGACCTGATCGAACTAGAGCAAAACGTTCTCTATCCGATGCTTCAACAGCGCGCGGGCTGACTTGGGAGAGGCCAGCGTACCATCACGTTGTCAGTGACGTTGGGCGCAACTTGCGGTAAATTCGCCGGGGGTTTGTAAATGAGTTCAATGCCGCCTGTGCTCGAGAGTTGGCCGCTTAGCGAGCAATCGCGACACTTCGACCTCGGCCTCGTCCTGAATAGCGCCGTCACCGATATCATCGGGCCTCCAGAGGTTGGCGCACTCGGCATCCATCATTCCGGCTGCTGGGAATGCAATCTCGCCGACAACTCGTTGACCTGGTCCGGCGGCATCTACGACATCTTTGGATTGCCGCGTGGCTCGCCTGTCAGTCGCGATGAAGCGGTCTCTTTCTACAGTGAAGAATCCCGGGCCTCCATGGAGAGACTGCGCAGCTATGCAATTCGCGAAGGGCGCGGGTTCACCATCGATGTCCAGATCAGGCCCGCCGTCGGAGGAACTCGCCGGGTTCGGATCATCGGAGCTCCCATCTGCCAGGACGGAAAGACCGTGCGGCTGCATGGCCTGAAATTGATCATCTGAGGTACCAAGTTCCTTGCCGCCCAGATTCGCGGAGCGATGACTGACGAGCGCGTAAACCAGACTGGGACACATCCAGATTGGAGGAAAGTTTAGGGTAGCACGAACGTTTCAGGACGATCGGTTCTCGAGTTCTATTCTCGGGATCAGGAGAGTCCTCGAATGGCGTACCGTTGGATTCTGCTATGTGCCCCGGCCGTCGCATCGGCCTTCTTTCCCGTCGAGCTCAAGGCTCAATCCCCGGCGGTCGCATCGGCACGACGTCCAGTGCGAGCATCCGCATAGAAGCCAGCGTGGCCCCGCGCATGGGAATTCGCGCTCCAGCATCGCTTCGAGCCGGCCGGGGCGCTGGTAGCGCGAACTCATTTTGCATTTGGTCCAGTTCAACGCTCCGCCGTTACACAGTCACACTGTCGAGCCTGGCCCATAGCTGGCTCGAACCGGGAGGTGCGGTCGGCAACAGGATAGCTACTCCCGTAATGTCGGACACCTCTTCAATGCGGTTGGCTGAAGGCAAGCCCCTGAGTGCGATCGCGCGGAGTTCGATCCTGGAATGCAACAAGGCAGGGAGCGATGTTAATCTGGCGTTGGACGTCCCCGGAGGTGAGATACCTTCGACGGGTCCGGCATTGCTGATCTTGGCGCCAGAATAAGCAAGCGCCTGGAAAGCTGGGGTTTTAACCCTAAGGCGTAAACTTCGCGCTAAACAGCCTTCGTTGACGGTTCGTTAAGAGGATTCCCGTAAGCCCCGCAATACATCCATTTTGGATGGGACTAGCGGATGAGGAATTAGCCATGCTTTCGTGGCACAAAGTTGGACAAATGGCCGCGGTGGCAGCCCTTGCCGTTTCGATGGCGGGAACTGCGAATGCGGCGACTCAGGGCAGCCTGGGAGCGACTTCGACGGGCTCGGTGTCTATCTCGGCATCGATTGCAAACCGGGTTCGCATTAGCGGACTGAGCGACGTGGCATTCACGAATGCCGATCCAAGCGTCGACGCCTCGAATGCCCAGAACGTCTGCGTCTGGAGCAACACCAGCACAAAGGGATACAGGGTAACGGCCTCGGGTAGCGGAACTGCCGGTGCATTCACGCTGGCCAATGCG
This sequence comes from Sphingomonas sediminicola, assembly GCF_014489515.1. Lineage (GTDB taxonomy): Bacteria > Pseudomonadota > Alphaproteobacteria > Sphingomonadales > Sphingomonadaceae > Sphingomicrobium > Sphingomicrobium sediminicola. Next base: position 38,731 of record NZ_CP060782.1, on the reverse strand, counting down.
TCGCTCAGCGTCCCCTATGCCGTCGAATGGAGCGCGAGCTCTGGACAGTCGACGGGGTCAGCGCTGACGAACGGCGTCGCCTTCACCGGACTGACCTCGACGGCGACCAACGCGAACTGCGCGTCCGGTCCGTCCTCGAGCGCGAGCCTGATCGTCAAGATCCTCAGCTCCGATCTGCAAACCATGCAAGCGTCGACGAGTTACAGCGGTACGCTGACGCTTCTGGTTGCCCCCGAATAGCATTGCTTTCCGGTGGCGCAGCAGGCCTCTGCCGTCGTCATTTGCACGACGCCAAGCGCCTCGCTGCGCCCCGGCATTTCTTCTCTTCGCGTTCGGCTTAACAGCCGCCTCGGTGCAGTCGCTCGAGGTGCGTTGCTGGCGGCCGCGCTCGCTGCGTCACCGCTGCACGCCCAGAGCAACAATGTCCGAATCACGAAGCTGAGCGACGTAGCGTTTGGCGCGATCGCAAACGTCGGCGCGGATGCGACCAGCAGCCAAAGCCTTTGTGTTTATGCCAACACCGCCATCCAGGGTTACCGGATCACTGCGTCGGGCTCTGCGCCGGGAGGTGCGTTCAGCCTCACGTCCGGCTCCTTCCTGCTCAACTACGAAGTGCAATGGAATCAGGCGCCGAACCAGTCGTCAGGGACCCAGCTTAGCCCCAACGTCACATTGACCGGGCTAATAAGCTCGGCGACCCAGCAAACCTGCAACAGCGGTCCAGCGACTAGCGCCAGCTTGATCCTGGTCCTTCGCAGCTCGGAATTGTCCAGCGCGCGAGCCGGTTCTTATTCCGGGACGCTGACGTTGCTGGTCGGGCCGGAATAGCTTTCCCATGCTCGGTCGAAAATCTTCCACTTTGACCCGGATGCTGCTGGCCTCTGCGGCAACCCTCGCGCCCGCCGTTGCGCATGCGGAGAACTCCAACTCCGCTAGCCTCGGTTTCGAGATGACGTCGCCACCCGCCGGCTTCAGCGAACTGGAGCAGCCCCGCGATTTGGTGGTCGATCTCTATTTCGGCGGTCGGAAGATTGGCGAAGCTCAAATTGTCGCCAAGCCTGGAGTCGTGCGGTTTCGTAATCCGGACCAAATCATCGGCCTGGTTCCGCATCTCAAGTCGTCGCCTGCCCTCGTCACCTCCCTGACGGCAGAGCTCAAGGACAATGCGGGCCTTGCCTGCTCGCAGACCAATTCCGGGCACTGCGGCGAGCTCAAGCCGGACCTCGTAGGCATCATCTTCGACCAAGACCGTTTCCGGCTCGATCTTTTCGTCCACCCGAGCGCGCTGGAGGTCACTCAAAGCGATGAGATCTACCTCGCGACTCCAACTGCCCCGCTTTCTCTCACAAGTTCGATCGGGGCAGCAATTGCGGGGTCAACCAGGGGGTCGACCAGTTTCAATATTCAGAACCGTACCATCATCGGCTTTCAGAACGCGAGAATCCGGAGCGACAGTTCGATCGCTTCGGACCTGGGCCTCGTCTTCGACGATCTCGTCGCCGAGGTCGATACGAGGCGCCATCGCTACTCTGGCGGCCTGTTCTGGGCCCCGGCGCCGACCTGACCGGCCGCCGACGCATAATGGGTTTCGGATTTGCAACGCAGTTCGACACTCGCGCGGATGCCGATAGCCTCGAGGCTACGCCCCTCATCATCTTTCTGGGCCAGCCGGCGCGCGTGGAGATCCTCGTGGATAACCGGCTCGTGACGTCGGGCAGCTACGAAGCTGGCAACAACTCGGTCGACACGTCGAACCTGCCCGATGGCTCTTACCCACTTGTCCTCAGGATCCGGGAAGCCAGCGGTGCGGTTCGCGAGGAGCGGCGCTTTTTCGTCAAGAATGCCCAAATCGCCCGCAGGGACAGCTGGTCTATTTCGCTTACGCGGGGCTTCTTGCAAACACGCAGCACAACCAGCCGATCAGCCTGTCGAAAAGCCTCTACTACCAGGTCGGTGGGGCGCGTCGCTTGAGCGAGTCAACGGCGATCGACGCTGCGATCCTCGGCACCGAGAAGAAGGCCATGCTCCAGGTTGGCGGATGGCTTATCACGTCCTTCGGACGCGCTCGGGCCGCGGGCCTGATGTCGAGCGACGGGAGCAAGGGAGCCTTGCTCCAGTTGGGATCTGCCGGAACAGGTCCGCTCAATTTCAACTTCGACGTGCGACGGGTGTGGAGCAGCAATGGCGAGCCCCTCCTTCCGCTGCCGTCCTACGTCGACAACTTTGGCCCGACACCCGTTACCGGCGCCCAGGTTGCTGCCAGTTCCTACACCCAGGCGAGCGGAACCCTCACCTACTCGCTTGGGAGCGCCCTCCTGAGCGTCACGGGTTCCTATCGGCATGACCGTGGTTTCAAGTCGGACTACACCATCGGCCCGAGCCTTTCCTGGCCGATTGTGCGCCAGGGCGGTCTCCAGGTCATCGTTCAGGCCGATGCCCAAAAGAGCCGCACAACGACGTCGGCATTCGCCGGCTTCAGGGTGCTTTACACCGCCGGCGGCTTCTCAACCCTGTCCACTATCGGACATGCCACCTTGAAAGATGGTGGAACGCGAGGATCGAGGTCTCGCCAGGTTGGAAGCCTTAGCGGTCAGTGGTTCTACCAGGACGATGAGCGCACCCAGGTATCGCTCGAAGGCGCGTTGCAGCGCGACGTGGACACGTCGACCGCCCGAGCTAATGCATTTGTGGCCAATCAGCTGGGCAGCGGCCGCGTAGAAGTACTTCACAGTCTGGAAGGGAACGGCGGCACGCAATTCGGGCTTACTCTCCAGACCGGAATTGCTCTTGGCTCAAAGGCCGTTGAAATTGGCGGCCGTGACCTCAATCAAAGCGCAGTCATCGCTTCGATGGCTGGCTCTGCCAAGGATGCCGCGTTCGACGTCCTCATCGACGAGATCGCTCGCGGGCGCGTCTCAGCAGGGAGGCGCCTGCCGATTTTCCTCGAGGCCTACCGGTCCTACAATCTGCGGCTTCGGCCAGTCGGCTCGTCAGCGGTCGACTATGATTCAGCCGTCCGGAAGATCACGCTCTTTCCGGGAAATGTAGAGCACCTGAATTGGACTGCGGAGCAGGTGAGCACAGTGTTCGGTCAAGCCTTCCTGGCGAATGGCCGACCGCTCGCGAACGCCAGCATTTCAACACGTCGAGGCGTTGGCCAGACCGACGATGAAGGCTATTTCCAGATCGACGTGGAAGCCAACGAGCCGCTAACATTCAAGTTCGGCGCGAATGAGACCTGCGGGGTTCCGCTTGTGGGAGCGCAAGTCCAAAGCGATTATGCGTCGCTCGGGAGGGTTGTGTGCCGATAAAGAACCTGCGCGAGTTTCACGTCGGTGCGGCGCTCTTGATGCTCGCCTCAATCGCCTTGCCCGCGTCCCCGGCTCATGCGGAGCTGGTGCTAAGTCAGCTGATCGTGAACCTCGGCGTCACATCGAAAGAACGCGATGACATCGAGATTTGGAACAACTCCGACGAGCGGGCCTACGTCGTTGCCGAGCCGAGCGAGATCTTGGCTCCCGGAACAGCCGCCGAGTCACGTAGCGCAGAACCAGACCCGGAAAAACGGGGACTTCTGGTATCGCCGGCCCGTCTGATCCTAGAGCCTGGGCAGCGCAAATTGGTCCGAGTGGCTGCCATCGGTCCTCGCCAGGATCGGGAGAGAGTATATCGCATTACCGTGAAGCCGGTGGTGGGAAGCATCTCTTCTGCAGAGACCGGCCTGAAGCTGCTCATTGGCTACGATGTCTTGGTGCTCGTTAAGCCAGCAACCCCTCATCCGAGCCTCAGCGCCAGTCGGTCCGACAATCACCTGACCTTGAGAAATGATGGCAATACAAGTCTTGAATTGGCCGATGGCAAGCAATGCGATTCAAGCGGAAAGAACTGCGTCGATCTTCCAAGTAAGCGCCTCTACGCTGGAGCGGAGTGGACACAACAGCTGAAGTCCAACTTACCTGTCGAATATTCCGTGATATCCGACGGCCAGTCAACCCGACGCAAATTCTGATCGAAAGCTGTGTCGTGGTAGAGCGCAAATACTTATCGACGTTATAACTAAGGGCGAGCGCTCCGAGTAACGCTCGCTCTCGTCGATTCGGCAGCTGATGATTTCCGATTGCCGCTGCAATCCAACATTGCAACCCGTTATGCGCTAAAAGGATATAGCGCAGCCGGCAGGCTGTTGAAGTACGCACGAACCGCTCGGGATCCTTCAGAAGATAGGGCGACAAAGATTCGCCGGCCGTCGAATTGATCAGGTTGGCGCACGATCAGGCCATTCTTCTGAAGGGCGCTGATCCACCGGAGCGCCGTGGTAGCCGGAACTCCCGACGCCAGCGAAAGGCTGCTGACCGATACGCGCTTCTGCTCGAGCTCCGCGGAATAGAGGCTGAGAAGCATGTCCCAGGCCGGATCCGCAAATAGATGCCCGCTGAAGAACTCAGCCCGCGCAGCCCTCGCCCGCAGGACATTGCGCAACCATCGCGCCTCGTCACTTCCGCCCTCTTAGGCCGTGTGTCCTTCGCCAGCTGATGATGAAGTTTGCGTTGTTGGTCCTGATGAACCGGGCGGAATTCAGCAAACGCTTCTTGGGACGCCGACCGCATGAGATTGACCTCCTCCATATTCTCGATGGAGAGACAATTAACCAACATCGCTAATTCGACTGTAAAACTTTGGTTCAGGTTGGACCGATATTCGGTTCAATTTGAAGCAATCTGGAAAGCCCCGGGCGACCAGAACCTCGCTGAAGTTCGTTGCGTCGCCCTCCACGCCTGCGTTCAGGGCAGCCGGGCGCGACCTCTCGGAATCCTCGGGGCGAGGGCGTCGATAACCCTTGGAGCCTAGCGCCTACCTCTGGGAGGTCAGCATGCTCGTCCAAGATCTCCAGGGCAGCCGTCAATAGCTGTAGCGCACGGTCACGATGGTGATCATGGAACGAGCGGTCCGAGTCTTCGCAGGTCGCTAGCAATTTTGCCCCGAGCAGAATGGCGCCGTCGGCAAAACCGAATGCGCTCCCCCTAAGCCTTTTAACATAAATTGGGGTTACTTCTATTCGGTAAAATTAATGGTATCCGCGAGGTAGGCCTCAAGCTTCTCCCGCCCTTGTCAGTCAATTCAACGAAGGCGGTTCGCAGGTCGGTCGGGTGTGGTTGACGACTGATCAGGCCCCGGTCGAGCAGATAGTCTATCCACCTGAGAGCAGTTGCTTTGGACGTCCCTGACAACTGAGCCAGCCGGCTCATTGATTGACGCGATGCTCCAGCCATTGCGTAGAGCTGAAGAAGCATCTCCCATGCTGGTTCACCGAACATTGAAGGCCGAGCAACTCAGCACGCTTTTGCCGGAGAGCCAGGATTTCTCTGGCTCTTAACTCGAGCTGCTCCTGCCGCGTGGGGCGCCGGGCAAGGGCCAGGCGAGCGAGCTCGCTGGCCGTGCCCTGGTTTTCCTCCTCCTCGGAGAGCAGCGCAATAAGCCTCCTGGCATCTTCGAGGTCACGTCCTGACAGGGTGACGCTCTTCGCCAGATCGCGCTTGGTAGCGGGCAGCTTGGGCTTCGGTTCGGACAATGCCAATTCCTGTGGCGATCTGAGAAGACCGACGCCAATATTAGAGCCTTACCGAGCATCAACGGCCTAAAGAGCCTTAAGTTCGATAGCAAGCGATCAGAGGGAGGCGGTGAAGTCCTGCAACGAAACTCGACTGCTGATCCGGCGATCTTGCGGAGGTCTGTTCCCAACAGGCTCATGGATCGAAGCCTTGATGGGAGCACGCCAAAGGCGGGTTTCAAATCCTAGCAATGATGAGTGAGTTCAACCCCGCAGATTATCCCAGATTAGCTCCAAAGTGGATCAGAATTTACCATATTCTCAATCGTTTGGGGCATTCTTGTCGATGCATTGAAAGATCTTAAAGTGCAGTCGACCGTCCGTGGAAATGAGTCGCGATCAAGCCCGCGATCGAATGTCTTCTTGACTGCCGCTTTGGCGGGAGAGGGCGCATCGCGCCCCGTTCGCATACGCAACTTGTCGGTCAACGGAGCCCTCCTCGAGGGTCATGACTTCCCGAGGAGGGGCGCAAAGCGCAGCTTCGTCGCGGCAGCCTCTGCGTCCAAGGCGAGATTGCCTGGCAGAATGGCAAATTCTGCGGTCTCCGGTTTGACCACACCATTCTCGTTCAGGAGTGGGTTAAGCGCGCCGGATCCGAAGCGCAGTTAAGGATTGATGCTACGATTGCGCAGCTTCGGAGCGGTGCAGAATCGCATTGGCTTGGGCGGTCTTTCGATCGAGCGAATTCCGTCAAGGGCATTGCCGATGAGCTTCTTCAGATTTGCGAGCGCGTCGCTTTGCTCCCAAACATGTCCGTCGAACTGGCGGAGGACTTGCTCAGGATCGAGGCACTGGCACGCTCGTTGGAGCAGGCATCTCTCGCCTGAAGGCCTGCCCTTGATCGCGCCGAACCGTATGGGCGCGCGAAACAATTAGTCCGGATTGAACGAAGTTTTACCATTTATTTCAGGATCGTAAGGCAAGCGCCAAGCCTGTGGCCTTGCACTCTGTCGGGCCGAACTGGACACACCGGCCGAAGATGTTTGCAAAGGTGATGCAACGATTTCTGGACGTCGATCTCGCAACGGCGTCGGGCCGTGCGCTGATCGAAGAGCGCTACCTTTCCCTGCGAAGACAGGTCCCGATTATTTACCTGCTGGGCTTCGTGAACCTGTCCGGGATGGAGCTGTCGACCGCAGGTCGGATCGAAATCGGCCTCAACCTTCCCACCATCATCGCCACCTGCGGGTTTGTTCGCCTTTTCAATTGGTATTGCATGGGCACCCAGCCGAGCCATGAGCAAATGGTCAGGCGCATGCAGCAAACCGTATGGTTTGCGGCAGCCGTTTGCCTGACGGTCTGTGCCCGCTGCCTCTACCTCCTCCATGTCGGCGACGATGCATCACACATGGCGGTCATGCTGTTTGGCGGTCTCACCGCAATTGGCGTCTCATATGGGCTGACAGCTTTGCCAGTGGCCGGGCGCATACCGCTCTTATTGATCATCGTACCCTATCGTTGGCTTCAATCCTGTCGGGAAATTCACAGTTCGCTTGGGCTGCCTTCGGGTTGGTCGTGGTCGCCGTCCTGACAATGAAGTTGGTGACACTTCACAGCCGGCATCTCGAGGACGTGATCCGCTCACGCGAATTGATTTCGAATCAGCAGGTGCTCGCCGAGCACGCTCATCAGGAAGCAGTTCATGCAGCGACTACCGATTTTTTGACCGGCCTTCCCAATCGTCGCGCTTTCGTCGCGGCGCTCGAAGCGGAGATCGAAAAGAAAAAGCACAAGGACTGGTTCGCGCTCGCACTCCTCGATCTCAACCGGTTCAAGGCGGTCAACGACATGTTCGGGCACGAGGCTGGCGATCGTCTGCTCCAGGAAGTCGCGGCCCGCCTCGTTCGGGCAGCCGGGGCCTCTGGGCTTGTCGCGCGCCTTGGCGGGGACGAATTCGGGATTTTCTTTCCGGGTGTCAGCCAGGCTGCCCGAGCGCGCGCAATGGGATCCGAAATTCTTCGCGAGGTAAGCCGTCCATTGGTAATCGACGGACGGCAGTTCGACGTGTCCGCCTGCTGCGGCTTGGCCTTATCAAAGCCCGAAGACGATCGGTCGCCATCCCGCGTGATGGCCGACGCCGATCTTGCGCTTTATCAAGCTAAAGACGGATCGCCGGACCATCTCATTGTATTCGAGCACCGAATGGAGGCGCCCAGACTTCGGCGATTGCAGATTGAGCGCGCGCTTCAGACAACGGGTGTCGAGCGCAATCTGTCGCTGGTGTTCCAACCCATTGTCGACTTGAGGCGAAACAAGATCATCGCACTTGAAGCCCTGGCCCGCTGGAAAGACGAGGATCTCGGGTCGGTCACACCGTCGGAATTTGTACCGATCGCCGAGCAGCTGGGCTTGATCGACCGCCTTAACAGCCATCTGTTGGCCATGGCATTCCACGAAACTCGCAAGTGGCCGGACGAGATAAAGCTGTCTTTCAACTTAAGTGCCGTTGAATTGTGCACTGCGGGATTCGCCGAGTTGATTTTGGCCCAGCTCGTCGTCGCCGGGCTTGAGACCTCACGGCTTCAGGTCGAAGTGACGGAGACAGCGCTACTTGCCGATTTTGAACGTGCGCGCGGTAATCTGAGGCGTCTGAGGAAGGCTGGAGTCACGATTGTTCTGGACGACTTCGGCGCGGGCTATGCTTCAATCGGATATCTTCGCGAGCTACGGTTCGACCAGATAAAGCTCGACGGTGCGCTCGTAACAGCAGCTCAGGAGAGCGCGGATGGAAAGCGCCTGCTGAGAGCAGTAATTGGGCTATGCGACTTGCTCGGCGTGTCCAGTGTCGCCGAGCACGTAGAGAGCGAAACGCTGCTGACTCTCGTAACCGAACTTGGCTGTACGGCGGGCCAAGGCTTCTGGCTTCAGCGACCCACGACCGCCGAGGACGTGCGGCAAGTGCTAACTGGAAGGGCCGGCAGGACCATCGGAGAGAAGCAGCATGGTCGACGGGCTGCTTGAGAATTAGAAGTTCTCGTCGTTCCGATGCGGATGAGTTGTTAAGGGTCCGTTCGCGCTGACCGGGTATGAGTGCCGTTGTTCGCCAACGCAGGACGGCACGCCGGAATGTTTCATTCGCACCCTGAGACCTGGGCGACTGAGCATCCGCAGCGTCGCGAGTTCGCGCGGATCCAAATCCTTTGCAGGGCGAGAATTCGCATCGGAAACAGGCAATATGCCGGCTACCTCCACAATATCTCCCAGGGCGGGGCGAAGCTACGGACACTCACTCCGATCCGTAGGGTCGGACATGTCATCCTCCGCTTGCCGGATCTCCCTGCGCTTCGATGCCAACTCCGCTGGACGGATTCGTATAATGCGGGTGTTTCCTTCGAGCTTAAGCTTCCCTCCAAGCTGCTTTCGGATTGGGCTCGGGCTCGATCGGGCTTTGGCGACATCGAGCAAGTTACAGAAGCTGAGATTCTTGCATTAGGAAATCTCGCCGCAGACTGATCAGCGTTCCCCGCGCGCATCGTCAGATCAGACGAAACCCCAGGAGGTACCCAAAGGCAGTTTCGGGGCGCTGACAAGATCACTCTCGCGCAGCAGTTGCCGGCAATCGGATCGTCCGAGACACAGATCGATTGCTTTCGAAAGCCCGCTCCAAAAGATCCCAGCAGGGTTCCCGCAAGATCGGAACCAGACTGACGCTATTTTGGAAGGCCCGCGGCGGGGCGCATTTCACAAATGATTTCCGAGAACTGATCCGGAACGGAGGAAGGTGAAGGGTTCGCGTAAGCAGCCACCGGCGATCGGTATGCTATGCTTTGGCTCCTTCTTCTTGCTGACCTAGTCGAACAGTCCCCCCGCCCCGACAGCAGTCTGCTAAAGTCACCGTAAGGGTGGAAAGAGCATCTACAGTGACTGAGGAGACTTGGTCGCGGACTGGCAATCATGAGCGCCGGGAAGTTCATCGCGTTGGCGAAGACGGCCGGCCCGTCCTCTTGCGCCTGATTGAGCACCAATAAGGTCGCCACAGCTCGCGTCGACGTCCGCTCGTCTAGTCGCGGTCGGCCCCGCCCTTCCGCCTACTGATGGCTCGGAGGAATTGATCGCTTCTAACAAATCGCGGAACTTTCCAGATTTAGGCAGGGGAAACGCTTGCTTCAAAGCAATGCCAACGTACTCCTCGGAGACCCGGCGCGCGGCCGCGCCCATTTCGTGTAGTGATCCTCGCTTATCCCTGTTGTTCATCACCCACCACGCGGGAACGAACCGTTGAAACCTGAGCTGGTTTCAGGAGTGCTATCGCCGACGTTTCTTGGAGAGATCGCTAAACGCCAGGGCTAATGTCCGCCTTCGACCCATTGCGGACATGTCGGATTGGATCTTCAGTCCTCAATAATCTTGGCGGTCCCTGCCTCGTGCAGACGCGCGATATTCTCTCGCATTTCCTCAAGCCGTTCGTGCGAATGGCCAACCCAGTCCTCGACTTCCCCAGTCACTCGCAGCGGGTCGAGTGAGCGATAGGAAGCGGTCATATTGCCAGGGAATTTCTTGTCCGTGAGGTTGGGGTCGTCATCGAAGGGCCCGGTCGGCTCGACAGTGTAGATCCTTCCGCGTCCCTCTCCCTTGGCGAGTTCCGCACCCCACGTCGCCGCTTCGAGCGTGGCCGTAAAGTAAATGTGCTTCAGCCCGCGCTCCACGAAATTGCTTCCGTAGCCGGGTCCGAGCAGATCGCCGACGCTCAGATCTGCCTTGGTGCCGTGGTAGAAGATCGTGCCGGCAGCAACGTCTTTGGCGTACATAAGTTCGTCGGGCTCCTCGTCAGGTCCGGAGTGCCCCGGCTAGACGATCAGATGACCGCCTTCCACCCGTTGCCGACATTCGTTGATCTTGGGCACGGTCCGAGAATGGCGGATCAGGCAGCCGCTTTCAGCAGCCCAGCGTAATAATCCGCAAGTCGATCAAGTGCGTCTGCGCCTTCTCCGAAAAAAGTCGGGCCGTGCATGAGGGCCAGCGTAGCTGGCTTCAATTCCGCGAGCCGCCGAAGCGTGGGCGCGGTGGCGGGCCCAACGCTCGACGAGTGAAATGATTCCTCTGCCGCTATGGCTGCAGGGACGATATCGTCCCAGGTCGTGGCTTGACTCCCGAACTGCGTGAACAAATCCCCGCAGAAAAGAATGCCGCTTGTCTCCTCGAACACAACGCCTGACTCCCACGCGTGCGGTACGTGCGGCGTGTCGATATAACGGACGCGACGGAGGCCGGATGTTATCAATTCACCATCCGATAAGCAGCGGGGAGGACGATCGGCGAGATCGTTAAGCGAAACCATGCAGGCGGTGGTGCCATGCGCGACCTCTGCTTGCGGAGCCGCCTGAAGCCATAGGTTCATGGCTCCGCACTCGTCTGCTTCGACGTGCCCGAAACTGATCCACCGCAAGCGATCCACGGGCATCACTGAGGCAACGGCTTCGCGGAACAACGGGAACATGCCGCGCTGACCGGCGTGGAAGAGCAATGGCTCCTCGTCGACAATGAGGAAGCTGTTGAAAACGAAACCCTCCGGCGATCCCATCTCGGGCACGAGCACAGACATCCGAAAGATTCCGTCGGCAAGCTCGGTAACTTGGGCAGTCACGGACGTTCTCCCTGATTCGAATTGACTGCACATGTCAGTGCAATTAATCTTTCCCCATGTCAAATTCAAATGCACAGCCGCGTGTATCGAAAACGCGCCAATACAGGCTTGGCAAGCGCGCTGAGAAGCAGGAGCTGACCAAGCGGCGAATCGTCGAAGCGGCTGTCGATCTTCACGCTAGCGTCGGTCCCGCGCGTACCACCATCGCCCAAATTGCCGAACGGGCCGGCGTCCAGCGACACACCTTCTATGCGCATTTCCCGGACGATCGGAGCCTGATGAACGCTTGCTCGTCTTTGGCGCTGGACCGGGATCCGCTCCCGGATGTGGAAAACTGGGCGAAGCATCCCGCGGGTCGCGTGCGCATTCGTCACGGTTTGCAGGAGATCTACGGTTGGTACGCGCGCAATGAGCAGCTTACCTCCTCAGTGCTTCGCGATGCGGAGGTTCACGAACTGACGCGTGAAATTGTAGATCTGCGAATGGCTCCGACATTTGAGCGGGCGGCCGAAATCCTCGGCGAAGGCATAGATGAGCGCTCCCACGCGTTGCTTGCCGTGGCACTCAATTTCAGTTGTTGGAAAGTCCTGAGTACATCGGCTGATGTCAGGAACGCCGCCGTCTTGATGTCTCGCGCAGTGTTGGCTGCTTAAGTCCCTTTTGACCCATGGCGGAAATTAGGTGATGAGCCTCACATGTTGATTGCAGATTGCAATTGATCGGCTGCTGAGCCACAAAAAGTCCGTCAGTGTGTCGCGTCAAGGCCAGTGCAGCTCGGGCACTTGCCAATTCCTTTTTCGCTGCTGGCGGGTTGTTTCTCCTTATCTTGAGAGGAGTTGATGCCCGAGCACCGACCGAACTGCCAAGTCCAAGCCGCAGAGATTGTTTCGCAGATCATTTGCGCTCGGAGTTACCGAGCAAAACATTTCGGACCTGCCCTCTTTTCGGACCCCGCTTGGGATATGTTGCTCGTCTTGTTCGTCGCGAGCGTGCGCGAACAGATGGTCACCGCAACGGAATTGGCGAAGGCAACGGCAACGCCGACCCCAACCGCCATCCGTTGGATTGACGTCCTTGAACGGGATGGCTTGCTCCAGCGCAACGATGATCCGGGGAGGGCAGGATATGACGATGTGAGGCTTTCCGTCCGAGGAAGGGCCGCGATTTACCAGTGGCTGGAGGATTGCAGGCTGACTTCGTTCTTCACTCTTCAGCATTCTGAAGACGAGCTTGGAGGTGGGCGTGACTTCCGAAAATAGCGACGATCGAGGTCGCAAGCTGGGCAACGCCAACTACAATTTGCGCATGGCTCTGAGGAAGTGTCGTGAGCGGCTAGACCAGATCGAGGAACTGCTCCTGCTCTCGAAACAGGATAATCAGGCGAGTAAATGAATCGGTTACGAAGCCAGACACAGGGTTTTCCAAGCTCACCGCCTCATCGTCTAGCAGACAGGCGGATGAGCCGAGGCCCGTTAGCTGACGAGCAACGCCGGCTAGCAGGCCTCACTGATGCCGCCCGGCTAAATTGCTCCAGATCGGTCCAAACCTAAGGTCATCTTAAGTAGCGTGGCCCGAGCCTGCTGGCCTTGGTTGGAATCTGACAATGAGCGAGTTTCCAAAGCGTCCGGATCGCGTTTCCACTAATGAGCCTTGCAGGATAGCGCGGGGCGACGGCGCGATCGTCCAGGGCACACTCCTGAATCTTTCTAACTCCGGCTTTTGCGTGAGCGCCAAATGCAATTTCGTGGAACGCGAACGGATCGAGGTCCGCATATTCGGGCTTGGGCGACTAAGGGGCACGACCCGTTGGGCGAAAAAGGGTCGAGCGGGCGGGATGCTGGACGTCTGAATGTATGGACGAACAATAAGACTCGCCGACGCCGGGGGCATTGCCAAACGCGACGGCGGGTCCCGGAGCGTCCTTAGCGCAAGGTGCAATCGAAAAGTGGAAAAGGCGTCGAACAGTTCCGCACGTCCGCTGACCCTTCGACGCGGAGCGGTCATGATGGGTATTGCGAGCTTTAGCGCAATGCGCAGCCGCGCGCCCAAGCCGTCAACAGCAGCGTGATGAAGGCCACTGCCATGCACCCGCACGGATTGAGATTGCTCAAGCCTCGATTGTGCTGATCGTGCGCAGAATGGAGGACCATCAAAGCCACGTAACCGAAGCCGACGAAGATAAAGAACCCTAGCGCGATGAACAAACGACCGGCAGTGGAATTGATCTCCAAGAGCCCCGTAGGCATCACCAAAACCGGCGCTTGAGATGAGACGGATCGTCAGCGTGCGCTAACATAACTGAACTTGGCCTCCTCGATTTGGACGACCTTGGTACACGCAGAAATCGCTTGTGCCGGCAAAAGGAATGCTAGTCTCATACCAATTCCTAATAGCATGCAGAGTTTCATCTGACCGCGATCCATTTTTGAGGTCGCTCAGGGCGTTGGCCGCAAACTGAGAGCAAATTCTGCCCACGGCCAATGTCAGCTTCCGACCCATTGTGGACATTAGGATCAACCTGCATTGTGACCGCATGAAGGGTAAGCCATCGTTCGCAGAGAGAGTTGGCCACTCCTTTCGTCGCAAACTGTTTCTTTCGATGTGGGGAAAGGGAGCGCTGGTTATTCTCGCTGCAATGCTCCTACTGCTCGGCCAGCTCGGTGGCAGACGCGAGGCTGTTCTCTGGCTCGGCGCGGCACTTGGCGTCGGATTTCTGGTTTGGACCGCGCTGCTTATGAAATGGAGCCAAACCAAGTTCCTGCGGCGCGCAGGGCAGCGCAGGCGAAGGGCGAGCGAAGCGGCATCAACCGACCAAGGCTAATGTCTGCTTTCGGCCCATTGCGGACGCAGAGAGGTCAGTCCTCGAAGGTTGCGGCAATTGCCTCGGCCACAATTCGTACTCGCTGGAAGCGCCGCGCATCTCGGTGGGTAAGCAGCCAAACCTCCTGGTCCCAGCCGGTCTCCGGCTCATCGACAACTGCGAGCCCTGACATCTGTGAGCCTAGAAATATGGGAAGCATCGCAAGGCCGGTTCCGCTCAGCGCCGCCGCCGCTTGAGCGGTGAAAGACGGCAGTGCCAACCGTGCCTCTTGCCCTGGCACTTGGGCGGCAAGTGCCCGCGGGATCGTTTCACGCTTGACAGGATCGCTGAACGTGAAGACGCGATAAGAATCCCTCGGTTTGGATCGGATGTACTTGCTTGTGCCGAACAGCCGATAGCTGATCGTGCCGATCTTTCGAGCGACGGCATCTCCTGAACGCGGTCGTCCAAGCCTGACCGCGATATCGGCTTCACGCATCGCGAGGCTAACGTTGCGGTTTTCCGCGACCACCTCGATTTCGAGCTGCGGGAACTTGTCAATCAACTTGGACACGGCGGCTGCGATCTTCCATTCGATCAGCGCGGCCGTCGCACTTACGCGTACAGACCCGACATCGCGTCGGCGTCAGTGACCTCACGAGCGAAGCCTTCCGCCGCTGCCGACATCGCCTTCGCGTGAAGCAGGGCGGCACGCCCGCTGGACGTAAGAATGTAGCCTAGCCGGGACTTCTCAAAGAGCGGCGCGCCTCCGAACCCGCGTTCAAGGTCGGCTATCCGACGGGAAATTGTCGCATGAGTGACTCCCAATTTTCGGGCGGCCCCGACAAGGTGCCACTTTCCGCAACGGCGACAAATGTCCTGATGTCATCCCACTGACAGGGATAATCACGTGGATTGGCCAGCGATGCGCTCCTCTCAACCTTGCCGCTGATGTGCGTAAACAAAGCAACGAGTGATCACTAATAGATAATTCTCGAACATTGAAGGCGTGTCTAAATCGTGTGCCGAAAGGATTTCCGATGATGGACGCCGCACCTGTCGAGATCACGCTGATCGGCGGGCCCACCGTGATGATCGAGATAGCCGGTATTCGACTGGTGACCGATCCCACCTTCGACCCGCCCGGTCCTCATCCGTCCGGAGCGGTAAAGCTCGAAAAGACCGAGGGTCCGGCTCTGTCCACTGAAGAGGTCGGCCCTGTCGACGCAGTGCTGCTCAGTCACGATCAGCATGCCGACAACTTCGATCAGGCTGGCCGTCGCTTCGCGGAAAATGCGAAGGTCGTCCTGACGACCGATGCCGCAAACCGAAGGCTGGGTGGCAACAGTGTTGGCCTTAAGCCATGGCGATCATATCGGCTAGGTGGCCGTAACGGTCTGACCGTCGTCGCCACGCCCGCCCGGCACGGGCCGCCCGGGGCCGAGCGAACACTGGGCGACGTGACTGGCTTTGTGATTCAAAGTGCCGCGAAGAAGGACCTCATCTACGTCACCGGCGACACGGTTTTCTACGACGGGGTGGCCGAGGTGGCCCGTCGCTACAAGCCTGACGTGGTGATCGCGTTCGCCGGCGCAGCTCGCACGCGCGGGCCATTCAACCTCACGATGGGCAACAACGACCTTCTGGAACTGGCCAGCGTCTTTCGGGGGGCCAGAATCATGACCGTTCATAACCGTGGATGGAAGCATTTTACCGAAGGGCCAGACTCGGTAGCTGCGGCGGCTGAAATATTTGCTCCGCAGGGACAGGTGCAGTCGTTGGTGCCCGGACGGAAGTTGGTGCTCTCGGTGGACTCTGGCACGCCGCCGAGCGATCCCCATGCGAATTAGCGCGAGCGTGCTCGACGCCATCGGCAACACGCCTTTGGTTGAGCTGAAGAGCGTAGTTCCGCCAGGTTGCGCACGCGTGGTCGTGAAGGTTGAAGGCTCAAACCCGACTGGCAGCATGAAGGATCGAATGGCGCAGGCGATGATCGCGCGCGCCGAAGAAGATGGCCGGATCCGTCCGGACTCGACCATCGTCGAATATTCCGGAGGGAGCACGGGCGCTTCACTAGCCCTGGTATGCGCTGCCCGGGGATACAAGCTTCGCATTTTCTCGTCCGATGCGTTCAGCGAGGAGAAGCTCGTTTTGATGGCCGCGCTCGGCGCCGACGTTCGCGTCATTCCGAGCGGGGACGGCCTGACCACCAAAGGTCTGATCAACCAGATGATCGCTGCAGCCGAGGAAGCGAGCCGGCAGGCAGGCTGCTATTGGACAGACCAGCTTAACAATACCGATAGCGTCTCAGGATATCACTCGCTCGGTGAAGAGATTTGGCAGCAAAGCGGCGGAAAGATCGATGCGTTCGTTCAGTCCGTAGGGACTGCTGCGTCGCTTATCGGAACGACGAGCGTGCTACGGCAGCATAACCCTTCGTTGAATGTGGGAGCGGTCGAGCCGGCCGAGTCCGCGGTCCTTTCCGGCGGAAAGCCAGGTGCTCACAAGATCGAGGGCATCGGCATCGGCCGCCACCCTCCTCTTTGGAGATTTGCGACAGTTGATGAAGTGTTCGCCGTGTCGACCGTGGACGCGGACACGATGGCTCTCCGGCTCGCGCGCGAGGAAGGTCTCTTTGCCGGCACCTCCTCCGGAGCAAACGTCATCGCTGCAATCCAAATTGCACGGCGTCTCGGGCCGGGAAAAACCGTAGCAACCCTCCTTGTCGATACGGGCCTTCGCTATCTTCAGTCGTACGGGACACAGATCAAGTCCGCTGGCAAGCTGAAGTGGTTGTGAGAAGCTGTGGACATTAGCAGAGGCCAGAAAGGCGATGTCTGTTCTCGACCCATTGCGGACATTGCGACACTCGCTAGCTTCACGAAATGGATTGGGCCTCTGCGCTGTTACAAGACATCGACGCGGGGTTGCTCAAACCTCGAACCCACGCGGTGACCCTCCGCTTAGCTGAGCACGAGACATGCACTGGCGAGCTTGGCAGCGAGATCGTGTCTGCTTTCCAGGCTGGGAACGCCGTCGGCAATCAGGCGCTTCTGGAAAGATTGTGGGGTAAGATAGAAAGCCTGCCACTTGAGAAGCAGGGCTGTTTCAGAACGCTTGTCTCTCTCCTTCGAGTTGACGAACCGATCGATGGTCATCTCGCCGAATACCTCATCGGCTGGGCAGAAGAGGCAGGCGTATCCGCAAGCGCAATTGAGACCGCATTTCGCTCGGTCTAATTTCCGCTTTCCAACCATTGCGGACATTCGCCTGGCTTCTTGGTTCAGAGGCCTAAAGAACCCGTGCGTTCCAGTTCTGCCGCTTGGCTTTCATACACGGTGGCAAGTGAATGGAGTGCCTCGGAGCGCGACCGGATGAACGCCTGACGCGCAAGGAATCGCGTTTGGCGCGCCTTCGCGCGGAGCTGGTCAGCACTGTTGGACATGCGGCGCTCAACCGGACGACCAACGTTATGTTCCCGCGGAATCTGAAACCGATCGTTCGTGTCAGCTTTCCACCCATTGCGGACATTGCCGACGTCTCTCCTCGCTTCGCGGCCGCGGCACGGACCCCGCCGCGCGCCATACTCACAGCTCGAGCGCTTCTGAGAGCTCCAGCGCATCATCGACTTCGACGCCTAAATACCTGACCGTGCTCTCAAGCTTCGTGTGACCGAGGAGTAGCTGGCAGGCGCGCAGGTTGCCGGTCTTCTTGTAGAGCAGTGCGACCTTGGTCCGGCGGAGGCTATGCGTGCCGTACGCGGCCGGATCGAGCCCCACGAGCACGACCCACTTGTCGACCAGTCGGGCATATTGCCGCGTGCTCAGGTGAGAGCCGGACTTGATGCGACTGGGGAATAGCCAGTCATCCAAGCCCAGATGCTTGCTCTCGACCCAGGCCGCGATCGAGCGCCGGGTTTGCTCGGTAACCTCGAACTGGACCGGTCGACCCGTCTTCTGCTGCATGATGACAACCCGGCGCTTCACTCCGCTGGACGAGAATAGGTCGGAGACCCGCAGCCGGATCAGGTCGCAACCACGCAGCTTGCTGTCGAGGGCCAGGTCGAAGAGCGCGATGTCACGGGTGCAATGGCCTACCTGCAGCCGCACGCGGATACCCCAGACGTGGAATGGCTTCAGCGCCAGCTTGGCGCCCGTGGGCTTGCGAGCTGCGGGTTGGATCGAGGGTGAGTAGAACATGGGAGTCTCCGGCGATTGCGGACCGCTACAGCCATCTGGATCATGGTGGCCTGGCGCTCCGATCGGCGGACGAACGCTCAACCTAACCCTTCACGGCGCGGTGGATTGCGTTTCGTGCGGCGGTAACGGTCGCGGACCGGACCTTTGGGTCTTGGGTGGCGATCGCTCGCCAGAAGTTGTCGAAAGGCCAACGCTCCTCGGCGAAGTTAGCTAGGAAGGCGAGCGCGAAGCGTAATGCCATTTGCCGCTCGACTGGCGCATTCAGGGCTTTGTTCGCTGCTTCATCGATGGCAGCCAAGGCCTTGCTTCGAAGCTCAGACATGCCGAATCGCATGTAGAACATTGGTAGAACAAATGGCGGTGATTGTGGTAGCTTCGTCAGCGAAAAAAGCTGGAGGTCGATGTGAAACAGAAAAAGGCAAAATCGGGTCCAGGCAACGATCCGCTCGATCGGGTCAATTTCGTCCTTGATGAGCAGCAGGGCGAAGAGTTCACCGACCTGCTCGCCAATCCGCCGGCCCCAACCCAGAAGCTGAAGGATCTGATGGCCCGAAAGGCGCCGTGGGAGGACTGACCCCTTATGTCCGTTATGGGTGGATGACGGACATTCCTCTCGTCGGCTAAGTGGCGCGAAAGGGGGGCGCATGATCAACCGGTCGTCCGCGCAGCAGCACAGCGAACTCTCGGCACAAGCGTTGCCGCCCGCTTTGGAGGATGCAATCGCCGAAAGCCGCGAGGCGCTTCGCAAGATTCTCAATGGCGATCCTTCGGGCTACGCAGCCTTATTTGCAGATCGCGACGACATCACTCTGGGTAACCCGTTCGGTCCATTTGGAAAGGGTCGAACCGAAGTGCTGAAGGCGCTCAACAACGCCGCCACCAAATATAAGGACGGCACAGTCGTCGGGGTCGATCGGCTCGCGGTTTATGGCGATGATAGATTCGTCAGCCTCGTCGAGGTTGAACATCTTCGTGCGAAGCTGGGCACGAGCGGCGACTTTTCCAAGTTCGCGGCCCGTGTCACGACCGTATTTGAAAAGATCGGGGACAGTTGGAAGTTGGTTCACCGTCACGCCGATCCCATCACGACACCACGTCCGGCAGAATCCATGTTGGGCAAGTGACCCAGGCCAGAGTCTGATCGCTCACCAACGTCCGCAATGGGTCGAAAGCGGACATTAGTAATATGAGGTTGGCCGCCTAATCGTCCGACTTTTCAACCGCTAGAAATCGAGACGTGTCTGGCTTGCCATTGACGATCGGATAGTCGCAAGTCTGCCAAGCCTTCGTAATCCTGCGGCCTGTCTTGTCGGTGTAGCTGTATTCAATTCCGACTTGCCAGCGATCCCCAAGGGAAAGGGAGTCGTTCTGGCCTCGGACGTACGAAGCTCTGTCCCCCAGGTTGGCCAAAATTCGCTCCTCGCACTTCTGAACTTCCGGAGAACCACCGCGAATTTGATCGCAAGCGGCAACCAAAAGAAGACAAGTGATCATAAGTCCCCGCACCCCCGTTTCTCCTTTGGAAGCGAACGGAAGCTAGCCCATTTGCTAATGTCCGCAATGGGTCGAAAGCTGACCCACCGCTAATGGCAGGAATGGGTTGAAAGCGGAAATAGTCGCCAAGCCGGAGACGCGCGTCCGAACTCTTCAGTTCAAGCTTTGCGCACGCCGCGGAAGGTTTCTCGCATGTCCTCCGTCAGAAGCTGAGGCTGCTCCCAAGCGGCGAAATGCGTCCCTTTGTCATGCGCGCGGTAGAAAACGAGATGGGGATAGGCCGCACGCGCCCAAGTCTCCGGCGCTTGATAAATCTCGTAGCGGAATGCGCTGACGCCGGTGGGCAGGGGAACTCCCCGCGGATCGAAAAAGCCGGCCTTGCTGTTGCGCATCTCCCAGTAAAGCCGGGCTGACGAGACCGCAGTGTTAGTCAGCCAATAGAGAGTGACGTTATCCAGGATATCGTCGCGTGTGAGACCCTCGTGCGCACCATCAAACACCCGGGCAATCAAATCATAGCTCTGGATGTCATGGTCGAGCATCCAGGAGGCGAGACCGATCGGTGAATCGGCAACTCCATACAGCGTCTGCGGGCGCTGGTTCATCTCGATCGCGTAGCCAAGTCCATGAACATAGAAGTCGGTAAGCTGGTCCCATGCATGCTGCTCTTCAGGCGACAATCCGCTCGGAGGGGGGCCAGCGGGAAGAGCCTTCCGGATGGCTTCAGGAAGCGTTGCCGACATGTTGGTATGGATAGCGAGCAGGCCCTGTGGCTGCTGAAGCGCCATCACCTCGCTAATTGCGTTGCCCCAGTCGCCGCCCTGGGCGACGTAGCGCGTGTAGCCCAGCCGCTTCATCAGGGCGTCCCACGCCTTTGCGATGCGGGGCACAACCCAGCCCGGTTCGGTGGTCTTCCCGAGAAGCCGTAGCCGGGAAGCGAGGGAATGACGACGTCGAAGGCGTCGGCGGCTGTGCCGCCGTGCGCGGTCGGATCGGTCAACGGCCCAATGACCTTGAGTTGCTCGATGATCGATCCAGGCCACCCGTGGGTAATGATGACGGGTAGCGCGTTCGGATGCTTCGACTTCACGTGGATGAAGTGAATGTCGAGCCCGTCAATGTTGGTGATGAAATTGGGATAGGAGAAGAGGTTTGCTTCGGCCCTGCGCCAGTCGTGATAGTTAACCCAATAATCTGCCAGCTTCTGCATTGTCGCGAGCTGGACGCCCTGACTGTGGTCGTTGACGGTCTCGCGCTCAGGCCATCGGGTCGCTTTGATCCGCGCTTTGAGGTCAGCGATTTCCGCGTCGGTCGCGCGATAGTGGAAAGGTCGGATCGACGAGGTGTCAGCCACGTGGCTTGCTGCCGCTGCGCCGATGATCGGCACTTCGCTTCCCGCTCCCGCAATCTGCGGCGACGGCGTAGGTTGCGCGGGCCTTACGGTCGGTGCGCCAGGTCCTGGCGTGGTCGTCGTTGACGCGTGCACACCGCTCATCGGGAGAAGGCCCGCGATCGTGCCAATTGCTGCGGTGGCGAGGAAGTGACGGCGGGCAATCGGCATGCGCGATGCGGTCATGATCATTCTCCTGTGGTTGGGAGCCGGCACGCGGGTAATCGGCCGTCGGAGAATGCTGGTGCGCCACGAACAGGAGGGCCGCCAGAGGCCTTGCCTCCACCATTTCGAGTCGGTCAAACGAATTAAACCAGGTTAGCTTTGCATCCGCTGGCGCAGCGAACCCCTTATGGCAGGAATGGGTGGAAAGCGGCCATTAGGAAGGACGGCGAACGCGATACTCTTCTGTGTCCCCTTCAATCATGACGGTTGGCTCGTTGAACGGACACTCGACAATCTCTAGCTCCTCGCCGGTTCTGCTGTCGGTCATGCGAACTCCCGCATCCAAGGTCCCGAAGCCTTGCCATTCGCCCGTTAGCTTCTTTTTCCCAAACTCCGCCTCAAAACGCCCATCTGGGTGAAGGTTGAGCCGGAAAGCTCCAGCGTCGTCGCCGGATGCCGGCGGGAGATGGACCCACTCGCCCATGCAAGCCTCGACAAAGATCTTGGCGGTGTCGCTGGTGTCGATGGGGCGCGGAGTTGGATTAACGCAGGCGCCTAAGGCAAATGCCAAAAGGATGACCGCTCGCATGACCATGAGGTTTGCATCTGTAGCTAATGACCGCAATGGGTCGAAAGTAGACATTAGCGACCCGTCGAAGGAGCGGGTGGAGGCGAGATTGTCAGCGGCTCACTGAGCTAGCCGCTATTGCGTCGATAATCGATGTTATCGGCTTTACGCTCGGCCGCGCTTCGCAGCGCCACCCAAATAAGAGCTGCTGCGATGAACGTCGCAACCCACAGCCACCTGCCTGCAACTAGGGGCGCATAAATGGAATTGTAGATCCACAGAGCAGCGACGATTGCCATGATGAGTATGGCGACGACCTTGCTCCACCAAGTCGCGTGTGCGGAACTCATGCAGTTAGCCTTTCGGTTGTCGAGTTGGATGTCAACAATGGGTGGAAAGCAGATATTATCGCCGGGTGACGGCAACCCATCGCTCGGGGCAAGATGTTAGCCACCGCATAAACAGGTAATTGGCGCAGAATGTCGCGGGCAGGATCCCGACCTTCACCATGACAGGGTGCAGGCCATGCATGATTAGCGTGCTGACCACCCAAGATACCAGCACAGTGCCGAGCGCTTGATAAAGTGCATAGGTTGCGAACATGACCGTCATGAACCGGCCCTTGTATCGGAACACTCGTCTGACCGACGCGAAGTAAACGAATGTTACTCCGGTCGCGCTCGCGATCGCGTTGGCGGAAAACGGTCGGAGACCAAGAGAGCACAGCCCAAGAAACAGGATGAAGTCGAGCGTCAAACCCGTCCCGCTCACAAGGGCGAAGCGAAGCAATTGAACAAGATGTTCGAGGCGTTTGGTCCTCATCTTTTGTACGTAACGCAGTTACTTATTACCGACTACTGTTTGAATTGCGTGGAAAGCAAACGTTAAAACGCCTGCCCAACAGACAGCATGAGGCGGTAACGGTTGTTCGGGTGCGACGCTCGAATATCCTGCCACGCCGGCAACGCCAGCGCTGCCCCGGCGGACCAGCCGGACGCTGCATTGAAGCGTAGGCCCGGAGCTACATACGCCCATTTGCCTCCGCTCGCCTCCTCGACCCCGCCGTCCACTTTCTGGCGGCCCTCCCATTCTCCAGCGAGCTCGACGAACGCATCCCAAGTCGAATGGGCATGTTCGTCATGATGCTCGTCCAGCTCGCTGCCATGGTGATGGCTGTCAGCGTCACCATGCTCGTGCGGCGCTGGGCCGAACCGATGCGAGAGCGCGATGCCACCTTGGAAACGGTCGCCGAGCCGCGTGTTCTGTGCGCCCTCGGTTGAGAACTGGTAGAGCGCGCTCACTGTGACCTGGACAGCGCCCGACTTTGTCGACGCCGATGCACCGAAGATCGGGTCCCAACTGCCCGTTCCTGGCTGGTGCTCTGTCTCGAGCCGCTCACCGTCAGGGCTTTGGTTGTGCGTGTTTCCGGTCGGGATCTTGATGCCGCCGATGACTGCGAAACCAGTCGTGCCCCCGTCACTAATTCGGTATTTCGCCAGCAAGTTCATGTCGCCAAATCCAGTGACGCTACCGAGGTCCTCGACCCCGTTAATGGCGACCCCACCGATATGTTCGTGCGTCCCTTCGCGAAGGTCATCGCGCCGCACATAAGGCAGCTCGGCGGACACGGTGAGATGATGGCTGATGCCATAGGCTATCCCTGCCGAGGCGTTGAGATTGTAGTCGGTGTTGTGGGCATGGATGTGCTCGGCGGCGAGTTCTTCCAGTTCCGCCTCTGAGCGCTGTTCGGGATGGCTGTAGGTTAACCGCAAGCCTGCCGACCAATGTCCCTCGTCGAGCGTGTCCGGCGTGAACACGCTTATCCCACCTCCCGAACCGAATCCGCTGGGTCCCACATGGTCGGCAAGGGCGGGCGTACTGATCGCGATCAGGGCGGCTCCAAGGGCGGACGACTTGGCTCTCATGCAGGAGGTCACTCTTGAGTTGTTGACGGCGCCCTATGGCCGTCGACGGGGACCGCAACGAGGAACAAGGGTCGCGATTTGATGACCGTGCCGAGATCGAGGTTCCCGTCCACTAATGTCTGCAATGGGTGGAAAGCGGACATTCAGGCGGCGCGGACAAAGCGCTCTAGATAAGTCGACAGGTCAACCGCCTCGCATGGCTTCAAGTAGTCGTCGATTTTCGCTGGCTCGTCCAAGACGACCATACTCTCCGGCATCCAATCCACGCCCATCAAGAGCCGCTTGCCGCCAGCGCCACTGAACAGGACGCCAGCCGCAACCTCACACGAAGCCGACGCTTCCTTCGGAACAGTCATGGGCCGCGCCGCCGATTGAACGTTGGGATTTTCGCCGACCGTTTCTCCAACCGGCGCGTCCTCGACGACGAACTCGGCGCGACGGAGAACTTGCGTCCGCCAATGGTCGAACGGCCAGCCGATGAAGTCCGTGGGAGGCGTCGGCACAGCTGGTCGCGTCATCATCAGCGTCCGCATCCATTCGGGAACGCCCTCGGGAACGGTCTTTGGAGCCTTCCACTCCTCAATCTGGCCTCTAGCTCGCCCATGGTGGCTACAGCGAGCGTGAAGACCTCAAACATCGGGAGCGCATCTCGTTGGTCCACGGTCAGCAAGCGCACCTGGCCATCGTCGGCCTTAAGCCACACGGCGACCGTTCGGCCTCCTCCGCTCTCGACCTTGTAGCCCGATATGTGGGCTAGGCTCGCTAGCGAGGCCTTGGTCCCTTGAAGCTCGAAAGAGGGCATCCGCTTAGTCATTCTTGGCGTCGCTCCGACCACAGCCGCTGCTGAACGACCACACGCAAGGACCGCCCCAAGGCCGAGGAGAACGTTCAAGGCGTCACGACGAACAATGGGCATGCGAGCTTTTTGCTCGGCCCGCTAATGTCCGCAATGGGTGGAAATCGGACATTGGCGGCTCACACTCGCGCGGCTTGGCCCGACATTGGATATGTAAGAGGCAATTGGACCTTGTCTCTTCCTGCGCTAACCTGAGGGTAGCGCACGAGGGGGGCAATCATGCGTTTGTATTCACCGCTATTGATGGCGGCCTGCGGTCTGAACGCGCCTTCATTTGCTGCGTCGCCATCCTTGCCATCAATCTTGGTCGGCGCGCCGACCGCGACCCAGATCAACCAGCGCTGCAACATGTGGGTCGCGCGCAGCAACGCGATGCGCACCGCACTAGAAAAGTCCAAGGGCGCGGCGAGTGTCGCGAAGACTCTGACCGCCTACGATCGGCTGACTGAGGTACTTTTGGACGGCGTCCAAGAAGCCAGCCTGTACCGCGAGGTCGGGATAACGGCCGGGGCGCGGACCGCGGGCGAGGAATGCGAAGTTCGTATGGCAAGTGAACTTACGAAGCTTCAGTTGTCCCGCCCGATCTACAAGCGGATCAAATCGATGCCACCGCCGATCGACGCTTCGACTAAGCGGTACGTTAAGCATGTTCTCGATGCCTTCGAGCGCTCCGGTATCGGTCTCGACGCGGCGGGCCGCGCGAAGGCGCAGGCGCTGAATGACGAAGTGTCGAAGCTTACGACGGAGTTCGAGGCGAACATTCCCAAAGGGCAACGTACCATCACCACAACTGCCGCCCAGCTAGACGGATTGCCACAGGATTTCATAGAGACCCACAAGCCGGATCCTGGGGCAAGATCACCCTACGAACCGACTATACCGACTACATCCCCGTGATGACCTACGCCAAGAGCGGCGATCTTCGTAAGCGCTTCTACCGAGCCTTCAACGAGCGGGCTTATCCCGAGAACGAGGGGTTCTCCGCAACTTGATCAATAAGCGCGACGAGCTCGCCAAGCTGGTCGGGCGTCCCAATTACGCCACGCTCAACTTCGAAGACCGCATGCTGAACTCGGCCGGCAAGGTTCAATCACTGATCGACCAGATGTCGGAAGCTGCGAAACCGGCCGCGCGGCGCGACTATGCGAAAAAGCTGGCGGTCCTGCAGCAGCTTCAGCCCGGCGCGAATACCCTTCAACCATGGGACAATGCTTACCTCAGCCAACTCGTCCAAACGCAGTCGTACGGCTACGATCGCCAGGAAGCACGCAATTACTTCCAGTACAACAAAGTGCGCGACGGGATTCTTGAGCTGACGGAGGACATGTTCGGCGTCGATATCAGGCCGTGGAAGACATCCACCTGGGACAAATTGGTTGAAGCCTACGAAATGTATGATCACGGCAAGCTGATCGGCCGCTTCTATTTCGATTCTCACCCGCGGCCGGGCAAATATGAGCACGCGAACGCGGTGCCGGTGCGCTGGGGAGTACGAGGATCACTCCCGGTTGCCGCGCTGGTGATGAACCTCCCGAGCGGCAATGGCCTGATGGAGCACAACGATGTCATCACTTTCCTGCACGAGTATGGACATCTTCTCCACAACATCTTTGGCGGCCAACACCAGCGCTGGGCGTACGAGAGCGGAGTCTACCCGCGATCGAGTGGGATTTCGTCGAAGCGCCCTCTCAGATGCTCGAGAACTGGGTTTATGACTACGACACGCTGAGGAAGTTCGCGATCGACGCGTCTGGCAAACCGATTCCGCGGGATCTGGTCGAGAAGATGAACCAGGCCCGCTACTTCAACCTCGGCATGGAAGAAATGCGCCAGCTCGGCCTTTCCAACGTTTCACTGCAATATTATGTTCAGCCAGCGCCGGCCGACCTCGGTGCTGCAGCGCGAGCCTACCAAGCCAAGTACGACATTCTCCCGCCAGCCCCTTCTCTCAGTTCCAAGATTCCTTCAGCCATCTCGCAGCGTACGGCGCGGCCGTTTACACCTATCGGCAATCGATAGTGATCGCCGACGATTTGTTCACTGAGTTCCAGAAGCACGGACTACGCGACCGCACTACGGCCAAACGCTATCGCGAACTTGTTCTCGCACCAGGTGGAACGAAGCCGGCGGCCGAGCTGGTTGCAGACTTCTTGGGCCGACCATTGAGCATAGAAGCCTATCGCGCGAAGATGGAAAAAGACCAATAGATGGGAGGGGTAGCCGCTAATGTCCGCAATGGGTCGGAAGCTGCCGCTAGCTAGAGGCGCTCGATCAGAGGCCGCAGTCGTTGAAACTCGGCATACGCGAAGTCGGTAAACATCCTGACCCTGGCTACTCGCCGAATGTCCTCATGCACCAGCAGCCAAAAATCCGTAGCGACCTCAGGTATGGGGCCGAAGATCCGATGCAGGCCGGGATGCTCATCGCCGTAGTGGCAGGGTAGCACCGCCATCCCAGCCCTTGAGCCACGGCTCGCCCGACGGCGAGCATTGAACTTGCCTTGAGCGCGATGTTTTGGCGCGGAACATGGGCCTGCATCCACTTGTACGCGAGAATGTGTGAGAGGCTCTCGTCGAACCCGACCCATTGCTGATGAGCGAGGTCGGCCAGTCCCAGTATCTCCATTGCAGGGTCACTTCCGAAAACCGAAAATGTCATCCTGCCCATGCGGCGACCGTGAAGATGCTCCGGTGGCTTGGCTGTCGGCCGAACGGCCACATCGGCATCGCGGCGCGAGAGATCCAGAAACTCGTTACCGGTTAGAAGCTCGATCGCGATGTCGCCGAACCGCTTGCTGAAGGTGACGCAGATCGGAACGAGCAAATCAATCAGAGTATCTGTCGTCGTGACCCTCAGGGACCTGCAGGCCGGGCATCCTGGCCTACAAGCCCCAGTTCGAGTTCCACAATGTCTGCCTCGAAGCGCGCCGCTAACTCCAGCATTGCCTGGCCGGCGGACGTGGGTTTGTAGCCCGTGCGGCTGCGGTCGAAGAGTCGAACCCCTAGTCTTTGTTCAATTGCCGCAAGGCGCCTGAAGATCGTCGAGTGATCGACATTAAGGTCACGGGCAGCCCCAGCAAGAGACCCTGCGCGCCCAATCGCGAGCACGGGCACGAGGTCCGAATAGGTCATCTTCGTTTGCACTGAATGCAAACTCTCCTTGCGCGATCACCGAATTGTTCCGTTGAGGTAACGAGCTTAGCAGGCCGCTCGCAACCCAGCAATCGGGCTCTGCGTCGATCATTCGGTTGGGCTCTAGGCGCCCCACAGGAAGCGCGCTTTGGACTTTGGAGATGAAATGAGAGTTCTTGTACCTTGCGTTCTTGCAATGAGCGCATTTGCATCAACGCCGGCCGCCGCAGCTGATCTGGCAGGTCCGCGGGTTGAGGCGCACGTCGGATGGGAACGTGTCCGCGTTCCGGGTCCGGAGCGCGACTTCAAAACGAAGAAGGCTGATCTGCTCTTCGGCCTCGGGCTCGGCTACGATCTTGCGCTGGGTAAAGGGGTCAACGCCGGGTTGGAGGTCAACCTGGAGCGGTCGCGTGCTGAGGCTGACATCGAAGAAGGAGGCACCCGCCTGAACACTGAGTTCAAGAGGGATGCCGATGTCTCTGCCCGGGTCGGCGCAGTCGTTGCCCCTGGAGTGCTGCTCTATGGCAAGGTCGGCTATGCTAACGCGAGGGTGCGCCAGACCCTCACCGTAACAGGCACCGCCGGGACAACAACGTCGAAGGATACTCGCGATCTCAGCGGCGTCCGAGCCGGCGCAGGTGTCGAGATGTCAATTGGCCAAGGCGTGTATGCCAAGGCCGAATACCGGTTCTCCGACTACGAGAAGGACGTTCGCCGCCATCAGATCGTGACCGGAGTCGGCGTTCGGTTTTGAGATGGCTGGCGATTGGCCATTCTGCCGGTTGGTGCAACACAATGTCGAACCCTGCCTGTTGGCTGCGATGGCGCTCGTGGTGCTCCTTACCGGCGGGGTACTGTTTGCACTGTGCGCACTCTGACGAGCAAAACGCGAGCCTCGGTTGTCGCAAGCGACCGGGGCTCGCAGGACTGTTCGAAGCAAAGCTTCGGCTCCGGATACTCCTATCGACCCATCAGTCCGCAGCGGGTCGAAGGCGGACATTACGCACTTTCTAGAATGCTTGTGCGAGGCGCCTTGATCGGGTGACGCGCGTCGCGGTTCTCACGGTTAGCCCTGTCGCGATCAGTAGCAGCCCCCACAAATTTGCTTCCAAGCCTGCACCGTAAAACGCAAACAGGACGAAGGCGACGCCGACCACGACCAGGATGCGGCTAGCCGCGCCCTTCGTGCTGCGTAGCGCGGCCGCCGTGCCGATCAGATAGAGGTATAGATTGCCTACGAGCGCGAGGCGGATGATGAATGTGAACAGGTTCGCCGTGTCCCGACTGGAGTTGAGAAAGATCAATCCAATCCCAAGTGCGGCCGACAGGCACTGAGCATAGACCGGCGTGCCATCCTTTCGAGTATGCGCGAACAACTTCGGCAGATCGCCTTTTAAGGCCATGGCATAGGTAAGCTCGCCGCACGCGAGAATGCCGGCGTTCAGACAACCGAACGCGCTTACCGCGACGCAGAATGCGGCAGCTTGCACGGCCGTCTCGCCCCACTCGCTGGCGAGCGCGTCGGCGAACGGCGCAGGAGAAGACGAGACAGCGCTAGAAGAGAGAAGCAAGGAAACGGAGGTGCTCGACAACAAGTAGAGAAGAGCAACAAAGGTCGTGCCGAGCAGCATCGCGAGCGGAACAATGCGTTTGGCATTCCCGATCTTGTCGACGGGCGCGGTCGCGTTTTCGAAGCCGGTGATAGCGAATAGCGTCAGCGCTGCCGCCGTCGCGATATTGTCGAGCGAGATGGGGCTTGCGGCCATCGGCTGAAGCGGCTCGCCACGTCCCACATGCAACAGCACGATCAGAATGACGGCAAACAGCGGAATGATCTTGATCGCGGTGGTCAGCACCTGCATCCGTCCGGCTGCCCGAATGCCGAGGGCGTTGACAGCGGTAAGTATGATCACGAACGCGACAGCTAGCGGAGTTATGAAGGCGTCAATCTGAGGATCTATGCGCGAAAGTGCGGCGCTTGCAGCAAGAGCGAGAAGCGGGCCGGACGTCCACGCACCACACCAAAATCCCCAAGCCGCGATGAAGGCTGGGATCGCGCCAAACTTCTCGGCGATATGTGCCTGAATGCCATGCCCGCCGCGCGCGAGCTTCGCCAACGCAAATGCCAGGCAAAGAGCACCCGATCCGCTTACGATCCATCCAATTGCGGCGTTCCAGCCTAGCGGCGCCAACGACACTGGAAGAACGAAAATGCCTGCGCCGATGATCGATCCGACGACAATCGAAAACATGGTTGGCAGCCCAACGGTCTGCCCGCATCTTTGCCCATGCGACCGGCCCCTGCGCAGACGTTATCGCAGCTGGCAGGTATTTCCTACAGTTCCCAATGGGTGGAAAGCAGACGCTAGGAATGGGGCAGAAACCACACGTGACGTTGATCGCCGCGCATTAATGGGCCGCCAACGGCGGATCGAGCCTGCCGCTATTCCAGATCGCGGCACATGTTCTTGCCGGGCCATAACTTGGCTCGTTGTGATTTAGCGGCACAATTTTCATCTTCGCCAAGACGGCGTCTGAGTCCCTCGAAACCACTTCCATAGCCCGTAGCTGCGCTTTGATATCCGCTGCCGCCAGGCGCGCCTCGGTGCGGTCGCTGGCCGTCACGCTTCCATACTCGGGATCGATCACCATCAACCTGCCCCATCTCGAAATGATTGCCGCGATCACGCTTGATGAGTTGGCCGTATTTTCAGCAATCCAGTTCAGGCGATTCTTTTCTTCCACACCATATCGTCGGGCAATAAGGTCCAGGATCTCCGTTGTCGGCGCAGTGAGGGCCGGGGTAGGAAAGCGCGGCCGACGCAGAGCGCCGGCCCCAGTGCTGTTCCCGTCATGACCTCCGACATTCGACTGTCGAGACACGGCACGGCGGCAGCCCAGCTTCGAAATCCGGAGTGCGCAGACGCCAATTCGTAGCGAATGCGTGAGCGCTCGGACTCCATTCTTGCGAGGTCGGATCGAGTTTGAACGTAACCCGCCAGCGCCTGGGCGATCAGAACGCCGGCAACAACGACAAAGAGCTCGAACGCAAACAGGCGTGCGGTGGTTCTGCCCTCCCGTCCCTGCCACCAGTGACGGACGGCTCTAAACATGCGCTAGGCCAGCATCCCGCTGGTTGTCAGCCTCGCTGAAATGAAAATGCATACAGCCCCCGGTTCGCAGGGGAGGCTAACAGAAGCGCTAATGTCCGCAATGGGTCGGAAGCTGACAGTTGCGAACCCTAATTAGGTACGGGTCGCATCGCTTGAGTGAAGGGGCGCAAGGGCAACCTATGCTTCTTGCAGAACTGGTATGTACCGTAGCGCTGCGTCACGGCCACCGCGTCTTGAGCAGGAGGAAGCATGCCGACGCGCGTGACGTAGTCGATCACCTGACCATTGATAAGGTCGAGATATTCCAACCGGCCTCTTAGCTGCTCGATGTCCTTGACGATCAAGTATCGGACCGTCGGATCGAGCGGTAAAGGATGCGTCAGGGCGACCAAGCCAGGCTCGATAGTATTCATTGCCGAAAGCAACTCAGCCATTTCGGGAAGCTGGCCATAGTGACCAGCCAACAGTCGCCGCGTCGGTTGATCAAGGCTGCGGACGGTACCGTCGTCCACCGCCGCCACCCACGCGTCGTTAGGATAAACCTTACTTGGCAAACGCAAAACGTAGTGAAAGCTTTCCTCACTGTAGACGGGCGCGGGTTCCAGCACGGAACGGCTGGACAACACGCGGTTCCGTAATTGGTCGAGCTGAGCTTGGAGACACGGATAGACGGCGCGAAATTCGACCGCGTAGCCGTAATGCTCCTGCAGTTCGGCGCGCAAAGCCCGTTTGGTTGCGCCGACCTTGCTGCTCCAGCTCAGGTTCTCTGCCCACTGCTGCGCGGCAAGGGCGATGACCACTCCAAGCGTGACGATCCCCAACTCCCACCCGACCGCGTTCCAGCCGTGCGGCGGCTTGAGCTTCAATAGCCTGAACATGGGCAGTCCCCTCGCAATCAATTTAACCGCTTTGCCTGCCTCGATGAATGAAAAGTCCTATTATCTGCCATGGGTCGAAAGCAGCCACTGCATCGCTAGCAGCAGGCATGGGTCGAAGGCTGTTATTGCGCCAATGTCCGGAATGAATGGAAAGCAGAAGTTAGCTCCGGTCTGACCTCTTTCCCGCGTAAGCCCAGCATTCGAGTTCAATCAAAGCGCCGCCGGCCAAACCATTCGCGCCGATGGCGCTGCGCGCTGGCAGCTGGCCTGATGGGAAATAGGGAACGTAGATCGCGTTGAATGCGGACCATTTGCTCATGTCCGAAAGCATCACGGTGCATTTGACGACGTCGCCGAAGCCGAGGCCTCGCTCCTTTAGCACAGCCCCGACGTTTTCCATCGACTGTCGAGCTTGAGCCTCGAACCCGTCCTTCAGTTGCCCGTCAACGTCCCCCGTCTGTCCTGACAGATAGAGCATGTCTCCAACTCTGACGGCGTTCGCATATGGAGCGGGCTGACCGCCCGCGGCAGGTGCAGGAAAATATTCTACGGCGGCCCTGTCGGGCGGCGCCAGCCCCGCACTCGCCATCAAAATCAGAACAGCTGCTGTTATACTTTGCATCGGACAATCTCCTGCCTCGCTGTGCAGCAAGTTTCCCGCAAGGCATGAGAGTCCGCAATGGGTCGAAACCTGACACTTCGTCGTTGCTAACGAAACGACCTGCACGTGTGACCAGCTGAGACAGTTCTGATAGGTATGCATCAACCTGCTGGAGGTTGTGATGCGACTTCGAGCGCCCCTGTTCGCGGCCATGATGATGTTTGTCGGACCTGCGCCCACGCAGCCTTCCGCAAGCTCTGTAACAAACCCAATTTCGCCGAGCTCGATCACACAAATCGTGCTGCTGGGCACTGGCAATCCCCAGCCGATCCGGATCGATCGGGTCCGGCAACAGCCATTGTCGTCAACGGGACGCCCTACCTTATCGATATGGGCGCGGGGGTTGTCCGACGCGCGAAATCCGCGGTCGTCGAAAAAGGCGTCGTCGGGCTCGATCCCCTCAAGCTTCGTGTCGTCTTTGTGACGCATCTGCATTCCGACCACACCGTGGGTTTCCCCGACTTGTGGCTGACACCCTGGGTGTTGGGCCGCCGGTTCCCCCTAGAGGTTTACGGCCCAACCGGACTGAGCGCGATGACCCGTCATCTCATGGAAGCCTATCGGGTAGACTTCGAAGTGAGGACGAAGGATCGAAAGGTCTACGGGGGACGGACAGTCGCTCAAGCTCACCAGGTGAACGCGCACGAGATCAAGGCAGGCGTGGTTTATCGGGACGCCAATATCACAGTGACTGCATTTCGAACCAACCACGGCATGCCTAGCTTCGGCTATCGTTTCGATACGCCTGATCGAAGTATTGTCATTTCTGGCGATACAACGCCGACGCATGCAACCATCGATGCTTGCCATGGATGCGACGTCCTCATTCACGAGGTGCTGACACGGGAATGGTTGGCAAAGCGCCCAGATTTCGTCCGCTATGCGGGGGACCATCACACGACCACTACTCAGCTCGTCGACCTGGCGAACAAGGCAAGGCCGCGCCTGTTGATCCTGTACCATGGCTCGATTTCGCTTCGTCCGAATGTGGATTCGGAACGGTCGAGTCCGACGACTGTGCTCCGGGAGATGTCCGCTTATTCCGGGCAGGTCGTCGTGGGCCGCGACCTGGACGTTTACTGACCTCTCATCGTTGATGGCGGGCGCCTAATGGCAGGAATGGGTCGAAAGCAGACGTTCGCAAGGCTGGTTTCAGAAGGCCTTCATCAGGCGCACCTCCCCCTTAATCGGCGCTCATCATACAGTGGGAGCGCCGAGGAGTTGCGCGTAGCGGTCACGCTGACTGAGGGAGCGAAGCCTTCCACGTTCCAGTCGCGCTTGTAGATGCTGAGGGAGCCTTCAAGAAGCAAGTCCTGCCGCCGCTTGGCGAACGGCGCCAGCGGACCGTCGTTGATCTGGCGGGCCAGATCGATGCGGATTTGCGGGCGCAGGCCCCAGCCGATTTCCTTGATTGCCCCGAATCCGATCCGGCCGCGCCAGTAGGCCTGCCCCGATCCGCTGCAGTGCCGCGCTCGATCGTAGCGTCGGCGAAGCCGAGAGTTGTGAGACCAAGCGGCCGACTAGCCGATGCGCGCGCCTCGAGAGACCATCCATCGACGTCGCCCCGCTGAGCATAGTCATTGTGGCGGACGATCAGCGTCCCGCCGATATTCCAGCCGCCTCCAACGATCTTCTCGTAATCGGCGCGCGCCCCCAAGCTCGAGACCAGTGAATGCCCGCCGTACCAACGCTTCAGAACCGTCGCCGTCGTGCGCAATCGCCCGCCCGCCACCGCAAACTCCGGTCCGGCTTCCAGCCCGGCATAAGCGTCATCGAAACGATGATCCTTGTACCGGATCCATCGTCCATAGGCGCCTATGTAGATTGGAACTTGGCCAAAGCGGCTCAGCCGGATTGAAGCGTCACCACCGACGAAGCGGCCGGTGCCCGATCGGGCACGGGCATCCGGATCGAGCCGAAACGGCAGTCCGTAGATATTGACCGACTCCTTTTCGGTCGCGGAATTGATGTTGCTGTCAGGGGCGAACCCGAAATCGACGTTCAAGCGCCACGAACGCCGCGCCCGGATCGCCTGGCGGAAGTTCGCGATATTGCGCCGAACTTGTGATGACGTCTGCTCGGCAGCAGCAAGGCTGAATTGATAGTCCGCCTGCTCGTCCTTCTTCTCCATGTAGAGGGTCCGGGCTAGCTCGAGCCGAACGCGCAGCAGCTTCGGGTCCCGATCGAGGATCCGACGGAACATCGCTTCGGCGCGCCGATAGTCCTTGCCCGAATAGCTGATCATTCCATCGAGGAAGTCCCGCTCCAGTCCCCGTGGCCCGCACCGGCCAGCCCGTCGACCACCGCTCGGGCGGCGGCGAGCTGGCCGGCGGCGAGCAACCTGGCTGCCTGTGCGAGTGCTGGACCCGACGGATCGTTAGCACTCATTGTCGGCGCCGAAGCCTCGGCTCGTGACGGCGTGGGGAGCGTGCCGCACCCGAGCGTCAGTCCAAACAGGAGGCCCGTGTAGGTCACTCGTGCCATGAGAGCCCCCGCTCATGGACCTCGTTGTCTGCCAACGAAGGCGTCCTGCATCAGCAGGGTTCCTCCAGCCCGGTCGATGGAGAACACGCCTCCGACCTGTTGTGCCTGCGGGCCGAAGAAGGCGCCGTTCATGGCGCCTGTGACGGGCTCACTCACCGGCGTCTCCACCGCATTGTTGTACGAATAGTTGGCCGACCCGGTCAGCGGGATGTCGAACAGTCCGTTGTTGGAGAACGCCGCGGCCCCGCTGACGTGGATCCCCAATATTGGATCTGCGGAAACGGGCCTCGTCGGATCGTACCTGTAATCCTGTTCGATCAGCGCAGACATCGTGCGCTGCCCGAAATCGGCCGTCAGCGTGAACGGGATTCCCGCCGTTCCCTCGCTCGAAAGAAGAACCAGTGAACGGGCATCGTAGACTGCCGTGCCCGAGACAGGGATACCTGTGGCTGGCGTCCGGTCTCCATTGACGAACAGCAGGTCTCCGAAGTCGCCGGCGGCTGTGCCGTTAAGGTCGACAACCCGCCACGACCATTCGCCCATCGAGACGTAGGAAAGGCCGATGTCGTAGAGAAGAGTGGTCGCCAGGCTATTGCCATCGGCCAGCGGCTGCGTTCGCGTCGAAACGCCGTGCGTGTAATCGTAATTGACCCGAAGCGTCCTGGTCCCGTCAGGAGCGACCTCGAATTCCTGGAGGTTTTGGCCGAAGTATTGCGCGTAGTCTCCGTAAGGGTTGTCGTACCGATAATTCGGTCCGCCATAGTTGAAATCCCAGGAATCGACATCGCCCGAGACTCCGATCGATGTCAGTCCTCCGGGCAAAAGCCCAACGGGCGCTTTGAGCAAGTAATTGAATGGATCGTCATCGAAATACCGATTCACGTTGATGGTGAATTCGCCGGGCGCAACGGTCCGATATGAGGTAGCGCTGCCGTCACCCGGCGTGAGCGTGAGCCTGCCGATTACCCCATAGTCGCCTTCGCGCGTGCCGACGGTGTCCAGCAGGCTAGTTTGCACCTCAATCGTTCCAGCAGGCGTTGGTGTAGGCGTCGGAATTGGCGGGGGCGGCGTGCTCGCTATGCGAGACCCGCCTCCGCCGCCACAGGCCGAAAGCGCCGCGCAAAGTGGTAGAACGACAGTGCTTGCGAACGAAATTCGCCGATCCAAGCCGCGAGTGTGGCGAAACATGGCTGTTTTCCTTTCACAAAGTAATGCCTCGAAGCTGCCGTGCCCGTTCGGCGGGGGGAGAGCCCGCCGAACGGAGGACGGCGGTCAACCGCCGACGGTCGTGTAGATCCGGAACTCGCGCACACGGACGGAAGCGGTCTGGCCGGGCGCATTCGAGTTCACCGCAATTCCTGGGCCCACGTTCGTGATCGTTGGCCCGCTATCCGCGTGGAAATCCTTAAGGGTGAAGGACAGGGAAAAGACCTGGTCTATGACCATGAGCTTCGCTGTTCCCGTGCCCAGCTTCCGGTCAATCGTTAGCTCGATCGTGAAGGGCTGCGGGTCCGTCGTGGAATAGATCGCGTCCTTGACTGCCTGCGGCAGGACCGTGTTCGTCGGCTCCACCGACCCGAATGGAACCTGGAATCTCACCAGCTGGTTCGGCCGTGCATTGACGGTCACGAAAACCCTGGGTTCGAGAGGAAGGTCGTCCTTGCCGCCTATCCTGGCTCCCACACCGATCGCAAAGCCCCCCGTGGTGGCATAGGGTCCGACAGGAGCAATGAACGTCGCCCTAAGGCGCACAACCGATCCAGGACCGAAATTGACCGGCGCAAAGATGCTCTCGGCAGGAATATCGTCAGGTGATAGACCGAGCGGTCGGTGGATGCTGACCACAATTTCGCCTGGCGCGGCAGAAACAGTCGGGTTCGAGCCCGGGATCAGTGGGTCGCCCGGCACCATCGGGCCGACGTTCATCTTGTCGACGGAGGGCTCGAGTGAGCCGTTCGGGAAGCTTGCTAGATAGGCAAGCTGGAGCTCATTCGAAACGGGAGCGGTGCTCGGAATGCCGCGAATGATTACGGGATTGAAGCCGGGCTTCGCATCCGCATGAGTTGCAAGGGCCAGCGTAACGACTGCCGTGCACACACCAGCGCGCGCCAAGATCTTTTGAATCAGTTGAACTGTTCTGCTCGACATGACGGCGTTCCTTTCAGCGAAAAGGCAAAAGACATTCGCAAGCTTACCTAAGTCGCTGAAATTCATGGCCCGATCTCTGCCTGATTTCGCCTGATCTTCGTCCGACTTCGTCGCTGTCGCGCGCCATGTTATGACGTGACCGCTCGGGAAAGCTGGCTGGGGACCGGATGTACGAGTCGACTGAAGACTGGGTGCACGGCATCGACCTGGCACAGGAGGCGGGTTTCGATCTGGGACCGCTCCGCGTTTGGCCCGCCCGTTGCGAAGTCGAATGGAACGGCGACTTTCAAACGCTCCAGCGGCGAGTGATGCAGGTTCTCGTTGTGCTCGCCAAGGCGCGCGGCTCCGTTGTTTCCCAGAACGATCTTGTGATCCGCTGCTGGCGTGGACTGGCGGTCAGCGACGACGCGATCTACCGCTGCATTAGCCAACTCCGCAAACTCGCTGCGGGCTATCCGGAAGCTCCCTACGCGATCGAGGCAATTCCAGGCGTAGGCTATCGCCTCACTTCATCGAGCCTTGGCAAAGATGACCCTGCGGTCGCGCCCACTCGGCGGCAGCGGCGTTTCGCATTTTGGCCCTGGGTGGCCGCGACGGTGGTTGCAACCCTGATCATCCTGGCCGGGGCTTTTTGGATCGTCCGTGGCCGTGTCTCTGACGACCATCTTCCTGATCGCGTCGCGGTGCAACTCTTCGATACTCTGAGCAATTCCGAAGACGCTCGGTCCCTGGCGCGGAGAATTCCTAACGAGGTCGTGAACGAGCTTGGCGATAGCCAAATAGAGACCGTGCTGGCCGGCAATGGGGCTCCCGGCTCCGCGAGCCCATTGCCGGGCTTGGTCGTGACGGGACTTGTAAGGGACGATGCATCCAATCTGATTGTCGATGTTCGGATCGAGGATGGCAGGAGTCATGCCGCTTTATGGTCGCTGGAATTCAAACGAAACCGGGGCGAAGCATCGGGCCTGCCGATGGAAGTTGCGGCCCGCGTTGCCGACGTCGTCAACATCGCCATTTTCGCGCGAAACGCGAACCCGCCTCTAACCGACAATTCCGCCTTATCGGCGCTGCTCCAGACCAACGATATGATCCGTGAATCACAAAGTGACTGGGCCCAGATGATCGAGCGCGCGCAAGGCGTTGTCGCGCGTCATCCGGAATTTGCCTTCGGTCATGACGTCCTGGCTGTAGCCTACGCCACCGCTTCCGAACGTATCGATATTCCCGATCGCGCCGAGGCAATGAAGGAGGCGGCCCGCCACGAGGCAAAGCTGACCCTCAAACTCGATCCCGCGGATGCCGGTGCGTATGTAGTTCTATCGTGGATGGAACCGAGCTACCGCGGGCGGGAGGCCTGGTTGCTGCGCGGCATGAAATACGGAAGGCACCCTAAGGGCCCGGTTGGCGCATTATATTCATACGAGTCCTGGTTGCTGAGCGATGTCGGGCGCCTTCGCGAAGCCCTTTCCTCCCAATTGGTCGCTCATGCTAACGATGAATGGGGCGCCCCAAAAACGGCTCAGCTTGCTCGCGCATATGCCAACATAGGGAACCTGCCCGCAGCCAGAGCCTGGATTCAGAAGGGCGTTCAGCTCTGGCCTAACCATTCGGGCATCCGGCGGTATCAGCGGCACATTGCCGGCTTCTACGAGCAGCCGTCTGAGGCCCTGGCGACCTTTAATTCAATGGATGCGCAGGCGCCTTCGGGCAAAGACGAGAATCAGATC